>NZ_RQIT01000029.1 GCF_003837805.1 Bradyrhizobium sp. RP6 | reverse complement strand
CGCCAATCCGCCTCAGCACAGCGCTACCTTTGCCTCGCCGCGACACCAGCGCATCTGCGAAGCTCGGTTGTCCCACCTGTCGATATGCCATCCCAATCCGCCTCCAACGACAGATCCTAGAGAATCGCAAAATTCCCCTTTGTGCAAAGCCCTCGCTTGCGGGAGAGGGGAAGAAAGCAAGATCAGCCCGCGAGCGCGCCGCGGACGGCGCCAATGATTCGCTCCTGGTCGGCTTCGGTCACATAGGCGTGCATCGGCAGGCTGATGACGTCCTGCGACAGGCTCTCGCAACCCGGCAGCCCGCCTTCCGCGACCGGATAGTGCTTGTAGGCGGTCTGCTGATGCATCGACTTGCCGTAGTAGATCGCGGTCGGCACGCCCTGGGCCTTCAGCGCGGCGGCAAAGCCGTCGCGGTCGGTGCCCTCGGGCAGACGGATGGTGTACTGCGCCCAGACCGAGGTATTGCCGGGGCTGAGGCGCGGCACGGTGACCACATTGGACAGACCGCGCTCATAGCGCTCCGCGACCTTGTTGCGGGCGGCGATCTCGTCGTCGAAAATCTTCAGCTTCTCGATCAGGACCGCGGCCTGCATGGTGTCGATCCGGCCGGTCAGGCCGAGACGGACATTGTCATATTTGTCCATGCCCTGTCCGTGCACGCGGATGCTGCGCAGCGTGGCGGCGAGCTCGTCGTCATCGGTGAAGATCGCCCCGCCGTCGCCGAAGCAGCCGAGCGGTTTTGCCGGGAAGAAGCTGGTCGCCGTCGCATGCGCGAGCGTGCCGAGCTTGCGGCCCTTGTAGCTCGCGCCAAATGCTTGCGCGGCGTCGTCGAGAACGAACAGGCCCTCGGCCTTGGCGATCTCGGCGATGGAATCGTGATCGGCCGGCTGGCCGAACAGGTCGACCGGAATCACCGCGACGGGCTTCAGGCCGGCCTTGCGGGCGGTCGCGATGCCGCGCTTCAGCGACTCCGGGCTCATGTTGAAGGTCGCCTCGTCCACGTCGACATAAACCGGCGTCGCGCCGGTCCGCGCCACCGGCGAGGCGGTCGCGATGAAGGTGAAGGACGGACACAGCACGGCATCGCCGGGCCCGACATTCTTCGCCATCATCACCATCAGGATCGCGTCGGTGCCGCTGGCGCAGCCGATCACGTGCTTGGCGCCGCAATAGGCCGCGAGCTGCTTCTCGAGCTCGAAGACCTCGGGTCCGTTGACGAACTGGCAATGATCGAGCACGCGCTTGACGGCCGCATCGAGCGAGGCCCCGAGCCGGCGCCGCTGCGCGCCGACGTCGATGAAGGGAATGGGGTCGGAACGCAGATGCTGGTTCATGGTCTGGTTCTTGGCGCCTTGCACTTTTGAAATCGTCGACATGGAGAGGGATCAGACGGCGACGCGACGCGGAGCCTTCCGGACGGGCGCGGTGGCCGCAGGCCGCGACGGTGTCTCCAGGCATTGCGTGGCGATCTCGAGGCTGGCGACGCCCTCGTCGCCGGTCACCGCCGGCGTCTCGCCGTTGCGCACGGCCTTCAGGAACGCGATCAGCTCGGCGCGCAGCGGCTCGTCGTGGCCGACAGGCAGATGCCGCATCGAGTAGCTGCCGTCCGGCTTGAAGCCGAAGCATTCGGTGACCTGGCGCGTGAGCAGATCGCCCATCACGTATTTGCCGCGGGTGGCGACCGTGACGCTGCGTGCCTTGAACGGCGTCAGCCAGTTGGTGTTGATGTGGGCGAGCACGCCGCTCTCGGTGCGGAACTGCAACAGCGCGATGTCCTCGCGCTCGGCGACGGCGCTCGACAATTGCGGCTGCACCTCGACGATGTCGGATTCGGTGAACCAGCGGATCAGATCGATGTCGTGCACGGCGAGGTCGATGACGACGCCGACATTGGACATGCGCGGCGGGAACGGGCCGACGCGCGTGATCGCGATGGAGAGAATGTCCTCGCCCGCGATGGCCTGCTTGACCGCGGCGACCGCCGGATTGAAGCGCTCGACATGGCCGACCATCAGCGTCACGCCGGCCTTCTGCGCCGCGGCGACGATCTCGCGGCCCTCTTCCACGGTGGAGGCGATCGGCTTCTCGACCAGCACGTGGATGTTCTTGGCGATGCAGGCGAGCGCGACCTCGTGATGCAGATGGGTGGGAGCCGCGATGGTCACGGCATCGACGCCTTCGGCGAAGAGCTGGTCGAGCGTCTCGAAGCTTTCGCAATCGGTCAGTTCCGTTGCCCGCGCACGATGCGCCGGCGAGGGATCGACGACGCCGACGAGGCTGACGCCGGGAAGTCCCGCAAGCACGCGCGCGTGGTTGCTGCCCATCACGCCGGCACCAATGACGCCGACGCGCAAGCCGGCCCTCGCCGGTGCAGATCCTTTGGAACTCATCTGAGCAAACCCCGATTCAACCCAAATCCCCGGCGCCTCTCCTAGCACGGCCGCCACATTTGTGGCGAATACGGAGCTGGCAGCCCGGACACGATTTGATTCAAAAAGTTACACGTTCCCCGGGCCTTAAGCCGCAAAAGATACCGCCTTCGCGGCCCGGGTCGCGTGATTCGGAGCTTGCTGGTTACGACCTTTGATAGTCGTCTTCAATCCGGATGATGTCGTCTTCCCCGAGATAAGAGCCGGTCTGCACCTCGATCAGCTCCAGCTGGATCTTGCCGGGGTTCTCCATCCGGTGGACGGCGCCCATCGGGATGTAGATCGATTCGTTCTCGTGCACCGTTTTCACGGCCTCGTTGACGGTGACCTGGGCCGTGCCCCGCACCACGATCCAGTGCTCGGCACGATGGTGGTGTTTCTGCAGCGACAGGCGCCCGCCCGGCTTCACCACGATGCGCTTGACCTGGTGGCGCTCGCCATTGTCGACGGACTGATAGCTGCCCCAGGGCCGGTGCACCTTGAGATGCTCCTCGGTGACCTTGGGTGCGACCGCCTTCAGCTTGGTCACCAGGCGCTTCAGGCCGTTGGCATCCTTCTGGCGCGAGACCAGGATCGCGTCCGCAGTGGCGACCACGACGAGATCGTCGACGCCTTCGAGCGCGACCAGCGCGGAATCGGTGGTGACGTTGCAGTTGCGGGAGTCCTCGAACACGGCAGCACCATGCGCCGCATTGCCTTGCGCATCCTTCTCCGACAACTCCCACACCGCGAGCCAGGAGCCGACGTCGGACCAGCCGCACGACACCGGCACAACGGCGGCGCGCGCGGTCTTCTCCATCACCGCATAGTCGATCGAGATCGCCTTCGCCGCGCCGAACGCCTCGGGCTCCAGCGTGACGAAGCCGAGATCGCGGCCGGCATTGGTGACGGCATTGGTGACGGCCTCGACGCTTGCCGCATCGACCTTGCGATATTCGTCGAGCAGCACAGCGGCCGGGAACATGAAGTTGCCGCTGTTCCAGAGATAGCCCGAATTGACGTAGTCGGATGCCTTCACCGCGTCCGGCTTCTCGACGAAGCGGGCGACCGCATGCACTTCGCCGGAGATCACCTCACCCGGATTGATGTAGCCGTATTCGGTCGCCGGCCGCTCCGGCTTGACGCCGAAGGTGACGATGCGCCCGGCGTTCGCGGCGGTGAGACCCTCGCGGCAGGCGGCGACGAAGGCGGCGTTGTCCTGCACCACGTGGTCGGCGGCGAGCGCGAGCACGATCGCTTCACTGTCGCGGTTCTGCGCGAACACCGCGCCCGCCGCGATCGCGGGGCCGGAATCGCGCCGCATCGGCTCGAGTATCACGTCGGCCTCGATGCCGATCTCGGCGAGCTGCTCCAGCACCATGAAGCGATAGGACGCATTGGTGATGACGATCGGACGATCGAACAGCGAGGGATCCGACACGCGCAGCAGCGTGTCCTGGAAGGTCGAGCGCGTGCCGAACAGCGGCAGGAATTGCTTGGGGCGAACCTCGCGCGAAGCGGGCCACAGCCGCGTGCCGGCACCGCCGCACATGATCAGGGGGATTATGCGTTTGTCCATCGTGATTTCAAACCTTGAAGTAGTCCCGATACCAGGTGACGAAATTATGGACCCCATGCTCGATCGGCGTTGACGGTGCAAAGCCGGTGTCGCGCATCAAATCCTCGACATCCGCGAACGTTTCCCGCACATCTCCCGGCTGCATCGGCAGCAATTCTTTGATCGCCGTCCGGCCCAGTTCCCGCTCCAGAAGACCGACGACGTGCATCAGTTCCTCGGGATGGTGATTGCCGACATTGTAGAGCTTAAACGGCGCATTTGCGGCAGCCGGATCGTCCGCAGGCACAAGATCGATCAGCTTGGATACGACACGGGTCACATCATCGATATAGGTGAAGTCGCGGCGCATCTTACCGTGGTTGAAGAGCCGGATCGGCTTGCCCGCCATGATGGCGTTCGCGAACAGAAACATGGCCATGTCGGGGCGGCCCCACGGGCCGTAAATGGTGAAGAAGCGTAGCCCCGTGACCGGCAGACGATAGAGATGGCTGTAGGACTGCGCCATCACCTCGTTCGCCTTCTTGGTCGCCGCATAGAAGCTCACGGGACGATCGGTGCGGTCCGCAACCGCAAATGGCAATTTTGTGTTGGCGCCGTAAACGGAGGATGACGAGGCGTAGACGAGATGACGACAGCGATTGTTGCGACAGCCCTCCAGCACGTTGACAAAGCCCTGGAGATTGGAATCGGCATAGGCGTGCGGCTGCTCGATCGAGTAGCGCACGCCGGCCTGCGCCGCGAGATGCACGACTTTGGCAAAACGATGTTGCGCAAACAGCGCCGCCATCGCCTCGCGATCGGCGAGGTCGGCCTCGACGAAGGAGAAGCCGGAGCATTCCCTGAGCAGCGCCAGGCGCGCTTTCTTCAGCGCCGGATCGTAATAGCTGTTGAGATTGTCGAGCCCGACGACGGGACGGCCTTCGCCCAGGAGCTGCCGGGCGACGTGAAAGCCGATGAAGCCGGCGGCACCCGTGACCAAAATCGCCTGATCCGTCATCCTGTTCCCCGGGGTCCATGGCCCCGTCCTGTTTAGCCGCCAGCTCGTTCTGATCGCAATAGGCTCGCCGCTGTCCGGACAAGGGCCCAACGACGGCTATTGCAAGATCGGCGCCAAGACCATACCAAAGCGGCCGAATTCGGCGCCTCGCGTCGGGTTGCCTCAAATCTTCGCAAACCCTGTTCATGCGGACGAGATGCGCCGAATCCTGTTGTCGACGGCCAAGGTCATGATTTCCGCGGCGCTGCTCTATCTGGCGCTGCGCAAGGTCGACCTGTCCGAATTGTTTTCGCGCTTCACCGCGACCAGCCTGTTCTGGATCGGCGTCGCGATCGCGGTCGCGTTCCTGCAGATCTTCGTCGGCGTGCTGCGCTGGCGCGAGATCAGCGCCGTCTGCGGCGCGCCGCTCGAGCTCAGCCGCGCCATGCGCTACAACGTGATCGGCTCGTTCTTCAACCAGACCCTGCCGTCGGCGATCGGCGGCGATGCGGTCCGGCTGTGGCTGGTCGCGCGAGCCGGGGCCGGCTGGCGTGCGGCGACCTACTCGATCTTCGTCGACCGCGCGATCGGCCTGATCGCGCTCGCGATCGTGATCGTTGCCAGCCTGCCCGGGAGCTACACCCTGATCACCGATCCGCACGGGCGCTCGGCGCTGTTGCTCATCGACCTCCTGGCGCTGGCCGGCGGCCTCGGCTTTCTGATTTTCGGCATGCTGAAATGGCCCTGGCTGAAGACCTGGTGGGCCACGCATCACATTCACGCCTGCGCCGTGATCGCCAATCGCGTGATCTTCAGCCGCGCCCGCGGGCCGATCGTCGCAATCCTGTCGGTCCTCGTTCACGTGCTGGCCGTCGTCATCGCCTGGTGCGTCGTGCAGTCGATCGCCGCCCCGGTTCGCTTCAGCGATGTCTTTCTGCTGGTGCCGCCGGTGATGCTGATCACGATGATGCCGATCTCGATCGCCGGCTGGGGCGTGCGTGAAGCCACGATGAGCCTTGCGTTCGGCTTCGCGGGACTTGCCGCCAACGAGGGCGTCAACGTCTCGCTGCTGTTCGGCGCCGTGTACTTCATCGTCGGCGCAGTCGGCGGCCTGGTCTGGATCCTCAGCGCGGAGAAGGCCGCGCAAGGGTCGGCCCCGATTGGAGTGCCGGAGTGAGCTCGGCCGCCGATGCGCTCGCCGTCGCGCCCTTGCTGCTTGCCGTTGCGATCGCCGCACTGATCTCGGCGCTCGTCACCTGGACCAGCCGTCCCCTGCTCCAGCGCTATGCACTGGCTCGACCGAACGCGCGGTCCTCACATCGCATCCCGACCCCGCAGGGCGCGGGCATCGCGGTGATCGCCGCGACTCTGATCGTCGCCTCGCTCTGGGCCATCTGGGCGAACGTCGCCATCCCGCCGGCACTGATCGGCGCGACGGTGCTGATCGCGCTGGTCGGGTTTGCCGACGACATAAAGTCGCTGCCGGTGATCGTGCGGCTGGCGCTGCAGGCAGCCTGCGTCGGCGCCGTGGTGTTCACCGCGCCCGAGACCGCGCGGATCGTGCCGGCGCTGCCGCTTCCGCTCGAGCGCGGCCTCATCGTCCTTGCCGGAGTCTGGTTCGTGAACCTCGTCAACTTCATGGACGGGCTCGACCTGATGACGGTGGCGGAAGTCGTGCCGGTCACCGCTGCGCTGCTGCTGCTGGGAATCCTCGGGGATCTCTCGTGGCCGGCGGCGCTGATCGCCACCGCGCTGTGCGGCGCCATGCTCGGCTTTGCGCCGTTCAACCGTCCGGTCGCAAAAGTCTTCCTGGGCGATGTCGGCAGCCTGCCGATCGGCCTCCTGCTCGGCTGGTGCCTGCTGGAGCTCGCCTTTCGGGGACAGACGGCCGCGGCGCTGCTGTTGCCCGCCTACTATCTCGCGGATTCCACCATCACGCTGTTCCGGCGCATCATCAGGCGCGAACCGTTCTGGTCGGCACACCGCACGCACTTCTATCAGCGCGCAACCGACAACGGGTTCACGGTCAAGCAGGTGGTCGGCGAGGCATTCGCGCTCAATCTCGTGCTGGCATTGCTCGCCATCGCCACCGTTCGCGCCGGTTCGATGGCGATCACGATCCTCGCCTTGTTCGCCGGCGCGGGCGGGGTCGCACTCGTGCTGCGGCGTTTCTCCCGCGCTCAGGCGTCCTGAGTAGACAGCGCGAGCCGCAACCCCTCGTCCAGGAAGACCGGCGGCTGCCAGCCGGTGGCGAGCGCCTTGGAGATGTCGAGCTCGAGCGAGCCGATCAGGCCGTCATGAACATCCTGCCGGCCTATCACGCGGAGCACCGCGCTGAGCAGCTTTGGCGGTATGGCGAACAGCCGGGCGCGCTTGCCGGAGGCTCGCGCCAGGCGTTCGATGAATTCAGGCGTCGAGATCCGCTCCCGGTCGGCCAGCAGGAAGATCTCGAAATTGCTCCCCGGTTCGGAATGGCCGAGCCGGTGCAGGATGAACGACGACAGGTTCTGCACGGAGAGAAAGTTGCGGCGATTGTTGATCGCCGCGAGGGGCAGCGGCAGTCCCAGCCTCACCGCGCGCGTCAGCAGCGCGAAGTTGCCCTTGGCGCCCCTGCCATAGATCAGAGGCGGCCTGATCACCGAGATTTTCATGTCGCTGTCGCGCGCCAGCGTCCGCAGGCCCGCCTCGGCCTCCGCCTTGGAGGTGCCGTAGAGACCACGCGGCGTCGGAACATCGTTCTCGCGGAACGGCGCACGGCCTTCATTGGTGCGGCCGTGAACGAGAACGGTGCTGATGAAGATGAACTGGCGCACGCCGGCCGTCGCCGCAGAGCGCGCCAAATGAAGTGTGCCCTCGACATTGACGTCGCGATAGAGCTGGACCGCGTGTTCCTCGTTCTTGTAGTGCACGCGCGCGGCGAGATGGACGACGGCGTCGACGCCTTCAAGCGCGGCCTGCCAGTCGGTTTCGGGCCCGATCGATCCGATCAGAGCCTCGCCGTTCGTCCCATCGGCGCTGCGCACCGCGCGGCGGACCGACCACCCCGCCCGCGTCAACGCAGGCACGATATGGCGGCCGAGGAAGCCGCTCGCCCCCGTCACCAGCGCGACCGGCTTTGTCTCGCTCATCGTTGCTCCGCCAGAGCCGCGTTGCGCGACAATCCGCCGACCGGAGCGGCACAGGCGGCGACGATCTTGTCTCGGGGCTGCATGGTCAGGCCGCGGTCGACCCGAATTCAGGCACCGCATCCTTCAGGATCGTCCTGATGGTGGCGCGATCGTCGCGGGCGATCGCCTGCTCCAGCGCAGCAATCCATTTGCGCAGCGTCTGCATCGGCGGCTCTTTCGGCTGCGCGGCCATGATGCCGGCAACGCCGATCTCGCGGGTCGGCTCCTCGGAGGCGAACAGGATCTCGTGCAGCCGCTCGCCCGGCCGCATGCCGGTGAACACGATCTCGATGTCGTAGCCCGGCTGCAGTCCGGAAAGACGGATCATACGCTCGGCGAGATCAACGATCTTGACCGGCCGGCCCATGTTGAGCACGTAGACCGAGACGTCGGGACGCTGCGTTCCGAGCGCATGCGTGGCCGCGGTGATGACGAGATCGCAGGCCTCGCGGATGGTCATGAAGTAGCGGACCATGTCGGGATGCGTCACCGTCACCGGGCCGCCAGCCTCGATCTGGGCCTTGAACTTCGGCACCACCGAGCCGTTCGAGGCCAGCACGTTGCCGAACCGGACCGAGATCAGCCGCATCGGCGGCTTGGCGCCGCCGCTGCCTGCGGCCAGCTCGTGATCGAGCGCCTGGCAGTACATCTCCGCAAAACGCTTGGTCAGGCCGAGCATCGACACCGGCTCGATCGCCTTGTCGGTCGAGATCATCACCATCGCCCCGGCGCCGGCCGCCACGGCGGCATCCGCAACGTTGATCGAGCCGAAGATGTTGGTCTTGACGCCTTCGCTCCAGTCGCGTTCGAGGATCGGAACGTGCTTGAGCGCCGCGGCGTGGAACACGATGTCCGGCTTGAACTCCGCCATCAGGCGCATGATCCGCTCGCGGTCGCGAATGTCGGCGATCCGCCCTTCGATCGCGGCTGCCGCCCCCCGCGCGGCGAGCGCTTCCGTGATCGCGTAGAGCGCCGGCTCGGAGTTCTCCACGATCAGGAGCCGCGCGGCGCCGAAGGCGACGACACGCTCGCAGATCTCTGAGCCGATCGAGCCGCCGCCGCCGGTGACGATCACGGCCTTGCCGTTGATCAGCGCCTCCAGGCGCCCATAGTCGATCGTCTCGCTCGGCCGCAGCAGGAGGTCCTCGACCGCGACCGCGGTGAGCCGCGGCGTGTCGCCGCTCTCCAGCGAGGGCATGCGGTTGACGATCACCCCCAGCTTGCGTGCCCGCATCAGGATCGATTCCGGGTGCGCTTCCGGCTCGAATGCCGACGGCGTCATGATGAGGCGCGCGATCGCCTTGTTGCGCTTGGCGAAGTCCGCGATGACGTCCTCGACGTCGTCGATGCCGCCCAGCACCGGCAGGTTGCGGATGATCTGGCCGCGATCCGCCATCGAGGGCGACAATACGCCAACAGGCCAGATGTGCTTGATGGCCCCGCTCTCGATGCCGCGCAGCAGCACCTCCGCATCGGCAGCGCGGCCGATCAGCAGCGTCGGGGCGGCATCGCTGCTCTTCGCGTGACGCCGTACCCGCGTATAGCGAAAGTAGCGATAGGCCATGCGCAGCGCGCTGAGGAAGGTGATCTCCAGGAACCAGTAGAGAACGATCGTCACCTTGCCGAGGAAAAAGGCGCCGCGGACGTTGGGGGCGACGAAGATGTAGTCGAGCACGAGCAGGGCGACGGTGAGCACGGTCGCCGCGCGGATGATGTTCAGCGCATCCGGCAGCGAGATGAAGCGCCACTTCGTCGTGGTCAGGTTCAGGGCGAAGAACACGACCACGCTGAAGGCAAGAAAATAGGGCAGGATCTGGAACAGCAGCGGCAAGCGCTCGAAGAAGTCGTCGCTACCCTCGAATCGCAGATAGAAGGCGGCAAAAAGCGCGGCCGTGGTCGCCAGCAGGTCGTGGAGCGCGATCAGGAAATTGCGCGAGGTAAGATGCGAAAGACGCGTCATCCGCCGACCGATGAAAACCCAACTAGTTGCAACCTGACCGCGCTGATACTCCATCTGGACAAGACTTGCCAGCCGCGCGACCGCTCAGGAACCGGCTTCCCTCATCTTCGCCTCGACCTGTTGTGCCCGTATCACCATGCCGCCGGCAACGCCGACGCCGATGACGTACATCCAGCCCTCGTGAAAGTCGAACAGATGCGAGTTGAACAGCGAGGTGAAGACGTTCTGCACCACGACCAGTAGCCCGATCCAATTCGTAAGCCCGTCGCCGCGAAACAACCGCAGATGCAGGATCCAGATCGCGTAGAGGACTGCGACGCCGATCATGCCCCATTGCACGGCGACGTTCAATGTCTGGTTGTGCGGATTGCCGATCACCTCGGCGGAGGCCTGGTTGTGGCCCGGGGCCGTCGCGACCCGCTCGAACAATCCGCGCGTCGAGCCTGTTCCGTGGCCGACGATCGGTGCTTCCGCGAAGAAGCCGAGCGACTTCCGCCAGAATTCAAGTCGCATGCCCATTGAGGTCGACTCGCCTCTTTCCACGTACCCCGTGTAATCGCTGGCGAACCTCTCGGCGGTCTGGCGCAGATGCGGCGAGGCCTGCCAGGCCAGAACGGCGCCGGCGAGCAGCGCGGCGACCACGATCGCGATGCTGCGCCACTTCAGGTGCAGCAACGCGAACACGCCGAACATGATCGGAATGGTGACGAGCGCGGTGCGCGACACCACCACGAAGGCCATGTTGACGAAGAAGCTGAGCGCGACCGCCGTGAGCAGCCCGGCGAACCAGTATCGCTTCTCGCGCAGCAGCATCACGATCGGATAGGCGAGCGCGACGGCGCAGAGGGTGAATTCCTGGCTCTGGTCGATGTAGTTCTTGACGAAGATGCCGCGCTCGATGTTGTCGGTCTTGAGCGTGAGGTTCGGATAGAACGCGACCAGCCAGGACATCACCGACAACAGGGCGCAGGACACCAGGAAGGCGGCGAAGACCCACGGACCGCGCGGCGAGCGCTCGAAATGATAGAGCAGGACCGGCAGCACGAGCAGCTTGACGGTCGGGTTGACGGCATAGAAGCGCGCGCCCCAGGCCGCATCCGACCATAGCGTCCCGACCAGCGCGAGCAGCACCAGCGCGATCGGCGCCACGCAGATCGGACGCTTCAGCGATTGCAGGAAGGCGCGGACGTCGAGGAACGGCACCATGCAGAGCAGCATCAGCGCGTTGAATATTCCCGCAAGCGACGTCGACCAGGGCAGCGAGGCCGCCGTCAGGATCGCAAACAGGTCGACCGTCTCGCGCCAGGCAGCCGGACTGCGCAGGCGCCGCCGCAACACCTCGCCGGGAGTCTCGCGGGCAAGCGCCGTCACTTGCTCCCTCCCCGGGCGCGATGAACCAGCGCCGTCGTGCTGAAGCCCTGGAGGATGTCGACCAGCACGACCGTTCCGCCCGCGGCCTCGACGACTTCGTGGCCGACGACCTGCTCGCGGGTGTAGTCGCCGCCCTTCACCAGCACGCCGGGCTTGATCCTCGTGATCAGGTCGATCGGCGTGTCCTCCGCGAAGACGACGACGAGATCGACGGCCTCCAACGCGGCCAGCACCTCGGCGCGCGCGCGCTCGTCCTGCACCGGACGATCGGCGCCCTTCAGCCGCCGCACCGAGGCGTCGCTGTTGAGCCCCACGATCAGGCGATCGCAGGCCGCGCGCGCCGCGGTCAGCACCTTGACGTGACCGGGATGGAGGATGTCGAAACAGCCATTGGTGAAGCCGACGCGCTGGCCCTGCCTCTTCCATTCTGCGAGCTGGGCATCGAGTGCGGCCGGATCGAGCACGATCTTCTCCTCGGCCGCGAGAGTGGCATGCGGCAGGATCTTTCGCCGCAGCTCGGCCGCGCTCACGCTGGCGGTGCCCTGCTTGCCGACGGCGACGGCGGCGGCGGCATTGGCCACGCGCAGCGCCGTATCCCAGTCCGCGCCGGCCGCGAGCGACACCGCGAGCGCGGCGGCGACGGTGTCGCCGGCGCCGGAGACGTCGCGTACCTTCACCGGGAAGGCCGGAACGTGAACGGCCCCGCCACCCCGCGGCACCAGCGTCATGCCGTGCTCGCCCTGCGTGACCAGGATCGCCTCGCAATCGGCGAGCCGCATCACGTCCTCGCTGGCCTCGACGATGCTCTGCACCGTCTCGGCACGGCTGCGGGTCGCCTCCGAGAATTCCTTGCGGTTCGGCGTGAGCAGCGTGGCGCCGCGATAGATCGCCCAGTTCAGGCTCTTGGGATCGACGACCACGGGCCTGCCGAGCTTGCGCGCGGCATCGATGGTGTGGCGGATCACGCGCGCGGTCAGCACGCCCTTGGCGTAGTCGGACAGCAGCACGATGTCGGCGCGCGCGATCTGCGGCAGGATCGCGTCGATCAATTTCGCTTCGATGTCATCGGAAGCAGGCGCCGCCTGCTCCCAATCCGCGCGCAGCATGTGTGTGGAAAAATGCTCGGAGACGAAGCGGGCCTTTCGTGTGGTCGGCCGCGACGGATCGCACACCAGCACGCTTTCGATGCCGGCCTGCTCACCCAGCGCCGACGCCAGCCGCTTGCCCGCATCGTCCTCGCCGACGAGCCCGACGAAGATGCAGCGCGCGCCGAGCGAAGCGACATTGCGCGCGACGTTGCCGGCGCCGCCGATGTGAATCTCGCTGCGCTGGGCGGCGATGACCGGCGTCGGCGCTTCCGGCGAGATCCGCGACACCTCGCCGTAGACGAACTCGTCCAGCATGATGTCGCCGATGCAGAGCACCGTTCGGCCTGAGATCGTTTGTGCGAGTGCGTCGAAATCGAGAATTGGCGTCGCCATGATCAAAGGCCTCAGCGGAAGCGGTCGGGCCGGTCGAGATAATCCCCGACATAGGCTTTCACCGCGTCCTCGAGCGTCGTGAAGCCGCCGTTATAGCCGGCGCGGCAGAGACGATCGACCTCGCTCTGGGTGAAGTACTGGTAGCTGTTGCGGATGCTCGCGGGCATGTCGATGTATTCGATGTTGGGCCTGGTGCCGAGCGCTGTGTAGGCAGCCAGCATCAGATCCTTGAAGCTGCGCGCCTTGCCGGTGCCGACGTTGAAGATGCCGGACACCGACGGCGTCGCCAGCAGCCACATGACGACGCGCACGACGTCGTCGACATAGATGAAGTCGCGGCGCTGGTCGCCGTCTTCGATGCCGTCGCGATGCGACTTGAACAGCTGCACGAGGCGGCCCGCCTTGACGTCGTCGAAGCGCCGCGCCAGCACGCTCATCATCGAGCCCTTGTGGTATTCGTTGGGGCCGAACACGTTGAAGAACTTCAGCCCGGCCCATTGCGGCGGCAGCGGATCGCCGTTCGCCACGCGCCCGGCGACCGCGAGATCGAACATGTGCTTGCTCCAGCCGTAGAGATTCATCGGCCGCAGTTTCTTCAGTGCCGGCAGCGAAGCGTCGTCGCCAAAGCCGGCCTCGCCATCGCCATAGGTTGCCGCCGAGGATGCATAGATGAACGGCACCGCGTTCATCGTGCACCAGTCCAGAAGGCGGATCGACAGGCGGAAATTGGTCTCGAACACGAGATCGCCGTCGGTCGCGGTGGTCGCGGAGATCGCCCCGAGATGGATCATGGCCTCCAGCTTGCGGCCCTTCAGCCAGTCGGGCAGTTCGGCCGGGGGAACGATATCCACAAGCTGCCGCTTGGCGAGATTGCGCCACTTGCCCTCGGTGCCGAGCAGGTCGCAGACCACGACGTCGCTGCGGCCGGCTGCGTTCAGCGCGGCCACGACATTCGATCCGATAAAACCGGCCCCGCCGGTCACCAGCAACATTCCAAATACCTGCCCGATTTTCTTAATGCCCGGTCCTGCCGTAGCGCATGATCCGCCAAAGTGTAAGCGGTTTTGGGATTGGCGGTCTGCCGGCTTTACCTGCCGGCCCGGAGCGGCTACCGAACCGCCAACATCGGCACGTCTTCGGTCCTAATAACGAATGAATATTGATTCGCAATTTGCTGGGGATGCAGATCGGAGCGACACCCGCCCGATTCTGATCATTCCCTATATGTGGATCGGCGATTTCGTCCGGAATCACACCGTGGTGCGGGTCCTGAAGGAGCGCTGGCCGAACCGGCCGGTCGATCTGCTCACGACGTCCCTGTGCGCCCCGCTGGTCGACTACATGCCCGGCGTGCGCGCCGGGATCATCTGGGACATGCCGCGCGGCCGTCTCGCCGTGGCCCGCCAGTTCGGTCTGGCAAAGCTCCTTCGGGAGCGAAACTACGGCACCGCCTTGGTGCTGCCCCGGACCTGGAAAGCGGCGATCGCGCCGGCACTGGCCGGTATTCCTGAACGGATCGGCTTCGTCGGCGAGTTTCGGTTCGGCCTGATTAACCGCTGGCGCTGGGGCGAGAAGAGGCTGCCCCGCTTCGTCGACAAGAACGCCGCCCTGGCCCAGCCCGACGGCGCGCCCCTGCCTCCCGAATGGCCGGTGCCGCAACTGCGTGTCCCGGCCGAGGAGATCGTGCGCTGGCGCCAGGCCAATGGCCTCGGCGCCGGAGCCGCCGTGGCGCTCGCCCCCGGCTCGGTCGGGGTCTCAAAGCGCTGGACCTACTATCCGGAGGCCGCCCGACTGCTGGTCGAGCGCGGCCTGGAGGTCTGGGTGGTCGGTGGCCCCGCCGAAAAGGGCCTCGCCCAGGAGATCGTCGCCGCGGGCGGCCCGGCCGTGCGCGACCTCACCGGCACCGATCTGCGCAACGGCGTGCTGGCCATGGCCGCGGCCGGCGTCGCCATCTCCAACGATTCCGGCCTGATGCACATCGCAGCCGCCCTCGACACGCCCACCATGGGCATCTTCGGCCCCACCAGCCCCTACCTCTGGGCCCCCCTCAACAGCCTTGCGGCAACGGTCGTGCAAGACAAGGAAGAGCTGTCCTGCCAGCCCTGCCAGAGCACGATCTGCAAGATGAACGACCACCGCTGCATGCGGGATCTCACGGCAAGCGAGGTGGCGGGGATTGCGCAGCGGGTGCTGCGGGAGGCGCGGGCGAAGGCACTGACCTGAGGCAATCGAGGCTCGCGCGATGGTGGCATCATGCCTGTGTTTTGCCCGACAAGTCAAAGTGAGATTCGAAAAAACCGCAATGGATCGAGCTCTCCGCCAAGCCATTGATTTTGCTGACCCTGACTACTGTGCATGGGGTTGTTTTCGCGGCTTTTGCTTGCGACGGCGAAAATCGCCTCAGAGCAGCGGCCGATAGACCTCGCCGATCCGCGCCGCTTCGGCATCGAGGCTGAACCGTTCGAGCACACGCGCCCGCCCGCGCTCACCCATCGCGGTCGCTGTAGCCACGTCGCGCATCAGCGGCTCCAGCGCGGCGACCAGCGCGTCGGCATCACCCGCCGGGACCAGCACGCCGGTGAGGCCATCCTCCACCACGAGCTCGGCCGCGCCGGCGCGTGCGGCAACGAGCGCGCTGCCGGCCGCCATCGCCTCGATCAGCGTCAGGCCAAAGCCCTCGTTGCGCGAGGTGAAGGCGTAGATCGTCAGCCGCTGATACCAGCGCTGCACCGCTTCGATCGGCAGCTCGCCGGTGATGACGATGCGCGACTGCAGGCCGGCTGCCTCGATCCGCTTTCTCAGGTCATTGGCAAAGGGCGCCTGCTCGGGCGTGACCTGGCCGACGATGACGGCGGTGAAATCCGGATAGCGCGGCAACAGGCGGCACATCGCATCGACGAACACATCGGTGCCCTTCTGCGCGCGGACGCGGCCGAAGCAGCCGATGGCGTAGCGACCTGGCAGCGCGGCTTCCGCGAACGCAGCCGTGCGATCGGTCGGCGGTGCATAGACATCGGTGTCGACACCGTGCGGAATCACCGTCGCCTTCACCTTCAGGAACGAGGCCGAGATGTCGCTCGTTGCGATGATCGCGTCCATGCGCCGGATCAGCCAGCGCGTGATCCAGCTGTGATGCCGCTGCGCCGCCGAGGTGAACACGAGTTTCAGCGGCCAGCCGAGTGCGCGCAACGCGACGCCAGCGATCATCTCGTTGTTGCGGCGCGCATGCCAGATCACGGGCCGCTTGCGGCGCCACAGCTTCAGAAAATCGGGAGCGCTCAGCCGCGCGATCCCTTCCGGCGCATCCGAGCCGAACCAGGCCGCGCGGTACAGTTTCGCCAGCCTCGGCGCCACCATCCGGTTGGTCGCGGTGACCCCGGAATAGCGCCTGTGCAGATTTGGCACGATCAATTCGAGATCGCCGGGGACACCCGCCACGTTACACTCCATTTCGCAAAGTCCCTATACGCAACATTAAGCATAGTGACCAGTTCAGCCGCGCCGATACCCCCTCTTCACCACGCAAGCGCTAGTTTGCGCGTTGATCGAGGACGGGTGAGATCATGACTGTGCTAGTCACCGGCGGCGCCGGCTATATCGGAAGTCACACGGTCCTGGCGCTGGCGGAAGCCGGCGAGGACGTCGTCGTGATCGACGATCTCTCCACCGGTTTCTCCGCCTACCTGCCCGAAGGCGTGCCGCTGTTCATCGGCGATGCCGGCGATGAAAACCTGCTCGAAGGCGTGATCGCCCAGCACGACGTCGAGAGCATCATCCATTTCGCCGGCTCGGTCGTCGTGCCGGATTCGATGCGCGATCCGCTCGGCTACTACCGCAACAACTTCACGACCGCGCGCAACCTGCTCAACGTCGCGGTCAAGCGCGGCATCGGCCGCTTCATCTTCTCCTCGACCGCCGCCGTCTACGGCAATCCGGACCAGGTGCCGGTGCCCGAGCACGCGCCGACGCGGCCGCTGTCGCCCTACGGCTCGTCGAAGCTGATGACCGAGATCATGCTGCACGACGTCGCCGCCGCCTACGGCATGCAATACGTGACGCTGCGTTACTTCAACGTCGCCGGCGCCGATCCGCAGGCGCGCATCGGGCTCGCCACGGTCGGCGCCACGCATCTGCTCAAGATCGCGGTGGAGGCCGCGACCGGCCAGCGCGCCAAGATCGACGTGTTCGGCACCGACTATCCGACCCCGGACGGCAGCTGCATCCGCGACTTCATCCACGTCACGGACCTTTCGCAGGCGCATCGCTCGGCGCTCGCCTACCTGCGCAACGGCGGCGCCTCGACGACGCTGAATTGCGGCTACGGCCGGGGTTATTCCGTGCTGGAGACCATCGACGCGGTGCGGCGGGTTTCGGGCCGCAGCTTCGCCGTGCAATACGCCCCGCGCCGCCCCGGCGACATCATGACGATGGTCGCCGACACCAGCCGCATCCGCAGCCTGCTCGACTGGCGCCCGCAATACGACGACCTCGAGACCATTGCGGCGCACGCGCTGGCCTGGGAGGACAAGCTGTTCCGCGAGCGCGATGGCGAGCTCCGCCACGCCGTTTCGGCCTAGAATCATCCCAAGCGCAAGCCCTTAATTGGGCTTGAAAAACCCGGCTTGAGCGGGCACAGAGGCCCATCGATCCCTGACGCGCAGGCAGGTCTTGTCCCGCGCCGTCAATGGACACCGGATGGCCCAGTTTCCAAAGAAAATCACCGACGATCCCTACGCGGCTGCGGTCCTGATTCGCCGCCTGGTCACGGAACAGGGCATCGTCTACTGGCGGCGCTACATCGTCGCCTTCGCGCTGATGGCGCTCGCCGCTGGCGCGACCGCTGGCGCGACCTATGTGCTCGGCCAGGTCATCAACCAGGCCTATGTCGACAAGAACATCCCGGGCATCGCGATGTTCTCAGGCCTGACGGTCGCGTTGCTGTTCATCAAGGGCGTGGCGACCTACGGCCACATGGTGATCCTGACCAAGATCAGCAACGCGATTCTTGCCAACAACCAGCGCCAGCTGTTCGCCAAGCTGATGCGCGAGAGCGTCGGCTTCTTCTCCGAGCGGCATTCGTCCGAGTTCCTGGCCCGGCTGACGGCAGGAGCCAAAGCCATCACCGACGTGCTCAACATGCTGGTCAACGCCATCGGGCGCGACCTCATGATGCTGCTCGCCATGATCGGCGTGATGGTGTGGCAGGATCCGCTGATGTCGTTCATCGGCCTCGTTGCGGTGCCGCCGGCAATGCTGGTGCTGCGCAAGCTGGTCAAGCGCATCAAGGGGCTCGCCTTCAACCAGTTCACCGGCACCGCCGACATCATGGAGACGATGCAGGAATCGCTGCAAGGCATCCGCACCGTCAAGGCGTTCACGCTCGAAGAGACCATGCAGAAGCGCATCGACGAGAACATCGCGGTCGTCGAGCGCAACGCCAACAAGATGGCCCGCGTCGCCAACCGCTCCAACCCGCTGATGGAAATGCTCGGCGGCTTCGCGGTCGCCGGCTGCCTGATGTACGGCGGCTATGCCGTGGTCGCGCTCAACGCCACGCCCGGCGCGTTCTTCTCTTTCATGACCGCGTTCCTGATGGCGACCGAGCCGGCCAAGCGGCTGGCGCGACTCAACATCGACCTCAACAGCCAGCTGGTCGGCGCGCGCATGCTGCTCGAAGTCGTCGATAGCCCGGCGAGCGAGCGGTCCGACGACGACAAGCCATCGCTGAAGCTCTCCGATGCCAGGATCGAGCTGCGTGACGTCAGCTTCTCCTATCGCAACGGCGAGACCGTGCTCAACCGCATGAGCTTCACGGCCGAGCCCGGCAAGGTCACCGCACTGGTCGGTCCCTCCGGCGGCGGCAAGTCGACCGTGCTGGCGCTGCTCTTGCGCTTCTACGAGGTGACGCAAGGCGACATCGTGATCGACGGCCAGTCGATCGGCGCGGTCTCGCGCAAATCGCTGCGGGCGCAGACCGCCTATGTCGGCCAGGACGTCTATCTGTTCCGCGACACCATCCGCAACAACATCGCCTTCGGTAAGCCGGGCGCGAGCGAAAACGAGATCATCGAGGCGGCAAAGGCGGCCTGCGCGCATGATTTCATCATGGGCTTCCCGCTCGGCTACGACACGCCGGTCGGCGAGCACGGCACGCAGCTCTCCGGCGGACAGCGCCAGCGCATCGCGGTGGCACGCGCGCTGATCAAGAACGCGCCGATCATCCTGTTGGACGAAGCCACCGCCGCGCTCGATTCCGAATCCGAGCGGCAGGTGCAGGAGGCGATCGAGCACCTCTGCCGGAACCGCACCACCATCGTGATCGCACACCGCCTGCACACCATCATGCACGCCGACGCCATCCTGGTAGTCGAGGGTGGCGAGATCGTCGAGCAGGGCCGCCACGACGAGCTGCTCCGCCGCGGCGGGCGCTATGCATCGTTCTTCCGCCTGCAACACCATGATTCCGGTGCCTTGGCGCCGATCAGCGCAACTGCCTAGAGTTCGTTCCACCTCAAGAGCAACGAGACCTTACATGAACGCCGCCTCCTACGTCATCCCGCTTCCGCCCCAGGCTTCGCTTCCCGTCGTTGGGGAGAGCGGCCGTTATCCGGTGCGCCGCATCTGGTGCGTCGGCCGCAATTATCTCGAGCACATCCGCGAGATGGGCAATGACGAGCGCGCCCCGCCGTTCTTCTTCGCCAAGCACGCCGACATGCTCGTGCCCGATGGCGCCACCATTCCCTATCCGCCGCTGACCAAGGACCTGCACCACGAGGTCGAACTGATCGTCGCGATGAAGAGCGGCGGCCTCAACATCCCCGCCGACAAGGCGCTGGAACACGTCTACGGCTACGCCGTCGGCATCGATCTCACCCGCCGCGACCTCCAGATCGCCTCGCGCAAGAAGGAGCGTCCCTGGGAGATCGGCAAGTCATTCGACTATTCGGCGCCCTGCTCCGCGATTCAGCCGGCCTCGAAAATCGGCCATCCTTCCAAGGGCAAGATCTGGCTGACGGTCAACGGCAAGGAAGCACAGAAGGGCGATCTCACCGAGCTGATCTGGAACGTGCCCGAAATCATCTGGCAACTCTCGCAGCAGGTGAAGCTCGCCGCCGGCGACATCATCATGACCGGCACGCCCGCCGGCGTGTCGCAGCTCCAACCGGGCGACAAGCTCGAATGCGGCGTCGACGGCGTCGGAACGCTGAAGGTGAACATCGGCCAGCCGGAGTAGGCTACACACGTCTGGGATCAAGAAGCCCCGGGGACCCGTCCGGGGCTTTTTTTCTGCTTCACCAGGCCTTCACCGGCCGATTGGCATGGCTCGTCTGCGGCACACCGCGATTGAGCGACATGTGCGAATGCACGCACAGCCAGCCATCGCCATTCCTCGAAAACACCATGGTCGCTCGGCCGGGACGCGCGAACGTGCTGTCATCGGGATGGTAGCCCGTGCTCGTCCACGGCGCGATCACGATCGCCATCGTGCCGTCGGCAGATGCGAGAACGGATGTCTGGTCGAGGACGAAGCGAAAGTCGGTCGTCTTCGGCCAGACATTGTCCCATTGCGTCTTGACCCATTGATCGAGGCCGGGGATGACATCGTTATGCGTGCCGAAGGCGAGCACGTCCGGATGGAAGAACGGCCGCGCCGAGGTGTAATCGACCTCGCGGACATAGCCCGCGAAAGTGTCCAGCCATCGGTGGAAGAACTCCACGATCCCTGGCGTCGCGACCGGCAAGGGGCTCATCGCGATGCGCCGATCACCGCAGTGCCGAATACACGATCAGGCCCAAGATCAGCGCCGTCAGCGAGTATTTCAGCGTGTAGTAGACGTTGCGGTTCCACTCCTTGACCTTCCGGCTGGCGAGATGGATCTCGTAGAGCTTCCCGAACACCTTGTTGAGCACGCCGACATTCTCGCCATCGACGTTCTGTGTTGCCGATGCCTTGACGATGTGGTGGCTGACCCAGCGGTTGATGGCGGTCATGAAGCCGTACTTCATCGGGCGCTCGACGTCGCAGAACAGGATGATGCGATTGACGTCGGTCGTATTCTCGGCGCTGTGGATGAAGGTCTCGTCGAACATGAAGGCCTCGCCGTCGCGCCAGACGCATTCGACGCCGTCGACGAGAATCCGGCACTTGTTCGAATTCGGGGTGACCAAGCCGAGATGGTAGCGCAGCGAGCCCGCGAAGGGATCGCGGTGGGCACCGAGCTTGCCGCCCGGGGGCAGCATCGCGAACATCGCGCCGTGCACGCTCGGGATCGAGTTCAGGAGCTCCACCGTCTTCGGGCACAGCGTGCGAGCCGAGGGCAGGAAGTCGTCGTACCATTTCAGGTAAAACCGCTTCCAGCCGCTCTTGAAGAACGAGTAGAAGCCCCAATCGTTGTTCTTCGCGGCGGCGCGAATGAAACCTTCGTCGAACAGGCGCACCGCCTCGTCGCGGATGGTCTCCCAGTTCTCGCTGAGGGGCTTCAGCTCGGGGAATTGATCGACGGAGATCACCGGCTTGTTCGGCACGGCCGAGCCCGCATACATCAGCACGTTGTAGGGCGCGAGATAGGTCGAGTGATCGCCGAGCTGGCGCGCGAAGCGCAGCCGCTGCTTGCCGCGGAAGTGAACGTAGATCGTCGAGGCCGCCAGCACGTAGAGGATGACAAGTTGCGGCGCAAAAAGCTGTTTCAGCATTTCCCCAGTTCCCGAGTGACCCAGCCGGGGACGTCATCTACTCCGGCCGGGTCCGGGCGACAAGATATTCACGGCTGGGTTGCAATCACGCTGGGGAGAACGTCCGGACGGAACTCGGGGCCAAAAGGACCGAAACCGTCCGAATCAAGCCCGTGACAGCGCCTGCAACCCCTTGAAGGTCAGGCGCTTGGGATCGGTGACGCCAGCCAGATAAAGTCGGCGGATGAAGGCGATAACGGCGTCACGGTCGCAATCGGTCAGCGCGACGACAGCGTCGACCGCGATCTTCTGGGCTTCCATTGGGCTCACCTCGGCTTTGCGAGTAACCCGGCCGAATCAGGCTAGGACTCATCCGTTAAATCGGCGTTAACCGTTCTGGAACCGTCGCCGATTCAGCCGGGCTGCCGTATACGCAGAACAACGCATTGCAGGAGCGCGAAGCAGCTCAGCGCGCCTTGATGCTCTTCTTCAGCAGCGCAAACTGCTTCTTCAGCCGGGGCACCGCGAAGTCGGTGAAGGCCCGCACCTTCGGCACCGAGAGCCGGCCCTGCGGGCAGATCAAATGCGCGGGCATCTCCGGGTCCTCGTCGCCGGCTAGCACGATCTCGAGCTCGCCGCGCGCGACCTGCTCGGCGACCTGATACGAATACATCCGCGCCACGCCGCGCCCGGCGACGGCAGAGGCCACCGCCGCATAGGTGCTGTTGACGACGAGCCGCGGCGTGAACTGCACCGGACGCGGCACCGATGAACCCGCCTGCGGGGCGAAGGTCCAGGAATTGGGCAGATGCGCCATGGCGACGATCTGGTGCTTGGCGAGATCGCCGGGCTCGGCGATGCGCGGATGCTGCTTCAGATAGCGCGGCGCTGCCACCACGACACGGCTGATCTCGCCGACCCGCATGGCGATCATCGCCGAATCCGCCAAGGGACCGATGCGAAGCGCAACGTCGACGCCCTCCTCGATCAGATTGACCGCGCGGTCGAACAGCAGGAGCTTTGCCGACACGGTGGGATAGGCATCGAGAAACGCATCGAGGATCGGCCGCAAGACCATCTCCCCCGAGACCACGGGAGCCGTGATCGTGAGCAGGCCGCGCGGCGCCGTGCGCGGTCCGGCCGCGATGTCGTCGGCTTCCTCGAGCTCGGCGAGCACACGGCGGCAGA
Source organism: Bradyrhizobium sp. RP6 (assembly GCF_003837805.1). Taxonomy (GTDB): domain Bacteria; phylum Pseudomonadota; class Alphaproteobacteria; order Rhizobiales; family Xanthobacteraceae; genus Bradyrhizobium. Next base: position 71,145 of record NZ_RQIT01000029.1, on the reverse strand, counting down.
TCGCGGCATAGCGCTCCCCCTCCTCGCTCAGCCTGATCGAGCGCGTCGTCCGGTGCAGCAGCTCGGCGCCGACGCGTTCTTCCAGAAAGGCGATGGCCCGGCTCACCGCCGCGGGCGAGCGGCCGAGCTTGCGCCCTGCGGCAGCCAAGCTGCCCTCGTCCACCGCAAGGACAAAAACCTTCATCGCATCCAGACGATCCATTCCCGTCCCGTCGCTCCCTGAGCTTCCGCTCGCAGGCTAGGCGTTCGCCGCAACCGCGACAACTACCGCCGGGCGCCGACCCGCATTCGTTCGCGCGGCGAAAGAGTGTCTGCCGGACAGCGGATATTCGCACCCGGGCCGCCGCGGCGTACCTCAGCACGCAAGCCAGCACCTGCTGGCGCAGGTTCTCACAACCAACAACAGGAGCCCGTCATGGGTATCGAGCAGAAGGTCGCCATCATCACCGGTGCATCGCAGGGTATCGGCGCCGCCCTGGTCCAGGGTTTTCGCGATCGCAACTACCGCGTCGTCGCCACGGCGCGCTCCATCAAGCCGTCGGGCGACGATGATGTCCTCGCCATTCCCGGCGATATCGCCGACCGTTCCACGGCCGAGCGCGTAGTCGCGCAGGCGATCGCCCGCTTCGGCCGGATCGACACGCTGGTCAACAACGCCGGCATCTTTGTCGCAAAACCGTTCACGCAATACACGGCCGAGGACTATGCGGCGGTGATGGGAACGAACGTCGCGGGCTTCTTCAACATCACGCAGCTCGCCATCGCCGAGATGGAGAAGCAGGGGTCCGGCCACGTGGTGCAAATCACGACCACGCTGGCGGATCAGGCCAACTCCAACGTGCCGTCCGTGCTGGCCTCGCTGAGCAAGGGCGGGCTGAACGCTGCAACCAGATCGCTCGCGATCGAATACGCCAGGCGCGGCATCCGCGTGAACGCTGTCTCACCCGGCATCATCAAGTCGCCAATGCATCCGGTCGAGACGCATGCACAGCTCGATGCGCTGCATCCGGTCGGTCACATGGGCGAGATGTCCGACATCGTCGATGCGGTCCTCTATCTCGAGGGGGCCTCCTTCGTCACCGGCGAGATTCTGCATGTTGACGGCGGCCAGAGCGCCGGCCACTGAGACGAGGAGAAGCACGATGCCCATCGTCACCATTCAAGTCACCCGCGAGGGAACGACGCCGGGAGCGGCGTCGCTCACGGCGGAGGAGAAGGCCGCGCTGATCAAGGGTTCGAGCCAGCTCCTGCTCGACGTGCTCGGCAAGCCGCTCGATTCCACCTTTGTGGTGATCGAGGAAGTGGACACCGACAATTGGGGCTGGGGCGGCCTGCCGGTGCAGGAATTCAGGCGCCGCCGCGCCGTCCGGACAGGATGATCCGCGGACCCTTGTGCGCAGGGAGGATGACATGTCCAACGCAGACACGAAGCGACACTCCGAGACCGGTCCGCAAGCGCGGCCGGGCTCGGCCTCACGAACAAACTGGCGGTATGCCGTGGCGGGTTTGTCCGCATCGCTGGTCGGGCTCGGCCTCGCCCGCTTCTCCTACACGCCGCTGATCCCGGCTTTGATCGCCGCAAAATGGTTCAGCGCATCCGACGTCGTCTATCTCGGCGCTGCGAACCTCGCCGGCTATCTCGCCGGCGCGCTCGCGGCGCGAGCGCTTGCCACCCGCATCGGCGCAGTCCGCGCGCTACGGGCGATGATGCTGCTCGCCACCCTCTCCTTCTTCGCCAGCTCGGCCCCGGTGTCGTTCAGCTGGTTTTTCGCGTGGCGCTTCCTCGCCGGCCTCACCGGCGGCATCATCATGGTGCTGGCTGCGTCCGTCATCCTGCCGCATACCTTGGCCGCGCGGCGCGGTATCGTCGGCGGCGTGATCTTCGCAGGCGTCGGCCTCGGCGTCGCGGCATCGGGCACGCTGGTGCCATTGTTGCTGCAACAGGGGTTGCAGCAGAGCTGGTATGGCCTCGGCATGCTGTCCGCCCTGCTCACGCTCGCGAGTTGGTGGAACTGGCCGGCTGAGATCAAGGCCGATGCTGCGCCTTCCCATCCAGCCAAACCTCATCGCGTCTCGCCGGCCGCCCGCGCGCTGCTGGTTCAGTACGGCCTCAATGCGGTGGCGCTGGTGCCGCACATGGTCTTCATCGTCGACTTCGTGGCGCGCGGCCTTGGCCAGGGCATTGCCGCGGGATCGCGCTATTGGGTGCTGTACGGCCTCGCCGCGATCGTCGGCCCGCTGATCACTGGTCATCTCGGTGACCGCTCGGGTTTCGGTCCGGCCCTGCGCGCGGCCTTCCTGATCGAGGCGGCAGCCGTGCTGCTGCCAACCGTCAGCACTGCGCCGGTTTCATTGATCGTGTCGAGCGTCGTGGTCGGCGGCTTCACGCCGGGCATCGTACCGCTGGTGCTGGGTCGCATTCATGAGCTCGTGCCTCACTCCAGCCAACAGCAACGCGCGATATGGAGCCATGCCACCACCAGCTTTGCGCTGTTCCAGGCGGCCGCCGCTTACGGCTTCTCCTGGATCTATGCCGAGACGGGCGGCGACTACCTGTTGCTGTTCGGCCTCGGCGGCGGCGCCGCAGTGCTGGCGCTCGCGATCGATCTTGGGTTCGCGCTCACCACACGCAGGGCATAGAGGCGAGCGGCGCGGGATCAGGAATATTGCATCACACCGTCGTCGATCCGGCCGAAGCGCAGGGAGACGATGTCGAGCGCGTAGTTCTGGTGCAGCCGCCACGGCCGCTTCGAACCCTGCTTCGGCAGCTTTGCGACCGAGCGCTGCACGTAGCCCGAGGTGAAATCGAGCGAGGGCTGCGCGGTGATCTCGGGGTCGTCATTGTGCGGCATGCATTGGCGGAAATTATGCCGATCCATGTAGTTGATGAGCCGGCAGACATATTCGCAGGTGAGATCGCATTTCAGCGTCCAGGATGCATTGGTGTAGCCGAACGCCGAGGCCATGTTGGGCACGTCGGCATACATCATGCCCTTGTAGGTCAGCGTATTCGCGAAATCGACGACACGGCCGTCCACGCTGACCTCGAGACCGCCGACGACCTGGAGCACCAGCCCGGTCGCCGTCACGATGATGTCCGCCGCAAGCTCGCGGCCGTCCTTCAGCCGGATGCCGTCGCGCGTGAACGTCTCGATCTCGCTGGTGACAACGGCTGCGCGCTGCTCGCGGATCGCCCTGAACAGATCGCCGTCCGGAACGAGGCATAGCCGCTGGTCCCAAGGATTGTAGCGGGGCGTGAAATGGGTGGCGACGTCGTAGTCGGGGCCGAGCGCCATGCGGACGCCCTTCAGGATGAGGTCCCTCACCTTCGCGGGCCGGCGCCGGCTGAGCTGGAAGAAGAACATCCCCCACATCACGTTGCGCCAGCGGATCAGGTGATAGGCGAGCCGCGCCGGCAGATTGCGGCGCAGCTTGTTGGCGAGGGGATCCTGCGCAGGGCGCGACACCACATAGGTCGGCGAACGCTGCAGCATGGTGACCTGCGCCGCTTTCTTGGCGAGCTCCGGCACCAGCGTCACCGCCGTGGCGCCCGAGCCGATCACGACGACGCGCTTGCCCACGTAGTCGATGTCCTCGGTCCACTTCTGCGGATGCACGATACGGCCGGCGAATTCCGCGGTGCCCTTGAACTCCGGCGTGTAGCCCGCCTCGTATTTGTAATAGCCCGAGCACAGAAACAAGAAATTGCAGGTGAGGCGCACGAGCTCGGTCGCGCCCGCGCCCGAGATGCGCTCGGCTTCAACCGTCCAGTGCGCGTCCGGTGTCGACCACGTCGCGCGCTTGACGCGATGATGATAGCGGATGTGCCTGTCGATGCCGTTCTCGGCTGCGGTCTCGCGGACATAATTCAGGATCTGCGGCCCGTCGGCGATCGCCTTCGGGTCGGTCCACGGCTTGAACGAATAGCCCAGCGTGAACATGTCGCTGTCGGAGCGGATGCCGGGATAGCGGAACAGGTCCCAGGTGCCGCCGATGCAGTCGCGCCCCTCGAGGATGACGTAGCTCTTGGTCGGACACCTGGTCTGCAGATGATAGCCCGCACCGATGCCCGACAGGCCGGCACCGACGATCAGCACGTCGACATGTTCTGGTTGCATGGTTTCCTCCGCCGCCGGCGAGTGTCCGCCCGCCGCTGCCGGCCGTCAATCGGCAATCAGCCGTGCAGCAACTCAAAAGCGAACCGAATTCCGTGTGCCGAAACAACGAAGCCCCGGATCGCTCCGGGGCTTCGCGTCAAAAATCGATCGAACCAGCAGATCAGTACCGGTAGTGGTCCGACTTGTACGGGCCTTCCTGCTTGACGCCGATGTAGTCGGCCTGATCCTTGCGCAGCTCGGTGAGCTTGACGCCGATCTTGGCGAGATGCAGGCGCGCGACCTTCTCGTCGAGCGTCTTCGGCAGCACATAGACCTTCTTCTCGTACTTGCCGTCCTTGTTGTTGGCGAACAGCTCGATCTGCGCCAGCGTCTGGTTGGTGAAGGACGCCGACATCACGAAGGACGGATGGCCCATGGCGTTGCCGAGGTTCACGAGGCGGCCTTCCGACAGCATGATGATGCGGTGCTTGTCGGGGAACTCGATCTCGTCGACCTGCGGCTTGATGTTGGTCCACTTCAGGTTGCGGAGCGCCGCGATCTGGATCTCGTTGTCGAAGTGACCGATGTTGCAGACGATGGCGCGATCCTTCATCGCGCGCATGTGCTCGATGGTGATGATGTCCTTGTTGCCCGTGGCGGTGACGAAGATGTCGGCGCGGGGCGCGGCGTCTTCCATGGTCACGACCTCATAGCCCTCCATCGCGGCCTGCAGCGCGCAGATCGGATCGACTTCCGAGACCATGACGCGGCAGCCGGCCTGGCGCAGCGAGGCCGCCGAGCCCTTGCCGACGTCGCCGAAGCCGGCGACCATCGCCACCTTGCCCGACAGCATGACGTCGGTGCCGCGACGGATGCCGTCGACCAGCGATTCACGGCAGCCGTAGAGGTTGTCGAACTTCGACTTGGTGACGCTGTCGTTGACGTTGATCGCCGGCCACAGCAGCGTGCCCGCCTTCTGCATGTCATAGAGACGATGCACGCCCGTCGTGGTCTCTTCGGACACGCCCTTGATGCTCTTGGCGATGGCGGCGAAATAGCCCTTCGGCTTTTCCTTGAGCTGCTTCTTCAGAAGCGCGAAGAAGACTTCCTCTTCTTCGGAGCCGGGCTTGTCGAGGAACGCGGCGTCGCCGTTCTCGGCGCGCAGACCGAGATGGACATACATGGTAGCATCACCGCCGTCGTCGAGGATCATGTTCGGGTGACCGCCGCCATGCCAGTCGAACAGCTTTGCGGTGTAGTCCCAATAATCCTTCAGCGTCTCGCCCTTGACGGCGAACACGGGAATGCCGGCGGCGGCGATCGCGGCCGCGGCGTGATCCTGCGTCGAATAGATGTTGCAGGAGACCCAGCGGATGTCTGCGCCGAGCGCTGCCAGCGTCTCGATCAGGACCGCGGTCTGGATCGTCATGTGCAGCGAGCCGGCGATGCGCGCGCCCTTCAGCGGCTGCTTCGGCCCGTACTCCTCGCGGATGGCCATCAGGCCGGGCATCTCGGTCTCGGCGAGCGAGATCTCCTTGCGACCGAAATCAGCGAGCGAAATGTCCTTGACGATGTAATCGGTGAAGCCGGGCTTCGCGTTCATGGGGGGGTCCTGTTTGTTGGCTGGCCATTCCGGGACGCTCTTGAAACGAGCGAAACCGGAATGAAGCAAGAGAACTAGAGCGCGCGCTTGAGCGGCTCGACGAGGTCGGTCTTCTCCCAGGAGAAGCCGCCCTCATTGTCGGGCGTACGGCCGAAATGACCGTAGGCCGAGGTGCGCGCGTAGATCGGACGGTTGAGGTCGAGATGGCTGCGGATGCCGCGCGGCGTGAGATCCATCGCCTGCGCCGCCGCCTTCTCGAGCTGATCCTCCGACACCTTACCGGTGCCGTGGGTGTCGATGTAGATCGACAGTGGACGCGCCACGCCGATGGCGTAGGCGAGCTGGAGCGTGCAGCGGTCGGCAAGACCGGCCGCGACGATGTTCTTGGCGACGTAGCGCGCCGCGTAGGCCGCCGAACGGTCGACCTTGGTCGGATCCTTGCCGGAGAACGCGCCGCCGCCGTGCGGGGCCGCGCCGCCATAGGTGTCGACGATGATCTTGCGGCCGGTCAGGCCGGTGTCGCCGTCGGGGCCGCCGATGAAGAACTTGCCGGTCGGATTGATGTGCCAGATCGTCTTCGGCGTGATCCAGTCCCTCGGCAGCGCTTCGCGCACATAGGGCTCGACGATGTCGCGGATTTGCTTGGAGGTGAGGTCCTCGACCAGATGCTGGTGCGAGACCACGATCTCGCGCACGCCGACCGGCTTGCCGTTCTCGTACTGCACGGTGACCTGGCTCTTGGAATCCGGGCCCAGCACCTTCTCCTTGCCGGAGTGACGGGCTTCGGAGATCAGGCGGAGGATCTTGTGGGCGTAGAAGATCGGCGCCGGCATCAGGTCGGGCGTCTCGTTGGTGGCGTAACCGAACATGATGCCCTGGTCGCCCGCGCCCTCTTCCTTGACCTCGCCCGGCTGAAGCGCATCGACGCCCTGGGCGATGTCGGCCGACTGCGGATGCAGGAGGATCTCGATATCGCAGGTCTTCCAGTGGAAGCCCTCCTGCTCGTAGCCGATGTCCTTGATCGCGCCCCGGACGACGCTCTCGATCTGCTCGTTGGTCACCGACTCCGGACCGCGGGTCTCGCCGGCGATCACCACCTTGTTGGTGGTCGCGAGCGTCTCGCAGGCGGCGCGGATGGCCCACGGATCGATGCCCGCCTTCGGCCCTTCACGATAGAACAGGTCGACGATCTCGTCGGAGATCCGGTCACAGACCTTGTCCGGATGGCCCTCGGACACGGACTCGCTGGTGAAGAGATAGGACGCGCGCATCAGTAACCCCTTGTTCCGCCGCTAGCCGGCGGGCGTTTGCGATGTTTACCTTTGATGATGTCAATCACGCCGGCGCGAGATGACGTAGGATTCGTCGAGAAACCAGAGACCATTATACTTTCGCAGCACGTCCCTGGCGGCATCCAGGGTCCGGCCGTTTTGAGTCATTTCCGTCAATCGGTCGTCCTCAATCTGAGCGACATACACCGCCGCATTCCACGCTGCAAAGGCTGTCGAGGTTCCGATAGTGCCGGTGACCTCGTTGGGCAGCGCTTCCATATCATACCTGAAGATCGAACGGTTGTCCGCGTATGCATTAAAATTTAAGTCGCGGCCCACCGATCCAAGTTCATATTTAACTGCGCGCAATAGCTCATGACGGCTCACTGAGAAAGGATTTTCTCCCGGCCAGATCGCCTGGATCATTTCCATGCCGGGATCCTGGCCATGGGAGTGGATTCCGATCAGCCGCCCCCCCGGCCGCAGCGCGCGCGCCAGGGGTGCAATGATGCGCTTGGCCCGGAAATTGACCGAGGACAGGGCGCGGTAAGGCTGGGAAGCGATGACGAGGTCGAAATTGGCCTCGGCCTGTCCCGGCCGCGGAATGGTCGAATCCAAAAGGAATCTGTGGTCCTCGCGATAGAGCACGAGGACGACGGGCCGCTCGTAGAGCGGCATGGCGGTGCGGGGGCTGATCGCGGCACGCCAGTTCTGCTCCAGGAAAGGCCTCAGCTCCGCGATCTGCTGCTCGAACTCGCCCGACGAAGCGCCACGGAGCGGCACTTCGTGCCAGACGGTGGCGGCCGCCGCAGCAGGCGATGCCGGCGTGAGCCAGGGCGCCTCCGCGTAAAACATGTTGGTGAAGACGAATACCGACGCGGGATGCTCAAAAATGCGATCCGGCACCTTCTCCAGCGTCAGGCGCAGGTCCTCCAGACTGAGCTCCTTGCCGGCGACATAGAACGGCATGTTTGGAAAGCGCTGGTGCGTTGCGCGCAGCAACCGCGCCAGCACCGTGCCGTCGCCAACGCCGGCGTCGAACAGGCGCAAGGCCGGCGGGCGCGGATGGATGGAGGCCAGTTCCAGCGCGACCCTGTCTGCGATCACCCGCTTTTCGCTGCAGGTGTGGACGAACAGCAGGTATTTCTGCCGGTTCTCGAAGAACCGGAAATTGCCGCGTGGATCGCGCTTTTCGGGCGGGACCTGAAGTCCGCGCGGCGGCGGCATGCCGCCGGCCATCGATGCGGCCATATAGGCCTGGATCCGCTCCAGCGTGTCGATGGTGATCCGCTTTCCCTCGCGCAGGCGATGCACCAGCTTCCCATCGTTCACCGCGCGTCGGCCGAACGTCGATTCCGCCATGTCCGCCTTGCGGCAGAACTCCGTGATCTGGCTCAGGATTTCGTCGTTCTTCATGGGGTGGGACGCAGTGGGCAGACAGGTTGGGTTCCGTATCTTAGCAAATTCTGCCCACTTAGGGAATAGGCGCATAGGTCCGGCGTCTCGATCGCTCCGCGGCGAGCCGCAGCTGATCGGGTACGCGACCGCGCCGGGCGAGATCCCACCCGACGGCGAAGGCCCGACCTCGCCTTGCTCCGCCGCTCTCGCGCCATGTCGGCACGCCGGGCGTGGCGGCGCAGGAGAATGCTGGCGCGGGTGCGGGCTGAGGTTGGTGTCGGCCGAAGAACAATCAGGTGCCGTGGTCGAACTCGCCGCTGCTTGGGGAGGTCTATCTGGCGGAGAGGTGAGATGCTCTCATGCCCCGGACGCAGCGCAGCGCTACTTCAGCGGTGCGCTGCAGAGCCGGGGCCCATATCTCCAAAGAGCAAGTCGAGCAGCATGGGTCCCGGCTCTGCGCAGTAACGCAAGAGCGTTGCAGCGCGTCCGGGACACGCGTGAGCCTTGGCCGCGAGGACTTACTAGCCCCACACTTCCTTCGCGATCTCGACCGCAAGGCTGAGCTTGGCCCATTGCTCCTCCTCGGAGAGGACGTTGCCCTCTTCCGTCGAGGCAAAGCCGCATTGCGGCGACAGCGCGAGCTGCTCCAGGGGCGCGAACTTGGCGGCTTCTTCCAGGCGGCGCTTGATGTCGTCCTTCTTCTCGAGCTCACCGAACTTCGAGGTGATGACGCCGACCACGACGACCTTGTTGCCCTTGGGCAGGAAGCGCAGCGGCTCGAAGCCGCCGGCGCGGTCGCTGTCGTATTCGAGGAAGTAACCGTCGTAATTGGTGCCGGCAAGCATGGTCTCGGCCACCGGCTCGTAGCCGCCGGAGGAGATCCAGGTGGAGCGGAAATTGCCGCGGCAGACATGCGTCGTCACCACCATGTCGGCGGGCTTCTCGGCCAGCGCGTAGTTGATGATGCGCGCATAGATCTGCTGGAGGCCGTCGGGATTGTCGCCGCGCTCACGCGCCTTCTGCAATTCGTCCTGCGAACAGAGATAGGCCCAGACGGTATCGTCGAACTGGAGATAGCGGCAGCCGGCATCGTAGAACGCCTTCACCGCCTTGCGGTAGGTCTTGCCCAAGTCCTCGTAGAAGGCGTCGAGATCGGGATAGACGTCTTTGGAGATCGACTTGCGGCCGCCGCGGAAGTGCAGCACCGCCGGCGACGGGATCGTCATCTTCGCGGTGACGTGGGCCTGGTCGGCGTACTTCTTCAGGAAGCGGAAGTGATCCAGCATCGGATGGTTGTCGGGGAAGTCGAGCTTGCCGATGACGCGGACGGCATCATGACGAGTCTGCACCCCCGCGAACTGGATGCCAGTCTCGGGATGGAACAGCTCGCAGCCGGTGAGCTTGGCCAGAAAGTCGAAATGCCACCAGGAGCGGCGGAATTCGCCGTCGGTCGCGAGCTTCAGGCCAATCGAGGCCTGCTTGTGCACGACCTTCTCGATCTCCAAATCTTCGATCTTGCGCAGATCGTCGGCCGAGATCTCGCCCTTCTCGAGCCTGGCGCGCGCCTCCTTGATCTTGGCCGGACGCAAGAGACTGCCGACCTCGTCGGCGCGGAAGGGGGCTTTGGTTCGCTGCATGTGTTACTCCCTGGACATCTTAGTGGGCCGCCGCCCCGGCGACGCCGAGATGGCGCTCCAGGACGGAGGGGTCGGTCTTCAGCGCGGCGCTCGGGGCATCGTGGACGATCGTTCCGCGCTCCAATATCACAACGCGGTCGGCCAGCCCCAGAATCTTTTGGGCATTCTGCTCGACGATGATGGAGCAGATGCCTCCGAATCGCGTGATGGTCCCGATCGCCTTCAGCAGTTCCTCGACGATGATGGGCGCAAGCCCCTCGGTCGGCTCGTCCAGCAGCAGGACTTTCGGGTTGAGGGTCAGTGCGCGGCCGATCGCCAGCATCTGCTGCTCGCCACCGGAGAGCTGGTTGCCAAAGTTGCTGCGCCGCTCCTTCAGTCGCGGGAACATCTCGTAGACCTTCTCGACGGTCCAGGGACCGGGCTGCGCCACCGCGGTCATGTTCTCCTCCACCGTGAGCGAGCGGAAAATGTTGCGCTCCTGCGGCACCCAGCCGATGCCGGCGCGCGCCCGCTGGTCGGGTCGAAGCAAGGTGATATCAGTGCCGGCGAGCGCGACGCTGCCTGCGAAACGGCGCGTGACGCCGACGATGGAATTGATCAACGTGGTCTTGCCGGTGCCGTTGCGTCCGAGCAGCGCCAGCACCTGGCCCTCGGCGAGGCGCAAGCTCATCTTCGGCAGCACCACGGCCTCGCCGTAGCCCGCGCGCAGGGAATCGATCGCGAGCAGGTCAGACATTGACCGCCTCCTCGCCGAGATAGACGGCCTTCACCTGCGGATCGCGCGCGACCTGCTCGGGTGGCCCCTCCGTCAGCAACGCACCGGAGACCAGCACGGAGATGCGGTCGGCGAAGGAGAATACGAGGTCCATGTCGTGCTCGATCAAGAGCACGGTGACGTCGCGCGGCAGGCTGCCTACGACGGCGAGAATGTCATGGCGCTCGCTCTCGGGCACGCCGGCGGCGGGCTCGTCGAGCAGCAGCACGCGCGGCTTGGCTGCAATGGCGACCGCAATCTCGAGCAGGCGCTGCTTGCCATAGGGCAGCGTCACGGTCTGCTCGTTCATGACGTCGAGCAGGTGGAAGTGCGCCAGCAGTTCGGCAATCTCGTCATTGACATCGCTGCGCGTGCCCATCCGCCGCCACCAGTCGCCGCCATGGCCGAGACGCTCGGAAACGGCAAGGCCGATGGTCTCGAGCGGGGTCAGGTCGGGATAGAGCTGGTTGATCTGGAAGGTGCGCGACAGGCCGCGCAGCACGCGCCTGTGCACGGGCAGGTCGGTGATGTCCTGGCCTTCGAGCAGGATGCGGCCCGAATTCGGCTTGAGCACCCCGGTGAGCTGGTTGATGACGGTGGTCTTGCCGGCGCCGTTCGGCCCGATCAGCGCGTGGCGGGCGCCCTGCTCGATCTTCAAGGACAGGTCGCGGGTGACGCGCAGGCCGCCGAACTGCTTTTCGAGATTCTTCGTTTCGAGCGCGATTGTCATGCGTCGCTCTCCGGCACGGCAACGACGGCCTTGCGCCCGGCGACCTGCTTGATGATCAGGTTGGGCACGTAGAGCACCCAGCGATGCAGCCGCTGCCGACCGATCAGCACGATCACGACCAGCACGAGGCCGATCCAGAACTGCCAGTATTGCGGCGTGATGGTCGAGAACAATTCCTGGAGCATGCGGAACACCACCGCGCCGATCAGCCCACCATAGAGATAGCCGGTGCCGCCGATGACGAGCACCAGCATCAGATCGGCGGAACGCTCGAAGGCGAACACGTCGAGCGAGGCGATCGCGGTGGTCTGCGTGAACAGCGCGCCCGCGATGCCGGCATAGAACGCAGCCAGCGTGTAGATCGCGATCAGGCGGCGGTTGACCGGAATGCCGATGGCGGCGGCCCGCAGCGGATTGTTCTTGATCGCGCGCAGCGACAGGCCGAAGGGCGAATGCACGACGCGGCGGGCGAACAGGAACAGCAGGAACAGGACAGTCAGCGAATAGAAGAAGCCGGCCTTGCCGAACATGTCGAAGGGGATCACGCCGAAGATCGGCTGCATCTCGATGCCCTGCAGGCCGTCGGTACCGCCGGTGATGTTGGAGAAGCGCTCGGCGAGCGCCTCCAGCAGCAGGGCGATGCCGAGCGTCACCATCAGGCGCGTCAGGTCGACGCCGCGGATCACCAGGAAACTGGTGGCAAAGCCGAGCACCATCGCCGCAAGGCCAGCGACGATCAGCGCCAGCGTGGGCTCGTTGACGATGCCATGAAGCGCAAGAAGTCCCGCGGCATAGGCGCCGACGCCGAAGAACGCGGCATGGCCGAGCGAGACGATGCCGGCATAGCCGAGGATCAGGTCGAGCGACATCGTGAACAGCGCGAGCCGCAGGATGTCGGTCATGATCAGGTAGCGATTGGGAAAGGCGAAGCCGCAGGCCAGCACGATCAGCCAGAAGGCGATTTCGCCGTAGTGCCACCGCGCCTGGCGCTGGGCGTGATAACCGACGTCGGACGAAGCGCTCATCGGTGAACTCAACGCGCGGCCGTGCGTCCGAACAGGCCGTTCGGGCGCCAGATCAGGATCACGATCATCATGGTGTAGATCACGAAGGGGCCCATCTTCGGCACGTAATACTTGCCGGCGACGTCGCCGATGCCGAGCAGGAGCGAGGCCAGAAACGGACCTGTTATCGAGGAGGAGCCGCCGACGGTGACCACGATCAGGAAGTAGATCATGAATTTCAGCGGGAAATACGGATCGAGGCCGAGGATCTCCGCGCTCAGCGCTCCGCCAAGACCGGCGAGCCCGCATCCGAAGGCGAAGGTGAAGGCGAACACCTGCGGCACGTTGATGCCGAGGCCGCTCGCGGCGCGCGGGTCATCGACCGCGGCGCGCAGGCGGCTGCCGAAGCGGGTCTTGGCCAGCACCATCTGAAGCGCGATGGTGAGCAGGCCGCAGATCACGATGATCATCAGCCGGTAGCGGCCGATGCCGACGCCGAACAGGTCGAACTGGCCCTGGAGCGCGGCCGGCAAATTGATGAAGACGCGCGAGGAGCCCTGGATGTAGTCCACCGCCGCCACCGACATGAAGGTCAGGCCGATCGTGAACAGCACCTGGTCGAGATGGCTGCGCGCATAGAGGTGGCGATACAACGTGCGCTCGAGCACGATGCCGATTGCGGCCGCGGAGACGAAGGCGAGTGGCAGGGCGGCGAAGAACGGCCAGCCCATCCGGTTGACCAGCACCATGCAGACATAACCGCCGGCCATGGCGAAGGCGCCGTGGGCGAGATTGACGAAGTTCATCAGGCCGAGCGTGACCGCGAGCCCGCAGGCGAGCACGAACAGCAGCATGCCGTAAGCAACGCCATCGAACAGGTTGGTGAGGATTGCGGTCATTGTCTCAGCTTGGCGTTGGTCGTCATGGCCGGGCTCGTCCCGGCCATCCACGTTCTTGTCCGGGCCGCCGCGTGGATGCCCGGGTCAAGCCCGGGCACGACGCTGGAGCAAGCGGCATGAGATCCCGGGTTAGCGCTAGTGCGCGCCGCGGGATGACGCGCTTTCGCGCGTCACTTCTTGGTCTTGCCGAGGTCCTTGACGGCTTCGAAGGTCGCGAACTCGACATTGTAGAGCTCGCCATCGACCTTCTCGACCTTGCGGATGTAGATGTTCTGCACGATGTCACGGGTCTCCGGATCGATCGAGATCGGGCCGCGCGGGCTCTCCCACTTCTGGCCCTTCATGGCTTCGATCAGCTTGTCGCCGTTGGTATCGCCGCTTGTCTTCTTCAGCGCCTCGTAGATCAGATGGATGCCGTCATAGCCGCCCACGGCCATGAAGCCGGGACGGTTGCCAAAGGCTTTCTTGTAGGCTGCGACGAAATCCTTGTTCATCTGCGAGGGATGCGCCGCGGAATAGAGGTGCGCGGTGACGGTGCCGAGCACGGCATCGCCCATGTTGTTGAGCAGGTCGTCATCGGTGACGTCGCCGGGCCCGATCACCTTGATGCCGGCCTTGTCGAGGCCGCGCTCGGCATATTGCTTCATGAAGTTGCCGCCCTGGCCCGCCGGCACGAATACGAAGATCGCATCGGGCTTGGCGTCCTTCATGCGCTGCAGGAACGGCGCGAAGTCGGGGTTTTGCAGCGGCACCTTGACCTCTTCGACCACTTCGCCGCCGCCGGCCGTGAAATGCTGCTTGAAGAAGTTGAGCGCGTCATTGCCCGGCGCGTAGTCCGAAGTCAGGGTCGCAACCTTCTTGATGCCGTTCTTCACCGCCCAGTCGCCGATGATGGTCGAGGACTGCGCCAGCGTGAAGCTGGTGCGCACGATATAGGGCGAGCGCTCGGTGATGATGGAAGTTCCGGCTGCCATCACGACTTCCGGAATCTTGGCCTGCGTGGCGAGCGGCGCAGCAGCGAGCGCGGCCGGCGTCACGCCAAAGCCGGCGATGAAATTGACCTTGTCGTTGACAATCAGCTCCTGCGCGGCGGTCTTGGTCTTGTCCGGGATCGCAGCATCGTCCTTGACGATGATCTCGATCTTCTTGCCGGCGACAGTGTCGCCCTTCTGCTGCATGTAGAGCTTGATCGCGTTCTCGATCTGCTTGCCAGTCGAGGCCTGGCCGCCCGTCATCGGGAGGATCAGACCGATCTTGACGCTGTCCTGGGCCTTCGCAGGCGAGAGGCCGGCAAGGCCTGCAATGGCCGCAACCGCGGCGGCCCAAGTCGCCTTATGCGACAGTTGTTTGCGTTCGAACATCAGATGTCCCTCCCCTTCATTCCTGACTGTTGTGCCCTGGACCGAGTGCCCGGCCCTTGCCTTCACGTTAGCTGCCGCAAGTGCTCTGGCGGCGCCACATGGGCGTCTTTCGCGCCCTGCTTGTCAATCGGACGTTCGGCGGCCCTTCGGCACAGCCCGAGTGCCCTGAAGACCGATCGACTGGACGCGGTGCCACCGCATCGGAGCAGCTCGAGCACCGCCTTCATTTGTACGAATGTACAAATAAAATGGACTTGTCAACGAAAACCCCCGCCGCGGGCCAGGCCATGTTGTCGCGAGCCTGGCACCAAGTCCAGAAATGCGAAGGATCGCGTGCATGGAGGATTTCGTCTTTCTTTTGCAGAATCTGTACATCCGCCCGCGTCAGTCGAGCACAACTCGGTAGTAAATTACCTACCTCGAATAAGTCTATTTTACCTTGTTGAAGGCTACTCCTCTCCTGGCCGGCCCGAGCCGGCGTCCAATGACCGAACGCGCGCGCACCCACACAATGCCCAAGACTCTTCGTTCCGCCCTCGTCCTCGTTGCGCTCGCCGCAGCGCTATCCGGCTGCGGGACGGTCAACGAAAAACTCTCCGCCGGCATGGGCGATTACGTCCCGCAATGGGCCGGCGGCCTGCCCGCCGATGCTCCGCCGCGACCGGGCACGCCGCAATACGACGCCTACATGAAGGAGCGCGAACGCAAGCGTCTGCTGCCGGCGGCAGATCGCGAGAAGGAAGAGCAAGCCCAGAAGGGCGCAACGGGAACGGCGTCGGCTGGCGCGGGGCGCTGAGGAAGCGAATGGCGAATAGGGAATGGCGAATAGGGCGCCCCCCGCTCCACTCGCTATTGGCCACTCATTGTTTGCTAGTCCACGAACACCACCGTCTTGCGGCCGTTGGGGATGACGCGATCGTCGAGATGATAGCGGATGGCCCGTGCCAGCACGCGGCGCTCGATGTCCCGGCCCTTGCGGACCAGATCTTCCGGCGTGTCGCGATGGCTGATGCGCTCGACGTCCTGATCGATGATCGGACCCTCGTCGAGATCGCGCGTGACGTAATGCGCGGTAGCGCCGATCAGCTTGACGCCGCGCTCATGGGCCTGGTGATAGGGCTTGGCGCCCTTGAAGCCCGGCAGGAACGAGTGGTGGATGTTGATGCAGCGCCCCGACAGCTTTGCCGATAGATCGTCCGACAGGATCTGCATATAGCGTGCGAGCACCACCAGATCGGTCTTCGTCTTGCCGACGAGGTCGATGATCTGCGCCTCTTGCTCGCGCTTGGTCTCCTTGGTCACGGGCAGATGGTGGAACGGGATGCCGCCGAAATCGAGCCCGGCATAGACTTCGCGCGGATGGTTGGAGACGATCGCCGTCGGGGTCATCGGCAATTCGCCGGTGCGCCAGCGATAGAGGATGTCGACCAGGCAGTGGTCGGATTTCGATACCAGCAGCATCACCTTGCGATGCGCAGCGCGGTCGCGCATCTGCCACTCCATGCCGAAACGTTCGGCGATCGCGGCAAAGCCGGTCTGCAGCGCCGACAGTTCCACGGCAAGATCGGCTGCTGTGAACACCACCCGCATGAAGAACTTCTCGGTCTCGACGTCATCGAACTGCTGGGCGTCGAGGATGTTCTGTCCGTTGTGGGCAAGGAACGTCGACACCGCCGAGACGATGCCGGGGCGATCCGGACAGGACAGGGTCAGGACATATTGATGGTCGGGCATGTTGATGAACGGGCTTGGCTCTTGATGAAGGTTTGTGTAGCGGAACTACCCGCGATTTGCGCCCTGCTCTAGCACCGACCCCGCCCTTGCGCCAATCCCAAGACTTGCTTCAACATAAAGCGCAGAGTCAGGACGAACGGACGAGCAATTCATGACCGGAGCATACCCATGGCCGACCGTTTGAATGGCTACCGCATATTAATCCTGGAAACGCGGGAGGAGGCGCAGTTTTCGAAGCTTCTGGTCGAGCAGGGCGCCGATGTCGTGCAATGCCCGATGTTCACCATCCATGATGCTCCGGATCCTGCTCCGGTGGAGGCCTGGATTCGCCGTGCCATCGACAAGCCCTTCGACGATCTCGTGCTGATGACGGGCGAAGGCCTGCGCCGGATCATGAAGCTCGCTGGCGCCCGCGGGCTCGACACCACCCTTGTCGCGGCACTCGCCAAAGCGCGAAAATTCACCCGCGGCCCGAAGCCCGGCAAGGCGCTACGCGAGATCGGTCTCGAGGCACAGCAGACAACGGAGAAGCCGACCACCGAGGGCGTGATCGAGATGCTGGCAAGGCTCGACCTGAAAGGACGACGCCTCGGTCTCCAGCTCTATCCAGACAAGGACCACGGCGCGCTGACCGGCGCGCTGACCGCGCAGGGCGCCGCCGTCGATACCGTGCTTCCCTATGTCTACGATTCCAAGGCGGCGGATGCCAACATCGTCGCCGCCATCGACGCCATGGCCGAGGGGCGGATCGACTCGATTGCCCTGACCAATCTCGGCCAGGTTCGCCGCCTGATCGAGGCCGCGAAGGCGCATGGCGTCGAGGCGCGTCTTCGCGCCGGGCTCGAGCGCACGCTGATCGCCTCGGTCGGCCCGGCGGTCTCCGGTGAACTCGCCGCGCATGGTCTGCGCACTGACATCTCGCCGCCAGAGGACGCCTATTTCATGCGTCCATTAATTTCGGCAATGGCCGCGGCGCTGACCGAGCGGAAGCCGACGACCGCCAGATAGGAGCCAAGCGCGGGAGCGGCATGCGGCGGTTCAGATTGACACGCGCAGCGTCGGCCCTAGGTTGCGGGAAATGAAAAGAAATCACACGGGCAGGGAATCGCCGTGACACGAGCCATCGCGCCTTGAGCACAGCACGACGTTCTGCGCTCGCGCCGTTCCGCATTCGCAATTATCGCTTTCAATGGCCATCCGATCTGCTCACCTCCTGGGCCTTCGAGGTGGAGACGTTGGTGCTCGGCTGGTACATCATGGTCGAGACAGGATCGGTGCTGCTGCTCACCGTGCTTGCCTCGCTCCAGTTCGTCGGGACACTGGTCGCGCCGGTGTTCGGCATGATCGGCGACCGCATAGGCCATCGCGATCTCCTGGTCGTGATGCGTCTTGCCTATACGGCGCTGTCGTCGACCATCATGGTCCTGGCACTGACCGGTCATTTGTCGCCGCTGAGCGTCATGATCATCGTCGCGATCATGGGACTGATTCGTCCCTCCGATCTCGGCGTCCGGGGTGCGCTGCTTGCCGAGATCATGCCGGCCGAGCAACTGGTCGGCGCCATCAGTGTTGCGCGCACGACCCAGGACAGTGCGCGCATCGCGGGAGCATTGACAGGCGCCGGGCTGTTCACCGTCCTTGGAATTGGGCTCGTGTATGTGGCAATTGCCGGACTCTACCTCATGGCCGCTCTTCTGATGCTTTGTCTGACACGGCCGAAAAGGTCCATCACCACGAGCGATCTCCCGCCGAACAGTCACGCCGTTTCGAGATTGCTGGGCGATCTGAAGGAAGGCATCGTCTATGCCTGGAATGGCCCGGGAATGCGCGCGGCGCTGTGCGTCGCCTTCCTGGCCAATCTCACCGCTTTTCCCTTCACGGGCGGATTGTTGCCCTACATCGCGCGCGAGATCTTTCATACCGACCAGACCGGCCTCGGTTATCTCTCGGCGAGCTTCGCCGTCGGCTCGCTGATCGGCTCCATCACGCTCAGCCTGGTCAGTGGCGTGCGCATTGCCCGGCTCCTGATCGGCGCGACGCTGGCCTGGTACGCCATGCTACTGGTATTCGTCGAGGTCAGGACCTTGCCGGTGGCGATGGCCTGCCTCGTTCTCGCCGGCATCGCCCAGAGCATGTCGATGATATCGGCGGCGGTGATCCTGATGCGCACCGCGAGCGCACATCTGCGAGGCCGCGTCATGGGCGTGCGCATGATGGTGATCTATGGCTTGCCGATCGGACTGCTCGCGGCCGGCAGTCTGATCGACGTCATCGGCTATTCCGCGACGGGCTCGCTCTATGCCGCCGCAGGCTTCTTCGCGATGCTGGCGATCGCGGTGCGTTGGCGCGCCGACCTCTGGCCGGTCCATGCCCCCGCCAATGCGCGGTGACGAAGATGCGCCCTAGTCCCCGTACCCGCGCAGCCGCTCGATATCGAGGATGGTGACGCCGCCATATTCCAGCCGCAGCAGCCCCTCTTTCTCCAGTCGGTTCAGCGCACGGTTGGCGTTCTGCCTGGACATGCCGGAAAGCGCCCCGATCTCCTCCTGCGTGATCTCCAGATGCGCGGTCGATTCGGGATAGAGGATCGGGTTGAACAGCGAAGCAATGCTGCGGGCGAGGCGCGCGGTGGCGTCGAGCGTCCGGTTGACTTCGAGCATGCCGATGAACTGACCAAGCCGCTCATTGAGCTGGCGCACCAGAAAGCGGTTGAAGCCGACGCTGTTCTCGAACAGCCACATGAAGGCACTGCGCTCCATCAGTGCGACGCGGCTGTCGCGCAGTGCGACCACGTCATAGCGGCGCGGCTCGTTCTTGAGCACGCTGCCCTCGCCAAACCAGGCCCCTGCCGTCAGCCCGGCAAGGCTGGTCTCCTTGCCGTCACGCGAAACCCCGCCCATACGGGCCAGGCCGCTCACCATGCCGGCCCAATAAGCAAAAATGTCCCCGCGCATGAACACGGTCTCGCCGGTGCCGTAGGACCGCTCCGTGATTCCGGCACGCGCGACCTCGATCTCCGCTTGCGTGAGCTCACGCGACCAGGCGGCGACGCGCTTCAGATGATCTTCTGAAATCATGATCTCGCGGCCAGCCGCACGGTTTCGTCACTCCGCCCTCTGCTGCATTGCAACATGATGCTTTCGACCGCCATTCGACCAAAGATGAACGCCGCTGCCGTCCGGCAAACTTTGTCGCAGAATTGTCAGCCGGGAGACATTTCAAAATAGCGCTTTCCCCTATTGAGGACCACCTCGGGCGATACGGCTTTCGATCCCAAACGGGAACGAGAGTGCGCGGCTCCGGTCGAGACCATCTGCTGCATGGCCTCACCGTCACCGCCGTACTAGGATCGCCCGACAGAACGGACGAAGAGCGCCGATAAAATGCGCCATGACCGGGAGGGATTCGTTTGGTGGCTACCAGTCTTGAAGTGCGCGGCGTGTCCTTGCGATTCGGCGGCGTCCGAGCGCTGACCGACGTCGGCTTCGCCATTAGAGAGGGCGAGTTGTTCTCGATCATCGGCCCCAACGGCGCCGGCAAGACCTCGATCGTGAACTGTATTTCCGGTCGCTACAAGCCCACCGAAGGCCAGCTCTTCTACCTAGGCCGCGACATCACTGGTTTAACGCCGAATGCCCGCGCCTCGCTCGGCATCGGCCGCACCTTCCAGAACCTGGCGCTGTTCCACCATATGACCGTGCTCGACAACATCATGGTCGGCCGCCATCACCTCCTGAAGAACAATTTCCTGACGGGCTCGCTATACTGGCTCACCGGCGCGCGCAAGGAAGAGCTCGAGCACCGCCGCAAGGTCGAGGAGATCATCGATTTCCTCGACCTGCAGTCGGTGCGCAAGGCGACCGCGGGCACTCTCTCCTACGGCCTGCGCAAGCGCGTGGAGCTCGCCCGCGCCATGGCGCTGGAGCCGCGTCTCATTCTCCTCGACGAGCCCATGGCTGGCATGAACTTCGAGGAGAAGGAGGACATGGCCCGCTACATCGTCGATCTCAACGAGGAGTTCGGGATGACGGTGGTGATGATCGAGCACGACATGGGCGTGGTGATGGACATCTCCCATCGCGTGATGGTGCTGGATTTCGGCAAGAAGATCGCCGAAGGCGATCCGGCTACCGTGCTCGCCGATCCCCACGTCAGGCGCGCCTATCTCGGCGAGGAGGACGAGGTGCTGGTCGATCCCGACGACGCTCCGCCGGCGCAGGAGAGCGCGGCATGATGGATTATGCAGGGCGCGTCGCGCAGGCCGACACCTATCCGAAAATGCTCCGGCTCAATGCCAGGGAGCACGGCAACGAGATCGCGCTGCGCGAGAAGGATCTCGGGCTCTGGCGCATCTTCACCTGGAACGACTACCAGACACGGGTGCGCGATTTCGCGCTCGGCCTGGTCGAACTCGGTCTTGGTCGCGGTGATGTCATCGGCATCATCGGCGACAACCGGCCGGACTGGGTCGCGGCGGAAGTCGCGACGCATGCGATCGGCGGCCTCAGCCTCGGACTTTATCGCGACGTGCTCGACGAGGAGGCCTCATATCTCCTCAACTATGGTGAGGCGCAGCTGGTTTTCGCCGAGGACGAGGAGCAGGTCGACAAGCTGCTCACCCTTGCCGAGCGCGCGCCCAAGCTGAAGCACATCATCTATTCCGATCCGCGCGGGATGCGGAAATATCACGACCCCCGGCTGATGTCGGCGGAGAAGTTTGCCGAGCTCGGCCGGGCGCGTGCTGCGCGGGAGCCGGAGCTCTACGACAGGCTGGTCGATGCCACCAAGGGCGAGGACGTCGCGATCCTCTGCACGACGTCAGGCACGACCTCGCATCCGAAGCTCGCGATGCTCGCGGCCGGCCGCGTCCTCGGGCATTGCGCGACCTATCTCGCCTTCGATCCGAAGGGACCCGATGACGAATACGTCTCGGTGCTGCCGCTGCCCTGGATCATGGAGCAGGTCTACGTGCTCGGCAAAGGCCTCTTGTGCCGGATGAAGATCAACTTCGTCGAAGAGCCCGACACCATGATGAACGATCTGCGCGAGATCGCGCCGACCTTCGTGCTCTTTGCCCCACGTGTCTGGGAATCGATCGCGGCCGACGTCCGCGCCAAGGTGATGGATGCGACGCCCTTCAAGCAGCGCCTGTTCGACATCGGCATGAAGAGCGGTCTCGCCGCACTCGAACAGGGTAAGCGTTCCGGCTTTGCCGACGCGATCCTGTTCCGCGCGCTGCGCGACCGCCTCGGCTTCACCCGCCTGCGGTCGGCCGCCACCGGCGGCGCAGCGCTCGGCCCCGAAACCTTCAAATTCTTCCAGGCCATGGGCGTGCCGCTGCGCACGCTGTACGGCCAGACCGAGCTGCTGGGGGCCTATACGCTGCATCCCGAGGGCAAGGTCGACCCTGATACGACCGGCGTGCCGATGGCCGACAGCATTGAGATCCGAATCGACAATGCCGACGTCCACGGCGTCGGTGAGATCGTGGTGCGGCACCCCAACATGTTCCTCGGCTATTACAAGAATCCCGAGGCGAGCGTCGCCGACATCAAGGACGGCTGGATGTGCTCCGGCGACGCCGGCTATTTCAACGCCGACCAGCAGCTCGTCGTCATCGACCGCATCAAGGATCTCGCGGAGACCTCGCGCGGCGAGCGCTTCTCGCCGCAATTCATCGAGAACAAGCTGAAATTCTCGCCCTATATCGCGGAGGCCGTCGTGCTGGGCGCCGGCCGCGACGCGCTCGCGGCGATGATCTGTATCCGTTACTCCATCATCTCGAAATGGGCGGAAAAAAACCGGCTCTCATTCACCACTTACAGCGATCTCGCCTCGCGGCCCGAGGTTTACGCCCTGCTGCAGAAGGAGGTCGAGACCGTCAACGCCACGCTGCCGCCGGCCCAGCGCATCTCGCGCTTCCTGCTGCTCTACAAGGAGCTCGATGCCGACGACGGCGAGCTCACTCGCACCAGAAAGGTCCGCCGCAGCGTCATCAACGAGAAGTATGAAGGGATTATCGACGCCATCTATCGCGGCGTCGCGGATATTCCCGTCGACACCGTGATCCGCTTCCAGGATGGCACCACGCAGCGGGTGCGTACCACGCTGCGCGTGGTGGATCTCGGCGGGCATGGGCACATGGCGGAGGCCGCGGAGTGACACAAGAAGTCGCCATGCGCGGGCTTGACCCGCGCATCCGTCCACTTCCGAACACGCTTTCCTCCGCATCGATGGATTGCCGGGCCAAGCCCGGCAATGACGAACTGGGTCAATCGGCATGAACACCGCGTTCCTCATCCAGCTCCTGGTCAACGGCCTCGTGGTCGGCACGCTCTACGGCGTAGTCGCGATGTCGTTCGTGCTGATCTACAAGGCGACGCAGGTCGTCAATTTCGCGCAAGGTGAATTGCTGCTGGTCGGCGCCTGGGTGTGCTGGGCCCTGCTGGCGAGATATCAGGTACCGTTCTGGATCGGGATGCCGATCACGTTGGTGTTCATGTTCGTATTCGGCATCGCGATCCAGGTCCTGATCCTGCGGCCGATGATTGGCGAGCCCATCATCTCGGTGATCATGGTGACGATCGGCCTATCGACGGTGTTGCAGGCGACGCTGAAGTGGATGTTCGGAGTCAATCCGCAGCCGTTCCCGCGCGTGTTCGAGAGCCAGTCGGTCAGCCTGTTCGGGCTCCAGATCCAGACCGTCTATGTCATGAGTCTCGTCGTCTCGGTCGCGATGATGATCGGCATGGCCTGGTTCTTCCGCGCCTCCAAATACGGCCTCGCGATGCGCGCCACCGCATTCAACCAGCAGGTCGCGCAGTCGCTCGGCATTTCCGTCAAGAGCGTGTTCGCGATGGCCTGGGCGATCTCGGCGACGGTATCGGCGGTCGCCGGCGTCGTCGTTGCAGTCGTGAACGGCGTGTCCTCGGGCCTTGCCGCCTACGGCATCAAGGTGTTCCCGGCGGCGATCCTCGGCGGGCTCGATTCCGTCGGCGGCGCCGTGCTCGGCGGCATCATCATCGGCCTGCTCGAGAACGTCGCCCAATATGTCGACAGCGAATATCTGCATTGGGGCAATCTCTACGAGATCGCACCGTTCTACGTCCTCATTATCGTGCTGATGATCAAGCCCTACGGGCTGTTCGGCACCCACGACATCGAGCGGATCTGACCCATGGCCGGCCCTGCCCTCATTCCTGCTGGTGATTTCCGCACCTCCTACGCGGCCGACACCACGATCTTCCCGACCGCGACGAGCCGCAACTTCGCCGTCGCTGGCGTGCTGCTGCTGTGTCTGGCGCCGCAATTCTTCAGCGGCTATTGGCTCAGCATCCTGATCCAGATCGGCATCTTCTCGATCGCGGCGCTCGGCCTCAATATCCTGGTCGGCTTCACCGGGCAGATCTCCATCGGCCATGCCGCCTTCTTCCTGCTCGGCGCCTTCACCTCGGCCTACATTTCCAACAACGCGCCGATCCCGGTGTTCTTCGCAATCCCGCTCGCCGGCATCGTCACCGCGCTGGTCGGGTTGATCTTCGGCATTCCGGCGGCGCGGCTGAAAGGTCTTTACCTCGTCATCGCGACGCTGGCCGCGCAATACATCCTGCTCGACTTCTTCTCACGCGCCGAATGGTTCTCCGGCGGCTCGGTGCCGGCGAGCGCCGCTCCCTTCTCGATCTTCGGCTATACGCTGCGCGGCGACCGACAGTACTTCTACGTCGTGCTGGCCTATGTGCTCGTGAGCTATGTCCTTGTCACCAATCTGATGCGCACCCGGGACGGCCGCGCGCTGGTGGCGATCCGGGACCATTATCTCTCCGCCGAGATCATGGGCATCAACCTCACCAAGTACCGGACGCTGTCGTTCGGGCTTGCCGCCTTCTTCGCCGGGATCGCCGGCGCGCTTTACGCGCATTACCAGCTCGTGGTCTCGCAGGAGGGCTTCGGCATCGAGCGTTCGATCCTGTTCCTCGCCATGATCATCATCGGCGGCACCGGCTCGATCATGGGCACGCTGATGGGTACCGCCTTCGTGGTGCTGCTGCCGGAATCGATGGAGTGGCTGAGCCATCATCTGAAGGGCGGCGCGATCGACCAGGCGCTTTCGCTCAACAACAACATCACCTTCCTGCGCGAGATCGCGATCGGGGTGATCATCATCGCGTTCCTGATGTTCGAGCCTGACGGGCTCGCGCATCGCTGGCGACAGATCAAGGCGTATTGGAAACTCTACCCGTTCTCGCATTGAGGGCGGGCAACTTCACTTAAACAATAAAACAGGAGGAACCGACCCATGACGACAAAGTCCCTTTTGAGCACCGCATCGCTCGTGCTTGCGATCGCCGCATTCTCGGCGAGCGCGCAGGCGCAGATCGCGATCGGGCATCTCGCCGACTATTCCGGCGGCACCTCGGACGTCGGCACGCCCTATGGCCAGGCTGTCGCCGACACCTTCGCCTGGGTCAACAAGAACGGCGGCATCGGCGGCAAGCAGGTCAATCTCGACACCAACGATTACGGCTATCAGGTGCCGCGCGCGATTGCGCTTTACAAGAAGTGGTCGGCGCCCGACAACAAGGTCGCCGCGATCATGGGCTGGGGCACAGCCGACACGGAGGCGCTGACCGGCTTCCTCGCGCAGGACAAGATCCCCGACATGTCCGGCTCCTATGCCGCCGCCCTCACCGATCCCGAAGGCGTCAGCGGCAAGGCGAAGCCCGCTCCTTACAATTTCTTCTATGGTCCGAGCTATTCGGACGCACTGCGCGCGATGTTGATGTGGGCGGCCGAGGACTGGAAGGCCAAGGGCAAGCCCGGCAAGCCGAAATTCGTGCACATGGGCGCCAACCATCCCTATCCGAACGCGCCGAAGGCCGCCGGCGAAGCCATGGCGCAGGAGCTCGGCTTCGAGGTGCTGCCGCCCTTGGTGTTCGCGCTCGCGCCGGGTGACTACAGCGCACAGTGCCTGAGCCTGAAATCCTCGGGCGCCAACTATGCCTATCTCGGCAACACCGCTGCATCCAACATTTCGGTGATGAAGGCCTGCAAGACCGCCGGCGTCGAGATCCAGTTCCTCGGCAATGTCTGGGGCATGGACGAGAACGCGGCCAAGACCGCGGGCGATGCGGCCAATGGCGTGATCTTCCCGCTGCGCACCGCGGTGAGCTGGGGCGGCGATGCGCCCGGCATGAAGACGGTGATGGAGATCTCGAAGATGTCCGATCCCACCGGCAAGGTCTATCGCCCCGTGCATTACGTCGCGGCCGTCTGCTCGTCGCTCTACATGAAGGAGGCGATCGAGTGGGCCGCCAAGAACGGCGGCGCCACCGGCGAGAACGTCGCCAAGGGCTTCCACCAGAAGAAAGACTGGGTGCCGGCCGGGATGGAAGGCGTCTGCAATGCTTCGACCTGGACCGGCAAGGACCATCGCGGCACGCTCAAGGTCGACCTCTATCGCACCAAAGTGTCAGGTGCGACCGATGGCGACCTCAACGACCTCATGGCCAAGGGAACGATCAAGCTCGAGAAGGTCAAGACCGTCGAGCTGCCACGCAAGCCGGAATTGCTGGGGTGGTGAGGCCCTAATGCGTCGTTCCGGGACGATGCGAAGCATCGGACTATGGTGCGCAATTGCGCACCTGGGAACCTCGAGATTCCGGGTTCGGTCCTGCGGACCGTCCCGGAATGACAGGATCGAGCAGCGACGATACCGAGAGAGTAACTGACCATGAGTGAAACGGCTCAAATCGAGCGTCCCTCCCCCAGCATCGTCCCCGCGCCTCCCCTCCTCGCCGTGCGCAACATCGAGGTCGTCTACGACGACGTCATCCTGGTGCTGCGCGGCCTCAGCCTCGACGTGCCAAAAGGTGCGATCGTGGCTCTCCTGGGCGCCAACGGCGCCGGCAAGTCGACGACGCTGAAGGCGATTTCCGGGTTGCTCAAGACGGAAGACGGCGAGGTTACGCGCGGCGAGATCCTGTTCGAAGGCGAGCGGATCAACGGCATCGACCCCGACAAGATCGTGCGCCGCGGCATCTTCCAGGTGATGGAGGGCCGGCGCATCGTCGCCGACATGACGTCGCTGGAGAACCTCAAGCTCGGCGCCTTCACCCGCAGGGACCGCGAGGTCGATTCCGACCTCGACATGGTCTTCAACTACTTTCCGCGCCTGAAGGAACGCACTGGCCTTGCCGGCTATCTCTCCGGCGGTGAGCAGCAGATGCTCGCGATCGGCCGCGCCCTGATGGCGCGCCCGAAGATGATCTTGATGGACGAACCTTCGATGGGCTTGTCGCCGCTGCTGGTGAAGGAGGTGTTCTCGATCATCCAGAAGATCAACCGCGACCTCGGCGTCACCATCCTGCTGGTCGAGCAGAACGCGCGCGCTGCGCTCTCGGTCGCGAGCCACGGCTACATCATGGAACAGGGCAAGGTCGTGCTCGACGGCAGCGCGGACGAATTGCGCGACAACGAGGACGTCAAGGAATTCTATCTCGGCGGCGCCGGCGACCAGCGCAAGAGCTTCAAGAACCTCAAAAGCTTCAAGCGGCGCAAGCGCTGGCTGTAGCGTTTTCAAACGAAGTAGGAACCGGTTCGCGTGAAGAAAACGCGTCGATGCAAAAGAGTTTCAATTTTCAAGCACCTGTTCCGCTTCCGTGACTGCGCAGAGAACATGATAGAACGACGACGCAGGAATGATGTCGATCAGCGATTTGCCGTCGCGATCGAACTGGTCGTACCAGCCACCCTTCACGGGATGGCTGAGATAGTGCCGTTCGAGCCGCACCAGCGCCGCGCGCGCCTCATCCGCCGCCCCCACCTCGCCGGACTCGGCTTGCGCAATCCACGCCTTCGCGATCTCGGTCTGCGGCCACAGCCGACGCGTGCTGCGGCGGACGTTGCCGACGTCGTCCCCCTCGTCGATCAGGCAGCCGGTGGCCTCGTCGCGATAGCGCAGCGCGGTCGACAGCAGTTCGGCACGCCGCGGCGCAGTCGGGCAGCCCGTGATGCGCTCGAACCCCTTCAGCAGCCAGACCCATTCCGCCTGGTGACCGGGCTCGACGCTGACGGGCTCGATCTTCGACCAGTCTTCCTCGAAGTACTCGGTCAGGATGCGCTTCTGCTTGTCGTAGAGATTGGCCAGGAACAGTGCGAAGAATTCTCCGGCACGGTTCTGGAACGACAGATCGTGGGTCGCCTCGAAGCACGCGATCATCGCCTCGAACAGATGCATGTGCGGGTTCTGCCGGCGCGGCAGCGAGACCGGAAGACCTTCGTGAACGCCACCATGCGGCGAGCGCAGATGGCCGTCGAGGAAGGCGAGCAGCGCATCGATCTCGCCGCGGACCTGCGCATCCTGGTCAAGGGCGTAGACGGCCGCGAGCGCAAAGAGGATGAAGGCGTGGTCATAGGCATCGCGCCGGGCATCCAGCACCGATCCTTCCGGCGTCAGCCGGTGCACATAGCCGGGCCGGCCGTCGGGCGCCTTCGCTTTGGCCAGCAGATGCTCCAGCCCCTTCAGCGCAATGGCGTGCCCCTGGGGGTACCAGCCCATTTGTGCGGCCTTGGCGTAGCACCAGATCTGACGGGCCTGCACGAACACGCGCCGGGGCGCGGCCGCGTCCGCCGCGCCGTCGCGGTGCAGCCTGTCGATGAAGCCGCCCGCGGCGTGATCCCAACCGACCGTCGACCAAAGCGGCAGCGCCTCGTCGATCATGCGGCGCTTCAGGCGCGCGACGACGTTCGACACCTCGTCCGCCGCAATGATTCCTTCGTCCGCCATCGGGTCCCCTTCAAGCCTAGCCAGTGGCGGTCTGATAGCCATGACGGTGGCGGCGCGCAACGGATGCCAACACGGAAAGAACAGCCATGACCGCCCATTACGACGCCCGCGAGACGCGTGAGCAAGCCGCGCGCGAGGCCGACCTGTTCTCCCGCCTGCCAGGGGTGCTGCGAGCCGCAATGGCCGCCCCGGCCTATGCCGAGCGGCTCAAAGGCTTCGATCCCGCCGCCGTGACCTCCAGGACGGCGCTGGCGGGCCTGCCGGTGTTGCGCAAATCGGAGCTGCCCGCCCTGCATAGGGCCTCTGCGCCCTTCGGAGGCCTTGTGGCGGGCCCCCCCGGCTCGTTCGCCCGCCTCTTCACCTCCCCCGGCCCGATCTTCGAGCCGGAAGGGCGGCAGGCCGATCCTTGGCGCGGCGCAAGGGCGCTGTTCGCGGCGGGGTTCCGGCCTGACGATATCGTCCTCAATACCTTCAGCTACCATCTCACCCCCGGCGGCTTCATCTTCGACGCCTCCGCGCGCGCGCTCGGCTGTGCGGTAATCCCGGCCGGCCCCGGCAATACCGAGCAGCAATTCGAGCTGATCGAGGCCTACCGGCCGGTTGGCTACAGCGGCACGCCGGATTTCCTGAAGATCCTGCTGGATGCCGCAGCAAGCTCCGGGCGCGACATCTCCTCGATCAAGCGCGCGCTGGTCTCGGGCGCTGCGTTCCCGCCCTCGCTCCAGGCCGAGATCAAAGCGCGCGGCATCGACGCCTACCAGGCCTTCGGGACCGCCGATCTCGGCCTCATCGCGTTCGAGACCGAGGCGCGCGAGGGCATGGTCGTGAACGAGGACCTGATCCTGGAGATCGTCAATCCCGGCACCGGAAATCCGGTGGCGCCAGGCGACGTCGGCGAGATCGTCGTGACCTCGCTCGATCCGCACCATCCCTGGATCCGGCTCGCACTCGGCGACCTCACCGCGGCCCTGCCCGGCACGAGCCCTTGCGGGCGCACCAACATGCGCATCAAGGGCTGGATGGGCCGCGCCGACCAGACTACCAAGATCAAGGGCATGTTCGTCCGGCCCGAGCAGATCGCCGAGATCGGCAAGCGCCATTCCGCACTCGGAAGACTGCGCCTCGTCGTCACGCGCCAGGGCGAAGCCGACGCGATGACGCTGAGAGCGGAAACGGCGGCCGCGAACAACGCCCTGCGTGAAGAGATCGCGGCCAGCTTGCGCGCCGTGACGAAACTCGGTGGAAGCGTCGAGCTGGTCAGTCCCGGCACCCTGCCGAACGACGGCAAGGTGATCGCGGACGAGCGGTAAGACCTGAGGCGAGGCGGCTATTTCGTTCCGATCGCCGCCCACGACATCTGGTTGACCCATTCGGTCCGCACATTCTTCAGCCCGGCCTCTTCCATCAGGCTCTGAACCGATTCGCGGCGCCAGTAATGCGCGATGCGCGGCAGCATCTGGTCGAATACGATCGAACGGATGTGCCGGAATGAGAACGTCCGCAACAGGTCGAAATAGGCCAGCCGCCCGACGCCGAGGCGAAGCAGCAGCCACAGCACCGCGCTCGGATAGAGCGAGAGATGGTGCACGAGGCCGATCGGCAAGCGCGAGAACAGCGCCTTGCGCAACGGATCGGCGAAGCGGACGATCCACTCGTTGTTCTCGTAGCCGTAGACCCAGATCAGGACGCGCCCGCCAGGCTTCGCCGCCTTCACCATCTGTCGCAGCGCCAGCTCCGGGCTCTCGAGGTGATGAATGACGCCGATCGAGAAGGCGACGTCGAAACGATCTTCGAAGCCGATGTCGAATGCGCTCCGCTTCAGCACGGTTGCGTTGGGATATTGCGCGAGGTTGCGGCGCGCGACTGCGAGCGAGCTGTCATCGATATCGATCGCGGTGGCCTCGCGCACGCCGTATTTCAGCGGCCACAGCGAATTGCGCCCGGTGCCGCAGCCGACGTCGAGCACACTCATGCCGTTCCAGTCGTCCGGCCCGAGGAACGGCGTCCATTTCCGGAACTGCGTCTCGTAGTCGGCTCGGATCTCGTTGTAATGGCTCCATTCGTAGCCGAAACGCTCGGATGAGCCGGTCTGCTTGCTCATGCCCGTGCTGTTCTCGCTCATCAAAATCTTCCGGTCGGGGCGACGTGCGCCTTGAGCCGCGCGAGGCTGTCGCGAATCGCGGGCGGCAGCACCCTAACGACGCGCTTGCGCAGGCGGAACCAGGACGGGGACACATCAGCAATCGCAACGCCCTCGGGCACGCGTGTGGCGCGGATCGCCGGATCGAGCGTGGCCTGATGCTCGCGGCGGACATAGAGGACGATGTTGTAGCGATACCAGAACGAAATGCGGTGATCGCTCACAACCTGAGGCCGGACAAAGTCGTAGGCGTCGAAGCCGTGCCGCGTCAGCCGCTCCCGCCAGAAATCGAGCGGCTGTTCGTTAACGTGATATTCGCCGCCCTGCCCCGGCACGGCCGCGGAGAACAGCAAGTACTTGTCCGCGTGGATCACGAGATTCTGCACGAACTGGTCGGCGAATTGCACCTGGATGTGTTCGGCGACTTCCAGCGATTGCACCAGATCGAATCGACGGGACAGATCGAGCGGCCGCGACAGATCCGCGGGCGTGAACAACTCGCGCGGAATCTCCAAACCGTCCTGATCGACATAGTCGCCGTCGACGCCCCTTATGTCGCTAACGCCGGACGCGCGCCAGACGCTCAGCCAGCCGCCGCCGGCGCAGCCGATGTCCGCGACGCTCGCAATCGGCAAAACGCGTAACAGTAGCGGAATGATCTCCGAGGCGGCGTAGTGGGACGAGATGGACGCGTAATCCATGAACTTCTCGTCGTACTGGCGCTGAGCGGCTTTCTCCGTCATGGGCCAACCACGCTGAGATAGGCGACATCGTGCATCGGGCCGTTCAACACCCGCGTCCGCGCAACGTCGGCCGCGCGTGACACGGTCGACACGAGATCCTCCAGCTTGCGCGGAAACCGGCCGCGATCCATGCGGAAGAACATCGCCTTTGCACGGTCGCGCGGATTAACCGGCAGGATGGCATCGACGATGTGAAGCGCCCCGCCCGGCCTGACCACACGCAGCGCCTCCAGCGCCATCGCCTGGAGCTGCTCGCCGTCGAGATGATGCGTGGTCGCGACCGAGATGACCTGATCGAACGAGGCATCCGGAAAAGAGAGCTTTGTCGCGTCCATCGCAATGAACTCGCCGCCGGAGCGAATTCGCTTTGCGGACGCGATGTAGTGGGGATTGATGTCGATACCGACATAGCGGCCGGGAATGAGCCTGCGTGTCGCGCCCGTGCCGCAGCCAAGATCGAGCACGTCGCCGCCTGCACTCAACGGCACCTCCTCGACCAGCAACTGCGTGTAGCGGCGCACGGTCGGCTGACCAATGAACTGGTTGAGATCGTAGACGGCGGGCAGTTCCAGAACCCGCTCCAGCGCTTTCCGCAACATCCGGTCCTATCCCATGGCTACAGGGCGACGAAAGGCCTGGAGGCCGAGCCAGATCCACAGGGCCATGGCATGGTTCGAACGCCTGTTGCGGTGTTGTTGCCACAAATCGGCGACCTCGGCGAGGTCAATGCCGGCGATTTTTTCCAGCGGTATGCGCTGCGGAATTTCCCGGAGCCAGGCAGCGAGCGGGATTCCGAACCCCTTCTTGGGCCGGGATACAAGGTCCGCGGGCACTTTTCGCGCCAGCAATTTCTTCAACAAATATTTCCCCACGCCATTGCGATATTTGAACGCGGTCGGCAGCCTCGCACTGAAATCGACGAGATCGTTGTCGAGGAAGATCGCGCGGGCCTCCAGCGAATTCATCATCGCGGCACGGTCGACCTTGGTTAAGATGCCGTCCTGGAGATAGAACTGGGTATAGAACTCCAGCGTCTTCTCGACGAGACTGAGTCTCGGGGATGCGTTCCACAGAGCCAGCGCCTCCTCGTAGAGTTCCTCGGTGTCGATCCTCTCGTCGAACAGTCGTTCTATGTCGGGCGGCGCCAGCGGGCCGAGCCAGGTCGGGTTCCACAACTCCGGACCATAGGAAAGGCCGGTCAACGTGCGCTTGAGCTTGAAATCCAGGCTCATGTTGCGGGTCGACACCGGCAATCTCCCGGCCACGCTACGAATGATGCCGTGTAGCACGTTTGGGACGCGGCCCTTGTAGATCGAAGCGACGCGCAGTGCGTGGAACGGGTCGTAACCGGCAAAGAGTTCGTCGGCCCCGTCGCCCGACAGCGTCACTGTCACCTTGCGTCGCGCGAACTCGCACAAGAGATAAGTCGGCAGCAGCGAGGAATCGCCGAGCGGCTCGCCGACCTTGTCCAGGAGCGCCGGAATGAGGTCGCGGGCTCGCGCCAAATCGAGCTTCTCCTCGTTGTGAAGAGACCGGAAGATCTGCGCCACGCGGCCGGCATGCGCGGACTCGTCGAACGAACGCTCGTTGAAGCCGATCGTGAACGTCTCGAGCCGCTCCTTGCCGACGATGTCGGTTGCGGCGGCCAGCACCGCGCTGGAATCGATACCGCCGCTCAGAAAGACTCCGAGGGGCACGTCACTGATCAGGCGGCGGCGCACCGCCTGTGTGACGAGATGATCGAGCTCGTCGACGAGATCGTCCTCCTTGCGCGAGGACATCGCCTCGTCGGGCGCGAGCGAAAACTGCCAGTATCGCTGAGTGGTGACGGCGCCCGAGCGAAGATCGAAACGCAGCCAGGAGCCGCCGGGTAATTTCGCCGCATGACGATAGGGCGTCCGCGGCGCCGGGAAGAAGCCGTAAGCGAACAGCTTTTGTAAGGAGCGAATGTCGAGCGAGGCGTCGAAACCGCGATGACTCTCGAGCGAACGCAACTCGCTCGAGAACGCAAAGAAGCCTACGCCCGTGGCGTAGAACAGCGGCTTCTCGCCGAACCGGTCCCGCGCCAGGAAGAGCTGGGCTTTCTCGCTGTCCCACACCGCGAAGGCGAACATGCCGTTCAGCCGCCGTGGCAGGTCGTTGCCCCATTCCTCGTAGCCGTGCACTAGAACTTCGGTGTCGGAATGGTCGGAGACGAAACGATGGCCACATCGCTCCAGCTCGGTGCGAAGCTCGATGTGATTGTAGATCTCGCCGTTGAAGATGACCGCGATCGTCGCAGTCTCGTTCCACATCGGCTGCGCGCCACCGCCGATATCGAGAATGGCGAGCCGCCGATGTCCCAGGAACACGCGATGCGTCTCGTCGGCATGATAGCCGAAGCCGTCTGGACCACGATGCGCGAGCGCATCCGTCATCGCACGGATGTCGCCGACGTCCCCTGCACCGCAAAATCCAGCTATGCCGCACATCGCGTCAATTATTCCTTTGACCGGTGCTCGTGGTCGCCTCGCCCTGGAAATTGATCAGCTCGCGCACGAGATAGGCACGGGCTCCTTGCGATTCGTAATAGGTGCGCACCAGCATCTCGGCGACGAGACCGAGCAGGATGCTGATCATGCCAACCAGGAACAATAGCGCAGCCAGCAGCGGCAGTGGCGTCTGGATCAGCGAGATTTGGGCACCGAAGCGCAGCAAGATGGCGAGCGCGATGGTGGCGAAGGCGGCGATGATCGAGACCAGCCCGAAGCCGCCAAACAGATAGATCGGCTTGGCGAAATAGCGTCGCAGGAACATCACCACGAGAAGATCGAGCACGACCTTGAACACGCGCTCGAGGCCGTAATTCGAGGCGCCGAACTGCCGCGCATGGTGGGCGACGGGGAGCTCGGTGATGCGTGCGCCCTGCCACTCGGCATAGATCGGGATGAAGCGGTGCATCTCGCCGTAGAGACGAACGCCGCTCACCATGCTACGGCGGTAGACTTTCAGCGTGCAGCCGTAATCATGCAGCTTCACGCCCGACATGCGCGAGATGAAGCGGTTGGCGACCCGGCTCACCCAGTTCCGCCTGAGCTCGGAATCCTTGCGCTCCCTGCGCCAGCCGGAGACGACATCGTAGCCCTCGTCGAGTCTCGCCAGCAGGCGCGGGATGTCGGCAGGATCATTCTGAAGGTCAGCGTCGATCATCACGACGATATCGTTCGTGGCGTGGTCGATACCTGCCATCAGCGCGGCGGTTTGGCCGTAATTCCTGCGGAAGTCGACGACCTTGACCTCGGGATGCGCCTGCGACAGTGAACGCAGAAGCGCAAGCGAGCCATCCTGGCTGCCGTCGTTGACGAGCACGATTTCGAAGCGGTTGGGCAGCCCGCGCAGAACAGCCATCAGCTTCTCCACCAGAAAAGGAAGCGACTGCTCTTCGTTGTAGACGGGCACGATGACGGAAAGGCCTGGGGGAGTTCGATCAGTCATGGTTTATCGCGCTCAACTGTTCCGCCGCGGTAAGACGCGCGGCAGCGACGACGACGTCAGCTCTTGGCGAAATACTCGTCAAGACCCTTGCCTCCGAGATACGCGCGCCTGAGCATCAGATAATACCACGGGGTCTCTGTTCTGGAGAAAGAGCCCTCGTCCGGCACATAGTGTTGACCCAGGACCGTCTCGTAAGCCTGGGCGTCGGCGACCAACGCCGCAGTCGGAATCCACGGCCGCCTCCATTGCGCCACGGCCAGAACAAGCATGAGGCAAGAGACCAGGGCCAGCGCCTCGCGCGTCGCGGTCGTCCGCTTCGTCAGGACCCAGGGCCACACCGCGTAGATCAAGCCGGCGAACACAGGCAGCTGGAACAGTCCAATGTAGCGCGGGAAGAGTTCCGACCAGAGATAGATCACGCGGAACACCTGATCGATACGCGAAATGGCGAAGCAGAGGATCACGACTGCAACCCATCCGAGCAAGATGACGACAGTATCCGCCACAGGAAGGGCCAGACGCTCCAACCAGTTCGTCCTAACGCGGCTGACGATCAACCCGAGCGAGGTGACGGCAGAGCGCAGCTTCGGCACGGCTAAGACCAGAAGTGCAAGCCCGATCGAAACGGCCAGAACGATGGCTGTCCCCAACAAGGAAAAACCCATGATCGACAGCATGCGTTCGCGCAGCACCGTGACGACGACCGTGAGCAGGATCGGAACCATGTAAGCCGGGCGTAACAACTCCTTGGGCCGCGAAGCGAGATCGCAGGCGATCATAACAGCGAGCAGGATCGGCGCTTCACTCTGGTGCACGAAGCTCACGACGATCGGCGCCCAATAGGCCAGCCCGCCCCGTCCCGACCAGCGCAGTGCAAATGCTGCGAAGGCGATCATGGCACAAAGGCAGCGGGGGAAAACCGAGAATGGCGAGAACGCCGCCCCCGGGTTGATCCAGGCGTAGAGACCAAGCCAGAGCGTATGATGCAGGCTGACGCGTGGCGCGGGCGGTGCCGGCGTCACCTGATATAGCGACCAAGATAGGCTGGGCGGCGGCACTGTGAGATAGAACAGCGCGGCAAGCGCGATGGCGGCAAACAGCGGAAGCACCAACGGACCTCTGGCCGCCCAGAATACAATGAGCAGACACAAAATGCCGACAAGCGCGCCCGAGAGGATCATGCCCCACCACAACGAGAGGTACAGAAACTCGGGAAAATCCCTCGCGGGATCGGTCATGCCGAGCGACTGCTGCATCCTTCCGACGAAATACATCGCGAGCGACGTGAACGGATAATTGTTGCAATAGGCAGCGCGCATCTTCGCGCGATAGATCAAGTGATCGCTCGCCGAGACCGCGATGAGGTGCTCGACGAGCTTGTCCTGCTGGTCATGCGAGACCTGTCCGGCCTGTTCGACCCCGCAAAGATACAGATACAGGAGATCCTTGTCGAAGCGGATGTCATGCTCGCCGATGCGCCCATTGATCCCGACCCAGACCACCAAGGACAACAACACCGCGATCAGAGAAGTGAGCGTAAAACGCCGCATCGAAACCACCGCACCTACCGTCATTGACGCCGAGTTCCTCTCGCCCTGGTTGCAAGCCGGACAATATAGACGCTCCCCCGCACATTCAACCGACATTCTTTCGCGTGTAGACACGGGGCAGGAACCGCATGCTACGCCTGCTCCGGCTGTGTCGCGGCTGATACGGCGGCTCGGCTGCGCTGGGAAGCGAACTTCCTGCTGCTTGTCTTCTTGGTCGGCGCGCCGCTCACGAGGTCAACCCCGTGGATCGTCGCGCGCAATTGCGGTCGGGATCGAGTTCGTAATTGACACCGCAGGGACGCAGGAGCTTGGCGAACTTGTCGAGATAGTCCGGGCTGCCATAGGAGGACAGGCCCATGACCTTGTGCTCGTCGTTGATCATCTGATAGCCGAGATATTGAGTCAGCCCCCGGAATAGAGACCAAGACTGTTATGGCGATCAAATCGTGTCGGCACGCGGAAGGCGTTGCCCCGCGCATGAGCGACGAGGCCGGACCTGGAATCGCCTGAGAAATAGAAGCAGGCGACGGTCGCCTCCGGAAAACCGGAGCCGTAGAACGAACTCGCGACAAGACAGAGATGATGGTCGTAGACTTTGATCTTCGGGCAATGGCCGAACTGACATTTGAAATATTCGGTGAGGCGCTGCGCGTAGTTCGTGGAGGTCTTCAGCGGCGAGCAGATCCAGTCGACCTTGCGCATGTTGATGCCGGCCTGCTTCAGGCAGAATTCGATTGCTCATGCGGTAGCTCGCCGCGCGCATGTTTCGCAAACGTGAAGCGCTCCTCCTCCGCGGCTGCGATCAACTAGCAGCACCGCCGCACCATCGTGGTGCCCGTGCTTGTTCCGATCACATACACGTCGCGTAGACCCCTTGCGAAGCCTTCTATCGAAACCGCCGCCGATGTAAATCGGGGCGGCCCGAACGGAACGCTTGACGGCAGCCACATTTGCGCAATGCCCCGGGGACGCAGGAGCCTTGCATCGTCCCTGCGGCTCCCGTATTACCAACCCCTGCTCCAATATGGCCTCGAATTGGCCCTTTCTGGACCCAAAACGTGCTTGAACGAACCCTCGTCACCATTGCCGAAACCGAGACCATTGAGGAAGCCTTCCGGCGCCTGAATGCGAACATGCTCGGCATCCTGTTCGCGCAGGACGCGAGCGGACGAATCGTCGGCGCCGTGACGGACGGTGACATCCGCAGGCGCATGCTGACCGGCATCACGATTCAGGACCGGGTTGCGTCCTGCATCAATCGCAACTTCGTCTGGGCGCCGACCGGCGGGCCACGCGAGCAAATCCTCAAGCTGCTCGACCAGCGCGTCCATGTGGTGCCGATCCTCGATGGCGAGGGACGGCTGGTCGACGTATTCAGCCGCGAGCTGTTCAACCTGTCGGAAGAGAGCGAGGTGTTCGCGCGTGCCCGCTCGCCGGTGCGGATCAGCTTCTCCGGCGGCGGCACCGACCTGACGCATTACTTCGTGGCGAATGACGGTGGCGCGGTTATCAGCGCCACGATCAAGATGTACGCGCACGCGACGCTGCGGCGCCGGAGCGATCCCAGCATCCGGATCTACTCGCACGATTTCCGCCGCACGGTTGAGGCCGACAATCTCGCGGAACTCGGAACGGGCGGAGATCTCGCGCTGATCAAGTCGGTCGTGCGCCTGATCAAGCCGACTTATGGATTCGAGCTCGAGGTATCCGCCGATTTCCCGGTCGGTTCCGGCCTCGGCGGCTCCGCGGTGGTCTCGTCCGCGATCATCGGTTGCTTCAACGAATTCCGTGGGGATCAGTGGGACCGCCACGAGATCGCGGAAATGGCGTTCCAGGCCGAGCGGCTGATGCTCAATATTCCCGGCGGCTGGCAGGATCAGTACGCCACCGTGTTCGGCGGCTTCAATCACATGGAGTTCTTCTCCGACCAGAACACCATCGTGCCGCTTCGCCTGGATCCCAACATCATCGCCGAGCTCGAGGAGAGCCTGGTGCTCTGCTACGCCGGCTCCGGCCGCGATTCCGGCGCCATTCACCGCGACCAGAAGGCTCAGCACGAGACCAGCGACGCCGTCGCCGCCGCAGCCAAGCAGAAGGAAGTGACGCGCGACATAAGGCGGCATCTGCTGCGCGGCCAGCTCCTGGAATGCGGCCGGCTGATCGACGAGGCCTGGCACGCCAAACGGAAGCTGAGCTCGAAGATCTCGTCGGAAGCGATCGACGCGATCTACGATTTCGCCAAGCAGCACGGTGCGGTCGGCGGAAAGCTCCTGGGCGCCGGCGGCGGCGGTTACTTCCTGTTCTTCGTGCGTCCGTTCGAGCGTTACCAGCTCATCGCGGCGCTGGAACAGCAGGGGCATCGCTGTTCGCGCATCATGTTCGAGGAGAACGGGCTGCGGACGTGGAAGTCGCGCGTTCCCGCGCGGCTCGCCTGACGCATATGAGACGAGAGTGTTGATGACATCGCCCAAACAGTCTGCTCCAGTCCGCATCGGCAACCGTCTTCTGGGCGATGACGAACCCTGTTACGTCATCGCCGAAATCGGCAACAACCACAATGGCGACTTCGACCGCGCCATCGCGCTGGTCGATGCCGCGGTTGCGGCGGGCGCCGACTGCGCCAAATTCCAGATGCGCAAACTCGACGAGGTCTATCGTGCCTCGAGCCTGTCCGGGAAGGACGACGATCTCGCCGTCGAATATACGCTCGATCTCCTGCGCCGCTTCGAGCTGCCCATCGCGCAGCAAAAGAAGATCGCCGAGTACTGCGCAGCCAAGGGTATCGAGTACCTCTGCACGCCCTGGGACGCGAAGAGCGTCGCCGTGCTCGAAAGCTTCGGCGTGCAGGCCTACAAGGTCGCGTCGGCCGACCTCACCAACCTGCCGCTGCTCGCTCGCCTCACAGCAACCGGCAAGACGCTGATCGTCTCGACCGGTATGAGCACGACGGACGAGATCAAGGCGGCGGCGAAGTTCCTCGACGACCGCAATGCCAGCTACGTGCTCCTACATTGCCAGAGCACCTATCCGGCCGCGCTCCACAACATCCATTTGCGTTTCATGGAAACGCTGCGCGAAATCCATCCGGTCGTCGGCTATTCCGGCCACGAGCGCGGCATTGCCGTTTCCACAGCCGCCGTCGCGCTCGGCGCCGTGGTCATCGAACGCCACATTACGCTCGATCGCGAGATGGAAGGTCCGGACCATGCCGCGAGCCTGGAGCCTGAGGAATTCAAGGCACTGGTCTCCGGCATCCGCGAGGTCGAGGCGGCGCGCGGAGAGAAGCTCGCGGAGCGCGCGCTGAGCCAGGGTGAGCTGATCAACCGCGAAAACCTCGCCAAGAGCTTGGTGGCCGCGCGCGACCTTCCGGCCGGTACGATGATCTCCGAAAACGACATCGCCGTGAAGAGCCCGGGACAGGGCCTGTCGCCACTGAAGATGCCGGCGCTGCTCGGCCGCAGGCTGAGGCGAACGATGGCGGCGGACGACTATTTCTTCCAGAGCGACCTCGACGAGGGCGTCGCGAAGGCACGGCGCTACCGTTTCGACCGGCCCTGGGGGGTGCCGGTGCGCTATCACGATACCGCGCGCTTCCTTGAGATCTGCGAGCCCGACATCATCGAATTCCATCTCAGCTACAGCGACATGGAACGCGATCCAGCGGCCTATCTCTCCGGCACCTATGATCTCAGCTTCGTCGTGCATGCGCCGGAGCTGTTTGCTGGCTCCAAGCTGATGGACCTCGCAACCCCCGACGAGGCGCTGCGGCGCTATTCGCTGGAGCAGACGCAAGCGGTGATCGACATCACCCGCGGCCTGAAAAAGTTCTTTCCCAAGACCAAGCGCCCGCCCATCGTCGCGAATATCGGCGGCTTCACCATGGATGAGCCGCTGCCGCCGGAGGAAAAAGCCGAGCGCTATCGCATTTTTGCGCAGAGCTTGAGCGAGCTCGACATGGACGGCGTCGAGCTGACGCCGCAGACCATGGCACCGTTCCCCTGGCATTTCGGCGGCCAGCGTCATCAGAACATCTTCATCTTCCCGGAGGAGTCGGCCGCATTCTGCGCCAGGCATGATCTGCGCATGTGCGTCGACATCTCCCACACCAAGCTCGCCGCCAATCATTTCGGCTTCGACTTCGCGCAAGGCCTCGCCCAGCTCGGGCCGCACACCGCGCATCTGCATTTCGGCGACGCCAAAGGGCTGGACGGCGAAGGACTCCAAATCGGCGAAGGCGAGATCGATTTCGACGAGATCGGACAGGTGCTGCGCAAGCATGCACCGACGGCGTCGTTCATTCCCGAGATATGGCAGGGCCACAAGAACATGGGCGAAGGTTTCTGGACCGCGCTCGAGCGCCTCGAGGGACACATCTGATGGCGCGCAAGACGCTGGCCGTGATCGCCGCGCGCGGCGGCTCCAAGGGTATCCCGCACAAGAACCTGCTCGATCTCTGCGGCAAGCCGCTGATCGCCTGGACGGTCGAGCAGGCGCGTGCCGCACGTGGCGTCGACGTGGTGGCGGTCTCGTCGGACAGTGACAATATCCTGGCCGCGGCCGAGGCCGCGGGCGCGGTCGGCGTGCGGCGTCCGGACGACATTTCGGGCGACCTCGCCTCCTCCGAATCCGCCTGGTTGCATGCCCTCGATGCGATCGAGGCGAGCATGGGACGGTTCGAGCGCATCGTCGCACTTCAGGCCACATCGCCGATCCGCGAGCCCGGCGACATCGAGAACGCGCTTGCGACCTTCGACCGCGACCGTCTCGACAGCCTGCTTTCGGTCTGCGAGGTCGAGGATTACTTCAACTGGCGGATCGGCGCGAGCGGACCGGAGCCGATCAATTACGACTATCGCAACCGCCGCATGCGGCAGCAGATCGAGA
This sequence comes from Bradyrhizobium sp. RP6, assembly GCF_003837805.1. Classification (GTDB taxonomy): domain Bacteria; phylum Pseudomonadota; class Alphaproteobacteria; order Rhizobiales; family Xanthobacteraceae; genus Bradyrhizobium. The sequence continues at coordinate 30,081 of NZ_RQIT01000029.1, read as the reverse complement.
AGCGCTACCTCGAGAACGGCTCGTTCTACGTCCTGATCCCATCCCTCCTGCGCGAGCAGAACAATCGTCTCGGCGGCAAGATCGGCTTCCACGTGATGGAGCGTCACAAGATGTTCCAGATCGATCGTCCCGAGGACGTCAAGCTTTGCGCCGCCATCATGCGCAGTTACGGCTATGCCTGATCTCAGCGCCTTCTCTCTCGCAGGCAAGATCGCCGTGGTCACCGGCGCTTCGCGCGGCATCGGCGCCGCGATCGCGAGCGGCCTGAAGAATGCGGGGGCCACGGTGTTCGGCCTCAGCCGGTCCGGAACCGCGCCGCAGGGCGTCATCGCGATTGCCTGCGACCTTTCAGACGACGGAGCCATCGAAAGCGCGTTCCGCACCATTGCGGCAAAAGGCGATCGCATCGACGCACTCGTGAATGCCGCCGGCATCAGCCTTCCCGCCCAAAGCAGCGAAAGCGAGCTCGCACGCTTCCGCGCCACGGTCGCAACCGATCTCACCGGCGTCTACGCCACCATCCTCGCCGCCTACCCGCTGCTGAAGAACGCGGGCTCGGCGGCGATCGTCAACGTCACCAGCATCAATTCGGTGCGGGGCTTCCCCGGCAATCCCGGCTACGTGGCAGCGAAGGCGGGTCTGGCCGGGCTGACGCGCGCGCTCGCCGCCGACTACGCACCCGACGCCATCCGCGTCAACGCGCTTGCGCCCGGATACGTCGCAACGGAGATGACCGCGAGGAGTTACGCCGATCCCATCATGCACGAGGATCGACGCCGCCATACGATGCTCGGCCGCTGGGGACAGCCCGCCGACATGGTGGGCGCCGCCATCTTCCTGGCCTCGGAAGCCTCCGCCTACGTGACCGGCCAGGAAATCTTCGTCGATGGGGGCTGGACCACCAAGGGTCTCGCCATCAGCTCGGATAACACATCGTGACCGCAACACTGCAACGCATCGGCTTCATGCAGGGACGCCTGTCGGCACTGGTCGACGGCAAGATCCAGGCTTTCCCGTGGAATGAATGGCGCGAGGAACTTCCCCGTGCCAAGGCGCTCGGCCTGACGCGAATGGAATGGACCATCGATCAGGAGCGGCTGCGGGAGAACCCGCTCACGACCGAGGCGGGACAACAGGAGATTCTGACGCTGTCGCGCGAGAACGGCGTCCGCATCCCGAGCCTGACAGGCGATTGCTTCATGCAGGCGCCGTTCTGGAAGGTCGATGCTGTGGTACGCGACGCGCTCGTCACCGACCTCGACCTCCTGATCGCGGCCTGCAGCCGGATCGGCATCGAATTCGTGGTGATCCCGCTGGTCGACAACGGCAAGATCGAGCGCCTGAGCGAGACCGATACGTTGAAGCGCGTGCTTCTCGCGCGCTCCGAGCAGCTCGCAAGACGGAACGTCAGGATCGTCTTCGAATCCGATCTGCCGCCGCATGAGCTCGCCCGGTTCATGGAGGCGTTTCCGGCGGACGTCTTCGGCATCAACTACGACAGCGGCAACAGCGCTTCGCTCGGCTATGACAGCGACGAGGAGATTGACGCTTATGCGCCGCGCATTCTCAATGTCCATGTGAAGGACCGCATTCGGGGCGGCACCACCGTGCCGCTTGGCACGGGCAATGCCGACTTGGCGAAGACGATCCGTCTGATCGAACGCTCCGGCTACAAGGGGCAGTACATCCTGCAAACTGCGCGAGCCAGCGACGGCGATCACGCCGGCGCGTTGGCGAAGTATCGCGACATGACGGTTCGCTGGATCGAGGATGCCGCGCGATGAAACTCGAGCTGAACGATCGCGTCGTGCTCGTCACAGGGGCCAGCCGCGGCATCGGGCTTGCGATCGCAACGACGCTCGCCGCGGAAGGTGCCAAGGTCGCGCTCGCCGCACGCGGCGCCGATGCGCTCGATGCCGCACGGGCCGCGGTCCGCGGCAGCACGTCGGTACACGTGGCCGATGTCGCCGATCCGGCTGCCGCTGCGACGTTGGTGCAGGAGGTCGAACGGCAGTGGGGCCGCCTCGACATTCTCGTCTGTAACGTCGGCAGCGGCGCTTCCGTACCTCCTGGGAAGGAAACCGCCGCGGAGTGGTCGCGGGTGATGGACCTCAATCTCTTTGCCACGACCAACATGATCGAGGCCGCACGGCCGCTGATGGCGCGCGGCAGCGGCGACCGGTCCATCGTCTGCATCTCCTCGATCGCCGGCATGGCGGCGCTTGGCGCGCCCGTAACTTACTATGCCGCGAAGGCGGCGCTGAACGCCACCGTGCGCGGGCTGGCGCGCCCGCTGGCGCTTGAGGGCATCCGCATCAATGCGGTCGCACCCGGCAACATCCTCGCCGCCGACGGCACCTGGGCGCGCAAGCTCGCCGAGAACAGGGCCGCAGTCGAGGACATGCTTGTTCGCGAGGTGGCACTGCGCCGGCTGGGCAAGCCGGAAGAGGTCGCCGACCTCGTCGCGTTCCTCGTCTCGCCGCGCGCGGCGTTCATCACCGGCAGCGTCATGGTCGCCGACGGCGGCCAATTGCGCAGCTGAACAGGAGCTCCCGATGGCAAGCCCGTCCTCACGCTATGACCTGACCGGCCGCACCGCTCTCGTGACCGGTGCAGGCGGCCTGCTCGGCCGGCAGCATGTCGCGGCGCTCTCCGAGGCTGGCGCGCGCGTCGTCGTCACCGACGTCGGGCTTGCGCAGGCCGAAGCCGCCGTTGCCGCGCTCAAGCAGAACGCGCCGTCCGCCGACCTGATTGCGCTTGCGATCGACGTCACCACACTCGATTCGGTGCGCGCTGCGCACGAGCAGCTTTCCAGCCGTGCCGTCTCCATCGACATCCTCGTCAACAACGCTGCAATCGATCCCAAGGTGACCTCCGCACCCGGCGTGATGCATTCCTCCCGCTTCGAGGCGTTTCCGGTGCCGCAATGGCAGACCGAGATCGCCGTGGGCCTGACCGGCGCGATGCTGTGCGCGCAGGTGTTTGGCGGCGCGATGGCCAAACGTGGTCGCGGCGTGATCCTCAACATCGCCTCCGATCTCGGCGTGATCGCACCGGACCAGCGGCTTTACCGCCAGCCGCAGGTGACACGCGAGGAAGAGCAGCCGGTGAAGCCGGTGACTTATTCGGTGATCAAGCACGGCCTGATCGGGCTGACGAAATATCTGGCGACCTATTGGGCCGACCATGGCGTCCGCGTCAACGCGATCTCTCCCGGCGGCGTCTTCAACAACCAGGATCCCGCTTTCGTCGAACGACTGACGCGCCTGATCCCCATGGGCCGCATGGCCGAGGTCGACGAATACCGCGCTGCGGTGCAGTTCCTCTGCTCGGATGCCTCCAGCTACATGACCGGGCAGAACCTAGTGATCGACGGCGGCAGAAGCGTGTGGTAGCGGCGCAAGCGCCCACGCGCGACGGCTCTCCGGCCCGAGGGCGTCCCCTCATGGGAATTCTCGATCCACGGTCACCATTTCTGAGATACACGTCCGCGGGACATTGATCACGGCCGACCTCTGACGGGTTTGTCGGATTCAGGCCGGACGAGAACATCCATCTCTGACTGCCCTCCGCTTGGAGGCGCGAGAGCCGGCTCCGCTCCTGCGGAAACTCGGTCCGCCATGAGCACGATCAGCAGCTTGGAGGGGAACCTGCGGCCGGCGACGTAGTCGGAAAAGAGGCACTTCGACCTCGATCGGATTTGCTTCCGAGTCCGCCCCCGCAACCTTGCGTTGCGCCTGCGCCCCCCATATAATCAAAGCTGGCTATGCGATTTGGTACCCGCCTGAACAGCCGGATCAGGGCCCATCCTGGACATCCACCACGACGACCGTTCGTCAGCACCATGCCAACCACGACGTCCATTCAACCGAGGAATCGCTGACGTGCGTTGGCAGACAAAGGCGCGAGCGTTCTTGGTGCTGTCGAACATCCCCTTTGGCGAAGACATCCACTACGCCCTGCAGCGCTACGTTACACGACGGCTGCCCCGGCCCGAGAAGCAGGTCAAATCCGTCTACACGCTCGCGCGGCGGCTGCTGGGCGTTCACCAAGCGTACAGTCTACGGCCGCTACGGGATTCGACCTGCTTCGAGTTCGGCACCGGGCGCGATCTGATCATTCCGCTCGCCTTCAGCGCGTATGGAGCGCAGCGCTTCATCACGGTCGACATCGCGCGCTTGGCCAAGCTGGAGCTGATCCGCTCCAATGCCGCCATCATTTCCAGACTCAGCGGCACCAGCCACCCCGATATCAATTCCCTTGACGACCTCAAACGTTCCTGGAGGATCGACTATCGCGCGCCAGCCGATGCCCGGACGACAGGCCTGCCGGCCGGTTCGATCGACTGCGCGGTCTCCGTCGAAACGCTCGAACACATTCCCAAGGATAACATCGCGGCGATCTTGAAGGAGCTGCGACGCATCATTCGTCCTGACGGACTGGTCCTCATGCAGATCGACTATGGCGACCACTTCAAAGGCTTCGATCCGTCCATCAGCTCGTTCAACTTTCTGACCTATTCCGAGGAGGATTGGGCGCCTTTCCAGTCGCGCTTCCAGTACGTCAATCGTTTGCGCCACAGCGAGTATCTGAAACTATTTAGAGAGGCCGGGTTTGAGCTACTCAGCGATCAGCCCGATCGTCGGCCGCCGGAGCGGCATATTCTGGAACGATTGGCACCATGCTTCACAGGCTTCTCCGAAGAGGATCTGTTCACGCTTGGCGCCCTGATCATCTGTCGTCCGGCCGATCCATCGAACCAAAATTGAAGGTCGCGATTTGCTCGTTGCTGTGCAGAATTGCGGGCTGTGTCAGGGCAATTGCGGACGTCGCACCACAAAGCGGCGAAACAATCGAGTCCTGTCGGCCAGCACCAACGGAAGAATGGGGGCCCGCTCCTCGACAATGATTGCCGCAAAGAGCGCAGCAATCTTCACCCAATATGTCGGCGTCGCGACAAAGTTCAGCATGCCGCCGATGTACATTACGTAGATGCCGTACAGCACGTAGAAAGATAGAGCCGCCGTCAGATATCGTTCGACGATGATTGACCGGATCATGACAGCTGAGAGGAGCGCAGTGAGCCAACCGGCCCCCAGCAGAAAGATCCAGCCGAAATAGGGACCAAACAGTTCGAAGAAAATTTCGGGAAACCCGCCGGCGAATTGAAAACCGCCTGTGATGTGTTCGGTCGTCCGCGGCTCGCCAATGGTTTCGGACATCAGAAGTTGCGGGGTCGTGTTCCGTCCCGCAACGATGGGACGGTCGAACAGAAAATCGAAGACGTGGCGCGCATCCCAATCTCCGTGAACCAGAACGCGTTGATAGGACGCCCATCCTATCTCCGAGGGCTGCACCAGAACGCGCTCCACGAAAGCATCCAGCGCCGCATGACCTTCGAACCCTCGAACCCTGGTCAGATTCCAATAGAGCGCGAATGCAATCATCGTGGCCGTCAACACAATGACGCCGGTGCCGGCCAGCACGATGCGACGGTCGGTAATGCGGGGCAGCAAGCTGAACAAACTTGCGCTCCCGAGACCTCGCGCCTGAACGATCAGCACCGCGGAAAACGGTATGACAAAGAACGAGCAAAATCGGTAAAAGGGCGAGAAGCGTCCGCCTACGAGAAATATGTAGAAGACGAGGACGGCCAGCAATCCCACAAAGCGGTAATCGTATCGCTGGCGTCGCAGTCGCTCGGCCGCAAACATGGTCCCCCACCAGAAGCAGAGCATGTCGCCTCGCTCGATCACCAGACGATGGAGAAAATTGGCCTGTTCGTTGAAGGTCCAACGCTCGATCTTGGCAAACAGCGGAATGACACCTCCTTGAAGGAGGGCAGCGAAAAGCAGGATCAAGAAGAGGATGGACGCGTAGAACGTGACGTCGGAAAGGGTCAGCTGGGATCGGGGCGCAGGCAGTCCGGGAATCGGAGCCGAGCGCGCCCATTCATCGAGCGAACGGGAGTTAAAGACCCAAAGGAAGGGAAGAAGCGTCAGAAAATACGCAATCGACTGGAACACCGACATGACGCCGGGTCCAATGAACATCTGCAGTTGGGACGAGAACAAGGGCCCCGCCAGATCGATGTAGAGCGACGAAATCGTCCGCCATGCGAAAGTGAACAAAAGGAAAACAAGACAAACAAAGATGGTCGACCTGAACAGTCCCAACCAAACGATGAAGAGTAGTATGGAGGCTCCAGCCAGAAGGGTCATTGCCGAAGTCCTACCCGAGACGAGCGGGCCGCCTCAGAAAAAAGGTCAAAAGACCGACGAAGAGCAGAATGCCCAAGCCCGCCAGGATGGCTCTTTGCACGAGATTGACTTCCCTCGGCCCTTCTGTCGCGGGAGGCGATCCATCCTGTGGACCCGTCATCCTCACGGTGCGTTCAAGGTAAGCCAGTAGAGCAATGCGCGTATCGATGTTGAGCATCCTGTCGACCGAAGTCCCAGGACTCTCCACGAGGGTAGAGCCGATGGAAATCCCGTCCGGCCGAGCCGGCGTGAATTCCATCTTCTTCAATGCATCGCTGAGCACCGCTCTTGCATCTTGCAGGCGCACGCGCATCGAACGCAACAACTCCATTCTCGGTTCGAGCAACCTTTGGTGCGCAGCCTGGATCGCAAGAACAGCTTGTTGAAGCAGGGTCACCGCCTCCTCCTTCGAGGCGGAACTCGCCTCCAGGCGGATCGACGAATCGCCAATAACGATCCCGCGCAATGAGGCTCCACCGAACGCCCCACGCGAGTCGGGAAAGGCCTTCCGAGCATCGGCCAGAACAGTGCTCTGAAATTGGACCGTCCCGATTCGCGTCACCAGATCGCGGGCACTTTCCACGGGTTCAACTCCTGCTCCAGCGGGCCCGAGAATACTTTGAAGGGAGGGCACTGTACCAATCGCGATCGTCGAGGTCGCGGTCCAGGATTCCACCCTCTGCCCGACGGCAAGGGAGCCAAGAGCAGCCAACAGGATTGCCCCGATCATGAGCGAAAGGACCCAATGTATCCGCACTACTCGGACGGCACCATGGAACCATCTCGCGAGCTGCTGAAACGCTGGAGCTCGCGACGTACGCTCGGCCATAGGCATGTGACTCTTGTCCCCGGCAATCCCCACAACACGGATGGGGAACCCAATCACTATCATACTGAGCTATCTCTGGTTGATCAATCGGCCCATGGCAAGGGCTCTCGATGAACGATCTCCGTATGAGCGCCCGCCTGCGCTCCGCGCCGCCGGTTCGTTCAACAGGAGAGTCCACGACTTCTCCCTTGCTCGTTGCCTCCGAGCGTCGCTACGCGTAAACAGAGAACACAATGGTTTCTGAGGTAGCGAGCAGTGCGCCATTGACAAGTGTTGGTGCGGGGTCTTTGTCACTCAGTGTCGCTCCACCAAGCCCTTTATCAACGCTCGACCGACGTTGTGGGAATATCCGGCCACCACAGCTCAATCCAACGAGAGCCAGAACCTTGAGACAGACATTTGTTGCTCACCTTCGACGGAGGTGCCGAGGGGGAGAGCCGTCATGCTGAGACAGGCCGTCGTCCTCGTCGGGGGGCTCGGCACCCGCCTCGGCGAACGCACCAAAACCGTGCCGAAGCCGATGCTCGACATTGGAGGGCGGCCGTTTCTCGACACGCTGATCGACGAGCTCGTACGTTATGGCGTGTTCGATGAAATTCTCCTGCTTGCAGGCCACAAGGCGGAGATCGTCGAGACGCACTACGCCGCGGCCGCCAGGGAATCGACGCGAATCATCGTGTCGCGCGAGACCGAGCCGCTCGGCACCGGCGGTGCGCTCGTGCACGCGCGAGATCTGCTGCATGATCGCTTCCTGCTCCTCAATGGCGATTCGCTGTTCGATTTCAACCTGCTCGACCTGATCGTGCGCGCCCAAGGGGGGCACGTTCACATGGCGTTGCGCGACGGCGTCGTCGGCGACCGCTATGGGCGCGTCGTTCTCGACGGTGACGTAGTGCGTGACTTCATCGCCCCGGGTGTGGGTGCCACGGGACCCGTCAATGCCGGTATCTACATCATCGACAAGTCCGTTCTTGCCGGCATCACAAAGCTTCCCGCCTCGCTCGAGCAGGACGTATTCCCTGGCCTAGCCAATTCTGGCGCGCTGCGCGGCACCGCCTATCGCGGTTACTTTATCGACATCGGCATTCCCGACGATTTTGCGCGCGCCGACCGCGAATTGCGGGACAAGCTGCGGCGGCCGGCCGTGTTTTTCGATCGCGACGGCGTGCTCAACCATGATTCAGGATACACTTTCGAGGCGCACAAGCTCGAATGGATCGAGGGCGCACGCGAGGCCGTGAAGGCCGTCAACGACGCCGGCTATTTTGCCTTCGTCATCACCAATCAATCTGGAGTCGCACGCGGCTATTACGAGGAGCATCACGTGGTCGCGCTGCACCGCTGGATGGCGGACCAGATGGCACTGATCGGCGCGCATGTCGATGCGTTCGAATATTGCCCCGATCACCCTGAAGGAACCGTCGCGCGCTATTGCCGCACTAGCGACCGGCGCAAGCCGGCGCCGGGCATGATCACCGATCTCGCGCAGCGCTTTCGGATCGACATGACGCGCAGCATGGTGATCGGCGACAAGCCGAGCGACATCGAAGCCGCTCGTGCAGCCGGCCTCGCCGGCCACTTGTTCGAGGGCGGCAATCTGGAGACCTTCGTGAGACAGCGCCTCATCCCGGCCGGCCAAGCCTAGGCGCGTATCACGAAAACTGCTGCATCCCCCGGCATTTGGCAGCTTTCCAGTGCTGCTCTGTTGCGCGCAACCGCCAGTGTGCTATAGCGCACATCTTCTTGTGAACACAGGCTTAATCGCCTTCTGGGGTCCGGCATGGCAGATCTAAGTGGCGCCCGCGTCCTCGTTACCGGCAGCGACGGCTTCATCGGTTCGCATGTCGTCGAGGAGCTGGTGAAGGCCGGGGCCCGCGTCAAGGCGATCGTCTACTACAACTCCTTCAATTCCTGGGGCTGGCTGGACACGGTTCCCGCCGACATCATGAAGTCGGTGGAGGTGGTCGCCGGCGACATCCGCGATCCGCATTTCATGATCGCAACCGCCAGCGGCTGCACCGACGTGCTACACTTGGCGGCGCTGATCGCGATCCCCTTCTCCTACGTTGCGCCCGACTCCTATGTCGACACCAACGTGAAGGGCACTGTGAATGTGCTTCAGGCGGCGCGCATGGCTGGCGTGCGGCGCTTCGTGCAGACCTCGACCAGCGAGGTCTACGGCACGGCGCAGATCGTCCCGATCAAGGAGAACCATCCGCTGGCGGGCCAGTCGCCCTACTCGGCCTCGAAGATCGCGTCCGATCAGATGGCGCTGTCGTTCCACGCCTCGTTCGACATGCCGGTCGTTGTGATCCGCCCGTTCAACACCTTCGGCCCCCGGCAGTCGGCGCGCGCGGTGATCCCTACCATCATCAGCCAGATCGCGACCGGCAAGCGCAAGATCCGTCTCGGCGCCGTCAGTCCGACGCGGGACTTCTCCTTCGTCACCGACACCGCGCGTGGCCTCATCGCAGGCCTCAGCGCGCCGGCCGAGCAATGCGTCGGCCAGACCATCAATCTCGGCAGCGGCTTCGAGATCTCGGTCGGTGCGACCGTCGAGATGATCGCCGATGTCATGGGGACCACGATCGAAATCGAGACCGACGAGGCGCGCCTGCGTCCCGCCAACAGCGAGGTCGAGCGGCTCTGGGCCGACAATTCCAAGGCACGCCAGCAGCTCGGTTGGAGCCCTGAATTCGGCGGTGTCGAGGGCATGCGTCGCGGCATGGTCAAGACCGTCAACTGGTTCACCAATCCCGCAAACCTCAACCGCTACAAGGCTGACGTCTACAATGTCTGAGGTGATGGTGGACAGTGTCGTGACCAGCTCAGACTTCAAGGCGGAGACGATCGTGGACGCCGTGCGGCACGTGGTGGGAACGCCGAACGGCGTCCTCGGCCTGCACGAACCGGTGTTCGCCGGAAACGAGATTGCCTACCTCGAAGAGTGCATCAAGAGCACCTTCGTTTCCTCGGTCGGCCCCTTTGTCGATCGGTTCGAGCGCATGCTGGAGGAGCTCACCGGCGCCAAACGTGCGGTCGCCGTCGTCAATGGCACGGCCGCCTTGCATGCCTGCTTCAGACTCGCCGGCGTCGAGCCCGACGACGAGGTCATCTCGCCAGCGCTGACCTTCATCGCGACGACGAACGCGATCGCTTATTGCGGCGCAAGGCCGCATTTCGTCGACAGCTCGCTTGCCACGCTCGGCATGGATCCCAACGCCCTCGCGGTGCGCCTTGGGGCGATTGCGGAGCGGACCGCAAGAGGCACGATCAATCGCGAGACCGGACGCCGCATCGCGGCGATCTCGCCGATGCACACGTTCGGGCATCCCGTTGCACTCGACGAGATCGCAGCCATCGCGCACGACTGGGGCATTGCGCTGGTGGAGGATGCCGCGGAATCGCTCGGCTCGACCTACAAGGGTCACGCCGTCGGATCGCGGGCACGGCTCGCGGCGCTGAGCTTCAACGGCAACAAGATCGTCACCACAGGCGGCGGTGGTGCCATCCTCACCAATGACGAGGAATTGGGACGACGCGCGAAGCATCTCACCACGACCGCGAAGCTGCCGCACAAATGGGCCTTCGTGCACGACGAGATCGGCTTCAACTACCGCCTGCCCAATCTGAACGCCGCGCTCGGCTGCGCGCAGCTCGAGCAGCTCGAAGGCTTCCTGGCGAGCAAGCGCCGGCTGGCGGCTGCCTATGAACGTGCGTTCGCGCATGTCCCGGGGGTACGCTTCTCGCGGGAGCCGAAGGACACCACGAGCAACTACTGGCTGAATGCGATCCTGCTCGACGAGGCGCATGCCGAGCGGCGCGACGACGTGCTCACGGCGCTGAACGAAGCGGGCTTCGGCGCGCGCCCGGCCTGGACCCTGATGCACAGGCTGCCGATGTTCGCGCAAAGCCCCCGCGGCGATCTTTCCGTCGCAGAATCCATCGAACGCCGGCTGATCAACCTGCCCAGCAGCGCAAGCATCAGGCCTCGCGATGAGTAGTGGCGGACGAAAAATCTGCTTCGTCACCGGGAGCCGGGCCGATTTCGGGCTGCTGGTCTGGCCGATGCGCGCCATCCGTCAGACGCCAGGCCTAACGCTTCAGCTCATCGCCACCGGCATGCATCTCGCGCCGGAATTCGGCTACACCTTCAATGTCATCCACGAGGAGGGGTTTGAGGTCGACGAGCGCATCGAGACGCTGCTGAGCAGCGACAGCGGCGCCGGCGTCGCCAAATCGGTCGGACTCGGCGTGATCGGCTTTGCCGACGCCTTCACGCGGTTGCAACCAGATCTCGTGGTCGTGCTCGGCGACCGCTTTGAGATGTTCGCGGCCGCGCAGGCCGCAATGTTCATGCGACTGCCGATGGCGCATCTGTTCGGCGGAGACGTCACCGAAGGCGCCGTCGACGAATCCACGCGCCACGCCATCAGCAAGATGTCGCATCTCCATTTCACCAGCAATCAGGGTTCGACCCGGCGGTTGATGCAACTTGGCGAGCACCCGTCCCGTATCCATACCATCGGCTCGGTCGGCATCGACGCCATCAAGCATCTCGATCCGATGAACCGCGACGACATAGGCGACGCGATCGGAATGCCGCTCGGCGAACGCAATGCACTCATCACGTTTCACCCCGTCACGGTCGAAGCCGGGCGGTCGGTGGCCGAGCTGGACGAGTTGTTTGCTGCGTTGTCGACACTCGATCCCGCTTTCCGTCTTATCTTCACGCTCGCCAATGCCGATGCCGAAGGCCGCGCGCTGAACGAGCGGACCAAGGCCTTCGCGTCGGGCCGACCGAACACGATCGCGGTCGCCTCGCTCGGACAGCTCCGCTACCTCAGTCTGATGAGCCAAGTAGACCTGGTGATCGGCAACTCCTCGAGTGGCGTGCTCGAAGCACCTTCCTTCGGCGTTCCCACGGTGGATATCGGCGACCGTCAGAAGGGGCGTGAGCGCGCGGCCTCGGTGTTTCACGCCGCGCCCGAACGTGGCGCAATTGCCGCCGCCATCGCGGCGGGGCTCCAGCGTGGCCGCGAAGACACCGTCAACCCCTACGGCGACGGCAAATCCAGCCGGCGATTTGCCGACATTGTCGCTAAAATCCCCGATTTCAGGCGGCTTCTGGCCAAGGGCTTCTACGAACTTCCCGCAAGCGGAGCGCGGCCATGACGACGCACACGCTGATCATCGCGGAAGCCGGCGTCAATCACGACGGCAGCCTGGAAAAGGCGCTGGCCCTGGTCGATGCGGCAGCCGATGCCGGTGCCGACATCGTCAAGTTCCAGACGTTCAATGCGAAGGCATTGGCGGGCGGCGCGGCGAAGAAGGCCGACTATCAGCAGCGCACCACCGATGCCGGCGAGAGCCAGCTGGCCATGCTGAAGCGTCTCGAGCTGCCGCAGGCTGCGCATGATACGCTGATCGCGCGCGCCAAGGAGCGCGGCATCGAATTCCTGTCGACGCCGTTCGATGATGCGTCGCTCGGCTTCCTCTTGTCCCTGAAACTGCCGCGGGTCAAGATCGGTTCGGGCGATCTCACCAATGCGCCGCTGCTCCATGCAGCGGCGAGGGCCGGCGCCATGCTGATCCTGTCGACCGGCATGGCAACGCTCAGTGAGGTCGAGGAAGCGCTGGGCGTATTGGCCCATGGCTATGCGCAGCGCAAGGATCCCGCAGGCGTCGCCTCATTCCGCGCAGCATGGCGCGATCCGGCGGCGCGCGCCGCGCTGGCGCGGCACGTCAGCCTGCTCCATTGCACGACCGAATATCCCTGCCCCATCGCCGATGTGAACCTCGCCGCGATGGCGACGATGCGATCGGCGTTCCAGCTTCCGGTCGGCTATTCCGATCACACCGATGGGTTCGAGATTTCGATCGCCGCAGTCGCGCTCGGCGCGGCCATCATCGAGAAGCACCTGACGCTGGATCGCGATGCGCCCGGCCCCGACCACGCAGCCTCACTCGAGCCGGACGATTTCAAGCGCATGGTCAGCGCCATCCGCAATGTCGAGGCCGCGCTCGGCGACGGCGTGAAGACGCCAAAGGAATCCGAGATCAGGAACGTCCCGGTAGCGCGCAAGAGCATCGTGGCGGCGCGCGCGCTGAGGGCCGGCGAGATCATCGGACCGGCCGACATCACGGCCAAGCGGCCGGGCACCGGACGGCCGCCTATCGATTATTGGTCCTTGATCGGAACAGCGGCGCCGCGGGCGCTCGAACCGGACGATCTGGTTTAACGACGAGGCTTTGCAGGAATCCCGCGCAGTACGGAGCCGGGCGGCCATGAAGCCGTGACGACAGAACCCATCGCCACCAGCGTATCATTGCCGAGAGAAATGTGATCGCGGACACGGCTGCCGAGCCCCACAAAGCTGTTGTCGCCGATCTCTGCCCCGCCGCCGATTACGGTTCCGGGAGACAGATGCGTGCAGTGCCCGACTCGCACGTCGTGCTCGACGATCGCGCCGGAATTGATGATGCAGTGATGGCCGATCATGCTGCGCGCATTGACGATCGCACCCGGCATGATGACGCTGCCTGCACCGATCGTTGCCGACGGCGAGACGGACGCACGCGGATGAATTACCGACGCCCAGCGCTTGAGCTGCAGCCGGCCGACCATCTGCCGGCGCGCAGGCCCCGCCTGCATCGTTCCTATCCCGACCACGAAGGCAGCATCCGGATAGTTCGACGCATCGTCGTCGGTTCCGAGATAGCGCGCATCGCCCAATGTTCCCGGCTGGCGATCTAGAAAACCCATGACGTTGAACTGGCCCGACAGGAGAGCGGCCTCGTAGACCATGAAGGCATGCTCACCGCCACCGATGATGATCAGATCGTCCATCGCGATTCCCCTGCACCGATCAACCTTAGCGACCGGGCTGCGGCACTTCAAACCGCCCGGCCTGACCAGAAAAACACTAGGATTAACAAGGTCCGCGCCGGGGCCCCTGGCGGGGTTGACGCCGCCTCTCGCAGCCGCGATATAGCAGGCTCAGCCGTGGGCCGCCCCCAATATCTTGCGTATACGAGGCAGATTGCCATGAAATCCTGGCGCAAAGCCGTCGTCGGTACCCAGGCGACCGTGGGCGAGGCCATCGCCGCGATCGAGAGCGGAAGCATCCAGATTGCGCTGGTGCTCGACGACCAGAACCGTCTGCTCGGCGTGGTCACCGACGGCGACGTCAGGCGCGGGCTGCTGCGCGGCATTCCCCTCACCGGACTTGCGACCGAGATCATGAACCGGGCACCGGTGTCGGCCCCTGCGACGTTGCCGCGCGAGGATCGCCTGCAGCTGATGCGGCAGAGGTCGATCAAGCAGCTGCCGCTTGTCGACGGGGGCGGCCATCTGGTCGTGGTCGAGACGCTCGATGAGCTGCTCGAACCGCGTCATTATCCGAACCCTGTGTTGATCATGGCCGGCGGGCTCGGTGAGCGTCTGGGCGCGCTGACGCGCGATGTGCCGAAGCCGATGCTCAATGTCGGCGGCCGACCACTGCTCGAGACGATCGTCCGTAACGTTGTGCAGCAGGGTTTTGCGAACATCTTCATTTCGGTCAACTACAAGGCCGAGACGATCAAAGACTACTTTGCCGATGGCGCCGCCTTCGGTGCCAACATCCAATACGTGCACGAGACCGAGCGACTCGGTACCGCCGGTGCGCTCGGACTGTTTTCGACTCCGCCGGATCTGCCGATGATCGTCACCAACGGCGACATCCTCACCACAATCAACTACGGAGCGCTTCTCGACTTCCACAACGGAACGCCGGCGGAAGCGACGATGGCCGTTCGTGAGCACAAGGTGCACGTCCCCTATGGCGTGGTTTCCACGTCAGAGGGCTTTCTCCAGACCATTCGCGAGAAGCCGACCGAGAGCTGGTTCGTCAGTGCCGGCATATATGTGATTGGAAGCTCCGTCTTCCGCCATGTCGCCCCAGGGGTCAGCATCGATATGCCGACCGTGTTGGAGCGCGTGATCGCCGATAAGGGACGCGTCGCCGTCTTTCCCATTCGCGAGTACTGGCTCGACATCGGCCGCCTGGAGGATTTCGAGCAGGCGCATGCCGAGTTTCACGAGGTCTTTCCGTGACCTCTACAACCGCCGTCGTGGTTGGCCTCGGCTCGATCGGCGCAAGGCATGCGCGGGTCCTGCACGAGCTCGGCCTTCGAGTCGCGACAGTCAGCCGGCGCGAAGGCGGCGACTACGGATCGATCGCGCAGGCCGTCGCGGCGGCGCATCCGGACTACGTGGTGATCGCTACCGAAACTGCACGCCATGCGGACAATCTGCAAGAGCTTGCGCAGACCGGGTTCCATGGCAGAGTCCTCGTCGAAAAGCCGCTGTTCGCAACACCGGCACCGGCCCCGAAATATCCCTTTGCCCATGTCAGCGTCGGATACAATCTGCGCTTTCACCCTGTGATGACGGCGCTGGCGGAAAGATTGCGCGGGCGCGACGTGATCACGGTCGGCGCCTATGTCGGCCAGGACATCAGGGACTGGCGGCCGGGCCGCGATCACCGCGCGACTGCATCCGCCACGGCCGATGCCGGCGGCGGCGTGCTGCGCGATCTCAGCCATGAGCTGGACTATCTTTTGTGGCTGTTCGGGCCATGGCATCGCGTCGCAGCGCTCGGCGGGGCCTCCGGAGCTCGCGACGTCGACGTCGACGACCACCTCGACCTGTTGCTGGATATGCAGCGGGCGCCATCGGTCCACGTCCATATGGACTATCTCGATCGCCAGGGCATCCGCCGCATTCGCGTCAATGTCGACGACGACACCATCGAGGCCGATCTCGTCGGCAGCCGTCTCACGGTCAACGGCAGGGCAACAGAGATCCCCAGCGAGCGCGACCAGAGCTATCGCGATATGCATGTCGCGGCGATGCGTGGCGCGAGCCCGGTCTGCTCGCTGCCCGAGGCGCTCGGTGTCGTGCATCTGATCGACGCCAGCGAGCGCGCGCTGCGCACCAAGACCTGGGTATCGCCATGAGTCTCGTCTGCACCATCTGCGCGCGCGGCGGCTCTAAAGGCGTCGTCGGCAAGAACGCGCGAGACCTCCTGGGCAGGCCAGTGCTCGCGTGGAGCATCGCGCAGGCGCGCGAGACCGGCCTGTTCGATGCGATCGCCTTCAGCAGCGATTCGGACGGCCTGCTCGACGCCGCGCTGAAGGCGGGCGCCGACATCGCGGTCAGGCGTCCCGACGAGATGGCGACCGATACCGCGCCAAAGCTGCCGGCGATCCGCCATTGTCTCGAGCAGGCGATCGCGCAAATAGGCACGACGCCGGAGATCTTCGTCGATCTCGACGTCACGTCGCCGCTCAGGCTGCCCTCAGACATCGCGGGTGCAGTGGCACTGCTGCGCGAGAGCGGCGCCCGCAACGTCATTACCGGGGCGCCGGCGCGGCGCTCGCCCTATTTCAACCTTGTCGAACAGCGCACCGACGGCAGCGTCGGCCTCTCCAAATCGGCCGATCCCCCGGTTACGCGACGGCAGGATGCGCCTCGCTGCTTCGACATGAACGCGTCGATCTATGTCTGGCGCGTCGCGTCCTTTCTGGAGCAGCCCGCAGTGTTCTACCCGGACACGCGCCTGTTCGAAATGCCGGAAGAGCGCTCGATCGACATCGATTCCGATCTCGATTTTGCGCTGGTGGAACTGTTACTGCGCCAACGACTGCCGGCCTGAGGAGGCTCAAGCGATGACCACGAGCTTCAAGGCTCTGTTCGATCTGACCGGGCGCACTGCCGTCGTCACCGGCGGGTGCGGTATCCTGGGGCGCCGCTTTGCCGATGGCCTTGCCGAGTTCGGCGCCAACGTTGCGATCGTCGATCTCGATCAGGCCGCAACCGATGCCGCGGCAGCCGACGTCGCCTCACGCCATGCCGTGCGCGCCGGGGGCTACGGCTGCGACATCACCAACCCTGACGCGGTGCGCAACACGGCCGATGCGATCGAGGCCGACCTCGGACCGGTCTCGATTCTGCTCAACAACGCGGCCAGCAAGACCCGCGACGTGGACGCCTTTTTCGCGCCAGTCGAGGAATTCTCGCAGGTGACCTGGCGCGAGATCATGGCTGTCAATCTCGACGGCATGTTCACCGTCGCGCAGGTGTTCGGCGGCCGAATGGCCGAGCGCGGCTACGGCTCCATCGTGCAGACCGCATCGATCTACGGCCTGATGGCCCCCGACCAGCGCATCTACGAAGGCTCCGAATATCTCGGCCGCGCCATCAACACGCCCGCGGTCTACACGGCGTCCAAAGCCGGCGTTATCGGCCTGACCAAGCACCTGGCGACCTACTGGGCAGCGAAGGGCGTTCGCGTCAACACGCTGACCCCGGGCGGAGTCGAGAGCGGACAGAATGAGACCTTCAAGGCGCGCTATGGTGCCCGTATCCCGCTTGGTCGCATGGCCCGCGCCGACGAGATGGTTGGGACGATGCTGTTCCTGGTGTCTGACGCGGCGTCCTACGTCACCGGCCAGAACATCGCCGTCGATGGCGGCCTGAGCGCGTGGTGAGCCGGGCCATGCCATGCTGAAGCGCCTTGTCCAGAACACCGTGGTGTCGGCGATCGTCTTCGGACTTGTCGCCGTCCTCGGCGTCATCGTCATCCCGATCATCATTCGCACCTGGGGCGTCGCCGAGTTCGGATTGATCGTTCTGACGCGCCTCTTCCTACCGTCCGGGCTGATCGGGGTCATCGATTTTGGCCTGGCGGAAGTGACCACGCAGGTGGTGGCGCGCGCCAGGGAGCACCGCGATTGGCGGCTGGCCGGCGGTCAGCTCCTGTTGCTGACGGTGGTCTCGCTGCTGCTGGCCATCGTGCTCAGCGCTGCGATGTGGCTGACGGTGCCGTTGATCGTTGCTCAGTTCAAGGTCGAGCCGGCTCACGCCGCGAGCTTCACCAACATGCTGCTCGCGACGGCGGCGAGCAACCTCGTGCTGTTTCCGGCGCTGGTGTGGGAAGGCGTCGTCAAGGGCTTCGAACGTTACGGGCTGCTGCGGCTCTGCGAATTCTTGACAACCCTGCTCTACGTGGGCGCCACCATCCACGCTGCGCGATCCGGGCAACCCTACGAGGTGGTGACTTACTATTTCCTCGGCAGCGGCTTGTTGCGCGCGCTGATCCTGCTCGGCGCCTCGATCGCCGCGCTCAGTCGCACGCGGATCAGGCTGTCGGTACCTGTCGCGGCGGTCAGCCGCGAGGTGATGACGCGCTGCATCCTTGTGATGCAGGGCAAGTTGATCGGCGGCATCATTGCGCCGATCCAGCCGTTCCTGATCGGCATCTATATCGGTCCGCAGAGCGTCGGCATCTATGATACGCTGGTCAGAATTCCGCGGCTCGCCAAAGTGGTCGCGAGCCTGCTCATCTCGGCGATGCTCCCGGTGGTCAGCCGGCTTGATCAGCGCGACAACCACCGCCAGTTCAACCGGTTTGGTGAAACGGGCATCATGATGCTGCCGATCGTAACCGTGCCGCCCTTGGTCGCGGCCGCGGTGATGTCACCCGCGATCATGCATATCTGGATCGGACCGCAGATTGTTCCTTACGCCCACTGGATGGGCCTGATGTTCGTGGTCACGATGTGCTTTCAATATGTGATCTTCGGTAACACGCTGTTCATGACGCGCACGAAGGTTCAGGGGCGGCTGAACATGCTGATGATGATCCATCTGGCGGTCTGGGCGGTTTTGACCCTTGCGGCCGTCAACGTCTTGTCCGAGCGGGCCTTCATTCTCGGACAGACCATTGGAACCGCAGCGATCGTACCATGGCAGCTCATGATCTTCGTCAAGGAACTCGCAATGGATGCGAAGCGCTTCTGGGTTGCCATCCTGATCCACTGGACGATCCTTGCGATCGCTGCGCTTCTGCTCGCCGCCATCCTCTATTTCGCGCCCGAGCCGGGGATCGTCACCCTGACGGGGCTGATGGGTGCGTTTTGCGCCGCCACATGGGCAGCACAATACTTCCTGGTCCTGAGCGAGGATCAACGCGGCCAGATTGGCTCTCTTGGACGGACCTATTTCGGCCGAAAGGGCGTCTCACCGGCCACACTTTAGGGTGGCAAAGGAGGGCGCCTTGAGGTTAAAGAGACTTGCTTTCCTGCGATCGGGCAACCCCACATGACGACCATCGATGCCGGCGTGAAAACACCGAAGAAGCAGAAGATCAACCAGTTTCGGCGCCTGTTGTGGCACATCAACCGGACGGATCTCGGCTGGGTCACCAAGGCGGCCCTGACAACTCTGCAACCGGGCGCACGGGCAAAGCGCGTCGCACTGCTCAATCAGCTTCCCTCGAAAGCGGAGTGGAGCGAGGCAAGCCGGAAGCTCGACCGGGACGGCTACGTCGACGTATCCACGCTGGTGGACCGCGGCCTTGCTGAAGCGGTCGCGGCAGTCGCGGACAACAAGGTGAGCCGGCTGAACGAGCTCTCCGACAAACAGCAGCTCGGTCACAAATCCTTCTGGGTGAGCCTCCTGGACGAGGATCTCGTCGACGGTGCTTTCGCGACCGACCATCCCTTCGTTCGCTATGCGCTGCAGCCGGCGGCGCTGCGCATCATTGGCGATTTCATGCGTGATCTGCCGCAACTCTCCGACGTACTGCTGACGCTGTCGCAGCCGACTCCGAACCAAGCGCTGAGCTATTCCCAGCTCTGGCATCTCGATCACGACGACAAGCGTGTCTGCAAGCTCTTCATCTACCTGACCGACGTCCGCGACACCGCCGACGGTCCGTTCACGTTCATTCCCGCCGGCCCCTCCAGGCCGTTCCGAAACACGCTGAAGAGCCACATGAACGATGCGACGGTGTTCGCCAAAACCGGGCCCGACGCGGTCAAGGAGATGGTTGCGCCGCGCCTGTCGTCCTTCATCGTCAATACGGCCCGCTGTCTGCACATGGGAAGCCGGATCCAGTCCGACCACAGCCGCCTGCTCTACACCGCGACATACATCCAGCAGCCGCGCATCTATCCCGAACCGCGCCCGCGCTTCCGGGCGAGCGGAGCCCTGACGGACGTCGAGCGCGCCGCGATGCGCCTGTGAGCCGCACCTGCCTGGAGCTCACATCTTGCGCATAGGCCTGGTGGTCGATCACCCCAAGCGTGACCTGCCGGGGGCAGTCATGCTCGGCTATCAATTGGCGCGGCGCGGCGTCTCCGTCGTGCTGGTGCCGATGTACGAGCAAGCTGTCGACGTTCCGAGGCTTGGGCTCGACGCGCTCGTCGTCAACTACGCGCGTCCCGTCAATCTCGATCTGATGCGCAGCTTTGCGCGGGCCGGGCTCGCATTGTACGTGCTCGATACCGAAGGCGGCGTGCTCGCGGAAAAGGGCGGGAACTCGCCCCGGGCAATGGCCGCCCACATCAAGGACAGCGGCTACGCCGACATCCTGGCGGGCTATTTCTTCTGGGGCAGCCGGCTGCACGAGGCCTTCCTCGCGGCCGGAACCATGAAGCCGGAGCAGCTTCACCTCACCGGATGCCCGCGCTTCGACTTTGCGGCGCCGCGCTGGCGCGCGCTGCTCGATGGCGAACCGCGCGACTACCTGCTGGTCAACGCCAATTTCCCATTGGTCAATTCACGCTTCACCGGCAAGCCGGGCGGCGAGCGCGAAGCGATGGTGCGGGCCGGCTGGGATGGGGCCTATGTCGATAGCTTCATCGCGGACCTGAAGCAGGTCTTCGCCAACTATCTCGCCGAGATCGACCGGCTCGCCGCGGCGCGGCCCGATCGCACCATTCTGGTGCGTCCGCATCCCTTCGAGAGCGAGGAGGTCTACCGCAACGCGCTTGCGCGCCACGCCAACGTCCTGATCGACGGCAGCGGCAGCGTACTCGACCGTATCCGCAATGCGGCCGCGGTCGTTCATCTCAACTGCGGCACGGCCGTCGAATCGGTCCTGCTCGGAAAGCTTCCGCTCCAGCTCGAATATCTGAACACGCCGATCACCGCCGGACATGCAGCGCTGCCCGCGCGCGTGAGCAGGCCGGTCGCCTCGTTCGAGGAGCTGCTTGGCGCGATCGACCGCATCGAGCGCGAGACCGAGACATTCGATTTCGCCCGGGTTCATGCCGCCGATATCGAGGCCTTCTTTCATCTCAACGACGGGCAAGCCGCCGAACGCGTCGCTGATGTCCTGACGCACGCTGGGGCGACGCGCCGGCCCTACGTGTCGTTGCTGGCGACCGTGAAGGGCACGCGCGACAAGCCGAGTGTCGGTCAGATCGTCAAAGGCGCTGCCAGCGCCGCGCTCGGATCGGCCGTGACGGAACGGCTGCGCAGCCGGTTCAACCCGGCCCGGCGTGACAAGCAGATCGGGCCGGTCTTCGTCAAAACCCTGCTGCAGCGTATCGCAACTCATGACCGTGCGAGCCCGGCGCAATTCACCGCAAGACGCGCGCACTGCGCGACGACAGGCCTGCCGCTCGCGAGCATCGCCATCGAACCCGCCCGATAGAGTCATGACCACATCCGCAAAGACCATTCTCATCACCACGCTTGCCGAATACCAGACCCGGTTCTGGATTCCGGTCGCGCAGCGGCTGCGTGCGGCAGGCAACGACGTCGAATTGCTCGCCTTTGACGATCGCAGCGCCGAGATGTCGGCGGCAGAAGGCGTGCCGGTCACGAACATGTATCGCGACGGCCTCAAGACCGGTCCGTCGCCCGACGATCGCCGCGCGTTCGACGCGCGCGTCGTCGCCTACGGACTCGACGGGACCAATTTCCTGTTCAGCCATGAGCGGTTCACGTTCGGCATCCGCGACACCGCCGCGCTTCGCCGGCGGTTCATGATCTATGCCAACGCGATGGAGGCGTTGCTCGACCGCCTGGACACGCAGGGCAAGCGCGTCGAGCTGGTTCAGGAGCTCGGGGGCTTCCTCTCCGTCATCGCGAGCTTCTACGCCGCCAGGCGTCGCAACATCCGCAACTGGTTCATCGAGCCATCGTTCTTTCGTGGCCGGATGTATTTCACGCCCGACAGTCTCGCCGCGCCCGACGTGATGCCGACACCGGCGGATACGGTGTCGGCAGAGGTACGCGCCTATCTCGACGACACGCTGAAGCAGCGGGCGATCGTCATCCCCAAAAAAGACCAGCATCATTATTCGGCGGCTTTCAAGAAGGTCGTGAACCTGCGCAACGCCCGCCGCCTCTCCGAAAAGCTGTGGGACCAGTTCGCGCTCGGTAAGCATCAGGAGTTCGGACACAATCTGCGTCACGCCCGCGTGCACGCGGCGATGGCGCTCAACGCGACGCGGCTGCGCAAGCTCTACAAGCCGATCCCCGGGGCGCCCTTCGTCTACTATCCATTCCACGTTCCGGCCGACATGGCGCTGACGCTGCGCTCGCCCGCCTATCTCGACCAGGTCGCGACCGTCGATTTCCTGCTGCGGACGATTCCGGACTCGCATGTGCTGGTGGTGAAGGAACACCCCGCCCAGATCGGCGCGATCTCGGCCGATCGCCTGTTCGAGCTGGCGCGCCGCTTCGACAATTTCGTGCTGCTGCCGCCACAGACCAACAATTACACAGTGCTCAACCGCGCCGATGCGGTCATCTCCGTCAACAGCAAATCGGGCGCCGAGGCCTTGCTGCTCGGCAAGCCGGTCGTGGTGATGGGCGATGCGTTCTATCGCTCCTGCCCGCTGGTCTACGCGGTCGACCGACTGGCGGACGTGCCCGCGCGGCTGCGCGAGGCGCTCTCCTCCGGTCCATTCGATCCAGCCAAGGGCGCACCCTATTTCGAATCGGCCTGGCGCAAGTCTTATCCGGGCGAACTCTATATCAGCGATCCCAAGCTGCTCGACACGTTCGCGGCCTCCTTGTGCGCCGCGATCGCCGAGCCCGCTCGCGCGCATTGAACGGACCCGTCATGCCGCTCGTCTCGATCATCACCCCATCCTGGAACGTCGAAGGTCTGATCGAGGAGACCATCCGCTCGGTGCAGAGCCAGAGCTTCTCCGATTGGGAGCTCCTGATCGCCGACGACTGCTCGACCGACAGGACACCGCAGATCATCGCTGACATCGGCGAGCGCGATCCCCGCGTCAAGCTGATCCGGCAGGCGAAGAACGGCGGGCCGGCGCTGGCGCGCCAGGCCGCGATCGACCGGGCGCAGGGCCGCTATCTCGCCTTCCTCGACAGCGACGATCTGTGGCTGCCCGAAAAGCTGGAGCGGCAGCTCGCCTTCGCGAAGGCGAAGCAGGCCGCGCTGAGCTACACCGCCTTCCGCCGCATCAACGAGACCAGCACGGTCACCGGACGGCTGATCGAGGTGCCGGCCTCGCTGACCTACGACCAGCTCCTGAGGAACACCGCGATCGCGACGCTGACCGCGATGGTCGATCGTGAGATCTCAGGCCCCATCGCGATGAAGAACGAGGGTTACGACGATTTCTGCCTGTGGCTCTCGATCCTCAAGCGCGGCCATACCGCATACGGCCTCAACGAAGATCTTGCTCGTTACCGCGTCAGGGGGTCCTCAGTGTCGAGCCGACCGATGCGCTCGGCCAAATGGGTCTGGCAGGTCTA
This sequence comes from Bradyrhizobium sp. RP6, assembly GCF_003837805.1. Lineage (GTDB taxonomy): Bacteria > Pseudomonadota > Alphaproteobacteria > Rhizobiales > Xanthobacteraceae > Bradyrhizobium. Next base: position 6,425 of record NZ_RQIT01000029.1, on the reverse strand, counting down.
CCGCAATGTCGAGCACCTCTCCCTGGTCCGATCGGCCTGGTGCTTCGGCCATTGGGGCGCGCGGGCCTGGTTGAAGCGGCGGGAATTCTAGGCTGATCGCGGCCCCCCGGCGCGCCCACCGTGTAAAAAGCGCGAAAACAACCCTATGCACAGTAGAGGTGTTTCGATACCTCGATCCAAGGCATTTGGCTATTGGCGAGTCCGGCCGTTGCCGATACCACTCAGCCGCTCCCTTGCGAACAATCTGGAACCGATCATGCCGTTTGAAAACTACAGGAACAGCCGCATCCTCGTGACCGGGGGAGCCGGGTTTATCGGATCGCACCTTTGCGAGCGACTGCTCGGTTCGGGAGCCGAGGTGGTGTCCGCGGACAATTATTTCACAGGCAGCCGGCGCAACATTTCGCATCTGATCGCAAATCCGCTGTTCGAGGCTGTCCGGCACGACGTCACCTTCCCGCTCTACATCGAGGTGGACGCGATCTTCAACCTGGCCTGCCCGGCCTCGCCGATCCACTACCAGCGCGATCCCGTGCAGACCACCAAGACCTCGGTGCACGGCGCCATCAACATGCTGGGGCTCGCCAAGCGACTCAAGGCGCGCATCTTTCAGGCCTCCACCAGCGAGGTCTATGGCGATCCGCTGATCCATCCGCAGACCGAGGATTACTGGGGCAACGTCAACCCCATCGGCATCCGCTCCTGCTACGACGAAGGCAAGCGCTGCGCCGAGACGTTGTTCTTCGACTATTGGCGTCAGCATGGCCTGCCGATCAAGGTCGCGCGCATCTTCAACACTTACGGCCCGCGCATGCAGCCCAACGACGGTCGCGTGGTGTCGTCCTTCATCGTCCAGGCGCTCAAGGGCGAGCCGATCACCGTGTTCGGCGACGGCGGTCAGACCCGCTCATTCTGCTATGTCGACGACCTCGTCGAGGCCATCATGCGGTTGATGGTGAGTGCAGAAGACGTCACCGGACCGATCAATCTCGGCAACAATTCCGAGTTCACCATCCGCGAGCTCGCCGAGAAGGTCATCAAGCTCACCGGCTCGCGCTCCCGGCTCGAGTTCAAGCCGCTGCCGCAGGATGACCCGCGTCAGCGCCAGCCCGACCTCGCCAAGGCGAAGGCTGTCCTGAACTGGGAGCCGAACGTCGCGCTCGAGGACGGGCTGAAGGAGACCATCGCCTACTTCAAGCACTCGCTCGAAATCGCCTGATCCGGCTCGCAACGTCTCTCGTCCGCAGCGAGCCTGTTCGCCATCAGCGAGCCGTCCGACATCATCAGCCATCTCCGATCGCGGCTGACTCGAAGGCCGCACTGGCGTCAGGCGAGCAGCAAACCGCTGCCGTGCAGATCGTGGAGAAGGTCAACGGGGCTGACGGGTACGGGAATATCCTGATTTACCACCGCCTCAGCGGGCATCGACGGCGCGGACGTGACCTCCGCGCCAACCCACCCGGGCATCGGATCTGGCGCCTCCGGCGGGCCGGACAGTGGCGCCTCATCGAACTTGAACACGAGAGCACTGTCACTGGGCGGCGCAGCGCCGACAGCGCCATCGCCGTTGAGATCCTGCTGGAGCGTCGGCTCCAGGGTTTTCAGAGACGGATCGGACCCGAGCACTTCGGAGGCCGCGGCGAGCGTGCTCAGGAAGTTGCCGTTGCTGTCCGTGCTCCACACCGAATAATGCTGGTTCGATGAACTCTTCCAGACGACATCGTAGCCGCCGCCCGCCACCTGCTCGGCGCCAATGACCGTCCACACGCCCCAATTCGCCGCGACCACCGCAGACCCTGCATATTTCAGGACAGGTCCGGTGCCGCTCGAGATGCTGTTCAGGTGGTAGTTGTCGCCGGACAGGACCACGCTGGTCGACCCGAACGTCTCGATCGTGGTGTCACTGACGGCCGGCACGCCAATCGTGCCATCGCCATTGAGATCCTGCTGGAGCGTCGGCTCCAGGGCTTTCAGAGACGGATCGGACCCGGGCACTTCGGACGCCGCGGCGAGCGTGGTCAGGAAGTTGCCGTTGCTGTCCGTGCTCCACACCGAATAATGCTGGTTCGATGAACTCTTCCAGACGACGTCGTAGCCGCCGCCCGACACCTGCTCGGCGCCAATGACCGTCCACACGCCCCAATTCGCCGCGACCACCGCAGACCCTGCATATTTCAGGACAGGTCCGGTGCCGCTCGAGATGCTGTTCAGGTGGTAGTTGTCGCCGGACAGGACCACGCTGGTCGACCCGAACGTCTCGATCGTGGTGTCACTGACGGCAGGCACGCCAATCGTGCCATCGCCGTTGAGGTCCTGCTGGAGCGTCGGCTCCAGCGCTTTCAGAGACGGATCGGACCCGAGCACTTCGGAGGCCGCGGCGAGCGTGGTCAGGAAGTTGCCGTTGCTGTCCGTGCTCCACACCGAATAATGCTGGTTCGATGAACTCTTCCAGACGACGTCGTAGCCGCCGCCCGACACCTGCTCGGCGCCAATGACCGTCCACACACCCCAATTCGCCGCGACCACCGCAGACCCCGCATATTTCAGGACAGGTCCGGTGCCGCTCGAGATGTTGTTCAGGTGGTAGTTGTCGCCGGACAGGACCACGCTGGTCGACCCGAACGTCTCGATCGTGGTGTCACTGACGGCAGGCACGCCAATCGTGCCATCGCCATTGAGATCCTGCTGGAGCGTCGGCTCCAGCGCTTTTAGAGACGGATCGGACCCAAGCACTTCGGGGGCCGCGGCGAGCGTGGTCAGGAAGTTGCCATTGCTGTCCGTGCTCCACACCGAATAGTGCTGGTTCGATGAACTCTTCCAGACCACGTCGTAGCCGCCGCCCGACACCTGCTCCGCGCCAATGACCGTCCACACACCCCACTTTGCCGCGATCACCGCAGATCCCGCATATTTCAGGACAGGTCCAGTGCCGGTCGAGATGCTGTCCAGGTGGTAGTTGCCGCCAGACAGAATCACGCTGGTCGCCCCGAACGTCTCGAGCACAGTCGTCGTCAGGCTGGCGCTACCGGCCGTGCCATCCGCGAACCGGAAATACTCGACCGCGGCAACGGTATCGGTGCCGTCGGGTGAGCCACCGCGCAGGTCGGTCAGGGTGAAGGTCTGTGCCGCCGTGTTGTACGAAATCGTATAATTGGCTTGGCCGCCCGAATACACCGCCGTGTCGGTGCCCGAACCGCCATTGATGGTATCGTTTCCCGCACCGCCGGTGATCGTATCGCTGCCGCCACCGCCGTTCAGCATGTTGGCGATGGCATTGCCAACAATCGTATCGTTGCCGGACCCGCCGATGGCGTTGTCGATGTAGGAACGCGCATCGCCATTGTAGAGATAGGCGTTGTAGACGTTGCCCGACGCGTAATGGCCATTGCCGAGATAGGCCAGCTGCACGGAGGAGAACACCGACGAGGCGCCGGGATTGAGATTGATGCTCAGGCCCGTCGTGTAGTTCGACAGGTCGTAGGTATCGACGCCGCCGCCATCCCAGACGGTCTCGTAGATGCGGTTGGCCGAGCCGCCGACGCCTCCGCCCGGTGCGAGCTGCCCGACCCCGTTGATGAACTCCTGCCCGGTGGTCGGATTCCAGGTGTAGACGGTGTTGCTGCTCTGGGTCGCGAAGTCCGCGCCGTACATGGTCTGGAGCGCGAGGATATCGTTGGCCATGTAGGTCTGCGGATACCCGTACGCTTCGTTGGTGTAGCCGCTCGTGGTCGAAGCGCCGACATAGCTGCGATAGCTCATGACGGTGTATTCGCTGTCGTCATGCGCGCTCGGCACCGCGACGTTGGCGGGGCCACCGGTCTCCTGGCTGTGTTTGAGACCCACGGCATGGCCGAGCTCGTGCAGCGCGGTGGTGAAGTAGTAATTGCCGAGCTTGGCCAGCGAGAAATCGTATTGGGTGCCGAACCAGATGTCGCCGCCGGACGCATAATTGCCGGGATAGTAGGCGTAGGCGGTCGGATTGGCCGCCGGCGACTGCGCGATCATGATATCGGCGCCGTTCGTGCCGGCATATTGGATGTCGGCGTTGGTGTAGCTGAGGATCAGTCCGATTGCGTAATTGATTGCGGCCTGTATCTGCGTGGGTGCCGAGGCAAAGCCCGAGGTGGTCGGCTCGCTGCTGCCACCGTAATAAGGATTGGAATAGTCGCTGGGTGCGTCGGGAAAACTATAGGTGATCGCGCCGGACCATTTATAGCCCGACAGCAGGCCGTCGATTTCGGCGTTATTGGTGGCACTGACGTAAACAGCGGTGGCCAATCGACTCTCCAGAGCAAAGCGTCGCAAATTCGCGGCGAAGGCACATGATTCTAGCTTGAGAGTTAAACGTTTGGTTTAATTTGGGCAGCGGCGTTCGTTCCATTTCATAAGGACTCGTCAGCCATCAAATTCCGTAGTCCTACGGACAGGAACAAGAGCTTGGTTCCCACGGCATCGTCATTTGCAGGCTTTCATGAGACGACGTTCATCCTCGGCCGGTCTGCTGGGAGCGCTGATGACGCTCGCCGGATTCGGTCACATCACCCTCGGAGGACTGCCCGTCATGGTGCAAAACGCCAACGCGGATGACAACGGCAAGGCGGCGCGCGCGCCCTCCATGCCAATGGCCCGCGATCCTGCCGTCGCGGTGGCAGAGGAATACGAAGCCGCCCGCCGGAAGGGAACGCGGGAAGCCTTCGAGCTCTTCATTGCGCGCCACGGCGACGATCCCTTGGCCGAGCAGGCGCGCGCGGAACTGAAGCGCCTGTCGCGCTGAGCCGTTGCGCAGCGCAGCAAAGCCGCGTCAGGCATGGCATTTCGGCAGGCAGCATCCGCATTGGACCAGGGTTGCCGCAAGGGCTTTCGGCACTATGGTAGCCCCGCAATCTGTCCCGGAGCCGCTCAAAATGCCCTTTCCGCATGCCTCGGAAGCCCTGTCGCGTTTCACCGTGCTCGACCTGACCCGCGTCCGTTCTGGGCCCACCTGCGTGCGGCAGCTCGCGGACTGGGGCGCCAATGTCGTCAAGATCGACGCACTCACCGAGGATGCCGGCGGTGAGCAGCCGGGCGGCCCCCGGCGGGGTTCCGACTTCCAGAATTTGCACCGCAACAAGCGGGCGATGACGCTGAACCTGAAGGACGAGCGCGGACTCGCCGTATTCAAGCGCCTGGCCGCCAAGGCCGACGTCGTGGTCGAGAACTTCCGTCCCGACGTGAAGAAGAAGCTCGGCATCGACTATGACAGCCTCGCCGCGATCAACCCGCGCATCGTCTATGGCAGCATCTCCGGCTTCGGCCAGGACGGCCCCTACCACAAGCGCCCCGGCTTCGATCAGATCGCGCAAGGCATGGGCGGGCTGATGTCGATCACCGGCGCGCCGGGCGGAGGCCCGATGCGGGTCGGCATTCCGGTCGCCGACCTCACCGCCGGCCTGTTCTGCGCCATGGGCATCCTCACCGCGCTGCTCGAACGCGAGGTCTCCGGCAAGGGCCAGTGGGTGCAGACCTCGCTGCTCCAGGCCCAGATCTTCATGCTCGACTTCCAGGCCGCGCGCTGGCTGATGGAGAAGGAGGTCGCCAGGCAGGCCGGCAACAACCACCCGACCAGCATCCCCACCGGCGTGTTCAGGACCTCCGACGGCTACATCAACATCGCGACCACCGGCGGGCGGATCTGGGAGCGTTGCGCGCAGGCGATCGGTGCGCCGGAGCTCTTTGGCCACCCCGACTACGCGACAGCCCCTGCCCGCTCCAAGAACCGTGATGCCCTCAACGCCGAGATCGAGAAGCGCACCGTGACGAAGTCGACCGAGACCTGGGTCCGCGAACTCAACGACGCCGGTGTGCCCTGCGGTCCCATCTACGCCATCGACCAGATGTTCGACGACGCGCAGGTGAAGCATCTCGGCATTGCGCAGGACGTGCCGAACGACGAGGGCCGCCATATCCGCCTGATCGGTCAGCCCGTGACGCTGTCGCGCACGCCGAGCAGGATGGTGGCGCGGCCGCCGGAATTCGGCGAGCAGACCGACGAGGTGCTGAAGGAGTTCGGTTTCGGCGCCGACGAGATCGCGGGGCTCAGGGACGCCAAGGTGGTGTGAGTATCGCTGACTTTGACACCATCAGCCCTTCGGCCGTTGAAGCACGAAGCCTCTCTGGTGCGCTCCCTCTCGCGCTTGCGGGACGGGGCTGGGAAGAGGATGCTTCCGCAATGGGACGATCCCCAAGCGGAGAAAGCCCTCACCCGGCGCGCGGGACGATGCTTCGCATCGCCCGGAACGTGCCGACCTCTCCCGCAAGCCGAGGGCTTTGCTTAATCGGGCGTGCGGGAGCAGTTCCCGATATGAGACTTTTTTGCGAGGCGTCGATCGGCGCGCGGCGTCGAACGATTGCGTTTTCGCGGCCGATCGAGGGCGTTGGGCTGCGGC
>NZ_RQIT01000028.1 GCF_003837805.1 Bradyrhizobium sp. RP6 | reverse complement strand
ACCTTGGCCTTGAATGCCGGTGCGTGCTGCCGGCGGGCTCGTTTGCTCATCGTCTCTCCTGATTCGCGGGACAATCTTGCCCGCCGTCAGGCAGAAACTCCACTTATCGCCCTGTCCAGATTTCCGGGACCGGCTCTCCGGGCGGGCCGAGCAACATCCTGCTGCGGCTCTACGTGGCCTTGTCAGCTTCTCGAAAGCTCGCGCAGACTAGAAGTCCCCCGCGTGGAATCAACCCGCTGCGAGGGAATCAGAGTTCGCTAATTAGGTACAGACCCTTGGAGTCTGCTCAGGTGATCTTGGACGTGAGGCTAGCATGGACCGACAGAACTTTGACCCATCCAACGTAACAGCTTGGTCGCAGGTGCAGCACGACGTCTCGGAAGAGACGCAGGCCGGGCAAGAGGGCTTTGAGCAGCACTTGGCGGACGCGAGTCAGGGCGCTCCCGCTGCCCCTAAGCGGGTTAATCGCAATTACTATCCGGATTTGTCTGAAAAAGACCGGGACCTTATCGATAAAGCGATTGCTCAATGGACGGCTCAGAGGAACCTAAGTCCATCCTCGGCTTCCACTTATATTCAAGCACTTCGCAGACTCGTGAATGATTTCCGCGCTCGTGGCCAAACGACTGATTTAGGGGACCACCAGTCCCTGGTCGATCACGTCAACACTTACTTTTCCAATCCCAGCACCCGAAGCGCTATGTTGACTGGGTTGAACGCCCTTCGCGCGTATCTTGATCCTGCCGGTAGTCGCTATCCACGTTTGTCTGAAGAAGAACAGTACCTTATCGATAAAGCGATTGCTCAATGGGCGGCTCAGACGAACCTACGTCCGAAAACGGCTGCCAATTATACTTCTGCACTTCGCCAACTCGTGAATGATCTCCGCGCTCGTGGCCAAACGACTGATTTAGGGGACCACCAGTCCCTGGTCGATCACGTCAAGACTTACTTTTCCAACTCTCCCGTCGAAAAGGCTATGTTGGCTGGGTTGAACGCTGTTAGTGCGTATCTTGATCCGGCCTATGTCGCTAATCACGCCGGACGGCCGCCCGTTGCCCCCTCAGCGGAAGACGCGCACCTCTTAGAACGGCTTGATCTCAGCGGAATCGGCACGAGCACCGCTGCTCTGTATGATTTAAGTTTTCGCAGATTTTCTAACGCGCTTAACGCTGCGGGCCACACGATATCGGGGCTAGACAGTGCTGCGCGCAGAGAATTTGCTCGGAAGTTGTTCCCGGGAGACAGAAATCTAGTGCCGGCGTTAAAAAGGATTCGGGGTGCCGAGCGGGTTTCCGGTGCGGGCGCGTCTCAGGAGCGAAGCGGCCATGCTGTCCCATCACCCAGGTTGGATGGAGTTCCGGCGGACGTCTGGGCACTGTTCGATGATGAGGCCGAGGAGCCGCCGACCGATCCATCCGAACTTGAGCGGCTGGAACATGAGCTTCGCGCGGAAATTCAGGGACGGCTAGGCGACCACCCCGCTCAGCCGCCCTTCTCCCTAGAGCCAGAGGGAATCACGTTTATCCAGAAGAGTTCCCTCCTGCGAAAGTTCGCCGACTGCTGGATGATCATTCCGCTCTGCCGCAAGTCCCCGTCAATCCAAACGACCTCAATGCAGGCGCTGGCGTGCTGATGTGGGCTCCCCTCCAGGAATTGGAGAGGCAGCCCACAATGCATCACAGCGGGCATGAACAACCTGCTGCACCGAGCAGGAGCAGCGTCCTGCCGAGCGGGGAGAACCGACCGACCAGCTTCGTGGACCGTAACACGTCGCCGTTGGTGCCAATGGGGCTGACCAGGCAGAGCTTCCTGCTCCATCCTCGGTCGGAAAACGCTCCGCAGCCCAGCGCGCCGTTAGGGAATCAAGCTTCGCCAGCACTGGCTTCACGCAGGATGGAGCAAGCCGCGCCGGCGTCCGACAGGGCTGAGGCGGTGTTCCCAGCGCTCGGCGAGACTTTTGATGCGTCTTTGTCTGTTCCCGAGGACTTCTCCCACGGCACCCAGCCTGCGCCGGGTATGATGCGGTCCAAGCTGGGCCGCTGGGGTCTGTTGCCGGATGTAGCAGAGCCCGCAAAGACCTACGACATTCGCGGTGAACGCTACACGGCCGTGCTGGGACCGGGCGGGCCCGATGATGTTCGGCTCATTCACCTGCGGTCTCCCGCTGTGGGCGATACATTCGATATTTCGTTTGCCGTTCCCAAGGATTTTTCTCATCGCTCCCAGCCGGCCCCCGACATGATGCTGTCCACGTTGGGCAAGTGGGACTTCTTGCCTGTCGCGGAACATCCAATCATGAACTACGAGATTGGCGGCGAACGCTACACGGCCGTTTTGGGACCGAAGGGACCCAACGACGTTCACCTCATCCATCATCCTCGAGCTGCTGATGAAGCCGCGCCAGCGCCGGCGACCTCATCCCACGACCGTAGCGGGCGGGCTCTCGGCGCCACGGAATGGCTCGGCGACGAGCATATCCAGAGGGACTACGAGCTCCTGACGCAGCAGTTGCAAGTGAATCATCCGAATCTTGCCGCCGGAACGCGGTTCGTCGATCCTCTCATTGCCTTTCAGTTGAGTTGGGGCGCCGAGCGCGACGCGCTCAGCGCATTGCAGCGCATCATCTATGATCGGGATGACAATGATGTCGCCCACTTCCTATTCCTGCCAGTGAACGATGCCGGTGCGACCGATCCTAATGGCACCCATTGGTCGCTGCTACTCATAGATCGCCGCCCGGAACGACAGCCGGTCGCCTATCATTACGATTCCGTCCAGGGACACAATGACGGGCCTGCAGAACGGCTCGCAGCACGGCTAGGCGTGACTTTTCTGCAGCGAGCCGGCATGGCCCCGCAGCAGAACGGCTATGATTGCGGCGTGTTCGTGGTGGACGGCACACGGGAGCTGGTTCGACGATTGGCGCAAGGAGAGCGGCCACAAGACGAGCCGCTGCACCTCGACAACCTCGTCGCCAATCGGCAGGCACTCCGGGACCGGCTTAGGGGTTGATGGCGATGCGCCCGTCCGCAGCCGTGTCGATCTGCAGGGTTTTGGCGGCGTTTCAGGACCGGCCCCCGTCGAGTGCGTTGCGGCTAGGGACGCGCCCGACGATTAGGCGCGTCCCACGTCGCCGCGAGCAAGCGCACGAAATCAGACTCAATGCAGGAGGACCTGTAAGGGTCGGCGCCGTTAAGTAGGCAGTGAAGAAGGTTCACAACGCCGCCAGCGGCTAGAAAAGCGAATTGTGCTATGCATCAAGGCCAGGCGGGCGGCTTCCTGGAGAGACCATTCTGCCGGAGTTGATCCGGCGCGAATCGTGACGAGATATTTCGATCACCTGCAGCCCTGCTGCCTCCTACAGCGCAGAAGACGGCAAATCATGGATGTCCTAGTCGGCATGCGGGCCATGGAAACATGGCCCATCGATCGCTTGCGGCCATATGAACGGAATTCGCGGCGGCATTCGGCCGAGCAGATCGAGCAAATTGCAGCGTCGATTCGCGAATGGGGTTGGACGATGCCAATCCTCGCGGCGGATGACGGAATGGTTCTAGCCGGGCACGGCCGACTGGCGGCGGGCAAACTCCTCCGCATCTCCGAGGTGCCGGTCATCGTGGCGCGCGGGTGGAGCGATCAGCAGAAGCGCGCCTATGTCATCGCGGACAGTCGGCTGACCGATGCGTCTGATTGGGATGACGAGATGCTGCGGCTCGAATTGAGCGATTTGGTCGAGGGCGGTTTTGAGATCGCGCTGACCGGGATCAAGGAGGACGAGCTATCGAAGCTTTCGGTCGGCGTCGGCGAGTTAGAGCAGATGCCCGAATTGCCGGACGGCGATCGGTCGCCATTCCGCGACATGACGTTCATTCTGTACGGCGAGCAATTCGGGATCTTCGAGCGAGCCATCGCCAGGGCGACCAAGCCGCGCGATCCGGACAATCCCAACCGATCGCCGCAAGGCAATGCGCTCGCCGCAATCTGCGCGGAATATCTAGATGCGGTAATGGGCCCTGCTCCGAGCAAGGGGTGATGATGGTGGCCGTCCCCCGATAGATGATGAAACGGGGTCACGACCTGAGTCGGCCCCAAGCATCTGGAGACGGAGGACAGCCGTGGAGAACTATGCCGGAATTGACGTGTCATTGGAACTGTCGAGCGTATGCGTTGTGGATGCCCAGGGTAAGATCTTGAAGGAGGCGAAGGTAGCGAGCGAACCCGACGCCTTAGCCGAATTTTTCGAGAGGCTTGGCTTTGCAGTAAAGCGGATCGGGCTGGAAGCGGGGCCGCTGTCGCAATGGCTGCATGCGGGTTTGAAAAGAGCAGGGGTCGAAACGGTTCTGCTCGAAACGCGGCATGTGAAGGCCGCATTGTCTGCGATGACGGTGAAGACTGATCGCAAGGATGCACGCGGAATCGCCCAGTTGATCCGGATGGGATGGTTCCGGCCGGTACACGCAAAGTCGGTCGATGCTCAGGAGATCCGGGCCCTCCTGATCGCACGCAAACAGCTTCTCGGGCGGCTGATCGACGTGGAGTTGAGTATCCGCGGGATTTTGCGTGGCTTTGGGCTGAAGGTTGGCCCGGTGACGCGGAAGACTTTCGAAGCGCGGATCCGAGAGTTAGTTGCGGGTCAGGCGACATTGGAGCGCATTGCTACAGCGATGCTTTCGGCGCGATCTGCCCTGAAGGCAGAGTACGGAAGGCTACACAAGGCTGTGCTGGCAATTGTGCGTGACGATGCGGTTTGTCGCCGGCTCATGACAGTGCCGGGCGTTGGTCCCCTGGTGGCTGTTACCTACAAATCGGCGTGATGACCCTCATCGCATCGTAAAATCGAAGGCAGCAGGCGCGCTGTTCGGGCTCACGCCAAAGAAGTACCAATCCGGAGAAAAGGACGTCACGGGCGGGATCACGCTGGCCGGCGACGAGATAGTGCGCACGGTGCTGTATGAGGCCGCCAACGTTCTGCTATCGCGCATAACGCGGTTCTCAAAACTCAAGCGCTGGGGGATGGACGTCGCCAAGCGGCGAGGCTCGAAGCGCGCAAAAGTCGCCCTGGCACGTAAGCTCGCAGTGATCCTGCATCGGGTCTGGGTCGACGGCACAACTTACCGATGGGCTGAAGCGGGGCCGATCGCAGCATAGAACAGGTGGAGGAGATTAAGAACGCAACCGGGCTGAACTGAAGCCCAGTGCCCGAAGTCCCGTCGCCGGGACGGTGGATCCGGTGAAGCCGTTACACGCCCAGTGGCCGTCATCTGACGAACCACGCGCATCTAGATGGCTCACCGCTCCCTCTGACAGCATGATGTGGCGGCCAGGCGTTGACCACGGACAGAAGCATGAGCTCGGCGGCGTGACGTTCACTCGGGAGGCTTGACATCATCGGGCCCATTACAGAGCGTACTCACCGATCGATGATTGGTGTTGCGGGTTGGGGGTGCGGCTTACTCGACGTCCGCTACGCCCCGACACTGACCAACTACCGCAGCGCAGCGAAATGACGCTTTGGTCCACGAGACGCCAGGCGCCTGCTATTTTGGCGGTGGCTTATCATAAAGGGGCTTGCCTTTCTCGAAGATATGCACCGTCAGAACCTTCAGCGTCTTATCGCCAACGAGCTTGTAAGCTCCATGAGGCACATCCCGAACATTCATCCCGACGGCGCCGGTCGGAATAGCCACCTGCTTTCCATTGGGTAACTCGATAAGACCACCCTCAAGAAAATAGTACGGCTCGTCACCATGATGGATATGCAGCATCGATGTCTCGCCGGGCTTTATCTCGCTGATGATGGTGACGATTTCCATGTTCGTGCCCGTTAGGTCACCTCGCTTCAACTCCTTTCGAAATGGGGAGTCCTGTGCACTTGTCGTAGTCACGAACATTGAAGCCAAAGCGGCTGCGATTATGACCTTCATGGAAAGTAGCCTCTGGTAAAAAATGGGTCTTGTCCCGGTCTGCCCTTCCCAGCTTGTCGGAATTTACGCCTAACGGCAAGGTTGTGCTGGAGGCCAGCCCCCCGCAACTGTGAACATGACGGGGCCGTTTCGGCTAAAAGGCTGCCTTGACTAACTTGCATAGCCCTTTTCGGCTCGCCTCAGGAAGCAGACCTTGCGGCGCTCTGATTAGGGCCACCACGGGCCAAACCAGCCGTACCCGCTTGGGCGGCTTCCGCTTGAAGCAGAACGCTGCTTGGGTATCTGGGGCCCGCATCAATCTGCTATCGTCGCGCGCATGATGGCTAAATCGACCGTTGCCCGCATCGGCTGCGGCACCCCGTACGTGCACGAGCGCCAGAGCCACTCGACAGGACCGAACCGATAGCGGCGCAGCCACCACGCGCTGAACACCACCTGCGCGACATACACGAAAATGCCGATCGCCAGTGTCGCGGCCACGCCGAGGCGGCCAAATTGGCCTAGACCATAGCCGTAGAAGATCCAGCCGCAGATCACAGATTGCGCCAGATAGTTGGTGAACGCCATGCGGCCAACCGGCGCCGCCCAGCCCAGTATCCTCCGCCCGCCCGAGAGGTTCACAGTGGCGATGACTGCGGCCGCATAGCCCAGGGCCAACACGACGCCGCCCAGCCGTTCTACCGGAAGATGCGCGCGCCCGAGCGACGGCCAATCGAAGAGCTCTTGTCCTGCTGCCGCGAGACTCAATCCGCCGCCGAGAAGAATGCCAAAGGTTGCGACGACGAACAGCAGGCGCCGGTTCGCCGAAGCCCGACGCAAAACGCCGCTGCGCCACGCGAAGGCGCCGACCAGGAACAGCGCGACAGTGCGCGGAAAGACCATGACCTGCAGCGGAAAAATGGCCGGCACCTCGCGGATCCGGAACGCGAGCACATCGAAAAATCCGCCCGTGCCGTAGGCACGCATCGCGTCCGCGGCAAGAGCGGCCATCTCGGCTGCTCCCGGCAGCGGCACGATCGGCGGTAGCACCGGCATGCTCACGTAGAGCCCCAGGAGCAGCAGGGCTGCACCCGCCATAAGCCATCGCGCGCCGCCGAGGAAGGGCAGCACCACGAAGCCCTCCAGCGCATATTCGACGAGAATGTCGCCGTTCCAGATCAAATAGAGATGCACCAGGCCTATCGCCAGCAACACCACCAACCTGCGCATGAGCAAGATCATGCGCCGCGCATCGCCGGGAAGCCGCTCGAATTGGATGGCGAGGCCGACGCCGAACAGCAGCGAGAACAGCGCAACCGCCTTCGAGTCGACGGCGACCCTCAGCACAGCCGCCACCACCCGGTCGAGCGGCCCCGCCGGCTCCGCGTTCGGCAAGAACGGCGCGTAGAAGGAGACCCGAAATATGGTGACGATGTTCATGGCGAGCACGCCGAACAGGGCCAAGCCCCGCAGCACGTCAATCGCGTCGAGCCGCTCCGACGGGCTCATAGGATTTGGAGGCGCTTCACTCGACGTTGGCGCGCTGCGTGAGCCGATGCTTCCGCTGGACATCGCAGGACTCCCCATTTCCGGTGGAGAGACTTAGAATCCTGCCTCGTGCCGCGTCAAACTACCTGAATTGGGCGTTCGGGGTTTTGCCGGTTCCAGTCGATGTGGTCCGGATGGCACCGCCGAGGTCCGGTTCGGGTAATTCTCGACGCGGTTGAGCCAGCAGCAAGTCCGGCCATATCCGCTATGACACAAGGGACTAAACCGCTCGCGCGGTAGGCCGCTGCGGCAAGCAGGGTGGCCAAGCCGATAGCGCCAAGGGCGTCCTGTCTTGAGATTGAGGGGTTGCAACAACCTCACTCAAGACAGGAGCATCCCCATGACCGACGAGGCAATGAGCCCGTTGCGCCGGCGCATGATCGAAGACACGACGATCCGCAAGTTCGCGCCGAAGACCCAACATGACTATGTGCAAAGGGTCAAGAACTTCGCGGCGTTTCTCGGGCGCTCGCCCGATACGGCAAGCTTCGAGGACGTGCGCCGCTATCAGCTGCATCTGACGGCGAGCGGCGTCGGCGTGCCGACCATCAATCAGACCGTCTCGACACTGCGAATCTTCTTCCGGGTCACGCTCAAGCGCCACGAGATCGTCGAGCATACGCACGTCATTTACGAGCCGCGCAAGCTGCCGGTGGTGCTCAGCGTCGAGGAAGTGGCGCGGCTACTCGCTGCCGCACCGGGGCTCAAGTACAAGGCGGCGCTGAGCGTAGCCTATGGCGCCGGCCTGCGCGCCACCGAAGTGATCTCACTCAAGGTCTCCGACATCGACAGCAAGCGCATGATCATCCGCGTCGAGCAGGGCAAGGGCGGCAAGGACCGCAACGTCATGCTCTCGCCCAGCTTGCTTGACCTGCTGCGGGCATGGTGGAAGGCGGCGCGCCCGCAGGGCTGGCTGTTCCCGGGCCGCGATCCGGCCCAGCCGATGACCACGCGCCAGCTCAACCGCGCCTGTCACGCTGCTGCCCAGATGGCGGAGATCAACAAGCGCGTCTCGTTGCACACCTTGCGGCACAGCTTCGCCACCCACCTCTTGGAGCAGAACATCGACGTCCGCGTGATCCAGGTGCTGCTCGGTCACGCCAAGCTCGACACCACGGCGCTCTATACCCGCGTCGCCACCAAGACGATCAGCGAGGTCATGAGCCCGCTGGAGCACATCGCGCTCAAGCTCAAGGAGATCCGGCCGCCCGGCTGACGCCAAGACGCATGTCGCGCCCGGCCCTGGAGGTTGCGGACATCTTCCGCAGCCATGGCCCGGCATGGCGTCGAGCCCATGCCGGCCATGTCAGCCTCGAGCAGCTCAAGGTGATGTCGGCGATCGAGCGGTGTCGCACGGCAGCCCTTGGTGGCCATGTCGCGCGCTGTGCGGACTGCGCCTATACGACTATCGCCTACAACTCCTGCCGCAACCGGCACTGCCCGAAGTGCCAGGGCGCCGCCGCGAAGGACTGGCTTGCCGACCGCGAGGCCGAGCTGCTGCCGGTGCCGTACTATCACGTGGTGTTCACGCTGCCGGCGGCCATCGCCGACATCGCCTACCAGAACAAGGCCGTGGTCTATGATCTCCTGTTCAAAGTCTCGGCCGAGACCATGCTGACGGTCGCCGCCGATCCGAAGCATCTGGGGGCCAGGATCGGCATCACCGCCGTGCTGCACACCTGGGGCTCGGCGCTGACCCATCATCCCCACGTGCACATGATCGTGCCGGGCGGCGGCATCTCGCCTGACGGCCAGCGCTGGGTGTCGTGTCGGCCGGGCTTCTTCCTGCCCATTCGCGTACTCTCCCGCCTCTTCCGGCGCGTGTTCCTGGAGAAGCTCGTCGCTGCCCACCAAGCCGGCCAACTGAGCTTCTTCGGCGATCACGCCCATCTCGCCGAGGCGCAATCCTTCGCGGCTTATCTCGCACCGCTGCGCAAGGCCGAATGGGTTGTCTACGCCAAGCGGCCATTCGGCGGGCCAGAGGCAGTGCTGGCTTATCTGTCGCGGTATACCCACCGCGTCGCCATCGCCAACAGCCGCCTGATCGGCTTCGACAGGCAGGGCGTCACCTTCAAGTGGAAGGACTATCGCATCGAAGGCCGCGATCGCTACAACTACAAGCAGATGACGCTCGAGAACTTCGAGTTCATCCGCCGCTTCCTCATCCACGTGTTGCCCAAGGGCTTGCGCATCCGCCACTACGGCCTGTTCGCCAAAAATGCCTGCGCCGGCAACATCGCACGCGCCCGTGAGCTGCTTGCCGTTGCAAAACCTGAAGGTCAGCCCACCGCGGCCACCGTCGATCCCAGCAAGCCGGCTTGTCCATGCTGCGGCGGTCGCATGATCATCATCGAAGTCTTCGCGCGCGGTGCAATGCCACGGCATCGGCCGACAGCTAGAACGAACCACATCAGGATCGACACCTCATGACCGTGCCGCAGCAATCCCGCAAATCCGCTCGCCGCGCCCGCTGGCCCTCGACCGGCCACGGCAGAGCGCGCCCAGATATCCACCAGTCGGCGCAAATCGTCGGACAATGTGCGGGAGCCGATGCCATCCGCCGCGCATTCGTCAGCGACTTCACCGTTGCGCAACGCGTTGGACCGGCTCGATCCCGATCAACGAGCTCGCCCGCGGCGCTCAAATCCCCATAGCGCCTGCCGCACCGCCTTACGTTTCCTCACGCGCGGTTTCCTCCCTTGGAGGCTTTCGGACGCCGGCCACCGAATACGCCGCGCCGCCCCTCATGCGGCCGGCATCCGAAACCCTTCACAAAAGCGGAAGTGAATTCAGGGCATTGGCGGCTCCGCGACGGGCTGTTTGTGGGTTGATGGTACCGCCGTGACTCTCCCGAACCGGAGCCTCGAATCAGGTCGCGAACTCAGTGATTGCCATGGGACAGACTAAAGAAATCCGCGTCGCGCCGATCTCGAAAGAAAAAAGACGCCGACGCGCTGATCATCAGGCTGCATTACAGCCACAAGACGGTCAACAACGGTTTCCTTTCGCTCGGCGTTTTCCTCGGCGGGCGCCTTGAAGGCGCGATGACGTTCGGCCCGTCTATGGACAAGAGCAACATTCAAGGGCTGGTGCGCGAGACCCCGTGGAACGGCTTTTTCGAATTGAACCGGCTCGCGTTTTCCGAGGCGCTGCCGCGCAACAGCGAGAGCCGCGTACTGGCGGTCGCGATGCGGATGATCAAGAAGCACTATCCCCACACCGAATGGGTGATCTCGTTCGCCGATGGGTGCCAGTGCGGCGACGGGACATCTATCGCGCGGCAGGCTTCGTGCTCACCGGCATCATTGAACAAGAGCCTTTTGCGACTGCCCGACGGCTCGGTCACGCTCAAGATGACGAAAGTGACCGGCAAGAACCGCGCGGCGCACTTCGCCAGGACTGGCGGGTCATGGTCCGGTCAGAGCACGCCACTCGACGGCTACCAGATGCGGTACATCTATTTCGACCCGGTGGCGCGGGCCCGGCTCGTGCCCAAGGAGATCGGATATTCCGAGATCGAGCGGCGCGGCGCCGGGATGTATCGCGGAATTGCGCGTGGCAAGCAGGCGATGGCCGACCCCAATCGGCACAGCGGCGCGGCAGCGGCGACCGCCCCGCTCCAACGTGATCGCGCGATCTCACAGCAAGCCCGTGGTCACCGAGATCAGGCATGCGGCTGCTCAGGCAACGGCTGCGCCCCGGTCAAAGTTCAACCTTGGCAGTGATACCGTCGTGCTCTTCTCCGCAAGCGCGTCCGCTTGCACAAGAGGCATCTTCCCCGGCCTCTCGCCTTGATCTGAAATGCCGCAGGACCGGCAGGCGCCGGATCTCCCCGTTGAGGCGCTCCACCATGTTGGTCGACTTAATGTGCTTGCGGTGCACCAGGGGCAGACGGAAGTAAGCCAAGGTCTGCTCGATGTTGTCCTCGGCCCAACCGGTGAGCGTGGGGTATTTGCCGCCCATTTGGCTAGCCGCCGCCAGCGGGCCTTCCCAGTCGACGCCGATCGCGATCAGCACCGCCTGGCTCGCGATGATGCCCCTCCTCGCGCACCCGCTCATAGCGCCATCACGTACATCTCGGCCAAAGGCCGCAACCGGCGCCTTCTCCGAGCGTCGACCGAGCAGTTCGAGCAGCTACCACTCCCCACCTGCGCTGGCACGGTATCTTTGTACTAAATGTTGTGAACAGAAGGTTTGACCCGCAAAAGTTGCAGAAAACCGCAAACTACTTCTACGCGCGTCGATTCGACGGGCGCATTTGAAGGAGAATTTCATTATGGCTAAAGTATCGCCCTTCCACTCGAAAAGGCCGAATACAAAGAACGTCTATCACGACAACGACAAATGCACCGAAGGCAACAATATTGAGCGGCAGTATCTGGCGTCGGGCACCGGTGGTCGTCCTAAATGCGAGCGTTGCGAGCGGCTCAGCTAAACTCGTTTGATCCTTTCCCGTGGTGCGGAGAACCAATTCCCGCCACGGTCCTTTATTTTCCATTCGTCACGGGCCATGTGGGTTCAAACAGCTTGTGAAGCGATCAGCGAGGGGTGCGTCTTGGAGCTTCGGTACGACGGCTCTTTTCCTCGCGTCGAAGTCGACGCGGTGTGGTACCCAAGATGGGAATGCCGTCATGCGCGTTTGCGCAAACAAGGGTGGCAGCGTCAGTCACGACCCGTCGGCTGAGCTCTTGAGACTGGACGAGGCCACAGCAGCTAACATCACGAACGTTGGCTCTGCCGCTCCTCGCCCCGGCTACCGCAGAAACGATTCGTCATGGCTCAGATCGTCTGCCGACTATGAGCGACAATCGCACTGCGGCAACGGTCGCGCAGAATTACGCTGTACACTGCTGCATTTGTTTGTAGGGCCTGCGGGCATCCATTAGGACTAGGGCGAAAGCAGCTTTGCGATTACCGCCGCGGTGAGCAGCGTAGCGTGACCGTCGGGCGCAATGGCGCAAATGAGCCGCGCCGGGTAAAGGCGGCGGGATCGCTCTCGATCTCGCGGGCGGCTTGCATCGCGGCGATGACGGTCGATCGCTTCTCGATGCGGTACTTGCCGCGCCCGAGGAAGATGGATGCGGTGAAATGATCCGCCTTGCGGATCGCCACGACCGCCCGGGTCTCGATCTCGTCAAATCTCACGGCCAACTCCGAGCGATACCGCCGCGACGGCGAGCGACATGTATTTCGTGATCGGATGGTCGCCGTGCTCATAACCGGCCCATGCGCCGCGCGAGCAGCCGATCGCATCGGCGGCTTGTCGCTGCGAATAGCCGAAGCGCGCGCGCCAGTCGGTCAGTGATTGCGGCGTTGCGAAGGGCGTGGCGCCGGTCTCTGAATTCGTCATTCCCGGGTCTCCTCATTGGCAGGCCATCGCGGAATGCAGAGGGCCTCGACCCCGAAGGCCGGGAAGCTGACCGATCAGCGCCGGGCAATCGGCCGGGCGGTATTGGGCCAAATCGCCGGCGGAATGGCCCAGATTTAAGCCACTGGTCGGTGGTTGGAAGACCCAAGGATCGAATGCGAGCCTGAAAATGGCGGAAGATCAAAGGGTTGCGGCGGCCCCTCAATCGCCCGTGGGGCCGTCACGGGGCCGCCCCGAACCCGGCGGGGCTTCCGCCGCCCCCGGCGGCAATGCCGCACCAGTAGGCGCCGACAGCGGCGGGCGCGGCCAACTACTGACGAGCAATCTTGCCGGGCGCCTGCTCATGGTCTCGGCAGAGCGCGTGCGGCAACTCTCGAAAGAGGGCTGGATCGAGAAGCAGGGCAAGGACCAGTTCTATTTGGTCGATGTCGTGCAAGGCTACATCCGCTTTCGCAACGACGCGGATCGGCGCGCGCAGAAATCCGCCGCTGACAGCCGCGTCCGCGACGCCAGGACGCGCGAGATCGAGTTGCGCAACGCGGTGCGCGAAGGCCGCCTGATCGAGATCGACGAAGCGATGGCGATCGTCGAGCAGATCACTGGGCTTTTCCGAGCCGAGGCCGCCGGGCTCCCGGCGCGCGTGACGCGCGTGACGCGCGATCTGCAATTCCGCAAGACAATTGAAACGGCTTTGAATGACATCCTCGAACGGGTCGCAGATATTGCCTCCGAAGGGGGACGTGCTGTGGCATCGGCTCGCGTTGCTGGCGAGGCCGTCGCGGCCGACGCCGCCTAGATAGTCATTGAGATTCTTGTCGGCTGTGGCGATGAGTGCCTTCAGTGATGCCTTTGTAAAAATTCTTGTCCTTGTTGTTGACTGCCTTGATGCGCGTGCCATCTATCGCCAGTAACTCACGTCCAAAGAGATCGAGGCGTCGGCATAGGATCGTGAACTCGCGGAGAACCGATTTAAACGCCGCACGATTTTCGCTCCTAAAATCAGCAATGGTTTTGAAGTCCGGCTTGAGGGGTTCGTAGCAACCAGATAACCTCTATGTTCCGATGGCACTCGGTTTCCAGCCTCCGGCTTGAACGAACACGATTGAGGTAGCTATAAATTTAGAGCTTCAGTAGATCACCGGGGTCGTAACCGGGCCGCGCTGTGACCTTCGCGTCTACCCGCGCAAAGCCTAAACTCCTGAGATCGAGCCCATCGACAAAGGCGTCAATAAAGCGGACGGGATTCTCGACGCCGACGTAGTCGTCAATCGCCTCTGGCAGGAGTAGCAGCTGCGAGCGATCGGAACCAGAAATGTGTGCCATGCGCGAATCTAACGCAGCGAGCCCGGCATTGGAATCCGCTTCGCACACTTTTCACACGGTCTGCTAGTTTTAAGGTCATCAGGCGATGCGGGCCGAGGGTTTTGGGCGGGGCTGGAGCGGCGGCGGCGGTGGTCGCAGGACGACAAGGCGCGGATTGTCGAGGAGACGTTGGCGCCCGGTGCGAAGGTGACTGAGGTTGCGCGTCGCAACGGAGTAGCGACCAGCCTGGTGTTTACCTGGCGTCGACAAGCACGGACATCGGAACAAGTTGTACCATCTTTTACGCCGGTGCAGATCGCCGCCGTAGCGGCCTCGGCTGAGGAAAATCCGACTCTTTTGCCTGCGGTTGATGGCCGAGTTCGCTCCGTGGCAGCCGCGCGTACTGGATTGATAGAGATCGATCTCGACAACCGACGGTGCATCCGGGTGGATGCGCACGTCGATCCGGAAGCGCTGGCGCGGGTCCTCGATGTGCTTGGACGCCGATGATTGCTATACCAGGGAATGTGCGAGTGTGGCTCGCGACAGGCTACACGGACATGCGCAGAGGCTTTCCGTCGCTGGCACTCCAAGTGCAGGAGGTGCTGCACAAAGACCCGCTCAGCGGTCATCTGTTCGTCTTCCGCGGTCGCCGCAGCGATCTTGTGAAGGCCATCTGGCACGATGGCCAGGGAGCCTGCTTGTTCACAAAGAGACTCGAGAGAGGAAAGTTCATCTGGCCATCGGTTGCCGGCGAATCGGTAACGATTTCGCCGGCGCAGTTGAGCTATTTGCTGTCCGGGATCGATTGGCGTAACCCTCAAGAAACCCATCGGCCGACACGGGTCGGATAGCCGCTTTTACGGTTTGAATCTGCTGCTTGATCTGATTCAATGGCTTCATGATATCGAAGCCGGACGATCTTCCATCGGAATCTTTTAAGTGCCTACATGGCGCTGCTGGGCGAGCGTGAGGCGTTGCAGGTTGAACGCGATGTGGCCGTGGCGGATGCCGCCAAGGAGCGGGCGGCGCTGTCGGACAACGAGGCGCTGATCGCGCATCTCGAGCTGCGGATCAAGAAGCTCAAACGCGAACTGCACGGGCAGCGCTCCGAGCGCACGGCGCGGCTGATCGAGCAGCTGGAATTGGAGCTCGAAGAACTCGTTACCACGGCGACCGAGGATGAGCTTGCCGCGCGCAGCGGCGAAGACGCAGAACGTCCGCCCCTTCATGCGCAAGCGGCCGGTTCGCAAGCCATGGCCGGAAGACATCGAACGCGAGCGCGTCGTCATTGAGGCTCCAACGACCTGTGCCTGCTGCGGTGGATCGCGGCTGGCGAAGATCGGTGAGGATGTGACCAAGACGCTGGAGGAGATCCCGCGCCGCTTCAAGCTGATCGAGACGGTACGCGAGAAGTTCACCTGCCGCGATTGCGAGAAGATCAGCCAGCCGCCGGCGCCGTTCCACGCGACGCCGCGCGGCTTCATCGGTCCGCAATTGTTGGCGACGATCCTGTTCGACAAGTTCGGCATGCATATCCCGCTCAACCGCCAGAGTGTGCGCTTTAAGGCCGAGAGGATCGACCTGCCGTTGTCGACGCTGGCTGACCAGGTCGGCCACGAACCTTCGCCGTCATGCCGCTGTTCCAGCTGATAGAGCGTCATGTACTCGCAGCCGAGCGCCTTCATGGCGACGACACCACCATCCGCATCCCTGGCGAAGGGCAAGTGCACGACCGGCCGGATCTGGACCTATTTCTATGGCTTTATGGCGATGCCACGAGCCTTGATGAGATCCGCGGATCGGCGCCCAATTACGTTGACGAGCTCTGACGCTCGATAGGTCCAACGGGCTTAGCCCACCCCGGTCCGACCGGTTGCCATCACTCTGTTTTTGCTCTCGCAAACGGAACCGTGCTCGACTTATCTATGGACGGTCCCCGCTTTGCAAGGCCATTTGCTTTGTTCGGGCTAGCGGTCGTTTGCAGCTATCTATCCGGCTTTATGGCGATGCCACGAGCCTTGATGAGATCCGCGGATCGGCGCCCAATTACGTTGACGAGCTCTGAAGCTCGATAGGTCCAACGGGCTTAGCCGACCCCGGTCCGACCGGTTGCCATCACTCTGTTTTTGCCCTCGCAAACGGAACCGTGCTCGACTTATGCTCGCGCGCGGTACTCTTCACCATTGGCCATGATCGCCCAAGCGATCCGGGCAGTTTTGTGAGCAAGCGCCACCGTCACGACGTTGAAGGGACGTCTGCCTAGCAACTCTGTTATCCAGGTATTTGTGACCTGATGGATACGGACGCGATGAACGGCTGCTCTGGCGCCATGTATCAACAATTTGCGAATATATCCGTCGCCGCGCTTACTGATGCCACCCAAGCGCTCCTTACCCCCGGTTGAATGCTGCTTCGGTACTAATCCAAGCCAGGCGGCGAAATGCCTTGCGGAAGCGAAATGTTGTGGATGATCGACAGACGCCGCCAAGGCGGTGGCGGCAAATGGGCCAATGCCCGCCACCTTCATGAGACGGCGACAAACCTCGTTGTCTCTCGCGGTTGCGAGGATCATCTTCTCGTAGCTTTCAATATTTAGCTCAAGGTCGTTGATCTGATCGACAAGGATTGAGAGGGCGCGGCGTGCGCTTTGTGGAATGCGATCGTCAACGTCGACAAGTGCCATGAGCTCTCTCGCGTTTGCTTTTCCCTTTCCGGTCACAATCCCCAGCTCGCCCAAATGACCGCGCAGTGCATTTATCGCGCCCGTGCGCTGTCGAGTAAGCAAATCACGCGTGCGATGTAGCATTAAAATTCCCTGTTGTTCGGCGCTTTTTACGGGGACAAAACGCATGCCAGGCCGTTGGACGGCTTCCCAGCACGCTTCTGCATCAGCAGCATCGTGCTTATTTGTTTTCACATAGGCTCTTACGTAACGGGCCGGCATAAGACGGGCTCTGTGTCCAAGCTTTATCAGTTCGCGAGCCCAATGATGAGCGCTGCCGCAAGCCTCAAGACCAACGAGGCAACTTGGAAGCCGTGAAAAGAAATCGAGAACCTTCTCGCGGGCGAGTTTTTTGCGGATAATTTCTCCATCCGCCGTAATCCAGTGGATTTGAAACCAGCTCTTCGAGATATCAAGCCCGATTGTCATCATAGCCATAGCTCGCTCTCCTTCTGGTGGCTCTTCGCAGCTTATCAGGGCGGGGACCGTCCATCTCATTATGTGCGGGATGACCGGCCCTACGGTGGGCCGGCGCCGCCAGCTGCGGTCTATTACGCCTCGAGCGATCGACGGGGCGAGCATCGCCAGAAGCATCTGGCCGCCTTCGCCGGCATCCTGCAAGCCGATTGTTATAGCGGCTTCGAGCCGTTGTTCGATCCGCAAAGGAAAGCGATGCCGATCACGCCGGCATTTTGCTTCGCCCATGCGCGGCGGGGGCTTCTTCGAGCTGGCCGACATCGAGAAAACCGCTCGGGACGGACAGTAAGGCAAACCGGTCTCCCCGATCGCGCTGGAGGCGGTCAGGCGCCTTGACGCCCTGTTCGAGATCGAGCGCGCTATCAACGGCCGCAGCGCCGACGAGCGGGGTATTGTGCGCCAGGAAAGAAGCAAGCCGCTGCTCGACGACATGCACGACTGGCTACTCCGCGAGCGAGAAACCCTCTCGCGCTCCTCCGAGGTCCTGAAGCCTATGAATTACATGCTCAGGCGCTGGGAGGGCTTCGCTCGCTTCCTCGACGACGGCAGGATCTGCTTGACCAACAACCGTCGCGGGTGTTCGCCTGGTAACTCGGAGGGAGCGGCAGGATTGCGAAGTTGATTGCCCAGTCAACCGTCTCCCCCTGGTCGCCGTACCGTATGAACGTCATGTCGGCTATGGGGATCGTCGCCAGCGGGCAATTCCGACATCGCTCTAGCTCGCTGGCGCCCGCGGATAGGCGCGACCCTCGTCCAGACTTATCCCGGTCAGCGATAGCTCGAACCCGCTTTGCAAGAGATCGTTCGATTCGAGCCCCAGCATCTCGTCATCCCAATGGCTGGCGTCGGTCAGCCGATCGTCGGAGATGACATAGGCGCGCTTCTGCTGATCGCTCCACCCACGCGCGACAACAACTGGCGCCTCGGCGATTTCGAGCAGTTTGTCCGCCGCCATGCCGACTAGGACCATGTCGTCATCCGGTGCGAGGATCGGTCGTCCAAGACAGCGACTAGCAAACCCTTCGACGCTGGCGCCGAGTTCCGCGCGGCCAACCACTTCTATTCTGTGCGCGCGTCAGGGCACGAGCGACAACTTTGACTGGTCGTAAGAGCTCCGCCTGGCGGGCAGAAGGCCACATCGCGCTTTCGAGGGCGAGCCCAATAAACCTTCGTATCCGTTCGTCAACCACACGTTCAGTTGAGCCGTCAATCGCGAATGGTTATATATGGACTGCGGCAGCGCTACTGCTGTCGCGGCCCTCCTTGGACGTTCCTCCCTTGACTTAGCCGCTTGTGAAGACGCAGGCGGCTTTCTTTTTGTGCACCCCCGACCGGTTGTCGTTCCTTGCGGCCTTCCGATCACCTGTGCCGGTGATATGAACCGAGCCAAGCGTTCGCGGCGCGAGCGCATGGATGAAAAGCTAACGGGCCTTACGGCGGGCGAACCCACATTCGCGTTTATATCACCGGCGGGTTTCTGCTTAGCATCGAACTGAAGACGCCCAAGGGTTGGAGCTCGAAGGCGCAGAAGGAACGTCATCCGAAGCTTCAAGGTCTCGGCTCACCGTGATCACGGCTGTCCCTCGTCAGATAATTTGGGACTGCGGCGATCAGCCGTCGCTACGCAAGGTGAGCATTCGGGATATGGATTCAACGGACTTCGCGTTCAGCGGATCGGCGGCGTCCTGCATGGGCTGGTGCGGGCCTGCGCGTTTCCGGGCAACGGTGCATTGTTCGAGGTCGGACCGACCGTCTCGCGGGCCAATGCGAAACTGCCGTTCAGTGCGGCGGACCCACCACCGTTCGGCGATCGCAGGTTGAGGTTATCTGCTCAAAAATGGACGCGCTCGGGAAGCGGCCCCCTGACCTTATCCGAAATGGAGCCGCTCAGACGAGAGATGGGGACAGATTCTCCTCCAAGGCGTCCGCTTTACTTACCGCGTCGTCGAGCCCTTTTTGCGTTGCGGGGTGCGTTCCTGACGCGAGCGCGGCTCGCCGCCTTCGCGACAGACGGTGTGATCTTCCCCCGAAAAAGTGGACGGGTTTAAGCGGCTTTTAGCTCCATCTCGATCGGGGCGATATATCCGATTGCGGAATGGAGCCGGGTTCGGTTGTAGTATCTGCGCCAAGTCTCCACCTTTTGCTAGGCGTCCGCAAGAGACAGGAACCAGTGGGCGTTGAGGCATTCGGCCCTGAAGCGGCCGTTGAAGGCCTCAATGAACGCGTTGTCGGTTGGCTTACCGGGCCGCGAGAAGTCCAGGGTGACACCGCGCTGGTAGGCCCAGAGGTCAAGATCGCGGGACACGAACTCGCTGTTCTTGATCCACGCGGATCGTTGCCGGGACTCCCACTTCCTTGCAGGCCCTTTCCAGCACCTCCACAACATCGGTGCCGCGGAAGGTGAATCGCGGCGCCAGCGCCGCGAGAAGCGGGAGAAGGTATCGACAATCGTGAGCACGCGCAGCTTGTGTCCGGTCGCCAACTGGTCATGGACGAAGTCCATCGCCCAGGTCTCGTTCGATCGCGTCGCCGGCCTGCGATCATCGCGCAGCTTGGCCTTGACCCGGCGCTTCGGCGTTTTGTTGCGTAATTGCAGGCCCAATTCGCGATAGATCCGCCGCGTCTTGTTCTGGCCATGGCGCCAGCCTTCACGACGCAGCAGCACGTGAACACGACGATAACCGTAGCGGATACGAACATGGCAGATCTCCTTGATCTTCTGTTCGAGGGCAGCCTGGCCGGAGCGACGGCACTTGTAGTGGTAGGTCGAGCGGTCAAATTCGAGAGCGTCACAGGCCCTGCGGATCGAGACCTGCCATTCGCTGCGGACCGCGTCGACCAGCATGCGCTTCCGACCGGGCTTCATAGCTTTCGGCGGATCACGTCCTGCAGCATCTCCTTGTCGAGCGACAGGTCCGCGACCAGCTTCTTCAGCTTGCCGTTCTCCTCCTCGAGCTGCTTCAGCCGACGCATCTCGGTGGGCAGCAGCCCGTCATATTTCTTCTTCCAATTGAAGTAGGTTGCCTGGCTGATCCCGGCCTTACGGCAGATCTCCGCCACCGCAACCCCGTCGTTGCCCTGTTTCAGGATGAACGCCTTCTGAGCATCTGAAAACTTCGAGGCCTTCATGGTCCATCGCTCGTCCCAGCCGAGGGATTCGGCAGCGAGAACTCTAGCCAAAAATGGTCCAGTTTGTCGGCCTCAGATCATCGCACGATTCGAAGGATGCGCCATGGGACAAGTTTTACACGGCTGCACCACCACGACGGAGGGAGTCCGTCGAGCAATACAAAATAGTCAAAAAGAGCCTAAGAGCACTCGCCAAGCGCTATGGGATCAATAGAAGACTGTCGCGAAGTGAAGCAGCGCGAGACCGTCGCCGATCGTTCGACAGGCCCCAAGGGAGCCAATCGACAATCCTTCCATCGAGAAAGAGGTGATCATCGCCGCTTTCCGGAGGCACAGTGCTGCTGCCGCTCGATTGGCTCTAAGCCCTGCAGCCGAGCATACTCCATCTGACGCGGAGCTCCAGGGCGCTACGTTACGATTGACCCTTCGCGGTGGGAGCGCGAGTACGGGAAGAAGCCAAGGGGCGCCGCTATTGGCGCATCCGGATCGTATCGCCCAGTATTTCGGTCAAAGACTATGAATTCAGGACGGAGATCCCATTGATGTTCCCCAGGACGCGCAGGGCGGCAATAGAGAGGGCGCGGCAACTCGGTTCGGATCAACTGGTGCTACCGTGAGGAACGATGACGGCTTGGACAATCGAACGCATGGTTTACCGCAAGACGCGCCGACGTGAGATAATCGTCGGCCATCGCACCGCTGATGTCGCGTCGCGGGAAAGACCTCGTCGAGCGCCTTCCAGAAGCCGAGCGCGTCATGACCAACGGCCACTTTTTCGGGGCGATCTTCAGCCCACGGGTTTTGGCTTCGACGAGCAGTTCGTGCCAGCTTTGCGCGCTCTCGCGCACGCCGACTTGGAAGCCGATGAGTTCCTTCTTGCCTTCCGGCGTCGCGCCGATCAGCACCAGCATGCATTTGCTGTGGTCTTCCATGCGAGCCTGCAGGAAGACGCCGTCCGCCCACACGACCTCCAGCTGAACCGATGACAAATGGAGGCTGTGTCGTGATGGCGAATGAACAGGATGGTTATCATTGGACGTATTGCCGGATCGAAATCGACAAGCCGGGTGCCATCATAATTGAGCAGATGGATGATGAAATCTCCATTGCCATTGCGAGCGTCGTCGGCGTTTACCTCCAAGTGACGCCGGGGCAGGCACGTGAGTTATCTCTATCTTTAGCTCTGCCGGCGGAGAACGCGGAATAATTCCGCGCCTCAGCCAAGATGTAATGGTGCGCGCCCCACCATCGCCGCGGGATTTCAGTCAGATTCCGCCATACGGGGCGGGCTGTTGCCCTGGTGAAGCGACAGCTCAGCTCGGTCCAGCTTCTTAACGGTCGACCAGTTAATCGCAGCGTGCAGGTACCTGCACGCCATCGTAGCTTATGAAGTCTCCCGGCCGCCCAATTGCGCAGTTTCTTTTTCGATCGCGGTCCGTTCATGGCTGTTTGAATATCGCGCTCCTCTTCGAATTCCCGAATTCGTGGACGGCTGATTCGCGAGGTTGACCCATCCTGATTGGTGATCAAGCTGGTTTCGAGGATGCTTTCCGCCCAGCGAAGAACGAAGCGGCCAGTGTCGCTGGTCTCGCGCCATTCAGTTGTTTTTACAAGTTGCTTCATCATTTCGCCCCATCCCCGAAAAAAGGAGTCGCCGTGGGAGGTCCACCCGAGCAGGGGTAGAATAATCAACTCCAGTCGCCCCTGAAACCACTCGTGAATTAACATTTCAGGTGAGTGATTCGGGCCGAACGCATACTGGCAGTATCTCAGACAGAGATATACCTAGCGCGCTGTCTGCATGGATGTGAGTGTCTTGTAACTGCAGTACGCGCCAACCTGATGTTGGGGCATGACCATTCAAAGCAGAAGCGAACTGGTATGTGGACCAGCCTCCGCAAGGAGCTGGATATCGCGCCGCATTTGCCGCTTTGCCCCTGGCGTCTCGCTGAGCATCTGGAGTTTCCGGTTTTTCCGCTCAGCGACTACGCGAAGTTGGCTCCTGACGCGGTCGCTTACCTACGAACAGGCAACGGTCAGAAAGACTTCTCGGCCGTGACGCTTGCGGTCGGCCAGGAGCGCTTCATTGTGAATAACGATGCCCACGACAGGAAATGGCAGGCCGCTGATATCAGTCACGAATTGGCCCACGGGCTGCTGTTGCATCCGCCGATGCAGATTTCGACCCGTCAGGCACCCGCAACTACGACAAGACTATGGAGGAGGAGGCCAACTGGCTCGGACCGGCGCTCCTGGTCTCGGACGAGGCTGCCATGCACATCGCCGCCCTCAGCCTCACGATTTCGAAAGCGTCCGACATGTATGGCGCAAGCGAGCCGCTGGTCCGCATGCGGCTCAACGTGACCGGCGCCTACCAGCGAGTGGCGAACCGCCGCCGCTTCGCGCGGGCCTAGCTGCGCCCGCTGGATCGCGGGAGCGATCTAAGCGGCTGCTTGCGGCGCGGCGCGGGTGAATTCATCAAGCTTGCCATCAAGCTCGAAGAAATTTGCGGCAGCTTGGCGCAGTTCCCGAGCCGCTTGACCCCAAAACGCCACCTCGACCTTGAAGCCGCGCTCGATCAGCTTCTCGACGACCGGCACATAGTCCGAATCCCCGGCCACCAGCAGGATATCGTCGTTTTCCTTGTCGATGACGTTGAAGTGTCATCCATCATCGCCGTGGCGATCGCCACGTCGACCTTCTTCTCCTTATTGCCGGCGTTCTTGTTGTAGACGTGGGTCTTGAAGCCGACCTTGTCGACCATCTTCCAGAAGGAGTCGCCGGGAGGTGGCGAGCCCCACAACTTGGCGACGGTGTCCTCCCCGCTGACATATTTGTACAGCGTGCCGTAGTCGAGCATCCAACCGTGATCCACAATGCCGTTTCTCATGGCTTCGGCAATGTTCTTCGCCTTGCCCTTTTTGGCGGCCGAGACGCGGGAGCCTCGATGTAGAGGTTGGAATTGTCGACGTAAGTGTAGGTGGTCATGCGGGCGCTTCTCCAATGAGGATCGTGAGAAAATGATCAAAATAATGATTTAGGAGAATAATGACCCGAGCGAGCCGGAGCTTCGTCGATATGGGCATGCGGTACCAGGTCGCAAGGCCTCGACCCCCAGACGCCGCACATTTTTGATCGCCGATGAGCTTCGCGAGCGGACTAGGCCACTGCGGGTGAAGCAGAGCCTTGGCCAGCATCAAGCAGTTGGGCTGGAGTTCTAAGCCATCACCACGCCCGCACCTCGACAGGAGGTCTCGAGTGCCTCTAAGATGTAGGGGAAATAAGTTCGCGGAAGCCGGGTACGGAGTGGGGCAGTGAACTTCCAGGTGACGGTTCTCAAGGTGCTGGTCAGCTATCCAGACGGGTTCGCCGCCATGGCCGACCTCAAGCGCGATATGGCGATCCTGGCGACCAGCGGACGGGACTGGAGCGAGCGCACGAAGCGATTGGCGGCCCGCGTGCCCGACCTGGATATCTTCTCCCAAGGTCTCATCGAGCGCATGAACGGTGGCTGGCGCATCACCGACAAGGGTCGTGCGGTTCTCGAGATCATGGAGGCGCGGCCCGCACCCGCCCAGGTGATGGAGCCGCCTAATGTCCACGCGGTCGAGGGGCCGACTGCAGCCACGACGCTGCCATCGATGCCTTCGATAGCGCTAGTTCGACGTATGCGGAAACGCAGGCGACGCCAGCACGACGCTGTCCGCCGACGACAAGCGAAGGCGTCGTAAGTAAGGCGGTTGGTTGGAAATTAACCAGCGGTTTCGGTCATTCGGAAAATAGGAAAATATTCCATAAAAAAGTTATGCGAGCGCGGTGCGCTTCAAGATTGCTGGGCAATTATTACTTCCGCCGCCGCTTCATGAACGATCGTTGCTTCACCCGCCCTGGCCGCTCGGCGTCGACTTGCTCAACGCAGACCGCCGCCGCCTCGTCAATCGCGATCTATGCGATCCGGCGGAAATCGAACTGCTCGTAGCCATCACGACACTCCATGCCTCCAGCGACAATTTAACGGAGAGCTTGTTTCAGGAATAGCGCTTCTGTCGATGAACGCGGCGCTGTACGTTTCGTACAAAGCGATCAGCGCGGATCCAGCACTCACTGCGGATCTGGCCCGGGGAGAAGACTCAATGCGCTGGATTCCCGATGATGTCCGTTGTCAGCTCAACCCGCGATCTCGAGCGCTTTTGAAGCGGGGTGCCGCAGCGCTCGTCCGATCTGAGCGAGTTGGTGGAACATCACAATAAGCGCGATCATTCCGGGGTCCAGCTCAGCGATTGCTTGACTGGCCAAAAGTCCATTGAAACCCCACATGAGCGGGAATAGTACGGCCGGTACGAAGAGATATCCCTGCCTCGCCAAGGAAACAACTGCACTGAGACGTGCTCTCCCGAACGACTGAAGCATCGTTGTGACGACGCTCTGAATAACAAAAAGCCCAAAAAAGAGATGGAAGACGATGCAGGTCGAGACCGCAACTTTCGTGACATTCTCGCTATCACTGAACAGCCTGACCAAAGGCCGGGCAAAGATCACAACGGCCGCAGAATAGGCAACGGAAAGAGCGACAGTCATCGAGAGCATCAACTTCGCAGCCTTCAATACGCGAGCAAAATCTGGTGCGCCCCAACCGAAACCCAGGATAGCTTGAGAGCCTATACAGAAGCCGGTGACAGGCAGTGCGCCGATCGTCAGCAATCGAATAGCTATTCCCACCGCGGCGATCGCATTCTCGCCGAACGGCTCCGAAGAGCATCAAGCCAACGGCAGATAAACTGTTGGTTATACTCGCCCGCGACCCTATGAATGCGAGCTGTCTGATGCGATCTGCTCGTACTGACATGTGAGTGGCCCTGACGCGGACTATCCCGCGAGCATTCGTAGAATACGCGATATATAGAGGCTTATGGCTGCGATCTGAGATGCCAGCGTTGCGAGGGCTGCGCCTCGCACACCAGGTCCAGTAAGAATATGAAGACCGGATCGAGCACAACTTTCAGTATGAAGGCGGTCATCATCGTCCACATGCTGAATCGTGTGTTACCCTCGGCTCTTACGATGATCGTGCCCGCGGCGAGCGAAATGTGATGCTTTGAGCCGCCAGCTTTGGCGCGACGCCGCGGCTGACGCGTTAGGAGTGTCCCCATCCGTCGTGCAGTTCACGATGAACCGGACCATCTCCGGTCGACTCGCAGTAGTGGTTAAAGACGAGGAAGATTCTGCCACTGCTCGTCACGGCGGTGATGCAGGAGGACCGCGAACCGGTCAAACTCGACGGCGTGCAGCATCAACGAGACTGGCCAGCAGCGCGTTGGCGCTTTCGAACGCGAGACCAACCTCATATGTGCATCCGTTGGCCCTATGGTTGAAGCTAGCGGCACGTGACTCGGCGCTCGATGAGAGAGAAGAAGCGCTGTCCCTACCACGCGCCGCTAACTCCCACACAGCCAGCCTCAGCGGCGGAAGAAGCTGACGTGGGATACATCCATCGGAAAAAGCTGCGGCACAACTACCAGAATCGGTCGGCCCCACGTCTTCAGGCACTCTCTAAGCTGGTCCGACAGCTTGCCGCAATGGGAGACTGATCTTCCCCCGAAAAAGTGGACGGGTTAAGCGGCTTTTAGCTCCATTTCGATCGGGGCGACATATCCGATGGCGGAGTGGAGCCTTGTTCGGCGGTAGAAGCCCTCGATATGGCGAAGATATCGTGCTGGGCCTCGCGCGGGTGTTGTAGTCGCGATGATGGACCAGCGCGGTTTTCAAGGTATGGAAGAAGCTCTCCATCAGGGCATTGTCGTAGCAATCGGCCTTGCGGCTCATGATGCCATGATGCCGGCGCCGGTGAGGACGTTGCGATAGGCTTGTGAGGCATACTGCACGCCGCGATCGGAGTGGTGGATCAATCCGGTCTGCGGCCGTTGCTGGTTGATGGCCATGGTCAGTGCCGCGGATGCGAGTTCGACCTGCATATGGTCTTGCATGGCCCAGCCGATGATCTTTCGGCTGAACAGATCCATGACGGCCGCCAGATACAGCCAGCCCTCCGCGGTCGGGATGTAGGTGATGTCGGCGAGCCAGACTCGGTTCGGGGCGGGAGCGGTGAAGTCGCGCGCGATCAGGTTCGGTGCGATCGGGAGATCGTGACGGCTGTCGGTGGTGCGCCCCCGGCGTGGCGACGCCATGATGGCGCGGATACCGTGCCGGTGCATCAGCTGCTCGATCCGGCCACGGCTGGCGCCACGTCCCTGCTTGCGCAGGATGGCATGGACGCGAGGACTGCAGTAACGCCCGCTGCTGTCTTGATGGACTTGCCGGATCGCGGCCAGGAGGCTGGCATCGGATTTGGTCCGCTCACTGACCGGGCGATCACGCCAGGCGGAATAGCCGGCCGGCGAGACCTCGAGCACGGCACACATCAGCCGCACCGGATAGGCGTCGCGATGGTCTTCGATGAAGCGGAAGCTCATGTCCGGGTTCCGGCGAAGATCGCGATCGACTTTTTTAAAATGTCGCGCTCCATGCGCAGCGTTCGTTCTCCTGGCGCAGACGGGCGATCTCCGAAGCCTGGTCCGCCGACATCGGCGTCGCCTGCGTGGTGGGGCGCCACGCCGCCGATGTCGGCTCCTGCCGCAGCTTGTCAACCCAGCGCCGCAGCACCGAGTCACGCAGACCGAGTTCCTTGGCAACAGACCCGATCGAAGCGCCCACTCAAAGCCAACTCAACGGCTTGGCGCTTGTACTCTTCGGTAAATGAACCGATGTTGACGTTCCATTCGACACCTCCGGGCTCAATGAGCCTACTACAGGTGTCCACTCATTCGGAGGAGGTTCAGTTGCGTTGGATCAGACCCTGTGCCTACCCCGCCCGCACCACTAGTTAATGGCCACGTGACTCGGCGCTGACCATCCTGGTGCCATTGCGCTGTCCCTGGCGCGTGTCGCTAACCCAAGGGCTCCGTATCCGCGCTGGCTGACGAAAGGCTGACGAGACCTGCGCGGCATCCACAAAACGAAAAAAAAAGCCCGCGTGGGCTGTTCAAAGCTTAGCCGCCTTTGACGACAGTGCGCTCAATCTGTTGTGGGGAATCCTGCAGCCACGCAAAGACGCTCGCTAGACTGTAAGGCCGTGCGACTTCATGGCCGCCAAGCTTAATGGGGTGATCTTCGATAAGATAGAACTGCCCTTCGGCTGTTCTGACCATACGATCTCTTATCTCAAACCACACGCCCGTTGCCGGCACTCTTCTGTAGAATACGCGCGTTGCGAAATGGAACGCTTCAGCAAGGTCGCGCGCTGTCGGAATCCGTTTCCGCGCGCGGAAATG
Organism: Bradyrhizobium sp. RP6; assembly: GCF_003837805.1. GTDB lineage: Bacteria > Pseudomonadota > Alphaproteobacteria > Rhizobiales > Xanthobacteraceae > Bradyrhizobium. The sequence continues at coordinate 72,119 of NZ_RQIT01000028.1, read as the reverse complement.
TCTTAATGGCTTAGCCCTTGATGCCGTGGTTTGTCGCTTGAACATACGCTTTCCTCGTCGGCTCAAAACAGCGCCGATGCGACTCGGCGCCTACATCGGCGAGCCTTGAAAGGCGCTATCCTGCCGCATCCGCACTGCGGGTGAAGTTAGCGGCGGCATGACTCGGCGCATTCCGCTGGAGGAAGGAAGGCGCTGTCCCTTCACGTGCCGCGAACCCCGGCAGTGATTTTAGCGAGGGAGCGGCCTTAAGTGACCTACCAGGATTGGTATTCTCACAGAGCAGACGACTGAGCGACTTAACGCCGCTCAGCCTGTCAGTCTTCAGAACGATCAGGCCGACGCGAACGGTGCGCTGACCTCCCCATATCTCTGTTTCAGTTGCCGCAAGCGATGGATACCGAGCGCCCTCTCAACCATCGGCTCACCGCAGCATTTCATCACGACCCTGATGGCGCGAGCCGGAAGGTCCTGCCGTCGCAAAGCCGCCCAAGCAAGGAACGGCAACACGATTTTAGGCAGCTCCTCGTCAGACGCAGGACGTTGATCGCATCGCCCCAGCTTCGCGAGCGCGTGAGCCAAGACATCGGGACAATCAGTTTCGAGAGGGGCAGTGCGCGGCGCGAACTGTAGCTTTGCTACCCCCATCACTCCACACCCCTGCCAAGCCTTACGACGTTGATTTCGGTACGCGCGACGCTATCAGACTTAATGTCGGTCATCTCAAAAGGCTTCACCCGTGCGAAGAAGCGTGATGCGATATCCCTGCATCAGCGGCCAGGGCAAAGTGATCTTCCCCTGAAAAAGTGGACGGGTTAAGCGGCTTTTAGCTCCATTTCGATCGGGGCGACATATCCGAGGGCGGAGTGGAGTCTTGTTTCGGTTGTAGAAGCCCTCGATGAAGGCGAAGATATCGCGCTGGGCCTCGGCACGGGTGTTGTAGTCGCGATGATGGACCAGCTCGGTTTTCAAGGTATGGAAGAAGCTCTAGAGAACCGGGCGGGGACCTCTAACGTGAGGCTCCCATTGACCCCCCCACCAGCCCGGGTAGGTACCACTGCAAGCTTTTAGCAGTACCCTGCCGGGCATCGACACCCACGCAGGAGGTAGGCCGTGTACTTTCAAATTTACCGCGACACGCGCGATGAGTGGCGTTGGACGCTACTCGCTGGAAATATGCGCAAGATCGCTGAGTCTGGCGAGGGCTATCACAACAGAGCCGATTGCCTTGCGGTCATCGAACTCGTGAAAAGCACCGACCGCGACACTCCGGTGCGGGGGTAACCCCACCCTCATTCCATCAGACTTTCAGGTCGGACAGGCGATAAGATAATTTTCCTTCTCACCCCATCCTGTCCGCCCCAGAGTAGAACGCTCGTGGCGGGACATTCAAGGTTTTGGGCATGACCCCGACAAAAGTCCCGGCCCGTCTGGGCTTGCCTTTTTCATCAATCTTTTCAACTGCGGTAACGCGGACGTTTCGGAATTTCCACCCGGACGCGACCCGGACAAATGACGCTCCATTCTCTCCAGATGTCACTCCGGAGCACATTATCCCCTCCCGCCTGAAGGCTCCACGCCTGAACGCCCGAACGACTGAAAGCCTCGACGCCCGACAAGGTCAGATCGCCGCCGCGCCAAGCGCGGCTCCAAATGTACCAGGCGTGGAGGCTTTCAGTCGTTCGGGCGAGCCGCCAAGCAAAAGGGCGGCCTGTTTGGACCGCCCTACAGCCTCACCGTCTCGCAATGCGTCTCAGCCCGCATACGTCTCTCACCATACGAAGCGCAGGATGCTTTGCCGCCCCGACCAAGCTGTTTGCGCCGCGCCTCTGTAAGCCGCGCAGATTCCTTCATTTTAGCTCGCGAGGCTGGGGCGAAGTGGTCTAGTGCCCTCCGAGAGCGCTTCGCGCAGATCGCCAGAGAGAAATGTGGGGACCGCCTTCGCATCGCGCGCGCCTGCAACCGTCCTACCGATGTGCTCGACAATGTAATCTCCCAACGTGTCGCAGGCTGCCTCGACATGACGGCATCATTGGCCTCGTCTGAAAACACATCACCGAACGCCTCACCGACTAAGAGGGCTCGCCCGGCACACAGATCAACTCATGTCGCCATGTTACCCCATTTATTCAACCCTAGCCGCCGTAACTGGTTCGGGCATTTACGCAAAAGGGGCCGCAGCCGCCGGCTAAGACCAGTTCTTGCACTGAAATCCGATGCAACTCCAACATTCACCCTCCAAGGATCGCAACCGGCCTCTTGCGGATCCGAGCCCTTAATGTCAGCCCCATAGAGCACCCCTCGCGAATCAGGTGCTCAGTAAGGAATCACAAGTGATTCTTTCGACTCAAGATTTCGCCGATCAGCAAACCAGGCCGAGTGCTCAAAGTTATGGGTAATTGAAAGCCTCACCGGATGCTCACCCCCAAAGGCGGCCTTTTCGCGCTTATTCAGCTGGCCGCTCCTGAGCAGGGCGCTTCCCTTCCGCTCGCCTTGCGGTTGCAGGCTCCTTTTCCAGCTGCCGAAGGCACCGGGCGGCGCCGCATGTCGCCGCAGGGGCGGCTCGCGGGCTACCCCCAGCGCCGCCCGACTGCACAGAACCCCCTCGCCCAGAGCTCCCTCCCAAGAAGATGTGGCGGATACGGAGGGGCATCAACGCGGCCGATTGATCCGGGGAAAACGGGGAATTTCACCCTGCCGGTAAATTCAAGAATGACGGCTGGCCTTCACACAGGAGAGGTCCAAGGTTCGATCCCTTGTGCGCTCACCATTTTACGGGTTTTTTGAAGCCTCCCAGGTTTTTCCACCCTCACGTGAGAGGGTGCTTGTAAGCGAATCGCCGCGTTCACATCGCCGCGATCAGGTCGCGAGCTTGAAGTATCTCCGCAATCGCGTTTGCGGCTTCACATTCCCAAGCGACCAAAACCTTCCACCTAACCTTAAGCTCGTTGGAGCGGCCGGGTAAATGCGCAGTTCCTGGCACGCTGCGTTTCCCCAGCCCTCCACAAGGCAGGCACCCCTGACGACGATCATCACACGCTTTGCGTGTTATATATTCGCATCTAGCGAGTCGCGGGCATCCGACGAGGTCGTCTCGACGATCAATTTCTTGGTTCAACACAGAGGCGTCACATGGCTCAATGCACAGCACCGGTGGAAGGCCATCGCTCAGCGAGCGATGCTGCCATCCGGCACTGCGCTATTGTTCAATTGGAATCGTCCCGCTGAGCCAGAGCCGTGATCCGCCTTCGAACGACCAACCAGCCGTGTAAGCAATCGGTGCGCCGGCGGGTGCTTTCGCGTACAGCGGCGCATCGGACCATTGCGCCGTCCGCGGGTCGGCGCCAAAATGGTAGTTCAACCCGATCTTTCCTATGTGATAGTTGCTGGACAGGCTGGTTGTGTTCGCCGGAAGAACTGCGAACGGCTGGTTTCTGCACCGTGGGAGGCGTTGCGACGCTCGGTCCCCCGAAATGCAGATAGTTATGCTCAGCTTTCACCGACCATGCAGGCGTAAGCGCTTGCTCGACGCCCAGCCTCATGGTGGCACCGAAGCGACCATAGTCAACATGGGTTTTCTCCTGTGGCCAATCAAACTCCTGGTTATTGAAGACGTCCCCTCGATTGTTTTGCCAAGCGACGCACCTCCCTCGAGATAGGCCGGCGTGCGGCCCAGCGCGCCAAACGCGTAGCCGATGCGGCCGGTCCTGGTGGCAAAGACGTTGGGGCCTGCTGGCATCGAGTTCGACACACCACTCAGCCGTTCTTCTGCCAATTGTAGCCGATCTGGCCGCCGGCGAGGAACACTGGGGTATCGACGACATCGCCATAGATTGGCGGACCGTAGGATTGCTGAAGGAGGTGCGGCCGTAGCCGCCGCCGACGTGCCCGCCAATATAGGCCTCCGCACCAGTTCCACACCGCCGGTGGCAGTTTCACTTCTGGCTCAAGGTCTGCCGCATTCGCTGCACCGGTTGCGACGAGCGCAATTGTCGTGGCTCCCAAAAGAAGAACTCCAGATCGCATCCAAGACGTCCCCGCATTATCTCCGGTCCACAACCGAGCGCCCTTAACTTATCGCGCAGCAAACCGTCGGAGCGGATCAGACGCTAAAAGCGACGCGCGCCGAGTCCGTCCCGAAGACCATCGCACTGCGATTGGTGATGATGCCGCAAAGAGAGCAAGTCGCGTGCCGTAGGGAATTCGCGGGCTCTGCAGGCACTTCGTCGCGGCGTGCGCGTCAAGTTGCTGACATTGTGTCAATACCGACAGCCGCGCAGCCACTGCCCCCAGCAATACTTAGCTGGCGCGGTGTCATGGGTCTACGCTCACAAGGCGCTGGTCTCCCTCGGCTGCCGATCGGCGTCGGCCCCCCGCGTCCACTCAAAATTGGCCCTCAGCTCGTACTTGGTCGGCGTCTGCACGGGCAGATCAGCTGGCTTCGCGCCGGCACCCTTAGCAGCGCCATCTTAAGCCATGCAGGAGCGGCGCCGACGTCAGCCTCCTCTTCCTCCAAAACGCGGACGAAGTTGCCGGGCGGGCCTCGGCCTCAGTCAAATCGGACGCATGCCCGCGCTGCTTAGCTTTACACTTCTGGATCTGAAATGCGGGTCAGCATCCTCACGTGCGGTCCCGCCCGTTTGAAGATCGGCTCCCAAAAGGCGTAGGCGTCCTCGACGAAACTCTCGGTTACGGTGAACTTCGTGAGCGCGCCCCGATATGCGGCCTGTCGCCGGCAGCCCTGCCCCTCGACAAGATGCCAGATGAATTGAGCGACCTGGCGTGCGTATGTGCTCGGACGACCTTGGTGGTTGTGTACGATCTCAAGTCGCATGGTCCCAGCGTCACGCGTCTGCGGTTCGGTGATATTGGCAAGCCAGATGAAAATTGATGGATCAATGCTCGCAGCATAGCCGTCGCGCTTGAGCTGCTGATTGATGATAGAGAACGCGCTGGCGGCTTCTCTGAAGCATTCGCTCAGGATGAAGTTCGCCTCATTCTCCAGCTTTCCGCTCCGAAGATCGTCCAGTAATCTGACCGCCTCGTCAGTGAGCCGCCGCATGTATCGCGGTTGGGGCTGCTTTGCGTCGTCGTTTGGTTCCTCTTGTATAATCAATTCGACCGCATCCGCGCGGAACTCCGTTGCGGCATCTTTGAGAACGGGCAAAAAATCGCTTTCAAGGCAGGAATCGCCGACGTCTTTCGACACCGCGTCGCCTCCCACCCGTGTCTCCACAAGATTCTTTGCGTGGTCCAACGCAACGTTCAGGCTGGCTTTGAGGTTTTCAGAAGCTCTTTCTTGAGAGTCCTCGACAACCTTTACCATCATCTCCGCGGTACTGTCGGAATCTATGAGTTCGTCCTTAAGCGGCGCCGCCGCATTCCGAGATTCAAGCTCCTCAAAGGGGCTCGGAGCCGTCGCTTGCTTTGCTAGGATCGTTTGATCAGACGTATTCGCGCCTGTGCGCTCCGACCGCGGATTGGAAGCAGCAATCTCGCCGGACAATACAAACAGGCCATCGTCAACGGCTCGGCTCGCCGCCGCGGTAAGATCCACCAGCGAGCGCCGCACGCACCGCGTCTGCCTAGCGCGCCGCTTTTTCGTTTCTTGCGTATGGCTCATGATCTGACGACCCCCTTGAAGCGGCCAAGACGATCAATATGTCGGTTCAGGGGCGCCCTAAACGAACTCCTGACTGAACTTCCGTCTCTTGGTCGCTCAATTCCGTCCTCTTGAACACCTAATCTCAGTGTCCAGCAAAGCTGGTAGCAGCTTATCTGAGCATAACTCAGAATTGAACGAGGCCACAAACTCATCGCTCACTGTTTACCTGGATTTGTGTCTTCCGATATGATGTCAATCACCTTGAGCCTGGCGTCATACTCCTCGTATGAGCCGAGCACGGCTTGGCCAACTGACAAATTGTGCACGGGGTCCACTATTGAGGGGGAGTCGTAGGTTAGGGAGGTGGGTCCGGTAAAGTGAACTTCCTCACCAAACTCGTCGCGTCGCAACGTTCTGGCGGTGCACCACTTGATGAGTTGCGTTACTGCTCCTTTTCCGCTCTCATTGATGGGCGGAAGATGTCGAACCGAATAGAAATACGTTCGCGCAGAGTGCGTCTGCTGGGAGTCCGAACTCTTGCGCTGGTCTGGTTGCGCGGTGAGGGTCAGTAGGCGCTTGCCGGCCGGACGCTCGAGCGTTCCCTGAAACAGACCGCCTTCTCTAATCAGAGTAATGTGCGCCAGCTTTTTTGGAGCACCAAGAACCTCTCGTCCCGAGGCGAGCGCGGCATCGTTTGTTGTCACGTACATGTAAGGAATGTAAAAGCCAATCTCACCGCCAGAATCACGAACTTGAATTCCTGAATAGCACTCCAAGTATGACCCCACTATGCTTGAGGGATAGCTCGCGACGCCAACAATGGCGATTGCTGGGTTTGCTGACGGTACTAACCCCTTCGGCAATAGATGGCCAACCTCGTTCCCCACGCTGAATATATGGTTTATGGCTCGGCAGCGGAGGAACGTGCTGCCAAGGTCTTTGCTCCCATGGTAGAGGGGCGCATCAAACGGAATACCTTTAACGTCGGGCATGGCATCCCTCCTCGCTCTTGAGAGTTTACAATCGGAGATGCAGCTGACTCATCTCACAAAGACATCTGGTTGTGGAAGCATCATGAAGAGAGTGCAATGTGCGGCCTCGCATCCGGCTTACGCGTTATAGTGAAGTCGGAGGCCGCCTTGCACCTCAGTTTTGTGCTGCTGACTGGGCCTGACGTTGTGCATACACTCCGGAGAAGCGTGCTACTGAGGTGACGTTGAGTCGAATGCGACTCGCTATGGTTATGCAAAGTCGATGCCATCTTCCCTTTATGGGGTGCTAGACGGACTGCTCGGCTACAGATGTCGAACTGGAGTACGAGAGCTCGGACAACTTCGCTTGTCTTCTTGCCTTCCGCTTGTTGGCTTGATGACACAGAATGTTGAAAGTCCCACATGACCAAACGCGAACGCAACGATGAGGAGGTTCGCAAAGCTATCGAATTCGGGGCTAGCTTGACTAAACTAGATCGGCCGCGACAGCTATCTCGGTGCATGGCCGAAATACATGCTCGCGGATACCGACGTCCTGCGAGGCACGTCGGTAGAGCTCCAGAACCCTGTAAGTTCTGGTGAGTTTGCGTTCTTGTCAGTGTCTGGCGCGGCGCTTGCACAGAATGGATACTTCAGTTCGCACATTCGGAGAACATGCATCGTTATACTCCAGCTCCTCGCGCTCCCGCTCACAAAGAGCTCGGTACCATCTGCCCATTGGGATACGACATTATTGGAGGCAACCCAGCCGAAGATTAGTCGTGCCTGAGCGGCGAGCGCATGTCCGCGACCTCAGGATCATCAGCATGAGTCTCATGCGTGATGCAGGAAGACCTTGCCCCGCCAGTGACCGAGGAAGCGCGCCGGAAGTGTCACAAGCATTTCTTGGTCCTGTCAGCGCACGAGCCCTCTTACCTTGCCGGCTAAGACAATCGTTGTCGATGGCGGTCTGACGATCGGCGTCCCGCACGTGTCAGGCCCCCGAAAACATCTTCTGACTATCAGCTGAGGGATCGTCTCATCAAAACGAGAGTATGAGTCGCGATACTACAGAAGTGGAAAGCCAGGAAGCTAAGCATCAGCGACAGCTGTGCGCCCTGCGCAGCTCGCTTGGCCGGGGAATCCGAGACGCCCGGCGGATGATAGAGATCCTGGGGGTCGCGGGCCGGTTCCGCTGCGACCCTGTTCTTTGCGAACGTCAAAGCGTCAGCGCGTCACCGAAGGGGCACCATTGCGCGGCGCGCGGCGAGCTAGATGCTGTCGTTCATCAACTCGGTCTAGCGCTACGTTGGCAGAAACTGTTTTCGCCACTGTTTTTCAAGGGTTTACTTTCGGCAATATGGACACTGCTAAGAGGGTGGCCGAAAGGGAGAGATCGATGATGGCGTGACGTGCGGTGGGCATGGTTGATTGAGGCGGAGGCCGGTTGATTCTGTTGTTTCCGCCCCGCGTGTGCGAGGCGACGAGTTGCAGGAGGCGTAGGCGATCATTGTCATCAGGGGCGTGGCGATGAAGTCCCCTGCCATGATCGCCCTTCGAAGTGATCAAGTCCAAGCTCCTCCTTCTGCTGATGCGCCTGCTCACAAATCCACCGTGCCCTTGATAGTTGCGGCCAGCGCGCGCAGATCCGTCGCCGCCGGAAGATTGGCGAGATTCTCCCCCCGAGGCGCGTCGATCGCCAATGAGCTAGGCTTCGTCGCCTGGGAGATGCTGCTGACCTTTATCCCATATCCGCTGCGGAGGGCGGTCCGCGGTGGGGACACGGAAAGCAGCAAATCGGGCGTTTAGGGTCTGTACTCAATAAAGGCTTCCATCTGGAATTAGACTGTGATTGAAGCTTCTTAGCGGGGGAACGCTTGAATCCTAAAGTAGCTCCAGCATAGCGGCAAGGCTCACACGGTCAAACGGTCGCGCGACCGCGGGAGAGATGTCCGTTTCGCCCGCACACGAGCTGAACCAGCCGCTCACTGACATTCTGATCAATGCCGAGCCGGCCCAGCAGAAATTAGAGAATCTGACACCCGACCTCGGCGCAATCGGGGGCACCCTCGATCACATCCGCCGTGACGGTCAGCGAACCGCTGAAGTCATCGGCCGGCTGCGGTCTTTGCTGAAGCGAGACACGACCTAACGGCGCGAGCGCGACCCCAATGCCACGGTCTGCGAGGTGTTTCGATTCCTTTCCGTGCAGGCCCTGCTCAACGATGTCGAACTGGTTACGGAGCCGGCCCGCAGACACTCGCGTGGCGACATGGTCCAGCTCGGCGACTCAGTCTCGCTCAGGGCAACCTCGTCCTTGTCTCTAGTACCAACGCAGGTCACGGCATTCTTGCGGGGAAGGTGGCCGGGATCTTCAAGCCGTTTTTCATGGTGAGGCGCAATGCATGGGCATAGGCCTCTCGATTGCGCATACTATCGTCGAAGCGTATGGCGGCCACCCGTCAGGGGGCGCGTCTTTCACGTCAGCCTGCCGCTTACTGTGGCGCGATGGCGACGCCCTTCCCGGCGAACGCCTCACGCGAACGCTTTCTCCAGCGTCGCGAAGATCACGGCGAACGACTTGTCGTGGCGCGTCACCGGCGGCACCGGGCAATCGATCTTCATGAGCTGATAGACCGCCATCTGCGCCGCACGCACCGAATATTCGACTGTGAACACGACGTCGTCGGGAACTTCGACGAACTGGCTGACGAAGGCGAGGTTGACGGAATTCCTGGGCACCGGCAGCGGCCGGTCGGCCAGGTTGCGCGGCATGAACATGCTGGTGATGTAGGGCATGCGGCAGGGAATGCAGATCGTGTCGTCGAAAACGACGGGATCGAAGTTCAGGTGACCGCAGAGCTCCTTCAAGATCTCGGCGCCGCCGCAATCGGACATCGGCTTTGCCACGAAATTGCCGATGCGGTCGGGATGCAGCGCATAGCCCCAGAACACCTGCACGTTCTTCGGCTGTCCCATGAAATGTGGCTGGTGATAGAGCACGACGGACATCAGCCAGTTGGAATCCTTGAACGTGACAAGCCCGCCGGTGCCGGCCCTATTGCCGGAGAACGCTTCCATCTGGTCGAAGAAGCGTGGATCGCGGCAGGTGACGGTGAAGGACAGCCAATAGGATTCGGGGATCGAATTGTTGAACACCGACGGATTGCCGAATTCGGGACGTCCTTGCGCGATCGTCTCCCATAGCGCCCAGCCCTGACTTTCGGCCTTGGTCAGGCGCGGCGGCGGCTCGGTCATCGAGCCTAGGCTCGAGGCATCCGTCATCGAGCCGTTCTGGAAGAAGACGATGTCGTCGTCTTCGAGCCGGACGTTGGCGGTGCGGCTGTCGCGGTCGAGCGTGAGCTGGCGCACCCGCAAGCGCGCGCCGTCGGTCTCGAACGCCATGTCGACGACGCGCGTGCCGCGCACGAACTGCACGCCCTGGCGCTTGAGCCAGTCCGCGAGCGGCCGCACGATCGCGTCATACTGATTGTACACGGTGCGCTTGACGCCGCCGAGCGTCTCGATGCGCGGAAACTCGTTCATGAAGCGATGCAGATAGCGCTTCAGCTCGACCGCGCTGTGCCAGGGCTGGAAGGCGAAGGTGGTCTGCCACATGTACCAGAAATTCGATTCGAAGAATCCGGGCGACAGCCAGTCGGTGATGCGGCTGTTGCCGAGCGTCTCCTCCGAAGCCTCGGTGAGCCGGAGCAGCTCGAGCCGGTCGCGTCCGGAGAAGCCCATATGCGAGACATCGACCTTGAAGCGGTTACGGTCGACCAGACGCGCGCTGGAGTGCGCCGGAGTCTCCACGTTGAATGCGACCGTCTCCTCGCGCACGCTGCGGCCGGGATGCTCGAGCGAGGGAATGCTCGACAGCAGATCCCAGGTGCATTCGTAATGGTCGGTGGTGAGCATGCGCCCGCCGCGAAGCGAATAGGCGCCGTTCGGAAGCTGCGCGCCGTCCAGGCTGCCACCAACCAGCGGCTGCGCCTCGTAGATCACGATGTCGCGCCCCGGCAGCTGCGCATCGCGGACGAGGAACGCCGCGCCCGCGAGCGATCCAATGCCGCCGCCGATAAAATACGCCTTCATGGCTTGCCTCGATTGCAATTCGACAATTCGAAGCAACATAGCATGGCCGGACGCATCCAAGGTTGCGCTGGATCAAGCGGGGTGAGGACTGGCTCAGCTACGCGGAAAGGCGGCCGATTGAGCCGTTGTTGCCGCGAGGGCGCAAGGGAGCGCATCGGGTCGATGATCGATGCGTGATCAACGGCATTGTCCAATTGCCAAAAGCAGGTTCGCGCTGGCATGATTGCCCGGAAGTCTACGGTCCGTACACAACGGTGTACAACCGCGTCAGTCGCTGGAGCCGAGAGGGATTTGGACAAACGTTTTTACGCTCTGACTGAATCAAGCGGCGTGTCCGGCTCGATCTCGGTGGATTCCAGCTAAATCAAAGGCCATGGCCCCGCGGCCGGCCCAAAAAAGAGGGACCTTCAACAAGGTGATCGGCTGCTCGCGCGGCGAACGACCACCAAAATCCAAGTGTTGATCGACAATATTGGCCGCCCGCTTCTTTCCTGATTACTCCTGGCAACACTCACGCAGCCCGCGTCGTCGGCTGATCGAGCCTACGCCGTCAGAAGCTTGCGCGACGAGTTGGCCGCACGCCGCATCAAGGCTGTCATCCGGCCGAATCCGCGCCGCAAGCATCCGCATCGCTGCGATAGGGCCTACAGAGGGCGCAATGTCATCGAGCGATGATCCGCCCTCTCGCAGACGTCACGCGGTCTGCGATACGCCAGCATCGTCTATAATGTAACACCTCGGATCGTGATCCTGTTGCTGGACGAGGAGCCCCGCAGTCGCCCGGGGACGGCTCGCTGCGCATCACTCAATCGCGACCCTCGCCAGCGACCGGCGCGGAGGCTTAGGGCGACGCCGAGGCAAAAGGCCCCGCCGCACACGGTTCAGGTCGCAGATCGCTGGCATTTGATGGAGAGCGCCTGCCGGGGCTTCCTCGAAGGATCGGGAATTCTGCCCAGCTCTGCGCCTTTCCGCACGCCGATCTGAAGCCGATCAGTTCCTTCTTGCCCTCCCGCGTCGCGCCAATCAGCACCAGCTTGCACTAGCCGTGCTCTTCCCTGCGGGCCTGTAGAAGAGGCTATCCGGGCGCGTGCGCCCGACGTGCCTGCAAACGCACATCTCTTCGCGACGCTCGGTCATGGCGTATCGCTCTCTTTGAGAAGTTCTGTGGTATTCGGCATCCGCCTCCTACGCTGCCCATCTCAAGCAGTCACCCCCTACGTTACTGCATAGCACTGCTCGAAAGTGCTATTTAGGACGAGTGTCTCAATCTGGAAAGCGGTGTCGGGGTCTGCTGGAAGGCGTAGCTAGTGCGCTCGCACGGATGCGCGTTCTTTGCCACGCCCGAAATATCTCATGACTACGACGTAGAAGACCGGCACAAAGATCTGCTTGGACGAGACGAGCGCGTAACGCTTGCTATCTGAGGCCGTCTTTATGTGATACTTGCCGGATTTCGATTTGCCAACGGGAACCCAGTGGCCTTCACCTCCATCGATTCGACTGGAAACGAGATCGGCTGCCACGCTGGCGAAGGCCGCTCGCAATCCAGTTTTCGTTTGCAGTTTGTTACAAGGGATAAAATCAAAAGTTGCCCGGTTGTGACGGGTTTCCTCGCTTGGCTCGTCATCCGTAGCGCCGGGGACGACGTGCGGCTGCAGTCCCGGCTGTCGCGAAGCCAGCGCGACCAGCGCCGGCACGTTCAGAACTTTCGGACTTGCGACCGGCGTCACCGCCGGCTGCTGCGGCAGTGCTGCGGTCCGCTTCGCGACCTCCGCTGGCGCACAGTTGGGCGGCGCGGAGGAGCCCGGGACAGCTTTGGGCAAACACTGATTGCGTAGCCCTACGCTTGCGTTGGATAGTAGCGCTTAGAAAGACCTTCGCGGCAACTACGAAAACTGGTGGCATCCATTCGCTCCTGGAAGATGGCTGTCGTACAGCGGACTTCGAATGTATCAAGCAGGTCTTCGCGACAATTGAATTCCTAATGCAAGCTGCCGAGCCTCGCTAGGAGGAGACAACCTTGCCCAGGGGCTTCAGATCACTCACAGCGCGCTAGCGGTTGATGCGCACGACATTGCCGCGCTAACGACAGGGCCGTCACTAGGATCCTCGATGGCGTATCCCCGAACACAAACGCGGAGCCATGCTTGCCATCGAGATAGCCTCCGGTCCGGCGATTTTTCCGAGGAGCTTTCATGCCGAAGCGAGGTCGATCGAGAGTCACCTGTTCGTTTTTATGCGGCTCATTGGCGCGGTCGCTCAACAGCCTCCGGTCGGTTTCTTCGCTGTACCGCCAGCTTCGATTATCCCGCGAACAAGCAGACACCTGGGCAATATCGGACATGGGTAAACGTCCCGTGCAGCGTCTCCACGTCTGGAAGATGAGATTGCCGGATTAGCAAGGCGCCGATGCGAACCGGCCTCTCGTCGCAGACGTTAGAGGCCAAGAGTCTTCTATTTGGTCACCGGACAAGACCCCGGATGGTTGCAGCGTGGAGGCGTCGATCGCGTGGTCGCGCTAACCTCCTCGGACGCAGGTCCTTCTGCTCCATTGAGAACGGCCGAGACGCGCCAGCGATATGTTGTTTGCGGCCTAAGATCGGAATCGCCGAAGCTGGCTCCTGCAACCCTGCCGATCCTCTGAAATGTGTCATCAGGGCCTGCACGCAGCACGCGGTATGTCGTTGCTCCTGGCAGCGGCGACCAGACCAGATCAACGCTAGTATCCGAAGCATCGATCACCGTGAGCCCCTGAGGTGCTGATGTCAATTGCCGCGTCGCGCTGACGGGCGTCGCGCCATCGGCCGCGAGCGCGTCGAGCATAGCCTTAACCGCTTGGATCTGCGCCCCAGACTTCGTCACGTAGCTGCTCGTGTGATTGACGTAGCCCCACCAGTCCCAGCAGGCCTGCGGATTGGTGGGCCGATATAAGCTGGTCCTGGTCTGTGGATAGAGAATGATCAAACGGTTCGTATCCGCCCAGGCATTATAGCCGGTATCATTGACGAACTTGAGCCCGATCTCGCGGGCATTCTGGCGGCATCCGTGCAGCGCCACGTGGACACGGCAGAGAGCACCTTGCTCGCAGTCCTGAGGCACGAAGAGATAGCCGGTATCGCTCAGGCTCAACGCGGCGGGCGCCTGCGGCCTGGTATAGAGTGACTGATCGAAGCTCTTCACGACGCCCGCGAGCTGCCCGCGATTAGGTGGATTGAGGCGGCCATAAATATGCTGCAGGATGATTCCGGCCTGATCGTAGCCGCATTGGTCAATATATGGTTCCTTGTTAGCACTGCAGCTATTCAGTCCGGTGTCGCCCTGCTTGGCCACCACGAAGGAGTGCCCGGCGCCGAGGGCGGTCTGATAGAAGAGATTGCCTCGATTGGCGTCACCTAGATAGCGACGGTAGAAGTCGGCAGCCGCATCGGTCACGGCCCTATCGACGACCGCGTCGTTGTAGCCGTGAAAGAGATAGATCTTCTGCCCGGCAAGATTACTATCCGGATCGATCTTGCCTGCTGACGCGTTCGCATCAGCCTTCGTCGTGAACGCCGCGATGTTCAGGCCCGATGCAGGCCCTTTCATGCACGGACCCGTCGCACGCCACATCTTGGCCTCAGCGCACCAATAGGGACCGCCAGCGACCACCCCCACTCCCTTGACAATCGAGGACCAGGCTGCGCCGAACTGGACTGCCATGAAGGCGCCTGATGAAATGCCGGAGATCGAGCTCTCGCCGATCGGCGCGTGATAGCTGCGCAATGCCAAAGGCTCGGCAGAGAGCGGCGACATTCCAACGACCGCGGCACAAATGCCGCCGATAGCGTGTTGCCGCAAGATGGCCAAGTCCTTGAAAAACGTGCTAATCGAACCGACGGGCGGTCTCCGGTGTTCATGTGAAAACGCGCCATCGGAACAAGAAATCACTCGCCAGTTCGGAAAAGGATTCTGCGGATTACCATAGTCGACCGTCTGCCTGCCGTCCCGCGGCAGCGCCGACGTGATGACCGTGTCGGGCTGGTTCGGCTCCGAGGCAACAGGCGTGATGAGCGACCCCTTGAGCATCCGTCCGCTTTGATTGATCAGTTTCTGGTAGGCCATGTCTGATCTCCTTCATCTGGTCAGACGTTCCCGGACGCCGCCGGGAAAGCGGGGGATAGGTGCTGGTGAAGACAATTCATGACAGGCGATCAATGCGCACGTGGAATTCGCGTGTTGAAGCAAGGATACCGAAGCTGGTTTCCAGGGTTTCGCCAGCCGAAAACCACTAGCTCGATTATGATACGAGTAGAATCCCAGCTGATGGCCGGCCTCTGCCCCAATGAACTGCTAGGCGTTTGGACATGGTGGCATTCTACGCAGCCGAACCGATGCCGACGTCAGCGGTCGCTTCGCTTGGCACTCCTTATCAACAGTTCCCTAATGCAAGATGTTCGAACCTTCCAACCAACCCTAGTGTTGATTCGTTGAACGTTCCACCCGCCAAAACTTGTAGGTTCAACCTACCCTGTTGAGTTCAGCGCGCCTGCGTGTGTCAATTCAAGTCGTTGCACGAAATGCCGTCAAAAGTCGACATTGGTATGTTGGTCAACTGCACAGTTATTCATAAGACCGTCGTTTGATTGCGGGATTTGCAAGCGACCTTCACGCACGCGTTTCAGAATCGCAATCCTTGTTGCGAGGCTCTACGAGCCCTTCGCTCCGGCCGAGAGCACTTTGGAGAAGGTGATAGGCTTGGGTCGTGGGTGAGGTAGAATATTCAGCTTCCAATGAGCTTGTTCGTGAGAGTGAAGCCGAGCGCGAAAAAATAAAGGCGGAAATCATAGCCGCCGAGCAGCGGTGACCTAGTGATCGCACGAGAGACGATTCTGCTCGGAGCAGTTGTCGGTTGGGCGCGGGCGGTCCGAACGCCCCTCAGACCCAGCGAAAAATCGAGCGCTGGCATCAGACGCTGAAGAACCGCATTCTGCTCGACAACTGCGACCGACCCGATGATCTCGAAGATCAAGTAGGGGCCTTCGTCGAACCCTATGATCACGTCCGCTATCATGAGAGCATCGACAACCTCACGCCAGCCGATGTCTACTGCGGCAGGGCTGAGGCGATCCTCCCCGAACGAAACCGCATCAAGCGCGACACATCGCAAACCGCCGCATGCAGCATCAACTGCAGGCCGCTTAACTCTAACGCTGATGAGCCAGAGCCTCCCTTGTCGAAGAGCCTGACCAGTCGCAAATTATCTGACGATGGCCAAGCGACGGCTCCGGTTTTAGGCAGTTTTTGGCTGATAGAGCGGTCGCAAGTTCCGTCCAAGACTTCAGGGGCGTCTCCTGTGGTCACGGCTCCGCCGCCTGGCGATCGTTCCAGCCGGCGCGCAACATGTACACATGCTCAACCTCCTAACAATGGTAGAGTCGAGATGCCAGCCGTGGCCGCGGACGTCACCATTCCTTTCCCACGAGGTCCTTCAAGGCCGCGTTGTCCAGCATGGCGTCGGCCAGCAACCGCTTCAGCCGGGTGTTCAAAATCTCGATGATCTGCTCTTCCGAAAACCGGCTGCGCTTCATGCTCTGGTCCTTGTCGTGGGCCAGAGCGAACTTCAACCTGTATTAAGCCTGAGGGGCAAGGTCACCACCGAAGATCAATTGGCCAAAAAGGGCGTTGCCCGAAACTGATTATCGTTCGCCAGAAGAGTGTGAGTTGCTCCTTTCCCAGGCAAATGGCCTAGTGCACGAACTAGTTCTGACGGCGCTGCGGACGGGTATGCGGCAAGGAGAGCTCAGCGGCCTTTCAGTGGTCGTCTCTCGATTGGCTCACGCCCAACGTTGCGGTGAGACATTCATACGATGATCGTGGGAAGACGCTAGTCGCGCCGAAGAGTAACCGCACGCGGCATATACCGCTCGACATTGATGTGTACACGATGCTGTACCGGCGTAAGAAGGACACTGGGTACGTGTTCCGAGGCTCGGAGGGTCGCCCGTTCACTGGAACTACCACTACGGAATGCACTATGCGATCCGCAAACTCTGTAGGAAGGCGAAGTGTAGAACCATCGGCTGGCACACGCTTCGCCATAGATCGAAGCTGAAGGAAAAGAGTATCGCCTCGGAACGAAACTAGACAAAAAAGGCATTGCTCGAATACCTCAAGATGACCCGTTGCGTCATTTGCTCCTTGAGCATGTTCAAGAGGCGGTAAACAATGTCGCTCGAGAATGATGAGGCCGTCGGCAAGTCGGCCTCTGAACAATCCGGCGATACGACAACGCGAGAACTCTTAGTGGATGCTGCGGGAGCGAAATAGGCGTCGGTATGAGAGCGCATCTCCGGCAGCGTCTGCGCAGTTGCCTGTTGCCTAGGGGAATTCCATGACGCGCTTGATTGTGCTCCTGCTCTTTGCCGTTACGTCGATGCCTGCTCACGCGCGGTTGCCAGTCCCTCTAAATGGGTAAATCAGCGAGGCTCTCTTCTGTCGATCCAAACGCTCGATGCATCGACGGGGATTTTCGCCGGAACGTATGTTAACAATGCGACTGGAGTTTCCTACCAGGGACAGCCCCTACCCTGTCGCAGGCGTCGTTACCGCAAATAGGATCGCTTTTTACGTCAATTGGACGGCACCCGCAGCTCCAAACTGCAAAACGATCACCATTTGGAACGGCCGCGTCGCTGATAAGAATATTCCAGCTGCGGGGACCCTGTTCTACGTGGGATCGAACTGAAAGTGTCACAAATGACGGGGCGGGTTTCTTTACGAGGAGGTAGAGCAATCGTGTTAAGGCTGATTATCTCTCGATGGCCGACGTCTTGCTGATTCTCCCAATCTGGGGGCAGATGAACCTCTAGTGTCCTGAGTCACAATTTCGCAATCGTAGATTCGCAGTAGAGTCGCGTCGCTGTGCCAGATTTGGCGGCTGCCGGCCCAGCGACTTGCGCCACTGATATTGAGCGATGATGAGTTCGCCGAACATCAGTCGCTGACGATGCGGCGGAAGACCGCAGGCGCTGGCTCTGAGGGCCCGGATCGTGCTGACCTGCGCGGAAGGCGGTCAGAACAAGGAGGTGGCGGCCAAGCTAGGCCTGGAGCGGGGAACGGTAGGCAAGTGGCGCGTTTTGTAGAGCAGCGCGTGGCCGGGCTGCACGACGAGCCGCGTTCCGGGGCGCCGCGCACCATTGACGATGCCCGCATCGAAGCCGTGATCGTGCGGACGCTGGAAAGCTGCCCCGAGAACGCCACTCATTGGAGTTATCGGGGCATGGCCAAGGCCAGCGGCCTGTCGGTGTCAACGGTGCAACGCATCCGGCGGGCCTTCGGGCTCCAGCCGCACCGGCTGGAGACATTCAAGCTCTCCACCGATCCGAACTTCGTCGCCAAGGTGCGCGACGTCGTCGGCCTTTACGTCTCGCCGCCGGCACACGCCATCGTTCTGTGTGTAGACTAAAAGTCCCAAATCTAGGCGCTGGACCGCAGTCAGCCGATGCTGCCGATGCGTCCCGGTCAGCCGGCTCGAAGAAGCCATGACTGCAAAAGGTACGGCACCACATCGCTGTTCGCCGCCTTCGACATTGCGACCGGACGGGTTATTGGCAAGTGCTACGGACGGCACCGTGCCGCAGAGTTCCGCAAGTTCTTGGACGAGATCGAGGCCGCTGTCCCGCGCCAACTCGACGTCCATCTCGTCATGGATAACTATGCAACGCACAAGACGCCGCTGATCCGGAAATGGCTGGCCAAAAGACCGCGTTGGCATGTGCACCTGACCCCGACCAGTTCGTCATGGCTCAATCAGGTCGAGCGCTTCTCCGCGCTCCTTACCGATAAGAAGATCAGGCGCGCAGTCTCGCTGCCCTTATGGCGGACATCACCTCGTTCGTTGACGACACAATGCCGATAAGAAACCATTCCGATGGACCAAGTCCGCTGACGGCATCCTTGCTTCCATCGAGCGCTTCTGCCGATACAATGCCCCGGCACAAAACGCAGCAATGTTGCGAACTTCTGGTTCAGGACACTAGCTAGTACCCGGAATCATAGCTGAGTGATACGTCGGCCTTTGAATCGGCGTCGCCTGACCTTTTTCTTGGTCCAGACGAATGGCTCAGCTCTGTGCTTTGATATAGGCATCGATGTGCTGCTCAAGCTGTTTGAGGCTTGTGAACGAGGCGCCGCTCAACGACTGCCCCTGTCAGATCGAAAACCACACCTCGACCTGATTGAGCCAGGACGCGCTGGTGGGCGTGAAATGAAAGTTCACGTTGGGATGTGCCTCAAGCCATTCCTCGTTCTTCGTATGGGTGCTGAGGTTGTCGAGAATGACGTGAAGCTGTCGGTTCGGAAATGCTGCGGTCACGCGATCCATGAAGTCGAGAAACTCGACCCGGCGACGTCGTTTCGAATGCGTCGCAAGAATCTTCCCGGTGGCGACTTCCAGCGCTGCGAACAGCGTGGTCGTGCCGTGCCGTTTGTAGTCGTGGCTTTGCCCGGTCAAGGATCTGCCGTTGGGTAGTTTCAGATAACCCTGCGCTCTTTCCAAGGCCTGGATCGAGGGCGCTTTCGTCCACGCATAGCACGATGGCCTTCTTTGGCGGGGCGACATACAGGCCAACCACGTCGGCGGCTTTGGCCGTAAACTCCGGGTCGTTGCTCTCGCACCAGGACTTGCGAGCGGCGAGATCGAGTTTGTTGCTGCGCAAGAATCGCCAGACATATTGCACGTCGACATCGCCAAGTTCCCCAGCCAGCAGAGGCCCAGTCCAGCGCGCGTACCCGGCAGAAGGCGATTTATCGAGCAACTTTAAAATCCGTTTGTCAGTGGCCTTCGTATAGATCGGCTGCTTGCCCGGGAGAGGCTTGCTTTGCAGACCTTCAAGGCCTTGATTCGCATAGCGATGCCGCCAAAGGCTGACAATCCGCGGCTGGACCCAACCTCCTTGGCAATCGATCGGGTGCTGCGACCGGCAGCAGCCAAAAGAACGATCCGCGCCCGCTTCAAATCGCGCTGCAACGTCACCGGTGAGCGGCAACGTTCCTCAAGCACCTTGCGATCTTTCCTCGAAAGGTGGACTTCTCTTGCGTCGGGTATCATCCCGACGTTGAATCATGACCCACTTCCCAAGGAAAGTGGGTACTAGTTGTCCCCACCCGGTCCTTGGATCGAATTGCTAACAGAGTGTCCCATCAGCTTCGACTGGATGCGAGCGAGCGCGTCACTGAGCCTCGCCGCTTCATTGAAGCGTGTCTCGGAATATGGCGGGTGCGCGGATGGATCGTGCAAGAGGGCCTCGGCTGTATTCGAGAGCCGGCGAAGGGGCGTCCTCAGCCACTGCGCCGCACAAAAGAGCAGTGCTAGTATGGCAATGGCACAAGCACCGAAACTACTCCAGAATGATCGGATGAGATTACGGGTGGACGCAAGCGCCTCGTCGGCACTCTGCCGAACCAGAAGAGACCAACCGAAGCTTGGAAGGTTCGCGAAGCCGACCGTCGGAACGATCACTGTGAAGTAGTCCCTGCCGTCAGGCCAACGTTCGCGCAGAGACGCAGTCGTGACGCGACTAGCCGCAAGTGCGGAGCCGATGTTGAGCGACTTGTTGATAAGATCCGGCGGACCAAACAGGACGGTTCGATCCCCCGAAAGCAGCAGCACATCAATGCCGGGTACTTGTAACGAGTCCATGCTTTCTGCGACCCATTTCCAGTCAAGGTGAGCGCCGATGACCCCGGCAACGGAGCCGGCGTGGCGCAACGGCGCTGCCAGGTCGATAAAGCGATAGGGCTCACGAGGTGCCGGCAACTGGGTGGCCAGTAGTTGAGCGGCATGCACATCGATAGCCGCCGGCGAGACAAGGCCCCGCCTAAACCAAGGTCGCTGTGCAACGCTTACTCCTTCGAGCATGCCGTCTTTAGCCGCGAGAATGGTCCCTTCGAGATCCGCGACCCCAAGCCAAGTATAGCGTCGATCAAGGCGGCTCAAGAAGTCGATGTGTTCTCGCGCATTCTTAAGATCAGTTAGGTCAATGAGCTCAGCGGACCGCGCTACATCCATCCAAACTCCATAGAGCCGGCGGGCCAACAGCGCGGAACTCATTTCGCCGCGAATTCTTAACGCGTCGAACTGCAGCTGCTCTCCCCCTTGCTGTAGCAAGGCCGTGTAGATCGTCGCGGTCACCATGGCCGGCACCGATATGAGCAAGGCGCCTCCACAGAACACCAAGGAGAGTAGGCTCGGTCTTCTCGGCATCTCGCGCTCCTCAACTCGTTAGAGCTCGCGCCAACTCACGAATCATTTGCAAGATGTTCCCTCGATCGGTCCCTGGCATGGCGGATTCAGTGTGAAGCTTCTTGATAATTTTCGCCCTTTGCTCGGGAGTTGGAGAGAACTTGATTCGATAGCCGTCACGGGTAGTCGCAGCAACATGCGCGTCTACGCCGCTAATCCCGGGCAGGTCGAGCTGCCCTGCTGCTCCGGCGGAAAGTCCGGATGGACCGCTGATTCGCGCGCCCCCTCGGCCCAGATTGAGAAGCCATCCGCGATGCTTCTCACCTTGGATCACCAACGTGATGGGTTCTGGAATCTGGCGCTGAGGTCGATCGTATCGCGGTCGCTCAATGCACACCACGACTGCCACGAAAAGCACCAGAATGTTGTAAACTGTCCAGAACATCACGACAGTTGTGCCGTCCCCCGCTGTTGCGGACGTATCGAAGACAAAATCGGAGTTCAACGGCACGATCAAGCCGCCGATTGTCAGAGCGAGCAGGAGTACAAACGGGCGCATCAACGCCCATTGAACTATGACCTTGGTGCGGTCGCCGCCTTTGGCCGTCACCGAGAATTTATGCGATCCGCTGGTCAGAAGCCCGAGAGCAGCTGCCTGGCTGATGGGCCAGGCCGCGATCAGTTGAGCCGTATCGTTGAGAAGCGGGACAAACAACCCTTTTGAAAGCCAGTTCAGGGACACAAGAACCATTAGGTAATAAGGTATATAGTAACTGATAATTTCCACCAGCGACGCGTTCACGATGGTGATGCCGAACCACCAATACAACAGCGGGCAAATCAGGCTGGCAAGCCTGAAGGGAAAGGTGCTGACCCAGTAGAGCAATGAATCCAGGATCCCGATTCGATGCATCAGACCAAGGCCGCGCATGACAAAGGGGCTGTATGAGTTGCGGACGATTTGCATCAAGCCGAGGCACCACCGTCCACGCTGAGTAATATATTCTTTCAGTCCTTCGGGAGCCAAACCTTCAGTCAACGGCTCGTTTAGGTATACAGTTTGCCAGCCGTTTTCCGCAAGCTTAAGGGTGAGCAGGAAGTCCTCGGTTACGCTTTGTGTTGGAATCCAGCCAATCTGCTCGACGGCCTGGACCCGCATTACGGATGATGTCCCACAGCAGATGGCAATCCCCCAAGCGTCCCGCGCTGGCTCGACGTTGTCAAAGAAATGACGTTGTTCATCCGGATATGCGGTGCTTATTCCAAGGTTATGTTGGATCGGATCAGGATTGAAGAAGTGCTGCGGGGTTTGCACGAGCGCGACGCTTGGCTCGTGAAATAACGCTAGCGTCCGCTCGATGAAGTCCGCATGGGGAACGAAATCTGCGTCAAGTACAGCGACAAAGATCGGGGGAGCTGGATCGCGGGCGCGCGCGCGAAGTGCATGGTTAATGTTCCCCGCTTTAGCATGCTCCTTATCCGAACGTGCGAGATATCCGATTTCGTGCAGCTCGCAAAGTTGCCGTACCCAATTCCTGGCGCCGTCGTCGAGGATAAAAATCCGAAGCTGTGAATAGCGGATTTGCGTCGCGCCAATGATCGTGCGCTCGAGCACTTCCGACGGCTCGTTGTAAGTCGTGATAAAAACGTCCACACGCGGCGCTTCTCCAGGCAGCCACCATTCAGAGTACTGGTCTGCTTCTGCCGACCGGTCGTTCACTCGGGACAGTATGAAAAACGCGATGGTAGAGGAAAGCATCGTCAGGGCCTCGAGGGTGACGAATCCCCAACTGAACAGCGCGTCCGCAGTCCAGTCGAGCGGTGCCAGCGTTTCGGTGAAGCGCCAAGCCATATAACGCCAAGACAGTACGGCAGCAGCCCCGAGGAGAAGAGCGCGCCAATACCACTTCATCGGATTGAGAAATGGAAAGACGGTAAGGCGAAGCCCAATTATGAAGGCGGCGCCTGCGAAGGCAGCAACGAGTGGCGACAGCTGAAGCATCAGAGTCCGTACCGCGTTATAAAGCGGCGGAACTGTGCGATTGGGCCAGCTGTGAAGATGACGCGTCCAGTGCGTCCAATCGCGCAACCGACATCTGCCTCTCCTGCAAGATCTGGAACTGTCACTGTGACGTCAAAGCGCTGGAGATGTTGAGCACTTGGCCCTACAACAAGATTGGTGTAGAGCGAGGCCGCACCGGATCCGCCAAGGCGAGTTATGGTTCCATTGAAAATACGATCATCTCGAAACAACCGAAATTGCACGGCCGTTCCCACCGAGAGACGGTCGTAGAGAGATTCGCTGACGCCGGCGGTGACGATCAGTGTACTGCAGTCTACGATCTTGACGAGATCCTGGCCGCGCCGCGCGTATTGGCCATCGTCTACTAGTATGTCCCAGACTAGACCAATCACGCTGGCGTTAAGGGTAGCGAAGCTCAAGTTGTTGACACGAAGACGCTCGGCAGCGATTTGCCGGTCGAGCTGTACAATACGTGCTTTCACCTGCTCCTTGTCGACATTCAGCTCGGCCAGCCGCTGCTCGAGCTCTCGGATACGTTGAGCCGAGGAAGGAGCGTCGTTACAGGACTCCCCGATGAAGATGCCGTCGCGAGCGGACGTAAGTTCCGTCTCTAAGTATTTCACTCGCTGCTGCGCACTCTCCAGTTCTTGCTGCGCCACGTCGTAAGTGGCGCGAGCCCGATCCAAATGCGCCGCCGTCTGTACACCACGCGTGCTTAGTTCGTTTGCTCGCCTAAATTCTGCGTCCGCTTGACGAAGGCGTGTGGCCGCAGCGTCTTGAGCTGCTTTCGTTTCGGCAATTCGAGCCTCAATCTGCCGAACCCTTCCGCGCTGGTAATCAGTTGATTGAACATCGAAGCGCGACCTGGATGCGGACAAGGCCTCTCGCTGGCCATCGAGACGGTCGAGCTCGATCTGCTGGTTTGTGCGATCGCGATCAAGCTCAAGAAGCCTCGCGGTATCGAAGCGTTGGTCGGTGAGTTCTGCTATCAGCGCGCCGGGACTAATGCGCGCGCCGATGCTCTGCACGGCAAGCGTTACCTTTCCTTCGATCGGGGCGCGAACGATGTAGAGCCGCGCATTGAGTGTAGCATCCGCCGATGTTCCAGCGAAGTGCTCACCGATAATAATGTACAATCCCACTGCCAACAGGGCCAAGCCGACGATTGCACGTACGAGCCTCATAAGCACATTCCAACTGTTTATGACGGGAAGGTCGCGCAGGGTATTACTGAGCAGCCTACGGTACAATCGTTTTCGCCTAAGGGCCCCCGCGGCTTTGGGTTGCCAGGTCCAATGCCGCTCGGATGCGAGCGTTAGCGGCTCAGGCGTCATGATCAGACTAACAGGCTGGTAAAGAATAGCTTCGTGATCTCAGCGGCAGGAGGATCCATATCGTCAGAAGTGAACACAGTCATGAATTCATTCCTGCAGTTCCAGCAGCGCCAGAGATCTTGGACCTCCCGCGCACCCATACGTTCATGCCACTCGAGGTGGACAAATGCAGAGCCACATTGAGGGCAGTTTATGTGACGTGCTATTGAGACCGACTCCATGTGGCAGCTCGTGTCATTGCACCAAAGGGCCACAGCCGAAGAAGCGTTAGTGTAGCCGCCGCTTCGGGGGCGGCTGCGGTGGATGCACCTCTCTGTTCAAACCCTGTGCCAACTGCGACAAGCTTGATCAACAAGGAATATTGCTTCAAGGAAGTTTACCAGACCGACTGCATGTCAGAAATCGGACAGTCTAGGTCATGTTCTAACGTAAGGTCGCAAATCGGATTGAGTCTCGTTATGGAAGCCTTGGGGATCGTTTGGTGCTGAGCAATGCGGCCTGGGAGGTTTGGCTGACCATAAACGGCCTGATCAGGAGGGCTCCCACCTGAAGGCACCTGAAGGGGACCAGCGGATGCCTGAGTTGGATCGTGTGCGTCCGGCGCTCCCCGGAGCAATCAGGAGCCGCTAGACTAGGAGACCAGAACGGTCAGCTCCGGCGCTTCAGTCGGAGGGGCATCAGGGGATTCAAATGGCGGATCTTCGAGACGATATCCAGAGTTCGGATGTCTGATCCCCGTTGATTCAGCTCATCGTGTATCTGTGCGCCGCTACAGCGAAGAGGAGTAGTCGAAGATCAGGCGCTTGGCCGCTCGCGCACCCTGAGCGCATAGGGCCCTTCGCGAGCCCCTGTGCGTTGATGTTGGAGTGTCAAACGGTGATGCACGGCAGGCCTCCGCCCGTAATCGCGTCATCGATCCATGGTGATCTCTTAAGAGTCTGCGTCCTGTCCAAGTAAATGGACCCGCCCTGAGCAACAATGCAGGTGATGCGTCGAAAGTATCGTGGCAAATCTAGCCGGATTATTCTAATCAAGCGCCTCCCGAGCACGCGTGAACTCAGCGCGTCGGCTCACGCACGTGGGTTTCTTGCTCCGTCCCTTCAGTAACCGGCCCGCGGCTGGCTTCGCGATTGAGCAGCGCGGGAATACTGGTGGCTGGAACGGGACCGCTGAACAGGTAGCCTTGTCCTTCTGTGCAACCATTGGACACCAGATAGACGAGCTGGCGTTCGCATTCGACTCCCTCGGCCGTGGTCGTCAAACCAAGCCCTTCAGCGAGGCCGATTATAGCACGAACGATCACCCGGCAGTCAGTGCTGTCGTGGAGATGTGACACGAAGCTGCGATCGATCTTGATCTTGTCAAGACGAAACGAAAGCAGCTGGCTAAGCGTAGCATAACCTGTTCCGAAATCATCGAGCGCGATGCGGACGCCGGCTAGACGAAGTGCGTCAATCACGGTCTTCGCAGCCCCGCTTCTTTCCACAAACGCGCTCTCTGTAATTTCAATCTCCAGGCGGCGCGGACTAAAGCCGGTTTGCTCAAGGACAGATATAATGCGCTCTCCAAGCGCGGAGTCCCGCAACTGAACAGGCGAAATGTTGAAGGCAAGCGAAAAGGTCTTTGGCCACGCAGTGGCATCAAGACACGCGCGCCGAAGAAGCTGATCTCCAAGAGCGTTGATGAGGCCGGTTTCTTCTGCAATTGGAATAAACACGTCAGGCGGGATAGGCCCAGTTGTCTTGTTCTCCCAACGCGCCAACACCTCGAACCCCACGATGCGATTACTTACGAGTGAAACCACCGGCTGGTAATGGGGCTCGATAATATTCGTTGCGACAGCGCTCCGAAGCTCACGCTCAATATTGATGCGCCGCTCGACATGCATGTCCATGTCCGGTTCAAAAAAGCGAACACGCGACGCGCCGTCGCATTGCGCGCGATAAAGTGCGCGTTCTGCGCGCCTGACCAACTCGTGGGGAGTGACGCCATCAAGCGGAGCGATGGCGATGCCAATTCCAAGACTAAGCTCGGCTGCGCCAGTCTCAATCACCAAACTGTCGGCGGCAGACACCACGATACGGCGCGCCAGATTGGCGGGATCCTCGAGGGAGCTAATGTTGGGCAGGACGATCCCGAATTCGTCGCCTTCGATCCTCGCCAGGAGACCGTCCTTGGGCAAGATGTCGGCAAGCCTTGTGGCAAACTCGCAGAGTGCCTTGTCTACCGCTGCATAGCCGTGCGTATCCTTGATCCGCTTCAAGCCGTCGAGGCCGAGCATCAGAATGGCGACTTGATGCGTGTCGGTGGCGAGGCCAACGTACACATCAAGTGTGTAATCAAACAGGCGGCGGTTTGGAAAGGCAGTCAATGGATCGTGCCGCGCCGGATCGCGGACTTCTCCTTCTGTGATGGTTTGTGTGTCAGTTCCGCGGGCAAGTTCTCGATAGCGCCGAACACTAAAAATTGTGAGCCCAATGCTCAGCAAGAATGCAACGAACGCGATGAATATAATGTCGTCGAGTATCGGATTCACATAGCGCTGTCCCAGCTGCGCTAAACGAGGGCCAAGCCCATAGACATGCGCTAAGAGTGAAGCGAGAACGACGCCGCCGAAGAGAGCAATGAAATCCCTCGTGGCAGAACGGCGCCAATCGAAGTGCAATACGCGCAATCGTGGAGTTGAAACTCTCATCTCAGTCGAACCGTCGCAACGCACGGTGGCCCAGCGAGGGTCTTGCTCGCAGCATGATTGTTGAGAAAACCAGATGTTGCGCCGATTGCGGAACTTCAGTAACGGCTTCGCAAGCAGCAATGAGCCATCGGGTCGTGATAAGGTGCTTCCCGGAAAAGTGGCGGTCGAGCGACCGGCAAGTTCGCGCATCGTTAGTGCGGCCTAAGCAACGAGCTATATCCTGAATATGCCGCTTCAAGACGTTGATCACCCTGGAAGCGCCAAGGGAGGGCGCTAGTTCACGTGCGATAGCAATCAGCGCGACCAGGTGCCTACCGGTCGTGCCTCGTGATCCGGAGCTTCTGCCAAGTGCCTGGCGAGCGGATTGATGGTCGCGGCGCGCGCCAAGGGGCGGCCGCCTTGGCGGGGCGAGGCGACCGCCAGCTGAACGCTCGATGGAACGGCTGTCACGGACGCCGTTGTAGCAAGAAACCGACATAAGAGCTCCCGGCTGCTAGTGGCCGCAGCTTATTGCGGTGAGAACCGGCCTGCAAATGTTGCAATGGATGGACCATGACCGAATAGTTGTTAGTAGCGTTGCGGCTTTGGCTCGGAGAAGAGCGGACGGGCGTCCGCCCCAGACACGGGAGACGAAGTGAACGATGAACGTTATCCTAGGAGACAACCACACGGTTGCGGCCTTCAAATTTTGCGCGATAGAGTCGCTGGTCGGCGACGTTCAAGAACCCGTCGAGCGTGTCTCCATCGCGCCTGAACTCCGACACTCCAACACTGATGGTGACGCCGACCGATGGTTCGGCCCCGACATCGAATGCAGTGCGTTCGATGGCCGATCGAAGGCGCTCGGCGACCGCGCTAGCCGCGTCGAGCGTCGCCCCCGGAAGCAGTACCATGAATTCTTCACCCCCCACGCGCGCGACAGAGTCGTAAGGCCGGATTGCCTCCAGACACTTTCGCACGAATACGCGCAGGACCTCGTCGCCGACGCTGTGACCACGTGAGTCGTTTATATCCTTGAAATGGTCGAGATCGAGCGACAGCAGGGACAACGGAGCTCCGGTTCGCCTGGCCCTTGCGATCTCCGCGCCGATATGCTCGATGAAGTGGCGCCGATTCCCGGCACCGGTTAGTGGATCGGTTGCGGCGAGGCGCTCCAGCCGTTGATTGCTCAGTTGCACTTGCTGAAGCGCCTTTTGAGTGTCGGCCATCGATTTGGCAAGGCGGGCGGTCATTTCTTCCTGGCTATAGATGGTGGCGAACGATTGCGTTGTTCGGAACGCCCGGACGACGCCATAGCTGAGCAGAAAAAATCCGCCAGCAAAGATCGCGTGAGCCAGCCACCACATATGATTCCACGGCGCCGCCAAGATGAATGCGAGCGACGATAGCGCAAACCACGCGACAGAAACGCCGAAAACAAGCATGAGCGGCGAGTGAATCCGTCGCATGAGCAAGACGGCGACGTTCAGCGCACTGAATAGCAATGCGCCGCCCTCCATGGACAGGCGGACCACCGGGTGCCCAGCATAGGGTGAATAGGCGACCAGTGCGACAGCTAAGTCCATCGTAAGGAACAGGCCAATCCACGTCAGCCATGCGCGCGTGTCCGAGCGCTTCTCAAGCCCGTCTGACGGCAGGTTGTAGCTGAGTAGCCCGACGAGGAGCAGAATCGACATCGCCAGACGCGACGCTGGCCCATAGAGCAGAAACAGCCAAATGTTGCGATGTGCCATGCCGGTGAAGGCGCCGTGCAGCGAATAGATCAGCACGAAGGCCAGAAAACCAAGGGTCAACCATCGCAACAGAGGCTCGCCTGAAGACCGATAGCAGCGCCACGTCACATATGTGACGAACAGCCCCTCCAGGGTGGCGACGGCGATGGCGAATTCGTGGAACAGGTGGTCTTCAAACTTCAGCGCGGGATCTTGCTGGAAATAGAGGTAAGCGATGAACTGAGTGGGCAGCAGGGCGAAGCCGATAATGAGAAGGCTCGTATACGCCCGTGTGATCAGCCGCAGCGCGCTGGGCGGCTCGTGCAACATAAGATTGGTACTCATATGCTATACCGTCATTCCATGATGATCCCACGGGGGCCTTTCATGAACTCGTGGGGCCCCTTCTTCAAGCACCTTGGAGTCCTGCTGGACAACCATAGTAGAAGGCATCATGGTTCGCCTCCGCCGTAGGTTATCCAACACGCCGGCACGGGTGATGAAGCTGCACGGGCGCGGAAGTCACAAGAGTTACCTTTCCGTCCATCGGCTGCACTCATCCGGGCGGGGCTGCGACGGCGCCAGCATTGACTTGCCATCCAAGAGCAGCCAAGTTCGCCACTGCGGGATCGTCGGCGACGTTGCGGGTTAGGTGTTCGAGCCCACCACGTTCGTATCGTGCGTGTTCAGGACAGTATCCCAGCTGCTGCCCTTCACGATCTACGACCCGTTCGAAAACGCGCCATCGAAGGATGAGGAAATCACGAGCCCATTGAGGAAGGGAGTCTGCGTATTACCTTACTCAATCGTCTGCTTGCCACCCACTGGTAGCGCCGCTGTGACGATCGGCGCGGACTGGGTTCGGCTCGGAGCCAACGCGCGTGATGAGCAACACCGTAAGTGTCAGGCCGCTTTGATTGATGAGTTTCTTGTATGCCATCTGTGACCTCCGTTCTGCGCGTGTCCCAGGGCAAAATGCGGGACAGAAGTTCCACTTATATACATGAGCTGGCTTAGCTAACCCCCCTGCCAGATCTTGTAGGCGGCCGAAAATTCGAGCCTGCAAGGACTGGGCATGTCACTTTATGCCAAGCGGCTGGAGCGCGGCTGCTTTTTGTGGCCGTCGTCGGCGGACGGCGTGGTGACAATCACCCCAGTTCAGCTTCGCTACATGCTGGACTACCCATGCCCAGCAGCCTTCGCAAAACGGCTGATGTTGCCGGTAAGTAAGGATACGCTGCTGCGCGTGGTCCGGCGCCGTCACCGTCCCGGCTGGCCCGCTCAGGGTTATCGGATTGTAGATAAGCTGGGCCACTGCCATCGTTCCAGCACGGCCGTATCGGCCGCGCGACAAAGCCTAGGTCGAAGTCGGCGTCCAAATCGTCGGGCGACGGATTTTGGCGCGTCTAGGCAACCGCCGGTTCTTCTCGCTGGCCGTCCTCAACGAGGCGATCCACGCACTGCTCGTCGATCTCAACAACCGACCGCTATGGAGCTGGGCGCGAAGCCGGCGCGAGCTGTTCGAGGAGCTTGACCGACCGGCACTGACCCCATTACCCGACGAACCCTACGAGTCCGCTGAGTGGAAGCGCTGTCGGGTGAACCTCGAATATCATGTCGAGCTTGCCAAGCATGACTACAGCGTGCCTCACAACCTCGTGCATGAAGAGGTCGAGGCACGGATCACGCTAAAAGCCGTCGAGAGCTTCCTGCGCGGCAAGCGCGTCGCCTCCCGTCTGCGCAGCACTCTGCCGCATCGACCAACGACGATCGACGAGCATATGCCAAGCTCGCATCGCCGCTACCGCGACTGGGCTCATGAGCGGATTCGTTCTGAAGCCGCCAAGGTGCGCCCCGAGGCCGAGACGCTGATCGACGTCATCCTGCGGTCGCGACCGCATCCGGAACAAGGCTTCCGCTCGGCCATCGGCATTCTCGGGCTGGTCAGGCGCTACGGCGAGGAACGTGTCGACGCCGCCTGCGCCCGTGCGCTGCTGCTTAATGCCCGTTGCTACAAGTCGGTCGCCGCCATCCTCAAGAACGCCGCCGACAAAACCGCTCCTCCTGCCCAGGAGGCGCCCGTCCTCTTCCACGCCAACATCCGCAGCCGCAGCTACTACAACTAATCAGGAGATCATTGTGCTCATTCATCCGACCGTCGACCGCCTGCGCGCGCTCGGCCTCACTGCCACGGCCGATAACCTCATCGAACTGCAGAACAATCCCGAGGCCGCCGAAATGCCACACCCCGATTGGCTTGGTCTCGTCGTCGATCCCGAGGTCACCGCCCGCGACAACCGCCACCTCGTACGGCGCTTGAGCAATGCCAAGCTCCGCCAGGCTGCCACCCCCATCGAGAATGTCGACTTCGCACCGCTCGTGGTCTCGACCCCTCCTCCTTTCAAAGCCTCGCCACTTGCCAATGGATCTGCGAGCACCACCATCTCGTCATCGTCGGTCCGACCGGTACCGGCAAATCTTGGCTGGCTTGCGCGCTCGGCAACAGGGCCTGCCGCGATGGCTTTTCGCTCCTCTACGAGCGCGCGCCCCGCTTGTTCGCCGATCTCGGCCAGGCGCCTGGCGAAGGTCGTCTTGCACGCCTGATCGCGGCGCTGGAGCGCGTCAATCTACTCATCCTAGACGACTGGGGCCCGAAGCACTCACTGCCGACCAGCGCCGTGATTTACTCGAGATCGTGGATGATCGCTACGACAAGGCATCATTGTTGATCACAAGTCAGGCCCCCGTGGCGCAATGGCATGACGTGATTGCCGATCCCACATTCGGCGACGCCATATTGGACCGCATCATTCACAATGCCCACCGCATCGAGCTCAAGGGCGACAGTGTGCGTCGTTGGGCCGACGATTGGACAGCAGCGTGACCACCGCGCGGCCGATCGCCCCACCGACCCACAGGTCCCTCCCGCGCACGCCGCTGCGTCGCTCGTGAGGGCCACTCCGCGCGCACGCGGGTCCCTCCCATGGACCGCTGGACCGATCTCCAAACCCTCCCGCCCGTCTTGACGAGGAAGACCATTTCCAGCACACATAAACACGTCAGTCGTGTTCGCCTCCGCAAGTGATCACCATCGTCTGGAAACCGTGATCACGATGGCCTGGAATCGCTGATCGCAATCCCGCGGCCCCGCCACCGGATATAGCGAAAAGACAGTTTAAGTATCAAATTCCCCGCTGGTGTTCCGTCAGGAGAACACCATGTTCAACAATTGACAATCCTGGCAGCTATGGAGAAAGGCGCGGAACCGCAGATCATCGCGGCCGCGAGATGGATGAAGCCAATAAAGTTGACGGTTCGCCCGTCATAACAGGATACCGGACGCCAAGCCCAAAGAGCAGAAGCCGCGCCCGATGCTGTTGCGCTGACTTCCGCGAGGATCGCATGCATAACAGCCGATTGCCGAGCGCCGCTTCAGCATCAGACGGCGGCCGTTCGCTTTGATCATTTCCTCGGAAGGCCAATGTATAGCCGCGCCTGCGAAGCTCTGCCTCGGACCTATTGAGTGTTTCGCAAATGGATTTCGCAGGCGCGCCCGCATCAACAAGCTCGCGCAGCAGTTCGTCTTGTCGTTCCGTCCAGCGACAAGAGTCGAGAGTCAACTTCAATCCACCTTTTAGCTTCGAGATCAGGCGGTTCTGAAGAAGAGTGCTATCGGCCAGAGCGTCGCCTTTCATAGGGGCGCCTTTTTAATGTCCCAGTCATCGCGCCGGCCTCAAAAAAGGAATGGCAGGCGAGGCGTTCCTTGGAAAGCTATACGTTGGCATAGCCGAAGCTCCGGGTCCTCTGCCAACGAGAGTTTCGCGCCATCGAAATTCACCCGGCCATGGCGCACGACCTGTGTGAGATGGCAATGCGGGCAGGAATTGCCTTACCCCCGTTAGACCAGATACTCGCCCCGCGATGAGCGGCCGGCCGCAACGAATTATGTCGTCAGCTACACCAGGAACTTGAAGCACGAGTCAACAGCTATCGCCGCGATAGGCTATTGCTAGAAGAAGTTCGCTAAGCGCGCTGTAGCGGCATAATCAGCCGAGTTCGGCCCGTCCGCCTTAAGACATGCACGTCATGAACGCAACCACGGCATGCAGTCAACATGCAAGGCATGCGACCGTTTTCGCATCAACGAACGAGTGCACCGCGTTTTTCTGTTGGCACCCTTATTGCTGCGATACCGCGAGGCTCAAATGGCCTGAGGTGCATCAGGACCAAGGCGGGATTGCCTTCGCCAAAGCGCGAAAAGGAGCGAAGATGCCGAACTTTCTACGAGCGACCCAAACTTCGTGCTCGGAGTAGAGGTCGTTTCCCAAGGAGTGGTGTAGCTGATTAGCAAAGCCGCTCGCGACGCGCGCCCCACATAGCGCCGTAGCGAGCGAGCGGCTTTGCGGGTGGTCACCGATGATTCGTCGGTAAGGTTTGGGTTGCGACACCAACCTGATTCGAGGAACCACCGATGACCGACGACATGATGAACCTGCGCGCGCTCGTGGAGAAGACCCCTGATGCCGATCTGTTGCGCGAGATGATCGGCTTTGCCGCCCACCGGCTGATGGAGCTGGAGGTCGAGGGCCTGACCGGGGCGGCTTACGGCGAGAAGAGCCAGGAGCGCCAGGTCCAGCGCAACGGCTACCGCGATCGGAACTGGGAGACCCGGGCCGGCACGGTTGAACTGCGCATCCCCAAACTGCGCAAAGGCTCCTACTTCCCGGGCTTTCTTGAGCCGCGGAGGATGGCCGAGAAGGCGCTCACCGCCGTGGTTCAGGAAGCCTACGTCCAGGGCGTCTCCACCCGCTCGGTCGACGATCTGGTGCAGGCGATGGGCATGAGCGGAATCTCCAAGAGCCAGGTGTCGCGGCTGTGCGGCGAGATCGACGACAAGGTGAAGGCCTCCCTCAATCGCCCGATCGAGGGTGACTGGCCCTATCTGTGGATCGACGCCACCTACGTGAAGGTGCGCCAGAACGGGCGCATCGTCTCGGTCGCGGTGATCATCGCGGTCGGCGCCAACAGCGATGGCCGGCGCGAGGTGCTCGGCATGGACATCGGCCCGTCCGAGGCCGAGACGTTCTGGACGGCGTTCCTGCGCAAACTGGCGCGGCGGGGCCTGCGCGGCGTCAAGCTCGTCGTCTCCGACGCCCATGAGGGGATCAAAGCCACGGTCGGAAAGGTTCTCAACGCCACCTGGCAACGCTGCCGCGTCCACTTCATACGCAACGCGCTGGCGCATGCCGGCAAGAGCGGACGGCGCGTCGTCTCCGCCTTCATTGCCACCGCCTTTGCCCAGGACGACGCGGAGGCGGCACGGGCGCAATGGCGGCGCATTGCCGATCAACTGCGTCCCAAGCTGCCCAAGCTCGCGGTGTTCCTCGATGAGGCCGAGGCCGACGTGCTGGCCTATATGAGCTTCCCGGCCGCGCACCGCGCCAAGCTGCACTCGACCAATCCGCTCGAACGCGTCAACGGCGAGATCAAGCGCCGAACCGAAGTGGTCGGCATCTTTCCCAATGAGGACGCCATCACCCGCCTGGTCGGCGCTATCCTGCTCGAACAGAACGACGAGTGGGCGGTCCAGCGCGGTCGCTACATGACACTGGAAACAATCACCCCGTTGGGCGATGATCCCGCCGTCAGCTTCCCGGCAATCGCCACCTGACCGATCCGGACCATGCCGGCGAACGCAGTGACCCGCACTCACCTACACCACGCCACGGGACACGATCGGAGTAGAGGAGCCCGGACGTGTCGAATGGAACGTCAACGTCGGTTCATTTACCGAAGAGTACAAGCGCCAAGCCGTTGAGTTGGCTTTGAGTGGGCGCTTCGATCGGGTCTGTTGCCAAGGAACTCGGTCTGCGTGACTCGGTGCTGCGGCGTTGGGTTGACAAGCTGCGGCAGGAGCCGACATCGGCGGCGTGGCGCCCCACCACGAAGGCGACGCCGATGTCGGCGGACCAGGCTTCGGAGATCGCCCGTCTGCGCCAGGAGAACGAACGCTGCGCATGGAGCGCGACATCTTAAAAAAGTCGATCGCGATCTTCGCCGGAACCCGGACATGAGCTTCCGCTTCATCGAAGACCATCGCGACGCCTATCCGGTGCGGCTGATGTGTGCCGTGCTCGAGGTCTCGCCGGCCGGCTATTCCGCCTGGCGTGATCGCCCGGTCAGTGAGCGGACCAAATCCGATGCCAGCCTCCTGGCCGCAATCCGGCAAGTCCATCAAGACAGCAGCGGCCGTTACTGCAGTCCTCGCGTCCATGCCATCCTGCGCAAGCAGGGACGTGGCGCCAGCCGTGGCCGGATCGAGCAGCTGATGCACCGGCACGGTGTCCGCGCCATCATGGCGTCGCCACGCCGGGGGCGCACCACCGACAGCCGTCACGACCTCCCGATCGCACCGAACCTGATCGCGCGCGACTTCACCGCTCCCGCCCCGAACCGGGTCTGGCTCGCCGACATCACCTACATCCCGACCGCGGAGGGCTGGCTGTATCTGGCGGCCGTCATGGATCTGTTCAGCCGAAAGATCATCGGCTGGGCCATGCAAGACCATATGCAGGTCGAACTCGCATCCGCGGCACTGACCATGGCCATCAACCAGCAACGGCCGCAGACCGGATTGATCCATCACTCCGATCGCGGCGTGCAGTATGCCTCACACGGTCCTCACCGGCGCCGGCATCATGGCATCAATGAGCCGCAAGGCCGATTGCTACGACAATGCCCCGATGGAGAGCTTCTTCCATACCTTGAAAACCGAGCTGGTCCATCATCGCGACTACAATACCCGCGCCGAGGCCCAGCGCGATATCTTCGCCTTCATCGAGGGCTTCTACAACCGAACCCGCCTCCATTCCGCGATCAACGGTTTGGTGCTTGTACTCTTCCGTAAAGGACCGACGTTGACGTTCCATTCGACACCTCCGGGCTCAATGAGCCTACTACAGGTGTCCACTCATTCGGAGGAGGTTCAGTGGGCACGCCGAGAGCCCGGGGCAGAACTCAGGATTGGATGAACTCCTGAAGCTTTATGGACCGCTGTTTTCCTGGATTTGCCGTTTCCGAAAGGATATCAATGGCCTGGAGCTTGGCGTCATGCTCCTCGTATGTGCCGAGCACGCGTTCGCCAAGTGCCAAATTGTGCACGGGATCGACAATCGAGGGGGAGTCGTAAGTTAGGAAGGTGGGTCCAGTAAACTTCTTCGCCAAGCTCGTCGCGTGGCAACATTCGCGCGGTGCACCGTTTGACGAGTTGCGTCACTGCGCCCATCCCGCTTATTGATAGGGGGGCAGATGCCGAAACCAAGTAGAAATACGTCCGCGCAGAAATCATCTGTTGCGAACTCGAGCTCACGCGCTGGTCTGGTTGAGCGGTAAGGGTCGGCAGACGCTTGCCCGCTGGACGCTCGAGCGTACCCTGAATTAGACCACCGTCTCTAACCGGTAATGTACGCCAACTTTTTTGGAGCACCAAGAACCTCTCGTCCCGAGGCGAGCGCTGCATCATTCGTTGTCACGTAGGTAAGAATTAAAAAGCCGGCCTCACCGCCGGGATCACGAACTTGAATTCCTGAAGAGCACTCCAAGTACGGCCCCACAGTGCTTGAGGGATAGCTCGCGACCGGCACAAGGGCGATTGCAGGGTTTGCTACGGTACTAATCCCTTCGGTAATAGAGAGGACACCTCGTGCCCCACGCTGAATACAAGGTTTATGGCTCGGTACCCGAGAAACGCGCTGCCACGGTCTTTGCTCCCAAGGTAGAGATGCGCATCAAGCGAAATACCTTTCACGTCGGGCATCGCATTCCTCCTCGCTCTTGAAGTGTTTAGGCGCAATCGAACATTCAGCTAACTCATCTCACCAAGACTACTCGGTTGTTGAGCATCCTGAAGAGACTGTGATGTGCAACTTCCAGTGCGGCTCGGTGATCCGTCGGCTCATAGATCCAGTGATCGCGATCGTCTTGCCCCCGACGCGTCCAGTTCTGCGCGTTGCACTTCGATTCTGTGCTGCAGAATGAGCTTGACGATTGTGCGTTCATTCCGGCGAAGCGTGCTCACCGAGGATGACGATAACTCGATAGGCCTCTCTATCTGTCGTCTGCGATCGATGCCAAGCGCCTCATTGGGTGTTATAAGACTCGCTCGGCTGCAGATGCCGAGTTGGAGTACGAGAGAAGGCCTTCGACAACTTTCGCCGCTTCTTCTGTTGCCTTCCCGCTTGTTTGATTGGCGACGCGGAGTGTCGAGAGTCCGACATGATCAAGCGGGAGATAAACGGATGAGGAGCTCGCATGGCTATCAAAGCTGTGTGTGGCTCGATAAGTCTTGATAAGTCGAAGCGCTATCGCTGTGCATGGCCCGAAAAGCATGCTAGCGGATACCCAGGTCGCGCGAAAAGGTCGTAACAGCTCCAGCAACTCTGCAAGAGTCGCGTGAGTTTGCGTTCGTATCAGAGTCTCGGCGCGCGGATTGCACAGAGTGGATACTCCAATTCGCAAGGCTCGGAGAGCTTTATGCGTTCTGCGCCCTACTCCCGCGGCCAGCCTCGAACAGCTCAGTACGTGCGCCTGTGCGGAACCGGCATTGCCTCGCGTGCAGTTCACGCCCATCTTCCGGAGGAAACTCGGTCGTGAATTGTCGGGCTCAACAAGGTGGCCCAATGTCGCGATGCTAATTCAACACTCCGACGATAACGCCTGAGCGGCGGACGCGTGTCCACGACGTGAAATCGTTATCGAGTTGGTTTTCGCGGCGAGTTGCGCGGCCACTACGCACAGCCGTTGGGCATTGCAGCGGGACACAGCAGATCGAACAGGGCTAATTGACATAGTGGATGTCGCAAGACCTTGCGCCACCACACTGATCGAGGAAGCAAAATTATGGGACGTCTCAGCGAAAAGGTCATTCTGGTGACCGGCGGGGCTCGAGGGATGGGGGCCGCTCATGCGCGCCTGCTGGTAGCGGAGGGAGCTAAAGTCGTGATCACCGATATTCTTCGTAAAGAAGGAGAGGCATTCGCGGCCGGCCTTGGCACATCCGCGATCTATGTGCGTCAAGACGTCGCTCAGCCAGAGGAATGGCGCCGAGCGATCGCGGCTGCGGAGAGCAACTTTGGCGCGCTGCATGGCCTCGTCAACAATGCGGGCATAGCCAGTATTGCTCCTATCGAGCAGTTTCCACTCGAGCAGTGGACGAAGACCCTTGCTGTCAATCTCACCGGTGTATTTTTGGGAATGCAGACTGCCCTGCCCGCCATGCGCCGCGCGGGCGGAGGCTCGATCGTCAACATCTCGTCGGTCGAGGGGCTGAGGGGTAGTGCAGGGCTTCACGCCTACGTTGCTTCCAAGTTCGGTGTGCGGGGCATAACCAAGTCCGCTGCTTTGGAGGCCGCTGCGTCTGGGGTTCGCATAAACTCAGTCCATCCGGGGTTAATCAACACTTGGATGACAAAGGACTTCGATTCTTCCAGTTTTCCCATTCCGCTTGGGCGGGCAGCCGAACCGCCGGAAGTGTCGCAGGCAGTTTTGTTCCTGCTCAGTGACGAGTCCTCTTATCTTACGGGCTCCGAAATCGTCGTCGATGGCGGTCTGACGATCGGCGTCCCGTACAAGTGTCAGGCTCCCGAAAGCATCTTCTGACTACTGTCACATAAACGAGATCTGATCCTTTGCTCGCCCGGGCAAGCCCGCTGGTGTGGACAGCAAGACGCCGTGGTTCGTTGGTTCGAGCTTGGCGGCACTCTCCGGCGCGGCGTTCATGATCCCCGACGAGCATATGCGTGGCCGATCGCATTACCTTCTCGAGCGCTGAACCTTCCGGGTGGGGCGTTGGACGGTAGTTGGGACCCGGAAAGAGGGGGCGTCATCCGAGGTGATCCAGAGATGGAGGAACATTTCGAGTGCCTCTGGGATCTGTTCCGTTCGGTTCTACTGGCTGAAATACTCGGTCAGACGGCGATGGAAGCCGTCTATATCCTCCTCAGATTGAACGCGGCGTGCCCGAGGTATTCAATTGACCTATGATATCAGCAATCGCTAGCAGCCAAGGGTAGACTACGTGACGGCAAGGAAATTGAGATCCCAGGACCGGCGTTCCTACCCCAACATATTCTGAAACAGATTAGCCCAACCGAGCTTGGTGAACTGATGAATGAGTACCTGAGTTGAGGTGGGACGCTGTCTGACGTAGCGGACATCGGGCAACGGGCTGTGCCGTGCTTCTCCCGCGCGGTGACATTACCATCGACGTTGATGTCTAGAGAATAGCGCGCCCGGTGACCAGGTGGGGCTTTCCACTCCTGCCGCTGATGTCAACGGGCACCTTAGACGCACAATCGAAGCTGCCTAAATTGGGAAGCCTCGCGGATCGCGGCGATCTGCGCGCCAGGCAGGAGAATCGGCGCGGTCACGATCGGCGATATGGTGCTATTCAATACGCTTCTGCTTCAGCTCAATATGCTCTTTGAGACGGTCGCGAGGGCGATCTCTGACGTAGCGCGGTTGCGAGCCGACCTCATCCCTCTAGCTAGACTGTGGGCCGCACTAGAAGAGCGCCAGCATCTCATGCTCACGATTTCAAGCCCTCCGCTGGCCAGCTCTCTTCCGAGAGCATTGGTCATGCCTACGACAACGGTCGCGGCGTTACTAACGTCTCGTTTAAGGCCGGGCGATCAGCAATACGGATGCATCGTCCCGGATGATCCAAGAGTGGCGAGACTGCTTGAGATTTTCCAACCCCCGAACGCTTTCCTTTCTCTCGATGGGAATCCGGGTCGGTTGATCTTCATTTTAAGCGCTGCCGTCCCCTCGAATGTCTTCCGGGTCCAGAACTTAACGGCCGCCAACCCCAGTGGCACACCCTCGATTGTAACTGCGAGGCTCGAATGAATCAGGATGCCGCAAACCGTGTGCGATCTGAGGCGGCCCGCCTTATCCCGTCCACTGTTTATGCTCTTGGTGATGCCGATCGCTTCTGCGGCGGCGCGATCACTTGTCAATTGGAAATGGCCGGCCAGAATGTCCGCTTCGCTGACCCGGT
Organism: Bradyrhizobium sp. RP6; assembly: GCF_003837805.1. GTDB lineage: Bacteria > Pseudomonadota > Alphaproteobacteria > Rhizobiales > Xanthobacteraceae > Bradyrhizobium. The sequence goes on along the minus strand of NZ_RQIT01000028.1, from coordinate 32,409 downwards.
CATTAGAGAAGAAGCGGTAGGCGGCCTTGGTATTCGCCCAATCCTGGCAGACGAGCGGAATGCGTTGTCCCATGGGGCGTCCAATCTGCGTGAGCAGTTTGCGGAATTGTCGCCAAGCCGCTCGTCCCTAAACTCGCATCCACTACTCTCTCGATCAATCCAACATTCACCTTCCAAGGACCGCAAGCGGCCTTTTGCCGATCGATCCCTTAACGTCAGCCCCATAGAGCACCCCCTCGCGAATCAGGTGCTCAGCAAGGAATCACAAGTGATTCTTTCGATTCAAGATTTCGCCGATCAGCGGATCATCCCGAGTAGTCAAAGTTATGGGTAATTCAAAGCCTCACCGGATGCTTACGCCCTGTTCGAAGCTGCCAACGTTGTTCTCAGGCGATCAACCCGATGGTCTCCGATGAAGGCCTGGGCGGTGCGTGTTGCCCACCGGCAAGGAAGCAAGCGTGCAAAGGTCGCGCTGGCCAGAAAGATGGCTGACGACCATCCATATCAATCAGCTTAACGTCGCGCTTCCGAGCGCGATCTCCGTCGTAAACGTCCACGACTTGGTTTCTGATCAGATGAGCCTATGCATCGTCCATTATTGCCTTTGCGCTATGAATGATATGTAATGCGCACGCCCGCAGTAGGATACGCGATCTTTCAATCGATCAGCCTGACCTGGACGGCTCTGTACTTCGAGCGCTGTTGATTGAAGCGAATTTCGAAAGTCACGCGCGTGACCGACACCAGATCAGACCCTGCGCAGTCGCGAAGGTCCGATATGTGCACGAACAAATCCTCCTGGTCGGCATCGTCAGGAGAATGAACCCCCAGCCCTTTTCAGCGTTGTACGATACCACCGTTCCAGTGCGCATCTCTGCTTCCAATATCTTGCGAGCTGAGATCGCCGCCTGCTGCTCCGGAGCTGCGGGTGCACTTTCCGCCGTTAACTCGTCTCGAACGCGGAACTCGTGGATTGGCCATCTGCTCTCCCGCTTAGGTGAGGCTGATGCTGTGCTACTTACCTGCCTTCTTGGTGCCGTCGTCCGACATGACGGCGACGAGCGCGAGCGAATGAGCGCCACCAGTTGAGAATCCTGATCTGATTCACCTCGCCTCACAGCAAACCGGCGGGGCGCACCAGGCGCTAGCCGCAACGAGCCCGCCCCTAACTCACCGCATCTGGAACATTCGGTGATGCTGCCCAGAACCGAGCAAGGGTCGTGCTGAATCGAGAATTGGAGGGTCTGCAGGCGCTTCGTGTGCGTCAAATTTGTTCGCCTTGGTCTGAAAACTGATGCTCGGCACTATCCGTCCCTGGTGGTCCCGCCGAACTTCGGACCAATGCAGGATGACGCTGGCGTGTCCGATACCGGGGTCACTGATACGTCGGGGTCCACAATTTTAAAGGCGTCGAACTGTCACTTTCTCTTTCGCACTACTTTCGGCGAAAGTTCGACCAGCCTCACTGATCAGCCTGGTCGCTGGGGAAAGGCAAACGGAGCAAGGGCGGAATCGTTCTTCGTTTTCCCGCTTAATTCTAAACGGCGTGTACGTGCCACACGCCGGATGATTTGCGCGCCGTCAGCCTATTTCACGCCTTGCGCCTCTTAACTTACCGAAGACCGATGGCTGTGCCTGAGACGATCCAACATCTTCCAGCCTTCGCCAAACAATTTCGAGCAGGATTGCTCCGCAAAATCCAGGTGGCACTTCAGTAGCTCAGAGGGAGTTTTAGAGTCCGCGAGAGTCTTCATGAAGGTGGCCTGATCGTGCAAAGAGGAAGCAGCCAGCTTTAGCGCGTCGCGGAGCGACGCGGCGAACAGGTTTGCTGTCGCTTCGATGGATTTTTGCCATTCCGGAACCGTAAATGAAATGCGCGATGCAGCTGCGGTGCTTTCTCCAGTATCATCCGTGGGGCCACCGGCTCCAGGGCGCGATGCCTCGGCCAGTTCGGGCCCTCCACGTGGTCGCCGTTCGCGTTTTCCGTCTTCGCCTAAGGTCTCTGGCATTGCATATCTCCCGAAAAGATTGCTAGGAGCTGGGTGGTTCGCTGCAGGTTTTCGAGCACCAGAGGTACCACAACCATCAACATGTTGTACCTGTCTTATCTGGTAGCGTTGGCTGCGAGGAAGAAGCGCGACATCCGTTGGGGCTTCCGTCCTCAGAACATTGGAACGGTGATCCAACAGCGCTAATGTGGTGTGATCAGGTTGTGTGCCCAGGCGGACTCGGCCACTTTCCGGCGCATATACGTTGGAGAGACCAATATCGAACTGCTTAGCGGCTGCCGCCGCTAGGCGCCGCATGAACCCTCTGTGCGTCCCCAATTCTGCTGTTTCAGGAGTCCATCGCTGAGCTCGAAATTCTCTGCGGTTGTGTAGTGACAAGCGGCGCGTTTGATCCGGTCTGAAGACGGAATATTGAGCTAAGTGACCTTGCCCCACGGGCTTAATCCAGTGTGAAGTTCGCTCTGGCCCACGACAAGAACAGAGCATGAAGCGCAGCCGCCTTTCGGAAGAGCAGATCATCGGGATTTTGAAGTAGCACGAGGCCGGCGTTTCGGTCGCCGGTCTGTGCCGCAAGTATGGCGTCAGCGACGCCAGCATCTACAAATGGAGGGCCAAGTTCGGCGGGATGGATGTCTCCGAGGCCAAGCGGCTGAGGACGCTGGAGGACGAGAACACGAAGCTGAAGCAGCTCCTCGCCGACACCATGCTGGACAACGCAGCCTTGAAGGACCTCCTGGGAAAGAACTCGTGGGAAAGAAATGGTGACGCCCGCGGCCCAGCGGAAAGCTGTCGCCCATCTCCTAGACGCCTTCGGGATGAGCGAACGGCAGGCGACCTAAAGCACATCGGCAGACGCGATAGCCGAAGCGGAGGCGGCTGTTCCGGCTCTACCGGGAAGAGAGGCTTCCGGTTCGTCGCCGTGGCGGTCGCAAGCGAGCGATTGGGACCCGGGCGCCGATGACGGTGCCGATGGCGCCGAACGACCTCTGGTCGCGGCGCCTACGCCAACGGCTATGCTGCGCAAGTGTCCCTCCACCGCTGCCGAGCAGCCGTGGGCACGTGCGTCGTCGCGTCGGTTGGAAGTCGCCGCTTGGTCAGTGCCGTGCCAGCGGCGCCTGGTCCGCGCGCAGCAACGTGGCGACAATTCCAACACCGCACCTCCGGCGCGACAGACCACCATGAACTCGTCGAGGCCGAGGCAGTCGAAAACGACCGGCACCGCGCGAACCGTAACTGCTCGGAGAACCGCTCGGAGGTGCGGTTGATCGGTAAGCGTTGTTCTCAGGCCACAGCTTTGAGGTCGTGACGGCAATAGGCCCACGCAAGCGGATCGACGTCGCCCAGCTTGCAGGTTTATGCCGCCCGCCGAACTATGCCGAACAGGGCAGCCTCATTCCATTCGGCATAGTCTTGCCGTTAAGAGCGACTCGAGGAAGGCGAGTAGGCGGTCGTTCGGCTGGAGCGGGTTCGCTTGCCGCGCTCGCGCCGGTTAACGTAGTGGCGCAGCCCAGTTCTCGTCGTCGGATGCAATGGCACGAACGGCGACTTGCCGAACTTGGTCAGCCGGACCGTCAGCACGCCGGCGTCGAGGTCAACGTCATCACGCTCCAGGCCATCGCCTCGGATATACGCATGCCTGCAGCCGGACAAGGTATGGTAGCTCCATCGGCGCAGCCCGTCCGCTGGCGCCAGAGCCAGCGCTGCCGTCAACAACGCATCGATCTCCGCGTCGCTAGAGACATAGGGCTTGGCGCGGTGGACGCCCGGGCTGATGTCGAGGGGCGACACCTTCGTTCTCGGATCGAAGTTAGCGACAGCGCGCGAACCCGCGCACGTCGCTCAATCGCAGCGCCCAGGATGCATGACGATCGGGCGGCAGCGTTGCCCATTTCCATTGCCAGCTTCTTGGTGATGATCCTGGCATTGCGCTTCTCCATGAAGGCGACGAACGTCGTCCATGACCAGTTGGCGAGCGGACACAAGCTTCGCGTGCTCATAATGGTCGATACCTTCTCGCGCTTCTCGCCGGCGCTGGCGCCGCGGTTCACCTTCCGCGGCACCGACGTCGTGGGAGGTGCTGGAAGGGGCCTGCAAGGAAGTGGGCTTACCGGCAACGATCCGCGTCGATCAAGGCAGCGAGTTCGTGTCTCGCGATCTTGACCTCTGGCCTACCAGTGGGGCGTCACACTGAATTATAGCGGCCCGGCAAGACGACTGACACGGATATCGTAAACAAGCCCTATGTCGCAGAAGCCTTGCTTTGTCGGGATCGCGGCTTTGCCCGCCACCGGGACGTGAACCTCGTATACTCCTTCTCGGCGCATTCCACGCGTGCTCGTTCCTCGGCCCTCTTCGCGGGGATGTTGTATTCATAGGCCGATCTACGCTTGGCATGACTGCATTTCACTGATGAGTGAGCAGGGATTTCGCGCGATCATGAGCGCCGAATTCAGACGATCGTGAGCAGCCCGCTCCGGCCGAGGCGGTGATAGAGTCAGCGTTCTGGCTGCTCGTCAAGGGTGACGGTTTTGGCGTTGCGTTTTCGCATGCTTTCGCCGGCAAGCTGGAGGCGGTGAGCGTTATGGACGAGGCGATCTAGGACGGCGTCGGCTGTCTCCGATAACTTCGTGCCATGTGTCCACAGGGAGTTGGCGGGTTACGATGGTGGAGGCGCGGCCATGGCGGTCCTCGAGGACTTCCAGTAGATCGCGCCGCTCGGCGGCGGTGAGCACCGATAATCGTCCAAAATCAGAAGCTGGGCGCGGCCAAGGGTTTTGAGCAAGCGGGCATAGCGTCCATCGCCCCGCGCGAGCGCCAACGCTTCGAACAATCTTGGAACGCGATGATAGAGAACCGAGCGATTGTCGCGGCAGGCCTTGTGGCCGAGGGCACAGGCTAACCAACTTTTGCCCAATCCGGTCGCTCCGGTTAGGAGCAAATTCTCGTGCCGATCGATCCAGTTGCCACTGACGAGCTTGGCGAAGAGGGCCCGGTCGATACCCGCGGCGTGCGCAAATCGACGTCCTCCACGCAGGCATTCTGGCGGAGCGCGGCCAGCTTGAGGCGCGTGGTGAGCCGCCTGGTGTCGCGTTCCGCGGCTTCCCGGTCGACCAGCAGGCGGATGCGATCTTCGAACGGCAAGGCCTCGAGATCAGGCGATCGTCGCTGCTCCTCAAAGGCCTTGGCCATGCCGCTCAAGCCGAGCTCGATCAGGCGTTCGTGGGTGGGATGGTTGAGCATACAAGTCTCCTTGGCTTCAGTGGAAATAATCCCGGCCGCGGATGTTGCCGTGGCGCAGGGGTTGGTGTTCGGAGGGTTCGTCGAGAAAGGTGCGATCCAGGCCGTTCTGGAGGATGGAGCGGATCGAGGCGACGGATCGCGCCTTGATCAGAATGCCGCGCCGACAGGCTGCGTCGACACGCTCGGCGCTGTAGCTTTTGACCAACGACAGAATGCCGAGGCAGGTGCGAAAGCCTTGCTCGGGATGCGGCCGGGTGGCGATCACGGCCTGGAAGAAGGCGGGCCGATCCGCTCGCCGGCGGCGATCACACCGGCGGGCGTCCATTGGCCGTAGCGCAGATGGGCGCTGGGCATGTGGTCGGTGATGGTGGTGTGGCCGCGCCGGTTGGGCGCGCGAGCGTGGCTGGCGATCCTGCTGCCCTTGTGGAAGATCTCGACCGTCCTTCGTCAATGCGCGCATCGACGAGCTCACGGATGAGCCGATATGGCGTGGAATACCAGTGTCCATCGATCTCGATATGATAGTCGGGGCCGACCCGGCATCGCTTCCAGTGCGCGAAAGCGTAAGCCTGGTCCGGCAGCTCTATGAGCTTGGGGCTTGTCGAGTTCAGCGAACAGTTCGGCGCGGCTGGCGCCGAAGTCGCGCATCTGCCGGGCATTGAGTTCGACGACGAGCATTTTGATGGCTGCGTTTAGCTCCGCTAATGAAAAGAAGCGTTGGTTGCGTAGCCGCGCCAGAATCCATCTTTGGGCGACTTGCACCGCAACTTCGACTTTTGCCTTATCTTTTCGGCGCCGCGGCCAGGCTGCGAGAATGGCCGCGCTGTAATGGCCTTCCATCTCCGCATAGGTCGGTTGAGGCCGAGATCGTGGCGGTCGGATTGGTGACGGCGGCCTTGAGGTTGTCGCAGACCACGAATGTCGGCGCGCCGCTGAGGAAGGCGAAGAGGTTGATGTGGACCCAGACCCAGTCGGCGAGCCCCTCGCTTGGCAGGCCTCGGCGTAGGTATAGTTGGACGCACCCATCGCCGCGACGAACAGCTTCATCGACTGTACTTCCCCCCACTTGAGGGGTCGATAACGTCGATGGTGTCGCCGGCGAAATCCACGAAAACCTTCTCGCCGCCCAGATGGGTCTGCCGCATCGAAGGCCGGGCTCGCCCCTTCCAGGCCTCGTAGGTCGTGCAGAACCATGTGTAGCCGAATCCATCGGGATGGGTGGCGCGATACTCATCCCACAGCAGCCGGGCGGGTCACGTTGCGCCGGCGCAGCTCCTTGTCGACATAGCCCCAGTCGGGAACGTACCGCTGTAAGCTCTGCGATGCAGGCCTCGGCGCAGGGAAAAGCAGCAGCTCCAGGTCTTCGTCAATCATTCCGGCCGGCAACGGCCAGTTCAGCCCGGCCGCCCGGCTCAGCGCACATAGCTGTGCGCAGCGCCGTTGCTGATGCCCAGGGTGTGCGCGATGGCTCGCTCCGGCAAGCCTTGAACATGTTTTAGGCGGAGAACCCCTTTGATCCGGCGCATCGACAATCTCTGGGTGGGCATCGGCCTTCGTTCACTGACGAGGCAGTTCCTAAGCCGGTTGAGTTGTCGGCCGAAGCGGGCTGAGCCGTTGAAAAGTTGCTCACGATCCCGCGAAACATGCAGCATGGCTGGTGGGTAATCCAGCGGGCGCAGTTCGACGCACGCGCGCCGCTCGCCACTGCACAACCGCAGAAAATTGCAAGCTAAGCAATGGCCTCCTGACCGCCGGAACCGAGAAGCCGACAGCGACGGTACATGCGGCGCAGACGCTAAAGCCGATCGAAATCGGTGTCTCCAACCTTTGTGCGCCGGCAAATGGCCAAGTCCGCCTGGGCACACGACGTGACTACACCCTTCATTGCATCGAGAGTCTTTGGGCGGCCACCCTTCTCGAGCTTCTTTCAAAACAATGCTGGGGCCCGCCGCCAAGCTGGTTGCGGTCGCGCATCTTCGGGCTGTCATGAGCCTGTCGGAACCGGCAGGCCTGTTCGATCGCAGCGCTGATGGAAAGATCTCCGCTATAGCTTCCTCCGGACGTGGCTCTCCGTGGTCGACTGCGCGATCTCGCCAACGAGCGGCGGCGCTTCGGATACCGCTGGCTATTCGTCTTGCTGCGGCGGGAGGGCGAACCGTCGGGGATCAACCGGATCTGCGGACTTTATGGCAAGGAACGGCTCACCACGGGCAAGCGTGGAGCCCGCTGATGCAGGGGATTTAAGCAGCACTTTGGATACCGTTCGGGTGCGTTCATGTATAAGGCTTGTTAATGCGACCGATGCCATGGCCGCTGACCCTGATGGAGATCGCGGCGAGGTCTCATCTACGGGTCGCGCTTGTTGCGCCTAAAGCTCTTCGAGCTTGCTCGATGTCCAGCTCCGCCGGTGTCCATCATGCTGTCATTTGCCATCACAACGTAAGGTGGTCAAGATACGCTGAAGGGTCAGGCCGCGAGCTTAGGCCCATAGAATTCCCCAATCGTCATCATCGCTCAGACGATCCGTGGCCAACTTGTTGGCAACGGCGACGACCATGGGCCGACGCCGTTCAAGCAGGGCTTCGATACCGCCACCTCCGGCCCAGGACCGGGCCCTTGGATACCGAACAACGTTGCGTGTTCCGATGTCAAGCCAGTACCTGAGATCGGAATCGCCCTGTTTCGTAATCCGATCTAGCCGGTCCGTCCCGCCGGTGGAATTCCGCTTAGGCGTCAGGCCAAGCTAGGCCGCGAACTCCCGCGCGGAGCCGAACATGGTCGCGTCCAGCATCCGACGACACATCACCGAACGCCTCACCGGCCGAAGACGGCTCGACAGGGACCGCGCCACGACTGAAGTGGCAACACGGTTTGTTGAGCCCTAGCTCCACAAGTTCCAGCTCGAACAAATGCACGCCGCCTTTGCGCCCTCGCGCATTTTGTCCGAGAGGACCGCGATTGAGCCGGGCTTCATCTCAATCCTGAGCTTCTTCTTTTTGGGCCGTTTCGTGCGTCATAAGCTCAAGTTCGAAGGCGACGTCCACATAGATAACGTAGCTGCCGCGCGACCGGCTGTGGTGTCCTTACCCGTATGCTCGAGAGAAGAAAATTACTGCCTGTCCGACTTAAAAGCCCCTGATCGACTTGAAAGCCGGTAGTCCTGGTCCTCCGCTTGAATGAGCAAGGTGGGAGCGGAGGTCAGGGCGTGCGCCGCGACCTTCAACGTGATGGCAGCCGACCATTTCTGGCAGGGTGCCAGCCGGAAACTTAGAGCGTAAGATGGTAGGCGACTTTCTCTCACCCGGAGAGCAGCACAATGGAACCTCGCATCCAAATCCTCCGGGAGCTTATTGAAGATCAAATTGAAGTCGTCGCGGCGGCCATCTGCGAAGGCAACGGCGCTTTAGAAGCCGAGCTTCGTTTGGAATGGCTTACGCGCGAGCTGGTGAGCGGGCAGCGCGTTTTTACTGACCAGAGCATAGCCTGAACGGGCTTTAGAGGCTGCAGTCGGCCTCTCGCATGCCTCGGCCCTTCTCTCAAGCAACCGCGCTCAAACTAAGAGCCTTCTAGGCCAAATGAGCTGCTGCCGGTTTGATGGACACCAGGTTAAGCTAATCCCACCTTGCGCTCGAACTGAACCGGGCTGAGATAGCCGATGGTCGAGTGCCTGCGGATCATGTTGTAAAATCTTTCGATGTAGTCGAACACATCGGCTCGTGCCTCGTCTCTGGTTCGGTAGATCTTGTTGGCGGTCCGTTCGGTCTTGAGCGACGAGAAGAAGCTCTCCATCGCTGCGTTGTCCCAGACGTTGCCGGAACGGCTCATGCTGCAGAGAATGCCGTGGTCGGCCATCAAACGCTGGAACTGCTCGCTGGTGTACTGACTGCCCTGGTCGGAGTGGTGCAACAGGGCGTCCGGCTTGCCGCGTCGCCAGACGGCCATCAGCAGGGCATCGGTTACCAACTGAGCTGTCATGGCGGCGCTCATCGACCAACCCACCACCCGGCGTGAGAACAGGTCGATCACCGCTGCGACGTAGAGCCAGCCCTCGGCCGTCCAGAGATACGTAAAGTCGGCGATCCACTTCTGGTTCGGCCGCTCGGCGGCGAACTGCCGGTCAAGGAGGTTCGCCGGCCCGGTCTCGAGCTGTCGATCGCCGCTGTCCTTCGGCAAGCGCCGGCGTCGCGGCCGCGCCCGCAAGCCTTGCAGGCGCATCATCCGTTCGATTTGGTGCAGGCCACAGTCCGCCCCATCGGCGAGCAGATCACGCCACACCCGGCGCGCACCATAGGTGCGGTCGCTCGCCATGAAGCTGGCCTTCACCTTGCCGCCGAGCTCTTCGTCGCTGCGGGATCTGGCGCTGGGCGAACGATTCAGCCAGGCATGGAAGCCCGACCGCGACACCCCCAGCGCATCGCATAGCCATGCCACCGGCCAGATCGCCCGGTGCTTCGCGATGAAGACGAACTTCATGTCGCTTCCTTCGCGAAGAAGGCTGCGGGCTTTTTTAGGATGTCCCGCTCGGCCTTCAACTTGGCGACCTCACGGCGCAACCGCTCGATCTCCTGCTGCTCCGGCTTCATCTGCCCGTGGCCGGGAAAGGCCTGCACCGGATCGGAGCCGAACTCTTTCACCCATTTGCGCAGAACGTTCTCATGAACATCCAGGTCGCGCCCGGCCTGCGCCACCGACACCCCACGCTCCCTAACCAGTTTGACCGCCTCGATCTTGAACTCGCGACTGAACTTCCGTGCACCTCCGGCTTCATGAAACACCTAATCTCGGTGTCCATCAAACCGGCAGCAGCTCAAAACCCGTTTAGTCGGGCGGGCGAGTCGCTCTCGGAGCTTTAAGGCGCTCAGTTGTTCAGTCGTTCGGCCGGGCAGTCGTTCAGCCTAAACGGTTTACCGGGAAATCGCAGAATTAGTGGCGGCGAGTCTGCCTAGGGTGGGATCGCGCTGTTGCGGCCAGTGCGTTGTCCTCCTTTCCGTGGTGAGGCTCTGTGCTTGAGAGGTCCGGAGCCTCACTGGCCCATCGCCAATCCCGTCAAGAGAGACCTGCCACAATGAACTACGAACCGTGGCCCGGTCTTTGCCGGCCTGGCTGAGGGCTTGCGAGCGCGCCATCGCGCCCGAGCCTAAGCCGAGCGAAACGATCCACCCCGACCCGGAGCTGCTAGCCGCAGCTGAACGACTTCAATTACTCATCACGGCTGAACGTCAGCGGGGCACCGACGAGAGCCTCGCCGCGCCGCTCCGAAGGCATGGCGGGCGCAGCATCATGCTTCTCGTGTTCAACTACCAAGACAGGTAAGGGTGACTTGGGGTCGCAGGCAGTGCGGAGACTCGGCGCTGTTCGGTTGCGTTGGAATCAGACACTGTCCCTATCCCCGCCCGCACCACCCTTTGACGTTTGCGGCAACGTGACTCGGCGCTTATCCCCCACGCATACACGGAGGAAGCGCTGTCCCTGCCACGAGCAGCCAACTCCCACACGGCCAGCCTCATAGCAGCGGAGGAAGCTGGCCGGGAGGTCATCGTCGTCGGAGGACGAGCCTAACTACTTGATCCCTGCCCACCAGTCGGAAGCAGCGAGGGCGCGGCTCGGAGCCGGTTAGCCATGGAGGCATCAAGGCCCGTATCCTGCCACACCCACGCTGCCGATGAGTTTAGCGGGCTGCCGCCCTCGCTAAACCCAACCGTTTTGTACCGGGGCCAGCTGACTGAAAGCTGACGAGACCGCGTAGCAATTCACCCAACGAAACGCGGCCCGCGTGGGCCACTTGCCGTCAAGAACAATGAAGACGTTCAGGCCGCAGACAAAAGGCGTTCGGCCAGCTTACGATCAGCGGCAGCCGCCGCACGACAACGGGCCGGATTGGCGATCAGCACCACTGCACGCTTAAGACTGATCGCCCTGACGACCTCACGCTCTCCCGGCTCGTGCGCATCCACCATGGGATCCATGAGGTGGCCGTCCATCCGATTTGTGCCGGTCGTCGCCGCCGCGTCGTCGACCCCGAGCATTTTGCGGGCCTGACTGGATCGAACCGCGCTGGCGCGCTCGCAGGATCGTCCGTTGTGCCGCCGGCGCTGCTGCGGCCGCTCGGCGAGTATGAGGCAATCGTCGGGGGGAGCTTCTGATGCGCGCCGCTGTCTCCGATCGCCTGAGCGATATGCTGACCCGCCTGAAGCTGACCGCCGTCCGCGACCAGTTGGATGGGCTATTGGACGAGGCCGGCCGACAAGAGCTGAGCCTGCGCGAGACCCTGGTGCTACTGTGCGAGCGCGAGATCGCCCGCAAGGACGAGCGGCGCATCGAGATGACCCTCAAACTCGCTCGCTTCCCGTTCGTTCGCGATCTCTCCGGCTTCGACTTCTCGGCCCAGCCGTCGCTAGACCCCAAGCAGGTACGTGAGCTTGCTGGCGCGCGCTGGATTGCCAATGGCGAGAACGTGCTGCTGCTTGGGCCGCCTGGCGTTGGCAAGACGCACCTGGCGGTCGCGCTGGGGCGTGAAGCGATCCTGACTGGGCATTCCGTGCAGTTCGTCGCAGCCACGACGGTCGTTGCGCAACTTGCCAAAGGACACAGCGAAGGCAGGCTTGACGAGAGGCTCGCGCAATTTGCCAAGCCAAAGCTCCTGATCATCGACGAACTCGGCTATCTGCCCTTTGAGCCCAATGCCGCACATCTCTTTCGTCCAGCTCGTCAGCCGCCGTTACGAGAGAGGCGCGATCCTGCTCACCAGCAACCGCAGCGTCGGCGAGTGGGGCTCAGTCTTCGGCGACCCTGTGGTCGCCACCGCGATCCTTGATCGCCTGTTACACCACAGTCACGTGATCACAATCCGCGGCGACAGCTACCGCTTGAAGGAAAAGCGTCGTAGCGGGCTTTTGCAGAAGGCCGCGGCGCAAGAAGCTAAATCGGAGAAAACGTCGTGAAGCAAGCCGCTCGCTCGCTACGGCGCTATGGGGGCGCGCTCCGCGAGCGGCTTGCTCCACATCCGCCAAAACAACAAGGGGGTCACTTCTTCATGTCGCTACGGGGTTAAATCCGGACGTCACTTGACACAGGGAGCAGTGCGATCCTCAGAGATCGGTTCGATGAGCCTGAACGCGCTCCGGCTTGCGGCAGCTACAAAGCGGAGCTGCGTCGCCGCAACTAAACCGTAGAACACCCAGGATAGTGAACAAGGGCACTATCTGTCTAAGGACGGTGGCGGCGTCTCCTTTGTGCGCGTTGGCAGTATCGGATATTCGATCTTGGGCAAACGGCCGCTCAGTGAATTAAGAAACGCAACGATATCGTTCGTCTCCTTCTCGGTGAGCTCGGCGCCGAGCTGGACCTCACTCATAATGCCGACGGCTTCCTGGAGCGTCCAAACCTGACCCGAATGGAAGTAGGGAGCTCGCAAGGCTACGTTGCGCAAAGGGGCGGCGCGGAACACGTATCGGTCGCTGAAGGCCTTCGTGACCGCGAAACGCCCCTGGTCGGCTGCGGGAAGCAGTTTGCTGTCTGGTCTTTCAATCACGCCGAACGGGAAAAACTCCTGCCCACCAATATTGATTCCGTTGTGGCAGGAGGCGCAGCCTTTGTCCATGAACAGCCGCAATCCCGCCTTTTGGTTGCCATCCAGCGCGTTGCCATCGCCGTTCAGATATCGGTCGAACGGAGCTGCTGGTGTCGTGAGCGTCGCTTCGAAAGCCTCGAGCGCTTTCGCGAAATTGTCGAAGGTGACCGGCGGTGTATCAAGCGGGAATGCTTGCTTGAACCTGCCAACATAATCTTCCATCGAATTCAGTGTGGTCGTTACGTGATCCGCAGTCGCATTCATTTCGGCGCTCGCCTGAACGGGCCCCTTGGCTTGTGCCTTAAGATCCGGCGCGCGTCCGTCCCAGAATTGCGCGACATTGAACACTGAATTGTAGACGGTTGGCGCCCGCCGCGCTCCCCGTTGCCAACCGTGACCAACTGACGTTGGACCCGCGTCGACGCCGCCGGTTCCAAGATTGTGGCACGTATTGCAGCTAATGATCCCACTCGCCGACAGACGAGGGTCGAAGAACAGCATCTTCCCGAGCTCCGCTTTCTCGGTCGTCACGGGATTGTCCTTTAGGGTGGGGATAGCAGAAGGGATCGGTTTGAAGATCTGTCTGGCTGTCATCATCAAATCGTCGTTTGCGATAGCATTGCATGAGACGAGCATCAGAACGGTAGTAATCGATACCTTGCGCATGACGTGAGACTTCCAGATTTTGCGGCGCCGCTACCGAAGAACAGTTCTTCAGAAAAGGCGATTTCATCGTCCATCTGCTGAACTATGACGGCCGCCGTCTTGTCGATTTTGATCTCGGTAGTGCGTCCAATCGCTAACATCCTGTTACTTCGCCATTACCGCACTGGCTCCATTTGTGATCGGCTCGGCTGGAAGGGCCGCTGCGCCCGCGCGGACCGGAAGCCGCGCGAGCGCGACTCGACGTCGCGAAACATGCGAAACGACGCTGTCCCTACCGCGCCCGCGCTGCCGGAGAGCTGGCCGCGACATGACTCGGCGCCTTGGACGTCGCATAAACGAAGCGCTGTCCCTGCCACGCGGCTAACCTTGATGGCCAGACTTGCCGCCTGACCACCGCTCCTTCCGTGGGGTGCCGTCAAGCTCCAGGGACCAGCAAGAACTGTAGCGCCAAAGCCGCTCGTCGCGTGCCTACCTGATTTGGTTGGTCAGACGGAGATTCAGTGATGACATAACGCCAGAGGCCCCATTCCCCCCCCCGCGGTTGATGGCGCTAATGGTCGTTTCACCACTGCCGCCATCTCGAATGGCAGGAGACGCACCGTTCGATTGCCGAGTACCTTGACGAGCTTCACGACCGGCGCACTGCCTTGCTTGACGAGCGTCAAGAACGAACTGTTGTTGTTGACTCGGTATCTTTGCTCCTGCGACAAAGGACATGACCAATGGACGTTCTTGGTCACTTGAGCCGGAGGCGGGGTTGCTGCACGAGGTGTTGATTTCGGGCTTCAGGTCATCGAAGCTGATGCCGCCTAATTTCGTTGACCGTCGCCATCATGCGGTGAATGCCATAAGTCAACTCAGTCGAATAGCGTGTTATCGAGGTCGTTAATTACGACACGTTTGACGTCTTCATTCAAAGAACTACCCCGTTTTCCGCTCCATGGCCCCCTTGGAGATCGTCTCCTGAGAGCTCGCAACCAGGTCGAGCGGATCTTTCAACAGGATCGATCAACGCCGTGGGGTGGCAACGCGCTATGATACCTCGTTGAAAGCAGCGACTGACGCGCTTTCTCCGCGGAAACAGCGAGAGCCCGAGATAGCTCAAGCGCCTGGTCCACTGTCACTTGGAAGTGAACGCCGACAATACTTGCAATGACGAGCGTGATTTCGTCATCCATCTGCTCAATACAGATCGCGGCCGTTTCATTCAGTTCGATCTGAGCAATACGTCCGAGGGAACATCCGGCTCATTCGTCATGGCTACACTCCATCCGGCGATTGGGCTCGCGACTGGCATAGGGTGCGTCCCGACAGCGATTCAGCCAAGAGAGCACGAACTGGTCAGCTACAAGAGTATGTAGGTAAGGCGCGCGTCACGAAGTCAGTCGCTGTGGGGATTAAGGTCGAAAGCAAGACACAACCACGTGCCGCGCGATCTTTGCACCGGCGCTAAACACTAGAGCGCCGACTCTGCGCCGCCTAGAGCGATGAAGACTGTGCCGCCTGGAGCGATGAAGACTGTGAGATTTCACGTGGGCACCGGCAAGCACTAACCCTGGTAGGTCTCCCCACGACCCCTCTCCCGCTATAATCCGCTTTATCCCGTGGTGTGACAGCCCTCACGGGAAAGCCGGGTGGTTGGCCTCTTGACGCCGAGGCTGACTACTGAAGTTAGCGGCACGTGATAGGGACAGCGCTTTCCTTGCTGAGCGGAAGGCGTTCAGGGTCACGTCGCCGCTAACTTCCCCGGCAGTGTGAGCGCGGTAGGACATCGCCTGCCGTCAAAGTGACGAGCCGCGCTCGCGCGACTTCAGGACCGATACTGATGAACAAGGGATAACGATCAGTCCTGGTAGTTGTGCTAGGGCGTTCGCCGAATGATACCACACCCCGTCAGCTTCTTCCGCTGCTTGAGGCTGACCGTGGTGAAGTTAGCGGTGCGTGGTAGGGACAGCGCTTCCGACAAAGCGCCGAGTCACGTGCCGCTAACTTCTACTATGGGTCCGCATGGGCGGTGACAATCAACCCTTCAAACCTTCGCTCGTTGAGCTTTGATCGGCACATCACATCCCTGCGGTCGCAAGCGCGTGCGGTGCTTGCAACCAATCAGGCGCGCGCGGCCGATCAGGCTCTGCGCCTGTCAGATCGCCAAGTCGCGACAGTAAAGTAGCCTGCCGCCCTCGCCGATCACCGGCTGGCCGTACTTCCGCATGAAGTATCGCGTCCCCTTGCGTCCACGATCCGACGTGCGGACCACAGCCGACCGATTGGTGCCCATGTTCTCGAACATCTCGCCGATGATGGCGACCCGGTCGCGAGCGATCTTGCCCTTGTTGGCGATCTCGTAGGCGGCAATGCCGGATGCGCCGGCGGCTTCAATGTAGGAGATCATCCGCTCTTCGTCGGTCAGATTCTTCGAGAGCCGCCGCCTCCCCTTCGGCTGCTAGGCGAAATGCTCTGAGCCAGGCCGGGGCAAGATCGGGCTGCGTCTGCGCGACGATGGGCATGGTGTGCGGCCTATCGAGCCAGAGTGCATCACGGAGCGCGGCAACGGGAATGGCGGGGTGTTCCTTGGCGAACGTGCGGCAGAGGTTGATGAGGTTCGTCGCCTCGACCGCGATGGCGAACTTGATCTCGGCCTTGAGCGCCTGATGCTCGTTCCATGCCCCGCCGGGATCGCGGCCGAGCAAGAGCCTGATCTTCAGGAACGTGGGATGCGCCTGGGTGAGGAAGCCAGCCAGTTCCGGATCAATCAACGGCGGCTGCTCGACTCCCCTCGCCCTCGGGCGACCTCGACCGGAACGCATCGCCGCCGGGAACACTCTGCCGTGTCCAGCGCGCATCGAGAGCCAGATCAGCTTCTTCCGGTGCAGATACCGCGCGATGGCCTCTGCCTCACTAGGATGGCACGGCAAGGCGCTGGCGAAGCCAACGAAGGACCAACCATCGTCCGGCACTTGAGGAACGCCGCCTTGGCGTCCCACTCCGACATGACCTTCCTGCGCATCGGATAATATCCACTTCCATCCGTCGAAGTGACGGACTCATCCATCATCCAGCAAAACATCAACTGACGATTCCGGGGTTTCGCCCCTATACATAGACGTAATCCCCTACACACATATCTTCATCAGAATATATTACGACTATATATTACTATCTTATATATAGGGGATACCCTCCAATGGTCTCGCAGGCCCTATCGAAAGCAGGGGTTTAGTTTTGCGGACGTTTCCGCGCATAACCGAAACCGGCCCCAAAAGATAATATGGAGTTGGCGATTTCCATGCGCGAGATCGGCCTGCTCTTTCCGGCTCGCTAACGATGGGCCAGCGGCCGTCCGTCAAGATGCCTATCAAAACTCTTGCGTGACGGATAATCCGTCGACTATCCATTGATTCCGGCGGGACCGGCGTGATTCACGCCGGACGGGGACGAGAAATCCACACCGCACGTCGCTGATCTGAACAACGCCCTTCAGGGCGAACGGGAGAGCTTTGTGTATGTCTCAAAATTATCTGAACACGCCGGGATCGAAGGGCGGTGGCGCTTCGAGTGACGCCGCCGAGAAGATTGTCAGCCGGGCAGCGATGCTCCGCATCGCGATCATCGAACTGATGCTCAACGGCTACCGCCTGACGGCTGACGAGATCGCCAAGCAACTGAAGGAAAGCGTCCTGGCGATCCGTCCGCGCGTCTCGGAACTCGTCAAGATCGGCACGACCGCCGGAAGAACGTCAGCGGCATGACGGCTCACGAGGACAGCCTGACCGCCGTCGATCTCCCGCAGCCCACCCCCGCAAAACCGCTTCGCTCCGCGCCGCAGGCAATGCACTCGGATCAGAACGCCTTGTTCAGCTGAAGGGGAGCGCCGTGACCGAATACCTGCTCACGCATTCAGGAAAAGATGATCACGCGCCGCGCGCTCGGGCTCGAACACGGCAACTCGATCAGCCGCAACTTCGTCGCCGCTCATGACAACGGCGAAGACATCGGTGTCGCACAGCGCCTTATCGGCAAGGGCTACATGGTCCGCAACCCCGAACGCGATTTCGGCTCGATGCGCGTCTTCGTTGTCACGGCGGCCGGGGCCAAGGCCATAGGCAAGAAGCTGCCGCCCGCCTACGTCGTTCTGTCCGCCGCCGCCTGACCCCCTCGTCTTGATGTACTTGTGCCCGTTGTGGACGGCCACGATCACATTGGCCTTGTGTTCTTCTTCGACATAGAACTCCCATACACCGTTTTCGATTTCTTTGATCGTGGCATTGACGGATTGCTTCCACCTGGACCCGTCCGGATTTACTCCGCCAACGTTTTTGACTCGCTCGTGAGGGTTCTGCCTGTCAGTCTTGTTGATGCATTGAATTCGTATGCGGCTGATCACTCGGGTCTCTCCCATCTGCAAGAAAAAAGAGCCTCAGTTTAGACCTCGGGCGTGGGTTAGTGGCCGACCAATCCTAGTAGGTGTCTCGCATCCTTCTCCGCGCCGAGTCCCGCCCGCACTCCCAGCGACCCGCGGCTGTGATGCGGCAACCGGTTCTGGTAGTTGTGGCACGGCTTTTTTCGATGAATGTATCCCACCGTCAGCTTCTTCCGCTGTTGTGAGGCTGGCGGTGGAGTTAGCGGCGCGGGATAGGGACAACGCTTTTTTCTCCAGACGGGCGCCGAGCCACGTGGCCGCTAAACTTCAGCCGGGGGCCAACCGATGTATTCGAGCGGCAGATCACGGCCCTACGGTCGCAAGCGCTTGAGGTGCTTGCAGCCAATCAGGCCCGGGTCGCCGATCAGTCTTTGAGCCTGGCAGATCGCCAAGTCGCGACATTTGATGCCGAGGAGGCTCAGGCAGTGTTGGGCATACTCGATAGCGTGAAGCCCAATCTTAGGCCGAAGGACGCGCGGCGGATCGCTGCACGCATACGCGCGCTTCTAGAGGGGACGAGGTGAGTGTCGCCCGACTCTCTCGGGGTAGAGGCGGCCAGCCCTGGTCTTCGAGGACGGGCTGGCCACCATCGCTTCCGACGCCGTTTGGGCGAACCCGCACCCAGGCTCGTGGGCCTAAGCGGATCATCTGGTGCGGCGATCAGGACAGCGCCGGTTTGAAGCTGCGCGCGGCCATGGCCCAACTGTTCGGCATCGCGCGGTTCTATTTCGTCAACTGGCCGGAAGGTTCAAAGGACGCCAACGATCATCTGCGCAGCGATGGCGCGCAGGCGGTGCGCGAGTTGGTGCTCTATGGCCCGTTGCCGTAGCCGACGAGCGGCCTGTACCGGAATGAGCGATCTGCCGGATCCGCCGCCGATGACGATCTGGTCCCCGGGGTTCAACAGTTGGGGACACCGCTGCAAGCTCGCGGCTGGCACCTTGTCGGTGATGACCGACAGGGAGATCGCCGATGCGGACCGCTGGATCAATGAGCACTATCTGTTTATGGGCCCATCCCGACCGGTGGCCTGATCTGCAATGGCTGTTGTCGCAGGCGGAGGCTGCTGTGCATCGCCACAGCGTCCGGATTCCTGCAGATCGATCCCTGGAATCGGCTGGAAGCGAACCGCGAGCCGCGCGAAAGCGAGACCGACTATCGGCCGGTGCCTGCGCGAGCTGTACAATTTCGCCGTCGACCTCGACTGCCATGTGCAGATCCTCGCGCATCCGGCCAAGGCAGGAGATGGCTACAGGCGCAGCGATCCGCCGGAGCTGGAGCACATCCACGGATCGAAGCACTGGGACAACATGGTCGACCAGGGGTTTGTGGTGCATCGGCGTCGGCTGTTCAACGACAAGGGCGAGCGCGAGTTCAACACCGAGCTGCATCACAAGAAATCTCGGTTCGAAGAGCTTGGGTACGCAACCAAGTTCGGACTCGAGTTTCAGAGCGACACTGGGCGGTTTGCCGACTGCAACCTCGCGAAGAGAACGCCCGCAAAGCAGCAACAGCAAGCTACAATTTTGAGCGCGGCGAATGACGGATTACGACGCCTATCTGCGATCAGAGCAATGGCGCACCAAGGCGGACGCCGTCATTGAGCGCGAGCACGGCGGTTGCCAGCGCTGCGGCGACTTGGCGCGGGAGGTGCATCACCGCACCTATGAGCGAATTTTTCGCGAGCGCCTCGAAGACCTGGAAGCGGTCTGCGCTGACTGCCACAAGCTGGAGCATGGGCTGTCGTCTGCAGCCGACACTGATCGACAAACACGGAAGCAACAGGCGTATCGTGAGCGGCTTGTTCGCGAGCTCTATGCGCCAAACAGAGGTAAAACATGGACTGCATTCTGATCCGGCGCGACGAACCGCCGAAATTCAACCCGCTCGAAGAGGCCGTGATAGGGGACGTCGCGCCTTCGGTCTGGTGCGGCCCGCACGTGGGCACGCGTCTCGCCGAGGCGATGCGAACGCTGCGTCTGATCCCGATACGCGCGGTCGCGGGCTATGGCGCTCCGTGGCCTGCCTACAATTACGAGTTCGAGGACTTGCTCGCTCAACAGGCGCAAGGCGAACTCGAGAAAACGATGCGGATGCAGAACCGCACGCGCCTGCTGCCGTCCTTCAGCGATGTCACGCGGATGGAGGCGGCGATCTGCTGGCCCGCCCGCTACCTGCTCGGCCAAATGCATCTGCGCCGGGCGGTCAACTGTGTCGCCCTGGCGCACTCTCTCGAACCCGACGCGGGATGGGTCGCGGTCAAGCGCGGCGGCTATGCCGACACATGGCGGGCGAACCACGATGGCGGACGGGTCGCTCACCCGTTTGAACGAACATGGCAAACTCTTCAGATGTCATATTGCCGAGGCCCAGGTTCGCCAGGGTACGCCCATGTGACAAGAATGAATTGTCTTTTAGCAGATATTGGCCAAGTTCTGCGATCAACTTCATTCGGCTCATCGACAATCCCTGCATCCTGCCCAATTCGATCATGGGAACGAGGCCGAACGGGATATCTTCAAGAATATATCTCGTCCGCAGGTCTTTCTGCCCCCTAATCTTCTCGTAGGCCGGATTCTTGCGACAGATTTCGGAAAGGCTTTCGCCCTGCACACCGTAAATTAATCGGTACAGCTCGCGCACAGAGGGCAAGTCAAAGCCGAAAGACTTCCCAAGAGCTACGCGTTCCTGGTCGATATCTTCCGCAAAGGCTCCAATGGTGGGGGTGATACCTTCTGAATAGTAAAGCCAGTCGTGCTGAGATTCGATCATGGAGAGGTTAAAGATCGTGGGGGCCGGATGCATTATGACAGCGCCATTGGACAGGCTCGTTTCCAGGACATTTCTTGCACCCCGAATCTGCGGGAACACCTCGTTGAGCAATTCCAGGATTTCGTTATTCTTGTTTGCCGGCAACGTGGCAAGTAATACATCCTTCTTGATGGCAAGGATTTCGGCGTAACCAGGTTTCGCACTTCTGCACGCGTAGAGAAGATGATTGCTTTCCGCAACTGGGATATTTGCGGTGCAACCCGCATTTCGGAGAATCTCGCGGAATTCTATAGCCCCGCACATCGCACCCGGATGAAGGAAAACGATCTGCCCGTCAACCAAGTGCGAAGCGCACTTGGTCGCTATCTCAGCATGCGCGGTTGCTGGGGTGACCACCACCACAACGTGTGCCCCTGCGAGCGCTTCGCCGATGTCCGTAGTCGCGAGTTCAAGTCCGCCAAAACCTTGGAGAGCGCCGTCAATATTGATCCCACCAAGTTTGTTTATCTCTTCAATTGTTCTCGCCGTTCTATTGTACAATCTAACGCGACATCCCATGATGGCTAGATGACCAGCCATGGATTGACCACCATGTCCTCCACCTATGATTGCCCATATGATATCCTCTTTCATTTATGGTTTTACAGGATAGTGCCCCGAAGCGGATCTCGCGAGCGTAGTGACAGAGATTCGTCTTCTGGGCGGGCGGCTCGTGCCGAAGGATAGGCGAACGCTGTTGAAAGCCGCGCAATCTATGGCCTGCAGCGCATTCCTCTCAGCAATGATGTCAGGTTTACGTGGTGAGTTCCGTCGGCATTCTTGATCTCCGCAAAGCGCGTTGTGAAGGGCAACGTTCATCGTTGTCGCTCATAGAAAGCAGTGACAAAGCCGGAGATAGTTATAACGAAGATACCAAATAATTCGATCATGGTAGGAAGTTCACCCCAGATAATGAAACCGATACCAAGTGAGAAAACTAACGAGACATAGCCGAAGGGCGCGACCATCGAAGCAGCCCCCAACTGGTAAGCCATAGTTACCAGGATCTGCCCGATGCCGCCGACAAGCCCGATAGCAATCAAAGTCGGTATATCAGCGAGTTCTGGCCAAACATTTGCAAAGGGCAAGGTGGCTGCGCCAACGACGACTCCCGCCAGTGTGAAATAGAAAGCGGTCGCAGTGCTTGACTCGGTATCAGCCATCCTGCGGATAAAAATCATCGCGAGCGCGGCAGTCAACGCGCCGGCCAGCGACAGAACAGCGCCGAGCGAGATGCCGCTAACATCTGGATGAACGACCAAGAGAACGCCAGCAAAGCCGATGATCACGGCGGCCCAGCGATGGAGCGGTACGGTTTCGCCAAGCATGGGAATAGCTAGGATCGTAACGAATATCGGTGCAACGTAGCTTAGCGCCATGACTGTTGCTAACGGGATCATGCTGACAGCGGTGAAAGTGAAGAACATCGAGCATATGCCAGCACCCGAGCGATAGAGATGAGCGCTAATCCGCCTAGTGCGCAGCTCCTGCCATCCGCTCAGCCGATATGCCAACCACAAGATTGGGACCATAGCGAACAAGCTACGAACGAACAAAATCTGTCCAATTGGATACTGTGGACCCATTCCTTTGATAAGCACCACCATAATGGTAAAAAGGGCGGCCGAAACCAGACTACATCCGATAGCTTTATAGACAGCGACACGGTTTGAATTCACCAATGCAATCGGTCCGAGAGAAGACGTTCTCATACGATAAAACTCATGGTATCTCTAGCTATAACCGGGGCAACTACCTGAATTGGTCGGCGGCATGGTCCGCCACTGAACGCTAACCTTGTTGCTCCTTTTGCAGCGAAAGAAGAGGCCCCGTCGCCAGACTCGCACGCGTTCGTTGCGTCAGTAAGACCGACAGGACGAAGCCCCACGAGAGAATTAGCGGCATCGGCGGGGTATATTCGAACGGAAGTCAATGGAAGCAATCTGTCGTTCAGACGATCAGAGACATCGAACGGCGCGTAGGAATTCTATGTCCAGGAAGACGAGCTCACTGCCGGTTTTGATCGTGGCCAAATGAGTGGACCCTATGCTGAGGACCACCGGGTCTGGTTTCTTAAGTGGAGCTGCTGCCGTTCGTTGTTGCCAATAGTTTACGCTACTGTTGCTTGCTGCTGTCCTGGCTGTGGGGATGTGGGCAACGCGCAGCATTGTAACGCTTCTCGCTTGCGAGAAGCGTCATATCCACAGCCTGTTCCCCGAATGCGCCGGTGACACCTGCCCGCCAGACCGTCATCGGCGCGCGGTTTTCCAGCGCCTGATGGGGGCGCTGGAAATTGTAAAACTCGATCCATCGGGCATTCCGGCTTTGGCCTCGTGGCCATCCGAATAACCCTTGAGATAGGTGAGTGGCGCGGGGCATTGCAGCCCCGCGCTCTCTCAGAACCGGACGTGAACCTCGCGATTCATCCGGCTCCCGTCATCCAACCGTTGATCCGGCAACCCAGTGAGCGAACAGGCCTGGATTGCGTCGCTTCAGCGATCGCAACCATTCCCATACCGCCAACGTGTGTCCTCGGAACCGTTTGTATTGTCGTGTTGCCCATCGAACGATGTAGGCATCGATCGTGCGCAACTCCTCTTGAAGCTTCGAGGGATAAAACCGCCCGGAGTGGCGGCGCACGGCCTTCATCAGAAGGCTCCAATCGATTTCGTCGAAGAAGCTCTTGATGTCGAGGTCGAGCACCCAATCGTGGCTCCAGCATCGACGCCGAGCCACAGCCAGTGCATCATGTGCTGATTTCCCTGGCCGATACCCATAGGAATCCATGTGGAACACGGGCTCCAGAATCGGTTCAAGATAACGCTTGACCACCATCTGGGCGATCCTGTCCGAGACCGTTGGTATTCCCAACGGTCGCGTGCTGCCAGCTCCGCCTTTCGGTATGTCAACGCGCCGCACCGGAGGCGGAAAGTAGCTGCCCGAACTCATCCGATTCCAGATCCCATAGAGATTCTTACTCAGATCTCGGTCGAAGTCTTCGATCGACTGCCCGTCAACACCAGCTGCCCCTTGGTTAGCCTTCACGTGCTTATACGCCTCCCACACATCGCGTTTGGCAATACAAAACGGCTTGGCCTTACTCATGCCGATCATCCCCTTTCGGGTTGTCGACCGCGTAAAGCCGGATGACAACGCCCCTTCGGTGCAGTGCCATTACAGCGCCTTCGTCCCTAATACGGGCGTTTCCGCCCCTGTGCTCCGCATCGGTACTCTGCTCCTTGCGGCGACGAGCCGCTTGGAGTCCTCCCTTCACATCGGAGCGACAGGTTCCTGTGTTCCTTGTCAAAGCCTGATCCGACGTCACGCCACCTTCATGCCGGACGCCGGTTGGACAGTCGGCAGGCTCCCCCCAACCCTTGCTCGCGGGATAGACATCCTGATCCCGGTTTCGACGTCGATAGAACACGTTACGACACGTCATCAGCGGTTTACTTACGTTCGTCTCCTCGGATCTCACCTGACGGAGTTTCCTCCGCCTTTTCCTCCAACGCTCACTACTAGGGCTCTTTACCCTCGCAGCTCGGAGCGGTTTGACGTCTACCCCTGCAGGTCGACTTCGGAGGGCCATCCTCCATCTCTGACAAAGCTTCGTCAGGATTCAGGCCGACGCCTGACTTCCACAGCACACGACGTCCTCGTGCTTGACGCTGCGCCACAGCCGTTCGATGAACACGTTGTCCATCCAGCGGCCGCGACCGTCCATCGAGATCCGAATGCCGGCGGCCTCCAGCACGCCGGTGAAGGCCGCGCTGGTGAACTGGCTGTCCTGATCGGTGTTGAAGATTTGCGGCTTGCCGAACCGCGCCAGCGCCTCCTCCAGGGCGTCGATGCAGAACGACACGTCCATCGTATTGGACAGGCGCCAGCTCAGCACGGCCCGGCTCGCCCAATCGATCACAGCCACCAGATAGAGGAAGCCGCGTCCGATCGGGATATAGGTGATGTCGGTCGCCCTGACCTGGTTCGGCCGGTCGACGGTCATGCCGCGCAGCAGCTAGGGATAGATCAGGTGCCCCGGCGCAGGCTTGCTGGTGCGCGGCTTCGGCCCCAGTGCCTCGATCCCCATCTTGCGCATCAGCCGCTGCACGCGCTTGCGGTTGATCGGAACGCCATCCTCGCTCAGCAGCCACGCCATCCGCCGCGAGCCCAGAAACGGCCGCGCGGTGAACAGTTCGTCGATCTGGCGCATCAGCGTCAGATCGTCGTCATTGGCCGGCTGCGGCGTCCGGTAAACGCCCGAGCGCGACAGCCCGAGCAGCCGGCACTGGCGGCGGATCGACAGCACGCCATGCGCGCGGTCGAGCTTCGCCCTGCGGTCCGGGATGCTCATCTTCCGGACCTCTTCGCTAAAAAATCCCGCTCCACGACCAACTGCCCGATCGTGGCATGCAGCTTCTCGATCTCACGGTCGCGACCAACGTCCGCCGCCTCCCCAGCGGGATCAAAAGCTCTGGCCGCCTGATCCAGCAGTTGCTTCTTCCAGGAATAAATCTGGTGGGATGCACCTCCTAGCGCTGCGCCAGATCGGCCACGCTCACCTGTTCACGCTGCGCCTCCAAAGCGATCGTCGCCTTCAGCGCCGCGTCGATCTTCCGTCTCGTCTTCTTCGTCATCGTCCGCTCCGTTTACCAAACGGAACGGCTACATTCCAACTAGGCTTCTGGTCCCAAATCCGGGGGCCACTTCACCGATTCCCGCCGGTCACCAACTTTGGGCGATAGCTCCATTCGTTGTCACGTACATGTAAGGAGTGTAAAAGCCAATCTGACCGCCAGAATTACTAACTTGAATTCCTGAATAGCACTCCAAGCATGACCCCACTGTGCTTGAGGGATAGCTCGCGACGCCAACAATGGCTGATTGCGGGGTTCGCTGACGGTACTAACCCCTTCGGCAATAGATGACTCACCTCGTTGCCCACGCTGAATTTAAGGTTTATGGCTCGGCAGCGCAGGAACGTGCTGCCACGGTCTTTGCTCCCATGGTAGAGGGGCGCATCAAACGGAATACCTTCAACGTCGGGCATCGCACCCCTCCTCGCTCTTGGGATCGAAGATGCAGCTGACTCATCTCACCAAGACATCTGGTTGTGGAAGCATCATGAAGAGAGTGCAATGTGCGGCCTCGCATCCGGCTTACGCGTCCGTCGTCTTATAGTGAAGTCGGAGGCCGCCTTGCACCTCAGTTTTGTGCTGCTGAATGGGCTTGACGTTGTGCATACACTCCGGAGAAGTGTGCTACTGAGGTGACGTTGAGTCGAAAGCGACTCGCTATCTATGGTTGTGCAAGGTGATGCCATCTTCCCTTTATGGGTGCTAGACGCACTGCTCGGCTGCAGATGTCGAACTGGAGTACGAGAGCCCGCCGACAACTTCGCTTGTCTTCTTGCCTTCCGCTTGTTTGTTTGATGACACAGAATGTTGAAAGTCCCAAATGACCAAACGCGGAGACAGCGGGATGAGGAGGCTCGCAAAGCTATCGAATTCGTGTCCGGCTTGACTAACCTAATGCTCCCAGTCGTTGTTCGTGAAGGCGAGCGCCATACGGCGCGCCATCCACCTTGAACTAAATGCGGAGCAGTTTTGCGATGTAGTGTGCAGAAATTGCAGTCTCATCTAGGTGAAAGACCTCGGGCACCATCGCCCGGGGCCAATTCGTTGGTGTGATTTGTGAAGGGTGCCTAATTAGGACACCACCCCGGTTTGATCGCTGCATTGCCTCGCCCCCGCCGCACACCGATCCATGCCGATGATGGTCGCCCCTCAAAATTGCGCAACATCAACTCCTTTTTCTGAGGAGTTGCCTTTGCGGGTCGAGCCTCGCTAATCTGCAGCACCGGTGCGAGCTACTGCGGCTTCCAATCCAGCAACAAAGGAAACCTGATATGATCCCTGTTGAAGAGGCCTTTATTCGAGCGATAACGTTGCTTGACGGTCCAAAACCGACCGAGCAACGGGCTCAAATCGTCGCCCACCTGGATACTATTATAGACTATGCACGCGACGATGCCGAGGAGCGCCTAGCCCATAGCTTCAAAGCGGTGGCCCTGAACCATCTCGACAGTATCGGTCGAGATACGTCGACTATTGTTAAGGAAAAAATGGAGCTGGCTCTGATCGCCACCGAAGAATTGATTCTAGCTATCGTCGAGCGCAACCGGCGGGAAATAAGATCCGAGCGATGTCCATGCAGGAACTTTGCAACTGGGCAATACGCCGGCCGGTTGTCGCGATCAGCTAAGCATGAGCAATGACTACCTCCACCAAAGACATGCACGCAGCGCCATCGGACCAAGCAATAACCTTCAAAGTCACGGCCGGCGCGTGACTGGAAGCCCTTCGATCGAGGAGTTCATGGTCTACTTGTTCGAGCCCGACGGGAATGTAGTGCACTGCGTAAGGCTGATTTGCGCTGATGAGGAAGCGGCTAAGCAGCGACCACAGCAATTAGCCAAGACCAATAGGGTCGAGCTTTGGCAGCTCACTCGCAAGATTGCGAGCTATCCGTCACGCGCGAACTGAGGCGCTTGGTTTACGCAGTCCTCGCTCTTACCCTTTGCCATGGCGTTTGTCCCTCACACACACGATCCCGGTCTCCCGGCGCCGGCGCTTCAGGTCTTCCTGGTAAAAAGTCACCGCCAGATGGATTATCCTTCCGGCGACCGCGATCGGATCGTTGATATCTAGGAGGACGGCGTTCTCATCATCGGCTTCATCTGGTGCCATCGCGCGGCCCAACCTGCGCACCAACCCAAAATTCAGCGAGTTTCGCGTTAAGGTCGTCGCAGATCTCTATCGGGCCGATCGGATCAACATCGCCCATTTTCTAGAGACGAAGATACTGAGGAGGATCGCCACCTCCACAGACCACTTCCATGGAAGGTGGCGGCGATCCCGATCGTCTCCGCATCCTTTCGGTGGCATCGACTACCGGAAGAAATACGCTGAGGGCCTCTCTCCCGAGGAGTCTCGCATCCACCGCCAGCCGAGCTGAGATGGATCGAGCGTGCCATCGGGCCGCGCCGCTAAACGCCCTTGGCGCAAGGCATATCTGACCGCACCTTCACTGCAGCCTTCCGCCCCCATTCCCTTCGGCTCAATCCCATCTTCCGGTTTTCTCCATGTCTGCGTAATTGCGCGGGTGCGTAAAGAGTGTCAGAGTCTGTCGCTAGAGAGTATCCCTCCGGCGGCGACCGCCTTGTGTAGTTTGCGGGGCGGCCTAAGGATTTGACCTTAACTCTAGCTTTAAGGTCACGTCGGGAATGCAGGTCAATGTGTTGGGCGCCGAGCGTCGGCGGCGATGGAGTTAGGACGAGAAGGTGCGCCTTGTCGAAGAGACCTTGCAGCCCGGCGAGACGGTCTGCGGGGTGGCACGCCGGCACGGGGTGGCTCATAGCCTGCTGTTCACCTGGCGTCGACAAGCGGTAAGCGCTCCTTTCTACGCACCTATGCAGTTGAGCGCGGGGATGGGATGAGGTGTCCACCATGAACGAGGTGGACACCATCGATGATCACTCCAGAAGAACTTTTGAGACTTGAGACGGTCGGCGTGTTGCGCAATGGGCGGCGTCGCTATGATCCGGCCAGCAAACAGCGGCTGGTCGAGGCCTGTCTGCAGCCTGGCGTGTCGCTGGCGGGGCTGGCGGGGCTGGCGTTGCAACACGGCGTGAACGCGAACCTGCTGCGCAAGTGGGTGGCCAAGCGACAACGTCAGAACGGGGATGGCCAGCCGGAGGCGCCGATTGCGCCAGCCTTTGTTCCGGTTCGCGCGCCGTCGCCGTCGCCAACTCGATCTGCTGGCGCGATCGCGGTTTGCGCGACGGAGCGATCCTGTGCAGGGCGGCTGACGGCATCGATGCCCAACGGCGTGAACGCTTTCGCTGGAAGGCGGCGACGCGCAGTTAGCTGTCGGCGGTGATTGAAGCGCTGGGGCGTTGCGATGTTCCGGCTGGCCTCTGATCTTCGGGTCTACCTTCACCGCGAACCGATTGACTTCCGGGCGGGCATCAACAGCCTGGCGATCGTGGTCGAGCAGTCGATGGGGCTGGATCCGTTCCAGCGCGCGGTGTTCGCGTTCTGCAATCGTCGCCGCGACCGGATCAAGCTGCTGATTTATGACCGGTCAGGATTTTGGAAGCTGCTGAAGCGGCTGGAGGCCGACAGATTCCACTGGCCCCGAAGTCAGGAGGCGGTGCTAACGCTGACGACGGAGGAGCTGCACTGGCTGCTTGACGGCATCAACATCGCGGCGGTGCGTCGTCATCCGGTGCGGCAATATCACAGCGTGGGCTGAGCGTGTTCGATGCGGGCGGCGTCATCAGCGCTATCGGATGACGCCGGCCACCGCATGGAACTCGGTTGACGCGGCGGCATGACTTCGATTCAAGACTACGATGAGTCGCAGGCCCACGACGCACGAGCTGGAAGCCTTGATCGCGGCGCACGCGGCCGAGCTCGCGGCGCTGAAGGCGGAGAACGAGAAACTCGCGCAACGCGTCCTGCATCTTGAGGAGCAGTTGCGCCTGGAGCGCTTGCGCCGCTACGCGCCGAAGAGCGAAACGCTCAAGGAGCGCATCTTCAACGAAGCCGAGCAGGCCGCCGCTGAAAGCCGGGACGACGACGATGTCGAGGCGGTCGCCGTGCCGGACACGGGATTGCGGGAGGCTCCAAAGCCGGCACCGAAGACACGCGGCCGCAAGCCGCTGCCTGACGATCTGCCGCGCCAACGCGTCGAACATGATCTGGGTGAGGATCAAAAGGACTGTCCGTGCTGCCGCAATCGGATGCATCGGATGGGCGAGACCGTCACCGAGCAGTTGCACGTCGAGGTGAAGGCGTCGGTGCTGCAACATGTGCGGTTCAAATATGCCTGCCGTCACTGCGAGCGCACCGCGCTGAACACCCCGATCGTGACCGCGCCGATGCCGGCGCAGCCGCTGCCGGGTAGCGTCGCCACGCCATCGACGCTGGCGCTGGTGCTCGCCAACAAATACGTCGACGGCACGCCGCTGTACCGTGTGGCGGACGCGCTGGGGCGCGCCGACGTCAGCATCAGCCGCGGGACGCTGGGCAACTGGGTGATCCGGGCGAGCGAGTTGCATCTGCATCGGGTCTATGACGCGCTACAGCAAAAGCTCAGGTCGCAGCCCCTGGTCCACGGCGACGAAACCTGGGTCCAGGTTCTGAAAGAGGACGGCCGGGATGCGCAGGCCAAATCCTTCATGTGGGCCTATCGCAGCGGCCAGGACTACGCGCAGCCGGTCGTGCTGTTCGATTACCAGCCCGGTCGCGGCCAGGAACATCCTCAGGCCTTCCTGGCCGGCTATCGCGGCTTGTTGATGAGCGACGGCTATGACGCCTGGGGCACGCTGACAGGCGCGACCATCTTGGCTGTATGGCGCATGCGCGCAGGAAATTTACCGATGCGCTCAAGGCCAGGAAGACGCCCGGCGGTCCGCCATTGCAGGCGCACAAGTTCTTCGAGGCGTTGTATGAGGTCGAGAGGGTGGCGCGCCAGACGCCGCCCGACGACGAAACGCGCGCCGCATACACCTTGCGGCTGCGCCAGCAGCATAGCCTGCCGGTATTGGCCGCCTTCCGGACCTGGCTCGACGACCAGGCGCCGAAGGTCCTCCCCGAAAGCTTGACCGGCAAGGCGATCGCCTATGCGCGCAACCAATGGATTATCTGACCCGTTACACCAGTGACGGTCTCGCCCCGATCGATAACAATGTTCTGGAGCGCGACATCAGGCCGTTTTGCACCGGACGAAAAAGTTGGCTGTTCAGCCACACCGTTGCCGGCGCCAAGGCAAGCGCCGTGATCTACAGTTTGGTGCTGACATGCCGGGCATGCGGCGTCGATCCCTATGCATGGCTACGTCACGCGCTCACCGAATTGCCCCAGCGCGCGCCAGACGCCGATATCGAAGATCTGTTGCCGTTCAACTGCACCGCTCAAAAAAACCTGCCAGCTGAGAATAGCGGCTGACGTTCGAACGCTCAGGTCAACCAAGCCGTTCCGATGACACTGCTGGGGCCCGGCGTCACGCGACGCCGCGGCCAGGCGCGCGCGTAGCCTGTGCGGTAAAATACGCGCTTACGACAAGCGCGCCAGGGGCGACTGGGCGGCGATGCTGCGCCTGCTCTCGTTCCCGTCGAGGTCACACCTGTAGCGGCTCCGATCTCGAGCGGCGCACCACAACTGGCGTCTTCACCGCCTGCGCAGCGTGCAAGGGCCGGAATCATCGAGATTGAGCTCGGGGGCGGCTGTCGTGTTCGCGTTGACCGTGACGTGGACGTTGAGGCGCTGCAGCAGGTTCTTGAGCTCTTGCGACGACGATGATTCCGATTCCGAGCGGCGTCAGGGTCTGGATCGCGACCGGCCACACCGATATGCGCCGCGGCATGCGAAGCCTGGCTCTTACGGTTCAGGAGAGCCTGAAGCGCGATCTCCATGCCGGCGATCTCTACATCTTCCGGGGCCGCAGCGGCGATCTGGTCAAGATTCTTTGGCATGATGGGTTGGGCATGTCGCTCTATGCCAAGCGCCTGGACCGAGGCAAGTTCATCTGGCCTTCGGCGTCGGACGGCGCGGTATCGATCTCAGCGGCGCAGATGGCCTATATGCTGGAAGGGATCGACTGGCGGAATCCACAACTGAGCTGGCGACCGAGAAGCGCAGGTTGAGTACAAAATCCAGCAGGTTTTGCATTTTTGGGGAGTCCCAACGCTTCCAATCTGTGATTCACTGTGTCGCATGGATGCTGAGCGCGACGCTGTTCCGGATGACATTGCCGTCCTGAAAGCGGCGCTGGCAGCCGAGCGTGCGAAGGGTTTGGAAGTCGCCGCTGAACTTGCGGTCGCCCGCGCGAAAGCGTCTGAGGACGAAGCGCTGATTGCCCAGCAGAAGCTGCAAATCGCCAAGCTAAGGCATCAGATCTATGGCCAGCGGTCGGAGCGTTCGTCGCGCCTGATCGAGCAGTTGGCCTTGACCTTCGAAGAGTTGGAAAGTGACGCCACTGAAGACGAGCTGGCGGCAGAGCGCGCTGTGGCCAGGCGACGACGGGGCGCGGATTTACGCGCAAGCGCGGCGAACGACAGACGTTCCCTGAGCATTTACCGCGCGAACGAGTCGTCATCGAGCCGCCGACGGCTTGCCAGTGCTGTGGCGGCAATCGTCTGCGCAAGCTCGGCGAGTACGTGACGAGGACACTGGAAGTGGTACCGCGCCAGTGGAAGGTGATCGAGACGGTGCGGGAGAAGTTCTCCTGCCGCGACTGCGAGAAGATCAGCCAGGCCCCGGCGCCATTCTATGCCGTCGCACGGGGATGGGCCGGCCCGAGCCTGTTGGCCATGATCATGTTCGAGAAGTACGGCCAACATCAGCCCTTAAACCGCCAGGCCGAGCGCTACGCCCTCGAAGGCGTGCCGATCGCGCTGTCGACCCTGGCGGACGCCGTGGGGTCGGTCTGTGCGGCGCTGGATCCCCTGCTGCGCCTGGTCGAAGCCCATGTCATGGCGGCCGAGCGCCTGCATGGCGATGATAGTGTGCTGCAGAAGCACACGGAAAGGATGATCGAGATGATCTGAAAATCTGTGTGCACAAGCTGTGGCAGCGATGAGGGTAGGCCCCTCGGGATCGACTTTCAGGAGTAGGTCCCAAATCACTTCA
>NZ_RQIT01000027.1 GCF_003837805.1 Bradyrhizobium sp. RP6 | reverse complement strand
CCCATCGGCAGACCGAACCCGCCTCCTCCGCCGCCAAAGCCACCACCTTCCTCGCGACGATCCTCGATGTCGTCGCTCCGGCGGAAGTCATCGTAACGCATGGCGGCCTTTCCTTTTGGGGTCCCTGATTCAGTTTCGACGACGCGAGACAGCGCCAAGGTTCAACGCGCCACACACGTAAAATTTCCGTTGCTCTTATCAATATCGTGGCCGGCAAAAATTGCCTAGTGCGACAGCGTGTCGATGCCAGCAATTTTTTCCGAGGGTCGAGCAATTTTTTCCGAGAGAAATTTGCAGCCTTTTTGCCGCCACGATTGATCCAGCAGCGCGAGCAAACGCGAAATACACTGCAAAATACAGCGAATGCGCACAGCAACGTGCGCACGAACGGCAAAGCGACGGCTGCTTACGAGAGCGGCGAGTTAAGTCGTTTTTTACTTTGCCCCTTCAATGTAACGGCCAGTCGGTTGTTTGGTCCCGCGTCGCCGACAGCGTCGCCTGAGTCAGAGTTCTTGAGTCATGGTAGAGTCGCGTCGCGGGGCGTCTGCAAGGGCGCCCCGCACAAATTTTGAGTCTCCTTCGCATCGCATCATTCTCGGCGATTGCGTCGCCGAGATGTCGAAGCTTCAGGCTGGTTCGGTCGACCTGGTGTTCGCCGACCCGCCCTACAATCTCCAGCTCAAGGGCGATCTCAAGCGCCCCGACGAATCCCATGTCGATGCCGTCAACGACGACTGGGACAAGTTCGATTCGTTCTCCGCCTATGACGATTTCACCCGCGCCTGGCTGCTTGCCGCCCGCCGTGCGATGAAGCCGTCGGCGACGATCTGGGTGATCGGCTCCTATCACAACATCTTCCGCGTCGGCGCGATCATGCAGGACCTCGGCTTCTGGCTCCTGAACGACATAGTCTGGCGCAAGACCAACCCGATGCCGAATTTCCGCGGCCGCCGCTTCACCAACGCGCACGAGACCATGATCTGGGCCGCGCGCGACGAGAAGGCCAAGGGCTACACGTTCAATTACGAGGCGCTGAAGGCCGCCAATGAGGACGTGCAGGCGCGGTCCGACTGGCTGATCCCGCTCTGCACCGGCGAAGAGCGCCTCAAGGGCGCCGACGGCAAGAAGGTGCATCCGACGCAGAAGCCGGAAGGCCTGCTCGCGCGCGTGCTGCTGTCGTCATCCAGGCCCGGCGATCTCGTGATCGATCCCTTCAACGGCACCGGCACCACCGGCGCGGTCGCAAAGCGCCTCGGCCGCTCCTATATCGGTTTCGAGCGCGACAAGACTTACGCCAAGGCGGCCGAGGCCCGCATCGCCGCCGTCGAGCCGCTGCCGGAGGAGAGCCTCGCCCCGTTCATGACCGCGCGCGAAGCGCCGCGCGTCGCGTTCGCCGAGCTGATCGAGCGCGGCATGATCATGCCCGGCACGAAACTGTTCGACGCCAAGAAGAAGCTGGGCGCGCTGGTCCGTGCCGACGGCGCCATCATGCTGGGCGACAAGGTCGGCTCGATCCACCGCATCGGCGCGGTGGCGCAAGGCGCGCAGGCCTGCAACGGCTGGACCTTCTGGCACGTCGAGACCAAGAAGGGTCTCAAGCTGATCGACGAACTGCGCGCCGAGATCCGCGCCGGCATGGCGGCCGAGTAGCCGTTGCCGCGCGTCGTAGCCTCGCAAGGTGGGCAAAGGCGCTCTTGCGCCTTGGCCCCAATAGCCGCTTGAATGACGCAGCCGCTCGCGCATCGCCCGCCCCGGGAACGACGCGCTTGGTTGAACCCGGCCGCCAGCAGGACTAGGATCAGCGCATTGTCCTGACCTGGCCAGCTTCCATGCGACGCCACTCCGAGACATTGCTGCTGGTGCCGCTACTGCCGATCTTCCTGGCCGGCATGTTTCCGATGTTCCTGATCGCGATGCTGGGATTTTTCGGCCTCGCACTGTTCGGCATGCTCGTGATCTGCGTCGGGCTCGCCAGCAGCAACGAGGCGCACGACAATTTCAACCACGACGTCATCGTCCACGGCTTCGCGCGCGGACCGGAACGCGCGGCGCGGGCCTCCGACATGCATCTGGCCGCACGGCTCGGGCTGCGGCTGGAGGCCGTGGGCGCGACCATGGTCATTACGGCGGCCATCGGCCTTTGTTACGCCGCTTGATCTGCGTAGCGCGCAGACGCCGCCCGGCAAACTCGCCGGTTGCTCTCCCGCGACGGGTTCAGGCAAGACAAGGTCCGCCCAACCACGTCGCGTCCGCGCGCGCAACAGACACCGGGGAGATGCTCGATGCTCAAATTCTTTTTCAACGGATCACCAAATCCGACCAAGGTTGCGCTGTTTCTGGAGGAGTCCGGGCTGGCCTTCGAGCCGGTCAAGATCGACACCCGCAAGGGCGAGCAATTCGCGCCTGAATTTCTGAAGGTCAATCCGAACGGCAAGGTTCCGGCCATCGACGACAACGGCACGATCGTGTTCGACTCGAACGCCATCCTGCTCTATCTCGCCGAGAAGACCGGCAAATTCCTGCCGTCGAACCGCGCCGAATTGCTGTCTTGGCTGATGTTCGTGGCGACCGGCGTCGGGCCATATTCGGGGCAGGCCGTCCACTTCAAGCATTTTGCGCCGAAGGACCAGAACCACGACTACGCCCATAATCGCTACCAGTACGAGACCGATCGCCACTACAGGATTCTCGACAGTCACCTCCAGGGCCGCCGCTACATGGTCGGTGACAGCTATTCGATCGTCGACATGGCACTGTGGGGCTGGGCGCGGATGGTGCCGTTCAAGCTCGGCGACGATGCGTTTGCGCGATACCCGAACGTGAAGCGGCTCGTCGACGAGATCTCGGCGCGGCCCGCGGCGGGGCGCGCCATCGCCCTGAAGGACAAGTTCACCTTCAAGGCCGAGATGGACGACGAAGCGCGCAGCAACATGTTCAAGCACATGAAGATCAACGCGGCCTGATCGCCGTAGCAGTCATTCCGGGGCGCCGCAGGGCGGCGAACGGTGGTGCGCAGTTGCGCACCTTGGAATCTCGAGATTCCGGGTCGGTGCTTCGCACCGCCCCGGAATGACCATGCAGCAGGATACGTCCGCTTTCGGTTAGGCGGCGTGGACCGAGCTCAGGAACTTGGCCACTTCGAGCTTGAGGCGGCTGCTATCGGCCGACAGCGAGCGCGCCGCCGACAGCACCTGCGAGGAGGCCGATCCGGTCTCGGAGGCGCCGCGCTGCACGTCGCCGATGTTGGACGACACCAGCTGGGTGCCATGGGCCGCCTGCTGGACATTGCGGGATATCTCCTGCGTCGCCGCGCCCTGCTGCTCCACGGCGGCGGCGACCGTCGACGAAATCTCCGACAGCCGCTCGATGGTGCCGCTGATCTCTCTGATCGAGCCGACCGACTCCTCCGTCGCGGCCTGGATGCCGGAGACCTGCTGGGCGATCTCGCCGGTGGCCTTCGCAGTCTGCTCGGCGAGCGCCTTGACCTCGGAGGCGACCACCGCAAAGCCGCGGCCGGCATCGCCCGCACGCGCAGCCTCGATGGTGGCGTTGAGCGCCAGCAGATTGGTCTGGCCGGCGATGGTGCTGATCAGCTCGACCACGTCACCGATCCGCGCGGCGGCCTTGGAGAGCGCGCCGACGCGCTCGTTGGTCCTGCTCGCCTGACCGACGGCTTCGGTGGCGATGCGAGCGGATTCCTGCACCTGGCGGGCAATCTCGGATACCGAGGAGGAGAGCTCCTCGGTCGCCGAGGCGACCGCCTGCACATTGGCCGAGGCCTCCTGCGAGGCGCTGGCGACCTCGGTCGAGAGGTCCTGGGCCCGCGCGGCCGTCGTGGTCAAAGTGCCCGCGGAGGCTTCGAGCTCGTTCGACGCCGACGACACCGTGTTGACGATCTCACCGACCGCCTGCTCGAACTGATCGGCAAGCTTGGCCATGTCGGCCTTGCGGCTCTCGGCCTGCCGCGCCTCGATCTCGGCCTGCTCGGCACGCATGCGTTCGGTCTCGATCATGTTGTCCTTGAACACCTGGATCGCCTTGGCCATGTCGCCGATCTCGTCGGCCCTGCCGCGGCCGGGAATCTCGACCTCGAGATTGCCGCCGGCAAGCCGCCCCATCGCACCTGTCATCGAGGTCAGGGGACCGACGATGCTGCGGGCGATCAGGAAGGCAACGATGCCGCCGAACAAGATGGCGAGGCCGCCGGCAATCTCCTGAACGGTCGTCGTTCCGGCGATCACGGCTTCGGCAGTGGTCCGCGATCGCTGGTAGTCCTGCTTCAGGGCCGTTTCCAAGGTCTTGAGCTTGCCGATGCTGTCGACGATGAGGGGCGCGAGATTCTTGTGGTAGATCTCGTCGGCCTGAAGCATCGCGGCGGACGTCGTCTCGAACGCCGATTTGTAGATTCCAAGCGAGGTCTTCACCGGCGCAAGCGTGGTTCGCAGCTCCGTCGCTTGCGGGCTCTTTTCGAGTGCCGCGAGCCGTTGCGCGGCCCTGTCGACGCTCGCCCTGAAGGTCGCAGGGCCCTGGGTATCGCGAAGGGCCAGAAAGCGCCAGTTTGCGATCCTCACGAGCAGGATTCGCGATTCGAGATCAGCGACGAGGGCCGCGGTATCTTCGTCGACGGCGGCGCGCGCCACGTCGACTAGCTTGCCCGTCTTGACGGCCAGATCCTCCCCGCTCGGCAGCAGCGTCGCCTTGCCCGTTCTCGCCTCGTTGACGGCGTCGCCGAGATTGTCACGCAGACGTCGCATTTGGGCGATGTCGTCGATGAGGCCGTTGTAAAGCGTTCTCCGCTCCTCCGAGAGCGTGCCCTTCGCCCCGACCTGCAACAGCCCGATCGCGGCAGTTTCCCGCTCCTGGGCCTCCTTCATCGCAGACTCGTTCGCATCGTAGACGTAGCGAAGATTGGCGCGCTGGATCGCCTGAAGATGGGTGGAAATCTCCAGCACCCGCGCCGTGCTGTCCGAGAGCGCGGATTGTCTTGCGACCTGATTCTGCACATCCCGCAAATTCCAGACGGCAACCACCGCCATCACGAGACCGACCGCCACAAGGGCCATGAAGCCTGCGTACAGGCGTCCCCTGATCCGCAAACGAAATTTCGGCATTCCCACTGTCCACCCAGATGCATTCCGCTTCGAGCGGCCAAACGATTCCGGCGATCGTCACCGGCCACCCCGGCAGCCGCGCGTCGCATCCTCGCGACCCACGCTGCACCGCGGTACAATGGAGGACACTCGTTAATTGAACCTTCAAATCTTTCGCGCGATTGAGATCGGCCGGCACGAAATCTGCTGTTTTTGTCGGCAGCTATGCAGAGTTCGCGCGCGAATGCGCAGCGTCATGCAGAGCGCTGCATGCGAACGCTCACGAGGCGCCGGCCTTCCGCAATTTGTCGAGTGCATGCTCGACCACTTCCAGCGTGTAGGGCTTCTGGACCACCGGCGCCGACGCCAATTGCTCGGGGATCGGCGCGCGCTCGCCATAGCCGGTCGCAAAGATGAAGGGCACCCCGATCTCCTTCAGCTTCTGTGCCACCTTGATGCTGCTCTCGCTGCCGAGGTTGAGATCGAGCAGGGCAAAGCTCGGTCGGGTGCGCTCGATCGAGCGCAGCGCCTGATCGACGGTGGCTGCGGTGTCGACGTGGCGGGCGCCGAGATCGAGCAGGATGACCTCCGCCGCCATCGCGATGATCAGATTGTCCTCGACGATCAGCACCGTGTCGGAAATCCTGGGTCGGGCGGACTGCTGCTCCTCGACGCGCATGGCGGCTCCTGCGATAGACGGGACCAATTCGACGAAATTGGGGGGAATCACGAACTTCGCCTGCACGCCCAGGAGGTCGAAGCGGATCTCGGCATCGCCCTTGAGGTCGAACGGCACCGATCGCTCGATGATCGTCGTGCCGAAGCCGCGCCGCGACGGCGGCTGCACCGGCGGACCGCCGCTCTCCTTCCATTCGATGACGAGGCTGGAAGACGGATCGAGGCGCCAGACCACCTCGACACTGCCGGTGGAATCGGCAAGTGCGCCATACTTGGCGGAATTGGTCATCATCTCGTGCACGACCAGAGCCAGCGTGGCGAACGCCTTGGGATCCAGCGCGACGTCCGGACCGCCCATCTTCACCCGTCCCGCGCGCGCGCCGAGATAGGCGCCGGCCTCGGACTCGACCAAGGTGCGGAGCGCGACCGGGGCCCAGTTCAGGTTTGTGATCTGATCGTGGGCGCGCGCCAGAGCCTGGATGCGGCCGCCGAGAACGCCGGCGAACTCCTCGACGCTGGTCGCGGTCTCCTTGCTCTGCGCCACCAGGGCGCGAACGAGGCTCAGGATGTTGCGGACGCGGTGATTGAGCTCGGCGATCATCAGTTCCTGCCGCTCCTGCGCCCCGCGGCGCTCGCGCGCGGCGAGGTCGGACAGTTGCAGGATGACCTCCAGCAGCGTGACGCGCAGGCTCTCGGCGATGCGGATGTCGGCCGCCGACCACGGCTTCGACTGCCCCGCCACCGTCTCCTGCCAGAGCTCGAAGCTCTTGCGCGGCGTCAGGCGCGGCCCGTGCGGACCTTCGTCGTACACCTTGTTGGGATCGCCGGCCCATTTGACCGAGCGCGTCACCTCGCGCCGAAAGAAAATCAGGCAGTCGCGCGGAGTGCGCGAGATCGGGATGGCGAGAAAGCCCGCCGCGCGGTCACGGAAGGCCTGGCCGGCGGCATAGACCTTGGCGATCTCGGCGCTCGCGAAGATCCGCCCCGGCGAAGTGCGGTTGATGAAGCCGACAAGATCCTTCACCTCGTCTTCGGTCGGCGTCTCTCCATCGAGCGCGATCTTGTTGTCGGACCAGACCGCGACGCCGTCGCACTCGATCATCTTGCGGTAGTCACCGAGGAAATCGACGATCGCGCGGCGGCTGTGCTCGTGGAAAGCCGCCATCTCGATCAACCGCTCCTGGACCTGATGGGCGCGGGCCTCATAGGCCACATCGCCCTCGCGCTCGCGCCCTTGCACGATCCAGGAGAACATCTGACCGAACAGCTCGGAGGCCGTACGCTTGTCGAACGAAATATACCGCGGCGAATAATGATGGCAGGCAAACAGGCCCCACAGCTTGCCATCGCGCAGGATCGACACCGACATGGAGGCGGCAACGCCCATGTTGCGCAGATATTCGATGTGGATCGGCGAGACCGAGCGCAGCACGCTCATCGAAAGATCGAGCAGCCCTGCGTTGTGCGTAGCCGTCGATACCAGCGCGGCCGGCCTTGCGTTGACGTCGGCGATGATGCGCAGCCAGTTGCGCTGATAGAGGGCCCGCGCCTGCCTTGGAATGTCCGATGCGGGATAACGCAGGCCGAGGAAGGATTCGAGCCGGGCCTCCGCGGTCTCGGCGATCACCTCGCCTGACCCGTCCGGATGAAACTGATAGACCATGACGCGGTCGAAACCGGTCAGCGCCTTGAGCTGGCGCGCCGCCTCCCGCGCCAGATCGGCCATGCCGTGCGTCTTGCGGATCCTTTCAAGCATCAGGCGCACGAGTTCGCCGGAATTGACGCCGGGCTCGTGGACGCTCGGCTCCGCCTCGATGATCAGATAGACACCGGAAAGATGAATGGAGAGGTCGAAGGGAGCCCTGCCCGACTGCAGCTCCACGCCGAACAGCCGTTCGGTGGCGTCCGGACCGCCCAGATGATCGACACGGCTGCGGATCGTCTCGACGGCCGCTGCCGAGATCACGCTCGACAGCGGTCGTTGCAGCAGCTCGGCAATGTCAGCGCCGAGGAAGCTGCCGACATTGTCCGATGCCATGCAGATCGTGAAATCCGGGAGCACAGCGAGCAGGAAACCGAACGGCTGCACGCTGCCGGGAATGTGGATCGGCTCGCGATCGCAATTGGTGAGATCGACCGCCTCGTTCATGCGCGGTCCGCCGCCTGCTCGAATGCGGCAAAGGCGGCGCGCGCCGCCTGGATCACGTCATCCTCGTCACAAGCCCCATCGCCCTGAAGCTTCGACAGGAAGCTCTGCCAGAGCCGCTTGCCTGCACCATGGCTGAGATAGCTGGTGGCCGCACTGATACGAGGGTCGACCGCATCCGCGACCTGCTTCAGCAGATACCTGGCTCCGAGCCGCGAGCCCTCCAGCACGTACATCGTGCCGAGCACACCACCGGACGTCAGCGGCGGCACAAACACGATGGATGGCGCGGCGCTGCCGAGCCGTCGGAGGTCAGCTGTGATCGCGGCGCGACGCGACCGCTCCGGCCAGTCCGGAAACAGCCGAACGACGCCTGCCTGCTCGAGCGCATCTTCGAGTGGAAGCAGCGCGCCGGCGCTGGCTTGAAGAAAGCGGCGATAGCCCGCAATGACGGTGAGATCGAACGATGAAAACTGTGCGTCGAGTTCCCGGTGCGCGTCCGCAGTCGCTTCTCTCAGTCGCTCGCGCAGTCCGGGGAAGCTGTGGTTGAGCTGTATCGAGACGTTAGAAACCCCAGCCAGCATGAAATTCCCAAGCGCGCTCGATGCCCGGGGGCGCAATTGCCCCGGGAAGCGAAGGAACGCCGGCGAAACCCGAAAGTTCCGCCGGCATTCATAAGCGGACGCCGGGCCGTGTCCCGCCACTCCTCATCTTCGCCGGCGGGGCTTGTGCAGCTCGCAGGCGATCTCCGACCGTGTCATGCCCAAGTCTCATCTCCGAGGCCAGAAGCTCCCGCTCGGTCATGGCAGCGAGTCGATCCCGGGCCCTGGACGTGTGCGCCTGATACGGACCATCTCGACCAGGGCCTTCCAGGGCCGCACAACCATCACCGGCTTTGCCCGGATGGGATTGGCAGCAGTTCAGTCCCGCTAGCTCGCAACCCTCACCGGAGCCTGCGGAAAAGGACCCAGCGCCTTCTCGGTCAGGACCGAGTCGCAGTATTCCCGGATCTCCTTGATCTTGCCGTCCTCGAGGCGGAACACGAGACAATAGTCATTGTCGTAACGGACCCCGTCTGGCGTGACGTTGTCGCCCCTGGCTTCCACCACGACGATGTCGCCCTCGGCAATGAAGCGGTGGGCGATTGTGCGCGTGCGATCGCGCAGGCGCGTGCGCACATAGCCGTGCAGATCGTTGAGGATCGCCTCCTTGCCCGAGAACGCGCGTGACCAGGAATATTGCCCGGTCACGACCCATTTGGCGTCGTCGGCAAGGCTGGCGGCAAACAAGGCTCGGTCCCGCGCGGCCGGATCGGTATGGGCCGCGGCGGCAAAGATATCCTGCATCAGTTTCTTGTTGGCGGCAGCGCTCATGGCGGCATCTCCTTGTGCTGAGAACAGGAGGATCTTCGACGCAGAATCCAAATTCTTCAAATTGATACCTTATATGATATCTATTCATCTGATGAATTTGACTGCGCTCGACCTCAACCTGCTGACCGCGCTCGACGCCTTGCTGCGCGAAGCCAATGTCAGCCGCGCCGCACTCAGGATCGGGCTCTCGCAGCCGGCGACGAGCCATGCGCTCCAGCGCCTGCGCGACATCTTCGGCGATCCGCTCTTGGTACGCACCGGTGCACGGATGGAGCTGACGCCACGGGCTCAGGCGCTGCGCGCCCCGCTGGCGCAGGCGCTGGATCAGGTGCGTGGGCTGTTCGTGCCGGACGAATTCGATGCCGCGCGCAGCGAGCGGCAATTCCGCCTGATGATGCCCGACCTCGCGGTCGAGCTGTTGATGCCGCCGTTGACGGAGAAGGTGACGCAGGCCGCGCCCAATGTCCGCATCGACGTCGTGCCGTGGCGGGGACCTGCGATCTTCTACGCCGAGTTCGCCCGCACGATCGATCTCGTGATCTCGATCGGCAATGCCTTCAAGGGCTTTCACCGCCAGCTGCTCTATACCGACAGCGACGCGCTGGCGGTGCGGCGCGGCCACCCCATGGCCGCGAAGCTGAAACGGCGCGAGACGTTCCTCGCCGCGCGCCATGTCGGCGTGATCATCCGCGGCAACAGCGAGGACCTGATCGACACCTGGCTGCGAGCCAAGGGCATCGAGCGGCACATTGCGCTGGTGGTCTCAGGCTATCTCGAAGCGCTGCACGTCGCCGCCCGCACCGACCTCGTCGCCTTCGTGCCGCGCCGGCTGATCGCGGCGCTGTCGAAGCAGCTCGGTCTCGTCACGGTGACGCCGCCGCTCGATCCCGGGATCGACGAGCAGTTCATGTTCCATCCGACGCGGGCGCAGATGGACCCGGGCTCGATCTGGCTGCGGCGGCTGATGCTGGAAACAGGGCGGGGGCTGGAGAAGCGGCGCGCTGGTTAGGATTGCCCCTCACCGATCATGCTGTCGTCCCGGACCAGCGCTCGCTTATCCGGGACGACGGCGGAACATGACGCCGAGCCTTACGCCTTCTGCGCCGCCATCACCTTGCTTACTGCGGGGCGGTCGGACATGCGCTTGAAGTGATCGGCGATCTTCGGCGTGGCATTGATGTCGACGCTGTCACCTTCGAGCCAGGTCGAGAGCGTGTAGAGATAGGGATCGCAGATCGTGAACTGATCGCCCATCACCCAGGGCCCCCGAAACATCTTCTGCTCGATCAGCTTGAAGCAGGCGGCCATGGTCTTCGGGACCATCGCCTTCATGTCGGCGAACGAGCTCTCCTCCGTCGCCCACCGGGCGCCGCGCATCTTGTGGGCGTGATTGATGTGCACGGTCGAGCAAAGATAGGAGTTGAACGACTGCACCTCGGCGAAGTCGAAGGGATCGTCGAGCGGCGCGAGCTTCGCCTTGGGGAAGGTCTGCGCGATGTAGGCCAGCATGGCCGGCGTCTCGGTCAGGACGCCGCGGTCGGTGACCAACGCCGGCACCCGGCCCTTCGGGTTGATCGCGAGATAGTCCGGGCTGTTCTGCTGGTTGTCCTTGAAGCTCAGCCGTTCGGCCGAGTAGTCGGCACCGGCCTCCTCCAGGGTGATGTAGGTGGCGAGCGCGCAGGTGCCGGTGGCGTAGTAGAGCTTGAGCATGTCGGACCTCATGGGAAAGCCGAAAATTAACGACTGTCGGGCCCGACGTCCATAGCACAACATCCTCTTCGCAGTTGCCCACCGCCATGCGGCTGTGCCAAGACGCCTGCAATCGGAGGGGTCTTCTCATGACGGTACTTATCGCCGGTGGCGGCATCGGCGGGTTGACACTTGCGCTCAGCCTGCACGAAATCGGCGTTCCCGTAAAAGTGTTCGAGAGCGTCGCGGAACTGAAGCCGCTCGGCGTCGGCATCAACGTGCTGCCGCATGCAGTGCGCGAGCTGATCGAGCTCGGCTTGATGGACAAGTTGGACGCCAGTGGCGTGCGGACCCGCGAGCTCGCCTATTTCTCCAAGCACGGCAAGCCGATCTGGAGCGAACCGCGCGGGCTGGAGGCCGGGTACAAATGGCCGCAATTCTCGATCCATCGCGGCACGCTGCAGCAGCTTCTGCTCGACGCCGCGATCGAGCGGCTCGGCCGCGAGAACATCCTCACCAGCCACCATCTGACCGGCTGGACCGAGACTGCGGATGGCGTGCGCGCCGATTTCATCGACAAGGCGACCGGCAAAGCCGCGGGGACTTACGACGGCGCGATCCTGATCGCGGCCGACGGCATCCATTCCGCCGTGCGCGAAAAGCTCTATCCGGGCGAAGGCCCGCCGATCTGGAACGGCCGCATCCTCTGGCGCGGCGTGACGCCGGCAAAGGCTTTCCTCAGCGGCCGCACCATGATCATGGCGGGGCACGAGATCCTGAAATTCGTCTGCTATCCGATCAGCAAGGCGCCGGATGCGGCAGGCAATTATCAGATCAACTGGGTCGCCGAGCGGCACATGCCCCCGACCTATCAGTGGCGGCGCGAGGACTATAACCGCACCGCGCGGCTGGAAGAGTTCTTGCCCTGGTTCGAAAGCTGGAAATTCGAGTGGCTCGATGTGCCCGGGCTGATCAGGAACTGCCCGCACGCCTACGAATATCCGCTGGTCGACCGTGATCCGGTGTCGCAGTGGACCTTCGGCCGCGTCACGCTGATGGGCGATGCCGCGCATCCGATGTACCCGATCGGCTCGAACGGCGCCTCGCAGGCGATCCTCGACGCCCGCGTCATCACCCGCGAGATTCTCGCGCATGGCCCGACGACCGCGGCGCTGCTCGCCTATGAGGCCGAGCGCCGGCCCGCAACCACCGACCTCGTCCTGCTCAACCGCAAGAACGGCCCGGAGCAGGTGATGCAGCTCGTCGAGGAGCGCGCGCCCGACGGCTTTGAGGTCGTCACCGACGTCTTGTCCCAGCAGGAGCTGGAAGGCATCGCCGCGAACTACAAGCGCGTCGCGGGCTTCCAGGTCGACGCGCTGAATGCCAAGCCGCCGATCGTGAGCAAG
The DNA here is from genome assembly GCF_003837805.1 of Bradyrhizobium sp. RP6. Lineage (GTDB taxonomy): Bacteria > Pseudomonadota > Alphaproteobacteria > Rhizobiales > Xanthobacteraceae > Bradyrhizobium. Next base: position 90,486 of record NZ_RQIT01000027.1, on the reverse strand, counting down.
GACGCGCGGGCGAGTGCGTGAGCTTTCGCACGAGGCGAGATGCCCGTTGATGTGCCCTCGCCCCTTGCGGGAGAGGGCAGCGATGCCGGAAGCAGGCTCACTCGGGTGAGGGGTATCTCTCCGCGAGTCCAACTCGCAGTTTAGACTCGCGAAGAGAAACCCCTCATCCGGCGCTTCGCGCCACCTTCTCCCACAAGGAGAGAAGAGCAGTGCGCAACGCTAAACTATTTACCCACCACCCTCGCCGCCTCCAGCAGCCGCTCGCTGGCGCTGGCCGTCGCCAGCAGCGTGCCGTCCTCCGCCATCAGCTTGGCTTCGACGAAGGCGATCGTCTTGCCGAGTTGCGTCACCTTGGCCTCGCCGATGATCGGGCCGGGCTTTGCGGGTGCCAAAAAATTCACGGTCATGCTGATCGTGGTGGTGTAGAGCCGGCCCTCGCTCATCACGAGCACAGCCGGACCCATGGTGTCGTCGAGCATGGCCGAGAGCATGCCGCCCTGGACGAAACCCGCAGGGTTGCAGAACTCCGGCTTGCCTTCGAAACCGAGCCTGATCCAGCCCTCCTGCGGGCGGGCATCGAGCAGACGCCATCTCAGCAGTTCGGCACAGGGTGGCCTTCGGAAGTTGTCGAGCGCGGTCTTGACCATGCGAGATCTCCTGTTGCCCGCTGGTAACGCAAGGCTGCTGACAGCCTGTTGTCAGCAGGATGGAGGCCTAGAAGCCCAATCCATGCGCGATGACCTTGCGCATCACGTTCGGAAGCGCTTCGCCGGCCAGGGTTGCGATCGGCACCCAGCGCATGCCCTCTGGCGCGAGGGTGCGGGCTTGCACCTTCGCAGTGTAGACCACCAGCTCCAGCGGAAAATGCGTGAATACGTGGGTGACGACGCCCACCTTGCGCTGCCAGCGCGACAGCCCCTTCAGCTCCGGCGCCTGCTGCTTCGCCGTCGCATCGTCCTGGCCGGCGAGCCAGTCCGAGCCCGGCACTTCCGTCATGCCGCCGAGCAGCCCCTTGTCGGGCCTTGAGCGGACGAGCAACTCGTCGCCGCGCGTGACCACGAAAGCCGCCCCCCGCCGCAACGTCCCGCTCTTCTTCGGCGCCTTGCGCGGAAACGCCTCCTGGGTGCCCTGCGCGCGCGCCGCGCAGTCCTCATTCAGTGGGCACAGGGAGCAGGCCGGCTTCTTCGGGGTGCAGATCGAGGCGCCGAGATCCATCAGCGCCTGCGCGCTGTCGCCGGCGCGGGTGTCCGCCAGCAGCGTCGCGGCGAGTTGCTGGACGAGCGGCTTGGCTTGCGGCAGTTCCTCCTCGACCGCGAACAGCCGCGACACCACGCGCTCGATGTTGCCGTCGACCGGCATGGTACGGCGGTCGAACGCGATTGCTGCGATCGCCGCCGCTGTATAGGGCCCGATCCCCGGCAGCGCGCGCAGCCCCTCCTCGGTATCCGGAAACACGCCGCTATGCTCGCGCGTCACCGCGACCGCACAGGCATGGAGATTGCGTGCGCGCGAATAGTAGCCGAGCCCGGCCCACATCCGCAGCACGTCGTCGAGCGACGCCTGGCCGAGCGCCGTGACGTCAGGCCACCGCGCGACGAATTTTTCGAAGTAAGGGCCGACCGCCTTCACGGTGGTCTGCTGGAGCATGATCTCGGAGAGCCACACGCGATAGGGGTTAGACGCCTCGCCGGGCGCCGCCCGCCAGGGCAATCGGCGGCGATGGCGATCGTACCATTGGAGGAGCGCGAGCGGGCGCGATGAGGTCTCCGGCTGAGAAGGTTCCGGCTTCGGCTTGCGTACGGATCTGGGGCTCATTCCTCATTGTAGCGGCAATGCACTGGCCTCTCCACGTCATGCCCGCGCTCGTCGCGGGGATCCACGCCTTTCTTCGCAGGAAGAACGTGGATGGCCGGGACAAGCCCGGCCATGACGGGCCTCGGGGTCTGTGGCCCGACGTCCGAAGTGCTATAAGGCCCCATGTCCAAATCCGGTCCGATCTTCAAGCCCGGTCCCATCAGCGCCAAACCGCTCGGGATCCTGCTCGACGACGTTTTCGCCGAGGCCTATGCCAAGCAGGGCTTTGCCGCGCGCGAGCTGGTGACGCGGTGGGCGCAGATCGCGGGGCCGGAGATCGCCGCCCATGCCGAGCCGCTCAAGATGCAATGGCCGCGGCCGGTCGAGGGTCAGCCCCAGGAGCCGGCAACCCTGGTGCTGCGGGTCGAGGGGCCGATGGCGCTGGAGATCCAGCATTCAGCCGATGTGATCCTGGAGCGGGTCAACCGCTTCTTCGGCTGGAGCGCGGTCGGCAAGCTGGCGTTCCGCCAGGCGCCCTTGTCGCGGCCCCGAGCCCGGAAGCGACCGGGACCGCCCGACCCGAAGGCCGTCGCCAAGGTGGCGGAAGGCCTGACCGACATCGAGGATGACGAGCTCAAGTCGGCGCTGGCCCGGCTCGGGGCCGCCATCAAGCGAAATTGAGCCTCATTCTGCCGCCAAACTGGACCCGTCCCTGCGGCTCGCCATTGCCTCAATCGACGTTTCAAGCTAGCGACAGGCCGTCCAGCGGGAACCTTGACCCGTCCTTTGGGCGAACCTTGCCAATCCCGGGAGCCGACCTTGATCATCACCCGCCGCGCCTTCACCACGATGCTGTCGCTGACCGGGCTTGCCGCGTTCGCCGGGCTCTCGCCGCTGCGGTTCGTCTCGGAAGCCATGGCGCAATCGGCGGCCGATGTGGCCAAGCCGGTGTCGCTGCCCGACATGGCGCTGGGCCCGAAGGACGCCGCCGTCACCATCACCGAATACGCCTCGATGACCTGCCCGCACTGCGCCGCCTTCAACGAGCAGGTGTTCCCGAAGATCAAGACGGAATACATCGACACCGGCAAGGTGCGTTACATCTTCCGCGAGTTCCCGCTCGACATCAAAGCCGCCGCCGGATCGATGCTGTCGCGCTGCATCGCCAAGGACGATGCGCCGAAATATTTCGCGGTCACCGACATGCTGTTCCGCCAGCAGAACGATTGGGTGCTGAAGAATACAACCGAGACCCTGACCCGGATCGGCAAGCAGGCCGGCCTCACTCAGCAGCAGGTCGAGGCCTGCCTGAAGGACCAGGCGCTGCTCGACAAGATCGCCGCCGACCAGAAATATGCCAGCGACGTGTTGAAGGTCGATTCGACACCGACCTTCTTCATCAACGGCGAGAAGATCAAGGGCGAGGCCTCGTTCGAGGAATTCGCCAAGAAGATCAATCCGCTGCTCAAGAGCTGATTCGCACGCGGCAATCCTGATTCGCGCATTTCAAGCCGCATTCTTCCCGGCATAAATCCCTTGGGAAAAGCGGCTTTCGCTGGTTGCCCTCGTGGCGCACCGCGGCCATTGTCCAGCCGCATGAGCCGCCTCGCGCGACTCACCCAGACAGCGACATTGCCTTCCATGGTATTGTCCCGGCAGGGAGATTCGCGCCTGCCAACAGAGATGCGTGTTTATGAAAATCACCCGCCTGCGCCTTCACGGCTTCAAGTCCTTCGTTGAGCCCACGGACTTCGTCATCGAGCCCGGCCTGACCGGCGTGGTCGGTCCCAACGGTTGCGGCAAGTCGAATCTCGTCGAAGCGCTGCGCTGGGCGATGGGCGAGACCTCGTACAAATCGCTGCGCGCCGCCGACATGGACGCGGTGATCTTCGCCGGCTCCGGCAACCGTCCGGCGCGCAACCACGCCGAAGTGACGATGACGATCGACAATGCCGAACGCACCGCGCCGGCGGCGATGAACGACAGCCAGCTTCTGGAAGTCTCCCGCCGCATCGAGCGCGAGGCCGGCTCGGTCTATCGCATCAACGGCCGCGACGTGCGCGCGCGCGACGTGCAGATCCTGTTCGCGGACGCCGCCACCGGCGCGCGCTCGCCGGCGCTCGTCCACCAGGGCAAGATCGGCGAGATCATCCAGGCCAAGCCGGAACAGCGCCGCCGCGTGCTGGAAGACGCCGCCGGCGTCGCCGGCCTGCATGCCCGCCGCCACGAGGCCGAGCTGCGGCTGAAGGCGGCCGAAACCAACCTCACCCGTGTCGAGGACGTGATCGGCCAGCTCTCGGGCCAGATGGAAGGCCTGAAGAAGCAGGCCCGCCAGGCCGTGCGCTATCGCGAGGTCGCCGCCAAGGTCCGCAAGGCCGAAGCCACGCTGTACCATCTGCGCTGGATCGGCGCGCATGCCGACGTCAACGAGTCCGGGCAGACCCACGATCTCGCGGTGCGCGAAATGGCCGAGCGCACCCAGCACCAGGCCGAAGCCGCCCGCATCCAGGCCATCCGCGCCGCCGAAATGCCGGCGCTGCGCGATGCCGAGGCCCGCGCCGCAGCCGGGCTCCAGCGCCTGACCAATGCCCGCGAGCTGCTCGACCGCGAGGAAGAGCGCGCCAAGGAGCGCGTCGCCGAGCTCGAGCGCCGCCTCGCTCAATTCGAAGGCGATATTTCCCGTGCTCAGCAACAAACCATGGACGCCGACGTCGCGCTGCAACGGCTCGACGCCGAAGACGCCGAGCTGAAGGAAGAGATCAAGTCGCGCGTCGAGAAGCGCTCCGGCGTCGACGAACGCGTCGCCGAAGCCGAGGCGGTGCTGACCGAAACCGAGCAGAAGTTCGCCGAACTGACGACGGCGCTCGCCGACCTCACGGCGAAGCGCAACCAGCTCGAGGCCAACGTCCGCACCCACCGCGACAAGCTCGCCCGTCTCGACCAGGAGATCGCGAACGTCGCCGCGGAAGAGCAAAAGCTCACCGAAGCTACCGGCGGCTTCGGCGATCTCGATGAGCTGACCGCTGTGGTCGAGACCGCTGAGCAGACGCTCGCGGCCTCGGAAGCCGCGGCACAGGCGAGCGAAGCGGCCCACGTCGCGGCGCGGCAGACGCTGGAATCCTCCCGCTCGCCGCTGGTCGAGGCCGACAAGCGCGTGCAGCGGCTCGAGACCGAGGCGCGCACGATCTCCAAGATCGTCAATGGCGAGACCAAGAATCTGTGGCCGCCGATCATCGACGGCATCACCGTCGACAAGGGCTTTGAAAAGGCGATCGGCGCCGCGCTCGGCGACGATCTCGATGCGCCGATCGACCCGTCGGCGCCGATGCGCTGGACCAATGTCGGACACACCGAAGGCGATCCGGCGCTGCCCGAAGGCGTCGTGCCGCTTGCCAATCACGTGCAGGCGCCGGCCGAGCTGGCGCGCCGCCTGGCGCAGATCGGCGTGGTGCCGCGCGAGCGCGGTGCGGAGCTCGTGTCGCAGCTCAAGACCGGCCAGCGGCTGGTCTCGCCCGAGGGCGACGTCTGGCGCTGGGACGGCTTTGTCGCCGCGGCTCACGCCCCGACCGGGGCCGCACGCCGCCTTGCCGAGCGCGCCCGCCTCGTCGACATCGAGAACGAGCTGGAGCAGGCCCGCATCGACGCGCAGATCAAGCGGCAGGCGCTGGAGAACGCCGAGTCCGAGCTGCAGATGGCGGCCAGCACGGAAGGCGCCTCCCGCGAAGCCTGGCGCGCCGCGCAGCGCGAGCTCAACGTCGCGCGTGAACGCCATGCCACCGCCGAGCGCGAGATCAGCCGCCACGCCGCGCGCAAGGCGACGCTGTCGGAAGCGCACAGCCGTCTCGCCGCCGACCGCGCCGAGGCCGAAGCGGCCTACGAATGCGCCCAGGCCGGCATCGGCGAGCTGCCGTCGAGCGAGGACACCGAGACGCGTCTCGCCGCCGTCCGCAGCGATATCGAAGGCCATCGCCGCATGGCCGCCCAGGTCCGCGCCGAGGCACAGGCGCTGGCACGCGAAGCCGAGCTCGCCGACCGCCGGGTGCAGGCGATCCTCGCCGAGCGCACCGAGTGGCAGAATCGCAAGGAGAGCGCGGCCTCCCACATCGACACCATCCAGGCCCGTATCGCCGAACTCACGATCGAGCGCAGCGAGCTCGAAAACGCGCCGGCCGTGTTCGCGGAGAAGCGCAGCGCGCTGATCACCGAGATCGAGTACGCAGAGAATGACCGCCGCATGGCAGCCGACGCGCTCGCCACCGCCGAAAGCGCGATGGCGGAGACCGATCGCGTCGCCAAGCTGACGCTTGAGGCGCTGTCCAGCGCCCGCGAGGCCACTGCCCGCGCCGAGGAGCGCATGGAAGGCGCGCGGCGCCGGCTCGAGGATGTCGAGCGCGAGATCCGCGACATGCTCGAGGTCGAGCCGCAGGCGGTCGCCGGCCTTGCCGAGATCGAGCCAGGCACCGAGCTGCCGCCGCTGCACGACATCGAGGAAGACCTCGAAAAGATGCGCCGCGACCGTGAGCGCCTGGGCGCGGTCAACCTGCGCGCCGAGGAGGAGCTGCGGGAGGTCGAGACCCAGCATACCGGCCTCGTCACCGAGCGCGACGACCTGGTCGAGGCCATCAAGCGGCTGCGCCAGGGCATCCAGAGCCTCAACAAGGAGGCGCGCGAGCGGCTTCTGACCTCGTTCGAGGTCGTCAACAACCACTTCAAGCGCCTGTTCGTCGAGCTGTTCGGCGGCGGCGAGGCCGCGCTGCACCTGATCGAGAGCGACGATCCGCTGGAGGCGGGCCTCGAAATCATCGCCAAGCCGCCGGGCAAGAAGCCGCAGACGCTGTCGCTGCTCTCGGGCGGCGAGCAGGCACTGACCGCGATGGCGCTGATCTTCGCAGTGTTCCTCACCAACCCGTCGCCGATCTGCGTGCTGGACGAAGTCGACGCACCGCTCGACGACCACAACGTCGAACGGTACTGCAACCTGCTGCACGAGATGACCAGCTCGACCGATACGCGTTTCATCATCATCACGCACAACCCGATCACGATGGCGCGGATGAACCGACTGTTCGGCGTCACCATGGCCGAACGCGGCGTCTCGCAGCTGGTGTCGGTCAGCCTGCAAGAGGCGGTGGAGATCCTCGACCAGAACGTGGCGTGATATCTCCAGCGTCATTCCGGGGCTCGCGCAGCGAGAACCCGGGATCTTGCGCTGCAATCTGGAGCTTCCGGGTTCGCGACTTCGTCGCGCCCCGGAACGACGGTGGGCCGACATGATCTCACCCACCCTGCCCGCCGAACTGAAAGCGGCCCTCGACGGCAAGCTTCAGGGCTTCTCGCGTAGCGATGCCGCACAGCGCTCCCAGAAAATCTCGACCACCTATCGCGCAGGCGGCGGCTCCGGCACGATCAAGTCGGAAGCCGATGCCCTCGCCTATGCGCTGGCGCGCATGCCGGCGACCTATGCGGCGGTCGCCGCAAGCCTGAACGCGCTGACCGACATCGCACCAAACCTTGCCCCGGAAACGCTGCTCGACGTCGGCGCCGGCCCTGGCACCGCGAGCTGGGCCGCGGCGGAGGCCTTTCCCTCGCTGCAAGACTTTACGCTGCTCGATGCCAATGTCACGCTGAGCCGGCTCGCGCTCGAACTGGCGCGTGACAGCTCGCGACTCGCGGAGTGCCGCTACCTGCCCGGTGACGCCGGCGGCAACCTCATGGAGGTCTCGCCAGCCGATCTCGTCGTTGCGAGCTACGTCATCGGCGAGCTCAGCGAGACGGAGCAGCGCGCGCTCGCCGGGGCGATGTGGGCGAAGGCGCGCCACGCGCTGGTCGTGATCGAGCCCGGCACGCCCGCCGGCTATGCCCGCATCCTCGCACTGCGCCAGCAATTGATCGCGGCCGGCGCCTACGTCGCCGCGCCCTGCCCGCACGAAAAGCCCTGCCCGCTCACTCCGCCCGACTGGTGCCATTTCAGCCAGCGCCTGCCGCGCTCGCAGGCGCATCGCCAGATCAAGGGTGCCGAGGTCCCGTTCGAGGACGAGCGCTTCATCTACGTGGCCCTGACCCGCACGCCGCCTGCCGCCCGCGCTGCGCGCGTGCTGGCGCCGCCGGATATCGGCAAGGCCGAGATCGCGGCAAGGCTCTGCACCCAGGGCGACATTGAACTTGCGAAGGTGCCCCGCCGCGACAAGACCGCCTATGCACGTGCCCGGCGCTGGCGCTGGGGCGATGCCGTTGTTGCCGAAAGTTAACTTCGTTAAGGGCTTTCGCCTTGAACTCGGATGGCTCCCGGTCCGACCAAGTCTTACCTCTCCCCTCGGGCTCTCGTTCAGCGCCAATTTGGTCTACCTTGGCGCCCGTCTTCTTCCCTCTTCAGGAGTTCTCCATGTCGACCGGCTGGATCGTTCTCGGCGTCATCGTCGTCCTCGTGCTGTTCGCCTTCAGCGCCTACAACCGCCTGGTGGCGCTGAGCCAGCGCGTCGGCCAAGCCTTTGCCGACATCGACGTCCAACTCAAGCAGCGTCACGACCTGATCCCGAATCTGGTCGAGACGGTGAAGGGTTATGCTTCGCACGAGCGAGGCACGCTGGATGACGTCATCAAGGCGCGCAATTCGGCGATGTCGGCGCAGGGCCCGGCGCAGGTGTCCGCAGCCGAGAACCAGCTCTCTGGCGCGCTCGGCCGGCTGATCGCGCTGTCGGAAGCTTATCCCGACCTCAAGGCCAACGCCAATTTCCAGCAGCTCGCATCCGAGCTCTCCGACCTCGAGAACAAGATCGCGGCGAGCCGCCGTTTCTTCAACAACGCGGTCCAGGAATACAACACCGGCATCCAGCAGATGCCCGCTGCGCTGTTCGCCGGCATGTTCGGCTTCACCAGGAAGGACTTCTTCGATCTCGGCGCCAGCCGTACCGAGATCGAGGCCACGCCGCAGGTGAAGTTCTGATTAAGAGCTGTCATTCCGGGGCGGTGCGCAGCATCGAACCCGGAATCTCATCGAGATCACCAACCTCTGGATTCCGGGTTCACGCCGTTGGCGCGCCCCGGAATGACGGTGATTGAACGGAAGCAGCCATGGCCGCGTATGGTCTCTACACGCACATTGCCTCGAACAAGTTTCGTTCGATGCTGCTGCTCGCCGGCCTGTTCATGCTGGTTTACGTGCTGGTCTATGCCGGCGCGTTGGTCGCCGAGGTCGTCATCGACGGCAATGGCACGGTCACCTACTATCTGAGCCGCGCCTTCACCGACCTGCTCAAGGCCGCGCCGGTCGCGACGATCGCGGCGGCGGTCTGGGTCGTGATCGCCTATTTGTTCCACCAGTCGATGATCGATGCCCTGACGGGCGGCCACGACGTCACCCGTCAGGAGCAACCGCAGCTCTACAACCTGCTTGAAAACCTCTGCATCTCGCGCGGCATCACCATGCCGAAGCTGAAGATCATGGAGAGCCCGGCGCTGAACGCGTTCGCGACCGGCCTCAATCCGCGGCAATACTCCATCACCGTCACCACCGGTCTCCTTGACGCGCTGGACGACAAGGAGATCGAGGCAGTGCTGGGCCACGAGCTGACCCACATCAAGAACGGCGACGTGCAGCTCATGGTGGTCGCCGTCATCATTGCCGGCGTCGTCGGATTCTTCGGCGAATTGTTCTTCCGCCTGTTCACGAACTTCAACTGGAGCTCCGGGGGCTCGGGGTCCTCCTCGTCCCGGTCGTCCTCGTCATCGAGCGACAGCAAGAGCTCCGGCGGCGGCGCGGTGATCGTGATCATCATCGCGGTCGTGCTGATCGTGGTGGCCTGGCTGCTGTCCCAGGTGGTGAAGCTCGCACTGTCGCGGTCGCGCGAATTTCTCGCCGACGCGGGCTCCGTCGAGCTGACGAAAGATCCTGATGCGATGATCTCGGCGTTGCGTAAGATCGAGGGTCGCGGCGAACTGCCGGGCGCGACCTCGGCAGTGATGGAGCTCTGCGTCGACAATCCGCGCGAGGGCTTTGCCGATCTGTTCGCGACCCATCCGTCGGTGCAGTCCCGGGTCGACGCGCTGGTCAAGTTCGCCGGCGGCCATGACCCCGGTCCGCTGCCGGCCCCCGCTGAAGAGACGGATCAGCCCGAGACGGAACAACCGGAGGCGCAGGCCACCCCGCAGGATGCGGAGCCGCTGCCGCATGGGCCGTGGAGCGACACAGGCCGGCCGGCCAATCCGCCGCCCGTGCCCGCTCCAGGCCCCTCAGGATCCCCTGGCAATCCGATGGGACCTTGGGGCCGCCATTGAGGGTATGATTTACTGCTATTCGTGGCGGGTTTCCTGGTGATCAGGAAAAACCTCGGGAATTGCCGTAGTTGGGGCCCAAGGAATTGAATTCTCCCTTGTTTCTGCCATGTTCGCGCCCAACAGCAGACTCGGGACATCGACTTGGGGCCCGGCCGATTGCGACCTCGCGATCGGGGGCGCGCGTTAGGGGACAGCAATGGCAAAGCCGGCAGTGGTTGTGGTGGGCGCGGACAAGGGCGGGGTCGGCAAGACCACGGTATCGCGGACCCTGCTCGATTATTTCTCAGCCAACAACGTGCCGACGCGCGCGTTCGATACGGAGTCTCCGCGCGGAACCCTGAAGCGCTTCCACCCCGACATCACCGAGATCGTCGACATGACGACGACGGCGGACCAGATGAAGATCTTCGACACGCTCAATGCGGTGAGCCCGTCGGTGACCGTCATCGACGTCCGCGCCGGCCTGCTCTCGCCGGCCCTCGCCTCGCTGCGCGACATCGGCTTCCTCGATGCCGCCAAGGCCGGGCAGATCACCTTTGCCGTGTTCCACATCCTGGGCCCCTCGATCGCCTCACTGGAGGAGATCGCGGAGACCGCGGGCTTCATGAGCGGCGCGAAATATTTCCTGGTGAAGAACTTCATCAACGACACCCAGTTCTTCCAGTGGGACCAGGCGACCTACAATTCCTACTTCCACCGCATCAAGGACGCGACCGAGCTGACTATCCCCAAGCTCAACGAAATGGCCTATGAGCAGGTCGAGGTCTCCTCCGTCCCGTTCCTGAAATTCGTCGCCAACAAGGGCATCAACGACGAAGCCGCGAACTACTCCTTCGTGCTGCGCGGCTATGTCCGGCACTGGCTGGCCAATGTCTGGAGCGAGTTCGACCGCATCCGGTTGACCGACATCGTCGGTTCGAAGCCGGTGACCCGCAACAGCGAAAAATAGTTGCGCATGCCGGGTTGATACGGCTGGATTGGGCGGTGAGTTGGCCTGATATAGCTGTCGATGCCCGCAACGCCCGTTTACATCATCTGCTCGCCTCGCCCGCAGGTCGGCAAGACCCTGCTGGCGCGGCTCCTGAGCGAATTCCTGCTGCTCAAGAACGGCAACGTCGCGGCATTCGACGTCAACCTGAAAGAGCCGTCGCTGCTCGATTACCTACCGAAGGTGACCGAGACCGCCGACGTGATCGACACCTATGGCAAGATGCAGCTGATGGACCGCGTCATCCTCGATGACGGCATTGCCAAGGTGATCGACCTCGGCTTCCACGCCTTCGACGAGTTCTTCAAGATGACCGACGAGATCGGCCTTCTGAAGGAGGCGGCACGTCGCCATGTCACACCGCAGATCCTGTTCGTCGCCGACACCGACCGCGTCTCGGCCCGCGCCCATGAGATGCTGCGCGGGCAGATCCCGCGCATGAACCTGATCACGGTGGACAACGAATATGTCGTGCGCGGCGAGTTGCCGCCTACGATGGAGGGCGGCCGTCTGTTCCGCCTGCCCGCGCTGCCAGGCTTCCTCAAGACCTATATCGACCGGCTGAGCTTCTCCTTCACCGGCTATCTGCGCCAGGAAAAGGACTCCTCGACCGAGCTGCATCAGTGGACCCGGCGGAATTACATCGCCTTCCGCGAGCTTGAGCTCAACCTGATCCTGCAGCGATCCTGATTTTTTATCCGGGTAATATTGACGCGCGGCGGATCGGCCGCTAGTGAGGCTATCCGCATCCTCACTTCAGCAAGGCCGTCCCGTGAGCATCGACCGGAAAGCAGCGATTGCCGCCTACAAGGAGCGCAAAACCGTCGCCGGCATCTATGTCGTGCGCTGCGCGGCGTCGGGCCAGGCCTGGGTCGGCCAGGCGCCGAACCTGGAGACGATCCAGAACCGCATCTGGTTCTCGCTGCGCCAGGGCAGCCACACCAGCCGCAGCCTCCAGGCCGCATGGAGCGCGCATGGCGAGGCCGGCCTGACCTTTGGCGAATGCGAGCGTCTGGACGAGGAGACCGCCTATGTCAGGAACGCGCTCCTGAAGGAGCGCCTGCTGCATTGGCGGGCCGAGCTAAAGGCCGAGGCGATCTAAGGTCGCGGCAGCCTCTCAGTGCCCCTCGAACGTCATCAGCGTGCGCACCGGCACGTCCATCGCGCGCAGCTTGGCGGCGCCGCCGAGCTCGGGCAGATCGATGATGAAGCACGCCGCGACCACGTTGGCCCCGATCTGCCGCAGCAGCTTTACCGCGCCTTCCGCGGTGCCGCCGGTGGCGATGAGGTCGTCGACCAGGATCACGCGCTCGCCGGGCTGGATCGCGTCGACATGCATCTCCATCTCGTCGATGCCGTATTCCAGAGAGTAAGCGATGCGCACCGTGGTGTGCGGCAGCTTGCCCTTCTTGCGGATCGGCACGAAGCCGGCCGAGAGCTGGTGCGCCACCGCTCCGCCGATGATGAAGCCGCGTGCCTCCATGCCGGCGACCTTGTCGATCTTGTTTCCGGCCCAGGGATTGACGAGTTCGTCCACCGCACGGCGGAACGCGCGCGCGTCCGCGAGCAGGGTCGTGATGTCGCGGAACATGATCCCCGGCTTCGGATAGTCCGGGATGGTGCGGACGCTGGCCTTGATGTCGTGGTCAAAGGTCATTCGTTTCTCGTTTCGTTGTCATTCCGTCGCGGCTCGAAGAGCCGAACTCCGGTGCGCAATTGCGCGCCTGAGAATCTCGAGATTCCGGGTTCGATGCTGCGCATCGCCACGGAATGACGAGCATGAAGCATGCACTCAATTCGTCCCCGCTTCCAGCCGGAAGGCATTTTCGACAATACGCAAGCCCACCTCGCCGCCGAGCGACATCAGCGATTCCGGATGGAATTGCACGCCGGCGACCGGCAGGGTCTTGTGCTCGAGCGCCATGGCGACGCCGTCCTCGGTGCTGGCGGTGACATCGAGCACCTCCGGCATGCTGTCGCGCTCGACAAAGAGCGAATGATAGCGGCCGATGACGATCTCGTTCGGGAGATTGCGCATCAGGCGACCACCGCGCACCTGCACCCGCGAGGGCCGGCCGTGGGCGGGATGGGTGAGCTGGCCGAGCTCGCCGCCGAAATATTCGCCGATCGCCTGCACGCCGAGGCAGACGCCGAACACCGGCAGCTTCTTCTCCAGCGCCGCATCGATGGTCTTCTTGATCCCGAAATCTTCGGGCCTGCCCGGGCCGGGCGACAGCACCAGCAAATCCCACCTCTTCTGCTTGAGCATCTCGAGCGCATGCACATAGCGGACCACCGTGACGCTGGCACCGACCTGGCGGAAATAATCGGCGAGCATGTGCACGAAGCTGTCGTCGTGATCGATCAGCAGCACCTGCTTGCCCGAGCCGGTGGCGTCGGGTGCAAAGGTCGACAGCGGTTTTGGCGGATCGCCGCGCAGCGCCTGGAACAGCGCGGCGGCCTTGACCTGGCATTCGCGGTCTTCCGCGGCAGGATCGGAATCGAACAGGCAGGTCGCGCCGACGCGCACCTCGGCAAGACCGTCCTTCATGCGGATGGTACGGATGGTGAGACCGGTGTTGATGCTGCCGTCGAAGTTCACCGCGCCGATCGCCCCCGCATACCAGCGCCGCGGCGAGCGCTCGTGATCCTCGACGAACTGCATCGCCCAGAGCTTTGGCGCGCCTGTCACGGTCACCGCCCAGGCATGGGTGAGGAAGGCGTCGAGCGCGTCGAAGCCGGGGCGCAGCATGCCCTCGACGTGATCGACGGTGTGGAACAGCTTTGAGTAAGTCTCGATCTGGCGGCGCGCCAGGACCTTGATGGTGCCGGGCACGCAGACACGTGCCTTGTCGTTGCGGTCGACGTCGGTGCACATGTTGAGCTCGAACTCGTCCTTCTCCGAGTTCAGCAGCTGGCGGATCTGCTCGGCATCGCCGATCGCGTCGGCGCCGCGCGCGATCGTGCCCGAGATCGGGCAGGTCTCGACCCGGCGACCGTCCGAGCGCACGAACATTTCCGGCGAAGCCGAGACCAGAAACTCGCCCTCGCCGAGATTCATCAGCGCACCATAGGGCGACGGGTTGATGACGCAGAGCCGCTGGAAAACCTCGGCCGGCGAGCGGTCGCAGGGCTCGGCGAAGAGCTGGCCCGGCACGGCTTCGAACAGATCGCCGCGGGCAAACGCCGCGCGCGCGGTCTCGACGGTCGCCCGATACTCACCGGGCGCGTGATCGGCAAAGCCCTGCCGCGGCGTCTTCAAGTACGGGCTGTCGGCGGTCTCGCGCGGCAGGCCCCCGGTGGATTTGCCTTTCCACGCGAAATCGTAAGTGAGCACCACGCCGCGGCCGGTGGCGCGGTCATAGGCCAACAGGCGATCGGGCACATAGAGCACGATGTCGCGCTGGTCGGCCTCGCGCGGGCGCTTCTGCACGAGGTCCTCGATCTGGAACACGAGGTCGTAGGCGAAGGCGCCGAACAAACCGAGCAGCCCGTCGTCATTGGCGGAGAAGGCGGCGACAAGGTCACGCACCAGCGACATCACGCTGGCGCGGCGCGTGCGCTGGTCCTCCTCGACCGGCGCAGCGCCGCGGATGATGTGGCCGGCAAGGCGCGAAGCGGTGCGTTCGGAGATCACGACGCAGGGCTCGCGCAGGACGTCGGCGAGAAAGGCGATCAGCACCTGCCCGCGTTCGTTCAGCGCTTCCAGCTTGAAATTGACCCCCACAGTCTCGAGCTTGAGCGGCGGATCGGAGAATCCGAGGTCGAAGCTCTCATAGCGCCCAGGCACGGTCGTGCCCGAGGACAGCACCACGCCGCGGCGGCGGTCGAGCAGGCTGACGAGGTCGTCGAGCCTGTTGGCGCCGCCGGTAAACTGCTCCGCCACGCGCGTGATCGCGAGGCCTGCGCGGGTCACGTAGTCGCTTCTGGCCGGGAGGGCGAAGACTGTCCTGTTCATGTGGTCCTCTTACGAGACTTGCCGAGGGAACGCCACACAGGACAAACGAGAAGGCCGCCGCGCTGTGCTGGCGACCTCTAGCGATTTTGGGAAAAGTAATCGCACCGGCCACCTCGTCAGGAGGTGCGCCACCAAAGACGGGCTGGGCGGACGGCGGTGCTCATGGGCGGATACTCACCATGGCGCGGGGACGGCGTCAAGGGTGGCGCCTCCAACCTACCGGCTGGGCGGCATATCCTCAAACTGATCAATCGCTGGGACCGTTGACTGCTCGATACGATGCAACAAAGATAGAATTTCTGTCTGTGGTCAGAGTCTTGTTTTCCAAGAGTGCGATATCACTCTTGATTTCGGTCAGGTCCCTGCGCACCTCGGCAACGTCGCGCTCCAGACGTCCCAAACGCTCGGTATGGCGCCCCTGAGTTTCGAGCACCAGGTCCATTTTCCTGTCCAGCGAACGCAGATACGCCAAGGTATGGCTTGCAACCTTAGCGACATCTTCTTGCGGGTCTGACTCGGCCATGATGGCGCCAGCTCCGTTCCACCGGGCACAATAGCAGAACGCAATCAGTATAGGTGGTCTGCACCCGAGCGAAAAGCCGCTCTCGCGGATACCGCCGACGGCCGCTACCCCAGATGCTTCCTAAAAAAGTCCGTCGCCCTGCCCCAGGCGAGCTCGGCGGCTGCGCGGTCGTGCACAGCCTGGCGCTGCTCGTTGACGAAGGCGTGCTCGGCGTCATAGCGGAACAGCTCCAGCGACTTGCCGGCGGCCTTCATGGCCTTTTCGAAGCCATCGACCAGCTCCGGCGTGCACCAATCGTCCTTGTTGGCGAAATGGGCCTGGAGCGGGATCTTGACGTCGGCAGGCTTGGCCGCCTGCTCGGGCGGGATGCCGTAGAACACGACGCCGGCCGCGAGCTCCGGGATCTTGGTCGCGCCGATGATGGTCACGGCGCCGCCGAGACAGAAACCGGTCAACCCGACCTTGGCGCCGTTGCGCGCAAGATATTGCGCGGCACCGCGCACGGTCTGCATGGTGGCGTCCATGAAGTCGAGCGAGTTCATCTCCCTGTTGGCGCTGTCCGTGTCGTGATAGGGCACCACCTTGCCCTTGTAGAGATCGGGCGCGAGCGCATCGAAGCCGGCCAGCGCGAAGCGATCGCACAGACCCTTGATCTGGTCCGACAGGCCCCACCATTCCTGGATCACGACCACGCCCGGCGCGTTGCCGCGCGCGGCGCTGGCGAGATAGCCCGAGGCGTCCTTGCCGTCCGGTCGCTTGAAGGTGATGCTGGTTCCCATGGTGTCCTCCGATGAGTTTTGGGGGAGCGGTTGGCGGTATCTTGGCGGTTGAGCGAGCGATACGCAATCGCGCCAAGCAACACACTCTCGTGCCCCGGATGCAATGCAGTGCGCCGCCCTTCGCGGCGTGGCGCATTGCTGATCCGGGGCCCAGCCACGAGCACGCTGGGTCCCGGCTCTGCGCAGCAGCGTTGCACGCTGCAGCGCGTCCGGGACACAGACGAAGCCAACAAAAAAGCCCCCTTACGGGGGCTTTTCATTTCATCGAGTCTCGCGCGGCTAGTGCGAGTCGGCCCAGACCTTCTTCTTGGTGAAATACATCAGGCCCACGAAGATGATCAGGAACACGAAGACCTGGAAGCCGAGGCGCTTGCGCGCTTCCATGTGCGGCTCAGCAGTCCACATCAGGAACGTGGTGACGTCCTTGGCGTACTGGGCGACCGTGGCCGGCGAGCCGTCGTCAAAGGTCACCTGGCCGTCGCTGAGGGGCTTCGGCATCTTGATGGCGTGGCCCGGGAAGTACCTGTTGTAATAGGACCCGTCCGGGATGGTGACGCCCTCAGGCACCTTCTCCTCATACCCCTGGAGCAGCGCCGTGACATAGTCAGGCCCCTGCTCCTGGTATTGGGTGAAGAGGTCGAAGATGAACCAGGGGAAGCCGCGCTTGTAGGAGCGCGCCTTGGTGATCAGGGACAGGTCGGGCGGCGCCGCACCACCGTTCGCCGCACGCGCGGCCTGCTCGTTCGGGAATGGCGAGGGGAAATAGTCCGCCGGCCGGCCCGGACGCTCGAACATGTCGCCCGCATCGTTCGGACCGTCCTTGACCTTGTACTCGGAGGCAAACGCCGACGCCTGCGCCACCGAATAGCCGGGCCCGCCGGCCTCTGCGAGGTTGCGGAAGGCGACGTAAGACAAGCCGTGGCAACTGGAGCAGACCTCCTTGTAGACCTTCAGGCCACGCTGGAGCGCCGCGCGGTCAAACGTACCGAAAGGGCCCGAGAACGACCATTTGTTGCCCGGCGGCGTGTCGCTGCCTTCCGATGCTTTCGCGCTGTCGATCGAGCCCGCGAGCAACGAACCTGCGAGCGCCAGCACGATCGCGGTCGAGACCATCGGTGTCGATCTGCTCCCGGTCTTGGCCAGGACTGCATCCGAGATCGAGTTCGGTACCGGCCGCGGCTTCTCGATGCGCGCGAGCAGCGGCAGCACGATCAGGAAGTAGGCAAAGTAGCAGAACGTCAGGACCCGGCCGGCAACGACGTAGATGCCTTCCGGCGGTTGCGCACCGAGATAGCCGAGCAGGATGCAGACCGCGACAAAGATCCAGAAGAACTGCTTGGCGAGCGGACGGTACTTCGACGACTTCGTCTTGGCGCTATCGAGCCAGGGCAGGAAGCACAGGATGATGATCGCCCCGAACATCGCGATGACGCCGGCGAGCTTGTCCGGAATCGAGCGCAGGATCGCGTAGAACGGCAGGTAATACCATTCCGGCACGATGTGCGGCGGCGTCACGCCCGGGTTCGCCGGAATGTAGTTGTCGGCGTCGCCGAGATAGTTCGGCATGTAGAAGATGAACCAGGCGTACAGCAGCATGAAGCAGGCGACGCCGAACATGTCCTTGATGGTGGCATGCGGCGTGAACGGCACCGTATCCTTTTCCGTTTTCGGCTCGACGCCGTCAGGGTTGTTCTGACCGGCGACGTGCAGCGCCCAGACGTGGAGCACGACGACGCCCGCGATCACGAAGGGCAGGAGATAGTGCAGCGAGAAGAAGCGGTTCAGCGTCGGGTTGCCGACCGAATAGCCACCCCACAACAGCGTCACGATGCTCTCACCGACAGAGGGAAAGGCGGAGAACAGGTTGGTGATGACGGTGGCACCCCAGAAGCTCATCTGGCCCCACGGCAGCACGTAGCCCATGAAGCCCGTCGCCATCATCAGGAGGTAGATGATGACGCCGAGGATCCACAGCACCTCGCGCGGCTCCTTGTAGGACCCGTAATAGAGGCCGCGGAACATGTGGACGTAGACGGCGACGAAGAACATCGAGGCACCGACCGCGTGCATGTTGCGCAGCAGCCAGCCGTAGTTCACGTCACGAACGATCAGCTCGACCGACTTGAAGGCGAGATCGGCGTTCGGCGTGTAGTGCATCGCCAGGATCACGCCGGTCAGGATCTGCATCCCCAGCATGAAAGAGAGGATGGCACCGAAGGTCCACCAATAGTTCAGGTTGCGCGGGGTGGGATAGGCAACGAAAGACGAATGCATGAGACCAAAGATCGGCAGACGCCGCTCGATCCATTGCAGGGCCGGATTGCTCGGCTGGTAGTCGGATGGTCCGCTCATGATGCGATCCTGAGGAAATAGTACGACGAGACGGCGCGAAGCTTCGGACGAAAGTCCGAGGCTCAGCCGATCTGGATTTTGGTGTCGGAAACGAACTGGTACGGCGGAACCGGAAGGTTCAAGGGCGCGGGCCCCTGGCGGATGCGGCCGGACGAATCGTACTGCGAACCATGGCAGGGGCAGAAGAACCCGTCGTAATTGCCTTCATGAGCGATCGGGATGCAGCCGAGATGGGTGCAGATGCCGATCACGACCAGCCACTGCTCGTGGCCGGACTTGACCCGGGCTTCGTCGGTCTGCGGATCCGGCAGGCTCGCCACGTTGACGGCGCGCGCCTCGTCGATCTGCTTCTTGGTGCGGTGGCTGATGTAGATCGGCTTGCCGCGCCAGAATACCTTGATGTCCTGCCCTTCCGCGATCGGGCTGAGATCGACCTCGATCGGCGCACCGGCGGCGATGGTCGAGGCGTCAGGATTCATTTGGGAGATGAAGGGCCAGAGCGCAGCCGCGCCCCCTACTGCTGCAGCTGCCCCTGTTGCAACGAATAAGAAATCACGGCGTGTCGGATGGTCCGCCGAAGACGCTGTCGTCACGATTCCAACCCTTTCTTCTTGTGCTACCGGTGGAACCGCTCCGAGGGGCGCCCAAGAGGTCCCCGGAAAGGCTGCCGGCGCCCGCGGCCCCCCGCGGCGGCAGAACTTGGCTTGTTCACCTCTAAACGGGTGAAACAGCAGTCCAGAATCGTTCTATTGGCACCCTTGCCGGGCGAGCGCAAGCCCGCTAACGGCGTGGGAGCGTGCCATGCACCAATTCCCGGGCGGCCGATGTTTTATTGAGACATTCTCGCCCGCATCGACCCCCGACACGGCCCATGCAGATAGCGCTTTTTCAGCCTGACATCGCTCAGAACACCGGCACGATTCTCAGGCTTTGCGCCTGTCTGGACATGTCCGCCCATATCATCGAACCTGCGGGCTTCCCCGTCTCCGACCGCTTGTTCCGCCGGGCGGGAATGGATTACCTCGACCATGTCAGGCTGACCCGCCATGATTCCTGGGCGAAATTCGAGGACTGGCGCGCCGCACGGGGCTATCGGCTGCTGCTGTTCACCACCAAGGCTGCGACCGACTACCGCGATTTTCATTACCAGACGTCGGACATCCTGCTATTCGGGCGCGAGAGCGCCGGCGTCACGGACGCAGTGGTCGAGGCCGCAGATGCGCGGCTGGTGATCCCGATCAAAACGGGGCTGCGGTCGCTCAATGTGGCGATGAGCGCGGCGATGGCCGCAGGCGAGGCGCTGCGGCAGATCCGGAACCCGCAAGTCTGACAGGTTGAGGAGAGACGATTGAGTTACGCGGTCAAGGAAATCTTCCTGACCCTGCAAGGCGAAGGCGCCCATGCCGGGCGCGCGTCCGTGTTCTGCCGCTTTGCCGGCTGCAACCTCTGGAGCGGCCGCGAGGCCGATCGCGCCGACGCGACCTGCAAGTTCTGCGACACCGATTTCGTCGGCACCGATGGCACCCTCGGCGGCCGTTATGCTTCGGCCGTGGAACTCGCGGACACCATTGCCGCGCAATGGACCGCCTCAGGCGGCAATCGCTACGTGGTGCTGACCGGCGGCGAGCCGCTGCTCCAGGTCGATGCCGAGCTGATCGAAGCGCTCCACGCCCGCGGCTTCGAAATCGGCGTCGAGACCAACGGCACGATCCCTGCGCCGGAAGGGCTCGACTGGATCTGCGTCAGCCCGAAGGGCGGCAGCGAGCTGGTCCTCCGCAAGGGCCACGAGCTGAAGCTGGTCTATCCCCAGCCGCTCGCCGCGCCCGAGACGTTCGAGCATCTCGCCTTCGAGTGCTTCTCGCTGCAGCCGATGGACGGGCCCGAGGTCATCAGGAACACTGCGCAGGCGATCGACTACTGCCTGCGCCATCCGCAATGGCGGCTCAGCGTGCAGACGCATAAATCGCTCGGCATCAGATAGGACGCGACCGCGAATGCAGATGGACGCCTCAACGATAGACGACCGCAAAGCCGGCGCCCGCACCTGGTTCGAACGTTTGCGCGACGACATCTGCGCGAGCTTCGAGCGGCTCGAGGATGACGCACCGCAAAGCCTCTATCCCGGCGAAGCCGGCCGCTTCAAGCGCACGCCCTGGCAGCGCACCGATCACACCGGCGCGGCCGGCGGTGGCGGCGTGATGTCGATGATGCATGGCCGCCTGTTCGAGAAGGTCGGGGTGCACTGCTCGACCGTGCACGGCGAGTTCGCGCCTGAATTCCGCGCCCAGATTCCGGGTGCCGCGGAAGATCCGAAGTTCTGGGCCTCCGGCATCTCGCTGATCGCGCATATGCGCAACCCGAACGTGCCCGCCGTGCACATGAACACCCGCTTCGTCGTCACGACCAAGGCCTGGTTCGGTGGTGGCGCCGACCTCACGCCGGTGCTGGAGCGAAGGCGGACGCAGGAGGATGCCGACACGATCGCCTTCCATGCCGCGATGAGACAGGCCTGCGCGCAGCCGAACGGCGTTGCCGACTATGACAAGTACAAGAAGTGGTGCGACGAGTATTTCTACCTGCCGCACCGGAAAGAGGCGCGCGGCATCGGCGGCATCTTCTACGACTGGCACGACAGCGGCGACTGGGACGCCGACCTCGCCTTCACCCAGGACGTCGGCCGCGCCTTCCTGAAGATCTATCCTGAGATCGTGCGGCGCAATTTCGCGACAGGCTGGACCGCGGAGGATCGCGAGGAGCAGCTGATCCGGCGCGGCCGCTATGTCGAGTTCAACCTGCTCTACGACCGCGGCACCATCTTCGGACTCAAGACCGGCGGCAATGTGGACTCCATCCTGTCGTCGCTGCCCCCGGAGGTGAAGTGGCCATGACCACGATGAAGCTCGCAGTGAGGCCGCTGCCGCGCGCCATGCTGATCGACATGGACGACACCATCCTGTCGGCCTATGGCCGGCCGGAGATCGCCTGGAACACGATCGCGAACGAGTTTGCGGAGGAGCTCGCGCCGCTGCCGCCGGCCCAGGTCGCCACCGCGGTGCTGGCTTTCGCGCGAAACTTCTGGGCGAATGCGGAAGCGGCGTGGCGGATGAAGCTTGCCGAAGCGCGGCACCTGACGGTCAAGGGCGGTTTTGCCGCGCTTGCGGCGGCCGGCCACCGCGCCCTTCCCGACGACCTCGCCATTCGCCTTGCCGATCGCTTCACCGCCTATCGCGAGGAAGAGATGTTCGTGTTTCCCGGCGCGCATGAGGCGATCGACCAGTTCAAGGCGCTCGGCATCAAGCTCGCGCTGGTCACCAACGGCGCCGCGGACATGCAGCGCGCCAAGGTCGAGCGGTTCGAGCTGGCGCATCGCTTCCACCACATCCAGATCGAGGGCGAGCACGGCTTCGGCAAGCCCGAGGAGCGCGCCTATCTGCATGCGATGCAGGCGCTCGGCGTCACCGCCGAGGAGACCTGGATGATCGGCGACAATCTGGAATGGGAAGTCGTGACGCCGCAGCGTCTCGGCATCTACTCGATCTGGATGGACGTGCATGGAGACGGCTTGCCCGAAGGCTCGACGGTCAAGCCAGACCGCATCATCCGCTCGCTCGGCGAGCTGCTGCCTGACCAGGCGTAACCAGGCCCGACACAAAACAGCGAAAACAACCCCATGCAAAGTAAGCGCCTGCTGGAATTTCAAGCACTTACCGTTTCGCCGAAATTTTTTCTGATCCGTCGGGCAAAACAGGGGTAGAGTGTCATCGTCGCAAGGTTCGGCCAACGCAACCAGCAGGCCCCCTCGAACCTCTCGTGCGTGACCACCGCGCCGCGCCAGATCGGGGCGCCCGTGATCGGTCTGTCACAACGGCTTGCTAGCGTCACGTCTGATCTACCTGAAAGGACCACCTCATGGACTTGAAAGCCGGCGATGTCGTTATGCTCAAATCCGGTGGCCAGCCGCTGACCGTTGCGGAAGTGAAGGGCGAAGAGGTTGTCTGCCTGTGGATGGGCATGGAAGGCGAGCTGTTCCGCGAGACGCTGCCGCTCGCCGTGCTCGAGCGGCTCGAGGAGGACGAACTCGAGGACGACGAGGATGAAGAGGACGAGGAAGACGAGGAAGACGAATAGCTCCGCCTCAGCTCATCCCGCGGTGGCGCGCACCGGAACCAAATCGGAAGGCGCCAATGGGGATGCGATGCCTGGTCCGCATCAATTTGCCTCCCCGGTCGCAAGCCTCGCGATCATCGCCTCACTCGCTGCGATGGCCTGATCTCGATCGCATGCCGCGGACTCCGCGCCCGCGGCGACGACACCGAAGGCTCTCGCCGACTTAAGTCTCTCGCCGACTTCTCGTTGATCGCCGATCCCGCCGATCGCTCGCGCGCGATCTTCATCGAGCTCGGCAAGGTGCTTATCCCCCCGCGCTGCATGAACGGCGCAGATCATCAGGCCAGCGTGGGCCGCAAGCGTACTGCGACCCAGGCAGAAGGCGCGAGGACATCGCGCGAGCTCGTCTCAATTCGCCTTGACGCCCGCCGTCTTCACGATCGGCGTCCACTTCTCCACTTCCCTGATGACGAAGGCCTTGAACGCCTCCGGCGTCGACCCCTCGACCGAGAAGCCCTGCGCCGCGAAATAGTTCTTGATGTCGGCGGACTGCATGATCTTGTTCACCTCTTCGCTCAGCTTTTGCACCACCTCGGGCGGCGTGCCGGCCGGCGCGAACAGGCCCTGCCATGACAGCGCCTCGAATCCCTTCAGCCCCGTTTCATCGAGCGTCGGCACATCCGGCAACAGGGGGTGTCTCGTTTTCGAGGTGACCGCCAGCGCGCGAACCTTGCTGGCCTGGATCTGCGGCATCAGCACCAGGACGTCGCCGAACGTGACCTGGATCTGACCGCTCATGAGGTCGGTGAGCATGGCGGCGCTGCCGCGATAGGGCACGTGCACGATCGAGACATCGGCGGCCTGCTTGTACATCTCGCCGGTGAGATGCATCGACGTGCCGTTGCCGGCCGAGCCGAAGCTCAGCGCTCCCGGCTTCGACTTGACCAAGGCGAGAAACTCGGCCGCGCTGTTCGCCTTCACGTCGGGATTGACGGCCAGCACCAGCGGCGCAGTCACCATGATCGACACGGGCGCGAAGTCCTTGATCACGTTGTAGGGCAATTTCGGGTACAGCGCCTGCGCGATGGCGTTGCTGCCGGTGACGCCCGCGAGCAGGGTGTAGCCGTCAGGTGCGGATTTGGCGACGAAGTCGGCGCCCAGGGCGCCGCCGGCGCCGGGGCGATTTTCGATCACGACGGGCTGGCCCCAGGTCGCGGCGAGCTTGTCGCCCAGACGCCGCGCGAGCACGTCGGTGCTGCCGCCGGGCGCGAACGGCACGACGATATGGATCGCCTTGTTCGGGTAGGTTGCCTGCGCATGGCCCGACGCGGGCAAGAGCATCGCGATGGCGGCCAGGACGAGCGTTGCGCGGCGCGAAACAGGCAGATCGATCATGGGTAACTTCCTACATGGGTTTCGTGGCGTCAGCTGAAGCAGGATCCCAGCCACCACCGCCGGCGGTCTCGATGATGAGCCGGTCACCGTCAGACCAGGCGATGCGGGCACGCGCGGGCAAGAGCTCGACCGCTCCGTCCACACGCAAGATGCGGGCCACCGAGTTTGCGCCGGGCTCGCCGCCTCGCGCACCGCGCGCACGACCGACATGGCGCTCTCCGCGATAGGCGATCCACCCCTGACCTTCGAGCAGGCGATAGACGCGGCGCACGCCATCGCCGCCGCGTTGCGCGCCGGAGCCGCCGCTGCCGCGACAAATCTCGTAACATTCGACACGCAGCGGCGCTTCGGCCTCGATCACCTCCACGGGCGTGTTGCGCGCGTTGCCGACGTCCGTGGAAACGCCCGCGCGCCCCGGCGCATCGGTGCTGGCGCCGGCGCCGCTGGCGATGATCTCGGTGAACATCCAGCGCCGCCCGTCCATTCGCGTGCCGCTGAGCACAAGCACGGTGGCGACGCCGGCATGCGGCGCCACGCCCGTCCCGCTTGCCGCCTGCGACCAGGCGCCGAGAATGGCGTTGCAAGCCAGCTTCACGGTAGCCGTGCGCGCATTGACCGCCGCCGGCAGCTTCGGATTGACCAGGCTGCCGGGTGGAAGCTTGAGCGTCAGCGGCGCCAGGCAACCTGCATTGTTGGGAGCCTCCGGCGCCAGCGTGCGCATGAAGAACAGGGCTGCCGACAGCATCGCCGCCGGCGAGGCGTTGAGCGGTCCACGAACCTGCGGCGCGCTCCCCTCGAAGTCGATCTCCAGCGCGTCACCCCGCTTGCGCAAGGTCACCACGATGGCCACCGGCGCGCTGTCGACGCCGTCGCCATCCAGTTGATCGCGCCAGATCCATTCGCCGTCGGGCGCGGCCAGAAGGGCAGCGCGGGTCATGCGCTCCGTCTGCGCAATCAAGGCATCGCAAACATCGGGGAAACGAGGTCCGGTGTGACGCGCGATCTGACTCAGTTCGCGCGCGCCTTGCGTCAGCGCTGCCCACTGCGCCTCCAGATCGCCCCGCAGATTGTCGGGTGTTCGCGAGTTGGCGGCCAGGATGGCGTCGATGTCGGGTCGCACGCCCTCGGCGCTGCGCCAGCGCACCGGCGGCAGGCGCAGGCCCTCCTGATAGACTTCGGTGGCGTCGGGCGGGATGGAGCCCGCAGCCATGCCGCCGACATCCTGGTGATGCAGATTGGCGGCGGCCAGGGCAATCACCTGGCCATCCTGAAAGACCGGGTGGACCAAGGCGAGATCCGGCAAATGCGTGCCGCCAGACCAGGGGTCGTTGAGCAGATAGGCGTCTCCTTCCGACATCGCCGAAAGCGGAAAGCGCGCGAGCACGCCGGCAACCGCCGGTATCAGCGATCCCAGCAACAGCGGCAGCGAACGCGCCTGGGCCAGCAACCGTCCGTCCGGAAGGAACAGCGCTGCGGCACAGTCGCCGCTCTCGCGGGCGATGGACGACACGGCGGCGCGCATCATGCCGGCCTGCATGCGGTCGGCCGTGCCTTGCAGCGCCAGACGCAGCGGCTCCATGCGCAGTGCGATGGCCTCATCGGATGCGAGGTCGCAGACGCGCGTCATCAGACCTTTGCCTCCAGCGCGAGCGTCTGATCCGGCAGCAGCCGCCAGGACCAGCCTGCCGGCACCCAGACGGTGGTCATCGGCGCGAACAGCGATTGCGGCCCCTCGCCTTGCGGCGGCAGCGAGCCCCACGGGCTTTCGTTCGCCGCCATGCGGACGTCGCCCTCGTCCGGACCGCAGAGCATGCCCAGCGCCGCCATCACCCCGGCGTGCGGCAGCACCAGCCCGCGGCGCATCCCGGCGAGTTCCGCGACTTCGGCCGCATGCTGTGCGCCGCCGCCGCCGATGGCGACGAGCACCGCATCCGCCGGATCCAGCCTGCGCTGGAAGGCGTGAGTCTTGAGCGCCTCCGCCATCCCGGCGGCGGCGGCGCTCACGACGGCTTCGGCCGTGCGCGGCAACGACAGACCGAGCGCGCCGGCCACATCGCGCAGCGACGCCTCCGCGGCGGCACGGTCCAGCGCCATCCCGCCGGCCAGCCGGGGCGGCAAGCGATCCAGGACGCACAGCGCATCGCCCAGCGTCGGCAGGTCACCGCCCAGACCGAAGGCGGCCGAACCCGGCCAGGCGCCCTGCGAGCGCGGACCGAGACGCAGAGCACCGCCCGGCAGCACCGAGACCACGCTGCCGCCTCCGATGCCGATGGAGGTGATGTCCGCGCAGCGCTGGCGGATCGGCAGGCCGCCACATTCGAGCTCTTCGGTGAATGTCGGCCGGCCGTCGCGGAGGACGCTGATGTCGGCACTGGTGCCGCCGACGTCCAGGCTGATCGCGGGCTCCCGCCATGCGCCCAGGCAGGCGGCCACGCCCTGCAAGGCCGCGCAGGGGCCGGACATGGCCAATCCGATCGGCTGCGCCGCCATCTCCTGCCAGGGCGCGGTGGCGCCCGCCGATCGCATCAGACGCAGCGAAGGCAGAGCGCGCTTGTTCAAGGCTTCGGCGAGGGTGCGCAGATAATCTGCGGTCAACGGCTTGGCATAGGCGTCCAGCGCCGTGGTCAGCCAGCGCTCGAACTCCCGCGGCTGCGGATCGACCTCGCTGGACAGGGAGATGTCCAGGTCCGGAAGGCGCGCGTGGAGTGCGGCACGTAGCGCGCGCTCATGCGCGGGATTGCGATGCGAGAACAACAGGCCGATCGCCACCGCGCGCACGCCGGCCGCGCTCATGGCATCAGCGATCGTACCGACCGCGGACAATTCGAGCGGATCCACCTCGTGACCGTCGGCATCGATGCGTCCGCCGATCTCGAAACGCAAAGATTCAGGAAACAGCTTCGCCTCGGGCACGGCCGGCTTGATCACCGGCTCGTACAATTCCTTGCGGTCCTGTCGCGCCAGCACCGGCACATCGCGCATCCCGCGCGTCAGGACGAGGGCGACCGGCGGCTCGTTCAGCTCCAGCAGCAGATTGGTGACGATCGTAGAGCCGTGCACCACGCGGTCGACGTCGCCGGACACGATGCCCGCCTGCGCACACAGTCGATCGAGTGCCTCGACGATCGGCTCCGCCAGCCCGCGTCCGGCGCGCGGATGTTTGAGCGCCGCGACGTGACCGTCTCTGCGCAAGGCCACCGCATCGACAAAGGTGCCACCCATGTCCACGGCAAGCGACCACCGGGCGGTCACCGGAAGCGCTCCGGCGAGAAGGGCGCCAGATCCACCTGCGTCGGGCGGCCGGCCACCAGATGCGCGATCTCGCGGCCGGTTGCCGCGCCCATGCACATGCCCATGTGGCCGTGGCCGAAGGCGAGCCAGGCGTTGTCAGCCGCATGGACCGGACCGACCACCGGCAGACTGTCCGGAAGACAGGGCCGATGGCCCATCCAGCGCGTCACGGACGACGTATCCAGATGGGGAAACAGCTGCCGGCCCTGGCGAAGCAGAGCGTCGGCGCGCGCCATGTTGGGCGGCGCTTTCAGGCCGGCGAACTCCACCGTGCCGGCCAGCCGCAGGCCCATGGTCATCGGATTGACCATGAGATTGTGCTCGACCGCCATCACGGTGTGGCGGAGTGCCAGGTTCGAACTCTGCACGGTGACATGGTAGCCGCGCTGGGTCTCCAGCATCACAGGGCTGCCGAGCAACGCGGCCAAGGGCCCCGACCAGGCGCCGGCCGCCACCACCACGCCATCCGCCGCCAGCGGCTCGCCGCGCTCCAGGGTCACCCCCGTGACGCGCCGGCCCTGCCGTTCGAAACCGCGGACGCGGTCCCGGATGTGACGCGCGCCATCGGCGATGCAGCGATTGTAGATCGCCTTGACGAGCGCGGACGGGTCGGACGTCGAGCCGTTCTCGGGCGCGAGAATGCCGAACCGGAAACGTCCCTTCAAATCGGGCTCCAGCGCTTCCAGCTCATCCTGCTCGACGTCCTGCATCCGCACGCCCAGCGATCGCCGCAGGTTCATGCCCCAGGCCCATTGCGCCGCGGTCTCGCGCGAGGAGAACACGTAGAGACAGCCGCTGCGCCGGACCAGATCCCGGGCATCGGCATGGGCGACCAGCGGATCGTAACAGTCGAAGATGGGGGACAGCAGCGAACGGAGCGCGGTGGCGATGCGCGTCACTTCTTCGCGCGATGAATGGCCGAGCATGCGCAGAAGCCACGGCATCACGCGCGGTGCATAGGTCCAGCGCACCGTCAGCGGCCCCAACGGGTCCAGCAGCCAGCGCGGCACCTTCTTCCACATGCCCGGCATGCCCACCGGCAGGCAGGCGCTGGGCGAAAGCGAGCCGGCATTGCCGAACGAGCAGGCTTCGCCCGCATCCAGAGGATCGACGAACGTCACGTCGTGACCGTCGCGCTGCAGCCAAGCCGCGCTGCAGGCGCCCACGATTCCGGTCCCTATGACGACAATATGCATGGCGGTGAATTCTGAGAAATAATTCCACCATCACACAAGCAAATTCTTTTAATATCCTTATCAGGTTTTCTGATAGTCGCTGCATTCGACCGAGGATATTCGATGCGCCCCGTAGATCTCTCCCATCTCAGCGTGCGCCAGATGCGCGCCTTCGCCGCAGTCGCGCGCGCCGGCAGCTTCACGGCGGCAGCGCGCCAGATCCACCTGACGCAGTCGGCCGTCAGCATGCTGGTGCAGCAGCTCGAGGACACGCTCGGCCTGAAACTGTTCGACCGGGGCGCGGTGGTGCTATTGACGGCGGCGGGCCAGCAATTGCTCCCCTTCGCGCGCCGCATCCTGGATGACCTGCAACAGATCGCGGAGGGCGCTTCGGACCTTCGTGCGCTCCGTACCGGCCTGTTGCGCGTGGTTGCGCCGCAGATGCTGGCGTGCACGTGGGTGGCCGCGGTCCTCGGCGAATTCGAGCGCGATCATCCGGATATCGGCCTGCGCGTGGCCGACGCGATGGCGGACGAGGTGGTGAGCATCGTGCGGCGCGGCGAGGCCGAGCTGGGGGTCGGCCCCGAGCGCGCCACCGGCGAGGATGTCACCAGCACGTTCCTGATGGATGTCCCGATCCGGGTGGTCTGCTCAGCCCGGCACAGGCTTGCGCAGCAACGCGCCGTCTCGTGGCGGAAGCTGCGCGACGAGCGCTGGGTGATCTATTCCAGCGAGTTCAACCGCCACATCGAGCGCCTGCTGCATGCGCACGACAGCTCGCTCTCGATGCAGACGGCCGTCGAGGTCAAATATCTCACCACCGCCTTGTCATTGGTGGGCGTCGGCACCGGCCTTGCGCTCGTTCCGGACTATGGACGCCTGTTCGCGCCCAACTTCGACGTGCGCTTCATCAAGCTGCGCGCTCCGGACATCCGCCGCCGCTACTATATCTATCAGCGGCGGGGGCTCGCGCTCACGCCGCCGGCGGAGGCCTTCGTCAAGATGCTGCGCAGCGCCGCGCGCAACGACGGGTGAGGCCACGTGCGAAGGGCCGCACCAAGAGCGAACGGAACGCCAGGCAATTGAACAGACGATCGATCTCGCTGGATGTGCTTCGCTTTCCACGCGGCAACTATTCCACAGTATATCTCGCCGTCAGGGAATGACCGTGCAAGCTCGCGGAAAACACCACGATGGCCTTCGGCGACAGCTCGGCCTGCAGCTTTCCCGCCATCATGTTGGGACTGGCCGGAGCGAGCGGAACGGTAACGGTCTTGCCGGCGTCCTGAATCGTTGCGCGCCCCCGCATGTCCCTGGTCGAGAGCGGAGAACCATCGTCGTCCCCGACATAGAAGACGATATCCGTGCCCTTGCTGACGAACTCGATCGGATGCCCCTGCGACTTGACGACGGGACCGCCGTTGCTGCCTCTCGTCTGTGCCGCGGCAAGGTCCGGCATTGCCGCGATCACGCCTATCATGGCCGGGAGAATGTATTTTCTCATGGGGGCTCCTCTGGTTTTGTGCGGAGGTCAATAGGCTTCCGCGGACGTGAAGGTTGCGGCATGTCCGGCCGCGAGCCGCTTCAACGGCTGCTTGCCGAACATCAGAAACAGAATCGGGGTCACGATGGTGTCCAGGATCGTCGCGCTGAGCAGACCTCCGAAGATCGTCACCGCGACGGGATGCAGGATTTCCCGGCCCGGCTGGTCCGCGCCGATCAAGAGCGGCGTCAGCGCTAGCCCTGCGCAAAGCGCCGTCATCAGAACGGGGCTGAGGCGCTCCATGCTGCCTCGAATGACCGGCCCGGTCCCGAAAGGCTCGCCTTCGTGAATGGCGAGATTGATGTAATGGGAGATCTTCAAGATCCCGTTGCGCGCCGAGATGCCGGCAAGCGTGATGAAGCCGATCATCGAGGCCACCGACAGGGGCTGGCCGGAGATCTTCAGCGCCGCAACGCTGCCGATCAGGGCCAGCGGTATGCCGCCCATGATGATCAGCGACAGTGCGGTCGAGCGGTAGCGGCTGTAGAGGACGATGAAGATCATCGCCATCGACGCCAGCGACAGAATACCGATCCGCCAGGATGCCTGCTGCTGCGCCTGAAATGCGCCTTCGAGGCTCGTGGTGTAGCCTTGCGGAAGATCGAGATCGCGAACCGCCTTCTGAATGTCCGCAGCGATATCGGCGACGTCGCGACGTCCGTCCCCGTTGCCATAGACAACGATCCTGCGCTGGGTCCCCTCCCGCTGAATCTGGTTCGGCCCGTCTGTCTCGACGATGTCGGCCAAAGCGCTCAGCGGAACGAATTCCAGGCCGGTCGGGATGAGCAGATTTTGCAGTCCCGTCGTCGAACGGTCTTGCTCCGACAGACGCATCACGACGTCGAAACGGCGATTGCCGTCGACGATCTGGGAGACCTTTCGGCCATTGGACAGCGCATCGAGCGCCTGCGTGATCGCGGCCGGCGTCAGGCCATGAAGGGCGGCGCGGGCATGATCGACCTGAACCCGCACTTGCGGAATAAGCACCTGCTTCTCGACCTGGAGATCGACCAGACCGGGGATCGACGATAGTCGCTGGCGCACCGTCTCGGACAGCCGGCGCAGCATCTCGATGTCCTGACCGAAGATCTTGAGCACGATCTGGGCACGAATGCCCGACTGGAGATGATCCAGGCGGTGGCTGATCGGCTGTCCGATGGCCACCGACGCCGGCAGCGCGGACAGGGCGTCCCGGATGCTCGCATAGATGTCCGCCTTCTGGCGCTTGGACGGAACGAGATCGACATCGATCTCGCTGTAGTGCACGCCTTCGGCGTGCTCATCGAGCTCCGCGCGGCCGGTGCGGCGTCCGACCGATTTCACTTCGGGCACCCTTGCGAGCAATTGTTCCGCCAGCAGTCCAAGACGGTTCGATTCCGCGAGCGAAATGCCTGGATTGTACTGCAGCGACAGGACCAGCGTCCCTTCGTTGAAGGGCGGAAGAAAACTGCGGGGCATCTGGCTCGCGGCGTAGCCGGCCACCACGACCGCCGCCGCGACGGAGCCGAGGACCAGGCCCCGCTGCTCGAACGCCCATCCAAGCACCCGCCGATTGGCCTGCTTCAGCCTGGTGACGATCAGGCTCTCGCGGCCGACGGAACGAGCTCGTCCCGACAGCAGATAGTAGGACAGAACCGGCGTCACGGTGATCGACGTCAGCAGCGAGGCAAGGATCGAGACCACATAGGCCACGCCAAGCGGCGTGAACAGTCGCCCTTCGATTCCCGGTAGCGCGAACAGCGGCACGAAGACGAGAACGATGATCATCGTTGCATAGACGATGCTGGAACGAACCTCCTGGCTTGCCCCGGAGATCACTTCCAGAACGGGACGCGGCGTGCTCGACGCGGCATTCTCCCGCAAGCGCCGCAAGATGTTTTCAACGTCCACCACGGCATCGTCGACCAGTTCGCCGATGGCGATGGCAAGGCCGCCAAGCGTCATGGTGTTGATCGTGAGGCCGAACGCGCGGAACACCAGGACCGTCACGAGGATCGATATCGGAATGGCCGTCAGCGAAACGAACGCTGCGCGTCCATTCATCAGGAAGACGAACAGGACCAATGCGACGACGATGGCGGCCTCGGCCAGAACGCGCTCGACATTGCCTATCGAGGTCTCGATGAACGTGGCCTGACGGAATTGCACGTTGGTGACGTTGATCCCCCCGCGCATGGTGCGTTGCAGCTCCCCGAGCGAGGCTTCGATGCTGCGCGTCAATGCCACCGTATCCGCAGCCGGTTGCTTCATGACGCTGACGATGACGGCGGGCTTGCCGTTGTAGCCGGCGTCACCGCGCTTGGTGCGCGCTGCAAAATCCACGGAGGCGACCTGCTTCAGCAGGATCGGCTGCTCGCCGCGGGTGACGACGACAGTGTTGCCGAGATCCTCGATGCGCCTGGTGAGGCCGAGATTGCGGATCAGATATTCGCGGCCATGCTGGTCGACGAAGCCACCGGCGCTATTGGTGCCGAACCTTGCCAGCGCCTGCTCGATCTGCTCGTGGGTGACGCCGAGCGCCTGCATCTTCGCAACATTCGGCGTCACGCGATACTGGCGGACCTCGCCGCCGATGGGTATCACCTGGGCGACACCGGGAATGGCGAGAAGCTGCGGCCTGACGACAAAATCGGCGATCTCGCGTACTTCCATGGGCGAAGCCGTGCCATCGCTCGTCAGCGCGAGCAGCATGATCTCGCCCATGATCGACGTCACCGGTCCCATCTGGGGATTGACCGAAGACGGCAATTGGTCGCGGATCAGCGCCAGCCGCTCCGAGACGAACTGCCGCGCGCGGTAGACGTCGACACCCCAATCGAATTCGACGTAGACGACCGACAGACCAACTCCCGAAACCGAGCGGACCCGGATGACGCCGGGCATGCCGTTCATCGAAGTCTCGATCGGGAACGTCACCAGCTGTTCGACCTCCTGGGGCGCCAGTCCCTCTGCTTCGGTCAGGATGTTCACGGTCGGGCGATTGATGTCCGGCAGGACGTCGACGGACACGCTCGGCAGGACCAAGAGGCCGTAGCCGACCAGCACGGCGGCGACCGCCAGCACGAACAGGCGGTTGCGCAAACTTATCTGGACGATGAGCTTGAACATGAGCGGCCTACCGGATCTGGTTGACGAGATCGGTACCGCGAACGACGACACGTTCGCCCTCGTTGACACCGGCCGCCACCATCACGCGGGCCGCATCCACCGGCAGCACGCGAACCGGTTTCGGCTCGAAACGCTCGGGCCCGGTGTGCAGCCAGACGATATTCTCACCGTTGCCGCTCCGAACGACGGCGTTGCGCGGAAGGATCAGGCCAGCCACGGGCGCCCCGCTCTGGACCATCACATTCAGCGGCTGACCGATGTTGAGGCCCGCCGGCGGCTCGGGAATGGCGAACTGAACCACCGACGCATGCTGGCGCAGCGCCCGGCTCGTTCCAACGAAGCTCAGCGCAATCTGCTGCCCGTCCGGGGCCACTGCCGTTGCGGCTTCAGACGGCTTCGAACCCAGATCGTCATAGGCCAGTGCCTCGACCCAAAGGCTGCGGGGGTCGGCGATCTGGAACAGGACGTCCTGCGGCTGAATGACCTGGCCTGGCACGACCTTGGCGGACGTGATGATGCCGTCGGTCGATGCCCGCAGCTCCTCAAACCCGGTGCGGGAGTTTCCGACGGTTTCGCGGCGCGCCCGCAGGCCTTCCAACTCGCTTTCGAGATCGTTGACCTGTCCTTGCGGCACCGCGCCGCGCTCGGCCAGCGGCCTCAGACGCCGCAGCTTGTTGTCCGTGACTGCCATCAATTGCTCGATCTCGCCGACCTTCTCGAGGATCGTCGTGCGGTCCGCGACCGGCAGATGCGGCTCGATCTGGATGAGCAGATCGCCCTTGCGGACGGTTTGTCCGATGCGAGGTATGCCGCCATTGCCCGGAACGACGCGGCCCCCGTAGACGCTTTGCACGATGCTGCTGCGGTTCGGGTCGGCAATGACGCGGCCGATCAGCGTGGCGGCGGGTCGAATTGTCCGCGGCTCGGCTGCAGTGGTCCGCACATCGAGCAACCGTTGCGTCGGCTTGGCCGCGAAGACGGTGCCGTCTTGCAGGCGCCGCGGGGCGTCGCTCAGCACGGGAGCATCCGGCGGATTTGGTTGTGTTGCGTTCGTCCGGCCCTCGCCGAGCATGATGGCGGCGAGGGCGACGAACGCTCCTGCCATCGCGGCGGAGATGGGAACAGCCGTGCCGCGGCCATGTCGCCTCCAATAGGCGAAGAGAAGGCCGAGGCCCAAGGCAGCGAGCGCGGAGGCGGCGACGGCGGTTCGACTTGGGAAGAACCAGCCATGCTCGTGCTCCTGGTCCGGGGGCCGGGCATCGCCGGCACGCGTCGGCGCGAGCGAGTCCACCAGCAGATCATTTCCCTTGCCGGCGCTGATCGAGAAGATGACCTCAACCGATCCGGGCAGCGTGCCATTCGGGATCGCGGCGGTGTAGACTCCGTTCTGGCTCGGAGCCTCGATCGGGGCGGAATCGCCGATCGTGACCTGCAAGGCAGCGTCCGAAACCGGCTCGTTCGTGATCGCATCGTCAATGAAGACGGAAAGCTTGCCGTCTTTCAGGATGCCGACGATTTCGTAAAGCTCCGAGCGTGCGGCGACCCTCGGATGGGCTGATGACACAACCGCCGGCTGGTCCGCGTCGCCGTGATCGTGCCCCTCATGGGCAAGGGCGCCTGACAAGCCAAAAAGCAGGCTTAAACAGCCGAGAGCGACCAGCCCAAGGGCTGCGAGCCGCCGTTTCGGGCAGCGCTGATTCATGAACATGGAAAGGTCCTTCAGACATGCGAAAAGGCGGCGGCTGCAGGGCCGCCCTGATTACGCGATGCTGAAGGTACTTGGTGGCCGGATGAGTCCTTCGGGGCTCACCCCGACAGTGGCTCGCACAACCGGGAGTTCGACTGCGCCGAGCGGTTCAAAGGAACTGAGCAGGCTGATGAACTGCGGTGAGGCGATCGAAATGCCAAAGATGTTCCAAGCCAAGCTTGGAGCACCTTCGTCATCGTCGTGGTCCGGCCCGTCATGTACGTGGCCTTCGGCGCCGTCACCGCCGTGGGAGTGCACGTGACCTGCCAAGTGGTCGTGAAAATGCAGCGAGCCGCTGAGAGTGACGGAAGGCGCCGGCATGGCGCCAACGGCCGCTTTCGCCTGCGAGACTGAAATCAGCGTCGCCTGAAGCACAAACGCACATATCGCCACGAACATGGCCGTTCTGGCGAATCGACGGAAACGGTGGGCGGAGCCGTGGTGCACGGCAAAGAACTAGGTCATCCCGGCGGCGATTTCAACGACGTTCAGCGCAGAAGCATCGAACCGGGAACTCGACTGAACGTTTTGCCCCCACGTGTCCGCTGTCGGCCCGATCCACAGTCCGGGCGTGAATGCCGGATGGAGCCGAGGCATCTAAGCGATCAACTGCCTCGCGGCGGCCGAGATCATCACCAGCCCGCCCGTGATGACGGCAACGTCGAGGATCGCGGTGTGGATATGCACAGGCATCCGCTCGACGAAGGCTTTTGCCAGGAACGCGCCGGGCACGGCCATTCCCCCGATCAGAAGCGCGAAGGCGAGCACTTGCGCCGTCACGGCGCCGGCGAGGCCGAACACCGAGATCTTGATGAGGCCGGTGCCGAGCGAGATCATCGCATCGGTCGCGATCACGGCGGCGCCTTCGAGCCCCGTGGCCATCAACAGCGAAAGCAGGATCACGCCGGAGCCCGAGGTGCCGCCGACCAGCACGCCGTAGCCGACGGAGCCGGCGGCAAGGCCGCTGTCGCCGATCCGCACGCTGCGCCGTCGCAGCACGCGGCGCAGCGGCACGCTCAGGATCAGCATGGTGCCGATCACGAGCGCCGCGCCCGCACTGGTCAGGCGCGTATAGCCGTAGGCGCCGAGCGCCGTCGTCAAGCCTGCGCAGGCGAGCACGATCAGCGCGCGGCGGCGGTCGGCGTAGCGCAGATAGGCGATGGCGCGGCTGAGATTGGTGAACATCGCGGAGATCGCGATGATCGGCACCACGGGCTCGGCGCCGACCAGCGGCACCAGCACCAGCGGCATCAGGGCGCCGGTGCCGTAGCCGGCGAGACCGCCGATGATCGAAGCAAACAACGCCATCGTTGCGACCAGCAGGAGCTGCAGAAGCGAGATGTCGGCGAAGCCTGAGACGATGGTCAATTTTTTTGATCGCGGCTGATTTCGAGCCGCAGCCTGATGTGCGATGGAAGCGAGCACGGCCTCGTCTAGTGGAGAATCCGCGGCGAGGCAACCGCCGAGGCACGCGGCGGCCGAACCGGCCGCCGCGTCCGGCGTCATGCGGCGAACCGGCCCGCCCTGATGACGGGAGTGAACCGCGGGCGGCCCTTGGCGCCGCCTTTGGCCATCGTCGGCGGCACCGAGGCGTCGGATCGAAAGGCGTCGTAGGCCGCTTCGTCCCGCCAGTCGATCAGGACGATGCCCCTGTCCGAACCATCCGATGCGAACAGCACTTCGGCCCCGAGGCTCCCATGCGCCTCCCGCTTGCTGCGGCCGTCCGTTGCGAAGATGGAAAGAAAGCGCGCGAGATCCTCGATCTCGACTTCGGCAATGGTCGTGTACATCGCTTGCCCTCTCACAACGGCGCGCGCGTCGTGCGAGACAGCGGCAGATTGAGGCTGAAGGACGAGATCGTCGGGTCGGTCACGCCGAAGGCGGCGAGCCGCGGCCGATGCCTGGTCACATAGGCAGCGGCCGCTTCCGGCGTCTCGAACAGATAGACGCCCCCCGAGCGGCCCGCGCTGCGGTTCTCGCCCCAGAGCTTCCAGATGAGCCCGGGCTGGGCCGCGATGTCGTCCGCAAGATCACGGCAGGCGATCTGGAGATCTTGACCCCACGGCCCATCAAACGCGAAGTCGAATTGCAGCAATGTCCTCATGTGGTACCTCTGGTTCGCAATCACCCGATCGGGCTCACGCAGCGGTCTATGTCGCCGCCACGCTTGCGAGAATTCACCGTCTGGTAGGATCGATGCTGACTGGGAGTGTGGGATAGACCATGGATACGCTGAGCAGCATGCGTGTTTTCGTGCGGGTGGTTGAGCTCGGCGGCTTCAACGCGGCGGCCCGCGCCTGCGCGATGTCGGCCGCGATGGTGGCCAAGCATGTCGCTCATCTCGAGGAGCGCACCGGAGCCCGGCTTCTGGACAGAACCACCCGGTCGGTGCGGCCGACGCCGGAGGGCCAACTCTATCTCGACAAGGTGCTCGCGATTCTCGAAGCCGTCGACGAGGCGGAGGGCACCGTCGGGGCCGAAAACCGGGAGTCGCGCGGGACGCTCCGCGTGACGGCGCCGGTCGAGCTCGGCCAGGATCACCTGGCGCCACTGCTCGTCGATTTCATGTCGCGGCATCCCGGCATTGCCGTCGTCGCCGACCTGACGAACCGCCCGGTCGATCTCGTGCAGGAAGGCTTCGACATGGCGATCCGGGTCGCGCAGTCGCTCGACACCGCACTGATAGGACGCAAGCTCGCGACGACCCACTTTCGCGTCGTGGCAAGCGCGGACTTCCTGGCCCGGCATGGCGTTCCCGACACGCCCGAGATGCTCTCGGCCTTGCCCGCGCTGACCTTCTCGCAGCCCGCACCTCGTCTCGATTGGTCCTGGCGCCGGCGTGAGATGCACGGCAAGGTCAGAACGACCGCCCGGCTCGCCTCGACCAGCGCCGATACGCTGCGCAAGGCGGCCGTTGCGGGCCTTGGCGTCTCCTGGCTTCCGTCATTTGTCTGCGGCAAGGACATCGAGGCGGGCCTGCTGATCCCGATCCTCGATGACTGCGACTGGGGCAGTCTCGGCGTTCATGTCCTCTACCCGCATCGGCGTTTCGTACCGAGCCGGCTCCGCCTCTTCATCGACTTCCTTGCAGAGAGCCTCGGTGACGATCCCTCAGGGGACCCGTGGGCGCCCCGGGCGGAAGACCGCCGCGTCATGCGTGCGGGAAGGCGATCGGCCTAGCTGACCATGCGGCTGGCATTGGCAAAGCTCCCGCAGACCGCGATGATCGCCACCGCGGGCTCGACGCCGAAGCTTACGGCTTCTCATCGCGGCTGACGCGCGCGACGGCTTGATCGGCGATGGCAGCGAGCGCGGCTTGCTCCAGTGGAAAATCCGCCGCAAGCCAGGCGTCCTCGGCGAGCGTCAACACATGTCCGAGCGCAGGTCCTTCGGCCAGACCGCGTGCGATGAAGTCGGCGGCCTTCAGCGGAAATTTCGGCGCGGTCCAGCGCTGCGGCAGCTCGGCGAGCGCGCGCCAGCGCGGCCAACTGTCGTCGTCGCCGTTCCTCGCCCACCCCAGCAACACGCGATCGTGATAGCGCTCGGCACCGAGCCGGTAGAGCAGCCGCCGTGCATTGGCCTCGTCCTTCTTGACGAAGCGCCACCAGCGATGCCCCATCGAATCCAGCGCCTTGGCCTCGGCATTGGAGAGCCGCAAGCGCGCGGCGACGCGTTTGGCGTCTTCGGTCACGGCGACCGACAGCGCGGCCAGGCGTCGCGTGCTGCTTGGCGCAAGACCGAGCTCGCGCTCGATCGCGATCATCGTCGAGAGAGGGCCCGTATAGACGACGCCGCCGATCAACGCCTGCAGCAATCCGCCCTCGGCCATGGCCATCACGGCCGCGGCTGCACCGCCGGCCACCAGTAATTTCAGCATCTCCATGCGCACCCGCTCGGCCGACAGGCTGGCCAGGCCCGCACGTCCCCGAATGCAGGCGAGATAGCCCTCGCGGTCGGGATCGCCGGCACCGAAGGCGGCGTGGATGCGGAAGAAGCGCAGGATGCGCAGATAATCCTCGGCGATGCGCTGGCCGGGATCACCGATGAAGCGTACGCGGCGGGCTCTCGCATCGGCGATACCGCCGACATAGTCGTACACGACACCAGCAGCATCGACCGACAAGCCGTTCATGGTGAAGTCGCGGCGCTCGGCATCCTTCACCCAGTCGCGGCCGAACGCGACCCTGGCCTTGCGGCCGAAAGTCTCGGTGTCCTCGCGCAGCGTGGTGACTTCATAGGGGTGCCCCTCGATCACCAGCGTGACGGTGCCGTGGTCGATGCCGGTCGGCACGCCCTTGATGCCGGCGGCCTTGGCACGCCGCATCACCTCCTCCGGCAGCGCCGTGGTCGCGATGTCGATGTCGCCAGGCAAGAGACCGAGCAGCGCATTGCGGACGGCGCCGCCGACCACGCGCGCCTCCTCGCCATCGGTGCCGAGCAGTTGCAGGACACGCGCGGTCCCGCCTGCGGTCAGCCAGGGCGCATGGGCAAGCAACGGCTCC
Source organism: Bradyrhizobium sp. RP6 (assembly GCF_003837805.1). GTDB lineage: Bacteria > Pseudomonadota > Alphaproteobacteria > Rhizobiales > Xanthobacteraceae > Bradyrhizobium. The sequence continues at coordinate 50,950 of NZ_RQIT01000027.1, read as the reverse complement.
GCGCTCATCGATCGGCCCCTATTTTTCCGTGCCCGGCACGAGCTTGCCGTTCTCGATATGGGCGGGAACGTAGGTCGAATCCGGCGGCGCGCCGGAGAAATGCGCAAGGCCGATCAGGCCCGCGATGACGAGCACGATCGCCACCAGCGCAAGGCGCGCGACGATCGCGACCGGCCAGGAGGATCGCGCGAACAGGCCGGACCGCGTTGCGGCCAGGAACAGCGCATAGACGGCAAAGGGGATGAGGAAGATTCCGATCTCGGTCAGAACCGTCCGGATCATGATGAATAGATCCGCTCATACAGCACACGCAACATTCCGGCCGTCGCACCCCAGATGTAGCGTTCCGCAAACGGCATCGCGTAGTAGGACCGCGGCGTGCCGCGGAATTCCTTGCTGTGCACCTGGTGGTTCACCGGATCCATCAGGAAGGATAGCGGCACCTCGAACGCATCATCAACCTCCGAATGGTTGATGGTGAGCGAAAAGCCGGGCCTGACCTTAGCTACCGTCGGCAGGATACGGAAGCCGAAGGCGGTGCCGTAGAGATCGAGATAGCCGAGCGGCTCGACGAAGTCTCTGGACAGCCCGACCTCCTCCTCGGCCTCGCGCAGCGCCGCATCCAGCGGCGAGGAATCGGTCGCGTCGATCTTGCCGCCGGGAAAGGCGATCTGACCGGCATGGTCGTTGAGATGGGCAGAGCGCTGCGTCAGCAGGATGGTCGGCTCGGGATGATCGACCACCGCGATCAGGACCGCCGCCGGCCGCACCGGCTGCTCGCGCGCGATGATCTCGAGCATCTTGTCGGTGCCGGGATCGCCCGAGGCCGGGATGATGTTCGGATCGTACAGGCCCGGCGGCACGTCGAAGCCGAGCTTCGCCCGGGAGCGGGCGAAGAAATCCGCCGCGCCCAGGATGGCGGGATCGCTTCTCGGGATAGGCTTGTTCAAAGCGCGGCCCTCACCTGCTCCGCATCGGCCATGGCGAAGAATTCGCCGGCCGACTCGACACCGAACATCGGCTGGCCATCGACCATCCGCTCCTCACCCATGTCAACCAGATCGTAATAGAGCGCCCTCGTGACCTTGGCCCAGAGATCGGCGCGGACGTGCAAGTAAGGCGTCAGCCCGCCATCCCGTGCCTGCTCGAATCGCAGCCGGTGCGCGGCATCGCAGGTCACCCAGTCATCGACATTGGTGCGGAAGCGCAGCACGCGATGGTTGGCCTCGCCGTCCTTCTCCATCTCGACCGCCATGAACGGCGCATCATCGACGCGGATGCCGACCTTCTCCACCGGCGTGACCAGGAAATGCTTGTCGCCCTCGCGCTTGAGGATGGTCGAGAACAGGCGGACCAAGGCAGGACGTCCGATTGGCGTCCCCAAGTAGAACCAAGTACCATCGGATGCGATTCGGATGTCGAGATCGCCGCAAAACGGCGGATTCCACAGATGCACCGGAGGCAGGCCCTTTTTGGCGCCTTCGGCATTGGCGGCGCCTTTGGCGGCCGCAGTCAGCCCCTCAAGACCGCGATCGGCGCTCTGCCCTTGGTTCGCCATGGTTTGCCCTGACTCTGTAATTGGCACGATTGGTGCAGGTCTACGTTGTACTCGGGTGTGCGGTTCCATCCGGAATAGTCCGGTGTGGAGGTCGCCACTTCGTGATGCCGTACATACCCCGAAGCCGATAAGGTGGGGATAGGTTAATTCAATGAATACATGGCCTTCCTGCAAGTCTAGCATAGGGCCCATGACGTGACGTGATGACCTGACGTGACGTGCCGACGTGACGATGCAAGCAAGCCGCGTGGCAGGCTTAAGGAGCGAGCGAATGGCGGAGAGTGTCGAGAAACTCGAGGACGGGATCGTCCGTTCGGCCGAGCAGGTGTCGAGCCAGATTCGCGCGGCCAAGGACGCGATCGCCTCCGTCATCTTCGGCCAGGATCGCGTGATCGAGAACACGTTGGTCACCATTCTCTCCGGTGGCCATGCGCTCCTGATCGGCGTGCCGGGCCTCGCCAAGACCAAGCTGGTGGAAACGCTCGGCGTCACGCTCGGTCTCGATGCCAAGCGCATCCAGTTCACGCCCGATTTGATGCCCTCGGACATTCTCGGCGCCGAGGTGCTGGATGAGAGCACCGCGGGCAAGCGCGCCTTCCGCTTCATTGCCGGTCCCGTATTCGCGCAGCTCCTGATGGCCGACGAGATCAACCGCGCCTCACCGCGCACGCAATCGGCGCTGTTGCAGGCGATGCAGGAGCAGCACATCACCGTCGCCGGCGCGCGTCACGATCTGCCGAAACCCTTCCATGTGCTCGCGACGCAAAACCCGCTGGAGCAGGAAGGCACCTACCCGCTGCCCGAAGCCCAGCTCGACCGCTTCCTGATGGAGATCGACGTCGACTATCCCGATCGCGATGCGGAGCGCCGCATCCTGTTCGAGACCACCGGCGCGGAGGAGACGCTGGCCAGGGGCTCGATGACCGCGGATGCGCTGATCACCGCGCAGCGGCTGATCCGGCGCCTGCCGGTCGGCGATTCCGTCGTCGAAGCCATTCTGTCGCTGGTGCGCTCGGCCCGCCCGGGTCCGGACGCCGGCGAAACCGGCAAGTTCATCGCCTGGGGACCCGGCCCGCGCGCGAGCCAATCGCTGATGCTGGCTGTTCGCGCACGTGCGCTGATCGACGGACGCCTCGCGCCGTCGGTCGACGACGTGCTCGACCTCGCCGAACCCGTGCTGAAGCACCGCATGGCGCTGACGTTCCAGGCGCGCGCCGAAGGCCGCACGATTCCGGACGTGATCCGGCAATTGAAGACTCGGATCGGTTGATGGCAGCAGAGAGCGGGCACGCAGCGAAGGAGACACTGGCGATCCGACGTGCCGATGGCGAAAGCCGCACGCTCGCCGCTTCGCTGCCGCGCCTGGTGCTCGAGGCCCGCCGCATCGCCGCCAACGTCATCCACGGCCTGCATGGAAGGCGCCGCGCCGGCGCCGGCGAAAATTTCTGGCAGTACCGCCGCTTCGTCTCGGGCGAACCGGCGCAGAACGTCGACTGGCGCCGCTCTGCGCGCGACGACCATCTCTATGTCCGCGAGCTCGAATGGGAAGCCTCGCACACGGTCTGGATCTGGCCGGACCGCTCGCCCTCGATGGCGTTCGCCTCGAAGACCGCGCGCGAGTCCAAGCTCGAGCGGACGCTGATCGTCGCCTTCGCACTGGCCGAGCTGCTCGTCGCCGGCGGCGAGCGCGTCGGCATTCCCGGGCTGATGGCGCCGACCGCAAGCCGTAGCGTGATCGACAGGATGGCGCAGGCGATGCTGCACGACGGTGCCGACCGGCTGAGCCTGCCGCCGTCCTTCGTTCCGGCCGCGCTCGCCGAGATCATCGTGCTGTCGGATTTCTGGTCGCCGATCTCCGAGATCAGGACGATGCTCGCGGGGCTCTCCGGCGCCGGCGCGCATGGCGCCCTCGTGCAGGTCGTCGACCCCGCCGAAGAGTCGTTCCCTTATTCCGGCCGCGTCGAGTTCGTCGAGCCGGAAGGCTTTGGCGTGATCACCGCCGGCCGCGCCGAAAGCTGGGCGCAGGATTACACCGCGCGCCTTGCCCTGCACCGCGACCAAATCCGCGCCGAGACGGGCAAGCTCGACTGGCTGTTCACGACCCACGCGACCGACCGCTCGGCCGCGGAGCTGCTGCTGTTCCTGCATGCCGGCATGCAGGTGAGCAAGTCCGGCGCCCGCACCACGACGATCAAGGTGGGGCCGGCCGCATGATGGGATTGCCGCTCGCCTTCACTCAACCGCTGCTCCTGATCGGCCTCATCAGCCTGCCCGTACTGTGGTGGCTGCTCCGCGTGATGCCGCCGCGGCCGCGCCGCATCGAGTTTCCGCCGACGCGGCTGCTGTTCGACATCGCACCCAGGGAGGAGACGCCCTCGCGGACGCCGTGGTGGCTGACTGCGCTGCGCCTGCTCGCCGCCGCGCTGGTGATCTTTGCCGCCGCCGGCCCGATCTGGAATCCGCAAACAGGCAGCGCCGGCAGCAAGGCGCCGCTGATGATCATGTTCGACGACGGCTGGAGCGCCGCATCGCACTGGGACGTCAGGATCAGGACCGCCGACGAGCTGATCGCCAACGCCGACAACGACCGCCGCGCCATCGCGCTCGTGCCGCTGTCGGAGCCGAACCGCGACATCACCCTGATGCCGGCGGGTGCGGCGCGCGTCGCGCTGCGGCAGCTCGCGCCGAAGCCCTATTCGATCGATCGTGTCGAGACGCTGGCTGCGGTCGACCGTTTCCTCAAGGTCACCGGCGACTGCGAGATCGCCTGGCTCTCCGACGGCGTCGACACCGGCCGCGGCGAGGACTTCGTGCAGGGCCTCGGCAAGACCATCGGCGATCGCAGCCTGACCGTGTTCGAAGGCGGCACCTCCTCGCCGCTGGCGCTGGTCGCGGCAGAGAACGCTGCAGCGAAGATGACGGTGAAGGTGCTGCGCACCGACAGCGGCATCGCGGTCGGCACCGTGCGCGCGCTCGACCAGAAGGCTTCGCCGATCGGAGAAGCGCGCTATTCGTTCGGCCCGCAGGACAAGGAAACCGAAGCCGCGTTCGATCTGCCGGTCGAGCTGCGCAACGACATCACCCGGCTCGAAATATCCGGCGAGCGGTCCGCCGGCGCGGTGCAGCTGCTCGACAAGCGCTGGCGCCGCCGCGCCATCGGCATCGTCTCGGGCTCGACCAGCGAGACCGCGCAGCCGCTGCTGGCGCCGACCTTCTATCTCACCCGCGCGCTGGCGCCGTTCGCCGACGTCCGGCTCGCCGACAAGGGCTCGCCGCAGCAGGGCATCACACAATTTTTGGACCAGAAGCTGCCGATGATCATCCTCGCCGATGTCGGCACCATCTCCCCTGAACTCCGCGAGCGCCTCAATGCCTGGATCGACCAGGGCGGCGTGCTGGTGCGGTTCGCAGGGCCAAGGCTGGCACAGGCCGAGGACGATCTCGTGCCGGTCAAGCTGCGCAAGGGCGGTCGGACGCTCGGCGGCAGCCTGACCTGGGAGAAGCCGCAGCATCTGGCCTCCTTCGCGGCCGACGGCCCGTTTGCCGGCATCATGGTCCCCAAGGACGTCACCGTGAGCCGCCAGGTGCTGGCCGAGCCCGACGCCGTGCTCGCCACCAAGAGCTGGGCCTCGCTGGAAGACGGCACGCCGCTGGTGACCGGCGAGCATCGCGGCAAAGGGCTCGTCAGCCTGTTCCACGTCAGCGCCGACATGCGCTGGTCGGACCTGCCGATGTCGGGCACCTTCGTCGAAATGCTGCGGCGGGTGGTCGACATGTCCGGCTACACCGCCAAGCCCGGCGCGGGCGTTGCCAGCGAGGCGACCGCCGAGACGGTGGCGCCGCTGCACATCCTCGACGGCTTCGGCGCCTTCGGCCCGCCGCCGGCGACCGCAAAGCCGTTGCCTGCCGATTATCGCGATCGGGCCACACCCGATCACCCGCCGGGCTTCTATGGTCCGGCAGAAGGACCGCTTGCCGTGAACACACTTGCCGCCGCCGACCGCATCGCGGCCCTGAACACCGCGAGCCTGCGCGCACGGCACGCCACCTACACCAATGCCGAACCGCGAGACTTGCGCGGCTGGCTACTGTCGACGGCGCTCGCGCTGTTCCTGATCGACGCCATCATCGTCGCGGTGCTCGGCGGCGGGATTGCCGCGCTGCTGCGCCGCCGCGCCGCGCCCGCAATGATCGTGTTCGCCATGGTGCTCACAGGCCTGATATCGTTTGCGCCGACGCCGGCGCGCGCCGACGGCGCCGCGGACGAGTTCGCGATGAAAGCGGTGTCGCAGACGCGACTCGCCTATGTCGTGACGGGCAATGCCGATGTCGATTCAATCGTCAAGGCGGGGTTGAACGGGCTGACGCTATTCCTGGCCCAGCGTACCGCGCTCGAGGCCGGCGATCCCGTCGGCGTCGATCCCGCACGCGACGAGCTCGCCTTCTTCCCGCTGATCTACTGGCCGATCGTGCCGGGCGCACCGAAGCCGCCGCAGGACGCCATCAACAAGATCGATGCCTACATGAAGCAGGGCGGCACGGTGCTGTTCGACACCCGCGATGCGATCGAGGCACCGCCCGGCGCGAACGGGGCGTCGCAGACGCCGGGAATGCAGACCTTGCGCGAGATTCTGTCGTCCCTCGACGTGCCCGAGCTCGAACCGGTGCCGCGCGAGCACGTGCTGACCAAGACCTTCTATCTGCTGCGCGACTTCCCCGGCCGCTTCACCGCGGGCCAGACCTGGGTCGAGACCCTGCCGCGCGAGGAGGACGAGGACAGCGCGCAGCGGCCGGCGCGCGGCGGCGACGGTGTCTCGCCGATCATCATCACCTCGAACGACCTCGCCGGCGCCTGGGCCGTGCGGCCCGACGGGCAGGCCATGCTGCCGGTGACCGGCGGCGACCCTCGCCAGCGCGAATTCGCCTACCGCGCCGGCGCCAACATCGTGATGTACACGCTGACCGGCAACTACAAGGCCGACCAGGTGCACGCTCCGGCGTTGATCGAACGGCTGGGGCAATAGAGATGCGCATGACGCGCTTGATCCACACACCCCGTCATTCCGGGGCGGCTCGAAGAGCCGAACCCGGAATTTCGAGATTCCGGGTTCGATGCTTCGCATCGCCCCGGAATTACGTTGATAGGCCCACCTCATGAATTACGGCATCGCGTTCACGCCGCTTGTTCCCGCGATCGTGCTGTGGCTCGCGCTCGCCGCGATCGTCGTCATCGCGCTCGTGCTCCTGCTGGCCCGCGCGCGCGGCGCCGCGGTGCGCGTGGCCGCGCTGGCGCTGGTCCTGCTGGCGCTCGCCAATCCCTCCTTCACCCGCGAGGACCGCGATCCTCTCACCTCGGTCGTGGCCGTCGTCGTCGACAAGAGCCCGAGCCAGAATTTCGGCAACCGCAACCGCGAAGCCGCCCAGGCGCAGGAAGCGCTGGTCGACAGCCTCAAGAAGATCAAGGGCCTCGAAGTCCGCGTCGTCGAGGCCGGGCAGGCCGACGGCGAGACCGACGGCACGAAACTGTTCGGCGCTCTCGCCTCGGCATTGTCGGACGTCCCGGTCGACCGCGTCGCCGGCGCGTTCCTGATCACCGACGGCCGCGTCCACGACATCCCGGCGAACGCCGCCGCGCTCGGTTTCCAGGCGCCGGTGCACGCGCTGGTCACGGGACAGAAGGACGAGCGCGACCGCCGCATCGCGATCACGGCGGCGCCGCGCTTCGGCATCGTCGGGCAGACCCAGACCATCAACTACCGCCTCGACGACCAGGGCGTCTCCGGAGAGCGCGCCAAGGTCACGATCCGCCGGGACGGCGAGGTCATCAACGAGCGCACGCTGGCGAGCGGCCAGAGCGCAAGCGTCGACGTCGACATCAAGCACGCCGGGCCGAACATCGTCGAGATCGAGGCCTCGCCGCTCGAACGCGAATTGACGCCGGTGAACAACCGTGCGGTCGTCGCCATCGACGGCGTGCGCGACAAGCTGCGGGTGCTCCTCGTCTCGGGCGAGCCGCATTCGGGCGAGCGCACCTGGCGCAATCTGCTCAAGTCCGACGCCAGCGTCGACCTCGTGCATTTCACCATTCTCCGCCCGCCGGAGAAGCAGGACGGCACGCCGATCAACGAATTGTCGCTGATCGCGTTTCCGACGCGCGAGCTGTTCCAGCAGAAGATCAACGAATTCCAGCTGATCATCTTCGACCGCTACGCCCGCCAGGGCGTGCTGCCGATCGCCTATTTCGACAACATCGCGCGCTATGTGCGCGGCGGCGGCGCGGTACTGGTCTCGGCCGGGCCCGACTACGCCTCCAACACCAGCATCTGGCGCACGCCGCTGGATTCGGTGCTGCCGGCCGAGCCGGTCGGCGTGACCGAAAAGCCGTTCTATGCGCATCTGTCCGACATCGGCAAACGCCATCCGGTCACGCGCGGGCTGGAGGGCTCCGCCAGCGAGCCGCCGCACTGGAGCCGCTTCTTCCGCACCGTCGATACCCGCAATGCGGTGAACCCGCCCGTCATGACCGGCGCCGACGGCAAGCCGCTCCTGTTCCTGTCGCGCTTCGGCGAGGGCCGCGTGGCGCTGCTGCTCTCCGACCACATCTGGCTGTGGGCGCGCGGCTATGAGGGCGGCGGGCCGCATCTCGATCTGCTCCGGCGGATGTCGCACTGGCTGATGAAGCAGCCTGATCTCGATGAAGAAGCGCTGCGCCTCCAGGTGCAGGGCAAGGACCTCGTCGTGGTGCGTCAGACCATGGCGGACAGCGTCCAGCCGGTGAGCGTGACTTCGCCGTCGGGCGTGTCGCACGATTTGACGCTGGCGGCTGCCGATCCCGGCGAGTGGCGCGCCAGCCTGCCGGCGAACGAGCTCGGCCTGTGGCAGGCGACCGACGGCACGCTGAAGGCGCTGATCAATGTCGGCCCGACCAATCCGAAGGAGTTTTCGGAAGTCACCTCCACGGTCGATACGCTGAAGCCGCTGACACAGGCAACGGGCGGCAACGCCGTGCGCGTGGCGAGTAGCACCAGCGTCGAGCTGCCGCGCATCCTGCCGGTGCGCTCAGCGAGTGTCTTCAACGGTGACGGCTGGATGGGCGTGCGGATGCGCGATGCCAGCGTCGTGAAGGGCGTCGGCGTGCTGCCGATCTTCTCCGGCCTGATCGGCCTGCTGCTGCTGCTCGGCGCATTCGCCGCGACCTGGGTGCGCGAGGGGCGCTAGTTGCCGGAACGACACATCGGGTCGACGGTCTGCATGCGCTGATCCCCCAGCCGTTGACATCCGCTGATCGATCGGGCGATGTTACACTGTAACATCGCGGCGTCCTGGGATTGACGCCCCGATGTGGGGGTGGCGTTTCCAGATGAAGTGGTTCCGGTCGAATATCAGGCACGGCGCCCGGCTCGCGTTGTTCGCGATGCTGGTGCAGCTCGCGCTGACGTTCGGCCACAGCCATGGGTTCGCCCAGGCCGCGCCTCTCGCCCAATCCTCGCTGCAGCAGCCGGACGGCTCCAAGGGCGTTGCTGCGATCGACCCCGTCGTGGTCCAGAAGCAATCGCCTTCAGGTCCTGACCGCGAGCATCCTGGCGACGATAGTTGCGCGATCTGCGCCGTCATTGCGATGGCCGGTGCCATCGTATCGGCAACACCGCCGGTGCTGCTGCTGCCACAGGCGATCGAGCTGCTCCGCCGCAGCACGGATGCCGAATTCATCCATCTGAAATCGGCCGGCACGGCGTTCCAGCCCCGCGCGCCTCCTGCGTCCTGACATCCAACGCTTGATCACGCCCAGTCTCGCCGCTTTCGGGCGAATGCCTGGGAGAAATTGAAGTCGAATTCCGTCGCACCGCGACGGCAGGCCGCCTCCGATCAGCAGACCATCATCCGGACGGCGCCTGACTGGAATCAGGACAATGTCATTCAAATCGCGACGCGCGCAACGTCTTGGCGGAGCCAGCCTGCTCCTGCTCGGCGCTGCCGCCACATCTGCGTTCGCTCAAGACTCGGCGCAGGACAAATCGTCGACCGAGCTTCCCGCCGTCACCGTGACGGCTCCGAGCCCCATCGTGCGCAGAGCGGTGGTGTCCCGCAATCCGGACCGGGGCACGCGAACGGCGCGGGTGCGCAGTCGCGAACGCACGGCGGAAGCCGCGCCTGCGACGCCTGCGGCTCCAGTGCCCGCCGCGCCTCAGCAGGGCGTGCTGCCAATCGTCACCGACCAGTTCGCGACCGTCACCGTGGTGCCGAACGAGGAGATTCGGCGCAACGGCGGCGGCACGCTCGGTGATCTCCTGTTCTCCAAGCCCGGCATCACCGGATCGAGCTTCGCGCCCGGTGCATCCAGCCGGCCCATCATCAGGGGTCTCGACGTCAACCGCGTCGGCATCGTCGAGAACGGCACCAATGCCGGCGGCGCCTCCGACCTCGGCGAAGATCATTTCGTCCCGATCGATCCGCTCGCAACGAACCAGGTCGAAGTGGTGCGCGGGCCGGCGGCACTGCGTTACGGCTCGACCTCGATCGGCGGCGTGGTCAGCGCCACCAACAACCGGATTCCGGATGCGCTGCCCTCCTGCGCGCCATCGTTCCAGAGCTACGGTCTCCCGACCAAGGCGCCGCTCGCGAGCGCCGCGACCTCGCCTTGCGTCACCGCCGAGACGCGCACCGCCTTCAGCTCGGTCGACCGCGGCGTCGAAAGCGGCGTGCTGCTCGATACCGGCGGCGGAAATTTTGCCTTCCATGCCGACGCCTATGGCCGCACCACCTCGGACTATTACATCCCGAGCTATCCCTACCTGACCGACCAGTCGCGTCCCGTGAACGGCCGCCAGCCCAACTCGGCGACGCGCTCGGACGGCGCCTCGATCGGCGGCTCCTACTTCTTCCAGGGCGGCTATATCGGCGCATCGATCACGCAGAACGACTCGCTCTACCATATCCCCGGCATCGACGGGGCCGACCACCAGACGCGGATCGACGCGCACCAGACCAAGATCAACGTCAAGGGCGAGTACCGCCCCGACGCGGCTGCGATCGACACGATCCGCTTCTGGGCCGGCGCGACCGACTACCGGCACAACGAGATCGGCCTCGCCGATCCCGCCGACCTCAACACCGACGGCATCAGGCAGACCTTCACCAACAAGGAGCAGGAGATCCGCACCGAGGTGCAGCTGATGCCGTTCAACGCCCGCTTCGCCGAGGTGACGACCGCACTGGGCTTCCAGGTCGGCCATCAGGAGTTGAGCGCGCCGAGCCCGGACAATCCCGGCACGCTGTTCAACGGCCTGTGGGACCCGAACAACAGCACGCGCGTCGCCGGGTACGCTTTCAACGAGTTCAAGTTCACGGAGACCACGCGGGCGCAGATCGCCGGGCGCATCGAGCATGTCGAGCTGCACGGCACGACGCCGGACTTCCCGGCGGATTACCTGCCCGACGGCACGCCGCAGACGCCGATCGCGCGCAATCCGTCCTTCACGCCGAAGAGCGGCAGCATCGGCCTGCTGCAGGACCTGCCGGGCGGCATGGTCGGCAGCATCACCGCACAATATGTCGAGCGCGCGCCGAAGGCGGCCGAGCTGTTTTCCCGCGGCGGTCACGACGCGACGGCGACGTTCGACATCGGCAACCCGAACCTCACCATCGAGACGGCGAAATCAGTCGAGCTCGGTGTACGCAGGGCGACCGGACCGTTCCGCTTCGAGGCGACCGTCTACTACACGCATTTCGACAATTTCATCTATCGCCGCCTCACCGGGGTCATGTGCGACGACGACTTTGCCTCGTGCGGCGCGCCCGACGGCGAACTGAATCAGGCGGTCTACTCGCAGCGGAACGCGAACTTCCGCGGCGGCGAATTCCAGTCGCAGCTCGACGTCGGCGCCTTCCAGGGCGGCATCTGGGGCATCGAGAACCAGCTCGACTTTGTTCGCGCCACCTTCAGCGACGGCAGCAACGTGCCGCGGATTCCGCCCATGCGCATGGGCGGCGGCGTGTTCTGGCGCGACGACAACTGGCTGATGCGGATCAACCTGTTGCATGCCTTCGCGCAGGACAACGTGGCCGAGATCGCGGAAACGCCGACGGCGGGCTACAATTTGTTGAAGGCCGAGGTCAGCTACAAGACCAAGCTCAGGCCGAACTCGTTCGGTGCGCGCGAGATGCTGGTCGGCCTCGTCGGCAACAACCTGCTCAACGAGAACATCCGCAACTCGGTGTCCTACACCAAGGACGAGGTGCTGCTGCCCGGCATCGGCGTCAGGGCGTTCGCGAACTTCAAGTTCTAGCGCTGATCAGGCCATGAATCGTGCGGGAGGGGCCATCCCTCCCGCGTGAGCGGAATACAGAACCTCGATCATACTCTAGACTCGTTGGCAACGAAGTGCGCGTGGCGAAGGCCCTTGTGATGGCCGTCCGCCGGCGGCTTTCCTGCAATCAACGCGATACCAACGGCCAAGCCGATCGTTGCCGCGAGCAGTCTGACCAGAGATGGACGCATTCCATCCTCGACATTGCGGCGTCCACATCGTGGCGCCGACATCGGCGCGAACATGGGTTCTGCTTTGCCAAACTAAACAGCGAAACTATGACCGGATAGGGAGACTATCGTTCCAATTGCATATCGACGAAACACAATTCTATTAAACGTTTCAGATTTGCGACCGAAGCGCACAATTTTCGAGCAACGCGACGCTAAATTCACCGCGGGGTGTTTGATTACAGGTGTTCCACCATTTGTCACCCGGTCGGGTGACGCTGCGTTGCTTCGCAGTCGTTAGCATCAGAAGCACGAGCCCGATATTCGGCTCGACGTCGTGAATTGGTTCACACGCATTGTTCTGCCGCGCGAGTAGGGTCATCGGAGATCGATACCCGCGATTGCCACCAAAGTCTTGCTGTCGGAGGTTTTCATGCCGCCTGTCGATCCAAAGGCAGCTTCCGCTTTCTCCGTCGTCAGATCATTTCCAGCAATTCCCACGGTCTGCCTGGGAATCTTCGCCGTCGCGCTTGCCATCTCGTCGAGCGCGATGAAAGCAGCTTGCTGGGTCGTGCTGCTGTCCGCGCTGGTTTCGAGTATCGCAGGCTTCGCATTCTCGCCGATCGCCGGCGCCTTCCTCTTCCATAGCTTGAGCGAGCCGACCACGATCGTCCGGATTCTCCTGGTCGCTTCGATCGCCCAACAAAGTCTACTGCGTTTGGCGCTTGCGTGAATCGATCGAGATGCGCCGGTGCGCTCCCTACCTCTTCGGCAGCATCTTGACGTTGCCCATCGGCCTTCATCTCCTCTGCAACACTTCGGCGTCCACCTTGCTGCCGATATTGGGAGCTCTGTTGATCACCTATGGGGCCTTCACAGCGCTGAAGCCGACCCTGCGGTCCGGGAAAAATCCCCTGTGGGGACGCATCATGGTTGCGCGCTGGGAGGCATTACCGGGGGCCTTGCAGCATTTCCCGCCGCTTTCGTTTCGATGTGGTGCCATGTCCAGGGATTCGACAAGCACCGCGCCCGCGCGATCATCCAGCCCTTCATCCTGGTCAACCAGCTCCTGTCGCTGTCCTTGCTGATGGTCTTGCGCCCGTCAGAGGTGATGCCGCTCGGCCTCCTCTTTTATGCAGCCCCCGCCGTGCTCGGTGCCTATGTCGGGCTGATGATCTTCAACCGCGTCGATACCGCTACGTTCAACCGCCTCGTGGGCCTGCTGCTGATGGCTGCCGGGATCGGTTTTGTCAGACCCCTCTGAAGCTTCGGAGTATCCCAATGCCGAAATCCCCGCAGGATCCTCCCCAGTCAGACCGCCGCGTGGTGCACAAATGGCGGCTTGCGGTCGTCAGCATCTATGGATCGCTGCTGGCCGTCATGCTGGTGCTGGCGCTGACGACCAGTCATGATGTTCGAATTGCAGGTACGAGCGTGCCTCCCGCGCTTCTGAACAAGTAGAGGGGCTTGTCTGGCGCATCCCGGATCGCAAAAATGGAACGTATCCTCGATTTGATATACGAGGCCGCCGGCCAACAAGACCTCTGGCCTGCCGTTCTCACCGCTATCGCCGATCTCACAGGAAGCGAAGGCGGGATATTGTTTGGACAATCGGTCGCGGCCGAGCAAGTCTACTTCGATTTCAACGGCCGCTTGAATCAGCAATGCAATCAAGCCTACCAGGAACGCCATATGCAGAACGCCTGGTCGGAGGCTATGGAGGACAAGCCGATCGGGCAAGTGGTCCTGTCGGATGAAGTGGTGCCGCTGCGCGAGTCGAAAAATCGGTCTTCTACGACGAGGTCCTCAGACCTCAAGGCATCGGACACAACGCGATGATTGCGCTGGCAGCGAAGGACGACTTCCGTGTGGCCTTCAACATCTGCCGCAGCAGGCGCCGCGGAGAATTCGACGCAGTCGGCCGTAAGCACATCGAAATGCTGGCTCCCCATCTGCGGAGATCCGTCACATTGGGATTTCGCCTTACCGGGTATCACGCATTGAGGAGCGCCGCGTTCGACGTGATCGATCAACTGGCGGACGGCGTCGTCGTCATGGGTCCCAGGGCAAATGTCATCTTTGCGAACCGGACGTCCTGTTCGCTGGAAGCGGAAGGGACGCTCAAGCTCAAGCCTTCGATGGCGACCTGGTCAACCCCGCATTCGAGACGCCTCGCAAACCTTGTCCGCTCGACATTGGCCGGTGGAGCCGGCGGAACGATGAGTGTTCCCGCGGTGGAGGGGACGCGGCTTCTGACTATTGTCGTCGTGGGACTGCGCAGCGAAGAAGTCGGGATACTCGGTGGGGCCTTCATCCGCAACGCGGCTTGCGCCGCCTTCGTGATCGATCCCTCGCAAAGAGGAACGGCGAGCTCGCAGCAATTGACGGACGCATATGGCTTGACCAGGGCGGAAGCACGCGTGGCAATTGCAGCGTCCTCCGGCGGGACGACATCCGAAGCAGCCGTCATACTCGGGCTGTCCTCCAATACGATCAAAACGCATCTCAGGCGAGTCTTTGCCAAAACCGACACGAGAGGTCAGGCTGAGCTTGCCGCACTTCTCGCGACGATAGGTGTCGTCAGATCCCCTGGCGAAGCCTCGTAGCCAGGCTCAAGCGGAGCGAGAGCCGGGACTTGTCCGCCTGGCCTTGGATTGCGCTTCCGCCTTCGCCCTTCGAGCTACGGCGGACGCTCCATCCGTGCGTGGAACTGCGGCTGCAGCTACCCCCGCGCCTTGCGCCAGTCGGGACCGACCGCGCCCGATACGCCCTCGAACGCACCGTCGACGAGCTCGAACACCAGGATGCGGGCGGCGTCGACGGGGCCAGGCATGGTGACGCGGCCCCTGGGCACCGGCTTGAAGCCGACGCGGCTGTAATAGGGCTCGTCGCCGATCAGCAGCACAAGGCGGTGGCCATTCGCCTTCGCGTCCTTCAGCGCGCGCTCCATCAACAGACGGCCGACGCCGCGGCCGCGGAACGGCGGCTCGACGGTGAGCGGCCCAAGCAGCAGCGCTGGCGTGTCGCCGATCAGGATCGGCAATTGCCTCACGGAGCCGACCATCAGCGTGCCGATGCGGGCGGTGAAGGACAGTTCGAGCAGATGGTCGACGTGCTCGCGAATCCGGTAGGCGCTCAGCACGAAGCGGCCGGGGCCGAAGGTACGTTCGTGCAGCCGCTCGATCGCCTGGGCGTCGCCGGCGGCCTCGGGAAGGATGGTCAGTGAGAGATCGCTCATGTCAATCGCGGGATAGCACCTGAACGCAGCCCGGTCCATCGGGCAACGACGGCGTCAGTTCCTTTTCGGCGCCGGCTGGGACAGGTAGGCCAGCAACTTCATTTCCCGCCGCCCCCGCGTCACCGTGTCGAGCACGAGCCCCGAGGACACCGACAGCAGGGCCATGATCATCAGGCCCATCGACAGCACGGCGGTGGGCAGGCGCGGCACGAGGCCGGTTTCGATGAAGGTGATCACGATCGGAATCGCGAGGATAATCGACGCCAGCGCCAGCAGGATTCCGATCACCGTGAAGAAGCGCAACGGCCGCTCGGCGCGATAGAGCTTCAGCATGGTGCCCAAGATGCGAAAGCCGTCGCGCCAGGTGTTGAGCTTCGAGTACGAGCCTTCAGGGCGCGCGTAATAGGGCGTCTCGATCTCGGCGACCGGCAGCGACAATTCCAGCGCATAGACCGCGAGCTCGGTCTCGATCTCGAAACCGTCGGAGAGGACGGGAAAAGATTTGACGAAGCGGCGCGAGAACACCCGGTAGCCGGACAGGATGTCCTTGAAGGTGTGACCGAAGGTCGAGGACAGGAAGCCGGTCAGCATGCGGTTGCCTGTGCGGTGGCCGAGCCGGTAGGCGGCCTGGACCTGATCGACGCGAAGGCCGACCACCATGTCGAGATGCTCGTCGAGCAGTCTGTCGATCATGCGCGGCGCGCTCGGCGCGTCGTAGGTGGCGTCGCCGTCGACCAGCACATAGACGTCGGCCTCGACGTCCGCGAACATGCGGCGCACGACGTGACCCTTGCCCTGCCGGCGCTCGGTGCGCACGATCGCGCCGGCTTCGCGCGCGACCGCGGCGGTACGGTCGCGCGAATTGTTGTCGTAGACGTAGATTTCCGCCGAGGGCAGCGCCTTGCGGAAATCGGCAACGACGGTCGCGACCGCCGCCTCCTCGTTGTAGCAGGGCACCAGCACGGCGATGCGAGGTTGCGCTGAGGTCATCGCGACGGCGCTCCGAGGCTTGTCGGCCCGCGCCCGGGCGGCGTAGCCTGCAGGGGGAGCGTGCGCGCCTCGCTCCAGCGCGCCATCGTGACGACGTTGCTGGCAAGTATCGCAAGACAGAGCAGACCGAAAGCGGGTTTGGCGATCTTCATCCGGTTTTCCATTGCGGCGGTCGAGCCGGTTACTAGCACAGGCCGTCCTCAGCGCCACGTCGCAATCAAGGGCCGGTCGTCGAGCACTTCCGCGATCCGCAGCCGCGTGCCGGGCGTGGTGCCCTCGGGCAGCGCCGAGATCGCGAAGAACCCGCATTCGACGATCTCGCGGTTGGGCGCGGGCAGGCGGTCCTGCCTGAACTGCCTGACGACGTAGACCGCGACGTGGTCACGGCGGGAGACGTGGCTGTTGAGAAAGATGCCGTGCAGCACCGCGTCTCCGGTGAGATCGATATCGCCCTCCTCCTTGAGCTCGCGCCGCATCGCCTGCTCCATGGTCTCGCCGTGGTCGACGCCGCCGCCGGGCAGATACCAGCCGCTGACGTAGCTGTGCCTGACCAGGAAGACCCGATCCTCGGCATCCAGCACCACGGCGCGGACGCCGAGCGTCATGCCGCGGACGAGCAGGAAATAGGCGTGGAAGAGCCGCCGCAGCAGCGGCTCGGCTTTTCGTCGGACACCGTTCAGACGTTCTCCCATCAGACTTCCCTGCCGCCCCGTTTCAGGCCCTGCTTGCGCGCCGGCTGCGACCTTGCCATTACAGCAGAGCAATAGCGAGGCAATCGCGCGCCATGACTCCCTTCACGCTCGCCCATCTGTCCGACCCGCATCTGCCGCCCTTGCCGAAGCCCCGGCTGATCGAGCTCGCGGGCAAGCGCGCGCTCGGCTATGTCAACTGGACGCGCAACCGCCACAAGTACCAGCGCCGCGAGGTTCTCGACGCACTCGTCGCCGACATGAAGGCGCAGGCGCCCGACCACATCGCGGTGACGGGCGATCTCGTCAACCTCGCGCTGGAGGCGGAATTCGCGCCGGCCCTGCACTGGCTCGAGAGCGTCGGCCCGCCCGAGCACGTGACCGCGATTCCCGGCAACCACGACGCCTATGTCCGTGCCACCTCGCATTGTTTCGACGAGACGTTTGCGCCCTATCTTGCCGACGACGACGGCCGCGTCGGTTTCCCATCCGTGCGCCGGCGCGGGCCGCTCGCGCTGATCAGCCTGTCCACGGCGGTACCGACCCTGCCGCTGATGGCGACGGGCACGCTCGGGCGCGATCAGCTCGCCTCGATCGAAGACGTCCTCGAACGGCTCGCGGCCGAGGACGTCTTCCGCGTGCTGCTGGTGCATCATCCGCTGAAATCCGACTCCCGCCAGAAGCGGATGACGGACGCGCCCGCTTTGCTGGCGCTGCTCAAGCGCCACGGCGTCGAGCTGATCCTGCACGGTCACGACCACGTTCATTCGACGGTGTGGGTCGAGGGTCCCAACGGCACCATTCCCGCGCTCGGCGTCCCCTCGGCCTCCGCGCTCGCGCACGGACGCTACCCGGCGGCGGCATATAATCTGTTGACGATCGAGAAAGACAATGCCGGCTGGCGCTGCGAGCAGACGGTGCGGAGCCTGGGGGCCGGATTCCAGATCGGGCAGATCAAGCATGCGAGGTTGATTTAGACCCGCTGTCATTCCGGGGCGATGCGGCAGCATCGAACCCGGAATCTCGAGATTCCGGGTTCATGCTTCGTATGCCCCGGAATGACGGCCGAGAGAAATCTACCAGCTCCGCAAGGCCGCAAGCAGAGCCACTCCGAACAACGCGGCGGCGCCGAGCACAAATCCGAACACGAACGGCCAGACGCGCGAGCGGCGCGGCGGCACGGTGGCCGGTGCTTGCGGCTCGGGCGGGACCACCATCGCGCGCTCGCGCTCGACCATGCGGCGCGCGACATAGTCGGTGACGGCCTCGACGATCACAGCGGTGTCGTGCGATTCGGCGAGCACGATGCGGCCGAAGCGGGTGTCCTGGACGAAGCGGTACATCCGCTTGTCGCGCCCCATCACGATGTGGGCGACGACGTCGATCCACAGCCGCGGCGTATCGCCTTGGCTGATGCCGCGGTCGAACAGGTCGATCTGATCAGGGACCTGCGCGAACAGGGGATCGAGCGCGTCGTTGAGAATCTCGAGCCGCGCCACCTCGGCGTCCCTGAGATCGACGACGACGCCGGTCCGGTCGGCGGCCTCGATCCGCGCGCGCAGCAATGCATCGCGCAGCCGCACCGGGCGCGGCTGGCCGGGATGGGTCCCGCTGGTCTCGGGCTCTGACATTATCGGCCTCGTCCTCGACTTTCCTGCATTAACCTATCAGCAACCATCCCCTCCGCAAAGGACCACAATTCCAGATACTTACGACGCCCACAGCCGCATCACCTGTACCAAAAACAGACGATCCCACCCAGGCAGGGCCTGGATGGGACCATCCGTCCTTGGGACGTCTTCTTAGGTGAGGTCGGCAGCCGCCTGGTCAGGCTGCCGGAGCGCGCTGCGGTTCTTCCACGATCGAGAAGCGGACGCCGGCCTTGTGGCGGCTCTCTTCCGACACCTCGCGCCAGCAGTCCTCGGCTTCCTTGCGGGACTTGAACGGACCTTTGACCTGGGCCGAGCCTTCCACGAGCTTGTGGAAGTTCATCGAACCGAACTCGCCGCCGATCACCCAGAAATTGCTGCCTTTGGTCATTGTCAGTCTCCTATCGAGAGTAGCGTGGTTCGTTAGCCGAACTGGTTCATCGTATTGTGGGCGCCGCCCGCCTTCAGGGCCGCCTCGCCGGCGAAGTACTCCTTGTGGTCGTCGCCGATGTCGGAGCCGGCCATGTTCTGATGCTTCACGCAGGCGATGCCCTGACGGATCTCGGCGCGCTGAACGTTCTTGACGTAGCCGAGCATGCCCTGCTCGCCGAAATACTCCCTGGCCAGATTGTCGGTCGAGAGCGCCGCCGTGTGGTAGGTCGGCAACGTGATCAGGTGGTGGAAGATGCCGGCGCGCTTGGCCGAATCCGCCTGGAAGGTGCGGATGCGCTCGTCGGCTTCCTTGGCCAGCGGCGTGTCGTCGTACTCCGCCTTCATCAGCTCGGCACGGTTGTACTTGCTGACGTCCTTGCCGGCTTCCTTCATCGCGTCGTAGACCTGCCAACGGAAATTGAGGGTCCAGTTGAACGAGGGCGAGTTGTTGTAGGCCAGCTTCGCGTTCGGAACCACCTTGCGGATGCGATCGACCATCTTCGCGATCTGCTCGATATGCGGCTTCTCGGTCTCGATCCAGAGCAGGTCGGCGCCGTTCTGCAGGGAGGTGATGCAGTCCAGCACGCAACGGTCTTCGCCGGTGCCCGGGCGGAACTGGTAGAGGTTTGACGGCAGCCGCTTCGGACGCATCATCTTGCCGTTGCGGTTGATGATGACGTCGCCGTTGCGGGCGTTCTCCGCCGTGACTTCCTCGCAATCGAGGAAGCTGTTGTACTGGTCGCCGATATCGCCGGGCTTGTGACTGACGGCGATCTGCTGCGTCAGGCCGGCGCCGAGCGAGTCGGTGCGGGTCACGACGATGCCGTCTTCGACGCCGAGCTCGAGGAAGGCGTGGCGGCAGGCGCGGATCTTCGCCAGGAAGACGTCATGCGGCACGGTGACCTTGCCGTCCTGGTGGCCGCACTGCTTCTCGTCCGAGACCTGGTTCTCGATCTGCAGCGCGCAGGCACCCGCCTCGATCATCTTCTTGGCGAGCAGATAGGTCGCCTCCGCATTGCCGAAACCGGCGTCGATGTCTGCGATGACCGGCACGACATGGGTCTGGAAGTTGTCGATCTTCTCGATCAGCTCCTTCTCACGGGTCTTGTCGCCTTCCTTGCGTGCCTTGTCGAGGGCGCGGAAGATGTCGTTCAGCTCGCGCGAGTCCGCCTGGCGCAGGAAGGTGTAGAGCTCCTCGATCAGCGCCGGCACCGAGGTCTTCTCGTGCATCGACTGGTCGGGCAGCGGTCCGAACTCGGAGCGCAGCGCCGCGATCATCCAGCCCGAGAGATAGAGGTAGGTGCGATCGGTCTTGCCGAAGTGCTTCTTGACCGAGATCAGCTTCTGCTGCGCGATGAAACCGTGCCAGCAGCCGAGCGACTGCGTGTACTTGGTGGGGTCGCCGTCATAGGCGGCCATGTCCGCACGCATCAGGGCCGCGGTGTAGCGGGCGACGTCGAGACCGGTCTTGAAGCGGTTCTGCAGGCGCATGCGCGCGACGGCCTCGGCCGACACGCCGTTCCAGGTCGGCTGGGTCTCGAGGAGCGCCTGGGCCGCCTTGACCTCGTCCAGATAGGAGGACGGGCCCTGGAGGGTGCTGATGCCGCGGGGCTGGTAGTTCATGTGCCTGATCCTTTCGCTGACGATGCGATGGCTGGCCATCGACATTCTTGACAGTGCATTGCGAGATGCGTGTCAGGAGCTAAACGCGAAAACGAAAAATTCGGATAGAGGGCTTGTTTCTGATTGGTGATGTCATGTAACATCAGAACATGTAATAGATGTTATTTTGTAAATTTTGTAAATCATTAGGTCAACAAGACTGTCCTTGATGCAGGTGGAGATCTGAGCCATGGCCGCCGAGTCCGGCAAGAAACTCTTCGTCGGCCCGCGCTTCCGGAGAATCCGGCAGCAATTGGGGCTGTCGCAGACCCAGATCGCCGAGGGGCTCGGGATCTCGCCGAGCTATGTCAACCTGATCGAACGCAACCAGCGCCCGGTGACGGCCCAAATCCTGCTGCGCCTGGCCGAGGCCTATGACCTCGACCTGCGCGACCTCGCCACCGCCGACGAGGACCGCTTCTTTGCCGAGCTCAACGAGATCTTCTCCGATCCCTTGTTCCGCCAGATCGACGTGCCCAAGCAGGAGCTGCGCGACCTCGCCGAGCTCTGCCCCGGCGTCACCCACGCCCTGCAGCGGCTCTACGCCGCCTATACCGAGGCGCGCCAAGGCGAGACGCTGGCCGCCGCGCAAATGGCCGACCGCGACGTCGGCACGCGCTATGAGGCCAATCCGGTCGAGCGCGTGCGCGAGCTGATTGAGGCGAACCGCAACTATTTTCCGGAGCTGGAGCAGGCCGCCGAGACTCTGCGCGATGAACTGAACGTCCCGGCCGAAGGGCTGTATGCGGCGCTCGCGGCGCGGCTGCGCGAAAAGCATTCGATCCAGACCCGCATCATGCCTGTGGACGTGATGCGCGAGACGCTCCGGCGCTTCGACCGGCATCGTCGCCAACTCTTGATCTCCGAGCTGGTCGACCAGCCCGGCCGCGCGTTCCAGCTTGCCTTCCAGCTCGGCCTCGGCGAATGCGCGCAAGCCCTGGAGACCATCATCGGCCGCGCCGGTCCGTTGGACGACGCGCCGCGTCGCCTGTTCCGCATCACGCTCGGCAACTATTTTGCAGCGGCGGTGATGATGCCCTACCCTGCGTTCCTGGCCGCAGCCGAAGCGCTCAATTACGACATCCATGTGCTGGCGCAACGCTTCAATTCCGGCTTCGAGCAGGTCTGCCACCGTCTCACCACCCTGCAGCGGCCGAACGCGCGCGGCATTCCGTTCTTCCTTCTGCGTGTCGACAATGCCGGCAACGTCTCGAAGCGCTTCTCCTCCGGCACCTTCCCGTTCTCGAAATTCGGCGGCACCTGCCCGCTGTGGAACGTGCACTCGACCTTCGACACGCCGGACCGCCTGCTCAAGCAGGTGATCGAGCTGCCGGACGGCACGCGCTATTTCTCGATCGCGCAGATGGTACGCCGCCCCGTCGCGCCGCACCCGTTGCCGCAGCCGCGTTTCGCTATCGGCCTCGGCTGCGAGATCCGTCACGCCGCACGACTGACCTATGCCGCCGGCATCGACCTGGAGAAAACCGAGGGCACGCCGATCGGCGTCAACTGCCGCCTGTGCGAGCGCGAAAACTGCGCCCAGCGCGCCGAGCCCCCGATCACGCGCACGCTCATCCTGGACGAGACGACGCGGCGGGTGTCGAGCTTCGCGTTTTCGAATGCACGGGAGCTGTGAGAGGGCGCCGGACCGTGTCCCGGACGCGCTGCAGCGTGTAACGCTGCTGCGCAGAGCCGGGACCCAGGAGCTGCGAATTCCCGTCTCGCATGGGCCCCGGCTCTGCAGCGCACCGCCAAAGTGGCGCTGCGCTGCGTCCGGCACGAAACTATCGTCCCCTACGCCAGCGTATGCACGATCACCGGCCCCGCTGCCGCGCTCGCATGGCCCGCCAGCAACGGCCCCAGATCCTGCTCGATCCAGGCGATCGCACGCCGGTTCGCCTCCTCCGCCTGCTCGAACTTGTCGAAGATCGAGATCGCGGTCACCGTATCGTCGCCGGCATAGACGACGTAGTAGGCGCGGAAACCGTCGACGTCGCTGATGATCGGAACGGCGCCGTCCTTGATGCGGCGCGCCAGCTCTTCCGCACTCCCGCTTTTCGCCTTGGCCTGACGGATGGCGGCATACATGGCATCCTCCTCCGGCTATCTGGACTCTGGGCCTGGTACCCGGAGCGAATGATACGCCGAAGCACGCCGCCGATCCACGCTTGGTTAACCCCGCACTAATCCGCCCGCGCGATCCGCAACCAGGGATTAAGCGCGCCTCAACATCGGCGCCTTAGTCTCGCCCCACTCACGTTTCGCAAACAACGGCGGCCTATTCTGCCGGGCGAAGTGACATCAGGGGGTTCATCATGCGCATTGCGTTGCTGCTGACCGCAACCATTGTCGGCGCACTCTTCGCCAATCCATCCCATGCCGGGTCGCTCGATGCCGAGGCGGCGCAGTCGTTGCCGCCGGGCTTCCAGGGCTACCGCGGCTACATGTTCGACCTGTCGGAGAACTCCGACCGCAAGGACGTCGACAAGCTCACCGACAATCTGAAGCAGCAGATCGATGCCGTCGAAGCGGCCGGCCTGTCGCCGCGCGTGCTGCGCTTCTTCCGCACCGTGCCGATCATCGCGAGCGAGCTCGCCTGCCTCGACGAAGGCGCCGCAACCGCCTGCTACGGCCGCGTCGCTCCCAATGTCGAGCGCCGCGTGCCGCGAACGCTGACGGTGTGGGACCACGACAAGCAGCGCTGGACCAATCCGAACGCCATCGACCTCGCGGTCGATTCGGGGCTCGGCGTCATCATGCTGCGGCCGGACATGATGCGCTACGAAAAGGAGGCCGTGCTGCTGCACGAGCTGCTCCACGCCTATCACGCGCGGCTGCTGCCGGACGGCTACGCCAACAAGGGCGTGATCGCCTATTACGCGCTGGCCAAGTCCAAGGACATGTTGCCCAAGGAAGCCTATGCGATGAAGAATCCCATGGAATTCTTTGCGGTGACCGCCAGCATCTTCCTGGCCGGAAAAAGCGAATTCCACGATCCGAAATCGCGCGAGGCGCTCAAGCAGAAGATGCCGGACTATTACAAATACCTGGTCGGCGTGTTCGGCTTCGACCCCGAGCCGGCGGCATCGAACGGCCCCGTGGCCTCGCTGAAGTGAGGCAGAGCTAGCGTCCTCTCAAGCGAGCCAGCCAAAGAGCCGCGCAAAATGCGCGGCTTTTTTGCTTCGTAAGTCGGAAGCTGCGGATGACGCGCTGGCGGGAATTGCCAAGGCGGGCCCCGATCTGCATAGTCCCGCCGCATCGATATCGTTTTTCGAAGAGGATGAGAGAACATGGCGGACGCCGACCTGGATGTCGTGATCCGGCAATTGGCCAGACAGCTGCATACGGGCCTGATGACCCGCGCCAAGGAGCGGCGGGATCGCTTCAACGGCCTTGCGGCCAAGGCCAAGGGCAAGGAGACCGGCGAGCGCTTCAAGATGATGGCCAAGGCCATCATGGAGCAGGCCACTGCGGCCGCCAAGCGCCTCCAGATGTCCGCCGACAACGTCGCCGACAGCTACGCACGATCGATGCGTCTGGCCGCCAGCACGCCGGTCGCAGTGAAGGTGGAAAAGAAGGCGAAGGAAAAGCCCGAGAAGAAGGCCAAGGCGAAGAAGGCTAAGGCCAAGAAGGCGAAGTAACCCACTTACCGCGGCGGCGCAGAGACCCGGGTCGGCTCGGCGCTGGCGAGCTCGGCGAGCTTGGCGCGCGCTGCCTCTCGCGCTCCGCCGCTCTTGCCGGCAGGCAGCGCCAGCGCGGCCTCGAAATCGGCGCGGGCATCGTCGGCCTGGCCGCGGGCGAGGAACGCGAGGCCGCGATCGAGACGGGCCTGCGCGTCGGAGGGATCGAGGCGGACCGCCGTGCTGTAGCTCAGGATGGCGCGATCGAGATCGCCCATGGCGACGAGCGCAAGACCACGCTGGTGATAGGGCGCGGCGAGCTTGGGATCATGCGCGATCGCCTCGTCATAATCCGCAATGGCCCCCTCGAGTTCGCCGTTTTGCCGGCGCGCCAGCGCCCGCTCGCGATAGAGCGAGGCGCGGTTGGGATTGAGATGGATGGCCTCGTCGAAATCGGCGATCGCCCGCCCGAAGTCGCCGTGACGCAGCGCGATCCGTCCGCGTCCCTCATAGGCAAAGGCGATCAGCGAGCCACGGAGCGGCGAGAATCCGATCACGGCCGAGCAGATGTCGGGATCGTCCTCGTCGCCGCAATTGACGACCATGTGCGTGGACAGGCCGACGAGCACGCAAAGAACGATCAGCAAGGGTATGGCAGCTCTGGTCATCTTCGACGGCGGCCGGCAGAGGGCCGGCCACGCATCCCCTTTCGAAGGAATGGTCACGTCGAGGTGTTAGCACCGGCCGGGACGACCCTATGTGCGCGAAGTCACAAAGCCGCAAATCCTCACCGGTTCCGTTAGCCCCAGGGACCGCGGGAAGGACCGCGGGAAGATCCACGTGACGAGGAGCGGCCCCAGGGACCGCGCGGCGGGTAGTTCTCGTTGGCCCCGACCGACGGCGCCGCCCGCCCGCCGAGCTCGGCCGCGAGTTGCTGGAGGGCGGCGACACGGTTCTGCGTCGAAGGATGGGTGGCGAACAGGTTGTCCACGCCGTGGCCCGACAGCGGATTGATGATGAACATGTGCGCGGTCGCGGGATTCCGTTCGGCCTCGTAGTTCGGCACCTGATGCGCGGCACCCTCGATCTTCACCAGCGCGGAGGCCAGCCACATCGGCTGGCCCACGATGCGCGCGCCGAGATTGTCGGCGGCGTATTCGCGGGTGCGGCTGATCGCCATCTGCACCAGCATGGCGCCGAGCGGAGCAAGGATCATCATCAGGATCGAGCCGACGATGCCCAGACCATTGTTGTTCTCGCGATTGCCGCCGAAGAACATGCCGAACTGGGCCAGCATGGAGATCGCGCCCGCGATGGTCGCGGTGATGGTCATCAGAAGCGTGTCATGATGCTTGATGTGCGCGAGCTCGTGCGCGATCACGCCTGCGAGCTCCTCGCGGCTGAGCTGGTTCATCAGGCCGGTGGTGATGGCGACCGCGGCGTTCTCGGGGTTGCGGCCGGTCGCGAACGCATTGGGCTGCAGCTCGTCCATCACGAACACGCGCGGCATCGGCAAGCCGGCACGGCCCGCAAGCTCGGCGACGAGGCCGACCAGCTCCGGTGCGGTCGAACGGTCGACCTCATGGGCGCCGTACATCGACAGCACCATGCGGTCGGAGTTCCAGTAGGTGAAGAGATTGGTCGCGGCGGCAATGACGAGCGCGATCATGGCGCCCGAGGCGCCGCCAATGAGATAGCCGACGCCCATGAACAGGGCGGTCAGGCCTGCGAGCAGCATTGCGGTACGAAAATAGTTCATGGCCGTCTCCTAAGACCGGCCGCGGGCGAACCTCCGGCCGGCATCCACGAGGTATGAATGCGGCGGGAGACCGCAAGGTTCGTGCGTCGCCGAGCCGCAGATCCAGGGCAGTGCGGCCAGCCTTTCGGCCCCGCTAAACCTTGACGGTTATTTGCACAAAAACACACGTTGGCATTTAGCAACCTGGAAAGCGCAGCATTGGCTTAATCCGCGGTTGCCGGGCACCTCGCACGGTTCTTGTGCATTGGCCGGTTCCGTTGGCATCTCGTCAGCAAGGTGACCGTCATGATGGACCGCTCACGCGCCGCTTCCGTCGATCCCACATCCACTCCCACCCCTAACGAGAGCCAGACTGACGCGAAGGGCTTGCAGGAGGCGCTGCACGAGCAGCTGTTCGCCAATGACGAGCCCAGCCATGCGCCGGACGGGCAGACGGCGCCGGAATCCGGACGTCGCTGGTCGTATCTGCGGCGCGGTGCCAAGATCGCCATCGGGCTCGCCATCGTCGCCGTGTTCGGCTGGCTGCCGCTGCGCGCGATCTGGGAGAATTCGAGTGTCGAGGCGGTGCTGAACTCCCGCCTCGTCACCTTGCGCACGCCGATCGGCGGCCGTGTGGCGGCTGCTCAGCGCGTCAGCGACCAGGCCAAGCTCGAAGCCGGAACCGTGGTTCTGCGCGTCGTGAACTCGCGCAGCGATCGGACCCGGCTCGACGATCTCCGGCGGCAGAAAGCGCGCCTCGAGAACGAGCGGCCGAGCCTTGCCGCCAAGCTTGCCTTGGCCCAGGCCGCACAAAAGGATCTTGCGCGGCAGGCCGCGCAATTCCGCGACGGACGCGTGCTCCAGCTCGAGGCCCGCATCGCCGAGATCCAGACCTCGATCGAGGCGGCGGCGGCGCGGCGCGAGGAGGCCAGCGCCACCGTCGAACGAGCCTCGGCGCTGGCCAGATCCGGGAATGTCTCGACCGTCGAGCTGTCGCGGCTGACGCGCGAGCTCTCTGTGTCACAGCAGACCGAGCTCGGCGCGCGCAAGCGGCTGGATGCCGCCAGGGTCGAGCTCGCCGCGGCGCAGAACGGCTCGTTCCTCGGCGACAGCTATAACGACCGGCCGAGCTCGGTGCAGCGCGAAGAGGAGATGCGTCAGCGCGCCGGCGACCTCGAGGCCGATCTTGCTCGCACCGACACCGAGATCGCCTGGCTCGCCAACGAGATCATCGTCGAGGAGGTCCGTTTCGCCGATATGTCGGAAGCCAACATCACGACACCCGTCGCGGGGCGTGTCTGGGAGATGATGACCTCGCCGGGCGAGGACGTGCAGGCCGGCCAGCCCCTGCTCAAGGTGCTCGATTGCAGCGGCGCCGTCATCACCGCCAATGTCACCGAGAACGTCTACAACCGCTTGCACCTCGGCGATCACGCCACCTTCGAGCCGAATGATGACGGCGCGCCGATCTCCGGCACCGTGGTCAATCTCACCGGCGCCGCCGGCGCGCCCGCCAATCTCGCCATCAACCCGGATGCGCTGAGCAAGGAGCCCTATCGCGTGACCGTGGCATCGCGCGATGCCGCGACCCGCGCCTGCACCGTGGGACGCACCGGCCGCGTCGTGTTCGCCCGGCATGAGTCCACGCCGTGACGGCGGCGCTGACGCCCGGCCTGATTGCGCTCGGCGCCTTCATGGCGATCGTTCCGCTGCTCAGGCGCGACAGCACGATGGCGCGCTCGTGCGTGGCCGTCGTGTCGGTGGCGTTGCTGCTGCGCTATCTCCATTGGCGCATCACCTCGACGCTCCCGCCGCCGCATCTGACTGTCGACGCTGTGATCGGCTACCCTTTCATGCTGCTGGAGGCAGCCTCGCTGGTCGCGGTCGTGTTGTCGCTGCTGTTCCTGAGCCGGACGCGCGACCGCACCGGGGCGGCGAAGATCGACGGCCGCGCCACCGACCCGCGTGCGCCGTTGATCGACGTCTTCATCTGCACCTACAACGAGGAACGGTCGATCCTCGAGCGCACCATCATCGGCGCGACCGGCATGGCCTATGGCCACTACCGCGTCTGGGTACTGGACGACGGACGGCGGCCCTGGCTACGGCGCCTTTCGGGCGAACTCGGCTGCCACTATCTCACGCGGCACGATAACCTCCACGCGAAGGCCGGCAACATCAACCATGCACTCAGGCATGTCGGCGCGCTGCCGGAGCGGCCGGAATTCGTCGCCATTCTCGATGCGGACTTCGTGCCGCGGCCCGATTTCCTTGCGCGTACCATCCCGCTCATGGACGACGAGTCGGTCGGCGTGGTGCAGACGCCGCAGCACTTCATCAATCCAGATCCGATCCAGACCAACCTCGCCGCGACCGATGTCTGGCCCGACGAGCAACGCTTTTTCTTCGACATCCTGCTGCCGGCCAAGGACGCCTGGGGCGTCGCGTTTTGTTGCGGCACCTCGTCCCTCATTCGCTATGCCGGACTGATGCAGATCGGCGGATTTCCGATCGATTCGGTGACCGAGGACTACCTCGTCACGCTGCGCCTCAAGGAATGCGGCCTCAACACGATCTATCTCAACGAGCGCCTGACGATCGGGCTCGCGCCGGAGGGGCTGAAGGAATACATCACCCAGCGCGCACGCTGGTGCCTCGGCTTGATGCAGATCGTGCGCGGTCGCAGCGGACCGCTCTCGCGGGACTCGAAGCTGTCCCTTATAGACCGGCTCTCGCTGACCGACGCCTTCATGAGCTGGTCGGCGGTCTACGCCGCGAAGGTGGCGGGCCTCGTCGTGCCCTGGTTGTTCCTGCTTTTCGGCATCAAGGCGGTTCAGGCCGACCTCACCGAGCTGTTGCGCTTCTTTCTGCCGTTCTATGTCTGGCATGGTCTCAGCATGGCCTGGCTGTCGCGCGGCCGCTCGCTGGCGATGATGACGGATGTCTCGCAGCTCATCGCGGCGCCTGCAGTGCTCACGGCGGTGGCGATCGGACTGTTGAAGCCGACAGGACACAAGTTCAAGGTCACCGCGAAAGGCGGCGACCGCAACAGGCGATTCGTCGAATGGCCGCTGCTGCGGCTCTATGGCAGCGCGCTCGTCGTCACGCTCGCAGCCATCGCCTATGCCTTCATCCTGCACCTGCGCGGCGAGAACGTCGCCTATGGCGGACTGGCCCTGGCCTGGAGCCTCTATAACGCGGTCATCCTCACCGTGGTCTGCTTCGTCTGCATCGAGCAGCCGCGCAAGCGAAAGGCGGAGCGGTTCAGCCGCAATGAGACCGTCCTGCTGCGTCACGGCGGCAGGTCGCATCTCGCGCGGCTCGGCGACATCTCCATCACGGGCGCCCGCCTGATCGATCCCGATCCGCCGGCGCCGGGCAGCACGATCGAATGCCGAATCTACGGCCGCCCGATCGCGGCCGTCGTGGTGCGGCGGACGGCGGACGGATTCGCCGTGCGGTTCGAGGAAGGCATGGATACGCGCGTGCACGCGATCAGGGCATTCTATGCCGGCGAGTATGTTCGCGCCTTTCGGGGAGTGAGGGCGCTCCCGGTCGGGAAAGCGTTGCTGATGCGGCTGTTCGGCTAGGCCGACGCAACATCACCTGCGTTTCCTCTGCTGGTGGAGCATCGAAAGGATGGCTTGAGGCCATCAATTCTCCTAAACTTCAGGCGAATCCACGCCAGTCCTTTTCCCCGCCGGAACCCCTATGGTCCAGACCCGATTTCTGATCGCGGCCGTCACGCTTTTCGCATGTACCGCCACCGCTTCCGCCCAGATGCTTCCACCTCCCGCCAGGCCCGCAGCGCCCAAGGCGCCCTCGCCGCGCGCAGCTTCGTGCCACAATGGCGCGAGCTTCGATCGTTTCCTGGCCGACGTGAAGCAACAGGCGGTGGCCGCCGGCGTGTCGCAGCGGACGATCGCAGAGGCCTCGCCGTATCTCGTCTACGACCAGGGCATCGTCAATCGCGACCGCGGCCAGCGCGTGTTCGGCCAGCTCTTCACCGAATTTGCCGGCCGCATGGCCGCCCCCTATCGCATGCAGAACGGGCAGCAGCATATCAAGCGATACGCCGCAGCGTTTGCACGCGCCGAAAAGGAATATGGCGTGCCGCCGGCCGTGATTGCCGCCTTCTGGGGCCTCGAGAGCGATTTCGGCGCCAACATGGGCAATCTGCCGACGCTGAAATCGCTGGTGTCGCTCGCCTATGACTGCCGCCGCTCCGAGATGTTCGTGGGCGAGACCATCGCCGCGCTGAAGATCATCGACCGCGGCGATCTGCATCCCGACGAGATGATCGGCTCCTGGGCCGGCGAGCTCGGGCAGACGCAATTCCTGCCCGTGCACTACGTGAACTATGCGGTCGATTATGACGGCGACGGACGGCGCGACCTGCTGCGCTCGCCAGCCGACGTGATCGGCTCGACCGCGAACTACATCGCCAATGGTTTGAAGTGGCGGCGCGGCGAGCCGTGGCTGGAGGAGATCAAGGTGCCCTCCAACCTGCCGTGGGAGAAGACCGATCTCACGGCGCGCGAGCCGCGCTCGACATGGGCGCAGATGGGCGTCACCTATCCCGACGGACGTCCGCTGCCGAGTGACAACCTTTCGGCATCCGTGCTGCTGCCGATGGGACGCCATGGTCCCGCCTTCCTGGCCTATCCGAATTTCGCGGCCTACACCGAGTGGAATAACTCGCTGATCTACTCGACCACGGCGGGCTATCTCGCCTCGCGCATTGCCGGTGCCGCGCCGATGCGCAAGCCGTCGGCGCCGGTCGCGCAATTGCCGTTCAACGAGCTCAAGGAATTGCAGCAGCTGCTGGTGCGTGCCGGCTTCAATGTCGGCAAGGTCGACGGCGTACTCGGTCAGCAGAGCCGCGCTGCGGTGAAGGCGATGCAGATCAAGTACGGCCTGCCGGCCGATTCCTGGCCGACGGCCGAGCTCCTCGCCCGCATGCGCGGCGGCAGCACGGCGCAAGCGCAGCCCCAGGCGACGATTCGGTAGAATTTTCGCACTGCACAGGCCACTTGCGACGATTGTATTTTTCCGTGAGCCCCCCATGTGAGTGACTCAGGTTTTCTCCTGAGATTTCCCACCATTGAAGCGAGCATCACATGTCCTTCTACGACGCCGTCGTCCCCGCCTATCTGCAGATGCTGAACAGCGTGACCGGGCTGCTCACCAAAGCTGAGGCGCATTGCGCGGCGAAAAAGATCGATCCCGGCGTCCTGCTCGGCTCGCGCCTGTTCCCGGACATGTTGCCGTTGTCGAGGCAGGTCCAGCTCGTCAGCGATTTTGCCGCCAAGGGCTGCGCCCGGCTCACTCACAGCGAAGTGCCCACGACGCCCGACACCGAGACCAGCTTCGCGGAATTGAAGCAGCGGCTCGCGAAGACGATCGACTACGTCAAGTCGTTCAAGCCCGAGCAGTTCGAAGGCGCCGATGCCAGGGACGTCACCTTCCCGGCTGGGCCCGACAAATCCATCACCATGAAAGGCCAGCAATTCCTGAGCTCGTTCTCGCTGCCGAATTTCTATTTCCACGCCGCGACCGCCCATGGCATCCTGCGTCACAACGGCGTCGAAATCGGCAAGCGCGACTTCATGGGGACGAACTGATTTTCCGGATCGCACGGCCGCGTAGCGAAATTCCGCTGCTGCGGCCGGAATTGCACATGAATTATGCTGCGCGGGCGCTGCCGCGCAGCTCGCCTGCACTTTCCGTATGGCTCATCCCTTGCGCCTGATGTCGCGATGCACAAGTGTTCGGGACCTCTCACCGCCTGGAAGCATTTCCCATGAGCCGTTCGACGAAATTGTTCGAGACCTACAAGCTCGGCCCCATCACGCTGGCCAATCGCCTGGTGATGGCGCCGCTGACGCGCAACCGTGCCGTGCCCGGCACGTTCGTTCCGAGTCCGCTGGCGGCCGACTATTACGGCCAGCGCGCCTCCGCAGGGCTCCTGATCACCGAAGCGAGCCAGGTCTCGCAGCAGGGCCAAGGCTATCAGGACACGCCCGGCATCTATACCAAGGATCAGGTCGCCGGCTGGCGCAAGGTCACGGATCGCGTGCATGAGCGCGGCGGCAAGATCTTCATCCAGCTCTGGCATGTCGGCCGCATCTCGCATGTCGACCTCCAGGCGAATGGCGCCGCTCCGGTCGCGCCGAGCGCGATCCGCGCCAAGGGCAAGACCTTCGTCAACGGCACCTTCGCCGACGTCTCCGAGCCGCGCGCGCTCGAACTCTCCGAAATTCCCGGGATTATCGACGACTTCAAGCGTGCGACGAAGAACGCCCTGGAAGCCGGCTTCGACGGCGTCGAGATCCACGGCGCCAACGGCTATCTGCTCGACCAGTTCGCGCGGGACGGCGCCAACAAGCGCACCGATGCCTATGGCGGCTCCATCGAGAACCGCGCCAGGCTGATGTTGGAAGTCGCCAACGCCGTCGCCGCAGAGGCCGGCGGCGATCGCACCGGCATTCGTATCTCGCCGGTGACGCCGGCCAACGACCTCTCGGACAGCAACCCGCAACCGCTGTTCGATCACATCGTCGACGGCCTCAGCGCGCTCAAGCTGGTCTATCTCCATGTCGTCGAGGGTGCCACCGGCGGGCCGCGCGACATTGCACCGTTCGACTATGCGTCCCTGCGCAAGCGCTTCGCCGGCGCCTACGTCGCCAACAACGGCTATGATTTCGACCTCGCGACCAAGGTGCTGGACGCGAACGCGGCCGATCTCATCGCCTTCGGCAAGCCGTTCATCTCCAACCCCGACCTGGTCGAACGGCTGAAGCGGGGCGCGGCGCTGAACGACTGGGACAAGAACACGTTCTACGGCGGCGGCGCGAAGGGATACACGGATTATCCGACGCTGGCGGCCGAGCCGGCGGAGTGAGGTTCCGCGCTCTCCGCCGTCATTGCGAGGAGCGCTTGCGACGAAACAATCCAGAATCTTTCCGAGGTGACAGCCTGGATTGCTTCGCGAAGCCTGTCATCGGGCCGCGCTTCGCGCGGACCCGTTGGCTCGCAAGGACGATGTGGAGACGGCGTGCCGAATTGACGAAAAAGAAAAAGGCCGGGATCGCTCCCGGCCTTTCGTGTTTTGATGCTGTGTGTGCCGATTACTTCGCTTCGACGCGCTTGGGTGGGCTCGCCGGCCACGACTTGATCAGCGTGTCGTAGTCGACCGTCTCACCCTTCGGCTTCTCGTTGGCGAGCTTGCGCTGGGGCGCGACGGTGCCGTCCTTCTCGGCCTTGGCGAACCAGTACTCCGGCTTCTCCTTCTTGTGGAGCTTCGGACCGCAGGCGCCCTGCACGCCGGACTTCTCCAGGCGCTCCATGACGGAATCCTGAGCGGCGGCCAGCGCATCCATCGCGGCTTGCGGCGTCTTCGCACCGGACGAGGCGTCGCCGATGTTCTGCCACCAGAGCTGCGCGAGCTTCGGATAGTCGGGCACGTTGTTGCCGGTCGGGGTCCACTGCACACGCGCGGGCGAGCGGTAGAACTCGATCAGGCCGCCGAGCTTCGGCGCACGCTCGGTGAACGACTTATCCCAGATGTCGGATTCACGGACGAAGGTGAGACCGACATGGCTCTTCTTCAAGCTTACCGACTTGGAGACGATGAACTGGAGATAGAGCCAGGCCGCCTTGCGGCGGTCCGGCGGGGTCGACTTCAGCAGCGTGAGCGAACCGGCGTCCTGGTAGCCGAGCTTCATGCCTTCCTTCCAGTAGGCGCCGTGCGGCGAAGGAGCCATGCGCCATTTCGGCGTACCGTCCGCGTTCATCACGGCGATGCCCGGCTTCACCATGTCGGCGGTGAAGGCGGTGTACCAGAACATCTGCTGGGCGATGTTGCCCTGCGCCGGCACGGGACCGGACTCGGAGAAGGTCATGCCCTGGGCCTGCGGCGGCGCGTACTTCTTCATCCACTCGAGATATTTGGTGATCGAGTAGACCGCCGCCGGTCCGTTGGTATCGCCACCGCGCTCGACGGAAGAGCCCACCGGACGGCAGCCCTCCATGCGGATGCCCCATTCGTCGACCGGCAGACCGTTCGGAATGCCCTTGTCGCCGTTGCCGGCCATCGACAGCCAGGCGTCGGTGAAGCGCCAGCCCAGCGAGGGGTCCTTCTTGCCATAGTCCATATGGCCATAGACCTTGACGCCGTTGATCTCCTTGACGTCGTTGGTGAAGAACTCGGCGATGTCCTCATAGGCGGACCAGTTCACGGGCACGCCAAGCTCGTAGCCGTACTTGGCCTTGAACCTGGCCTTGAAGTCGGGATTGGTGAACCAGTCGTAGCGGAACCAGTAGAGGTTGGCGAACTGCTGGTCGGGCAGCTGATAGAGCTTGCCGTCCGGCCCGGTGCCGAACGACTTGCCGATGAAGTCGTTGACGTCGAGCATGGGGTCGGTGACGTCCTTGCCCTCGCCCGTCATGTAGTCCGACAGCGCGATGGTCTGACCGTAGCGGAAATGGGTGCCGATCAGGTCGGAGTCGTTGATCCAGCCGTCATAGACGTTCTTGCCGGACTGCATCTGGGTCTGGAGCTTCTCGACGACGTCACCTTCCTGGATGAGATCGTGCTTGAGCTTGATGCCGGTGAGTTCGGAGAACGCCTTGGCGAGCGTCTGCGCCTCGTATTCATGAGTCGTGATGGTCTCGGAGACGACGTTGATCTCCATGCCCTTGAAGGGCTCGGCCGCCTTTGCGAACCACTCCAGCTCCTTCTTCTGATCCTCCTTCGACAGCGTCGAAGGCTGGAATTCCGCGATCCATTTCTGGATCACGGCCTCGTCGGCGGCGCGCACCGGCGCCGACATGGCGAGTGACACCGCAAGAAGCGCGGCGGTGCTGGACATGGTCAAAAAGCTATTCTTGGTCAATGGACCTTTCCTTCTCCTAAACTGTCGCATGTTGTTCCTCCGTTGCAGCGACAAACTTTTATACAGGCCCGGGTTGGCCCCCGGATCTGGCCGTCCCTTCGCGAGTTTCAGACCGTGCGGAAGATGAGCGCGGCCGTGACCAGCGAAATTCCACTTGCGAGCCACAGGCTCGAAATCTCAAAACCCTCCTCGCCGACCGGCAGCGTGGCAATGGGATCGGTGCCGACGAGACCGATCCACACGAGATGGATGACGGCGGCCGCGATTAGCGAGATGAACAGGCGATCGCCGCGCGTGGTCGGGATCCGCAGCACGCCGACGCGCTCGGCCTCGGGATAGACCGCGGCGAGCCAGGTCATCACGGCCAGGGTGCAGGCGAGCGCGACGAAGAAGATCGCGGTCGGCAGTGTCCAGGCCATCCATGCGATAGATTCCATGGGTGCCTCCCTACACGCGGCCGAGCGCGAAACCGCGCGCGATATAGTTGCGGACGAACCAGATCACCAGCGCGCCCGGAATGATGGTGAGCACGCCGGCGGCAGCGAGCAGGCCCCAGTCCATCCCGGCGGCCGACACCGTGCGCGTCATGATCGCGGCGATCGGCTTAGCATGCACCGAGGTCAGCGTGCGCGCGAGCAGAAGCTCGACCCAGGAGAACATGAAGCAGAAGAAGGCAGCGACGCCGATGCCGCTCGCGATCAGCGGCACCAGGATCTTGATGAAGAAGCGCGGGAAGGAATAGCCGTCGAGGAAGGCGGTCTCGTCGATCTCGCGCGGCACGCCGGAGACGAAGCCTTCCAGGATCCACACCGCGAGCGGCACGTTGAAGATGCAGTGCGCCAGCGCGACCGCCCAGGGCGTATCGAACAGGCCGATCGCCGAATAGAGATTAAAGAACGGCAGCGCGTAGACCGCGGCCGGCGCCATGCGGTTCGACAACAGCCAGAAGAACAAATGCTTGTCGCCGAGAAAACGGTAGCGCGAGAAGGCGTAAGCCGCTGGCAGCGCCACCGCGATCGAGATGATGGTGTTGAGGACGACGTATTCGAGCGAGTTGATGTAGCCGGAATACCAGCTCTCGTCGGTGAAGATGCGCTGATAGTGCTGCAGCGTCGGATTGTGCGGCCATAGCGTCATCGTCGAGACGATCTCGCTGTTGGTCTTGAAGCTCATGTTGACGAGCCAGTAGATCGGCAACAGCAGGAAGACCAGGAATAGCCCCATGATGAGGCGGCGGCCGGGAATCGAATGCATCAGGCCACTCCTTCCCTAGGCTTGAGTGCGGGCACGGGCTTGAGCCCGACCGAAGGCTTGGGCTCCACCGCCGGCTTGCTCGAAGCCTGGACTTTGCGTTCGACGCCGGCATTGGTCATGACGGTGTAGAAGATCCAGCACACGATCAGGATGATGAGGTTGTAGACCAGCGACAGCGCCGCGGCCTTGCCGAGGTCGAACTGGCCGAGCGCGATCTTGACGAGCTCGATCGACACGAAGGTCGTGGAGTTTCCGGGCCCGCCGCCGGTGACGACGAACGGTTCGGTGTAGATCATGAAGCTGTCCATGAAGCGGAGCAGCACGGCGATCAGCAACACGCGATTCATCTTCGGCAGCTGGATCGCCTTGAACACGGCCCAGCGCGAGGCGCCGTCGATCTGGGCGGCCTGGTAATAGGCCTCGGGAATCGACTTCAGGCCGGCGTAGCAGAGCAGCGCAACGAGGCTGGTCCAGTGCCAGACGTCCATCACGATGACGGTGACCCAGGCATCGACCTCATTTGAGACGTAGTTGTAGTCGATGCCGATGGCGTTGAGGGTATAGCCGAGCAGCCCGATGTCGGGCCGGCCGAAAATCTGCCAGATCGTGCCGACCACGTTCCAGGGAATCAGCAGCGGCAGCGCGAGGATGATCAGGCAAGCGGCGACCGTCCAGCCTTCGCGCGGCATCGACAACGCGACGACGATGCCGAGCGGCACCTCGATGGCGAGGATCACCAGCGAGAAGAACAGGTTGCGTCCGAGGGAGGCGAGGAAGCGGCCGCCGAGATCGGTCGAGGGATCGAGCAGCTCCTTGAACCAGCCGACGCCGTTCCAGAAGAACTGGTTGTTGCCGAAGGTGTCCTGCATCGAATAGTTCACCACCGTCATCAGCGGCAGCACCGCCGAGAAGGCGACGACCAGGAACACCGGCAGCACCAGGAACCAGGCTTTTTGGTTGACGGTCTTGTCCATCAGGCGGCTCCCTCCACCAGAAGACTGTCGGCATAGACGTGAACGTGCGACGGATCGAATTTCAGCCCGGCGGTGCCGTCCGCGCTTGTGAAGCCCGCCGGCGCGCGCGCGGCCAGCTTCGCATCGCCGACGCGCACGCGCGCGAAACGGATGCGGCCAAGATCGTCGATGCGCTCGATCCTCGCGGTGAGCAGGCCGGGCCCGGGCGCAACGACCTCGACGAATTCCGGACGAACCCCGATCTCGATCTTCGCGCCCGCAGGCAGATTGTCGTAAGCGCGATTGAGCGCGATGACGTGGCCGCCGACCCTGGCCTCGCGTCCCCTCACCTCCGCCGGCAGGATGTTCATGCCGGGCGAGCCGATGAAATACCCGACGAACGTGTGCGCAGGCTTGTCGAACAGCTCGGCCGGGGTGCCGCTCTGCACCACGCGGCCATCATGCATGACGACGACGGTGTCTGCGAAGGTCAGCGCCTCGGTCTGGTCGTGGGTGACGTAGATCATCGTGAGATCGAGCTCGCGATGCAGCGCCTTCAGCTTCGAGCGCAGCTGCCATTTCAGCTCGGGATCGATCACCGTCAGCGGCTCGTCGAACAGCACGGCGGCAACGTCCGAGCGGACCAGGCCGCGGCCGAGCGAGATCTTCTGCTTGGCGTCGGCCGTGAGGCGCGTCGCCTTGCGATCGAGATAAGGCTCGAGGTCGAGCAGGCGGCCGATCTCGGCGACGCGCTTGTCGATCTCGGCCCTCGGTACGCCGCGGTTCTTCAGCGGAAACGCCAGGTTCTGCCCCACCGTCATGGTGTCGTAGATCACCGGAAACTGGAACACCTGGGCGATGTTGCGCTTCTGGGTCGACAGCGGTGTGATGTCCTTGCCGTCGAACAGGATCTTCCCCCGCGACGGCGTGATGATGCCGGAGATGACGTTCAGCAGCGTGGTCTTACCGCAACCGCTCGGTCCCAGCAGCGCATAGGCGCCGCCCTGACGCCAGGTCATGGTGACAGGCTTGAGCGCAAAGCTCTCCGGTGGGGCGTTATTGCCGCCGTAGGAGTGCGCGAGATCGACGAGGTCAATGCGGGCCATGGCGCATGCCTCCTCAGGATTTGGGAGCGGCGACCAGACGGTCAGCCGCATCGAACACAAACACATCATTCGGATCGAGCACGGCGTCGAGCGTCTGGCCCGGCTCGAATTCGTGCACGCCGTGCAGCACCGCCACCCAGTTCGATCCGTCGCGGGTCAGATGCACGAAACTCTCCGAACCGGTGATCTCGGTCACAGTAACAGTGGCATGGAAGGCATGGCGGTCGGCCTCGCCATTGGCGAGCGCGAGCTGATGCGCGCGAAAGCCGACGCGATAGGCGCCGTCAGCCAGCGACGCATACAGCCCCGAGGCCGGTGACGCGATGCCGCCGGCATATTGCACGGAGCCATTCTTCTTCTCGATGCCGACAAGATTGAGCGGCGGATCTGAAAAGACCTGCGCGACGCGTAAGGTCCGCGGACGGCGGTAGACGTTGGCGGTCTCGCCCATCTGCAGCGCCTGGCCCTCCCACATGCACACCGTGTTGCCCCCGAGCAGCAGCGCCTCGGTCGGCTCGGTGGTGGCATAGACGAAGATCGCGCCCGAGGCCTCGAAGATGCGCGGCAGCTCGGCGCGCAGCTCCTCGCGCAGCTTGTAGTCGAGATTGGCGAGCGGCTCGTCGAGCAGCACGAGATCGGCGCCCTTGACCAGCGCGCGTGCGATCGCGGTGCGCTGCTGCTGGCCGCCGGAGAGCTGGAGCGGCGTGCGCTTCAGGAACGGCTCGAGCCGCAGCAGCTTTGCAGCCTCGGCGACGCGCGCCTCGATCTCGTCGCGCGGCTTGCCCTGCACGCGCAAGGGCGAGGCGATGTTCTCATAGACCGTGAGCGAGGGATAGTTGATGAACTGCTGATAGACCATCGCGACCGAGCGCTGGCGCACGTCGGCGCCGGTGACGTCCCTACCGTTGACCAGCACCTTGCCCGTGGTCGGCTTGTCGAGACCAGCGAGCAATCGCATGATCGAGGTCTTGCCGGACAGCGTCGGCCCGAGCAGCACGTTGAGCGTGCCGCTCTCGAGGGTCAGGGAGACATCGCGGATGTGCTCGACACCCTCGACGGTCCGGGTCACGTGATCGAGTGTCACGGTCATGAGCGTCCTCCCGCTTCCAGCAGGGGACTTTGCGGCACGGCGTGGGTCCTGATCCAGTCGTCGAGTGCCGCAATCTCGTCGGCAGATAGTCGCAGGCCGAGCTTGGAACGGCGCCAGACGACGTCCTCCGCTGTGACCGCCCACTCATTGGCCATGAGGTAGCGGACCTCGCGCTCGGTCAGGGTGGCGCCGAAGGCCTGGCCTAGATCGGCCGCCGATTTCGCATCGCCGAGCAGCTTGATCGCCCGCGTGCCATAGGCGCGCGCGAGCCGCCTTGCATGCTCATGGCTGAGGAAGGGATAGCCGCGCTGGAGCTCGGCGATCAGACCGTCGACGTCGGACACATCCATGTCGCCGCCGGGCAGCGGCCATTTGCCGGTCCAGCCCTCGCGCGCTTTCGCGCTGCGAAGATAGGGTGCAAGGCGTTCCAGGGCCTCTTCGGCGAGCCTCCGGTAAGTCGTGATCTTGCCACCATAGATCGAGAGCAGCGGCACGCCGCCGGGCGTGTCGAGCTCGAACACGTAGTCGCGCGTCGCGGCCTTGGCTTCGCTGGCGCCGTCGTCATAGAGCGGACGCACGCCGGAATAGGTCCAGACCACCTCATCCGGCGTGACCGGCTTGGCGAGGTATTCGCTCGCCGCGGCGCACAGATATTGTATCTCCTCGGCCGTCGCCTTCACCTTGGCGGGATCGCCGTCATAATCACGATCGGTGGTGCCGATCAGCGTGAAATCGTCCTGGTACGGGATGACGAAAATGATGCGGCCGTCGGCATTCTGGAACATGTAGGCACGGTCGTGATCGTAGAGTTTCTTCACGACGATATGTGAGCCCTGCACCAGTCGGACTTTCGCTTTCGCATTGACGCCGGCGCCGCGACCGAGCACGTCCTCGACCCAGGGACCGCCGGCATTGACTAGCGCGCGCGCCCGGACCTGCGAGCGCTCGCCGGTCAGCGTGTTGAGCATGCTGACGGTCCAGACGCCGTCCGACTGGCGGATCTCCGTGGCGCGGGTGCGGGTGCGGATCTCGGCGCCCTTGTCTGCGGCATCGCGCGCGTTGAGCACGACGAGGCGGGCGTCGTCGACGAAGCAGTCGGAATATTCGAACGCGCGGGCATAACGGTTCGGGATCAGCGGCTTGCCGACCTCGTCGCGCCGCAGATCGACCGAGCGGGTTGCCGGCAAGAGGTGGCGGCCGCCGATGTGGTCATAGAGGAAGAGGCCCAGGCGCAGCAGCCAGGCCGGGCGCAGGCCGGCGTGATGCGGTAAAACGAAACGCAGAGGACGGATGATATGGGGCGCGATGCCCCAAAGGATCTCGCGCTCGATCAGCGCCTCGCGGACCAGGCGAAACTCGTAATATTCGAGATACCGCAGGCCGCCATGCACCAGCTTGGTCGACCAGGACGACGTCCCGCTCGCCAGATCGTTCATTTCGCACAGGAAAACCGTGTTGCCGCGGCCCACCGCATCGCGCGCGATGCCGCAGCCATTAACACCGCCTCCGATGATGGCGAGATCGAAAATACGCTCCAACAGACGCATCCCCCGGCGGCCGCCCGTTCCGTCGAGCGGCTTTCGCTTTTGATTAGATCATACCAAAAAACGAAAGCAAGATGAAAGAGAGGCGAAAGGAAATGAAAGAGGACTTTTTTCGAGAGGACTTGGATGAGAAAAATGAGCAGTTGGGACGGCTCTTAGAGGCAGCAGCATCCCCTTGAATGGACGGCTACGCAGAATTATAGTTATAATGGTCACATTGGTTCTAGCTGGCATGGCCAATCGCAACACCGTCCCCGACACACCTCCGACTGATGACACTTGGACGCTTGCCAATGCCAAGGCACGACTGTCCGAGGTGATCGACCGCGCTCAAGCCGGCCCGCAGGTGATCACCCGGCACGGCAAACCCAATGCGGTTGTCGTCTCCGCCGAGGAATGGGCGCGCAAAACTGCGCGCAAAGGCACCTTGGCCGAATTCCTGTGGGCATCGCCGCTACGCGGCGCCGATCTCGACCTCGAGCGCGTGAACGACGCACCACGCGACGAAATGCCGTGAACCTGTTGCTCGACACCAACGTGCTCTCGGAGGTTCGCCGGCCCGCGCCTTCGCCGAAAGTTCTGGCGTGGCTGGATACGATCGATGAGGATCGCGCGTTCATCAGCGTCGCCTCGATCGCCGAGCTTCGCCGCGGCATCGC
Source organism: Bradyrhizobium sp. RP6 (assembly GCF_003837805.1). GTDB lineage: Bacteria > Pseudomonadota > Alphaproteobacteria > Rhizobiales > Xanthobacteraceae > Bradyrhizobium. Next base: position 9,394 of record NZ_RQIT01000027.1, on the reverse strand, counting down.
ATTGCTGGAGGATGGCCGCCGGCGCACGGCGCTGGCCGCCTGGCTTGCCCACGATCTGCCTACGCGGTTTGCCGAACGCGTCCTGCCGATCGACCACGCGGTGGCGGAGCACTGGGGCGACCTGATGGCTCAGAGCCGCAGAAGCGGCGTTGCGCTGTCCGTCATGGACGGCTTCTTTGCGGCGACCGCGCTCGCGAACAACCTCACACTCGTCACGCGCAATGTGAAGGACTTTACGGCGTTCGGCGTCCGGCTGCTCAATCCGTGGGACGACGTATAAGACCCTATCGCAGCCGCACCACCGGTGCGGCTTCCGGTGCCGCATCCTGGGCCTCGGCCGGCGCATCGTCGATGTCCGCGCCCTTCGGCAGCGCTTCCACCACTTCGATGCCCTTGCTGTGGCAGATCGTGGCGAGGCGCTCGGGGAGCTCCTGGTCGGTGACGAAAGTCTGGATCTGGGTGATATGGGCGATGCGCACCGGCGCGCTGCGGCGCAGCTTGGTGGAATCGGCGACGAGCATGACGCTGCGGGCATTGGCGATGATCGCCTGCGCCACCTGCACCTCGCGATAGTCGAAGTCGAGCAGCGCCCCCTCCTCGTCGATCGCGGACGCACCGATGATGGCGTAGTCGACCTTGAACTGGCCGATCAGCTGCGTCGCGGTCGAGCCGACCACGGCGCCGTCGGCGCGCCGCACCGTGCCGCCCGCGACCACCACCTCGATGCGGGGATGGCGGTAGAGCAGCATGGCAACGTTGAGATTGTTGGTGATGACGAGGAGATCCTCGTGCGAGGTCAGCGCGCTCGCGACCTCCTCCGTCGTGGTGCCGATGTTGATGAAGAGCGAGCAGCCGTTCGGGATCAGCGATGCGGCGGCGGCGCCAATGGCCTTCTTCTCGTCGGCGGCGACGAAGCGGCGCGCCTCATAGGCGAGATTTTCGACGCCCGAGGCGATGATGGCGCCGCCATGAATGCGGGTCAGCGATCTCCGCTCGCAGAGATCGTTGAGATCCTTGCGGATGGTCTGCGCCGAGACTTCGAAGCGACGCGCGAGCTCCTCGACCATGACGCGGCCGGAAGCGCGCGCGATGTTGAGGATTTCGGCTTGGCGATGAGTTAGTCCGGTCACGGCAACGGCCTCAAATCAGAATGCTGCATGGTGCGGCGGTTCGCGCCTCCGGTCAATGCACGCGCCGATCACGGTTAGCGGATGAGGGGCCCTCACCACGCCAATTCTTACCACGCCATGGCCTTCGCAAGACGCGCGAGCAGCGCCGGATCGTCGAAGGCACTCGCGGATGTGACCGCGCCTGCTCCAACCAGGTCGGCATGGGTGAGGCTGGTCCGGATGCCGATGGTCGGAATGCCGGCTGCCGCTGCGGATTGGACGCCGGTGCGGGAGTCCTCGAATGCGATCGAGGTATCCGGCCTGGCGCCGACGAAACGCAACCCTTCCTGATAGGGCAGCGGATGCGGCTTGCCGTGCGGCAGCTCGGCACCGATCACGAGTGCCTTGAAGCGATGCGTGATGCCGAGACCGGAGAGCAGCAGCTCGGCGTTGAGGCGCGGCGCATTGGTCACGGCGACCATCGGGATGCCGGCGCTGTCGGCCCGGTCGAGCAGCGCCATCAGGCCCGGCAGCGGTGCGATCTGCCCGGCCACGAGCGTGCGGAAGACCTCCTCCTTCTCATCGAGGATCAGGGCGCGCCGCTCCGGCGCCTCTTCGGGCAGAAAGCGCTCGCCGATCGCGACATTGGCGAAACCCTGCAGCTCTCTGGAGAAGCGCGCGTGATCGAAGACATGGCCGCGCGGACCGAGCACCTGGTTGAAAGCCTTAAGGTGCAACGGATCGGTATCGGCGAGCGTGCCGTCGATGTCGAACAACAACGCCCTGCCCATCGCATCGTAGCTGGCCTCGATCATTTCCGTACTTTCCCAAATGCGCGACGCATCGATGCGCGAGACGTATCAATACGGCCGCGATCGCGCAATCACGCATTCACATGACGACAATGCGACACTCGACAAAGTCACGCGCGGCTGCAACACTCGGTGCAAGATCAAAAAGGAGGAAACGATGACCATCAATCGACGCGATCTGGCTCTCTCCACTCTCGCCGTCTCTGCGCTTGCGTTCGCGACACCGGCGCTCGCCGCTTCGGCGGACGAGGAAGCCGTGGCGAAGAAGGTCGAGGCCTTCCGCCTGGCCCAGATCGCGGCCGACCCGAAGGCGCTCGGCGCGCTGTGCTGGGACGATCTCAGCTACAGCCATTCCAGCGGCAAGGTCGAGGACAAGGCAACCTTCATCGCCAACGCCACCGACGGCAAATCGAAATTCCTGTCGATCGAATACAAGGACCCCACCATCAAGGTCGTCGGTCCCGCAGCGATCGTGCGTTTCCATTGGCTGGGCGAGCAGGAGATGGCGGCCGATGGGAAAAAAGTATCGACCAACCTTCACATCCTGATGAACTGGCAGAAGCAGGGCGACGAGTGGAAGCTGCTGTCGCGGGCTGCGACGAAGTTGTGATGACCTGTTGACTTAACCCTCTCCCCTCGTGGGTGTTCACCGGGGAGAGGATGGCTCGCCGCACCAGCGCGAGACGGGTGTTTCTGTCAACGAGCACACCTCTCGCAATTGAATTCGCCGATGCATAACCCTGATCCGGCGCTTCGCGCCACCTTACTCCCACAAGGGGAGAAGAGAGGGCAGATGTGTACTCGGCAAAAAATTCCGGCCTCGCGCCTCGCGCGCCCCGGAATGACGGCGCTTACGCCGCCTCCTTCACATCGCCGTTAACCAGCTTGCGCGCGGCGCGTTCGGCCTCGCGGGCGTTGCGGAAGAGCTGGCCTTCGAGACGGTTGAACCGGTCGGACGAGGCGAAGAAGCAGTAGCCCCCTTGAGAGCGAACGACGATACCTGCGGTCCGCGAATTGACTTCGATGATGTAGCTGTCCGGCATGGTCCGTGGATTCCTCAGTGCGGGCAAATAACGGCACTCCTGCCCAAAGGTTCCCAGGCAAATTGAGGCCGTTTCACCCGAATCGACACGCAATTGAGTACGCCGAGACCTCATCCGTTTTATGACTGGTTCTTGGCGAAGCCGCGACGACCATGACTCACCCGCGCCGCGTTTTGGGGCGCTTGCCGCGTCTCGCAAGATGAGGCAGAGCGTCGCGCGCGATTACGTCGCGATCGGCGGATCGTTTCGCTGGATCGCCTGCGGACGGCCGTGGTCGTCGATCGAGACGTAGGTGAAATTGCCGTCGGTGACGAGGAACGGATGAAGCTCCTTGCGCCGCAATGCCCAGGCCTCGAGATGCACCGTCAGCGAGGTGCGCCCGACGCGCACGAGATTGGCGTAGACCGAGACGAGATCGCCGACATAGACCGCTTTGCGAAAATTCATCGCCTCGATCGCGACCGTCACAGTGCGCGACCTCGCAGCCTTCGAGGCGAACACGCCGCCGCCGACGTCCATCTGGCTCAGCAGCCAACCGCCGAAGATGTCACCGTTTGCGTTCGTGTCGGCCGGCATCGCCAGCGTGCGGATGCAGAGATCACCGGTGGGCCCGGTCGTAGCTTGTTCACTCATATCGCTCTCACTTGAAACTGTCCCAGCCCGGATCAGGCGCGTAGCGCGCGCCGAATCGCTCGGCCAGCGCGCGCAGTGTCGAGACCACGTCATCCACGCCACGCATGCGCGCATAATTCAGCGGGCCACCACGGAACGGCGCATAGCCGGTTCCAAAGATCATGGCGCCATCGACCGCGTCGGCATCGTCGACGACGCCCTCGCGAAGCGCCGCAATGCAGACGTTGGACATCGGCAGCACGAGGCGGTCGATCATCTGGTCGGTGACGCGCGGGCCGGTCTCGGGAAGCGGCGCCTTCTCCGCCTTGCCATCCTTCCAGGTGTAGAAGCCCTTCCCGGCTTTGCGGCCAAGCTCGCCCCTGGCGACCTTCTCGCGCAGCCAGGCCGGCGTCGGCGGCAGGAGATCGCCGAACTTGGTCCGCAGCATGTCGCCGACATCGAGGCAGATGTCGAGCCCGACCTGATCGGCGAGTTCGATCGGTCCCATCGGCATCCCGAACTGCTCGGCTGCGGCATCGATCAGGCGCTGATCGATCTTCTCGTCCAGCATCACCATCGCTTCCAGCATGTACGGCGTCAGCGCGCGATTGACGAGGAAGCCGGGCGAGCTCTTCACCGCGAGCGGCAGGCGGTCGATCGCACCGACGAAAGCGAGCGCATCTTTCAGCACCTGCGGATCATTGCCGTCATGGCTGACGACCTCGACCAGCTGCAACCGCGACACCGGATTGAAGAAATGCAAGCCGACCAGCCGGTCCGGCCGCGCCAGCGCGGTGCGCAAGTCTTGAAGCGGAATGCTTGACGTGTTGGTCGCGAGGATCGCGCCCGGCTTCATCCGTGGCTCGAGGCCGGCATAGACCTTCTGCTTCAGCTCGAGCTTTTCGGGCACCGCTTCGATGATGAGATCGGCATCGCGAACGCCCTCCCCGTCCATGTCGGGGATGAGACGATCTAGCCCGTCACGCACCTCCGTCGGCCTGCGGATGATCTTGCCGTAGAGCTCGGCTGCGCGCTTCACCGCACCCGCGATCGGCTCCGCCTTCATGTCGGCAAGCGAGACGCGTAGCCCCTGCCCCGCACACCAGGCGGCGATGTCGCCGCCCATCGCGCCGGCGCCGATGACGTGGACATGCTTGATCGCATTGCCGCTGCCAGCGGCCTTCTTCATCTGCTCGCGCAGGAAGAAGACGCGGATCAAATTCTGCGCGGTCGGCGTCACCATCAGCCGGGCGAAGGACGCCTGCTCCGCCTTCAGCATCGCGGCCTTTCTGCCGCCATGGGCCTCCCAGAGATCGATCAGCGCGTAAGGAGCGGGATAATGCTCCCGGGATGCAGCCTTCGCGGCCTCCGCGCGCATGCGCTTGGCCAGCAGGCCACGAACCGGCCCGAGATTGGCGGCGCGCGCGAGCAAACCGGGCCTGGCCCGCTTCAGCCGGCCGAACAGCGCATCCTTCACCGCGCCGTGGACGTGGCGCTCCTGGGTCACGGTGTCGACGAGTCCGAGCGCCTTGGCGCGGCGCGCATCGATGGTACGGCCGGTCAGCATCAGTGACATCGACTCGGTCGGATTGACCAGCGCGGTGAACCGCGCCGTGCCACCGAGGCCGGGATGCAGGCCGAGCATCACCTCAGGGAAGCCGAAGCGAGCACCGTCGATGGCGATGCGCGCTTGGCAGGCGAGCGCCACCTCGAGCCCGCCGCCGAGGCAGAAGCCGTGGATGACCGCGACCGTCGGCAGTTTTAGCGCTTCCAGATGATCGACCACCGCATGTGCGGCGCGGATGCGCGTCTCCACCATGCCGGGGTCAGACGCTCCGCGGAATTCGTTCACGTCGGCGCCCGCAATGAAGCCGGACGGTTTGGCCGAGCGGATCACGAGGCCGGCCGGACGCTCAGTCTCGATCGCCGCGAGCATGGCGTCGAACTCCTCCATCACATCGGAGGACAGTGTGTTGGCGCTTGCATCAGCGCGGTCGAACAGCAGCCAGGCGACGCCTTCGACATCGCGCGTCAGCTTGAAGTGCTTGTAGGGACTGTCTTGCGCCGGCTGCGGCCCGAGTGTCAGCACGCGATCGCCGAGCGCGGTCATGATCTTGGAATCCATGGTCACACCGTCTCGATCAGCATGGCGCCGCCGAGCCCGCCGCCGATGCATTCGGTGGCAACGCCGCGGCGCGTGCCGAGTCGCCTCATCGCGTTGACGAGATGCAGCACGATGCGGTTGCCGGAAGTGCCGACGGGATGGCCGAGCGAAATCGCGCCGCCATCGACGTTGAGCTTTTCACGGTCGATCTCGCCGGCGGCACCATCGAGGCCGAGAATCTCGCGGCAGAATTTGTCGTCGTTCCAGGCGGCGAGACAGCCGAGCACTTGCGTCGCGAAAGCCTCGTTCAGCTCCCAGGTCTCGACGTCCTTGATGGTGAGGTCGTTGCGCTTCAGCAGCGGCGTCACCGACATCACCGGGCCGAGCCCCATGATGCTGGGATCGAGCGCAGCCCAATGGCTGTCGACGATGACGGCCTTCGGCGTCAGCTTGTACTTGGCGACCGCAGCATCCGAAGCAAGGATCATCCAGGAGGCGCCGTCGGTGATTTGCGAGGAGTTGCCCGCGGTGACCTGACCCCAGGGACGCTCGAACACCGGTCTCAGTTTTGCCAGCGTCTCGGCTGTCGAATCCGGCCGCACGCCGTCGTCGTGGTCGAAGAACTTGCCGTCGCGGGAGAACGCGGTCTCGACCTCGCCCTTCAGAAACCCTGCGCCTTGCGCATGCGCAAGCCGGCGATGGCTTGCGGCGGCGTAGGCATCGGACTGTGCGCGCGTGATGCCGAAGAGATGGCCGACGACTTCCGCGGTCTGGCCCATGTTCAGCTCGGTGATGGGGTCGGTCAACCCGCGCTCGAGGCCGATGATCGGCTTGAGATCGCGCGGCCGCAGCTTGAAGGCTGCCGCGAGCTTTGCGGCAACGCCCTTGGCGGTGGCGAGGCCGGCGAACCAGCGTACGCCGGAATTCGGCCAGACCAGCGGTGCGTGGCTCAGTGCCTCGGTGCCGCCGGCAAGGATCATGTCGGCATGGCCTTCACGGATGTAGCGGTAGGCGGTGTCGATCGATTGCATGCCGGAGCCGCAATTGATCTGCACGGTGAAGGCGACCATGTCCTCGCCCATGCCGAGCCGGAGCGCGGCGACGCGGGCCGGGTTCATCTCGTCCGCGATCACGTTGACGCAACCGAGGATGACCTGATCGAAGCTGTCAGGCGCAAACGGCTGACGCGCCAGCAGCGGCCGGCCGCACTGGACGGCGAGGTCGACCGGCGTGAACGGACCGGGCCCCGAACGCGCCTTTAGAAACGGCGTCCGACTGCCGTCGACGATGAAAACCGGTCGTGCCATCAGCTCGCCGCCCTCTGCTCACCGAGTTCCTGGAAGAACTGATGCACATTGACGGTTTTCTTGTAAATCGGCGACAGCGCCTCCGGCGCAAAATCGTCGACCTCTATCACTTTTGTGACGGCTTCGCGGGCGGCGGCGAGCTGCTCGCCCTCAGCCTGCGTGATCACCCCCTTGGCGACCGCTTCCTTCCAGTCGCGGATATGCGCGGCGCTGAGGCGCCTGGCGATGGCGTCCGTGCTGGCGACCAGCTCGAACGCGCGCTCCAGCCGGGCAAAACCGCCGTCGTCGTCGACCCGGGCCAGATCCGGCGTGAGACGCTCGCGTGCCGCCGACGGCTCCAGAGCCAAACCCGCGCATTGGTGCACGACGCGGTCGGAGGGGCCGAGCACGCGCGCGCCGAACGGTTGGACCACGAGCCTGAGGAAACCTGCGACGAAGCGGTTGGGCAAATTGGCGAGGATTTCGGCAAGCCGGTTCTCGATCGTGCGGACGCCGGTCGCCATGCACCACTCCAGCGCGGCAAAATCCTCCTTCTGCCGGCCTTCATCCTGCCAGCGCTTCAGCGCGGCCGAGAGCAGATAGAGCTCGGACAGGATGTCGCCGAAGCGGGCCGACAGCATCTCCTTGCGCTTGAGCGCGCCGCCGAGCGTCAGTAGCGCCATGTCGGCGCAGAGCGCGAAGGCCGCGGAGTAGCGCGAGAGCTGACGATAGAATGGCGTCGCATCGCCCGCGTCGGGTGCCGGCGCGAATGCGCCGAAGGTCCAGCTGCGGCCGAAGGCGCGGAAGAGTGTCCGGAAACTATGGCCGACATGCTTCCAGAACGCCTTGTCGAAGGCGGTGAGGCCGCGCTCGCGATTGGAATCGGCGAGCGCATTCATCTCGTCCAGCAGATAGGGGTGCGCGCGGATGGCACCTTGCCCGAACACGATGAGGTTGCGGGTCAGGATGTTGGCGCCCTCAACCGTGATGCCGACCGGCACGGCGCGGTGGAGATTGCCGAGATAGTTTTGCGGACCATCGATCACGGCCTTGCCGCCATGGATGTCCATGGCGTCGTCGACCGCAATCCGCATCCGCTCGGTCGCGTGCAGCTTCATGATGCCGGAAATGACGGCGGGATGAATGCCGGCATTCAGCGCCGCGCAGGTCAGCCGGCGCGCCGCATCTAACTGGTAGGCGGTGGCGTTGATGCGCGCGAGCGGCTCCTCGACGCCTTCGAACTTGGAGATGGAGATGCCGAACTGCTCGCGGATGCGGGCATAGGCACCGGTGGTGCGCGCCGCATAGGCGGCACCCGCAGCAGAGAGCGACGGCAGCGAGATGCCGCGGCCGGCGGCAAGCGCCGTCATCAGCATCTTCCAGCCCTGCCCGAGCCGCTCCTTGCCGCCGATGACGTAGTCGAGCGGAATGAAGACGTCGCGGCCCCAATTCGGACCGTTCTGGAACACCTGCATCGACGGCAGATGGCGCTGGCCGATCTCGACGCCAGGCAGATTGGTCGGGATCAGCGCCACGCTGATGCCGAGTTCTTCTCGATCGCCGACCAGACGATCCGGGTCGTAAGCCTTGAAGGCGAGGCCCAAGAGCGTCGAGACCGGACCGAGCGTGATGTAGCGCTTGTGCCAGTTGAGCCTGAGGCCGACGACCTCGCGGCCTTCGAACTCGCCCTTGCAGATGATGCCGGTATCGACCATCGAGGCGGCATCTGACCCGGCCTCCGGGCTGGTGAGTCCGAAGCAGGGAATGTCGCGACCGTCGGCGAGGCGTGGCAGCCAGCGCTCCTGCTGCTCCCTGGTGCCGAAGCGCATCAGGAGCTCACCGGGCCCAAGCGAGTTCGGCACCATCACGGTGACGGCAGCCGCGATCGAGCGGGTCGAGATCTTGCGCACCACTTCCGAATGGGCGTAAGGCGAGAAGCCGAGGCCGCCGAACTCCTTCGGAATGATCATGCCGAAGAACTTCTCGCGCTTGACGAAGTGCCAGACGTCCTGCGGCAGGTCACGCAATTCCCAGAAGATTTTCCACTCGTCGAGCATGGCGCAGAGCTCGTCGACGGGGCCGTTGAGGAAGGCCCGTTCCTCGTCCGTCAGCACGGCCTGCGGGACCTTCAGCAGCTTCGACCAATCAGGGTTGCCGGTGAAGAGATCGGCGTCCCACCAGACGTCGCCGGCTTCGAGTGCTTCACGTTCGGTGTCGGACATCCTCGGCAGCACGCCGCGTGCCCAGGAGAAGATCGGCTTGGTAAGAATGTCGCGGCGGAAGCTCATGGCAGACCTCATGCATCGGCGCGGTGACAGGTCATTTTAGCGGAAATCGGCTGGCGGAGGCGAACATCTCGCCTGCAACATCGACGCGGCCGGGTGGCCGCCCGAGCCATAACGGCGGGGGCGTGGCGACAGTTCCGGGA
>NZ_RQIT01000026.1 GCF_003837805.1 Bradyrhizobium sp. RP6 | reverse complement strand
CGCTGCGCGCGATCGACCCTCCCCCTCCAGGGGAGGGATCGATCCTCCTCCTCCAGGGGAGGGTGGCAGTCCGGCCCATGACTGAAGTGCGAGGCCCCATGTCCCAACCGCTGCTGATCGAGCACGATGACGGCGTCGACCGGGTGACGCTCAATCGTCCTGACAGTCTCAATGCGCTCGATCCTGCGCTGATCGACGCGCTCAACGACTACTTTCAGGGTCTTCAGCGCAATCGCGACACGCGTGTCGTCGTGCTGAAGGGCGCCGGCAAGAATTTCTGTGCCGGCCTCGACCTCAAGGCCGCGATGCAGCGCCGGGCCGGGCAGCAGGAGCCGCCTGGGGTCGCGGAGTCGCTGGACTCGCAGCGGCGCATCGCCGACATCGTGATGCTGATGCGGCGCTGTCCGCAGCCGATCCTGGCGCTGGTGCAGGGCGCGGCTGCGGGCGGCGGCTTTGCGCTGGCGCTAGCGTCCGACATCCGCATTGCGACGAGATCGGCGCGGATGAACTGCGCCTTCATCAAGCTTGGTCTCGGCGGCTGCGATATCGGCACCAGCTATTTCCTGCCGCGTCTCGTCGGCGTGTCGGTTGCATCCGAACTGATCCTCACCGGGCGCTTCATCGGCGCGGAGCGCGCGCTCGCGGTCGGCCTGGTCTCGGAAGTCGTGGACGAGGGCGAACTCGACGACGCGGCCGAGCCCTATGTCGAGGCGATGATGACCGCCTCGCCCGTTGGGCTGCGCCTGTCCAAGGAATGTCTCAACATGAGCGTCGATGCCGGATCGCTGGAAGCTGCGATCGCGATGGAAGATCGCAACCAGGTCCTGTGCAGCCGCTCGGAAGAGTTTTCGGAAGGCATCAGGGCCTTCCTTGAGAAGCGAAAGCCTGTCTATATCAAGCGCTGAACGACGAAGATCCGCAAAGGACAGTAATTCCGGGAGACGCAAAATGAGTGGAAGCGCGGCGGCGGTGATGACGAGGCCCGCCTTTCGCAAGGTCGCGTGGCTCGCGCGCGACATCGATGTCGAGCGTCGCGATGGCGGCACGGTGGTGCTGAAGTCGCGCATTCCGCTGCAAGCTTACGAGATGCACATCCCGGCTTCGCTGGCGAAATGGGCGGAGGAAGCGCCAGAGCGCATCTGGCTCGCGCAGCGCGGCGGGCCCAACCGCGAATGGCGCAAGGTGTCTTATGGCGAAGCCAAGCGCATCGTGGATGCGCTGACGCAAGGCTTGCTCAATCTCAAGCTCGAGGGACGTCCGGTCGCGATCCTCTCCGGCAATTCGATCGAGCATGCGTTGATGACGCAGGCCGCGATGCAGGCTCGTTCACCCGCGGCGCCGGTGTCGCCGGCCTACTCGTTGATGAGCCACGATCACGTCAAGCTGAAATATCTGTTCGACCTCATTAAGCCGGCCGTGGTGATGGTGCAGGACGGGCCGACCTTCGAGAAGGCGCTGAACGCGCTCGATCTCACCGGCGTCACCGTGGTTCACGTCGCGCGCCCCTGCGACGGCATCGCAAGCGTCAGTTTCGCCGAGCTCGCGGCAACGCCTGTCACGGCCGATGTCGAGGCGTCGATCGCACAGATCACGCCGCAGACCGTAGGCAAGCTGCTGTTCACGTCAGGCTCCACCGGTATGCCCAAGGCCGTCATCAACACGCAGCAGATGATGTGCGCCAACGCGGCGATGATGATGCAGGTTCGTCCGCGTGATCCCAACGGGCCGATCTCGACCATGCTGGACTGGATGCCCTGGAATCACACGATGGGCGGCAATGCGGCGTTTCATCCGATCCTGGTCGATGGCGGCACGCTCTACATCGACGAGGGAAGGCCGATGCCGGGCCAGTTCGAGGAGACGCTGCGGAACCTGCGCGAGATCTCGCCGACCTATTACGCCAACGTGCCGGCCGGCTACGCGGCGTTGGCGGCGGCGATGGAGAAGGACGACGCGCTCTGCCGCTCCTTCTTCAAGAACCTGTCGATCATGGCCTATGGCGGCGCGCGGCTGCCGGACGATCTGTACGACCGCATGCAGGCGCTCGCCGTGAAGACCACGGGCGAACGCATCGTGTTCTACACCGGCTGGGGTTCGACCGAGACCGCGCCGACCTCGACCGGCACCTATTGGGATACCGAGCGCGTCGGCCTGATCGGTCTGCCGTTTCCCGGCGTCGAATTGAAGATGGTGCCGTGCGGCTCGAAATACGAACTGCGCCTGCGCGGCGTCAACGTCACGCCCGGGTATTTCGGCCAGTCGGATCTCACGAAGAAGATGTTCGACGAGGAAGGATTCTACTGCATCGGCGATGCCGGCATCTTCGTCGACGATTCCGATCCGGTGCAAGGCATCATCTTCGCCGGCCGCGTGGTGGAAGACTTCAAGCTCACCACCGGCACTTTCGTCCATGTCGGCTCGCTCCGTACCGACGCGATCGCCGCAGCAACGCCTGTGGTGCACGACGCGTTGGTCGCGGGACAGGATCGTGCCTACATCGGCCTCTTGGCCTGGCCGAACCTGCACGCCTGCCGCCAGCTCGTCGGCAATCCCGATTTGAGCTTTGCCGATGCGGTGAAGCATCCCGAGGTGATTGCCTGCTTCAGGCGCGGCCTGGAAGCCCACAACCGGGAATGCGAGGGCGCCAGCAGCCGTATCATCGCGCGCGCGATGCTGATGGTCGAGCCGCCCTCGATCGACGGCAACGAGCTCACCGACAAGGGCTACATCAACCAGCGCGCCGGCCTGGAACGCCGCGCCGCGCTGGTGGAGCGGCTTTATGACGACAAGCCGGATGAAGATGTGATCGTGCTGCGATGAGCGCTCCACTCTCTCACCACCGTCATTCCGGGATGGCCCAAAGGGTCAGGCCCGGAATCCATAACCCCAGCCGGTGGCTATCGATTCCGGGCTCGCGCTACGCGCGCCCCGGAATGACGGCCCAATGAATCGAATGAATAAACAAAGGTAAGCCCGCCATGAACTTCGACTTCTCCGACGACCAGAAGCAGCTCCGCGACCAGGCGCGCAAATTCCTTGCTGAGAAGTGTCCGCCCAAGGCGGTGCGCGTCGTGCTCGATGGCAAGGCGCCTTACGACAAGGAGCTGTGGAAAGGCCTCGCCGAGATGGGCTTCCTCGGCGTCGCGATTCCCGAGGAGTTCGGCGGCGCCGGTGCCGGCCATCTCGAGCTCTGCGTGATCGCGGAGGAAATGGGCCGGGCCAACGCGCCGGTACCGTTCTCCTCGACCGTGTACCTTGCTGCCGAAGCGCTGCTGATTGCGGGCAATGATGCGCAGAAGAAGAAATGGCTGCCGGCGATTGCTTCCGGAGAGGCCATCGGCACGCTCGCGCTGTTCGAGGGCAAGGGCAACCCTTCGCCGAAGCACGTCAAGCTGACGGCTGCGAACGGTGTGCTCAATGGTGTCAAGAAACCGGTTGCCGATGGGGCAATCGCCGACTTCGCGGTGGTCGCCGCGCGCACGGGATCGAGCGGGCGCGACAATGACATCTCGCTGTTCCTGGTCGATCTCAAAGCCGGCGGCGCCCAGGTCAAAAGCCTCACCAATCTCGATCCGACCCGCGGGCAGGCCGAGATCATCTTCAAGGACGCCAAAGCTGAGCCGCTCGGCGCACCCGGCGAAGGCTGGAGCATCCTCACCCAGGTGCTCGACCGCGCAGCAGTGCTGTGCGCGTTCGAGCAGGTCGGTGGTGCCGATCGCGCCCTGGAGATGGGCCGCGACTACGCGCTCGACCGCATCGCTTTCGGCCGCCAGATCGGCTCGTTCCAGGCCGTCAAGCACATGCTTGCCGACATGTATGTCTCGGCGACGCTGGCGCGATCCAACAGCTATTACGGCGCCTGGGCGCTCTCGACCAATGCGGCCGAGCTGCCGGAAGCCGCGGCTGCGGCGCGCATCAGCGCGACGCAGGCATTCCAGCACTGCGCCAAGAACAACATCCAGGTTCACGGCGGCATGGGCTTCACCTGGGAGTTCGACTGCCACATGTACTATCGCCGCGCCAACGCGATGGCGCTCGGGCTCGGCAGCCTCACTTATTGGGAAGACCAGTTGATCGATCGGATGCGGAAGAAGAACGCAGCGTAACGAGAGATGCGTAGGGTGGGTTAGCCGAAGGCGTAACCCACCACTGACCGGCAGTGCTCGACAGAATTGGTGGATTACGCCTCCGGCTAATCCACCCTACGGACAACAGAGAAGCAAGATGAACTTCGACGACACCCCGCAGGAAGCCCAATTCCGCGCCACCGCGCGCGCGTGGATCGCTGCCAACGCGCCCAAGCAGTATGAAGAGGAACTGCGCAAATCCTCACTCGGCCGCACCGTGCTCAAGAACGCCAACATTCTCGAAGTGGCGAAGGCGTGGCAGAAGAAGAAGGCCGACGCCGGCTGGGCCTGCCTGCACTGGCCGAAGGAATATGGCGGGCGTGGCGCCTCGCCGATCGAGCGCGTGATCTGGCAGCAGGAGGAGGGGCCGTTCGGTCAGCTCTCCCGCATGTTCATCATCGGCCACGGCATGTGCGGGCCGACCATGATGGCGTTCGCGCGCGAGGAGCATAAGCGCACCTATCTGCCGCCGCTCGCCTCCGGCGAGAAGGTCTGGTGCCAGCTGTTCTCCGAGCCCGCCGGCGGCTCGGACGTTGCGGGCCTGCGCACACGCGCGGAGAAGGACGGCGACGACTGGATCATCAACGGCCAGAAGATCTGGACCTCGGGTGCACATTATTCCGACTACGGCATTTTGCTCACCCGCACCGATCCGACCGTGCCCAAGCACAAGGGCCTCACCATGTTCTTCCTGGACATGAAGAGCCCGGGCGTCGAGGTCAGGCCGATCAAGCAGGCGAGCGGCGCCTCCGACTTCAACGAGGTCTATTTCACCAACGTCCGCATTCCCGACCATCAGCGCCTCGGCGAGGTCGGCGACGGCTGGAACGTCTCACTGACCACGCTGATGAACGAGCGCAGCGCCATCGGCGCGGCCGTCTCGACCGGTTTCCCCGAATTGTTCGAGTACTGCTCCAGCCTGATGCTCGACGACGGCCCGGCGATCGAGGATCGCGCGGTGCGATCCAAGCTGGCGAACTGGGCGGTGAAGGCAAGCGGGCTGAAATACACCAGCATGCGCGCAATCTCGGCGCTGTCGAGGGGCGAACGCCCGGGGCCGGAGAACTCCATTGGCAAGCTGGTGGCCGGCTCCATGATCCAGGACGTCGCGACCTATGCACTCGATCTGCAGGGCGCATCCGGCGTCGTCAGCGGCGAGGATGGCGAGCTGGCCGGCCGTTTCCAGGCCATGCTGCTGCGTGCGCCGGGTACGCGCGTCGAGGGCGGCACCGACGAGATCATGCGCAACATCATCGCCGAGCGGGTGCTGGGCCTGCCCGGCGACATCCGCGTCGACAAGGACGTGCCGTTCAACAAGATCCCGACGAAGGGAAGAGGCTGAATTCGTAGGGTGGGCAAAGGCGGGGTACGCGCCGTGCCCACGTGTTCTATCGAAGGAAGGTGGTGGGCACGCTTCGCTTTGCCCACCCTACGCGCCGCGCAAGGATTGAGAGGTCCGCCATGAATTTCGACGACACCCCGCAGGAAGCCGTGTTCCGTGAGACCGCGCGCAAATGGATCGAGGCCAATGCGCCGAAGGAGCTGCATGGCGAGCTGTCAAAGTCCTCGCTCGGCCGCATCCGCCTTGCCAATCACGACATCGTCGATGTCGGCAAGGCCTGGCAGAAGAAGAAGTTCGAGGGCAATTGGGCCTGCCTGCACTGGCCGAAGGAGTATGGCGGCCGTGGCGCGACGCCGATCGAGAAGGTGATCTGGCAGCAGGAGGAGGGCGTCTACGGCAAGCTGACGCAGCCGTTCCAGATCGGCGAAGGCATGTGCGGCCCGACCGTGATGGCGTTCGGCAGCGAGGAGGCCAAGCGCCGTTACTTGCCGAAGCTCGCATCGGGCGAGGAGATCTGGTGTCAGCTGTTCTCCGAGCCGTCTGCCGGCTCGGACGTCGCGGGCCTGCGCACCCGCGCGGAGAAGAAGGGCGACAATTGGGTCGTCAACGGCCAGAAGATCTGGACCTCGGGTGCGCACTATTCCGACTACGGTCTCCTGATCGCGCGAACCGATCCGAACGTGCCCAAGCACAAGGGTCTCACGATGTTCTTCCTGGACATGAAGAGCCCCGGCGTCGAGGTGCGACCGATCAAGCAGGCCAATGGCATGCAGGAGTTCAACGAGGTCTATTTCACCGACGTCGTGATCCCCGACAGCCAGCGACTCGGCGCGGTCGGCGAGGGCTGGAGCGTGTCGCTGACCACGCTGATGAACGAGCGCATGTCGATCGGCGCGCGGCTTGCGACCGGCGTGCCTGAGATGTTCGAGTTCTGCTCCAACCTGATGCTGGAGGACGGCCTCGCGATCGATGATCCCGCCGTGCGCTCGAAGCTGGCGAGCTGGGCGGCGAAGTCGAATGGACTGAAATACACCAGCTACCGCACGATCTCGGCGCTATCGAAGGGCGAGCGGCCGGGCCCGGAAAATTCCATCGGCAAGCTCGTCTCGGGCATGATGCTCCAGGACATCGCGACCTACGCCATGGACCTCCAGGGCGCGGCCGGTGTTCTCACCGGCAACGACGAGGAGACGGTGCAGGGACAGTTCCAGCAGATGCTGCTGTCCTCGCCCTCGATGCGCATCGCCGGCGGCACCGACGAGATCCTGCGCAACATCATCGCCGAGCGCGTGCTGGGCTTGCCCGGCGACATTCGCGTGGACAAGGACGTGCCTTACAACAAGATCCCGACCAAGGGACGGTGATCTCGATGCGGAAACAACGGAGGTGGGTTACGTCTTCGGCTAATCCACCCAATGAGAGCAATGCGAGCTGATTCATGGACGCGACAGTCAAACAGAACGACCGCATCGGCGTGCTCGAAGAGCTCCTCAACGAGCGCTACTCGGTCCGCGCCTTCCTCCCGAAGGAGGTCGATCGCGCGACCATCGAGCATGTGCTGACCACCGCGCAGCGCACCGCGTCCTGGTGCAATAGCCAGCCCTGGCAGGTCATCATCGCCAGTGGCGAGGCCAAGGAGCGCTTTCGCAAGGCGATCTACGCGGAGGCCTCAAAGGGCCTTGGCGACGACTACGATTTCACGCCGCCGCGCGAATATGTCGGGGTCTATCTGGAGCGCCGCCGTGAGAGCGGCTTCCAGCTCTACAACACGCTCGGTATCGCGCGGGGAGACAAGGCGGCCTACGCCAGGCAGGCGCTGGAAAACTACAATTTCTTCGGCGCGCCGCATGTCGCGATCATCCACACCAACGAGCCGCTCGGCATTTATGGTGCGATCGATTGCGGCGCTTATGTCGGCAATTTCATGCTGGCCGCGCAGGCCCTCGGACTCGGCACCATTCCGCAGGCAGCGCTCGCACGGCATTCCGGCCTTATCCGCCGCCACTTCAATCTATCCGACGACCGCCGCGTCGTCTGCGGCATCTCGTTCGGCTATGCGGACCATGCGCATAAGGTCAACAGCTACCGCACATCGCGTGCGAGCGTGGCCGAAACCGTGACCTTCGTGGACGTGTGATCGGCCTCGGACGCGCAAGAAGACGGCCGTGGAAGCGGCCGTCTTCTTCTCGTCCCGATGATCCAATCGACGCCGGCTATCAGCCGCCGCTGCCGCCGATCACGGCCCGCACGGTCTCATCGGGCCCGAAATCCTCGGCGCCGTCGACATAGAGCAGCGCGGCGAGCTTCGAGCGGGCGCGGTTCACGCGGCTTTTGATGGTACCGACCGCGCAGCCGCAGATCGAGGCCGCGTCCTCGTAGGAGAAGCCGGACGCGCCGACCAGGATCAACGCTTCACGTTGATCCTGCGGAAGCTTGTCGAGCGCCGTGCGAAACTCCTCGAATTCGAGATGCGCATTCTGCGAAGGCTGGGTCTTCAGCGTCTTTGCGTAGTTGCCTTCGGCATCCTCGACCTCGCGCCGCCGCTTGCGATAGTCGGAACGGAACAGGTTGCGCAGAATCGTGAACAGCCAGGCCGGCAGGTTGGAGCCGGGCTGGAACGAGTCGATGTTGGCAAGCGCACGCAGCAGCGTCTCCTGCACCAGGTCGTCGGCACGGTCCGCATTGCCGCTGAGCGAGATGGCGAAGGCGCGCAGACTAGGGACTGCTGCCAAGATGTCGTTACGCAGGGAGTCCGTGAGAGGCATTAGTCCCTCCCATTGTTGTCGTTGGATCCGCCCTCATTTTCCACGTGGGGTGTCGCCCCCGGCGCATCAAGCTTCTTGATCAGTTCTGCGAACCGATCCGGAACCCCCTGTCGTACGACATCGTCGTACATGGCGCGCAACTGGTGCCCGATCCGTGATTGAATCTCCGGAGTGAGGCCTCCCTTGCCGGGGGTCGTGCTTCTGCTGGCTTGAGACTTGAGATCTTTCATGACCTGTTCCACGTTTCCCCGAGTTAAGTGACTGCAAATTCGAGAGGTTTTCTCAACCGGGAGCCGTTCCCTGGATAGGCACAATTCCAGGTCAGCGAAAAAGTTCCCAGCTCAGCGGAACTTTTCTTGACCTGATGCGTAATCAGCCCAGCAGGGGAACCCGGGCCCCCCGCGTGACTCCTGGACCTCAAGGCTGGCCCGAAGACGAATGGAGTGGGGATGTCCCGTTCACAGCTTGTTGCTGAACACTTGCCGTTGTTGCGCCGGTATGCGCGCGCCCTGACCGGCAGCCAGGCCTCCGGTGACGCCTATGTCGCAGCCATGTTGGAAGCCATGCTGGGAGATCCGTCGGTGCTCGACGAGAGCCATGGGCCTCGGGCCGGCCTGTTCCGGCTGTTCACGCAGATTTGGAATTCGGTCTCGGTCAACGAAGATGCCGAGGTGACGACCCTGCCGATGCCGCCGGAGCGGCGGCTGTCGAACATCACGCCGCTGCCGCGGCAGGCTTTCCTGCTGCTTTCGCTCGAGGGCTTTTCGGAAGAGGAAGTCGCCTTCATTCTCGGCACCGACGTCGCGGAGACGCGGCGTCTTGCAGACGCGGCCGGACGCGAGATGGCGGCCGAGATTGCCACCGACGTGCTGATCATCGAGGACGAGACCTTCATCGCCATGGACCTCGAGAGCCTGGTGAAGAATCTCGGCCACAACGTCGTCGGCGTCGCGCGCACCCACGCCGATGCGGTGGCGCTGGCCAAGAACAAGCGGCCCGGCCTGATCCTCGCCGACATCCAGCTCGCCGACGGCTCCTCGGGCCTGGACGCCGTCAACGAGCTGCTGCGCACCTTCGAGGTGCCGGTGGTGTTCATCACCGCCTATCCGGAGCGCTTCCTCACCGGCGAGCGTCCCGAGCCGGCGTTCCTGATCTCAAAGCCGTTCCAGCCGGCGATGGTATCGGCGGTCGCGAGCCAGGCGCTGTTCTTCCAGCGCAATTCGCGCAATCGTGCGCCGAAGGCACCGGCGGCGTAACAGGGCGCTGGTCCTGCCAGTTGGGAAGTGATTTGCTCCGGCGTGCTGCAAGGCACGCCGGATTTTTCATGCTCTCTGGTACGCTTGACGGCCGTGGAATTCACCGCTCATACGTCATGCAGCGGCTCCGCTTGCGGCCGCGCCAATCGGAGATGTGTCCATGGACCAGCCGCTGCTCGACCGCCTCGCCATCCGCGACCTCGTCGAGAACTGGGCGGTGTGGCGCGACGCCGGCGACTGGGAGCGATTTGCCACGGTCTGGCATGACGAGGGCTGGATGTCCGCCACCTGGTTTCAGGGGCCGGCGCGGGATTTCATGCGGGTCAGCCAGGAGGGGTTTGCCAAAGGCGTGCGCATCTTCCATTTCCTCGGCGGCACCAGCATCGATCTCGCGGGCGAGCGAGCCATCGCCCAGACCAAGATGACGATCTCGCAGCGCGCCCTGGTGCACGACGTGCTCTGCGACGTCGTCTGCACCGGCCGCTTCTACGATTTCCTGGAGAAGCGGCAAGGCAAGTGGGGCATCGTCCGTCGCCAGCCGATCTACGAGAAGGACCGGATCGATCCGGTCGATCCCGCCGCGACGCTGCGCCTCGACCAGAAGGCGCTCGCCGCGCTCCCCAAAGGCTACCGCCACCTCGCCTACATGCAGGAGCTGATCGGCTACAGGGTCAAGCGCGACATGCCCGGCCTCACCGGCCCGGAAGTCGAGAAGCTCTATGGCGAAGGGCGGGAATGGCTCGCGGCGAAGGCGAAGTAGGCGCCAGAAAAAAGTAAGGCGCGACTGGCATCACCACAGTCGCGCCCTACGTCGCCGGCTTATGGGGCAGGGGGGAATAGCCGGCTGCTGAGACGACTCCCGACTGTCAGAGTCGTTCCACGGCTAGCGAAATATTTCGCCGACCTGCGGCATTTTTCGCACACGGTTAAGTGATCGTAACGGCCGAGAACCGCCGATCCTGCGGCGGCGTTGTTCCCGCGATCGCCATGGGGCGAGGGATCGACGGTCATGTCGCAGATTCAAAAGGTTTTTTTAGGCACCATTGCGATCGTCGCAACGCTCGGTGCTGTGCAATTGGCCTCCGGACATGACTTGGCTGATCGCTGGCAGGCGATCGCCGACACATCCAGCCACAGCTCGAACCTCGCCCCGAGCCAGAACGTCAATCGCGCCGCGAAGGCGGACCGGCTCGCCGAGATCAAGCCGGCGCCGGTTCCGACCCGCACGGTGTCGATGCGGCTGAACGACCTCCCCGATACGTCCGTGCTGCTGCGGGTGCCCGCGGTGATCGAGACCGGCAATGCCAAACAGCCAGTGCTGCTCCAGAACCAGCAGAAGGTTCGCAGCAAGCCGACGATCGCCTGTGAGCCGATGGTCAGCTCCCTGACCGAGGTCGCGAAGCTGCTCCAGCCCGGCCGTTGCGTGACCTGATCCGCGCCTTCCGTGACGGCGATCCTCCGGGCGGATACTTCACGTCCTCTTGATCCGCCGTGGCCTCGCGCTATATCCGGGTTCCTCCCTTTTGTTTTCACCGGGTAAGCGCATGACGACGTCAGATACGGCTGTGCATATGCAGCCTTTCCAGGCCGAAGTTTCCGAACTGCTGCATCTGATGGTGCACTCCGTCTATTCGGAAACCGACATCTTCCTCCGCGAACTCATCTCCAATGCCTCCGATGCCTGCGACAAGCTGCGCTATGAGGCCATCGAAAGTCCCGCCCTGCTGGGCGAGGGTGACGCGCTCAAGATCCGCATCATCCCCAACAAGACGGCCAAGACGCTTACGATCGCCGACAACGGCATCGGCATGGAGCGGCAGGAGCTGATCGACCATCTCGGCACCATCGCCCGCTCCGGCACCAAGGCGTTCGTGTCCAAGCTGAAGGAGGCCAAGGACGGTCTCGGCCTGATCGGCCAGTTCGGCGTCGGCTTCTATTCCGCCTTCATGGTCGCCGAGAAGATCGTCGTGATCAGCCGCCGCGCCGGCGAGAGCGATGTCTGGACCTGGAGCTCCCAAGGCGGCTCCGGCTTCGAGATCGCCCGGGCCAGCGACGAGGAAGCGGCGCGCGTGATGCGCGGCACCGAAATCGTCCTGCACCTGAAGGACGACGCCAAGAAATATCTCGAGACCTACGAGATCGAGCGCATCGTCACGGCCTATTCCGACAACATCCTGTTCCCGATCGAGCTCGTGGCCGAAGAGGGCGAGCCGCGCCAGATCAATTCGGCGAGCGCGCTTTGGCAGCGCTCCAAATCCGAGCTGACGGCAGACGACTACAAGAAGGCCTATCAGCAGATCGCCTCCGCCTTCGACGATCCCGCGATGACGCTGCATTACCGCGCGGAAGGGCGCTACTCCTACGCCGTGCTGCTGTTCGCGCCCTCGACCAAGCCGTTCGACCTGTTCGAGCCGAACCGCAAGGGACGCGTGAAGCTCTACGTCCGGCGCGTCTTCATCACTGACGACGCCGATCTGTTGCCGGGCTATCTGCGCTTCATCCGCGGCGTCGTCGACAGCGAGGATCTCCCGCTCAACATTTCGCGCGAGATGCTTCAGAACAATCCGCAGCTCGCGCAGATCCGCAAAGCCGTGGCGACCCGGGTCGTATCCGAGCTCGAAAGCCTTGCCGATAAGGATCCGGAGAATTTCATCAAGATCTGGGACGCCTTCGGCGCGGTGCTGAAGGAAGGCATCTACGAGGATTTCGAGCGGCGCGAAAAGCTGCTCGCGCTGTCGCGCTTCACCACCACGTCGGGCGAGAAGCGGTCGCTGAAGCAGGTCATCGCCGATTTCAAGCAGAACCAGACAGAAATCTATTATCTGGTCGGCGACAGCATCGAGCGGCTGAAGTCCAATCCGCGGCTGGAAGCCGCGACTGCGCGCGGCATCGAGGTGCTGCTGCTGTCCGATCCCGTCGATGCCTTCTGGACTTCGATGCCGTCGGAGTTCGAAGGCAAGCCGCTGAAATCGCTGAGCCAGGGTGATCTCAATCTCGACCTGATTCCGCGCGTCGACGAGGCGGACGAGGCGAAGAAGGACGAGCCCGCCGCGGATGAAGCGGCCACCATCGCCGTGATCAAGGCCGCGCTCGGCGAGCGCGTCAGCGACGTCAAGGCCTCGACGCGGCTCACCAGTTCAGCCTCCTGCCTCGTCGCCGACAGCCAGGGCCCCAGCCGCGAGCTCGAGCGCATCCTGTCGCAGCAGAACCGCGGCATGAAGACCAAGCCGATCCTCGAGATCAATTTGCGCCATCCGCTGGTCACCGCGGTCACCAGGGCGCAAGCCGGCTCGAAGGTCGTCGACGATCTCAGCCTGCTCCTGCTCGAACAGGCGCAGATCCTCGACGGCGAATTGCCGGAAGACCCGGCGGCGTTCGCGGCAAGGCTGAATCGGCTCGTGCTGCAGGGGCTGGGCGCCTAGCGCCGTAGCCCCACCGTGCTCACCTTGCCGTCATCTTTCTCCAGGAACAGTCGCGTCCGCCGTGATGTTATGGCATATGATGCCGCCAGCCCCCGATCCGCCGGCGGCTACTGACTTGAGGACGCGTCCATGCGCTTGCCGATCTTGACCCTCACCGCGATTGCCACGCTGTTCGTCGCGGCAGATGCCAGCGCCCAGACCTATGATCCGCGCTATCCGGTGTGCATGCACGTCTATACGCCCGGCGGCTTCGGCGGTGGCGGCGGCGGGGACTATTTCGACTGCTCCTTCACCTCGCTGCCGCAGTGCCGCGCCACCGCGTCGGGCCGCTCGGCGAGCTGCGATCTCAATCCCTATTACGCCTTCGACGAACCGCCGCCGCCGCCGCGCCGGCGCCACAAGAAACAGCACTAGCGGTCGGCGATGCGGTTCTCATTCGCCTCGCGTGGTTCGCTCGGCCTGGCCATGGCCGTCGGTGTCCTGCTCGCCGCCGCCCCGTCGTATGGGCAAACCTTCGATCCCCGCTATCCCGTGTGCATGCACGTCTATTCCGGTGCGAATGGCGGTGGCGGGGACTGGTACGACTGCTCCTTCACCTCGCTGCCGCAGTGCCGCGCCACCGCTTCGGGGCGCGCCGCGACCTGTGACCTCAATCCGTACTACCCGGTTAACGCGCCGCCGCAGCATCTGCGTCACAGGCGAGCCGGCTAGCGCCTAACGGGTCGCCGCTTCCGCTTCGCGCGTGTGCTGCAACTACTGCTGATTCCAATCATTCCGCCCACCTTGCGCCAGCCGACTCGCGCCAGCCCTCGGCTCGGTAAGGAATGACTAGCGTTAATCGCGCACTAACTGGCTTTTACCCTGCCCCTTAACACCTGGGCAGGCGGCGCGGGCTAAGCTTGGAGAACCAGCAGCCACGGCCCGAGAGAATAACGGCATGACCACCGGTGTCATCGAGCAAGCGAAAGCCGCGCGCGCGCCGTCGGCGTCAAAGATCTGGCTGAAGGCCATCGAGCTCACAGCACGGATCGAGACGCTGCCGGGCCGGCTGTTCGCCGACGTTGTCGACGATTGGGCGCGGCGCCAGCCTGGTCGCATCGCGCTGGTCATGGATGACGCAGCGCTCGACTATGAAGGCTTGTCGAAGCGCATCAACCGCTATGCACGCTGGGCGCGCTCGGTCGGCGTGGCCAAGGGCGATACCGTTGCGCTGATCATGCCGAACCGTGCCGACTATGTCGCCGCCTGGCTCGGCATCAGCCGGATCGGCGGTGTGGTCGCGCTGATCAACACCAAGCTCGTCGGCCAATCGCTCGCGCATTGCCTCGATGTCGCAAAGCCGGCGCACATCATCGTCGCGCACGATGTGATGGCGACGCTGGAGAGCGCGAAGCCCTATCTGAAGACAGAGGCAAAGGTCTGGACCCACGGCGATGCCCGCAGCCAGCGCGCGATCGACGTCGCTCTTGCCGTCCTCGACGACGGTCCGCTCTCGTCGGACGAACATGGCGGCGTCACGATCGACGACCGTGCCTTGCTGATCTACACGTCAGGCACCACCGGCCTGCCGAAGGCCGCCAGCATCAGCCACCGCCGCATCCTCAACTGGGGCTTCTGGTTCGCCGGCCTCGCCGGCGCGACGCCGCAGGACCGGCTCTACGACTGCCTGCCGCTATTCCACTCGGTCGGCGGCATCGTCGCGCCGTGCAGCATGCTGGCTGCCGGTGGCTCGGTGGTGATTGCTGAGAGGTTCTCGGCTTCGCACTTCTGGTCCGACATCGTCCGGCATGACTGCACGATATTTCAGTATATCGGCGAGCTCTGCCGTTACCTGCTGAAGGCGGCGCCGTCGGAATACGAGAACCGGCACCGCCTGCGGCTCGTCTGCGGCAACGGCCTGCGCGGCGACATCTGGGAAGATTTCCAGGCACGCTTTGCCATTCCACGCATTCTCGAATTCTACGCGGCGACCGAAGGCAATTTCTCACTGTTCAATGTCGAGGGGCAGCCGGGCGCGATCGGGCGCATTCCACCGCTGCTTGCGCATCGCTTTCCCGCCAGTCTCGTCAAGCTCGACCCCGACAGCGGCATGCCGCTGCGCAATGACGAGGGCTTTTGCATCGCCTGTGCCCGCGGCGAGGCCGGCGAAGCCATCGGCCGCATCGGCACCGCGGACGAGGGCGGCGGCCGCTTCGAGGGCTACACCGATGCCGGTGAGACCGAGAAGAAGGTCTTGCGCAACGTCTTTGCCAAGGGTGATGCCTGGTTCCGCACCGGTGATCTGATGCGGATCGACGACAAGGGGTTCTTCCATTTCGTTGACCGGATCGGCGACACCTTCCGCTGGAAGGGCGAGAACGTCGCGACCTCGGAGGTGAACGACGCCGTGCGCGATTTCGCCGGCGTGGTTGACGCCACCACCTACGGCGTCGCCATCCCCGGCGCTGATGGCCGCGCCGGCATGAGTGCGATCGTCGTGAACCAGGGCTTTGACATCGCCGCGCTGCCTGCGCATCTCGCGCAGCGGCTGCCGGCTTATGCCCGTCCCGTCTTCATCCGCATCTCGCGCGAGCTCGATGCGACCGAGACGTTCAAGCAGAAGAAGGGCGATCTCGCGCGCGAGGGATTTGATCCGGCTGCGATCTCCGATCCGCTGTTCATGCTCGATCCGAAATCCGGCACCTATGTCACGCTGGATGCCAGTACATTTGCCGCAATCGTCGACGGTGCGATCCGGCTGTAACGGCAACAAAATCCGTCAGATAGGTCCAATTTTATCTGCATTGTCCAAGAAGCCATTTACTTCTGTCGGGTAGACAGACGGCCATGGGGAGGCGGTCATCAAGAGCCGCCGCAACACGAACGATAACGAAAAGCGAGCCAGCCATGTCGGTAAGGTCAAAGGTCATTGAAGCGATCCAGCAGATCGCCAAGGAGCAGCACGTCGCGCTGCCCGCACTCTCGGACGATCTGTCCCTGCACGAGACGGGCTTCGACTCGCTCGCCTTTGCGATTCTTGTGGCGCGCCTCGAGGACGAGATCGGCGTCGACCCCTTCACCATTTCCGAGGACGCAGCGTTCCCCGCCACTGTGGGCGATTTCGTGCGGGCCTACGAAAATGTCCCCGCGTGAGATCTTTGCGCTTCGCGACCATCTCGGTGCGGAGCTGAAAGGCCGCACGATTTCCGATGCGCACGACGTCGTGTCGCTGACCGACGTCCTGTCGCACACGGTTCTGGGCGGCCGCCTGTGCGAGCTGGCGGGCCGCGCCGTGCTGCTCAAGCTGTCCGACCAGCTCCGGTCAGGCCTTGCCATGATCGAGCTCGACGGCATCGCCCGCCGCATGCTGCTGTGTCCGCCCGATCTCAACCCGGCGCATCTCGATTCGTTAATCGCTGATGCCGGCATCGATGCCGTCGTCACCGACGAGCCCGATCGCTGGGTCCGCACCGGCGTTCCGCTGGTCGTCACCGCGCATTTGCCGCTTCATGCCACCACGCCGGCCACGAGCGAGCGTGCGACCGAATGGTTGATGTTGACGTCGGGCACCTCGGGCGTGCCAAAGATCGCTGGTCATATGCTGAAGGCGCTGACCGGCGCGATCGTTGCCGAGGGTCCGACGCGCGGTCCGGCGCCGGTATGGGCGACGTTCTACGACATTCGCCGCTACGGCGGCCTGCAGATCTTCCTCCGCGCCATCCTGTCCGGCGGCTCGATGGTGCTGTCCGATCCGCATGAAGCGCTCGGCGACCATGTCGCTCGGTTGAATGCGCGCGGCGTCTCGCACATCTCGGGCACGCCCTCGCATTGGCGCAAGCTCCTGATGAGCGGCGCGGCCGCGCAGTTCGCCCCGGCCTATGTCCGCCTTTCCGGCGAGATCGCCGACCAGGCTGTGCTCGACGGCTTGAAGGCGGCGTTCCCCAATGCTTCTGTCGGTCACGCCTATGCCTCGACCGAGGCCGGCGTCGGCTTCGCCGTGAATGACGGGCTGGAAGGCTTTCCGGCCAATTATCTCGGCAGTCGCAACGGCGTCGAGATGAAGGTCGTCGACGGCTCGCTGCGGATCCGCTCGGCGCGCACCGCGCATGCCTATGTCGGCCGCAACGCGGCGGCGCTCACCGATGCCGACGGCTTTGTCGACAGCGGCGACATCGTCGAGCTGCGCGGCGACCGTTATTACTTCGTCGGCCGTCGCGGTGGCATCATCAATATCGGCGGGCTGAAGGTCCACCCCGAGGAAATCGAGGCGGTGATCAACCGCCATCCCGACGTGCGGATGTCGCGCGCGAAGTCGCGCCGCAGCCCGATCACCGGCGGCATCGTCGTCGCCGACGTGATCCTCACTGAGGGCACCGATCCGGCGCGCGCGAAAGAGATTCGCGACCAGATCCTGGATCAGTGTCGCGCCCGGCTCGCGTCCCACAAGGTGCCGGCGGTGATCCGCTTCGTCGAGGCGCTCGACGTCACCCCGGCCGGCAAACTGGCGCGCACCGATGCATAACGTTCTGGTCACCGGCGGCAGCCGCGGTATCGGCCTTGCCATTGCAACGCGCCTCGTCGGCGGTGGCTTCAACGTGATCGCGGCGGCGCGGCGCGAGACCGACGAGCTCAGGGCGGCGATCGCCAAGTCCGACGGGCGCCTGCATTTCCGCGCCTGCGATCTTGCGGTGATCGATGCAATACCGGCCTTCGCAAAGCTCGTGCGCGACGAATTCGGCCCGATCTACGGCCTCGTCAACAACGCCGGCCTCGGCACCGAAGGCTTGCTCGCCACCATGCACAATTCCGAGATCGCGGCACTGGTGCAGCTCAACGTGCTGTCGCCGATCATCCTCACCAAATATGTCGCGCGGCAGATGATGGCCGATGGCGCCGGTCGCATCATCAACATCTCCTCGATCATCGCGACCACGGGCTACAATGGCCTGTCGGTCTACGGCGCGACCAAGGCTGCCGCCACCGGCTTCACCCGCTCGCTCGCCCGGGAGGTCGGCAAGCTCGGCATCACCGTGAACGCGATCGCACCGGGTTTCATCGACACCGAGCTCACGCATAATCTCTCCGACGAGGGACGCAAGCGCATCGCCGGCCGCAGCGCGCTGCGTCGCCTGCCGCAGACGGACGACGTCGCACGCATGGTGGAATATCTGCTGGGGGAAGGCGGCCGCAATGTCACCGGAACGGTGTTCACCGTCGACGCGGGGAATACGGCATAAGCGGAACTCAGCCATCATGATCGCATTGATCCGGCACAATGACATTCAGCCGGATTTGGTCGTAAGATGCCCCGCAATCGGTTGGGTTACGTCAATCGATCTGCCCTAATCGACGGGGAGCAGTCCATGACCACGCCGAACATGACCGCTTCAAATCGGGGCTGCACGGAAGAATCCCGTGCGAAGTCGGACGATGTCCACTGCCCGCCGATGTCGCATCAGAATTCCGGCAGTCACGGGCATGAAATACACCCGCAGCAATTCGTGCGCCTTGTCGGCTGCCATGATGCGTCTCTCGATCCGCTGCGCAAGCGTCAGGACGTGAAGCTGCACTAGAGCATGATCCGGAACGGTGTGCAGCGGCTTTCCGACGAGATCATGTTCACACGGATGAACCAAAGCGCGATGACGATCCATCCAGGCTCATCACGCGTTAACTGTTCACGTCCGCTGCTTCGGTAAGTCCTTCGGCAGGTCAATCCGTTCGTGTGAGAATTCGGGCGGCCCTTCGGTGAGGCGGCGGATGCGGCGCTCGCGTTCGTCCGCCGGCAACGCCGGGTCGAGCAGCGTCTCGATCTCGTGGACGGCGATCTCCTCGATCCTGGTGGCCTCCGATTCGATCGGGTGCACCGGCGTGAGGACCGGCCGCGGGATATTCAGGCCCAGCTCGATCAACTTGCAGATCGCATCCGAGCGGGTCAGGTGATGAGCTTCAGCCCAGGCGTCGACGGCTGCCGTCAGCCTCTCGGGCATTTTCACCGCGCTGATCGGGTCGATACCCGTGCGCCGGCGGACCGGCGAGGTGGAGTCCTTGTTGCCGAAGTCGGGCACCTCGATCATCCCATGCAATCCCTTGGAGCTGAGCGACGATATCCGGTCTCCCTCGGCGGTCGTTTGATGCCGATCAATGATCCCGCCGCGGCGTTGCAACGCTGCCGTATCTTGTTGTCAGGGTCGGTTTCGGCCAATGATTGTATGGGGCGCCGGTCAGCGAACCCGGATCGATCCTCCCACGTATTTGTTTCGCACTCCAACCATCCGGCATCCCCGATGACCTCTGGCGAATCCTTCTATGGCGGCATTCCGGTGTTCCGAGGCTTCACCAGCCTGATGGACCCTGCGCTGTATTCGCCGCTCCCGGACGACTGGAGCATCGGTGTTGCCGACATCGTCGATTCGACCAAGGCGATCGCGGCGCAGCGCTACAAGGCGGTCAACATGGCTGGCGCCGCCGTGATCGCGGCGGTGACGAACGCGTTGGGAGGACGCGAATTCCCCTTCGTGTTCGGCGGCGACGGCGCAAGCTTCGCGGTTGCGCCAGACGATCTCGAACTTGCCCGCGAGGCGCTGGCTGCGACCGCGACCTGGGTGCGGGAAGATCTCGATCTGATCATGCGCATCGCGCTGGTGCCGGTCAGCATCATTCGCGCTCAAGGCCTTGACGTGCGCGTCGCCCGCTTCGGGCCGTCGGCAAACCTGTCCTATGCGATGTTCTCGGGCGGAGGACTCGCTTGGGCCGACGCCGCGATGAAGCGTGGCGAGTTTGCGGTCACGGCGGCGCCCGCCGGCGCACAACCGGACCTCTCGGGCCTGTCGTGCCGTTTCGAAGTGATGCCGGCTGCGCGCGGCCTGATCCTGTCGGTGCTGGTGATGCCGGTGCGCGGCGTCGATCCGCACGCCTTCCGAAAGGTGATCGAGGACATCATCCATCTCGTCGAGCGCAGCCCGGAAGGGGGCCGTCCGGTGCCACCGCAGGGGCCGCCGCTGAAATGGCCGCCGCAGGGGGTGGAATTCGAAGCCCGCACCAGGCGCGGCGGTTCGCTGCTCGCGCGCAGGGCCAGCGTGCTGGCCTATACGCTGTTCGCCTATCTGATCATGCGCTTCGACATCAAGATCGGCGGTTTCGTGCCCAGTCTCTACAAGCGCCAAGTCGTCGAGAACTCCGACTTCCGCAAGTATGACGACGGCCTGCGCATGATTCTCGACTGCACCCCGCAGCTCGAGCGACTGTTGAGCGATCGTCTCGCGGCAGCCGCGCGCGACGGCATCGTCCGGTACGGCCTCCATCCGCAGGATGCCGCGATGATGACCTGCTTCACGCCGTCGGCGCTGCGCAGCGACCACGTCCACTTCATCGACGGCGCCCGAGGCGGCTATGCCTCGGCGGCGACGGCGTTGAAAGCGATGATGGCGTGAGAAGATCGCGTCCGGGACACAGACTACCGTCCCGCGCGCGTCCAGGTCTCGCCGCCACAGAGCGCCCCGACGCAGCCTTCGACCCGCAGCGAGTCCGCGCCAGTCAGGCTGATGTTGCTCGCATAGGTGCTGCCGTCGTCGGCATTGTAGATCTGCCCCGACCATTTGTTCGGACCTGCGGACTGCATGTCGCTGAACAATGGCAGGCCGATCATCGGGCGTCTTGCGAGCGCGGGATTGGGATTCTTGCTGTCGGTGGCGGGCTGACCGGTCGAGGTGTCGTAGGGCTCGCGCAGCCAGACGATGTGGCCGCAGATGCCGCCGCATTTGCTGATCTTCACGCGCGCGTCGCCCGCCTGCGTGAGCCAAGTCCCATCGGCGCTCTGCGCACGAGCGCCAGATGTGCCAAGCAACGCGGCGAGGAGGACGCTGAGAGCTGCGAATCTGGACGTCATGGAAGGCCCCCAAAATGGAGCGCCTCCATAGCAGCCCGGTAGGATAGTGCAACGCCGGCTGGAATCACTTTCCTGCGTTCAACGGCTTGAACGATTTGCCTGCGCTCATTTGCCCCATCGCACGAAGGCGACCGAGGCCGCGGTCGACAGCCCGAACGCCACCATGGCGCCGCCGACCAGCGCGAACAAAGTCCAGGCCGGAGCTTGCGCAGCCATGAGTCCGACGCCGCCGATCGCCACGATCAGGAGCCGCGCCGTCGAGGCGAGCACGGGCCCGCCGACGCGTGCCGCGCCCTGTGACGAGAAGTATAACGACACACCCATGCCGAAGAACACGAAGGCCGGACCGGCCCAGTGGAAATAGCTGTGCGCAGCGGCGGTGACGCCGGGATCCCGCGTGAAGAGCCCGACCCACAGCGACGGAGCGAGCGCAACGGTGAGGCCGATCAGGCCGACTGTGAGTCCGGAGGCCGCAGCCGCTGCCCAGGCCACATGCCGCGCGCGCTTCACGTGTCCGGCGCCGATCGCCATGCCGACCATCGGCACCGAGGCGATGCCGAAGGCGAAGGTGATCGGAATCAGCAGAAATTCCAGCCGCGATCCGATGCCATAGCCTGCCAGCATCTCGGTGCCGAAGGTCGCGAGGATCTTTGTGAAGATCAGGATGGTAAGCACGGTCTGGAGCGGCGACAAACAGGCCACCGCGCCGACTTTGAGGATGTCCAGGAACATCGCGCGCTCGAAATGAAACGCTCGGATGTCGAGCGGCAGCCGGCTGCGCCCGGACAACAGATACCAGAGGAAGAAGATCGCGGCGCAGCTGAACGCGATCAGCTGCCCGCTCGCGACACCCGGCATGCCGAATCGCGGCACTCCGAACAGGCCGAGCCCGAGGGTGCCGCCGAGCACGATCTGCAGCGCGCTCGCGCCGATCAGAATCATCGAAGGCAGGCGCATGTCACCGGTGCCGCGGATCACCGAGGCCAGCGTGTTGACGAGCCAGATCGCGACCGCGCCGGAGAACAGCACCTGCGAATAGCCAACGGCTTCCTCGAGAACGCGCTCGCGGCCGCCGAGCAGCGCGAAGAGGGAGCGGCCGAAGGCGAGCATCATCACCGTGAAGAACAGCCCGCCGCAAAGGCCGATGATGGCGGCATGCAGCGCCAGCGTCGCGGCGCGGTCGCGATCCCCGGCACCGAGCGCGCGGCTGATCGCAGAGGAGACACCGCCGCCCATCGCGCCCGCGCTCATCATCTGCGTCAGCATCGCGAACGGAAACACCAGTGCGATCGCGGCGAGCGGAATGGTGCCGAGCCGGCCGATATAGGAGGTCTCGGCGATCGCAACCAGCGTGCTGCCGACCATCGCGATCATGTTGGGAATCGCGAGCCGCAGCAGCGTCGGCAGGATCGGCGAGGTCAGGAGGCTGGCGATGGGGGAGGCAACCGGCGCAACCGGCGGGACGGCGTCTGCAGGGGCGTCGATCGTCATGTTCACCGGGTGGAATATTAAATGATGATCGACATATTATAAGACGTGCGGCAGCCGGTGCAGCCCTCGCTCACGCAGGGCTCACCACGGCAGGCCGCATAGGTCGATGGTTCCGAGCGTCGGAGCGCGCACGATGTCGAGGACATACGGCGCCATGTAGTCGAAGCGGATCCGCCCCTCCGGCTGCTCGCAATAGACCTCGCCTTTGAACGGCTGCCATTTGCGGGCCTCGTAGAACGCGAAATTATGCGGCTCGCAGAACAGCAGCCCGAAGCGGACCGCCTCGTTGGCGCGCATGGTATGCACCGCGGCGTCGATCGCGATGGTCGCATAGCCGCGGCCGCGCCGGTCCTCACGCGTGCAGACGCCGCCGATGCCGCCGACGTGAACCTTCTGTCCGTTCCAGGTGATGGTGCGGAAGTAGATGCCGACATGGCACACGAGACCATCCTCGGGCGTCTCGACCAGCACGCGGAGATCGGCATTGGCCCATTTGACATGAGCCCAGGGCTTGCCTGCGACCAACTGCGGTGCCCAGACCGCCTGAAGTAGCGGCTCGGCCATCGGCCACGAGGCGTCGCCGTTCAATATGTCGATCTCGATGCTCATGGCTCTGTCCTTCGCAACGTCGGTGCGCAGGGCATTGGTTCTGCCATAAGCGCCTCAAAGGCAATGATATTTTGTATCGAGCCACCACGACCGCGCAGATGTCCGCGTGCTGCGACGATTTTATGCAATTGTGCTAAGCGCCCCGGTCACGCGTTTTCGAAATTCTGAGGTATTTAATGGCGGCGGAACCTTCTATAAGGGGTGACCGTTAGAACTCGTTCCCCACCAGTTGCGGACAAGAACCCATGACCTTTACGCTGCCCCCACTCCCTTACGCCTATGACGCCCTCGGCCAGTACATGTCGAAGGAGACGCTGGAATATCATCACGACAAGCATCATCAGGCCTACGTCACCAACGGCAACAACGCGCTCAAGGGGACCGAATGGGAAGGCAAGTCCCTTGAAGAGATCGTCAAGGGCTCGTTCGGCAAGAACCCCGCGGTGTTCAACAATGCCGGCCAGCACTACAACCACATCCACTTCTGGAGCTGGATGAAGCCCAATGGCGGCGGCACCAAGCTGCCCGGCAAGCTCGAGAAGAAGATCAACGAGGACCTCGGCGGCTTCGAGAAGTTCAAGACCGACTTCCAGGCGGCCGGTGTCGGCCAGTTCGGCTCCGGTTGGTGCTGGCTCCAGGTCAAGAACGGCAAGCTCGAAATCTCCAAGACCCCGAACGGCGAGAATCCGCTGGTGCACGGCGCCACCCCGATCCTCGGCTGCGACGTCTGGGAGCACTCCTACTACATCGACTATCGCAATCGCCGCCCCGACTATCTCAAGGCGTTCGTCGAGAACCTCGTGAACTGGGAATACGTGGAGTCCCTGTTCGAGAAGGCCTGAGTTCTCACCTCGTCCTTCCGGGATGGTGCGCCAGCACCAGACCCGGAATCTCGAGATTCCGGGCTCGCGCTTCGCGCGGCCCGGAATGACGGAAGTCAAAAAGGCGGTCGCGTCAGCGGCCGCCTTTTTTGCTGTGCGGAATTGCCCTGCACGGTGCGCGTATCGGCCTGTGATCGTTCCGTTTGCAACGCCCGGCCGGCGCTCCTAATCAGAACGGGCCATCCCCTCGATCCCGACCGAGCCCGTTGTCAGAACCTTCCCCGAAAGACCCGGCTGCCGAGGACGCAGACTCCGAGCCGCGGCCGGGGCGCGTGCGCAAGCCGATCGGCTGGTCGACGATCATCATCGCAGTCCTGGTGGCGGTGAGCGCGGCGCTGGTCTGGCGGCGCGACGGCGCCGACGGCGTCCTCGACATTCTCACCCACGACCTGTCGCTGTTCGGCGGCATCCTGCCGCGCGTGCTGGCCGGTTGCCTGCTCGGCGCCTTCATCTCCGAGATCCTGCCGCACGAAAATGTCTCGCGCTCGCTGGGGCCGAGATCCGGCCTGATGGGCCTTCTGATCGGCACCGCCTTTGGCGCGATCCTGCCGGGCGGTCCCTTCACCGCCTATCCCGTGGCCAGTGCGCTGCTCGCGGTTGGCGCCGATTTCGGAGCCACCATCGC
This sequence comes from Bradyrhizobium sp. RP6, assembly GCF_003837805.1. Taxonomy (GTDB): domain Bacteria; phylum Pseudomonadota; class Alphaproteobacteria; order Rhizobiales; family Xanthobacteraceae; genus Bradyrhizobium. The sequence goes on along the minus strand of NZ_RQIT01000026.1, from coordinate 81,376 downwards.
CATGGTGGTGAGCTGGACCCTGATCGGCTACGGCCGGGCGGTCGCCTGGGAGATCCCGATCATGGGCACCGATTTCACGCTGTGGCGGATCATGATCTCGCTGCCGCTGCCGGTGCTCGCAGGTGCCCTCGGCCGCTTCGTCTACGTCAGGCTCTATCCCAAGCCGCTCGCGAAGGACGACGAGAGTTGAGCGCAGCGCTTCTGATCGACATCCTGCTATGGGGCTCGGTGCTGGGCGTCGGCCTGATCGCGTTCCGCCGCGGCCCTCCCGTGTTCGTGGCCTCGCTCCGCGAAGGCTCGATGGACTTCATCAACATCGTGCCGCGGATTGCGCTCGGCGTGATTGGCTCCGGCTACATCGCCGCCATCATCCCGCAGGAGGTCATCACCGGCTGGCTCGGCCCTGACAGCGGTTGGTTCGGGGTCGCGGCCGCCGTGGTCGCCGGCGCCGCCACGCCGGGCGGCCCGGTGATCGGCTTCTCCATCGGCACCGTGGCGCTGAAGTCCGGCGGCGGGGTGCCCCAGGTGGTCGCCTATGTCGTCGCCTGGGCCCTGTTCGCGTTCCAGCGCGTGATTTTGTGGGAAATCCCGTTCATGCCGGCCCGTTTCGTCTGGTTCCGCTGCGCCGTATCGGTGCCGTTCCCGTTCGTGGCCGCCGCCATCGCGATGTTGATCGGCAAGCCGTGAGCCGGCGTGGACAGGCGGAATGTTATAATATAACGTTGTTGGCATGGTTCCCGCCGCGTCCCGTGCCCATCATCATGACCATGCCGATGGCAACGCCCAGGGACACGGGCATGCGCACGGGCGCGACCACAGCCATGCCCATGTTCATGATGCGGCGTCTCCGCATCCGGCCCAGACGGCGCCCTGGTCGATCCTGCGCATGACCATGGCGGGCCGTCTCGCGGCTGCCGCCGCCGTTTGTGCCGTGCTCTGGGGCGTCGTTCTTCTGGCGATGAGGTGAGGATGGCGGCGCTGCATTTCCACAACGTCACGCTGGGCTATGACCGTCATCCGGCGGTGCACCATCTCAGCGGCGAGGTCGCCCCGGGTGCACTTGTCGCCGTGATCGGCCCGAACGGCGCCGGCAAGTCGACCCTGCTGCGCGGCATCGTCGGCATCCTCAAACCGCTCGATGGCACCATCCATCTCGGCGGCCTCGATGCCCGCGACATCGCCTATCTGCCGCAGAGCGCGGAGATCGACCGCAGCTTCCCGATATCGGTGTTCGACTTCGTCGGCACCGGGCTGTGGCGCGCGACTGGCCTGTTCGGTGGCATCGGCAAGGCCGCCCGCGAGAAAATCCTCGGCGCGATCGCGTCCGTCGGCCTCAATGGCTTCGAGAACCGCCCGATCAGCACGCTCTCGGGCGGCCAGATGCAGCGCGTGCTGTTCGCGCGCGTGCTGCTCCAGGATGCGGGCCTGATCGTGCTCGACGAGCCCTTCAACGCCGTCGACAGCAAGACCACGGCCGATCTGCTCGCGCTGGTGAAGCGCTGGCACGGCGAGGGCCGCACCGTGCTCGCCGCGCTGCACGACATGGAGATGGTGCGCAACCATTTCACCGAAACGCTGGTGCTGGCGCGCGGCCCTGTGGCGTGGGGCCCGACCGCGGAGGTGCTGACGCCGGAAAACCTGATCGTTGCGATGCGGATGTGCGAGGCCTTCGACGACAGCGCCGCGGCCTGCGCGGCCGATGATATTAGCTCGCGGGCGGCTTGATGTTCGATGATCTATGACGCGCTGATCGGTCCGTTCACCGAATTCGAGTTCATGCGGCGGGCGCTCGCCGCCGTGATCGCGCTGGCGCTGGCGGGTGCGCCGATCGGCGTATTCCTGATGCTGCGGCGGATGAGCCTCGTCGGCGACGCCATGGCGCACGCGATCCTGCCCGGCGCGGCCGTCGGATTCCTGCTCTCGGGCCTTAGCCTGTTCGCGATGACGGCCGGCGGCCTGATCGCCGGCTTTGCCGTCGCGATCCTCGCCGGCGTGGTCGCCCGCTCGACCGGGCTGAAGGAGGACGCCTCGCTTGCGACTTTCTACCTGGCCTCGCTTGCGCTCGGCGTCACCATCGTCTCGATCAAGGGCACGAATATCGATCTGCTGCACGTGCTGTTCGGCAACATCCTCGCAATGGACGATCAGACGCTGCTGGTAGTCGCCTTCAATGCCACGGTGACGCTGCTGGTGCTCGCGGTGATCTATCGCCCGCTGGTGATCGAGAGCGTCGATCCCCTGTTTTTGCGCACCGTGAGCCGCGCCGGCGGCCCCGCGCATCTCGCCTTCCTCGCGCTCGTCGTCATCAACCTCGTCAACGGCTTTCAGGCGCTCGGTACGCTGCTCGCGGTCGGCCTCATGATCCTGCCCGCGGGCATTGCCCGGTTCTGGTCGCGAGATCTGACCAAGATGATCTGCATCGCCGTCGTTGCCGCCGCGGTCTCGGGCTATGCGGGGCTGGTGCTGTCGTTCCAGACCCGTGTGCCGTCAGGTCCCGCCATCATTCTCGTGGCGACGATGCTCTACATCGTCTCCGTGCTGTTCGGCCGTGTCGGCGGCATCGTCCGGCAACTGCTTCCCGGCCGGCATCTGGAAGCATGACGATGCGGCTCATCCTGTTTTGTGCGCTGTTGCTGGTCGCCGCGCCGCTGCATGCCGCGGAGCGGCTCAACGTCGTCGCGAGCTTCTCGATTCTCGGCGATTTCGTCCGCAATGTCGGTGGTGACCGCATCGATCTGACGACGCTGGTCGGCGCGGACGGCGACGTCCACGTCTACACGCCGGCCCCCGCCGACGCGAAGCGGGTCGCGGATGCAAAGCTCGTCATTGTCAATGGACTCGGCCTCGAGGGCTGGCTGCCGCGTCTCGTCCAATCTTCCGGCAGCAAGGCAACGGTCGTCGTTGCCAGCGCCGGAATCGTACCTCTGAAACTTGGCTCAGCCGCGGATCCCCACGCCTGGCAGTCTCTCCCGAACGCCAGGATCTACGTGACCGACATCGCCAATGCGTTGGCCGCCGCCGTCCCGGGTGAGGCGGACTTCTTCCGCGCCCAGGCCAAAGCCTATCTGGAAAAGCTCGAAACGCTCGACCGCGAGATCCGCGACGCCGTGGCGAAAATTCCGCCGGAGCGGCGTAAGGTGATCTCCACCCACGATGCCTTCGGCTATTTTTCCGCCGAGTACGGTATCCGGTTCATCGCCCCCCTGGGCGTTTCGACGGAAACCGAACCCAGCGCGCGCGACATTGCGGCCATCATCAGCCAGATCAAGGCCCAGAAGATCCCGGCCGTGTTCCTGGAAAATATCAGCGACGATCGCCTGATCCGCCGGATCGCGGCCGAGAGCGGCGCCAAGGTCGGCGGGACTCTGATTTCGGATGGTTTGACCGGCGAAAAGGGGGCTGCACCCACTTACATTGACATGGTCAGGCACAATATAAAGGCCCTGACCAGCGCGCTTGACCACTAGGGCGGGGGCCACCCCGCCTCGCGTCGCGCGACAAGCCCGAAGTCCGGAGTTGTTATGTCTGAAGCGACCTCCCAAAAGATTCCCGTGACTGTCCTGACCGGCTATCTCGGTGCCGGCAAGACCACGCTCCTGAACCGCATCCTGTCGGAAAACCACGGCAAGAAGTACGCCGTCATCGTCAACGAATTCGGCGAGATCGGCATCGACAACGACCTCATCATCGGCGCCGATGAGGAAGTGTTCGAGATGAACAATGGCTGCATCTGCTGCACCGTGCGCGGCGACCTCGTCCGCATCATGGATGGACTGATGAAGCGCAAGGGCAAGTTCGACGCCATCATCGTCGAGACCACCGGCCTCGCCGATCCCGCGCCGGTCGCTCAGACCTTCTTCGTCGACGAGGACGTGCAGAAGAACGCACGGCTCGACGCGGTCGTCACGGTCGCCGACGCAAAGTGGCTGTCCGACCGGCTGAAGGACGCACCCGAGGCCAAGAACCAGATCGCCTTTGCCGACGTCATCGTGCTGAACAAGACCGACCTCGTCAACAAAGGCGAGCTCGCGGAGGTCGAGGCGCGCATTCGCGGCATCAACCCCTATGCGAAACTCCACCGCACCGAGCGCTGCTCGGTGGCGCTGGCCGACGTGCTCGACCGCGGCGCGTTCGACCTCGACCGCATCCTCGACATCGAGCCGGACTTCCTGGAGGCCGACGATCATGACCACGACCATGATCATCACCATCACGGCCACGACCATCACCACCACGATCACGGCCTGAAGCACTATCATGATGAGGAGATGCAGTCGCTCTCCCTCAAGACCGACAAGCCGCTCGACCCGAACGTGTTCATGCCCTGGCTCCAGAACCTGGTGCAGGTCGAGGGCGGCAAGATCCTTCGCTCCAAGGGCATTCTCGCCTTCCATGACGACGACGACCGCTATGTCTTCCAGGGTGTCCACATGATGCTGGAGGGCAATCACCAGCGGAAGTGGAAGGAGGGCGAGCCGCGCGAGAGCCGTCTCGTCTTCATCGGCCGCGAATTGCCGGAAGAGGCGATCCGCAAGGGTTTCGAGAGCTGCATCGTCTCGTGATGAAAGAGTTCACGCCGCCTCCCGATTCCGCCTCGATCGTCTCAGTCACCGACCGCGTCAAGCCTGTTACGCTCGGTATGGCCGTGACCTCGGTGCATTTCCTTGGCCCGCGCGCCGCCTTCGTCGGCGGCGAGGAAAACGTCGCATTCGTCGATGGCAAAGGCGAGATCACCACGGTTGCCGTGCACAGTGGCGGCATTCTCTCGACCGCTTCCGATGGCAAGCACCTCGTGATGGGCGGCGACGACGGCAAGGTCGTGTCGCTCGACGCCAAGGGCGAGGTGACGCTGCTCGCCACCGACCCGAAGCGGCGCTGGATCGATGCGGTGGCGCTGCACGCAGACGGTGCCTTCGCCTGGTCGGCCGGCAAGACGGCCACCGTCAAGAGCGGCAGGGCCGAGGAGAAGTCGCTCGAGGTGCCCTCGACCGTCGGCGGCCTTGCCTTCGCGCCGAAGGGCCTGCGGCTCGCGATCGCGCATTACAACGGCGTGACGCTGTGGTTTCCGAACATGGCGGGATCAGCCGAATTCCTGGCCTGGGCCGGTTCGCATCACGGCGTCAGCTTCAGCCCGGACAACAAATTCCTGGTCACCGCGATGCACGAGCCGGCGCTGCATGGCTGGCGGCTTGCCGACAACAGGCACATGCGCATGACCGGCTATCCCGGCCGCGTCCGCTCGATGTCCTGGAGCGCCGGCGGCAAGGGGCTCGCGACCTCGGGAGCCGACACCGTCATCGTATGGCCGTTCGGCAGCAAGGACGGCCCGATGGGCAAGGAGCCCGCGATGCTCGCCCCGCTGCAGGCGCGCGTGTCGGTCGTCGCTTGCCATCCCAAGAACGACATCCTCGCCGCCGGTTACAGCGACGGCACCGTGCTGATGGTGCGTCTTGAAGACGGCGCCGAGATCCTGGTCCGCCGCAACGGCACGCCGGCCGTGGCCGCGCTCGCCTGGAACGCCAAGGGGACGCTGCTGGCCTTTGCCGATGAAAATGGGGATGGCGGCCTGCTGGAGCTTTAATCTGTCATGGTTCCGGCCGTATAGGGAACCATGCGATTTCTCACGACCTTCCAGCTCGCCGATTTCGCGGACACGCTGGCCAGCCTGACCACGGCCTTCGTGCTGGGCACGCTAATCGGCGCCGAGCGGCAATACCGCCAGCGCACCGCGGGCCTGCGGACGAATGTGCTGGTCGCGGTCGGAGCCGCTGCCTTCGTCGATCTCGCCATGAACTTGGCAGGTGCGGACGGTGCGGTGCGGGTGATCGCCTATGTGGTGTCTGGCATCGGTTTCCTGGGGGCCGGCGTCATCATGAAGCAGGGCATGGACGTGCGCGGCCTCAACACCGCGGCAACGCTGTGGGCGTCCGCAGCGGTCGGTTCCTGCGCCGGCGCCGACATGATCGCGCAAGCTGCGGCGCTGACCGTCTTCGTCATCGCCGGCAACACCATGCTGCGTCCCCTCGTCAACGCCATCAACCGCATCCCGCTGAACGAGAAGGCGCTGGAGGCGACGTATTATTTCAAGCTCGCGGTTGCGGCTGATGCTCTTCCGGACATGCGCGACCGTCTGGTCGAGAAGCTCGAGAGTGCGAAATATTCGGTGGCCGACATCGATGTGGCCGAGATCGGCGACGACATCCTGGAGATCGCAGCAAAGCTGGTCGCGACCGCGGTCGATCCGAACGAGCTGAACGCGGTGGCGACTGATCTCCAGCATTTGCCGGGCGTGCGCCACGCCACCTGGGAGGTCAGCACGACCGAGTGAGCGCGGCGTTTGGCACGCAAGGGGTGGGTTCCCGCCTCTTCGGTCCGGGAACCGGGGCGGCCCGGTTTCGTTGATCCCGCGGACAAAGGCGGTGATCGATATGCCCGGCCAAGATGAGAAGCGCAGACTGAAGCTCGATCTGACAATTGCCGGCGCGCTGTTCGCAGCAGGCGTCGTGGTGTCGGTGATGTCGCTCGCGCAAATCCGCGCCGAAAGCCGGATGGAACTGGCACAGGCGACGCCACCGCTCCAGGGCACTCCGTCCGACGATCAGAACAAGACGCCCGCGGAGTCCAAGCCCGGTGGTGACCGGCCCACCACGCCGGCCCCCGAGCCCGCGCGACCGGATTCCCAGACGCAGGGTGCGGCGACCAAGCCTGCATTGCCGCAGGCGCCGGCCGAGAAGATCGCGCCGCCGATCAAGGAGAAGTAGGTTTCTCCGTCATTCCGGGCTCGCACCAAGTGGCGCACCCCGGAATGCAGGGTGGACAGGGATGGCGCCTCACCGCACCAGAATATTCCGGAACTGCCAGGGATCGCTGGTGTCGATATCCTCCGGGAACAGTCCGGGACGATCCGTCAGCGGCGTCCAGTCGGTGTAGAAGCCCTTCACCGGGCCGAGATACGGCAGCTGGATTTCGAGGAGGCGATCGAAGTCCATCTCGTCGGCTTCGACGATGCCTTCGTTGGGATTTTCCAGCGCCCACACCATGCCGCCGAGCACGGCGGAGGTCACTTGCAGGCCGGTGGCGTTCTGATAGGGCGCCAGCTTGCGGGTCTCCTCGATCGAGAGCTGCGAGCCGTACCAATAGGCATTGTTGTCGTGGCCGAACAGCAGCACGCCGAGTTCGTCGATGCCGTCGACGATCTCGTTCTCGTCGAGGATGTGGTGCTTCTCCTGCATCTTCCCGGCGCGGCCGAACATTTCATGCAGCGACAGCACGGCATCGTCAGCCGGATGGTAGGCGTAGTGGCAGGTCGGCCGGTAGATCGCCTTGCCCGATGCGTCGCGCACCGTGAAGTAGTCGGCGATCGAGATCGACTCGTTGTGGGTGACGAGAAAGCCATATTGCGCGCCGCGGGTCGGGCACCAGGTGCGCACGCGCGTATTTGCGCCGGGCTGCATCAGATAGATGGCGGCGCCGCAGCCGGCTTCGTGGGTCCGTGCATTCTCGGGCATCCATTTTTCATGGGTGCCCCAGCCGAGTTCCGACGGCTGCACGCCTTCCGACAGGAAGCCTTCCACCGACCAGGTGTTGACGAAGACATCGGGCTCCTTCGGTTTCTTGGACCGCTGGGTGTCGCGTTCGGCGATGTGGATGCCCTTGATGCCGGCCTGCCGCATCAGGTCTGCCCATTCGGCCCTGGTCTTGGGCCTGGGGGCGTTGAGCTTCAGGTCGGCGGCAACATTGAGCAGCGCCTGCTTGACGAAGAAGGAGACCATGCCGGGATTGGCGCCGCAGCAGGAGACCGCCGTGGTGGAGCCCGCGGGGCGGGCCTTCTTGGCGGCCAGAGTCACTTCGCGCAGCGCGTAGTTGGAGCGCGCTTCCGGTCCCTTGGAGGCATCGAAATAGAAGCCGAGCCAGGGCTCGTTTACGGTGTCGATATAGAGAGCGCCGAGCTCGTTGCAGAGCTCCATGATGTCGGTCGAGCCGGTATCGACCGAGAGATTGACGCAAAAGCCCTGGCCGCCGCCCTCGGTGAGCAGCGGCGTCAGCACCTCGCGATAATTGTCCTTGGTCAGGCCCTTCTGGATGAACCTGACATTATGCTTCTCGCAAAGCGCCTTGCGGCCCTCGTCCTTGGGATCGAGCACGGTGATGCGCGACTTGTCGTAGTCGAGATGCCGCTCGATCAATGGCAATGTGCCTTTGCCGATGGAGCCGAAGCCGACCATGACGATGGGACCGGTGATCTTCGCGTAGATCTGCGAGGCGGGGCTCATGGGATGGTTTCTCCGGAAAGTGCTGGCAGACAAGGGTGGGGTAGATCAGGCGCTGCGGCGCTCGTCAGATGCTGCGGCGCTTGGCGGTGACTTCGATCTCGACCTTCATCTCGGGCTTGGCGAGGGCGCTGACGACCAGCAACGTCGCGGCCGGCCTGATGTCGCCGAGAACCTCGCCGCAGACGGCGAAGTGGGCGTCGATGTAGCTGGAGTCGGTGACGTAGTAGGTCGCACGGACGATGTCGGCCATCTCGAATCCGCCCTCCTTCAGGGCGGCTTCGATGGTCTTGAAGCAGTTGCGTGACTGGCTCGTGACATCGGCCGGCATCGTCATCGTGGTGTAGTCATAGCCGGTCGTTCCCGCGATGAAGGCAAAATCGCCGTCGATCACGGCGCGGCTGTAGCCGACGGTCTTCTCGAGGGGCGAGCCGGTGGAGATCAGGCGACGGGACATGGTCATGGACCTCGACGGACGGAAGGGTGTTTCGCGGGGTTAAAGGGCGTTTCTCGCGCCTGCGCAACCCCAAAGGAAGCCAGCGCAGGCGCGGCCGGGCGCTGGCGCTCAGTGCTATTTCGCTCTTCGCTATGAAGGCGACCTCTTAGGCCGCGTGCGCCTGGAGAGCGCGAACCGCCCTCCGTTTGGACAGGGCCGCGCCGGTCGGGACGATCATCCCTTCGGCGCCGTCGAGCGCGCCATCGGTGAATTCGACCGCCAGCAGGCGGTCGCGCTCGAACGGGCCGGGCAGCGAGAGCTCGCCGGTCTTCCCCGCCGAGAAGCCGAAGCGGGCGTAATAGGGCGCGTCGCCGAGCAGGATCACGGCGGCATGCCCGCGCGCCCGGGCGGCGGCCAGCGCTTGATGCATCAGCGCGGCGCCAATCCCGAGCTCGCGGCAGGCAGGGTCCACCGCCAGCGGTCCGAGGACCAGAGCGGGCCTGCCTCCGGCGCTGACGTGCCACAGCCGCACGGTTCCCACGAGCTTGCCCTCGCGCATCGCCGATAGGGCAAGGCCTGCAGCGGGTGCGCGTCCGTCGCGCAGGCGCTGGCAGGTGCGGCCGTGGCGGGTCTCGCCAAAGCAGGCATCGAGCAGTGCCTCACGCATCACGACGTCGGCGGCACGCTCCGCGCGGATCACGAACGGAGCGGCTTTCGAGGAGAGGGCGATCTGTGGCTTCCGAGGAGCAGTCATGGCACGTCAGTCCCCGCTCGAATCCGAGCGCCAGGGGCACGCGGACTCGCGCGTCGTCAGAATGGCAATGTCAGGAAGGGAGCCGGCGGACCGGCTCCCGGGTTCGTCAGGCCTCGAGAACAGAGAGGCGGATCAGATGTGGTACGTCCTCAGCGGCGGGATGCCGTTGAACGCCACCGACGAGTAGGTCGACGTATAGGCCCCGGTGCCTTCGATCAGCACCTTGTCGCCGATCTCGAGCGTGACGGGAAGCGGATACGGGTTCTTCTCGTACAGCACGTCGGCGCTGTCGCAGGTCGGACCTGCGAGCACGCACGGCGTCATGTCCGCGCCGTCGTGACGGGTGCGGATGGCGTAACGGATCGACTCGTCCATGGTCTCGGCGAGACCGCCGAACTTGCCGATGTCGAGATACACCCAGCGGACCTCGTCCTCATCGCTCTTCTTCGAAATGAGCACGACCTCGGATTCAATGATGCCGGCGTTGCCCACCATGCCGCGGCCCGGCTCGATGATGGTCTCCGGGATCTGGTTGCCGAAGTGCTTGCGCAGCGCGCGGAAGATCGAGCGGCCGTAGGTCACGACCGGCGGCACGTCCTTCAGGTACTTGGTCGGGAAGCCGCCGCCCATGTTGACCATCGACAGGTTGATGCCGCGCTCGGCGCAGTCGCGGAACACCTGCGAGGCCATCGCCAGCGCACGGTCCCACGCCTTCACCTTGCGCTGCTGCGAGCCGACATGGAACGAGATGCCGCACGGCTCCAGGCCCAGGCGCTTGGCGAGGTCGAGCACCTCGACCGCCATTTCCGGGTCGCAGCCGAACTTGCGCGACAGCGGCCACTCGGCGCCGGCGCAGTCATAGAGGATGCGGCAGAATACCTTCGCGCCGGGGGCGGCACGCGCGACCTTCTCGACCTCGGCGGCGCAGTCCACGGCGAACAGCCGAATGCCGAGCGCGAAGGCGCGCGCGATGTCGCGCTCCTTCTTGATCGTGTTGCCGAAGGAGATGCGGTCGGGCGTCGCACCAGCAGCCAGCGCCATCTCGATCTCGGCGACGGTCGCGGTGTCGAAGCAGGAGCCCATGGAGGCGAGCAGGGCCAGCACTTCCGGCGCCGGGTTCGCCTTGACGGCGTAGAACACGCGGCTGTCGGGCAGCGCCTTGGCGAAGCTCTGGTAATTGTCGCGCACGACCTCGAGGTCGACGACGAGGCACGGCTCGGTGTCGAGGCCATCCTTGCGGCGATTGCGCAGGAATTCCTGGATACGTTCGGTCATGGCACTCTCCCAAACGGCCCAGCGACGGGCCCGTTCAAAACATGACGTCGGATAAGAGTGCTCTGGCCGGATCGCGCGATGGAGGCGCGACGAAGCCACAAGACTCAAACCAGACTGTGCTGCCGTGGATTGGTTGGGAGTGTTCCCGCCCGCACACCTGGCAATGAAGGACAAGCCTTTTCAGTAGCCCGCGCCGGCGTTGGACTGCCGGTAGAGACCAAAAAAGCCCGATCCGTCGTTGCTTTAAGTCGCGTCCCCCGTTGAGAGCGGGGTGCGCCGGTTCGCCTCCGGCTGCCAGTCACGGTTGCAAAGAGTAAAGTCACCTTCGACATGGCATCTCTTTGAGAGAGATGCTGGACACTTCGGGTTTGCCTTCGTCTTCGGACCTCGATCCTCTGACTTCTGCACTTCCGAAGAGCCCCTCGGCTTCTTCACCCCTTGGCGGCTGTCCGGCCTCTTGTCCGGATACCTACCGACTGACACACGACCACAGGCACGTGCGAAATTGGGCAAATCCGCACATAAGCGTTTTGACTCTGCTTCGCAAGAATTTTTTTAGGCTGCCAACCGAATTGCCTAACATCTGCTTGCGCAGTGTTGCGCGAGCGACGCGGAAGATGAACGCGCGTTAAGCTTCTCCACGCGGCGCGCGCGTCTGCCGCGCGCGAGCTTCAGCCGCGCTTCGTGAACGGCTCGACGCGCTGAGCTGCGCGGATGAACGCGGTCATCACCAGCACGCCGAGTGCGAACAACACGGCCTGAAGGATGTGGGCGCCCTGGTCGCCGAGCCCGAACAGGATCGCGAGCGCCCAGCCGCCGGCAAAGGCCGCGCCGAACACCTCGGCGCCGATCAGAATGGCGGCGCTGATCACGGTGATGACGCTGGGCCAGGCGATCTGGCGGGAAGAGGAAGAGGGCGCGTTCATGGGCTCGGGGGTCCTGACTTCGAGGGCCGCAATCTCCCCGAAAAGGCGGCTCGGAGCAAGGGCAAACGGCCCAAAAAAGCCCCATCGCGTGCTATAGCTGGCCGCAACAATCGCCCATGAAAATCGGACTTGTGATGTCAGAATCCCGCCAAATTTCGGATGCCCAGACCAATCCGCTGCTGAAGGCCTGGGTGACGCCGTTTGCGACCCCGCCCTTCGACGAGATCAAGCCGGAGCACTTCCTCCCGGCGTTCGAGCAGGCCTTCGCCGACCACGCGGCCGAGATCGCGGCGATCACCAACGATCCAGCGGCACCCGACTTCGCCAACACCATCACGGCGCTGGAGCGCTCGGGCAAGCTCCTGAGCAAGGTCGCGGCGGTGTTCTACGACCTGGTCTCGGCGCATTCCAACCCGGCCATCCTGGAGATCGACAAGGAGGTCTCCTTACGGATGGCGCGACACTGGAATCCGATCATGATGAACGCCGTGCTGTTCGGTCGCATCGCCCAGCTGCACGAGAAGCGCGCCAACCTCGGGCTCACGCCCGAGCAGCTGCGCCTCCTGGAGCGCACCTATACCCGCTTCCGCCGCGCCGGCGCCGGTCTCTCCGAGGAGGCGAAGACGCGGATGGCCGCGATCAACGAGCGACTCGCCCAGCTCGGCACCAGCTTCAGCCACCATCTGCTCGGTGACGAGCAGGACTGGTTCCTGGAGCTTGGGGAGGTCGACCGCCAGGGCCTGCCGGAGAGCTTCATCGCTGCCGCCAAGGCTGCGGCAGAAGAGCGCGGTATGGCCGGCAAGGCCATCGTCACCCTGTCGCGCTCCTCGGTCGAACAGTTCCTGAAGAGCTCGGCGCGGCGCGACCTGCGCGAGAAGGTCTACAAGGCCTTCATCGCGCGCGGCGACAACGGCAACGCCAACGACAACAACGCGGCCATCGGAGAAATCCTGAAGCTGCGCGAGGAGAGCGCAAACCTCCTGGGCTACCCGACCTACGCCGCCTACCGGCTCGAAGACTCCATGGCCAAGACGCCGGACGCTGTGCGGAGCCTGCTCGAGCGGGTCTGGAAGCCGGCCCGGGCCCGGGCGCTCGCCGACCGCGACGAGATGCAGGCGCTGATCACGGACGAGGGCGGCAATTTCAAGCTCGCCCCCTGGGACTGGCGCTTCTACGCCGAGAAGCTCCGCCTCCAGCGCGCCAATTTCGACGATGCCGCGATCAAGCCATACCTCAGCCTCGACAACATGATCGCGGCTGCCTTCGACTGCGCCACGCGCCTGTTCGGCGTCACCTTCGAGGAGCGCAAGGACGTTCCGGTCTGGCACCCGGACGTCCGGGTCTGGGAGATGAAGGGGCCGGATGGCAAGCACAAGGCGCTGTTCTATGGCGACTACTTCGCCCGGCCGTCGAAGCGCTCCGGCGCCTGGATGACCTCGCTGCGCGACCAGCAGAAGCTCGACGGCGACGTCGCGCCGCTGGTTCTCAACATCTGCAATTTCGCCAAGGGGGCCGGCGGCGAGCCGTCGCTGCTGTCGCCCGACGATGCCCGCACCCTGTTCCACGAGTTCGGCCACGGCCTGCACGGCATGCTCTCCAACGTGACCTATCCCTCGCTGTCGGGCACGTCCGTGTTCACCGATTTCGTCGAGCTGCCGTCGCAGCTCTACGAGCACTGGCAGGAGCGGCCCGAGGTGCTGCAGAAGTTCGCCCGCCATTACCAGACCGGCGAGCCGCTGCCGGATGAGCTGCTGCAGCGGTTCCTGGCCGCGCGAAAATTCAACCAGGGCTTCGCCACGGTCGAGTTCGTTTCCTCGGCGCTGATCGACCTCGAATTCCACACCCAGCCGGCCGCCGCCGCAGAGGACGTGCGCGCGTTCGAGAGACGCGAGCTGGAGAAGATCGGCATGCCCGAGGAGATCGCGCTGCGTCACCGGCCCACGCAGTTCGGCCACATCTTCACCGGCGATCATTATGCCGCCGGCTATTACAGCTACATGTGGTCGGAGGTGATGGACGCCGATGCCTTCGGTGCGTTCGAGGAGGCCGGGGACATCTTCGATCCTGCCGTCGCCAAGCGCCTGCACGACGACATCTATTCGAGCGGCGGATCGGTCGATCCCGAAGCTGCCTATGAGGCCTTCCGCGGCCGCCCGCCCGAGCCGGATGCGCTGCTCCGCCGCCGCGGCCTGCTCGACGCAGCGAAGGCCGCCTGATGGGCATGCGCGCTCTTTTCGGCCTGCTGCTCGCCGCCGCGATGACGCTCGCGGCGGGCGCGGCGCAGGCGCATCCGCATGTCTGGATCACCGCGACCAGCGAGCTGCTCTACGCCGCCGACGGCAGCATCACCGGCGTGCGCCATGCATGGACCTTCGACGACATGTTCTCGGCCTATGCGGTGCAGGGGCTCGAGAGCAAGACCAAGGGCGCTTATACGCGCGAGGAGCTGACGCCGCTGGCGCAGACCAATGTCGAGTCGCTGAAGGAATACGCCTACTTCACCTTTGCGCGAGCCGACGGCAAGAAGGAAAGATTCCAGGAGCCGGTCGACTATTTCCTCGACTACAAGGATACGGTGCTGACCCTGCACTTCACGCTGCCGCTGAAGAACCCGGTCAAGCCGAAGCAACTGGTGCTCGAAGTGTTCGACCGCTCCTTCTTCATCGACTTCCAGATGGCCAAGGACGATCCGGTCAAGCTGGTCGGCGCGCCAGCGGGCTGCCAGATGAAGCTGGAGCGACCGAACGACGGCACCGCGAGCGCGCAGAAGCTGAACGAGCAGACCTTCCTGAACGGCGAGAGCGCGAATTTCGGCATGATGTTCGCCAACAAGATCACGGTGGATTGCCCTTGAAGCCGCAACTCTCTCCGCTCGTGCGCGGGCTGCTCGCCTGCACCGCCGTTCTGCTTGTCGTCGCCGTGGCCGATGCCGCGCTCCATGATCTGCTCGCGCAAAATCCGTTCGGCGCGCCGCGACCGGCGCAGGCGGCCGAGCCTGAAGCCGGCGGTGTGATCGGCTGGCTGCTGGCAAAACAGTCGGAATTCTATCGGCAGATGTCGGCGACCATCCGGGCGGCGAAGTCCGACGGCTCGGCGGTGTGGACGCTGCTGTTCATCTCGTTTGCCTACGGCATCTTCCACGCCGCCGGTCCCGGCCACGGCAAGGCGGTGATCGCGTCCTATCTCGTCGCCAATCGCGAGACCGCGCGCCGCGGAATTGCGCTGTCCTTTGCCTCGGCGCTGATGCAGTCGCTGGTGGCGATCCTGATCGTCGGCATTTCGGCCTGGATCCTGAATGCGACCGCAAAGACCATGTGCAGGGCGGAAGGGGTGATCGAGATCGCGAGCTACGCCCTGATCGCGCTGTTCGGTCTGCGATTGGTCTGGGTCAAGGGCGGCACCTTCATTCGTGCGCTTCAGGCGGTCCAGCCGGTGCCGGCGATGGCGGGCGTGCCGCACCATCATGATCACGATCATCACCATCATCGTGAGGCCCATGCTCATCATGACCACGATCACGGGCATGATCACCACCATGGCCACAGCCACGCTCACCATGACCACGGCCATGGTCACGTCCATGACGAGCATTGCGGCCATTCCCACGGCCCCACCCCCAGCGAGCTCGCTGGCCCCGGTGGCTGGCGGCGCGGGTTCGCCGCGATCCTGACCGTCGGCATCCGCCCGTGCTCGGGTGCGATCCTGGTCCTGGTGTTCGCACTGGCCCAGGGCCTGTTCTGGGCTGGCGTCGCCGCAACCTTCCTGATGGGTCTCGGCACCGCGATCACGGTCGCGGCCATCGCGATCGTCGCCGTCTCCGCCAAGGATATCGCCGCCCGCCTCAGCGCCGGGCGCGACGGCGGCGGCGCGCTCTTCATGCGCGGCATCGAATTCGGCGCCGCCGGCCTCGTGCTGCTGTTCGGAGTCGGGCTGCTGTTCGGCTACATCGCCGCTGAACGGACGACGTGTTTTTGAGGACGCGCCTGCGGTTCGCGGCGCTAGCTGGACACGACAGTCGACACCTTGCTCCGTCATTGCGAGCGTAGCGAAGCAATCCAGAGTGTCTCTGCGGCGGCAGTCTGGATTGCTTCGTCGCAAGGGCTCCTCGCAATGACGAGGACGGACCATCCGGGCCATGGCACCTTTGCGAACTCCCTCCGGTCCGCTATTCACATCATCAAACCAAACAAGAACGTCTCGGGGGATACCATGTCGCGCGAAAATTTCTGGTTCTTCCACCCATTCCGGGTGCGCTATTCCGAGATCGACGGCCAGGGTGTCGTCTTCAACGCGCATTACCTGACCTATTTCGACACCACCATTACCGAATATTTCCGCGCGCTGGGCTATGACCAATATGCGGATGCTCAGGCAAGCGGCATCGATTTTCACGTCGTCAAATCGCTGATCGAGTACAAGGCGCCGGTCCGCTTCGACTGGGAGCTCGACGTCGGCGCACGCGTGGCGCGGATCGGCAATTCGAGCCTCGTCTTCGAACTCGCCATCTTCCGCAAGAGCGGCGCCGACGCGCTGGTGACCGGCGAGATCGTCTGGGTCTACACGGACCAAAACACCCATCGTCCGGTCACGATCCCGGCATCGATGCGGGCGCTGATCGGGACGCGCGAGCGTCATTTGGCGGTGTGACGCCGCCTCACACCGGCAGGAACCGCTTCAGGGCCGGCATGAAGAAGATCCCGAGGTTGATCGCAAAGCCGATGCTCCAGAGGATCGAGCGCAGGGTCGGGCGGTTGCCGAGATAGGTCAGCACATAGGCGAGGCGCACGATCAGGAACAGCGCCGCGAGCTCGTCGATCAGGCGCTGCGGCGAGCCCCGGTATTCGGCAAGCAGCACCGCGAAGGCGAAGAACGGAAAGGTCTCGATGCCGTTCTGGTGCGCCCCGAGTGCGCGCTGCGAGAGAGCGTCCTCATAGAAGGCGGGATCGCGCGGCCGGGAATTGTCGAAGCGGCGAAACCTGATCCATTTGACCGAGGCGATCGTTGCCAGATACAGCAGCAGCGCTCCGAATACGCACCATTCCGCGAGCGTCATCTTGCCTCCCCCCGCTTGGGTGCGACCCTAGCGAACCCCGGCTCATCTTGACAAGTTCGGACCAACGCGCGACCCACAGAGCCATGACCAGTGTCGTCCCTATCGAGACCGCGAGACCGGCCACCCAGTCCACCTTGCCGCGTGTTGGCGTGCTCCTGATCAATCTCGGAACGCCTGACACCGCCGATGCGCCGGGCGTACGGGTCTACCTCAAGGAGTTCCTCAGTGACGCCCGCGTCATCGAGGACCAGGGCCTGATCTGGAAGCTGGTGCTGAACGGGATCATCCTGCGCAGCCGTCCCCGTACCAAGGCGTTGGACTACCAGAAGATCTGGAACACCGAGCGGAACGAGTCGCCGCTGAAGACGATCACGCGCTCGCAAAGCGACAAGCTCGCAGCAGCCTTGTCGGACCGCGGCCACGTCGTTGTCGACTGGGCGATGCGCTACGGCAATCCCTCGATCAAGTCGGGCATCGACGCGCTGATCGCGAAAGGGTGCGAGCGCATTCTCGCCGTGCCGCTCTATCCGCAATATTCCGCCTCGACCTCGGCGACCGTCTGCGACGAAGTGTTCCGCGTGCTGGCCCGCTTGCGCAACCAGCCGACGCTGCGGGTGACGCCGCCCTACTATGAAGATGCGGCCTATATCGAGGCGCTCGCGACCTCGATCGAGGCGCATCTGGCGACGCTGTCCTTCAAACCGGAGCTGATCGTGGCGTCCTTCCACGGCATGCCGAAATCCTATGTCGAGAAGGGCGATCCCTACCAGCAGCACTGCATTGCCACGACAGAGGCGCTGCGCCGCCGGCTCGGCATGGACGACACGAAGCTGCTGCTGACCTTCCAGTCGCGCTTCGGCAATGACGAGTGGCTCCAGCCCTACACCGACAAGACCATGGAGCGGCTCGCCAAGGAAGGCGTGCGCCGCATCGCGGTGGTGACGCCGGGCTTTGCCGCCGACTGCCTGGAGACGCTGGAGGAGATCGCGCAGGAAAATGCCGAGATCTTCAAGCACAATGGCGGAGAGCAGTTTTCCGCGATCCCGTGTCTCAACGATAGCGTATCAGGCATGGACGTGATCCGCACCCTGGTGCTGCGCGAGCTTCAGGGCTGGATCTGATGGGCGCCCCATGAACCGTCGTGAGTGCCTGGCGCTTCTCGGGATGATCGTGGCGCTGCCGGCCCCGGTACTGGGGCAGCCGCCGAACGCGGCACGGCGGCTCGGCGTGCTCTCGGTCACGGCCGCCGATGATGCGATCGGGCGGGCGCGCAGCACAATCCTGGTCGAAGCGCTCGCCGGCCAGGGCTGGAAGGAGCGCGACAACCTCAAGATCGATTGGCGCAGCGGCGGCGGCGACCGCGCCCGCATCGCGCAGCTTGCGGACGAGCTGATCGCGCTCAAGCCCGACATCCTGCTCGCGGTCGGCACGCCCTCGGTGGAGGAGCTGCGCCGGCGTACCACGACGATCCCGATCGTGTTCGCCGTCGTCACCGATCCCGTCAGCCAGGGCTTTGTCGAAAATCTCGCGCATCCCGGCGGCAACATCACCGGCTTCACCGATTATGACGGTCCGCTCGCCGGCAAATGGCTGGAGATGCTGACCCAGGTCAGGCCGCCCGTCCGCCGCGTGGTCGTCGTCTACAATCCCGCCACCGCGCCGTTCGCGCCCCTGATGCTGCGCACCATCGAGGACGCCGCACGGACTCTGCACGTGACGGTCGAGCCCGCGCCGGTCCATGACGCCGCCTCGATCGGGGCACTGGCTTCGCGGAAGGACGGCGCCATCCTGGTCCTGCCGGACTTCTTCACCATGGCCAACCGCGCGCAACTGCTTTCGGTGATCGCACAGGCGCGCGTGCCCGCGGTATTCTGGAGCCGGACCTTCGTCGACGAGGGCGGGCTGATGTCCTACAGCACCGACAGCGCCGAGCAGCTCCGGCGCGCCGCGGACTACATCGATCGCATCTTCAGGGGGGCACAGGCGGCCGACCTCCCGGTCCAGAACCCCACCAAGTTCGAGCTGACGATCAACCTGAAGACGGCGAGGGCGCTCAGCGTCACACTTTCCGCGGGCCTGCTTGCAATCGCGAATGACGTCATCGAATGAAGCCGCCCGCGGCCGACGGCACGGCCGGATGCGTTAATATTGTCGCGGCGGGCGCCGCTCGCTTTCAAGAGCCTCATGCAAATACATCTCGCGAGCGTTCCCTCTTCGCGCGACTTGTGCAGAATCGCACCCATGCCGAGGTTACGCGCGACCGCTGAACCGGTAAGGTCGCGATCTCGACCAATGACAGCGCGGGAAAAGGGCTCTCCCGCCTTGGAGGATATATGAGCGGTTTCGACATTTTCGCGATTGTTCTGGTATTGCTCGTCATCGTCACGCTGGTGGCCGGCGTGAAGACGGTACCGCAGGGCTATGACTGGACCATCGAACGGTTCGGCAAATACACGCAGACGCTCAGCCCCGGGCTCAATCTGATCGTGCCTTATTTCGATCGCGTCGGACGCAAGATCAACATGATGGAGCAGGTGATCGACATTCCCGAGCAGGAGGTCATCACCAAGGACAACGCCACCGTGACGGTGGACGGCGTCGCCTTCTACCAGGTGTTCGATGCCGCAAAGGCGAGCTACGAGGTCGCCAATCTCAACCAGGGGATCACGGTCCTCACCATGACCAACATCCGGTCGGTGATGGGCTCGATGGACCTCGACCAGGTGCTGTCGCATCGCGACGAGATCAACGAGCGCCTCTTGCGCGTCGTCGACGCCGCGGTCTCGCCCTGGGGCGTCAAGGTCAACCGCATCGAGATCAAGGACATCGTGCCGCCGGCCGACCTGGTCGAGGCGATGGGCCGGCAAATGAAGGCTGAGCGGGTCAAGCGCGCCGACATCCTTGCCGCCGAAGGCCAGCGCCAGTCCGAGATCCTGCGCGCCGAGGGCGCCAAGCAGGGCCAGATCCTCCAGGCGGAAGGCCGCAAGGAAGCGGCGTTCCGCGACGCCGAGGCACGCGAGCGTTCGGCGGAGGCCGAGGCGAAGGCCACCCAGATGGTGAGCGAAGCGATTTCAAAGGGCGACGTCGCCGCATTGAACTATTTCATCGCAGACAAGTATATCAAGGCGTTCGGCCAGCTGGCGGACTCGCCGAACCAGAAGGTCATCATGCTTCCGGTCGAAGCGATGAGCATGCTCGGCTCGCTCGCCGGCATCGGCGAGATCGCCAAGGCGACGTTCGGCGAAGGCGCGGTGTCCGCGGCCGCCCGCCGTGGCTCGGTGCCGTCGTCCCGTCCGACGCCGCCGACCGTGCCGCCGCAGTGACGGGATCACCCACAGAGGCCGTATCATGACCGACATGTTCGTATCGCTCGGCACCTGGAACTGGCTGATCTTCGGCTTCGTCCTGATGGCGCTGGAGGTGCTGGCGCCGGGCATCTTCCTGTTCTGGCTCGGACTGGCTGCGCTGCTGGTTGGGCTGATCTCGTTCGCGGTCGGCATCTCCTGGCAGATCCAGCTCGTCATGTTCGCGATCTTCGCCGCCGCCGCGGTGCCGGTGTGGCGCCGGCTCGCCAGGCCGAAGCCGGACGCGAGCGCCAGCCCGTTCCTCAACAAGCGCGCCGAGGCGCTGCTGGGGCGCGAATTCACGCTGGAGAAGCCGATCATCGACGGCAGCGGCACCATGCGTATCGGAGACACGGTGTGGCGCGTTGCCGGTCCGGATACGCCGGCCGGAACGCGGGTGAAGGTGGTGCAAGTTGACGGTGCGAACCTGACGGTCGCCGCGGCGTGATTCTCTTACCCTCCAGGGGAGGGTAAGAGATGTCCTACCTCCTCCACCGCTCCGCAAACCTATGCAGCGGCATGAACGTCTCGCATAATTCCTGCCCCAGCGGCGTCAGCCCGTAACCGCCGCCGTCACCCAGCTCCACGAACCCAGCCTCGCGCAGCTCCGTCAGCCGCGCTTGCAGCACCGTGGGCGAGGCCTCATCGCAGGCGGTGCGTAGCGCACGGGAGGTGAGGGGGCCGTCCCGCAATTCCCACATTATTCGCAGGCTCCAGCGCCGGCCGAGAAGGTCGAGCAGCACCATGATCGGCCGTCCGGTGCGCGAGCCCCGCACCGGACTGGTCTTCGTGTCTGCCTGTTTTGCCATCATCACCCTCTTGCATGGCGCTACGAATAGTGTAGCATCTTGCTACGATAATTGTAGCGATGGAGGCAGCCGATGTCCCAACCCGCGCCACGCATTGCCCCGCTCGCGCCGCCTTATCCCACGGAAATCCAGGCGCAGCTCGATCGTATCATGCGGGGTGCGCCGCCGCTGGTGCTGTTCCGGGTGCTGGCGGGCCACAGCCGCGCCTGGGACAAGTTTCGCGCCGGCGGCCTGCTCGATCCCGGACCGCTCTCCCTGCGCCAGCGCGAAATCGTCATCGACCGCACCTGCGCGCTGACCAGGTGCGAGTATGAATGGGGCGTGCATGTCGCAATCTTCGCCGGGCCGGCAAAGCTCACCGAGGATGAAGTGCGTGCGACGGTGCAGGGCGACGCGGCATCGCCATGCTGGTCGCCGGCCGAGCAGGCGCTGATTGCCGCCGTCGACGCGTTGCATCATCGCGCGACGTTGAGCAACGAGGAATTCGTCGCACTCTCGGCGCATTACGACGAGGCACAGATCCTGGAGATCATGCTCTTGTGCGGCTTCTATCGCACCGTGTCGTATCTGGCCAACGGGCTGCGACTGCCCCTGGAGGAGAACGCGGCGCGGTTTCCGGCGCCGCTCTAATCACCGACATTGCGAGCCACACCCTCGCTGTCATTCCGGGGCACGCGAAGCGTGAACCCGGAATCTCGAGCTTCTCGGGTGCGGGAGCCCGCACCCTAGTTCGATGCTTTGCATCGCCCCGGAATGACTCCGTGGAGAGTGCGTGCCCTACGCCACCCCCGCCCGCAGCAGATCGTGCAGATGCACGATGCCGACCACCTTGCCCGCTTCGGTCACCAGCAGCGTCGTGATCTTGCGGGTGTTCAGCACCTCGATCATTTCGGTCGCGAGCATCGAGGGCGGTACGGTCTTGGGCTGCTTCGTCATGATCTCATCGACCGTCACCGTCAAAAGGTCGGGCCGCATGTGGCGGCGCAGATCGCCGTCGGTGATGATGCCGACGGCCTCGCCCGCATCGTTGACGATGCAGACGCAGCCGAGCCCCTTGGCCGACATCTCGACCACGGCCTCCGACATCTTGGTGCCTTCAGGCTTGACCGGAATCTCGGCGCCGGTGCGCATGTAGTCGCGAACGAATTTCAGCATCGCGCCCAGCTTGCCGCCAGGGTGGAAATGCGCGAATTCCAGCGCTGTGAAGCCGCGGCCTTCGAGCAGCGCGATCGCGATGGCGTCGCCGATCGCAGCCTGCATCAGGGTCGAGGTGGTCGGCGCCAGATTGTGCGGGCAGGCCTCGCGCGCCTTCGGCAACTCGATCACGATGTCGGCGGCCTGACCCAGCGACGAGGCCGCGTTCGATGTCACCGCGATCATGGGAATCGCAAAGCGCGCCGAATAGTTCACGAGGTTCTTCATCTCGGGCTGCTCGCCGGACCAGGACAGCGCCATGATGACGTCGTCGGTGGTGATCATGCCGAGGTCGCCATGGCCGGCTTCGGCGGCGTGCACGAAGAAGGCGGGCGTGCCGGTCGAGGCCAGCGTCGCCGCGATCTTGCGGCCCATGTGTCCGGACTTGCCGAGCCCGGTGACGATGACGCGACCCTTGGCGTTGCGGATCAGGTCGACGGCCTTCGCGAACGTCGCGCCCAGTGGGCCGCGCAGGGCTGCGGCGAGGGCGTTGATACCGCCGCTCTCGGTCTCCAGCGTGCGGAGCGCGGATTCGACGCTGTCGGGGATGGGGCCGGATGATGCGGTCATCAGCGGTTTCGAGCTCGGCATGGTCTGGTCCAGGGAGGATGGGCGTTCGCCCGTTGGCGCCTGCTTAGCACGCCCCGACAAGCGAGGCGACGAGTGCTCCGACACCCTCAACGGGTCATTAACCATAATTGTTTTAACTCCATTAACGATGGCTCCTGCCGGCCGGCCGGGGCGATCGTGGAAGTGTTTGATTTTGTTGAGGTTGTTCCATCGTGGGGTCGTCTCCAGGCACTGGCCGGAGCAAACGCGAGCATTTCCTGCGCGCGGCTTTGCCATGCCTCGCGCTGACCGCCCTCGGAAGCGGCCCGGCGGCCGCCCAGAACCTCACGCCCGACCTGTTCAATCCCAACCGCGGCGGCTTTGCCGCGCCCGACACGTTGCCGACGCGCCGCACCGCGGGCGTGCCGCAGGCGCCATCGGATGCGTTGCCGACGCTGCCCGATCCCAATGCCGATCCTCGCAAGGCCAGCGAGAGGTCGGCGGCCTCGCGCGTCGGTCAGGTCCCGACCTACGGCCTGCCCGCAGCCACCGGCGCGAGCAGCTCCGGCTACGACTCGCTCAACCGCAAACGGCAGCAGCCAAAGCTTTATCCCGGCCAGCCGAAGCCGAAGCGCGCGGCCGGTCCGGGCTCGAAGGCCCCGCCTGCAACACCGGAGCGCACGCTCACTCCGCCGCGCATCGCGCCGCCGCCCTCCGAGACCGCACACAAGGTCCCGGTGCCGCCGGCGATGGCGGGCAACGTGCCTGGCCAGCCGCTGCGCCGCCGCCTGAGGGCCGATGAGGATCCGTTTGGTGCCGTCGGCGATTATGCCGGCAGCTTCCTGATCAAGGGCGGGCTCGAACTCTCCGCGGGCTACGACACCAATCCGACGCGCCTCAACAAGCCTGTCGGTTCGCCGGCCTATGTGATCGCGCCGGATCTGCTCGTGGTGTCCGATTGGGAGCGCCATGCGCTGGTCGCCGATCTGCGCGGCTCGTTCTCGGGCTACACCAACAACATGCCGGCGACGATCGACGGCCTCGCCTCGCCGTCGCCGGTCGAGGCCAACCGTCCCGATTTCACCGGCCATGTCGATGGCCGGCTCGACGTCACCCGCGACTTCAAGCTTCTCTCGCAGCTGCGCCTGCGGCTCGCCACCGACAATCCGGGCAGCCCGAACGTGCAGGCCGGCCTGCAGAAATATCCGGTCTATGCCGCCTATGGCACGACGATCGGCTTCGACCAGACCTTTAATCGCTTCCAGGTCTCCGCCGGCGCCACCATCGATCGCACCGCCTACACGGATTCGAAGCTCACCGACGGCTCGATCTTCCCCAACACCGACCGCGACTTCAACCAGTATGGCGGCGTCGGGCGCTTCTCCTATGATCTGAAGCCCGGCCTGAAGCCGTTCGTCGAAATTGAAGGCGACACCCGCGTCCACGACCAGGCCGCCGACCGCAATGGTTATTTCCGCGACTCGAACGGCGGCTACGCCAAGGTCGGCTCGTCCTTCGAGTTCTCGCGCATCCTCACCGGCGAGATCTCGGTCGGCTATTCCGCGCGCAACTATACCGACCCGCGTCTCAGCCAGCTCTCCGGCTTCCTCACCACGGGCTCCCTGATCTGGAATGCCAGCGGCCTCACCACGGTGAAGCTCTTCACCGACACGCAGATCAACGAGACCACGATCCCCGGCTCCTCCGGCGTCCTGGTGCGCACCTACGCCGCCGAAGTCGACCACGACTTCCGCCGCTGGCTCACCGCGGTCGGCAAGTTCACCTACGGCACGTACGACTACCAGAACCAGGGTCGCAACGACAAAACCTACTCACTCGAAGGCAACCTGATCTACAAGCTCAACCGCAACATCTGGGTCAAGGGCACGCTGCGCCACGACATCCTGGATTCGAACGTGGCGAGCGCGAGTTCGCAAGGCACGGTGGTGCTGCTGGGGGTGAGGCTGCAGAATTGATCCGTGCCACTTAGTTCGTATGGTTGGCTATTTGTTAACCGATCTTGGAGCCGTCCAGTCGTTCGCTAAAGATCGGATATCTCCATCCGCGTGCTATGGTTTCTTGTATGGCTGCTAGCAGCAAAGCTAGCCCAAACTCAGCGGTCTCAGATATTCTAAGCCGATGATCGTCGATCGCCTTGTCCAAAACCTCGTTTTGCATTGGGTGTGCAATCTCAAATCCACCGTGAACAATCGCGCTTCTTGTGTTGTAGAGTTCGCGAAATTCTCGACGAACAATTTTGGCTTGAGTATCGTCTAAATTGAATAGCAAAATTATCCGTTGAACCAGCGATGAGAAATTCTCGCCTGCTCTTGTTTGAAACAGACTCTCAAAAGCGTAAAAGAGCCAGATGACGATCATTGGGTCCGTGTCTATTTTGGATATGTGCAGCAGAGCGAAAAGGGCCCTCTCCATAGGATTTTGGGGGATCTGTCGAATGTCGGAACGAACAGAATCGTACCAGCGGACTGTTTGGGCTAGCGGCAATGTTCTAATTTGTTGCCACTCCTTTTCTAGCGTCCCCACAACGGCGATATCAAAATAAAAACCCGATAGCGGAATGTCTCTCTCGAAGCTGCCTCCAACAAGCTGGCCGCGATAGAAATCACAGCAGCCAGGTGCAGAGACGTTGAGGATCGCGAAGAAATCGTACAGGTAGGATTCTATTACGCTGGTGGCGAGATTTTTCGCAGCCTCTTCGGAGACTTCGTCTCCTTGCATCTCCGTGGTGATTTCGATCTCGGTGCTCCGCTCAGGGAAGCCTTCAAGAATCGAACGCAATTCCGCTTTGCTGGCTGCTCCTTTCTGTAAACGCTTCATTACGTTGTAATGCTTCTCTTGCTTCCGCAGGATTGGCATCCAATTGGCTTCGATCCTGACCGTGCAGTTCTGCACTTTCATTGTTCGCGCACTCAGCAGGCTAAGTGCCGATTGCCACACGCGGATATGTTCTGGTTCTAGCTTTTCCCAACCCTCATCGGTTGTCGAACGTCCGTAGCTTCCAATCCGGAATGTGTGCTTGGATGTGAGCGGCATCGAATGATCGTCGCGGTTAGCAGCTGGCCTGGGTAAATACGGCACAAATGTGCATCGTGAACCGCCTCGCGTCTAGTTGTGCGGCGTGACCATTCCGCCTGGCCGAGCGTACGAAGCACGACGGCCACGGCCTTAAAAAAATCGCCCGCTTTCGCGGGCGATGACATCGTTCGTAAATCTAGCAGCGGAGCGAGAACTACCGCGGCAGATCCGTCTTCCCCATCAGGAACGTGTCGATCGACCTTGCGCATAGCCGGCCCTCGCGGATCGCCCACACCACCAGCGACTGGCCGCGGCGCATGTCGCCGGCGGTGAACACGTTCGGGCGCGAGGTCTGGTAATCCAGCGTGTTGGCCTTGACGTTGCCGCGCGGGTCGAGGTCGACCGCGAGCAGCTTGAGCAGGCCTTCGTGCACGGGATGGACGAAGCCCATCGCGAGCAGGACGAGGTCGGCGTCGAGCTCGAACTCGGTGCCGGGAAGCGGCTTGAACTTGTCGTCGACGCGCACGCAGTGCAGCTTCTTGACCTTGCCGTTCTCGCCGGAGAACTTCTGGGTCAGCACGGCATATTCGCGGATTGCGCCTTCGGCCTGGCTCGAGGATGTCCGCATCTTCAGCGGCCAGTTCGGCCAGGTCAGACCCTTGTTCTCGCGCTCGGGGGGCGCGGGCATGATCTCGAGCTGGGTCACCGACAGCGCGCCCTGGCGCAGCGAGGTGCCGATGCAGTCGCTTCCCGTGTCGCCGCCGCCGATGACGACCACGTGCTTGCCGCCGGCCAGGATCTCCTGGACGCCGCCGAGCGGCTCCTCGGAGACGCGGCGGTTCTGCTGCGGCAGGAAATCCATGGCGTAGTGGATGCCGGCGAGGTCGCGGCCGGGGATCGGCAGGTCGCGCGGGGCTTCCGCGCCGCCGGTCAGCGCCACCGCGTCGTACTGGTTGAGCATCTCGCGCGGATCGACATTGCCCTCGGCGCCGACATGGCTGTTGTAGTGGAACGTGACGCCTTCGGCTTCCATCTGCGCCACACGGCGGTCGATGATGCCCTTCTCCATCTTGAAGTCGGGGATGCCGTAACGCAGCAGTCCGCCGGCCTTGGCGTACTTCTCGTAGACATGGACGTCGTGGCCGGCGCGCGCCAGCTGCTGCGCGCAGGCCATGCCGGCCGGGCCGGAGCCGATCACCGCGACCTTCTTGCCGGTCTTGTGGGCGGCGATCTCCGGCTTCAGCCAGCCATTGTCCCAGGCGCGGTCGACGATCGCGCATTCGATGGTCTTGATGGTGACGGGGTTGTCGTCGATGTTGAGCGTGCAGGACGCCTCACACGGCGCCGGGCAGATGCGGCCCGTGAACTCCGGGAAATTGTTGGTCGAGTGCAGATTGCGCGAGGCCTCTTCCCAATTGTCCTGATAGACGAGGTCGTTCCAGTCCGGGATCTGGTTGTTGACCGGGCAGCCGGGCGTGCCGGGCGCCACCGAGCCGGTGCCGTGGCAATAGGGGATGCCGCAATTCATGCAGCGCGCGGCCTGGTCGCGCAGCTCCTTCTCGGAGAGCGGAACGACGAATTCCTTGTAATGCTTCACGCGCTCGGCGACCGGGGTGTACTTGCGGTCGTGCCGTTCGATTTCCAGAAAACCCGTGATCTTGCCCATTAAACCCGAAGTCCCTGCCGCTTAAGTTCGTCTTGTTGTTTGCTCACCGTCATTGCGAGGAGCGAAGCGACGGAGCAATCCAGTCTTTTTCCGTGGAGAGATTCTGGATTGCTTCGCTTCGCTAGCAATGACGAGGTGTAATGCCTTACGCCCCGATCGCGATTTTCGGCTCGGCGTCCGCGTTGGCGGCCATCTCGCGCAGCGCGCGCCGGTACTCGACCGGCATCACCTTGCGGAATTTGGGCAGCCATTCCTTCCATTTGGCGAGGATGTCGGCGGCGCGCTTGGAGCCGGTCGCCTTGGCATGGCGCGAGATCAGGACGTGCAGGCGCTCGACATCGGAGGCGAGCAGGTTCCTGAACACGTCGACCCGGCCGTGCGCCTCGAGATCACCGGAATGGTGATAGGTGCCGGCGTTGATCAGCTCCTCCGACAGCACCGGCTCGAGCTCGACCATGCTGAGGTTGCACAGCTTGTCGAAGTCGCCAGCCTCGTCCAGCACATAGGCGATGCCGCCGGACATGCCGGCCGCGAAGTTGCGCCCGGTCTTGCCGAGCACGACCACGATGCCGCCGGTCATGTATTCGCAGCAATGATCGCCGGCGCCTTCGACCACCGCGACGGCGCCGGAATTGCGCACGGCAAAACGTTCGCCGGCGATGCCGCGGAAGTAGCATTCGCCCTCGATCGCGCCGTACATCACGGTGTTGCCGACGATGATGCTCTCTTCCGGCACGATCGCGGAGTTCTTCGGCGGCTTGACGATGATCTTGCCGCCCGAGAGGCCCTTGCCGACATAGTCGTTGCCTTCACCCTCGAGCTCGAAGGTGACGCCGTGGGCGAGCCACGCGCCGAAGGCCTGCCCGGCGGTGCCCTTGAGGCTGACATGGATCGTGTCGTGCGGCAGGCCGGCATGGCCGTAGATCTTGGCCACCGCGCCCGACAGCATGGCGCCGGCGGAGCGGTTGGTGCTGTTGATCGCGGCCTCGATCTTCACCGGCGCGCCGCGGTCGAGCGCGGGCTGCGCCCGCTCGATCAGCGTGCGGTCGAGCACCGCCTCCAGATGATGGTTCTGGCGCTCGGAATGATAGATCTTCTGGCCCTTCTCTTCCTTCTGCTTGAGGAAGAGCTTGGAGAAATCGAGGCCCTTGGCCTTCCAGTGCGCGACCAGCTTGGTCTGGTCGAGCAGCTGCACCTGGCCGACCATCTCGTTGAAGGTGCGGAAGCCGAGGCTCGCCATGATCTCGCGGACTTCCTCGGCAACGAAGAAGAAGTAGTTGATCACGTGCTCGGGCTGGCCGGTGAAGCGCTTGCGCAGGACGGGGTCCTGCGTCGCGACGCCGACCGGGCAGGTGTTGAGATGGCACTTGCGCATCATGATGCAGCCGGCCGCGATCAAGGGCGCAGTGGCAAAGCCGAACTCGTCGGCGCCGAGCAGCGCGCCGATCACGACGTCACGGCCGGTACGGAAGCCGCCGTCCACCTGAACCACGATGCGGCTGCGCAGCCGTTCGCGCACCAGCGTCTGATGGGTTTCGGCGAGGCCGATCTCCCACGGCGAGCCAGCGTGCTTGATCGAGGTCAGCGGCGAAGCACCCGTGCCGCCCTCGAAGCCCGCGATGGTGACATGGTCGGCGCGCGCCTTGGCAACGCCCGCGGCCACCGTGCCGACGCCGATCTCGGAGACGAGCTTGACCGAAACGTCGCCCGTCGGGTTGACGTTCTTGAGGTCGTAGATGAGCTGCGCCAGATCCTCGATCGAGTAGATGTCGTGGTGCGGCGGCGGCGAGATCAGGCCGACGCCCGGCGTCGAGTGCCGGACCTTTGCGATGGTCGCGTCGACCTTGTGGCCGGGCAGCTGGCCGCCTTCGCCGGGCTTGGCGCCTTGCGCCATCTTGATCTGCATCATGTCGGAGTTGACGAGATACTCCGTGGTGACGCCGAAGCGGCCCGAGGCGACCTGCTTGATCGCCGAGCGCATGGAATCGCCGTTCGGCATCGGCTTGAAGCGGTCGGCTTCCTCGCCGCCTTCGCCGGTGTTCGACTTGCCGCCGATCCGGTTCATGGCGATCGCGAGCGTGGTGTGAGCCTCGCGCGAGATCGAGCCGAAACTCATCGCGCCCGTGGCGAAGCGCCTGACGATATCCTTGGCCGGCTCGACCTGGTCGAGCGGGATGGGCTTGCGCTTCTCCTCCTCCGCGCTCTTGATCCGGAACAGGCCTCGCAGCGTCAGCAGGCGCTCGGACTGCTCGTTCAGGATCTTGGCGAAGGCGCGGTAGCGCTCCTGCGAATTGCCGCGCGCGGCGTGCTGGAGCAGCGACACAGACTCGGCGGTCCAGGCATGGTCCTCGCCGCGGCTGCGATAGGCATATTCGCCGCCGACGTCGAGCGCGGTCTTGTAGACCTGCGCCTCGCCGAACGCATCGGCATGGCGGCGCACGGCTTCTTCCGCGATCTCGGCCAAGCCGACGCCCTCGACCCGGGTATGCGTGCCCGCGAAGAACTTCGACACGAAGTCGGCCTTGAGGCCGACCGCGTCGAAGATCTGCGCGCCGCAATAGGACTGGTAGGTCGAGATGCCCATCTTGGACATCACCTTGAGCAGGCCCTTGCCGATCGACTTGATGTAGCGCTTGACGATCTCGTAGTCGTCGAGCGAGCCGGGCAGCCGGTCCTTCATCGCGATGATGGTCTCGAACGCCAGATAAGGATTGATCGCTTCGGCGCCGTAGCCGGCGAGGCAGGCGAAGTGATGCACTTCGCGCGGCTCGCCGGATTCGACGACGAGACCGACCGAGGTGCGCAGTCCGACGCGGATCAGATGATGATGCACGGCGGCGCAGGCCAGCAGTGCCGGGATCGGCACCCGGTCGGTGCCGACCATGCGGTCGGACAGGATGATGATGTTGACGCCCTCGCGCACCGCGCTTTCGGCGCGCGCGCAGAGTTCGTCGAGCACTTGGTCCATGCCGGCCGCGCCGAGCCCGGCATGGAAGGTGGTGTCGAGCGTGCGCGACTTGAAATGAGACTCCGCCACGTCCGAGATCGAGCGGATCTTTTCCAGATCCGCATCGGTCAGGATCGGCTGGCGCACCTCGAGGCGCTTGGTCGTGGCCATGCCCTGGAGGTCGAATAGGTTCGGCCGCGGTCCGATGATGGAGACGAGGCTCATCACCAGCTCCTCGCGGATCGGGTCGATCGGCGGGTTGGTGACCTGCGCGAAGTTCTGCTTGAAGTAGGTGAACAGCGGCTTGGCCCTGTCCGACAGCGCCGAGATCGGCGTGTCGTTGCCCATCGATCCCGCGGCTTCCTCGCCCGTGGCCGCCATCGGCGTCATCAGGATGGTGATGTCTTCCTGGCTGTAGCCGAACGCCTGCTGGCGATCGAGCAGCGACAGGTTGGAGCGCACGCCGGTGGTCGCAACCTTCGGCAGCTCCTCCAGCACGATCTGGGTCCGCTCCAGCCACTCCTTGTAGGGATGGCTCTTGGCGAGCTCGGCCTTGATCTCGTCGTCCGGGATCAGGCGTCCCTGTTCGAGGTCGACCAGCAGCATCTTGCCCGGCTGCAGGCGCCACTTGGTGATGATCTGGTCCTCGGGGATGGTCAGCACGCCCATCTCGGACGCCATCACGATGCGGTCGTCCTTGGTGACGAGATAGCGCGCGGGCCTGAGGCCGTTGCGGTCGAGCGTGGCGCCGATCTGGCGGCCGTCGGTGAAGGCGATCGCGGCGGGGCCGTCCCACGGCTCCATCAGCGCGGCATGATATTCGTAGAAGGCGCGGCGCTTCTCATCCATCAAGGGATTGCCGGCCCACGCCTCCGGAATCATCATCATCACGGCGTGTGGCAGCGAGTAGCCGCCCTGCACCAGGAATTCGAGCGCGTTGTCGAAGCAGGCGGTGTCGGACTGGCCCTCATAGGAGATCGGCCAGAGCCGGTTGATGTCCTTGCCGTAGAGCTCGGAGCTGACCGAAGCCTGGCGCGCCGCCATCCAGTTGGTGTTGCCGCGCAGCGTGTTGATCTCGCCGTTATGCGCGATCATGCGGTAGGGATGCGCCAGCGACCAGGCCGGGAAGGTATTGGTCGAGAAGCGCTGGTGGACGAGGGCCAGCGCGCTCTCGAAGTCCTTCTCGTGCAGGTCGGGATAGTACTTGCCGAGCTGGTCGGCGAGGAACATGCCCTTGTAGATCACGGTGCGGCAGGACATCGAGCAAGGATAATAGCCCGCAAGGCCGCGGTCGCGGCGCTGGTAGATCGCCTGCGAGATCGACTTGCGCAGGATGTAGAGCCGGCGCTCGAATTCGTCCTCGGTCTTGGCGGTGCCGTTGCGGCCGATGAACACCTGCATGCAGGCGGGCTCGGTCGGCTTCACGGTGACGCCGAGCGAGGAATTGTCGGTCGGCACGTCGCGCCAGCCGAGCAGGGTCAGGCCCTCTTCCCTGATCTGGTCGGCGATGATGCTCTTGATGACATTGCGCCAGGCGGTGTCGCGCGGCATGAACAGCGCGCCGATGGCGTATTCGCCGGGACCCGGCAGCGCAAAGCCGAGCTCCTTGGCCTTGCGGCTGAAGAAGGCGTGCGGGATCTGCACCAGGATGCCGGCGCCGTCACCGGCGCGCGGGTCGGCACCGACGGCGCCGCGATGCTCGAGATTGCAGAGGATGCTCAGCGCGTCCGAGACGATCTCGTGCGACTTCTTGCCCTTGATGTTGGCGATGAAGCCGACACCGCAGGAATCCTTCTCCAGGCTCGGATCGTAGAGGCCCTCGGCTTTGGGACGCGAATTGTGTTCCTGAATCGGGTCAGTCGTTTTCGAGGCGACCGTCGCCGACAGCTCTTCTGCCACGATGTTTGCGCGCTCGAATTGCGACCCGTTCATTGCTCTGTCCTCTCCATGCGGCAAGCTGCCTCACCGCCACCTTCGGCGCACCTTGGGCGTCCCGCGGCACCCGCTTCTGGGCCACCGCTCGTCCGCTGCGAGCCGCATTTTCTTAAATTCAGGCCTAGGCGCTCTTCGTCCCCGAGAACGGCTTTGCCTGGTACCTTGCCGACGCTCGAGAGCATCGGTTTTCGCTGCAATCCCTGTGCCGGAACCGCAAGCAAAATTGAGACAGTCTTCCTGTCCTAACCATCACCTTGCCAAATTTTTGTCTAGCACACAAGCGTGCGGAAGTCCCGATTCCCGATATGTCAATCAATCGCTTTCCAAAAGTTGCGCGGCCCCGGTTTTGAAGCAAACGCGCCGCGATCCGGCCCCGCGCGCGCCGAAATCCGCAACGAAGCTTCGGATCAACCCTTCGGAAGGCGCGCCACGCCGCGAGAAGCGAAAGAGGGCGGCCATCGGGGGGTCTGACAGGAGCGTCTCGACCATGAAATTTTTCACAGGATGTGTGGCCGCCGCAGCGCTGGTGCTGGCCGCAAGCGCGGGCCATGCCCAGGTTCCCGCCAGCGGTATCGCGAGAGGGGCTGTGATCGCGGTGTCGGATTTCGACGCCCCCTACGCGCCGGAGGCTGTCCCGCCGTCCCCGCGTTACGGTTACGGCTATGGCTACGAGGAACGCAGTCCGGCGCTGGTGTTGTTGCCATCAACCGAGGTCTACGCGGTGCTGCGCGAAAACGGCTTCTTACCGCTCGGCATCCCGCGCCTGCGCGGCAGCGTCTACACCATCGCGGTGATCGACCGCCGCGGCGACGATGGCCGGCTGGTGATCGACGCCCGCGACGGCCGGATCATCCGCTTCATGCCCGCCGCTGACGCCTACGGCATGGCGCCCGCCTATGACGAACGCGCGGTCGCGCCTTACGGTCCGCAAAGCGCGCTGCCGCCGCCGACCGCGATCCGCAGCGGCCCGCCGCGCCCGCCGGCTCCGATCCCGCATGTGGCAAGCCGCGCCGTGCCGCTGCCCAAGGCCGCCCCGCGGCGCGCCGAGACGCCGGTCGCTGCCGCGAAGCCGGCCGCGCCGGTAGCGCAGCAGGCTCAAGCACCGCAGGCCCAGCCTTCGCAGCAAGCGGCCGCCGTGCAGGCCAAGCCCGCCGAGGCCGCTGCGCCCACAATTGGTCAGGCCAACCCCGCGGCGACGATTCTGCCGACGCAGGAGATGCCGGCCGTGCAGGGGCTGGATTAGGGCGACGCGAGTTTGACGCGGTGGCGCGAGCCACGCCAATGGTCTCAAAAAGCGCCCGAAAATCTCGGGCGCTTTGGCAGTACGGCGATCGCCGCTCAGCTTCGCGGATACCCCGCCGCCTCCAGGATCAGATTCGCGACTTCCTTCGGATGCGACACCAGCGAGAGATGGCCGGCATCGAGCTCGATCGTGGTGGCGTTCATGCGCTTGGCGAGGAAGCGCTCGAAATCGGGGTTGATGGTGTAATCGTTCTTCGACACCGCGTACCAGCTCGGCTTGGCGTGCCACGCCGCTTCCGTGGTGCGGCCGGCGAAGATCGAGGCCGCCGTGGGCCATTGCACCGCATAGAGCTCCCTGGCCTGCTCCGGTTTCACGCCATTGGCGAAGTATTTCAGGAAGGCGTCTTCCGAGAGCTTGGTGTAGCCGTCGCGCTCGACGATGCCCGCGCGCGCGGGCCCGGTCGGAAACTGCTTCGACAGCGCCACGAAATCCTCGTTCGCATCGGGCGCGCGGGCGGCGACGTAGACGAGCCCGGTGACCTTCGGGTCGGTGCCGACCTGGCTGATCACGGTGCCACCCCAGGAATGCGCGACCAGCACGGTCGGCCCGTCCTGGTCGGCCAGCGCACGCTTGGTCGCCTCGATGGAGTCCGCAAGCGACGACAGCGGATTCTGTACGGCGGTGACATGCAGGCCTGCAGCCTGCAGGATCGGGATCACCTCCGACCAGCTCGAGCCGTCGGCCCAGGCGCCGTGCACCAGCACGACGTTCTTCGCCTTCACCGTTTGCGGTGTCTGCGCATGAGCAAGGCCGAGGGGAGCCGCCAAAAGGCTCGCGGCAACGAGAAGGCTGCGCCAGAGTGACATGATCTTTTTCTCCGTCTTGTCTTGTCTTGGGTTCGGTTCTTGGGTTCGGTTCTTGGGTTCGGTTCTTGGGGTCGGTGCCCAAAGGACGGAGGGAGAGACGGCGGCGTTACTCCCCTTCACCGCTCTGTGATGCAATGCACAACGAAAAAGCGCCCCGGGGCACCGGGGCGCTTTTGTAACTTGGAGTTCGCTTGGCTTAGGCGGCTTGCGCGGCCGAGCCCTCGATCACCTGCGCCTTGGCGCCGGCGTTGATCGCGATCTGGCGCGGCTTCTTGGCCTCGGGAATCTCGCGTACGAGGTCGACGTGAAGCAGCCCGTTCTCGAGCGAAGCGTCCTTCACCTGCACGAAGTCGGCAAGCTGGAAGGCACGCTCGAAGGCGCGCGCGGCGATGCCGCGGTAGAGCACTTCAGACTTCGAGTTCTCGTTGGCGACTTTCTCGCCCTTGATCGTCAGCGTGTTTTCCTTCGCGACGATGGAGAGCTCATCCTTGGAGAAGCCGGAGACCGCAACGGTGATGCGGTAGGCGTTCTCGCCGGTGCGCTCGATGTTGTAGGGGGGATAACCGGGGCTGCCGTCCGAACCGGCCTGGTCGAGCAGGTTGAAGAGGCGGTCGAAGCCGACGGTGGAACGATAAAACGGGGTGAGATCATAGGTACGCATGGTCAAGTCCTCCATTGAGCGACTGTTAGGTAACCCGCCCGCCAATCGGGCCGGGCTCATCTCTGTGTGCAGCCTGATGTTCCGGTTCCGAAACACTGGTAGCGGCCTGCACGAAAATGATATGGGTGGAACGAGACGGCGTTCAAGAGGGCGGCATTTGCGCCTTTTCGGCGCTTTAGCCCCTTGATTGCAGTACTTCCCGCCTATGACGCTGGTCTCGATCCCGTCCAATCCGGTTCCCGAAAACGTCGTCAGCGGCACCATCAGGACCCCCGATGGCGCCGAGTTGCGCTTTGCGCGGTGGGCGCCGCCGGCAAACCGCAAGGGCACCGTCTGCGTCTTCACCGGACGCGGCGAGCAGATCGAGAAATATTTCGAGACCGTGCGCGACCTGCGCGACCGCGGCTTTGCGGTGGCGATGATCGACTGGCGCGGGCAGGGCCATTCCTCGCGCCGCCTGCGCGATCCGCGCAAGGGCTATGTGCGCGACTTCTCCGATTTCGAAATCGACGTCGAGACCTTCGTGCAGCAGGTGGTGCTGCCGGATTGCCCGCCGCCGTTCTTCGCGCTCGCCCACTCGATGGGCGGTACGGTGATGCTGCGGGTGGCGCATGCCGGCAAGCGCTGGTTCGACCGCATGGTGCTGTCGGCCCCGATGATCGACCTGCCGGGACGCACCACCTCGTTCCCGGTGCGTGCGCTGCTCAAGACGATGCGCCTGCTCGGGCAGGGCGGCCGCTACGTTCCCGGCGGTAGCGACCGCCTCACCGGGCTCGATCCCTTCATCAACAATCCCCTGACCAGCGATCCCGTGCGCTATGCGCGCAATGCCGCGATCCTGGAGGAGGATCCGACGCTCGGACTGGCGTCACCGACGGTCGCCTGGGCCGATACCGCCTTCCGTGCGATGCACACCTTCAAGCGCGTGAACTACCCCTCCCAGATCCGCCAGCCGATCCTGATGCTGGCGGCCTCCAATGACAGCGTGGTCTCGACCGCGGCGATCGAGGAGTTCGCCTATCACCTGCGCGCCGGCTCCCATCTCGTGATCGCCGGCGCCAAGCACGAGATCCTGCAGGAGCAGGACCGCTACCGCTCCCAGTTCTGGGCGGCCTTCGACGCCTTCGTCCCGGGCACGCCGCTGTTCAAGTGAGCGCTTGAGCGAGGGATCGTGCCACAAGCTCGGCCATGACGAGGGCGAACTCCAGTCGCCCTAGAGCGTCTTCAGATACTCGATCAGGTCGTAGCGCTCCTGCTCCTTGAGCACGCGGCCGATGGTGCCGTCCTTGCCGGGGCCTGGCGTACCGTCGAACGAGTGGCCGGCATTGCTGTTGCCGAACAGTTCGGTGCCATCAGACGCCCGCGTCGAGAAGCGCGACTGCCCGGTCTTGCAGCTCTCGCCGTCGGCGACCGCGAAGCCGACCTGCTTCGGATCGTAGTCGCGGCCACCACCCATGCAGAACGATTTGGGGCGCTCGGCCGCGGGGCTCAGCATCCAGTAGAGCGAAGGGACAGATCCGTTGTGCAGGTAAGGCGCGGTGGCCCAGACGCCATCGAGCGGTCGCGCGCGATACCAGGGCCCCGGCTCGGTCTTGTCGGGCGGCTGCGGACCGGGATTGGGGCAGTTCTTGCGCTTGCCCCACCAGGCTTGCTGAACCTTCGGGTCGATCTTGGCATCGTCCATTGCCTTGCGGGCGACGATGTCGACGAGCACCATCAGGCCAAGCGAATATGGCATGTCGGTCGAAGAAATATCCGGCAGATTGCAATTCCACCAGGCATTGAGGTTCTGGGTGGGATCAAGCTTGAGAAAGCCCGGCACCTGAACCGTGCGCGTCGCCAGCACCCCGGCCTGAGCAGGGTCGGTGCCCATGCCTTTGGCGCTCTTCTGGACCTCGTTCAGGAATTTCTCCTCGCCGATGGTTTCCCACCGTGACGAGGACCAGATGCTTTGGGCCGGAAACTCACTGTCGAATACGGGATCGTTGACCGGACCCAGATGGCATTCGACGCAGAGCTCCGAGTAGAGCTTGCGGCCACGTTTGACGCGGTCGCCATCGATCTTCCAGGCATCATCGCCGAAAATGTCCGACGGCCATTTCGGCGACGTCAGTCCGGAGAGCTGCTTTTTCGGATACGGCGCCGATCCCTTCAGCAGATCCTCGATCCAGTTCAGATTCTTGATGTCCATCGAGGAGCGGAACAGCCTGTCCTTGGGCGTATTGTCGGACAGATTGAGCAGCGCGGTCACGCCCAGCGCTTCGCCGGCGTTGCGGATCAGAGGCTGTTCGATCGAAGCGTCATATTGCGCGTATTTGAGCCAGGGTACCGTCCAGATCGGGGGGAAGCTGACCGGCGCGTCCTTGGCGTGCAGATTCTTTTCGAAGCCGCTGAGGCCGCTAAGCGTCATGTCCTGCGAGAAGACCTGGTTGCCGATGCGGTTGAGCGCATCGAGGCGGCCATAACCTTCCTCGGTGTCCTGCTGCTTCTCTTCCCGCTTCGTCTTCTCGTTGAACCTCGTCTTGCCGCCGATGGTCTTCGCGTAGGTCTTCTCCCAGTCGACCAGGAACGTGCCGATCGCACTCAGGTTCTGCTTCAGTGCGTCGCGGTCCGCATCGCTGGCGGAAGGGCCGAGCACGCGGTCGGCGAAGCGCGTGAAGCGCCCCGGCACGTAGAGCGTGTAGGCGATCGACAGGCCGGTCGTGACCTCGAGCTTCCTCAGATCGGTCATCGCGGGACCGCCGTCGAAGCGGATGTCGATGCCCTTGTAGTGGATCTGGCCGGTGTGGCAGGCGGCGCAGGTCAGGCCGATCCGGTCCTCGCCGATCTGGCCGGTCGCAGGATCGGCTACGCCGGTCATGCGTGCGAAGCCGACGGGCAGGCCGTCGACGTTTTCGGCCTGGGGACCCCAGTTCACCGGCGGATTCCAGAGCCGCGCCGGCACCGGGTTCGTCTTGTCGTAAACGTTGGCATAGCCGAACCGGCGGAGCGTGGCGTTGTCGGTGTTGATCGTCTGCGGGCTCGGGATGAAGCCGAAGCGCTGAAGGTGGTCGCCGTCATGCAGCATCCCGGGCTTTGCGAAGAAATGAAGCCGCGGCTGCTCGAGCGCCATGAACCAGCGATAAGGCACCGGGAAAGTCGCGGTGCCCTGGCTGGCGTGATGAAACCAGTGCCGGTCCTCCAGCGCCCAGTTCTGCTCAAGCCAGTATGCAGCCCTGGGTTCGACGAGCTGCGGCAGTGGCGGCGCCACGAGATCGCCGAGGATGCCGGGAAGCATCGGCTGGAATTGATCGGGAAAGCGCAATGCGACGACGCCAAAGACGAGGAGCGCGGCGACGAGGCCGCCAGCGGCGCGCAAGATCAGCGACGGCGGTTTGACCGGCTGGGCGACAATCCTCTGGGTGATCCTGTCCGGGAATCTGCGCTCGTAGAACAATGTCCTCACCTCGGCCACGCTGAGATAGCGGTCGTCGCCCCGACCCTTGCCCATGATCTTGAGCAGGATCGGCCATTCGAACTTCATCAGGATCGGGTAGTACCAGCGCGCTTGCTTGCCGGCGCGCTTGAGATTGTCTTTCATGAAGGTCTGGATTTGAGAGGCGTTGAGGCCGGTCTCGGTGCCGCCGTCGGGGTCGGCATAGGTGCCGCCGAAACTGGCGAGCCGTGCAATCTCGTCCTCGTTGACGCGACCGTCGACCCCGAGGATGCGCGAGCCGGCACCGAGCTTGTCGAGCGGGCCGCCGCGCAGCGTGTTGAGCTGCGCGCCCCAGAAGATGCTTTGCAGGATGTGACAGGCACCGTTGGCGATCAGTGCGACGCCGCGGACCTGGATGCGGGCCGAGGTCTTCTTCAGCCCGGTCTCGCCGCTTGCATTGGCGATAGTCTGCGACAGGGTCCGGAGTGGGACGGTGCCGCCGTCGACAAAACCTTCGCCGACGAGGCCGCGCAGGAAGGGGCAGGGATTGTTCGGCGAGACCTGGATCGAGGGGTCGAAGGGCGGCTTCGAAGCGCGGTCATGCATGGCCCAAATCCTGAAAACGGCGAGTCTAAAAAAGCAGGCGCGCTGTTAGAGCGCGGAAAGTCCTAACAAACCGACAGGAGGGTATATACTACTTCAGCGTGCAACGAAGTGTGGCTGACTTCACTGTCCTGCCAAAAAAAGCCGGTGTCGGACGGCACTGGCACGGGCAGTTTCTCAGGATTCGGCGGCGCGTTTGACGCCGCCCTGAACCAGGGCGAGCTTGCCCAGCGGCACGCCGGCCTTCAGTAGCCCGTCGCGATAATGGGCGATGTCCTCGGGCCGCTTCCAGTGGAAGTTGCGCAAGTGCCTCTCGACGTTCAGCGCTGGATAGTTTGCCATCAGCACGCGGGCGGCTTCGCTCGCCTCGTCGCTTCGCCCCAGTTGCGCCAATGCCGCGGCGCGGATCGCCAGCGCCTGCATGTGATTCGGGTTGATGTAGAGCTGCTCGCGGGCCCATGACAGCGTCGCGTCATATTGGCGCAGAAGATAATGACTGAACGCGTTCAGCGCCGACCATTGATAGCGCGGGTCGCTGTTGTCGCGTTGCGCGGCCATCGAGAACAGCTCGATCGCCTCGCGGTGCTCGCCGATCATGAAATGACAGATGCCGAGCACGCCGCGCGCGCCATTGTCGTAGGGGTTGAGCGCGACCGCGCGCTTGGCGGCGTCCATCGCCGCCTCATGATGTCCCTCCATCGCATGGGCCCAGGACAGGATCGAGAACGCAAAGGAGGAGCGCGGGTCGAGCCGGACGCTGGTTTCGGCGAGGTTCATTGCCTCGGTCCACATGTCGCGCGTGCCCTTGACCCAGCCGAACTGAATGCTCTGGATCTGGATCGTGGCGAGATAGGCGTGTGCGATCGACAGTTTGGGATCGAGCCGGATGGCCTCACGGAACAGGTCGACGGCGGCGGCCAAGTCCTCCTTGGTCTGCCGGTAATAGTGCGACAGCCCCTTAAGGAAACGGTCCCAGGCGGACACGTCAGTCGAGATCCGCGCCGGTGCCGAGGCCTCGGCACGGACGATCTCGGTGGCGACCGCGGCAGACAGGTTGGTCGTGATCTCGTCCTGCATCGCGAAGAGGTCGCCGATGTCGCGGTCGTAGCGGCCGGTCCAGAGCTGCTCGCCGGTCTCCGGCGCAATCAGCTCGGCCGTGACGCGGATCTTGGCGCCGGCGCGGCGCACGGAGCCCTGGATCAAATAGGTGGCGTCGATCTCGCGTGCGATCAGGCGGGTGCTCGTGTTCTTGCCCTTGAAGGCGAAGGTCGAGTTGCGGCTCAGCACGCGATAGAAGGATTGCAGCGACAGCGCGTGGATCAGGTCCTCGGTGAGGCCATCGGAGAAATATTCATCCTGGGCGTCGCTGAGATTGGCAAAGGGCAGCACGCCGACGATCGCGGTGCGGTACTGCTGCGAGAGGGCGGAGGCTTCCCGGAGCTCGGGGGCAAGCGCCGGCGCGCCCTCGGGCGTCCAGGTCCAGACCCCGACCGCATCCTTGATGTTCTTGAAGCGATGGTTGCCGGCATCGGTCAGCGGCACCGAGAGATGCTTGCTCGCCTCTTTGTAGGCCTTGGCCGAGATCGCGAAGCCGCCGGGGCTCGCCACGGATTCCAGACGGACGGCGATGTTGACATCGTCACCGAAGACCTCGTCCTCGTCGGCGATGACATCGCCCATGTGGATGCCGAGCCGGAACTGCATGGCGCGGTCAGCGGGCAGATGCTGGTTGCGCTCCGCCATCACCGTCTGCATCGCGATCGCCGCCTCGGTGGCGCCGACAATCGAGGCGAACTCGAGCAGGAAGCCGTCGCCGGTGTTCTTCACGACGCGGCCGCCATGATTGAGGATGATGGGGTGGATTGCCGCGCGATGGGCCTTGAAGGCGGCATGGGTGCCGGCCTCGTCGCTTCCCATCATGCGCGAATAGCCGGCGACATCGGCGCAGACGATGGCAGCCAGACGTCTTTCCATATCCGCGAAGCTCCAAGGGAGAGGGGACCGGCCACGGCGTGGCAGTCGCCTCGAGTCCCGCATTTCAAGAACCCTGCCTTTATAAAGCAGATGAGGCCAAGCGAAAGCATGATCCGCATTGCAAATTCGAGGTAAATCCTAGGCAATCGCGGCGGTGGACGGGGACGGGCGAACCGACTAAGCGGAACCGGGACCGCCCGGACGGGGCGGCGGGAGGCAGCTTGCATGCTGGGCATTCACGAGATCGGGCTTTTCATCCTGTCGGGTGTGCTGCTCAACATCACGCCGGGGCCGGATTCGGTCTATGTGATCGGCCGCAGCATGCAAATGGGCTGGCGGGGCGGCGCCGCTGCCGCCTTGGGCATCAGTTGCGGCTGTTTTGTCCATGTCGCGGGCGCGGCGATCGGTCTTTCGGCGCTGCTGATGGCCTCGTCCACCGCCTTCTCGATCCTGAAGCTGCTGGGCGCGGCCTATCTCGTCGTAACCGGGCTCCAGATGCTGTTGTCGCGCCCGGTGCCGGCGTCGGCGATCGACGAGCCGGTGCGGAGCTCATTGCGGCGGGTCTTCCTCCAGGGCGTCTTCACCAATGCGCTCAATCCCAAGGTCGCGCTGTTCTTCCTGGCCTTCCTGCCGCAATTCGTCGCAGCCGATGCGCCGTACAAGCCGCTCGCCTTCCTGACGCTCGGCCTGATCTTCATTTTTACGGGGACGCTGTGGTGCCTGGTGCTCGCCGCGTTCGCGGCCAGGGCCGCGCACCGGCTGAGGCAATCCGAGGGTGCCATCGCCTGGGTCAATCGCGCGCTTGGCGGCCTCTTCATCTATCTCGGCATCCGCGTCGCCATGCTGGAGACGCGGTAACTCGCTCGAACGAAGGACTGGTGCAGCGGGCGCTTCGCCCTATGAAAGCTGTGCAGGGAGGTTTCGATGATCCGTGGAAGCTGTCTGTGCGGCGCTGTGCGGTTCGAGATCGATCAGGTGCGTTGGCTGACCCATTGCCATTGTGCCAATTGCCGCAAGCTGACCG
Organism: Bradyrhizobium sp. RP6; assembly: GCF_003837805.1. Lineage (GTDB taxonomy): Bacteria > Pseudomonadota > Alphaproteobacteria > Rhizobiales > Xanthobacteraceae > Bradyrhizobium. The sequence continues at coordinate 39,396 of NZ_RQIT01000026.1, read as the reverse complement.
GCGCGGCATTCGCCACCTACGCCCATGTCGATGCCGACAAGTTTCGCTTTGTTTCAGGCGAGAACCTGACCGTGGCCTACGAATCCTCGCCGGGAAGTTTCCGCCATCGGTGCAGGACCTGCGGCTGCCCGACGCCCGGCAAGGCGAGCTATCTCCCGACCGTCAGCATTCCCGCTGGCCTGCTCGATGACGATCCGGAAGTTCGGCCTCGCCTCCACGTTTTCACCTCGTCGCGCGTACCGTGGTGGACAATCCAGGACGATCTGCCTCAACACGAAAAATGGGTGCCGGGCTATGGGCCGAAATCGTAAGGCGCTTAACCGAATTCCTTCGCCAGCGCGCTTCCGGCGAGATAGAGGCCGAGCAAAATCATCGCGATCAGGAACCAGCGGCGAAACGCTTCCGCCGGCATCCGCGCCCGCACCGATTGGCCGATGAACATGCCGGCAAAGGCCATGGCGAGGCCCACGGCGCCCGGTACGGCATTGGCGGGCGTCAGCAAGCCGACCGCGGTCAGGTTGAAGGCGAGCGCGAGCGTCGCCGTCGTGAAGAACACGCCGAGCGCCTGCACCAGCTCGTCCTTTTCCATGCCGATCGCCTGCATGAACGGCATCGAGGGGATCACCTGCACGCCGGTCGAGGCCGAGATCACGCCGGTGACGATTCCGACCATGCCGCCGACCCATTTCTCGTTCTCGGGTGCGACGCGAAACTGGAACTTGTTCAGGCCGATCACGGCGTAGGTGACGAGCAGGGCGCCGAGCACGATCGTGCCGTACCGCGCATGCGGGCCGGTCAGCGCGCCGGCATTGAGCCAGCATCCGATCACGGTGCCGATCATCAGCGGCCACAGCCGCCTCAGGATGTCGCGCAGATAAGGGCCGACGAAGGTCTGCCAGATGTTGGTGATGATGGCGGGCACGATGACGATGGCGATGGCGCGGCTCGGCGCCATGCTCACGGCGAGCAGGCCCATGGACACCGTCGGCAGGCCAAGCCCGACCACGCCCTTGACGAATCCGGCAAGCAGGAAGACGGCGGCGACGAGAATGAGAAGCGGGTCGATCATCCCCGCACATTGACCGATGCCGCGATCGGGCACAATCTGGAGGTTACGGAGAGAGCCTTCGTCTGGGGCGAAGGCTGAGGAGACACGGCATGCGCTTCGACCTCGTCGACCTCCAGCTCTTCATCGCGGTCGCCGACCAGCGCAGCATCACACGCGGTGCCGAGCGGTCACACCTGGCGCTGGCCTCCGCCAGCGCACGCATCAAGGGGCTCGAGGATGCGCTCGGCGTCGCGCTGCTCAAGCGCGGCCGCCGCGGCATCGAATTGACCGCGGCCGGCGAGCGCCTGCTCGATCATGCGCGGCTCGTCATCCACCAGATCGACGCCATGCGCGGCGATCTTGCCGGCTTTGCCAGCGGTTTGCGCGCCAGCGTGCATTTCCTCGCCAACACCTCGGGGCTCTCGGAGCATCTGCCGAAGGCGCTCGCCGGCTTCCTGCGCGCGCATCACGACGTCGCCGTCGACATCGAGGAGCGCGAGAGCACCGACATTGCGGCGGCGATCACGACGGGCGCCGCCGATCTCGGTTTTGCCGCCGAGCACGCGCTGCCTGACCATATCGAGCGCTTCGTGTTCAGCGAGGATCGCCTGACGCTGGTGACCTCCCGCCGCGGCCCGTTCGCCGGCCGGCGCCAGATCGATTTTCAGGAGGCCGCGGCCTGCGACTTCGTCGGCCTGACCAGCGCCACAGCGCTCCAGATGCACATCTCGAAGCACGCGGCGCGACTCGGCATGCGCCCGCATTTCCGCGCGCGCCTGCGCGATTTCGATGCGATCTGCCAGATGGTTGCCGCCGATGTCGGCGTTGCCCTGGTGCCGGAAGCCGCCGCCCGCCGCTGCGCCAAGCTGATGCCGCTCGCCATGGTCCGCCTGCGCGACGCCTGGGCCAACCGCCGCCTCGTGATCTGCGCGCGAAGCTTCAAGGCGCTACCAAAGCCGGCCAAGATGCTGGTGGAGCATCTCAGGGCAGAGGCGGTGTGAGGAGGGCCGCGCTCTGGTGTGAGCCCACGCTGCAGCAGCGAGCCCAACTGCGCTCCCTCCCCCCTTGCGGGGGAGGGCGGGGGAGAGGGGTACCCAGCAAAAGGTCTCTCTGTCGCTAAGAAGGTGATCGATGGAGTCCCCGTGTGAACCCCTCTCCCTAGCCCTCCCCCGCAAGGAGGGGAGGGAACGCACCTGTCGCGTTGTGAGAGAACGGCTCTTGACCTCCAGGGTAAGTGGCCTACTTCGCTGTCTCCGCCCCCGCGTCGGTGATGCAAGCCCTCCGCTCGCGTTGTTACTGGTTCAAGAGCCTCAAGGCCTCTTCGTGAACCCGCGCGTCGCCGGCCGCGATGATGCGGCCGCCGCCCTGGGCCGGCTTGCCTTCCCACGTGGTGACCACGCCGCCGGCGCCGGTCACGATCGGGATCAGCGCCGCGATGTCGTAGGGCTTCAGCTCGGTCTCGACCACGAGATCGACGTGGCCGGCCGCCAGCATGCAATAGGAGTAACAATCGCCGCCATAGCGCGACAGCCGCGCGCCCTGCTCGATGCGGCCGAAGATGGCGCGGTCGCTCTCGTTCATCAGCAGGGGACTGGTGGTGTAGGTCGTGGCTTCCGACAGCGAGGCGCAGCGGCGGACCTGGAGCCGGCGCTCGCCGGAGGGGCCCCTGTAATTGGCCGAGCCGTTGTCGCCGGAAAAGCGCTCGCCGATGAAGGGCTGGTGCATCATGCCGTAGACCGGCGCGCCCTTGTGGAGCAGCGCAATCAGCGTGCCCCAGATCGGAAAGCCGCCGATGAAGGATTTGGTGCCGTCAATGGGGTCGAGCACCCAGACATACTCGGCATCGTCCTGCTCATTGCCGAATTCCTCGCCGACGATGCCGTGCTGAGGGAAATTTGCCCTGATCAGGCGCCGCATCACCGCCTCCGCGGCGCGGTCGGCCTCCGTCACGGGGTCGAAATCCTTGGTCTTGCTCTTGTCGTCGACCGACAGCGAGGTGCGGAAGAACGGCAGGATGGTTTCGCCGGAGGCGGTGGCGAGCCGACCGATGAAGGCGGAGAAGTCGATCACCGTCACGGGAATCCTCGAAGCGAAGGTTGGCTGAAGCTCGCCTCCTGCCTAGCCCAATTCGTCCCCCGGGTGCAGCGCTGTCTTGATTTGCTCCCTGGTATTTTGGATGCCGAGGCGTGCTGCCTCATCCCAGTCATCTGCTGGCCAAATATCGATCATGGAGTTGAAAACTACGTTCCGGAGTTGCCTCGTTCGTATGCAAATGACTATCAACCCATTGAATTTCCTTATCAAAGAAACTGAATCTGGGTTTCTCTGGAAGCAACCGAGCCATGTGCGAATTGCATGGGAAATGGCTCAAAAGGCCTTGCGCTTTGTGCGGCGCGGTCGCATATTGTTGCGGTGCGGTAGCGCTTGGCGTTACCGCTGCCCTCCTTGGGCGTTTCCTCCCTAGACTTGGGCCGCTTCTTCATCAGAAGCGGCCCTTTTTTCTTTGCGCCTCTTTTTTCTTCGCCCCTCTTTTTGTTTCGGGTGCGCAGCGAAGCGAAGACGCGTTCGCGCCAATCGCAGACAACATGATTGTAAGTCGAAGAGCCGGCGCCTATTCCGCCGCAGCCTGGAACGGGCCGAGATCGGCGAACGGAATCGTGGTGGCCAGCACGTCGGCGAGAACGCCGAAATCGGAGGCTACTTGCGCAAAGCGTGCACTCCGCTCGCGCCGCCGCTCATCCATGTAGATCGCGCGATTGAGCTCGAGCTGTACCGCGTGCAGGCCGCTTGCGGGATTGCCGTAGTGTTCGGTGATGAAGCCGCCGGCATAGGGCTTGTTGCGGCCGATCGAATAGCCGAGGCCCGTCATGGTCTCCTCGACGCGATCGGGAAGCAGCGGCGTGCAGCTCGTGCCGTAGCGGTCGCCGATCACGACGTCGGGTCGGCGCGGCTCGTCCCTGCTGACGCCGACCGAGGGCATCGAGTGGCAGTCGACCAGCACCACGGTGCCGAACATCTGGTGCACCTTGTTGATCAGCCGGCGCAGCGCGCGATGGTAGGGCTTGTACAGCGCCTCGATCCGCCCCAGCGCATCGTCGACCAGGATGCGGTCGCGGTAGATCTCCTGGCCGTCGCCAACCACGCGCGGAATGGTGCCGAGGCCGCCGGCGACCCGCATCGAGCGGGTATTGGCAAAGCTCGGCAGCCGCCCGCTGAACATGCGGGGGTCGAGCTCATAGGGCTCGCGATTGACGTCGACGTAGGAGCGGGGAAAGTTGACCCGCACCGTCGGAAAGCCACGATCGCTCAAATGGCCGATCAGCTCGTCCATGAACGAATCTTCCGACCGCCGCAACGTCGGCAGGTCGATCCGCGACGCCGCCAGGAATTCGTCCGGATAGGTCGAGCCCGAATGGGGCGAGTTGAAGATGACAGGCGCGCGCCATTCGGCGGGCTCGAAGATCTCGAAGGCTGGCGACATGTCGCCGTCAAACCGGGTCATCTTCTCAAGCTTCGTCCTTACTCGGGCTTCGCCCCCTCGGCGCCTCACGATCCGGGATCGCTCCGGATCGAATGATTCGGCCGGTCGAACGGCTCTTATGTGTCCGTCATTGTCCGGAATCGCAACCATTCTGCCAAGCGAAAAGATGTGATGGACGCTGGGACATGTCTTAACCGTGCGGGCATCGTGGCGGGGACCAGTCGGTCCGGCTCGATTGATTTGGAGCCCGTTCCGGTTCACAAGTGCCGGCAGCGCAGCCGGCCCAAGGTAAAGATTTTCACCCCAAATTTACCCTCTGTCGGGCTTAGTGACCTCTGCTGATATCCTCTGGGGATTCGACGTTTCCTGCCATGGCAAAAATCCTGCTCGCCGAAGACGACAACGACATGCGCCGTTTCCTGGTCAAGGCGCTGGAAAATGCCGGTTTCCAGGTTTCGTCCCATGACAACGGCATGGCCGCCTATCAGCGGCTGCGGGAAGAGCCGTTCGAGATGCTGCTCACCGACATCGTGATGCCGGAGATGGATGGCATCGAGCTCGCCCGCCGGGCCTCGGAACTCGACCCCGACATCAAGATCATGTTCATCACCGGCTTTGCCGCGGTCGCCCTGAACTCGGATTCGGACGCCCCCAAGAACGCCAAGGTGCTGTCCAAGCCCGTGCACCTGCGCGAATTGGTCAGCGAAGTGAACAAGATGCTGGCGGCCTAAATCGGCCCCCTTCCGTCCTTGCGCCGGGTCCCCTGAGCCGTTATAGGGACCCCACCGATGAAATGACCTCTAGGGCACGTAGCTCAGCGGGAGAGCACTACCTTGACATGGTAGGGGTCACAGGTTCGATCCCTGTCGTGCCCACCATCCTCTTCAATGACTTAGGCGCCCCGCGCCCGAGGCCTGAAGGGGTGGTTTCCACGAAATTTCCACGAAGGCCCATTTCCGCGCGGGCCGCCCCGTCCAGATGAGGCTGGCTGCCCCAATGCGGGTGCTCGGTTTCCAGGCCCCTGGAGACGGATGCCGAAGCATAGCCTCGCTTCCCCCACGTTACTCCGAAGGTAACGCAGAAGACCGCGTGCTCTTTCTCTGTCATCTTCTCCGTCATTCCTTCGGCCTGAGCCATCACTTCTCTATCTCGCATCGAGCGCGCTAGATCGTATCGACTGGAGAGAGAGCGCGACAACAGTGTCACGCGAAGCGCCTCTGTCGTCAACAGCACATTTCTTTTGTTAAGCCAGTGCGCTGGCTTATACTAATGGGCCCTCACGCATCTCGATTCGGCGCCTCCGCGTATGTCACCATCTCCCGGAAGAATAGCCAGCGAGTGGCTCGCTTACATTCGGCCGCATGTCCGCCCCTACGAGGCGCTCGGCCGAGGCGATCGGCGCGACTACATCGCCAAGCTGTCGAAGCGGGTGAAGCTGAGCGATAACACACTTCGGCGTTTTATCTGGGCTGCCCAGTATCTGGATGCCGAGGGCATCACCAAACTGCCGTCTGGCGTTCGGATGCCCGTGGCTGCCGTCGAGCGCGTCGCTCGCATTGCAGCCCGCCAACCCGAGAAACGACAGCAATTGCTCAAGGACGTTGCCGAGGGCAGGCTCACCATCGTTGAACTCAGGGAGCTTCTCAAGAAGAGCACCAGGGCTGCTCGTAAGCGCCAGCGCATTGCAAACCCAGAAGAGCCGCTGGAGAATCGGGCGTTGGCGGCACTTAAGGCGCGAGGCGTTCTCAAACAATCCGATGCAGTGTTTGCTACGTTTCACGGTCTGGAGCATTGGCCGTACTTCGATTCCCAGGCGAATCCTGTTGTGGTTATTCTTCTTTCGCAGGACCGACGCATCGTCGCTATGAATGATCGACCGCTCGGCGGGACGACTGCCTCGTTCGCGAGGAAACGAAGGGAGTTCTTGCGCAACATCCTCGCCGGTACAGCCCTTTATGACCTGGTCCTCGTCTTCGCCTCGATATGGCACGATGACGTCGGGAAATTGATAGGGGCGATGCGGCCAGAGATGCGGCAGCGCGTTATTCTATTAGGGTCGGAAGCATAGGGACACAACAACGGCGCAAGTTCTTTCCCTCACTACTCTCGTAACCTCGACGTCCGGCGGAGTAGACGTCGGTGGGATCTCCAACATGACAAAAGCGCACCCACTATTTTCCAATTGATTGCCGAAGCGATATTGAGCCAAGATTACAACCATTACGCTGTTGCTGTGATTCCCCTCTGTTGCCCGGCGGGCCGTACTGGAGCCCAGAACCGCGTCAGATTGCCGTCACGTAAGCCCATTTGGAACAAGGTCACTGGATGCGTCGCGATTATCGCCTCTACGAACTAAGCGAGGGTGAGTTTGAAGAGCTCGTCGTCAAGATTTGCATCAACTGGCTGGGTGAAGGTGTCACGCCATTCGCGCCCGGTCGCGACGGCGGTCGTGATGGCAAGTTCAACGGCAAGGCCGAATGCTTTCCCAGCGCCAACATGCCCCTTGAGGGTCAGGTTGTCCTCCAGGCCAAGCACGTAGCCGTATTCGACAAATCATGCTCGGATAAGGATTTTGAGCGCCTCCTGAAAAAGGAGCACGCAAAAATTAAGCGGCTCGCAAAGAAGGGCCTATGTGACCACTACCTAGTGTTCACCAACCGCCGCTATACTGGAGGTGCCGACGAGAAGTTAATCGCCAGCCTGATGGCACTCGGCGTCAAGCGTGCTCACATCATCGGGGTTGAGCGTCTCAACGCCGCACTGGATGATATGCAGCATATCCGGGAATGGCTTCCGAACCGGAAAGATCCCATCCCGTTCCGCTTCGAACCGGACGATCTCATCGAAGTGATTGGCGCGGTCCACGACTACGCAGATGGGTCAGCGCTGAGCGCGGTCAACAGCGCCAGAGACTTTGAAAAGCTCAAGCTGCGAGAGGAGAAGAACAAAATCAATGGATTGTCAGACGAGTACTACAACCAGATCATCGTCAGCAACTCTTTCCCTCACTTTGCGCGGATCGACCATTTCCTGAAGAATCCCCGCAATACTCAGGTTGCCGCCCTTTATCACGACAGCGCCGACGAACTAAAGCAAAAGATACTGGCCGCCCGTGCCGAGTTTGCAACGTTCGATAATGTTTTTGCCTTTTTGATCGAGGAGATCCAAAAGAGGCGCGCTGCACTGAAGGGCAGGAGGCGTATGATAAGCGTCATGCTCCACTATATGTACGCCAACTGCGACATCGGCTCGAAGAAACTTCCATCAACCACGCAAACCGGCAAGACCTCTAGCCAGGGAGAAGGGACGAGTTACAAAAAGCTGGTCTGTGCCCTGTTCGATCTAGCTCTGCTGAAGGTGTATGAGGACGTAGGCTTCTTCCATTTTGTCTACCACGACGGAATCTTCGAAGCTCTGGACGACCGAAAGAAGCTGGCGCTGTTAGAGGTTGTGCGTGAACAGACGAGTACCAAGAAGATGCAATACATAATGACGCTAATTGCTTCAGACCTGCCGCGTATCGAAGAGAAGTCACCCCCCACGTTTGCGCCGGACGAAATTATACTTCGCCTTCACGACGACGGAGCCGACGGTCGCCTCTTCAAGATGGCAGAATTCTAACCTCTGAGGGGGCCAATCTACTCCGCCGCCTCGCCCTTCACCTCAATCATCAGCACATCAAGACTCTCGATCTCCTGCATCGCGCGGCCGGCGATTCCCTGGAGGTCGCCATAGAGACCGGCCGTGGAGTCGAGCACCCCACGGAGCTGTTCCTCGCGCTTGGCCCAGAGCCGCATCATCGTCTTGCGCTCGCGGTCGAGGTCGGCCTGCATGTCGGTGAACTTCTCGACGATCGCATCGATCCGGTGACGGAAGCGCGGACCGGTCAGATAGCCGTACATCATCTCCATCTTGGTCTGCTGGCCTTCCTGGGACTGACGGCTGCCGGCGAGGTCGATCAGCCCGTGCCGGAGTACGATCGCCAGCGGAACGGCGAACCGGGGCTCTGCGACCCAGACATTGTCGAGCAGACCGAAGGTTTCGATATCGTTCGGCAACGCGCTGGAGACAATAAGGGCGACCTCCGCTTTAGCAGCGCGCTGGTCGCTTCTGAGCTTGGTCAGCCAGTCGTCGCTCCAACGTTTGGTTCGCTTGGATTCCCACAGGATCGTGCCGCAAGTCTGCCCACCGGGACCGAACACGCGATGGAGGACGTCGCCACCAAAATCGCCCTTCGGCACCGGCTCGATGAGATCGCGCGGAAACTGATTGCGGAGCAGGGATTCCAGTTCGAGCTCCAGGGCTTCGCCTTGCAACTGCTGTGAGCCCTGTTCAGCACGGCGGCGGAGTTCTTCGATCTGCCGGTTCATGCCGGCGATCTGGGCTTCCTTCTCCGCGACTTTCGCCTTGAAGCCGTCCTCGGCCTCCAGCTTGGCCTTGTCGCGCACAGCGGCGAGTGCCTGCTGGACCTTCGTCTCGATCGTGAGCTCGACTTCGCGCCTGGCATCGTCGAGCTCGCGCTCCTTGCGGAGCATGTCCGCCTGGATCTTCTGGGCTGCGGCCAACTTCTCGTTGTTCGCTGCGAGTATTTGCTGCAAATCCGCCAATTGCCGGTCGCGTTCGCCGAGTTCATCGGCGATCGCCAGCCGTGCTCGCTTTGCTTCCATTTCGACGATATTGGACCGCTCCGCCTTCAGCTTTGCGGCGACCTGTTCGTCGACGGCCTCGCGAGCTTTCGCGATTTCTTCGCTGGCCTGCTTGAGCAGCGCTTCGCGCCGGCCAAAGTCCGCTTCCTTGGCGGCAAGCTGCTGGTCGAACTTGCGGCGCGTCTCCGCAATCAGGGGCGCCGCGAGCGATTCTGTCAGCTTGATTTCAGTGCGGCAGCTCGGGCAGACGATCTGGGGATCGGTCACGGTATTGGTCCTCGGATGATTGTCCGCGATAGTACCGGGCGAGGGTGCGCCGTTTAAGCCCTGCGCGCGGGTTATCCCGCGCAATTGCGGCGGCCGCGGCAGCGGCGGCCGTGTCTTTCCGTTGTTCTGTTCCACCATGATCAGTTCCTCAATGCTCGGACGTCGCGTTCGCGCAGGATGGCCTCGACGATGCGGCGCAGGCGCCGCACCGAGCCGCCGGCCCAGTGCTTCGCGACAGCTTCGCGCTCAACGCCGTCGAGCGGTGTCATCCAGCTCTGGTCGAGGCCGCGCTCCTTGGCGAGGTCAACGATCACGGCCGGCAGCAGCGCGTCCAAGTCATTCGCGGTCGGCTTGGGAAAGGTCACGATGCGGAAACGGTCTCTGATTGGACTTGGCAACGGCTCGAGGCGGTTGGCAGTGGCGATGTACGACACCTGCGACAGATCAAGATTGGTCTGGAGCGCGGGGTCGGGGTAGCGGACGCTCGTTTCCGGTTCGAGAAAGCCGAGCAGGCAGTCCCATAGCCGGCCGTAGTCGGACCTCGTCGCCGCTTTCTCCAATTCATCGAGGAGGACCAGCACATTTGCCGTTTTGCCTTGCGCGATGGCGAGAAAAGGATGGCAAGGCTCGCTAGAGTACCAGCGCCGGTCGGTCCCCCCGAACACCGCGCCGTCGGAACGACTGGCTTCGGTCCGCCAAACGTGGAGACCCAGCACCTCACCGAGCCGGCGGGCAAATCGGCTCTTACCGCCGCCGGGCTCGCCAACAATCAGAAGCGGGCGCAAACGGACCGTGGTGCGCCCAACAAGATCCGCCAGCGCGAAATCGATGACGTCGATGGCGTACGGGAACTCGAACTGCAGAACGCTGCGCGCCTCGTGGAGCGGCGGCACCTCAACGAGCGGCAAAGCAGTGTTAATGACGTTCTTCAGCGGGCCAAGGATTTCCTTGAGTTTGATGTTCTTCAACTCGGCCTCGGACAGACGCGCAACGACGAGATGACGGTCGGGAATGAGTTCAGGGTCCGGGACGGCTTCTTGCTTGACGGTTTCGGTCCGGTCCTCGGCTTCCCGCTTTTTCCGGCTGTCCTCCTCCTCCTTGAGTTGGAGCCGTAACGTGGCCTTGGCCGCGGTGATGCGGTGCTCGGCCAAGCGGTGCCCGACCAGGGAGGCGTTAATCGCAGCAGAGAACTTCTTCGGCAGAAAATGCGTGCAGGCCGGCAGCGCAGCCCAGCCATAGGTAAACCGTTCGAGATCGCAGCGAACCTTCTGTTCGACGTGCAGCGAATTCACCTGAAAGGCCTTGACCAGCGCCTTGGCGACCCTGCGGTGCTGCTGGAAGTGTTCGTCATCACGCGGCGTTGGCAAGCTCACGAGCCGGACGCTATCAGCAAGGCTCCTGAGAGCTGGCTCACTATGGGCTGCAGCGCGGCGATCGAGTTCAGTCGCCAGTGCCATTGCGGCCTCCAACGACCTGCTGGTGGCCCAAGCGACATTGTGTGGCAGTCCCGGGCAAAGCTCGTTGACTTCCGCGATAAGCCGTTCCTCAATGTGTTCGGCGCCATTGACGGCGAGCAGGGCATAGCGCAGAAGCCGCGGCAGGCCTTTGAGCCGCTCGTCCCAATCGGCCGAATCGGCGGCGGCGCCGGTCGTGACCGCGTCCTCCGCGGTTGGCAGATCCTGGTGATCGGCGCCGTCATCACCGCCATCGGTACTCAAGCGTCGCCCTCCTCATCGGAGAGAGCTTGCTTGACGGCCACTTCTGTCTGAGCAAACCAGCGCGGATCCCTCGTACGACCGAGATGGTGGGTGAGCCAAAGGGTCGAGAGCTCGATCTTCAGGGGGTGATCGAATTCGGCATTGCTAAGGATGTGCGACAAGACGAGGGCCGCCGTGGCGTCATCCTTGAGCGCGCAATGCAGAAGAGCCGACATGACGATATCGACTTGAAGATCGACGTCTCCTAGCGGCGTCAGCGACAGTGCCGCGGCGACGGCGGCAGCCGGATCGCCCTTGAGGGCGGCCGGGACGTTGTCGGTGACGCGGAGGACGGCTAGGCTTTCGAGAGTGGCGCCGAGATCAAGGCGTTCGGCCGCGCTGAACGCGTCGGGCGGCAGCATGCGCCACCACGCAAGCGGGTTTGAGTCATCCGAGGCGTATGGCCAGGGATTGCTGCGGCCGGCGATGGTGGAGTTTAGTTCGCGGACTTGACGCATGTGTGCAGCTTCTCCTATTGCCCTCACCGCGCGTTGGATGACACCGCGGGCGCTATCCACTGTCCGGGCCCGAGCGGGCGCGCCTGAAGAACGCTGGTCAGCCAATCGTGCTGTTCGATGGGAGTCTCAGGTTCGGGTGCCGGCTTAACTACCTTGGGCTTCCGCGCTGCGTTCAGCTTGCTAATGGCGGGCTCGAGGATTGCGCCGAGGCGCGTGTGCATCTCCTGCCGCAGCGCGGCGGTCATGGTCTCGATGCGCTCGACCACCGCGACGCCGAAGTGCGCGTTCAATTCATCGCGCACGAGCTTGATGTCACGCGAGAACCCCGAACCGCCGTAGTAGTCGATGACCGCGGTCGTCACTCGATCGACGTCATGTCCGAGCTTCTTGAGATGCGAGGCCAGCACGAGGCGGGTCGCGCGCAGATCCCTCTCGATCGGTTTGCGCTTGTTCCAAGCCGTTTCGCCATTGCCCCTTTTCACGTCGTAAGCGCCGGCCCAGCCGCGTTCGGAATCGATGACAATCAGGTCGAGCTTCGCCATCCTGATGACAGGCGAGTCCGACTTCAGTTGGATCTTCGCCAGGGCTGCGTTGGAGTTCTGGGAGGTCAGAAGATCGTTGGCCGCCACGGTGATCGGCACATGGATTTCGCTCAGAACTTCGAAACGACCGCTGGTGGCGAGCGTGTCTGCGAGCGTCGTCTGGATCAGAAGACCGTGGCGGCGCACGCAAGAAGAAATGACGGCGAACGATTGGGAGAGTTCGTCGCCGATAATCGGGTCGATCGAGAAGTTGGCTTCAAGGGCCGTTGCGACGACCTGCTTGGCCGCGCGGACGGCGTCCTCATTGGTTTTCAGCAATTCGGTGAGTGGATCGATAGGCACGTTGTTCTCCTCTGTATCGGGAGAACTTTTCTCATGGCCGGGACCAAATGTCAGTTGATCTGACAAATTAACCTTAATAGAATCTTTCCGACATGATTTCCGTAGAACAGATTCGCGCAGCGCGTAGCTGGTTAGGGATTTCGCAGCAGGAGCTTGCGGACGCTGCCGGCGTAGAGGTGAAGACTATTCACCGGATCGAGACAGGCTTTCGCGGAGCCACGGAACGAACCCTGGAAAGAATCCGACGGGCTTTCGAAGCGAGGGGCCTCGAGTTCATTTTCGACGGAAGCAAGCCGGTCGGTTTGCGAACCCGAAGCGCGCGCTAACGTAAGACTATCATCGCCGAGACTTCGCGGCCGCTTTTGGCGCGAGGCGGCCATCGCGCCAACGGAAGCGGGTTTCGACAGTTTCGCGAGCTTTACCTTGACTTCGATCCGCGTGTGTCGACACGACCGAATTCGTGCTCGACGAATATGCCTGTGGCTGCAATGAGCCATCCGGCGCTGCACGATGCAGATTGCAGTAGGCGGGCAGTAAGCCCTCATCCGAAACGCGTTGGGCAGCGTGGTCGTGGCTGGTTGCCAAGATGTCGTCGGGGCGGATCGCTCTTCCGTTCTGCGCCTGTCCGATTTTGTCCGCAATGCGAACCAGATCCGCGATGGACTGTGCCCCCATTTTGGTCATGATCCGGCCACTGTGAACACGGGCAGTATGCGTACAGATCCCTAGCCGGCCAGCTATGTGCTTGGGTCCAAGTCCTGCCGAGAGCAGCGCCATGGTCTCTCTTTCGCGGGGCGATAGCGACGCAAAGCCTCGCACGCAGTTCGTCCTGGATCTGCTCTTGCCGGTGCCGCGTGAGATCGCGTTCGATGCCGCGTCTGACCGCGTCGACAAGCTGTTCAATCTGGAACGGCTTGATGAGATAGTCGATGGCGCCATTCTTCATCGCCTAGACGCAGGTCCTTGCCTCGTCCTGAGCCGTCAGAAACAACAATGGTGTCTTGCGTCCAATCCTTGTCTGGTGGGATTGAAGATCGAGACCGCCGATGCCAGGCAACCGCACATCCAATATGATGCAGTGAAGTGGATTGGTCTCGCTTCTCATCAAGAAATCCTCGGCTGAATTGAATACCTCGACCGTCAGGCCAGCCGCGACGAGGCAATCCAGCGCCTTCGCTCGCGAGGAGCTGTCGCTGTCGATAACTGCTACTAGCGGTCGGTCAATGATCATCGGCTATATCGTCGGCACTCTTGATGGAGGACGGCATCGTTCCGCATCTCGGTGTACTTTCATCACGATAAGGTCGGGTATCGAGCTACGGAGCGGCTGCGCGAGATCGTTTCGATTACCATTTGCCGACATGTGCGCCGCCGTCGACGCGCAGGATCTCTCGCGTGATGCGGCGAGCCTCGATCACAATCTCCTGAATGCTCGAAATGCTTCCCATCGGGGACGGTCTGCGAAGAAAGTCCCAATCGGGTTTGCCCGCGAGGGCTGCAGTGATGCTGACAATGCTGCCGCCTGACGTTTGTGCCATGATCTGTATCTGTCTGATCGCGACTTGGGTCATGTAGATGAAGCCGTTGAGATTGGTGGAGAGCAGCTGCTTCAAATCATCACCCGGGTAGTCGGTGAACGGGTTGACCACGAAGATCTCAGCATTGTTCACCAACGCATCTATCGAGCTGAACTTGCCAACAGCTGTCTCGGCAACCCTGGTGGCTGTCGAGGCATGCCGACGTCCCCATCCACCAGGGCCAAGCTCGGAGAGGAGGGATCGCGTCACTCTGCGCGAGGTCGCGACGACGTTGTAACCTCGTTCAATGAATGTCCGTACCGCACTTAAGCCGATCCCCTGCAAGCCGCCGGTGACAATCACGGTCTTTGATCCTTGAGTCACGCTAGGTCTCCTTGCTCTAGCCGGGCAGTGGCGATGATTAGTTTCTTATCGCCGTGGAACTCGATCGCTGAATGTGCTGTGCCGCTTGGGGGCAGCTCGCTTGAAACGCGACCTCACAGCTTGCCAATTCGGAAGTCGGGTTCGCGAAGTTACATGCGCGCGAAGACGTGACTTCGCTTTGCTCTCGTTGGCCCAACGCACGCCGGGATAATGAGCGAGCAGAGTAGCTGGATGTACCCCACGAACGAGAACGCATTCGGTTCGGCCACTACGCCGGTTGAGGTAGAAGCCGCACACCTGCACGTCGTCAAGCGGCAATGACGGAAGAGGCGCGAGCTAAGGCAGCGCTGCTTGAGATCGCCGAAGAGTATCGCGCGCGGGCCGAACACCAAGAGCGGGAGCTCCCTGAGAGGAGCAAAAGCTAGTGAACGTCGCCTTATGGCCCATCTGCGAAGTTGCACCGCATCTGACGGAGGTCCCCTCATCACGCCACAGCGGACCAGATTTGCTCAACCGCAGTTCTTCGCATTTTGACCCAACCCGGACATCAGGGGCTGCGCAGCCTCTACCGAGGGGGCCCACGATCAACGAAATATGCCCCCGGATACGCCTTTGGACTCATCTCGGGCTGACGGTTATTTCACCGGCTCACCCATTCAAAATTCCGAGTTGCGGGCGCATATTGTAGCGATAGGGCGCCGCGAGGTGACTTAATGAAACGCCGCGATTTTGTCGCTCTTCTCAGCGCTGCGGTAGTCGCCTTGCCCCTCGCAGCCCACGCGCAGCAACCAGCGGTGCCGCGGGTCGGCTACGTCTGGAGCGGCGCTCGCGGGACGGACGTGTACTACCAGACCGGATTCCGTCAAGGACTAGAGGTCTTCGCATTTTGACCCGTTGCGGACTTTTGGATATCGGTACTAGAGAACCCTATCATCGTGGATTCCGGGGAGCAGAGCTTGAAGAACATTCAGATCATCGATCCCGCCGTCAACGCGACGTTCAGCTTGTTTCAAGCGACTGATGATGAGTTTGCTGCCATCTTTCCTGGGGCGGGCCAAGACTTAGAGTTGATCGAGGACTTTACCGAACGCGTAGGGGAAGAGCAGGCTTTGCGAATATTGTCGCCCGTATGGGAGCGCCCTATCTTGAAGCGCGATGCGCAAGGTATCCACGGGACGCTGTACTACGAGTACGCGGACCGGAAGCAATATCTTCCGGCATCCAGGAGAGAGGTCGACTGGCCCGATTCCTACGTTAATCTCGCGCAGCGCAAGCCGTCCGAGCGAATGAGCCGCGCGAACTGCCATCGGCGGGCGCCACGATACACAACAGAACCGACAGTCCCTTTGTGCCGGTCTCTCACTGAGCGCTGCCAGCTCAGGCACGCGAAACGATCACGTTGATCGCAACGAGGCAGCACGATGAAATCAAGACTTGGAAGGTTCATTACGCCATTTATCGCCACGCTCGCTCTTCGCGCGATAGTCATTGTCGCCACGGTTTGTACTGTACTGACGTGGGCCACGATCCACAGCGTTCGCGCCGAAGAAAGGGTGATCAAGATCACGGTGCTCGGGGATTCTCTCATCGAAAATAAAGGTGTTCCCGTTGCCCATCGTTTCCCGGACAAACTTGAATTTGCACTGAAAGCCAGAGGTCAATCAGTCGCCGTAACCAATGCCGGCTGGGCTGGTGACACAGCCGCAAAAGGTCTCGCCAGATTGGACCGAGTGATCACCGACCAACCCGATGCGGTCATTGTGGTGCTCGGTGCGAATGACATGGTCTGGGGAATCGATCCAAATGCTACTCGTGCCGCGCTGGCGGAAATTTTACGTAAACTCGAAGCGCGGCGGATTGCCGTGCTTCTTTGCGGCGTGCGGACGCAATCAAAATTTGGAGAAGAATACAAGAATGCTTTTGCGGCGATGTTTTCTGGTCTTGCCAGCGAGCACAACGTGCTGTTCTACCCAGCTTTCGATGATGCGTTTGTCGATGATGCCCAACTCAAAGCGCTCGATGGTCTACACCCGACCCCGGCCGGAATCGAGGCGGTCGTAACGCGCATCCTACCACAAGTCGAGGCCCTGATCGCGAGCGCGCGCCGCTAGGGACCGTTGAGACTCACGATTGGCATGAAGAAGGCTGCTACGTCGTTAGCGCGGGCAATTCCGACAATGGCCCTCAGCCGAATTGCCTATGAACGGCCGCAAAGGCCCCTTTCGAAGGAAAGCCGGACCTGACGAGCTGAGTGGTCGAAACCGCCGCTTGTGACCCTGGCTGTGTGAAAAGTCTCGGCCTGCTATAGTTCTCCTGCTGAATCGGTGGGGGACATGATGCCGGGCTTTGTTGCGGGGATGGACCGGGGGCAAGCGACGCTGTTGCCGGAATGCCTCGACGACTGGGTCGACGACAGCCATCCTGTTCGCGTGATCGATGCGTTCGTCGAGATGCTGGATCTGCGCGCTCTTGGCTTCACCAGCGTCAATCCGGCCGACACCGGTCGTCCGGCTTATCACCCCTCGATCCATCTGAAGCTCTACATCTACGGCTATCTCAACCGCGTGCATTCGAGCCGGCGGCTCGAGCGCGAGGCGGGCCGCAACGTGGAGGTCATGTGGCTCTTGGGCCGGCTGGCGCCGGACTTCAAGACGATCGCCGATTTCAAGGACAATGGGCCGGCGATCAAAAAAGTCTGCGCGCGCTTCGTCGAGGTGTGCCGCGAGATGGGATTGCTCGCGAAGGCCAGCGTCGCGATCGATGGCAGCAAGTTCAAGGCAGTGAATAACCGCGACAAGAACTTCACGCAGGCGAAAGTCGAGCGCCGGCGGAAGCAGTTGGAGGAGAGCGTGGCACGCTATCTGGCACGACTCGACTCCGCAGACCGGCAGGATCCGTCGGAAGTCGTCACGCTGAAGAAGATGCGTTACAAAGAGAAACTCGAGAAGTTGAAATCCGAAATGGCGAAGCTGGCGGCTATCGAGAAGCAGGTTCTGGCCGCGCCCGATAAGCAGGTTTCGTTCACCGATCCCGACAGCCGCTCGATGGCGACCAGCGGGGCGCGGCTCCGGCGTCGTCGGCTACAATGTGCAGACGGCGGTCGACACTGAGAACCATCTGATCGTCGCGCACGAGGTTACGAATGTGGGCTCGGATCGCTCGCAACTTGCGAATACGGCGCAGGCGGCCAAAGAAGCGTTGAAGGTCGAGAAACTTGAGGCCGTCGCCGATCGCGGTTACTTCAACGGCGAGGAGATCAAGGCGTGCGAGGACGCCGGCGTCACCGTGACGTTGCCGAAGCCGATGACATCTGGTGCCAAAGCGGAAGGCCGTTTCGGCAAGCAGGATTTTGTTTATCTGGCTGAGGAGGATGTTTATCGCTGCCCGGCCGGGGAGCAACTCACCTATCGAATGACGACCGTGGAAAACGGCCAGAACATGCGCCGGTATTGGACAAATGCGTGCCGAGCCTGTCCGCTCAAGGCGAAATGCACGAAAGGCTCGGAGCGGCGGATCACCCGCTGGGAGCACGAGCAGGTGGTCGAGGCTGTGCAGGAGCGGCTCGACAAGAACCCCGAGGCGATGCGCACGCGGCGCGAGACGGTCGAGCATCCGTTTGGCACACTGAAGATGCGCATGGGCGCGACGCACTTCTTGTGCAAGACGCTGCCCAAGGTTGCGACCGAGATGGCGCTCTGCGTGCTCGGCTACAACATGACGCGCGTGCTGAATATCGTCGGCGTCAAGCCGCTGCTGGCGGCGATCGCGGCCTGAGACGGCCCCACTGCAGGCTCTGCACAGCCTGAGAGCCGGTCAGGTTTACCTGATGATGAACCAGCTTGCCTCCCAGACCCGAAATCGGAAAAATATGCTCGAAACCGTCACCTTGCAGCGCATCCAGCCTGGAGCGGCTCGCCGATACCCCATCCGCCGCGTTATCACACGGCCAAGACCCAGAGCCGACATCACTCCTTCGGCACTCCGGCCAAGTGAAACCCTTTTACGGCGCGCTTGGCACCTGCGAGAAACGCCGGATTGTCGCTTACTGAAAAGCTTTTGAAGCGTTTGATAGCAAACGTCGGATTTAGCGCAAGCCCCGCTTGCACGGCAGCCCACGCCTCCTCCTGCTTACCGAGAAGCGCGAGCGCAGCAGCCAGCCCAAAATGCGAGGTGGGATGATTACGGTTGGTCTCGATGCTGCGACGGAACCAGCTGAGTGCTTCGTCGTCCGCGCTAACCTGCAACTTGGCGAAGCCTACCATCATTGACCATTGGAAGCTCAGGATATCGCGAGGAGAGAGACGAAATGCTTCACTGATATGAGTCTCGGTCTCTGCTCCGCGCCCCATAAAATACTTGGCCCAGCCGATCAGCGCGTGCGCCTCAGCTATGTTTCGATCCAGCGCCAATGCTCGTTCGCACTCAGCAAGGCCCTGAGCGGCTCGGCAACTACACATGAGCACGCCGCCCAAAGCTAAATGGGCAAACGCATGATTAGGCGCGAGGGACAGCACCCTTCCCAGCGCGGCCTCGGCCGCCACAAGATGCGCGGTTCGTTCGTCGGTAAAGAAGCTACTTCCAACCACAAGATCGACAAACGCAATGCCCACCATCGCTTCGATATTTCCAGGATCGAGGAATAGCGCCCGTTCAAAAAAAAGCCCGCGCTTGTTCCATATGTTCAGGCGTCCACCCCTTGTTCCACGAAGCTTTACCTTGGAAGCACAGATCCATTGAACCGCGATGCACAGATCGTTCTGACCGCTGGGCCTCGAATTCTGTCAGCTGAGCATTTAGCGCATTGGGGCGGAGGATTTCGTAGGATCTAACCCCAAAAATGATGTACCTTCGAGGTCGCGGTGTTGAAATCTCAATGCCTGAGAACTCGCAATAGCGCTCTGGTCACTTGCCGCCGTCTGCGTGGTGGCGTTCAGTGTGGCCGCAATCGTGTCTCCTCACTGATCGAACAAGAGACCGTCTGCCTCCCGCCGGGGTCGAGGAGCCAGCGCCGCTGGGCGCCGCAGCAGGTGGTGATTGTTCGACGCCAACTTCGCCGCAACGCCCGGCCCCAGTGGCGGCAGTGGCCGCAGCCTCCACTGCGCCGAGGCGGGCGACGACGCAGCGGTGTGTGGTCGGCCTCGGCCTTAAGCTTGAATTGAGCGATGGGCCAATTGCTCGCCTAGTAAACGCACTGTCTGACCCAGTAGCCACCGCTCACCCGTATCCACTGACATGGCTCGGCGGGGCTCTTTGATGATCGGCCACCCGTGAATATCGATGTTTGTTGGCGCGGTGATCCGCGCCAAAAGACAGCATTCGCTTCGGAGGAATGGAAGACCAGAGCTCCGGCGAAGCAGGTAGCGGCTACACAGCACAGCAGGAAACGGCTCATTTGTCTGATCCCGGTGAGACGTTGAACCCTTGCGAATGCTACGCGAGCCGCCGGGTTTTATCCACACCCGGGCAAACAAGAGCAGCTAGGTTTCGCAGTACCGTCAGCGAAAGTTGCCGAATTCCTTGAGCGGGCTGAGCACTACGCAGCGCTAAAAAAAGCAGCTGAAACACTTGCCGACCCGCCGCATTTACGAACAAATGGAAGCAGCTACCGCATTCCCGCCCAGAGCCAGTTGCATCTGAATTTCCGTTTTTAGGGGGTTTTTGATCCATGTGCCCAACTCAATGTGAGTACATTGCTGCGTTGATCAAGCTGCACGACCAACATATTGAAACTCTTCGCGTCAGCCCCGCGATTGAGAAGGAATATGCGGAGATGCTTCTGTTGAGGGAAAGGATAAGAACGGCACTCGATAGGAAAGACCACGTCCTCGCCCCGGAATTGATCGGCTCTAGGAACCGGCCCATTTCTCGAGCATAGGAGGCCGACATGATCGAGACTGCACCGACGCAAGTTATACTTGCATGCTCGAAATGCGGAGAAGCGTACAGCGCAGTTCAAGCCCAATCGTCTGTGAACAGGACAAAATCGTTTCAACTGTTTAGTCTGCGCAGCCGTGGTCCTCAGCTGGATGGGTGACTACGACCATAGCGACTGAAAGCCGCTTCCGACGCGGCCCGAGAGAGCGATCTGATCCCCGAGAGAGGAGCGAACTTCACTGGGCCGCAGAGTTGTTACCATTTTTTCCCAATCCTAAATCATTGTTTACAATCTGCTGTCATCCTTGTTCGCATGCTGAAAGGTATTGTGATCTGCTTTTTCGCCTTCGTATTTTCAAGCCCTGGACGGCTACCTGATGCCGGTCGGCATCGCGACGCGGTTGTTACAATGCTGATCGAGATCGACGACAGTTGGAGCCGCTAGCGCTTTCGCTCCAATGGGACAGCCAGGGCACATAGAACTCATCGTCTCGCCTGCGATACGTCGCGCGATGATTGCGATCAACGACCAGAAAGCGTTTCGCGCTTTACGGTCCAAATGGGAGCGTCTGGAAGTGCGAGCGCGATGGTGTCTCGCCGCGCACACTCTGGAAGCTGCTCGCGAATCTCCTGATGGAGGACGAACCGCAGACAACCGTTACGACGGCTTCACTCACCACAGTCCGTATGCGCCTGAGCAAGGTTGGCCTAAATGTCTTGAAAGCGAACTTAGTCAGGAAGGCATGACGCTGGCGCTAATGCTCGATCTTCCTTCGGAGCTACCATCACGGCGCGTCAATCGGGCGACGGCCGTTGCAGCGTCTCCGCTCATCCCATGGCGCTCGCATCCAGACATTGCGCCGTTAAGGAACTGGTTACTAGTCACTGTCACCTTTGCTGTATTAGGCCGCGATATGCGGCAGTGCATTCCGAGAACGGTTTAATACTTCGACACGCCCGGTTGGCGGTTTCTTGAAGGAGAGGCCCAATGTTTAAGGGCTTCACGGTGGCAGTTGTGGCGTTGATTAGCACAGCGCAGCTGGATCGATACCTAACCAACGGTCGGTACACCGACGCGGCTATAGCTATGCTGCGGCAAATTGGGCGCTCGTTTGGTTTTTGAATATTATTGGACGCGGAGGCGCGTGATGGACATCTCATGGGCTGATCTCGATAGCGATGAGCAGCGCACCATTGCGATATTGGGAGCCGGACTTTCCATTGAACTGTGCGACCCTCTTGCCCTCCTGACGCTAAGGCGGCTCGGTCTGGTCATAGGGTCGCATTTGACCGCCGCTGGACACAATCTGCGAAGAGATGCCGTTGTGAAGAGTGCCGCGGGCTAAGCGTTGCGGGTGTTCATTGAGACTAGGATCGGGGATGCCAAGCGCAATCGAACTTATTGTAGACGCTTACGTTCGCCTCAATGACAGGAGAGCTCTCGACGATCTGCGCATACAGCGCCGGAAGCTGGCCCGACCTGAAGGCACGCACCGACTTTGACTGCCGGACAACCATTCAGCAGATCGAGGAAGATATCCTCGTGATCGAGGCTGGGCTGGCGCAGCTGGATGGTGCGGCGACGAGCTAAGCCGCCGACCTGCTCGACCTAGATCATCCGCTCCTTGGTGACCCGCAAGCTGCGAACGTAATAGCCCTGTCTTTGAACGGCTGACTTGATCTCGTCGCTGACTTTGAGAACTCGTTTTCTGCTCTTGCGCCAATTATTTGCAGAGTAAGCGCCGGGTATCGCGGCCCCTGTGCTTAGAACGAGCAAGTCCCGCTTGCCATTGCGATAGACATCAAACACTTTCCGCCCCCGCTGATTGTATCGAAGTAAACACGAAGTATGTTTCAGTCATTCTGCTCGGTCAGCTTACTACCTCGAATGGCCGTGCGGGTTGCAAATGTGCAACGCCCCGCGACTTCTGCTTCACCAGCAAAGATGCGGTGGAACGTCCTTTGCGCCTGACCGCTCGCCTCGGGATTGCACACCCTCAGTGCCACGGCGCTACAAAAGTAGCCACCGAGGACGAACATTCGTGGGTCAAGTCTATTGCCGCATAAGAGGTCCACTCAGCCGATTGGCTTTGCTCACCAGCACTATTCGGAACGTTGCACTTTCTGGTGCGTTGGGTGTCATCCAGATCTAAGGAGCGCGTTATGGATCGCGCGAGCATGTGAAAGGTGCTGCTGATAAGGCCAAGGGCAGCATTAAGGAAGGCGCCGGTAAGCTAAGCGGCGATAAGGACCTGCAAATGGAAGGCAAGGCACAATGCCGCAGGTGACGTTAAGGATGCGGCGAGAGACGCAGCAGACGCCATGAAGAAGTGAGTTCCGCTCATTATCTAGGTTTAGCGCTCGCCGCTCCTTCCGGGGGGCTTTTGTTTGTGCTTCTAGAAAGAAAGCGCGCGCAAATGCAGCGGCCATCAGAACCTGAGCACATCATCCAACAACTGGCCGTTGCGGCACCTTCACCTCGTTCCAAGGCTTCGTTCTGAGGACGTGGCCTTTCGGAACTCTTGCAGTCCGCAATGAGTTACAGAGCCGCCGACAGGAGGAGCATGAGCGGTCGCGTGCGCGGTAGCACGTGACGGTTGCTTGATCGCGCCGGCCGGCAGCACTTGAACAGAGAGAGGCGACAATGAAGGCAAGACTTCTTCTTGCTGGCGCATTAATCATCGGATGCGCCGCCCCGGCACTGGCCGATGAGTACTATGTCGTGCAGGGTCCGAACCGCCAATGCACCGTTACCACCACACGTCCGGCGGACAAGGAGGTCGTAACACAGATCGGTCCGCTGGCTTTCAAGAGCCGCGTGGAAGCCGAAGATCGCATCAAGCAGACCAAAGTCTGCGAGGAAGGGACGGTTGGCAGTAGCGGCAGCACGACTGTCATCAAAGAGAAATAGTCGAGGGCATCATTCCTGAACGTCTTTGGCTATTCGAGAAAAGTCGCGCCCATCCTGTCGGCGCGACTTTTTGTTTGCCATGCCGGCATTCGACCAGTGGATTTCTGGCGCGTGCCTCTGCGGCGACGATGATTGCTGAAGTTAGCGAACTGGCCGGGTGTCCGCGGCGACGGTGGCATGCCCCAAGTGCATCAGCGCTATCATCTCTCCCACCTTCGATGTTGCGCGTCGCGGGCGCGGGATAGTCCGGGAAGTCGCCGGCTCGGCTGCAAGTTGCCGATGTGGACACCGACCACGCCGGTAGGGCGCGAGGATGGCGGCTTGGTTAATTACCCTTGAGTGCAGCTCCTTGCTCTCAATGAGAGGCCGAAGCCCTTGGATCAGGCAAAAGGCCACTTAGGCTCGTTATACAAAGAAAATTGGCGGTTAAGAAATGTGCTGCGGGCATTTTGCCATCTAATGTCAAGACGCCTTCGCGCTATCACTTCGGAATGAAGTGTATGGCAGAGAGCATCGAGCACGATTGTCGTTTCAAGAAGAATTTTTGACGACAGGTTTAGGTCATCGACGACGGTCGAAGATTTTGAGATCGAGGAGATTGCGTCTTCTAGTCGTCCTAAGCTTGCGTCGAAGCTAGTGGGCGGATCAACCTTGACTGCTGCGAACGCCTTTATCTTGCCTGCGACGCGACCAGCGGAATAGCCTTCACCCGGCCTGTAGTTCACCGCATTCCTTAGGTCCGACGGCCATGCGCTTCCGAGAAAATCAAAAGCGGTCAAAAGCGCAAGGTAAAGGCGATCTTCGTCATCGCCGGAAATCGTGAGTTTTGCTAGTTTAGCGATTTCTTCGGCGACTAACTGCCAAACGAGATTGTGTACCCTGGTCTGGCTGGATTTCGTCAGCTTCACATCGGCATAGGCTAACGTGTTGGATGGCGAGCACTCCATGACAAACGCGCCTGCTCCGGGTGAGGGGGATGCCATCGCAGATAACGTATGAAGCGACTGAACTTGTGGCTTTTCCAAAAATACCGCGGTTCGCCCGAGCATGCGCGTTAGGCTAAGAGCGAGAAAAAACGCCCAATAGTAGAAAGTTACGCATACCCAACCGGTGCTAAACCAACGCCCTGAACCCAATTGGTTTCGCAGCGTAACCGAATGTTCCGCAGCGTGATCTAGGTAGAACGCTACTTCCGAATGAAGGGCAGCGGCTATCTCGACATGGGAAGCTGAAAGGAGGAACTCTCGGCGCGAGGTTGCAGCCGTAACGAAGGCTCCGGTTGATAGCCATTCCCGCACCGTCGTCGGTCTAGTTTT
Organism: Bradyrhizobium sp. RP6; assembly: GCF_003837805.1. Classification (GTDB taxonomy): domain Bacteria; phylum Pseudomonadota; class Alphaproteobacteria; order Rhizobiales; family Xanthobacteraceae; genus Bradyrhizobium. The sequence goes on along the minus strand of NZ_RQIT01000026.1, from coordinate 14,853 downwards.
TAGTACTACCGTTCTCTCGGGCACAACCATCAGCGCTTGCTGCCGAAGGCTCTGCCAAGCAGGGCCTTGAGGAAGCATTAAAGCATCTCGTTGCTAATAGGCGTCTTAGCTCTCAACGTAGATTGCATCAGCTCTGTCATCGCCTTCTTGTCAAGGAGCGACTGCCCGCCCGAGCCCCGATAGCTCAAACGCGCAAGCGGTCTTATGATTTTGCGAATGGCTTCTGGCTTCGCGCTTTTCGAGGTGGAAATCGCGGTCTGAATGACTTGATCGAAGATGTTGAAAATCGCTTCGAAGAAAGTTGACCGGGTCAGGAGAGAGCTATCCTCCAGTTCCGCATCGAATGCGTTTAGATAATTTCGGATGAGCTTGTACCGCTGGTCGTCTCCTGTCTCGGACATCACACCTCCGGTTAAACTCGACCCGATTGCACGATTGAAGGTGACGCGGGAGATTTTTCCGGTCGCGCTCTTGGCAGGACTAAGCCGTCCAGCAAGTGGACTTTCAGCATCCCGATTTAGACGGTCAAAGATGCTTCTAAGGATTTGCTCTTTGTCGGACTCCAACTGAGCGATGTGCTTAATATCAAGCAGCAGCGCCGCTGGCACACCTCGCTGTGTTGTATTGATGTCCACAAATAGTTTTGCTTCCTCGGCGGGCGAAAGGTCCGAATAGATAGCAACAGGCACACGGTGCCGAACCCGACACTTGTGATAACCCCAAAGCCGGTGCTGTCCATCAAGAACTAAGAAAGCCTTCTTGATTGGCTCGAACGAAATAGATTTCGTTCGGCGCATGTATCGAAAAGCTGCACCCGTTTGGGCAGACAAAACGATGTTGCTTGGAATTGATCCGGAGCCATCGGCGAGATACTTAGCAATATCGTCGGCTCGTGCTTCATTGAGGGACCGCTGAAATCCAGTTAGCGGGTCGTCATCCCTTCTCGCGACAAAACAGCTAGGAAAAAGGTCGTCTACCGGAATGGTTGCAAAATAAAATCGATGCTTATTTTGATTGAGCAAAAGTCCGGGATAAGATTTGCGTGTCATTCAAGCCCCACAGCCAACCCCCGAGATCATACATCTCCTCTGGCCGGTGAATAGAAGTGATGCAACTTATCCGCGATCTTGTTCAGGGTGCTATGCAGCAGAAGAGTTCCAAAAGCACTCGGGACCATCGTTAAGCAATTGAAGTAACTTGCTCAACCGAAGGCTAGGCCACGGAAACCATAAACTCAGCGGAAAGGTGTCGGGGGGAACGTAGGTAGCGCTCCCCCGCTACCACCTTTCCCCACACTCCCTTGACTCTGTTTGGATAGGCCTTTTCTCCGAGCGGGGCGTTTAGCCGGCCTGCTATCTCGACGGCTAAACCACCTGGGCGTTCCGGTTCGCGGAACACGGTGACCGTCTCGACCAAGTCTCTAATGGCTTCTGCGGCCTCTCCGTCGCCCGCACTGACACCTTTACCCAGTGCTTCTTCAAGCCGACCGAGTTGCTCCTCATATCGTTTGAGGATGGCCGGATGCAGCGCAATTTCGATCGGAGCGGGTGGTTCGCTTTGTAACTCCTCAGATATCCGCTTTCGTTCGGCATCTAAGGCAGTCGATCGCGGCCCGAGCACGGACGGATCGCCATGTCCCTTTGCGATCGCATCCACCAGTCGTTCGATTTCTCGACTCAACTGCCCTAGCTGCTGCTCAAGGCGGTGCCGCTTTGCCTGTGATGTAGCTAGGAGGCGCTTCCGCTCCTCCAGATACGTTCGTACGTATTCCGAAAAAACCGTCGGTGCACGCAGTTCGGCCCTGAGCCCGCTGAGGACCGCACTTTCGACCGCGTCTAAATAAAAGGTCTTGGCATCAGAACATGTGGCGCTCTCTTTCGCCGCAGAGCAGCGAATACGAATGCGGCCTGACTTGTGGCGTCCATTAGTTGCCATACCCGAACCGCATGAGCCGCACCGGAGCAGTCCGGATAGCATCCGACGAGGCCGACGTTGGTGGCTGGGGTGGATGTGACCGCGCTCTTCCTTGCGTTGCTGAGCAGCCGTGAATAGCTCTGGATTGACAATTGCAAGATGCGGCACTTCAGCCACCTGCCAGCCACTCTTCGGATTTGGTCGTGACAGGCGTTTTCCCGAGTCGGGGTCCTTCACCATCCTGACTTTGTTCCAGACAAGGCGCCCCACATAAAGTTCGTTTGGCAGAATGCCGGCGCGCCTCTCATGATTGCCATTGATTGTTGACGCATTCCAGCCTCGCCCCCGCGGAGGTGGTACGCCCTCGTTGTTGAGATCATGCGCGATTTCCCGAGGCGTACGACCGTCCACGTATTCCTGAAAGATGCGCCGGATCACTTGTGCCTCGGCCTCGACAACCACTCGTTCACCACTTCTTCCAGGTACCGCTGCGTATCCGTACGTCAGGCCCCCGCCAGCCAAACCTTGCTTGACCCGCCCCGCTTGGCCGCGACGCACTTTGTGCGCATTGTCCTCGCGATAAAGTTGTCCGACCAAGCCGCGAAGGCCCACCAGCACGGTGTTAACGACGCCCTCGTGGACCGCCCGGATCTCGATCCCGAGAAATGACAGCCGCTTATGAATGCCAGCCAGATCTTCCATGTCGCGAGAGAGGCGATCGAGCGCTTCGACGATCACCACGTCAAAGGATCTCTCCCGCGCTTGGTCCAACATCCGTAGAAGGCCTTCGCGGCCCATGACAGACCCGCCCGAACGAGCCCGATCTTCATGGGTACTGACAACAATTAATCCTTCGCGCTCGGCATAGCTCTGACAAAGTGAAAGCTGATCCTCAATCGATCGCTCGTTCTGAAGATCGGTTGAGAATCGAGCATAGATCGTCGCTCTTTTCCCCGCTTCGCTCGATGAGCTGTCTTTCATGATCTTCCCTCGCGGCCACACGGGCAAGTACTCGCGCGAGGCGTAAGATCGCCCTATCTGGATTCGCCTGCAAGGAAAATTTGCGATCGGCTTCCCGCACGATCGAACCTCTAGGCAATCGCGCAGCTCAACGAGGTGCACGCACCTACGCTGGCGTCAGTCGACAAGACGACGTGGGGGGAACTGATCATCTCGAGCATCCTGCTCGGATGATGACTAAGTGCAACGGCCGCTATGAACTCGTCGTGAAATTGGATGCCTAGGCGAAGAAAAGGACAAGGAGCGAACGGCTTTGCGTGCATGGAATTGATACTGCTGGGAAGCGCACAACCTCTCCCATCTAGCGAATACCGAAGTGGAAACTCCGGGCCTGGCCAAAGGACTCTATTCCAGCTGTCGAATTCGCCACCAGTTCGGCCTGATTGGAGCCGTTAGCTAGACCGTGGGCGAGGAGGCGGTGGATGGTTCAATCGTCCTTAGGCAGGTCTACCCAGCGAGCGGAAATAGCCTTCGCGGTTCTCGCAACCATCAGACAGACTGCTATGGCTCGACCTATGGCCTGGATATTGCATCTTTGACGAAATCGATGCGCTTCGCTGGCGCACGACCCTCGTGCGCATGTTGCTGCGACTCCTGATGGCTAACGTCGTGTGACGGGGAGCCTACCCATCAAATCTGTCAGCTGCCATGTGGAACCGGTTTCGAAGATCCATTTAGAAAGACTCTCATACGGCATTGGCGCAACCGCAATAAGCATATGGCCAGGTACGATCGTCTGCCGAATTTTGTCTCAGATGAAGGACGCGCATACGTAGCGAATTCTGCGAAATGCCTTCAGGTTCTGACATTTTGATATTCCCGTGAGATGGCCGGTGTTTTCACGCGCGCTCCAATGATGCGGGGTCGGGAATCAGATGCGTTGCTACGGTGCACAAGCCAGAAGCTCATAATTGCTCCCTCGCGATAAGCGGCTTCAGGATTGGGCGCGGGGGGCAGGAGTGGTCGGCACAACGCTTCAGTTTCTCCCATGTAAGACAGCTCAACCTACCAAATCTGGCAGGTGCCTTGCGGGACGTCTCGACGATAGAAGGCAGGGCGCCCTCGGGGCAGCCGCCCCAAGGGTGCGAGGCGGCAGCGTTGCAGTACCGCGACGCTGGCGAGCGAAGTTAGTGGCGCACGTGATAGGGACAGCGCTTTCCAAGGGCCTCTCCGACGAGCGCCGAGTCACACGTCATTTAACTCCGCTGGCAGCGCGGAGTTGGTAGTTTCAGAGCTTTGAACAGCGCGGACGCCCGGCCCGCGCTGCCTCCCCTCTAATTCTAGACCTTCTGGGCCTCGGAATACTTCGACACACTAACGGGTGAGCCATGCCCGATCCTGCTCGTCGATTGCAGTTAGCCAGAACCTTGAGATGCTTTCGCGATCTGCTGCATAGCGGACGGACACGTTCCTTGGCAAGCGTCAGCATGAGTCGAGGCGGCTGCCCATGCCGGAGCGCCGCTGAGATCGCTTTTGTCACCATGGACGGTTTCTCTGATCTCGATCAGCGACGTCTTTTGCGCCCTCTTAGATCCGATAGGTCATAGCTTCCTTGACCTCGCTTAAGCTGCAGAGGAGGCCCAATGCTGGTGCGCCAAACGCCGCCCATTGCGGTTCGGCAGGCGAGGAATCTTTGCCGCGCGTACTAGATATCGCAGATGAGTCGAGATTTTTGGCGAGAGCGAAGAGGCAAACGCGCAAATCAGATGGTCTACCTGAGCATTGCGCAGCTACAAGGTCCTTTCCGATCGTCCTCGCCGAACAGATCATGGCAGGTCGCTCGACGACGGCGGCAGCACTTCTCTTCCGCGCGTATTTTCGCAGCCGATCCCGCACATTCACGCTTTCCAATGTTGCGAGTTGTTCCGCCGTGTCTCGGCGAAGCAAAATGGTGGCATGCCGTTGACGAACCGGCAGACGCGAATTTCAAAGCTATGCTGAGCACAGATAACATCAACGCTGATCGCCTCGCAGCCTCACAGGTTGAGGCCGCGCGAATTCTCGGGGTCCATCGCGAAGGATCCTGCGGGAATTCGGAGCCACGCGCTGACTGAAAGGCGCGACTGCATTGCGGCACGCATAGCCCGTCATGGCGTTGCTCGTGTGGTTTCATCTTTGGGAACGGGAACCCGTTTGGTCGCTCGCGAGAGAAGGAATTGACCGATGCTTAGTGAAAGAAAAGCATGCAGACGCTTGCGCCTCTCTAAAAAATCAAAGGCTCTGCCTGACATCGAGCTGTTCGCCGCGAACTTCATCGCGCAACTGCGCTCCATAAACAGCAGGAAGCCTGCCGCAGACGCTAGCCCGAGGGACAAACGCCTCGAAGCGAACGCTCGCCGCCGGAAGCCGTGGTTGCCACACCTTGGTCTCTCGCAAAGCAAGGGGCGCGTAGAGGCGCTGGGCAACGAGAAGCTCGCCAGAATGGCGAACAGCGCCGGGAGCTATATCGGCCCGACAAAGGCCGCGGCGTAGTGAGGGAGCTCCAGTGCTTATCCGCAGAGACGCTCTGGATAACGGCGTTACGGAGCGGCCGATACCGCCGAACCCGGCGCGAAGCGTGCTGCCTTCATGCAAGGTGGTTCAACGTGGTGTGCTTGCCCATTTGCGCCGCCGTGCTGTGCATGACTACCAATGCTGGTAGGTCACCCGAGGCCGCTCTCTCGCTAAAGTCCCACTGTACCCTGAGGCGGCGGGCCTCACGGGAAAGCCGGGCGGGTTAGCCTTGTGATCCCCGAGGCTGACTAGCGTTCCGGCGAAGCGGATGCGGCAGATAGCGCATTTATCCACCTCCCCGGTGGACATCGGCGCCGAGTCGCATCCGCGCTGCTTTCTCTCGAACTCGCTAATTGCGTCTAGTTTTCGCGCATTACTGGGAGATAGGCTGATCGAGCTCATTAAGCATTTTGACGAATCGGAGCCCAATCGTCCTCCCCACGCGAACCCAGCGTGGAGCACGAGCCGGTAAGCGGCGCGACGTATTCAAATTCGAGAGCAACTGATGCGCAATCCGAATGGCCAATCCTGCATGGTCGAAGAGCCCACGAGCCAGGGGGCGTGAGGTCATACGGCCGATCAGTCATCAAACGTGCAGTGGATTGGCTGAGTGTCAATCCGGCGCGTAGTCTCAATGCGGGTGCCGCTGATCGCAAGCGCGCCGAATGACTGTTATCTGAGGCGTAAACGGCGATATCGCTGCCAACGGCAAGCGGCCCGCCCACATGGGTCGCCTTTCGTTTTGTAAATTGTGCAGGTCTGTCAGCTTTCGGTAAGCCAGCCCCGATAAAGAATCGTTGGGTTTAACGGGGGCGTGGCGGGGACAGCGCATGAGCTGAAGGACCACCATGTGCCGAGTCACGCTTCCGTTAAGCTCATTGCACTGCGGATGCGGCAGGATAGTGCCTCATGATGCCCCAGGCGCCGAGCGCGCCCGCAATGCTTCCAACTCGCGGGTTAGTTCTCCTTCTGCCGATTTTGCTCGTTCTGCAAGCAATCAGCTTCTTGCGCCGCTTGAAGCTCAGTTTGGAGCAGTTAGCTGGGTGGCAGGGAAAGCGCTCCCCCTGTGTATGCGTCGGGGAAAAGCGCTGATTGAAGTTCTGCTAAGTTCAACTGGCAGTGCGGGCGGGGTAGGGACAGCGTCTGCTCCAGCGCAACCAAGCGGCGCCGAGTCGCGCCCGCACTGCTTCCGATCAATCTTCGCCAACACTCAGGAAGGGAAAGGAGATTGCCTGGCTAAATCCAGTCCGCTGTTGTCTTGATGCAATTGTGTCTGCCGTGTGTGGCGACGACGATGCCGACAGCGTCGTCCGATTCTTCAACGCGGTGCTCCCCGTCGCGGCTTTCAAGGTCTCGGATAATCTTCTCAATGGACTGATTCTATCGCGCTTCGTCTGGACTTACTCTGCCAACATTCTTGCGCCTCTCATGTGCGTTTGGCCTGTCATTGTTTTTTATGCACGGTTTTCTAGGAACGCCCACGTGTCGGGTCATGCTGGTGTCTCCAATTGGTTCAAGGTAAAGACCCAGCTTAAAGAATCGCCGATGAGATGGGACCGATCTATTTTGGTAGGTGCCCTTCGTTGCTTCTCGAAGATATAACTAGGTCGCCCTTGAGAATTTGAGCCTCATGGGAGCAAAGGTGGCCAGCCCCAGTCTTTGTGACCGGGTTGGCCACCAGCGCTTGCGACACCATGCCCATAGGGCAGCTACAGGGCAAAAATGCACATATTCGAGCAGCATATCACGTCCCTGCGGTCGCAAGCGCTTGCGGTGCTTGTAGCCAATCAGGTCCGTGCCGCCGATAAGTCTCTGGGACTATCAGATCGCAAGCTCGCCACATTGAACATGGATGAAGTTCAGGCAATGCTAGCCATACTCGATTGCATAAAACCCGACCTGCGGCCGAAGGAAGCACGGCAGATCGCTGCGCGCATACGCGCGCTTTTAGAGGGGGCGCATGGGTGTCAGCCGGTTCGGGTAGCATGTCTGTGAGACCACTAGTGTGAGCTTTCGGTAAGTGGTCCAACCTCTCGTGAACGAGGAAGCTGAACTTGGCGAAGCTTTAGCCCGCTCGTGGAGGATCGATAGGCACCCATAAGGACGCGGCTCTGACGCCGAAAGATCGGGAAGCCATGGTGCCGAGGGGGGTCGTAGTGGCCTGACAAAGGCCAGCCGCGCTGCAATTCAATAGCTCGGCCAAGACCGTCACCAAGTGGGTCAAGCGTTCCGCAGGGGCAGGCGTCGATGGAGCGTGATCGCTCTACAAGGCTCTTTCAACGCCAAGCTCTGCCTGCCACACGCGCCGAATTCGGAGTGCGACGGCCGCGCCACGCCGATTGCGCGGCTTGACCCGGCCGAGCCGGTGCGGCGCTATGGACGTGAACGTCCCGGTGAGCTGACACGTCGCTATCAAAAAGATGGGCAAGTCCAACCGTGTAGACCATCGATCAATGGTGGTCGGACTCGAAAGAGCAGCCTCCGGGTACGCGGCGAAGAACCTGGCCGGGATTATGTTGACGTCTGAACGAGGATGCCTCCCGAAATACGTTCAGCGAGGCGAAGCGAGTGGCAGGGCTGCGCCGCGGCCCTCCTCAAGGCGGCGACGCCACAAGCATCGGCGTCAAGGTCAGCAGGTCACGACCGACAACGGACCCTGCTACGAACCTCTGCTTCCCGCAAAGCGTGCGAACGCCTGGGCCTCGAGCAAATCGGCACCAAGCTTCATAGGGGCTCTTTAGCGATCGAGATCTGCTGCTGCGCTGGCTTGGAAACACGATCTTAGTCACGCCGCAGTATTGCGTCACCTCGGCGGACCTCAAGGAATTCTACACTGCACATCGTCGATCCAGCCGATGAGCTGCTCTAGACCGGACCGGATAGGTCGCCGACCGCGGCAGCCGGTCGGCGAATCGGCGGAGGCCGACCCACGCCCGCATACCCAACAGACAACCCAAGTAAGTCTCCCGGCGATGATGGCGCAACCAAAGGGATTTTCATCCATCCGCGGGCCATTTTTGAGCCGTCGATTTCTTTTTCTCTTCCGCAAGTTGACAATTTTCCTCCACGCTCCGTAAGGAAGTACCGTGTGTGCGGAAGGCTGAACGTTCTTCAAATGAGAACAGTATACGCTGCTAAGCATTTCTCAGCGTAGGCGCTCGCGTTGCTGTGCTCTCAACGCTGCTGTTGCGCGGATCTGCCAATCCCGTGACCAACTCATTGTTTGCTGTTCTCCTTCTTGGATGAGCAGCAAATTAGTTGAGTTGAAGCGGAAGAGGTTCACTTGCGTTTCGCAGCAACCAGACTACTGATCGCCCGGCATATTCGATCATTTCGAACGGTGTGGGTAGCTATGACTTCCAAATCGTCGGCGAGTTAAGCGGAGTTCAAGCTTTGCCACATTCGCACCGCAAAATCGAACTGAGGTCCAAATGAGCCACGTTTCCGAGCAGCCGATCGATCGCATCACAATTCCCATGCTGCAGCAGTGGAAGCAGGACGCTCGGCGTCTCGTCATGACGACTGCCTACGACGCGGTTGCGGCGCGTATCGCGGATCCGTCCGTCGACATCATTCTCGTCGGCGACAGTGTGGGTAACGTTTGCCTTGGATTCGAAAATACGCTTCCAGTGAGCGTTGCGATGATGAACCATCATCTGGAAGCCGTGGTACGCAGCAAGCCTCGTGCTTTACTTGTCGCCGATATGCCATTTCTTAGCTTCCACGTCAGCGTCGAGGAAACCATACGCAATGCCGGCGGATTCCTGCAGCGAGGCGCAGCTGCGGTGAAACTCGAGGGCGGTGGCAAGAGAATCGAGATGGTACGGGCCCTCGTCGATTGCGAGATTCCTGTGATGGGTCATCTCGGTCTTATGCCCCAGAGCGTCAACGTCATGGGGGGCTTTAAAGTGCAGGGTCGGACAGCGGATGAAGCGTTGCGTTTGCTCGATGACGCTCACCGTCTGCAGGAGGCCGGCTGTTTCGCTTTGGTATTGGAGGGCATTCCGGCCGAGCTTGCTGCTCGAGTAACCAAATCCTTGACAATACCGACGATCGGGATCGGCGCCGGCCCGGACTGTTCAGGCCAGGTACTCGTGTTTCACGACGTGCTGGGCCTCACTGGAGGTCATCGCCCCAAATTCGTTCGCGCCTATGCAGAAGGCTTTCAGCAGTTGCATGATGCGCTTTCGCGCTGGGCCGCGGATGTCCGCGGTGGTGCATTCCCGGGACCGCAAGAGTCCTATAGGCTTCCCGAAGGCGTCGAAGAAGCAATTACCAACTGGGCGCCCTCCAACCCAACTTGATATAGAGCTCCACATGCAAACAATCACGAGGGTCGCTGAACTTCGCCGTACTCTCGCAAAATCCCGCGGTGCCGATCAACGGGTCGGATTGGTGCCGACAATGGGCTATCTCCACGATGGCCACTTGGCGCTGATCGCGGCGAGCCAGGCGCAATGCGACGTCACCGTCGTCAGCATCTTCGTCAACCCCACTCAGTTCGGACCAAACGAGGATCTCAGTAGCTATCCGCGCGACTTTTTACGTGATGAGGGACTGTGCCGTGATGGCGGTGTTGCGATCCTCTTCGCGCCGGATACACAGGAGGTCTATACGAGCCATTTCGAAACCTTCGTTGAACCGGGCGACCTCGCCAAACCTCTGTGCGGAGTCTTCAGGCCTGGACATTTTCGCGGTGTCGCGACCGTCGTATGCAAGTTGTTCAACATGGTGCAGCCCGATGTCGCGTTTTTTGGGCAGAAGGATTTTCAGCAATGCGCAGTCGTGCGTCGCATGGTAATTGATCTCAATCTCCCGATCGAGATGGTCACTGTACGAACCGTTCGCGAACAGGATGGGCTCGCAATGAGCAGTCGCAACCGCTATCTGAGCAAAGAAGAGCGTCAGCGGGCCCTTGCGATCAATCGTGGACTATCCGCGGCGCTCGACGAATTTCGCTCGGGAGAGCGCAACGTAGAAAAGCGATTGCGGTCGCCAAGGGGCATTTAGAGGCGGTTGACAGACTGCAGTATCTTGAACTTGTCGACGGTGACACGCTCAAAACTGCCGATAGTCCACTGCGGCGCCCCGCGGCGCTTTGTGCGGCAGCCTACGTTGGCTCAACGCGGCTGATCGACAACGTCCTACTGGGGTTGCCAACTCGGTAGCGCAATGCGTGGCTAAACGGTTCGCAGCATATTGAGCGGCAAGAAATGCTCAAAGCATCTCCGAAAGGCGCGTCGAGCTGGTAGCGGAGGGCCGACTCCGAGGCGATCTTGTTCAGCGACTTAGCGAAGCGATAGGTAGCAGGTGCGTACGGAATATTGTGGGACCTAAACTTTGTGTCCGGCAACATCACGAGTTTTGCTCTACGGCGATCAGCGATCAATTCGACAAACCTTGGTATAGTGCTTTACAGCCCAGACTATATCACCCATTTACCTTTGTAGAGTTGAGCACCCGTCAGGTCGTCTGTACTTTCGACGTCGAACCTCGATCATTTGGTCTGCGGGTCAGTGCGAAACCTGAGCTGCTGCCTCGCTATAATTCGTTGAGTGCCAATCAGGTGTTGCGACGAGTCTTGAGTCCGGACCTTCGGCCGATTGCACTTAAGAAGACGAGGGGCTTTATAGCAGGTGCCCATCACTTAGATGGGGATCAGCCATCAGAGCGCATTCACTCGAGCGACGAACATGGAAGCGAAGGATAGGGCGTCCGCATCCGCGAGCACGTGAGATCTTAGAGTAGCCGATAGCGCGTCCCTCATACCGGGGGCTCTAGCACAGCCGCAGCATTGGTGATCATTGCCGCTTTATAAGTTGCGGCGAATTTGCATCCCACTCTTGAAACATGAGTCGATATGGCATTTACCGAGCTTTTCATCAAACGTCCGGTATTATCTATCGTCGTCAGTTCCTTGATCTTGCTGATCGGCTTGCGCGCGGCCACCGTACTGCCGATCCGGCAATATCCCAAGCTATCTAATACGGTCGTCAATATTACGACTTCCTATCCTGGCGCTTCGGCCGACATGATCCAGGGGTTCATCACCTCTCCCCTGGAGCAGGCAGTCGCGTCCGCCGAGGGCGTTGACTACATTAGTTCCTCGTCTGTGCTTGGTGCTTCGACCATCAAAGTCTACATCAAGCTCAATTTCGATCCCAACGAAGCGCTCACGGAGGTGCTCTCCAAGGTCAACTCAGTCAAATACCTGATCCCGAAGGAATCAAACGATCCAGTCGTCACGAAGTCGACGGGTCAGAAGACTGCTGTCATGTACATCGCCTTCTCCAGCGAGGAACTGGCGGCAAGTGCGATCTCCGACTATCTCTCACGCGTCGTGCAACCGGTTATTTCAACGGTCGACGGCGTTGCTGCGGCAGACATTCTGGGCGGCCAGAGTTTTGCGATGCGGCTATGGCTCGATACTGCGAAAATGGCTGGGCACGGCGTGTCGCCGGCTGAAGTTTCGGCTGCAATCGCCGCTAACAACTTCCAGGCCGCGGCGGGCCAGATCAAGGGCCATTTCACTATCTCCGATGTCACGGCAAATACGGATCTGCGGAGTGTTGAAGATTTCAAGCGCATGATCGTGAAGGCCAATGACGGTGGCTTTGTGCGCATGGAGGACATTGCGGTAGTGGAGCTTGCCGCGCAGACTGCTGACATTAGTGTCGCGATGAACGGCGAGCACGCGGTCTTTGTCGGCGTGCAGGCGAGCCCGCAAGGAAATCCTCTAAACATAGCGCGAGGCGTTCGAGGGCTGTTTCCGGAAATCGAGCGTAACCTGCCGCCGTCACTGAGGATGAAAGTAGCCTACGACTCCACCAAATTTATTCAATCATCGATCGATGAAGTTGAGAAGACGCTCATTGAGGCCGTCGTGGTCGTTGTGCTAGTGATCTTCCTGTTCCTGGCCTCGCTGCGCTCGGTCATCATTCCTATTATCACTATTCCGTTGTCGCTCGTTGGTGTCTGCAGCATGATGCTGTTGCTGGGGTTTTCATTCAATCTCTTGACCCTCCTTGCAATGGTTCTCGCTATCGGTCTCGTAGTCGACGACGCGATTGTGGTGGTGGAGAACATTCACCGCCATTTAGAAGAAGGTGCAACGCCCCGAAAGGCTGCCACAGCGGGAGCGCGCGAGATCGTCGGCCCCGTTGTTTCCATGACGATTACTTTGGCTGCGGTATATGCCCCAATCGGATTTCTGGGCGGCCTCACCGGTGCGCTGTTCCGCGAGTTCGCGTTTACGCTAGCGGGAGCGGTGATCGTCTCGGGCGTGATCGCTTTGACGCTATCGCCGATGATGTGCTCGCTCCTCCTGAAGCGCGCCGAGGGGGGACGGTTTGCAAGATTTGTGAACCGTGGGTTCGGCGCCATGACACAGTGGTATGGCCGCAAGCTCGACCGCTCGCTTGACTATCGACCGGTTACGGGCCTGTTTGCGCTAACCATGCTTGGCCTCGTCGGCTTTCTCTATATGCACACTTCCAAAGAACTCGCCCCCGAGGAGGATCAAGGGATCGTATTCGCTTTAACGAAGGCGCCGAAATACGCCAATATCGACTACCTCGACTATTACGGCACCAAGCTCGAAAACGCGTTCCAGAAATTTCCAGAGACTGACTTGAGCTTCGTGCTCAATGGCGTTAGCGGCCAGCAGAGTGGCCTAGCCGGCATGTTGCTCAAGCCGTGGGACGAGCGCAAGCGATCATCGATTGTACTGAAGTCCCTTGTCCAGGCCGAGCTGTCAAAAATCGAAGGCATCAACGCGTTTGCCTTTAGCTTGCCTCCGCTTCCGGGCGGTTCGGACGGGCTACCAGTGCAGATGGTGATCAATTCGACCCTTGGCTTCCAATCCATCTACGAGCAGATGTCAAAGCTGAAGGATGCCGCGCGTAAGAGCGGCCTGTTCATGGTGAGCGACTCCGACCTCGAGTTCAACCAGCCGGTGGTACGAATCAAGGTTGATCGATCTAAGGCTAACGAGCTTGGCATCACCATGCAGACTATAGGCAATGCGCTTGCCACCTTGCTTGGGGGAAACTATGTCAACCGCTTCAATTTGCAGGGCCGCTCTTACCAGGTGATCCCGCAGGTTCCCCGAGGGGAACGCCTGGTGCCGCAGGCAATCGGGAGCTATTACGTAAAGACCGCGACCGGCTCAATGCTTCCGCTGTCTACCGTGGTCTCCGTCGAGACCGCCACCGATCCGAACGCGCTCACCCACTACAACCAGCTCAACTGCGCGACTTTTCAGGCCGTGCCGATGCCCGGCGTCACGATCGAACAGGCTGTGGATTTCCTGGAAGCCCAGGCGAAGAAACTGCCCGCAGGCTTCAGCCACGACTTCCTGGCCGACGCGCGCCAGTATGTGCAAGAGGGTAATCAACTCGCCATTACATTTGCATTTGCACTCATCATCATATTCTTGGTGCTTTCGGCGCAGTTCGAAAGTCTGCGCGATCCGCTCATCATCATGATCAGCGTGCCGATGGCAATGGTCGGCGCGTTGATTCCGCCATTCTTCGGCTGGGCGACCATGAACATCTACACCCAGATTGGACTGTTGACCCTTGTTGGGTTGATTTCTAAGCACGGCATCCTAATGGTTGAGTTCGCCAATGAGCTGCAGCTCAAGGAGAGATTTGACCGTCGCTCGGCTATAGAGTTGGCGGCACGCGTCCGATTGCGCCCAATCTTGATGACCACGGCGGCGATGGTCACGGGCTTCATACCCTTGTTGACTGCAACGGGAGCTGGCGCGGCGAGCCGCTTCTCGATCGGGCTCGTCCTCGCCGCCGGCATGTCTGTGGGCACTCTGATCACGCTATTCGTGCTTCCAGCGCTCTATGTCGCGATCGCGTCCGATCACCGTGGCGACGCGAGCGCCGACTGCGCGAACCTCGCCGAGCTCGACCTCACCGGCGCTGCTGATGCCGAGATGGCCAGGCAATGACACATCAAATCAATCCGGGTTTGCTCCGTGGGGCGCGCGAAGGAGCCTAGGACCGCTTCACGTTTCCTGGCGCATCGAGATCTTCGCGCACTTGGTGCCGAGCTGGGCGCCTCATCTGGTCTGAGAAGAACACGTCGGTGGTCCGCTGCTGGCTGCTCAGGCGAAGCGGCGCCGCAAATTCACGGCTTCGGAACCAAGCTCGACCTCGGGGAGGGGGCAAAACACAATGGTGCTCTCTTGATAAAAAGGTAGACTTACCAATCATCGCGAAGGGCTCGGCCTGCCATTCGGACCGTTGGTGGGGATCCTCTAATCCGTGATGCAGGCTTCCTTTTCGGATAACGTACAGAGTCTTTCGCACTTTCAGGATTGACGGCTTCTTCTAGAATGAAGGAGCTTTGAATGAACGATGGGAATGCCATGGGTCAGGTGATCCAAATTGATGAGGCCCGGATTCGAGATCA
>NZ_RQIT01000025.1 GCF_003837805.1 Bradyrhizobium sp. RP6 | reverse complement strand
GGGGGGGGGGGGGGGGGGGGGGGGGGGGGGGGGTGGGGGGGGGGGGTAAGCCCCACGGCCGGTGCCCGCGGCTACCCCCCTCTCCAGCTCTCCCCCACAAGGGGGGAGAGAGCAGAGCGGAGCACGTGGTGAGCGCAACGCCAGACATCGGAAGATGCTTTTCCCTTGGATTCGAGACCGTTCTTAGGAACATCGGGGGCTCACGAAAAGCCCTTTATGGCGCATTTTCCCGCTGTCCCACGTTTTGCGCCGGGGGCCCCGCGGGAACAGGAATTGCACGTCGCGGATGGATCGGATTTAAGGGCTCAACACCCGCAATTGAAGGCCCATTTCCTTGCACGAATTGACCAAGACACCCCCGCCCCGCCGCCCCGACCTCCATGTCGCCACCGAGGGCGAATTTGTCGGCTGGCGGACCTGGATTCGCGACAGTTTCGAGTCCCATGTCGGCCCCTTCTGGCACCGGATCGAGGCGGACGGCAGCGTCAGCTGCGCGTTCCGGGTCGAGAAAAAGCACCTCAACGGCTCCGGCAACGTCCATGGCGGCTGCTTCATGGCGTTTGCCGACTACTCCCTGTTTGCGATCGCCACCCATGTCCTGGACAGCCGGGCGGTGACGACCAACTTCGCCTGCGAATTCCTCGACGCGGCACGCGAGGGCGAGCTGATCGAATGCACCGGCGAGGTCAGCCGCGCCGGCGGTTCGCTGATCTTCCTGCGCGGCAAGATGACGTCCGGCGAGCGGCTGTTGCTGACCTTTTCCGGCACGATCAAGCGGATGAAGCGGAAGTCGCTCCCCCAGCCAAACGCATAGCTCTGCGGCTTCCCTTTTCGCGCGCCCTCGCCCAGACTTCCCGGCAAGCGCGTTCGCGCCGGGGAGCAGGAACAAGGTGCCGCAGAGCACATCGCAGGCGGGTCGCGCGGCGGCATCCGCATCAACGCCGTTGCCGTCCATGCCCGCCACCGGCGCGCGCAGCTGGCGCGACTACGCCCTGCTGTTGGCACTGGCCTGCTGCTGGAGCTCCACCTATCCGCTGGCGAAGCTGGCGCTGGATACGATCCCACCCATCACCTTCATCTCGGCGCGCTCGCTGATCGCGGCCGCCTTCCTGTTCGCGATCCTGTGGATGCGCGGCGTCAGGATCCCGACCGATGCGAAGGCCTGGAAGCTGTTCGCGACCCAGCAATTGATCAACTCGACGTTTCCTTTTCTGATCATCACCTGGTCGCAGCAATATGTGCCGGCGTCGAACACGGTGGTGCTGGCCTCGACGACGCCGATCTTCGCCTTCCTGATCACCTCGCTGATCACGCGGCACGAGCCGGCGACGCTGCTCAAGCTCGCCGGTGCGATCCTCGGCCTTGCCGGAACCATCGCCATCGTCGGCCTCGATGCGCTGCGCGGCTTCGGCAGCGAGATCGTGGCCGAGATCGCAATCCTGCTCGCCACCATCTCCTTTGCCTGCGCGACGATCTTCGGCCTCCGCCTGTCCGAATACGATCCCATGGTGGTGGCGGCCGGCTCGCTGCTGTTCGGCGGCCTTGTGCTGCTGCCGCCCTCGCTGCTCATCGACCAGCCCTGGACGCTGCAGCCGACGCCGACGGCGATCGTCGCCACCGTCGTCATGGGCATCGTCTCCAGCGCCTTGGGATTGATGTTGTTCTACGTCTGCCTCGGACGGCTCGGCACACTGACGACGAACGCGCAAGGCTATTTGCGCATCCCGATCGGCGTCGGCCTGTCCGTGCTGCTGCTCGGCGAGAGCGTGCCGTCGAACCTCGCGCTCGGACTATTGCTGGTCATGGCGGGCGTTGCGGCGATGACGGTGCCGGCGGAAAAGTTGAAGTGGCGGTAGCGAAAGATGCTCCCTCTCCCGCTTGCGCTTGCGGGAGAGGTTACGGGCCGCAGTTGCTCAACTGGCCTCGATCAAGCCGATACGAGATAGCCCAGCTGGATGGCGAGAGCGTCGTGAATCCCCGTCTGCACGATCTGGGCTGGTTGAAAGCTTCCGTTGCCGTTTCCATAGAGCACGCCGGCAGAACCGCCATTGTCGAGCGCGGCGATATCGAGGCGGCCGTCGCCATTGATGTCACCGACCGCTATCGAAATAGTTGTTTGATCGCCGTTCGGTGAAGCACCGTTGGACCAATTGGACTGCGGCTGGAACGTACCGTCACCGTTGCCCAGCATGGTGAAGACGCTGCTATTCACGTCGTGCGTCGCGCCGACGATGTCGAGCTTGCCATCGCCATTCAGGTCGGCCAGGATCAGGTCGGTGGTTTCCTCCGACTGATAGGCAATTGAATTCAACGGAATACCACTGGAGAGCGGCATTGCCGCTTGTAAAGTGCCGTCGCCGTTACCCAGCAGCACGGCCATGGAGTGGGGTGTCTTGCCCGGCGCGAGGTTGTTGTCGTCAAATCCCCCGGTGACGACATCGAGCCTGCCGTCGCCGTTGACCGCGCCGACCGTTACCGCTTCGGTCATTTCGTGCTCGACGACGATGTTTCCCGTCGAATAGATCGTGGCCTTCCCAAAACTGCCGTCGCCGTTCCCGAGCAGCATGCCGACGCTTTCGGTCGCGTTGTCCTCCGTCGACGACCCTGCCGCGCCGACGGTCACGATGTCGAGCTTGCCGTCTCCATTGAAATCGCCGCTCGCCAGCGCGTAGGTGATCTGCGACCGCGAGGCGTAGACGGTCCCGGTGCTATAGGGCTTGCCGTCCTGGAAGGTGCCGTCGCCGTTTCCAAGGAGCACACCCAGGCTGCCGTCGGACGATTCAAGGCTCACCCCTGCGGTCGCGATGTCGGGCACACCGTCTCCGTTGAAGTCGGCGATATCGAGCGCGAACGTGTATTCGTGGTTCGGCCCCCACGACGTGCCATCATGATAGGCGGATCCCGGGCCGAAGGTCCCGTCGCCGTGCCCGAGCAGCACCCCGACGCTGGCGCTCGAGTTGGTGCCGAGGCCGGCAAGGGCAGTGGTCACAATATCGGATACGCCGTCACCATCGAGATCGGCGATTCCGATAGCAGTCGTGTATTCGAGCGTGCCGTTATAATAGCTTGTCCCGTTGTGATAGAGGGCCGGGGTCTGAAAGCCGCCGGCGTCATCGTGCAACACGACGGCAAGGGAGCCCGGGTCCGCCACAATGTCCGTGAACTCCGCTCCCACCACAATGTCGAGGCGCCTGGCTTCGTCGGCGCCATGGATGGTCACGTCGATGACTTGATGTGCGGTGCCGTCCGCAGAGGTGACCGTCAGGTGGTCGTGCCTGACATCATTGGCGGTCAATGCCTGGACATTGGCCGCGCCGTTGTCGAGCGTATAGCCCCAGACGCCGGTCGCTGGGTCGAACGCGAAGGTCCCATAGGTGCCTACCAACGAAGCAGGCACCTGGAACTCACTCTGACCGTGATCGGGGTCGGTGACGGTCAGCGCGCCACGTGCGGTCTGGTCGGCGCCGTCCTCCGTCACCGTTCCGGTCGACGTGCCACTGATCGTGGCCGCATCGTTGACGCCGTCGATATGGACGTGGACATGAGCCTCACTCAACCTGCCGTATCCCAACCGGATCGCGTACACGAAATCGTCGTCGATGACGTCCCCGGCCGCCATGGAGTTGAAATCGGTCGCCCCGAGCGCGGACAGCGAATGGCCGAGATCGAGTTCGATCTGGCCGTGATCGATACGGATCAGATTGCCGTTATCGGTGATTTCCCAAGGCGAGGTCCCGTCGGGACCAACGTCCTTTGCCAAAAGCGCCCGATCGAACCGCCAGCCGCCGCCGCCTTCGATCGAATAGAGCCTTGCGGCATGGCTCGCGCGATCATTTGCGAGGACGTCCAGCGACAGGATACCAGTCGTGACCTGTTCGGCTTGCGCCTGATCCTCGGTCAGTCCGAAAACGTCATTGACGGCGTGATGATTGACGGCGTGATGATTGACGGCGTGAGAGAACTTCCAACGCCAGGCAGAGCCGAAGTGCATCAGGATGTTTCCATATGTCGAGCGGTTCACCTCCTCAGCCGCCACGAATGTACACACAGATTGCGACCACTTTTGTGCACAGCGGATCCGACAACCGTGATCGACCGGATTCCTGGTCAGACCCCGTCAATGCACCACGGCAGCCGCGGCGCCTGCGAAAAATGAATGATTATGGACGGAAGGAGCGCCGCTATTTGCTGGCGTCGTCCGCCAGCATCTTCCGGTATTTTTCGACGTCGCGCGTCACCAGCTGTTGCAGCAGTTCCGGCGCATGCTCATTGGTCTCGGGCGCGACGGTCGACAGATCCGCGAAGCGCTTTTTCACCGCCTCGGTCTCGACGGCCGTGCGCGCCGCCGCGTTCAGCTTGGCGATCACGGCCGGCGGCGTGCCCTTGGGCGCGAACAAGCCGTTCCAGCCCTGCGCCTCGAACTCGGGCAGACCCGCTTCCGCGGAGGTCGGCAGATCCGGCAGCGTGGCGAGCCGAACGGTCGAGCCGACCACGAGGCCCTTCACCAGCTTCTCGTTGATCGACTGCGAGACTGAGGCGGCCGCGTCGCAGACGCCGTCGATCTGGCCACCGACCGCGTCGGTCAGCGCAGGCGCGGCGCCACGATAGCCGATCAGCGTCGCGTCGATCCCGGCTGACGTGACGAAGCTTTTACAGATCAGATAATTCGAGGAGCCGACGCCGGCATGGCCGAGATTGATCTTGCCCGGATTGGCGTGGGCGTAGGCGATGAACTCCTTGAGGTCCTTCGCAGGAAAGTCCTTGCGCAGCGCGACGATGCCGAACGTCTTCGCCACCATGGCGATCGGCACGAACGAGTCCGGAGTGAACGGCAGTTTTGGATAGATCGTGTAGGTCGCGGCATTGGTGCCGGCATTGCCTATCGCGATGGTGTAACCGTCGGGCTCGGCGCGAGAGGCGCGCGCCAGCGCGGTCGAGCCGCCGGCGCCGGCAACGTTCTCGATCACGATGGTCTGGCCAAGCGCGATGCCCATTTGCTCGGCGACCGCGCGTGCGATCACGTCCGAGGTGCCACCGGCCGCGAACGGCACGATCATGATGATCGGACGTTTTGGGAAATCCTGGGCGAACGCAGCGGTCGCGAACGACACCGCCGCCATCGCGGCGAGCGTCCGCTTCAACGCCAGCAGGATCACGCGGCTTTTTCCAGATGCTGGACGAGGCCGGCGAACAGGCCGCGGCCGTCGGTGCAGCCCATGATGTCTTCGACGTGGTTTTCCGGATGGGGCATCATGCCGAGCACGTTGCCCTTGTCGTTGACGATGCCGGCGATGGAATGCGCCGCGCCATTGATGTTGGCGGCCTCGTCGACCACCCCGTCCGCGGAGCAGTAGCGGTAGAGCACCCGCCCCTCGCCTTCGAGCCGCTTGATGGTTTCTTCGTCCGCCTCGTAATTGCCCTCGCCGTGCGCGACGGGCACGCGGATCACCTGTCCGGCATTGTAGCCGCGGGTGAACGGGGTGTCAGAGCGCTCGACGCGCAGATGCACGTCCTTGCAGATGAACTTCAGCCGCGCATTGCGCATCAGGACGCCCGGCAGCAGGCCGGATTCACAGAGGATCTGAAAACCGTTGCAGACGCCGAGCACGAGCCCGCCCTTGGCCGCATAGTCGCGCACCGCGTCCATCACCGGGGCCCGCGCCGCGATCGCGCCGCAGCGCAGATAATCCCCGTAGGAGAAGCCGCCCGGCACCACCACGAGATCCGTGCCCGCCGGCAGCGACGTCTCGGCGTGCCAGATCATCGCGGGCTCGCTGCCCGAGATCAGCCTCAAGGCACGCGCCATATCGCGCTCACGGTTGATTCCGGGAAAGACGAGGATGGCGGCTTTCATGGCAGAGGTTCCGACGGTGCGCGGGAATCAGGGCTGGCCCACGGGGCCAATTCGCGAAGAGACATAACCATTTGACGGGGATTTTACCAGTGCTAGCCTCGGGGAAGCGCCTTGTACACAGGCCATCTCGCATGCCGTTTGGCCGGCCGCTTTGCCCGGGATTGAAGCCATGAACGTCCCGTCGCTGCCCGCATCCCCTGCCGAACCGGTGCCCACTGAGGGCGTCGTCGCCGCCGGCGCCTATGTCGACGGCCGGCGCGTCGCCAATATCGCCATCGGTGAAGCCTCGAGCTGGCGGGCCAAGCCCGGCCACGTGGTCTGGATCGGCCTGCACGAGCCGGACATGACTCTGCTCGGCGCGGTCCAGAAGCAGTTCGACCTGCACGAGCTCGCGATCGAGGACGCCAACCACGCCCATCAGCGGCCCAAGATCGAGCAATATGGCGAGGCCCTGTTCATCGTGGCGCGCACCGCGCAACTGATCGAGGGCCGGATCGCCTTCGGCGAGACGCACATCTTCGTGGGCGAAGGCTATCTGGTCTCGGTGCGCCACGGCGCCTCGACGTCCTACACACCGGTGCGCGAACGCTGCGAGAGCTGCCCGCGGGCGCTCGCGCGCGGCGAGGACTACATCCTCTACGCCATCCTCGATTTCATCGTCGACAATTACTCGCCCGTGCTCGAGAGCATTCACGAGGAGGTCGAGGGCATCGAGGACGACGTGCTCTCCAAGCCCCTCAGCAAGGCGCAGATCGAGCGGCTCTACATGCTGCGCCGCGACCTCTTGCGGCTCAGGACCGCGATCGGCCCGCTGGTGGAGGTCTGCCGCCGCCTGGAGCATGACGAGCTGTCGATGGTGCGGCAGGCCATGCAGCCGCTGTTCCGCGACGTCACCGACCACGTCAGGAACATCCAGGAGCGCATCGATTCCATGCGGGAGGTGCTGGCTTTCGCCTTCGAGGCCAGCCTGCTGGTCGGCCAGGCCCAGGAGACGGCGGTGTCCAAGAAGCTCGCCTCGTGGCTCGCGATCATCGCGATCCCGACCGCGCTCGCCGGCATCTGCGGCATGAACTTCAAGCACATGCCGGAGCTGGAATGGGAGTACGGCTACTAGCTGCTCGGCGTGATGCTGACGGCATGCGGCTCCCTGTACTGGCGTTTTCGCAGCGTCGGATGGCTGTGAGCCATCCTGCTCACCCGAGTAGTTCCACCCGATAATTCTCGATCACTGTATTCGCCAGCAGCTTGTCGGCGGCTTCCTTCAGAGCCGCCTCCGCCTTGGCCTTGTCCGCGCCGGCGAGCTCGATGTCGAACACCTTGCCCTGGCGGACGCTGGCGACGCCGTCGACGCCGAGCGACTTCAGCGCGCCTTCGATGGCCTTGCCTTGCGGATCGAGGATACCCGTCTTCAAGGTAACGGTGACACGTGCCTTCACGTCAAAAACCTCTCTCAGCTCTTCACCAGCACCGGGCCGGAGCCCTGCGGACGCTCGTTCTCCATAAGGATGCCGAGCCGCTTTGCGACTTCGGTATAGGCCTCGAGCAGCCCGCCGAGATCCCTGCGGAAGCGATCTTTGTCGAGCTTCTCGTTCGACTTGATGTCCCACAGACGACAGCTATCCGGCGAGATCTCGTCGGCGACGATGATGCGCATCATCTCGTTCTCGAACAGGCGCCCGCACTCCATCTTGAAGTCGACGAGACGGATGCCGATGCCGAGGAAGAGGCCGGTGAGGAAATCGTTGACGCGGATGGCGAGCGCCATGATGTCGTCGATCTCCTGCGGCGTCGCCCAGCCGAAGGCGGTGATGTGCTCTTCCGACACCATCGGGTCGTTGAGCTGGTCGTTCTTGTAGTAGAATTCGATGATCGAACGGGGCAACTGCGTGCCCTCCTCGATGCCCAGACGCTGCGACAGCGAGCCGGCGGCGACGTTCCGCACCACCACCTCGAGCGGCACGATCTCCACCTCGCGAATCAACTGCTCGCGCATGTTGAGCCGGCGGATGAAATGGGTCGGCACCCCGATGTCGTTGAGGTGCTGAAACAGGTACTCCGAGATCCGGTTGTTGAGGACACCCTTGCCCTCGATCACCTGATGCTTTTTCGCATTGAACGCGGTGGCGTCGTCCTTGAAGTGCTGGATCAGGGTACCGGGCTCAGGACCTTCGTAAAGAACCTTTGCCTTGCCTTCATAAATGCGACGCCGACGGCTCATTGGGATGTACCGTGTTTTGTTGAAATCCATGAATTTGGTGTGCTCCGGTTGACTAGGATTACGACCCACAGCGGAGCTGCCGTGAACGGCTGGGAACCCATCTATAAACCCTAGGAAACAGAACGGGAACCAAGCCTTTAGGCAACCTATCCGATTGGCTGTCCCAGCACAATCGATCCGGCCGTCCGGCGCCAACTTATACCATCTTGCCTGCGGCTTAACGGCCCGTTGTTTTGCCGATTCGTGCTATCTATGTAGGCATGCAGCCGGGGCGCCGCAACGGAAGGCTCCCGCGCATTCAGCAGGAGATTTGGAACAAGGCATGAGCGAGTTCGACAAGCGCCAGGAAGGTTTCGAGAAGAAGTTCGCCCTCGACGAGGAGCAGAAGTTCAAGGCGGAGGCCCGCCGTAACCGGCTGCTCGGCCTGTGGGCGGCCGAAAAGCTCGGCATCACCGGTGAC
Organism: Bradyrhizobium sp. RP6; assembly: GCF_003837805.1. Classification (GTDB taxonomy): domain Bacteria; phylum Pseudomonadota; class Alphaproteobacteria; order Rhizobiales; family Xanthobacteraceae; genus Bradyrhizobium. The sequence continues at coordinate 100,027 of NZ_RQIT01000025.1, read as the reverse complement.
GCAGCCACCGCCTATGCCAAGGAGGTGGTCGCGTCGGATTTCGAGGAGGCCGGCGATGCCGACGTCCTGCGCAAGCTGACGGCTGATTTCGCCGCCAAGAACGTCGCCGTCACCGAGCAGGCGATTCGCGCCAAGATGAGCGAACTGCTCGCGGTCGCCGCCGCCGAGGTGAAGGCGGGGAAGTGACGCGAATGTCATTCCGGGGCGGTCCGTAGGACCGAACTGCGGTGCGCAATTGCGCACCTGAGAATCTCGAGATTCCGGATCGCCGCTGCCGCGGCGTCCGGAATGACGGAAAACTAAATCACTCCTCCTTGAAGCCGTATTCCGGCACGTTGCCGCTGGCGCCGTAATATTTGTACGGCAGGAATTTGCCGCTCATGGTGATCTTGACCCGGTCGCCCTTCGGGTTCGGCAGGCGTTCCATCACCATGTCGAAATCGATCGCCGACATGATGCCGTCGCCGTACTCCTCCTCGATCAGCGCCTTCCATGCGGGGCCGTTGACCATCACCAGCTCGTAGAAGCGGTAGATCAGAGGGTCGGTCGGCGGCATCGGCATGCCGCGCATCGGCGTCTCGTTCAGCATCGCAACTTCCGACTTCGACAGGCCGAACAGCTCGCCGGCATTGGCGGCCTGCGGCTTCGTCAATTTCATCTGGCCGAGGATGGCGCCGACGATCAGCACTTCGGAATAGCCGCCGATCTTTTCGCAGATGTGCTTCCAGCTCCACCCCTTCTCGCGCTTGATGTCGAGCAGCTTTTCAGTGAGGTCTTCGCGTTTCATTTGGAGGTCTCCTTGGTTAGGCACTTAATCCGGGACTGCTCCCGGGCATCCACGTTTGCCGTGGCTCATCGCTGGCAGCCGCGACCGTCAGTCCCGGCTTGCCGATCTGCACCAGCGGCACATTGCGCGGATCGTGGCCGGGCGTTTCGGTCGTGAAGGTCTTGCTGCGCGTCACCAGGAAATCGATGATGTGGTTGCGCAAGGCGTAGTAGAGCGGATGGCGGTGCAGATCGGTGCGGCCGCGGTCCCGCGGCAGCGGGTTCTCGACCACCTCGGCCAGCACCGCGCCGGGACCGTTGGTCATCAGAAAGATCTTGTCGGCGAGGTAGATTGCCTCGTCGACGTCATGGGTGATCATGAACGCGGTCTGCCCGGTCTCCAGGCAGATGCGGCGGACCTCGTCCTGCAACGTGCCGCGCGTCAGCGCATCCAGCGCCGAGAACGGCTCGTCCATCAGCATCATCTTCGGCGTGATCGACAGCGCCCGCGCGATGCCGACGCGCTGCTTCATGCCGCCCGACAGCTCCGAGGGACGCTTGTGCTCGGAGCCGGAGAGACCGACGAGATCGATGAATTCTTGCGCATGCGCCCTCACCTTGGCGCGATCCCAGCGCCGCCATTTCGAGCTGACGGCATAGGCGACGTTGCCGAGCACGGTGCGCCAGGGCAGCAGCGCATGGCTCTGGAAGATCACGGCGCGGTCGAGGCTGGTGCCCGAGATCGCCTGGCCGTCGACGATGACGGCACCCTCGCTCGGCGCATCGAGGCCAGCGAGGATGTTGAGCACGGTGGTCTTGCCGCAGCCGGAATGGCCGATCACGCAGGCAAACTCGCCGCGCGCCATCGACAGCCACAGGTTCTCGAACACGGTTGTCGTCGCGCCGCCCGCGCCGGGATAACGCTTGGCGATGCCCTCGATGGAAACGAATTTGTCGGTCACTTGCCCTACTCCGGAAACGTGACCATGCGCGTGAAGCGCGCCAGGATCTGGTCGAGCAGCATGCCGACGACCCCGATCAGGAGGATCGCGATGATGACATTGGTGATCGAGAGGTTGTTCCACTCGTTCCAGACGAAATAGCCGATCCCGGTGCCGCCGACGAGCATCTCGGCGGCGACGATCACGAGCCAGGCGATGCCGATCGAGATGCGCATGCCGGTCAGGATTGTCGGCGCCGCCGCGGGCAAGATCACGGTGAAGGCGCGCCTGACGGTGCCGACCTCCAGCGTGCGCGCGACGTTGATCCATTCCTTGCGGACGCTTGCCACTCCGAACACCGTGTTGAGCAGCATCGGCCAGATCGAGCAGATGAAGATCACGAAGATCGCCGAGATCGATGAATCCTTGATGGTGTAGAGCGCCAGCGGCATCCAGGCCAAAGGCGAGATCGGCTTGAGCACCTGGATAAAGGGATCGAGCGCCTTGCTGAGCAGCGGCGACATGCCGATCAGGAAACCGAGCGGGATCGCGACCAGCACGGCCAGCAGATAGCCGGTGCCGACCCGCGCGATGGAATAGCCGAGCTGGATTCCGAGCCCCTTGTCGTTCGGCCCGTTGTCGTAGAACGGCCGCTTCAGGTGCTCCCAGAGCTTGGCGCCGACATCGAGCGGCCCGGGCATGGCGGATTTGCCCTGCGTTGCGGTCAGGCCCATCAGCTTGGCGTATTCCGGGCTCATCGTCGTCACCGGCGCAGCGGAGCGCGTGGCGAGATGCCAGATGCCGAGAAAGGCCGCGAGCAGCACGATGGAGACGAGGCCGGCGCGGAGCCGGAGGGAGGTGCTCATCTTGCGTGATCTCTCCTCACGTCGTCCCGGCGAACGCCGGGACCCATAACCACAGGGAGAAGTTTGGCGAAGATTCGTCGTCCGGTACTCCTACCGAACACAATCGATAGATCGCGCGGTATGGGTCCCGGCGTTCGCCGGGACGACGAGGGAGAGAGTGGCGCGCTCACGACGCCTTCCTGATCTTGAAGCTCGCAACATAATCCTCCGGCTTGGCCGGATCGAACGTCTTGCCCATCACCGCGAAGGACTTGTACGCGCTTGCTGGCGGCGACAGCCCCATCTCGGTCATCAGCTTCTTGGTGTCGGTGGCGAGGTAGACCTGCTCGGCGATCGCCTTGTAGTCGACGTCGCCCTTGATCTGGCCCCAGCGCTTCATCTGCGTCAGCATCCACACTGCAAAGGACTGCCAGGGGAACGGATCGAAATCGACCCGCTTTGCGTCGGTCTTCACCCCGCCGAGGCCGTCGGCATAGGTGCCGGTCAGGACCTGCTCCAGCACGGTGACCGGCGCGTTGATGTAGTTCGCAGGCGCGATCGCCTCGGCGATCTGCTTGCGGTTCTCGGCCTTCGACGCGTAGGCCGTCGCATCGACGATCGCGCGCGTCAGCGCCGCGAAGCTGTTCGGCGCCGTCGTGATGAACTCGCGACTGGCGGCGAAGCTGCAGCAGGGATGGCCGTCCCAGATCTCCTTCGACAATATGTGCATGAAACCGACGCCGTCATAGATCGCGCGCTGGCAGATGTTGTCGGGGGCGAGAAAGCCGTCGATGTTGTCGGCACGCAGGTTCGCCACCATTTCCGGCGGCGGCACCGAGCGCAGCTGCACGTCGGTATCGGGATCGAGGCCGTGCTCGGCGAGATAGTAGCGCAGCAGATAATTGTGCATGGAATAGTCGAAGGGAATGGCGAACTTCATTCCCTTCCAGTCTTTCGGGTCGCGCTTGTCCTTGTGCTTCATCGCAAGCGTGATGCCCTGCCCGTTGATATTCTCGATCGCAGGAACGGCGAACGGAATGGCATTGGCACCCAGGCCGAGCGAGATCGCGATCGGCATCGGCGCCAGCATGTGCGCGGCGTCGTATTCCTTGTTGATGGTCTTGTCGCGGATCACGGCCCAGCCGGCGGTCTTCACCACGTCGACATTGAGGCCATGCTTCGAATAGAATCCCATCGGCGCCGCCATGATGATCGGCGTCGCGCAAGTGATCGGGATGAAGCCGACCTTGAGGTCCTTCTTCTCGGGTGCGCCCGTCTGCGCAAAGACCTCCGTGGCCGTCTTGATCGGGAAGAATTGCGACAGCGCCGCGAGCGCGGTCGAGGCGCCGACCGATTTCAGGAAGGCGCGGCGCGCCATATCTTGCGGAAACATCGCGCGCATCACCGCAGAGGCGACGACACCCTCGTAGCGCTTCTCCTCGCTCTCGACAGGCTCGCAACGCAGCGCCGTGGCCGCCTGCTCATGCTCTGCCGCGGAGCGGTGCTGGCCACAGGCACAGCCGGCCCGAAGGTTGCGGTCGGGATCAAACGGATTGTCGAACGTGGACATCGGCCCTCCTGCGCGTCGTTGCGAGGGAGAATTACGCAAGGAGCATGCCACGGCCGCCAGTTCGGCCAGCGCCTTGACGACGCAGCACTTTCCATCGATCTTGGTGACTACGAGAATTCGTGATAAACGAGATTTCGTAACTCAATGACGAGATTTCGTAATGGCAACGGCGCCAATGCCTGTCCACGATGATGTGGCTCCCCCGATCGATCCGCGCGTCGCAGCGTTCGAATCCTCGGTCGAGGCGACACTGCTGGTCGATCCCTTCAGCGACCAGATCGTCGATGCCAATCCGGCCGCCTGCGCCCTTCTCGGCTATGACCGCGCGCTGCTGCGGCAGACGAGGCCCAGCACGCTCCACGCCGGCGAGCTTCCGGCCCTCACCGCCTTCACCCAGGCCGTGCTGCACAAGGGCGCCTACTGGACCACGGCGCTGACCCCCCGCCACGCAACGGGGCAAGATCTCCAGCTCGAATATGCAGGCTGCGTGCTGCCGCATGACGGCCGCACGCTGCTGCTGCTCACACTGACCGATCTCGACGCGCGCCGCCGGCGAAATGTCGATGCCGCCGCCGAAGATCACATGCGCAGCGGCATCTCGACCTGGCAGCGGGTCGAACGCGTCTTTCAGGACATCGAGCGCGAGAATCAGCTGATCTTGCGCGCCGCCGGCGAAGGCATCTATGGCGTGAATGCGGAAGGAAAGACCACCTTCGTGAATCCCGCGGCGGAGCGGATGCTCGGCTGGACCGCCGAAGAGCTGGTCGGCAAGGAGATCCACCCGATCGTGCACCACACCCACCACGACGGCCGCCACTACCCCGATCACGACTGCCCGATCTATGCCGCATTCCGTGACGGCGCCGTGCATCAGGTCGATGGCGAGGTATTCTGGCGCAAGGACGGCTCGCCGGCCTGGGTCGAATACACCTCGACACCGATCCGCGACCGCGGCGTCGTGGTCGGCGCCGTCGTCGTGTTTCGCGACGTCAGCCAGCGCCGAGAGGCCGACGAGAAGCTGCACGCCGCGCTTGCCGAGGTCGACCGTCTGCGCGAGCGCCTCGAGCTGGAAAACGCCTACCTGCAGGAGGAGATCCGCATCGAGACCAATCCGCGCGGCATCATCGGCGGAAGCGAGGCGATTCAGAAGACTCTGCGCCAGGTCAAGCTGGTGGCGCCGACCACGGCTGCGGTGATGATCACCGGCGAATCCGGCACCGGCAAGGAGCTGATCGCGCGTGCCATCCACGAGGACTCGACCCGCAGCGACCGGCCGCTGATCCGTGTCAACTGCGCCGCGATCCCGCGCGAATTGTTCGAGAGCGAGTTCTTCGGCCATGTCCGCGGCGCCTTCACCGGCGCAATGCGGGACCGCATCGGCCGCTTCGAATTGGCCGACGGCGGCACGCTGTTTCTCGACGAGGTCGGCGAAATCCCGATCGAGCTCCAGGGCAAGCTGCTGCGCGTGTTGCAGGAAGGCCATTTCGAGCGCGTGGGCGAGGCACGCACGCGCGCGGTCGACGTCCGTGTCATCGCCGCGACCAATCGCGACCTCAAGCAGGAAGTCCAGCGCGGCCGCTTCCGCGAGGACCTCTATTTCCGCCTCAACGTGTTCCCGATCGAGACCGTCCCCTTGCGCGAACGGCGCGAGGACATTCCGTTGCTCGCCCAGCACTTCCTGACGCGCGAGGGCAAGGCGCTGAAGTCGAACCTGCGTCTGTCCGAGGGCGATGCGCGGCGACTGACCCGCTACGACTGGCCCGGCAATGTTCGCGAATTGCAGAATGTGATCGAACGCGCTGCCATCCTGTCCCAGAACGGCCGTCTGCGCATCGATCTGCCTGACGGCTCCGGCGCGCAGGTTCTGACCGGCGCCGCACGCCCGAAGGCCGATGCGCGCCCCGTGGTCATGACCTCATCTGAGATGCGCGACCACGAGCGCGCCAACATTCTCGCCGCACTCGAGGCCTGCGCGGGAAAAGTCTTTGGCCCCGGCGGCGCGGCCGAAATGCTCGATATCAAGCCGACCACGCTGGCCTCGCGGATCAAGGCGCTGGGGATTGCGCCTCGTCCGCGGGCCGTGTGACCGCTGGCACTCACGCCGCCTTGGTCGTCACGTCAGCTGCCATCGGCAATCCCTGCTCGATCGGCAGCGACGGATCGCGCGACCATTCGTTCCAGGAGCCGAAATACATCCGCACGTCCTTCACGCCGGCATTCTTCAGCGCCAGGAACGTGTTCGAGGCGCGCGCGCCCTTGAAGCAGTAGAGGTAGACCGGCGTGGTCTGCGAGATGCCGACGGTGGCGCATTCCGCCAGGATCTCGTCCTTGGACTTGAAGCGCGGGCCCTCGGCCGTCGGCTTCATCATGCGGTACCATTCCAGCCACACCGCGCCGGGGATGCGGCCCTTGCGCGGGCAGAAATCCTTCCCATAGGGAGACGAGCTGTCGCCGATCCACTCGTCGACGTCGCGCACGTCGAGGATGGCGATGCCGGGCTTGCCGACGGCGCCCAGCATGGTCTTGGCGTCGATCAGGATCTCGCCCGCTTCAGGCACGATCGCGAACGAAGCCTTTGCCGGTGTCGGCACGTCCTTGGTCACCGGGAAGCCCGCGGCCGCCCAGGCATCGAAGCCGCCATGCAGCACCTTCACCTTGGGATAGCCGAGCATGGTGAGCAGGTAATAGCCGCGGCAGGACTGGCCGAAGCCCGAGTTCATCGACTGTTCGTAGATCACCGCCGTCTCCTTGCCCGAAAGGCCGGCGCCGCCGAACGCATCGGCGAACTTGGTCTTCAGCTCGGCCATGCCCTCGGGCGTGGAGGTCGCCAGGAACGTGAAAATCTCGTGCACGTTGACGGCATTGGGCAGATGGCCGGCGGCGTAGGCGTCGGGATTGCGGGTGTCGATGACGACACACGGCTCAGTCTTCAAGAGATCGGCGAGTTCGACGGCAGTGATCAGAACGTCAGTCATGGCAGCCTCTCCGTTGAGGTTGGGGGTCTTCAGGTGGACTCGTAGAACTCAGGTCTCGGCGAGCATCTTGCGCAGCTGCTTGGTGGCCGGCGTGACGATCGCGACGAAGTAGGCCTCGCGCATGCGCCGCTGCGCGCGGTGGCTCTTCAGGTAGCCGCGCGCGCCACAATGCAGCATCGCCGCATGCGCCGCCGCGACGCTGGCCTCGCCGGCGCGAAGCCGCAGCGCGATCACCTTGCGCCAGTAGGTTTCCTCCTCGTTGTAGGGATCGCGCGCCAGCGCCATGGTCTCGGCCTCGAGCTCGGCGGCGAGATCGCGGAAATGCACCGGCTGCTGCGGCAGATAGCGGTTGATATGGCCGAGGGGGCTATCGACCTCGTCCATGATGTTGATGCAATCCTTGATGAGGCCGAGCGCCATGCCGGCCTGGAGCAGGATGAAGCCGGCGCGGATCTTCTTGACGAAGGGCCCGGCGGGATCGGCCAGGATCAGCTCGTCCGGCACGAAGACATCGCGGAACTGCACGCCATAGGTGCCGGTGCCGTCCATGGCGAGGAACGGCTTGCACGGCGTCAGCGTGATCGCCGGGTCCGAGCAGTCGGCCAGGAACATCACGGTGGCGGGCTCTCCACTTGCAGTGCCCGGCTCGTCTTCTCGCTCGAAGATGGTGCCGAAATAATGGTCGGGACCGAGATTGGAGACCCAGGGCAGCGCGCCGCGCACGATATAGCCGCCCTCGACCTTGCGTCCCTTCAGCTTCAATTTCTCGATGCCGAAGAAGCTCTTCATGGGGTTGGAGAGCCCGGTGCCGCCGAGCACGCGCCCCGTCGAGAAGGCATCGCCGAAGCGTTTGGCGAGCTTCAGGTTCGTCGAGTTCGCCGCGTACCAGACCAGGGTGTCCTGGCACCAGGCCATGAAGGCCGTGGCCCCGCAGACTTCCCCGATCGCGGCCATCGCCTGGATGGCGCAGCGCAGATCGGCAGGCCCTTCGTGAGGCACGTGACTGCCCCACGCCCCGACTGCACCGAACTTGCGCAGCACCTCGGCCGGATAGACCGTACCGTCGTCGATGCCGGCGGCGAGCGGCGCGAGCTGCTCGCGCGCGATCCGCGCCACCTCGCCCGCAATGGACGGTGCGGGCTGATCCAGAACTTCGGCCCGTGATAAAGCCAGTGAACCCATGATCGTCTCCCGCACCCTGTCCTGATTGCCGTCTGCTAGATGCCGACCTCGAGATTGACCGGCCGGGTGAAGGTGTTGGCGACCGGCGACCATTTCTTCACATGGGCAACCAGCGCATTGATCTCGTCCTGCGAGACGCCCTCGCATTCCATGTCGACCTTGACGCGGACATCGGTGAATCCGACCGGCTTGTCGGAAGTGTCGCCGGTGCCCCAGACCGCGGTGATGTTGAGATCGCCTTCGAGCTCCAGCTCGAGCTTGTTGACGATCCAGCCGCGGTGCACGGCATTGGCGTGCAGGCCGACCGCAAGGCAGGAGCCGAGCGCGGCGAGCGAGGCTTCGGACGGATTGGGTGCGGTGTCGTCGCCCAGCAGCCCCGGCGGCTCGTCGACGATGTAGGGCGGCAGATTGCGGATGTAGTTGGCGTGACGGAATTTTCCTTCCGCGACCGTCTTGCACTTCAAGGTCTTGATGACCTTCGGATTCGCCTTGCCGTTGGCGATCAGCTGCTCGAGCCCATTCTTGTCGATGGGCGCGAGGCACCCCGTCAGCACTGTCTTCTGAACGACGGCAGTCATCAGTCTTCTCCCTGGCAGAAGTGGAAATCGGTAGGATACCGAACGGTCTGTTTCCTTGCATGGAGCGTGCCAGAAGCAGCCAAAAGCGAAATGCGAAGCATTGGAGCCGCTTAAGCGTCGCTGCCTGTCGATTGATCAGACCCCTCCTGCTCAAAGCCGGAGCAGATGCATGGGCGGATGCGAATCTTTTCAGCGCTGGACAGATGCGGCTTGCTGATGCGATGCAGCTGCGATTAAGTTGCAGCCTATGGCAAAGACGTCATCGAAGAAGAACGCGAACTCGCCCCGCGCCGGCGCAGGCGACGACGAATCCGCGCGTGGGCGCCTGCTCAGTGCCGCGACGCATCTGTTCTGCAAGAACGGCATCAACGCGACCGGCATCGATGCGATCATCGAGGAAGCCGGCACCGCAAAGACCACGCTGTATAAATTGTTCGGCTCCAAGACCAATCTCGTCAATGCCGTGCTGGAAAGCGAGGGCAAGCAATGGCGCGAATGGTTCATCGGCGCCATGGAGCAAGGCGGCGGCGATGCGCAGGCGAAGCTCACGCGCATCTTTCCCGCGCTGAAGAGCTGGTTTGCCGAGGAGCGCTTCTACGGCTGCCCCTTCATCAATGCGGTCGGCGAGCACGACAAGGACGCCAAGCAGTTTCGCAACATCGCGCTCAAGCACAAGAAGATCGTGCTCGGCCACATCGAGAAGCTCGCCGGCGAGCTCGGCTCCACCGAGCCTGCGGTGCTGGCCCACCAGCTCGGCCTCCTCATCGACGGCGCCATCGTCGCGGCGATGATCTCGCGCGACCCGGGCGTGGCCGATACGGCGGCGCTCACGGCAGGCCCCCTGCTCGGTCAGTCCAAGGCGAAGAAGAAGCGCGCGGCGGAGCAGCTCGAGGCGGTCTGAGTCCCTGGCGGTTGGTGAAACGTAACCGATCCCGTCCTTTCAGCGGTCACGCGAATGAGGATGTCCGCTTTCCAGTGGGTCAAGCGAGGCTTACCGGCTCTCCAACGCGCACACGCGTCGTGGCCGACGCGGTCTTCTTCCATTGAGGTGCGCGCCACCAGTAAGGTGCTCCGAGAGCATATTGCGAGTGTTCCGGCGCTCTGCCACTTAGAGGACGACTTGCCGCGTCGGTTCCTTTGGGCGACACTGGCCATATTTCAGAGATCGTATTTTTCGAGAGGGCGCCATGCCCGAGATACTGGAAGTCATGCTGTGGTGTGCCGCGCTTGCGACGTGGCTGATGCTTCTCTTCGCGTTCCTGGGCGATGCCTTGAAGCCGCTCGCAAGGAGCATCCGTCGAGCGATCGAGGACGCATTCAAGCCTCACGTGAAGTGATGCCGTCTACGTTGTCCGGTCCAAGCTGAAACGGCCTGGCCCGGTGACGAAGATCAACATCGCGCCTCCCATGATCGAGACGTTCTTGAGGAAATGGTTGTATTGACCAATCTGCTGCGCGCCGGCTGGATATTCCCAGTAGCGGTGCGCGATCACTGTCGCCGCCAGCACGAACATGAACATCAGAACTGCGCAGTAGCGCGTGCCGAGACCGAGTATCAGACCAAGGGATATGAGGACCTCGACTGCTATGTTCGTGATGGTGAACAGCTCAGGTGCTGGAAGGTTCAGCGACCTGAAATAGCCGACCGAGCCGCCGAAATTGGATAGCGCTCCGTACGCGCTTCCGACGAATACCCACGCAAGCAGAATGCGGCCGATCAAGATCAGCACGCCCGCTCTCCTTGTGGCGAACTCGTCGAGCGCGCGTAACTCAAAACGGGATTTCACTGAAAGAATCCCCCCTGCTGTCCACGACCGGCTGAACACCTCCACGGCGAGAGCCAGCCTAGCATGATTGGCGGATCGCACGAAGCGCTCAGACCGCGCGCAGGCCGAGCTGCCGCTCACGAGCGTCAGCGGAGTTGACGCATATTCCTGGGACTTGGTGGAGTACGGCGCTCCTTGAGCCTGCTGCTACGGAGCGCTCGATCCTTCCGCCATCATCCCCTGCAGCCGCACCAGCTCCGCCTCGAGATCGCGCTCCGCATCGGCCGCGCGGATCTCCAGCACCCGATAGTCCCGCGCCTCCAGCCACGTCCGCCGTGACGCGCGGTCGGCCGCAATCGCCTCGCCCTCGCCCGGGTTGACCAGCTCGATCGCGATCCGCTGCGGGAACGAGACGAAATCCGGGATGTGCCGCCCCACAGGGGTCTGGCGCTTGAACTGGCCGGCGAAGCGGCGGTCACGGGTCAGCGCCTGCCACAGCAGGCGCTCGGCGTCGGTCGGGTTGCGGCGGAGCAGGCGGGCAAGGCCGCGCACGGTCGAGCCGCTGTCGGTGACGCCGCCGCCCTGCCCGTGCTCGGCCAAGAGCACGCGCAGGCGCGTCGCCTGCTCGCCGTCGAGCACGCCGCCCTTGGCCGGCCCTTTGCGTCCTTCGGCAATCGCCATGATCACGCCGTGCAGGGTGTGCATGTCCTGCTTGGTCGGCTCCATGCGGGTGAAGATGTTGCGCAGGTTCACCAGCATGGTGTCGCGCTTCTCGGCCGGGCGCAGGAATTCGACCCTGTCGAGCTCGCGCACGAGATTGTCGAAGAAGGCCTGCATCTGGTGCTGCGAGGCGCGCTCGGAGCGTTCCGGCATGGCGTGCGGCAGCTCGCCCGAGGTGGCCCGCTTGAACCATTCATAGCCGACCAGCAGCACGGCCTGGGCAAGGTTGAGCGAGGCGAAGCCCGGATTGACGGGGAAGGTGATGATGCGGTTGGCGAGCCCGACCTCCTCGTTGGTCAGGCCCCAGCGCTCCCGGCCAAAGAGGATGCCGCACCTGCCGCCGGTGGCGACGTGCCCGGCGATCTCGCCGGCTGCGGCTTCCGGCCCGACCACCGGCTTGGCCTGGTCGTGGGGGCGCGCCGTGGTGGCGAACAGGAGGTCGAGGTCCGCGACCGCCTGCTCCACCGTGTCGAACAATTCGACCTGTTCCAGAATGTGGTCGGCGCCGGCCGCGGCGCGCTGGGCGGCGATATTGGGCCAGCCGTCCCTGGGGTTGACGATGCGCAGGCGGCTCAGGGCGAAATTGCCCATGGCGCGCGCGGCCATGCCGATGTTCTCGCCGAGCTGCGGCTCGACCAGGATGACGATGGGACCGTCGAGGGATAGACCCGCCTTGCTCTTGTCAGTCCCCGACATCTCGCTTCGCTTTCACACTGTCTCTCAAGGCCTTGGCCAGGCGCTCTCAGGAATCGATTCAAGCCGCGCCGTCCGGCCGGCCCCGCCCGCCTGTCGTTTGCCTGTCCTGACGAAATTCTCAAGGGAAATAACGAGTTGGATTCGACTTTTGAATCTCGCTGGGAACGCGAGCCCCGGCCCGGCTGCGGCCCTGCTGTCCGCTCCCCATCTGCGGAAGCTGGATGAGCTAAAAGTGCATAATCCCTTGGCTTTCGCCCGCCGCGCGGCGGTGCTAAGAGGCGGCGGATATTCCCGTGGCGCGCCAAAAGCGCCGTTCCCAAGAGGCTTCCCCGATCATGGCAAAAATCAAGGTATCCAATCCCGTCGTCGAGCTCGATGGCGACGAGATGACCCGGATCATCTGGCAGTACATCAAGGACAAACTGATCAACCCGTTCCTGGATGTCGAGCTGCTCTATTTCGACCTGGGGATGGAATACCGCGACCACACCAACGATCAGGTCACCATCGACGCCGCCGAGGCGATCAAGAAGGTCGGCGTCGGCGTGAAGTGCGCCACCATCACCCCGGATGAAGCCCGGGTGAAGGAGTTCAACCTCAAGCAGATGTGGAAGTCGCCGAACGGCACCATCCGCAACATCCTCGGCGGCGTGATCTTCCGCGAGCCGATCATCTGCAAGAACGTGCCGCGCCTGGTTCCCGGCTGGACCAAGCCGATCATCATCGGACGTCACGCCTATGGCGACCAGTACCGCGCCACCGACATCAAGTTCCCGGGCAAGGGCACCCTCTCGCTGAAGTTCGTCGGCGAGGACGGCACCGTGATCGAGAAGGAAGTGTTCAAGGCGCCCGGCGCCGGCGTCGCCATGGAGATGTACAATCTCGACGATTCCATCATCGACTTCGCCCGCGCATCGTTCAATTACGGTCTGCTCCGTAACTACCCGGTGTACCTGTCGACCAAGAACACGATCCTCAAGGTCTATGACGGCCGCTTCAAGGACATCTTCCAGGAGATCTTCGACAAGGAGTTCAAGAAGGACTTCGACGCCAAGGGCCTGACCTACGAGCACCGCCTGATCGACGACATGGTCGCCTCGGCGCTGAAATGGTCCGGCGGCTATGTCTGGGCCTGCAAGAACTACGACGGCGACGTGCAGTCCGACACCGTCGCGCAGGGCTACGGCTCGCTCGGCCTGATGACCTCGGTGCTGCTCACGCCCGACGGCAAGACCGTGGAAGCCGAAGCCGCCCACGGCACGGTGACCCGCCACTACCGCGAGCACCAGAAGGGCAAGGAGACCTCGACCAACTCGATCGCCTCGATCTTCGCCTGGACGCGTGGCCTCGCCCACCGCGCCAAGCTCGACAACAATGCCGAGCTCGCCAAGTTCGCGAGCACGCTGGAGAAGGTCTGCGTCGACACCGTCGAGGCCGGCTACATGACCAAGGACCTCGCGCTGCTGGTCGGCGCCGACCAGCGCTGGCTCTCGACCACCGGCTTCCTCGACAAGGTCGCGGAAAACCTGACCAAGGCGCTGGCGGCGTAAGCGGCCATCCGCAATTTCGCCCGACTGGGCCAGACATCATGAAGGGCCGCGCCAAAGCGTGGCCCTTTTTACTTTTGTGGCCCTCGCGCGGAGATGCGACCATGGCGATCAAGCCTGCCGTCCCCAGCCTGCTATTGCTGGCCGCCATGGCCGGGCAAGCCAGAGCCGCCGATCCTCTCCCCGACGCCATCGCGGCGCCCGGCGAGACCGTCGTTCTCGGCCTCCACGCCGAGGGCGCGCAGGTCTATGAGTGCAAGGCCGCCGCCGACGGCAAGCTCGCCTGGGCCTTCCGCGAGCCGATCGCCACTCTGCTCGCCGACGGCAAGACCATCGGCCGGCATTACGCCGGGCCGAACTGGGAGCTCGCCGACGGCAGCGCCGTCGTCGGCAAGGCCATCGGCAGCGCACCAGGCGCTACCGCCGCCGACATCCCCTGGCTGAAGCTGGAGGTCGCCTCCCGCCGCGGCAGCGGCGTCCTGACGCCCGTGACCACCGTCCAGCGCATCAACACCCATGGTGGCAACCTCGACGGTGCATGCGAGAAGGCCGGCGAGTTCAAAAGCGCGCCCTACTCGGCGGATTATGTTTTCCTGAAGAAAGGCTGACCGCTCAGCGGTCGGCGTCGTTCTTCTCCGCCTGCGCAAGCTCGGCGAGCGCGAGGTCGCCGGTGTCGGCGAGCCTGGCCTTGGCGGTGGTATGGACGTGCTCGGCGAGCGTCGGCATGCGCGCGATCAAAGCGTGGAAGTCCTGGGCGTCGAGCACGAGCAGCCGGGTCTTGCGGGTGGCCGTCACCGTGCCGCTGCGTTTTGTTTTGTGCAGCAGCGCGATCTCGCCAAAGAAGGTGCCGTCGGCAAGCCGCACATGCTGGCTTGGCAGCGCGATCTCCACCTCGCCGCCGGCGATGAAATACATCGACGAGGCGACATCGCCCCGCCGCACCAGGATCTCGCCCTGCTCGATGGTGCGCGCCCTGAGCAGTCGCATGATGTCGGCGATTTCCGCGGCCGCTAGATGCGAGAACAGCGGCACCCGCGCCAGCATGCCCCAGGTGACGACGAAATCGCGCCGCTTCACCTCTTCCGCGAACGCGGTCGAGATGATCGCGACCGGCAGCGCGATCATGGCGAAGCCGGCAATGATGGCAAAGGTGGAGACGAACTTGCCGAGCGGCGTCACCGGCACGACGTCGCCATAGCCCACGGTGCCGAGCGTGACGATCGCCCACCACATCGCCTGGGGAATGGTGCCGAGCTTGTCCGGCTGCACCTCGCGCTCGATCGCGTAGAGCAGCGAGGCGAAGGTCAGCACCGCGCCGATCAGGATGACGATGCAGCCGATCAGCGCCCTCCGCTCGGCATGCACGGCGGCGAGCAGCGAGCGCATCGCCGGCGAATAGCGGATCAGCTTGAAGAACGGCAGCACGCCGAGCGCGGCCAGCGTCGCATGCCCGCCGGTCGCGAGCACGATTGCCGCGGGCAGGAACGCCATGAGATCGATGATGCCGAGCGCGGAGAAGGCGTAGCCGAGCCGGTCGGCCAGCGCGGAGCCCTTGCACTGGGTGTGCCCCGCCACCGTCCACAGCCGCGCCGCATATTCCAGCGCGAACACGATCACGGAGAGGACGGTGATGGCTGCGAACAGCGTGCCGAACTGCGCATCGAGCTCCGGCACCGAGGCGAGGATCATCGCGGCCACATTGAGCACGATGACCCCGATGATCAGCTGGATGAAGCGCGACCCGACCGAATAGGCCAGCGGATCGTGCTCCAGCAAATCGTAGAGGCGATCCCGAAATTCGGGATCGCGAAGCCCACGTCCTCGCGGAACGGGGCGCACCGGGCTTACGCGCCTGCCATCGCTTTTTCGATCGCCGACAGCGCAGCCGCCGCCTTGGCGCCATCCGGGCCGCCGGCCTGGGCCATGTCGGGGCGGCCGCCGCCACCCTTGCCGCCGAGCGCCTCGGAGGCGATGCGGACGAGGTTCACGGCATTGAAGCGCGCGGTGAGGTCCTGCGTGACGCCGACCACCACACCGGCCTTGCCGTCCTCGGTGACGCCGACGATGGCGACGACGCCCGAGCCGATCTGCTTCTTGCCATCGTCGGCGAGGCTCTTGAGATCCTTCATCTCGATGCCTTCCACGGCACGCGCCATCAGCTTGACGTCACCGACCTCGCGCACGCCGGCCGCGGCGCCGTTGCCGGCGGAGGCGCCGCCGCCCATCGCGAGCTTCTTGCGGGCGTCGGAGAGCTCGCGCTCGAGCTTCTTGCGATCCTCCATCAGCGCGACGATCCGCGCCGGCACGTCGTCGAGCGAGGTGCGCAGCTCGTTCGCCGCGGTCTTCGCCAGCGCCATGGTCTCGTTGGCGTGCTTGCGCGCGTAATTGCCGGTCAGCGCCTCGATGCGGCGCACGCCGGATGCGACCGCGCTTTCGCCCGTCAACGTGATCAGGCCGATGTCGCCGGTGCGCTTCACATGGGTGCCGCCGCAGAGCTCGACCGACCAGCCGAGCGCGTTGGCGCCGCGCTCGCGCGCGGTCCTGCCCATCGAGACGACGCGGACCTCGTCGCCGTATTTCTCGCCGAACAGCGCGCGCGCCCCGGCCTCGCGGGCCTCGTCCACGCCCATGATGCGGGTGGTGACCTCGTCGTTCTCCAGCACCACGTCGTTGGCGATGTCCTCGATGCGGGCGAGCTCGTCCGCCGTGATCGGCTTCGGATGCACGAAGTCGAAGCGCAGGCGGTCGGGCGCGACCATCGAGCCGCGCTGGGCGATGTGGTCGCCGAGCACCTGGCGCAACGCCTCGTGAATGAGATGCGTCGCGGAGTGATGGGCGCGGATCGAGGAGCGCCGCGCGTGATCCACCTCGAGCTGCAGCGCGGTGCCGAGCTTGATTTCGCCGCTCTCCAGCGTGCCGACATGGACGAAGAGATCGCCGAGCTTCTTCTGCGTGTCGCTGACGCGGAACTTGATGCCGCCCTCACCCGAGAGCACGCCGGTGTCGCCGACCTGGCCGCCGGACTCCGCATAGAACGGCGTCTGGTTCAGCACGATCGCGCCTGTCTCGCCAGCCTTGAGGCTGGCGACTTCGTGGCCGCCCTTCACCAGCGCGGACACCACGCCTTCGGCGCTCTCGGTCTCGTAGCCCAGGAATTCGGTCGCACCCAGCTTCTCGCGCAGCGGGAACCAGATCGCCTCGGAAGCCGCCTCGCCCGACCCCTTCCAGGACTCGCGCGCCTTCACTTTCTGGCGCTCCATCGCGTCGGTGAACGCCGCCTGGTCGACGCCGATGCCGCGCGACTTCAGCGCGTCCTGCGTCAGATCGAGCGGGAAGCCGTAGGTGTCGTAGAGCGTGAAGGCGACGTCGCCGTCGAACATGTCGCCCTTCTTCAGGCCCGCGCTCTTCTCGTCGAGGATGGCAAGTCCCCGCGACAGCGTCTTGCGGAAGCGGGTCTCTTCCAGCCGCAGCGTTTCCTCGATCAGATTCTCCGCGCGCATCAGGTCGGGATAGGCCTGGCCCATCTCGCGGACCAGCGCCCAGACCAGCCGATGCATCAGCGGCTCCTTGGCGCCAAGCAGCTGCGCATGGCGCATGGCGCGGCGCATGATCCGGCGCAGCACGTAGCCGCGGCCTTCGTTCGAGGGCAGCACGCCATCGGAGACGAGGAAGGCGGAGGAGCGTAAGTGGTCGGCGATGACGCGGAACGAGGCCACGGTCTGCTCGTTCGGCCCGGTGCCGAGCGCGGACGCCGTCGCATCGATCAGGTTCTTGAACAGGTCGGTCTCGAACACGCTCTCGACGCCCTGGAGGATGCAGGCCATGCGCTCCAGGCCCATGCCGGTGTCGATCGAGGGACGCGGCAGCGGCTGGCGGTCCTCCTTCGTCACCTGCTCGAACTGCATGAACACGAGATTCCAGAATTCGAGGAAGCGGTCGCCGTCCTCCTCCGGCGAGCCCGGAGGCCCGCCCCAGATGTGCTCGCCGCGATCGATGAAGATCTCCGAGCACGGGCCGCACGGGCCGGTGTCGCCCATCGCCCAGAAATTGTCCGAGGTCGGGATACGGATGATGCGGTCGTCGGAGAAGCCCGCGATCTTCTTCCACAGGCCCGCCGCCTCGTCGTCGGTGTGATAGACCGTGACGAGCAGCTTGTCCTTCTTCAGTCCGAATTCGCCGGTGATCAGCTTCCAGGCAAGCTCGATCGCGCGCTCCTTGAAATAGTCGCCGAACGAGAAGTTGCCGAGCATCTCGAAGAAGGTGAGATGGCGCGCGGTGTAGCCGACATTGTCGAGGTCGTTGTGCTTGCCGCCGGCGCGGACGCATTTCTGCGACGTGGTGGCGCGCTGATACGGCCGCTTCTCCACGCCGGTAAAGACGTTCTTGAACTGCACCATGCCGGCATTGGTGAACATCAACGTGGGGTCGTTGCGCGGCACCAATGGCGAGGACGGCACGATCTCGTGGCCGTTCTCGGCAAAGAAGTTCAGAAAGGTCGACCTGATCTCGTTGACGCCGCTCATGTTCATCCAATCGGGTGTGCTTGGACCCGCTTCCTGCCATCCAAACCAGAGGTTAGGGCTGATATCTGCGGGCCAGAGCGCTTTTAGACAAGGCCTGCTTCAGTGTCCAGAAACTGTGCAAGGAGATCAGAGGGTTGCCGCGGGCGCGCAATCCCGGTTGAAAAGGCGAAACCGCCGCGTTGACAGGCTTGGCTGGCCTGTGGTCTTTACTTATCTGTATCGTACGGCCACGTCGGGAGAGACCGGCACTGGTGCCGGCGCCGAAGGAGCAACCGCCCCGGAAACTCTCAGGCAAAAGGACCGCGTGGCTTTGACAGCATCTGGAAAGAGGCGCCGACGGGCCTAACGACCCGGGTGGCACCCGCCGACGGGATAATACTCTCAGGCACAGCGACAGATGGGGCTTCGACTGGTTGGCCCGGGGAATCGTCCCCGGGGAACCGCCGAGGGCCCCTGTGATGCCACTACCCGACGACCAGAACTCTCTTCGACAGACGCCCCTCCACGCCCTGCATGTGTCCCTCGGCGGCAAGATGGTGCCGTTCGCAGGCTACGACATGCCCGTGCAGTACCCTACGGGCGTGCTGAAGGAGCACCTCCATACGCGAGCCGCGGCCGGCCTGTTCGACGTCTCCCATATGGGGCAGCTCGCGCTTCGCCCGAAGTCGGGCAGGATCGAGGACGCCGCCCGCGCGCTGGAACGGCTGGTGCCGCAGGACATCGTGTCGATCGCACCGGGCCGGCAGCGCTACGCCCAGTTCACCAATGCAGACGGCGGGATCCTCGATGATCTCATGGTCGCCAATTTCGGCGATCACCTGTTCCTGGTCGTCAACGCCGCCTGCAAGGACGCGGACGAGGCGCATCTGCGCGCGCACCTCGCGGACGACTGCGTCATCGATTCCCTGGCCGACCGCGCGCTGATCGCGCTGCAGGGCCCGAAGGCGGAAGCGGCGCTGGCGAAATTGTGTGCAGAGGCGCCGTCGATGACATTCATGGATGCCGGCCCGCATGAGGTCGCCGGCATCAAATGCTTCGTCTCGCGCTCCGGCTACACCGGCGAGGACGGGTTCGAGATCTCCGTTCCCGCTGCGGAGGCCGAGCGCCTGACCAGGATGCTGATCGAAAACCCGGACGTGCTGCCGATCGGCCTGGGCGCCCGCGACAGCCTGCGGCTGGAAGCCGGGCTTTGCCTGTACGGCCACGACATCGACACCGCGACCACGCCGGTCGAGGCCGCGCTGGAATGGTCGGTACAGAAGAGCCGCCGCAGCGGCGGGATGCGCGCCGGCGGCTTTCCCGGCGCCGGGAAGATCCTTGCGCATTTCGACAACGGCGCATCCCGCCGCCGTGTCGGCCTGCTCGCCCTGGGCCGCGCGCCGGTGCGCGAGGGCGCGCTGCTGTTTGCCGATCAGGCCGGCGGCGAGCCGATCGGCAAGGTCACCTCGGGCGGTTTCGGCCCGAGCCTGAACGCGCCGGTCG
The DNA here is from genome assembly GCF_003837805.1 of Bradyrhizobium sp. RP6. GTDB lineage: Bacteria > Pseudomonadota > Alphaproteobacteria > Rhizobiales > Xanthobacteraceae > Bradyrhizobium. The sequence continues at coordinate 80,437 of NZ_RQIT01000025.1, read as the reverse complement.
CGATGGGCTATGTGCCCACGAACCTGAGCGCGCTCGGCACGAAACTCTTCGCCGAGGTGCGCGGCCAGCGCTTAGCCGTGCAGGTCGCCGCCATGCCCTTCGTCAAAAACACCTACAAACGCTGAGGACAAGACAATGACCACGACGCTGTACACCTCCGACCACGAATGGCTCGCGATCGACGGCGATACCGCCACGGTCGGCATCACCGACTACGCCCAGCAGCAGCTCGGCGACGTCGTGTTCGTCGAATTGCCCAAGGTCGGCCGGAGCTTGAAGAAGGCCGAAGCCGCCGCCGTCGTGGAATCCGTGAAGGCCGCCTCCGACGTCTACGCGCCAATCTCGGGCGAAGTGATCGAGGCCAACGAGACGCTTGCCGCCGAGCCGGCGCTGGTGAACTCGGATGCGCAAGGCAAGGCCTGGTTCTTCAAGATCAAGATCGCCGACAAGAGCGAACTCGGCGGGCTCATGGATGAAGCCGCCTACACGGCGCATACGGCTTAACGACGATGGAGCAAACGATGACCGCGCACCGTAAATCCAGCGGCGAGACCGCCGCCAGTTTCGTCCGCCGCCACATCGGACCCTCGGCGCGCGATGTCATCGCAATGTTGGAGGCCGTCGGCGCCAAGAGCGTGGAGGCGCTGATGGCGGAAACGCTGCCGGCTTCGATCCGGCAGGCCGCCCCGCTCGACCTCGGCAAGCCGCTCAGCGAGACCGAGGCGATCGCGCATATGGGCGAGCTTGCAGCCCAGAACCAGGTCTTCACCTCGCTGATCGGCCAGGGCTATTCCGGCACCATTCTGCCTGCGGTGATCCAGCGCAACATTCTGGAGAACCCGGCCTGGTACACCGCCTATACGCCCTACCAGCCTGAGATCAGCCAGGGCCGGCTGGAGGCGCTGTTCAACTTCCAGACCATGATCTGCGACCTCACCGGGCTCGACATCGCCAACGCCTCGCTGCTCGACGAAGCCACCGCCGCCGCCGAAGCCATGGCGCTCGCGGAGCGGCACTCGCAGGTGAAGGCGAAGGCTTTCTTCGTCGACAAGGACGTGCATCCGCAGACGCTGGCCGTGATGCGGACCCGCGCCGAGCCGCTCGGCTGGACCCTGATCGTCGGCGATCCCCTCGCCGATCTCGACAAATCAGACGTGCTCGGCGCGCTGCTGCAATATCCCGGTTCATCCGGCGCGCTGCGCGACCTCAGGCCCGCCATCGCGGCGCTGAAGGCCAAGGGCGCGCTTGCGATCGTTGCCGCCGACCTGCTGGCACTGACGCTGCTCGCCTCGCCCGGCGAATTGGGCGCCGACATCGCGATCGGCTCGGCGCAGCGCTTCGGCGTGCCGATGGGCTATGGCGGGCCGCACGCCGCCTATATGGCCGTGCGCGACGCGCTCAAGCGCTCGCTGCCCGGCCGCATCGTCGGCCTCTCCGTCGATTCCCGCGGCATGCCTGCCTACCGCCTCGCGCTGCAGACCCGCGAGCAGCACATCCGCCGAGAGAAGGCGACCTCCAACATCTGCACCGCGCAGGTGCTGCTCGCCGTGATCGCATCAATGTATGCGGTCTATCACGGCCCCGAGGGTCTGGCACAGATCGCGCGCAATGTGCATCGCCGCGCCGCCGTGCTCGCAACCGGCTTGCGCAAGCTCGGCTTTGCGCCTGACAGCGAGAACTTCTTCGACACGCTCAGCGTCGATGCCGGCGGCAAGCGCGCCGAGATCGTCGCGCGCGCGGCGAGCGAAAAGATCAATCTCGGCGTCAGTGACAGCGCCCTGCGGATCGCGCTCGACGAGACCACGACGCCGGCGACGGTGGAAGCGGTCTGGCGTGCCTTCGGCGGCACGCTCGCCTATGCCGAGATCGACGCCGAGACGCGCGAGGCGCTGCCGGACGCGTTGAAGCGCGCTACCGCTTTCCTGACCCATCCCGTCTTCCATGCGCATCGCTCGGAGACGGAGATGCTGCGCTACATGCGCAAGCTCAGCGATCGCGACCTCGCGCTCGACCGCGCCATGATCCCGCTGGGATCCTGCACCATGAAGCTGAACGCGACCACGGAGATGATGCCGCTGACCTGGCCGGAATTCGCGACGCTGCATCCGTTCGTGCCGCGCGAGCAGGCGAGCGGCTATCACGCGCTGTTCGCGCGGCTGGAAAAATGGTTGTGCGACATTACCGGCTATGACGCGATCTCGCTGCAGCCGAATTCAGGCGCGCAAGGCGAATATGCCGGGCTGCTCGCGATCCGCGGCTATCATGCCGCGCGCGGAGAGAGCCATCGCAAGATCTGCCTGATCCCCTCCTCCGCGCACGGCACCAATCCGGCTTCGGCCGCGATGGCCGGCATGGACGTCGTGGTGGTGGCTTGCGAGAAGAACGGCGACGTCGACGTTGGTGATCTCCGCGCCAAGGCGGAGAAGCATGCGAACGATCTCGCCGCGGTCATGATCACCTATCCCTCGACCCACGGCGTGTTCGAGGAGCACATAAGCGAGATCTGCGACATCGTGCACGGCCATGGCGGCCAGGTGTATCTGGACGGGGCCAACCTCAACGCGCAGGTCGGCCTTTCCAGGCCCGGCGATTACGGCGCCGACGTCAGTCACCTTAATTTGCACAAGACCTTCTGCATCCCGCATGGCGGCGGCGGCCCCGGCATGGGCCCGATCGGCGTCAAGGCGCATCTCGCGCCCTTCTTACCCGGTCATCCTGCGACGCAAGCGGATGCGCCGGTCGGCCCGGTCTCGGCTGCGCCGTTCGGCTCGGCCTCGATCCTCACCATCTCCTACATCTACATCCTGATGATGGGCGGCGAAGGCCTGAAGCGCGCCACCGAGATCGCGATCCTCAACGCGAACTACATTGCGGCGCGTCTCGATCCCCACTTCCCGGTGCTCTACAAGAACGCCAGGGGCCGCGTCGCGCATGAATGCATCGTCGATCCCAGGCCGCTGAAGACGACCTCGGGCGTCACCGTGGACGACATCGCCAAGCGCCTGATCGATTACGGCTTCCACGCCCCGACCATGAGCTTCCCGGTGCCGGGCACGCTGATGATCGAGCCGACCGAATCCGAATCGAAGGCGGAGCTGGACCGCTTCTGCGATGCCATGATCGCGATCCGGAAGGAGATCGCCGAGGTCGAGGCCGGCCGCTTTGAAATCGCGGCCTCGCCGCTCCGCCACGCCCCGCACACCGTCCACGACATCGCCGATGACGATTGGAATCGCGCCTACACCCGCAGCGAGGGTTGCTTCCCTGACGGCGTCTCGCGCACCGACAAATATTGGTGCCCCGTGGGCCGCGTCGACAACGTCTACGGCGACCGCAACCTGGTGTGCTCCTGCCCGCCGGTCAGCGATTACGCAGAAGCCGCGGAGTAAAGACGCGACGGGACGTCTCGTAGCCTCGTAGGGTGGGCAAAGCGCAAGCGTGCCCACCACCTCTCGCGAAGTTGGAAGATGGTGGGCACGGCGCAAGTGCGCCTTTGCCCACCCTACAACACCGAATGCGCCGCTAGGGCGCAATCAACAGCCGGCTTTCGCGATCCCACCGCCACAACCGTTCATTGGTGAGCAGCGTGCCGCCCCACCAACGTCGAATCGGATTGTGGCGACGGAAAGCTTCGCGGCCTTCCAGAACCGCTTTGCCAAATTCGGTCAGCGACAACCGGCTCCGACGATAGGCGGCGTTGCGACCTCGCGCATCGTGCGGGGCGAGCGTCGCGAGTTTCGGATCGAGACCTGCGACCGCCGGCATCGGGCCCGACGCAAGCCCTTCGAGCAACGGACCCAGCTCCCACTGGTCGAACACGCGCGTTTCGAGCAGCCCGCCCGGCTGAAACAGTTCTTTTGTACGGTTGTGCCCCCTTATCAGCTCGATAAGCCGCGCCTCCGTCGCGCCCAATCCGGTGATTGGTGACGGCAGTTCAGCTAGCAACGCTTCCAGAACCGGTTTCAGGAAAGGGAGCCTGCTTAAATCCCTTGTCAGTAGCCCGAAGCAAAGTTCAGGTGTCGGCGCCCGATACGCCTCCCAGGCCATGTTGGCTATCTCGAAGTCGCACTCTGCGATCTCCGATTCCCGCACCGTACGATCGCGAAGTTGCGGGCCGTCCGCTTCGCGCAGATCGAAATTGACCCGTCGCAGTCTAAGACAATGGGTGATCGATGGATAGGACCGCAAATAGTCCAGGCCAGATCAATTGCAATTGACTGTTAGGCTCAGGGTCGAACCACAGCTCGATGAACTCGACGCCATAGGTCTCGCAAAACCGAACCAGGCCAGTCTCCTTGTGCGCGAGACCGGTCTGAGGCAACCGGCCAACAAGATCGGACCACCGCACTCCGGATCGCCCCTGTAATAGCCTCCCGTAAGATAGTTCTCGAGGTGGTGCGACGTAGGCAACGGCCCCCAAACGAACCGAAAGATCAACGGGACGACCATGTCAGCACGACCGGCATAGGTCACCAACGCCGGACGAACTAGTCAGAATCACGCGCTTCATCGTCGACGCGCCCTCACGCAACACGAAACGGGCACCGAAGACGTCGGCAACTCAACGTCCTCAGTGCCCGCTCCTCGCGAAAAATTTTCCGCGTTAAGTCTTACTCGTCCGCCGGCTCCTCGCCGTCGGCGTCGCGCTCGGGCGTGCCGGCGAGAATCTGCTCGGCGATCAGGCCGGAGTTCTGGCGGATCGAGGTCTCGATCTTGGCGGTGATATCAGGGTTGGCCTTCAGGAATGCCTTCGAGTTCTCGCGGCCCTGGCCGAGACGCTGGCTGTCATAGGAGAACCAGGCGCCGGACTTTTCGACGATGCCGGCCTTGACGCCGAGATCGAGGATCTCGCCCATCTTGGAGACGCCCTCGCCGTACATGATGTCGAACTCGACCTGCTTGAAGGGCGGCGCCAGCTTGTTCTTCACCACCTTGACGCGCGTGGTGTTGCCGACCACCTCGTCGCGCTCCTTGATCGCGCCGATGCGGCGGATGTCGAGACGGACGGAGGCGTAGAATTTCAGCGCATTGCCGCCGGTGGTCGTTTCCGGCGAGCCGTACATCACACCGATCTTCATGCGGATCTGGTTGATGAAGATCACCATGGTGTTGGACTTGTTGATGGAGGCCGTCAGCTTGCGCAGCGCCTGGCTCATCAGGCGGGCCTGCAAGCCCGGCAGCGCATCGCCCATCTCGCCTTCGAGCTCGGCCTTCGGCACCAGCGCCGCGACCGAATCGACCACCAGAACGTCGACCGCGCCTGAACGCACCAGCGTGTCGCAGATCTCCAGCGCCTGCTCGCCGGTGTCGGGCTGCGAGATCAGGAGCTCGTCGATGTTGACGCCCAGCTTGCGGGCATAGACCGGGTCGAGCGCATGCTCGGCGTCGATGAAGGCGCAGATACCGCCCTTCTTCTGCGCTTCCGCCACCGTATGCAGCGCCAGCGTGGTCTTGCCCGACGATTCCGGCCCGTAGATCTCGACGATACGCCCCTTGGGCAGGCCGCCGATGCCGAGCGCGATATCGAGCCCGAGCGAGCCGGAGGACACCGCCTCGATGTCCATGGACCGGTCGTTCTTGCCCAGCTTCATCACCGAGCCCTTACCGAACTGGCGCTCGATCTGGGAGAGCGCAGCGGCCAGAGCTTTACTCTTGTCCATGGAAGATCCTTCGACGATACGCAGGGCAGTTGCGGACATTGGGTCTTGCTCCTTATGGCGAGGATTCGCGTGAGGGACAAACGGTTGCGAGGCAGCTCGGCGATAAAAGCAATGTACCCTATCTGTTCTATGTTCGCAATATGTTCTTTTGCGGATTTGCCCTCGGCACCCTGGTCCTGTTCAGCCACATCCAAATTCGGCAGGCGCACGGCTTCTTCCGTCGCTCAGCGCAACATGGTTAGCGCCCGTTAACGATTGCGTTAACATTTGTTATGTACCCTTCACGCTGCATGGATGGCGAGAGAGAACCACAAGTAGCGTCCGACTGGACCGCCGAGGAGCTGGCGCTCCTGTCCCGTTTGGCCCGGGATCGGATCAGCGCGGCGGACGCAGCGAGGCTCCTGGGACGGCGGGTGAGTTCGGTGCGTCGCCAAGCCCGGCAATCCGGGGTGCTCCTCTACAAGCACGATGGCCGTACCGGCAGGCGGAAGCCTCCATAATTCCCAATCTGCAGTTGCTGGCACACCTGATCGCTCAAGCGCGATGAGACGAGGAGGAATCTTCATCGCGCTTTTCGGTTGTTGTTTGAGCATGATCTTTTCGGACAAATGCTGCGCACTTTTCCCGGGCACGCTTTAGGCGTAGGATTCAACTGATTTGAATCATGGGAGGGTGCAGCTTGACCGCGGTCCTCGTTTAAAATCACCACTGTTGCCTTGGGCGTCCTTTCAACAGTCCTCGCATACACGCTCATTTTCAGCGTCTGAAGAAAGGGAGGCCCCTGCGTCAGCGGCCTCTTTCAGAGATCAGCTTCATTCTGCGTGCCGAGAATCGGGCGAACGTCGATTTATGTTCGTTCCGGTCGCGCGGCACGGCGGCGGTGCCATAGGCTGCCCATGTCGAATTGGGAGCGGCCCGCAGATGCTGGCGTCGCTTGAAAAAACCGACGTGCAACGACCAGCCCAGTTAACTTCATCTTGGCCGTGTCCTGGATCGACCGGGATCGTACGGAGGCACCAGGTTCCAGAATCGACTCGCCAACTTGGCAATAGCGTAGCAGCATGGAGCCTCGCAAGTGCGGCAAGGGAGTGGCTTCATGGAGAGATTCATCGCTCGTGCAAATATCGACCACTACCTGGACCTGTTGAAGGTCCCGGACATCTCGACACACGCGCGGTCAACGATCACAAAGCTGTTGATCGAGGAAGAAGACAAGCTTGGCCGCGATTGTGCTCAACTCGAGTTCGTTGAAAGCAGGGCTGCGACGTGCCGTGCGCGCGCGGACCGGCAAAGGCGATTGATGGATTCATTCGCTCCTGGTTCGGACGATTGGGTGCACGCCGAAAGGCTGCTCGTCAATTTCGAAACGCTTGCCCAGTTCGTCGAAAGCTTCTGTCACCAGATGCGCCGCACCGTGAATGAACATCCCCTTTGAGAGCAGCCTGGCTCCGTTGGCGAGCTATTCGTGGCGGCGCCCAAATGTAATCCAAGTGTAGCGGGGGTGGAGCTGCATGGACGGAGTTCTGAGGTTCATTTCGGCTTCCCAAGTCCCGCTGTGCACACAATTGAACAGACGCGGATCCGTTTATGCATCCTAATGGATCATCACAGTACGGACCTTGGCCACCATCGGTGATGCGAACGCCGACCTGCGCTCCCGCCCTCCTCGCATGGAAATAAGAGCGCCATGTTCAAGCGGCGGCGTTTCAAGCAACAGCTGACCCTTCAAGACCGGCTTTCCGCATGGGTGAAGCAGGTTCAGGAGCAGGCCTCCAGGCTTCCGCCCGGTCCCGAGCGAGACGCCCTCCTCAAGAAGGCTCGCCAGGCCGACGTCGCCAATCATCTGCACGACTGGGTCAAATCGCCCGGGCTTCAACCACCGAAATAGCGGGCATACGCCGTGTTGCTCTTGGAGAGAGAAGCAAGGCGCGTGTCCGGGCGGCCTTGCTCTCCCGAACTCCATCACAATCGGGGATATGGCCGATTCAAACGAGTGAGGGCCGCTGTTGTAAGCGGCCCTCTTTCCCGGGTTGCAAATTATTCGAAATGAAATGTCGTTTCCTCCCCGGATTGCCAAGTTTTCCCGGTTGTGAAGGGTCCCGCTAGCACATTTGTGAATCGGCCATGTCAAATGGGCTTTGCGACTGTCCTGATCAGACCAGCACGGATTAAACGATTGCCCTCATCTGCGACTCGACCGTGGGTTATCCGCATCCGCGCTAAAGCAGAGTCGATCTCGATTCGCCCATTTTGCTTGCGCGGGAAAACTGAACAGGCGCGGATCCGTTGATGGATCTCACGACTGGGTCAAATCCGCCCGGCTTCAACCACCGAAATAGCGGCCATGCGCCGTGTTGCTCTTCGAGAGCAAGGCTTGACCCGCATCAAGGGCGCGTGTCCGGTTCGCCGTCATGTTTCCGTAATCCTGCGGCACCGAACCTTTTCGGGGTCTCCGGCCTTCTGTGGGGATGGGACCGCAACTCTGGGGACCTCAGTCATGACGGAAAACGACACGCAACACCATGCGATCAGACGCAACCCGCTGCTGGAGGCAGCGCAGAAGGAGATGGTGAAGTTCGAGCGCAAGGAAAACGAGTTCCGCAAGAAAGACCGTGAAGAGCGCGCCGCCGAGCTCCGCCTGCCTCTCAACGAGATCAAAATCCACTAGGCCCCAGGACCAGCTTCGGCGTCGGCCAAGGCCGCTCTCGATGCGGCAGCGGGCGCCGGTCCCCCGGCCTTGGAGCGATCGCCTGTCGATCTCGATCCGGCATCGCGTGCCGGGCTGCATGGCCCTGCGCAGTCGCAAGGTATCTAAATACTACTCATAACTTGTTAACCGATAGACGAAATTCTGAAGCGACCTACTGTGCATGGGGTTGTTTTCGACTTTTTGAATGTCGAGGCGTGCCAGGTGCCATCCTCCGGATGGGGCACTGTCGCCGTTCCCGCACGCAACCCCTCTACAGCAGCGCCAGCAGCACCAGGCCAATCACCAGCACTACGAAGCCAGCCGCCGTCGCGGCGGCGAACGACCGCTCTACATTATCCATGATGCCACCCCGTTGTCGGCGAGCCACGTTTCCCCCATGGCCGCGCCGAACGGATAAAATCTTGCCGACGGGTGTGTCCGCAGTGGCGCGAACGGATGTCGAAATTGGGACGGGTGCGCGGTCAGTCTGCGGCCGTTCGAGCGCGAGCTTCAAGCCCGCCGGCCGACTCGCGGGTCGCTCTCCTCCCGAGTCAGGCGCAGCGAGAAGGCGCGGATCGCGGGCGCCGCCAGCAGCACGACAGGCAGCATCGCGCCCCAGGCGATCAGCCACGACACCATCCAGTGCCGAACGAACATCATCGGGCCGCCTGCGGGCAAGCTGGCAATTCCCGTTGCGACCAGCGAGGTCAGTCCGGACTGGATGATGCCGAAGACGAAATGGGAATAGCGGCGGGGAATGCCGAGCATGTTACGTCCATGGTTGCCTGCCTCGTCAGGCAAGCAAGGCACATGCCGTCACTTGGCCGGGATCTGGCAGCGTTGGCAGGAACCGCCGTGCATCCACGCCTTGACCCGTTGACCGGATGCAACCTGGACGGAGCGCCAGGAACTCTGTTCATGGTCGGAGAACCACGGAGTTCGAGCGGCCTTTCGCGGACCGGCAGCCGCGCATCGATCGTGCGCCGAAAACGAACGCGAAACTCGGCCTGAACCGGCCGCGCGCCAACAGTCCCGCGGTGCTTAGTCCGTAGCCGCCCGGGATTGATCTGACGGTGGTTTGGGATTGGACTGCGGGCGCGCCCAGGGCCTTGGGAGACGAGGCACCAATGCGCGCGATCGGTCCCCTGCCATGCCGCTCTATTTCTTTCGAATCCGCAACGGCCGCTATTCCGGCTGCGCCGACCAGGCGACGGAATTTGCCGATCGCGACGCAGCGTGGAAGGAGATGACCAGCGTCTGCGCCGCCATGACCGCCGGCATTGCCCGCAAGCTCCAGGAAAATTCCGAATGGCACATGGAGCTGCTCGACGAGGACAAGGAGCCGGTGTTCCGGATCCGCATCGTTGCCGAAACCCTCGACTAGCAAGGTTTTTTCGGATCAGTCCGCGCTGGGCAGCCGCCGCATGGTGAACTCGATGTCGCCGCCGGGCAGTTCGCGCCAGGTCTCGACGGCACTCATATAGCCGGCCTTGGGGTAGCGGGCGAAGAAGGCCTGCGCCCGTTCCCGCGCCGCCGCGCGCGGCAACGTGAAGGTCTCGCGCAGATAGCCGTCGCCGGCCGCCTGGCCCGGCTTGCCGGCCGCCTTGCGCCGGCGTGCCATCCGCTCGGCGAGATCCCGCGGACGATCGGCCATGTCTGCCCTCCTTGACGCGCTACGCTCAACCAAATGTAGGGCGCGGGCCGGATCAAGAGGAGTCCTGTCCGAAGGGCATCGTGCCGCCCCCGAGGGGCTTGCGGTCAGTTGGCGGCCGTGCCGCCCTTCGTCTTCTTCGGCGCGCTGGTTGCGGCCGCCTTCGGTGCCGCCGGCTGCTTCGGCGGGTCGGCGCGCATACCGCCCCAGGGATCGTTGGACACCTTGGAATCCGGAATCTTCTTCAGCGTTTCCTTGTAGGCCTTTTCACGCTCGGCTTCGGCAGCCTTCTCCTCCGGGGTCTTGCTCGGGGCATCCTGCAGCAGATTGAGATTGGGCATTTGCGCATAGGCCGGTCCCGCCAGCACGGCCAGCACCGCGGCCAAACGGAAAAGCTTCATCATCCACTCCTTGATCATCCATGGCGCGGATCGCCCGCTGCCCTGTCATCCTTGTCTCAGCCCGGTCGCAAGCTGGGGCCGCTCCAGGCCGCGCAGGTCCGCTAGAGCCGATCCGATCTGCACGATTTGGGGGCATGCAACCAGTCGTCCCAGATCGGGCCGCATTTGGTGCACCCGCTCAGCGCGAGACCGAGCGCGGCCATGCCAAAGATGAGGACACACCGACGCAACATCATCCACCCGTACCCAAGCGAGGCATCATACCGGGTCAAGTCGGGCAATTTCAAGCCGACGGGACCGGCGCAAGACCGGGTGACTTTGCCGCGCCGATGCGCGCACAATGAGGCGAAACATCCGGCAATAGAGGAGCGCGCCACAGCAATGCAAATGCAGCCAGAAGCCGAGTTCGGCCTCGCCGACGCCCGCCGCATCCTCGGGGAGGTTTTCGCGCCCTGGGTCCAGGATCTCAACCTCGCGGTCGAGCGTATCGAGCACGCGCAGCCGGCAGACGCACCGGACTGGCAGCCGGGCGCGATCCTGCGCATGCCGTTTTCGGAGCGACTGTGCCGGAACGGCGGCGTGGTCTGCGGCCAGGCCCTGATGGCGCTCGCCGACACCGCGATGGTGATCGCGATCCTCGCGGCCAATCGCGGCTACCGCCCCATGACCACGGTCGACCAGACCACGCATTTCATGCGCGCGGTCGCCTCGATGGACGTGCTGGCGGACGCGCGCGTGGTGCGGCTCGGGCGCACCATGAGCTTTGGCCGCGTCACGCTGCTTTCCGCCGCCGACAGCAGGCCGGTCGCGATGGTGTCGAGCGCGTTCGCGATGCTGCCGGGATGAAGCGCGCGTAACGCCATGAGAGAAAGGCTCGTCGGGCGTTCGCTGAGCGGCTCTCCGCTCCAACGTGGTCAACAAAGTCTGAAGTGCCGTGCAAGTAGCGCCAGTCATGCGCGACCAAGGCGACGGCGCCTCGCGGCTTGGCTGCGCTATAAGCAATGCAAGTGCGAGCCTGGCCGAAATCAAACCGGCATGTCCGCAAGATCAGCCTCACTTCATTTCGGCTTCTTGGCAGGTTCGCTCGGGCGGGCGCCGCCCCAGGGATCGTACTTGTCCTTGGGCTCGGGAATGCGCTCGAGCGCGGCCTTGTAGGCCTTCTCGTCGACCTTCGGCGTGTTGTCCGCCGGCTTGGGTCCGTCATTGGGCTGGCGCCGCCCCTGCGCCTGCGCCGAGGCCGCCGCCAGCGCCAGGACCGCGGCCGCTATGACCAAAATCCTCATCGATGCAATCCCCCTCGTGTGGGGTACAAACTAGCCGCCAATCGCGGAATAGCAACTGCCGCGAGTTCCAGGCCTTCAGCAAATCTTGATCGGCATGGTCTTCGTCGGATCGCATTCGTGCCTATCTGTTCGCCCGCAGGGGACCTTCACGGATGTTGCGGATCATTGCTCATGCAACGCTGCTCGGTGGCGCGCTTGCGCTCGGTGGCTGCGGCTTTGCCGATAGCCGCGCACCGGTGCCGGAGTTCATGCGCATGAAGGAGGCGGAACAACCGCCGCCCGAACCGCCTCCGGACGTCAAGCGCGTGGTGCGCGAGCAGATCGACGTCGTCTTTCTTTCAACGTCGTACCCGCGCGAGGTGCACGTCGCTCCGCCTCATCGTGAGGTGCGAGGACCGGGCTGGACGGCGTGCGTCCGCGCGCAGCTCACCTCCGCGACCGGCACGCCGCTCGGCGCTCAGACCTACATCGTGACCATCAACGGCGGGAAAGTCGTGGACCGCCGGCGGGCGGAAGCCGACGACATCTGTGGCACGGAGACTTTCGAGCGGATTTAGGAACCCGCCGCGACGATGCGGTTCCGGGAAAAACCAGCATCGCAGCCGGGAACGATCACCGCCTCCCCTTCTTGTTACCGCCGAGGGCAGTTTCGAGGAGGACATGATGAGGACGTTGACTATTGCGCTGTTGGCGGGCGTCGGTGCTTTGGCAGCCGCGTCGAGTGCGAAGGCTTCCGATATCTATACGAGCAGCGAGTACACCAATCCGGACCTCATTCAGCAGGTACGACTTGTCTGCGACGATTCCGGCCGCTGCTATCGCACACGGAGCGGTTCGCGTGTGATCGTACGCGATTCCTATAACTACATGCCGCGCGAACGCTATTACGAGCGCCGGACCTATCATCGCGATTGGGATGACGGTCCGCGCGCCGGCGTCGGCATTCGCGCGCCTGGCGTCAGCGTCGGCGTCGGTGTCGACGACCGCTGGTAATCGATCAAGAATGGGCGGGACCGGAGAAGACGTATCGCCCGGTCCCGTCCGCATAATCATGTCAGGCGACCGGCGCTATCCGGCGGTCGATTGCTGCTGGAACTGCTCATAGGCCGCGATCGCATCCGCCGCGTACATCAGCGACGGCCCGCCGCCCATGTAGACGGCCATGCCGAGCGTCTCCTCGATCTCCTGGCGCGTCGCGCCGAGCTTGACCAGCGCCTCGGTGTGGAAGCCGATGCAGCCGTCGCAATGCGCGGCGACGCCGAGCGCCAGCGCGATCAGCTCCTTCGTCTTCTTGTCCAGCGCGCCGTCGCGCGTGGCCGCCTGGGCGAGTACGGCAAATCCCTTCATGGTGTCGGGAATGTCGCTCCGCAGCTTCTTCAGGTTGGCCGAGATGTTCCTGGTGATGTCGACGTAGTTCTTGTCCATCGGTTCCTCGCTAGCTGGATCTGGCTGTGGTCGGAGCCTCTTCGCGCGGCGCGCGCAAGGCGATGTAGATCGCGGGAATCACCAGCACGGTCAGCAGCGTTGACGAGGCAAGCCCGAACAGGAGCGAGATCGCCAATCCCTGGAAGATCGGATCGAGCAGGATGGTTGCCGCGCCGATCATGGCCGCAAGCGCGGTGAGCAGGATCGGCTTGAAGCGGACGGCGCCGGCTTCCAACACAACGTCGCGCAGCGACTTGCCCTCGGCGCCGCTGTGCCGGATGAAGTCGACCAGCAGGATCGAATTGCGCACGATGATGCCGGCCAGGGCGATGAAACCGATCATCGAGGTCGCGGTGAACGGCGCACCCAGGAGCCAGTGCCCGATCAGGATGCCGATCAGCGTCAGCGGAATCGGCGTCAGGATCACGAGCGGCAGACGGAAGCTCCTGAACTGGGCGACGACCAACACGTAGATTCCGAGGATGGCTGCGCCGAAGGCCGCGCCCATGTCGCGGAAGGTCACCCAAGTGATTTCCCATTCGCCGTCCCACAAGAGCGTCGGACGCGACTCGTCCGACGGCTGGCCGTGCAGGCTGATCGCGGGCTTCGGCAAATTGCCCCAGTCATGGGCGTCGACACGATCGGCGACCGCAAGCATGCCGTAGAGCGGCGCCTCGAAGCGGCCGGCGAGTTCGGCCATCACCATGTCGGCGAAGCGGCCATCGCGGCGGAAGATCGTCGGCGAGCCCTCTTCCATGGTCGCCTTCACGACCTGGCCGAGCTCGACCACCGTCTTGCTGCCGGGCAGCGTATTGGCAGGCACCGGCGTCGAGGCCAGCGCCTCGTCCCAGACCAGGCCGCGCTTGGGTAGATGCACCGCGATCTCGATCGGGTTGCGGTCCTCGCCGCGATGCGAATAGCCGATCGAGGTGCCGCCGAACAGCGCCTGGATAGTGTCATAGACGTCGCGCTGCTCGACGCCGAAGAATTCGAGCCGGTCCTGATCGATCGAGAGCCGCAGCCGCGGCCGCTTCACGCCGATGGAATCGTCGACGTCGACGATGAACGGCACTTGGGCAAAGATCTTCTTCATCTCCGCGGTGACCGCGCGGCGCGTCGCGGCATCGGGGCCGTAGATCTCGGCCAGCAGCGTCGCCAACACCGGCGGCCCGGGCGGCACCTCGACCACCTTGATGCTCGTATTCTTGGGAATATCGAGCGCCTTCAACCGCTCGCGCAGCTCGAGCGCGATGTCGTGGCTCGCCCGCTTGCGTTCGCCGCGCGCGGCCAGATTGACCTGCAGCTCGCCCATTTCCGGCCTCTCGCGCAGGTAGTAGTGCCGCACAAGGCCGTTGAAATTGAACGGCGCCGGCGTGCCGGCATAGGATTGCAGCGAGGTCGCCTCCGGCAACTGCCGCGCAATCTCGGCCGCGCCGAACAGGGTACGCTCGGTCGCCTCCAGGCTCGCCCCTTCCGGCAGATCGACCACGACGGCGATCTCGGACTTGTTGTCGAACGGCAGCAGCTTGACGGTCACCGACTTGGTCGCAAACAGCGTCATCGACAGCAGCGTCGCGATGCCGACGCCGAGCAGAAAGATCCAGGCCGAGCGCTTGCTCCTGACGATCGGAGTGGCGAAGCGCCGGTAGATCCGGCCGAGCCGGCCTTCATCGTGCGCCGCATGAGCCGCCGCCATCTCGCCCTTCGGCGCCAGCTTGAGCATCAGCCAGGGCGCTACCACCATGGCGACGAAGAACGAGAACAGCATGGCGGCCGAGGCGTTCGCCGGAATCGGCGCCATGTAGGGGCCCATCAGGCCCGACACGAACAGCATCGGCAGCAGCGCCGCGACCACGGTCAAGGTCGCGACGATGGTGGGATTGCCGACCTCCGCCACCGCCTCGATGGTCGCCTGCAGGCGCGGCCGGCCATCGCGCATGCCCCAGTGCCGCGCGATGTTCTCGACCACGACGATGGCGTCGTCGACCAGGATGCCGATCGAGAAGATCAGCGCGAACAGGCTGACGCGATTGATGGTGTAGCCCATCAAATTGGCCGCAAACATCGTGAGCAGGATCGTCGTCGGGATCACGACGAAGGTCACCACCGCCTCGCGCCAGCCGATCGCAACCGCGATCAGCACGACGATCGAGATCGTCGCGAGACCGAGGTGAAACAGGAGCTCGTTGGCCTTCTCGTTGGCGGTCTCGCCATAGTCGCGCGTCACCGTCACCTGGATGTCGTCGGGGATAAGCCGCGCCTTCAATCCCTGCAGGCGATGATCGATGTCGGCCGAGACCACCACCGCGTTGGCGCCGGCGCGCTTGGCGAGTGCGAGGCTGACCGCGGGCACCCGCGACCATTGCCCCTTGGCATCGCGCGCATCATTCCAGACGCGGTGCTCGAGCGTATTCGGCCCGATGACGACGGAGGCCACGTCCTTGACGTAGACCGGCCGCCCGTCGCGGGTCGAGATCAGGAGGAGGCCGATGTCGGGGATGCCGGACAGCGTCTGGCCGGCCGCGACATTGCGCACGATACCGGCATCGCGGACCTGGCCCGCCAGGAACGAGCGGTTGGCATCCTTCACCTTGGCGACGAGCTGCTGCAGCGTGATGCCGAACAGCGACAGCTTTTCCGGATCGGGTTCGACCCGGATCTGCTGCGCCGCGCCGCCGGAAATGTAGGTCAGACCGATATTGTCGACCTTCATCAACTCCGAACGCAGCTTGTCCGCGAGCTCGAACAGATCCTTGTCGGTCCAGTGCCCGGCGGCCTCCGGCTTCGGCGACAGAGTCAAAACCGTCACCGCAACGTCATTGATGCCGCGGCCGACGATCGAAGGCTCAGGGATCCCGACCGGGATGCGATCGAGATTGGCGCGGATTTTCTCGTGGACGCGGAGAATCGCATCCTCCGCCTTCGTTCCGACCAGGAACCGCGCGGTGACCATCACGCGGTCATCCTCGGTCTGGCTGTAGACGTGCTCGATGCCGTCGATGCCCTTGACGATCGCTTCCAGCGGCTTGGTGACGAGCTCGACCGCGTCGGGTCCGCGCAAGCCATCGGCGTTGACGCGAATGTCGACCATCGGCACGCTGATCTGCGGCTCCTCCTCGCGCGGAATCACGACGACAGCGATGAGGCCGACCACGAGCGATGCAAGCAGGAACAATGGCGTCAGTGGCGACCCGATCGTCGCCTTGGTCAGCCGGCCTGAGAGTCCGAGATTCACGGCCGCACCAACTGGTCGCCGGTACGGATGCCGGACAGGATTTCAAGTCCATCGGGAAGAGCGGGCGTCGGCAACTCGCGGCCGCGCTGTACCGGCACGTCGACAACTTCGCCGGGCTTTTGAAGCTGGACATAGTCGATGCCGAACCGGGTCTTCACGTAGCCTGCCGGAATCACGAAAGCCGACCGCCTGCCGCCGGAGATCCACACCCGCAGCCGATCGCCGACGAAATATTCGCCGAGCCCCTCGACGGTCGCGTCCGCAATGACGCGCCCCTCCTCGATCTGCGGATAGACGAGATCGATGACGCCCCATCTGGCGGCTTCGCCGCCAAGCTCCGCACCATCGACGCGCACCTTGTCGCCGGCCTTGAGAGAGCGCGCGTGGCGCTCGGGCACTCTCAGCCGCAGCTTGAAATTCTGCTGCGCGACGGTGACGATGGGATCGCCCGCGAGCACGACGGAACCAACCGTGATGAGCCTCTTCAGCACACGTCCCCCTGCCGGTGCCAGCACCTGCCCCTGGTTGAGCTGCTCGTTGATGACGGCACGCTCCGCGGTCTTGGCGCGCAGGCCGTTCTCCGCCACGTTCAGCGCCGTCCTCTGCTCGTCGAGCTTGACGCGCGGCAGAATGCCACGCTCGACCAACCCCTCGATGCGCGTGAAATCGATTTGCGCCTGGCTGGCCTGCGCCTGCAGCGCCTCGATCTGCGCATCCAGCGACTTCATCTGCAGGCCGAGCTTCTCATCGCCGATCGCGGCAATCGCCTGACCGGCGGTGACGCGGTCCCCTTCCCTGACCTGGAGCTGGACCACGGTCCCGCCGATGCGCCCGCGCGCGGGCACGACGCTGATGCTTTCCACCGTGGCAAAGACGGCCTTTTCGTCGGCCACCGGATGCTGCGCCACAGTGAGCGTCTCTGCGCGCGCAACGCCTGCACACAGGCCGGCGACCAAGACAACAAAAATTCCTTTGAGCCGCATAGGGCGCATTCGTGTCAGCATGAACCATCACACCGCGCTCGCGGGTGTCCTCTGTAGTTGATCGGCATCCTCGAAGCGGACGTTGATCTCGCTCAACGCGCCACGCTCCGGGCGCTCATAAAGTACGCTTCGTCCTTGCGGATTCCGGCGCGCAGAACGCCTGATAGAGCGTCTTCAGCACCTCGCGCGCCGGCTCGCTCGCAATCGAATAGAAGATCGTCTGCGCCTCCCGCCGGGCCGACACCAATCCATCCTTGCGAAGGAGCGCAAGATGTTGGGAAACCGTGGAGTCCCGGAGGTTCAGGAACTCGGCGAGTTCGCCGACCGACCGCTCGCCGTCGATCAACTGGCAGATGATCAGCAGGCGGTGCCGGTTGGCGAGTGCCTTCAGCAGCTCGCTCGCCCGATCCGCCGCCCGCTCCATGACTTCAGCATTAACCTTCATACTTGCGTATATACGAAATTACGAATATATAGTCAAGCGCCGTACGACAGTCGGGGATGAACCGGCGGAGCGGTGAACCCCAACGGAGGAACCCATGGCGGAAGTCGTCGTAATCGGAGCTGGTCTAAGCGGAACACTGATGGCCTATGAATTGCTGCCGCAGCTGAGAAAGGAGGATCGCCTCAGCGTCGTCTCGCAAGGCGCCGTCTATCATTTCGTCCCATCCAATCCTTGGGTCGCAGTCGGCTGGCGCAAGCGCGAGGAGATCGAGATCGATCTCGCAGACGTCATGAAACGCAAGGGCGTGCGACTGCTGACGCAGGGCGCAACGCGCGTCCACCCGCCCGAGAGCCGTGTCGAGCTCGGCGACGGGACGTCGATCGACTATGATTACCTGGTCGTCGCAACCGGTCCCGAACTGGCGTTCGACGAGATTCCGGGTCTCGGGCCGCAAGGCCATACCCAGTCGATCTGCCACGTCGATCATGCCGCAAATGCCCGTGAAGCCTTCGAGAAGCTCGCGGCGAATCCGGGTCCGGTGGTCATCGGCGCGGTGCAGGGCGCCTCCTGTTTTGGGCCGGCCTACGAATTCCTCTTCATCCTGGAAACGGAGCTGCGCCGGCGAAAGCTGCGCGACCGGGTCCCGATGACGTTCGTCACCTCGGAGCCCTATATCGGCCATCTCGGTCTCGATGGCGTCGGGGACACCAAGGGCCTTCTGGAAAGCGAGATGCGCGAGAAGCACATCAAGTGGATCACCAATGCACGCGTCGATAACGTCGGCCCCGGCTTGATGTCGGTAGAGGAGTTCGGCGACGACGGCACGTCTCGCAAGGCCCACGAGCTGCCATTCGCCTATTCGATGATGCTGCCCGCCTTTCGCGGCGTCGAGGCGGTGCGCGGCATCGATAAACTGACCAACCCGCGCGGCTTCGTCGTCGTCGACAAGCACCAGCAGAATCCAACTTTCCCCAATGTCTTCGCGGTCGGCGTATGCGTCGCGATCGCGCCGGTCGGCGCGACACCTGTGCCGGTCGGCGTCCCCAAGACCGGATTCATGATCGAATCCATGGTGACGGCGACGGCGATGAACATCGGTGCCCTGCTCCGCGGCAAGGCGCCCACGGCACAGCCGACCTGGAACGCAATCTGCCTCGCCGATTTCGGCGACTCCGGTGTTGCCTTCCTGGCGCAGCCGCAAATCCCGCCGCGAAACGTCAATTGGTCCTCCAAGGGCGAATGGGTGCATCTCGCCAAGGTCGCCTTCGAGAAATACTTCCTGCGCAAGATGCGGCGCGGCGAGAGCGAGCCGTTCTATGAGCGTTTCCTGCTCGACCGGCTGAACATCGCCAAGATCAAGGAGGTCCGAACCGGCACATGAGCACGACACGCCAGATCGTCTGCGGACATTGCGGGCGCATCAATCGCCTGCCTGCCGAACGCGCCGCGCAAGGCGCGCGTTGTGGCGCCTGTCACCAGCCGATGTTCACCGCTCATCCGATCGAGGTGGACGAGGAGGCCTTCAGCCGCCATGTCGCGAGCAGCGACATTCCCGTGCTGGTCGACGTCTGGGCACCGTGGTGCGGCCCGTGCCGCGCCATGGCGCCGATGTTCGAGCGCGCCGCGCAGCAGCTGGAGCCGAACGTTCGGCTGTTGAAGCTCAACTCGGACAACGCACCTGCACTGTCGTCGCGCCTCAACATCAGCGGCATTCCCACGCTGCTGCTGATGCGCGGCGGTCGCGAGATCGCCCGCCATTCCGGTGCGATGGATGCACGCAGCATCGTCGCCTGGACCGAGGCCAACCTCACCCGTTCGTAACGTTCCGCACCTGGAAAAGGAGCCTACCATGAATGTCGACAAAGCCGTTCTCGCGTTTGCGGGATTCGTCGTCCTGCTCGGTCTCGCACTGGGCACCTATGTGAATGCGTATTGGTACCTGCTGACGGCATTTGCCGGGCTGAACATGTTGCAGGCCTCGTTCACCGGCTTCTGCCCGGCGGCGATCGTGTTCAGGAAGCTGGGCCTGAGCAGCGGCTGCGCGTTCACCTGAACGCGCAATCCAGCCTGTGATGCGGGGGAATTTGCCATGACCGACGACACCTTCATCGAGGGACCGCTCTACGAGAAGCGGAGGAAGGTCTATCCGCAGTCGGTCCACGGCCCCTTCCGCCGCATCAAATGGGCGATCCTCTGCGTCACGCTCGGGACCTATTATCTGTTGCCGTTCGTGCGCTGGAATCGCGGACCCGGCCTGCCCGACCAGGCCGTGCTGATCGACCTGCCGCACCGCCGCTTCTACTTCTTCTTCATCGAGCTGTGGCCGCAGGAAGTCTACTACTTCACCGGCTTGCTGATCATCGCGGCCATGACGCTGTTCCTGATGAATGCGGTGGCGGGGCGGCTGTGGTGCGGCTACATGTGTCCGCAGACCGTGTGGACCGACCTGTTCTATGCGGTCGAGCGCTGGGTCGAAGGCGACCGGCGCGAGCGCATGCAGGGCGACAAGAACTACTGGACGTTCGGTCACATCCGAAAGGTCGCACTCAAGCATTTCCTCTGGATCATGATCGCATGGTGGACCGGCGGTGCCTGGGTGCTCTATTTCGCCGACGCACCGACGCTGGTGAAGGAACTCGCGACCTTCCAGGCCCCGCTTCTCGCCTATATCTGGATCGGCATCCTGACCGCCACGACCTATCTATTCGCCGGTCATGCCCGCGAGCAGATGTGCATCTACATGTGTCCGTGGCCGCGGATCCAGGCGGCTCTCACCGACGAATGGGCGCTCAACGTCACCTATCGCCGCGACCGCGGCGAGCCGCGCATGTCGGTGAAGAAGGCGGATGCCGCGCGCGCCCATGGTGATCTCGCCGGCGACTGCGTCGACTGCCATCAATGCATCAATGTCTGTCCGACCGGCGTCGATATCCGCAACGGCATCCAGCTCGGCTGCATCCAGTGCGGCCTGTGCATCGATGCCTGCGACAACGTCATGCGCGAGATCGGCCGGCCCGCGGGCCTGATCGGCTACGACACCGACATCAACATGCAGCGCCGGCGCGAAGGCAAGCCACCGATCTACCGCATCATCCGTCCGCGCACGCTGATCTATGCCGCTTCCATCACCGTCGTCGGCAGCATCATGCTGTACACCCTCGCGACGCGCGCGACGATGGACGTCAACGTGCTGCACGAGCGCAATCCCGTTTTCGTCCAGCTCTCGGATGGCGGTGTGCGCAACGACTACACCGTGCGCATCCTCAACAAGGGCGCACAACGATCGTTTGCCCTCGATATCTCCGGATTGCCCGGCGCGACCATTCGCGCCGCCGGTACCGAGGTCGGCTCGGACGGCAAGCCGGTCGTCGAGGTCGGTCAGGATCAGACCCGGGAGGTGCGCTTGTCCGTACAGGTCGGTCCGGCACATCTGCCACGCACGTCACGGGACATCGACATCGCGATCACGGATATCACCGGCGGCGGACGGGCAAGCGCCCGCGACCATTTCGTCCCGGGTGACCAGTGAGAGGCCACCGAGCTCCGGCGGACGGCCGCCGGATGCTCAACGAGACGTTAACACGACCGCTCGAATTGAAGCAGCATCCCAACGGTATTTTTCCGATCTTTGCGCTAAGCATCGCCGTAGCGCGGCCTAGGCTCGCGTGAACGGGGAAATGGGACGTGGTCGACATCGCGCAGCAGGCGGCGATCAATCCGGCATCCGCAAGGGACGCCGCGACGGCGCGCGCACACGTTGCCCTCACCTCAATCGACCCCGGCCAGTGGCGCGCGCTCGCGCAGCGCGCGGTCGAGCCGAACGGATATTATCTGCCCGCCTGGGAGCTGGCTGTCAGTGCGACCGCCCGCGGGCGCAGCAATGCCTCGGCGCTGCCGGCATTCGACGCATCGTCGACGCGGCTGATCGGGCTGATGCCGGTGATCTCGCTCTGGCGCGCCTGGAAGATCCCCCTGCCCGCGCTGGTGAGCGCGCATCCCTACGGCACGCTGTGCAGCCCGCTGATCGACCGCGATGCGCCGATCGAGGCCGCCACGCGCCTGTTGCAGCGGGCGCGCGAAGCCGGCGCGCATGCGCTCGTGCTGACCGACGTCGCCCTCGACGGCGCTGCGATGGACGTGCTCAGGCAGGTTCTGGGCCGCGCCGGCCTGAAGCCGCGAATCCTCTCCTCCTACATCCGCGCCAGCCTCGACGCGATACAGGATGGCGAAACGCTGTTGCGCGACGCGCTTGGCGCCAAGAAGCTCAAGGAGCTGCGGCGCCAGCGCCATCGCCTGGAGGAGCATGGGCCCGTCGTATTCGAGGTCGCGCGCAAGCCCGACGAGATCGGGCCGGCGCTCGAGACATTCCTGCGGCTTGAAGCCGGCGGCTGGAAGGGCAAGCGCGGCACCGCGCTGGTCCAGCATGCGGGCGATGCGACCTTCATCCGTCGCGCCGTACCGGCGCTGGCCGAGACCGCGCAATGCGAGATCATCACGCTTCGCGCCGGCGCGACGCCGATTGGCGCCGGCATCGTGCTGCGCCATCAGGACCGCGCCTTCTTCTTCAAGCTCGGCGTCGACGAGCGCTTTGCAAGATATTCGCCGGGCGTGCAGCTCACGCTCGATCTCACCCGCCACCTCTGCGCCGATCCCGCCATCGCCAGCGCGGATTCCACCGCGAGCGCCGACCACCCCATGATCAACCCGATCTGGCGGGGGCGCTTTGCGATCGGCGATGTGCTGATCCCGCTCCGGCGCAACGATCCGATAGTGGCGCTCGTTCACGGCGCGCTGGTCGGTCTCAACGCCGCGCACGAGGCCGCGCGAGGCGTGGTTCGCCGGCTCCGCAAATGAGCGACGCTACTCCGCCGCCTGCGCATTGATCTCCACCGAGACCTGGCGGATGGCGCGGGCGAGCAGGTTCGGATCCTGCGCGCCGGAGACGGCGTATTTTTGCGCGAAGACATAGGTCGGCACGCCGGAGATGCCCTTGTCGGCGGCTTCCTGCGCGTCCGCCGAGACGCGCGCGACGTCCTCGTCGGTGGCAAGGCGCTTGCGCACGTCGTCGGCGTCGAGGCCGATGTCGGCGGCCGCCTGCACCAGCACGTTCACATCGGTGAGATCGCCGCCGTCGCGGAAGTACAGCTCCATCAGGCGCTGCTTCATCTCGGGCGCCTTGCCGATCGCGTCCGCCCACAGGATCAGGCGGTGGCAGTCGGTCGTGTTGGGCTGGCGCGCCACCAACTCGGGCTTGTACACGAGCCCCTCCTCGCTCGCGGCCGCGACGACGCGACCGGCAATACCCTTGTACGCCTCGACCGAGCCGAACTTCTGGGTGAGATAGGCCTCGCGGCTGATGCCCTCGCGCGGCACCCAGGGATTGAGGAAGAAGGGACGGAAGTTGAGCTTGACGGGAACGTCGGGCACCAGCGCCAGCGCGCTCTCGATGCGGTGCTTGCCGATATAGCACCAGGGGCACACCACATCGGAGACGACGTCGATCTGGAGCGGTTTCACCGTGCTCATGTCAGGCGCCTCCTTCGGGCACTTCGAGGGTCCGCCCGAACATAGGCCGAACCGGGGGCGGCGCAAGGCACCCGTCCCGCATGGCTCACGACTTCACCTCTGCGGTTATTGTGACCGGATCTCCCCGCCCCAATAGTTGCGGCCACGATCAAGCCCAAACGGGAGACCGCGATGACCGCCATTTTCAAGCCGAAAGGCGATCTGTTCCGGGCCACCGAGCATGCCGGCGGGCCGTGGTCGCCGGACATGCTGCAGGGAAGCGCCACCACCGCACTGATGACCCGCGAGGTCGAGCGCCTCGCCGCCAAATCCGGCTTTGCGGTGCGGCGCCTGACCTTCGATCTCTGGCGGCCGGCGGGCCTGCGCCTGTTCGGGACCATTAGCGAGCTGCTTCGCGACGGTCGCAAGGCCAAGACCTTGCAGGTGCGGCTGATGGACGGCGAGGCCGAGATCGGCCGCTGCACGGCGCTGCTGACGGCGCCGAGCGGGGAGTCGCCCGTCGATCCTTTCGCGAGGCCCGTGACCCTCGACAGGGGTCCTGAAGCGGGCGCCCCGCCGCCGGCCTTCGCGCAGAAATGGAGCCGCTATTTCCAGAACGTGTCGGTGCGCCTCATCGAAGGTGCGCTTGAGAAGCCGGGCCCGGCGGCAGCCTGGATGCGGCTCGATGCGCCGCTGGTCGAGGGCGAGCCGAACACGCCGCTGCTCCAGGCGGTGCAGGCGGCCGACTTCTCCAGCGGCGTCGCGCAGATCGTCGACATGCGCAGCTGGACCTTCATCAACCCGGAGATCAGCCTCTACCTCTTCCGTCCGCCCGAGGGCGAATGGATCCTGATCCGCGCCGCCACGCGCGTCGGCGCCAATGGCGCGGGCCTCACCACGGCGACACTGAGTGATCGCAACGGTCCGTTCGCGGAGGTGATGCAGGCGATGAGCTTCGAGCGGCGCGAGGCCGTGCAGGCTCAGGCGTCCTGAGCAGCAAGCGCGACCAGGGCGGCCTCGGACGCGGCATCAACAGGCATGAACATCTCGACGCGGAGCTCCTGCAGCGTCACGTCCTGCGGCGTGCCGAGCGTCAGCACCGCACCGATCAGGCCGATGCCGACATCGCCCTTGCGCAGCCGCACCTCGCACAGCGGCCCCGGCACGGCATTGTCCTCGATCGCCGTCGCCGGAAGCTCCGGCAAGCGCATCAATTCGCGCCAGGTCGATTGCAGGGCTTCATCGAGGGGCGCGGCCATTGCCTCATGCCGCGCCCGCGCCAGCAGCGCGGCTGCAACAATCGGCCAGTTCTCGACGAACGGCTTGAGCTCCTCGGGAGCGAGGAACATGCGCATGTGGTTGAGCGGCCGCTGCATGCGCGTAGGGCCAAGCAGCATGGTCATCAGGCGCGAGGCGGCGCGATTGGCCTGCATCACGTTCCAGCGCCGGTCGGTGACGATCGCCGGGAACGGCTCGTGACGGAGAAGCAGAAGATCGATGGCACGCCGCGCCTCGCCAAGCTCCAGCGCCGACAGATCGCGCTCGCCATATTGCCGCGCAAAGCCGCCGGCCTCGAGCAGCGCGTTGCGGTCGCGCAGCGACAGATCGAGCGCGGATGCGAGTTGCAGCAGGATGTCGCGGCTTGCGGCCGCCTTGCCGGTCTCGACATAGCTCAGATGCTTGATGGAGATGCCGGCCTCGAACGCCAGCTCGGCCTGGCTCCACGCGCGGCGGGTGCGCCAGCCGCGCAGCAGGTCGCCGACAGGGTTGGCCGGCCGCAGTCGCCGGAACGCGCGTGTGTCCATTCCAGGGATTATGCGGGGGCTGCGGCTGTCTGTAAACGCCGCTACGGCAGACCGGCCGACATCTGCCTGAGCCGTTCGGCGGTGCGCTCGTCCGCCGGGAAGAAGGTCTCCAGCGCCAGCTCCGACAGGGTGATATCGACGGGCGTACCGAACACCATGGTGGTGGAGAAGAAGCTCAGGATCTCACCCTCATGGCGCAGCTTGAAGGGGATGGCGACGTTGTCACTCGACAGCCGCCCTGCGCGCGCCGGGATCGGGTAGCTCTTGAGATCGCCATAGAGCTTGATCAATTCGGGATCGGCCGTCGCCTCGCATTGCCGGTGCAGCCGCTCCAGCAGGTGCCCGCACCATTCCGCGAGATTGACGGTGCGCGGCGCCAGCGCCTCGGGATGGAAGGCGAGCCGCAACACGTTGACGGGCTGGCCGAGCAGATGCTGAGGGATGCCATCGAGCAGCGGCGCCACCATGCGGTTGGCGGAGACCAGGTTCCAGTGCCTGTCGACCGCAAGCGCCGGATTGGGTTCATGCGCCTTAAGGACGAGGTCGATCGCCCGGCGGGCTGATTTCAAGGCAGGATCCTCCAGCGGGCGCTGCGGGAACGCCGGCGCGAAACCGGCGGCAACCAGCAACACGTTGCGTTCGCGCAAGGGCACGTCGAGGCGCTCGGCGAGCCTCAGCACCATGTCGCGCGAAGGCGCCGCACGGCCGGTCTCGACGAAGCTCAGATGCCGCGCCGAGATCTCGGCTTCGCCCGCGAGATCGAGCTGGCTCATGCGGCGGCGCTGCCGCCATTCACGCAAATGGTCGCCGATATGGACCGGCTGGCTGCGTTCGGTACGTGCCGTGGAAGCATGTGCGTTCATGGCCGAAAACCTAGCATGCGGATTTCGGCCCTTCCATTACCCGCGAGGTAATCGAATTGGGGCGCGGCCGCGCGCATCTTGCTCGCAACAGGAGATGACCATGATCGCACTGCTGCTCTACCGGACCGTTGCAGACCACGTCCTGCCATGGGCCATGGCATTCGCGACCCGGATGCTGGCGCGCAGCCTCAACATGCCGGAGCCGCTGGTGCATTCGACCGGCGACTATGTCGTCGCCCGGGTCATCGCCTTCGAGCACGGCGTCGGCAGGAGCCTCTGCCCGTTCCGTCTCGCCCGTCTGCTCCGCGCCTGGTGGCGCGGTCGGCGCTAAAGTTCCACCCCGGTCCAACCAAGGAGACCTGAGATGATCGATGCATCCACCTTCCTGCGCCGCGCCCTCTTCGCCGACGCCGTCTTCAGCGGCGTCGCCGCACTCGGCTTCACCATCGGCGCGAGCGCGTTCGCAGCGCTGTTCAACCTGCCCGACGCATTGCTGCGCGAGACCGGCCTGTTCCTGATCGCCTACACCGCCCTGGTCGGCTGGCTCGCTTCGCGGGCAACGATGGCGAAACCGCTCGTCCTGCTGGTCGTGATCGGCAATGCGGCCTGGACCGTCGGCAGCATCGCGCTGCTGCTCTCGGGTGCGGTGTCGCCGAACCTCGCCGGCGAACTCATGGTCGTCGCGCAAGCGATCGCCACCGGCGTGTTCGCCGAGCTGCAATATGTGGGATTGCGGAAGAGCGCGAGCGTGGTGGCAGCGTGAGGCCGCACCACGTACATCGTCGCCCGGCTCGGCCGGGCGACGACAACATTCAGACAATCAACCTATGCGGACAAGCTGCGGCGTGCACGATGGTTCGGTCCCGGCTCCGTGACACCTGAGCAGGAAGCTTGGGCGTGTTATGCCCTTTCGCGACCGACCTTGCCGGCGAAGTGCTTGCCGTTCAGCTTCTTCTTTTTCGCCGTCGCGCTCTTCGCATCCGCTTTCTTGGCCTTGCGCTCGGCCCGCGCCTTCACCTTGGCGCGTTCGGCCCGCGCCTCGGCGCGCAGCTTCTTGCGCTTCCTCTCACAGGAGTCGCACTTGCAGCCGATCGGCTTCAGATAGGCTTTGAAATAGTCGGTGCCGTAATCGTAGTTGATCTCGTCACCCGGCTCGATGTTCTTGATGGCACGGATATAGACCTTGCGCTCGCGCGGCCGGACGTCGGATTCGGCGTTGGGCCGGCAGGAATGGTTGATATAGCGGGCGAGGTTCTTGCGCACCGAGCCGTCGATGGTCCAGCGCCCGTTGAGTTCGAACAGATATTTGTTCTCGATCTCGTCATGCTCGGGGATCCTGGAATCCAGGATCGGTCCGAAATAGCGGATGATCCGGGTACCCTTCTTGATCGGTTTGGTGGCGAAGAGGCCGAGTCCGGTCTTGGAACGGCCGACGCGATAGGGTTTGTTCGAGGATGTGGCTGGCATGATCAAGGAAACGAGGAACGCGAACGAGGCCGGATCGGCCTAAAGCGAAGCCGCTCTTCTAGAACGATTCCGCGCCGCTGTCAGGTATATCCCGCCCCTGTTTGAACCTTGCCCACAATCAAGACGTCTGATGGTACGGAGTTCCAGCTGCCTCGAAGTGTCATCATGATCCGTATGACCGCCCCATCGCTCACCGCGCTGCTGATCTGCGCCGGCCTCGGCTGCGCCGACGCCCAATCCGTGAGCAGCACCTACACCTCGACGGCGCCGAAGGACTGCCGTCAGATCGGCAAGCCCAGCGCCCTCGACGGCAGCACCACGCGGCTATGTCGGGGCAAGGACGGGCTCGTGGTGCTGATCGCCGAGGACGATCTGCGCGAGATCGTCTCTGTCGGCCGCAATCGCAAGCAAGCGGCGGAGGAACCGGCAGCCAACGTCTGGTTCGCGCCGTTCAATTCATCGGAGAGCATCATCGAATGGCGCGCTGCCGGCGCAAAGCCATTTGCGATCATCCAGCGCTGGCACATCGCGGACAACACCGATCCTGACATGCAGGGACGGCCGAACACCAAGGCCGTGCTGGTCGTGACCCGGCTGCCGCCGGGCCCGGCCTGCCACGTCGCCTATGTCGACGCGATCGCCAACCCGAACGCCAACGAGCTCGCGCGCAAGGCCGCGGACGATTTCGCCCGCGGTTTCACGTGCGGCAAGGACAAGGTCAAGATCATCGGCGCGCCGGGCCGCGCCGTCGAACTGGCCACGATGCGGTAAGCCTTGGCGGGCGCAAACAGCCGCTACACGGGAATGTTCGGGGCCAAAGGCGCCGTCAGCATCGCCTCGAGCAGCCGCTCCGCGGTCGTCCCCTCGGGCATTCGCTCGAGAATGTCCTCGAGCCGTCCATCCAGCAGCAGCATGGTGAAGCCGTGCACCAGCGACCAGGCGCGCGCGATCGCCGCGCCCTGGTTCAGCGTCAGCGCGTCTTCGCTGATCTGCTCCTGCCGCATCATGCCGATCGCATTGGCAAGCCCCGCGAAGGAGGCCTCGGCGGCCTCGTGCAGCGAGGGTCTCGAATAGTCGAGCCGCTCGGTGCGGAACATGATGCCGTACATGCCGGGATGCGCCTGCGCATAGGCAATGTAGGCTTTCGGCCTTGCCAGCGCGCGTTCGAGCGGCGTTGTGGCGGCATCGCAGGCAGACGCCATCGCGGCATTGAACTGGCGGAAGCCGATGGCGGCGAGCTCGCTGAGAAGCCCCGTGAGATCGCCGAAATGATGAGT
Source organism: Bradyrhizobium sp. RP6 (assembly GCF_003837805.1). GTDB lineage: Bacteria > Pseudomonadota > Alphaproteobacteria > Rhizobiales > Xanthobacteraceae > Bradyrhizobium. Next base: position 51,748 of record NZ_RQIT01000025.1, on the reverse strand, counting down.
GGGCGCGGCATGCGAGACGCCCGCCTCGCGTGCCACCGCGCGCAATGTCAGGCCGGCGAGTCCGTCGCGCTCGAGCACCCGTTCGGCGGCCTGGAGCAGCGCCTCGCGCAGGGCGCCGTGATGATAGGGCGTCTCGGTCCTCGTGGCCGTTCGGCGCCGTGCGGGACGCGCCTGCGCCTTCGCGGCCGACGATGCTTTTTTCGGAGTGCGCGGGTTAGGCGCGGTTTCGCTCTTGCCCATGGGACAAGCTATATGACGCAATATTGACAGTGTAAAGATTTCGCTTGACCGGAGCGAAAACCAGCATTACCTAATCTTGACGATGTAAAGATAAGGAGGACACGCCGTGCAGCAGGTCGCCGAGCGCTACGACAACATCGCACCGATCCCGTTCGAGGCCGACGCGCCTTTCCTGAAGGTCATCGGCGAATTGCCGCGCGAGCTGAACGGCACGCTCTACCGCAACGGCCCTAATCCGCAGTTCGAATCGCCCGGCGCGCACTGGTTCGTGGGCGACGGCATGCTGCATGCCTTCCATCTCGAAAACGGACGTGCCGGATATCGCAACCGTTGGGTCCGCACGCCGAAATGGCTCGCCGAGCACGATGCCGGCCGGGCCCTGTTTGGCGGCTTCGGCCGCAAGCTGCCGGATGCACCGGCCAACCTCACCGACGGCGGCGTCGCCAACACCAACATCATCTTCCATGCCGGCAAACTGCTCGCGCTGGAAGAAGCGCACCTGCCGACGGAGATCGAGCCGGGCACGCTGGCGACGCGCGGCTATCACAACTATCAGGGCCGCGTCGCCGGCAACTTCACCGCGCATCCGAAGGTCGATCCCGTCACCGGCGAACTGGTGTTCTTCGGCTACAACGCCGCGGGCCCGTTGACGCCGGCCCTCTCCTACGGATCGATCGACGTAACAGGCAAGGCGACGCGCTTCGAGCGCTTCGAGGCGCCCTATGCCAGCATGGTGCACGACTTCATCGTCACCGAAAACCATGTGCTGTTTCCGATCCTCCCGATCACGGGCAGCATGGAGCGCGCGATGAGCGGACGGCCGCCCTATGCCTGGGAGCCGGACAAGGGCGCCTATGTCGGCGTGATGAAGCGCAGCGGCACCGCCAAGGACATCGTCTGGTTCCGGGCCGAGGCCTGCTACGTCTTCCACGTCATGAATGCGTGGGAGGACGGCGATCGCATCGTGGCCGACGTCATGCAATTCGAGGAAGCTCCGCTGTTTCCGCATCCCGACGGACGGCCGACCGATCCGGAGAAGTCGCGCGCCCGTCACTGCCGCTGGACCTTCGATCTCTCGGGCAATACCGATCGCTTCCAGCAGACTTACCTCGACGATCTCACCGGCGAATTTCCGCGCATCGACGATCGTCGCGCGGGCATGAAGAGCCGTCACGGCTGGTACGCCTGCGCCAATCCGAAGCTGCCGATGTTCGGCGCGCTGTCGGGCGTCGTCCATGTCGACGGCAACGGCCGACGGGCCGGTCATTATCTGCTGCCGGCCGGCGACACCATCTCCGAGCCCGTTTTCGTCGAGCGGTCGAAGGATGCGACCGAGGGCGACGGCTGGCTGCTGGCGGTGGTCTGGCGCGCGCGGGAGAACCGCAGCGATCTCGCCGTGTTCAACGCCACCGATGTCGAGGCCGGCCCGGTCGCGCTCGTGCAGCTCGGCCACCGCGTGCCCGATGGCTTTCACGGCAATTGGGTTGGCGCGGCGTAGCGCTTGTGATTTCCGGGCGCGACGACGTCGCATGCCCGGAAGCACGACGGATGTAGGGTTACGAAAGAAGTCCCATGCCCATGCCCTCGATCACCGCGGACCTCCTCGCTGTCCTGGCCTTGGCCTCCGCCGCACTCGCATTGCTGACAATCCGGTTGCGGCAAAGGAGCTTCACGTTCTTCAACGGCGGTATCCTGCTCGCGGTCTGCCTTCTGATCGTCTCGGGGCTGCCGATCCTCTCCCACCTGCCTTGGGCGGAATGGGTCGATGCCTCGCTAGATCAGGTCGTTGCGCTGCTTCACTTTTTTGAGGTCGCCTATACGGTTTGGACGCTGTGACGTTTCAACGACCCAACTCCGCTCGCAACCATCGATCTTATTGAAGCGGTTCCAGCGGGACCCCGGCGAGGCTGATTTCTTCTATTCCAACATCATTGCCGGTGCCTGGGCTGCGGCCACGCGCTTGATGGCGGCCGCGTTCTCGTCAATCTTACCGTTTGGTCCCCGCGGCACCGCGATTCATTTCACAAAGTGGTATCCCGAGTATCGCCAGACCAAGTATGGTACGTCCAGCCGCGCATTGCGCAACGCACGCTGAACAGGATCACGATGAAGGATGTATTTGCCCGTCTCGGTTCCGATCTTTTCTCCGCCATCCTCTTCCTGGCCGTCTACCTCATCACCGACAATGTCATCGTGGCGACGTCTGTGGCGATTGCCGGCGCAGTCGCGCAAGTGATCTATGCCCGCGTCAAGGGGCAGCAGCTCAACTACATGACCTATGCGAGCCTCGCGCTCGTCGTCGGATTGGGCGCGATCACACTGCTGACCAACGATGCCCGCTTCATGCTGGCAAAGCCCGCGATCGCGCATTTCGCGGTCGGCCTCATCATGCTCAAGCGCGGCTGGATGCTGCGCTACATGCCGCCGGTCGTCGTCGAGACCGTTCCGGAATATGTGACGGCCGCGGGCTATGCCTGGGCCGCGCTGATGTTCGTGATCGGCGCCGGCATGATCGTGGTTGCTTCCACGGGCGATCTGAAGCTGTGGGCGTTCTATCTCACGGTGGTCGCAGGCGGCGGCAAGATCCTGGCCTTTGCCGTGCAATATCTCGTTCTGCGCCTCATCGTCAGCAGTCGCCGGCGTGCGGCGGCCCGCGCCTGAATGCGGGGTTAGGCAGGCGCGTCGAGTTGGGTTATAGGCTCGCCACGGGACTGGCCGCGGATCGTCGCGGTCCGCCGGTGATTTGTTCGGGAGACGGGAATGGCCGTAGACGGCAACTGGAATCTGACCATGACGACGCCAATGGGCGAGCGCCAGGCCACGCTGAGCCTGAAAGCCGCGGGCGGGACGCTCACGGGCACGCAAGGTGCGGAAGGTAATACCGCCGAGATCTTCGACGGCACCGTCTCTGGCGACGCCGTCAACTGGAAGGTGTCCATCACCAACCCGATGCCGTTGACGCTCGAGTTCATCGGAAAGGTCTCCGGCGACAGCATGAGCGGCGAGATGGGCATCGGCCCGATGGGCAGCTTTCCGTTTACGGGCGTACGGGCGTAAGCGCGCGCTGCTCCGATGCGTGCGCTTCGTCTCGTCGCGGCGACAATCCTGTGTGTCGCGACACAAGCGGCGCGCGCGGATGACACCGAACCGGCGTGGCGCGCGAGCGCGCTCGCCATGGTGCCGGCGGGCTATGTTGCCGGCACCGCCTATCGCACCGAAGGTGCGACCGGCTATCTCGCCGTCTATCCGGCGACGTCCAACGATCCGAAGACACCGGCAAGCGTGTTCACCGCGCGCCAGGCTCTCGTCGTCACGCTGACGGCTGATGCGACGCGCGCGATCTCGGCCGAGTTAAAGCCGCGCGTCGCGCTGGATGCTGGTAACGACGACACCGATTTCGCAAAGCTGCACGCCGATCTCGCCGCGAAACGCGCAAGCCTACCCGAAGGCACTGAGCCCTGCGATCTCGGCGCATGGTCCATCGACAAGGACCCGAACGGTCTCAACGTGCGCGCCGAACCCTCAGTGAAGGCGCGCGTGCTCGGCACGCTGCCGCCGCCCTACCGGTTGAAGTTAGGCGGCGCCGAGAACACACCGGAGGGCGGCTGGCTCACTGAATTCAGCATCATCGGCTTCAGGGACGGATGGTTCCTGATCGAAGGCGCGAGGCCGCCGGGCAAGGATTACGAGGACGAAAAGCGATATCCGCGCAGCGCGCCAAAGCCCTATGCCGGGCGTGGCTGGGTCGCGTCAAACAAGGTCGGCGCATCCTATGCCAATGGCGCCACGCGCATGGGCGGGCTTTTCCAGGCGCCCTTCGTCGACGCCAAATGGATGCCGGCCCAGCGCGAGCTCGGCGGCCCGATCGACGGCGACGGCGGACCGAAGCGGCTTCTTGCCTGCAGCGGGTATTGGGGCCTCGTCGAGAGCCACGACGGCGTGCGCGGCTGGTGGCGCGCGCTGTGTTCCAACCAGGTCACGAATTGTAGCTAGCGAGATAAAGCGAGCAAGCGCAACGCTCGTGTCCCGGACGCGTCGCAGCACGAAGTGATGCGACGCAGAGCCGGGACCCAAGCTCCACGATGGACCCCGGATCAGCAGCGCAGCATTTCATGCTGCGTAGCATCCGGAACTCCGCCTCAGCCCAAATTCAGCTCCTTGAAGAAGTCGTTGCCCTTGTCGTCGATGATGATGAACGCCGGGAAGTCGACGACTTCGATGCGCCAGATGGCTTCCATGCCGAGCTCGGGATATTCGAGCACCTCGACCTTCTTGATGCAGTGCTCGGCAAGGTTCGCGGCGGCGCCGCCGATCGAGCCGAGGTAGAAGCCTCCGTACTTCTTGCAGGCCTCGCGCACGGCCGGCGCCCTGTTGCCCTTCGCCACCATCACCATCGAGCCGCCGGCGGCCTGGAACTGGTCGACGAAGGAATCCATGCGGCCCGCAGTGGTCGGACCGAACGCGCCGGAGGCGTAGCCTTCGGGCGTCTTGGCGGGGCCGGCATAGTAGACCGGGTGGTTCTTGAAATAGTCCGGCAGCGGCTCGCCCTTCTCCAGCCGCTCGCGCAGCTTGGCATGCGCGCTATCGCGCGCGACGATCATGGTGCCGGTCATCGAGACGCGGGTCTTGATCGGATGTTTCGAGAACGTCGCCAGAATGTCCTTCATCGGCTGGTTGAGGTCGATCTTGACCACCTCGCCGCCGAGCGACTGCTCGACCTGCGGCAGGTACTGCGCCGGATTATGCTCGAGCTCCTCGAGATAGACGCCGTCCTTGGTGATCTTACCGAGCACCTGGCGGTCGGCCGAGCAGGACACGCCAAGCCCGATCGGCAGCGAAGCGCCGTGTCGCGGCATGCGGATCACGCGCACGTCGTGGCAGAAGTATTTCCCGCCGAACTGCGCGCCGACGCCGAGCGACTGCGTCATCTTGTGGATTTCCTTCTCCATCTCGACGTCGCGGAAGGCGTTGCCGTCGGGCGAGCCGTGGGTCGGCAGCGCGTCGAGATAGCGGGCGGAGGCGAGCTTCACCGTCTTCATGCACAGCTCGGCCGAGGTGCCGCCGATCACGATGGCGAGGTGATAGGGCGGGCACGCCGCGGTGCCGAGCGTGAGGATCTTCTCCTTGAGGAAAGCGAGCAGCCGGTCCTTGGTCAGCACCGAGGGCGTGGCCTGGAACAGAAAGCTCTTGTTCGCACTGCCGCCGCCCTTCGCCATGAACATGAACTTGTAGGCGTCGTCGCCCTCGGCGTAGATCTCGCACTGCGCCGGCATGTTGTTGGCGGTGTTCTTCTCCTCGTACATCGAGAGCGGCGCGACCTGCGAATAGCGCAGATTGCGGCGCAGGTAGGCATCGCGCGCGCCTTCCGACAGCGCGGCCTCATCGTCACCGTCGGTGATGACGTTGCAGCCCTTCTTGCCCATGATGATCGCGGTGCCGGTGTCCTGGCACATCGGCAGCACGCCGCCGGCGGCGATGTTGGCGTTCTTCAGGAAGTCGAGCGCAACGAACTTGTCGTTCGGGCTCGCCTCGCTGTCCTCCAGGATCGCACGGAGCTGCTTCAGATGACCGGGCCGCAGATAATGGTTGATGTCGCCAAAGGCCGCCTCCGACAGCGCCCGCAGCGCCTCGCGCGACACCACCAGCATGTCCTTGCCGAGCACCTTCTCGACCCTGACGCCCTCGGACGAAATCTTCTTGTAGGGTGTCTCGTCCTTGCCCAGCGGGAACAGCGGGGTGTGCTTGTAGGGCGGAACGGGCTTGGACTGGTCGGGGAAGGCGGTGGGAGCGTTCATGGGGCAAATCTCGGGGTTTTGGGGCCTTGGCGGGCCTCTCAGCATAGAAGCGTTCTAAGCGCATTTCGGCCAGAAAAGAAAGGGAGCGGTACGCATGGGAGCGGCAGGCCAGGGTTGGGAAGGCATTGGCACAGCTCGTGGAAATGCCCCTGCCCACCCTTGCGCTTCGCCCGCGAGGACGGTTGAATGCGCGGCCTAAGGGGCTTTTCATCATGACTTTCAAACTGAACGTCCGCGGCGCGATCACGGTCGCCGCCGCCATCGCCGGCCTTGTGGCCCTCGCCTCACCCGCGCGCGCCGACCGCTGTGACGACAGCGCCAAGGAGCTGGCGAACCAGGTCGATCGCCTCAAGGTGAATTTCCGCGCCGGCAATGTCGTCTACCTCTCGCACCCGGCGGCCAAGGAGCTGTCCGTGGGTTGCCGCGGCGACAAATATTCCATCGAGCTCTATGCCAAGGGTGATCGCAAGCCCAAGCCTGAGTTCTATGCGCTGGTCGGATCGATGGCCGCGATCGTCTTCACAGTGACGAAGGACGACACGACGACGGGCGCGACACGCTGCCTGAAACGGATGGGTCTGCTCCGCGGCGACAAGATCAGCATGCGCTATCGGCGCCTCAACATGGAATGCACCCGCACCAAGACGGAGGCTTCCATCGCCATCACCCGCGGCAAGGACGAATAGGCGGGGCGCTCACTGCTTTCCGCACGCTGGCCGCGCATGCATCGGGACGCCGTCTAGCACGAACTCTGTCATTGCGAGTGCAGCGACTTGTCCGCCGAAGCTTGGCGAAGGCGGAAGCAAACCAGAAATCTGTCCGCGGAGGCAGTCTGGATTGCTTCCTCACAAGGGCTCCTCGCAATGACGGGGAGAGGCCTCGTCGTCTCCTGTTTGCACCGCGCGGATGAGACGCATACACGGCATTCATCGCACCAATTCCCTCGCATTTTAGCGATTGCCTTGAAGGAAATTTCGCTCCTCGCAGCGCAGGCTGAATTGTTTCCATATGTGAGGATTTGCGGATGAAGGTTTCCACCGTAACGCCGCCGCCGATCGCGATCGTGGTCCCTAACTACGACACGACCAAGCAGCACGACGAGCCGACCAAGGACAAGGACGAGGATCCGACCTTCAAGCCGCAGCCGCCCGCGCCACTGCCACCGGGCCAGGGCACGCGGATCGATCAGCTCGCCTGATCAGGCTTGCCGAGGCTGAAGCGCCCGATCAAGTCGATCGGGCTTTTCGCGCGTCCGGCCGCATCTTTGCCGGATAGCTGCGGCAATCATGCGCCGTTCATCCGGGACCCGCGCATGATCGCACGCCTGCTGTTGCAGAACACGATCTTCGTCGTCGCAATGGGCGCGCTGCTGTTTGCGTGCGCCGGAACACTGCATTGGCCGTCGGCCTGGACGTTCCTCGTCACCTCTGCGCTGCTCGGCCCGCTCTGCGGGTGGTGGCTCTACCGGATCGATCCGGCGCTGCTCGCCGAACGTCTGCGGCCGGTCCTGCAAAAGGATCAGCCCGCCGCCGACAAGACGTTCATGGCCGTCTTCGTCGTCGCGATGCTGGCCTGGCTGGTCGTGATGGGGCTTGACCGGCGCTTTCAATCCGCCGACATGCCGATTGCGTTGCAGGCGCTCGGCCTTGCGCTGTTCCTGGCCTCGACACTGTTCACCATGTGGGTGTTCCGCGAGAACTCGTTCGCCGCACCCGTAGTGAAGCTGCAAACCGAGCGCGCTCAGCACGTGATCTCGACCGGTCCCTACGCCCATGTCCGTCATCCCATGTACAGCGGCCTGGTGCTGTTCTTCGCCGGCGTGCCGATGCTGCTGGGGTCGTGGTGGGGACTTGCGATGATGCCGCTCTTCATCGCCTTGCTCGCGGTCCGCATCCCCATCGAGGAGCGCACGCTGCGCGAGGGCCTGCCGGGCTATACCGATTATGCCGCGCGGGTGCGCTATCGCCTTGTACCCGGCGTCTGGTGAGGGCGGATCATTGTCCCGTCCGGGCCGGCTAACCGTCGAGCTCGCGATAGCGGCGGAAGATGCCCTGCTCGTTGAATGGAATGCGGCGCTCGCTTTCGAGATAGGCCTTGATGTTCGGCCGTGCGGCGATGCGGTCGTGCAGGCCGACAAGGCCCGGGACATCCGCCTCGAACGCCCTCATGCGCCTGGGGAAGGCGTAACGCAGGCCGTCGACGATCTGGAATAGCGAGAGGTCGACGTAAGTCAGGCGGCGACCGGCGACATAGGTGCCGCCGCTCCCGTCGAGAAGCCGCTCGAAATAGCCGAGATATTTCGGCACGCGCTCGTCCCAGAACTCGGCCGTGCGCTTCTTCGCCTGGGCCTTCTGGTCCTCATAATAAAGCGAGGGTCCGAGCGGATGATGCGTGTCGTGGATCTCGACGACGAAGTCCGTGATCGTGAGCTGAAGCTGGTGCACCCAGAGCCTGCCGGCTTCGGTCTTCGGCGCAAGCCCATGGCGGCCGCCGAGATAGAGCAGGATGTTGGCGGTCTGGCCGATGACGAGCTTACCTGCTTTCAGGAACGGCGGCGCAAAGGGCGGCGTGCCCTTGTGCGCGTCCATCATCTTAATCATCGCAGCCGATCCGCGCGGACCGCGCGCGACGTCGACGTAAGCGGCCCCCGCCTCCTCCAGCGCCAGCCGCACATATTCGCCGCGGCCCTGGATCTCGGGCCAGTAGTAGAGCTCGTATTTCATGGGAGAGGTCCGTGAGCTTGGGGGGCGATCGGACCAATGTGGCACGTGGCTGAAGGTTCCGTGAGGATGAGACGGAACGGCCGCGCAACATACGCCGTCATTGCGAGCGTAAGCGACTTGTCCGCCGAAGCCTTGGCGAAGGCGGAAGCAATCCAGATATTTCCGCGGAGGCGGTCTGGATTGCTTCGTCGCAAGAGCTCCTCGCAATGGCGGTGGAGAGAACTCAGCGCCTCAATTCGCCGCGAAGCAGTACAGCAGACCGTCACCGCCGGTGGTCTTCAAATCGGCCTGCGAGCAGCCGCCGTCGGGACCACGCGAGGGGTGAGAGCTGTTCCAGGATTTCGAGGGCTCATCGTCGCGCAGACCCCGGCGATCGAAATGGCCGACCATCGCGGCGCCTTGCGTGCTCGACGTCCAGTTCTTGCAGGTGCGATCGTCCGGCCCGGCGAACGCGGTGCCGTCCGGTTGCGATCCCGTGAGGATGTCGTGCCGGTTCGGCTGGTCGCCGGCACCATTGATGACCTCACCCTTTTCGCTGAGCGCGGTCTGCTTGGTGAGATTGTTCGTCGCGCCGTGCAGCTCGGCGACGTCCTTGGCGATCACCGTGCCCTTGGCGTTCTGCCACGGCCCCTTGCCGATGCGATCCTTAGCGTTGATGGCCGGCTTGCCGTCGGCGGCCTGCGTCGACAGATAAGCGCGCCAAGTCTTTGTGCCCGCGCCGGCGGCTTGTGCAAGCTTCTGGCATTGCGCATCGGCTCCTTCGAGACCGCCGAGATCGGCGCCCTTGCCGGGCCCGTTCGAGGTCACGAAGAAGGTCATGTCGGCCGACTGCGCCAGCGCCGATGGGGCAGCAAGCAAGACCATGGCCAGCGCAACACCGGAAATCGTCATGGATCTCTCGATACGGATCATCCTGTCCTCCCAACGTTGTTTTTGTTCGCCGCCTGACTTCAACCCGAGGCGCCCCCGCTTATTCCGATGCGTGCTGCGAGAGGCCAAAAAGAAAAGGGCGCCGTGCCTGAGCACGACGCCCTGGTTCCTCATCTCGTCCGCGATCAGTTGGTCTGCTGAATCGCCGACAATTCCCAACCGGTGCCCGGCCGTCGGGCGAAGGTCCAAACTTCGGTGGCCTCGCCCGGCTGCTCGCTGCCGGCAACGACTGCGCCGGTGTTGCGGTCGACCGTCTTGTCGATGAGCGCGAAGCGCAGCGCCACCGTGGCATAGTCGGTCTCGCCTTCGCGCCAGGCTTCCGCGAGGTCGCCCTGCAGCAGCTTGACGTCGGTCACCTTGTTGACGACGTTGCGGGCGCGGTTCTGGGCGAGATCCTGCTCGAAATACGAGACCATCTCCGGCGTCGCGACCGTGTGCAACTTGGCCACGTCCTCGTTCGACCAGGCGGTCTGGACATCGCCGAGCAGGCGCTCGAACGCCTCATAGTCGTCCGGCTTGATCTCGAGCGGCGCGTTGTTGGCATTGCCGCCGAAGCCGAAGCCGCCAAGACCACTGCCAAGACCACCGCCGAGCCCGCCAAGAGCGCTGCGCTGGTTCGGCTGCGGTCCCGGACCGGCACCTGCTTCAGCATTGGCATAGGCCGTCCGCGGGGCGTGACGGCGCTGCCACCAGGACATAGCCAGGCGAACCACCAGCACCACAAGCGCGATCTGGATGATCAGGCCGAGAATCGAGGACAGGCCGCCGAGGCCGCCGAACAGGCCGCCGCCGAACAGCATGCCGAGCAGGCCGGCGCCGAGGAAGCCGGCCGCAAGGCCGCCCAGGAAACCGCCGCCGCGGCCGAACAGGCCGCCGCGCGCAGGCGCGGCAGCAGCCGAATTCATGCCTGGGCCCGGCTGGGTATAGGTGCGGTTGAACTGCGAGGTCGAGCCCGGCGCGGTCGTTGTCGACGGCGGCGCCGTATAGGTGCGCGAGCCGCGCGAACCCGACGAGAAGCCGCCGCCGGCGCGGGCGTCGGCGGACGAGATCGTCAGCGCGGTCGGCAGCGCAAGCGCCAGCACGACGGCGAGCGTCTTGAAGAGACTGCGGGAGCGTTGCGAGAAAGTCATGTTCGTTTCCCAAATCCCCGGCATGGGGACGTGCGCTTAACATGGGCAGACTTCCCGAAAAGTGAAGCCGGTTTCGGAGCGAGCGGCTGCGGCCCTCAGTCGCGGGGATGTGGCAAAACCCCATATTTGGCCGCGACTTGGCCGGGCGCGTCGCGGAACCGAGGTCGCCGGCTACCGGTGCTTTCGCGACGAATATTCCGCTTCTTCCTCGTCGGAGCATAGCGGACGTAATCCAGAATCCGTCCGAGGGAGCAGCCCGGATAACTTCGTCGCATGGCTCACGATGACGGCGTTGAGGCTCCTCACCCCTTCGTCATCGTCTCCTTCACCGCCGCGACGAGCTGGCTGAGCGTGAAGGGCTTCGGCAGGAAGTCGAACTGCTGGCCTTCGGGCAGGCTCTTCTCAAAGGCGTCCTCGGCATAACCGGAGACGAAGATGAACTTGATCTCGGGATTCTTCTCCCGCATCGCCTTCAAAAGGGTCGGGCCGTCCATCTCGGGCATCACCACATCGGAAACGACGAGATCGATCGCACCGCTCTGCTCCTCCAGCACCTCCATGGCCTCGACGCCGTTCTCGGCCTCGACCACGGTGTAGCCGCGCGAGCGCAAGCCACGCGCGTTGAGCGCGCGCAGGCCCTCTTCGTCTTCGACCAGCAGGATGGTGCCCTGCCCGGTGAGGTCGGTGCGCGGCTTGGCCTCGGCCGGCGCGGCTTCCTTCGCGGTGCCGCCGGTCGCGCTGATCGCGGCTGCGGGCTGCTCGGCCGGCACGTCCTGCTCGGCGTGATGGCGCGGCAGGAAGATATGGAACGAGGTGCCCTGCCCCGGCTCGGAATCGACATAAATGAAGCCGCCGGTCTGCTTGACGATGCCATAGACCGTGGAGAGCCCGAGACCCGTGCCCTTGCCCACTTCCTTGGTCGAGAAGAACGGCTCGAAGATCTTGTCGCGGATGTCGGCGGGAATGCCGGTGCCGGTGTCGGCGACCTCGATCCGGACATAATCCGCAGCCGGCATGCCCTTGTAGGCGAGCTTGCCTGCGTCCTCGGTGGCGATGTTGGCGGTGCGGATGATCAGCTTGCCGCCGTCAGGCATGGCGTCGCGCGCATTCACCGCGAGGTTGACGATCACCTGCTCGAACTGGGAGACGTCGACCTTCACCGGCCAGAGATCGCGGCCGTGGACGAGGTCGAGCTTGACCTTCTCGCCGATCAGCCGGCGCAGCAGCATGGTGAGATCGGACAGCGCGTCGCCGAGATCGAGCACCTGCGGCCGCAGCGTCTGACGCCGCGAGAATGCGAGCAGCTGCCGCACCAATGTCGCGGCGCGCGTCGCGTTCTGCTTGATCTGCATGATGTCCTGGAACGACGGATCGGTCGGCTTGTGCGCGTTCAGCAGGAAGTCGTTCGCCATCATGATGGCGGACAGCACGTTGTTGAAGTCGTGGGCGATGCCGCCGGCGAGCTGGCCGACCGTCTCCATCTTCTGGGACTGGTTGATCTGGTTCTCCAGCGCGCGCCGCTCGGTCGTCTCGAGCATGTGCACGATGGCGGCTTCCGCCTCGTTTTCGGCCGTATCGACCGGCGTGACGAAGAACTGGCCCCAGCGCTCCTTGGCCCCTTCCAGCGCCACCTCGACCGGCGCGATGTCGGCCTTGCCCTCGGCGGCCTGGTTGATGGCCGAGATCAAGAGGTGCCGGTCGCGCGAACTGACCGCGCGGAAGATCGACTTGCTGGCGCTGTCGAGCCCGAGCGCCTGCCCGAGCTTGGCATAGCGCGCATTGGCGCGCACGACATTGCCGGCGCGATCGACGGTCGCGATCGCCATCGGCGTGTGGTCGAAGAAGCGCATGAAGCGCACTTCGGCGGCGCGGTCGGGATCGCTGCGCTCGTCGCGGGCGCGGCTGATCACGAGCGTGCGCGACGGCCCCGGCGCGCCGTCGGCGCCGAAGGCGAGCTTGTGATAGAGCCGAACCGGCATGGTCTTGCCGGTGCGCATGCGCAGGTCGATGTCGAAGACCTCGGTCTTCACCTCGCCCGGCACCGCCACGATCGAGGTCAGCAGCGAGGCGCCGTCGCCGGAGACGATGTCGGTGAGCTTGAGGCCGCCCGAGCCGATCTCGGCGAGATCGTAGTCGAGCCAGTTCGCCAGCGTCGCATTGACATAGGCGAGCTCTCCGGCCGGATTGACCGAGAAGAAGCCGCACGGCGCGTGATCGAGATATTCGATCGCGTGCTGGAGCTCCTGGAACACGTCCTCCTGGCGTTCGCGGTCGCGGGTGATGTCGGCGATCGACCAGACCGCATACTTCGCCTCGCGCTTTCCGGTGCCGAGCGGGCGCACCCGCATTCGCAACCAGCGGCCCTGGCTGCCGTCATGGCCGGAGAGGCGCACCTCTTCCTGCTGCCGCTTGCCTTCGCGGGCGGCCTTGAGCAACCGGAACACCGCTTCGGAGACATCAGGGTTGCCGATGAAGACGCGCTCGACGGGACGCACGTCCTGGGGGCCGCTGGCGCCGGTCAGCGTCAGATAGGCGGCATTGGAGTAGACCACGTGACCGCGCGCATCAGTTACTGCGAGCCCGTCGAACGCGTGATCGGAGATGCGGCCAATGATGGGATCGTCGAGATTGCGGTCCGCGAAGCGGATGATGCCGGCGGCGAAGGCGAACAGGTTGAACAGGCCGACCATCGCCAGCACGGCGAGGATGCCGAGGATATAGGGCTGCGCCTGCGCGCGCCCGAGCGTCATCAGCCCGACGGCGACCGCGACGAGGCCGGCGGCCACCAGCAGCACCAGTGCAATACTGCCCGAGCGCGGCGACGGCTCGTGCGCCGCAACGGGCTCGCGTGTGAGGTCGTGGTCGGTCTCAGCAGTCATCTCGAGCTGGCGCAGCCTGTCGGCAGAGAATCAACGCATTACGGGGCGCGTGGGGTCCTCCCTGCCTGAATCGGACCCAGGGGTGCAAGGGCAGCAGGGGCGAAAGGTACGCTGATTCCCAGATTAGGGCCATTTCCGGTGCTTTCCGGGTGTTTTATCCCCGCCCGGCGCTGAATCCGCGCTTCAGCCGCATGACGTAGCCGATGACTTCGGCGACCGCGTGATAGTGCTCGGTCGGGATTTCCTGGTCGATATCGACCGTGGCGTAGAGTGCCCGGGCCAGCGGAACGTTCTCCACGATCGGGATGTCGTGCTCGCGCGCGATCTCACGGATCTTGAAGGCGAGGTTGTCGACGCCCTTGGCGACGCAGATCGGGGCCGACATGCCGCGCTCGTAGGACAGCGCCACCGAATAGTGGGTCGGGTTGGTGATGATCACCGAGGCCTTGGGAACCGCCGCCATCATGCGCTTCTTGGCGCGCTGCTGCCGCAACTGCCTGATCTTGCCCTTGATGTGCGGGTCACCTTCGGACTGCTTGAATTCTTCCTTGATCTCCTGAAGCGACATCTTCTGCCGCTGGAACCAGCTTCGGTACTGGAAGAAATAATCGGCGATGGCGACGATCGCGAGCGCCGCGACCACCGCGCCGAGCAGATGAATGGTCATGCTGGTGGTCGCGCCGAGCATGGCGGCCGGATCGAGCCGGACCATCGCCTCCATGCGGTGCCGCTCCGGCCACAGGACCATGGTCATGACCACGCCGAGCAGGACCAGCTTGCCGATGCCTTTGAGAAAATTGGCGGCCGCCTGCTTGCCGAAGATGCGCTTGAAGCCGGCGCCGGGGGAAATCTTGTTGAATTTGGGTTTCAGGGATTCGGCCGACCACACCAGGCGGTGCTGGAGCATGTTGCCGGCGATCGCCGCCAGCATCAGCATCAAGAGGGGCACGCCGACGGCCGCGAGCACGACGAATTCGATCTGCTGCATCAGCGCGAGCAGAGCCTTGCCGTCGGTCTTGATCATCCAGGAATTGGCGAGCAGGTTGCGCATCGGCGTCAGCAGCCCGCTGCCGACCGAGCCCGAAAAGGTCGAGACCACGAGGGTGCCGCCCGCCATCATGAACCAGGTGTTGATCTCCTGGCTCTTGGCCACGTCGCCGCGTTCGAGCGCATCGTCAAGGCGCTTTTGCGTCGGGTCTTCTGTTTGACTCTCGGGATCGTTGTCTTCCGCCATCGGTCGATCCCTATTGCTTGAGCGGCATCATCTGGTGCATGACGCCGATGAAATAATCGAGAAACGTGCCCATCATCGCGGTCAGCACCACGGCGAGCACCAGGAAGCCTGCGAAGATCGACAGCGGCACGCCGACGAAATAGACCTGCATCTGCGGCATCAACCGCGCCAGCACGCCGAGCCCGATGTTGAAGACGAGGCCGAACACCAGGAACGGTCCCGAGAGCTGCAAGCCGAGGCGGAACGCGGCGGCGAAGGCGCGCGTCGCCAGCGAGGCGATATCGCTGCTCGATACGGTCTCGCCCGGCGAGAAGATCGTATAGCTGTCGTTCAGCGCCGCGATCACCAGATGATGACTGTCGGTGGCAAACAGCAGCGTCACCCCGAGCATGGTCAGGAAGTTGCCGACCAGCACGCCCTGCTGTCCCTGCGTCGGATCGACCGACGTGACGAAACCGAGTCCCATCTGCTGTGCGATCACGGCCCCGGCGACCTGAAGCGCCGACAGCGTCACGCGCGCGGTCGCGCCGAGCACGATACCGATCGCGATCTCATGCAGCATCAGGACTAGCAGCGGCGCGAGCGAGCCCATGTCGACCTGGTAGGCATTTCGATGCAGCGGCAGGATGATCAGCGTGAGCAGCAGCGCGATCGACAGCTTTATCCGCGTCGGGATGTTGGTCTCGCCCAGGCCTGGCAGCAGCATCACCATCGCGCCGACCCGGGCGAAGGCGAGCATGAAGGAAGCGGCGAGCGCCGGCAGCAGCAAGACGTCGATGCGCATGATTTACGCATCTTGCCTCAGCCGCCGATGATTCGCGACGATATACGCATCATGTGAGCGTGGAGCGAGTCGGCCATGAACGGCAGCGCCAATAGCATCGTGGCGAAGATGGCGAGTATCTTCGGCACGTAGATCAGCGTCTGCTCCTGGATCTGCGTCAGCGCCTGGAACAGCGACACGATGACGCCGACCACGAGGCCGACCACCATCAGCGGCGAGGACACGATCACGATGGTCCAGATCGCATCGCGCGCGACGTCGAGGGTCTCAGGTCCGGTCATGTGCAGGATTCCTTGTTCAACCTTCATCCCCGCCGCCATGGCGAGGAACGAACGCCCTCTCCACCGTCATTGCGAGCGTAGCGAAGCAATCCAGACTGTCGCTTGAGGAAAGACTCTGGATTGCTTCGCTGCGCTCGTAATGACGAATGGGGCGGGCGCCAGCGCGCGTCAGATCGGCATCTTCAGGATGTCTTCATACGCCGCGATCACGCGGTCGCGGACCGAGACCAGCGTGGACACCGCCACGTCGGTGTCTGCGACCGCCGTCACCACATCCATCACGTTGGCCTTGCCGGCGGCCATCGCCACCGTCTGCGCGTCGGATTTGCGCCCGGACTCCATGACGCTGCCGACGGCGTCCTTCAGCAGCGAAGCAAAGGATTGCCCGGTCGGCTCGCTGCCCTTGCCGGCGCCGGTGTTCTCCAGCACGCGGGCAAGGTTGGCGTAGGCGTTCGCGGCGATTGTCGGTGATGCCATGGCTCAGATGTCCTGTTCAGCTCTTGAGTATGTCGAGCGTGCGCTGGATCATCCGGCGCGTCGCACTGATGATGTTGAGATTGGCCTCGTAGGACCGCTGCGCATCGCGCATGTCGGTCATCTCGACCACCGAGTTCACGTTGGGATATTTGACGTTGCCGCTCGGATCCGCAGCCGGATTGTTCGGCTCGTATTTGACGCGGAAGTTGGACTGGTCGGGCTTGATCCTGCCGAGAGTGACGACCTGCGCGTCGAGCGCGCGATCGAGCGCGGAGGAGAAGGTCGGAACCTTGCGCCGATAGGGATCCCCGCCGGCGGTCTGCGCCGTCGAGTCGGCATTCGCGATGTTTTCCGAGATCACCCGCATGCGCCCGGCCTGCGCGCGCAGGCCGGAGGTGGCGATCGCCATCGAGCGGGCAAAGTCGCTGCTGTCATTCGCCATGATGCGCCTCTAGCTCCCCTGGTTCCGGAATCACGCCTAGGCCTTGCCGATCGCGGTTTTGAGCAGGCGCAGGCTCTTCGAATAGAGCGAGGTCGCCGCCGCATAGTCCATCTGGTTGCTGGCGGCCTTCATCATCTCCTCCTCGAGATTGACGGCATTGCCCGCAGGGCGGGTCTCAAAGCCCGTGTTCTTGTCCTGGTCGAAAGCGGAAGCGGCGCCTGATGAGGTCAAGTGCGAGGCGCTGGTACGGGTCAGGGCCAGCGGCCCCATGCCCCCCGTGACCGCGCCGGTCCTGTCGAGCTTCGGCTCGACCAGATCGCGCGGCCGGAACCTGGGGGTGTCGGAATTGGAGACGTTCTCGGACAGGACGCGCTGGCGCTCCTGGTGCCACTGCATCTTGGTGCGAAGCGCCGACAGCACCGGGAGGTCGTTGATGGACATCGTCGCGGCTCCTTCCGCCCCTTGCGGACCTTGAGGTCCGAAGCTAGGCAGAATTTGCCGCCTGTATGGTTAACAGCTGGTTAAGGACAATCTCGATGTATGTCCCCGAGCGATACACCATTTCTGCACGCCCGTGATTCTACGCCTCGAAAAGTGGCATTAACCCAACCGTTTGGCGGTGGGTGCACAGGGCAAGAAGTCGTTTTGGATCGGGCGATTCATGGGTTATTAAGAGTTGGGGACGGCAAAACTTGCCGTGGAACGTTAAGAAATCGCAGCTTGGGGCATCGTACGCCGGTGGTTGGCGCATCTGACCATGGGCACGAGAAAAGCGCCATTTGTCGGGGACAAGTATGCAAGGCAGCCCTATCACCTTCATCGTCGCGTTCATCGCCGTTCTGGCGTTGATCGGCGTCGCTGCATGGCTGGTTCGCCGATTCGGCAGCAGCCGGCTGGGCGCCAACACCCAGCGTGGCAGGATGCCGAGGCTCGCCGTGATCGACGCCGCCGCGGTCGACGGCCGGCGCCGTCTGGTGCTGGTCCGGCGCGACAATGTCGAGCATCTCCTGATGATCGGCGGCCCCACCGACATCGTCGTCGAGCCCAATATCGTTCGCGCCGCGCCCAGCCGCGACCAGCTTCCGCAGCGTCCCAACGCCGCCGAGCCGCCGCGCCTCGCCCCCATGCCCGACCTCGCTGGTTGGGCCGACGAGGCGCCGCGACCGGAACTGCTCGATCATCCCGAGCCGCAGATGCCCGAGCCGCCGCCGCGGCCCGCCCGCCCATCCTTCGCCGACGAGGTGCGGCGGCCTGCTCCTGCGCCGGCCGAACGTCGCGGCGAACCGGCCCTGGGAGGCTTTACACCGGAGCCGATCGCACCACGTCCCGAACGCGAACCGCGGCCCGAGCCCCTGCCGCCACGCATCGCCCGCGGCGAACCGCCGATGCCGCGTCCACCGCGCCAGAGTGAGCCGATGAAGATACCGCCAGTGCGCCCCGAGCGGGCCGCTGCACCAACGCCGCCTCCGCCCGTGCCGCAGGCGCCGCCCGTTCCGGCACCGGCCCCTGTCCCCTCGAGCGCCGAGCAGAATCTCGCCGAAATGGCGCAGCGGCTGGAGGCGGCCCTGCGCCGCCCGGCGGGCGAAACGAGCGCGCCCCCAGTCGCACCGGAGCCGCCGGCCGCGCCGCCGCGTGCGGCCCGCAGCGAGCCGCCGGCGCCCCCCGCCCCGGCAGCGAAGCCGGCCGCGGAAAAGACCAGCTTTGAAAATCTCGAAGACGAGATGGCCTCCCTGCTCGGCCGTCCGAAGCCGTCTTCGTGAGGTTGCCGGCCCTCCCGCGTAGAGTTCTTTTCGTTTCTGTCCTGATCGGCGCGGCATCGCTCGCGATGCCGGCGCATGCCCAGGACATCAGCATCAATCTCGGCGGCGGCGCTGGCGGCGGCGTCACCGAGCGCGCGATCCAGCTGATCGCGCTGCTCACGGTGCTGTCGATCGCACCGTCGATCCTGATCATGATGACGTCGTTCACGCGCATCGTGGTGGTGCTGTCGCTGCTGCGCACCGCGTTGGGCACCGCGACTGCCCCGCCCAACTCGGTAATCATTGCGCTCGCGATGTTTCTCACCTTCTTCGTGATGGGCCCGGTCCTGCAGAAATCCTACGACGACGGCATCCGCCCGCTTGTCGCCAACCAGATCGGCGTCGAGGATGCGCTCCAGCGCGCCTCCGTCCCCTTGCGCGGCTTCATGCAGAAGAACGTGCGCGAGAAAGACCTCAAGCTGTTCCTGGACCTGTCGGGCGAGCCGCCGCCGGCCACCCCCGACGAACTCGCTTTACGCATTCTCGTTCCCGCCTTCATGATCTCCGAGCTGAAGCGTGCCTTCGAGATCGGCTTTCTGTTGTTCCTCCCCTTCCTGATCATCGACCTCGTCGTCGCCTCGGTGCTGATGTCGATGGGCATGATGATGCTGCCACCGGCGACGATCTCGCTGCCGTTCAAGCTGATCTTCTTCGTGCTGGTCGATGGCTGGTCGCTGGTCGCCGGCAGCCTGGTGCAGAGCTACGGGGGATAAGAGAGGCCTCTACCGGGTCATCTTGATCTGCCGCACGACCGGGATCGTGGGCAGCGAGCCGGTGTGGTCGGACTCGTCCTTGGCCTGCGGCGAGCCCGGCGCGCGCGCCGTGGCGTCGGGGAAGCGCTGCTTCATCTCGCGCAGGAAGCCGTCGAGCGTATCGACGCTGGCGGCCAGCTTGGCGATCTCTGCGAATTCGGCGCTCGAGGCTGCGGCCGGCTTGCTGGCGACGTCGAAGGCGAGACGGTCGGCGCTCTCGCTCATCAGTGGCGCGTATTTCTCGCGGAAGCGCGACAGGCCGATCGAGTCGTCGGCGAGCGCGTAGCCGACGGCGGCGCGGATGATGTCGCTCTTCTCGACCGCATTGAGCGGCTTGAAGTCGCGGAAACGGTCGCCGTAATAGAGTTCGATCTGCTCGGCGGACTCGCGCCAGCGCCGCGCCGCCCAGAAGATGTCGGAGCGAAGGCGGAGCACTTCACGCCCGGAGACGTTGGAGACGATGTCGAGCGCGAGATCGTGACGGCCGACGTCGCTCTGTGCACGCGCTTCCAGGAGCAGGCGCTGCTGCCGGAGCTCGCCGGAGAGATCGCTGATGCGGCTCGCGCGCAACGCGGTGATCGCCATGTCGGGCTTGCGGTTGGCGAGATAGATCATGGAAAGGCGCGCGGCGACCTGGGCGCGTGCCGCGCCTTCAAGGCGATGATCGACCTGGTATTGCAGGAGCTCGGCAGCCTGGTCGAGCAGGTCGATCGAGGCGAGGCGGTCGGCGAGCCGGCGGATCAGCTCGTCGCCGCGGCGGCCGATCGGCGTCAGCTCGCGGAACTCATAGAACATCCCGAGCGCCTCGACCGGCGGCAGTTCGTCGCCCTTCGGCCCGAGGAAGAGCTGCGTGAACAGCTCGGAGGCGAGATCCTGAGCCTGACGCGAGGCTTCCGCGTTCGGCTGAAGCCTCGTCGCGGTGCGCGCGGCGGTGAGCGCATCCCGGTAACGCCCGTTCTCGGCATACAGCTGCGACAGCATCTGGAGCGTCTTGACCTCGATCGTGTCGCCGCGCCAGGTCATCGACAACGTCTCGAGTTCGCGCAGCGCCTCTTCCTTGCTGATCTCGTCGCGCTTCTGACGCAGTGCGACGTCGAGCTGCTTGGCCTCGGCCGCAGCCTGCCGGTCGCTCGAGGCGACCGCGAACTTGTAGTCGTCCAGCGCATCCTTGTCGTGGCCGAGCGCCTCGGCAAGCCGGCCGCGCAGCACGGCGAATCCGGGCGCAGCCTCAGGCGGGACACCGACCACCTCGAGCTCGCTGCGGCGCTTGGAGGCGCCGGCATAGTCCTTCACCTCGAGCGAGGCGCGCATCGCGTCCATCGTCACGATGCGCTGGATGTCGAGCGGCAGAGAGGCGATGGCGAATTCGACGTTCTTGAACTTCTCGCGCGCGTCCGCCCATTTGCCCTGGCGCGCATAGGCGAGCGCCTTCCAGAGCTGGGAATCGTGGCTGTTGCCGATCACGGGATTGGCGAGGTCCTTCAGGCCCTGCGCCGGCCGGCCGATCAGGATGCTTGCGATCGCATGCATGATCAGCGCA
Organism: Bradyrhizobium sp. RP6; assembly: GCF_003837805.1. Lineage (GTDB taxonomy): Bacteria > Pseudomonadota > Alphaproteobacteria > Rhizobiales > Xanthobacteraceae > Bradyrhizobium. The sequence continues at coordinate 30,742 of NZ_RQIT01000025.1, read as the reverse complement.
CCACTCTCCTCCTTGTTGAGGGGATCTGTCAGCATCACGTCTGTCACGGCCTTGGCCTCGTGATACATGGCGCGCGACATGTAGAACTGCGCGAGGTCGAGCCGCGGCAGCGAACGCAACGCCGGTTCGACCGCCGAGATCGCCATCATCAGTTCGCTCTGGCGCGCCATGAAGTTTTCCGACTGGCCCTTGCGCCAGCCTTCCGGGCTGAAGATCGGGCGCACCGCGGTCGGCGCCCGCTCGGCCGAGATGTCGACCGGCGAGAGCGTCAATCCTCCCTTCTTGCCGACAATCACCTTGTCGGAGCCGACCTCGATGCCGACCTCGTCGGAGTTGGGCCGGATCGCGATGCCGTGCGCGGATTCCAGGAGCGAAAGATCGACGAGGTCCTGCCGCTTGATGAAGCCGCGCACCGGCCGCTGCGCGGTGACGACATAGAGGGTATCGCCGGCATCGGGGTCGGTGAGCTTGTGCAGGAGGCCCGGATTGGCGAAGGGAATCGCGATGTTGGCGAGCGCCGGATCGGTGATGTTGCGCGACATCATCAGCGGCAGCGGCGTCGCCTGGATCTTGTCGGCGAGCGTCAACAGCCAGTTGGTCTCCTTGCCGACCTCCTCGCTCGTCAGCGAGTAGACCAGCGGACGGGTGAGACGGATGCGCACCGCCTGCCCCTTGTCGAGCGGGATGCGGCCGACCTCGCCGATCATCGCGCCGCCCCTGGTGCGGATCGCCTCGACATCGATCCGCTTCGGCGTATCGAACACCAGCCATACCGTGTCGCCGCGGCGGAACGCCGCCGCCGGCGTTGCGACCTGAAGCGGGAACGTCACGCGCAAGCCGTCGCTGTCGCGGCGCGCATCGACACCGGCGACGGCGGGCTGCGGCGTGTCCGTGGCCGCGAGCGCAGCCTTGACAGCTTCCTTGACCGGCTCCTTCGCGGCCTCTTTCGGCGCGTCGGCCGGCGCCGGCGTGGCGACCGCCGCCGCAGCTTCGGGAGCGGGCGGTGCCGGCTTCGCAGCTTCCCTGGGCACTTGCGGAGCAGGCGCAGCTTCGATCGCGGGAGCGGCTGCCGGTTTCGGCGCCTCGGTGGATGGCGGCGCGACGGGCGCTTCCGGCTTCACCTCGGGCCTGATGTCGATCTTGGCTTCGCGCGCGATCGTCTCGGAGGTCGGCGGCGCGATCTCACTGCGGGAGTCCTTCGGCTTCTCGGCCGCCGGTTTTTCCGGCGCAGGCTCCGGTCCGTGACCGGCGGGCTTCATCTGGGCGATCACCGCCTCAGGCGTCGCGGCCGTCTTGCCCTTTTCGGGCTGGAAGGCGACATCGACGACGTAGTTCTTCTCGTCGCGGAACGAATGCACGTCTGAATCGCCGATCAGCGCGATTTCGACATTCGTCTGGTCGATGTCGGCCTTCTGCTTGATCGAGGCGACGTTCGGCGGCGCTGCGACGACCGCGTCCGCGAGGTCGAAATTGAGGTTGGCATTGAAGACGAGCGTGAGCTTCTGCTCGTTGAGCACGGAGGAAACGCCGACGCCGTCGGGCATCTCAAACACGAAGCGCACGAACGTCGGCTGCACCGAGGCACGTACGCGGATCTGCGGACGCTTCCTGGCCTCGGCGGCGGCGCGCTGGGCGCGCAGCGCGCGCTCGGCCACGCGTGCGCGCTCGGCGAGCTCCTTGACCACGTCCATGGGCAGACTCGGCGGCGGCCCCTTCCACCCCTCGGGCAGCAGGTCGACGAAGGTGCGCTCGCCGGCGTTCATGGTGTTGACGGTGACGCGCCGCGCCAGCGACAGGCGGATCGCACTCCCATCCGGGTCGCGGCGGGCGGAGTTGACGTAATCGGGCGCTCCTTCCGGAATCCGGTCGACGGGAACGTCGACGGGCCGGTCGAAGCGGATGACGAGGATGGAGCCTGCGGTCGTCACCTCGGACGGGACGTCCTCGCCGAGCTTGACGACGAGACGGGCAAAGCCGCCGCCAGCCGAAAAACTGGCCTCGCCCCTGACGGGATCAGCCGCGCGAGCCGGGGCCGCAAGGCCAATCAGGAAACAGGCCGCCAGCAAGGGCGCTTTTCGGACATGACGCGACAATCCCCGCGCCGCTGCGCGGGCTCGCGACACAAATCCAGCGGCAGCCTCTCGCGCCATTGGCGGCAGTTCTTCCATTTCGACAGTCATGCCAGCATCAAGGCCGGCCCATGCCATCGACTGTAGGTCTCGCCAATTAAGGACTTGTTAATGCTAGATCTTGATTTGTCGTGGAGGCAGCACGCCGCCGCATCGAGCGTGGGCGGATTCGCCGGATTGCATTTGAGACGCAGATGGTTAAGGCCTTGTTACACCCGCAAAACGGGTGCTGTCGCGATCGGCCGGTCTCACGGCACCCCATAGCGGGCAAAGGCTTCGCCGATTCCAGGGTCGATCCTCCTGGCCGCCAAGATATCGCTTTGGCTACCATCCGTATCGCCGAGCTTGGCTCTGGCAACCCCTCGCCCGTAGAGCGCGCTCGCCAGCTTGGGCGCGAACCGCAGCGCTGAGTTGTAGTCGTCCACGGCTGCGGAGAATTGCCCCATTTTCAGATTTATCAGGGCGCGCGAGTCGTACGTCGCGGCGTTGCCTGCTCCCGATCGAAGCGCCATGTCGCAATCTTCCAGCGCGGTCTGCAAGGCACCCAGAACGGCTCGGGCCCAACAACGTCCGCTCCACACCGCCTCCAGCTTCGGATCAAGGCGAATTGCCTGGTCATAGTCGTGCACTGCACGCTCGTACGCATTCTTCTTCAAGTAGGCTGCCGCGCGGTTGGCAAAAGCAGCGCCATAATTGGGATTGAGCCTGAGCGCCTCCTCAAATGCGCCGAGAGCAAGGTCGAGGGCGCCCGTTCTCAGATAGGCCACGCCGAGGTTATTGAAGGCTTTCGCATAATTCGGGTTGAGCTTGGTCGCTTCGACGAAATCCCCGATCGCGCGTTCGTAATCGGCATGAGCGCTATAGGCATTGCCCCTGTTGTTGTGGGCGACGGCGAAGCCGTTCGCGCTCCCCTCGCCGGCATCGATAAACGCCGTGCAACCTTCGATCCGGGCTTCGGGCAACAAGCGATCCGAGCCGTTACACAGTTCAACATTCTTGAGCGAACTGCTCTTCTTTGGCTTCTGCGCGAGGCTCGACGAGCAGGACAGTACGATGATGAGAATGAACATCACTGCGTTGATGACACCGGCTCTTGCGGTCATTTTCACACCGTGCGTCAGACTCCGAGACTGAAGCAGATCTAGTCCAAGTCTGTCTGTGCGGCCCAATTTGCGCGGGCATCACAGGCGAGTTCGGCCGAGCAAACTTCTCAGCATCCACGACAGATATTGAGCCGGCGGTTGCGGCTTCGATCGGGCTCCGCCGCCGCGGCAGCCCGTGGCTTCTTCAGGAGCTTGCTTTTGCCCTCTTCGATCAGCGTCGAAAATTTGACTGACCCATCATCTGAAATTTCGATATGCGGCGTTGTGCCCCGGATCCCCAGCGTGGCGACGGGAGTGTCGACCTTCATGTCCCCGGTCTTTGCGACATTGCCCGCAACAAAAGTGAACGTTCCTTTGGCGAGACTGAATAGAGTCGCATTGGCCTTGCCCTCCGGCTCATACACATAATGATCCAACGCCATACGGGCGTTGCTCGACAGGTTGAACGAGGTTCCGTCGGTAAAGTTGATCCCGACGCGACCGTCGGCCCCGGTCAGCACGACATCGCCAAGATATACGGGATCACCCGTCTTTGCCCGGTCGGGCTCGTTCGAGACATTGGCCTGAACGACCACTGCCCCCACATGTTCGATCGTGACCGAGCCTGTGACCGCCGTCACCTTCCCGATCGGTTTTGACGGCGTGCTCGCGACGGCGGGTTTGGCGGAATCGGTTTGCGCTCGAACCACGCTCGGCGAGAAATTGGTAAGCGCCAAAACAACGTAGGTCGCCAAAGTCGCTATTGCTGGTCTGCACATGATCCCCCCTTTCTGAGAAGATCTCGCTATCGGTGGCCCGCTTTCGAACCGCGTAGCGCCGCCACAATAAATAATAAGTGTTGTTTAATTCTATTTATCATTCTAATTTATATCCAGCGCTATGGAAGCGCCACAAATTAAATACGACTCGTTTGTCAATTTAGTCACATTGGCGGGAGGGGCACGGCGGAATGGCGGATACGCGGCGCCGTCCCGCGCGCAATGCCTCTCTCTCGATCGAACTTGATTATTTCGGCGGGCAAGCCTTCGGGCTGCCAGCGCTCAGGAAATTTTGTCCCTTGGCGAGGGCCCGAGCAATATTATGGCAGCACGCCGAGCCTGAATCGATCACCCAGGCGAGGTTTGAGCCATGTTAGCTACATCCGACATCCAGGTTGGCACCGGGGCTCACACGGCCCTGCCCGTCGAACGCATCGGCCATATTCATACAGTGACCGGCTGCGTTGCGCTCACCCAGGCGAGCGGCGTCGCCGCACAGGCGGTAGCCGGTGCGCCTATCTGCCGCGGAGACGTGCTAGAGACCGATGCCGACGGACAGATCACGCTGCACTTCATCGACGGCACTCTGTTCAACATCTTCTGCGACGCTCACGTAGCGCTGAGCGAATTCATCTTCGCAGTCGAAGGCAGGACACCGACAGCCCTGTTCGACGTGACCCGTGGGAGCTTCAGTTTCGCACCCGGCCGGCTGAGGGAAGCCGGATCGCTCCAGCTGAATACGCCAATCGCTGGCATTCGCACCAGGAGCCACGCTGGCGGTTTTGGGATGCTGACGCTTGCGGCATTGACCTTCTCGGTCGCGCAAGATGCCGAAGCCGCAGATCCGGATGTCACATTTCTGGATGACGACTCCATCACCTACAAGGACCTTGCGCACGGTGCATTTGAGCTCGTGACCAAGGAGCGGATCCCGCGACACATCATCGTCGAAGATCCCGGCGAGACGATCGTCCTCAAGAAGGTGGGATCGACGATCAGTGTCAATCAGGTCGCGAACACAGCTGGGCGCATGGAGGAGCTGCGTGCCGCGCAACAGGACGTGCTCGCCAATCTAGGAGAACAAGGGCCGCGTGGCTCGAGCACGCCTTTCTTCGTCAAATCCCAGCCACTGCAGCCGATCAATTTCATTCAGCCGGAGGCGCCCGCGCTGCAGATCTTGCCGAACACGTCGCCACTCATCACTTTCGCGCTGGTGGACCCTGTACCGCCGATTCTCAGCACCGGGGCTGGGCCAACCGAGCTCGACACGGTCGTGTTTGACACATTCACGGCGACGACGGGAACCTTCAGTGCCAGTAGCACTAGCGGCGGTGGCCAGCTGAGCTTCGGCGTCGTCGGGGCAAATCCTGGCAATACGGTCGTGGGCGGAGTGACGTACGATCTGTCGAAGGCGAGCCCCTACGGGGTGCTCTACGTCAACAGCACGAGCGGCGCCTACACGTTCGTGCCTGACAGCGCAGCAATCAACGCGCTGAAGGCGCCCACGACGGAGGGCTTCGTCATCACTGCCTCCGACGGACTAACCTCTGTCAATCAGACGTTCACGGTCATCATTAACGGTGTCAACGACGCCGCAATCATCGCTGGCACCACGACCGGCTCGACCATCGAGGCTGGCGGCATCGCCAACGGAACGCCCGGCATGCCGCTGGCGACCGGCACCCTCACCGACACCGATGTCGACGATCCGCCCAATACGTTCACCGCCGTGAGCTCGCCAACCGCGAGCACCAATGGCTATGGTACCTTCACGATGACCGCTGCCGGCGTGTGGAGCTACACTTTGGACAACGCCAATGCGGCCGTACAGGCACTCAATGCCGGCGAGACGCTGACCGACAGCTTTACGGTGACCTCCATCGGAGGCACCCCCCAGGTGGTGACAATCACCATCCACGGGACCAGCGACGCGGCGATCATCTCCGGCGAGACGACCGGCACCGTGATCGAAGCTGGCGGCACCGCCAATGCAAACCCCGGCACGCCGACCACGACTGGCACGCTCACCGACGTTGACGTCGACACCACCGCAAACACCTTTACGCCCGTCAGCTTGCCCAAGGCAAGCGAGGCGGGCTATGGCACTTTCACCATGACGGCAGCGGGCGTGTGGATCTATACGCTCGACAACGTCAACGGGGCAGTGCAGGCGCTCAATGCAGACGAGATACTGACCGACAGTTTTACGGTGACCACGCTGGACGGCACCGCTCAAGTGGTGACGGTCACCATCCACGGCACCAACGACGCTGCCGTCATTTCCGGCATGACCACCGGCTCGGTGACCGAAGCCGGAGGCGTTTCCAATGCGACACCCGGCGCTCCGAGCGCAAGCGGCACGCTCCTCGCGGCTGACCTCGATAATCCTTCCAATACCTTCACGGCAGTAACGTCGCCCAAGGCCAGCATCAGCGGTTATGGCACTTTTACGATAACCGCCGCCGGCGTGTGGACCTACACGCTGGACAACGCCAGTGGCGCGGTGCAGGCACTCAATGTCCGCGACACGCTCACTGACAGTTTTACGGTGACAACCGTCGACGGCACGCCGCAGGTGGTAACGGTCACCATCAACGGCACCAATGACGCAGCCATCATTTCCGGCGCCACGACCGGCTCGGTGAACGAGGCAGGAACTTTCTCACCCGGCACCCCCATCGCGACCGGCACGCTCACCGATACAGACGTCGATAACTCGCCGAATACTTTCACCGCGGTCTCTTCGCCGACGGCCAGCGACGACGGATACGGCACCTTCACGATGACCGCGAGCGGCGTATGGACTTACACGCTCGACAACAACAATAGCGTGGTTCAGGCACTCGAGCCCGGTGACACGTTGACCGACACTTTCACCGTGACTTCGATCGATGGCACGACGCAGGCGGTGACCATTGCCATTCATGGTGCCAGCGACGCAGATCCCAACGATTTCGATAATTTGGCTACCGGATCCGCCGTGATTTCCGATCCTCCCTACGTGTATGGAACGCCGGGAAGCGAAACCATCGCGGGCGGCGGCGACACAGGTCAGATCATCTACGCGGGAGCCGGCAGCGATGTCGTTAACGGCACCGGCAAAGGCGACGTTCTCTACAGCGGATCAGGCAATGACACCATCAAAGGCAACGATGGAGACGACACGATCTTCGGCGGCTCGGGCAACGATACAATCAACGGCAACAACGGCGCCGACACCATAACCGGTGGATTTGGTGCGGACCAGCTCACTGGCAGCAATGGGAACGACCGTTTCGCTTATTTGTTCGTCGCGGATTCCAACACAAACCAATTCGACACCATCACCGACTTCGCATCGGGAGCGGACAAGATCGACTTGACCGCGTTTGGCGCGCTCGGGTTCGCCATCCTGGCGTTGAGCTCAACCAGCACCGCGGTGCCGGCACATACGATTGCCTGGTTCTATGACAGCGCGGCGAATGAAACGATCGTGTACGTCAATCCAACGGACCAGACCCTGCACGTCGGCGATTCCAGTCTGCTCGAAATCCATTTGCAGGGCATCGCAACCATCGACGCGTCGGACTTCATCCTGGCGCCGGCGGCACCACCTGTCATGGCGGCTGCCAGCGAGCTCATCGACCCCACCGCAACCGTGGAGAGTGATGCGGCTGCTGTGATGACCGACATATCCGGGACCTCGTCCGACTCGGGAACCGGCGCCAGCACGCTCCTTGCCGACGCGAGTTTGCCCATCGAGGCAAGCGAGCCGGCCCACAGCCTGGACCCAAGCTGGGACATGATCGAACAAACTGAATATTCGAGCCTCTCCAGTTCAGCCGCGGTGCAAACGCCAACGACCGAAGCGCAGCACACTGATCCGGCAACGGCCTCGGCCAGCGGCCTGTCTGCGATCTCGCAACATATCGCCGCACCGGCGGATGTCCACTTCGTCTTCGACCACTTGACGGTACTCGACACAGCCTCGACGGCTGGCAAGGACGGCGCGGTTGCCGGCAGCGGCCAGCTGGCTGACATCGCGATCTCTGCGCTGAATTTTGGCCACGTTGTCGCCGAACAGCACGTCGGGCACGGGCTTGCGCTGGGGAGCGAGGCCGGAAGCCACGACGTCCCGCCACCGGGAATCGCCTACCAGGCGGGCGCGCCTCATGCCCACGGTCGCAGCAGCGATGAAACGGCAGACACGACGTCCAATCCAAGCCTTGTGAAGTCATCGACCGGAGGTGCCAGCCATACGCTTGCAGGCGAGACGCTACCGTTGGGCGAGTCATTTCATTTCAAGGATGATGCTTCGCAGGGCTCACAGCACAGCACGCTGCTGGATCATCTCTCAGACTTCGTCGGTCATCACGACCAGGCCGGGGAATTGCATGGGTCCGAGGCGGCGTTCATGCCTGAAACATCGCCGCCCAATATCGATCATCTTCATGGGGCGAGTACAGCTCACGGCCATGTGTCGCACGATCTGATCGTGTGACAGCCTTGAGCCGATGGCGTCTTCAATGTTTGCTTGCCGGCGCCTTCCGGCGCCGAGGAGCTTGCTTCGTCGAGAGAAGATTGATCATCGTCACCGCCGTCGCCTTCCGGCGGCGCGGCATGCTGATGGTTGAGGGCGGAGATCCATGCGGATGTCATCGCCGCGATGAGCAGCCGGTTGACGGCGTCGATGACGCACGCTGCTGCGGACGAGTAGTTCATGGCCTCCTCCTGCGCTGCCGATTGCGGATGGCCAAAGCGTAGGACCGTGCCTTGAGCGCCACTGTACGCCACTTCACACCTGCGCGCGTCAACTCATCGCAGTCCCAGAGGATGCCGCCAGTTTCGACTTCATCCGCCACGGGAGTTTGATCCGCCGCCTTGACGAGTTGCCGAGAGAGCGCACGCACAACCTTCGGGGCGTTGCGGTTCGCGCGCGACTCTGAATCAGATGTCTCGGCGATGCGAATCGCATTGGTTAGCTTTGGGGGTAATCAACGAGCGGAGAAGCCGGTTGCATTGTGTGTAGCAGCGCAAGAGCGGTCGTAGCGATCGTTCCGATCGCCAGAGGATATGCCCTGAAGACGTATGAATGCTCCTGTTGCCACAGCACCCTGCAGCTGTACTCGCGTCACGAAGGCAGCGCTGATCAAGCAGCAGGTCGATACCCTTTCCCGGGGTGCATAAGCAGTTGCGCCCGTCTGTTGTCGGGGCGCAGCAGGCCTTGGCAAACTAGCACGCTAGGACCTTGCCAAACTCCAACTGAACGACCACGCGGCAACGCGCAAGCACGCTTCGCCGCGAGCCATCAATTCGGCTTTTGCGTCGGCTTGCCCTCGATCTTGGGAAGATCGCCGGCCGAGGCCGACTGATCGCCGCCGCCATTGGCGCGGCGGGCCATCTCGACGGTCAGCCGCTCGGCGGCCTCCGACGACATCAGCCCCAGGATGTCCGACATCTTGCGTGGCGCGATGGCCGAGGCGATCTCGATCAGCACGCCCATCTCGAGCCGGTCGAACACCCGCGCGGCATCCTTGGGCTTCATCCCCTCGTACATGGTCACGAGGCCCTTCATGCGCTGGGCTTCGGCGGCCTTCTGCTCGGCCTGCGTTGCGGAGATGCGGGTTTCCACCGCCTTCATCTCCTCGACCTTGTTCTCGATGCGCTTCTCGGCCGACTTGAGCAGGCTTTCGCGAATGTCGATCTCGCGCTGGCGAGCCTCGATCTCCTGCCGCCGCGCCTGCAACCGTTCCAGGATCGCACGCTCCGAGGCCGAAACCTGCGGCTGGCCTTCCTCGATCTTGACCACGGTGCCCTCGGGCTTGGTCTCGGGCGCGGCAGGCTTCGGCGCCTCCTTCGGCGCACCATGGGTCGAGCCGGTGATGTCGGAGTCCTCGCGGCCGGTCGGGAAATTCAGGTTCTCCTCCGCCCAGGATTTCTTGCCCTGGTTCGGCTTGTACTCGAAGACGTAGCCGCCGTTGATCGCGAGGCCCGCCACCTTCAGCGTGGCAAGGCCTGCGACGGCGACCAGGACGACCGGAATGACGCGGATGTTACGAAAGGACTTCATGCTCGGGCTTCATGCGGCAAGGCCGTTGGATCGTCGGCGCTCGGAAAAGGCTTCGGCCGCCGCCGCGACCGCTTTTGCCGACGAGGGCTTGGCCGCAGGCGCAGCAACAGTCTCGGGGTTTGTCACCGGACGCGCGGCGCTCGCGATCTTGGACAGGCGCCGCACCACATTGTCGGCCTCGCCAAGCTGCTTGTAGAGCTGATCCGACATCTGCGTCGCGGCGGCGAGCTGGCTGCCCAGGTTCTCGTTGACGTCGCGCACGGCGAGCTTCAGCCCGCCGATCGCGCGCTCGGCGATCTCCGTCGCTGTGATCAGCTCGCCGATGACCGCCTTCAGCGAATGCTCGTCCGCCTTCAGTCGCGTCAGCCTTTTGTTGAGCATGACGCAGTAGACGATCGTCAGCATCAGCAGGATAGCCACCAGCGTCTCGATCGCCATTCCCAGGGAGTGGTTCATGGGGCCTCCATCATCTTGTTCTGCTCGTCGACCTTCTCGAACATCGCAAGTGTCGTACTTGGCTTGCGCAAGGGTTTCGTCACGCGGATCGCGACGCGGTCGCCGACCCGGCCCATCCGCCCCTCGGTCAGCGTGACGTCGCCGCAGCGCACGGTGACGTTGGCGTCGGCGCGCATGTCCAACGGCAGCGTGTCGCCGACCTTGAGCCGCATCAGCTGCTTGAGCGGAATGTCGGCCTCATAGAGCACCGCATCGACGGCGATCTCGGCCTGCACGATCTCGGTGGCGAAATGGCCCTCCCAGACCGGGTCGCGGCCGAACTTTTCGCCCATGAACATCTGGAGCAGGACGCCCCGGATCGGCTCGATGGTCGCGTAAGGCAGCAGCAGCTCGATATTGCCGCCGCGGTCTTCCATGTCGATGCGCAGGCGGACCAGGATCGCGGCGTTGGCGGGACGGCTTATCGCGGCGAAACGCGGGTTGGTCTCGAGCCGGTCGATCGTGAAGGTCACCGGCGACAGCGGCCGGAATGCCTGCTCGGCATCGGCCAGCACCACCTCGACCAGCCGCTTGACCAGCTCGGTCTCGATCGTGGTGTAGGGCCGGCCCTCGATGCGGAGCTGGCTGGTGCCGCGGCGGCCGCCGAGCAGCACGTCGATCATCGAATAGATCAGGTTGGAATCGACCGTCGCCATGCCGAAGTTCTCCCACTCCTCGGCCTTGAAGACAGTGAGGACGGCGGGCAGCGGGATCGAATTCATGTAGTCGCCGAAGCGCACCGAGGTAATGCGGTCGAGCGAGACTTCGACGTTGTCCGAGGTGAAGTTGCGCAAAGACGTCGTCATCAGCCGCACCAGGCGGTCGAAGACGATTTCGAGCATCGGCAGACGCTCGTAGGAGACCATCGCCGAATCGATGATCGCGCGAATGCCGGAATGGTCGTCGAGCGTGACGTCGCCGACAGTGAAGCCGAGGAGATTGTCGATCTCCTCCTGCGACAGCACCCGCTCGCCGGAGTTCTTGCCGGTGCCGAGATCGCGGCTGCCGTCCTCGACCATGGCCGCCCATTGCAGCGCCATGGTTTCCGACAGCTCGTTCTCGGCGGCAGCCTTCGCGGCCTCGGCGGGATCCTCGGAATCGAGCGAGGCCTCCCACTGGGCGGCAATTGCATCCTGGTCGACCTGGTCGTTGCCCGCCATGATCCCTAGTCCGCCATGCTCACTGGACCACGACTTCCTTGAACAGCACCGCGCTGACCTGGATCGGGGCGACCGCCGCGTTGACGCGCTTGGTCAGTTCCTCCTTGAGGCGGAAGATGCCGGCGGAGCCGTTGAGGTCGGAGGGGCGCAGTTCGCGCACATAGGTCTGGAAGATGTCGGTGACGCGCGGCATCGTCGGCTTGATCGCCTCGATCTGCTTCTCTTCCTTCAGCTCCAGCACGATCTTCAGCCGCAGATATTGCACGCGCTCGCCGGGCGAGCCGGCGAGGTTGACCATCAGGTCGGGGACGTCGACAAAGGCCGGCGGCTTCGGCGGCGGCGCGGCCTCGGCATGGTGCTCGCCCTCGCCGTGACGGAAGAAGAAGAACCAGGTCGCCGCACCGCCTCCGAGGACGGCGAGCAGACCGACGGCCATGATGATGAGCTTGAGCTTGTTTTTCGGCGGAGCGGCTTCCGTGCCGTCGGCGGCTGCGCCGCCTTCCTCATTCTCTGCCATGATTGCCGCGCTCGTTCATCTCTCAAAGGGGTCGAAAGAGCGAAGTCTCCTGGCAGACAGTGACGCGATACAAATGCCCCAGCGCAATGCGCTCCTCTTATGCGCAAACGCTACGGTAATAATGGTTAACGGAACCTTTCGATTGGGCCTCCGCTAGGAAAAATCTGCCGGGCAAACATGGCTAACAGAACCTTTCTGCCGCCCTCCCGCGCCCATCAAAAATCGACAACAAGCTGAAACTACTTGGTTTTTTGAGTTGGCACGGCTTTCGCTGGGAGAAGGCCGAGACCTCACGGTTTGGGAGAACCTGATGTCTCGTTCACGGGATCCGCCAAGACGCTTGGGAGAGCGAGATGGCTGATCTCACTCAGGGGAGATTTCCGATGCAGAACGCGCTTCTGATCGGCTTGTCACGGCAGATGACGCTGGAACGGCAGATGGATGTCATCGCCAACAACGTCGCCAATGCCAACACCAACGGCTTCAAGGCCGACCATTCGCTGTTCGAGGAGTATCTCAACTCGAACGCACGTCATGACAATTTCATCGGTCGCGACCGCCGGATCTCCTATGTGCAGGATCGCGGCACCTTCCGCGACGTCGGCCAGGGGCCGATGGAGGCGACCAACAACCCGCTCGACATGGCGATCAACGGCACCGCCTATTTCGCGGTGCAGGCCAATGGCGGCGAGCTCTATACCCGCGACGGCAAATTCTCGCTCAACAGCACCGGCCAGCTCGTCACCGCGAGCGGCAATCTCGTGCTCGGCAATGCCGGCCCGATTACCTTCCAGCCGACCGACCACGACATCAATGTCGCGCCCGACGGTACCGTCACGGTGCTCGAGGGGACGGCGCGCACCGACTCGATCCGCGGCAAGATCCGCATGGTGTCGTTCGACGATCCGGCCAAGCTGACCAAGCTCGGCGGCAACCTCTATGGCGCCGGCTCGGCCAACCAGCAGCCCGACACCAGGTCCACCCTGCAGCAGGGCTACGTCGAGAAGTCGAACGTGAATGCGGTCGGCGAGATGACCCGCATGGTCGAGGTGATGCGCAGCTACACCGCGATCGCCAGCCTGCTCCAGCAGCAGAGCGACCTGCACAAATCGGCGATCGACAAGCTCGCCGACGTTCCGGCCTGATTGAAGGAGAACTGACATGCAGGCGCTTCACACCGCTGCGACCGGAATGGCGGCACAGGAACTCAACGTTCAGGTGATCTCCAACAACATCGCCAACCTGCGCACCACCGGCTTCAAGAAGCAGACCGCGGCGTTCCAGGACCTGATCTATGAGCACGTCCGCCGCGTTGGCGCCCAGTCGTCCGACCAGGGCACCATCCTGCCGGTCGGCGTCGATATCGGCGGCGGCGTCAAGACAGTCGGCACCCCGCGCAGCATGACGCAGGGAACGCTCTCGCAGACCGGCAACGATCTCGATCTCGCGATCTCGGGCGAGGGATTCTTCAAGATCCTGATGCCCGACGGGACCTACCAGTACACCCGCGACGGCACCTTCCAGATGGACAATCAGGGCCGCGTCGTCACCGCACAGGGCAACCCGGTGCAGCCGACCATCACCATTCCGAACAACGCCTCGGGGATCTCCGTCAGCGAGCAGGGCCAGGTCTCGGTGACGCTGCCGGGTTCAACGACATCGTCGATCATCGGCCAGATCGGCGTCACCCGCTTCATCAACAAGGCGGGCCTTCAGCCCGTCGGCAACAACCAATTCATCGAAACCCCCTCCTCCGGCGCGCCGCAGGACGGCACCGCCAACTCCGAGGGCTACGGCAAGCTCACACAGGGCAGCCTGGAGCAGGCCAATATCGACGTCGTCTCGGAGATGAGCGATCTGATCGCCGCGCAGCGCGCCTACGAGATGAACGCCAAGGTCATCAGCGCGGCCGACCAGATGATGCAGTCGACCACGGCGCTGTTCCGCTGAGGTGATGACGATGATCCGCACCACGCTCGCCTCGATCTCCACCCTTCTCGCGCTGGCATTGCCGGCAGTGGCCGCCGACGAATTCATCCCGCCACCGACGCTGCGCGCAAGCGTCACCGTCACCTCGGACGTGGTGCGGATCGGCGATCTCATCGACAATGCCGGATCAGCCGCGTCGATTCCGGTCTACCGCTCGCCCGATCTCGGCACCACCGGCACGCTGACGGTCGGCCAAGTGCTCTCGGTGCTGCGGTCAAAACAGGTGATCGGCGTCATGACCTCCAATCTCAAGGAGGTCCAGGTCACCCGCCTCGCCCGCACACTCGCGAGCAAGGATATCCAGAACGCGGTCGCCGCTGCACTCGAGCGCCGCTTCGGGCTCGGAGAAGCCGCCAACATCACCGTCACGTTCGACCGCGGCGTCGCCGAGATGCGGCTCGATGCCTCCAACACCGGCGCGCTCGAGCCGGTCGCAACCCGCTACGACGCCCGCAGCGGCCGCTTCGACATCGCCTTCGAGATTGCCAACGACAGCAACTCTGCGCCGACCAAGCTGCGCTTCACCGGCACTGCGATCGAGACGGTTGAAGTGGCCGTGCTGACCCGCGACATCGACCGCGCCGAGCTTCTGAAATCCTCCGACGTCTCGCTGGAGCGCCGGCCGAAGGCCGAGGTCACCGGGGAACCGGCGGCGCGCGATCGCAGCATCGGCATGCAGCTGCGCCGGCCGATGCGCGCAGGCACGCCGCTCCGCATGGCCGACATCGTCAAGCCCGACTTCGTGCTGCGCGACCAGGCCGTCACCATCATCTACCAGGTGCCCGGCCTCTATCTCACCACGCGCGGCAAGGCGATCGAGAACGGCGCCGAGGGCGACACCGTCAGCGTGCTGAATTTACAGTCCAAGCGCACGCTGACCGGCGTCATCACCGGCCGCGGCCAGGTGACGGTCCAGGGCGCAAGTCAGTCCGCACCGATGACGCCTGCGGTCGAGCAGACCTCGTCGATCAAGCGTGACGACGTGCCGCCGGCCGCAGCCCTGGCGCAGAGCCTGGTCCAGACACCCGCGTCTGCGGCCCAGATCGCCCAGGCACAGATCCCGCAGGCCCAGATTCCGCAAGCCCAGATTCCGCAAGTTCGCCTCTCGCAAGCTCCAGCCAAGTCAGAGTAAGTCATGTCCACGTTCAGTTCGGCTTTCCGCCTTCGTCGCATCGCGATCTCTGCCCTGCTGCTGGCAACTTGTACGCTGGCGAGCGGCTGCTCCTCGATCGACCGCCTGTCGCAGATCGGCGAGCAGCCGAAGCTGTCGGCGATCGACAATCCGACGACGCAGCCCGGCTACAAGCCGGTGCAGATGCCGATGCCGAAGCCGGAAGTTGCCTCCTACAATCCGAACTCGCTGTGGCGCAACGGCAGCCGCGCCTTCTTCAAGGACCAGCGCGCCCGCCAGGTCGGCGACCTCCTGACCGTGACCGTGAACATCACGGATAAGGCCAACATCGAGAACGATACTTCGCGCAGCCGCACCAACAAGGAAGATTCAGGAATCACCAACTTCATTGGTGCCCAAACAATCACCCAGGCCAACAAGATCCTGCCCGGCCGTATCCTGACCGCCGACTCGACCTCGACAAGCGAGGGCAAGGGCAGCGTCGACCGCAAGGAAGCCCTGCAAACCAACGTCGCCGCCGTGGTGACCCAGGTGCTGCCGAACGGCAACCTGGTCGTCGAAGGCAAGCAGGAGATCCGCGTCAACTTCGAGATTCGCGAGCTGATCGTGGCCGGCATCGTGCGCCCCGAGGACATCCAGAGCGACAACACCATCGACTCCACCAAGATTGCCCAGGCCCGCATCGCCTATGGCGGCCGCGGCCAGATCACCGACGTGCAGCAGCCGCGCTACGGCCAGCAGGTCATGGACGTGCTGCTGCCCTTCTAACCTTCTTCAAGAGCTCCCACATCGTGTTCGCGAACCTAGGCGCGAGCGACGGTGTACTACGCGGCCCTCGCTAGCTCCCCTGGCGAGGGCCGCACGTATTTTGGCAAACGGGCACTTGCGTACAGCGTGTCGGGTCCGCGCATCTATTGCGACGCCGCCGTCTCAAACCCGCGTCATTGCGGGCGATCCAAACTGCCACCGCGGAGAGATTCTGGATCGCTTCGCTCGCGATGACGGCACGGAAGGGCTACGTAAACTCCGCCTCCACCACGCCGAGCCCGTCCAGCTCCATCCGCGCCTTGTCGCCGGCTTTCAGCCACAGCGTCTTGACCAGGCTGCCCGTCAGCACGAGCTGCCCCGCATGCAGTCCCTTGCCCTCGGCAGCGAGGTGATTGGCGAGCCAGGCGAGGGCGTTGTGGGGATGGCCGAGCACGTCGGCGCCGGTACCCTGGCTCACCTCCTCGCCGTTGACGATGGCGCGGCCCTTGACCGCCTTCAGGTCCGGAACCGACGAGCGCGGCACCGAAGGTCCCAGCACGCAGCCGGCGGCGAAGAAATCGTCGGCGATCAAGGTGGGAGCGCCCATCGTTTCCCACTTCACGTAGCGATCGTCGACGATCTCGATCGCGGGATGATAGGCCTCGACGGCTTCGCCGACCCATTCGGCCGTGAACGGCGCCTCGCCGGCGGCGAGGTCGCGCTTGAGCCGCACCGCGATCTCGCACTCAACACCGACCCGGACATAGTTGGAGGTGGCGAGCTTGGCGCCGCTGTCATGGACGCCCTTCTGGAACACGCCGCCGCCGCAAGGGTGCGGGATGCCGATATACTCCTGCATCACCTGGCTGGTGCAGCCGATCTTGTAGCCGACGAGCGGGCCGAGATGCGGCAGCAGGAGATCGTGCACGCCGCGCTGGACCTGATATCCCTCGGCTTCATCGGCCGGAGGGCGCTCCAGCGTCGCAAGCGGCGCATGATTGCGCCGCGCCAGCGCGATCGCCTTTGCGGCTTGGAGAATCCTGTCCATCGGCGCCGCCTCCCACGCTACGCATTCGAAGGCGGCACTTGAGCATCCCGGCCCGCGCGTGACAAGCCAGGGGCAACCTCACGCCGTGACCAGGCCGAGCCGGATCAGGCTCTCGGCGGTCGCAAGGATTGCCTCGTGGTTGGAACGGGGCTCCCAGCCGAGCAGCGACCTCGCTTTGGCGCTGGTGGAATGCCGCACCCTGCCGAGCATCGGCACGACCGCACGCAGCAGGGGAATCCGGGTCGCGGCCAGTCGCACCAGCCAGTCGGGTGCCTGAAGCCGGGGAACCCGGCGTGCGGACGGCCCGAGTTCCCGCCGCAGCAGGTGTGCGATGTCGAGGATCGACATCGTTTCACCGGAGACCGCGATGAAGCGCTCGCCCTTGGCCTCGGGCGCCGTCATCGCCCGCAGGTGCAGATCGGCGACATCGCGCACGTCGACCACGCCGAAATAAACCCGCGGCACCGCCGGCATGGCGCCGTCGAGCAGCGATTTGACGATCTCGATCGAGCCGGAGAAGTCCGGTCCCAGCACGGGACCAAAAATGCCGGCGGGATTGACCACCGACAGTTCGAGGCCATCGCCCTCGCGCGCGATGAAATCCCAGGCCGCCCGCTCGGCCAGCGCCTTGGATTTGATGTAGGGCTGCACGTCGGCACCATCGAGATTGGTCCAGTCGGTCTCGTCGAACGGCTTTTCACGCGGCTGGTGGCCGTAGCTGATCGCGCCCAGCGATGAGGTGATGACGACGCGCCTGACGCCGGCCTCGCGGGCGGCACGCAGCACCCGCAGCGTGCCGTCGCGGGCCGGGACGATCATCTCGTTCTCATCGTTGGGCACGCTGGTCGACAGCGGCGAGGCGACGTGCAGGACGTAGTCGCACCCGGCGATCGCCTCGCGCCAGCCCGCGTCTGCCGTGAGGTCCGCCGTGAAGAAGGTCACAGTTTCCGGCGAAGCCGCCCCGCCCTCGCTCAGCATCGCCAGCACGTCGTCCCGACGATCAGTCCGGCGTACCGTCGTCCGCACGGCATGGCCCGCGGCCAGAAGTTGCAGGACGACATGAATACCGACGAAGCCCGACCCGCCGGTGACCAGAACAGTGCTCATTGCCAAATTCCCCTCGATGCGAGGGCCGGCGGATCGATCCCGCCGTGGCCCTGCTCAAGGCCGCATCTGGTCACTATCTCCAAGGGGACAAGTAGAATGGATTTCGAGACCGGTATGGAAAACCTGACCACCAACTGCGACGGCGACTGCGATTGCAGCCCGGATCCTGCCCTGCTCGGCGACTTCAAGCGGGCCATCCACGCCCTCGGCGGCAAGTGGAAACTGGAGATTCTGTTTACGCTGATGAACGGTGCGGTTCGCTTCGGTGCCTTGCGGCGATCGATCCGCGGCATCACCCAGCACATGCTGACCACGCAGCTTCGCGAGCTCGAGCAGGATGGCCTCGTATCGCGCATCGTCCTCGCGGAGAAACCCTTGAGGGTCGCGTACGAGCTGACCGATGCGGCTTACGGCCTCCTGCCGGCATTTAAGGAAATATTGAGCTGGTCCAGGCTTTATGGTGATGCGCGCCTCCTGGCGGCGCGGCAGACCTGATGGCAGCGATGCTGGATGCAGCTGGATCGGCGTCTCACCATTCGAGCCGATGTCGTTGACGCGACTCGCAAAACTCGCCCCACCTGAAGTGAAGGCTGTGTCTCATCCGAACTCACGTGAGCTCGGAGAGAACGAGTCTAGCCCATTGATCGTGATTCACTTTTCGCGATCACGCTTGCTCGTTGCCGCACACGGCTGCAGGCGACGGGCAAAATAGTGGTCGCGGCGCCGAACGGCACCTTGCGTCGCAAAAACAAAGAGCCGCACTTGGCGGCTCGGGCTCTATTCGTCGCGATAAACCTTCTCGCGTTTTTCGTGGCGCTCCTGCGCTTCCACCGAGAGCGTCGCGATGGGCCGGGCTTCGAGCCTCTTCAACGAGATCGGCTCGCCGGTCTCCTCGCAATAACCGTAGGTGTTGTCCTCGATGCGCTGGAGCGCGGCGTCGATCTTGGCGATCAACTTGCGCTGGCGGTCGCGGGCGCGGAGTTCGATGGCACGGTCAGTTTCGGACGATGCCCGATCGGCGAGATCGGGGTGGTTCACGTTCTCCTCCTGCAAAGCTTGCAGGGTGAGCTTGGACTCTTTGAGGATCTCATCCTTCCAGGCGAGGAGCTTCAAACGGAAGTACTCCTTCTGCCGGTCGTTCATGAAAGGCTCTTTGTCGGTCGGTCGGTAGTTTTTCAACTTTTCCAAGGGAGGCCTATCTTCTTAAGCAACGACTCGGGAACGGAACGGGGTCCGTTGAGCCGGCGGTTATATAGTGGCCTCCCGTGACAGACAATATTTCCCTGCCGCCCCAGTCGTCGCCTCCAAGCCCTTGCACAGGAAGGTTTATCCTTGAGGGCTCGGAGGCGGGTCGACCGCTTAATAGCCGACCGTGAAGCGCTGCTTCGGATGGGCGGGCCGTTCGATCTCGTCGGCGAGCGCGATGGCGTAGTCGGCGAAGGTGATCCAGCTCTTGCCGTTCGCATCTGCGAGAAGCTGGTCGGCCCCAAGCCGGAACTTGCCCGTGCGTTCCCCCTCGACGAACAAGGCCGACGGCGAGATGAAAGTCCAATTCAGGTGCTTTTCCTGCCGCAGCAGGTCGAGGAAGGCCGAGCCCGCCTCCGCCTCAGCCTTATATTCGGCAGGGAAATTGGGAGTTGTGACCAGCTTCACACCAGGGGCAACCTCGAGGCTGCCAGCGCCGCCGACCACGAGATAACGACCGACCTTGGAGTCCTTCGCCGCACCGATCAGCTTGAGTGGGTCACTGACCAGGAAGTGCACGGAACTCACGGCGACGTCGTGCCCGGACCACAGCTTGGCGAGGCCGGCCTGGTCGAGCACATCCCCCTTGGTCGGGGTGACGTTGGGGAGGGCTGCGATCTTCTCGGGGTTCCGGGCGATGGCTGTGACGGCGTGGCCGCGGCAGGATAATTCCCTGGTGATCTCCGACCCGGCCCGACCCGAAGCGCCGGCGACTGCGATTTTCATGGAAGCTCCTTTGCTCTATAGTAACCAATGGTGACTAGATATCGCAAAGAATGCTGGTGTTAAGAGAGCACTTTGTGCTTACCTGATTACGCAACGGTAACCTGGACGCGCAACCGATCACGCACAGCTGGCGTGCGCACCGCCAGCGGCGGAAATGAGGACCGACGATGAAACCGGACGTCTATGCAGCGAACTGCCCCACCCGTCAGATCCTCGATCGCGTCGGCGACAAATGGGCGGTGCTGATCCTCCTGTTGCTGCGCGAGGAGCCGATGCGCTTCAATCAGTTGCGCCGCACGATTGAAGGCATCTCGCAGAAGATGCTGAGCCAGGTTCTCAAGTCCCTAGAACGCGACGGCCTGATCAGGCGCCATGCCATCGCGACCGTGCCCGTAACGGTGGAGTATTCGATCACGCAGCTCGGTCTGACGCTGGCCGCCGCGGTCGATCCTCTGCGCGATTGGGCCGAGCAGAACCTGAAAGACGTGCTCGCTGCCCAGCGTCGCTATGACGCGCAGCAGAAGGCGGAAGCGGCGTAACGGGACGAGGAGCAGACCCGTCACCGTGAGAGACGGATGACTATCAAGCCTGCCCGGCCTTGGCGAGCTCGACCTCGACGCGCAGCTCGATCTCGGAAAGCACCGTATCGAGACCTGGATCTCCCGAGGACGATTTCAGGTCCGCCGCAGCGTCCCGCAGGCGCATCACGGTCGACGCATCGAGATTGCCGGACAGCAGTCCCATCTTGAGATCGTCGAGCACGTCGAGTGCAGTCCTGCCGCGGGCGACCGAGCGCTTGCGGCGCTCGACCGGATCCTCCTCGACGCCCTGCAATGCCAGCAGCGCATCGATGTTGGCGGTGGCCTTCGGTGCGGAGGCGCTCCGCATCTCCTGCGCCAATGAGGTGTCGGGCAGCACGAAGGTGCCGGTGCCCGTCCGCCTGGCCTGGCTGGCCGGCGCTCCAAGCGTGGTGCCGTTCGGTCCGTAGATGCGCATCGGAAGAATCCGGATGATCGATGCTCTCACCTTCGCCGTCTTATGGTTAACGGCGCGTAAACAGCCCGGCAAAATCTGCCGACAGGCGGCAGTTTCGCTCCTCAGGCACAACACCGGCTGACATCGGTCCAAACAGATTTATTCAACCTATTCAGCGACCTATCCGGAAGCCCCGGATTGGCACAGCGCTCGCAAGGAAAGCGCCGGACCAGCTCGTCATGGGAGTGTCGTGCAGGTCCGTCCGATTTGAGGAGCCTTTCTAGGAGCCTTGGGGAGCAGAGGATGCCAGGCGTTCGTTGGGTGAGGATTGTTGGGGTGGTGGCCTGCGCCGCGCTGTCAGCGCTGGCGCTCTCGGTCACGTCAGCGGCTGCGACCTCGCGCATCAAGGATCTCGCCAACATCGAAGGCGTGCGGCAAAACCAGCTCATCGGCTACGGCCTCGTCGTCGGCCTCAACGGTACCGGCGACACGCTCAACAACATCCCCTTCACCAAGCAATCGCTGCAAGCGATGCTCGAGCGCATGGGGGTCAACATTCGCGGCGCCACCATCCGCACCGGCAACGTCGCCGCAGTGATGGTCACAGGCAACCTGCCGGCCTTCGCCACCCAGGGCACGCGCATGGACGTCACCGTCTCCGCGCTCGGCGACGCCAAGAATCTCCAGGGCGGCACCCTGCTCGTGACCCCCCTGCTGGGCGCCGACGGCAATGTCTATGCAGTGGCGCAGGGTTCGCTCGCGATCTCCGGCTTCCAGGCCGAGGGCGAGGCGGCCAAGATCGTCCGCGGCGTTCCGACCGTGGGACGCATCGCCAACGGCGCCATCATCGAGCGCGAGATCGAGTTCGCGCTCAACCGGTTGCCGAACGTGCGCCTGGCGCTGCGCAACGCCGATTTCACCACGGCCAAGCGGATCGCGGCTGCGGTCAACGACTATCTCGGCGTCAAGACCGCCGAGCCGATCGACCCCTCGACGGTGCAGCTGTCGGTCCCGCCGGAGTTCAAGGGCAACGTCGTCGCATTCCTCACCGAGATCGAACAGCTCCAGGTCGATCCCGATCTCGCCGCCAAGATCATCATCGACGAACGCAGCGGCATCATCGTGATGGGTCGCGACGTCCGCGTCGCCACCGTCGCTGTGGCGCAGGGCAACCTGACCGTCACCATCTCCGAGAGCCCGCAGGTCAGTCAGCCCAACCCGCTGTCGCGCGGCCGCACCGTGGTCGCGCCGCGCACCAGTGTCACCGTCACCGAGGACGGCAAGAAGCTGGCCGTCGTCAAGGACGGCGTCTCGCTCCAGCAGCTCGTCGACGGCCTCAACGGCCTCGGCATAGGTCCCCGGGACATGATCAGCATCCTCCAGGCGATCAAGGCCGCCGGCGCGATCGAAGCCGACATCGAGGTGATGTGATGCAGGCAGGCTCGATCAACACCCCGCGCGTCGCCACCTATTCGGCTTTCTCGGTGGAGAGCCGCAATGGCCGGCCGGACTTCGAGCTTGCCGCCGCGCTGCAGAAAGTCTCGCCGCAGCAGCAGGCCAAGGCGCAGAAGACCGCCACCGATTTCGAGGCGATGTTCCTCAACAGCATGTTCTCGCAGATGACCTCGAGCCTGAAGAGCGAAGGTCCGTTCGGCGATACGCCCGGCACCGGCGTGTGGCGCTCGATGCTGACCGAGCAATATTCCAAGAACTTCGCCCAGGCCGGCGGCGTCGGCGTCGCCAGCGATGTCTACCGTACCCTGATCCTGCAGCAGGCGAAAACGATCCGCACGGCATAAGGTCAAAACGAGATGAACCATTTCAACGCCTCACGTCAGCCGATGCAAGCCCAGCGTCCGAACACCGCGCCCGGCAGTACCGAGGCGCGCAAGCTTGCCGAAGGCCTGATGGACGCGATGAGCGCCCTGCTCGGACTGATCGAGCGCGAGACCGAGCTCGTTCGCGCCGGCAAGGTCCGCGAGGCGATGACGCTCGAGAGCAAGAAGCAGGAGCTGTCGCGCAACTACGTCGGCGCCGTCAGCCAGTTGAAGGCGAACCAGGCCCAGCTCGCGAAATCCGCGCCGGAGTTGCTCTCCACGCTGCATCGCCATCACGATGCGTTTCGCGCGATGCTCCAGGTCAATCTCACCGTGCTCGCGACCGCGCACGCGGTTTCCGAGAGCGTCGTGCGCGGCGTCAACGCCGAGATCCAGAAGCGCAACGTGCCGAACACCTATACGGCCGCGGGGCGCCGCGCCGCGCCGGGTCCGCGCCACATCACCCCGCTCGCGGTCAGCCGCTCGCTCTGAGCGCGCAGGAACACGCGATAACTTTACGAAAATTTGCGCGGCGATATCGTCGCGCGATTAGGCACGTTTCCTTACCAGGTCTTCAAACCTGGTGTTCCATGGTTGCGCTATTAGAGGGGTTGGGATTTGACTCACGTAAGGCAACCAGGAGGCTGCCATGAGTACAGATTTCAGCATCAGGCCGGTGGGGATCCCGGCTCCCACGCAAATCGTACCGACGTCCAACGCGGCGGCGAACGAGGCTGTGCAAACGGATCTTCCGGTGAGCCAGACAGTCGCTGCGAGCGATACCGGCGCACCTGTGCGCAATGATTTGCCGAACCACGAGAACGTTTCCCGCCAGGTCGTGTTCGACCAGGCAGCCGCGTCCTTCGTCTTCCAGGTCGTCAACGCCAAGACCGACGTGGTGGTGAACCAATTCCCCGATGAGGCGATGCTGCGCCGGCGCGCCTATTTCCATGCGCTGGATATGCAGTCTGAGCCCTCGCGTCCGCTCAGCACCGACGTCAGCGCCTGACGGCCAGCTGTCGACCGTCACGGATCGGCAACAGCCAGACCGGTCGCAAGTTCGGTGGCGTTGTCATTGATCCGGCCCCACCGGCATCCGTCAGCGTGAACCTGGTCCACGGAGGATGCTCGACGGCGATGGCTCTCCGTCACGGCCGTCCGGACAGACCCGCAGCGATATTGCGGTTGATCTCGATCAGCGGGCGGAAATGATCGAACTGCGGGCTCATCTGGAGCGCGGCAGTCTGGCTCAGCACGAACACGCTGATGTTGGCGATCTTCTGCCGGACGTCGATCGGCTGCGGATTGGTGTCACGCATCGCCTCGCTCAGGAAGATGGTCCAGAGCTTGCGGTTGAACATCAGGGCCTGCGTCGTCTGCTCGCTGAACGGATCGGCACTGTTGATCGCATCCTGAAGCTTGTTGGCGGCCTTGAGCAGGGTCTGCGCCTCGATGTCGCGAGGAGATGCGGTGGTCGTTGCGACACGCGCATAAGCCGAGGCAGCGGAATTCGACATCAATCACACCCTGGACGTTACCCAGCGCGTTGCACGCGCTTAAGGATTTCTTTCCCAACCCTAGGCAGCACCGCTTAAGATTTGCTTACGTGTGTGCTTGGAAGCGCTCCGGACAATTACGGGGCGCGGAGCTCTTCGTCAGCGCAACGCTAGATGCACGCACACACGATGTAAACTCGCCTCGCGTCATGCATGTCGATCTCAGCTAATCTTGTCTTAGCGATCTCCCTTAAAAGAACGGCGGAGCGTTAGCCCCGCCGCGAAATCTCGAGTAGCGAACCTGCGCTGCGAAATTAGCGGAGCAGCTGCAGCACGCTCTGTTGCGACTGGTTGGCCAGCGACAGCGCGGAGACCGCGATCGACTGGCGCGTCGAAAGCGCCTGGCTATTCGCTGCTTCCTCATTGGTGTCGGCGAGTGTCAGGTTGGCCGAACCGGTCTGCAGCACATTGATCAGGTTCTTGGAGAAGTCCTGACGCACCTGCACGATCGACAAATTCGAACCGAGCGTGGATCCTTCCGAGCGTAGCGTGCTCGAGGCTGCGTTCAGGCTGGCCAGCACCTTGTTGGTGGCGCCGTTGTCGATGAAGTCGACACCGTTGACGAGATTGCTGAGACCGAGGCCCGCCGCATTGAACACCACGCCGTTGATGCTCAGCGTGGAGCTGCCGGTTTCGTTGAAGACGAGCTTCAGCGTGTCGCCATTGAGCAGGTTGACGCCGTTGAAGGAGGAGTCCTGCGACGTCGTGTCGATCTGCGCCAGAATGTTGTTGAACTGGTTGACCAGGTTGGAGCGCGCGGTCTGCGCCACGGGATCCTGGACCGGCGGCTGCGCGGTGGTGAAGGCCAGCACGCCGGTGATCGTGCCGCCGACTGCGCCGCCCGCGAGGGTCGAACCGA
This sequence comes from Bradyrhizobium sp. RP6, assembly GCF_003837805.1. GTDB lineage: Bacteria > Pseudomonadota > Alphaproteobacteria > Rhizobiales > Xanthobacteraceae > Bradyrhizobium. Next base: position 5,330 of record NZ_RQIT01000025.1, on the reverse strand, counting down.
GCGTCGAGGAGGCGTATTCGTTGACCGTGGTCACCGTGAGCACGCCGTTGGCATCGATCGTCGCCGTCAGGTGGTTGGCCTGCAGCTGCGCGTTGAGCTGGTCCAGCGTCTTGACGGTGCCGTTGGTGCCGTCGCCGAAGGTGACGTTCACCGGCGTGCCGCCGTTGAACGAGGTGAAGGTCAGCGTCTTGCCGCTGATGCCGCCGACGCCGGACGTGCGGGCCGCAGTGAAGGCGGTCGCCGTTCCCGTGTTGCCGCTGAGACCGAATGCACTGAGGGCATTGCCGGTGCCGGTGATCGAGAGATCGGCGTTGATGCCGGTGGAGAGCGCAAGCTGGCCGCTGCTGTTGACCGACGACGGGATCTGGCCCGCCGTGGTCGACAGCGTCGCCGCGCCGTTGAAGATGCTTGCGGTCTTGACGCCGGTCGCGAGGTCGACGGCATTGAGCAGGTCGCTCAGCGTCGCGCTCTGGATGTAGACGGTCGAGTTGCCGTTGCCGTCCGTGACGACGTTGCCGCTGACGCCACCCGACGTGACGCTCGCCGCCGATTGCGGCGTTTGCGCGTTCTTGAAGGTGATGGTGTGGCCGTCGATGTTCAGCGTCGAGCCGTCCTGAACCAGCGTGCCGAGCGAACCTGCGGTGGTCGACCGGGCCGCAGTGACGTTGGCATTGCCGGCGCCGGTTGCGGCCGTCAGACCGAGCGCCTTGAGGAAGTCGGCCTTTCCGGTCACGCTGAGATCGGCACCGGTCGAACTCTTCAGCGTGACCTGGCCGCCCGTGATGGACGATGCCACCTGCAGCGTGCCGACGGGACCGGCAGAGCCGCTGACCGAGATGGTCGCGGCGCCGGCGCTGATCGTCGCGCTCTTGACGCCGCTCGCCAGATCGATCGCACTCAACAGGTCGTTGACGGTACCGGTGGGCGCGGCGGCCGTCCCCATGTAGACGATCGAATTGCCGTTGCCGTCGGTGGCGATGTGGCCGCTGGCATCCAGACCCCAGCCGGTCGGCTGCGTCGCGGGCGCAGCGCCGGTCCGGAAGGTAATGGTCTTGCCGTTGACGGTGATCGAATCCCCGTCGGCAGGCGACGAGCCGAGGGTGCTGGCTGCCGTGGTGCCGATCAGCGTCGCGGTGCCGGTCAGTGCAGTGGTGCCGTCGGCGGCATTGGTGACGGCGCCGAGCAACGTGCCCGCGGTCGAGCCCAACGATGCACCGAGAGCGGCGGCGGCAGTCACCGGCGTCACGCCCCCGGGCGCACCGGTATAGAGCACGTTGCTGTTGGCGGTTGCGCTTGCATACGACGTCGTCCCGCGCAGATCGGCCGGCGTCGCACCGGGAATCGTGGTCGAGACGTTCGACTTGGTGGAATAGCCGACGGTGGTCTGCAGCGCCTGGTTGGCGATCGATTTCGCGCTGTCGATCAGCTTTTGCAGCGAGGTGATGCCGGTGTTGGCGGCCTGGAGCACCTGCACGCCGTTGTTGATGCCGTCGAGCAGGTTGCTGATGTCGCTCGCCCGGTTGTCCAACCCCTGCGCCGTGAAGAAGTTGGTGGGATTGTCGAGCGCCGTATTGACCTTTTTGCCGGTCGACAGCCGCTCCTGCGTCGTGGCCAGCAAGTCGGCCGTCGACTGCAGCGACAACAGGTTCTGGCGAACGGACGCCGAGAGAACGATGTTGGACATTGGCGAGTCTTCCTCTTGAACCGGATACGAATCGGCCGCGCCGTCTGCAAAGCGGGGCTTTGGTCCAGTTTTAGAAGGTGTCCTTTAAAGTATGGTTAACGCCGGTTTAAGGGATAGGGTTAATGGCGGGTGAAAGCCCCTGCCCGCCTCCAAATGCAAAAGAGCGGCGGGGCAAATGGCCCCGCCGCTCGATTTTACCTTTTAATTTCAGCTGCTTACTAGCGGAGCAGCTGAAGCACGCTCTGCTGCGACTGGTTGGCCAGCGATAGCGCGGAGACCGCGATCGACTGGCGGGTCGAGAGCGCCTGGCTGTTGGCCGCTTCGACATTGGTGTCGGCCAGGGTGAGGTTGGACGAGCCGGTCTGCAGCACGTTGATCAGGTTCTTGTTGAAGTCCTGACGGATCTGCACCACCGAGAGGTTCGAGCCGAGACTCGAAGCCTCCGAGCGCAGCGTGCTCGAGGCGGCGTTCAGATTGGTCAGCACCCTGTTGGCGGCGGCGTTGTCGATGAAGTCGACGCCGACGGTCAGCGCGGCGAGGCCGAGGCCCTTCGAGTTGTAGGTCACCCCGGTGATGTTCAGGCTCGACTTGCCGGTCTCGTCGAACACCAGCTTGAGCTGGTCGCCGTTCAGGAGGTTGACGCCGTTGAACGAGGAGTCCTGCGCGGTCGTGTCGATCTGGTTCAGGATGTTGTTGTACTGAGATACCAGGTTCGCACGGGCCGTCTGTGCGACCGCATCCTGGACGGGCGTGGAAGCCGTCGAGAACGTCAGCGCCGAGGTCAGCGTGCCGCCGATCGCACCGCCCGCTGCAGTCGAGCCGAGCGTCGAGGAGGCATAGTCATTGGACGCCGTGATCGTCAGCAGGCCATTGGCGTCGATCGTCGCGGACAGGTTGTTGGCCTGAAGCTTCGAGTTGAGCTGGTCGAGCGTCTTGACCGTGCCGTTGGTGCCGTCGCCGAAGGTGACGTCGACCGCGGTGCCGCCGTTGAAGGAGGTGAAGGTCAGGCTCTTGCCGCTGATGCCGCCGATCCCGGAGGTGCGCGCCGCCGAGAACGCCGTCGCGTTGCCGGTGTTACCCGAAAGACCAAACACCGCCAGCGCGTTGCCGGTGCCGGTGATCGACAGGTCGGCGTTGATGCCGGTCGAGAGCTGGAGCTGGCCGCTGGTGTTGATCGACGACTTGCTCTGGCCGGCTGCGGTATTCAGTGTCGCCGCGCCGTTGGCCGCAATCGACGCGGTCTGCACGCCGGTGGCAAGGTCGATCGCGTTGAGCACGTCGGCGACGGTGCCGGCCTGGAGATAGACCGTCGAGTTGCCGTTGCCGTCGGTGATCACGTTGCCGCTCTTGCCGAACCCGGCTGGAATGGCCGGCGCACCTGCTGAGCCCGGGACCGGCGCGTTCTTGAAGGTGATGACGTGGCCGTCGACATTCAGGGATGCGCCATCGGAAATCAGCGATCCCAGCGAACTCGTGGTCGTGGTCCGGTTGACGCTCAGCGACGCATTGCCGCCGCCCGTTGCGCCGGAGAGGCCCAGCGCCTTGAGCAGGTCGGCCTTGCCGGTCAAGGACAGATCCGCACCCGTCGAGCTCTTCAGCGCCACGATACCCGCGGCAATCGAGGAGGGTGTCTGGCCCGCGCTGTTCGCGATCGTCGCCAACCCGCTTGCTATGACCGAGGTGTTCACGCCGCTGGCGAGGTCGATCGCGGTCAGGAGGTCGTCGACGGTCGCGGCCGGGGTGCCGGCGGTGCCGAGATAGACGGTGGTGTTGCCGTTGCCGTCGGTCACGAGGTTGCCGCTGAGGCCCGAGCCGGCCGGGACGGCGGCCGCCAAGGGAGCCGAGCCGGAGCGGAAGGTGATGGTCTTGCCGTTCACCGTCAGCGTGTCGCCGTCGGCCGGAGCCGAACCGATCTTGGTGGCGGCGGTGGTGCCGATCAGGGTCATCGTGCCCGTCACAGCGGTCGTGCCGTCGGCGGCGTTCACGGCAACCGTGTTCGAGAACGTGCCCTGGGTCGCGCCGAGGGTGGTGGTTGCGACGGCCGCGGTAACGCCGCCCGCCGTGCCGTTATACAGCACGTTGCTGTAGGCGGTCGCGCTGGCATAGGAGGTCGTGCCGCGCAGATCGGCAGCGGTTGCGCCCGCGATCGTCGTGGAGACATTGGACTTGGTGGAGTAGCCGACGGTGGTCTGCAGCGCCTGGTTGGCGATCGACTTGGCGCTGTCGATCAGCTTCTGCAGCGAGGTCAGGCCGGTGTTCGCGGCCTGCAGCACCTGCACACCGTTGGCGATGCCGTCGAGCAGATTGTTGATGTCGCTGGCGCGGTTGTCGAGCGACTGGGCCGTGAAGAAGTTGGTGGGATTGTCCAGAGCCGAGTTGACGCTCTTGCCGGTCGACAGACGGTTCTGCGTGGTGGCGAGGAGGTCGGCGGTGGACTGGAGAGAGAGCAGGTTCTGACGAACCGATGCGGAGAGAACAATACCGGACATGACTCTTACCCTTCTGGCTTACGCGTCTTCGTTCGATCGCTTCGGATCGAGTGACGGGCACAGCCTGCGCGGACATGGCTAACAAAGAGTGAAACGGATCTCGCCGGCATAAGCCGCGGTTCACCATAAGCTGCCGGAAGGCGCGGATGGCATCGACAACCCGTCTGAAATAATTGGCGTTTCTCTGCGCTTACGCTCCATTAACCATAACCGCTGGTTACTATTCAGAGCGTCTCCTGGTTTCTCGAAAGGTCGAACGACATACGAAAAAGCGGCGGGGCCGAAGCCCCGCCGCCGGATCCTGCTTGCGATGTGGTCCGCGACTTAGCGGAGCAGCTGGAGCACGCTCTGCTGCGACTGGTTGGCCAGCGACAGCGCGGAGACCGCGATCGACTGGCGGGTCGACAGCGCCTGGCTGTTGGCCGCCTCGACGTTGGTGTCGGCCAGCGTCAGGTTGGACGAGCCGGTCTGCAGCACGTTGATCAGGTTCTTGTTGAAGTCCTGACGCACCTGCACGATGGTCAGATTCGAACCCAGAGCGGAGGCTTCCGAGCGCAGCGTGCTCGACGCAGCGTTCAGGTTGGTCAGCACCTTGTTGGTGGCCGCGTTGTCGATGAAGTCGACACCGCTGCTCAGCGCAGCAAGGCCCAGACCCTTGGAGTTGTAGGTCACACCGGTGATGCTCAGGCTCGACTTGGCGGTCTCGTCGAACACCAGCTTGAGCTGATCGCCGTTGAGCAGGTTGACACCGTTGAACGAGGAGTCCTGCGCGGTCGAGTCGATCTGCTGGAGGATGTTGTTGTACTGGTTGACCAGGTTGGCACGCGAGGTCTGCGCGACGACGTCCTGGACGGGGGTGGAAGCCGTCGAGAAGGTGAGCGACGAGGTCAGCGTACCGCCGATCGCACCACCTGCGGTGCTCGATCCGATGGTCGAGGACGCGTAGTCGTTGGTGGTCGAGATCGTCAGCAGGCCGTTGGCGTCGATCGTCGCGGACAGGTTGTTGGCCTGAAGCTTCGAGTTGAGCTGATCCAGCGTCTTGACCGTGCCGTTGGTGCCGTCGCCGAAGGTGACGTCAACCGCGGTGCCGCCGTTGAAGGAGGTGAAGGTCAGGGTCTTGCCGCTGATGCCGCCGATGCCGGAGGTGCGGGCCGCCG
>NZ_RQIT01000024.1 GCF_003837805.1 Bradyrhizobium sp. RP6 | reverse complement strand
GGCGGGAGGAGAGGGGTGGCTCAGCAAAAGGTGTCAGTAATGGGGGGGCAACTGCGCGACGTGATCACCTCACCGCGCCGCGCCTTCCGTGAAGGCCGTCTCGATCACCTCGCCGAACGGCTGCCACGAGCGTCCGTCGAACTGGACGAGCCGCATCTGCCTGATCGGCAGATAGTTGCTGGGCGAGGTGTTCATCCTGATGTTGGGTAGGGCAACGGAGGGATTGACGTCCCTGAGCGAAGCCGCCTGCCGCATGATGTTGTCGCGCGAAAAATCGTCGCCGCATTGCTTCAGCACCTGCGTCAGCGCCTCGGCCGCGGCGTAGCCATAGAGTGCTGCGCTGTTGTTGGTGCTTTCGACCCGATGGTATTTGTCCATGAAGGCGAACCAGTCCTTCATGGCGGGATCGTCCTTCCAGGCGGGATCGCTCGGATCCTTCAGAAAGGCCGCCGAGATCACGCCTGCGGAGTTCTCGAGGCCCGCGGGCGCCATCGCATTGGCGATCGAGGCGGAGGCATCGTTGACGATGAAGACCGGATGCCAGTTGAAAGACGCCGCCAGCTTGATGACCTTGGATGCCGTCGACGGCACGCCGAGAAAGACGAAGATGTCGGCGCCCGCGCGTTTGAGGATCGAGACGTGCCCGTCGAGATGCTCGTCGGCAATGTCGAAGGCGATGTCGACGAGGACGTGACGGTTGAGATCGCCGAGGCCTTCCTGGATGCCCTTGTAGAGCATGCGCCCGAACTGGTCGTTCTGCCAGAGCACCACGATCTTCTTCTTGGGATAGTAGGCCTGGATGTAGTTGGCGTAGATGCGCCCTTCAGATCTGAACGACGGCTGCCAACCCATGGTCCAGGGAAACGCCCTGGCCTGGCTCAGCTCTTCGTCGCCGGACGCGACGAAGAGCTGCGGGATTCTCTTCTCGTTCAGATACCAGCGCGCGGCGAGATTGCCGGGTGTGCCGAACGAGCCGAACATCAGGTGCACATCCTCGGTCTCGACCAGATTGCGCGTCAGCTCCAGCGCAGTCGCCGGATCGGAATTGTCGTCGCGCGTGATGAAGCGGATCTTGCGGCCGTTGATGCCGCCACGCGCATTGATCATGTCGAAATAGGCGGCCTCCGCCTGGCCGATGGCGCCGAACTCCGAGAGCGGTCCCGAATACGGCATGACATTGCCGATGCGGATTTCCTCGTTGCTTGCCGGTTGCTCGGCACGTTGCTGGGACATCGCCCCGAGCGAGGCGAAGGCGGCGATCAACACGAGCAGCAGTCTGCCGGTGACGCGCATGCGCGACATCCTGTCGTTGGCCCCACACCAAGGCCGCTTGGTCTAGGTCGAGCGTTTGTCAATCGTATGGCTTGCCGGCCCGTTGCAAAGCAGCGGGGCTGGCGGTCTCGAACGAAAGCGGCAGACGTGCTGACGCTCTGTTACAGCTGTGTGCCCGCAACCCGCGGTTACGGCAGCCCGCGCGCCTCGAGCTGACGCACCAGCAGCAGTGTCGGCTCGGCGAGGCTGTCGCCGGAGCCGTCGAGGCCGAAGGCGCTCGCGATACCCTCGCGGCTCCGCAGCAACGCGCCGCGCGGGCAGTGGCCGGCGCCGCAGAGCGTCTTCTTCAGCGTTTCGCCCTGCGCCACGAGGCCGGCGGAATCGTCCGCGGCCCAGGCCAGCACGATCGGCACATCAACATTGAGGATGCCGGGGAAGGCCGATCGGCTGTCGTACCGGGTGGGGTCGGTGCCGAGATAGGCCTTCTCGCTGTCACTCGCGTCCTTGCCGACGCGGTAGATCCCGGACACCAGCACGACGCCGGCGACGTCGGCGCCGTCGGTCTGCAGCTCGGGATGGGCCAGCAGGGTGGCGACATGGAAGGCGCCGGCGCCGTAGCCGACCGCGACGATTTCACGGGCATCGCCGTTGAAGAGGTCGATATTGCCGTGAACCCATGACAGGGCCGCCGCCACATCGGACGCGCCGGCGGGCCAGGTCGCCGAGGGCGCCAGGCGATAGTTGACGCGGACCCCGATCATCTCGTTGCGCGCGGCAAAGCACATGGCCTGGTCCTGGATCTGGCGCGACAGCTCCGGCGCCCCGCGGTCGCCTGTAAAGGTATCGCCCGCCACGAACAGCAGCACAGGCCGCGGCGTATCCGCCTTGGTCGCGCTGGTCGCGACATCGAGCACATTGGCTTCGCTCTCGCCATAGCGCAGACCGCGCGAGAAGGTGACCTGCTCGCACAGCCGGGCGGTGCCGCCGGCGGTGGTATCGTTGTCGGTCAGGCCCGCCTGGACGAGCCCGGTGGGCGGCGATACCTGCGCGGGCAAAACTCCGTGTGCGGAGGCCGCGGTCATGGTCAAAAGCAGGAAAAATGCCAGGTAATTCTTCATGGTGATGCCGGCCTCGCGGACTGATATTGGCTTGCCGATTTGGCCTGTCTTTTCAATTCGCCTCATTAGTTGGCTGATGTTGAGGCGAATTCACGGCACCTTCGTCGGCAGGCAGCCGGGGTGGAACGGGCTATCGTCCGGCAAGAAGCCCGATTGGACCGCAAGTTCGCGGGCCGCGCGACGATTGCGCGGCGCGGCCACTTTTATCCCCGTCCGTCAAGCCGTTGCTCGGCGCCACCAGCCGCGCACCGGACATGGCTTCCTACTGTGCATGGGGTTGTTTTCGCATTTTTGGTTGGGCCGGCCTGTCAGACCCGCTTCATCGTCCGGAAAGTGATGGAGTAGCGGCGCGCCTCGACCGGCGGAATGCTGTGCTCCCATTGCGACCGCGCCTGGCCGTCCATCATGTAGAGCGAGCGCGGCATGGCCTCGAGCGTGTGGCGCTCCCATCTGTTCCCGTTGCGGCGGCGCAAGCGGAATTTGCAGGGCGAGCCGAGCGACAGGCCCAGGACCTTGTCGAAGTGCGGCTTGTCGCGGTGCCAGCCGATGCCGACGCCGATCTCATATTCAGTGCACAGCACCTGCCGAACGCTGCCCTCCGGCAGGTGCGCCCATGCCTCGACTTGCCGCGCGACGGGCAGCAGCCAGTTCGGGATCGGCTCCGCCTCGGCCAGACGTTGCAGCGCGTAGTCATAGCGATAGCCGAACGATGCCACGCGGCGGTTTCCCTCGAACACGCCGAACTGGAAGCGCTGGAGCGGCAATGCTGCGATGCGGTCGATCAAGTCCTGCTCGGCCGCGGCATCGATGAAGTTGTCCGTATAGCGAAGGCCGGCAGGGCCCGCTTCCGGCTCGGCGAACAAACCAAGCTACGTCATGCCTCGCATTTCCGTGATGGAACCTCGTGGCGGCTGATGCGACTTATCTATGACGCGGGAAGAAACGTGCGAGGCTGTCATGGCAGAGAAGCATACCGCCGATCCGGTCGAGATCATGCGGGCGACCGGTCATCCTGAGCTTGAATATGCCGCGGGCTGGACCATCGCCGGTCTCGTCACCATCGGCACCATCGTCGCCGCTTGGGTGTTCGCGATCTGAGGCATGATCCGGAAAAGTGGGAAGCGGTTTTCCCGATAGATCATGCCCAAACAAGAACCTGTGGGGCGATGGTGCATCGCGCCTCAGGCCACTGGGAATTGGAGCTCGAAGGCGACGCCGCCGTCGGTCGGCTTGAGCCTGATTGAGCCGCCATGGCTCGCCATCACCGCACGCGCGATCGCCAGCCCCACACGCCCTGTCGGCGAGATGCGCCGGCACCATCAGCGCCTTCTCGCCGAAGCGGCTGGAAAGAGGCTTCCCGGCCCGGCAGGCGCGAGCCGTCTCACTCACTGGAGGTGCGCTTGAGACCGCGCGTACCGCCCCGCGCGCGAAAGCGAGGGGCGGTTGAACGCCGTGCATCTGCGTATCATCGCGCTGAGTGCGGTCTATTCGGCCTGCTCCAGCGCGGCGGGCATCTTCGCCACGGACATCAGCGACCGCGCCACCTGATTGAGCAGGAGATCGGCGTTCTCCTCTTCCGCGAGCGACTTCGAAAGCAGCGCCACGATGGCGCTGTGGCGGAGCTGCTGCGCGAGGTTGCGTGCGGTGGTGTAGCCGGCCATCTCGTAATGCTCGACGCGTTGAGCCGCTGAGATCAGCGCGAGGTCGGCGGCTGCGTCCTCCTTCTCCTCGCCTTCCTTCATGACCTCCTGGCCTTCCTCGATCAGGCCCATCATGCCCTTGCAGGGCTTGGCCCGCACATTCTCGCCGAGCAGCTCGAAGCATTCGTTGATACGCTCGACTTGGTTCTCCGTTTCGGCCAGATGCTGCTCGAACAATTCACGTAGCTGGTCATAGCGCGCGGCCTGGGCCATCTTGGGAAGCGCCTTGGTGAGCTGCTTCTCGGCATGGAGTATGTCGCGCAGCTCATGGAGCAGGAGATCTGTCAGGCCGGCCTCGTCGACAGGCGGCGAGCTCTCCGTGACGATCGGGGTGGCCGCGCCGGGATCGGCGGACTGCAGCGCAGGCGATTCCGTGAACACCCAGTCCTCTCCTTCGTTCCAGGGACCGCGGGTGTCGATTTCGCCGTGGTCGCCACTGCCGGTGGAGTCATTGAAGTACTGGTTTACGAGGCCGGGCGTCGGCGCAATCCTGCCGACACTGAAGGCCGGCTTCGACAGGCTTTCGAGCGCCCGCGCGAACGCCTTCATGTGTGTGATCTCGCGCGTCATCAGGAACTGCAGCGCGTCCTTGCTGCCGGCGTCGTCGCAGAAATTGATCAGTCGTTCGTAGACGATCTTCGCACGCGCTTCGGCGGCGATGTTGCTGCGGAGATCGACGTCGAGCTCGCCGGTGATCTTGAGATAGTCGGCGGTCCAGGGATTGCCTTGCGAGTTGAACAGATTGACGCCGCCGCCGCCGGCGATCGCAATCAGCGGATCGGCCTCGGCCGCCTGGCGGTCGTTCTTCGAGGGCGCGAGATGCATCCGGGCCAGGCAGCCGACGACCTCGAGATGGCTGAGTTCTTCGGTGCCGATATCCATCAACAGATCCTTGCGGTCGGGATCCTCGCAATTCAGCCCCTGAATCGAATATTGCATCGCAGCCGCAAGTTCCCCGTTGGCGCCGCCAAACTGCTCGAGGAGCATATTACCGAAGCGTGGATCGGGTTCGTCGACGCGCACGGTGAACATCAGCTTCTTGACGTGGTGATACATGGGATGGCTCGCGCTCTGAGGGAAACTACGCGCGACAACGAGCCCTTGGAATGTTCGTTCCTAGTCATCCCGAAATTCGGATTTCACTCCAAATCGGGTTCGGCGGGAGCGAAGAGGCGCCGGTCCAGACCCAAGAACCTTCACCAGGATCGTGCGGGACAGTCACGAGAGCAGCCGGCCCGGTAACCAGAACCGCGACGGAGCCATGGGCTTCCGCCGCCTCCCCGCCTCTGTGACCATTTCGTACGAGGTTGACGGGCCCCGCGATCTTCATCACGCATTGTGCTTCGAATGCAGGTGCGATATGGCTCTCGCGCTTTCCAGAGGCGGAGACGAGCTTTGTCGAAACAATCCCTGCGCGAGGAGGCCGAACGCCTGATCCGCGAATCGATGGAAAAGAAGACCGTCGTCGTCAAGCAGGGCACGACCCGCATCGAGGCGGTCTGCGGCAAGTGCGGCGCCCCGAACCGGGTTCAGGCGGAGAAGGGCCAAACCCGCGTCAAGTTCGCGTGCAAGCAGTGTGGGCATAAGCAAGAGACGTTGTAGCCGGGCCCCCTGGTCCACACCCTGCTGTCGCGCTCCAGCTGCTCACCACGATCAGTCTCGTTCCACGAACTTCTTGAACGCATCCGCATAGTCCGGGTGCCAGCGCGACAGCGGCGGGCGGTTCTCGACGATGTCGCCCATAGCCCAGAGCATGCGTTTCTCGTCGAGGGTGCGGGGCACGTCATTGTCCGGGCAGAGGATGTAGAAATCGCCGGCCTCCAGCCGTGTCAGCATGAAATCCACGGTCTGTTCCGGCGTCCAGGCGCCGGCCGGCTTCTCGGTGCGTCCCTTCGCGGTCAGGCCGGTGAAGACGAAGCCCGGGATCAACAGATGTGCCGTGACCCGACAGTCCTTGGTGTTGCGCAGCTCGTGTTGGAGCGCCTCGGTGAATGCCTTCACGCCAGACTTCGAGACATTGTAGGCGGGGTCGCCCGGCGGCGTGGTGATGCCCTGCTTGGAACCGGTGTTGATGATGACGCCCGGTTTGCCGCGCGCGATCATTCCGGGCGCGAAGATTCGCGAGCCGTTGATGATGCCCCACATGTTGACGCCGATGATGCGCTGCCAATTGTCGGGCTCGCCGAACAATGTGCTTCCGGGCTGGATGCCGGCATTGTTCATGAGGACGTCGGTGCCGCCAAACCGCTGGCGTACTGCGCGCTCCAGTTCCGTCACTCTCTCGACCGTGCTGACATCCACGGCCAAGGTCATCACGTTTGTGGCAGCCGTGATGGATGACACTTTTGTTGCAGCCTCTGCCAACTGTGTCACGTCGACATCCGCGACGCACACCTTCATTCCGGCGCGCGCGAAGGCGGTGGCGGCGGCGAGTCCGATGCCGGACGCGCCGCCTGTGATCACGGCAACATTGTCTTTGACGATGGCGGGATGTGGCATGATCGTCTCCGTGGAGGGCCTCTGTCGAGCTATAACATGGCGGCAGTGCAACCCTGCACAAGTCGGCATGGGAGGTCTTTGTTTTGCGCTGCCTTTACGCCCAACGGCCACAGCTGTATCCTCGATCGAACGATCCCGCCCAGATCGAGCAATCAATCACTGACAGGGAGTACAGCCATGGCTGTGTCGCAGGCTATTCCGATCACGCGCCATCCGTTTGCAAACGGGTCCTACAAGCAGATGCTGATCGATGGGAAGTGGGTCGATGCAGCCTCAGGCAAGCGCTTCGAGACCCGCAATCCCGCCACAGGCGAGCTGCTTGCAACCGTTGCCGAAGGAGACAAGGAAGACATCGATCGTGCGGTTGCCGCCGCTCGCCGCGCCTTCGAAGGCCCCTGGAGCAAGGTCAAGCCGTTCGAGCGGCAGAACCTTCTCTTGAAGCTCGCTGACCTCGTCGAGAAGAATTTCGACGAATTGTCGCAGCTCGATACGCTCGACATGGGCGCGCCGCTCAGCCGCACCCGCGCCTATCGCCTGCGCGCCGTCGGCATGCTTCGCTATTACGCCGGCCAGACCACGGCGATCCACGGCGAGACCATCGAGAACTCGCTGCCCGGCGAGATCTTCTCCTACACGCTGAAGGAGCCGATCGGCGTCGTCGGCGCCATCATTCCCTGGAACGGTCCGCTCACCGCGACGATCTGGAAGATTGGCCCCGCGATCGCGACCGGCTGCACCGTGGTGCTCAAGCCTGCCGAAGAAGCGCCGCTGACCTCGCTGCGCATCGCTGAGCTGGCGATGGAAGCGGGCGTGCCGCCCGGCGTCATCAACGTCGTGCCCGGCTATGGCGAGACGGCTGGCGCCGCGCTCGCCTCGCATCACGACGTCGACAAGGTCGCCTTCACCGGATCGCATGTCACGGGTCAGTCGATCATCCGAGCCTCCGCCGGCAACCTCAAGCGCGTCTCGCTTGAGCTCGGCGGCAAGTCGCCGGACATCGTGTTCGCGGATGCCGATCTCGACGCAGCCGTGCCGGGCGCGGCGATGGCGGTGTTCGCCAATTCCGGCCAGATCTGCAGCGCCGGAACGCGCCTGTTCGTCGAGCAGTCGATCTATGAGGAGTTCGTCGGCCGCGTCGCCGAGTTCGGCAAGAAGCTGCAGGTCGGCAACGGCCTCGATCCCAACGTGCAGATCGGACCGCTTGTCTCCGAACAGCAACTCGAGCGCGTCACCGGCTATCTCGACATCGGCCAGAAGGAAGGCGCAAGGGCGCTTGCCGGCGGCGGGCGCGTCACGGAAGGCGCGCTGTCGAAGGGCTTCTTCGTCTCACCGACGGTGTTCGCGGGCGTTGAGGACAACATGCGCATCGCGCAGGAGGAGATTTTTGGTCCCGTCATCTCCGCGATCGCGTTCAAGGACATGGATGAGCTGGTCAAGCGCGCCAACGCCACCACGTTCGGCCTCGGCTCCGGCTTGTGGACGCGCGATGTCAGCAAGGCTCATGCGGTCGCGAAGAGCCTGCGTGCCGGCTCGGTCTGGGTGAACTGCTACCAGGCGATGGACCCGGCCGTGCCGTTTGGCGGCTACAAAATGAGCGGCTACGGCCGCGAATCCGGCAAGCAGCACGTCGAGGAATATCTCAACGTGAAGGCCGTCTGGATCAAGACGGCGTAGAGCGTGCTCCGTCGCGTTCCGTCAGAGAGAATATCTGCCTGGGGCGGCGCCTTTTCCGGTGCCGCCCCTCGCTATATGATCCGCATCCTTTCATAGATATCCGGGGACCCCATGAAATTCGAAGCGTTGTTTAGGCCGTTGCAGGTCGGTCCGTACAAGCTTGCGCATCGCGTCGCCATGGCGCCGCTGACGCGCATGCGCGCCGAGCGCGAGAGCTTTTCGCCGCGGCCGCTCAACGCCGAATATTACGGTCAGCGCGCGACGAAAGGCGGCCTGATCATCGCCGAAGCCTCGCCGGTGCTCTCGCACGGCCGTGGCAACCCGGCGACGCCCGGCATCTATTCGGAGGCGCAGATCGCAGGCTGGCGTAAGGTGACGGACGCCGTGCACGCCAAGGGCGGCATCATCTTCCTCCAGCTCTGGCATGTCGGCCGCGTCTCGCATTCCTCCTTCCACGGCGGCCATCTGCCGGTCTCGGCCTCCGCGATCCCGATCAAGGCCGAGGGCATGAGGGCGATGACCGCCGACGGCAAGATCGCCGACTACGAACCCCCCCGCGCGCTGGAGACCGAGGAGGTCAAGGGCATTGTCGAAGCATTCAGGCAGGGCGCGAAGAACGCGCTTGCCGCGGGCTTCGACGGTGTCGAGATCCACGGCGCCAACGGCTATCTGCTCGAGCAGTTCCTGCAGTCGCGGAGCAATCAGCGCACGGACCAATATGGCGGCTCGATCGAGAACCGCGCGCGGCTGCTGCTCGAGGTGACCCAGGCCGCGATCGACGTCTGGGGCGCCAATCGCGTCGGCGTGCGGCTGTCGCCCTACGGCATCGCCAATGATTCCGGCGAGCCCGATCCGATGCCGCTCTATACGCATGTCGTGAAGGCGCTCGAGAAGCTGGGCCTGGCGTACCTGCATTTCATCGAACCGCGCTCGAGCGGCTCCGGCCGCGCCGAGGTCAACTGGCAGAACGTTCCGTCGGCGATGGTGCTGTTCCGTCCGCTCTACAGCGGCGTGCTGATGACCGCCGGCGGCTTCACCGGGGAGACCGCGAATGCGGCGATCGCCGAGGGACATGCGGATATCATCGCCTTCGGCCGCATCTTCATCTCCAATCCCGATCTGCCGCGCCGTCTCGAGCACGACTACCCGATCACGCCGTATAATCGCGCGACGTTCTACGGCGGCGAGGAAAAGGGGTATACGGACTATCCGGTGTATGACGCGCTGACGCCGGCGTAGCTTGCTCCGTCATTCCGGTGCGATGCGGAGCATCGAACTATCGTGCGCAAATTGCGCACCGGAGAATCTCGAGATCCCGGGTCTGGTGCTTCGCACCATCCCGGAATGACGGCGAGGAAAATACAAATGGCCAAGGCCGCAGCCGCCGCAGGGATAGCCACCGGCCAATGCCTCTGCGGCAAGGTCACCTTCGAGATCGACGTTCCCGCGCGCTGGGCCTGGCACGATCACTCCGCCGCCAGCCGCCGTGCCCATGGCGCGGCTTACGCCACCTATGTCGGAAGCTGGAAGAAGCGGTTTCGCATCACGTCGGGCAAGACCGCGCTGACCCGCTACGAGGACAAGGCCACGAAGACCGTGCGCAGCTTCTGCTCGCATTGCGGTACGCCGATCATGTACGAACGTCCGCGCGGCCCGCACATGGTCAACATCCCGCGTGCGCTGTTCACAGAGCGCACCGGCCGCCAGCCGCTCTATCACATCGCGGTCGAGGAGCTGCAGGAATGGGCCTATACCGGCGAGCCGCTGGTGCCGCTGAAGGGGTTTCCGGGCGTGGTGTGGCAGCGCTCGAAAAAGAGGAAGCGCGCGGGCGGCGAGGATCCGTTCGAGCTCGGCCGGGAGGAGATGTAGCGCGGGCCGCGCACTCACCTCTCGTGCCCCGGACGCAGCGCAGCCATGACAGCGCTTCCTTGCGTGCCTCCCAAGACTTCGGCCATCATGCTTTCAGTCCTTGCGGCAATGTCCGCTCCTGGAGGAAACATGAAGAACAAGATCACCGGCCGCTCCGCCTTTCTTGCGCTGCTCAAGGACGAAGGCATCACGCATCTGTTCGGCAACCCTGGTACCACCGAGCTGCCGATCATGCATGCGCTGAAGGAGCATCCCGACCTCACTTATGTGATGGCGATGCAGGAGAGCCTGGTGGTCGCGATCGCCGACGGCTATAGCCGCGCTTCGGGCAAGCTCGTCGCCTGCAACGTCCATGTCGCGCCGGGCCTCGGCAATGCCATGGGCTCGCTCTACAACGCCCAGTTCACGGGCACGCCGATGATCCTCACGGCCGGCCAGCAGGAGCAGGGCCACGGCCTGATGGAGCCGGTGCTTTATGGACCGCTGGTGCGGATGGCCGAGCCGCTGGTGAAATGGGCGGTCGAGGTGACGCGGCTGGAGGATCTGCCGCGCATCGTGCGCCGCGCCGCCAAGGTCGCGACGACGCCGCCGACCGGACCGGTCTTCATCTCGCTGCCCGGCGACATCCTGAACAGCGAGGCCGGCATCGATCTCGGCCGCTCCACCCGCATCGATGCGCGGACAAGACCATCCGATGAAGCGTTGAAGGCTCTTGCGGCCCGTCTGCTCAAGGCCGAACGCCCGGTGATCGTCACCATGGACGAGGTGGTCAAGAGCGATGCGTTGCAGGAGGCCGCCGAGTTCGCCAAGCTGCTCGGCGCTGCCGCCTATCAATCCTCCACGCCCTATGGCTCGCATTTCCTCTCGGAGAGCCCGAGTTTCGTCGGCTCGCTCGCGCGCGTGCAGAAGGTCGCGCGCGACACGCTGGCGCCTTACGATCTCCTGATTGCGCTCGGTGGCGATCCCCTGCGGATGTCGGTGTTTAGCGAGGTCGATGCGCTGCCGGATGGTCTCGGCATCGTGCAGGTTGGCCTCGTGGACTGGGAGATCGCCAAGAATTACGGCGCCGAGATCGCGCTGAAGGCGGATCTGAAGGAAACGCTGCGCGCGCTGATCCCGATGCTGAAGGAGATGGGTGGCGAGGCATTGGCGCAACGCGCCAGGCGGCGCCTTGCCGAGCTCGCGCCGAAGAACTGGACCGCGCGTCGTGCCGAGCTGGTCGAGCAGATCGGCAAGAGCGCTGGCCGCGCGCCGATCGATCCGGACTTCCTGGTGCTGCAAATGGTCGAGGCGATGCCTGACAATGCCATCCTGGTCGACGAAGGCCTCACCTCCAGCCGCCAGATCACGGCGCTGCGGCCGCATCGCGATCGCCATGGCTACCACGGCCTCGCCTCCGGCGGCATCGGCTGGGGCCTGCCGGCGTCGGTTGGCGCCAGCATCGCCAATCCGGGCCGGCCCGTGGTGTGCTTCTCCGGCGACGGCAGCGCGATGTACTCGATCCAGTCGCTGTGGACGGCGGCGCATCACAAGCTGCCGCTCAACGTCGTCATCGCCAACAATGGCGGCTACCGCATCATCAAGCAGCGCCTGCTCGCCTTCCATGGCGACGACAATTATGTCGGCATGGATTTCGTCGATCCGCCCGTCGATTTCGCCGGCGTCGCCAAGGCGCTGGGCTGCGAGGCGATCAAGGTCAGCGATGCCAGCGAGCTGAAGGCGACGCTGACCTCGGCGTTCGGCCGGCCGGGGACCAAGCTGATCGAGGTGATGGTGGACGGAAAGGTGTAGGGGCGGGATGTCGTATCGTCATTGCGAGGAGCGTAGCGACGAAGCAATCCAGATTGTCTTTGCGGATGCATCTCTGGATTGCTTCGCTTCGCTCGCAATGACGAGGAGGCGGCAACCTACCCCTTTTTCCCCACGCGATACCCCGCGGCCGGATGCGGCGCGTCGAGCCGCGCGCGGCCCTGGCCGAACAGCTTCTCCCGCAGCGTGCCCTTCGCATACTCGCTCTTGTATCGCCCGCGCCGGGTCAGCTCCGGCACCAGCATGTCGGCGATGTCCTCGAAATCACCGGGCGAGATCGCGAACGCGACGTTGAGCCCGTCGACGTCGGTCGCCTCGAACCACTCTTCGATCTTGTCGGCGACCATCTCCGGCGTGCCGACCACGACCGGGCCGGCGCCGCCGATGCCGACATGCTCGATGACGTCGCGGACGGTCCAGACCCGGTCGGGATCGGCGCGAGTGACGTTGTCCATGGCGCTGCGGCCGGCATCGTTCTGGACGTGCCGCACCTGCTGGTCGAGGTCGTAGCCGGAGAAGTCGACGCCGGTCCATCCCGATATCAGCGCCAGCGCGCCCTCGGGGCTGATGTGGCGGCGATAGTCGTCGTACTTTTCTTTCGCTTCGGCTTCGGTCCGGCCGAGGATGATCGTCATCATCGAGAACATCAGGATCTCGGCCGGGTTGCGGCCGAGCGCGGCGGCCTCCTGGCGGATCGCGGAGACGCGTGGCGCGATCACCTTGGCGGACGGTCCCGACATGAACACGCATTCGGCATGGCGGGCCGCGAATTGCCGGCCGCGCGGCGACGTGCCGGCCTGGTACAGCACGGGCGTGCGCTGGGGCGACGGCTCGCTGAGGTGAATGGTGTTGTTGATACGATAGTTCGCGCCTTCATGATTGACGCGATGAACTTTTGTGGGATCGGTGAAGATGCCGCGCTTGCGGTCGCGCAGCACGGCGTCGTCCTCCCAGCTGCCTTCCCAGAGCTTGTAGACGACCTCCATATATTCGTCGGCGATGTCGTAGCGGTCGTCATGTCCGGTCTGCTTGTCCTTGCCGGCGCCGCGCGCGGCGCTGTCGAGATAGCCGGTGACGACATTCCAGCCGATTCGCCCCTCGGTGAGATGGTCCAGCGTCGACATCCGCCGTGCGAACGGGTAGGGCGGCTCGAAAGACAGATTGCTGGTGACGCCGAAACCGAGATTTTGCGTCACGGCTGCCATCGCCGACAGCAGCAGCAGCGGCTCATTCGATGGCGTCTGTGCTGCATTGCGCAAGGCTGCGTCAGGGCTGTTGCCATAGACGTCGTAGACCCCGAGCACGTCGGCCAGGAACAGCCCGTCGAAGCGGCCCCGTTCCAGGGTTCGGGCGAGATCGATCCAGTAGGGCAGGCGGTTATAGTCGGCCGTGCGGTCGCGCGGATGGGTCCACAGGCCCGGCGACTGGTGTGCGACGCAATTCATCGCAAAGGCGTTGAGCCTGATCTCTTTGGCCATGCTTGTCCCCTCGGCGCCCTGTACTGAGCGCTCTTCGAATGATAGATGTGCGCCCCAACTTGGCGAAGTTCTTGCATATGTTTGGGTATTGGCAAGGTCAAAATCAGCGATGCCGCGCCTGGCAAGCCGATCTCAAGCGAGCAGGAACGAAATCCCAAGAGAATTACAAGAGAAACTCCAAGAAACTCTCCTAGCCCCCTGCCACTTTCGATGGCCTACGTAGCCCCCTACGTTCGCCCGCGTCGAAACCTTGAAAACGAAAGCAATGACCAGAGCCGACGCCATCGCCCGCGCCCGGGACGACTTCAAATCCGGCGCGTTCCTCGCCGAGCTCGACCGCCGCGTCGCGTATCGGACCGAAAGCCAGAATCCGTCGCGCGGCACCGAGCTGCGCGCCTATCTGGAGCAGGAGATGCAGCCGGCCTTCGCCGCGCTCGATTTTTCCAGCCGCATCGTCGAATCCCCGAGCGGCAAGGCGCCATTCCTGTTGGCTGAACATCACGAGAGCACGTCGGCGCCGACCGTGCTGATCTACGGCCATGGTGACGTCGTCGACGGCATGGAGGGCGAGTGGCGCGAGGGACGCGATCCCTGGCGCACGGTGGTTGCGGGGACACGCCTCTACGGCCGCGGCACCGCGGACAACAAGGGTCAGCACAGCATCAATATGGCGGCACTCCGCGCGGTGCGCGAGGCTCGCGGCGGCAAGCTCGGCTTCAACGCGAAATTCATCATCGAGATGGGCGAGGAGATCGGCTCGCCCGATCTCGGCAAGGTCTGCGATCTCAATCGCGACGCGCTCAAGGCCGACCTGTTCATGGCTTCCGACGGGCCGCGTCTGTCCGCCGAACGGCCGACGCTCTTTCTCGGCTGCCGTGGCGGCCTCCGCATTCATCTCGACGTGAATCTGCGCGACGGCGGCCACCATTCCGGCAACTGGGGCGGCGTGCTCGCCAACCCCGCGACCATCCTGGTCAACGCGATCTCGACGTTGGTCGACGGCCACGGCCGCCTCCTGCTCGATGCCTTGAAGCCGCCGCGGCTCACCAACCAGATCCGCAGCCATCTCGCCGACGTACAGGTGGTGCCGACCGCGGACGAGCCGGCGCTCGCGGAAAACTGGGGCGAGGAAGGGCTGTCGGCGGCCGAGCGGCTCTATGCCTGGAACACGCTCGAAGTGCTGGCGATGTCGTCGGGCAATATCGAGAAGCCGGCGAACGCGATTCCCGGCCATGCCAATGCCGTGCTGCAACTGCGTTTCGTGGTCGGCACCAAGATTGACGGACTGATCGAGGCGATCCGCGCGCATCTGGTCGAGAAGGGTTTTCCCATGGTCGAGGTCCGCGCGGCGCAGAGCTTTGCCGCCTCGCGCACCGATTTCGACAGCCCCTGGATCAGATGGGCGGCGGATTCGGTCAAGGAGACCACGGGCAAGGCTCCGGCAGTGCTGCCGAATTTCGGCGGCTCGCTGCCCAATGATGTGTTCTCCGAGATCCTGGGCCTGCCGACGATCTGGGTGCCGCACTCCTATCCCGGCTGCTCCCAGCATGCGCCCAATGAGCACATCCTGCTGCCACTGACCGAGGAGGCCTTGACGGTGGTGGCCGGGCTGTTCTGGGATCTCGGGGAATTGCCAGGACCACTGACATGACCACTGACAAGCCCGTTAACCTGAGCCTTCGATCCAGCCGAAAGTCACATTCTAATCCGGCCCGATTTGTGCTTGCATCCGGTCGCATCATCCTGAAAGGGGAAGAAGAAAGTGAAACATTTCCGTAGCATCGGGCTCGCGCTCGCCGCGACCTTCGTCGTCAGCCAGGCCGGGGCCCAGGAGCTGACCGGCACGCTGAAGAACATCAAGGACACCGGCGCCATCACGCTCGGCTTCCGCGACTCCTCGATCCCATTCTCCTATCTCGACGACAACCAGAAGCCCGTCGGGTTCGCGATGGACATCTGCTACAAGATCGTCGACGCCGTGAAGAAGGAGCTCAAGCTCGACAAGCTCGAGGTCAAGCTCAACCCGGTGACGTCGGCGACGCGTATCCCGCTGATGGCCAACGGCACCATCGACCTCGAATGTGGCTCGACCACCAACAATGCCGAGCGCCAGAAGCAGGTCGCCTTCACCAACACCCATTACCTGACAGCCAGCCGCTATGTCTTCAAGAAGTCGAGCGGCCTGAAGTCGATCGACGATCTCAAGGGCAAGACCGTCGTCTCGACCGCCGGCACCACCAACATCAAGCAGCTCACCGAAGCCAACGCCGCGAAGGGTCTCGGCGCCAACATCATTCCGGCCAAGGACCACGCCGAAGCCTTCCTCATGGTCGAGACCGATCGCGCGGTCGCCTTCGTCATGGACGACATCCTGCTGGCGAGCCTCGTCGCCGGCTCGAAGAACCCGGACGACTACGTCATCTCCAAGGATGCGTTTTCCAAGCCCGAGCCCTACGGCATCATGCTGCGTAAGGACGACCCCGCCTTCAAGAAGGTGGTCGATGCGGCGACGGCGGCACTTTATACGTCCGGCGAAGCCCAGAAGATCTACGACAAGTGGTTCACCCAGAAGATCCCGCCGAAGGGCCTGAACCTCAACACGCCGATCTCGGCCGAGCTGAAGAACGAGTTCGCCAAGCCGACGGACTCGCCGAACCCGGACGACTACAAGTAAGATTAAACCTCGATCTTTCGATCGGGATCATGTCCGGCCACTCTTGACACTGGGGTGGCCGGACATTTGCATAGGCGCTCAGGATATCCATGACTGGCGCGTTCGCGCGGGGGACACGTGAACTACAACTGGAACTGGGGAATCTTTTTCCAGCCGAACCCGATGGGGACCGGCACCTATCTCGACATGCTGCTGTCGGGCCTGGTGCTGACCCTCAAGACCGCGGCGCTGGCCTGGGTGATCGCGCTGATCACCGGCTCGATCGTCGGTGTGATGCGCACACTGCCGTCGAAGGGGGCGAACTGGTTCGGCTTTGCCTATGTCGAATTCTTCCGCAACATGCCGCTGCTCGTGCAGCTCTTCCTGTGGTACTTCGTGCTGCCGGAACTGCTGCCAAAAGCTGCGGGCACCTGGCTGAAGCAGCTGCCGAACGCGCCGTTCTGGACGGCCGCGATCGGTATCGGCTTGTTCATGTCGGCCCGCGTCGCCGTGCAATTGCAGGCCGGCATCGGTTCACTGCCGCGCGGGCAGAAAATGGCCGCAACCGCGCTGGGCCTGACCACCGTGCAGGGCTATCGTTACGTGCTGCTGCCGATGGCGTTCCGCATCATCCTGCCGCCGCTGACGTCCGAGTTTCTCAACACCATCAAGAATACCGCGGTCGCGATCACCATCGGCTTGCTCGAGCTGACCGGACAGGCGCGGTCGATGCAGGAATTCTCGTTCCAGGTGTTCGAGGCCTTCACAGCCGCGACCATTCTCTACCTCCTCGTCAACGCCGTCGTCGTGACCGCGATGCGCTTCCTCGAGCGCTGGGTCGCGATTCCCGGCTACATCACGGGGAAATAAGCGATGTTCGGCAATCTCGATTTCGACGTCATCCGCCGCGCACTACCCTATCTGTTCTTCGAGGGCATGACGTTCACGCTGACGCTGACGGGGCTCGCCGCCCTCGGCGGCCTCATCTTCGGCACGGCGCTCGCCCTGATGCGGCTCTCCGGCTTCAAGCTGCTCGGCCGCATCGCCGGAATTTATGTCGACTTCATGCGCTCGCTGCCACTGGTGCTGGTCATCTTCTGGTTCTACTTCCTGGTGCCCTATATCGGGCAGTGGGTGACCGGCGCCTCGCGCCCGATCAGCGTCGGCGCGTTCGCATCCTCGCTCATCACCTTCATCATGTTCGAGGCGGCTTACTTCTCCGAGATCATGCGTGCCGGCATCCAGTCGATCTCGCGCGGACAGCCGGCCGCGGCCAGCGCGCTGGGGCTGACCTACGCCCAGACCATGCGCTACGTCGTGCTGCCGCAGGCCTTCCGCAACATGCTGCCGGTGCTGATCACGCAGACCATCGTGCTGTTCCAGGACACCTCGCTGGTCTACGTCCTGTCGATCACGGACTTCCTGGGAGCGGCCAGCAAGGTGGCGCAGCGCGACGGGCGCCTCGTCGAAATGTATCTGTTCGCAGCAGTCGTCTACTTCACCATTTCCTGTGTCGCGTCCTACGGCGTCCGCCGCCTCCAGGCGCGCATCGCCATCATTCGATAGAGCGTGTCGATCATGATCGAAATCAGCCACGTCAACAAATGGTACAGCCCCAGCTTTCAGGTGCTGACCGACTGCACCACCACCGTCACCAAGGGCGAGGTCGTTGTGGTTTGTGGTCCGTCGGGTTCGGGCAAGTCGACGCTGATCAAATGCGTCAATGCGCTGGAGCCGTTCCAGAGCGGCGACATCCTGGTCGACGGCACCAAGGTCAACGATCCCAAGACCGATCTGCCGAAGCTGCGGTCGCGCGTCGGCATGGTGTTCCAGCACTTCGAGCTGTTTCCGCATCTCAAGATCATCGACAATCTCTGCCTCGCGCAGGAGAAGGTGCTCGGGCGGCCGCACGACAAGGCACAGACCAAAGGCATGCAGCTCCTGGAGCGTGTCGGGTTGAAGGAGCAGGCGCAGAAATTCCCCGCGCAGCTCTCCGGCGGCCAGCAGCAGCGCGTTGCCATTGCCCGCGCGCTCGCCATGGATCCGATCGTCATGCTGTTCGACGAGCCGACCTCGGCACTCGATCCTGAAATGGTCAGCGAGGTGCTGGATGTCATGGTCGATCTCGCGCGTGAAGGTATGACCATGATGGTGGTTACCCATGAGATGGGTTTCGCCCGCAAGGTCGCCAACCGTGTGATCTTCATGGACCGCGGCGAGATCGTCGAGGACGCGGCGAAGGACGACTTTTTCGGCAAGCCGCGCAGCGACCGGGCGCAGAAGTTCTTGTCGAAGATTCTCTCGCACTGAGCGCTCCGCATCCCGAGGCGCGCGTCGCGCGAGCTATGATGCGCAATTGCGCATCTGAGGATCGATCAGGCGGCGTAACGCGGGGCGAAATGGATTCCGGGCTCGTCGCTCCGCGCCGCCCCGGAATGACGAATAGAGGGGTGATCCGGCCCCCTAACTGGCGTATAAGCGCGCCAAATTCCCCATCTCGCCAGGAGACCTGCCTTGGATCCGATCGCCTATGTCAACGGCTCATTCGTCCCGCTCTCGGAGGCCAAGATCTCGGTGCTCGATCGCGGCTTCCTGTTCGCCGACGGCATCTACGAGGTCTCGGCCGTGCTCGACGGCAAGCTGGTCGATAATGCCTCGCATCTGGCGCGGCTGGAACGCTCCGTCGGGGAGATCAAGCTGAAGCTGCCGGAGACGATCGAGCGCATCACCGAGCTCCAGAAGGAGCTGATCGCGCGCAACAAGCTCCAGGACGGTCTCGTCTATCTCCAGGTCACGCGCGGCGCCGACAAGGGGCGCGACTTCCCGTTTCCCAAGGGGGACGTCAAGCCGAGCCTGGTGATGTTCACGTCCGAGAAGGACATCATCAACGCGGCGGCGGCGAAGACCGGCATCAATGTCATCACGGTGCCCGACATCCGCTGGGAACGCCGCGACATCAAGAGCGTGGCGCTGCTGGCGCAGGTGCTGGCGAAGCAGGCCGCGGCCGAAGCCGGCGCGGGCGAGGCCTGGATGCTGCAGGATGGCTACGTCACCGAGGGTGGCTCGTCGTCGGCGTTCATCCTGACCAAGGACGACGTCATCGTCACGCGCAAGAATTCCAACGCGATCCTGCCGGGCTGCACGCGCAAGGCCGTGATCGCGCTTGCCGAGGGGCGCCAGCTCCGCGTCGAGGAACGGTCCTTCACGGTTGCCGAGGCGCTCGCTGCCAAGGAGGCGTTCATCACCAGCGCATCCTCATTCGTGCAGCCGGTGGTCGCCATCGACGGCAAGACGATCGGCGACGGCAAGCCCGGTCCGATGGCAACGCGCCTTCGCGAGATCTACGTGGAGTTCGCCAAGGCGACGGCGGTTTGAGCCACGCCCAAAGCGGTCATCGTCCGGCTTGACCGGGCGATCCAGTACGCCGTGACGGCAGGGATAGGCCCGATGGGCCGCGGCGTACTTCATGCCCCGCCTGCCGCCTTCGCTAAAGCTGCGGTGCCCCTAGACCTTAACCCCGGCGAAGCCTTGGCGTAGCCGGGTCGCGGGGCATGACAGCTGCGGATACCTCACGCCAGCGACGCCTTCACTTTTACCGGATGCACCGCGCGGAACGCGATCGCAATCCTGTTCCAGGCATTGATGGCGCCGACCAGCATGGTCAGGTTCACCGTCTCCTCGTCGGAGAACTGTGCGCGGACCTGCTCGTAGACATCGTCGGGCGCATGCGTCTGCGAGATCAGCGTCACTGATTCCGTCCAGGCCAGCGCGGCACGCTCGCGTTCGGTATAGAGCGGGGATTCGCGCCACGCGTTTAGCAGGTAGATGCGCTGCTCGGTCTCGCCGCGTTTACGCGCATCCTCGGCGTGCATGTTGATGCAGAAGGCGCAGCCGTTGATCTGCGACGCCCGGATCTTGACGAGCTCGATCAGCGATTTCTCGATGCCGGTCGACTGGATCTGCGCCTCCAGCGCCATCAGCGCTTTCATCGTATCGGGCGCGGCCTGGAAGTAGTTCATGCGGGGCTTCATGATCGTCTCCTTGCTTCTCGGCTTGAGGTCAGTGGGCGCCACCGGCCGAGGTCTGGCCGGGCTTCTTCAGGAAGAGGACGGCGAGCAGCGCCACGATCAGCGCCATGCCGAGCAGATAGAAGGTATCGCTGAAAGCGAGGATATAGGCCTGCTTCTGCACGGTACGGCCGATCGCGACATAAGCGCGATGCGCGGCGTCCGCATGGTCGAGCACGCCGTGATTGATGAAATACTGGGTCAGCTGCTCCAGCCGCGTGCGCGTCGCCTGCTCGAATATCGAGACCGACTGCATCAGCACGTTGGAGTGATATTGCTCGCGCTTGGTCAGAACGGTTTGCAGGATCGCAATTCCGACCGCGCCGCCGAGGTTGCGCATCATGTTGAACAGGCCGGACGCCGAGCCTGCGTTCTCGGCTTCGATGCCGGCGGTCGCCACCGCCGACAGCGGCGCCATGACCAGGGCCTGCCCGATCGCGCGAACGATATTGGGCCACAGCAGCTGGTCGGCGGCGTAGTCGTTGGTCATGTAGATGTTCATGAAGTTGGACGCCGCAAACAGCACGAAGCCGACGCCGATCACGATGCGCGGATCGAGCTTCTGCATCAGGCGCGGCACCAGCGGGATCAACACCAGTTGCGGCAGTCCGGTCCAGGCCAGCACCATGCCGATCTGCTCGGCATTGTAGCCCTGGATGCGTGACAGATACTGCGGCAGGATGAACACCGAGCCGTAGAGCGCGATGCCGAGCAGGAAGTTCGCGAGCATGCCGAAACCGAAATTACGCCGCACCAGCAGGCGCAGGTTCAGGAGCGGCTTCTTCACCGTGAGCTCGATGATCAGGAAGGCGGCCAGCGCCACCGCCGCGATCGCCGACAGCTTGACGATGAAGGGGGAGCCGAACCAGTCGTCCTTGTTGCCTTCCTCGAGCACGGTCTGGAGCGCCGACAGGCCGATTGCCATGGTGATGATGCCGGCCCAGTCGCCCTCGCGCAGCAGCGAGAGTTTCATCGGTTTGGCCTCGAGTGCGTACCAGAGCATGCCGACCATGATCGCGCCCGGCACGAGGTTGACGTAGAAGATGTACTGCCAGCCGAAATTCTCGGTGAGATAGCCGCCGATGGTCGGGCCGATCGCCGGTGCGAACGTCGCCGACAGCGCGAACAGCGCGAGGCCCACCGGCTGCTTGCCGCGCGGCAGCAGGGTGATGATCAACGTGAAGGCCAGCGGGATCAGCACGCCGCCGGTGAAACCCTGGATGGCGCGCAGCACGATCATCTGCGACAGATCCTGCGCCAGCGCGCAAACCGCGGAGAGAGCCAGGAACAGGATCGCGTTGGTGAGCAGATAGATGCGGATCGAGAACACCTGCGCCAGCCAGCCGGACAGCGGGATCACCACGATCTCGGCGACGAGATAGGAGGTCGAGATCCAGCCGCCGTCGTCGATGCCGGCGCCGATCGCGCCCTGGATGTCTGCGAGCGAGGCGTTGACGATCTGGATGTTCAGCACCGCCATGAAGGCGCCAAGCGTTGCGCCGATCACCGCGATCCAGGTTTTGGCCGACACCGACGGTGCGGCGGGTGCGGGAATGCTGGCGGTGGATGCGGCGTTGAAGGCGGGTTGAAGCGTGCTCATGGAAGCCTCGTCTCGGCTACGGAGACAGGATGCGGATGATTTCGACGATCGAGGACGTTCTGGGACGATCTTCCGGCGAGGTTCGACAAACCTGCCGGAGCCAGGTCAGCCGCCGTTCGGTCGGAGCATGTTGTCGGCGAGACGCTTGGCCGTCTCGCGCTCGGCCAGCACGGTCGCCTTGGTGTCGATGGTTGGCACCGCGGACATGCCGGGGCGAAGCAGGCCGGTGAGGCTGTGGTCGTCGAGCACGATCTTCACCGGAACGCGCTGCACGATCTTGGTGAAGTTGCCCGTGGCGTTGTCGGGCGGCAGCAATGCGAATTCCAGCCCGCTCGCCGGCGACAGGCTGTCGACATGGCCATGCAGGGCCCGATTGCGAAAACTGTCGACGTACAGCTCGACCGGCTGGCCCGGCCGCACATGTGTGAGCTGGGCCTCCTTGAAGTTGGCGACGACATAGACTGCATCGAGCGGCACCACCGCCATCAATTGTGTGCCTGCTTGCACGTATTGGCCGACGCGCAAGCTGCGGGCGCCGACCGTGCCATCCACCGGCGCGGTGATCTCGGTATAGGACAGGTTCAGCGTCGCCTGCTGCGCGACCGCCCGGGCACGTTCGAGCTGGGCCGTGGCCTGGGCGCGTTGGCTGGTAAGCACGTCGATCTTGCGCTGCGCAGCCAGAAGGCCGTACTTCGCGTGCTGCAATTGCGCGCTGCTGGCGCGCAGCGCCGCGTCGGTCTGCTGCGCGCGCTGGATCGTGCCGGAGCCCGACTTCATGAGGTCGTCGTAGCGGGCGCGCTCCTCTTGTGCAAATTTCAGGTTGGCGTCCGCAGCAGCGACGTCGGCCGTGCTTTGCTCGATGATCGGCTGCTGCAGCTCAAGCTCGGCATCGATGATGCGCACAGATGCTTCGGCAGCCGCGACATCCGCGCGGGCCTGGTCGAGCGCCGCCCTGAAATCGCGGTCGTCGATCTTGGCCAGCAGCTGACCCGCCTTGACCTTCTCGTTGTCGCCGACCAGCACCTTTGCGATGTAGCCGGAGACCTTCGGCGCGACGATCGTGGAATCGGCCTTTACATAGGCGTCGTCAGTGGCTTCGAGGTACCGGCCGGTCTTGAAATAGTCGTAGCCATAGTCGCCGGCCACCGCGATGCCGAGGATCAGCGCCACGCCGATGGCTGCCCAATTGATGGTCTGTCGAGACAGGCCTAGGCCGATTTTTGCAGTTGTTCCAGAGACATAAGACGCGTTCGACATGACATCCTCGGAATTCGCGGCCGCCCGTTCGAAAAGGGGCGCGCGCATTGACGAGGATAAGATGCGTTGTCCCGACCGCTGTGATAATCTCGGAATTCTTTGAAGCATTATCCAGTAATAATGGATAATTGGAACCTCGAGCCATGGACCGTTTCACCAGCCTCACCGCCTTCGTCCACGTGGTCGAAAACGGCGGCTTTTCCGCCGCCGCCCGCCGCCTCAACATGTCGACGACCATGGTGAGCAACCACGTCCAGGCGCTGGAGAACCGACTCGGGGTGCGGCTACTCAACCGCACCACGCGGAAGGTGAGCCTCACCGAAATCGGCAAGGCCTATTATGAGCGCTCAACCCAGATTCTCGCGGATCTCGAGCAGGCCGACGACATCGCGAGCGAATTGCAGTCGGTGCCCCGCGGCACGCTGCGCATTCACGTCGCCACGCACATGGTGCCGTTTGTCGCGCCTGTCGTGGCGAAGCTGCTGTCGACCTATGCGGAGCTCAGGATCGATCTGCGCATGGGCGAGGCCGATGTCGATCTCATCGAGGAGGGCTACGACGTTGCGCTGCGCATGACCCCGCCGCCGGATTCGAGCCTGATCGTGCGGAGACTTGCCACCTGGCGTCACGTGCTGTGCTGCTCGCACGATTATCTCGAGAAGCACGGCCGGGTGCAGACGCTCGACGAGCTCACCGGGCACAATTGCGGTCGGCACTTGAACTATCCGTTTGGCGACGAATGGCGCTTCCTTGACCGCAAAGGCACTCCGGCTTCCGTTCGCATCTCGGGCAGCTTCGTCACCAACAGCGGAGAAGCGCTGCGGAAGGTCGCACTGGAGGGCGCCGCTGTCTGTCTGATGGCGGGGTTTCTCATCCAGGACGATCTCGAAACCGGCAGCCTCGTGCGCCTCTTGCCGGAATATCGGACGGTCGAGCTGTCCATGAATGCGGTCTATCCGCATCGCCATCATCTGTCGGCGAAGGTCAGGACCTTCATCGACCTGCTCACGCACCATAGCGCCGAGCAGCAGAAGCTGATCAACCCTTATTCATGAGCGACGCGGCGGCGGCAACCGGCCAAACACGTTGTCGAGTGCCATGCCGATCGCAAGCAGACGATGATCACTTCCCGCAGGGCCGTCGAGCTCAAGCCCGATCGGCAATCTGCTGCTGGCGCCGAGTGCGATTGGGATCTGGATGCCGGGAATGCCGGCATTGCTGCCGAGATCGGTGTTCTGGATGAACAGTGCGAAATTCTCCAGGCTGCTGGAGTCCGGGTTGGAGGGAATGGTGATGCGCGGCGTGGTCGGAAAGGCGATGGCGTCGAGCTTGTTTCCGGAGAAGGTGTTGTCATAGAGCGCCTGAAGCGCAGGCCGCGCGATCTTGACCGCGGCGTCGTAGATCGGCTTGGCGTCGATAAACGTGTCGTCGGGACCGGGCAGCTTGCGCGGGATCACGAGGTCCTCATAGGTAGCCTTGACGTCGGCGCTGGAGATTTCCTGCGCCAGCGCCTCGATGCTGAGGCCGGTGCCGGTGTGTGCGAGATAGGCGACCAGATCGTCATACGCCTCATATAGCGCGACTGGAAAGCTGACCTGGCCGTCGAGCTCCGCCAGTTGGGGCATCTCGATCTCGACCACGACGATCCCCCGAGCTTTCATCTGCGCGACTGCCCGATGGAAGGCGGCCTCGGTGTCGTCATCGAGATTGGTCAGCATCGCCTTGGCAATGCCAACGCGGACCAGCTTGAGATCCGCGGGCAGGACCGGATCGCCTCCGGCGATGACGCGGTCGAGCAGCGCGACATCGGCCATGGTTGCGGCCATAGGCCCCGCGGTGTCGCGGGTGTGCGAGATCGGCGCGATGCCCTCTTGCGGATAGCGCCCGACCGTTGGCCGCAGCGAGGCGCACCCGTTCAGGGCGGCGGGCACGCGTACCGATCCGCCGGTGTCGGTGCCGAGCCCGCCCGCGACGATTCGCGCGCCGATCGCGGCGCCCGTCCCGGACGAGGAGCCGCCGGCGATCCGCCTGCGATCATAGGCATTGCGCACGCCGAACTCGGCGCCGGTCTTGAACGCGGTGTTGTAGCCGGAGATGCCGAAGGCCAGTTCGTGCATGCTGGTCTTGCCGATGATGATCGCTC
The DNA here is from genome assembly GCF_003837805.1 of Bradyrhizobium sp. RP6. Classification (GTDB taxonomy): domain Bacteria; phylum Pseudomonadota; class Alphaproteobacteria; order Rhizobiales; family Xanthobacteraceae; genus Bradyrhizobium. The sequence goes on along the minus strand of NZ_RQIT01000024.1, from coordinate 83,868 downwards.
CCGCGGCGCGCAGCTTTGCCACGACAGGTGCATCGGCCCTTGGAATGTAATCCTTCAGCGCGGGGGTGCCGGCGCTACAGGGCAGCCCGGCCACCTCGATATTGTCCTTGATCACGACGGGCACGCCGCCGAGCGGCTTGCCCCTGTCGCCCTTCGCGTCGAACGCCGCGGCGGCCTTCATGGCGCCGGCCTCGTCCAGGGTCACGAAGGCATTGAGGTCGGCGTTGGCCCTGGCGCGGGCAAGAGCTTCCCGGGTGAGTGCGGTGCTCGTGATCTTCCCGGCGCTGAGGCCGTTCGCGGCCTCGGTCAATGTCAGCTGGTCGAAATCCATGATGCGTCACCCGATCGCGGGAGCGCCATCAGGGCGTCCCTCCAGGTTCAGAGGCTGAAACGTTGCCGGCGCGGCGTCAACCGGTGGCGCGCATCCTTGCCGGCGATGGCGTGGGGAGTTCGGCGAGCAGCCGCTCGATTTCGGACCTCACCTTCGCGATCGCGGCGGCCTTGACCGGCCCATACCCGCGGATCTCCATAGGGGCCCTTGCAATCGCGACGAGATCCGGAAGACTCGCCGTGTCGAGCCCGCCGAGCATCCGCTCGACCAGGCCTTGATACCAGGCGATCAGCTCTGGCTCGGCTCGCCGTTCCGCGGCGTAGCCGAATGGATCGAACGGCGTCCCGCGCAGCCCCTTCAAGCGCGCGAGCATGTTGAGAGGCATCTGGATCCACTGTCCGAAGGCACGCTTGCGTGGACGGCCACGTGCGTCGCGCCGCGACGGCAGGAACGGCGGGGCGAGGTGATACTGGATGTTGAAGCCGTCCTCGAATTCGCGCTTCAGCTCGTCGAGGAAGCCGCTTTGCATGTGCAGCCGCGCCACCTCGTACTCGTCCTTGTAGGCCATCAGCTTGAACAGGCTGCGCGCGACGGCCTCGGTCAGCGCCTCGCTGTTCAGGCCGGCTTCGGCGCTGCGGACTCTTGCGACGATCGCCCGGTATTGCGCCGCATAGGCCGCGTTCTGATAGGCCGTGAGGAAATCGAAGCGCCGGGCGATGAGCTGGTCGAGCGTCTCGGCCTTGGGCGCATCGTCCGCGTTCGACAGAGAATCCGGATCGGCCGCGGCGACCCGGCCCCAGGCAAAGGCCTGCTTGTTGCGCTCGATCGCCACGCCGTTGAGCTCGATCGCGCGCAATAGCGCCTGCAGCGAGACCGGCACCAGTCCGCGTTGCCAGGCAAAGCCGAGCATGATGATGTTGGCATAGACGGCATCGCCGAGCAGGCGCTCGGCCAGCCCATTGGCATCGATCGTGCCGACATTGCTCTCGCCGATCACGCGGCCAATTGCGCGCAGGCGGGCGGGCGAGGCGAGATCGGCGTCGCGGAAGCGGACGACGTCGCCGGTCGGCATCTCCGCCGTGTTGACCGCAGCGCGCGTGCCTTTCCGGTAGGTTCCGGACGCCTTTGGCGAGGAGCTGACGACGAGGTCGCAGCCGATCAGCGCGTCGGCCGCACCCTGGTCGATGCGGACCTGGTGCAACATTTCGGGGCTCGCGGCGAGGCGGATGTAGCTCAGCACGGGACCAAATTTCTGCGCAAAGCCGGTGAAGTCGAGGACCGAGACGCCGCGGCGTTCGAGGTGCGCGGCCATGCCGATCAGCGCGCCAACCGTGATCACGCCGGTACCGCCGACGCCGGTCACCAGCAGATCGTAGGGGCGGTCGAGCGTTCGGGGCGTGGGCAGGGGGAGCGTGGCCGCGCGGCCGACCGCGTCGATCCGGCTTGCGCTCTTCCTCCGGCGCGTCGCCCCTTCGACGGTGACGAAGCTCGGGCAGAAGCCGTTGAGACAGGAAAAATCCTTATTGCAGGCCGACAGGTTGATCTGACGCTTGCGGCCGAACGGCGTCTCCCTCGGCTCGACGCTGAGACAGTTGGATTCGACCGAGCAATCGCCGCAGCCTTCGCAGACGAGGTCGTTGATGTAGGCGAAGCGTTTGGGATCGGCCATCTGCCCGCGCTTGCGGCGGCGTCGCTTCTCGGTGGCGCAGGTCTGCTGATAGATCAGGACGGACACGCCGGAGACGTCGCGCAGTTCGCGCTGCACGGCATCCATCTCCTCGCGCGGGTGGATGGTGACACCGGTCGGCAGGTCGGCAGGCGAGAACTGTGCGGGATCATCCGACACCAGTGCGATACGCGCCACGCCTTCGGCGCGAACGCTGTGGGCGATGGCATGGACGCTGACGGGGCCGTCGACCGGCTGGCCGCCGGTCATCGCGACGGCATCGTTGAACAGGATCTTGTAGGTGATGTTGGCCCTGGCCGCGATCGCCTGCCGGATCGCCATCGAGCCGGAGTGGTAGTAAGTGCCTTCACCGAGGTTCTGGAACACGTGCTTGCCGCCGGTGAATCTCGACGACGCTGCCCAGTTCACGCCTTCGCCGCCCATCTGGATCAGCGAGGAGGTCTCGCGATCCATCCAGCTCGCCATGAAGTGGCAGCCGATGCCGGCCAGGGCCTTTGATCCCTCCGGCACTTTCGTCGACGTGTTGTGCGGGCATCCCGAGCAGAAATACGGCGTTCGTGTTGCGCCGCTGACGTTGATGGTGCGCGCCGCTTCCGGCATCAAGGCGGCTGCCCGCGCGGCGAGATTGAGATCCGGAAACATCGGGTCGAGCCGCCGCGCCAGCACGGAAGCGAGCGTCCGCGGCGACAACTCGCCGATCCAGGAGATCAGTCTCGCCCCTCGCTCGTCGTGCTTGCCGACCATGCGCTCGGGCTTGGCGCCGGGATAGTCATAAAAATATTCCTTGAACTGGCTTTCGATGATGCCGCGCTTCTCCTCGACCACGAGGATCTCGCGTTTGCCCTTGACGAAATCCATGGCGTCGTGCAGCGCCAGCGGCCAGACCATGCCGACCTTGTAGACGTCGATGCCGATGCTGCGGCAGGCCGCTTCATCGAGGCCCATCAGCCGCAGCGCCTCCATTAGATCGAGATGCGCCTTGCCCGTGGTAACGATGCCGTAGGTCGCGTCCGGAATATCGTAGATGTGGCGGTCGATCGGGTTGGCCTTGGCGAAGGCGTAGACCGCGTGCTTCTTCGCCTCCAGCCGTTCCTCGATCTGCGGGCCCGGCAGGTCGGGCCAACGATAGTGCAGGCCGCCGGGGGGCGGCGTGAAGTCGGGCGCGCGGAAGTCGCGGGGCGGACGCAGCGCGACGGAGGCGCCTGATTCCACGATGTCCGAGATCGCCTTGAAGCCGACCCACATGCCGGAGAAACGGCTCAGCGCGTAACCATATTCGCCGAAGGCGAGATATTCGCTGACGCTTGCAGGGTGCAGCGTCGGCATGAACCAGCTCATGAAGGCGACGTCGGACTGGTGCGGCATCGAAGAGGAGACGCAGCCGTGGTCGTCGCCGGCAACCACCAGCACGCCGCCATGCGGCGAGGAGCCATAGGCATTGCCATGCTTGAGCGCATCGCCGGATCGATCGACGCCGGGGCCCTTGCCGTACCAGAGCCCGAACACGCCGTCGACTTCGCGGTCGGCTTGCGTTTCGACCTGCTGCGAGCCCAGCACCGCTGTCGCCGCGAGGTCTTCATTGACCGCCGGAAGAAACTCGATGCGGTCCCGTTTGAGCCGTTCCTGGATGCGCCACAGTTCGAGGTCAACGCCGCCGAGCGGCGAGCCGCGATAGCCGGAGATGAAGCCGGCGATATTGAGCCCGGCCGTACGATCTCGACGCGCCTGATCGAGCGCGATGCGGACGATGGCCTGCGTTCCCGTGAGGAAGACGCGGCCCTCCTCGCGTTCGTAGCGGTCGGAAAGTTCATAAACGTCGAGTGACGGAATGGCGTCCATGGCGGACCTCGCGCGGCACCCTGCCTGCTGGAAGGTTATGCCTGCGCGGTTGGTAAGTCTTACCTATTTACCCCGATATGATCACGAGATCGGCAGAATTTTGCGAAATCAGGTGAATTCTGGTAGAGGCTCCCACCTGGGAAGGCTTTCATGATCGAAGAGCAGGACACCCGGATTCTCGCCCATCTCCAGAGGGACGGCCGCGCCACCAACCAGCAGCTGGCCGACGAGGTCGGCATGTCCACCTCGGCCTGCTGGCGCCGGGTGCGGGCTCTGGAGGAGAGCGGCGTCATCCGGGGCTATGCGGCGCTGGTCGCGCGCGAGCAGGCGGGCTTTGCGATGTCGGCCATTCTCCACGTCTCGCTGGAGCGGCATGACGCGAAGTTTGTCGACGAGTTCGTGGCCAGGGTCACGAAGCGCCGCGAGGTGCTGGAGTGCTTTGCTACCACGGGCGACGCCGATTATCATCTGCGCGTCGTCGTGCAGGACATGGCGGCCTACAACCGCTTCCTAGACGAGTTCATGTTCCGCATCCCCGGCATCCGCTACGTCCGCAGCAATGTTGTGCTGAAGGAGATCAAGACGGGGGTGGCGCTGCCGTTTTGAGGGAGCGCAGGACGACACGGTGGACGCAAGGTGCGCAACTCCATCCCCTCACCCGAGCAGGCCGCGCAGCGGCCGTCTAAGGGCGAGGCCGACAGCCGGGCCTTCATCGTTCGAGACGCTTGCTTCGCAAGCTCCTCAAGATGAGGATCAGCGCTGCTCCCGCACGAACCTGTTGCGCAGCGTCCCGACACCCGTGATCTCGACTTCCACGACGTCGCCGTGCTTGATGTCCGGCGAGGCACCGTCGGTGCCCATCCAGATCACGTCGCCGGGCCATAGCGTGAAATACCTGGTCAGCTCGACCAGGAAGGGCACCACGCCGAAGATCATGTCGGCGGTCGCGAAGCGGTTGGTCTCCTTGCCGTTGACGCGGACGATCGTTTCCATCTTTTCGAGATCGGCTTCGGTCTCGATCCACGGTCCCATCGGCTTGAACGTGTCGGCGTTCTTGGAGCGCCACAGGCTGCGATCGGCCTTCTGCCAGCTGCGCTCGCTGACGTCGTTTCCGATGGTGTAGCCGAACACGCAATCCATCGCGTTCTTCTCCGTGAGATGCTTCACCTTCTTGCCGATGACGACGACGAGTTCGCCCTCGTAGTGGATCTTGTCCGTCGCGAAGGAGGGGATCACGACCTCCTCGTCATGGGCGATCAGCGCGTTCTGCGCGCGATAGCCGATCTCGGGCCTGTCAGGCACCGCCGGCACCTCGCCGCGCTTGTCGGCGGCTTCCTTGAGGTGCTTCAGATAGTTCAAGCCGACGCAATAGAAGGTGCGCGGGATCAGCGGAATTTCGATCTTGACCTCGGACAACGGAAGGATCCGCGAGGAACGCTGCCATCCGGCGAAGGGATCGCCATCGACCGCGATCACCCGGTCGCCTTCGACGATTCCCCAGGACGTCTTGCCCGAGGCGGCGAATTTCAGCCAGCGCATGTCATGTCCTCGCTATTTCGGTGCATCGCGCGGCTGCACCTTCCAGGCGCCGGCAGCCGGCCGCTCGAGCCCGAGGTTTTCGCGTAGCGTCCTGCCGCGATAGTCCGTCTGGAACAGGCCGCGACGCTGCAATTCTGGTACGATATGCTTGACGAAATCGGCGTAGGAGCCGGGCACGTAGGTTGCGGCGATGACGAAGCCATCGCAACCGCGCTCCACGAACATCTCTTCCAGCTTGTCGGCGATCTCCTTGGGACCGCCGACCATCGCGTCCTGCACTTGCCCGCGGCCGGAGAAGGTGACGAAGTCGCGCGCGCTCGGGTTGCTCTTGCCTGACGCCCTCAGTACGCCGTCGCGGATACCCAGGATGCCCTGCATGCTCTTCAGTTCTTCCGTCGTCAGCGGCTCGTCAAGATCCTTGGAGGCGAAATCGTAGTTGAGCGCTTCGGCGAGCAGCGACAGCGCGTCGATCTGGAGCGGCAGCTTGTCGATCAGCGCCATCCTGTCTTCGGCCTCAGCCTTGGTTGCGGCGCAGACCGGCGTGGTCAGATTGCACAGGAGCATCTGGTCAGGGTCGCGGCCGGCCGTTGCCGCTTCGTTGCGCACGGCTGCATAGCCGTCCTTGGCGGCGGCGAGATTGCGCGCGGCGGTGAAGATCACCTCGCCCCAGCGCCCGGCGAAGCGCTGGCCGCGGCCCGAAGCGCCGGCCTGGATGATCACGGGATGGCCTTGTTGCGAACGCGGAACGGTGAACGGCCCGCGCGACTTGAAGGCCGGCCCCTTGTGGTCGAGCCGCTTCACCTTGGTGGGATCGGCGAAGCGACCGCTTTGCTTGTCCATGATCAGCGCGCCGTCTTCCCAGGTGTCCCAATGGCCGAGCACGACCTCCATGAACTCGTCGGCGCGGTCGTAGCGATAATCGTGCTCGGGGTGGGAATCGCGGCCCATGTTGAGCGCCTCACCGTCATTGAGCGAGGTGACGACGTTCCAGCCGGCGCGCCCGCCGGACATCAGGTCGAGCGTTGCGAAGCGGCGCGCCACGTCGAAGGGCTCATAGTAGGTGGTCGAGCAGGTCGCGCCCAGGCCGAGTTTCTCGGTGACCATGCCCATCGTGGTCAGAACGATCAGCGGATCCATCTTCACGCAGCGGATGCCGTATTCGACAGTGTGGGCGTGGTCGTTGCCGTAGCGGTCCGGCATCGCCAGGCGGTCGTCGAAGAAGGCCATGTGGAACTTGCCGGCCTCGAGGATTCTGGCGATCTCCTGATAATAGTCCGCCGACATCGAATCGTTGCGCGAGTCCGGATGCCGCCAGGAGCTCGGGAGGTTCGTGCAGTTCTGCGCCTGGAGGAAGCCGACCAATACCATCCGCCGCGTCATGCTGCTGTTCTCCCGATGACGTCAGGCCATATCGAGGATGGTGTCGAGCCTGTCTTCGCACGCCAGCGCGCGCAGCTTTTCCCGGGTGGCATCCTCGATCTCAATACCGTCGCGCAGCCGCTACAGCTCGCGCAAGCCGTCGATCTCACCGGAATACTAGACGTCCGCGGCATGGCGTTCCCTCGGCTTGCTGCCTTCAATAGGCTGCTTGTTGGGTGCCATCGTCTCAAAGCGCAGGAGCGATATCAATCTCCTGTAAACCAACACAGGGCTGCAAATTCGTAAAGAGAACGCGCCTTTGATCGACGACTCGTCCCACGCGGAGGCATTTCCGGCAGTTGTGCGTTGTTCGTTCGTTGCTCGTTCACTTTGATCGACGGTTTGCAGTGCGCAATAACGACCACTTAGGCGATCGCCGCTGATAAAGTCATCGGGATAAATAGGCAGAAATGCCCGGGAGCTGAGATCGTGCCGACGACACTCGCGCGCACCTTTGCGGCGTTGAGCGCCATCAATGAAGCGATCCTTTACGCGAGATCGCCGGACGAGCTGTACCAGAAGGTCTGCGACGCCGGATTTTCGAGCGGGGATTTTCTGGCTGTTGCCGCGTTCCTGGTGGAGCCGGACGGACGTCGGTTGCGCTTTGCGGCCGGCTGTGGCGATGACATTGCGCGGCTCCGCTCGATCGTGATCACGACGGAAGCCGGCACGCCAGAGGGATCCGGCGTCGGCGGCGAGGCATTTCGCGATCAGAAGCTGTGCGTCAGCAACGATTATCTGAACGATCCACGCTCGCTGGCCTGGCGCGAGGGTGCCGCCCAGGCCCACATCGGTGCGGCTGCGGCGCTGCCGCTGCTCTGCAACGGCAAGAGCGTCGGCGTCCTGTATGTGACGCGGAGCGAGGCCAACTCGCTGAACGAGCAGATGGTGTCGCTGTTCGAGCGCATGTCGGCGAACATTTCCTACGCACTGGACAATTTCGCCCGCGAGACCGCGCGGCAGACAAGTGAGCGGGCGACACGGCGGCTCAACCGCATGTTCGGTGCCATCAGCGCCACCAACGAGGCGATCCTGCGCGCCAAGTCCGAGCAGGAGCTGTACCAATTGGTGTGCGACGCCTCGGTCCACGGCGGCAAGTCGCTGGCGACCATCGTGCTGCTTCGCGAGCCGGATTCGCACTGGATGAAGCCCGTCGCCGCCACCGGACAGAACCTCGAGCTGGTCACCCAGGCGCGCTATTCCGTCGATCCGGAGAATCCCTACGGCAAGGGCATCTCGGGCGAGGTGTTTCGGACGCAGAAAGCCATCGTCGAGGACGATCTCGCCAGACGCACCAGGGGCACGCCGTGGGAGCAGGCCAACGTCAACACCGGCGTCGCTGCCTGCGTGGTCGCGCCGTTGATCAGGTACGGCGAGAGCGTTGGCGTGCTGCTGTTCTTCATCAGCCGTTCCTGGGCCAAGGACGAGGAGATCGTCGCGCTGCTGCTGCGTATGGCCGAGAACGTCTCGTTCGCGATCGAGAATTTCGGCCGCGAGGCCGAGAAAGCCTGGATCTCCGCCGAAGAAGAGTGCCTGGCGCGCATGTATGCGGCGCTCAGCGCCACCAACGAGGCGATCCTGCGGGCACGGTCGCGGGCTGAGCTGTTCGACCTCGTCTGCGAGGCGACCGCAACGGGAGCAAAGTTCACCTCGGCCACCGTCGCGCTGGTCGATCGACGCGCCGAGCTGCTGCGCGTGGTCGCCAGTTATGGACCGAATGCCGACGAGGTTCGTAAGTTCAAGTTCTCCACCTCCGACCAGGTGCCCGAGGGCCGCGGGCTGACCGGCACCGCGTTTCGCACGGGCCAGCCCGCGGTCAGCAACGACGTGCTCGCCGACGAGCGCATTGCGCCGTGGCACGCCAGCTGCCGCCGCAACGACATCGCTTCCGCGGCGGCATTGCCGCTGTTCAACGGCGACCGGGTGGAGGGCGTCTTTCTGTTCAACTCTCCGGGGCGCGGCACCTTCACGCCGGAACTCGTCGAGTTGCTGCGCAAGCTTCAGGCCAATGTCGCCTTCGCACTCGAAAGTTTCGACCGCGCCGACGAGAAGGCGCGGGCGGACAAGCAACGCAATCGTCTGAGCGGCATGTTCGAGGCGCTGAGCGCAACCAATGAAGCCATCATGCGCGCCAAGTCGCGTGAGGAGCTGTTCGAGGCTGCCTGCCAGGCGGCCGTGCTCGGCGATCTCTTCGCTTCGGCGACCATCGGCATCATCGATGAAGAGCGGGAGCTCGTTCAAGTCGTTGCGGTCAAGGGGCGCCTGCAGGAGCGCATGGCTGGACGCAGCTGTAACATTTCCGCCGGCCATCCCGAGGGCGAGGGCATCATCGGCACCTCGCTCCGAACCCGCCGGCCCAGTGTCATGAACGACTATCTGAACGAGCCGCGGTCGGCATACTGGCGCACAAAGGCCATCGAGGATGGAACGCGGGCTGCTGCCAGCTTCCCGCTTCTGAGGGCGGGAGAGAAGCCGGTCGGCATTCTGCTCTTCCTCGCGCTGGAAGAGGATACGTTCACGCCCGATCTGGTCGAGCTGCTCGGACGCCTGGCAGAAAACGTCTCCTTTGCACTCGACAATTTCGATCGTGCCGAGGAGAAGGTCCGGACCGAAGCGCAGAAGGAGCGCCTGACGCGCATGTTCGCGGCTCTGAGTGCGACCAACGAGGCGATCATGCGGGCAAAGTCGCGTGCCGAGCTGTACGACCTCGTATGCCTTGCAGCATCGAACGGTGCCAAGTTCACCTCGACTACGATTGCGCTGTCGAGGGCCGGCACGGACCAGCTTGAGGTCGTCGCCGCCGCCGGTCCGTCCGCCGAGACCACGCGCAACGTCCGTCTCTCCATCGATCCCGAGCGGCCCGAAGGGCGCGGCATGAGCGGTACGGCGTTCCGGACGCGTCGGCCCTGCATCAGCAACGACTATCTCAACGACGACCGCGTGAGCGCCTTCCACGCCATCGTGCGTGGCGACGGCGCGCGCTCGGGCGCGGCATTTCCGCTCATCGCGCACGACCAGGCCGTCGGCGTCATGATCTACCTGTCGACCGAAACGGCGACGTTCACGCTCGAATTCGTCGAGCTGTTGCAGCGCCTTGCCGACAACGTCTCCTTCGCAATGGAGAACTTCGATCGCGCCGACGAGAAGAAGCAGGCGGACGAGCGGATCGAGTATCTCGCCTCGCACGACAGCCTGACCGACCTGCCGAACCGCGAGACCTTCAACGGGCTGCTGCACGCGGCGATCGATACCGCGCGGCGGCACGATCACCGTTTTGCGGTGCTGTTCATCGATCTCGACCGTTTCAAGGTCATCAATGATTCGCTGGGTCACGAAGCCGGCGACCTGCTCCTGCTCGAGGTGGCGAACCGGTTGCGCGGCGCGCTGCGGGCCAGCGACGTGGTGGCGCGGCTCGGCGGCGACGAGTTCGTGGTGATCCTTGACCAGTGCAGCGAGATCGACGACGTCCAGTGCATCGCGACCGGGCTGCTTGCGGCACTCGCCGAGCCCATGGAGCTGGCGGGGCACGAGTGTCACACCACGGCCTCCATCGGCATTGCGATCTATCCGGCCAACGGCTCCGACGCGCAGACGCTGACCAAGAATGCCGACATGGCGATGTACCTCGCCAAGGAGGACGGCAAGAACGGCTATCGCTTCTTCTCCAACGAAGTGAAGACGCAGTCGATCGAGCGGCTGTCGCTCGAGAGCGCACTACGCCGGGCGCTGGAGCGCGGGCAGTTCTCGCTGAACTACCAGCCCAAGGTGGACATGGAGACCAGCCAGATCACGGGCGTCGAAGCGCTGCTGCGCTGGGCACATCCCGAACTCGGCAATGTCTCGCCGGCGCAATTCATTCCGCTTGCGGAGGAAACCGGGCTGATCGTGCCGATCGGCCGCTGGGTGCTGAACGAGGCCTGCGCGCAAGCCATGGCCTGGCAGCGCCGCGGCCTGTTGCCGCTGTCGATGGCGGTCAACCTGTCGCCGCGGCAGTTTGCCGACGAACATCTGTTGCAGGACGTCGACGAGGCGCTGGCCGCCAGCGGCATGTCGCCGGTGCTGCTCCAGCTTGAGGTCACCGAGAGCATGATGATGCGCAATGTCGGTCGCGCGCTCAAGGTGCTCGACTCCATCCAGAGCCGCGGCATCCGTCTGGCCATCGACGATTTCGGTACCGGCTATTCGTCGATGTCGCTGATGAAGCACTTTCCGATCGACACCATCAAGATCGACCGCTCCTTCGTGCGCGACCTGCCGCAGGACTCGGAGGATCAGGCGATCGCACAGGCGATCATCAGCATGGGCAAGGCACTCGGGATGACCGTCGTCGCCGAAGGCGTCGAGAACGCCGAACAGGAGGCCTTCCTGCGGACCCACGGCTGCGACGAGATGCAGGGCTTCCTCATCTCCAAGCCGCTGCCGGCGCGGCAGATCGCGGAGTTGCTGCGGCCGATGGTGCTGCCCGTCGCGCCGCCGCTTCAGCCGGAGCGGGATCCCGTCGCCGAGGAGGCCGCGGCGTTACGGTTGAAAAGCGCTGTCGTCTGACGGCTGCGGGTGCAGCTCACGAGGCTCGTGAGCCTCGCTTTCCTCCTTGCGCGGAAAATCGTCCGGCCACGGCAGCGAGGTCTGATCCTCGAACAGGGCGAGAAGCAGGCACGCGCCGTCGGCAAAGGTCGATCCGTCGCCGAGGCCGAGCGTGGATGACCACGCATCTGGCATCGGCTGGTGTGCGTCGCGCATCGCGATCGCGGGCCCCCACCACCAGGCCGGCGCCGGCGATCGTTCGTCCTCGGGCACGGCGAGCCAGCGGGCGAATTCGTTCACCACGCGCTCGAACTGCAGGCTTGCGGCCTGATGCATTCGCTCCGTGCTCCTTGTCGCGCCTGAAAGCAGGCCGATGCGCGCGCCCGGTCGTGGTCTTGAAGCTCTGAAGAACGGCGCGCCGCGCGGCCACGTATGCCGCTCCATCGGCGGCCATACCACAAGCACCCGGCGGCCAGAAAAGCGGCCGACGCGGGCTTTCATAGTCTCTTCATTCTCTTTAGCGGTTTAAGGTCCCCGCCGGCAAGGGCAATAAGGTTGCCTAACGCGATCTGAACGGATGCGCCTTCTGGTGCCAGGCCCAGGCCGTGCGGATGACCGTCGGCAGGTCGGAGTGACGTGGCACGAAGTTCAGTACCTTTCTCGCAGCAGAAGGATCCGCAACGAGATAAGTGGGATCGCCGGCACGGCGCGGCTTGACAGTGTGCGGCACCTCGCGCCCGGTCTCCTGCCTGATCGCATCGAGGATCTCCCGCACGGAAAATCCGGAGCCCGTGCCGAGATTGAAGCTGCCGCCGGCGTGGCCTTGTTCCAGAAGCTTCAACGCCGCGACATGCGCCGCCGCAAGGTCCGTGACGTGGATGTAGTCGCGGATCGCGGTGCCGTCGGGCGTGTCGTAGTCGTCGCCGAACACCGCGAAGTCGACATGTCCCTGAAGCGCCATCATGGCGCGCGGAATGAGGTGGGTTTCGTTGTCGCGCAACTCGCCGATGCCGCCGGCCGGATCGGCGCCACTGGCATTGAAATAGCGCAGGCAGAAAGCACCGAAGCCATAGGCCGTGCGGTAGTCGGCGAGCATGCGCTCGATCATCAACTTCGATGCGCCGTACGGATTGATCGGCGCGCAAGGAAAGTCTTCCGGCAGCTCCTTGGAATCGGCGTTGCCATAGACGGCGCCGGTCGAGGAAAACACGATGCGATGGCAGCCCGCGTTGCGCATGGCCTGCAGCAGCGACAACGTGCCCTGGACGTTGTTGATGTAGTATTTCTGCGGGTCGATCATGGACTCCCCGACGAGGCTCGCTGCCGCGAAATGCATCACCGCCGTGACCTTGTGGTCGGCGAAAGCGCGCGCCAGCACCGCGCCATCGAGCAGATCGCCCGTCACCAGCGGGCCGGAGACGAAGCTGCGGTGACCTGTCGAGAGATTGTCATAAACGACGGGCTGATAGCCGGCGGCGGTCAATGCGCGGCACGCATGCGAGCCAATATAGCCCGCGCCCCCGGTGACGAGGACGGTCGGTCGGTCGGTCATGTCGTCTTCTGCTCTTCTTCTAGCGGATGGGGCGGTTGCGGCTGAGCAGAAGATAGAGCGCGCGGGGGTTGGTGGTCAAATAGCGCCAGAGCAGACGGCGTGGCTCGAGCAAGGTGCGCCAGGCCCATTCGAGTCCGATCTTCTGCATCCATTGCGGCGCGCGGGAACGGCTCCCGGACAGGAAGTTGAACAGGCCGCCGGATGTCTTGATGACGCCAACATTGGTCAGATGCGCCGTAAACTCCTTCACGAATGCCTGCTCGTTGGGCACGCCGAGCGCGACCCACAGATAGTCCGGCGCCAGGGCGTTGATCTCCTCGACCTTGGCACGCAGCGCCTCGCCTCGCAGATAGCCGTGGCTGCGCCCGACGATCTTGAGCCGTGGATACATCTTCTGGACGTTCTCGACCGCAGCAGCGTTCTCGGCCTCGCTTGCGCCGAACATGTAGAACGTGCGGCCGATCGCTTCCGCCTTGCGCGCGACGACGTGGAACAGGTCCGTGGTGGCAACGCGCTCCGGCAGCGGGAACCAGGATTGAAGCTTCGAGGCCGCGACCAGCGGCTGACCATCGGCGTTGATCAGGTCGGCGGCGCGGAAGAGGCGCTCCGTCTGCGGTTCGGTCGAGCAGCGCGCCAGCACCTCGCCATTGGCCGAGGTCAGGAACAGCGGACGTCCGATGCGACTATCCGGATCGGTCGCCTCGATCATGAAATCGGCGGTGGCTTCCAGGTCGAGCGCGGCCATACGAAGCCCGCCGACCGTGATTCTCGGCACGTCGGCAGTCGCTGCCCGTCCGTCGAGGTTGACGCGGCGCTCAAGCATATTGTCTGCCTCGTTGGCGCGTTTGGATTGCTGGGGTGAGCTCCTCGAGCACGACGCCGACGAGCTTGCGCTCGGCGGGGCCGAGCGCGGCCAGGATCTCTTCCAGGTTGTCGTTGACGTCGAGGCTGGTCGGCAGCACTGCCACCAGCGAATCGGTGTCGTCGAGCAACTTGAAGTCGCCGGCCGACAACGGCATCGCCGGGCCGTCGAGGATCACGAGATCATAGCCGCCGGCGGAACGGGCCTGCGCAATCGCCTTGCGGATCGCGGCGGCAGCCTTGCCGGCATCGCCCTCCGCGGCCGGCAGTACGGAGATGCCGTTGACCGTCTTGATCTCGCGTGCGTGCTTGTTGCCGATCGAGAGCCATCCGAGCCTGCTCGGTTCGCTCTTGCTGGGACGGATGACCTTGTTCGAGAGCGAGCGTGCCTGACGGTCGGCATCGATCATCAGCACGCGGGCGCCGTCGCGCGCAGCCGCGAGCGCGAAATTCAGCGTGGTCACGCTACGTCTGGTGGTCTCGCCGGCCCCGACGAGCGCGATGACCGGCATCGCCTTGCCGCCGGCGCGCCGGGCTACCGCCGCGCGCATGTCGCGCCAGGCGTTGAGTAGTGTCGTCAAGGGAAAGCCGGGGCGGAGCGTTGGCCAGCCCAGCCGTGTGAGGTCGACGCCGCCGCCCGTAGCGAGTATGGCGCCGAGGGTGTGGATGACGTCGGCTTCCTGGAAGCGTGCGATCAGCGGCTTTTCGATCAGGGGCTGTTCGACCATTGAAGGCTGCAGCGGGGGCGCGGCAAGTTCCGGCGGAACCCGTTCGACTTCCGGAATTCGCGAGGCCGGCTGAGGCGGCGAAGCCTCTGGAGGGGGCGCGGGCTGCGGAGCTCGCACGGCATCCGGTGCCGGCGCGCGCTGTGGACGCGCAGGCGTCGGCGCTGGTGCGGTCGCACCGGTGAACAGGAGCTCGACCGCGACGAACCAGCTCGAGGCCGCGATCGCCCCGAAGACGAAGCCGATCATGGCGAACAGGCTCATCGCGGGCGGGAACGAGCGCCGCTGGGGCACCGTCGCCTCGCCGATGACGCGGGCCGCCGACGTGTTCAGGCTCTCCTGCTCCTCGGTCTCGCGCGAGCGCTTGAGAAAGGATTGATAGACGTCGCGGCTGGCATCGACCTCGCGTTCGAGTTCGCGCAGGCGCACGGCAGCCTGGCTCAGCTGGACGCTCTGTCGCTTCTGTGCTTCCAGCGCCCGGTTGAGGGAAGCTTCAAAATCGCGGGCGCGCGTCAAATCGTTCTTGGCGGACTGGGCGAAGCGGTCGATCTCCTCGTTGATGGTGCGCTTGAGGTCCTCGACCTGCTTCTCGGTCTGGCGCAGCGCCGGATGGCGCGGCCCGAGCTCGCTGGCCTGTTCCGCATATTTCTTGCGGGCATCGGCATATTGCGCGCGCAGATTCGCGATCGTCGGCGATTGCAGCGCCTCTGGGATCGCACCTGCATCCGCGGCCGTGCGCCGGCTCGTCTCGATCTGATCGAGCCGTGCCTGCGCATCCATCGTCGCCGCACGGGCCGCGGAGAGACGCTGGTTGCTGGCGGAGAGTTGCTGGTCGCTGATCAGCGCATCCTGGGTGCCGACGAAATTGTTCTGGGCCTTGTAGGCGGCAAGCGCAGTCTCGGCGTTGCGCAGCCGATCGCGCAGCTCCTTCAGGCGGCTGGAGAGATCGGTGGTCGCGCGCCGTGCGGCCGAAGCCTGCGAGCTGCGGGATTCGGCAAGGTAGGCATTGGTCAGCGTGTTGGCCAGCATCGCCGCTTTCGCCGGATCCGTCGACCAGACCTCGATATCGACGATGAAGCTCTTCTCGGTCTTGCGGACGGCGATGTGCTTGTTCAATGCGTCGAGCGCAGCAAGCTGCACTTCATTCTTCTCCGCGGCGGAAGGTGCGCGGGCGTGCAGGCCGATCAGCCCGAGCAGCGACGACATCAGGCTCGTGCCGCCCCCGCCGCCGAATTCCGGATCCTTGTCGAGACCTGCCTGCTGGATCACCTGGAGCAACACGCTGTTGGAGGTGATCAGGCGTGCCTGGCTCTCCACCACCATGGACATGCCGGAGACGTCCTGGGCGCGGGGCGTGAGCTCGCGGTCGACGAGTTGAAGCTCGCGCGGGTCGACATAGAGCTGAGCCGTGGCGGTGTAGCGCGGCGTTAGGCTCTTGCCGACGACAACGGCGAGCGTCGCACCGAGCAGGGCGGCCGCGGTGATCGCGACCTTTCGCCGCCACAACAGATTGGCGAGCTCGATGACGTTGAAGCCGGCCTGAGACTTCCGTTGCGAGGCCACCGGTCCGGCCCGATCGATCGGCTGGTCATAGTCAAGCATGATCCCCAGCTTTCATTCCAACTGCCGCGGGCTGAGGGGTTACTCTTCGCTTTACGCTACGCACCCGGGATATGGGGGCCCAATCAACGCAACAGGGAAAATTAACCATACTCACTGAGGGACTATTCACCGAAATGGCAAACAAAGCGTTTAAGCGCATACCGCCCATCGGGGCGTCCTCGTGACGCTCGCGACACCGGGGCCTTCCAGGGATTAACGATTCGTTACCGCGCGCGGCGTGGCCGCGAGCCGCAGCTCGATCAGTGATGGGCCAGGCACGCGTCACGGCTGTCAGATCTTCCGCAGGATGACGTGATAGTCGCCGCGACGGACGTCGGTGCCGCGCGGGAGCACGGCGTTCAGCACCGCGGCGCCGGCGTCGATCAGGGCTGCAAACAGCGGCTTGCGCCGGCGCATCTCGGGATAGCGCGGACTCTCGACCTCGCGACGATAGATCATCTCGAGGCCGTTGGCGGTCGCGAATGCTTCGAGCCGGGGCAGCGTCACCAGCGGATGGAAGAACGTCGGGAACGGTGGCTCGCCGGGCAAACCGGCATCCTTGATGCCGCGGATGTGCCGGTAGAACCAGACGTGAAACCAGTGCGGCGAATATTTGGTGACGACACCTGAGAGCGAGCGCGGATTGGGCGCACCGATCAGGATCATCCCGCCGCGCTTGAGTGCGTCACGGAAGTTCAGGAGCGCGGCGTCGACGTTCGGCAGATGCTCGATCACGTTGTAGCAGATCACGAGATCGAAGGTCTCGGGTCCGAAGCGGTAGGTCTGGACGTCGCCGAGGATCGCCTCGTCGGCGTAGGTGTTGTTGCGGACCTGGTCCTCGTCGATGTCGACCACCGTGACCTTGCTGCGGCTCAGCAATTCCGGTGGGAGAACGCTGCACGAGCCGCCGCCGGCTTCATAGATGGCGAGCCGGTCCCGCGGCAGCTCGCGGCACAGCACGTCATGGACGGCGAGCAGGCTGTCGCGGGCTTCGCCGGGGACCAGATCGTGCAGCGCCTGGGTAGGTGGTGTGGACGCGGAGACATTGATTGCCGTGGCTGTCGCGAAGTCGATCGTGGCTGGCTTGTTCATGATTTTCTGACCGCGCTTGTTCTGTTCAATTTTACAGGAGAAGACTCGCTCGCCCGAAGAGCAAATCCGATGCCGCGCCGTCTCACTGATCGCAGTGCTTACGGCCGGGTTAATGCGTATAGGCGTTAACTACGGCATTGTTCATGTTGAGACATTGTCGGCACACTGGACCGCGAATTGCACTAACACGCATGCGAGGTTCTGCGGCAGAAACCCGCGAAGGCGGTTAAGTGCCTAGTGTTATGTCAGGATGGCTGGAGATCGCCGCGCGCCGGCCGTTCATTCTGGCACGCATCTGTTCCGCGGCGGCGTGCCATCGCGGGACGAGGTCGATCCGCGCGATCGAAGCAGGGCTTTTTCAATACATCTCGGACATCTAGAACGTCATGACATTGATCCCGACAGACCTGTCCGCCACGCGCGTCTCGGATGCCGTGCGCGATCCCAACCGGGAGATCGCGGCGAGCTCTGATGTCATCGACCTGTCGGTCGGCATCGTCGTCTGCATCCCCTGCTTCCGCCGTCCGCAGCACCTGCGGCTGACGCTGGAATCGCTGGCGAACCAGCGCACCCCGCGTTCCTTTGCGGTCGTCATGGTCGAGAACGATGCCATCCGGCGCGAAAGCGCCCCGGTTGCGGCGGAGTTTCTGGCCGCTGGACGGCTCCAGGGCGTCTGCCTCATCGAGAAGCGGCAGGGGAACTGCCAGGCAATCAATGCTGCATTCGAGACGGCGCAGGAGCTGTTTCCCGCCGCGACCCGTTTCCTGATGATCGACGACGACGAGATCGCATCAAGCGACTGGCTCGAACTGATGGTCCGCACTGCGGAGGCGACCGGTGCCGACGTGGTCGGCGGGCCGGTGCTGCCGGTCTTCGACGACGACAGCAAGCCCTGGCTTTCGCGTCATCCCGCCTTCTGTCCCGCCTACGATTACAGCGGCGCGGTGCCGCTGATCTACGGTTGCGGCAATTGTCTGATCACGCGTGCCGCCTTCGAGCGGTTCGATCGTCCCGCGTTCGACCTGCGCTTCAATTTTCTTGGCGGCGGCGATTGCGATTTCTTCGTGCGATGCCGCGACGCCGGCATGCTGTTCCACTGGACGGCGGACGCCGTCATCAGCGAGACCGTGCCGCACAACCGCACCAGCCTGGGCTGGATCGCAAAGCGCGGCCTGCGCATCGGCGCGATCAACTATCGTGTGCAGTACAAGGCCGCGCAGAACACGGCGGCGCGTGCGCGGGTGTTCGTGCAGATGCTTGGGCGGGTGCCGCTGTCGCTGGTTCGCGCCGCAGCCCTGCTGAGATCGTCGAAAGCAGTCGTCGCGATGCATCCCGTGATGGTTGCGCTCGGCGCTGCCCTGGCAGCCTTTGGCCTCGAGCCGAAGCCTTATGAAGCCTCGAAGATCGTGTCCTGATGCCGCGGCGACGGACTAGATGCCGAAGCGGGCGAGGACGACCCTGATCGCGGCGCGTGGCAGCGATCTGAGCGACCGCCGGCCGATCATCGCAATGTAAGCGAAGGCTTCGCGATATCTGCCGAAGCGAACCGCCTGCATCGCCGAATAGGTGACGAGATGAATCTCGGCGGCCCGGCGCAATCCGCTTGCCGCGCCCTCGGGGAGCCTCGCCAGGATCAGCCCGTCGTCGAAAACCCGCGCGACCGCCGGCAGGAAATCCTGCGGGGTACGCACCGCCGCGTTCATCGTGTTGGCCGTATGCAGGCGATAGTCGAGCAGAAGCTTCGGCGCGAATTCGAACTCGCCGATCGCTGCAAGGCGGCACCAGCAATGCCAGTCCTCGCAATATCGGAGCGAGACGTCGAAACCGCCGACGGCGCGGAAGGTGTCCGCACGGGTGAGCACGATGCCACCGTTGACGATGAAGTTCCCGGCGGCGAGCTGCACCAGCACGTCGCCGGACGGCTTGCGGCGTCCCTTCAACAGGTCGCGCCGGCCGATCTGCCGTCCTTCGCTATCGATCGTGTTGTAGTCGCCGTAGACGAGAACCGCGCGCGGAGCACCGCGCGCCGCCGACAGCAGCGCCGCCACCGCGCCGGGACGGAGGCGGTCGTCGGAATCGAGGAAGAGCAGCCACTCGCCGCTCGCATGCCGGGCGCCGAGATTGCGCGCCGCCGAGACACCCGTGGAGTCGTTCTGCATCAGGCGCAACCGCGCGTCTCGCACGGCCCGGACGATCGCAACTGTTTCGTCGGTCGAGCCGTCGTCGACGACGATCACCTCGGTCACCTCGGGCTGCGCCAGAGCGCTGGCGAGCGTTTCGCCGACATAGGCTGCGGCGTTCTTGGCGGGAATGACGACGGACACCGACGTAGTTGAGCCGAGCCGAAGCGGGAGGCGCGCTGGCGCCGCGGCGCGGGTTGCGGCTGGCAGTTCGAGAACGTCTTCGGCGGTGATCAAGTTGCGGCTCGTCTTTAATGATCTGTTAACCGGGACCTATCGGCCGCGTTGGCAACGCTGACGATCGCAAGTCCGGCTGCCGGCGGATGATACTCGCTTTCCGGTCAAGCCGTTGCCGCGAAGGTCTACGCGGCGCCGGTTTCGCGTATTAGCGTTAAGCCGGGCCATCGAGCCGGTGGCAGATCTGGAAGAGTGCGGCCGGCTCGGCTGCACCAATGTCCGCCATTGTCGGGATGCTGGTTGACGGATGGTTAACGGGGACGAGCTAGAAATTGGAGCTCCTCCGCGTACCACTTGCCTGGAATGCAGTTTGGACCGCAGCGCCGCAGACATGATTGAGATCGAGGCGAGATCGTTGGGCCATGTCCTGCGCGACGGCCTTGCGCGGCTCAATGCTTTGCAGGCGGCGCGTTGCCTCGTCGCGATCGGGGCGCTGCTGTTGGTGCTGGTGACGCTCGATCCGTTCCCCGACCTGCGCAACCCCGACGTCACCACCGTCGTCGGCGGACGAATGGCGCTGACCTATGTTTTCTGGGGCCTCCTGGCTGCGGTCGCCGTGCTGTGCGTCGCGGCTTCGGATGCGCCCGCGCTGAAGAGCCTGCTGACGCCGCTTCATCTCTGCCTCGTGGGCTGGCTGCTGGTCAACATCGTCTTCTCCGAGAGCCGCGGCGTTTCGCTTCAGCGGTTCGTGCTCGCGGCCAGCGTGACGTCGCTCGCCGTCTTGCTGCCGTTGCTGCCGCCGACGCAGCGCAGCTTCAATCTTTGCCTGGGTATCGCCGCGCTCGTGCTGCTCGCGCTCTGCTATCTCGGCGTCGTCCTCGCGCCGCAATATTCGATCCACACGGCCCTCGACATCGCCGAGCCGCAACTTGCCGGCGACTGGCGCGGCACCTTTGGCCACAAGAACATCGCCTCGCCCGTGATGACCATCCTTGTCTATGTCGGCATCTACCTGTCCGCCGTGGGCTCGTTCGTGATGGGGCCGGCGATCGCAGCGCTGGCCGGCATCTTCCTGATCTTCACCGGCGGCAAGACGTCCTCGGTGCTGTGCCTGGCGATCTACGCGCTCGCCTCGCTTGTCTATGTCACGCCAGGCCTGTGGCTGAAGCGGATCATCTGCTTCGTGCCGCTGATCGCGATGAACCTGTTGACCGTCGGCAGTGTCATGAGCCCGGTGCTCGGCGGCGTGACGCGGCTGCTTCCGCTCGATCCCACCTTCACCGGCCGCTCCGCGATCTGGGAGTTCGCGCTCGCGGCCGTCGCGGAGAAGCCGATCATCGGCCACGGCTATGCGGCGTTCTGGGACGACGTGACGGCACGTCAGACTGCGCAAGGTGCCGAATGGGCAACCACTGCGGCCCACAGTCACAACAGCTATCTCGACCTCGCGGTCACAATCGGCCTGCCGGGCCTGCTGCTGGTCGTTCTCGTCTTTGTGCTCGCACCGCTGGGCAACTTTCAGACGGCCCAGGCGCGCAGCCGCAGTGGCGCACTGGCCAAGCTGTTCCTCACCGTGTGGTTGTTCGGCCTGTACTACGGAGCCACCGAGACGTTCCTGCTCGACCGGCAGAATCCCATCTGGTTCATGTTCGCTCTTGCCGTGGCCGGCCTGCACTTCCTGGCAAGGTTCCAATGCGTCGAGCAGAGAGAGCCGGGACGCTGACAGCTTGTCGCAGCCGGGCCGCCGGTGACATCGGCTTAAGGATAAGCGGCAAGGTTGCTTGTGGTCTGCAGCAAAACATAATCTACCGGGAAACCTTCAGTAGTCGTATGTCCGGCGGAATGACGTTTCTCAGCGTCGAGCAACTAGACGGCCAGGTGTCCAGCACGTCGGGAATCGCGATCGATTTCGTGCGTGAGTGGCGGCACGTGGCCTCGCGCCCGAGCGCCGGTCACCGCGCCGCGTTCCAGCATGTTGACTGGCTCGACGCCTGGTACGAGGCGTTTCGCGACGTCGCCCCGCTGATCGCCGTGATCTCCGATGTGGCCACCGGCAAGGACATCGCGATCGTGCCGATGATCCGCCATATCAGGCGCGGCATCCGCATCGTCGAGTTCGCGGACCTCGGCGTCTCCGACAACAACGCGCCGATCCTGGCGCTCGATGCCGCGCCGGACGCGGGGGCGACGGATGCGATCAACAAGGCATTGATCGACGCGTTGCGCGCGCTGCCCGACCGTTTCGATCTGCTCCGCCTGAGGAAGATGCCGGCCCAGATCGGCGGCAAGCCGAACCCGCTGGTGTCGCTCGGCCGGATCGGATCCTCCTCGCTCAATGGCAATCTCGTGTTGATGGGCGATGACTATCGCGACTACCAGGCCGCGATCAAGCGCCTGCAGATGCCGCGCTGCTGGCGGGTCTTCAGCCGCCATGCCGGCGCGCGATTCGAGATCGCCGCGAACGTCGGGCGCGCGCATGAACTGCTCGACGTGATGGATGCGCAGCAGCAGGCGCGCATGCGAAAGCTCGGCTCGCCGTTCGTCCTCAACGACGAGACCCATGCGCGGTTCTATCGCGAGGTCGTCCGCCGGGGCGTCGCGGAAGGTTATGCCACCGTCTCGGCGCTGGTGTGCGATGAGGGCATCGTCGCCACCGCGCTCGGCGTCAAGCACGGCGCGACCTATGTCCTGCTGCGCATCAGTCACGCCAGCGATTCATGGTCGAGCTGCTCGCCCGGCCTGCTCGTGACCGAGCGCACCATGGCGGCGCTGCATGCGCAGGGCCTGCGCCGCTTCGACCTCAGCATCGGCAATCAGGACTACAAGCGGCGCCTCGGCGCCGAGAGGGTGCCGCTGACCGATGTCAGCGTCGCGCTGTCCTGGCGCGGTTTGCCCTACGCATGGCGCGATCATGCCGCGCAGGGCCTGCGCCGCTATCCGAAGCTCGCCGCCCTCGCGGCGCGGGCGATGGGCAAGGGAGTGCGATAGCGCCACGCCCGGTTGCAGGATCACGCGAATATCGCAATTGATGTGCTATCGTCGTCTGCGCTTCCCGGAGGCGACATGGAAGATCGTTCGACAAAATATCGTGCATTCTATGCACAGCTGATTTGTGCCGCTGCGAAGACTGCGGATCCTCGCATCGAGCAGGCGTTTCGGACCGTCAGGCGCGAGCCGTTCGTCGGGCCCGGGCCGTGGTCGATCTCCTTCGGCAGTCACCCCTATGTCGTGACACCCGATGACGATCCTGCCTTCATCTACCAGAACGCGCTGCTGGCGTTGGACGCGGCGCGCGGCCTCAATATCGGAATGCCCGGTGCGCACGCCTACTGGCTCAGCGGTTGCGCCGTCAGGGAAGGCGAGACCGTGGTCCAGATCGGCGCGGGCAGCGGCTATTACACCGCGATCCTCGCTCATCTCGTCGGACCCGGCGGCCGCGTTCACGCCTATGAGATCGACTCGCGCCTTTCGGCGCTCGCGCGCGACAATCTGAAGGACATTGCCCATGTGGATGTGCGCGAACGCTCCGGCATCGCGTCGGATCTGCCCGCTGCGGACGTGATCTACGTCTGCGCGGGCGCGGCGCAGCCGGCTGCGGAATGGCTCGATGCGCTGCGGCCCGGCGGGCGGCTGGTGTTCCCGTTGGCGCCGGAGGGCACGCTCGGCGGCATGTTGATGATCACCCGCCCGGATAGCGGCGCGATCTGGCCAGCGACATTCCTCGGCCGTGCCCAGTTCATCGGCTGTGCCGGATTGCAGGACGCCGAGGTCGGTCGGCGATTGAGTGAGGCGTTCGCAAGAGGATGGGAAGGCGTGCAGTCTCTGCGGAGAGAAGGCACTCCCGATGAGACATGCTGGTTTGCCGGTGAGGGCTGGTGGCTGTCGACGGCCCCGGCCCCTCAGCCGACGGATTCAGCTCCGCCCTACGCCGACATCACGCGAATCTAGTCTAGCGAGAGGCCGCCGCCTTACGATCCCGTGCAACTGGCGCAGCGAAGCCGGCCGCGCGAGGCGCGGAATAGGCTGCGACAATACCAGCGGCGCGCAAGCGCCTGTGCGGGCTTGCGGATCATCTGCGCGATCAACAAGAGTTCGAAGGCCATTCGTATCGTTCGTTGTCTCGTTCGTTGTCGAGTATTCCGGTCATAGATGGGGCGGCATCCTCGAATGAGAATGCCGCCCGAGTCGCATCAGCCATGCGTCGGTCGTAAGCTGAACTGCGAGGCTCAGCCGTGCAGCTTCTTCGCGGTTTCCGCGATCTGGCGCCCCTGATAGCGAGCGCCGGCGAGCTCGTTGCTGCTGGGCTGGCGGCTGCCGTCGCCGCCGGTGATGGTGGTGGCGCCGTAGGGTGCGCCGCCGGTGACCTCGTCGAGCTTCATCTGGCCGGCGAAGCCGTAGTTCATGCCGACCACGACCATGCCGAAATGCAGCAGGTTGGTGATGATCGAGAACAGCGTGGTCTCCTGGCCGCCGTGCTGGGTCGCGGTGGAGGTGAAGGCGCCGCCGACCTTGCCGTGCAGCGCGCCCTTGGCCCACAGCCCGCCGGCCTGATCGAGGAAGTTCGCCATCTGCGAGGCCATCCGGCCGAAGCGGGTGCCGGTGCCGACGATGATCGCGTCGTAGTTGGCGAGGTCCTCGATTTTGGCGACCGGCGCGGCCTGGTCGAGCTTGTAATAGGAGGCTTTCGCGACCTCGGCCGGCACCAGCTCCGGCACGCGCTTGATGTCGACGGTGGCGCCGGCCTCGCGCGCGCCTTCGGCGACGGCATTGGCCATCGCTTCGATATGGCCATAGGCGGAATAATAGAGGACGAGAACTTTGGTCATGGTGGTCTCCGTTGAGTGGTGAGGTGAGTCGTTCTGTTCGGTGTCGTTGCCGGGCTTGACCCGGCAACCCATCGCTCTTCGAAGCTTCATGCGAAGGCGATGGATGCCCGGCTCAAGGCCGGGCATGACGAGTTGGTGTGTGGATGCGCTCTAGGCTGCGTCGACGAGCACGAGCTCGGAGTCTTCGAGCGCGGTGATCTTCAGCCGCTTCTCGTCGCGGATCGCGGCGCCGTCGCGGGCATTGACGCGGACGCCGTTGATCTCGACGGAGCCCGCAGCGGGCACGAGGTAGAGGTGCCGCGACTGCTGCGGCTCATACTCGGCGCTCTCGCCGGCCTTCAGCGTGCTGGCGAGCACCCGCGCATCGGCGCGGATCGGCAGTGCGTCCTTATCGTCCCCAAATCCGCTCGCAATGGTGACGAGCTTGCCGGAGCGGTCCGCCTTCGGGAACGGTTTGGAGCCCCAGGTCGGCTGGCCGCCTCGCGCGGTCGGCTCGATCCAGATCTGAAAGATCTGCGTCCTGGTCGGCTCGAGATTGTACTCGGAGTGGCGGATGCCGCTGCCGGCGCTCATCACCTGCACATCGCCCGCTTCAGTCCGGCCTTCGTTGCCGAGGCTGTCCTGATGGGTGATTGCGCCCTCGCGCACATAGGTGATGATTTCCATGTTGGCGTGGGGATGGGCGGGAAAGCCGGTGTTCGGTGCGATCTCGTCGTCATTCCACACCCGCAAGGCGCCGTGGCCCATGTTGTTCGGGTCATAGTGGCCAGCGAATGAGAAGTGATGCTTGGCCTTGAGCCAGCCGTGGTCGGCGCCGCCGAGCTTTGCGAAAGGTCTGAGTTCGATCATCTGCGCAATTCCTTGATGTCCGATTGACCTCTTGGATAAGCCTTCGCCTGTGGTATAGAAATAGAAACTGTTGAAACGCATTGTTTCCTTAAATGCCCCGTTAGGACCGGCTGCCATGGCAAAACTCCCAGACTTCGAAGCACTCGCGATCTTTGCCAAAGTCGTGGAGCTGCGGTCGTTTGCGGGGGCTGCGGGCGAGCTGGCGATGTCCAAGGCGACGGTTTCGAAGGCCGTGACCCGGCTGGAGGAGCGGCTCGGCGCCCGGCTGTTCAACCGCACCTCGCGCCGTCTCGCGCTGACCGATGCCGGCCACAAGCTGGCCGAGCGTGCGACGCGCCTCTTGGCCGACGGCGAGGCGGCCGAGAACGAGGCGCTGGCGCAATCGGTCGCGCCGCGCGGGCTGGTGCGGCTGGCCGTCCCCATGACGTTCGGCATCAAGGCCGTGGCGCCGCTGCTGCCGGAGTTCTTCGAAGCCTATCCGGAAGTCTCGGTCGATCTGCATTTGAGCGATGCGACCGTCGACCTGATCGGCGAGGGTTTCGACATGGCGGTGCGGATCGCGCGGTTGCCGGACTCTTCGCTGATCGCGCGGCGGCTCTTCACCATGCCGCGCTACACGGTCGCCGCGCCGTCGTATCTGAAGCGCCACGGACGGCCGACGCATCCAATGCATCTCGCCCAGCACAAGTGCTTCAGCTACGCTTATCTCTCGACGCCGAACGTCTGGCACTACACAAATTCCGCCGGCGAGCAGGTCAGCGTACGCCCGGGAGGACAACTTCGCGTCAACAACGGCGAAGCCGTGATGCCGGCACTGATCGCCGGCCTCGGTATCGCCGAGCTGCCTGAATTCATCGTCGGCGAAGCCATTTCCTCCGGCGAGGTCGAAGTCATCCTGAAGGACTGGACGCAGGCCGAAGGCGCCGTGCACCTGGTGACGCCGCCCGGCGGCCCGCGTCCCGCACGCGTCGAAGCGCTCGGCGATTTCCTGGCGGCGGAGCTGCCCAGCATCTGCAAGCGGCGGTCGAAGATGGGTGCCAGAGCCACATAGCTGCCGTACCAACCATTTAGTGGCTGCTACGGCATCTCGCGTAATCGGACTAAGACACCTCCACGCCATCGCTTGCGACAATTCGCAAGTTCGGCCTCAGCGTCTCCTCCAGCTGCATCTTCAACTCGTGAACGCGCGGATCGCTCGAGCGTGCTGCGCAGGCGGCGTATTGATGG
The DNA here is from genome assembly GCF_003837805.1 of Bradyrhizobium sp. RP6. Lineage (GTDB taxonomy): Bacteria > Pseudomonadota > Alphaproteobacteria > Rhizobiales > Xanthobacteraceae > Bradyrhizobium. Next base: position 57,438 of record NZ_RQIT01000024.1, on the reverse strand, counting down.
ACGGATTGCGCCAGTGCGCGCCGCGCGTCCGGCGTTCGCGTCACGTCCGGTCTTGAGAGCCGCAACACGATCGCGGCGAGATTGACCAGCATCTCGTCCAGAGCGACGTCGATGGTTCCAGGATTGCGCATCACTCTCTCCCTGGGAGGGCAACAGCGGGTCCGGACATGCGTTCCCGGCTCTGGACCGGACATGGCTAACGCTTCGTAAACGTCCTGTTCTTGCCGCTTGGCAGGTCAGGCTATCAACGTAGCAAAGAAAATCAGGGGGAGGCACCGAAGCCGCAGATCGATGACGGCAAGCTGCGCGTGCTCGGCAATTGCGGCGCGCATCGCCAGACGCGATGGCGCAGCCGATGACGAGTCCTGATGTCCTCGAGGCGCTCGAGGCCTTGGGCAGTCTCGTTGCCTATCAGGACGCGCCGGCCTTCTCGGACTTCGTCGCGACCGGCGGCACACGGCTGATCGCGGCGGTGAAGAAGACCGGCAAGGTTGAATAGGTTCCCGCACTTCTTTCACATTTTTTTGTTGGTCCAGAACCGGCTCTCGCCTCATTGATTGAAGAGATTCGTCGGATTCGAGAAGGACCGAGACATGCGAGCAGAGCGGATTGTGCTGGGTGTGGCGCTTGCGGTTGGCGGCATCGCCGCGCAGGGCGCAGTATTCGCTGAGGAATACCGCGGCACGATGGAACAGCAGATGGCTTGTACGCCCGATGTATGGCGTCTGTGCAGCGACCAGATTCCCGATGTGAATCGCATCACGGCTTGTCTGCAGCAGAACACGCCGCAGCTCTCAAGCGGCTGCCGCGCGGTGTTCCAGTCCAACAACCAGATGCCGCAACAACAGCCGGTGCCGCGCAATCGCGCCGCTCCGCCACCGCGTTACAACGCGGCTCCGCCACCTCCGCCCGCGCGGCCGCAGCCCTACGACGAGGAAGACTAGCCGCTCGGAAGCATGATCCGCAAAAGTGCGCTGCGGTTTTGCGAAAGGATTGTGCTCAAACAACGAGCTCAATCGCAACGACGATTCGTCCTCATCTCATCGCGATTTAGGGACGGTGCTCACAGACATCGACCCACTCGGCGGCGACCAGCTCTGCCAGCCGATCAGGCGTGATCCGCACCGCGCTGTGGGTCGAGCCTGCGGCCGGAACCACGACGTCGAACGCCTTCAGCGAGACATCGCAATAGATCGGCAGGGGCGATTTCAGGCCGAAGGGGCAGACGCCGCCGACCTCGTGCCCGGTGATGTCGGCGACTTCCTCCAGACCCAGCATCTTCGGTTTGCCGCCGAACTGCGCCTTCACCTTCTTGTTGTCCATGCGTGAGGTGCCGGCGGCGACGATCAGGATCACGCGCTCGCCGATCCGCAACGACAGCGTCTTGGCGATCCGTCCCGGCTCGACACCATAGGCTTCGGCCGCCAGCGCCACGGTCGCGGAGCTGATCGGGGATTCGATGACGGAGATGTCGGGGGCTTTCTCGGCGAAGAAGGCGCGAACGGATTCCAGGCTCATTCCAGTCTCACGGGCGGGCGGCGATACCTACCTCAGATGATACCTGGCAGCTCGGAGAGCGAATGGACGCGGTGGTCCGGTGCAAAGCCAAGCTCGTCCATCTGGGTGCGGATCGCCTTGAACATGGTGAGCGGTGCCACGAGTTCGTTCTCGACGCAAGCCAGTGCCATCGCTTCGGGCGTCACCCGCTCGATCCAGGCAACCTTCAATCCGAACGATTTCGCCCCGGCGGCGTCCCAGGGATTGGAGGAGACGAAAAGTACCTCGTCCGGCCCGGTGCCGAGCACATCGCCGATCAGCTCATAGGCCTGCGGGCTCGGCTTGAAGATTTTCTTCGCATCGACGCTGATGGTGGCATCGAGCAGGGCATCGAGCCCGGAATTGCGCACCAGCGCATTCAGCATGTCCGGGCTGCCGTTGGAGAGGATGGCGAGCTTGCGCGGCTTCAGCGCCGTGAGCGCTGCCGTCGCGTCCGCATAGAGATCGAGGTGCAGATATTTCTCGATCACACGCTCGAATGCGTCGTTCTCGTAAGCAAGCCCCAATATTCGCAGCGTATAGGCGAGCGAGTCGCGGGTGACGACGGCAAGATCCCGGTAGCGTTGCATCAGCGAGCGCAACCATGTGTATTCGAGCTGCTTGATGCGCCAGACCTGCGTGATGATCTCGCCATAGCCCGGAAACGCATCCTCCGTGATGTCAGCGACCGACTGGATGTCGTACAACGTTCCGTAGGCGTCGAAGACGACGGCTTTGATGCTCATGGGCTGTCCTTCCAGGCCGTTGTGGTTCGCAAGAACTCCGCTTGGGAGTGCACATCATCTTCAGCTTACCAGAGCAAAGCGGAAGTCTGCCACTGCAAGTGCGATCGGCGGCTTGTGTGACCCACATCGGACGTGCTGCCGTTCTCCCGTCCCTAGTTTATTCTGGTTGGTAACTGTCTCAGCACACCTTTACCGCCTTGGGGGCGCTCGGTAATGGTTTCCCCGTTCAACCTGTGGGGGAATCATGAAGCATGTTTTTACTTTGGCTATAGCCCTAATTGCGTCTCCAGCCTTGGCAGCTCCGCCGTATGCTTGCCACCACGATCCGGTCTGCCAAGCAAAGCGTGATGGCACTTCGGTGGAGCAGGCCAAGCGGCGCGACAGTGGCGCGGAGCCCAGCAATAGTTCTCCGCATGCATTGGCTTGCATGAAGAAATACGGCTTCACCTATGCGGAGTGGCGCGCATACACGGTCCCCGCATCAAAGGCCGAGCCTTATCGGAGATGTCGAGACGGCAGAGGATAAGAACCGAGAGTTAGGCCGCCTCAGTTGGCGGCCTCTTTCATTTTTGAAGGTCACCCTTTGCCGCGGGTCGGTTACCGGCTTCTCGCACGAGCGTTCGCGCGCCATCGATCGGGGAGGCTCTGCGGCGAGGCCGCCGGTTTCCACTGCAGGGACACGACCCAGTTGTCGAAGACCGTGTTGAAGCTTCCGGACTGGTACGAGAAGTTCTCGTACGCCGGCCAATAGCGGCCGGCATCGGCTGCGTAGGTAAAGAGCGTCCAGGTATGGGGCTTCTGCCAGAACGCGTCGCCGCCGTCCGGGTCCCCGTCGAGGGCGCTGAAGTCGAGGAAGAGCCAGAGAGGTGCATTCTTGGTGCCGAGGTTCGTATCCGGCGAGTTGAACTGCAGCGCGTTCCAGTAGACCCCAGGTCCGGCTCCGGGATCCGCATCGTCCACGAGCTTCTGCAGCCGCCAATAGAAGCTCGCGTCGCCAGTCATATTGGTTTCGCCGGTGAACGTGATCAGGCCAGCCTGCGGGCCTGACTGGATGATGCCGCTGATGGAGGTGGTCCCGCTGATTGTTCCGCTCCCTTGTAATATGCCGCCGGGAGCAGGCGTATCGGCGCCGGTCGCTGCAATGGTGACCGGGCCCGAGATCGTCCCACCGTTCATGAACAGTGTGCCCGACTCGCCGACGACAACCGCGCCGGTCACCGTGCCGGCGACCTCCAGCGTCGCCGCGTAGGATACCTGCACCTCGCCGGCACCCGTTGCTGATCCACCGGTAGCGCCGGCAATCAGCGTACCCCCATTGACCCTGATCAGACCGGAAAGCGTGCCGCTGCTGTCTGCACTCAGGGTCAGCGTGCCGGGACCGAAGATCGTCAGGCCCGCCGATCCCTCGATGGCGGCTGCGATCTGCGAATTACCGCCGGCGGCATTGGTGTAGATCAGGCCTTCTGCCGCGCCGAACGAAAGGCTCGCAGTAGCGATGCTGCCGCCGTTCATGATGAGGCCCGCGGCGTCGCCGCTCGCCTGGCTTCCGACCAGAATGCTCGCATCGCTGCCCGTAATCGCCCCGCCGTTCACTTCGAGCGCCGCCACCTGCGGCACACCGCCGCTCTCGATCGCCTGGCTGTCGACGACCTCGTAGACGGCATCGGCCGGAACGTCGTTGATGCCGACATCGGTCGACGACACGGTCGCCGCGCTTGCGAAGCCTTCGGAGGGCGAATAGGTCAGAAACTTGCCCGAGCTGGCCGCGTCGTCGTCCTCTCCGAGAATGTAGGGAGCGACGATCCCGTTCGTGACGATGGGCAGGTTTGCTCCCGTTCCTGCCACGAACACCTGCTGCGTCAGCCCAAGCTGGGCCATGCCGCCGCCCGGCACGATGACAAGAGTTCCGCCGGAGTTGCGGACAATGTTCGCCAGGGTACCGTCGTCATTGCCCCCGATTACGACGCGATAGTTGCCGCTTCCGGAAAGCTGCAAGGCGCCTCCCGTAGAGCCGATGACGAATGTCGCCAGAGATCCCGAGGCGATCTGCACATCGACCGTCGCGCCGTCCGAACGAAGCTCGAGTATTCCGCCGTTCGTCACCGTCACCCTGAAGCTGCCAAATGGTGTGCCGGATGTCCGGGTACTTGCCAGCGTCCCGGCGCCCACGATGTTCTGTCCCATCAGCTGGTTCGTGTTGGTGAGCAGGAGCGTGCCTTCGCCGTATTTTTGGAGGCCGCCCAGCCCGGAGATCGGCGCGACGACGGTCAGCGTGCCGCCGTTCGTGTTGATGACCTTAGGCTTGTTGATCGTCCAAGTGCTGGGTTCATATCCGGATGTCGAGGGCAGCGCCGACGGCGAGATCGCCCAAGCTTGCCCCTGCCAGAGCACGGCGTAGACGCCCCTCCCGGTGAGCGCGTCGGTGACGACTTGGCTGTAGTCTTCGGAGGGGAGCGGCTGATTTTCCAGCTTCCATCCGCTGGGCATCTGCGCGATCTGGACGGTCTGCGGATTGCTGGACGGGAGGTTGGGTACGTTCTCGAACGAGGCGGGGAAAGCGTTGTTGATGGTGATCGTGCCGCCCGCCAGGTTCACCGTGAGCGGCGCGAGGACATGCCCGCCGCTATTTTCCATGTATCCCTTCGTCGTCTGGGAAACGGAAAACCAGCCAACCGCGAAATTGGCCAAGACGATCGTCTGCGGACTCTCGGACACGTTCGGGGCCAATTGATCGGCGAGCCACGCGAGGTCCGGATTGGGATTGCTCGTCAAATGATAGAGATCAGGCCCGATTCCGCAGGCCGACAGATAGTCGGCCATCCCGCTCGTCATGCCGTCCACGAAGCTGCCGCTCTCGCTTGACGTCTGCATCAAGCCCGCGACCACCCTTTCCAGGTTGATCGCCACGGGGTCGTCCTCGCCGTTGTAGACCACAGGAGCAACCTGCGTGAAGCCGTTTGCCGACAGCCAGTAAAGGCCCATGACCATCGACGTGGGGCCGCAATAGGCTTCACCGTCCCCCGGCAGGCTCTGCCCGAAGGGCCCGAAATCGGTCTGGATGATCGAAGGCGTGCTCTCGATGGGGTCTTTCCACATGGGACTGGTCCACTCCTGTCCGACAAGGCCACGGTACGCGCTTGAGCCGCAGGTTAATGTCCCGTTAATTGCGGGACACAACTTGTGGATACGTTAGTGAGCCGATGCTGTCTAAGAGTGTAGTGCGGAATCTTGAATGTACGCAAGCTGGGTCTCCAGCTTGGCCGGCAGGGACGGCTTAGGAGTTCAAGCGCGGGCCGCCGAGCGGCAGCATGTTCATCGTGAGTGGCGCATATCTGCCACCAGCGGCGATGTCCTGCGGCAGGGCTGATGACAGGTGGCCTCCCGGCCGGTCCGCGCAACGCGAACGTCTACTTCCGAGGCGTGCTGCGAATCCTGGAAGTGGCACCTTTGAGATATGGCGACCGGCTCTGAAGATGTCCGTTCATTGGGGTAGTTCATTGACGCGCGCAACCCCGTTCGCGTGATCGACGTATTTGTCGATGCGCTCGATTTGGTTGAGATGGGCTTTGAGGGGGGAGCCGGCGGCAACGGGTCGACCGTCGTACCACCCCCTCGGTTCTTCTGAAGCTTTACATCCTTGCACGCATCGCACGCATCGATCTTGCTGAGACTACGAACCCAACAGAGTTACCTGGTTCAGGGACCATGGCTGCATTGGGCACCCATCGTCTTCCTGAACGCCATACGCGAAGCTGCCCTTGGCACTGCTTTATGACGAGTCGCGCAAGGTGAGCACGAGGTCGGCCAAGCGATTACTGCCGGCCTTGTTTCGAAGGGCCAGTCTGGCTGCCAGAACCAGTCGTCTGTTCACTCCCCGGTTGGCCCGGGGGATGCGCAGAGGCGCCCGGCTTGTCTTGGTCGGCAACGTATCCGGACGCGCCTGAATTGCGTGTCTTGGTCCCTTTATCCGCGTCGCGCTGCATCTGCTCGTTGGGCTCGCTCGTCTTGAGCCCTTTGTCTACGTCAGTGCGCATCTCGTCCTTGGTTTGCTCACTAGGCGCGGCTTGCTGTTGCGCTGTTGCCTGGAAGGCAATTGCGCTTGCGGCAACTACAATCATCGCGAGAGTTACGGTTCGCATGCTTCTTCTCCAATGCGGTGCCCTATCCCGCTCAACGCGTCACTTTTCCCAACGTTCGTGGTCACGATCGCTATTTTCAAAAGGGCTGGTGATCAGACAAGGATTGGCTCGGGACCTGCCTGACCTAACGACTAAACGTCCGCTTTTGGCTCGAGCCGGACTCAAGGCGAGTTACGCCAACGCGCTGCGATCGGGGGCGGAGCAGACCTCGGACGACGAGCAGCGCAAGCTAGACGGTCGGCTGACGTTCTCGCCGCGTCCAGGTGGCCCGCTCGGCGAACACCTGGCTGACCTCCGCCATGTGCTCGGTGCCCCACGTGCAGAGCGGCACGAGAGCTTGGGCGAGGCTCTGGCCCAAAGGCGTGAGGTTATAGTCCACCCGCGGCGGCACCTCCTTGTAGTCGGTCCGCTTCACGAGACCGTCGGCCTCCAGCTCCTTGAGTTGCTGGATCAGCACCTTGTCGCTGACGTCGCGGATGGCGCGCCGGAGCTCGCCGTAGCGGGTCGCGCCGTCCTGGGCGAGGAAGTAGAGGATCAGCGGCTTCCACTTGCCGGCGACGACCCGCAGGGTCGCATCTAGGCCGCAGGTGAAGCCGGGCAACGTCGGCGTGCAGCTCTGGACGTCTGCTTGAGCCTGCGCCGGCGGGGAGATGGGGTCCGAACGATCTGATGACATTTTTGGGTACTTACCAAAAGGTGCATACTTGTCGATAGGTGGGTAGGCCGCCAGCTTAGTGCAACCCTAGTGAAGGAGCACATCATGAGCAGACTACAAGGCAAGACGGCGGTGGTGACCGGCGGCGGCACGGGCATCGGATTTGGCGCTGCGAAACGGTTCGTCGACGAAGGCGCGTTCGTCTATCTGTTCGGACGGCGGCAGGAGCCGCTCGACGCCGCCGTGGCGAAGCTCGGATCGTCGGCGCGAGCCGTCAGGGGCTCGGTGACGGATCTGGCCGACCTCGACCGGCTGTATGAGACGGTGAAGGCGGAACGGGGCGGGCTCGACATTCTGTTCGCCAACGCCGGGACCGGGTTGTTTGCCCCGCTCGGCGAGATCACGGTCGAGCACTACGATCATATCTTCGACGTCAATGTGAAAGGGCTGGTGTTCACGGTGCAGAAAGCCCTGCCGCTGATGCGGAGGGGATCGTCGATCATCCTGACGGGATCGAGCACGGGCGTGATGGGGACGCCGCAATTCAGCATCTACAGCGCGACCAAGGCCGCGATCCGCAATCTGGCGCGCAGCTGGGCGCTGGACCTGCGCGGCACGGGCATCCGCGTCAATGTGCTGTCGCCGGGGCCGACCAAGACTGAGCTGGCTCTGGAGGTCGTGGGCGAGGAAGCATTTGATGCACTCGGCAGCTCGACCCCCATCGGGCGCGTAGGCGATCCGAGCGAGACCGGCGCCGTGGCCGCGTTCCTGGCGTCCTCGGACAGCAGCTTCATGACGGGCGGCGAGGTCTTTGTCGATGGAGGCCTGGCGCAGGTCTGAGTGAGCATGAGGGCTTCGGTCGTTCGATCGAAGCCCTCGATGCTCCTTCGAAGGCGTGAGGAGTGAGACGCGCTGCGCGCGCCTCGACGGAACGCTCGAAAGTGTCCACGATGTCTCCGAACACCTGTCCACCATGTCCCCGGTCTGAACACCCACAAGGGGAGGGAACGGAGAGGGGCGCTACTCTCCGAGTTCGATCCGACGTCAGCCTATCGCGCTCAGATCCCCAGCAGCTTTCTCGCGTTCGCCTTCAGCACCTTCGGCCGGATCTCGTCGCGGATGTCGATCTTGGCGAAGTCGGACAGCCAGCGGTCCGGTGTGATCACCGGCCAGTCCGAGCCGAACAGCATCTTGTCCTGCAGGATCGAGTTGATGTAGCGCACCAGGATCGGCGGGAAATATTTCGGCGACCAGCCGGAGAGGTCGATATAGACGTTCGGCTTGTGGGTCGCGACCGACAGCGCCTCCTCCTGCCAGGGGAAGGAGGGGTGGGCGAGGATGATCTTGAGGTCGGGGAAATCGGCCGCGACGTCGTCCATGTACATCGGGTTGGAATATTTCAGCCGCATGCCCATGCCGCCGGGCATGCCCGAGCCGACGCCGGTCTGGCCGGTGTGAAACAGCGCGATCGCACCGCCATTGTTGATCTCTTCATAGAGCGGATAGGCCATGCGGTCGTTGGCGTAGAAGCCCTGCATGGTCGGGTGGAATTTGAAGCCGCGCACGCCGTATTCCTCGATCAGCTTGCGCGCCTCGCGCGCGCCGAGCTTGCCCTTGTGCGGGTCGATCGAGACGAAGGGGATGAGGACGTCGAGATGCTCGGAGGCGACTTCCAGCATCTCGTAATTGTTGTAGCGGCGGAAGCCGGTCTCGCGCTCGGCGTCGACCGGGAAGATGACGGCAGCGATGTTCTTGGAGCGGTAGTAGGCCGCGGTCTCCGGTACGGTCGGCGGGTGCTTGTTCGGCGACTTGAAGTACTCGGCCATCTGCGCCTGGAAATCGTCATAGCCATCGTCGGGATGGCAGCCGCAGGGCTCCTCGGCATGGGTGTGGATGTCGATCGCGACGACATTGTCGATATCAGGCAGCTTCAGTTTCGGCATGGGTTTCCTCCCGACGGGTTGCCGAATTGATTATATGATATAACGAAATTGGCAAGGCGCTGCCGCAAGTGACCGGTCGGGCGGATCGGGCCGATCCGGCCGCTTCTACTGTGCATGGGGTTGTTCTCACGATTTTGCTGGCCCGGAACGGGGCGGTTAACATTGACATCACCGCCCGCCATGCCTTAAGAACCGCCCCGTCCCGGGCGGTCGGTCCGCCAGCGGGAAAAATCTCATTTTGCCACATTCGCGCGTGCCGAAACGGTAGTGCCGAACACGGCCTTTCGAACGTTCAGGATTCTGCCATGAAGGTCCGTAACTCGCTGAAATCGCTGCGCGGTCGCCATCGCGCCAACCGCCTGGTCCGCCGCAAGGGCCGGGTCTATGTGATCAACAAGGTGCAGCGCCGCTTCAAGGCACGGCAGGGCTGATCTCGCCCGGCCGGACGCCTTCGCGCGCCCCGCAAGATCACGGCTCACACGAGTTTGACGCCGCCTTTGCTTTGCAAGGGCGGCTTTGCGCGTTTAGACTTTCATCATGGCAGACAGATTCCCCTTTGCGCGCATCCTCGGTCTGGCCCTCGTGCTGGGAGCCGCCGGCCCGGCTCCGGCCTTGGCGCAGCAGATTGAGCCTCCGGCCAAACAGAAGAAGCTGCCCGAAGCGCCGGCCAAGCTGCCCAAGGTCGATCGCAGCAAGAATCTCGATTTCCTGTTCGGCGCACTGAAGGCCGCTCCCGACGAGGTCAGCGCCAAGCATGTCGAGGCGCGGATCTGGGCGATCTGGCTCCAGACCCCGAGCGACACCGCGGCGCTTCTGATGTCGCGCGCCAAGACCGCCGTCGATGCGAAAAAGATCGATGTCGCGATCAAGCTGCTGGATTCGGTCATCAAGCTCAGGCCCGATTACATCGAGGCTTGGAATCGGCGGGCGACGCTCTATTACATGCAGAACGACTATGGCCGCTCTCTCGCGGATATCCAGCAAGTGCTGATCCGGGAGCCGCGCCATTTCGGCGCGCTCGCCGGGCTCGGCATGATCATGCAGGAGGTCGGCGACGAGAAGCGCGCGCTTGATGCCTATCGCAAGGCGCTCGCCGTCAATCCGCACCTCGAAAAGATACCCGATCAGGTCAAGGCGCTGACAGAGAAAGTCGAAGGTCGCGACATCTAGGCGTGAGCCGCAAAGGGTGTGCAGCGGTTGATCGTGCTCAAGCCAATAGGGACAAGTTGATCAATTGCCGAGCGGTTGCGGCGTGTCCGGATTAACCACGATCCGAAGCGGGGCGTCGCGAGGGCTATTGCGGGACCTGCTGCAGGCCTACCTGAATGGCAGGAGCGAAAGCCATGAAGCGTTTGGTACTCGCAGCCATATTGCTGCTCGCGTCGGGGGCGGTGAGCTTCGCCGACGGACTGTTCTGGGTGGTCGGCAACCGCGCCACCGGAAAATGCAACATCGTGACCAGCAATCCCGTGATCATCGGCGATATCTGGTTCGGTGACGGTCCCTACAAGTCCATGGCCGATGCCAAGCTTGCCCGTTCGACGATCCGCGCCTGTCCCGCTGTCACGCCCGAGGATGAGAAAGCGGAAGGCGGTCCGAACTAGACTGCGCTCAATGCAGGACGCTGCTGCCGCGCTCGACGAGGCCGCGGTCGGCGGCTGCGGCGTAAGCCTTTGCAAGCTCGGTCTCGAGATGTTCGTTGATCAGGAGCAGCGCCCGCACGGCACCGCGCAGGTCGCCGTTGCAGCTCGCGACGATCTCGTCGATCGCAGTATCGTTCGATCTGAAGCTCATTGAAATTCTCCGGTTCAAACCAGGACAAATCCTGCCGGCCTTTCCCGCATCGCGTGAGATTGCGAGAAGGATCGGCACCCACCCGCGCCTAGATGGCGGAACCGACCATGGCGATTATATGGAAGCCGTGATGACGGCCGCATGAAGCTGTCCCGGGGGCTTGTGCGTGCAGCAGAAGATCCTTGATTTCATTGAATTTTCCGTTCTGCAATTATGCACATATCCACAGCCCCTGGATTATCAGTGGAAGCTCGCCAGGCCGACGGCGAAACTGCCGCCCGATCAGACCCGTAACTGCCCTGTGCCCAGGATCGCCCGGATTCTCCCCATGATCGTAATGTCAGTCGTGACGGCGCTGGTTCTGCTGGCGCTGGTCACGCAGGCGGGAATCGTCGCCGTGCAACGCACCTTTCCACCGCAGGGCCGGATGGTCGAGGTCGACGGCGCGACCCTTCATGTCGTCGACATCGGCCCACGCGATTCGGGTCTTCCGATCGTGATGCTGCACGGCGCGAGCTCCAATCTCGAAGCGATGCGGCGGCCGCTCGGCGACATCCTCGCCGGAGACCGTCGCGTGATTCTGATCGACCGCCCGGGCCATGGCTGGAGCCACCGTGCGCGGCGGCAGGATTCGACGCCGCAAATCCAGGCGCGGATGATCGATGAGGCGCTTCATAAGCTCGGAATCCATCGCGCGGTTTTCGTGGTGCATTCCTGGAGCGGCGCACTCGGCGCGCGAATCGCGCTCGATCATCCGCACCGCGTTGCCGGTCTCGTCATGCTCGCGCCCGTCACTCATCCCTGGCGCGGCGGCGTCGGCCGCTACAACGAGATCATCGCAACGCCCGTGATCGGTCCGCTGCTCGCCTACACCATCACGCTGCCACTCGGTTACGCCCTCGCTGAATCCGGCGCGCGCAACGTCTTCCTGCCGCAGATCATGCCGGATGGTTTCGTCAAGGACTCCGCGACGCCGTTGCTGTTGCGTCCGCGCGAGTTCATCGCCAACGCCCATGATCTGGTGACGCTGAAGGAAGCGGTGGCCGCGCAAGTCGCGCGCTATGGCGAGATAAAGGCGCCGGTCACGATCATCGCCGGCGAGCCCGACAAGACTGTGAAGACCGACATCCACGCACGCCCCTTTGCCGCGACCGTGCGGAATGCGAAGCTGATCGTGCTGCCCGACCTCGGCCACATGGTGCAGAATGCCGTGCCGGATCTCGTGAAGGCGGAGATCGAGACGATGATCGGCAGGATCGTCCCGGCGCAGGCGGCCGCCGATTAAGGCGCTCTCATGCGAAGTGGATACCACTTCGCACGATGAAAACGCGTCAGCTCCGGCGGCCGCCTCTTGCGCGCCTACTGCTTGATCTTCCCGTCCTTGTCGTATTGGGCGAGGAAGGCCCAGAGATTGTTGATCTCGGTCTCGTTCTTGATGCCGGCGAACGCCATCTTGGTGCCGGGAATCTTGGCCTTGGGGTCCTTGATGTATTCCTTGAACGTGGCCTCATCCCAGGTGATGCCGGAATTCTTGTTCGCGTCCGAATAATTGTAGTCCGGCGCGGTTCCCGACTTGCGGCCGTTGAGGCCGTTGAGCTCGGGGCCCACCTTGTTCTTGGCGCCTTCGCCGATCGCGTGGCAGGCCAGGCATTTGTTGAACGACGTCTTGCCGGCCGCTACATCCTGCGCCATCGCGGCGGGTGCGGTGGCAATCACGGTGAGGATCGTCAGTGCGCCAAAAGTCAGTTTTGTCATCGGGTGCTCTTCGTCTCTTCCCTGGTGGGTCTGGTCAGTCTCTTGCCTGATCGACAATCGCCGGCCTGCCGGTTTTGGCAGGCCTGCTCGGCTTGGACAAGCCATCAAACCATGACAGGTTTCACGATTTCCTACTTGTCCCAGAGCGAACTCGCGGAACACCGTCGATCCGACTTTCGGATGGCCTACACAAACAGGCGTGGACGTGATTGATTTGCCGCGACAAATTGATCTTGGGTTACGAGCCGGAAGGATATGTGATGGCCATCATGATGCCTGCGAGCGACCAGGCGGTGCTCGCGCGCCGCGCGGAGATCATTGCTGCGTTGCGCGCAATCGTGCCCGGCGAGGGCGTGATCGACAGTGCAGCCGAGATGCGGGCGTATGAATCCGACGGGCTGACCGCCTACCGGCAGCCGCCGATGGTCGTGGTGCTGCCCGACACGACGGAGCAGGTCTCGCTGGTCCTGAAATATTGTGCTGCACAAGGCATCAAGGTCGTGCCGCGCGGCTCCGGCACCTCGCTGTCCGGCGGCGCACTGCCGCTCGAAGACGGCGTGCTGCTGGGGCTCGGCAAGTTCAAGCGCATTCGCGAGATCGATTTCGATAACCGCGTCGTCGTCACCGAGCCCGGCGTCACCAACCTTGCGATCAGCCAGGCGGTCGCGCATGCCGGCTTCTATTATGCGCCCGATCCGTCCTCCCAGATCGCCTGCTCGATCGGCGGCAATGTCGCCGAGAATTCCGGCGGCGTGCACTGTCTCAAATACGGCATGACCACCAACAACGTGCTCGGTTGCGAGATCGTGCTGATGAGCGGCGAGATCCTGCGCATCGGCGGCAAGTCGGCGGAAAATTCCGGCTACGACCTGATGGGCGTCATCACCGGTTCCGAGGGCCTGCTCGGCGTCATCACCGAGATCACGGTGCGCATCCTGCAAAAGCCGGAGACGGCGCGCGCGCTGATGGTCGGCTTTGCGCAAGTCGAGGCGGCCGGCGAATGCGTGGCGCGCATCATCGGCGCGGGGATCATTCCGGGCGGCATGGAGATGATGGACAAGCCCGCGATCCACGCCGCGGAGGCCTTCGTCCATGCCGGCTATCCGCTCGACGTAGAGGCACTGCTGATCATCGAGCTCGACGGGCCCAAGATCGAGGTCGACGAGCTGATCACGCGCGTCGAGACCATCGCCAATGCCTGCGGCTCGACCAGTTGCCAGATCTCGACCTCGGAGGCCGAGCGCAATCTGTTCTGGGCCGGCCGCAAGGCCGCGTTTCCGGCCGTCGGCCGCATCTCGCCCGACTATCTCTGCATGGACGGCACGATCCCGCGCGGCGCGCTGCCGAAGGCGCTCGCCCGCATCCGCGAGCTCTCGGAAAAATATCAGCTCGGCTGCGCCAACGTGTTCCACGCCGGCGACGGCAATCTGCATCCGCTGATCCTCTACGATGCCAACAAGCCCGGCGAGATCGAGCGCGCCGAAGCGTTCGGCGCCGACATCCTGCGCGCCTGCGTGGAGTTCGGCGGCGTGCTCACCGGCGAGCACGGCGTCGGCATCGAGAAGCGCGACCTGATGCCCGACATGTTCAGCGAGATCGACCTCAACCAGCAGCAGCGGCTGAAATGCGCCTTCGATTCGCAGGGCCTGCTCAATCCCGGAAAGGTGTTTCCGACCCTGCACCGCTGCGCCGAGCTCGGCCGCATGCATGTACATGCCGGCAAGCTGGCGTTCCCGGATTTGCCGCGGTTCTAGCGACGCGACGAACGAATTGCTTTCCCTTGTAAACTTCGATACCGGCTCAGTGGTGGATACGCTCAAGGTCAGAGACGCCAAAGACGTCGAAGAGGTGGTGCGCGCGGCGATTGCGAGCGAGCAGCCGCTCGAGATCATCGGCCATGGCAGCAAGCGCAGCATTGGCCATGCGATGGCAACCAACGCCGTGCTCGACGTTTCCGCGCTGAGTGCCGTCACCTCCTACGAGCCGAACGAGCTGATCGTGACGCTCCAGGCCGGAGCGCCGCTCGCCGACGTGCTGTCGCTGATCGATGCCAAGAACCAGCAATTCGCCTTCGAGCCCGTCAACACCGCCCCGCTGCTCGGCACGCCCGTATCAGGCACCATCGGCGGCATGATCGCGGCCGGGCTCGCCGGGCCGCGGCGCATCCGGGCGGGCGGGGCGCGTGATCATCTGCTCGGTGCGCACGCCGTCTCGGGCTTCGGCGACAGCTTCAAGACCGGCGGCAAGGTGGTGAAGAACGTCACCGGCTACGACCTCTGCAAGCTGCTCGCCGGGTCCTGGGGCACGCTGTCGGTGATGACGGAGGTCACGCTCAAGGTGATGCCGAAGCCGGAGGCCGAGCGGACGCTGTTGCTGCGCGGGTTAGAGGATGCTGCCGCCAACAAGGCCATGACCGCCGCGCTGGGCTCGCCCTTCGACGTCTCCGGCGCCGCGCATCTGCCGAAATCGGAACTCCGGGCCAAGGTCGAGGGGCTTGGCGACATTGCCGGCCAAGGCGAGGCGCTGACCATGCTGCGGCTCGAGGGCATCACGGCCTCCGCCGCGCACCGCGCCGGATCGCTGCGCGAATTGCTGGCGCCGTTCGGAACTTCGACGCTGGTCGAGGATGGGGCCTCCGCGGCGCTGTGGGCCGCGATCCGCGACGTGGTGCCATTTGCGGCCGGCGGCGCGCTCGGCGCCTGGCCGGTGTGGCGGATCGTCTGTCCGCCGGCCTCGGGCGCGGCACTCGGCGTCCAATTGGCGCGCGAGACGGGGGGCGACTTGATCTACGATTGGGGCGGCGGACTGATCTGGGCGGCATTGCCGCCGAAATCAGACGCGCATGCCCCGCTCGTGCGCACGCGCGCCAATGCGGTTGGGGGACACGCCACGCTGATCCGGGCGGCCGAGGATGTCAGGCGCATGGTCGACGTGTTCCAGCCGCAGGCGCCCGGGATCGCCGCCCTCAGCGAGCGGGTACGTGCCAGCTTCGATCCGAAGACCATTCTCAACCGGGGACGGCTGACGCGAGGCGCTGCGTCATGAAGACCGAATTCTCGCTCGCGCAACTCGCCGACCCCGACATCGCGGAAGCCGACAAGATCCTGCGGGCCTGCGTCCATTGCGGCTTCTGCACCGCGACCTGTCCGACCTATGTGCTGCTCGGCGAGGAGCTCGACAGCCCGCGCGGGCGCATCTACCTGATCAAGGAGATGCTGGAGAAGGACCAAGCGCCGACGGCCGAGGTGGTCAAGCATGTCGACCGCTGCCTGTCCTGCCTTGCCTGCATGACGACCTGCCCCTCGGGCGTGAACTACATGCACCTCGTCGACCAGGCCAGGGTCCGGATCGAGCAGCGCTATCAGCGGCCTTTGGCCGAGCGGCTGCTGCGCCAGGTGCTGGCCTTCGTGCTGCCGGACCCGCAGCGCTTCCGCATCAGCATGTGGCTGGCGCGGCTGGCGCGTCCGCTGGGCGTCTTGCTGCCGACGCCCCGGCCTTCGGCGACGCCCGGATTGATCCAGCGCATCAAGGCGATGCTGGCGCTGGCCCCGAACCAATTGCCGCCGGCAGGGCCTGCTGCGGGCAGCGTATTCGCGGCGCTCGGCAAGAAGCGCGGACGTGTGGCGCTCCTCCAGGGCTGCGCCCAGCAGGTGCTGGCGCCGCGCATCAACCAGGCCGCCATCAGTCTCCTCACCCGCCACGGCATCGAGGTGGTCCTAATCCGGGACGAGCAGTGCTGTGGCGCGCTGACCCATCACCTTGGCAACGACCAGGATGCGTTGGCGCGAGCTCGCGCCAACGTCGCGGCGTGGTGCAAGGAAGCGGCCGGCGAGGGGCTCGACGCCATCCTGGTGACGACGTCCGGCTGCGGCACGGTCATCAAGGACTATGGCTATCTCCTGCGCGAGGACTCCGCGTTCGCGGCCGATGCGGCGAAGGTGTCGGCGCTCGCCAAGGATATCACCGAATACGTCGCCGGCCTCGACCTCGCGACGACCGCGAGACAGGACGACATCGTCGTCGCCTATCACTCCGCATGTTCGTTGCAGCACGGGCAGAAAATCACGGGCCTTCCGAAAGAATTGCTTTCCAAGAATGGATTCGTGGTGAAAGATGTGCCCGAGAGCCATTTGTGTTGCGGTTCGGCGGGGACCTACAACATTCTCCAGCCCGAGCTTGCGGGCCGGTTGCGCGATCGCAAGGTCGCCAACATCGCAAGCGTCAAGCCGGACATGATTGCCGCGGGCAATATCGGCTGCATGGTGCAGATTGCCAGTGGCACGTCAGTTCCGGTCGTGCACACGATTGAGCTTCTCGATTGGGCTACGGGCGGGGCGCGGCCGACATCGAACGCACAAGCTTGAGCTTTCAAGGGCTCGAGCTTTCGTCCGAAGGTGACGGCAGAACGACGCCCGATCGACCATTGTTCGGCGGCAACAGGAGGACCACGATGGCGAAAGCGAAGAAGAAGAAAAGCAAGAAGGCCAAAAAAGCGAAGAAGGCCGTAGCAGCGAAGAAGAAGACCGCAAAGAAGGTAGCCAAGAAGGCAGCCAAGAAGACTGCAAAGAAAGCTGCGAAGAAGTCTGCCAAGAAGGCAGCTCCGAAGAAGGCTGCCAAGAAGAAGGCTGCGGCGAAGTCGGCCAAGAAGGCCGCACCCAAGAAGGCCGCGAAGAAAGCGGCACCGAAGAAGGCGAAGGCAGCTCCTGCTCCGAAGCCATCGGCCCCGGCGGAAGCTCCGGCTCCCGAGCCTGCCTCCGAGACAAGCTGGGCGATGCCTTCGTCTTCTGCGGAACCCGCGCCGGCAGAGGGGCAGGGGTAAGCCCGGCAGCTCCTTGGCTCTTGAAGCGATCTGCAATCAGAAGGGCCGCGGCGCCGGGCGCTGCGGCCTTTTTGCATCGTCGCAAGCTGATTCAGTGTCAGCCGTTTGCCGCGCCTGTCTAATTCGTGGCCTGGGCGTCACCCAGCCGAAGACCCCCGGACTTACACGGGCCTCCTGTGCACTTTGGAAAGAGAAAAATGTGGTCGGGAAGCCACACAGGCCAACAACCTTTCGTGAATTGGTCGAAACGCCTAAAAAGTCGGCAGATGCCCGCGCTTTTTGCTTCACGGTTCCTATCCGCCAATCCAGATTGTCGCAGTGATGTAATTTGCAATCAGGTCGGGCGCCCCGGGGGCTTCCGGAATCCGACTGGGGTCTAAGAATTGGTGATGGGGATCGAAATGAAAAAAGCGGTTTTGTTGGCAACGGCGCTGGCAATGGTAACGGGTTCGGCTTTCGCGGCAGACTTGCGCGTGAAGGCGCTGAAGGCCCCGCCGCCCCCGGCCTTCGATCCATGGGATGTCGCTTTCGGCGCCGGCATCATGAGCGATTACATCTTCCGCGGCATTACCCAGTCGAACCACAACCCGTCGGTCACGGCCTATTTCGAGCCGCGCTACAACGTCAACAAGGACCTCCAGCTCTATATCGGTACGTCCGCCTCGAGCATCTCGTTCCCGAACCGGGCGGCGGCAGAAGTCGACATCTACGGCGGTATCCGCCCGACCTTCGGCATGTTCGCCTTCGACTTCGGTGTCTGGGGCTACCTCTATCCGGGCGGAAGCTGCTTCGGCTCGCAGGGCACCCTTGCGCAGGGCAATTGCGGTAGCAGCCTCGACAACTCCCAGGGCGCGATCGGCCTTCCGATCAACGGCAACTTCGCCAAGAAGGACGCGAGCTTCTTCGAAGCCTATGCCAAGCTGAACGTCGCCATCAACGACCAGTGGACGGTCGGCTTCAACGAGTACTATTCGCCGAACTTCCTGAACCTCGGCGCCTGGGGCAACTACGCCTCGGTCACGGCCAAGTGGACTGCGCCGAGCACTACCTTCGGTGCCAGTGGCGTCGGCATGTATGTGTCGGGTGAGTTCGGCCGCCAGTGGCTCGGCACCTCCGACATCTTCTACGGCATCGCAGGCGATCCGGTGTACGCGAACGGCATCAAGGAGCCGAGCTACAACACCTGGAACGTCGGCGTCGGCTTCACCTACAAGGTGTTCACGCTCGATCTGCGCTACTACGACACCGATCTGTCGAAGGGTGACTGCAACGCCTTCACCAGCGACTTCTCCGCCACCAACTCGAGCCCCGGCTTCGTTACCCCGATCAACGGTGGCGCGAACGCAACCACGGCTTTCGGCTCCAACTGGTGTAGCGCTGCTGGCGTCGCCAAGCTCTCTGTCGACCTGACGGCGATGACCAACCTGAAGTAAGTTTCTTTCCGAGACGACTTAGGCAAGGGCGGCAGGACAACCTGCCGCCCTTTTGCTTTGGGGTCGGAGGTGAAGCAGGGACGGCCTTGGGGGAGGAGCCGGCCAAGAGATTACAAAGCTGCGTCTGCGGCTCGAAATGCGAGCCGGGAGAGCGGCGCCGCTGCCTCACATTGCGCCGTCGCGCAGCGAAGCAATCCAGCGTCTTTCTGCCGAGACAGTCTGGATTGCTTCGTCGCAAGAGCTCCTCGCAATGACGAGGCCCGAGTTGGGCGTCCCTTAGACCAGAAGCCGCCCATCCGGCTCTTTCGACGCGACGGCCGGCGAGGGAGGCCTTGCGCCTCAGCGCGCCACGGTCGGCTCTGCTGCAGCCCGTTCGCCGCCGAGGACGTGAATGGCACCGTCCTTCACCAGCGCCACCTTGCGCGTGTGGAAGGCGTCGAGCGTCGAGCGGTGGCCGATCGAGACGATGGTGGCCTGCGGCAGCTTCTCCACCAGCAGGCGGTAGAGCCGGGCCTCCGACGGCTCGTCCAGCGAGGCAGTCGCCTCGTCCAGGAACAGATAGTCCGGGACATGCAACAGCGCGCGGGCGAGCCCGAGGCGCTGCTGCTCGCCGAGCGAGAGCGTCCGGTTCCAGTGGCCGTCCTCGTCGAGCCGCCCGGCGAGGTCGGTCAAGCCAACGGCGCTCACCGCATCGCGAACTTGCGCGGCCGCGAATGCACCTGGCGCTGCCGGATAGACAACGGCATCGTGCAACATGCCGACCGGAAAATAGGGCCGCTGCGGCAGCATCATCAGCTTTGCCTTCTCGGGGATGACAACCGTGCCGGTACCGAATGGCCAAATGCCGGCGATGGCCCGGAACAGCGTGGACTTGCCGGAGCCCGACGGTCCGGTCACTAACACGCGCTCCGACGTCTCGATGGTGAACGCCTTGGCGGCAACCAGCGGGGTGCCGTTGGGCAGGTTCACGCAGAGCTGCTCGAGGTCGATACTGCGGCCGCCGGTAACCTCCAGCGCGATGGCAGGCTCATGTGCCGGCAGATTCGCGGCTGACTCGACGGACATCTCGAAGCCATCGAGGCGCGCAACGATCGAGCGCCACTCCGCCAGAGACCGGTAAGCCGTGACGAAGAACGACAGCGCGCCCTGTACGCTGGAGAAGGCAGATGCGGTCTGCATCATGTCACCGAGCTGGATCTTCTTGGCGAAGAAGGCCGGCGCCACCAGCACGTACGGAAAGATCACTGCGGCCTGCTGATAGCTGGCCGTGAACGCGGTGAGGCGCTTGGTCCGGCTCATGATGGCGTACCAGTTGGCGATCACGAAGCCGAAGCGGTCGAGCAGGCGGGTCCGTTCGGCGCTTTCACCCCTAAGTAGCGCGATCTGCTCGGAATTTTCGCGGACGCGGACGAGGTTAAAGCGGAAGTCGGCTTCGTAGCGTTGCTGCTCGAAATTGAGGTTGACCAGCGGTGCGCCGATCCAGTGCGTCAGAGCGGTGCCGAAGATCGCGTAGATCAGCGCGCCCCAGCACAGATAGCCGGGGATCATGAGATCGGTGCCGAACAGGCGTAGTGGCGCGGCATTGGAAAGGCCCCAAAGGATGATGACGAAAGAGAACAGCGTCACGATCGACGAGAGCAGGCCAAGCCCGATGATCAGGGTCTGCTCGACGAAATTCTTGACGTCCTCGGTGATGCGCTGGTCCGGGTTGTCGGCCGCGTCGCCCTTGAGCTGCATGCGATAATGCGTGGCGCTCCGGAGCCATTCGCCGAGATAGTGCCGGGTGAGCCATTGCCGCCAGCGAATCTGGAGCCACTGGTTCAGGTAGAGCTTGTAGACAGCCAGTGCGATATAGGTGAACGCGAGCGCGAGGAAGATCCAGATCTCCCTCACGAAGCTGTCCCAGTCGCTGTTCTGCAGCGCGCTATAGAACCGGTTCTGCCACTGGTTCACCAGCACGTCGATCGCGACCAGCGCGAGCTCCATCGCGACGACGGCGGCGAGCAGGCCCCGGCCCGCCCATTTGTCCTCCGACCGAAAATAAGGAGCGGCAATTCGCCAGACGATCGCGAGCGTGGCGCTGATGTTCTTCACAGAGCTGGGTCTCCTCGGGGGATGTGCACAAACGCCCAGAGCCAAGACTTGCGGCAATGGCGGAGACGGGCGCGGGTTAGACTAAAGTCGCAGGATCTGCAATTTGCGTTGGATTGTCGCAGCCCGCAACCCTAGCATGGCGCTCGACGGCGCGGGGCAGGTGCTTCGGGGTTTCGCGAGCTTGTGAGCGGGTGGGAACCACCACATTCGCGAGGACGTCGCGTCCGGCTCGGGAGGTCTCACTTCGAGCGTCAAGCAGGATCGGCTCTCCACGCGGGCTGCCTGCCGCAAACATGCGTGGGGAGAAAGAGCATGTGGAATCAAATCTACGATCCGCTGAACAGCCCGGTGCTGTCGACCATAGCGGCGGCGGTGCCCGTCGTCACGCTGCTGGTCCTGATCGCGAGCGGTCGCGTCCAGGCGCATATCGCGGCCGTCATCGCCGTGATCGTGACCAACCTGATCACGATCTTCGTTTTCACCATGCCCGCGAACATGTCGATCCGCGCCTCGGTGCTGGGTATCGTCACCGGTTTCTTCCCCATCGGCTGGATCGTCCTCAACGTCATCTTCCTCTACCAGGTGACGGTGAGCACCGGCCGCTTCGAATTGCTCAAGCGTGCCATCGGCGGCGTCACCGAGGACCGGCGGCTGCAATTGCTGCTGATCGCGTTCTCGTTCGGGGCGTTCTTCGAGGGCGCCTCCGGCTTCGGCACGCCGGTCGCGATCACCGGCGCCGTGCTGATCGGGCTCGGCTTCTCGCCGCTCGCAGCCTCCGGCCTGTCGCTGATCGCCAACACCGCGCCGGTCGCCTACGGCGCGCTCGGGACACCGATCCAGGGCCTCGCTTCGGTCACTGGCTTCGATCCCTACATTCTGGGCGCGATGGTCGGCCGGCAATTGCCGTTCTTCTCGCTGATCGTGCCGTTCTGGGTGGTGTGGGCGTTCGCCGGATGGAAAGGCATGAAGGACGTCTGGCCGGCGATCCTCGTCACCGGCGTATCGTTTGCCGTCCCGCAGTTCGTGATTTCGAACTACATCAATCCCTGGATCGTCGACATCGGCGCGTCGCTGATCTCGATGGGGGCGCTGATCCTGTTCCTGAAGGTGTGGCAACCGAAGCAGCTTTGGCTGTCGCCGGCGCTGCGGGGCCACGATGAATCGGCCTCGACCATGGCGGCGGCAAGGCCGCTCGACAAGACGCCGCTGACGCAGGCCGAGCTCTTCAATGCGCTTCTTCCCTGGATCATCGTCTGCATCGTGATGCTGATCTGGGGCAATGGCGCCTTCAAGGGCTGGGCGAACTCGATCTTCGTCTGGAACTATCCCGTGCCCGAGCTGCACCAGATGATCAACAAGATGCCGCCGGTCGCTCCAGGGCCGACGAAAGAGGCTGCGGTGTTCAGCTTCACATACCTGTCGTTCACCGGCACAGGCATGCTGCTTGCGGCGATCATCTCCGGCGTCCTGATGGGCGTCGCTCCCGGCCGGCTTGTGGCCGAGTATGGCCGCACCATCCGGCTCTGCGCGATCTCGCTGATCACGATCTCGGCGATGCTGGCCATCGGCACGCTCACCCGGCTGTCCGGCGTCGACGCCACGCTGGGACTCGCCTTTGCCGCGACCGGTGTGCTCTACCCCTTCTTCGGCACGCTGCTCGGCTGGCTCGGCGTGGCGCTGACGGGATCGGATACGTCGTCCAATATCCTGTTCGGCAACCTCCAGAAGATCACCTCCGAGCAGCTCGGTCTGTCGCCGATCCTGATGGCCGCGGCGAACTCCTCCGGCGGCGTCATGGGCAAGATGATCGACGCCCAGTCGATCGTGGTCGCCTCCACGGCCACCAACTGGTACGGGCATGAGGGCACCATCCTGCGCTTCGTGTTCTGGCACTCCATCGTGCTGGCGTGCCTCGTCGGCGTGCTCGTGACGTTGCAGGCCTATGTCTGGCCGTTCACGGCGATGGTTCTGAAGTAGCCGGCAGCGCTTCGCTTCGACGCAAATCCCCGCGAGGTCCGCCCTCGCGGGGGTTTTTGCATCTGGACCAACCTTCTCAATGGTGCCGCCGTCTTATAGAAGGTGCCGCAAATCGGGTCGGTCGAGAGGTCTCATGGTTTCGCTCAAGCCATTGATGTGTGCGGCGGTTGCAATGCTTGCGATCTCCACGCTCGCGCGTGCCGAGGACGGTTTCCCGTTCGGCACCGAGATGACGCTGGAAGCGTTGCCGCAAGCAGGCTCGAAGCGGATTCCGAACATCGAGATCGGCGACCATGGCGAGGTCGTGCTGGAGCTCTGGTGCAAGGGCGGCAAGGGCCAGTTCTCGGTCGCCGGCAACACCGTGATCTTCGTCCCCGGCCAGATCCAGGACCGTTCCTGTCCGCCGGCGAAGGCGCAAGCCGACGACGAGCTCGTGGCCGCGCTCGGCAGCGTCGAGACCTGGAAGCGCCAGGGCGACGTGCTGACGCTGATCGGCCCCAAGCCGCTGCGCTTCAGGACGACGGGGAATTAGATCTCTCGAACGTTGCTCTCGTGTCCCGGACAAGGCGCGTCGCGCAAGCGATGCGCCGCAGAGCCGGGACCCAGCTTCCTATCCGCGACTGCTTTGTAGCCCCGGGCCCCGGCTCTGCAGCGCATCACACCGGACGATGCTTCGCATCGCCGGGAGTGCTGCGCTGCGTCCGGGGCACGTGAGGCCTACTTCCACACCGATTTATCCGCGTCCCAGCGCTGGCCCTTCAGCTCGGTGGCGAGCGCCTCGATCGCCCCGTTGTCGTCAGGCAGATCGCCTTCTTCGTCCAGGCTCGCATCGTCGGACAGGTTGAGCCTGGCACCGCTGCTCTCGTCGGCGGTCGTGGTCGCGGGGCTGCCGATCCAGAGCATGAGCTTGTCGGTGGCGCCCGGCTTGTCGGGCGATATGAGCCCCGCGGCCTCGATCGTGTCGGTGAGCTCGAGGGTCGGAAAATCCTGATTCGGCCGCTTGAACACCAGCTTGAGCTTGCCGGTCGCGGGGTTGAAGTCCTGCGAGACCGGCTTTGCCGCGAACGTCCTGCCCAGCACGCTTGCTACCGCAGTCGCAAGCTTGCCCTTGTTGATCTTGTCACCCTCGCGCCAGTCTGCCGCGGGGAAGCGGATGGTGCGGTCCATCTCGATCATGCCCGCGGTCCAGCCTGCGGCCGTGACGCCGGGCATCGCCTTGATCTTCGACAGCAGCGCTCCCGCGCGCTCGGGATCGACCGACATGTTGATGGTCTGCTCGCCTGCGCGTAGTGCGTCGCAGCCGACGGTGAGGCTCGCCAGCGTCACCTCGACCTCCTGGCCCTTCAGGCTCTTCAGGAAGTCGGTTGCAGCGTCGAGCTTGACCTTGGCTGCAATTGCTTCCGGCGAGACGTCGGTGAAATCCTTCGGCTGCGGCGTGATACCGTCGTCTGAGGTCTGGCTGTCCAGAAATTCCTTCTCGCTGAGATCGGAATTGTCGGGGGAGGTGACCTCGGTCACCGCCTGGCCGATCGCGATCTGGCCGCGAAATTCGAACGTGTCGCCGGACTGTTTGCGCAGCAGCTTGACGCTGACCGGCGACTTGTTGCCAAGGCTCTGCGTCGTTCCCGTCAGCGTCTGGCCGGAGACCTGGAGATTGACGACGAAGCGGTCCTTGCGGTCGGAGTTCTTCGCGATCGGGTAGCAGACGTCGAGCACCGCCGCGGTGACCGTCTTGCCCTGGCGCGTCTCCTTCAGGATCACGTCGGCATTGCCGTCCATCAGCCCGTCGATCGAGGTGAAATAGCGTGTCTCGATGCCGCCCGGCACTGTAGCCTTCGGCGACAGCTTCATCTGGGCGGAGGCGAACTCGGGCGAGACGGCGAGCAGAGCCGCCAGAAGGGCAGTCGAACAAACCAGAAGCGCGCGCATCGACGAAGACCTCGGGCAACGGGCATGATCCGGAAAAGTGTGAAGCGGTTTCCCGAGAGGATCATGCCCAAACAGTTAGAATCGGCGCCACCGTAGTGGTTTTTGGCTGGCGGTTGAATTGGAAAGCGAAAGAGGCAGGGTCGGCAAAAAAGAAGGCCGCCCGGAGGCGGCCTTCGCAATACTGCGATGGAACGGAGGCTTAGAAGCCGCCCATGCCGCCGCCGGCCGGCATGGCCGGCGGAGCTTCCTTCTTCGGCAGCTCGGCGACCATGGCCTCGGTGGTCACCAGCAGGCCGGCCACGGAGGAGGCGTCCTGGAGCGCGGTGCGCACCACCTTGGCGGGGTCGATGATGCCCTTCTCGACCATGTCGACATAGTCCTCGTTCTGGGCGTCGAAGCCGAAGGTCTCGGACTTGTTCTCCAGGATCTTGCCGACGACGATCGAGCCTTCCACGCCCGCGTTCTCGGAGATCTGGCGGATCGGGGCTTCCAGTGCCTTCAGCACGATGTTGATGCCGGCCTGGACGTCGTCGTTGGCGTTGGTGAGACGGCCCACCGCCTTCTTGGCGCGGAGCAGCGCGACGCCGCCGCCGGGGACGATGCCTTCCTGCACCGCAGCGCGGGTGGCGTTCAGCGCGTCCTCGACGCGGTCCTTCTTCTCCTTGACCTCGATCTCGGTGGCGCCGCCGACGCGGATCACCGCGACGCCGCCGGCGAGCTTGGCCAGGCGCTCCTGGAGCTTCTCACGGTCGTAATCCGAGGTGGTCTCCTCGATCTGGGCCTTGATCTGGCCGACGCGCGCCTCGATCTCGGGCTTCTTGCCGGCGCCCTTGACGATCGTGGTGTTTTCCTTGTCGATCACCACCTTGCCCGCGCGTCCCAGCATCTTCACCGTGACGTTCTCGAGCTTGATGCCGAGCTCCTCGGAGATCAGCTGGCCGCCGGTCAGGATGGCGATATCCTCCAGCATGGCCTTGCGGCGGTCGCCGAAGCCTGGCGCCTTCACGGCGGCAACCTTGAGGCCGCCACGCAGGCGGTTCACGACCAGGGTGGCCAGCGCCTCGCCCTCGACGTCCTCGGCGATGATGACGAGCGGCTTGCCCGACTGCACCACGGCTTCCAGCACCGGCAGCATGGCCTGCAGGCCCGAGAGCTTCTTCTCGTGCAGGAGGATGTAGGCGTCCTCGAGCTCGGCGGTCATCTTCTCGGCGTTGGTGACGAAGTAGGGGCTGAGATAGCCGCGGTCGAACTTCATGCCCTCGACGATGTCCACCTCGGTGTCGAGCGACTTGTTTTCCTCGACGGTGATGACGCCCTCGTTGCCGACCTTCTGCATCGCCTGAGCGATCATCTTGCCGATGGCGGCGTCGCCATTGGCCGAGATGGTGCCGACCTGGGCGACCTCGGAGGAGGCGGCGACCGGCTTGGCGCGCTTTTCGATGTCCTTGACGACGGCGGCGACCGCGGTGTCGATGCCGCGCTTGAGATCCATCGGGTTCATGCCGGCGGCGACCGCCTTGGCGCCTTCACGCACGATGGCCTGGGCCAGCACGGTCGCGGTGGTGGTGCCGTCGCCGGCGAGGTCGTTGGTCTTGGAGGCGACCTCACGCACCATCTGGGCGCCCATGTTCTCGAACTTGTCCTCGAGCTCGATCTCCTTGGCGACGGTGACACCGTCCTTGGTGATGCGGGGCGCGCCGAACGACTTCTCGATGACGACGTTGCGGCCCTTCGGGCCGAGCGTCACCTTGACGGCGTTGGCGAGAATGTCGACGCCGCGCAGCATGCGATCGCGCGCGTCTCCGGAAAACTTGACGTCTTTGGCAGCCATGGTCTGCAATCCCTCGTGTTTATGATGTGTCTTGTGCTGTGCTGGGTTGCGCTTTCTCCGTCATTGCCGGGCTTGACCCGGCAATCCATCATCTTGCGAACAATGATGGATGCCCGGGTCGAGCTCGGGCATGACAGCGGCACATTCAGCGGCCGTTCAGGCAGATGGCCTTAGGCCAGCACGCCCATGATGTCCGACTCCTTCATGATCAGGAGCTCTTCGTTGTCGATCTTGACCTCGGTGCCCGACCACTTGCCGAACAGCACGCGGTCGCCGACCTTGAGGTCGATCGGAATCAGCTTGCCGGTCTCATCGCGGCCGCCGGGGCCGACGGCGACGACTTCGCCCTGCGACGGCTTTTCCTTGGCGGTGTCGGGAATGATGATGCCGCCCTTGGTCTTTTCCTCGGCGTCGATACGTTTGACCACGACACGGTCATGCAGCGGACGAAATTTGGATTTAGCCATGACGTTTCCCTTTGGAGGCTCGCTTCGGAAGTAGTGGAAGTCGGTGGGGCGGCGCGTCCGTCCACCCTCTCCCCGAGGGATCGAACGGCGCGCTTAGCAATCGGGCTTTCCGAGTGCTAATAGTGGGCCCGGAAATATGGCTTGGCCGCGATCCTGTCAAGCAAAGGTGGTTAAGCGATTGTTGAGGCGGATATAGGATGGTGGCATTGGAAACTCGTTCGGGGCGTCGGCTTACAGAAGGACGTCATTGCTCCGGCAGCGGTTTTGCGCTTGGCTGCGGGAGGGGTGCGGCCGTCGTCTTGTTCGGGGGAATGCCATGATCAGTTCAGCTCACGCGCGCACGGTTGCCAATCTGGCGGCAGCCTCCTGTCTGGCGCTGTTGCTGGGCGCCTGCGGCGGCGGCATGAGCCTGCCGTCCTTCTCGTCGTCCTCGCCGCCGCCCGAAGCCGAACCCGGCACAGCTCCGGAAATGCCGGCCACCATCCGCGCCGACGAGATCGTTGGTCGCTGGGGTCTCGCCTCGTTCCAGAACCCGGCCGACCGCGCCCGCACCGAGGCTGCCGCCCGGGCGCAGTGCAAGAACCCCTATGTGATCACGGCTGGCTCCTCGGGCGGCGTGATCATGCATCTGGCCGACCAGGCGACGCCACAGGAACTGCGGCTGAAGGGCTCGCCGAGCGGCAAGAACTACATCGGACCGGCGGGGCCGACCCCTGGCGAGCAGGATCGCGAGATCATCTCCTTCGACGGCCGCGTCCTGATCACCCGCTTCATCGACAAGGACGCCGCCACCCGCTACGGCAACATGGTCTACGTCCGCTGCGCGCCGCGGGCGTGACGCTCGTCTCCGTCATTCCGGGGCCCGCGAAGCGCGAACCCGGAATCTCGATGTGAGTCCGCCGCCCTAAAGCTCTGGAGTCCGGGTTCGGTCCTGCGGACCGCCCCGGAATGACAGCGAGAGACAAAACAAAAAACGCCGGCCCCAGGACCGGCGTTTTGCTTTTCCGTATGCGCCCGCTCAGTCGAACAACGCGTCGATGTCGTCCTGCGAGGCATGGCCGACGTCGCCGGCGAGCTTCGGGCCGTTGAGGAGCTTCTCGTCGTCGCTGCGGTTGTCGACATGCGCGGGGACATGGGCCTTGATGGCGTCGACGCCGCCCCAGATGTCCATCATCGCATTGATGTGCTGCTCGATGAACTTCATCGTGGTCATGACCTTGCTGATGCGCTGGCCGGTCAGGTCCTGGAAGTTGCAGGCCTCGAAGATCGAGATGACGCGTTCCTGGATGTCGTCGGCCAGCCGCTTCTGCTGATCGGCCGAGTCCACCTTGGACATCGCGCTGGCGGCCTGGTCGATCGATTCAGCGGCTTCGAGGATCTGCTGGGTCGCCTGCTCGGTGCCGCCGACCACCGCGCCGAGCTCGCCATTGACCTTGGCCATTTCGCCGCCGTCGAAGCTCTTGCCGTGCAGCGTCGCGATCTCGCGCTTGGTACGGTCGATGGCGTCGTGGATGAGGTCGAGCTCGACCTTCAGCTTCTCGCACTGCTCGATCTGTGCCCGGTAGGTCTCCAGCATGGTGCGCGCTTCGGCGAGCTCGTGGGCCGTCGAGGCATCGATTGCCGCCATGGCTGCGCTGCCGGACAGCGGTGCAGTGCCCTTCGCCATCTGTGCGCGGATCGCGCGCAGCTCGGCCATGATTTCGCTATGCATCGGGGGAGCCTCTTCAGTTACGTCTAGAATGGGCATCTCGCCACCGACGATATCCTCGACACGAAAACGTTTGCGGTGAACAGCCATCAGGATACTCCCCCACCTCATTCACGCGTCTTTGTAGGCAGAAGCGATTTAACACGAAGTTCACAGCGGGAACTGCCGGGCGGCCGCGCGCGAGGCTGCGCGAAGAAGCGATTAACCATGGACGCGCGGCATTCATGGAAAATAAACGCTGATCGCCAAATTGCGCCGTCGCTTGCGACGTGGTGAATCCAAACGCCCGATCCGTTTACCAAACGCAACGGCTTTTGCTTTTTATTGACCACGTCGCGGGCGCCGATCAGCCAGGCAGCTTCCACGGCGCATGTGATCTAGACGAAACAGTACAGAGTACGTCGATGTTCAAGAAAATGTCTGTCGCGCTGCTCGGCAGCGCTTGCACCTTCATGGCCGGCGCCAACGACGCCAGCGCCTTCGACAACAGCGTGCCGAACGATCCACCCGCGGTGCTCTATGCGCCGCAGGTGCCGCCGACGCCGGTGCGCGTCGCTTCCAATTCGAACATGGGTGGCGGCTTCATCGAGTTCCTGTTCGGCGACGGTCCCGGCCGCGGTCCGGCCTACGCGCCGCAGCAGCCGGTGTATCAGCAGCAGCCGGCCTATTACGATCAGCGCCGCCTGCCTCCAATGGGCGAGCCGCAGATGCAAGGCGCAGCTCTCCAGCAAGAGGCGGTCGACCCGCGGCAGCGTCCGTTCGATCCGAGATTCGAGAAACAACTCGTTGACTAT
This sequence comes from Bradyrhizobium sp. RP6, assembly GCF_003837805.1. GTDB lineage: Bacteria > Pseudomonadota > Alphaproteobacteria > Rhizobiales > Xanthobacteraceae > Bradyrhizobium. The sequence goes on along the minus strand of NZ_RQIT01000024.1, from coordinate 27,818 downwards.
AACGGTAACGAAAGTCCCGGCACCATCGTGGTCGATACGCCGAACAAGTTTCTCTATCTCGTCGAGGGCAACGGCAGGGCGATGCGCTACGGCATCGGCGTCGGCCGTCCCGGCTTCACCTGGTCCGGCGTGAAGTCGATCACCGCCAAGCGCGAATGGCCGGACTGGACGCCGCCGAAGGAAATGCTCGCGCGCCGTCCCGATCTGCCCCGGCACATGGAAGGCGGTCCGGAAAATCCTCTTGGCGCCCGCGCGATGTATCTCGGCTCGACGCTCTACCGGATTCACGGCTCCAACGAGCCCTGGACCATCGGCACCAACGTCTCCTCCGGTTGCATCCGTATGCGCAACGAGGACGTCATCGACCTCTACGGTCGCGTCAATGTCGGCACCAAGGTTGTGGTGATGTGATCGTCGTTGCCCTCTCTCCTTGTTGCAGGGAGAAGGAAGGACGCCCGAGCAAGACGCATCTCATGAAAACGGCCGCCTCATCGGCGGCCGTTCGCTTGCATGCGTCATAGATCGGCGTCACGCGTAGTCGCTGCCGCCGTCGTCTCCGTCGCCGAAATCGCTGTCGTCGGCCATGTCCATGTTGTCGTCGTGATCGTTGTCGTAATTCTGGTCGTTGTTGTTGTTCCGGTCGTCGTTCGAGGCCTGGTCGAAGAAGCCCTGGCGGGAATCACGGTTCGAGCCGATGTCGTTGAGGCCGGCATCGCGCGACAGCGAACCGCCCGACTGATCGCTGCCGCCCCAGGGGCTTCCACCTGCACCGCCGCCGCGCTCCTCGATGATCGTAGTGTCGCCAAAAGCCTGCTGATGCGATCCACCCATCATGCCGCGGATGCTGGAGAGCAGCAGCGAGCCGCCGACGACGCCGGCCGCGGCCGCCGCCGCCGTGCCAAGGAACGAGCCGCCGCCACCGCCCACCGGCGGAGCGCCATAGCCCGGACCCGGCCCCTGGCCATAGGCCTGCCCGTAAGGCGGCTGGCCGTAGCCCGGCTGCGTCTGCTGCATCGCCTGGCCGGTGTTCCAGACCGGCCGCTGCTCACGCGGCGGCACGTTCGGAACCGAACCACGCGAGGGGCTCCCGCCGAACAGCGTGTCGCGCATGGTGTCGAGGAAGCCGCCGGACTGGGCGGGCTCGGGCGCTTGGGCGGCTTCCAGCTGCTGGATGCGGTCATGGGCGCGCTTCAGCGCTTCGTCCTGCAACAGCGTGGTCTGCACCAGCGCATAGACGGCGCCGGGCGCCTTGCGCAGGCCGTCGGAGATCGCGGCGACCGCATCGGGATCGCGCGGTGCATTCTCCAGCTTAGAAAGCCGGTCAAAAAGGTCGTCGACGAGCTGGCGTTCCTGCGGCGTCATGATCTGTCTCCTTCGCGCGAAACCAAGCGCGGAGGAGATGTAGGGTTCCATTGTGGCCCCAACAGTGCCGGCCGGATTAAATTTCCGTATGCGACAAGCTGCCTCCTGGGCCAGCTCTTCGCCGGTTTCATCCCAGTGTCACGTTGCTGTCCGCCAGCAGGCGCGCGAAGGCTTCGCCCGAGAGGTAGGCGTGCTCGCGCTCGCGGACATCGGTCATCGGGTCGAGGCCGGCGAGGACGTCATCGACGAAGCCGGGATGGCACATCACGAGACCGCCGTCGGGAAGGCCTTCCAGGAATTGCCGCATCAGCGCGCCGAAATCGGCGTCGCGCGTAAAATCATAGGCGCCGGCGAAGCCGGGGTTGAAGCTGAGGCCGGCGCTGCCGGCGCGGCGGCGGAATTGCGCGCTGAGGCTGTCGAGCACCAGAGCTTTTGGTGAGGCCAGCCGTTGCCTGAGCGGCAGATCGCGCCCGCCCTGACGCACCCAGGCGTTTGGCGCAGTCTCGGCGACCGCATCGACGAAACCGTCGCGCACCTGCGGATAGAGCTGCACGTGCTGGTGACCGTCGACGAAGTCAGGGGCGCGCCCGAACGCGTCCATGAAGGCTGCCAGCTGCGCCTTGACTTCGTTGCGGAAGAATTCCCGGTCGAGCCGCCGCAAAACGCCCGCGCGCAGCAGCTTCGGAAACGGCATGAACATGTCGCCGTCGAGCGGTCGGAAATGCATGGTGAGCGGCCGGAACGGCGCCGACAGCGTCACGTGCAATCCGATCGTGCAGCGCGGGTTCGGCTTTGCTGCTGACTGAAGCGCCTCGATCTCGCTGCGTTCGATCGCTGCACCCACCATCATCACCGAGGTGGCGTTGAGGCGGCCGCGTTCGATCAGGTCGCGGATGGCGCGGTTGACGCCCGGGCTGATACCGTAATCGTCGGCGCAGAGCCAGATTCGCCGCGGGCTCGCGGCCGCGCTCATTCGGCGGCCGTCCTGTTCGGGGCGTCGTTGGCCTTGCCGGCCTCGGAGTGCTTTTCGCTGTGCTCGGCGACGAAGTAGATCGGGCGCGCCTTCAGCTCGGAAAGGATCTTGCCGATATATTCGCCGACGATGCCGATCATGATGAGCTGCACGCCGCCGATCGTCATCAGGCCGATCACGAGCGAGGGATAGCCGGGCACCTGCTTGCCGGTCGTGAACACCTCCCAGAGGATCGACAGGCCGAACAGGAAGGCACCTCCGGCGAGAATGACGCCGAGCAGGCTGGCGAAGCGCAGCGGTGCCACCGAAAACGATGTCAGACCCTCGATCGAGAGGCCGAGCAGGCTTGCGGCGTTGAAGGTGGTGACGCCATGGACGCGCGCCGCAGGCTCGTAGTCGACGCGGATCTGGCGAAAGCCGATCCAGCTGGCGAGGCCTTTGAAGAAGCGGTTGCGTTCCGGCAACTGCCTGAGTGCGGCGACCGCGCGCGGCGACAGCAGGCGGAAATCGCCGGCGTCCTCGGGAATCTTCTGGCGTGCGCCCCAATTGATCAGCGCGTAGAAGCCGTGCACCGCGACCCGGCGCAAGAAGGGCTCGTTGTCGCGATGCGCCTTGGCGGTGTAGACGACGTCGTAGCCGTCATCGATCCAGTGCCGCACCAGCTGTTCGATGAGCGCCGGCGGATGCTGGCCGTCCCCGTCCATGAACATGACGGCGCCGAGCCGGGCATGGTCGAGGCCTGCCATCAGCGCGGCCTCCTTGCCGAAATTGCGCGACAGCGACACCACCTGGACGTCGATCGCGTCGGCCGGCAGCGACCGGGCGATCGACAGCGTCGCATCCTTGCTGCCGTCGTCGACGTAGACGACCTCGCAAGACAGCCGATAGCGCTGCCGCAGCGTCTTTGCGAGATCGCAGATGCGCTGATGCAGGGCAGCGAGGCCCGCCGCCTCGTTATAGACGGGGACGACGATCGACAGCCCCTTCGCGGCGGCGCTCGCTGCGGTGGTCGTCATGCCGGAAACGTCAGAGCCCAGCGTCATCGATCAAGGTTCCAGAGGCGTTTAGATGTTCTCAACAGCATATGGTAGCTGCCGCTTGCTGTCGCCATGCTGAACGAACCCTGGGCTCATTGCCCCAGGAACGCCTCGAGCTTGGCAAACAGCGGGTTCTCCCGATCGAACACGTAGTCCAGCGAGACCACCGAGACGGTCTCGGCGCCATGCTCGCGGAGGAAGCTCGCCAGCGCGTAGAGCTGCCCCGGCGGGCAGTGCAGCGTCAGCATGCCTGACGAAGTCGGACCGCCGAACGGGGCCTCGACTCCATATTGGCTATGGGCCTCGCCGAGCAGGGCGGCGTCGCATTGCCGGAAGCGGGTGCGGACTTCGCGGTACTTGTTGGCCCGCGCCCGCGCTGCGATGTGATCGAGGATGACGCGCGCCGTCTCTCGCGCCTGCGGCGACCAGTCGGCCCCTTTGGATGCCACCAGGTTGGCCTGGCTGCGCAGGATCATACCGTCGTCGAGCACCCGCAAGCCGTTGGCGGCGAGCGTTGCGCCTGTGGTGGTGATATCGACGATCAGCTCGGCACTGCCAGCCGCCGGCGCGCCTTCCGTTGCGCCCGCGCTTTCGACGATGCGGTAATCGGTGATGCCGTGAGTCTGGAAGAAGGCGCGGGTGAGGTTGACGAACTTGGTCGCGACCCGCATCCGCATGTGATGCTGCTCACGGAAGCCGGTGGTGACATCGTCGAGGTCTGCCATGGTGCGGACGTCGATCCAGGCCTGCGGCACCGCGACGACGACGTCGGCATAGCCGAAGCCGAGCCCTTCGATCAGCGACACGCGCTTGTCGGCATCGGCGATGCTCTCGCGCACCAGGTCCTCGCCGGTGACGCCGAGATGCGCAAAGCCGCGGGCGAGTTGCGAGGCGATCTCACTCGCCGAGAGATAGGCGACCTCGACATTGTCGAGACCTGCGATCGTGCCGCGGTAGTCGCGGACGCCGCCGGCCTTAGACAGCTTGAGCCCGGCGCGGGCGAAGAAGGCCTCGGTATTCTCCTGAAGGCGGCCCTTGGAGGGAACGGCCAGAACGAATGGCGCGCTCATGACTTAAGCTCCCACCTTGCGGCCGATCGTCGTCAGCGCATCGACCCAGACCGAGAAGCCGACCGCGGGGATCGGCGCGATCGAGCCGAGCTGGGTCATCAGCCCGTCATAGCGGCCGCCGGCGACGAGCGGCCCGGCGCCGTCGCCCCTGTGATGAAGCTCGAATTCGAAGCCGGTGTAATAGTCGAGGCCGCGCCCGAACGCCGTCGAGAAGCGGGTCTGCTTCACGTCGATGCCGCGCGCCGCCATAAAGCCGACGCGGCTCTCGAACTGATCGATCGCCGGGGCGAGATCGAGCTTCGCGTCGGTCGTGAGTGCGCGCAGCTCGGCGATGGCGTCGTCGGGATTGCCTGATATCGACAGGAAGCGCTTGAGCACGGCGATCGCCTCGCGTGGCAGCGCGCCGCCCTTCAGTGTCGATTGCTCGAGGAAGCGATCGGCGATCTCGGCCGTGGTGCGCCCACCGACATTGGTGGTGCCGGCGATCGACATCAGATCGGTGACGAAGGCGAGTGCCGCCTTGCGATCGGAGCCGGCGAGGGCGGCCAGCACGCCCTCATATTCGCTGCGCGTCGCGGTGCTGGCGGCTGCCAGCCGCTCCAGATCCTGCTCCAGGCTGATCTTGCGGTTGAAATCCTTGACCAGGCGGCGGCGCCAGACCGGATAGAGGTTGAGTGCGTCCAGCAGGGCATTGAACAGCGCGACATCGCCGGTGCGGATCTCGACATCGCGGACGCCGAAGGCGGCGGTCGCCTCCAGTGCCAGGGCCAGCATCTCGGCATCGGCTGCGGCGCGGTCCTGACGGCCGAACGATTCGATGCCGGCTTGCAGGAATTCGGTGGCCTGGCCGCTACGGTAGCGGAACACGGGGCCGAGATAGCTGAACCCGGCCGGCTGGCCGGCACGGGGCGAGGCGAGATAGTCGCGCGCGACGGGAATCGTCAGGTCCGGGCGCAGGCAGAGCTCCTCGCCGGAGAGGTCTGTGGTGAGGTACAGGCTCTTGCGGATGTCCTCGCCGGAGAGGTCCAGGAACGGTTCGGCCGGTTGCAGGATCGCCGGCTCGGCCCGGACGTAACCGGCCTGCGCGAACGACAAGAGCAGCGTATCCGCCCAGGCGGCGGAGCCGGCAGCATTTGAGGTGGCAGTCGCGGTCATCTCAGGGTCCATCATCCCGGTGGAACCGGGCAGGGCGAGGAAGGAATGGGAGTTGGCGCAGCCCTTAGCACGGCCCGAAAGCGGTTTCGACCTCCAAAGGATCAATCGCTTAACGGGCGGGCAATTCATCTTCCGTCGTCATGGCCGGGCTTGTCCCGGCCATCCACGCCTTGCCTCCGGCACAAAGAACGTGGATGCCTGGGACAGTCCAGGGCATGACGGCTTCCTGCGTTTGCATCGGCGACGGGGTTAGGCAGACTTGCCGCCCAATCGCCCAGCACCGCCTGCACCAGCGCCAGGGCCGCTACCGCGGCCGTGTCGGCCCGCATGATCCGGGGGCCGAGGGCCAGCCGCAGGATCCTGGGCTGCCGCAGCAGCAGCGCCCGTTCCTCCGCGGCGAAGCCGCCTTCGGGGCCGATCAACACGTCAATACCTTGGCCGGCCTCGCGGGCGCGTTGCAGGCTCTGAACGGGGTCCTGGACCTCCGCCGCCTCATCGCAGAAGATCAGTAGCCGGTCCGCGGCGCGCTGGCTCAAAAAGCGCTCCAGCGGCACGGGCTCGGCCACGGTGGCGATGCTGAGGATGCCGCATTGTTCGGCCGCCTCGACCACATTGGCGCGCATCCGCTCGGTATTGACTCGGGAGGCCTGGGTAAACCGTGTCAGGACCGGTTGCAGGGCGGCGGCGCCCATCTCGATCGCCTTCTGCACCATGTAATCCAGCCGGGCATGCTTGAGCGGGGCAAAGACGTAAGTGAGGTCGGGCAGTCGGTCCTGGGGCCGGGTCTGCTGAAGGATCACGAGGCCATCCGGCCGCTTGCGGCCTTCGATCGCCGCCTGCCACTCGCCGTCACGGCCATTGAACGCGAGAACCTCGGCCCCGGCGGCAAGGCGCAGCACGTTGCCGAGGTAATTGCTCTGGTCGCGGTCGAGCGGCACCCTGGCGTCCTGGACGAGGGCGGCATCGACGAACAGGCGGGGAGCGCGAAAATCGTGGGAGGGCATCGTTCAAAAGGTCCGATTCGCCGCCGTTTTTAACCGAAACCAGTAGTTTTGGGGGTAAATATCGCCGAATTGGTGCGTCCCAGCGCCGCGCTCTTGCCCTATTCCACGGGTTGTTAAGAGTCGGCGGGAATCGTAGAAAAGCGAACACGCTGGTCGCGCTTCAATTGAGAAGACCCGACCCCGTAAGCTCCTGCCGGAGAGACTGCCTTCATGATCCGTCATCTGATGGTTCCGATCACTGCCGCCATGGTTGCCATGGGTGCCGCGGGCGCCTATGCGCAAAGCGCCTTCCCGGCGCCGCTGCCCGGCCAGGCTGCGACCAACTCCCCCTTTCCGCCCGTGAACGGCTCGGCGCCCGCCGCCTCCATCGGTACGGCGCCGCAATCGTCCTTTCCCGTGAACGGCGCCGCGCCGGTCGGCGGTGCCGGCGCCTTCAGCGCGGCTCCGCCGACGCAAGCCGGTCCCGGCGAGGACTGCATGAAGGCGTTCATGCCCCTGCGCGAAGAAGCCGAGAAGCGCGGCAAGCTGATCAAGGCGGCGAGCGACCGTCACGCGCCGCCGGACGAGGCCTGCAAGCTGATTCGCAATTTCAGCCAGGCTGAGACCAAGATGATCAAGTACATCGAGACCCATGCCGCCAAATGCGGAATCCCGCCGCAGGTGGGCGCGCAGATGAAGGACGGTCACAAGAACACGGAGGCCATGGCGACGAAGGTCTGCAACGTCGCGCTGCAGATGCAGCAGCAACAGGCGCGTCCGGCCGGCCCGTCGCTGAGCGAGGTACTGGGTTCGGGCTCGGCGCCTGAGGCCAATGCCGGCAGGAAGGGCGGCAGCACTTTCGATACGCTCAACGGCAACGTCCTGACCCGATGATACACGTGCCGCCGATTTGAAGTTCCTACGATGCTAGCCGCGAGATCCTCATAGGAACTTCAAATCGATAAGCGGCACGTGAATTAAAGTTTTCTTGCTAGTGCCCTTGTAGTTTTCGAAGTTCGTACCGGAACACGCCGCGATGGAATACGAACTTCGAAAACTGGGCACTAGCGCATCCGCCCGCGTTGCCGATTCCACCGGCAACTGGGTCGATACGCTCGCGCCGCATTGGGCGCGGCCTTACCTGCGCCTGTCCCGCTTCGACCGCCCGATCGGCTCCTGGCTTCTGCTGATGCCATGCTGGTGGTCGGCGGCGCTCGCGGCCGGCATGGCGCACGACGTCCGCGGCCTGCCTCTTACCATCGTGCTGTTCTTCATCGGCGCCTTCGTGATGCGCGGGGCGGGCTGCACGTGGAATGACATCACCGACCGCGATCTCGACGACAAGGTCGAGCGCACGCGCTCGCGGCCGTTGCCGTCAGGGCAGGTGACCACGAAGCAGGCGCTGGCCTTCATGGTCGCGCAGGCGCTGATCGGCCTCCTGGTGCTGCTGCAATTCAACCGGTTCGCGATCGCGACCGGCATCGCCTCGCTTTTGATCGTCGCGATCTATCCCTTCATGAAGCGCATCACCTGGTGGCCGCAGATCGTGCTCGGGCTTGCCTTCTCATGGGGCGCGTTGATGGGATTTGCCGTCACGTTCGGACGCATCGACGTCACAGCGCTCGTGCTCTATGCCGGCGCGATTTCCTGGGTGATCGGCTATGACACGATCTACGCGCATCAGGACGCCGAAGACGACGCGCTGATCGGCATCAAGTCGACCGCCCGCCTGTTCGGCGCGCACACGCACCAGGCGCTGATCCTCTTCTACGGGCTCGCGGTGACGTTGATCGGCATCGCGCTGGCCTCCGGCGATGTGCGCTGGCCGGCCTGGCTCGGGCTCGGGGCCTTTGCCGTGCATCTGGCTTCACAGATCGTTCGCCTGAAGATCGAGGATCCCGAACTGTGCCTGCGCCTGTTCAAGTCGAACCGCGATGCAGGCTTGCTGCTGTTTGCGGGATTGCTGGTGGACGCGGTGCTGCGGGCGGCCTGACGCGAAGGCGTCGGGTGGATTAGCGCAGCGTAATCCACCACTTTGCTTTCCATGCGGGTAGACCTTGGTGGGTTACGCCTACGGCTAACCCACCCTGCGGCACCTTCAATTCCTTGCGATGATCTCGCGCTCGCCGCGATGAATCGGCAGCTGCCGCGCCATGCCGGTGCGCCGGCGCATCAGGAATTTCGGGCGGCGGGCGCGGATCGCGTTGGCGCGGCGGCGGCGCGGCGCGGGCTTGCGAGTGCCTTCGTCGAGCTGTGGCAGCGCGAAGAGCTCGCTCCAGATCGCCCAGGCTTGCGCGATCTCGTCGGCATCGGCGCCAACCAGCAGTGGAATGGACAGCGAGGGATCGCGATGCACGAGGACGAGCGTCTGTGCTTCGTCATTGCCGCGCAAAGCGACGCCGGTGAAGTCGGCAACGCGGACGTTGATCGCCATCTGCATGCCGCGGACGGCCCGGCGCAGCACGACGCGCTCGCGATGAAGCTCGATCTGCCTGACATGTCCGTCGGCGCGCGGGTCATGCGCATCGAAGCGGACCGGAAGGGAAAGGGGGTCGAGCCGCAAGGAGCGGCTCGACCCGGCGGGAGCAACCCCGCATGTTGCTGTTTGACGCCTCACGGCTTAGTTCTCCCCGCCGGGATTATGTTCCCGGTCGATGCGAGGACCTTAGCGCGCGCCTTTCCGAAACCGCTTAAAAAGCCTGGTTAACCCACCGTCACTGCTGCTCATGATTGACAAGACCTTGGCGCGCATGATTGACGAGACGTTGCGCCGAAGCTGCGAATCTGAGCTTTTGGCGGCTGAAAATGCTTGAAGTCCGCGCTATCAGGGCACATCTGTGGGTTCCGGTCCCGAACCCCGCCCCAACAGGATTTCGTTCGTGAACTCTTCACCAAGCTCGACGCTTTCGACCCAAACATCGTCGCAGGCCAATCGCGACCTGTTCGATCAGTCCGCGCTCTCCGATCTCGCGCAGCGGCTGGTCGAGGCGGCCAGGCGCGCCGGCGCGGATGCGGCCGATGCGGTCGCGGTGCGCGGCGTCTCGCAGGGCGTCGAGGTCCGCGACGGCCGTGTCGAGGAATCCGAGCGGTCCGAGGGCGATGACGTCGGCCTGCGCGTGCTGGTCGGGCAACGCCAGGCGGTGGTCTCCACCAACGACGTCAGCGGCGATGCCGTGACCAAGCTTGCCGAGCGCGCGGTCGCGATGGCGAAGGTTGCACCTAGCGACAAATATGTCGGGCTCGCCGATCCCGCGCTGCTCGCGCGCGACTTCCCCGATCTCGACCTGCTCGATCCCGCCGTGCCGGCGACCGCCGAGCTCGAGCGCCGCGCGCTCGCGGCCGAAGCCGCGGCGCTCGGCGTGAAGGGTGTGACCAAATCCGGCGGCGCCTCGGCCTCATCAGGCATCGGCGGCATGGTGCTCGTCACCTCGACCGGCTTCCACGGCTCTTACCTCCGCTCCAGCCAGGGCATTTCCGCGACCGCCATATCAGGCGAAGGCACCAGCATGGAGCGCGATTACGACTTCACCTCGGCGCCGCACGGCGCCGATCTCTTGTCGCCGGAAACCGTCGGCCGTTCCGCCGGCGAGCGCACCGTGGCGCGCTACAATCCGCGCAAGGTCGAGACCTGCAAGGTGCCGATCGTGTTCGATCCGCGCGTTGCCGGCTCCCTGGTCGGCCACCTCGTCGGCGCCATCAATGGCGCCTCGATCGCGCGCAAGACCAGCTTCTTGAAGGACAAGCTAGGCCAGCAGCTCTTCGCGAAGAACATTCGCATCATCGACGATCCGCTGCGCCGGCGCGGCCTGCGCTCGCAGACCTTCGACGCCGAAGGCGTCGCGGTGAAGAGGACCGCGCTGGTCGATGAAGGCGTGCTGACGACTTGGCTGCTCGACTGCGCGACGGCGCGCGAGCTCGGCCTCACCACGACCGGCCATGCCCATCGCGGCGTTTCCTCCTCTCCCTCGCCCGGGCCGTACAATCTGCATCTCGAGGCCGGCGCGCCAACGCCGGCCGAGCTGATCTCCGATATCAAGCAGGGGTTCTATGTCACCGATTTGATCGGCTCCGGCGTCAACGGCGTCACCGGCGATTACAGCCGCGGCGCCTCCGGTTTCTGGATCGAGAACGGCGAGATCACCTATCCCGTCAGCGAGGTGACGATCGCCGGCCATCTGTTCGAGATCTTCAACTCGATGCAGCCCGCGAACAATCTCGAATTCCGCTACGGCATCAATGCGCCGACGGTGCGCATCGAGGGTCTGACGCTTGGCGGACGGTGACGCGAACTCCCTCGACAACACTATCCTGACTCGCGACGCGGCGCTGCTGAAGGACACGGTGCGGGAGGCGGGTGCGCTCGCGCAGTCGATGTTTGGCACCGAGCTGAGGAAGTGGACCAAGGGCGCGTCCTCGCCGGTGTCGGAGGCCGATATCGCGGTCAACGATCTCCTCGAAGCGCGCCTGCGCGCCGCGACACCCGACTATGGCTGGCTGTCCGAGGAGAGCGCCGACGATGCCGCACGGCTGTCGCGGCGGCTGACATGGATCGTCGATCCCATCGACGGCACGCGCAATTATTTGGGCGGTCATGACGAATGGTGCGTCAGTGTGGCGCTGGTGGAGGACGCCTCGCCCGTTCTTGCCGCGGTGTTTGCACCAGCGAGCGACGAGTTCTTCTTCGCAGTGCGCGGCCAGGGCACGACGCTCAACGACAAGCCGGTGAGGGCGACGTCCGGATCCGAGCTCGACTTCGCCCGCGTCGCCGGCCCGAAGCCGCTGGTCGAGCGCCTGAAGCCGTCACTCGGCGAAATCAAGCTGCATCGGCGAATCGGCTCGCTGGCGCTGCGGCTGTGCCGGGTCGCCCATGGCGCGCTGGATGCGGCTTTTGCGGGGGGCAATAGCCATGACTGGGACCTTGCGGCGGCCGATTTGATCGTGCAGGAAGCGGATGGTAGGATGAGCAATCTCTCCGGAGAACCCATCCTCTACAACCGCCGGGAAGTGGCGCACGGGGTGCTGGTGGCAGCGGGACGCGATCGTCATGCGGGCATTGTCGCGCATTTTCGCAACCGTCCCTTGCCGTGAAGCGCTTCGTCGTGCTTGTCGGACACTGCTTTGCCGGGCAGCCCGTTAGGAATAGAACTCATGCCAGATAGTGCCCCGCAACAACTGCTTCACCTCGTCATCGGCGGCGAGCTCGTCGATCTCAAGGGCAACACCTTCAAGAATCTCGACGACGTCGAGATCGTCGGCCTCTATCCGAACTATGCGGCCGCCTATGCCGCCTGGCGCGCCAAGGCGCAGAGCACGGTCGACAACGCACAGATGCGCTATTTCATCGTCCATCTCCACCGGCTGCTCGACCCGAATCAAGAACCGGCGCGTTGAAAAGACTGCTTCGCAATACGCTGCGAAGCAGCTGCCTTCAGCGTGCCGTCGGGGTCCTGGCGGCCGAATATCTGCGTCTGGTCTGGCGGACCAACAGGTTCACGTTCGATCCCCCGGACGTCTATGAACGCGTCGAGCCGCAACTCCCCGCGATCTTCGCGTTCTGGCACGGCCAGCATTTCCTGACACCCTTCATCAAGAACCGGGACAAGGCCTCCTATCGGGCCAAGGTCCTGATCTCCCGCCATCGCGACGGCGAGTTCAATGCGATCGCGGCGGAACGGCTCGGCATCGGCACCATCCGCGGCTCCGGCGACCATGGCGGGGCGTTCCATCGCAAGGGAGGTGTGGGCGCCTTCAAGGAAATGGTGCGGACGCTCCAGGCCGGTTGTAATGTCGCATTGACCGCCGATGTCCCCAAGCGCTCGCGCGTGGCGGGGCTCGGCATTATCATGCTGGCACGGGAATCGGGGCGGCCGATCATGCCTTTCGCGATGGCGACCAGCCGCTTCGTCCGGCTCAAGAACTGGGACCGCACCACCATCAATTTGCCGTTCGGGCGCGGCGCATTGGTCGGCATCAAGGAAATCCACGTTCCTCCGGATGCCGACGCCGCCACGATGGAAGCATTGCGCCAGGAGCTGGAAGACACGTTGAACGAAGCGACCCGCCGCGCCTACGCCCAACTCGGTCGTCGGGGACCGGAACATGCCTAAGTCGCTGCCCATTGCGCTGCCGATCACGCTGCGGATGTATCGGCGCTTGGCCTCCGGCCTGGTGCCGCTTGCGCCTGCGCTGATCAAGCGGCGGCTGAAGCAGGGCAAGGAGGATCCCGCGCGCGTCGGCGAGCGGCGGGGGCTGTCCGGTGACGTGCGGCCGCATGGCCCGCTGATCTGGATCCACGGCGCCAGCGTCGGCGAGGTGCTGGCCGCGGCGGCGCTGATCGGGCGCCTGCGCGATCTCAATCTGCGCATCCTGCTCACCTCGGGCACCGTCACCTCGGCGGCGGTGGTGGCGAAGCGCTTTCCGCCTGACGTCATCCATCAGTACGTGCCGTATGACTCTCCGCGCTATGTCGCGCGCTTCCTCGATCACTGGAAGCCGTCGCTGGCCCTGTTCATCGAATCCGACCTTTGGCCGAACCTGATCCTCGCCGGCGCGGCGCGCCGGATGCCGATGGTGCTGATCAACGGGCGGATGTCTCCGCGTTCCTTCCCGCGCTGGCGCCGCATGCACGGCACCATCTCGGCGCTGCTGTCGCGGTTCGACATTTGTCTTGCGCAGTCGAGGACTGATGCCGAGCGCTTTTCCGCGCTCGGCGGCCGCAACGTCGTCACCACGGGCAATCTGAAGCTGGACGTGGCGGCGCCGCCGGCCGATCCCGCAAAGCTCGAACGGCTGATGGCGATGACGCGCGGGCGTCCGATCATCGTCGCGGCCTCGACCCATCCGGGCGAGGACGAGATGCTGATCGCGGCGCATCGCAGCCTCGTTGGTTTCTTCCCGCAGCTTCTCACCGTGATCGTGCCGCGCCATCCGGATCGCGGCTCCGCGATCGCGGGCCTGGTCACGGCGTCCGGCCTGAAGCCGAGCTTGCGCTCGCGCGAGGAGCTGCCGACGGCCACGACCGATGTCTATGTTGCCGACACCATGGGCGAGCTCGGCCTGTTCTACCGCCTCTCGCCGATCGTGTTCATGGGCGGGTCGCTGATCCACCATGGCGGCCAGAATCCGATCGAGGCGATCAAGCTTGGCGCTGCGATCGTCCACGGTCCGCACGTCTTCAATTTCGCCGATGTCTATGAAGCGCTCGACGGGAGCGGCGGAGCGCGCGAGGCCGATACACAGGAGGCGTTGGTCAAGCAGCTCGGCCTGCTCCTGGCCGAGCCGACCGTGCGCGACAAGATGCAACGCGCAGGCTCGGGCGTGGTCGAGCAGCTCGGCGGTGCGCTCGATCGCACCATGACCGCGCTCGAGCCGTATCTGCTGCAGTTGCGGATCGAGATGGGGGCCGCGAATGCGTGAGCCGGCCTTCTGGTACCGGCCACATTCCCCGCTATCGCATGTCCTCTTTCCGCTGGGTGCGCTCTACGGCGTCGTCACCGCATGGCGCATGCAGCGCGCCGGCGTGGACGCCGGCATTCCCGTGATCTGCGTCGGCAACTATCATGTCGGCGGCGCCGGCAAGACGCCGACCGTGCTGGCGCTAACGAAGCTGCTTCGCGAGCTCGGCGAGACGCCGGTCGTGCTCAGCCGCGGCTACGGCGGGCACCTGAAGGGGCCGGTGATGGTCGACCGCGCGCGTCACACCGCATCCGACATCGGCGACGAGCCCCTGATGATGGCGCGCGACGTCCCGGTCGCAGTCGCGCGCGACCGCCTCGACGGGGTCGCGCTGGCGAAATCGCAGGGCGCCACCGTGATCGTGATGGACGACGGCTTTCAGAACCCGGGCCTTCTGAAAGACGCGTCCCTGATCGTGATCGACAGCGAGCGCGGTCTCGGCAATGGCCAGGTGTTTCCCGCAGGCCCCCTGCGCGCGCCGCTGCAGGCCCAGCTCGCGCGCACCGACGCGCTGGTGCTGATCGGCGATGGCCGCGCCGCCAACGATGTCGCGGCCGAGCTCGCCAAGCGCGACAAGCCGGAGATGCGGGCACGCCTGAAGCCCAATGCGGGCTCGGTCGCGCAGCTTCTTGGCAAGAAGGTGTTCGCCTTCGCCGGCATCGGGGACCCCGAGCGCTTCTTCCGCAGCTTGCGCGCCAGCGGGATCGAGGTCGTGCGCACGCGCGGCTTCGCCGACCATCACGTGTTTTCGCAAGTCGAGATCGCAGCTCTCGCAGCGGAGGCCCAGCGCGAGCAGCTCACGCTGGTGACGACGGAAAAGGATCTTGCACGCCTGCGTGGCCGCACGGACGTGCCCGACGGCGTCGTGCCGTTTGCCGTTCAGCTCGAGTTCGACGAGCCGGCAAAGCTGCGGCAACTGATCAGCGATCATCTCTACAAGGCGCGCGAGCGGCGGTTCAGCAGGCGATGATCTCGTGCACTAGGCAAGCGTCTCTGCCATAGCTCATACAGCGACGTGTCGCGGGTGACGAATTCTCTTCCGCGCTCTTGGCAGTTGATGTAGCCTTTCATGAGAGCCGTCACCGGGACGTGCCGAACTCCCGGCAATCATCGACGGCGTTGATGCCCACGGCGGGCAATGAAATCTTCATCATGTCAGTTGCAGCGGCCGTAACGATCAGTTCGGAACGGCACGGAGGGTTATTGCCAATAGTTCAGAGGAGAATTTGTCATGCATTTTTGCCTCACCGGACAATACACGCCACGCGCTCTCAATGCCATTTTGGAGAATCCCACGACCGATCGCCAGGAGGCAGCCCGAAAACTCATCGAAGCGGCCGGCGGAAAGCTGATCTCGATGTACAGCGTCGCGGCCGACGGCCCAGGCGTCCTGGTGATTTTCGATGTGCCTGATCCCAGTGCGGCTCCGGCCATTTCAGGTCTCACCGTCACGGCGGGCACGCTGCAGAACGTGAAACTGGTCCGGTTGTTCACGCAGGACGAGATCAAGCAGGTCCGTCAGAACGCGGCGAAGCTGCGTACTTCGTATACCCCGCCTGGAAGCTGATATCCGGATCCAACGCGCAGCCGCCGCAGCCGAACGACGCGGCGGCTGTGCTCATGTCGAAGTCAGAACCATGTCTCCAACGAGGCGAGGGCCCTGCTCACCACACCCCGACGGCCATCAATCCGATGATGGTCACGCACGAGATGCAGGCCACGATGACAGTATAGTACTGCGGTGCGTTCATTGCTGACTCCCAAACTGTTCGCCAGTTGCCTGGTCGCCGCCATGCGGGAGTGATCGCCGGTCTTGGGCCGCTTCAGTTCGGCATGCCCTGACCGGTCTTGCGGTGTTCGTCCGCTCCCTCATCGTCGCCCTGCTTCGCAGGATGATGATCCGCTTCGAGAGTTTCGGAGCGTTTAGCTGCGATCAAAAGCTGTTTGCGCATCTCAGCGAGACGAGCGCGGCAATATTCACGATAGAGCAGGTCTAGTATGGCGGGCATGATCACCCCCATCATTTGACTCTCAATTTACAGATATTCCACCGCGAATTTTCGAGATGATCATAGCCCGCCAGATGGCTCTTCGGTATGAGCCCGTTCACAGACTGTGCAAATTCCGAAGCTCGATGGCCGATTGATCGTCTGTGCGATCAAAACAACAGGGCTGATTACCTAACATGCACTTTAGCAGCACTCTGTTTCGCCAAGACTTCGTCAAACAACTTAAGGGCGCCGAACGGTGCCGAAGAATCCAACCACAGCGCGAATGACTCGCGGCGGAGTGCACGCAACTATCCGATGCAACTCGGAGCGGCGCGACGGAGATCATTTCGGCTGCGAGACGCCGGATCAGGCGCGCGAACATCGTCGGGACGCGACACACTCCCCGTGCTTCGTCACAAGCTGCACCGCCCGCGCTGCTGCCCGTCATTCAGGCGGCATTCATCGCGAAACTTCTATCGGTTCGGACGATCGGGAGAATGCGATGAAATTTCCGTCTGCGACCGTCGCCGCCAGCCTTGTGTGTCTGATCATTGCGCCTGTGTTTGCTGCACAGACGACGCCGTCCGGTGCGCCAGCAGCGACGGTGCCGGTTCCCGCAACCAAGCGGGTCACGTGCCTGGCTACGACGCAAAACCTGAAGGGACAAGACAGGCACGACCAGCTGCAGCTCTGCATGGCGCAGGCGCGGGTCGATTGCCTGAAGCAGGCGATCGATCAGAAAGTGGTCGGAGAGGCCCGGAAGGATTTCATCAAGACCTGCGCGGGCTCGTCGGATGGCACGGCGCAGGAATAGCCGCGAGCCGCGGACGTCACGGCTGCGGCTTGAGCGCGCCGGGGAAATGCCGCTGCAGCACCGCGGCGGGCGTGGCGTAGGCCTCCTGCAGATCCACGCTCCAGTACTTCAACTCGTCGAGCGGGATCCGCGTGTCGGTGATCGCGCAGCGCACGAAGGTCCCCGGCGAGATGACGCGGAAATCGCCGTCGAGATACTGCACCTGCGCTTCGCCATGGCCCGAGGGGCCGAACTTGTTCAGCACGGTCGAAAGTCTCCGTGGAAGGCCTCTCCCGGGAAAACCCTGGAGGGCAGAATGCGTTGGATTGGATGTAGCATAGATAGGGTGGCTTGTCCGCCCGTCAAACCCACCGGTTCGTGATGTTTTACCGCCGTCTCTGCGTGATAAGGCCTCGAGCGAAGGATCGCTGGTTCCGGCACCTGATACGGCAGAGTCCGATGCGCCTTCGACTGACCGCCCTGCTCCTGACGCTGCTGATATCGACCGCGCACGCCACACCGGCGCCGCAGCCGGTCGACATTCCGCTCGCGTCCGGGGTCCTCCATGCGCAGCTCTACAAGCCCGAGGGCGCCGGCCCGTTTCCGACCGTGATCGCGCTGCATGGCTGCGGCGGCCTTGGTGGCCATTCCGATCCCGTGCTGCCGCGCTATCGGGATTGGGCCGAGCGCCTGCTCAAGGCGGGCAACGCCGTGCTGCTGCCGGACAGCTACGGCTCGCGCGAGCTCGGGCCGCAATGCCGCGTCAGGGAGATGCATGTCAAAGCGCGGCGCGAGCGCGTCGCCGATATCGCGGCCTCACGCGCCTGGCTGATGAAGCAGGCCTGGGTGGCGCACGACCGCGTCAGCCTGATCGGCTGGGCCAATGGGGCCAGCGCGCTGCTCTGGGCCGTGCGCCCGCAAAGCGCAGCACGCGATCTCAGTCCGGATTTCCGCGCCGCGATCGCGTTCTATCCGGATTGCCGGATCTCGGCGGGTCTGGGGTGGAGCACGCGGGTACCGACGCTTGTGCTGATCGGCGCCGATGACGACGTGTCGTCGCCGCCGGCCTGCCGCCAGATGGTGGACGGCGCGCGCGGCCGCAGCGCGCTCGCGCGCATCGTGGTCTATCCCGGCGCCGATCACGATTTCGACCGCGCCAACATGCCGCTGCACGCAGCTGCCGGCAGCCGCGACGCCGCTGCGCCCGAGCGCGACGATTTCGGTATGGACGCCGAGGCGCATGCTGAATCGCAGAAGGATGTCGCGCGCTGGCTGGCCCGGTGAGGCGGAGGAGCGGGCCTGCCGCGCCGTAGCTCGGTAGAGCGAGGGCGGGGCCGCCCTGGGAACAACGTCAGGCGGGCAGCCCCGCATCGACCACCGCCCTGCACGGAGTATGGCCGACCGTGAATCTACGGACCCATGCCGCGCCGGTTTCGGCCGTGAACCGTGCCATCTTTCGACCACGATGGCGGTTAAACCGATCTCACATGCGCAACCGCATCGTTCTGTTCGCCTCCGCCCTGATCGTCTTCACCGTCGCGATCTTCCTGTTCGAAGCCCGCGCCGGCGCGCCAATGCTGGCGCCGGGACATTGCGGCTTCTGGACCACGATCGACGCGGGACTGTCCTGCCGGTAGGACGCGCTGCGTCCACATCGTCTGCGAGGTTTGGGGCGATCATGCCTACACTCGCCGTCCTCTCGCCTCAGAACAGACTGCCCTGATCCACCTTCTTGGCCACGCGCTTCGGCGCGGGCTTTGTCTCCGGCACGGCCGGCTTGGGTTGCGGCGGCGCGCGCGTTGCCGCGGGGGCCGCGCGATCCGCATCCGCGGTTGCGCCGACGCGGCCATCCGCGAACTCGATCTCGACGCGTGCGCCGGGACCGATCGTATCAGCCGCATGCACGGGATGGCCGGCCTCGTCGCGCACCAGCGCGAAGCCGCGCGCGAGCACGCTACGGTAGGACAGCGCGGACAGCAGCTTGCCGCTGTTCTCGACCCTTGTGTCGAGCCGGTGCAGCAGCGTCGCAAGCGCGCGCCCCGCGCGTTCGGCCAGACGATGTGTGCGCTCGCGCTGGCGGGCAATCGCGTTGCGCTGCGCTTGCGCATTCGAAAGCTTCGAGGCACGCAGCCGTACTTCAAGCCCGGCAAAGCGGTCACGCCGCTGCCGCAGCAGCGAGCGCGCGGAGAGACCAAGCCGCTCGCCGCAAACGGTGAGGCGGTGGTCGGCCTGCGAGATCTGCCCGTGCAGCACCCGCAGCGTCAGCTTTGAGCCGGCTGCGGTGAACCGGCGGAAATGCGCATGCGTGTTGGCCTTGAGGCAGCGGGGTAGCGAAGCGCCCGCCGAATCCAGCCGCTGCCGCGGGATCGCGAGCAGATCGCCGGCCGCCGGCAATGCGCGCGCGGCGGCGCGCAGCTCGCTGCGGCGGCTCTCCTGGGCACGCTGCCAATAGGCGCGGGTGCGGCGGCCGAGATCGGCGACCTCGACGAACAATTCGCTGCGCACCGGCACCGCCATCTCGGCCGCCGCCGTCGGTGTCGGCGCGCGCTTGTCGGCGACGAAGTCGATCAGCGTGATGTCGGTCTCGTGGCCGACCGCCGAGATCAGCGGGATCATGCTCTCAGCTGCGGCCCGCACCACGATCTCCTCGTTGAACGACCAGAGATCCTCCAGCGAGCCGCCGCCGCGCGCGACGATCAGGACGTCGGGGCGCGGAATCCTGCCGCCCGGGGCAATCGCGTTGAAGCCGCGGATGGCGGCCGCGACCTGCTCGGCCGAGCCGTCGCCCTGCACCTTGACCGGCCACACCAGCACGCGGCGGGGGAAGCGGTCCTCCAGCCGATGCAGGATGTCGCGGATCACGGCGCCGGTCGGCGAGGTCACCACGCCGATCACCTCCGGCAGCCAGGGCAGGAGCTGCTTGCGCGCCTCGTCGAACAGGCCCTCGGCGGCCAGCTTCTTCTTGCGCTCCTCCATCAGCGCCATCAGCGCGCCGATGCCGGCCGGCTCCAGCGCCTCGATCACGATCTGGTACTTCGACGAGCCCGGATAGGTCGTCAGCTTGCCGGTGGCGATGACCTCGAGCCCCTCCTGGGGCTTGAAGCGCATCCGCCCATGCACGCCCTTCCAGATCACCGCCTCGATCTTGGCGCTCTCGTCCTTGAGCGCGAAATAGCAATGGCCGGAGGAATGGGCGCCGCGAAAGCCCGAGATTTCGCCGCGGACCCGGACATGGCCATAGGTGTCCTCCACCGTCCGCTTCAGGGACTGGGAGAGCTCGGAGACGGTGAATTCGAAGGCGTTGTTCAGTTGTTCCGCAGGCGGCATCGGCAAACGATTCGGCATTTTGGGATCAGGCCCGACGTTAAGGATTTTCGCAGGCCAGCGCCAATCGATTCGATGAGCCGTGGAACCGCTTCCGCGGGGGGCTGCTTGACTTGTCCCTAATTTCATATATGAAAACATAAAATCATATATGAATGAAGAGGAGGAAGCGGACCCGATGACCGTGGCCGATCCCAACGATCCACGTCGACGCATGTTTGCGCAGTACCGGCTCAAGCCGAACAGCGGGGTCAATCCGCCCTATTCGCCGGCTTACCCGGTGGAGTGGGGCTGCACCTTGCGGACCGTGGAGATCATGACCCGTGTCGCGCCGGGCAAGGTCGCCGCCCTGCTTGCGGACACGCCGTTCGAGATTGCGAGTGATCGCGTCGCCTTCCGCTTCATGCGTTCGCCCGGCCATTCCCTGGCTGTCCATGCGGGCGAGATGTTCGATCTGATGATCTCGGTGCCCGTGCGCTACAAGGGGCTGTTCACCGAAACGCATATCTTCATGTATTGCAGCGATCCCATGGGGATCTGCGCCGGACGCGAAGTGTTCGGCTATACCAAGAAGGATGCCCACTACGCGTTCGACGAGCATCCGGACGGCTCGATCACCGGGTGGGTCCGGCGCCGCGGAATTCCACTCGCCGATTTCGCCTTCACGCCGGATGCATCCGCGCCCGTCGTCCGTATCGTCGATGGCGACGAACTGCCGGCCGGCGAGATCCATGTGCGCCGTTTGCCGCATCCTGAGCGCCTCGGCATCGCCTATGCGGACATCGCTTATCGCCGCACGCCGTTGAAATACTCCAAGCCCGTGCCGGGCCGCGCCGCGATGACGCTGCACGCCAGCGAGTACGATCCGATTGCCGAACTCGAGCCGGAAATCCTCGGCGCGCATTTCATGGTGTCGGAGGTCTATGGCGGCGGCTTCGAGGTCGAGGACCGGCGGCTCATCGAGCGGCTCATTCCCTAACCAACAAGATCAGCCTGCGCGCCATGTACGTGCGGGCGGCGAATACCGGGAAGAAACACGCACGAGGCAAAGGAGGGATTCGACATGGAAGGACGATTTCGGGTGAGCCGCCGCCGGCTGCTGGCCGGCGCCGGCGGATTGGCGCTGGGCATGACGGGCCTCGGTGCACGGGCGCAGGAGACGAAGCCGCTCCGCATCGGCGTGCTGACGGACATGTCCAGCCTCTATGCCGATGTCACCGGCCCGGGCTCGCTGCTGGCGGCCAAAATGGCGGTCGAGGATTTCCAGGCTTCGGGTCCGAAGATGACCCGGCCGATCGAGATCATCAGCGGCGACCACATGAACAAGGCCGATCTCGGCGCAAACATCGCGCGCGAGTGGATCGATCGGCAAAGTGTCGACGTCATCGTCGATGCGCCGAATTCGGCCGTCGCCCTCGCGGTCCGCAACGTCGTACAGCAGAACAACAAGACGTTGCTGGTGTCCGGCGCCTCGTCGTCGGACCTGACCGGAAAGTCCTGCTCGCCCAACCTCGTGCACTGGACCTACGACACCTATGCGCTCTCGTCGGGCGTCGCGCGCGCCGTCGTCGAGAGCGG
The DNA here is from genome assembly GCF_003837805.1 of Bradyrhizobium sp. RP6. Taxonomy (GTDB): domain Bacteria; phylum Pseudomonadota; class Alphaproteobacteria; order Rhizobiales; family Xanthobacteraceae; genus Bradyrhizobium. The sequence goes on along the minus strand of NZ_RQIT01000024.1, from coordinate 6,097 downwards.
CGGCAAGAGCTGGTTCCTGCTCACCGCCGACTACGCCTTCGGCCATGCCATGGAAGGCGACATCAAGAACGTCGTGCAGAAATCCGGCGGCAAGGTTCTCGGCGGGGTGCGCACGCCCATCAACACGCAGGACTTCTCCTCCTTCCTGTTGCAGGCCCAGTCGTCGAAGGCGGAGATCATCGCGTTGATCAATGCCGGCGGCGACACCATCAATTCCATCAAGCAGGCGGTCGAATTCGGCATTCCCCAGGGCGGCCAGCGCGTGGTGGCGACGGTGCTGTATCTCAGCGACGTGCATTCGCTCGGCTTGAAGATTGCGCAAGGGCTGCAGTTCACCGAATCCTTCTACTGGGATCTGAATGACGATACGCGCGCATGGACGAAGCGCTTCGCTCCGCGCAACAGCGGCCGCTATCCGACCGCATTGCATGCGGGCGCCTATGCCACGACGCTGCACTACCTCAAGGCCGTCGATGCGCTCGGCGCCTCCAGCGACGGCAAGGCGGTGGTCGAACAGATGAAGAAGCTGCCGACCGATGATCCCCTGTTCGGCAAGGGCAGCGTGCGCGCGGACGGCCGCAAGCTGCACAACATGTACCTGTTCGAGGTGAAGACCCCCGGCGACTCCAAATATCCCTGGGACTATTACAAGCTGGTCAAGACCATCGCGCCGTCCGAGGCCTGGCGGCCTCTGGCGGATGGCGGCTGCGAATTCCCCAAATCGTGAGCGGCACTGACCGGCCGCCGGTCGCGCTGGTCACCGGCGGCGGGGGCGATATCGGGCGCGCCATTGCGCTGAGGCTGGCGCGGATGAGCGCTGCGGTCGCGATCGTCGACCGCGACGAGGCGGCCGCACGCGCCACCGCGCAACTGGTCGAGCAGGGCGGGGCGAGGGCGCTCGCCATCCGCGCCGATGTCTCGCTCGCGCAGGATACGATCGCGTTCGTCGATGCGGTCGAAACGCGCCTGGGGCCGATCGGCATCTTCGCCAACAACGCCGGCATCGAGGGCATCGTCGCTCCTCTCCACGAATATCCCGACGACACGTTCGATCGCGTGCTGCAGGTGAACGTCAAGGGCGTTTTTCTCGGCCTCAAGCACGTGCTGGCCAGGATGATGCAGCGCGGGACGGGCGCCATCATCAACACCGCATCGACCTCGGCGATCCGGGGACGCGCAGGCCTTGCCGGCTATGTCGCCTCCAAGCACGCCGTGCTCGGGCTGACACGCACGGCGGCGCTCGATGTCGCCAGGACCAGGATCAGGGTCAACGCCGTCCTGCCCGGACCGATCGAGTCGCGCATGATCCGGGACCTGGAAGGCCAGGCACGCGAGGGCGGCATTGCATTGCGCCGAAGCAATGCGACGGCGCATGGCCGGCCGCAGGATGTCGCGAACGTCGTGGCTTTCCTGGCGTCCGACGAGGCCGCGCACGTGAATGGTGCAGCCTGGGTCGTGGACGGCGGGACGACGCTGGCCTAGGGCGTGTACTGGCGAGGTTGGCTTCGGGCTGACGCATCGCGGCAAGTCCCTCCCTCATCCTTTGCCCTGGCGCGGATGCCGCGCCCGGCGGCGCTGTCGCTCGCAGCGCGCCTCAGGTTTTTTGCTCAGGCTCTGCCGAGATCAGGCTTGAGATAGCCTCGGCACTCTCGGACGGCTTCAGATGACCTGCATCGAGGGTGAGTGCGGGCTGAGGCATTGATGCCATGCAGGCATCGAACTGCGGCCGGAGTGTGCGCAGCAGCGACAGATCCCGCATCTTGCCGAAGGCGGCACGATCTTCATCGACCAGGCGTCGCTCTTGCTCGGCCTGATCCAGGTGAAGTGCGACGAAGATGACCTCGCCGCCCTTTCGTTCCACCAACTCTTGTACTCGGACCGGAAAGTCTCCAGCCACCGTCGGCTCGGGGGCGAATGTGAATATCAACGATCGCTTCTGCCTGGCGGCCTCCTCGAACACGGCCATCCAGAACTGTTCACGCAAACGCGAGAACGCCTCCGTGCCAAACGGAAACACCGCGCCAACGGCATCGACGACGAGGTGATTGTGAAACAGCGCAATCCCTGTCCGGGAGGAAAGATGGCGCGCGATAGTCAGTTTTCCCGAGGCGACTTGCCCATAGATGAAAATAAGCTGCATCCGATCATGATATCACAGGGACTCTCGCGAGGCGTCTCCTGGAATTGCCAGGTCGGCATTGCTACGGCACGACCAAGCGCCTCAACGAAGCCGGGAACAATGTCTCCGCGATCTGATTGGAACGCTGGTACGTCCAATCCGGGACCAGCGAGTTTCCTGGAAGGCGTCTTGTCAGGAAGGAGACACCAATGGATGACGAACGGAAAGCATCAAGGGCAGGGCAACAGGCCGCCGAAGGCTTGCGTGAAGCGGCTTCCAGGGACGAAGCAAAGAACGAGAGCAGGATGGGGCACGATCTAGCCAAGGGGGCTGATCGTTTCGAAGAGCGCTCGAAAAGCTCCGACGGAAAAAGCGCAGAAGAGAAACAAGAGGGCTGAAGGCATCTGAGCACGACGGCTAGATCTGCTCGCGCATCGCGTCTGAGCGGGTTGGCTTCGGCTGAAGCTATCGCGGCGGGTTCGGTGCAACCTCTCCCGCTTGCGGGAGAGGTCGCGCCGAAGGCGCGGGTGAGGGCTATCTCCTCTAGGGGGCTATCCCATTGCGGAAACACCCTCTCCCCAGCCCTCTCCCGCAAGCGGGAGAGGGAGTGCACCTCCATCGTTGCAGCAATTGCTGCCTGATCCCGACATCCGTCAGGAAATCCCGCCGATCTTCTCGGAGACGATCCTGGCGGCGCTGCGCAGCTCGGCGGCGATGGTGCTGGCTTCCGCGGCTGGGATTTGTTCCTGCTTCACCAGCGGGACGGTCATCGCGGCCACTGCACGGCCGGAGGCTTCGATGATCGGGCAGCTATAGGCAAGGATGCGCGTATAGCCGTCGTCGTTGGAGAAGTTTCCTCCCTCCGCCGAAATGCGGTCGAGCGCGGCAAGCGCCTTCCTGGTGCTGATCCGGTCATTGGTCGCGATGACCTGCGCCAGCTCCTGGCGCCGGCCCTCGAGCTGGAAGGCCGCCAGCACCTTGGCCGAGGCGTATTGCTGGGTGAGCGGAAACACCGCGCCGACCTTGACCGACCAGCCCATCAGCCATTCCGGCTCGATCCGGGCGATCACCATGAACTGCTCGCCGTGCAGCACCGTCAGGTGGCAGGACAATTGCACGCGCGAGGCCAGCTGCTCCATCACCGGCAGCGCCGCCTTCAGCAGCCGCTCGGTCGGCGGGAATTGCGAGGCGATCCGGAACAGCTTCAGCGTCAAGGTGTATTCGCCGGTGGCGGGGTCGCGCGCGACATAGCCACGCCGCTCCAGCGCCACCAGCATCCGGAAGATCTCGCTGACGGAGCGCCCGACGCGTTCGGCAAGCTGCTTCTGGCTCATCCCGCGTGCAGCGCCCGCCAGCGCCTCAAGGAGGTCCAGCCCCTTTTCCAGGGCGGGCGCGCCCGGCTGCGGCTTTTCAGGGTTCATTCATCAGGCCTTTGACGTGCACTGCCGGGATCACACGTTGGCGTGCGCCTTCATGTACCCGATCACCCGAGCGGCGAAAAGCCGTTCAGCAGTGAACGCCTGTCCGCGCTGAACATCCTGCTGGCGCAGTTCGTAGGATGGGTTGAGCCCTTGCGAAACCCATCGCTTTCCTGTTCCGGATCGGTCCTGGCGGTTGTCATCCGACTGCAAGTGACGCCGAAGCGCGAATGGCGCCCGATCGGTTATGTCTTTTGAATGCCGAGAGACACGAGTGATGGGTGTCGCAAGAGCTCAACCCATCCTACAGCCTGAACATGCTCAAGGCGGATGGAGCAATCCGTCGGACCTTAGCAAGTTCATCGCTTCGGCGAGCGTAAGACCGCGATGTCGGAAGAACCATTCTCCGGTGTGACGGTGCCACTGGATATTGAAGTGGTTGCGACTGATCCAGTCGAGGCGGGTGAAGGGGGCGTCGAACTCTTCGCCGAGATTCTCCGGGAAGCCGGAGCGATAGCGTTGAACGAAGCGATATTTGGTCCCGTGCCACTTTCCCAGGATATCGACGGGGTAATTGAACTGGGTCGGCCGGATGGTGGACAGGAAGGTGGGCTTCAGGAAGTTGTCGATCAGATCTTGGCAGGCAGCCGTCACCGCTGCTTTTTCTGCCGCGGAAAGGCCCGTCGATCTCATGTGTCCTCCCGACTCAGCTCGTAGGATGGGTTGAGCCCTTGCGAAACCCATCGCTGCTCTATCCCCGCTCCCCGTAGTCGCGGCCGCCATCCGACTGATCGCCGGCCCAATCGGCCGGGTAATTGCCAAGCTGGACGTGGCGATGAAACGAGGAGGGCGCCCAGTCACGGACGCGGTTGACGAGCCCGTGCTTGACCGGATTGATGTGAACATAGTCGACGTACCGCACGAAATCGACCTCGTCGCGAATGGTATGCTCCCAATATCTGCGCTGCCAAATGCCCCGTTCACCTTTGGCCAAGCGGCTTTGGGATATCTTTTCATCGTGCGTCAGCCCGCGCGAAAAGGTGGATTTGATCAACCGCCAGCGCATGGCAAACTCGGCGTCACCTTCCGGTAACGTCCACACGGTGTGAAGGTGGTCAGGCAGAACCACGATGGCATCGATCGTGAACGGATGGCGCTGGCGCGTTTCGCGAAACGCCGCGCGCAACGTCTCGACATGATCCGTCAGCAACGTCAGCCGCCGCTCCGCCAGATTGACGGTGAAGAAGAAACACCCACCAGGAACGAAGTTGCGGCGGTACGCGGTCATGACGCGATCTTATCACGAAACAAGTGCGATGGGTTTCGCAAGGGCTCAACCCATCCTACGGGCTGCTTTGGAGAGCTTCTCAGCCTTCTCGGCCGCCTTCTCAATAGCGATTTCTCGGCGCGCCTTGATCTCGTAGTGCAGCCAAATGAGAAATACGCCAGCAATAGTCAGCTCTACGATCAAGCCCTCAGTCGACTGCGCCCCCGCGATCAGGAGCCAACCCGCACCTATGACTGCAATCAAGACGAAGCCAACCGCAACGAGCCAGAGAGCGCCTTGGATAAAGGCAGGGAGTAGTGCCAGAAACAGTACGGCAAGCACAATTCCGCCAGCTATTTCGATCAGCATTTCCTGTCCTCAGGGCGCCTTGCGTGCCTGAAGGCGTGCAATCAGCCCCTTGAGTTGGTAAAGCGCCTTAACGATTTCCTTGGCCAGCTCAATTGAATCCTGCGCCTCATCTGCGCCGATGTTGTCGTAAACCTTTGCCTCGACGTGGGCCGCATCGTTTCCCAGGGCTTTGAGTTCATTCATCGCCTCAAATAGCGGCTCCGGGAGCACGATTGCGTTCCTCAGCGAAGCAAGTCGCTGGTGCAGATTCGCTCCTGCAGCTTTGTTCTCATCGCATATTTCTTCGAGCAGCCTTCGGACCATCATTGTGGCAGCCCTATACGCGCCTGCACCATGGCACGCGACAGCCTCCTTCAACGTCTGCTGGAGGCGCGGAGATAGGCCTTCCGGGTTGAAGTCTAGCAACTGCGGGGGTTCAATTTCGACGACCGCGTTTCCCGCTTCGATCACAAAAACCAAACCCAAGCACTTCACGTTGGGACAAATCCTCATGCTCGCAAAGTAGGTCCCGACGACGGTATTGTTCCCAATCTTGCCTGTCTTGTTGAATGCCTTCGCGGCCCCGATTGCGTTGAAGGAGCCCAATTCGCGGCAGTGCGGGCATCTTATCGATACCGGAACGCGCGACGTATCCTGGGAGAAGCCCCCGTCCGCCCGAAACACATTTGTCTCGTTCGGCACGAAGTGCGGCGGCACGTTCATAGCCCCTCCTGGCGTAGTCTTAACGGTTGAACACAACCTTTACCCGAGATTCGCCCGATGGCGCGAGAGCTATGCGGAAGAGAATCGCAGGGATTCCCAAAGGAGCCTTGTAAACATTCTAAACGGTCGAAATGTCTCTTTGCGCGCGGAGGCGCACTGTCGGGCTTTGCGAAGAGGTACAGTTTGGAGGGTTTTGCGCCCCCCCTTGAGCCCCACCCCGAT
>NZ_RQIT01000023.1 GCF_003837805.1 Bradyrhizobium sp. RP6 | reverse complement strand
GGCCGAAATAGGTCGTTTCGCATCCCCACGCTCCGTCATGGGCGGGACAAGCCCGGCCGTGACAAACTCTTAGAAAAGAGGCTGCATTCACACGGCGGCTCGTCCCGACCTGGCCTCGGCCAGGGCGGAAAAAGGCGGCCCGCTTTGCTTGACTTCCCGCCGCCCCCTTCCTTATATGCCGCGCGTTCGCGAGATCGGCCTTCGTCGCCGACGCGATCCCTGTGGCGGGGTAGCTCAGCTGGTTAGAGCACGGGAATCATAATCCTGGGGTCGGGGGTTCGAGTCCCTCCCCCGCTACCAGATCCAGCGTAACTCTTTGATTTCCCACACTTGGCCGATCGACGTTCCGACAAGAGGGATGTCTCATTGATACATCCGGAACAGTCGGCGATCAATCGTCGCAGTGAGCTGTGCGAACGCTCTCAATATGTCGTCCGCATGTCGTCCCGCGCCCTGTCCACACGGTGGCGGTCCGCAAACGCCCTGCCTATGACTTGTAAATCGGGGACAATGTCAGCTTCGGCGGAGTGCTAATACCTGTCGGAATGCTTGACCTTTGTTCAGGAAGGTTTGGCAGCGAACCGCCCAGCGCGACCGCAATCTGTGGGTACGGATCGATAAGGTCTGGGTGAGTTTCTCGGAGATCATTCGACATCGCGTCTACCACCGAGAAGACGACTTGCTTGCTTCCGTGCCGAACCCCATCTTCGCCTAGTTGCCGAACGATCGGCAACGTTGCACCGCCGCCTGTTGCTACGAGCTTCACTCGCCCCAGGTCGCCAGCAAGCGCCGCCGCGGAGCGAGCGACCATTTCAGTGATGAGTTTGTTGAACTGCATGACGGGTCCGTAAGAAAGAAATTCGTCGAGGTTGACCTCGACGAGTTGATCCGTCGTGAGCTCGACTATCAATTTTCCGGTTCTAAACAGTTGTTCCTTGTAGTTCCTGACCTGCCGTCGCAAGGCGTGTCCTGCGAGGCGGGCTTCAGCCGAATCCAGCGAAAGCCCGCTTCGGTCAAGCACAAAACGCTGGAGCGCGTTGTCGAGCGTATTTCCCGCCACATTTTTCGCATCGGCGGCCGAGGAGACTTCAAATACCCGCATACGGTCATTGTTCGGGTTGTTCACGCAATAGAAGCCAGCGACGTCGGTCGTGCCAGCGCCAATATCGAGCACCAAGTAAGCCTCGCGCTTACCCTCGCGGGTAGTCAACAGAGCGCCAGCCCCGGCCGCGGTCGCTTCGCGAACCGGCTCGCCTATCAGTACAGAGGGAAGCTTGTCGGATCCAACGGATGAGAGTTGATCGAGCAACCGACGTGCCGACGCATATGCTATCTTCGTTGTGAATTCGGCTGGAGCGGAGCGGGCGAGGACAACAGCCTCCGCCATCAGCCGGCGCATCTCCCTTTCGTTGTGCTCTCTTGTTTCATCCTTCCAGGCAGGATGAGTGAACCGCCGTCGCAGGTTGGGCGTTAAGCCCTTCTCCTTGGCTGCGCGTTCCGTAAGTGCCGTCAGATGGGCAAGATAAAGTACCAGGATGTCGCGTTGAGAGAATTGCTGCCGCGGGTCTTGCGCGGGAGGCATCGCCCGCTGTCCAAGGGTTGAGACATCCATATTCAGCGTAATGAATTGCTTAATCGAGTCGACCAACCGCTCTGTCGGAGCTTGTATGTCATCCCACCTGCGGCGTGCATCAACTCCAAGATATATCCAATCACCATCGATAAACAGCTCGGAAGGTGTTGTGAGCTTGGCCCCGGTGCTCGCGTCTCCGAGCGGTAGGTCTATCAATTCCGGTTCGTCGCCACCAATATCGACGCTCACAAATGCTTTTGAGAAGGAGGTGCCGAAATCAAGACACAACATTGCCTTCGGGGCGATCTCCGCCTCAGTCACCTGCACCGGAGTTAACGCGACCGACGCGATTGGCAATCGCGAAGCGTCATCTACTCGCGGTTCGGACGGGTGAGCCGGATTGGCAGTCTCCTCTCCGAGCAGGATTGCGAGTGCGCTGACTTCGCGGCTGGTCAGGAACACCTTTTCGCCTGATGATCTGGCACGCTCAAGTAGATTGGCAAGCAGATCGCGCGCTCGTTCCGTATTCATAGTCCCCCCTTACAACTTCTCTACAATTGCCTTGATAATAATCGTCGGCGGTCTGCCCTCTACCGCTCGAATCACGCCCGGCAGGGCAATCCGTACTTCGCTTAAACGCTGGAGCGTTTCGGCCGTGTCGTGTACGGCTGGATCAAACTGAACCAGCTCTCCGCGAGAGCCATAGGCCGCGAGGCGGCGCTTGCTTGCAAGGGCGTCTACCCATTGACGTATGAGCTCCAGTCGCGCGCCCGCTTTCCTGATTACAGAAGCCTGTGTCGGTTCAAATACGTCGATTGCGTCAGCCACTGACAGAACCGCGTCCGGGCTAACATCCTGGTTAGTCACCGCCAGGAGCAGGCGGCCGAGCAATTCGTCCGTCGCCTGCTCGTTGAGTTCTTGTATGGTATCGCTTGACTTGACTTCAGGAAGCTCTTGGCCAGTGGCGAGGAACCTTGAGAGTGCTGGATCAAGACCGATGTCGGCGGCTGCAACCGCTTGACCAGCGGAGTTTACCCGGCCGGCGTCTAATGCCTTGCTCAGAGCGGTGCGCAATTCGTTGTCCTGTACGCCCTGTCGAGCCAATATATGCAAACCACGCATGGCCAGATCGGCGACTCGATCCGTTCTCCTTTCGACCTCTTCAGGTGGGCGTGCAGGCCGCCACCAGCCGCGGACGGTCCCTGCTGCTCGATAGATATTCGAATCGAAAAGCACGTCGAAGCGTAGGCGGAGGATTTGGATGAGTAGATCGAGAACGCTGATCGCAGCTTCCTCTCGCGCTCTAACCGCGTCGGCGCCTTTCTTGCCGCCAGCAACGCGAACTAGCGTGGCAAATGCATCTCCAAAGTCGCGCCCCGACGGTACGTCAGCAGTCAGGAGAGTTTGCTCCAGGGCTTCGCAAATGCGCCGGATCTTGCGGTAGCTGAGTTCTATCGAATCTTCTCGTCCCGACAACCAGTCACTCAGTGCCTGAGCAATGGTTCTGAGCGCTGCCGCCAGATTCTCAGCACGGGCGATAGCCAGCTCCGCCCAAATGTCTCGTGACACCCTCTCGTTTAATTCCGCTTGAGCCAAGGCTTCCGCAGCATATTGCGGGATCCACGCCGCCTTCGAAAGCGAGATCGCTTTCGCAAGATATCTCCGATCGTCTGCATTTCCCCATGTGCCAACCGCAGGCAGCGGAATCGTTAGGCCTCGTTCGATCAGCACTGCGACTGTCGCGATCAAGGCCTTCGAATTGAATGTTTCGGTTACCTTTCCGAGCAGCGATGTCGATTCCAACCTCAAGGGAATCGGCCCAGCATTTTCAACGTAGCGGCCTATCGTTTCGACTGCGTCACGAACATCTGACTGTTCCAGCCGCTCCGTTCGATTCGAACGGCTCGCAATGAGAGATCGAAGAAGGGCACTCGCAGCGGCAAAGTCTACCGGCGCGATATGTTCTCGTGCTTGCTCAAGGGAGCGTGCCATTGGATCGGGAGCTTTCGCCGTTCGAAGATAGTAGTATAGCCTGTTGAGCAGCTGGTGGGATGCAGAGGATTTTCCTGTAGAGCATTTCACTTACGAGGTAAAATCAAGCGACTTAGGAGGTTACGCTGCCTGGCTGCTTCTCAAGTCAATAGCACGCAAGCGGAGGCCAGCAAGCGCGCTCAGATCATGGAAGGCTTCTGCGACCGCCGGCCTGAAGCCCTGAGAAGGCTGGGGCGACCTCGCCGCCTTCGACCTCGATCTGGAGGCGGAAATCATGCAAGCCACTTTTCAACTTCCTGGAAAAGCGACCAACGCGGTTCGGCAATTTCAAAATCAGGACGTCACTCGTGAATCCCCGTAAAAACCCGGGTGAGAGATCTCTTGCACCGCAAGGCAACAGGCTTTCCGCTGGACTTGGTAGAGCCCCGGTCTGACAGACATCTTGACGAACAACCGGCGATTGTGCATGTTTGTGATGCTTCCGGACGGAAGCTGAAACAAGAACCCGAGACGGTTCTGGTAGTGGTGTCGCTGGATAGCGATGGCTTTGATGGGATATTTTGTTTTTTTGCGCCCTTTGAGCCGTCATTATTACGTGAGTCCGCACTAGAATCGGTCTCTCCTTTTTGGAGAACCGAAATGAATCCCGCCAAAGTCGTTATCCGTTTTGAGCAGGTATCCGAGCAGACGGAGGGACCTGTCCGCCGTATTGTGGGCTTTGTCAGAGCCAAGAATATGCTGCAACTCTTTGATGCAGCGGATCTTGAAGCGAATCCTCGCGAAGCCAAGGCCGGGCCGGTAACCGCAGATATCATCGAGAGCATTTGCGATACGCCCGACACTTTTCCCTTCAAGACAAAGGGGGTTCTTGTCGGCGCCTCAAACTACGCCGCGCTTGAGCGCAAGCGATACGAAATCCGCTTCGAGAATACGAAGATCGAGGGAATCCTGGATGGCGGGCACAACATGCTTGCTATCGGCACCTACGTCCTGGCGCGGGCTCTCGGCGATGATCGGATCTTCAAAAAGATCAAGCGCTGGACAGAATTGAAGGACGCTTGGGCCGCAAACCGCGAAGAGATTGCCGAGCTTAAACGCGCTGCTGGCGAAGAAGCGGAAGGTGGGCCGCTCGACTTTCTTGTCCCTGTGGAGGTTCTTGTCCCCGCCGACATCACCAACAGCGAAACCGTGGACGACTTCAACAGCTCTCTTCTTGATATTTGCGCCGCCCGCAATAACAACGTTGAACTAACGTTGGAGACCAAGGCAAACAAGAAGGGGTTCTACGAATACCTCCGCAAGTCCCTGCAGCCGTCGATCGCGAATCGCGTCGAATGGAAATCGAATGATGGTGGCGAGGTCAAGGTACGCGATCTGATCGCCCTCGCATGGATTCCGTTGTCGGTAATTGAGTTGCCTATGGAATTCAAAATCCCGCCTCAGAATATCTATCGGAACAAGGGCGAGCTCGCCAAGCACTTCGATACGCTGATGGGCGACGAGCGTGTCTCCAGAGCCTCCAATGGAGACTACACTCATGAACTTCACAACACCGCGGTGCACAGCGCGCTTGTCATTGCGGGCCAACTGCCTGAACTTTACGACAAGATCTATCGCGAGTTTCCGGCGGCCTACAATGGCGATCGCGAAGGTCGCTTCGGCGGCCTCGCCGTAGTCAAGATGGCGGACAGGATGCGATCGAAGCCGCGCACTCATTTCACGGATGTGGAAGTCGATTATGCCTATCCGGACGGCCTGATCATGCCTCTGGTCTATGGGCTGCGGGCACTTATGGAGAAAGACGCAAATGGTCACGTCCGTTGGAAGGAGGATCCTTTCCGGTTCCTGGACGAACACCTGGAAGCGATTGTAAAGAAATACCGCGTCATTCTCGATGCATTCCGTGCGGATCCTCAGAAGGTTGGCAAGAACGAGGGCTCGTACGATCTCGTCCTTGATGCCTTTGAGACAGAGGTTTTGAAGCGTCAAGCCGTGGTTGCGTCTGCTCGCGGAGATCGGTCATGAATGAGGAGCGAAAGGGCCGCGATCTTTTCATTGTCGACAACAGTGTCTCAGGCTGGACCGCCCTGCGGTATCTCGAAGAGTGGACCGAAATAGCCAAGGGTTTCGACATCGCAACTGGCTATTTCGATATCGGCACCATTCTGGCGCTTGACGGCAAATGGCAGTCGCTTGACAAGATTCGAATACTTATGGGAGCCGATACCTCGCATCGAACGAGGAAGGCCTTTTTGGATACTGTTGTCAAAAAGGCCGTTGACGAGCTCGACAGAAGCCTGGAAGCGACGAAAGAACCAAACCCGTTTCTCCGAGGTGTGTCGGCGATTCTAACTGCACTGCAGTCCCGGCAGATCGAGTGTCGGGTCTATGACCGCGACAAGTTTCACGCCAAGACGTATATTACACACGCAAGGCTTGATGTCGTCGGCTCACAAGCGTTGGTTGGTTCAAGCAATTTCACGATGCCAGGCTTGACCAAGAACATTGAACTTAACGTTCAAATCCAAAGCGCCCGCGAAGTCACACAGCTCCAGGAGTGGTTTGATGCTCACTGGAATGAAGCGGTTGACGTAACCGATCTCATTTTTGAGGCGATATCGCGCCATGTACGGCTTTACTCGCCATTCGATGTTTACGCCAAGTCGCTGCACGAATTCTTCCGTGGTCACGAACTGACCGCCACCGAGTGGGACGAGACCCGCTCAAAGATGTTTCCGAGGATCGATCGCTACCAGAAGGAGGCGTATTGGGCCTTGATGAAGATCGCAAGGCAACATGGAGGAGCGTTTCTCTGTGACGGCGTGGGCCTAGGCAAGACCTTCGTTGGGCTAATGCTGATCGAGCGTCTGGTCTTACACGAAGGGAAACGCGTCGTGCTATTTGCGCCAAAGGCTGCAAAAGACGGCGTTTGGGAGCCTCATCTCCGGCAATATCTCCCTCATATTGGTGGAGTGGGCGGTAATGCCGACTTCAGCAATTTGGCGGTTTTCAGCCACACTGATCTCGGGCGAAAGGGTGAATTCCCGGAGCGGTTTCGTCGTATTGCAGAATTGGCCGATGTCGTCATCATTGACGAAGCTCATCATTTTCGGAATCCGGGGCTTCGCAAGTCGCCGGATGGCATGAGCCTTCCGTCACGATATTATCAGCTCTACGACCTCTTGGATTCGACGGTGCGTACGAAGAGCGTCTTCATGCTCACGGCCACACCGATTAACAACCGAATCAGTGATTTCCGCCATATGGCGGAGCTGTTCACTCGCCGGGACGAAGCTTATTTCTCCCGAACGCTCGGTGTTAACAATCTCCGATCGCACTTCAACAACATCGAAAAGCAATTGCGAAAATCAGTCGGCCCTGAAGTTGCGGATGTGTCCGGTCATATGGGGGAGGTGCAGGAATTTCTCGCAGGCGACGAGATTTTCAAGAGCCTTGTAGTTCAGAGAAGTAGAGCTTACGCGCGCGAAAGCCAGATGCGTGAGTCGGGTAATGCGGCAGTGTTCCCGGATCGAAGACCGCCCCAAGTAGCCGAGTATTCCATTCGGAAGACCTACGGACGTTTGCTGGAGATGTTTGAGAAAGCATTCACCCGTAAGAAACCGTTGTTTACACTGCCCATGTATTACCCTCTCGCCTGGTATAAGGGCAGCGATAAGAGCATAGACCCCCTTGAAGAGGGACGACAGGAACAGGTCGTTGGTCTGATCAGGACCAATTTTCTCAAACGTTTTGAAAGCTCAGTCGCCGCGTTCGAGCTGTCGTGTGATCGCTTGCTCCGCAAGTTGCTCGCATTTCTTGAGGTGCACAGTGAAACCGATGCGGAGAAGAGGCGTCTTGAACGTTGGAAATCTCAGAATGCTGAGGTCCTGGGCTATGCCGCGGCCCGGCAGCTGGAACTCTGGCCAGACGAAGATAGCGATTTTGACGACGATGTCGTGCCGCAAGAGATGCTCGACGCGGTGGAGCGACTCAAGAGAGAGGATTATGAAGTCGCGGAGATGATGTCAGAGACGTTTCTAGACCTCGATCAGATAGTCCAGTTCATAGAGGAGGCTAGAAAGTTCGAAACTAAACACGATGACAAACTGCAGAAGCTCATCCGTCTGCTGAAATCCAAGGAGTTGGTCGGCCAGAAAGTTCTGATCTTTACCGAATTCGCCGATACTGCCCGCTATTTAAAGCGTCAATTGGAGGCGGCCGGCATTACGGGAGTCGCGGAGGTTGACAGTGCAACGAAGACAAATCGTGCGGATGTCATCCAACGGTTCTCCCCGTACTACAATGCGCACACGAGTAAGATGTTGCTCGACAGCGGTCGCGACGAAATTCGAGTGTTGATTTCGACGGACGTTCTTTCAGAGGGCCTGAACCTCCAAGATGCGTCCCGGATGATCAACTACGACATTCACTGGAATCCGGTTCGACTGATGCAACGCATTGGCCGTGTTGATCGTCGAATGAATCCAGATGTCGAGAAGCGGCTTATAGATGATCACCCAGAGGTCGCCTCGTCGCGCGGCAAAGTGAGTTTTTGGAATTTTCTGCCCCCAGATGAATTGAACGCAATCCTGACGTTGTACACCAAGGTGACTCAGAAGACGCTGCTGATTTCGAAGACCTTCGGAATCGAGGGAAAGAAGCTCCTAAGGCCCGATGATGATTATGATGCTCTGAAAGAGTTCAATCACGCGTATGAGGGTACCAAAACGGCGGTGGAGGAAATGCACCTCGAATATCAATCGCTGCTTTTGAGCGATCCATCGCTTATAGATCGCCTCAGGGGAATGCCGGGCGGTTTTTTCAGCGGGAGGCAGCGGCCGCGGAAGGGGGCGACGGGTGTGTTCTTTTGCTACAGTTTGCCTGCACTCGACAAAGAGACGGGGGAATTCTCCCACGAAGCCGGTACGGCTCGTTGGTATCTGTATGACCTTGACCGAAACACGATATTGGAAGAGCCGGGTGAGATCGTCGCCGGCATTCGCTCGGAGCCGGACACGCCGCGACATTGCAAGATGGCGGAGGCAGCCTTGGTTGACCTCCGCGGCAAGATCGAAAGGCATATCAAGAACGCGTACTTGAAGCGGGTAGACGCCCCTGTGGGCATAAAGCCGGCGCTCAAGTGCTGGATGGAAATCAACGAGGGCTGAGCTCGTGCCGACTGATCACCGTACTGAACTCGCCGCCATTAAGCGCTTCGATCAGCTTGTCCGCTATTTGCGGGATCCCATGGGGTGGCCTATCGATGGCGGCGATTTCGAAGAGCTGACCTTCGAGTACACGCCAGAAGAGCTCGGGATCGATGCTAAGAACGCAGCGAAGATCCAGGAAATAAAGCGCCTACGTCCGCTGTCCGCAAATCAACCTTGGGGCATCTTCTTTGTCAAGTTCGAGCCAAAAAGCCTTCCGGTGGTCGCGCTACGCCGCATCCTCAGCTCGGTCGCGCTGAAAAAGCGTGCTTCCGCTAATGCTGCCGAACGCGCTGCTTGGGCAGCCGATGACTTGCTCTTCATCTCCAACTATGGCGCGGGCGAGGAGCGACAAATTAGCTTCGCGCACTTCTCAAGGGCCGATGATGGTCGCGACCTTCCAACTCTCAAGGTGCTGGGCTGGGACAACCTCGATACTGCGCTTCACCTCGACGCGGTTGCCAGCGAGCTGAGGAAACATCTCGCTTGGCCCAAGGACGATGCCGATGTGAAGGCTTGGCGAGAAAACTGGCGTTCCGCCTTCAACCTGCGCCATCGCGAAGTTGTGGTCACCTCCAGGGAGCTCTCCATCAGACTGGCCGAGCTGGCTCGTGCTATTCGTGACCGTATCGGCACAGCGCTTGCGATTGAGACCGACAAAGGGCCGCTGACGAAGCTTATGAAGGCTTTTCGGGAAGCGCTGGTTCATGACCTCGACCCTCGCGGCTTCGCCGACATGTACGCGCAAACGATCGCCTATGGGTTGCTATCGGCGCGTATCGCCGATCCACACAAGAAGACGGCGGACGACTTTGCCGCCCATATGCGCACCAATCCGTTTCTGCGCGAGCTGATGGAAACGTTCCTCAAAGTTGGCGGAAGGCGCGGCAAAGCAGGCGGGCCGGGTATCGACTTCGACGAGCTTGGTGTCTCAGAGGTCGTAGAGTTACTTGATGATGCAAATATGGAAGCGGTCATCCGCGACTTCGGCGACCGCAACCGGGCGGAAGATCCGGTGATGCATTTTTACGAGCTGTTCTTGCATGAATATAATAAGCAGCTCAAAGTTCAGCGCGGCGTCTTCTACACCCCACAACCGGTCGTTTCCTACATTGTCCGCGGTGTCCACGAACTATTGCGGGCCGAATTCGATCTTGCCGATGGGCTCGCAGACACCGCAACTTGGGGCGAGATGCTGAAAAGGCATCCCAACCTGAAACTCCCGCTTGTTAGCGACGAGCCTGGCGAGACGCGCACGATTGCGCCTGAAGAGCCCTTCGTCCAGATCCTAGACCCGGCAACCGGTACCGCGACGTTTCTCGTCGAAGTCATTGACGTTATTTATCGTACGCTTTCCCTGAAGTGGCGCCAGCTGGGTCTTAGCGAAGGTCAACAAAACGCGGCGTGGAATGACTACGTGCCGGAGCACCTGCTGCCGCGCCTCCATGCATATGAGCTAATGATGGCTCCCTACGCCATCGCGCACATGAAGATCAGCCTCAAACTCGCCGAGACTGGTTATCTCTTTGCTACTGAAGAGCGCGCTCGAATCTATCTCAGCAACGCTCTCGAACCATGGGTGAAGCAGCTCCCACTTATCGGGTTCGGGGCGCTCGCTCATGAGGCGGCGGCTGTGAACGAAATCAAGCGGAGCAAGCGCTTCACCGTCGTTATTGGCAATCCCCCGTATGCCGGCATTTCGTCTAACATGACGGAATACGCGCAGCGTATTGTTGACGCTTACAAGGTTGTTGACGGGGAAGCGTTGAACGAACGTAAACTCTGGCTGCAGGACGACTACGTGAAGTTCATCCGCAAAGCGCAGGCGACAATAGATGGCACGGGCGCCGGCGTTATCGGCTACATAACGAATCACGGGTATCTCGATAACCCGACGTTCCGGGGAATGCGCCAGAGTCTTCTGACGACATTCTCCCGACTGCGTGTATTGAACCTTCATGGAAACGCGAACAAAAAGGAACGTGCGCCCGATGGCTCCGAAGACAGAAATGTCTTTGACATTCGACAAGGTGTCGCCATTTGTCTCGGCGTTCGGATCGGCGCCAATGCTATTGTAGAATACGCGGATCTGTGGGGTTCTCGCGAATACAAATATGCTTGGCTTGGAAAGCATGACGGAAACGATAATGCGTTTACGTCGCTAAAGCCAGACTCGCCATTTTACTTCTTAGAGCCCCAGAATATCGACTTTCGTTTAGAGTACGACTCGGGCTGGAAAGTGACCGACATCTTCCCCATCAACGGTGTTGGTGTGGTGATGGCGCGAGATTCGATGACGGTGGACTTTGATGCTGATGCTCTGTGGAAGCGCGTCAGAGACTTTGCTTCGTTAGCTCCTGAAGAAGCGAGGGCTAAATACGGGCTTGGCAAGGACGCGCGGGACTGGCGTGTCGCAACTGCACAGGCCGATGTTCAAGCAAGCGGGCCCTCCAAGAAGAAGATTTGTCCCATTCTGTATCGACCATTTGATAGCAGATTTACGTATTACACGGGTAACTCACGAGGATTCTATGCTTCGCCATGTCGGAAAGTGATGAGTAACATGGTGGGAGAACCCAACGTGGGGCTTGCGGTTTCGCGCAGTGTCGAGATTGGTCAATTTAATCACGTCTTCTGCACTGCAGGAATTATCGGCCATCACTCGGTCTCATTGAAAGAAGTGAACTACCTTTGTCCACTTTGGCTATTGGTTGCTGATGACGAACCAAAGACCCTGCTGAAAGGGGACGGCGAGAGACGACCAAATTTGGCGCCTTCATTTCTCCGTTCCCTCGCATCCGCTCTTTCACTGGAGACCGTCGGCGCGTACGGTCTTCCGGCCGGAATGGCCCCAGAAGATATATTCAATTACATCTATGCGTTACTTCACAGTCCTGTCTACCGAAGCCGCTACGCCGAGTTTCTGAAGGTAGATTTTCCGCGTGTGCCGTTGACCGGAAGTCTAGAGTTGTTCCGCGCGTTGGTCGGCCTCGGTGGGGAACTTAGCGCGTTGCATGTCTTAGACTCGCCCAAGCTTGCGCCGTCGATCACCGAGTTCATTGGCGAACGCAATCCAGAAATGGAAAAAGTCTCGTGGTCTCAGGAGACCGTCTGGATCGACAAAGCTCAGACGATAGGCTTCCGTGGCGTTCGTGAAGACGTCTGGGCCTTCCAGATCGGCGGATATCAGGTCTGCGAGAAATGGCTCAAAGACCGCAAAGGCCGCACGCTCTCTAAGGAGGACATTGAGCACTACCAAAAGATCATAGCCGCTCTCGCAGAGACAATCCGCATAATGAGGAGGATTGACGAGGTCATAGACGCACACGGTGGCTGGCCAGGTGCATTCGTACAAGGGAACGCGCAGGGCCAGACTATCACCATCGACGGAGATGCGGGCAATGTGACGACCCTGCGGCATCCGAACTCGGCGGCTCCTGCATATCGGACGGTCCCGTCGCGGCTTCTGCAAGCGGCCGAACCCGATACGACGTCCTACGACCCGGCCGCATCGGTCGATCTCGATGCTCGGTGTACGGAACCGGACGAGTTGGATCGGGAGGACTTGATTTGCAGAATTCGCCATCTGTTCGGCGACGGCCAAAAGCGAGAACGGGAGGCGGCAATCGATGCGCTTGCGCGAGAGCTGGGTTACCAGCGCACAGGAGCCCGGATTTATGACGAACTCGATGGTGCCATGCGGGCGGCTGTACGGCGGGGAATTACCGCGAGCGATCGCGGGGTCGTCCGTCTATTCGCGCGAGCAATTGAAGAGTACGACCGCGACTTTCTGAAAGAGCAATTCCTGGCTTCTTTGCAGGGGCGGCAGTGGACCGCACGCGAAGAGGCTGTCCGCGCGTTCGCTCGGTGGATGGGATACCGCCGGACCGGACCAGCGATAGAAGATGCTGCGCGATCGTTGATCAATGGATTACTGCGAGAGGGTCGGTTGGAGAGCGCTGGTTCAGAGATCCGAAGATCCGATTGAGTCTTCTGGTTCACGTGTGGCGTGATAGTCCCGCTCCAATGGGGCTTTGCTGGGCGCTGAAAAAACATTCATCGTAACGGGGGGCTTATGATCCAAGGCGCGAGGCAGTTGCCGACAATGCACGTTTCCGTTCGGGTGCCGTGGCACGACGGGCGATGGGCAGGCAAAGTGTGTACCAATCCGCGCGGCAATACATCGTGTTTGATTCTCCCTCGGATTGCCGAAACGAAAGAGGATGATTTCGAAGCTGGGATCGCAGGCAAGGCCTGGAATGCGGACGGAGTCGGATTGCCAGCTTGCGCAGCAGAGCGGGGCGCTTTCATGTCGCCCTTCGGCTATTCGCGCAGCGTTAAACATCCGTACAGCCACGATCCGCTCTACAAACATTTTGTAGGGAGTCAATTCCATCACCCAGCATATTCTGCGGCGGCGGTTCCTTTCGCGTGGATGATGAAGAACGCCGAGACAGGCATTCCGGCCAAGGCGGAGCAGTATAAAATTGGCTTCAGGCCTGAATTGGAGCCAGACCTAGCCTTCGACAAGTTGTGGGTGCAGGAACGCCGCAATCAGCTTGCGATGCTGGAGACGTTTTTTGGAGCGATCAAGCCCGAAGAATCGCTTGTCTTCTTCTACGCGAAACGTACCCCACTGACTGAAGATGGCAGGCGGGCAATTGTCGGTATTGGTCGCGTTCTCAGGGTCGATCTCCCTGTCGAGTATGCTTACGAGAAAGATGCGCCATCTGATGGGATGCGCTGTGTGCTGTGGGAGGGCAATCTACATCATTCCATTCGTCCGACGATTGACGATGGCTTTCTGTTGCCCTATCACGATCTGCTCGAACTTGCGGCAAAGGATCCAAATGTCGATCTGGCGAGCTTGGTCCTGCATGCTCCCGATGAGCATTGGGATGCTTTCTCGATGGGTTCCGAGCATGTCACTCACGATCAGGCAATTACTGTACTTCTCTCATGCGCTTCCTTGTTGGAGAAGCTGGAGAAACTCGTGCCGGGCAATTGGCACGTCGCTCGTGAGTGGGTTGATGCGCAACTTAATAGGCTATGGCGCCTTCGAGGAGCGTTTCCTGGTCTCGGCTCGGCGCTCACAGCATTTGGACTGACCCATGGGACTCTGGTTGCCCACGCCATAGGACAGCAGCTTCACGCGGATGGTTCTAACGAAGTCCGGGATCCCTGGCCGGCGACCGGCAAAGTCCTCCACGATCCGAAGTCGCTGCCGGCCGACCTCGCGTCCACCATAGGCCCAAGTGCCGCAAAATTATGGGACGGCCTTAAGCCGGAACGGCGCGCTTTGCTGAAGTTGCTTGCGCGCTTCGAGATTTCGTCCGACCAAGCGACGCGCTGGTTTGTGCCAGAAGAACGCGCCCGCGCCGGAATTGTGGCAAGCGACGCGGAGATTATCGCCAATCCATATCGGTGCTTCGAGGATGATAGGGCACGCATCGACGCGATTTCGGTGAAAACGATCGATCGCGGTCTTTTCCCCGACGCTACAGTATCGGAAGCCCTTCCAATTCCAGAACCATCGCGTTGCTCCGAGGCCATCGACCCCCGGCGCGTTCGGGCGTTATGTATGGCAACGCTCGACGAGGCGGCCGGTCAAGGCCACACCCTCTTGCCACAGTCGTGGCTCGTTCAGAGGGTGCGTGATTTGGACGTTGTACCTCGTTGCAGCATAGGCGGCGATTGGGTGGAGGCATTCGGCACGTCGTTGCGCGAGCGGTTGACGCCGGCGCAGATTGCAGATGGCGCACCTGCCTGGCAGCTGAAAGAATACGATCGATCCCGAGAGCTGATTGCTGCCCGCGTGAAGCGGCGTCTAGCGGGTAAGATCCACGCAGGCGATTACAATTGGCGTGCGCTGATCGATAAACAACTGCCACCGTTTGCGGAAGCGACAGATCCTGAGACGGAAGAGCTCGCCCGGCGCGAGAAAGCAGCGGCACTAGAGGAACTTTATCGGTCGAGATTTTCAGTGCTGATCGGCCCAGCAGGGACCGGTAAGACGAGTCTCCTCACCGCGCTGCTTTCCCTTCCATCGATCGCCGAAGGCGGTGTCCTTCTGCTTGCGCCCACAGGCAAGGCGCGGGTCCAGATGCAGAAGCGCGCGAAGAACGCTCAAGCGTTTACGCTCGCACAGTTCCTGTTAGGTCTCGGGCGATACAATCCGGAAACGGGCAGTTACAGCGTCACGGACGCTCCTAACCGAGAGCGGGGCTTCAAGACTGTAGTCATCGATGAATCTTCAATGTTAACCGAAGATCAGCTTGCTGCAACTCTTGATGCTATCGAGACCACGGCCGTAGAACGTTTGATTCTAGTAGGCGATCCCAGACAACTGCCGCCAATAGGAGCCGGACGGCCATTCGTCGATATTGTCGCTTTTGTTGCAGCGAACGGCTCGAAAGAGGCCGCTAAGGGGCCGCGAGGCTATGCCGAACTGAAGATCGTCCGCCGCCAGACCGAGCAGATGAACGCGAGCACTCGCGGCGTGCGGGATGACATCATTCTCTCTCGTTGGTTCGGAAATGAAGCGCCAGATCCCGGTGCCGATGAAGCGTGGGATCGACTGGCGTCCGGCAAAGCCATCGGTATCCGTGCAATCCGATGGGAGAGCGATGTTGATCTGCAATCGAAACTACTCGCGGAGATCAAGACTGCAGTCCGCACGATAGCGGAAAGCGAAGTCCCGGCCGGTGCTGCTGACAGTGCATTCTTTGAAGTAAGTTTGGGAGGTCGCCTCTACAACGACGTTGTGTATTTCAATCTTTCGAGGAGTGAGCCCGACGCGGAAGGCGTCGAGCGCCGAAGGGGCGGGGGCGTCGACGTTGAATCCTGGCAAATCCTATCGCCGGTGCGCGCAGGTGAGACCGGTGTCGACGGTCTGAACCGATGGTTGCAGAAATCGTTTCGCCGACAGTCTCGCGCCTGGGCGGAACCCGAAAGGCATTGGGACCGTAAGACGTGCAAGCCTTTAGGACCACAAGGCATTCTGTACGGGGACAAGGTCATCAATATTTCAAATGCGCGACGCTACGACGTGTATCCCAAGGTCGACAAACCCTATTTGGCCAACGGCGAAATCGGACTCGTCGTGGGGCAATTCAAGGGAAAAAATTGGAAGCCGAAAGGCTTGCCTTGGAAGATGGAGATCGAGTTTTCGTCTCAACTCGGCTTCAAATACGGGTTCGCAGAGCGTGATTTCGGCGACGAAGGCGATGCGCCTCTGGAGTTAGCTTATGCGCTAACCATTCACAAAGCTCAGGGCAGTGAGTTCGGTGTTACCTTTGTGGTGGTCCCGAATCCGTGTCGGCTGCTGTCGCGGGAATTGCTCTATACGGCTCTGACCCGCCAACGGGAGCATGTGGTTATCCTTCATCAAGGCGACGTCCGCGCCCTTCTGAAGCTATCATCTGCCGAGCATTCGGAGACATTCCGCCGAATCACCAACCTGTTCAGAGACCCGAGGCCGGTCGAATACGTCGGCAAGTTCCTTGAGGACGGATTGATTCACCGCACTGCCAGGGGCGAGCTCGTCCGATCAAAGTCGGAGGTAATAATCGCTAATCTGCTTCACGGGCTTGATATTCCGTACGCTTATGAACAGCCCTTCACCGGTCGCGACGGAAGCGTCCGCTATCCGGACTTCACGATCGACGACGCCGAAACTGGTCAGAGAATTTTTCTAGAACACCTCGGGATGATGGCCGAGCCAGCGTATCGCCGCCGCTGGCAGAACAAGCTCGATTGGTACCGGGCGCAAGGCGTCCTTCCGAGTGAGGAAGGCGGCGGCGAGTCGGGGATACTTGTAACGACTAGCGAAGAACGCGGTATCGACTCGGCATCAATTCAACTTCAGCTGAAAGAGCTTCTAGGTATTTAGGGGTGCTTTGCCCCCCAGGCCGCGGGGAGGCGAACGCAAGCGATTCACGTCAGATCGCATTCTGACGCTTTACGAAGTAAACGGCGTTGGTCGTTCCTTCCAGCGTGACAGTCAGGGGCCGGCCGTTGACGACGACAGCTCGCCTTCCACGAAGATGTCCAACGCGTTCGGGAAGATTCCTTGGCCCTAATTCGGGCCGAATAAATGGCCGCTAGGAGCACCGGAGCGCCCGCATTCTCCGCAAAAGATGCGGCGAATAGCATGGCTAATCTCCGCAGCGCTCGAGACTTGCCCAAGAGTCGCTGTGCTACGCTCCGGGTTCGCCGATTCAGCGCGTCTGCTTCCGCCGCCTTTCGCGAAGATGCGGCATCCGCAGGAAGCGTTCGGCATCGGCGTCTTGCGGCTTTCCGCGAATTCCCTTGCAGTAATAGCAATCCGGTTTCGGCTTTGCCGTGGTGAGTTTTGGTACGTGGCCGTAATAGTTGATCAGGCGCTGCGGCTCTCTCATGCCGGTGACGGCGACCATGAACTCGGTTGCGGCGAGCGCGGCGGCGACGCCGTTGATGGGGGACACGGAAGGCCCGGTCTCGCGCACCACCTCCACCGGCACACCGTAGATCGCGGCGCGGCCCGCCTTTTCGGCGTCCGTGCTCAGGTATGCTTCGACATCGCGCGGATCGAGAGCATCTAGGCAGTGCAGGCAGCCGCCGCCCTGCCATGCGACGCAGATGCGTCCGCCGTAGACGCCTTCCTCCGGTACGTCCGAGGCGAGATCGATATAGGACTTCGCGTAGGCGGCGCACAATTCGTTCAGAATCGCGCGCGGGCCGTCCTCATCGAAGCAGCCAAATACCCAATCGGCCTGCTTCACGGTAGCGAACACTTCTTCGCTGATCAGGCTTGCCCTTACCGGCGTGACGCGAATGGTGGGATCGATCTCGTGTACAAGACGCGCGGCCAGTTCGACTTTCGGACTGCCAGGAACGGGATCGTCATGTCTTGCGCCGACGAAGCGGTTGCGATTCGTCTCGTCAAGTTCCTCGTCGTCGACCGGAGTGATGCCGCTGACGCCGAGCAGGGCGAGGTGCTGGACGAGTGGGCTGCCGAGGCCGCCGACGCCGATGACCGCGACGTTCGTGGCTCGCAGCTTGCTCTGGCCTTCCTCGCCGAAGAGTCGGATGTTGCGGTCGTAACGGGCAGGAAGATCGCTCATCCCCAGCCTCCCAGAGAAAAGTTGGTCGGTTTGAGCACGCGACTGCCCTCGACAATCCCGTCCAGCGGACGCGGGATCTTCGGATTGTTGAGCCAGAGCAGGGCGTCGAACCCGGACTTCGCGACGACGATGGCGAGATAGGGGCGCTTCTTGAGCCGCCACCACATGTGCGGCACGGTCTCCTGCAGCCCAAGGCGATCGGCGTAAGAGAAGCCGGCGGGCCATGGGCCGGGATGCGAGTGCAATTCCACGAGCGACGTGTCGATATCGTGCGCGCGCTTGATCAACGCGGAGCGCGTTTCATCGGCCAGTTCCAGATAGTCGTCCTGCTGCACGATGAAGTCGCCAGGACCGAGCTTCTTCGTTTCCGCGACCTCGAAAGTGACCTGATGATCGCTGCACACGGCGCGGGCAAACAGGAACGCCGCTTGCTCTTCTTCGGAGCCAGACGGCAGCAGGTGCGCCATCAAATCATCGAGCGCGCCGTTCTCCAACTTCAAAAATGCCTTCATGCCTCCTCCTGCAATCGCACCATGAAACTCCGCACCCACGCCAGCAGGTTCGAGCCCTTGCCCATGTCGGCGGTTGCCGACCAATTCTCCACCGACCACGAGAAATGCAGCCACTCGCCGGAGAAGGGCGGCGGCGACGGTGGAGCGCCCGTGTTATTCGGAGCGGCGCCTTTGAAATTCAGTCCGGCGGGCGTGAGAAATCCGTAAGGCGCATCGCCGGGGTAGTTGCCCTTGATCAGAAAACAGACCGGCAGCTCGCTCACCGCCTTGTCGCCGATGCGCCAGCCTTCGGGCAGCACGTAACGGGGAATCCTGAACCAGTCTTCCCCGTTCGATTCAGCGTGCTCGACGTCGCCGAAGTGGCGGCGCAGCAGGGCCAGCTCGTGGCTAATACGCGCGCGCATCACCCACGCTTCCAGCGGTGCTTCTTGCCGAATCCCTGGCCCGGCTTGATCGCGATGACCTCGCCCGGCGCAAGCGTCCGTTCGACGTTGTGCTGGTCGACCTCGATCACGCCCTGCGAGCTGTCCCAGCCGCCCAGCTCGGCAATCTGCTCGGTCGTGATCGTGTCCTCGTCCCAGGGAAATTCCTCCCCTTCGATGTTGAGAATGTACTTCGCGCCCTCATCGGGCTTCGCCTTCGCCTGACTCATCGTTCCGCTCTCCATGTTCACTCCTAACCCGGCTCTAGTGCCGGTCCAGATGTCTCCGTCACAATGTATGCCAACGTTAGCTTATATAGCTAACAGATGTCGCAAAAAAAATCAAAGGGTAAGCTGGCCGCTCTCCGGACGGGCGAAAAGATCATCGAGCCGGATACGAGCGACGACAGGATTTACATCAAAGATTTCAGCCAGTTCGCGGGCGGCGCGCTCCCGCTCATCCTCCTTGAGCGCAGGCAGGCCCAGCCCGCCGCGTTCCTCGCAAAAGGGAGCCGCCGCCTTGATGACGAGACCACGCGGCATCAAGAGGCCGCCGATCGCCCGATTCGCCTGGAATTCCCACCAGCGCCCGTCGTAGCGCGATTCGTGCGGTGTGCCGTGAACATCCCGGCAGAGAATCTCCGGTCGATCGTTCCCATCCTCGAACAATTTCGGCGGCTTCTCGCCGAGAGCGAAGAGATGCGTATGAAGCAGGCCGTGCCCGGCCTCGTGAGCGAGCGTCGTCCGGATGCGGCGCTCGGAGACGCTGCCGCCTTCCTCATCCAGCGCCGTCGTGATCACAATGCCCGTGACCCCGTTCGGCCCGAAGGACGTATAGCCGAGCACGCTGTCGGGAAGCGCCTCGTATCGCGGTGAGACCTTGAAGTGCTTTTCGACGAACCGTTCGACCCTGACTGGTTCGGGCGTGTCAGGCATCAATCCCGCGGACTTCAGAGCGTCGCCGCAGATGCGGTCGATCTCTGGGGGCTTGTAGAAAGGTCGGGCCGCGAACGGCCTCCGGTTCGTCCGGTACGTCCTCATTTCTTGCCCCCTTTGGGTAGAGGCTTGCTCTGGTTCACCAGCTGAAGAAGCTGCTCCGGCGTCAGCTTCTTATCGACGAGCGTGCGGAAGGCGAAGGCGTAGCCGGGGTCCTGCTCCGTCATGCGCTTGATTTCATCGAGCGGCGCGCGCTGATCATGCCGCTTGAGCTCGGCAACATCGAGCTTCAGCAGGCGCGCCATCTCCTCCAGCATCGGTTCGGAAGGAAAGCGCCGTCCGTGCTCCACGTCGGAGATGAAGGGGGGCGAGCAATCGAGCTTCTTTGCGAACTCGCGGAGCGAGAGGTCGAGCTCTTCGCGGCGTTCGCGGATTTTTTGGCCAAGCGTTTTCACCGTGTAAGCATACCCAGCGAACGACTCGTCCGTCAAGAATCATGCTGATTGGATTAGAGCACGTGCCGCTTCGCGCACCGGACTCTACTCGCTGCGCTCCCGGAGCCGCCTTCGCGGTCTCCACCATCCGGTGACGATCCCTCGCGCAAGGTGAGCAGGACAGCCGCCCTCCGTCGCCCTTCGGGCTATGGAGGACAAGCCGGCTGACTTCCTTTTCATTTGTTTTTGGGGCCTGCGGCCCCTGTCTTTCAAGAAGTCGGGGGTCTGCGACCCCCAAGCCCTCAAGGCCAAGCCCTTCGCGTTGCTGCGGGCGGAAAACGGCGACCGTGTCGTCGCTGCGCTCCAGCCCGCACCAACCCGCCGTTTTCCGGCCTTGACGGCAATCCCCCCGCTCATTGGCGCGGGCCTAGTCCGGTTGCATGCGCACCACTTTTAAGACTAGGAGAAAGACCAGTGAAAGCAGATGTTTATGAGCGTATCACCAGCCGCATAGTGACTGAACTTGAGCAGGGCGTCCGGCCTTGGCTCAAGCCATGGAATGCAGAGCATGCCGCAGGACGGATCACGCGGCCCCTGCGGTTTAACGGCCAGCCCTATCACGGAATCAACGTCCTGATGTTGTGGGGCGAGGCTGTTGCCAAGGGCTATGCCGCACCGATCTGGATGACCTTCAAGCAGGCCGCAGAGCTCGGCGCGCATGTGCGCAAGCGCGAGCACGGCAGCCTTGTCGTCTATGCCGACCGCATCCGCAGGACGGAGCGCGATGAAGCGACAGGCGAAGACGCCGAGCGCGAGATTCCGTTCCTCAAAGGCTATACGGTTTTCAATGTCGAGCAGGTCGAAGGATTGCCGGCGCATTTCTATGCGGTGGCCGAGGCCCGGCTTGATCCCGTGCAGCGCATCGAGCGGGCGGATGCGTTCTTTGCCGCGACCCGCGCCGACATCAGGCACGGCGGAAACATGGCGCACTACAGCGCAACCGACGACCACGTGCAGATGCCGCCGTTTGAATCGTTCCGCGATGCCGAGTCCTACTACGCGACACTCGCGCACGAAGTCACGCACTGGACGAAGCACGGCAAACGGTTAGAGCGCGACTTTGGCCGCAAGCGTTGGGGCGATGAAGGCTATGCGATGGAAGAGCTTGTCGCCGAGCTTGGCGCGGCTTTTCTTGCCTCTGACCTCGACCTGACGCCCGAGACGCGCGAAGACCATGCGTCCTATATCGCCTCTTGGCTCAAGGTGCTGAAGAACGACAAGCGGGCGATCTTTACCGCCGCATCGCATGCGCAGCGCGCTGCCGACTATCTGAACAGCTTGCAGCCATCCAACAAAGCGGAGGCAGCGTAGGAGCTTGCGAAATTGCCGCGCCCGCCGGGTGGCGGGCGCGGCGTGCAGCCCTATGGCTGTGGCTGCGCATGCCTGCGCTTGCGCCGCTCTTTCCCGCGGCGGTCGCCGTCGTCCAGAATAAACACCATCAGTCAGAAGACGCTGACGCCGGGGCCGTCATCGGCTGCCGCGCGATGAATGCGATGCGGATCTGCATGTTTTCCTCCTTGCGCTTCAAGCCCGGCCAATCGGGGCTTTCATGCGCCGAAGGAGTGGTCAGGACGGGCCGCAACGACAGAGGAGGAGCTTCACGCTTGCGTCCACCAGCGGACTGTCTGCCAGATTCGTGGACTGAAAGAACGGGTGGCCGATGGCTTGACCTGCCCGAAAGGGGAAAGTGTGCCGGGTCGGCAGTGCATCGGTCGTCCGGTGGCGGAGGACGGACTTGCGTTCAACGGCCGCTCCTGGATGAGGGTTGTTTGCCGCACGCCGGATGGCGACGCCGGCTGCAAGGGCGTCCAGGCGCACGGAAGGATGCACGAAAAATCGCTGCCCGAGGCTGCTCGCCGCTTCGCAAATCGGCGGCTTCAAGTCAAAGAGCAAGAGCGCTTACGCTCGCTTCCGTTTGTCCTTTCCTCATCTTGGAAAAGGCACTCGCGGCACGATGCGTCTGCCGTTCCGCGAACAGAGAGTGTCACCGGATGCGGAGCAACGCTTTGCCATCCTCTTGATCGATTCAGGTAAAACGCCGACCTGGATATAGCAGCCCTTCATACGCGCTTCGCCGACGCGAGGAGCATTCATCGCGGGTAGGCTTGTTTTCGACAAAATCCTTTCCTCGCAGCAGATGTTGCAAAGAATTTCGTATCATCACAACGCCTTTTTCTTTGTCGGCGGTTCTTTCGACTCTGACGCCAACCTGACCGTGCGCGCCGTCGATGCAACAGGCGGCCCGCTCCATTCGCTTAGCTCCCGTGTTGCCCGTTCCCCTTCGGTGCATCGCCGGCTTTTCCGCCCGGATGAATGGTGGGCATATCGAAAAACCCTAACCGAAAAGGAGAAAGACTATGACGACACGTAACCGCAACTACCGCAAGGGAAAGGCACTCGAAAATCAAGGCCCGGCTCTGATCGCCTATCACGTAGCCGAGCGCGGCGAGCAGAGCTTTTGGACACGGATTGGCGCGGGCTGGGATCACGAGGACGGCAAGGGCCTCACACTTCAGCTCGATCTTGTGCCGCTGAACGGTAGCCGCATCGTGCTGCGGGAAGCCGCCGAAGACAGACACGGCGGAGAGGCGAAGGGCGCGTAAGCGCCCTGATTTCCCGTCCCTGAGAGCTCGGCGGCGGCCCTCGGGGGCAACAAACCCGCAGATTAGAAAGAACGCATTCGCCCGAGCCAGAGCGATCAAGGATGCCTTCTCGAACGAAAGACAAAGCGCGAGATGGAAAGTGCAATCTGAAACGATGAGCCGCGCAACGGCATCTGTCGCGCAACCGTCGGCATCTACTTGGCTCGGTGCGTCGCCGTCGGCTAGGTAAGCAAGCGCGCCATGACTACTTCACACTCAAACGGGGGTCGTCATGGCGCGTCTTTAGGAGCCGCAGAGGACGTTTCGCGTAACGGGGGCTCTTCGGAAACACGATGAGCTCGCTGGCTGGCAGCCTGGCCAATTCTTCAGAACTCATCAAGCGCGCGGCCATCGGCACGGTCGTCGTGCTGGTCCTTTTTTGACCGCCGCCCGTATCAATCGATTTCGTCTCCTGCAAAAGCGAAAAGTCACCAAGCGCTCTCGACCAGAAATCGCACTCGTCCGGATCAACCGCTGCTGGGTCGGAGATTGTCACGAATTCAGCCGTGCGCAGCAAAGTCGCGGCATCTTGCTCGCCGTAGATCGCTTGAATTTGCGACCTGTCCTGCCAAAAGGTCCAGAGGCTCGCCTGATGACCGGGTAGTTCGCCTGACGCGACAACGAGCTCGGAATACCGGCCGAGCGCGCGAGCTTCGTCAACGAATATTATGGCACGTTCGATCGGCGGCGTTCGGCGGATGGTCGCAAAAAGGTCTGTCAGAAACCATCGCACAAAAGGCGCGAGCGTCTCAAGTGATTCCGTTGGCAAGGTGAGGAATAGGTCTAGCTGGTCGCGGCAGAGATCTTCGAAATCGACCGTGCTCCCGTTGGTGAGTTGCTGCATCCGCGGATCGTCGCACCACTGAAACGCTTGCATCGCAGTCGAGATGACCGGGTCGCGCGTTCGCGCCTCCATAGCAAGCAGCGATCGGACTCGGTCCGTGATCGTGTCGCTGCTTAGTGAATCGATACGTTTGGCGAGCGCTTCCGGATCTCCGATCAGTTCTGCAACGCGACGCGGAGTGGGATTTCCTGCGGCAATTGCGATCCGTTGCGCTGTCACGATGAGATCAGTGGCGCGGTTCTGAAAATACACGCTTTCCGCGCTCGTAGTGGCAGGTAATATAGCCCGTGCAATCCGCTGCGCATGCAGAACGTCGTTAGGATGTACCGTTTGCATCGGACACCAGGTATCGATGCCACCGACAAGATTCATCGGATCAAGGCAGACGACACGGCGTCCGAGTGCACGCCGTCGTTCAGCAACAGTCTTGAAAACCTGTCCTTTCGGATCAATGACGACGGCTGGCCCGGTCCAAGCATTTCTGGTCGGTGCCAGCAGATTGGGGATCGCCAATCCGGAGGTCTTCCCCGCTCTTGGTGGCGCTATCGTCAAGAAATTTCCTTCGAACCTGACGCGGACCGGCTTGCCGCTATCCGGATCGATGCCGAGCTCTATCCCTTCCCGCATTTCGGATTTCTCTCGCGGAAATGCCCAGCGCGCGTCGCCAAAGGTGCCGCGCGGGTCGCGAGTCACCGGAGGACTTGCGGGCAAAAGGAGTAACACGAGTGTCGGCGGGACGAAGATTGCGACGGCTTGCCAAGACCCGCCACCTGCAAAGGCTACGCTGGTGCCGCTGATCATGTCTAGATATGCTTTGATGTTGTCCCAGCCGTAGGATTCGAGGATCGCTTCGAACCAGGTGTGAGGCCTAATCACGGGGGCGGGCCAGACGTCAACATTGACCCCATGAGTGACACTCGCGGCTATGGGATAGCCGACCAGAGCCGCTGCGAGGACCAGGATTGCGGCGATCGCGAGCGATG
Organism: Bradyrhizobium sp. RP6; assembly: GCF_003837805.1. Taxonomy (GTDB): domain Bacteria; phylum Pseudomonadota; class Alphaproteobacteria; order Rhizobiales; family Xanthobacteraceae; genus Bradyrhizobium. The sequence goes on along the minus strand of NZ_RQIT01000023.1, from coordinate 97,260 downwards.
CTGGTGTGCGCATTATTAGCCTTCGCTCGGGATTGGCACCTCGGTGACGGGCGCATACGGATAACCGCTGCGACGCAACGCGCCGACGAAGCGCTCGCGAAGGCGCTGCCACACGTCATCGATATCGGCAGCGAAGATTGCGGGTTCGGCGATCATGTATCGGCGCGTGGCGCGGTGCGCGAACTGAAAGCCACCATCCTGCTCCATCGCGGGCGAATGCGGAGCCTCCAGGAACTGGTGGCAGAAGAACGCGAAGCGCTCGCTATATTCGAGCTCATCGAGCCTGCAAATCGCGGATGCGAGCACGGCATCATACGATACCTGGTGCGCCCACCACCGCAGCGTCACGCGGCCGTATTTTCCCTCAATTTGAGGTGGCGGACCGTTGATTAAGAGCCTGCCGATAACAGAATCGACGATCCATGAAGCGAGTTGTTTATTAAGCATGCTGGTCCCTCCGCGAGACATAAGCTACTTCAACGGCCGGCTGTTCAATGCGAGCCAATCGGCCGGCACGACTGTTTCCGCGTAGCCGCGCGAATTGACCCAGCGGCGGATGATGACCGTGCCCTTGCTCGGCTGCATCACGACGACCGGATAGCCGGCGCGCCAAGCACCAGCGAGCGTCTGACCGCCGGGCAGGCGCCAGGTCACCGCCCAGGTCTGGTCAGCAACGAGCGTATCCACACCGGTATTGCGCCACGCGGCAAAGGTGAGCCCTGCCAACAGCGCCAGAAGTAGCAGTATCGCCACGATAGCATGCCAATGGCGCAGAAGGGACCAGCCGCTGTCCTTGCTCCGCTCGGCGTTCGAGGCGGCGCCTCGCGGCAGCTCTTTGCCGATCGAATCGCGGAGCCGGGCTTGGCCATCGGTCGTGAGCGATGGATCATTCAGGTGATACAAACGCTTTCGCGCCGGTTCTTGCATGAGGCCAGCAAGACGTTGATCACTTGCTCGGTCCACCGCCAGTTGCGCTGCGCTGGCAGCTGCAGCTGCTGCTGCGATTTGCTTTTCAGGAGGTAGGACATTGACCGTTGTGGCGGCAGATTGTGACCTGCTGGCAACTCCGGTCGGTCGGTGGTTTGAGCCGCTCGGCTGCCTCTTCGCAGTACCGCTTGTAGTAGTGTCATCGTTGCCGTTGGAAGCATGCCGCTTTTTTATGTTTGCGCTGGCACGCCGCACGCGCGAAACCTTTAAACGCTGTTGCGTCTGCACTCCGCTCGGGACAAGGTAGAGCAGCGCCATGGTCCAAAGTCTCAGCGAGAACCTGTACAACGCTGACCAGAGTGCGGAGGACACGCTCTTTATCGTGTGGCTAAGCCGCCATAGGCGAGCCTGGTGGCCCGCATTGCCCTGACCGAGGCCGAGGACTTTCTGGATAGCGGCCCAAAGTATTCCCAAGAGCCAGCACAACGCCGACATAAGTGCGGTGAAAGCGGTTGTCACGGTGCTACCAGCCACCGCGCGGCCGGCTCCACCGCTCGCATTGCGGCAAGCCGGAAGCGCGCCAGATCCCGCTGAATGCGCAGACCCCGCATCAATCCGTACTTCTTGGCGAGCGCCTTGCTGTCGAGGTCGCAGATGCAAGCAAAGCCGCCCGCCTGGAAGATTGCTTCGGCCTCCGTATCCATCAGGTGATGCGGCAAGCTGGTCAGGACAGCGCCGTTTGCGATGCGGTCCAGATGGATCGGATTGATGGGACCGTGAAGCTGATTCTCAACGAGGAAACGCGCGGACGCCCAGGGCGAGACGATTTCGTCAAGCAGCGGCACGGACGCAAGCGCGCCGGGCTCTGCCGTGGCGATAATCACAATTCCGAACTCAACGCCAACTTGCCGCAAGTCATTGGCCACCTCGCTGATCGTGCTCAAGAGTGCCGTCGAGGTATTGGCGCCCAAATCGACAATCGCCGGCACCTCCGCAACCACCATGGCCTCAATGAATGCGTCGAATTCCGAGCGCGCAGCACGGCCACCCGTGCGCTCGATCTCCTCGCGACTGGCTCGGATCGGGAAATGCTGAGCACGATCGCCCAGCTCGGTCAGCCGCCGGTTTATCTCCAATTCGATGACTGGCGCAGCCGGAACGGCTTCCGCAGCAGCTCGCGTGTTGGTCGACCTGCCGCAGCCGCCTTTCTCTTGCGCGAAAATCAGCACCTTGCTCACTTGCGGGGCTCCTTGAGCAGCGATTTGAGCTCGGCGAAGGCCTCCTTGCGAAGGTCGACTTCCGAAAAGCCGGCAGAAGTCCGCCGGCAAATCTCGTTTTGCAGCTCGGGCGTGATCGTGACGGCCCGTTCGCGGGCACGCGGTACAAGGTCGCGGCGCGCGTATCGCGAACGACGCTTGCGCTCGCGGCGCTCTTCGCGTTTGTTGATCGCGGATATAAGGGCGCACAAGCGGCGTCCAGTCAGCGGCTGTCGATCAATGCCTTGCACGGCGCCCTGTGCAGCCAAAGCGGCTGCGATTACGGACCACGCGATACCTTGCTCTCGAAGCTCCTTGATTGCCGGAAGAGCAGCCGAGATCATGTCAGTGGCACCGGTACGGCCGCCGCGCCAATCTTTGGCCTTTTGCTGCACGGCTAGACGGCTGGCGTCAGCCTTGAACTTGCGGGGGTCAATTGCCATGCAGCAGAATATGCGGGCGGCGCTGCGTTTCTGCGAGTCGGCAACCCCGGGGCCAACATGCCAACAAAATCGCCGAGCAAGTGCGTTGCCGAGGCCTCTAAAACCGTCTTAAAGGGCTCGGAGAAGCCCGCGGACGAAAAATTCTCTCGAAAAAACCCCCGGAGCGCTGCACGGGCGTGTTCGTTTAGCTAAGTCATTGTTTTTGCTCGGGTCGAAAATTTTTTCCACTAGACTGTGGATTCCAGCCCAAACGCTTGTCCATTAGGGGCCACCGGTCGCCAACAATGTCCGCCGAGCTGCCAACCAAAGAACAGAATCCTTGGTCTTCACACCACACGCACTAAAGATGCTTTTAGGAGGAAGAGCCGAGTGCCTTGAACCGCGTGCCGCCTGATACGACATCCGGGTAAGGCTGCCGATTGCTAGGTGATCGCCTTCTGGAGAACGTATGCGGGTCTACACAGTTCAGATCGAGACGAAGCTTTCCGAGCAGCTTGAAGAGGCTGCTCGTGCCGCGAAAATCGCACCGGCTGAATTGATTGCGCAGTGCGTTGAGCAGCATCTAGACATCGCGGTTAGGTTTCGTGCACTAATCGAACGTCTAGAGACCGTTGATCAAGGCTTGCTGGATTTGGCGGGCTTTGTTGGCGAGGCGACCGCTAGTGGCCACTTCGACGTTTCTAGCCTCTGTCGATATTCTGCCCCGAAGGCATGACGGCGTCGCTGCGCACATTGGGCGTCGGTCGCGACGCCGGTCTTTACTACGTCAATGATCCTAGCCGTGAGGCTCGGCCGAAAAGCCGCGACGAGTACTACGTGCGGGATGGCGGTGGTAGCTGGTGGTCAACCGGTGAGACCGTGGTTCGGCACGGTTCCGATATCGAGAAGGAGACGTTTCGAGATCTGTGCGCCGGGATCGATCCTCGCACCGGAAAGCCACTCGTTCGTGGTTCAGGACCAGGGCATCGGGCCGGCTGGGATATTACATTTTCGGCTCCCAAATCCCTTTCCGTCCTGTGGATGGCCGGAGATGAAAAACAGCGTGCCATGCTGCACGAACTGCATCGCGCCGCGGTACAGGACGCTCTCCGGTTCTTGGTGGACGAAGGCCTTGTCGAAGTACGGTTAGGTCAGGGCGGGTATCTCCGCGAGCCGCCTGCCGATGTCATCGTTGGCCGGTTCGATCACTACACTTCGCGGGAGGGGGACCCAAATATTCATACCCACGCCGTGCTTATGAACGTGGCTGCCTGCTGGGATCGAGCAAAATTTCGCACCCTGGAGCCCGAAAAATTATTCGAGTATCAACTCGTCGTTGGCGGGGCGTTCAGAGCCTCGTTGGCCCGACGTCTGGCAGACATCGGCTTCTCAATGCGCGCGGCGGGGCGCAATCAATTTGAAATCGCTGGGATCCCGAAACATGTGATCGAGACATTTTCGAAGAGATCGCATCAGATTGAAGAGCGGGTCGGGCGGGATGCCACTGGTGCCCAGAAGGAGCTTGCCGCGCTCGCAACGCGCGGCTCAAAAGCTGAAGTGCCCGTCGGCAGCGTCCTGGAAACCCGCTGGAGAGAGGAGCTGGCCGAGATCGGTATCGACCCATGGAGGGCGGTTCGCGACTTCGTACCAAGTCGTGACATCGACACGATTATCGAACGTGATCTCGATCCTCCGGAAATCGAAGGGACCGGCCCTGTCGCCGTTGCCGCCTCAAAGCTGCTTCGGCACCAAAGCGTGATCTCCCGCAAGGAGTTGCTGCATGGCGCATTCGTCGAGGCAGGTCTCCTCGCGGTCGGTATTGACCAAGTTTGGGCAGAGTTGCAGGCATATGAAGAGCGCGGAGCCCTTCGCCAGCTTACGGGCGAGGAGAGGGCGGAATGCTGGACGACCCCTGCCATCGCCGCCGCTGAAGCGAGCTTGCTGCGAGCCGCGAACCGCCTTGATGAGCATGATTGGTTTCGACCGGACGCGCTGGAAACAGCGCTCGCAAATGCACCTTACCTATCCGCGCAACAGGCCGGAGCTGTAAAGTTTTCCGCCAATCGCGATGGAGTCGCCATATGTGAGGCGCCGGCCGGCACAGGTAAGACGGTCATGACTCAGGCGCTGGTCGAAGCCGCGCATCACTCCGGCCTCAAAGTTCTGGGATTGACACCTACCTGGGTTGCCGCTGATGAACTGTCGAAGTCTTGCGGTATCGATGCGCGCGCAATTGCGCAGTGGCGATACGATCGCGAGCGCGGGCTAGAGTCCGCGATCAATGCCAGGACCCTTATCATTGTTGATGAGGCCGGCCTAACCGGTGTGCGCGACCTCGAATCTGTCTTAAGGGCGGCACACGAGGCACATGCCAAAGTCGTATGTCTTGGGGATCGGCGTCAACTTCAGTCGGTACCCGGCGGCAGCGCACTAAGAGCTGTGTTCGACGTGATTGCCCGTGGTGCGGTTCTTTCGCAGGTGCGACGACAGAACGTCGCGTGGCAACGAGCGGCGTCAATGGTGATGGCAAGAGGCGATTCCGAGGCGGGCTTGCGGGCTTACGCCAAACATGAGCGGCTCGAACTCGTATCGGGTGAGGCCGAGGCGCAAGCCCGGGTCATCAAGATCTGGAACGGCTGTCGTCTCGCACATGGCGATGATGTATTGATCATCACCCGTCGAAATTCAGATGCTGCAGCCCTCAATAAAGCCGCTCGCGCCGTCCTGCGCGCCGAAGGCCGCTTGGTAGGCCAAGATATGTCTCTCGCTGCCGTTGGCCGAGACAAGAGGATTGGCCCAATCGAACTCGCCGAAGGCGATCGAATCCGGTTCGGCGAAAACCTACCTCAATTCCTGATCCGCAACGGCACTCGCGGGACGATCGAACGCCTGGAATCGAATTGCGGTGAAGTGGATCTGAGCGTTCGACTTGACGACGGCAGGCTGATCGAGGCTCCGTGGGCGTCATTGGTTCGAGAGCAACGCGGACGGTTGCCTAACCCGCCTCGCATTAGCTCGGCTTATGCAGGTACGGCGTATTCCGTTCAAGGGCGGACATCAGCCGCGGCTGTGCTCTACGTCGCCAAGCCGACCGATGCGAGAGAGATCTATGTCGGCCTGACGCGCCACAAAATCGATGCTTACGTCGTCGCTGAACGCAATCGCCTTGAGGCAGGAATACCGCAGCGTCAATCCGATGCGCGCGGCGTCCCCACGGAGATCGCAGTTCGTGAGCGGCTGTTTACGGAAGCAAGATCCTACGCAGAAAAAGCGAACGTCGTGGACTACGTCGAGGATCGCATTGATTTCATGCGCACCGGTCGAATTCAAGTACGACGTCACGCGGGGCCGCTCAATCTCGGTCGAGTTGCGCGGGCGGCACAGCGGCTTTTGGAAGCTGCGCGCGAGATATCAAGTGAACCGTCTATGACCGTCCCTGCATGGCGGCTAGTCGATAGGGCGCGCTACAGCTATCGAGAGATTGCGCAGCGTGTGGCCGAGGTCGTACAGTCGGTCAGGGTCCGCATAGACCTGAGAGTCAAAGGGCGTGCGGTCGCCCGCGAATGGGACGTCAGTCGCTGAAGTGGTCAACCGATCGCGCGTCACACGCTCCGCCGAAGACATATCGCGAGCTTGAACAGGAATGTGGTGCAGGTTCTTGGCAATCCTGGAGCACCGCCTGCAGCGTGCCGTTCTCGAGAGCGTCGCCCGCAATCGCTCCAGTTCGCGGTTCGTCGATGAGCTCTGTGAAATCGGCCTTTTCGAGTTCGATGAGTCACCGCTCGCCGAGCAGACGACTCGCTAAACACTTGGAGGTCCGAGTTTTCAGAGCCGAGCTAGGAGTCAGATATGGAAGCCGATCGCCAGCACGTCGTGACTGCCAACTTGTTCGAGCACGTAAAGAGCCCCTCGTTGCGGCACTTGCGAGATCCGAACAGCATTTACAGGTTGGCGAGAGAGATCGTGCATGCGCTCGACAGATCGAGCTCCGTCTGGAGGAAATGGGACGGGTCTCGGGAAGAGCTCGCTAAGGCCGCTGCTCCGTGCTGGATCCCGATCGAGGACATCTGAACACACTACCTGGTCCGTCCCTGACCAAAACGGACGTTGAGCAACGACTTCGTGCTAACTGGGAGGCGCCCTACACTACGTGCCCGAACGATGAACTCAAGGAAGGTTGCCTCGGACTGTATCGGTCAGAGAAAACGCTGGGCACTGAGATGCGAGCGATCATCGGAGCGCTTCAGGAGCACATCGAGCGCGAGGAAGATCGACTGAGGCGCGAGCGAGAGGAGAATTGGCGTCGATTGAAGGCCGACGAACGCGTCAAGTTGGAGCAGCGTTTCTTATCCGGGGCCGATTGTGGGTGGACGGATTAAGAAATCCAAAGCGTTCTATTGTCGCCGCAATGGACGCGTTTTTCGCATCGTGCAGGGCCAGGACAAACGTTGGACGCTGTACCGCGTCGAAGAGGTGAGCGATCGGGGCGAAGTGCTCGGCAGTTATCAGGGACGTCGCGAGGCAAACAAGGCGCTGGAAAAGATCGCTTACGCACCCGAACCGCGTCGGTGACTGGCCGCTCCGCCGCGTGCGGCAGTCGGGACGAGGCCTGACCCTAAGAGGCGAAATGTAGGCCGCTCGCATGGTCATGAGTTTGGTCCAGCACAAAACAACTGGTTTAGACCTTCGGCAGCGGCTTTATTTCGGTCTCAAGTCCGCTCCAAACCACTTCATCGACATCGAGAGAAGAGTTCCGTCAGCTGTTGCTTTGGAGATCTCTTGATCGAAAATTTGCTTCAAGTCGGCGTCGGATTTCCGAATGCCCGCGGCAACCCCTTCTCCTAGAACATCGCCTGTAGCAGTCGCTCCAACAATTCTCATTGTAGAAAATGCCGGGGTGCGAAGCGTTTCAATCGCTGCTCTTTCAGTAAGCATTGCTATGTCAGCAGTCTTTGCAGCAACAGATTGCAAAACGTCAGCTGGCGTCGGCACTTCAAGTACAGACGTTTCCTGTAAGAACTTGTGCGCAAATTCGACAGCGCGAGTGGATGTCTGAGTAGCGAGTTTCTTGCCGCTCAACTTAGCTTGCCACCCCTGAATGATTGGCTTGGCACCGCCATCGACTAAATTGACGCGCTTTCCCGCGCCATCCAGGTTGCCAAGCGGACTCCCGTTGGTAACGATGAAGACATATTCGTCCCTCGCGTAAGTCCGGCTAAAGGAGATTATCTTGTCTCGCCGTTGAGTAACCTCAAGGCCCGAAAGTACGACATCGACGTGCCCGGTCACCAACGAAGGAATTAGATCGTCAAACGACAGCTTCACAAACGTGCAAGTAATTTTCGTCCGCGTGCACACCTGATTGGAGAATTCGACGTCGAAGCCCTCTGGTGATCCATTTTTGTTCAAACTCGTCCATGGAGGATAGTTGGCCTCGATACCAATCTTCAAGCTGGTCCAATCCTTCGCCGCCAAGCCGACGGTGGTCGCGACCAGAAAACAGGTTGGCAGGCAGATTTTCAGCAAGAACATGAGCCGTCTCACTCCCCTGGCGAGGGCAAAGTAAACAGAGGCTATCCAATAGTTGCAAGGGGGAAAAAAAGAGTACAAACTACCACGGCTTGCATCGGGATCGGGGGAAGTCGATGTTAAGAGCATTTGAAGGTAGCTGGTACGCTAAACCTGCCAAGCTGGTTGCTATATATTCGTTGATATTTTCTGGTGCGCCTACCGCCGCAAGATCGGCTGATGACGTAGAGCGTTCTCTTTCCGCTCCCTCTGACTCCGCGAACGACGTCGCCGTTTTACGATTGGGCCGCGGGGAGGAAACGGCCGCCGCCTTCGGGCTACGAATTAAGCGGCCCAAGGGAGTGATACTGAACGCTGCACAAGCAGAAGAAGGTGCGCTCGTCTCGTGCGAGAGAGACAATAACGAGGCCAATAGCCATGAGATCTACAATGTGACCGCCGGATGCAAGTCGTATTCTATCTTGGTGCGGGGCACGCTGGCTGTTGAATTTCCATTTGATCCAAAGAAGATTCCTTCAGACGTCCCGGAGCACTCTGTCCAATTGCTCAAAGTGGCCTCGTCGTCAGGCGACGTCATCTCTTCCATGGAATTCTATCTGGATCGGGAGAACAGAACGACTATTGCCACTCTCAAGGATGAAAGCGGGCGATTCATCAACGGCGTATTGAAGCAGGGTGATCAGACTGAGAAAGTACCGAGCGGTTTCGAGCCGCGTCGAATGGCAAGTGTTAAGGAGGCGAATGTATTCGGGCGGATTCCGATGGTGTCCCGGCCGAACCCTAGCCCGACAGGCGAACTACGCCTCTCGTTTCCGTTGGTGTTTCCGGGAGTGCGGGAAGGTCTCAGGCCGTCTGTTTCAATCGAATACGGATCGAACAGCGGATATGGCCAACTAGGTGAGGGGTGGTCTCTGATCACACCGACCATATCAGTCGATACACGTTGGGGTGTTCCAGTATTCGACCCCAATTACGAGACAGAAACCTATCTCTTCAACGGAGAGCAGCTGATCGCCGAACGGCCAGAAAGCAACGAAGAAACTGGAATCGTTTATCTGGCTGATCAGCCGCATCGTGCCAAAATACTGGCGAAACGCCAATCGCGTGTTTCGTTTGTATTGCGTCGCGATAGTGGGAACATGCACTTTGTCCGGCATGGTTCTAGTCCTGACGAATACTGGTGGGAGGGATGGCAAGAAACGGGCGATAGCCAAAAGATCATGTTCTTTGGAAAGGCTCCCGGCAGGCGATATCCATACTTGTCAAATCCCGCCGATCCACTCGACATTGAGCAGAGAAGCGTAAGAAATCCCAATGCGCCCGAGGATCAAATCGAGCGCGAGCTAGCTTTAACGCGTGGTCCGGCGAGCCATAGTCCTGCGTCCCTATCAATTCCAGGGCTACCACGACCAGAACGCGCGCAAATGCGGTGGGTCCTGGGACGAGAATCAGACCCATTTGGGAACACCATAGATTACGAGTGGCAATCGGATTGCATACTGGCTGGGGGGGCAAATCAGAGTGAGCCTTTAATCAAGGACTCTTGTTGGGATATCGACCCAAAGGCTATTCCATCCTCGGTCTTTGCGAATGACCTCTATTTGCGACGCATTACGTACGGTTCAAGTTCAAAGATCGATCAAGACATTGAATCCTGCCGTATATCCGACTCCCCGATCTGCAAAAAGCAGTTGGCGGTCTATGAGTTCATATTCAGTTGGAGTGGATTAGCTCAGGCAGATTATGCTCGCTCAAATGCTCGTAGCGGCGGTCTTGTTGTCTCTGGTCGGCGCCTGGACCAAATCTCGAGCAGATTACGCCGCAACAACTCGGATACCCTCGCGAAACTTGACTGGCTTTGTTCGGACCCCTTCTTCTTGCATCGTTTCATCTATAAGCGCGACGAACTGGTCTCTTCCAAGGATGGCGGGGAGTATCTGCTTTCACACGTGCGTACTGTTACTTCCGACCATGATCTGATTCCTGCGACTCTTCGGAATCAGGCGGGCGGCTTGGTGCCTGCTTCTTTTACGCACGCTTTAGGGGCCTGCGCCGAACCTTCTTTATCGCCCGACGATAAGGTTCAGGCTGGTCCCAATTTGGCTGTGACAAGATTCGAGTACGACAACAGTCAGTTTCTCTCAGAAGAGAGCTACTCGTTGGACGCGGGTAACCGTCTAACGTCTGCCGGATTGCCGCCGGCCACCGGTGCCATTAGGGACCTTTTTAGTAGCGACGGGAAGAGGAATGGACCCTTCGCTCCAAATGCAAATGGTTCGGTAGGCACGAGCGAGCTCGGGGGCAGCATCTTCCTTGGGATCGGGTTTGGAAGCGAGAAGCGCTTCTCTGTTGGAGTAAAGGGTGGATTCAACCGGCGGCTCACATACTCGGAAATGTCTACAGTTGCGGATCTTACGGGCGATGGAATTCCAGACCTGGTTACGAGAGGCTGGAACGGCGGGTTTGAGGTTTATGTCGGAAAGATTGACGCAAAGAACGGACAGCTATCGTTCGAAGCCACGGCTGCCGATACGAGCGGAATGGCGGAGATCCCAGCGCTGCACCAAGAGACACAATACAGCTCGGACAACGTAGCAGTCGAAGCGCATTTCCCAAGAGGATACGCCGCAGGGTTTAGGTCGTGGACGCAGGGAGTACAAAACGGCTTTTTGATCGACATGGACGGTGACAAGAAGCTCGACGTAGTCGTAGGAGGAACGATCTTCTACAATCGTTCGACTTTTGATGGGCAGAAGACCCATATTGTTTTTACGGCAAACCCGCCCGATCCGATGGTGGGATTCCGTACGGTCGACGAGAAAGGCGCTTCATCGGTTCAGGATCAACCTGTTCTTCCTCTCGCTCGGGATGAAATCAAGAAAGCGGTCACGGCCCAGAATAGAGCCCCTAGAAGTATTGATTATCCTCGTCTTAACACGTTGCGGGCTTGGAAAGCTCCGTTTGGCGGCCAAGTTCGCATATCGGGTCCGATCGACTTGCCGAGGCCGGACGGGCTGGCGCCCATCGATGGACAGGACGTCCGAACACCCGAGGAAAGAAAGGAGGCTTCGCGAATTGATGGCGTTATCGTCTCGGTTCAACGGAGCTCGACCGGGCCAGCGGGGCATCCTAAAGTGGACGTGTGCGCTGAGGCTTCCCTTGCCTTAACTGAACAGTCGCGGACCCCAACAAAAACATTACCAGAAAAACTGGGCGCCACTTTCAACGGGCCAGGTAGTTGTTTGGATACGTCAGCTGGAGAGCCAACGCCACCCACAGGTCTCGTAGCGAGCGATGAGCTGATCGTCTCTGTTGCCCCAGGAGACGTGCTCTATTTTGCCGTAGATCCGGTAAATAACGGAAATGCTGATATTGTTGAATGGAATCCGCGCGTAGATTACCTGTGGCTGTACGAGACAATTCTAGACGGCGCGAGTAGTACGTCACTGCGTAGAGTAATCTACGGATACGATCAGGCCGCCGATTTGCCCGGACTCGATGCGGTGAAGATATCTCTATCGCGTCTTAATACTCGATGTTCCGGGAATTCAGATATACCAGTAACGCGTTCGGGCATACCCGGAACATTTTCCGAGCAAATGTTGGGCCTCTGTGATCGTTGGGGGCGCAGCATTGTCCGATACATTCCTGCAGAGGAGCAGAATGACCTAGCTGTATCGTTGGGAAGTGCCTTGGCACCATATTCCGGCAGGTTTGGCATTGAAGGTGTAGTGCGAAAGCCTTCCACCTTGTTCGGCGCGCGACTGATTCTGCAATTGCGGCACCGAGCGGAGGATGGCCATGTAAAGCCATGCAACTCCCGCGACGAGGCCGACACGCGCATCATTGTTGAGTTCTCTGCTGCGGAAGAGACCAAAGATATTGCCAAGGACATCTTTAACAGAGATGACTGGCCCGTGGCCGTCGAGCGTGGCGCACTTGTTTGCATGTTCTGGATTTCGACTGAGCCACGCATTTCTAGTGATCGTTCGACTATAGGTGCAGGTGCGTGGCCAGAGGACCTTTCGCAGGTAGTATGGGACGCGCCGCTACGAATTGCTTATCGCTCAAAGTTGCTCGTCACCACGGATCCCGCTTTGGCTCTGCCACCTAAAGGTGACAAGCTCGCCACTGGTGCAAGTGACGCTGAAAAGCTCGGCGTTTGCATCGATCCAGGTTCTGACTGGATGCACTTGCCGACTCCAAAAGGAGCGCCGGCCGCAGTGCAGGATCCCGATGGCAAGTCGCACCCATACAAATTCGTCTGCTATGAAACCAAAGACGCGTTTGCGGTTATGCCGAAAGTCCCGGTCGCGTTTAACCGCAGCGTTGCCGACAACAAGGATCCTTCAACTGGCCCTCGGGCCGATAGGCCCGTTATGCGCGTTTTACCTGTCGTGCTGCCTGAGACAGAGGAAGAATGCTTAACGAACGGGCAAGCCGGCAGGCGATCATTGTATCGGCTTCAAATAAACCCCACGACGTTGACTATAAAGAGACCTCCCGGTGAAGCGACTTCTGATGACCTTGTCGGATCGCTTGTTAGTGCTTTTGTCCCTAGAGATCCCTTACATCCGAGTGATCGGAATCCTGAGCTTTTTGCGACCTTCAAGGTGATCTCGCGTGCATCGGGTGAGCCTGTTAAATTGCGTCCCGAGCATCTCTTAGGAAAGCTCGCACCGGAGGAGCGTATCGTCTTCGATAAACGCACAACGGTGGGTGGAGGATTCGAAGTCAATCGCTCTCTTATGGCGGAGCAGCTTGTTAGGAGGACGTCATCGAATGGCCTGACTCAGACAACCGTAACATTCGACGAGTTCATTGTCGGACCTCGCGAGGAGCTGCCCACCGACATCACGGGATATCAGGTGTGCCACCAACAGCCGATTGTGTTGCACGTGGATACATCGGGTGTCGTCTTCAGGTTTAAGGATATTGGTGACGCTGACCTTATAGCAAGTTTGGCAGGAAAGATCGCTTCGAACGATTTCATCTACCTGTCTCGCTTGACAGGCATATCGGAACAACGAGTCGATGAGGTCGCTAACCTTTTGATGGCCGCAGGTTACAACAAAGTCATTGTTTCCAGAGAAGCTCCCAGGTTGGCGATAGACGTTGAGACCGTGCTGCGCCCAGTTGCCGATTCAATCCCTCCATCACCGGCTGCGCCTAGTCAGATGCAAGGCGGCTCAAACGTGGAGGTTATGAAGCGTGAAAGTTTTGCCATCTTAGATTCACGGGACTGCGCGGCCCTTGTGCCTGGTACGGCCCCTGTGTGTCCGTTAACGAAGTCCGTCGTGTTGACCTCAAGTTACGCGAGCGCGACAAAACTTCCGGCAGGGGCCGTCGAGTTTGTTGAGAGCCCGCATTTCATTTTTGCGCCGCGCGACGAATGGGCCTCGCCCCAATCCTCAAGAGGATGGAGCAATTTGGCAGTAAACACAGAATACGACCTCAGCGTCCCAACTGTGCCAGAGCCAAAGTCCTTAGCGTTGCCGACGCCAGGCGCAGTTCCGCTTCCGGATTTTGCAACCATACTTCACGTGATGTCTGATGCAGGCGCTGCTCTTTCGGCCAATGGCGATGTGCGGTCAGCTTGCGGAGCATTGAACGCCTCACCGGCAGCGCCGCCATCGGCAAGTGCGAGCGCCGATTGCGCCCAGTCAAGTCATTACAAGGCGCTCGTGGCAGTTCGTGCATTCCCTCTCGTGCCGCAGTGGCGACAGGCGTCCGGAGCAGGGGAAACTTGTATAGCAAACGATCAAAAACGAAACGTAGCGGATGCCGCTGGGTCGGAGAGGGCATTCACCACGCTGCCTTCGATCGTGCCCGTTGCTCCGATGCGAGCATATATGGGAGAGTCCGACGCCGGTACGAGAAATAGCGGGCGGCAAGTCAGTGCGGGAAGAGACAGTTGTTCAATGGGGCCTGATTCACAGGTCTGGATAAGTGGTAGCCGCGTTAGCGCTTCGCGCCTGGGTGCAAAGGATATCACAGACAGAGTTGCCGAGCTCGCGTCCGAAACAGCGGAATCAATCTACCCGACGCCACCCGGCGGCGGTGCTCCGTCCACGACAGTTGCCGCAGTGCGGCAAATCGCTCTTCCCAAATCTACGAGTTTCACAACCGACGGGTATTCGGTTGGAGTTGATCCCGGACTCTTGTCGGAATCGCGTACAACGGTTTCTTCCTCTCAAGAAACCTTAGACGTTAATGGAGACGGATATCCCGATCAGGTGAACGGGCAGTCAATCCTGTTGTCGGATCCTCTGGGAAATTACAGATGCACCGACCCGCGGTTAGACACTTGGTCAAAGGCCGGCAGCTTGTGCTTACAACCTTGGACCATTTCGAACCCCAGCAGAGCGTCAGACGCTGAGGCCCTGCAGTTGGGCTCCTTTACCGCTCCGAAGTCTGCGACGGTTAGTCAGCCGGAACCGAATGCGACCAATGGAAGCAGCTCTGTCGGCGCACCTGTTCGGCAGGCGGTTAGGCAAACTGAACCGCATTTTGGGTTTCAACCACCCGCTATTTCGTTCGGGGATAGTGCCTCACTACGGCAATACGACTGGATTGATATAAATGGCGACGGACTTCCAGACAGAATCATAACCGCTTGCTCTCTGGGGGACGCGAGAGCCGAGCGGTGCGATCTCGCAGTGAGCTTTAACCTCGGCTATGCTTTTGGTCCGCCGCAGATACTGGGCTCCGCTCCCCTCGAAAGAAGCCTGTCTATTGGGCTCGGCGTGGGGGCAGGATTCTCTGATGGTGACGATCGCAACGAATATGGCGGGGGCATAAACGCCAGTCTCTCGGCCTCCAAGCTGGCACTAGCCTTTGTGGACGTGAACGGAGACGGTCTGCCGGACCTTGTCGCGCCGCGCACGGGTGACTCTTGTACACCGGCGACGATTAGGAGTTTTCCGACGCAGCTATGCGCAAAGTTCAATCTGGGGCGCGGCTTTACGGATTGGAAGCCGCTGGCGGAAACAAAAGTACCTCTGCTGGGCAGCGGAGGTTCGGAGACCGATAACATGTCAGGCGGCGCATGGTTTAGCTTGGCCTTCGGCCCGCTTTTTCCAACGCCGCTATTCATAATCGTGAATCCTGGTGCAGGGCTTACCGAGACGACATCGCGCCAGGTGGTTCAGCTGAGGGACGTCGATGGAGACGGCTTGCCAGAAATTGTCGTGAGCGGCGGGTTGTCGAATGGACAGTTCAATTTGAACTTCGATAACACGAAGAATCAAGTGTTCCATAATGGACTTGGGAAGAGGAGTTTGCTCTCTCGAGTCTTCCTCCCGACTAATCCTCGAGAGGCGAACCTTCCGGCCAACTTTGAATTCAATTTCGCTAGAGCCGGCAATACCCAAGAAGATCCGATTACTCATTGGGTACTGAGCGAGGTCATTGCAAGGGACGGGGTGGTGCAGGACGACCAGCTTGGCCCGTCAGAGCAAAACGATCCTAACCTTCGCCGGACCTGCTTAGCTTACGGGGGCGGTTACTTCGACAAGTATGAGAAGAGATTTCTTGGCTTTGCGAAAGTTCGGATTGTAGAGGGGTGCCAGACGCGGTATCTGCAGCGCCCCTTGTTGCAACGCTTAGACGCTGGCGGGGACGCCGAATCGCTATCGGGGACTAGGCGTATTGATCGGACTTTCGGCAACCGCACGGTTTTCGATTCCGGTCTTTTACTGGCGGAAATGGTTACGGTCGCCGATTCTAGGCTGGGGTGGGAGCCACAGCCGCGTCGCGAAACCCGCAATCATTACGTACTAATCGATCTTCGCGCGCGTCACCCAGATCGGTTCAATTGCTTCGCAACTTCGTCGGGACGCGAAGGTCCGGCCCTAGTTTCCTCGAGTACTCTAGATGTCGCGAAACATTTACTGCAGAACATCGAAGGCGGCTGCAGCGCGTTGCCGGCGCTTGATCCGACCGCCCGACATTTGGCACCATTTGTTGCCGAAGTAGTACGAACAACGAGAGAGACGAACTCCGGCAAATCTGAGCTGAAATCCCTACTGCGAATGCGGCCGGATTTCCGCGGAAGGGTTGTCAAAGCGTGCGACTTGGGTGATCCAGAGAATCCCGCGGATGACGTTTGCTCTGAGATAGACTACTACGACTCGCTGGCGAGCGATGGTAGGACGCAAAACCAGCTCCAAGTGCTAATCCACTACGAACGATTGTTAGGCGATGAAGTAGCTGCCACGCCGCAGTTCAGTCTCGTTAGAAATCTAGTAGTGAAGTCCGCTCGCGGAATTCTTCGTCGTCGCTCGGCGTTATACCACTTGGAGAACGGTCAGCTCCTTAAGCTATGCAGGTTTCTAAATCCCTTAACCAGCACTGATCCCTGCGATCCAGTAAAGGCGTACAGTCAGCAGCCCCCGCGCGGCGTAGATTTTCCGAGTGTTGAGATGCTGTTCCCGACGTCCGCGAAGGAGCTGTTGGCGGCGAACGACAATAATGTAGCGATGGACGTCTTCGCCTACGACACGCGAGGTAATCTGGCCTGGGCACTGTCGCCCACATCGGGATTCAGTCTTGATCCTGCTAAGCCGGCCACCAACCGTCACTACATCGCTAAACGATGGAGGCATGACGTCTTACTTCAGAGGGTTGCGAGGAGCGAGTCGGCAGTCATCTGTGCCATCGATACAACGATAAACACCGATGTGCCGATGGCGGACAGGAACTGGTCGAATTTGCCCTGCCTTCCTGGCAGTGCGAGTGTAAAAAATGTTCAGTTGCCCAACGGAGAGGGCAAGCTGCTTCCGTTCGGCGACGCAAAAGCTATCGCGGCCTCGCAGCTCGATGAAATTCCGCTCGGCACAGTAACCGCCTATACATTAGGAATTGACTATCGATTTGCGACCGCGACGGTATCGGTCGACGTTAACTCGAACGCAATTTACACACCGCTCGATGGATTTGGCCGCGCGAAGGCAGTTTCAGCAACTTTTGGAGATCTGGGCCCGCGGCTGCTGCCACCACGCCAATTCGAGGAATTGCCGGCTAATCTTGAGTTTAGGGAGCTGGCATCTTACGAATATCGACACTGGGGTGTGATTGTCACGCCAGCGAGCGGTCATTCAGGGCCACTGGCTAGAATCAGCGTGATCGCTGATCCGAAGAGTTACCGATCAATACCGGGACGCTCGGCGCCGAATGCTCCGTATCGAACTCTGGTTACGGATGTGCTGTTTGATCAATTTGGACTGGAGATTCAAAAACAGAGTGACGATGAGAACTGTCAATCGCTTTTCGACAAGAAAGAGTTAAAAAGGTGCGAGTTCTTCGGGGCGACCGTGTCGGGAGTAATAACCAGGGATTCCCTTGAGCGGCAGGTCGCGGAATTCATGCCGATGGCGGCGGAACGGTCCGACAACCTAAATGACATTCGGTACTTAAGTCCCCCTTCCATTGATCCAACGTCAGGTGAAGCGGCACTACGTACAAAGGTGGATTACGATGGCCTGGACCGTCCCACACTGGTCACCAATCTGGACGGGAATACGTTTCAGTTTGGCTTTTGGATAGATCGCAAGACTTTTGCCGATGGTAGCTATTCCGTTCATCGGTCGGTTGCGACAAACGCCGTTTGCTCGCCTGTATCGATTGAACGAGATGCAAGAGGAAACATCCGGTCCATAGAAGAATATTGGCAGGACGACGCGACGAAGAAGACAGGAGACATTGATGCGCAGGCCCTTGGCTCGGCCTTTGATGAAGGGAAGTTGCGAGTAACGCTCGGCGCGGGATGGCTCAAGGGAGTTTCCTGGGATCGCCTGAAAGTTCAGCAGCGGTCGGAGTGCGAGCCCTTAAGTGCGATAGCTCAAACACTCCAGGCTGGAAAAGTATTCGGAAAAACCAGAGTTAGAAGTGCTCGGGTAGAGTATCAGTATGATCCCTTGAATAATCCAATTGCCGTTGTTCTGCCGAGAAAAGAGGACACGGAAGTGGCCGCTCGAAACGTGCCGCTTATAAGAATGGGGTATGACGCGCTCGGCAGACGTATTTGGACAGATGACCCAGATCGCGGATTCGAAGCTCGGGCCCTCGATTTAGTTGGTAATGCCATCTGTGCGAGGTCCGGTTTGCATCCCAAGTTCGACCCGTCGTTGGCGCCCGAAGCGTACTGGCTCGATCGGAATTGCAATCTGCCGAGTTATCCCTCGGCGGTGCTCAGAGTGGCCAAAAGTGAATTCTTGTTCAAATTACCAGCGAGGATCGCCTACACATTTATAGCTAAGCCGGTCTCCACCGACCAACACCAGACGATTGTCATGCAATATGGTCCGGCGACGGACGAGATGAAAAGAACTAACCTTGTTGGTCGGTTGGCCCGCATTGACGATCTCGTGGGCACGGAGCTTCGAGCGTACGATGCGGTCGGCCACCGCGCGCTAACTGCACGGCGGATCCGCGATTTGAAGGATCGGGGAAGAGCGGTTGCGGAGCTAGTGATCAAGGACGGCTACGATGTGTGGTCGTCCCTAAAGAAGAAGTCACTAAGCGGATATGTAGTGTCTCTAGGCGACTCCACTAAAAAGACAGAATTCGACGAGCAGATTGAGTACGAATATACCGCAGGCGGTAGGCTTGCATCGCTCGCAACAAGGACGAATCCACCGGCCGCGAGTAAAGAACTGAAGATATTGTTGGATGCTAGGTACGACGAGCGGGGAAATCGCGTCTACGCTGAACTGGGCAACAGCGTGACGATGCTGCGTCGATACGACCCGGCTACTAATCGGTTGCTGAATCTCACATCCCGATTGCCGAGCGTGTCGTGCCGAGAAAGCTCCACCGGTGATGACTGCTCTGCATTTCCACCCGCGGTCGACTTTCAATCGGTATCATATACTTACGACGCGCAAGGAAATGTTCTGCAAGCGAACAATACACCTGTATACGCTGCTCCGTGTCGCGCTCCAGGCGGCGATGGGTTCGACTGTGCTCCTGTGTTGGATGCGAACGCGCGCGAGATCGGTCTTCTAATTAGAAGCAATCGGAGCAATTTTGCGTATGATCAGTTGAATCGCGTGCGGTCTGTTGAACATCAGATGAATGTATACTCGGGCAAAACAAAACTTGAGAAGGACGCGATTTGGAACTCTTCGGACATTGCGAATGCGAAAGCGAGGATCCTGTCCTTTAACGAGCGGCTGGCTTATGCCAATACGCACGAGCTCCGACAGATTGCTCGAAACACCACGACGTCGGATCCTTCCGGGACGACGCTCGCAAAAGCAAACTCGACCTTGGTGTTCGCTTTCGGTGCGCGTCCTGAGCACGCTCCAACCACAGCTCATCAGACCGGAGGACGCTCCTGGGAATTCGAATATGACGGTTTTGGACGTCAAAAAGCTCGACGAACAGATGGTGGAGAGACGAGGTTTGACTGGCAAGTGGATGACTTTCTCGCGGGGGTCTCCATTGAGCTGCCTATCTCTGAAAGTGAGCGGAAGCGAAACGTAAGTGCGAAACGATCGATTGTGAAATTCGAGCATGACATGGCGGGAGGGCGAGCCATAAAGGCCGGATCGGTGCGCACAGAATTCAAGAACGGTCAGGCTACGGAAGTGCCGTTGGGAGATACGGTTTACCTGGCGGACGTCCTGACAGTAGCGCGGGCTCCAAACAAGAAGCCCGAAGTTATGGTGCAGCTGGCGATGGGCAGTGAGCGGCTGGCGTCTTATTGGGCCGGGGATCAAGTAATCTTTTCATACCACCCAATTTTAGCGAACCGGTCCGTGAATGACGTGGTCGTGGGAAATATTTCCAAGCCACAAGCGGCTCGAATATTCCAGCAATTCGAGTACTCTGGCTTTGGCGAGATGATTCACTCTCGCTCTTCTTTGATCGGGCGCGACGAAGTCGGAGCAGCCGAGCGCAGATCGCCTCGCATTCCTGCGTGGAGGTTCGATTCGAAAGAAGCTGATGTCGAAACTGGGCTGATGTATTTTGGAGCGCGGTACTACGACCCCGCTTTGGCGCTGTGGTTAAATCCTGATCCAAAGATGGCTATCGACAGTGCGAGCGCCGCGACGTCACTGGGCAGATTTGCGTCGTACTCATTTGCAGCTCAAAATCCTATCGCGAAGATTGATCCAACTGGCCGTGAGCCGGAGCGAGCTGGGCCGACGAGTAGCATCTTCGGGAGCGTTGCGGATGAGCACTATTATACGGACGATCATTGGGTCATCTTCAATCCTCGGGTGGATGTATTCTGGTTCCTTGGTTTGGTAGGTCGGACAGCAAACCAAAGGAAGGTTGAGGAGAATCTTGGAGGCTACGCTTTCAGGAGTTACAACGTTTTTGGCGGCGATAATGGGCGGACATGGGAGGGAGTCAGTTCGTACGACATAGAGTCCAAAATATCCGTGCAGACTGAGCTAGGGGTGTTGAAGGGCTTGCCGAAGTTGTACCCCACGGCTTCGATCATCGCTGCTGCCGACACCGAAGGCGAGGCGATGGGTGGTATCGGAATCGGAGCTAGTACCGGAGTGAAACTTCCATACTTCAGAACGGCTAAGGCCGACCTCGGTGTTGAAGGATTTGGACTGGTCGGTAATGGGCGTTACGCTGCGGGCCTATTAGCGCATGGCCAGATAGGCCCCGTCGTTGGTGGCGCCGGAGCGGACGTAGAGTCACAACCCGAATGGGGTGGGAAATCGCTCCGTCTGATCGGGAGTTTCAATCGGGAGTTCATGGCTTGGGTTGGTCAGCTTATGGGCCCGCGGTTTGGAGATGGCCCGTGAAGACATCTCGCCGTGGGATGTTGCATTTGCTACGCGTGAGTGCGGTCGTTTGCTGCTTTCTGGCGCCACTCGTAACCTCCGCGTTGGCAGTCACCCCGTCGTGTGAAGCGTTTCCACCTTCCGAACTGACCAAGCAAAAATTCGGAGTTGATGTGGCCGGCCCTGTTTGTGGCTTGGTCCGCTCGGCGAATAATAGCGACCTAGTCATCGTTGCATTGGGCATCGACGAAGCAGCCTTAACTGGGATCGTTGTCAGGCAGGACTTATTCAAGAAAATCAAGAAAAATCCGCATGCTCTGACCAATGCTCGTGCAGGTGTTGTGCATGGTTCGCTGAGCCATTACGTCCTGGATCAGTGCGCGATCAAATTAGCTGGTCAAAAGCTCGTTCACGAAAATTTCGTGTTTCGACATATTGAGATGGTTGCCCCTTTTCAGCGCCACGCGATCGACCTAATTAGCGGCTTTGGGCCGGAGGTTTTCGACTTCGTCCGGCCGAAAGCTCCGCAGATGCTGTGTTCGGGGATAACGCTCGAGGAAATGCTACCCCAATGGATCTTAGCGAGCCGTAGTGAGGTAACCAGCCAACCTAATGTAGTTGCTCGACGTGTTGCAGAATCGCTCGGGCAGCAGTCTTGGCAGCGGAAGCACCCAAAAGAATACATAGAACTGATAAGGAAGCTCTATGCGGACGCAGGCACTGCAATATCAGACGAGCAGCTGTTGTGGGTCAACAACGGCTCTCGCTCCGTTCGTCTCGACGATCAGCTGAAGCCTTTTTTGCGTGACACAAGAACTCATGACGCGGCCGTCGACGCGACTCTGACCAAGATGCACGACTTTGCGTGGCAGACCAAGCAAGTAAGCGATAGCTTGGACGTGAGGGCATTAACCGACAGCTCCGTGCTGGAGCTTATTGACCGAACTCCGGAGCTCAGAGCCATTGCCACTCAGTATGACGAGTAATCTGACCTTACCCGAGGTCTCGCTCCTGCAGCGCATCTGGCTTATTGACTAGCCTTACTCTTGACCAATAAGGGTCTGTGCCAATGGTGAGATCAAATCCTTAGCGAGGAGTTCGGCCTCGAGCTTGCTTAGGTCTCTTTTCGCGCCAGCCGGAGTGCAAACAAGAACCGACCCCGACGCAGGGTGAACCTGGACCGGGTCGCCATCTTCGAGGGTGACGGCCGGTGCCTCTTGGCCGGCCGCGGCATGACTTAGAGCGTCCCCAAGTTGTTTCGATGAGGGTACCTAAAATAGGGGAAATGCTCATCGTCAAGAATCAGCGCGAAGGCGCCACAACCTGGTCTATCACCTTCCTTGAGCCAGATTTCTTCAAGCAACCAGCGGTCGCGGCGAATATGGAACTTTGCGGTCACAAGGCTATCCTCTCTCTTCGATGGGCGTGGTCGGCACGCCGTTGAACTCAGATAACAGCGTGATGAACTTTGAAACTCAGTACGTCTTCAGCACGGTGAGCTCGCCAGCGTCGGCGCGGTTCTTCGCGGCGAGCAGGATCTCTCTCATCTGCTTGACGACCGGCGGTTCAAGCGCCTCGATCTTCGCAGCGATTTGCGGGTCGAGGATGCCCTTGCGACCATAGCGACCGCGGACATCACTGGCGTGCCCGAGGATGCGGTCGCGGGTTCGTTGTGCAATGGCTTCATTGTCGAGCCAGTCCGCCATGAGATGCCGCGTGCTGTAAAGTGTGAGGTCGGCGCGGGTCAACTTCAGGAGCTTCTTCACGTATTGCCATGACTTGCTGAGCGGCTGCGACCAGCGTTCGCTCCCGTCCTTTCTGACGTAGACATCCCATTCGGGGAATAGACGCTCCTCGCCCTTGTCGATCAAATCCTGCATCTGTTCGAGCAGACCCAATTCGATCAACAAAGGATGGATCGGGATCACGCGCCCCGCAGCATTGGTCTTAAGGTTGCGCAGATCCTGAACGGCGACGCGTCCCTCACGTGCATCGAACGGCCTCAGATCGAAGTAGAAGAACTCGCCATCGGTTCTGATGTCTACGCATTTGAGCTGACCGACCTCGCCCGGCCGCATGCCGGTGAGGATGCAAATGAGGAATCCCCAATAGATGTGCGACTGCACGAAATACTCGCCCGGCTGCCAGACGTGCAGGCGGTTCTTGCACCCGGTAAAGAGAGGCAGCTTGAGAAGCTTAAGCAGCTCTTCGTCTTCGAACGCGTCCCGCGGCAGTGGCGCCAGGTTTTCGGGGTCGATGCACTCGAAGGTGTAGCGGGGGCCGCGGTAGTGCTTCTCCTGGATCGCCCAGTCGATGAACTTGTAGAGGCCGCCCCAGTAGCGGCTCTTGATCGTCGTGGTGGTGACGCGAACGAGCTCGGACCAGCCGTGCGTCTCCGCATATTTGTAGCGCTGATGCAGCGTCTTGGAAAACTCCCGCGGAATCTTGTCGCGGTTGGGAATATCCGGAAGCGCCTCGTCGAGCGCCCTCCACCTGTCATCGGTAAGCTCGTTCATGCGCAGATCGCCCAGGAAATCGATCGCGAACTGGACGACGGCTTCTGCCTCCCCACGGCCTTTCATCTTGTGCTGGCGTTTGCGCCCCGCGGGCCGCAGAAATTCTTGCAGCAGCGCGGACAGTCGATCAGGGCTGCTCGCAGTCGGGGCATCGGACTTGGTTACCTCGATAGGGGCACCGGTCTCCGTCGGGGCGATGGCCGGTGCCAATGGGACGACGGTAGCCGGCATGAGCTGGGCCACGCGCTGGGCCACCGCGTCTTGAACGAGGCGGTCGATCATAGCGATCGGGTCGAACGCCTCCGGCCGGATGGGCGAAGGGGCGTTCGCCTCGGGCGCCCAGCCTTCGTTGGCCGCCTCCGTGGCGTCGCGGCGGGCGGTCTCGTAGGCGCGGCGGACGTTCAGGCGCGCGATGCCGGCCTCGGCGGCCTTGTTCTGGTTGACAAAGTCGACCCACAGGCCCGGCATCCGGGGGAAGCGCTTCTGGTAGGCATAGCCGCGCTCCTGTGCCCGGGTGCGGTAGCGCCTGACTTCGTGCTCAAAGGCGCAGCGCTCGGCCAAGAGCCGCTCGTCTTCCGGAGAGCCGCGGTCGACATAGGCGCGCAGTCGGGCATCGAGCACGGTCCCCAAGACTTCGAGGTCGGGGGCCTCGATCAGCTCCTGTACCCATACCAGATTGTCCATCAGCCGCCGCCTCGCCTCATCAAAATCCCCGGTTCTGAGGCTGACACGGAGCAGGGGGAGGCCAAAGAGTTTTGCTGCCTGTTTCCCCAACCGAATCTGCAGGAAATAGCGACCGTCGCCGCGCCGGGCGAGGTAGGAGGGACGAGCCACGAACAGGCCTTTCTGGGCGGCCGGGCCGGGTGAGACATCCGGGTGGGATGTAACACCGACGAATCCGCTACCACATTCCGGCCAACGTGCTGGAAAATCTCAGGATTTCGCTTCGGATTTGGACCTGGTAGCGCGTCCCTCCCCCGCTACCAAATCCAGCTAAGCAGCTGATGATTTTTCAGAATATCGCGTGCACTCGGCTCGATGCTAGCGGGTTGCGTTATGCTGGTCCCATAGCTCTGATGCCGGCTGCTGGCGGGCGGCGTCGCGCGCGCTGCATTGATCGGCAACGT
This sequence comes from Bradyrhizobium sp. RP6, assembly GCF_003837805.1. Taxonomy (GTDB): domain Bacteria; phylum Pseudomonadota; class Alphaproteobacteria; order Rhizobiales; family Xanthobacteraceae; genus Bradyrhizobium. The sequence goes on along the minus strand of NZ_RQIT01000023.1, from coordinate 72,734 downwards.
GGCGCAGAGCGATGGGAATGTCCGACCAGCTTGAACTTGTAGCACTTCATCGGAGCGGTGGCGGAAGCCCTCCGAAGCAGGAGCGATACACGTTCGATTTTGTCGTCAACGGGCAATCTCTCTTTGCGGTCACCGGCGCCTCCAACTTCGATTTGTCCGGTTGTCTTTCAGTCCCTCAACGAGAGCCCGAACTTGCCGTTCGCCTCAACGATGGACTCGCGCGACTTCTGACGTCGGCCGTTCCGATCGGTGGCAGTAACCGCACGGCTCTGTATGTCTGTCCGGAATGTGGAGACCTTGCCTGCGGAGCTATCACCGCGCTCGTCTCGCGGAGCGATGGCGTCGTGCGTTGGTCCGACTTTGCGTATGAGAATGGACATAGCAGCGAAATCAAATTGTCGAAGGTCGGTCCCTTTGCGTTCCACTGGACATCCTACGTGACTGAAATCGAACGAGCGTGTGCTGGCTGACGGGCCTGTAGGATGGCTCTTGCGAAACCCGTCACGCTTCAGCCGCCGGAACGGGCGCCAGAGCGTTCAGCGGATGCTCATTGTTCGTCCTCGATCTCGGTTGATGAGTTTGGCCTAGAAAGACGTACAGAGGGTCGTTTGCCCGTCGGGCAAAACACCCGCTCGCCCGTCAACCCCTCCCCGCGAAAATATTCCACTTTACCGAAATTCGGAAAGGGCGTATCCATCCTCCATCCCGGCTCATCCTTGAGGGGCGATCGTAGGTCGTCATGTTTCGCGAGCCGGGCTTGCGGTGGACGCGGCAGCGTCGGGCGCGAATGGCCGGGGCAGGGCGGATTGCTCTCCGTGAGCTCTGGGCATCCCGCGGACGAACGGCGCTGCTAGGTTTCGTCTCGTCTGTAAGTTTCCGGCTCCGTCGACAGGGCCGGGAAAACTGCGGCGAAATGGCGGGCCGTGCGTACGGCAAAACCGTGTGGTCCTGGCCGTCGTTGCTACGGTCAAGCTCTTGCGGATGCGGCAGTTGCGTCAACCGGCGCGGCGCCGGTGAATTTCGCTGGGGCGAGGGAGGCCAGAAGGAACTCGGCTCCTGGGAGAGCACGGCATAAGCCGTCCGACCATCGCGCAGGGAAGGCCGCGTGTTCGGCACCACCTGTATGCTGCTGTGCGGTTTTCCTGCGCGTGCATTTTGCGCAGCAGACCGCGGGTGCGAGGTCAGCACCCGGCCTTCCCTGTGCCCTCTTGGCTTTCAGAGGGGAAGCGACGAAGCAAAGCTCGGGCGGATTGCGCCGCGAGAGCGCGCCGCCGTGCCCGCTGTCTGACCTTCGAAACGAAGTTCGCCGGCCGGCAAGGATTCCGCCCGGTCGTGGTCAGGCGCAGGAACTCTTGCACATGATCGAAGCTTGACTCCGCAGGCCAGCATCGCCGCCGATCGCTGGCCCGCACGGCCCCGCCTCCAAGCCCCCACACCCCCCAGGGTGGGGCCGTGCTTCCAAAAGGAGGTACAATTGTCCGAGCCGACCGAGCAAGACATCAGAGAGCGCGCGCACCGCTTGTGGGAGCAAGCCGGCAAGCCCGAGGGCCGCGAGGAAGAGTTTTGGCGCGCCGCCGAGCAGGAGCTGCGCAACGAGGACAAGTCGAACACATTGCGGACGCCGGATACGCTGTGACCGACAAGACCTGCCCATTCTGCCAGGGGCTGGGATGGGTCTGCGAAAACCACCCGCTCCGGGTTTGGAGTGAGAAGCTGGGCGGCTGCCGCTGCGGTGAGGGCATGCCCTGCACCTGCAACACCGCCGAAGATCCCGAAATAAGAGTGGTGATCGTTGAAGCGGACACGACGTGGCACTGAAGCGGCGCGGCCTTGCGGCTCGGAGTGCGCCGTCAGCGCACTTGCGAAACCATCACGTTTTCGTTGCGAGATATTGATGGGGGTCGCGGACGAAAGCTTCCCCGCATGACAGGGCGTGGCGTCGGCATCGGTCGCCCGTTGCCTGCGAGAAAGAAAAAGCCGCCCGGTCTTCCACCCGGCGGCTTCATGAGTCCCTAGCTGTAGATCGCCTCCGCAGCCTCGTGCGTACCGCCGTTACCTTGTTTGCGGCCATGCCTTGGCGTTTCTAGGCGAAAGCCCTTGATTCGACTGTGACCCAAAGCACACAACGAAGAATGTCGTGAGTGCCGAGGAACCCCCGCCTTCGTCGTGTCGTCTGCTCCCTCAGCTCCGATACCACGCCGCCAGGTTCCACGTGATGGTGTCCCAGCCCGAGATGTCGGTCATGAGGCTGTTGACGCTCGCGTTGACGATGTGGCGCGAGAGCAGCGGCAGGAACACGTCGGCCCCGCAGAAGATCTCGTCGACCTTCATCAGCAGCGCGGCGCGCTTGACCGGGTCGAGCTCGCTCTGCGCGGCCTTGTAGGCCTTGTCGGCCTCGGGATCGGAATAGCGCGAGTTGTTGCGGCCCAGCCATTTGTTTTCCTTGGTGGCGATCTCCCAGGAGACGCACTGGTTCAGCAAGCGCTCCGGATCGGGCTGCGGCTGCGTCGTGTTGTACATCTCCATGTCGGCATAGAATTTCGAGTAGGTGTCGGGGTTGCCGACGTCGGAGGAGAAGAACACCGATGCGGTGACCGCCTTGATCTCGATCTCGATGCCGGCCTTCTGGCAGGCCTGCTTGATGATGGCCTGCGTCTTCTGGCGCGGGGCGTTGGTCGAGGTCTGGAACACGTATTTGAGCTTCTTGCCGTCCTTCTCGCGGATGCCGTCCGCGCCCCTGGTCCAGCCGGCCTCGTCGAGGATCTTGTTGGCCTTGTCGATGTCGAACTCGTATTTCAGCTTCGGCGACTTGAACTGCTTGGGCGCGTTGACGAAGCTCGCGGTTGCGAGGGCGCCGCGCCCGTAGATGAACTTCTGAATCGAATCGCGGTCGATCAACAGGTTGATCGCGCGGCGAACGGCGGGATCGGACAGCGTCGGGTGCTTGGTCTTGACGCTCGAACGCTCGCCGTCGACCTCGGTCCAGGGGTCCGTCGTGTTGAGGATGATGAACTCGACATTGCCGGACGGCGTGATGTCGAGCTTGCCTTTGCCGCCCGCCTCCATGCGCTTAAGGACCTCCTCCTCCACCTGCATGTTCCAGGCAAAGTCGTATTCGCCGGTTTGCAGCACCGCGCGCGCCGCGGACACCGCGTCGCCGCCGCCCTTGACCTCGAGCGTGTCGAAATGCGGCTGGTTCTTGACGTGATAGTCGGGATTGCGCTCGGCGCGGATCATGTCGCCCGGCTTGAACTCGATGAATTTGTACGGACCGGTGCCGACCGGCTTGAGATTGCCCGGAGCCTCGCGCGACTTGGCGCCGACATAGTCGCCGAAATGATGCTTTGGCAGGATCTGGCCGACCGATCCGCCGACGAACGGGTCGGCCCAGAACGGCGTCGGCGCCTTGAAGAGCACCCTGACGGCGTAGTCGTCGATCTTCTCGACCTTGATGTCTTTGTAGGAGCCCGTGGTGTAAGCCGCGGTCGCGAGATCCGCGGCGTACTGCCAGGTGAAGACGACGTCGTCGGCGGTGAAGGGCTTGCCGTCGTGCCAGTTGACGCCCCGCTTGAGCTTCCAGATCACGCTCATGCCGTCCGCGGCAAGGCCGCCGTTCGCCTTGGTCGGCACCTCGGCGGCCAGGCACGGAATGAGATTGCCGTCCTTGTCCCAGCCGGCGAGCGGCTCGAAGAAGATGCGCGTGGCGATCTGGTCCTTGGTGCCGATCGCGAAATGAGGATTGAGCAGGGTGGGCGCCTGCCAGAGCAGGATCTTGAGCGTGCCGCCGCCGCCGGCCTTGGTCGGCTTGTAGGCAAGCGTGGCGTCTGCCATCGCCACGTCGTGCCACACCAGGATCTGGCTCGCGACCGGCGCCATGATCCCGATCGCGGCGACCTTCTGGATGAACGAGCGTCGCGACAGCCTGCCTTGCTTCACCTCGGCGATCAAACCGCGGATCTCATTCTGGTTCATCGGACGACCTCCACCTGCACAAACCGTTTCCGGCAACCCATCATGTTTCATGATGGCCGGGGCGGCAATGCCGGCAAGGCGGGGATGCGACGAAATGACGATGTGGAGAGCGCCCCCGGTCGAGGCACGGACCCGGATCGCCTGCCTGAGAGACCCAGGCGGCGATCCGGTGCGATCCAGGTGAACTTGGGGAAGTTCTAAGGCCGCACCAGAACGCTAACCCGGCCGGCGCAGATCCATCAAGTTTCGGAGTGTTGCACCAGTGAAAGAATCATTGCCGCGGCCGGGAAATCGCCACAGATCAAAGACGCTCGGCGTGATTTCTTTTCCGTTTGATGTCGAATGGAGAACGTGCACCCGCCGGCGGCCTGCCAATATGGTTTTCCATTTCATTGATTTCGCGCGGCGGAGAAGCGAATACGGTTCCATACTTGTCGCAGACCTACGGAGACCAAAATGTCGTTTCGCTTCCCCCTGCTTCTCTCCGCCGTGCTGGCCGCATGGTCCGCCGCAGCTGCGGCCGAGACCATCAAGATCGGCGTGACGCCGGGGCCGCATGCGCAGATCCTCGAGGCCGTGAAGCCGATCGCCGCCAAGCGGGGACTCGATATTCAGCTCCTCGAGTTCTCCGACTACGTGGTGCCAAACGCGGCGCTCGATTCCGGCGACATCCAGGCCAATTCGTTTCAGAACCAGCCTTACCTGGACAACCAGAAGGCCGATCGCGGCTACAAGATCGAGGCCGTCGGCCTGACCGTGAATTTCCCGATCGGCGTCTATTCGAAGAAGCACAAGGCCTTCGCCGACATCCCCGAGGGCGGCAAGGTCTCGATCCCGAACGACCCGACCAATGGCGGCCGCGTGCTGCTGCTGCTGCGCGACAAGGGCGCGATCAAGCTGAAGGACGGCACGGGCTTCAAGCCGACGGTGCTCGACATCACCGAGAATCCCAAGAAGCTGAAGTTCATCGAGGTGGACGCGGCGCAGGCGCCGCGAGCGCTCGACGACGTCGACGCCGCCGCGATCAACACCAATTATGCAACCCAGGCCGGCCTTGATCCCGTCAAGGATCCGATCCTGCGCGAGGATCCCAAGGGCCCCTACGTCAACCTGATCGCCGTGCGCACTGCCGACAAGGACAAGCCCTGGGTCAAGGTCCTCGTGGACAGCTACCACACGCCGGAGGTCAAGGAGTTCGTCCTCGCCAAGTTCAAGGGCGCCGTGCTGCCGAGCTGGTAGGCAGTCTGCCTGCGTAAAGTCCATGTAGGGGCGATCCGGCGGGCAGCCTTGCGCGATGCCCCGCTTGTCTGGAGCTGCGGCAACCGACATCATCGGGGGCGTGGCAATCCTCGCCCGACAGGGGTCGTATGAAACGCTTTGCAAACCTGAAACGCCTGGGCTTCTTCACGCGGCTGCTCGACGAGGCGCCGGCGGCGGACCGCTATCGCTTCGCCGCCGAGCAGATCGTGCGGGCCGAGGAGGTCGGTCTCGATTCCGCGTGGATCGCGCAGCATCATTTTCACGAGCGCGAGGGCGGATTGCCATCGCCCTTCACTTTCCTCGGCTATGTCGCGGCGAAGACCTCGCGCATCCGGCTTGGCACCGGCATCGTCACGCTGCCGCTGGAGAACGCGGTGCGGGTGGCGGAGGACGCCGCGGTGCTCGATCTCATGTGCAATGGCCGCTTCGAGCTCGGCGTCGGCACCGGCGGCAATCCGGCCGCCTTTGCCGCCTTCGGCCTCGACAGCAGCCAGCGCAACGAGATCTTTGCGCGCAACCTCGAGGTCGTTCGCACCGCGCTGGTCGGCAAGCCGCTCGCCGGCGGCGACACGCTCTATCCGCAGCGGCCGCAACTGGACAAGCGCATCTGGCAGGCGACGTTCTCGGTCGCCGGCGGTGACCGGGCCGGCAAGGCAGGCGACGGCCTCTTGTTGTCGCGCACCCAGCCGCGGACGAAGGATGCGCCGAAGGCCACGCTGGCCGAGATCCAGAACCCGATCATCGATGCCTATCTCGCGGCGCTGCCGCCGGGATGCGAGCCGCGCATCATGGCCTCGCGCAGCGTCTTCGTCGCCGACGACCATCGCGAGGCGATGCGCCTCGCAGACATCGGACTGCGGCGCGCGCTCCCGCAATTCATGAAGGGCGGTCACCTTCCCCCGGGCGAGACGCTGGAGGAGATGATCACCGCGTTCGACACCCATGTCGGCGCCGCCGACGAGGTGATCGCCTCGCTCCGCACCGATGCCACGCTGGAGCGGGTGACCGATCTCGTCTTCCAGGTGCATTCCGTCGATGCGCCGCATCCTTATGTGCTGCGCTCGATCGAGCTCGTCGCCGACAAGGTCGCGCCGGCGCTGGGCTGGACCCGGACGGCACCCGAAGTGGCGCTGGCGGGCTAGACGAGATGAACATCATTGCGTTGCACGGGGCTGACTGATGGGTACACAAGATATCATCGACACGCTCGCCGGAATCGAGCCGGGATCGGCTCTCGACGCCATCCGCGCGCGGCGCCTGCAGGCACGCGAGAACGCGCAGAAGAGCTACCTCGCCCTGTTCGAGCCGATCGACGCCAGCGAGTTTTCGCTTGCCGAGCGCGCGGCGGTCGCCGCCTTCGTGACCGGGCTTCATGGCGAGTCCGCCGTTGCAGCCTTCTATCGCGAGAAGCTCGCCGCGAACGCGAACAGAGCCCCCTTGCTTGAGGCGATCAAGGCCGAGATCGAGCGCGGCAGGACGTCCGGCCCGTACGGCGCCTTTCCGGCCGGCCCGTTGTCGATCGAGAACAAGGCAGGGCTGATCTATCGCGTCAGTGCGGAGCGCAAGCCCGACCTCGGCGCGAGGCTCACAGCGGCGCTCGAGCATGCACACCTTCTGGTGTTCCGGCCGCGCGATGCCGCGTCCGCGGACATGAAGGCGTTGCTGGCCGCCGGCTGGTCGACCACCGGCATCGTCACGCTCTCTCAGCTCGTTGCGTTCCTGTCGTTCCAGGTGCGCGTCGTCAGCGGTTTGCGCACGCTCGCAGCAGCAAGCGCGCAGGAGGTCGCATCATGAGCACCGTCAACCCGCCCGTCGTCTTCACCCAGGACGAGCTCGGCTGGGTCTCGTGGATCGATCCGCTGCCCGAGGCCGAGCTGACCGAACGGCATTACGCGGGCCTGGTCGACCGTGCCCGTGCCAAGTCGGAATATTTCCGTCTCCTGGTGCGCGATCCCGAAGTCCTTGAAGCCCGCACCAGGACCGACAAGGACATCTTCTACAATACCGCGGACGGCCTGCCGCGCGCGGAGCGCGAGCTCGCAGCGGCTGCCACCTCGCGCTACAATGGCTGCATCTACTGCGCCTCCGTTCATGCGCGGTTTGCCAGCACCTATTCCAAACGCCGCGACGACGTGCAGCGCCTGCTCGACGAGGGTGTCGAAGCCGATCTCGGCGAACGCTGGAATGCGGTGGTCAAGGCGTCCGTGGCACTGGCCGCGACGCCGATCGCGTTTGGTCCCGGCAATATCGAGGAGCTGCGCCGTGCCGGCCTCGACGATGCCGAGATCGTCGACGTCATCAATGGCGCCTCGTTCTTCAACTGGGCGAACCGGCTGATGCTGTCGCTCGGCGAGCCCTCGAAATAGGTAATCCTCACCGGCACAAGAATTGCTGCTGTCTTCAACATTGAATGGATGGAGCCGTGCATGAGCAACATCGATCGTCGTACCCTGGTCAGGGGCTCACTCGCCACCATGATGGCGGGAGCGGCGTTTTCGCGCGCCGCCCTTGCGCAATCGGCCGAACCGATCCTGCTCGGCGTCAGCGGTCCCTTGACCGGGCCAAACGCGCAATATGGCGCCCAATGGAAGCAGGGCTTTGATCTCGCGCTCGACGAGATTCACGCCGCCGGCGGCATCAACGGGCGAAAGCTCGCCTACCAGTTCGAGGACAGCCAGAGCGATCCGCGCCAGTCGGTGGCGATCGCCCAGAAATTCGTCTCCGATCCCCGCATCGTCATGGAGCTCGGCGATTTCTCGAGTCCCGCCTCGATGGCGGCCTCGCCGATCTATCAGCGCGGCGGCCTCGTGCAATTCGGCTTCACCAACTCGCACCCCGATTTCACCAAGGGCGGCGACTTCATGTGGAGCACCTCCGTCAGCCAGGCCGACGAGCAGCCGCTGCTGGCGTCCTATGCCGTCAAGCGCCTTGGTCTGAAGAAGCTCGCGGTGCTGCACCTCAACACCGATTGGGGCCGCACCAGCCGCGACCATTTCGTCAAGGCGGCCAAGGAATACGGCGCCGAGGTCGCGGTCACCGAGGGCTACATCGCGGAAGAACGCGACTTCCGCTCCACCCTGGTGCGCGTGCGCGACGCCAGCCCGGACGGGCTGATCCTGATCTCCTACTATTCCGACGGTGCGCTGATCGCCCGCCAGGCACGCCAGGTCGGCCTGAAGCAGACGATCTGCGCGGCAAGTTCGGTGTACTCGCCGAAATTCCTGGAGCTCGGCGGCGAAGCGGTCGAGGACGTCCATCTCGGTACGCGTTATTTCCCGGAAGATCCGCGGCCAGAGGTGAAGAAGTTCATCGCGGGCTTCAAGGCCAAGTACAACGGACAGGAGCCCGATGCCTTCAACGCTTACTCCTATGATGCGATGAACATGGCCGCTGCCGTGCTGAAGATCGGCGGCACCGACCGCCGGGCCATCCGCGACGCCTTCGCCAAGGTGAAGGACGTCTCCAGCGTCATCTACGGCCAGGCGACGTTCGACGTCGAGAGCCGCCGCGTCAAGGGCGCCATGAACGCCGAGCTCGTGGTGCGCAAGGGTCAGTTCGCGCTCTGGGACGGCAAGCCGACCTGATCTGATGGCCGGACCAAAGCATGATCCGGAAAAGTGCGAAGCGGTTTTCCGAAAAGATCATGCGCAAACAAACCAAGGCGCGATGAACGCATCGCGCTTTATCGCTCCGGCCGTGCTTCTCTTTTCGCGGGGATCATCGCTTGTCTTCCTGGCTCGACTACACGATCAACGGGCTGATCGTCGGCAATGTCTACGCCCTCGTTGCGGTCGGGCTCGCGCTGATCTTCGGCGTCAGCCGGCTGATCAACTTCGCGCAAGGATCGATTTATCTGGTCGGCGCCTATATCGGCTGGGTCGCCGTGGTGCGGTTGCACACGCCGCTGCCGCTGACCATCATCGTGGTGGCGGCGGCCGCCGCGGTGGTCGGCTTGATCATCGAGCGGTTCGGCCTGCGTCCGCTTCAGAACTCGGTGCGCATCGCGCCGCTGCTCGCGACCATCGGCATCAGCTTCGTGCTCGACCAGCTGGTGATGCTGACCTTCTCGCCCAATCCGCGCGCGCTGCCGAGCCAGCTGCCTGACGTTCGCTTTCAGCTCGGTGGCGGCACCATCGGACCACTTGATCTCCTGATCGCCGGCGTCGGGCTCACCAGCGCGCTGCTGCTGTTCGTGTTCCTGCGCTACACCAAGCTCGGCTGGGCGGTGCGCGCCACCGCGCAGGATCGCGACGCCGCCATGCAGATGGGCGTCGACGTCAACCGCGTCAATCAGGCCGTGTTCGGCATTGCGGCTGCGCTCGGCGGCGTCTCCGGCATGCTGGTCGGCATGTACTACAACCAGATCGACACCGCGATGAGCCTGCAGGCGACGCTCAAAGGCGTCGTCGCGGAAGTGGTCGGCGGCGCCGGCAACGTGCCCGGCGCGGTGATCGGCAGCCTGCTGCTCGGATTGGTGGAGAGCTACGGCGTCGCCATACTCGGCACCAGCTACCGCAATCTGTTCGCTTTCCTGCTGCTCGTCGTCGTGCTCGTGCTGCGGCCGAACGGTCTGTTCGTCAGCGCACGGCAGGCCCCGCCGGAGCCGCTCACTGGCACGTTCGTCGCGCCGAGCCGCCCGGTGCATATTCCGCGCTTGGTGCTGCTGGTCGCCGTTGCCGGCTTTGCGCTCCTGCCGCTGTTTCCAGTGTCCTTCTACGTGCTCCAGACCCTGATCAACGCCTGGCTGCTCGGCATGCTCGCACTCAGCCTGACGCTGGTTGCGGGCACGATGGGGCAGGTCTCGCTCGGTCATGCCGCGCTGCTCGCGATCGGCGCCTACACCTCCGCATTGCTGTCGCTGACGCTGGCCGTTCCCACCGGACTTGCCGTCATCGGCGGTGGCCTGATGAGCGCCGCACTCGGTACGCTCCTGATCTCGCCGTCGTTTCGTCTGCGCGGCCACTACGTGTCGATCGCGACGCTCGCGATCGGCGAAATCGTCTCGCTGGTGATCCTGAATTGGGAAAGCGTCACCCGCGGGCCGATCGGCATCTCAGGCATCCCGCCGCTGTCGCTGTTCGGCTATGACCTGATCAGCCCGTCCTCGGTCTATTGGTTCAGCCTCGCGGTCATGGTCGTGCTCGCGCTGCTGCAGGGCCGCCTGCTATCCTCGCATCTCGGCCGCAGCTTTCGGGCCATCCGCGACGATGACATCGCCGCACGCGCCTATGGCCTCAGCCTGAACCGCTACAAGTCGCTGGCCTTCATCTTCGGCGGGTTCGCCGCCGGAATCAGCGGCGGGATCGCCGCGCATCTCTATTCCTATATCAACCACGAGACCTTCAACACGCAGCAGTCCATCCTGGCGCTGACGGTCGTCATCCTCGGCGGCCTCGGCAACGTCGTCGGCGCGATCGCCGGCTCGGTCGCGTTGGTCGGCCTGCCCGAACTTTTCCGCATCGCGGCCGAGTACCGCATCCTGATCTATGGCATCGTTCTGCTGCTGCTCGTGCGGTTCAGGCCGCAGGGCCTGTTGGGGACGATCTGATGGCGGATCAGCACGCGCCCATGTTGTCCCTGCGCGGCCTGACGCGCCGCTTCGGCGGCCTCACTGCGGTCGATGCGATCGATCTCGACCTCGGCAAGGGCGAGCTCATCAGCATCATCGGCCCGAACGGCGCCGGCAAAACGACGCTGTTCAATCTCGTCACCGGGCTTGATCGGCCCGATGACGGCGCCGTCCGCTTCGAAGGCCAGGACATCACTGGTCTCTCGCCGGAGCGGCTCGCGGCGGAAGGCATCGCCCGCACCTTCCAGCTCGGCCGCGTCTTCGGCAATCTCAGCGTCATGGACAACGTCCTGATCGGCGCGCACACGCGTCTGCGTGCGGTGAAGCCGGCGATGGCGGTGATCGGCCCGCTGCTGGAGTTGGGCCTTGCGCTGCTGCGACCCGCCGGCGTCAGGGCCGAGGAGGAGCGCTTGCGCGAGGAGGTCAAGGCCATTCTCGCCCGCTTCGGCGAGCGGCTGCTGCCGCGGATCGACCAGCCCGCCTATAGTCTGTCCTACGCCAACCGCCGCCGTGTCGAAATCGCGCGTGCGCTCGCCTTGAAGCCGCGCCTGTTGCTGCTGGACGAGCCCACCGCCGGCATGAACCCGACCGAGACCGCGGAGATGCAGGCGCTCGTCGCCGAGCTCAAGGCCGAAGGGCTGACCATCCTCCTGATCGAGCACAAGCTGGAGATGGTGATGCGCCTGTCGGATCGCGTCATCGTCATGGACGAGGGCAGGAAGATCGCGGAGGGGCCGGGCGAAGAGGTGCGGACCGATCCCAAGGTGATCGAGGCCTATCTCGGTCACGGCTTGTCGGGCACGACGGAGCAGGAGAGCGCGGCATGATCAACACTTCTCCCGAACCGCTGCTGACCCTGTCCAACGTCAACACCTTCTACGGCCAGGCCCAGGTGCATTTCGACCTGTCGATCACGGTCTCACGAGGCCACATCGTGTGCCTGCTCGGCGGCAATGCCAGCGGCAAGTCGACGACGATGAAGATCATTCTGGGTCTGGTCAAGCCGCGCTCGGGCGAGGTGACGTTCGACGGCGCCTCACTGATCGGCCTCTCCACGCCGCAGATCGTCCGCCGCGGCATCGCCTCGGTGCCGGAGGCGCGGCGGCTGTTCGCGGACATGAGCGTGCGCGAGAACATCCTGATGGGCGCCTTCGTGCGCAACGACCGTGAGGCGGTGGCGCAGGACCTCGACAGGATGCTGACGCTGTTCCCCAAGCTCGGCCAGCGGCTGTCGCAGCGCGCCGGCTCCTTGTCCGGCGGCGAGCAGCAGATGGTGGCGATGGCGCGTGCGTTGATGAGCCGGCCGCGCATGATCGTGATGGACGAGCCGACCATGGGCCTGTCCCCGCTCTACGTCGATCGCGTGCTGGAGCTGATCCGCAGCATCAACCAGGTGGGCGTCTCGGTGTTCATGGTCGAGCAGAACGCCAGCCTCGCGCTCGAGATCGCGCACGAAGCCTATGTGCTTCAGACCGGCAGGATCGTGCTGTCAGGCCCGGCGCGGGCGCTGAAGGACGATCCGCGCATCCGCGACGCCTATCTGGGCGGTTCCGAGGCGGCGTAGCTCGATCTATCCACCGTCATGGCCGAGCTTGCTCCGGCCATCCACGGCTTGCCTCGCCACGGAGAACGTAGATGCCCGGGACAGGCCCGGTCATGACGACCTACCTGCAAATTCGCATATGCGATCAGCTGGCTGCCAACGGGGCTAGTCAGTATGAGTATCCTGTGAAAATATCATACGGGTGGGCGACGGGGTGTGCAGCGGACGGAATGGTTGTCGTGACGAGATGGTCTTTGCGGGCGGTCGAGCCCGGCGTGGTGTTGCTGTTCGGCGGGCTCGTCGCCGCCAATATCGCCGCATGGGCCTGGGCCTTCGCGGCGTTCGGCGACCGTCCTACGGTGACGGCAACCGCGCTGCTGGCCTGGGTGTTTGGCCTCCGCCACGCCGTCGATGCCGATCACATCGCGGCCATCGACAATGTCGTGCGCAAGCTGATGCAGGCCGGCGGCACGCCGCGCAGCGTCGGCCTCTATTTTGCACTCGGCCATTCCACCGTGGTCGTGGTCGCGACCATGCTGCTGGCGCTGGGCGTCGTGAGTCTCGGCGGTGACAGCCTGCTCAAGGAGATCGGCGGTCTGATCGGCACGTCAGTGTCGGCGCTGTTCCTGCTGGTGATCGCGGCCATCAATCTCGCCATCTTCGCCGGCCTGTGGCGGACGTTTCGCATGGCGCGAGAGCAGGGCGTTCACGATGCCGCAGGCCTCGATGCGCTCCTCGCCCGTCGCGGCGTCCTGGCGCGGGTGCTCGGGCCGCTGTTCCGCCTGGTGACGAAGCCGTGGCATATGTATCCGCTCGGATTTCTGTTCGGCCTCGGCTTCGACACCGCGACCGAGATCAGCCTGCTCAGCATCTCCGCCAGCGAAGCTGCGCGCGGCGCCTCGCTCGCCGATGTCCTGGTCTTCCCGGCGCTGTTCGCCGCCGGCATGGCGCTGGTCGACACCGCCGATTCGGTCCTGATGGTGAGCGCCTATCGCTGGGCCTTCGTCGATCCCCTGCGCAAGCTCTGGTACAATCTCACGATCACCGGCGCCTCCGTCGCGGTCGCGCTGTTCATCGGCGGCGTCGAAGCGCTCGGCCTGATCAGCGATCGGCTCGGCCTCTCCGGCGGCATGTGGACGCTGGTCGACGGCCTGAACGAGTCGCTCGCGAATGTCGGCTTCGTCGTGATCGCGCTGTTCGCGATCGCATGGCTCGCCTCGGTCGTGCTCTATCGCCGCATGTTCTCGGATGACGGGCACAGTTCGCCGGACGCGGTGGAGGGCTTCGATGCGACTGAGGCCGTCGTGATGAGACGTCCCTGATTCCACCTGTTCAGAGCGAAGCCGCGCTCGGGAACTGTTCCACCGGCAAGTCGTCGGCGTGGGGATCGCCCGGCGCCGTCGCCCAGGCGAGCTCCACCAGCGTCACGATCCGTCGTCCGCCGCCGTCGAGCTGGCAGACGATCAGGCCCTGCTCCTCCATGTAGCCGAGCAGCCGCTGTGCGCGGCGCAGCGAATGCGAGCCGTAGGCGCGGGCGATCGCAGCATCGCCGGGACACGGCCAGCCTTCCTTCGCCGCGCGCGCGATCATCATGAACACGCCCTGCATGTCGTCGGGCAGGATCGAGGCGCGCAGCGCGACGTCTTGCCAGGCGTCGTCTTCAGTGAGATCAGTCCCGAGCCCGGCGCGCGCATGCGTCAGCATGCGGCGGAATTCGTTGAGGTCCGGCACCGCCGCGCCGAGCCCCTCGATGCGACAGCGGACGACGAACTCCTGATAGAGCACGCCGATGGCACGGAAGCCGGCATCGGGCTCGGCCAGCACGGCGCGCAAGGTGCGGGCGACGCGTTCGCGCCGCGCGGCGAGCTCTTCTGCGCTGACCGGCACCTCGACCACCTCGGGCCGGATCTCCGGTGTGGCGGCCGCCTTCGCCGCACGAAGCTGCTCCAGCAGATCCGGCGCAGGCCGGCGCTGCGGCCGGCTGGCATCGGGCGGTGGTGCCGCCAGGATCACGGCGCGCGCATCCTCCAGCATCGCCTCCGGCAGCGGCATCAGCCGCGGCGTCGAATTGCGCGGGCTGGTCGAGGTCGGCCCGATGTTCAAACGCGATGGGCGCCGCGACAGTGCAGGACCAAGCGCCATGAACTGTCCGCGCTCGAGGTCGCGAAAGGCTTCGGCCTGCCGCCGCTCCATGCCGAGCAGATCGGCGGCACGCGCCATGTCGATGTCGAGGAAGGTCCGCCCCATCAGGAAGTTGGAGGCTTCCGCTGCGACGTTCTTGGCGAGTTTTGCCAGGCGCTGGGTCGCGATGATGCCCGCAAGTCCGCGCTTGCGGCCGCGGCACATCAGATTGGTCATGGCGCCGAGCGACAGTTTTCGCGCCTCGTCGGACACTTCGCCGGCAACGGCGGGCGCAAACAGCTGCGCCTCGTCCACCACGACCAGCATCGGATACCAATGGTCGCGGTCGACGTCGAACAGACCGCCGAGGAACGCCGCGGCGCGCCGCATCTGGTTCTCGGCGTCGAGCCCCTCGAGATTGAGCACGGTTGAGACGCGATGCAGCCGGGCACGCTCGCCCGCGACCTGAAGGCCGCGCTCGGTGTGATCCTCGGCCTCGATCACCAGATGGCCGAAGCGCTCGGCCAGCGTCACGAAGTCGCCTTCGGGATCGATGATGGCCTGCTGCACCCAGGGGGCGCTCTGTTCCAGGAGCCGCCGCAACAGGTGCGATTTGCCGGAGCCCGAATTGCCCTGCACCAGGAGGCGGGTCGCCAGCAGTTCCTCGAGGTCCATGGCGGCCGCGGCGCCTGCCGTGGTCTGCCCCATCTCGATCGCAACTGTCATGTCCCCGACTCAAGTCCCCATCATTCGCGGACAGGGGCTTATCAATCCCGTCGCGGCGCGTCGAGCGGCGCAGGGCGAATCATGCCGCGTTGCCCACGGCGGGGTTCAGGCGTGTCCCGACAGCCGTAGAAGCGCGGGCCGGTAGGGGGCTTGCGGATCATCGTCCTCGGTCTCGGGGATCGCGCAGGAGCGGAATTCCTGCCTGATCCGCTCGATCTCGGCGATTCGCTCGTGCAGCCGCTGCAAATGCTCCGGCGATGTCGCCTTCCAGAATTGGAACGTGTCGGCCGTGAGCGGCAGGAAGGCAGTGCCGAACGGCGTCGGATCGGGAACGGCAGTGCGTCCAAGCAGCAGGAATCGCTCGGTGCCGGAGACGACGAGGGTGGCATAGCCGCGGTTTCCGATCCGCCTGATGCCGTTCAGCGACCATTCGGCGAGCTTGCTGAAATATGGCTCCTCGCGCCAGCGATCCGGGCAGTCGTCGTCGACGGTGACATTGACGGCGTCCTGGCTGAAATGCACGACGAGGCCGGCCGTCTCGGGAAACCAGTCGTCCTCGAGATGGCCTTGCAGCCAGGCGCACACGAATGAGCGGCACATCTGCGGGCGGCGGTCATAGTTCGTGCACCCCGTCCCCGTCTGCCAATGTCTGCAGAGCTGGTTCACTGGCTTGTCGACGGCGGCCACTTCCAGGATATCGCAGCAGGCATTGCACGATCCGCAATGCCGGGCGGGCCGGGTCGTCTTTGGCAGGCCGGTCGCGCGAAAGCCCTGTCCGTCGCGGACCAGCAGCTTCTGCTTCTCCAGCGCATTCAACGCGCGTTCGATCTTGAGACGGGATAGTCCGGTGGCGTCGATCACGCCCTTCATCGTCGTCGCGCCTGCCTCCACTGCGCGGACGACGCTCAGCATCGCCTGATCCATTCTTGTTGTTCTTGTCTGGCTCTCGGTGCATTGCGAACACGCCGGAACAAACGGACCGGCTAACAGGTAATAAAAACCTGATCTAGAAAGATATGTTGCTCATCTCTCCCTGGCTGGGCAAGACGCCGGGCCCGTCCTGCGCGCATGCAACGTCTGCGCGAATGAAGGACCTGCACGTGTGGGAGCTGATTTCGCGTCCAATCGGCGCGCTTTGCCCGCGAAGCGCCGGGATCTGACGAGCGGCATGCGGCCGTCTCACGCAGTCGTGATATCAGCCGTCAGCGCGCGGGGCGTGTGGAATATGACGCGCGAGAATTGTCGTTGAGTTTGTGCCACACCGGGAACAGCGTCGCGCCGAAGCTGGGTGAGCGGGAATGCAAAGAGGCGATCCCACGCTCGGCGCGGAATGACGCAGATCAAGATCCGTGAGCCCCAGGCCTGTTATTCGGCCGTATGACTTTTCTGACCTTCATCACGACGGCCTATTTCCTGCTGGCGGTGCCGGGGCCGACCAACACCTTGCTCGCGACATCAGGCGCAGGGGCTGGCATCTCGCGCTCTCTTCACCTGCTTGCGGCGGAGTTGTGCGGCTATCTGCTGGCGATCGCAGTGCTGCGGCTGGCGCTTGGTCCTGTCATTAGCGACATCCCGATTGCGGCGGTCGTGCTCCGCGTGGCTGTGACCGTCTATATCCTGTGCCTCGCCGTCATGCTCTGGCGCGTCAACACGCACGAGCTGCGCGAGGGGGCTGCGGTGACGTTCGGTCAGGTGCTGCTGACGACCCTGTTGAATCCGAAAGCGCTGGCCTTCGCGTTCCTGCTCCTGCCCCTTGGGGTCGGACCGCTTGAACTGCTGCCCTGGCTCGGTGTGATCGCGCTTCAGATCGTCACTGCAGGAGCCGCGTGGATCATTCTGGGCGCGACGCTCGGCCGCGGCGTCCGCCACCTCGGGCATCCCGACCTGATCGCGCGCACCGGCGCGGTCACGCTGGTCGCCGTGACCGGCCTGATCTGGCTTCAATCGTTCCTGATCGCCTGAGCGCCGACGTCGCTGGAAAACGGCGCGTTATTGCGCGCCCGATCCACCCTGCACGATCTTCTCGTTCAGCTTCTGGTCCACGGTGTCGACGGTGCGGTCGATCTCGGCATTGGGCACGCCGAGCTGGTGCGAGATCAGCTTCACCAAGAGGTCGACGCGCTCGATGAAGGGTGCGCCGCTCGCGACCGCGCGCGCGGCCGATGACGGCTTGAGCAGGCTCTCGGCGGCCTTGGCGTATTTCGCAAACGGCACCTGGTCCTGCGGATCGGCACCGAGGCGGCGGGCGATCGCATCGACATGCTCGTAGATCGTCTGCGAACGCTTGAGATCGCCATGCACGGCGTCGCGGATCGACTGCGGCTCGCCGGGAGTGATGCAGCGGTAATTGCCGGTGAGCAGCATCGACCATTTCGCCAACGGCACGAATAGCGAGTCGAACACTTTCAGCTTCACCGGCACGTCGTGGCCGTCGAGCGTGACCGCGTCGATGTCGGCCTCGAGCTCGCGCAGCAGCTTGTTGTGCCTCTCGTCGGCGAAGACCGACGCCTTGAAGTTGGTGGGCAGGCCAACATGCAGCACGTTGGCGGCCTCTTCCGGCGGGCGGAACGCCTGCGGGTCGGGCGAGCACAGCGTCACCAGCCCGGGCTCGAACCGCTCCCACACCTGCGCATTGGTGTAGGCCTCTTCGAGGTCCATGCCGGCGAGTGCCGGAATTCGCTTGAGATACGGCAGCGGCGGCATGTTCATGATCGACAGGCACGGCAATTTCGCCGCGGCGATCTTGACCATGAGAACGCGCACCGTGTGATTGGTGTATTGCGGCTCCTGCATCGCAAGGCCGACCAGATCGTAACGGGAAAGGTCGACATTGGCCGGCGTCACTGCATCGAGCTTGCCGGGCAGGTCACGCGAGAAGATCGCACGGTGCACCGCCTCGTCGCGCAACTTGATGCGCACCTCGGTACCGTCGCGGTTGATCAGCTCCGCGGTTTTGGCACGGCAGACCAGGGTCACGTTATGCCCTGCCATCAGCAGCTTCGTGCCCAGCAGGGAGCCGTAAGAAGCCCCCAGAATCAATATGTTGCGCGCCATGCTCCGTCCCTTTGAAGATGTGTGTGATTCTTCAGCCTCACCCGTCATCCGCGGGCGAGTTGGCGGCATGTAAGGCGAACTGCGGGAAGTTGGCAACTGGGATAATGCATACAAGGAGGCGCCGCTGCCCCGGAGCTGAGGCTTGGACCTTGTTCTTTCAGGCGATTGAGCTTTCTGAATTGAGTGGGCGTTTCGGCTATTCCACTCCTCGCGGGCGTCGTCATCACGCGCCCCTCGCGAAAGACTGTCACAATGAAGATCTTGGCGTCTCTCCTGCGGGCTTGGCACACGATGGTAATGCGCTGCACTCTTCACCACATCGTGCTTTCACAATCGGGGCTTACACAGGCATGTCACTTGTGTCGGCACGAGGGGTTTCTGACTCGCCGGTCGCAACAAGAAACGACAAAGCCCGCTGCGTAAACCTCGCAGGTTGCGTGGCGCTAGACTGTGTATCAGCGACGGAGCTGGGACGTGACGATTGGGGTGAGCGGGCGGGGACTTCGTGCCCAAGCCCGCCCGTTTGGAATGCAGACCGCTTCGCGCAGCAGCTTTGCTGCGCGGCGGCGAGATGGCCGCGAAGAAAATCACCGAGGCAGGCAGCATTGCCGGACGCAGACGCGATCAGGCGCGCCCGCGATCGGGCGTGCGAGGCGCCGCGCAGAGCGCGACGCCGGCAAGTCCGGACAATCGTTCGCGCCGTCGTTCG
The DNA here is from genome assembly GCF_003837805.1 of Bradyrhizobium sp. RP6. GTDB lineage: Bacteria > Pseudomonadota > Alphaproteobacteria > Rhizobiales > Xanthobacteraceae > Bradyrhizobium. The sequence goes on along the minus strand of NZ_RQIT01000023.1, from coordinate 53,780 downwards.
GTGGCTGACATGGATGGTGAACATTCGCCTCATCGTTCGTGCGACGGCGCCGGGCGAAATCTGGCACATTTGCGCGATCGAGCCTCCCAATTTTTCGAAAGCATGTCGGTCGCGGAGCTTGCGAGAGAGTCGCACCGGCATCTGTGGATTTCGGACTGGTTGAGGGTCGCCGACGACTACCGGACATTGGCAGAATCTGCACGCGAAACGCGTTCCGCTCAGATTGCCGGGGAAGCGTGGCTGTGCTCGTTGACGGCCCTCGAAGTCGTCAGAAGTCTGTGTGGTCCCGGAGATGACGAGAGTGCCGCCCTCGCAGACGAGGTCGGCACCGGGCTGAGAGGCCTCGAGACAGAGGCCGGACTGCCGATCGAGCGCGTCAAGATCGACTGCTTCGATCAAGGCGCGCTGGCTGGCTTCTTTCTGCCCGCGCGTCGTTACGGCTCTGCCGCGCCGGCGGTGATCTGCGTCTGTGACGACGATGTCACCCTGGGCTCGATGATGAGCAGGCTGTTGCCCGTCTCGCTCTGCGGGACCATGTCGCTGCTGCTCGTCGATTCCGGCAATTCGACTGTTCACCGCTCCTTCAAGCCGGAGCACAGGCTTCAGCTCTGGCTGGACTACCTGGAAGCCCGCCCTGATGTCGACGCGCGGCGGATCGGTATCTATGGCGAAGGGGCGGGCGCAGCTCATGCCTCCCGCCTTGCGCTCTCGGATCGCAGAATCGCGGCCGCCGTCTGCGACGGCGGGCTTATGCGTCCGGTCATGTGTCAGGCGACACTTCGCTGGATGACCGGCTTCGGGCAGGCCGTCCCTGACGAGGTCTCGAGAGAGGCAATGCTGCCGCCGCGTCGAGTCCCGTGCCCGCTGCTCCTGGTCGTCGGGAGTCGCTCCATGGTGTGGGAGCAGGATGCTCTCGAGTTGCAAGCCGACTACCGGCGGATTGGAGGAGATTGCTCGGTCGTCGTGCCCAACAACGTCCCGCACCCGCTCGGCGAGGTCGAGAATTTCGTCGCCGTTGACGACTTCATTGTCGAGTGGCTCGATAGCAAGCTTGGAACTGCCCGCAAGCTCGACCCGGCGACCCAGCTCTAAAGCATGATCCGGAAAAGTGCGAAGCGGTTTTCCGGAAAGATCATGCGTAAACACCAACCTAAAGCGCGATGACGGTTCATCCAAATCTCGTCGCGCTTTAGCCTGGTCCGGCGGCATTGCAGGACCCCGCGGCGCGACGACCGCAGCATCCGGCTCGCATTCTGGGCCCGGCATCGGCCGATATCAGGAGGCGTCGATAGCCAGCAATCGCGCAGCCAGCCGGGCGTTCTTGGCGATCGTTGCGAGCGAAGCGTTCAATTCAGCCAAGGTCTTCTCGTCCAGATCGTTGAACATCGTCGAATTCAGGGCGAGCTTTCGCTTCGACAATTTCTCGATCTCGGTCGTCGCCTTCGCCGTGAGCGACATCAGGACGAAGCGGGCATCGTCCGCCGCCGGTCGTCGTGATAGAAAGCCGCCTTTTTCGAGGGTCTTGGTCTGGTTGGTCACGAAAGCCGGGTGGACCCGCAGCTTGTTGGCGATGTCGATCCCGGCGACGCCGCGCCCCTCGTCCAGTTCGGTGATCGCCATCAGGATCAGCCATTGCGGCTGGGTAATGCCGAGCAGTCCGGCCCAGCTGGTGTGGATGTTCTCCAGCTGCGAGTGAATTTCGACGACGTTCCAGATGAAGTCCGTAATCGCCCTGTCGAGTTTCTTCTCGATCATCCGGCTCCCCCATTTTGCTCTGACCGTTTTTCTTATTGTTCTTGGAGCAGTGTTTTAGCCGGATATTGGGGGGCCGTCTCGGACTTCGCGCAGTGACGGAACGACAAGACCGTATCGCAAGAACAAATCGACGATTTTGATGCTTGCACAAAACAATTAATTAGATTACGTCACATCGCGCTCAGAATTTGCTGCTCTTGACCATTGCGATAGGCAGCGATGTGAGACCTCCAAGAAAGCCCTCGGGATGCCCCCCGAGGGTTTTTTCTTTTTTGTTCAGTGGTCTATATGTCCCGTTGAGGCAGCTTGTTGCTCCCGGGCAACATCCCCGACGGAAGTTTCAATTCACGAGATCAATAAATTGAGGCAATGGTTTTTATAAACTATACGTGAAGCACGACGGAGGGGGGGCACCTCGCTGTCGTTTCAGTCCGGACCTTCAGTGCGGATCTGAATTGAACGGAAATTAAAGAGGGTAAAGCGGCCTCCGCCGAGGAGCCGAGCCCCCTGAACCGACCTGGAGGTTTACTAATGAAGTTGACGAAGACGCTCTTTCTCGGCTCGGCAGCCGGCCTGATGGCCGTCTCCGGTGCGTTCGCAGCCGATCTCCCCGTGAAGGCCAAGGCGGTCGAATACGTGAAGATCTGCTCGCTGTACGGCGCCGGCTTCTACTACATCCCGGGCACCGACACCTGCATCAAGCTGGGTGGTTACCTGCGCGCCGAAGTCGCGATGAACACCAACAGCAACTACGGCATCTCGAACGGCGCTCCCGCCGGTGCTCACAACCGTCTGAGCAACTACTACTCGATGCGCGCTCGTCAGGATCTCAACATCGACACGCGCACCGCGACCGAATACGGCGTCGTCCGCACCTACTTCGACGCGGTCTTCACCTGGACGACCGGCGGCTACGTCGGCACGGGCTCCGGCACGGGCACGACTGGTTACACGGCCACGACGGCTGGTACCACCACCATCAACTCGACCGACGGCGGCACCTCGGGTGGTTCGCTCGGCGTGTACTACGCCTTCATCCAGTTCGCCGGCTTCACCATGGGTAAGGCCGTGTCGCAGTTCGACGCGCCCTGGACCAACTATCCCGGCAACAACATCGACAGCCTCGTCGGCGGCAGCGGCACGGTCACTGGCGTGAACCAGTTCACCTACACCGCTGACTTCGGTCAGGGCATCACGGCGGCCTTCTCGGCCGAAGATGCGACGGCCTACTATCAGGCCGGCAACCTCAACATGAACGGCGCGACTGCCGCTGGCATGGTTGGCGGTTCGTACGGCTCGAATGCCATCGGCGGTTCGCGTTCGCCGAACCTGGTCGGTATGGTCCGTGTCGACCAGGCCTGGGGTCTGTTCCAGGCGTCGGTTGCCGCGCATGACAACCACGTCGCCTATTACGGCGCGACCGAGACCTCTGGCCACCCCGACGACAAGTGGGGTTGGGCGGTTCAGCTCGCTCTGTCGATCAAGAACATCCCGACCGGCGCGGGTGACACGATCAACATCCAGGGCGTCTACACGGACGGTGCGACCCGCTACAACTTCCAGAACCTGGCGGGCAGCTCCTACCAGATGTACGGCAGCTCGGGCATTGCCTACCAGAGCGTCGGCTTCGCCAATGCTCCTGATACCGTGTACGTCACGGGTTCGCAGCAGGAAACGGTCAAGACCTGGGGCTTCCGTGGTGCTTACACCCACAACTGGGATCCCTACTGGAACTCCGCACTCTACGGTGCTTACGCTCAGGCCCAGTTCGGCACGCTCGCCAAGAACACGCTCTGCGGCGTCGGCGGTGCTGGCGGCGTGTTCGGCGGTCTCGCCGGTGTCACGGGTTGTAACCCTGACTTCGCCGTCGGCCAGGTGGGTGTGATCACCCGCTGGACTCCTGTGAAGAATCTGACCTTCTCGGCGGATTTCAACTGGACCCGTCTCGACCAGAAGTACTCGGGCACTGCCGTGCTCAGCCCGGCTGCCAACACGGCCAAGCCGACCGCTGCGTACGAGCTGAAGGACCAGGACAGCTTCACGCTGCTGCTCCGCGCTCAGCGCAACTGGTAAGATCTGTCGAAGCATTTCGACGAGCACCCGGCGGGAAACCGCCGGGTGTTTTTTTGTTGTACGGTACGCGCCATGCAACTGGAGTCGTTTGTCCGATCACGCGCCGCGAACATCCGGGCGTCCGCGCCAGAGACGCGATTGTTGGATGGCGTTGCGCGCGACCGGGGAGCGGGGCCTTTGCTGTGTCGCCTTTGTCAAGCCGCTGCAGCGAAAATATTCCGCTTTACCGAAATTCGGATTTGTCGTATGTGTCGTCCATCCCGGCTCATCCTTGAGGGGCGATCGTGAGGTCGTCATGTTCGCGAGCCGGGCTTGCGGTGGACGCGGCAGCGTCGTGCACGAGAGGTGAAGGGCAGGGCGGATTGCTCTCCGTGAGCCCGAACCGCGTGCGGACGAGCGGCGCTGACAGGTTCGTCCCGGCGGTCTTCGATGGCAACGTGCACAACGTCGTCGGAACCGGTGGGGTCAAGCGAGCCGCGCGTACGGCAAAACCGTGTGGTCCTGACCGTCGTTGCTACGGTCAAGCTCTTGCGGAGGCGGCAGTCGCGTCAACCGGCGCGGAGGCCGGCGAATTTCGCGAGAGCGAGGGAGGCCAGAACGAACTCGGCTCCCGGGAGCGACGGGCGGTTGGTTAGAACCGCCCGTTCGCGTTTTTTGGCACATTTTGCAGACACAAGAGCGCGGCATAAGCCGTCCAACCATCGCGCAGGGAAGGCCGAGTGATCGGCACCACCTGTATGCTGCTGTGCGGTCTCTTTGCGCTACATTTTCGCGCAGCGGACCGCGGGTGCGTTGTCAGCACCCGGCCTTCCCTGTGCCCTCTTGGCTCAAGAGGGTGAGCGACCAAGCAAAGCTCGGGCGAAAAGCGCCGCGAGAATGCGAAAGCGTGTCTGCGTGTCGAAATGTGAATTGAATGAATGCGACGTCTCGCCTTGGCAGGACAAACTCCCAAGGCTTTTGCAGCAACCAAGACCACCGCAATCCAATCAGCGAATTATTGAACATCGACAATTGCGAGCGTAGCGACTTGTCCGCCGAAGCCTTCGGCGAAGTCGGAAGCAATCCAGAGTCTTTCCGCGTAGGAATTGTGGATTGCTTCGCGGAGCCTGTCATCGGGCCGCGCTCTGCGCGGACCCGTTGGCTCGCATTGACGATGTGGCGAGTGCGCCTCTCACCCCTGGCTCGCCACGCGCGCGCGGTCGGGATGCTGCTCGATTCTGGGGCGGTCGCGCGTACGCTCGAAACTGGTGCAGAGCAGCTCGGTCTCCTCGAGCGAAACAGGGGCGCGATACAACCGGCACATGAACTCGGCGGTTGCACGTCCCTTGCCGGTTCCCGGTCCGCGCTCTGCGAGAAACATGCAGTCCCTGCAGATACTGGCATTGAGCCGCTGATGAGCCGCGTCGAGGTGATTGAGGATCTCGCGGAGAGAGTCGCGCAGCCTGATACACTCGTCGGTCCCGAGCGCGGTGACCGCATTCATCACGTGATTGATCGGGTCGTGCTGGCTCAGGAATTTCTCGCCCTGGGCGGTGACGTGCAGGACGACGGAACGCTTGTCCTCATGCGACGGCTTTCGCACCAGAAAGGACTTGCTCTCCAGAGTCTTCACGATCTGCGATGCAGTCGCTCGGGTGGCGCCGATGAAGCCGGCGAGCGCGGAGGGGGTGCGCGAAAACCTGTTGGCGCGGCCGAGAAAGCGCAGCGCCATCCACTCCCGATCGCGCAATCCATGCTGATCGCCTTCGAAATACCAAGCTCTCGCCGCCTGAACCAGCAGCTCGACGGCTTCTCGCGCCAATGGCATGAATCTACCTCGTCTCCGGAACTTCGTTTGCGGCGTCCCGGAGCGGCTTTGCCCCCTGAGTGTTCGACGAACCTGTCGTCTCGCGCTCTCGTTCGAAGGCACGAACCGCAACGCGCCGCACCTTGGCCGTTGGGGAACGCCTCGTCCGGAGCGAGAGGCTGCGTCGATGGCATGCCAGCAGCATCGTCATCGCGCGGGAGCCCGGATTGCCGTCACCGGCAGACGGTGGATCGGAGTGGTTCAACCGAAGCCCCCAAAGTTCAAGTCACAGGCAGACGTTTCTTATACCCGCAAGAAACGATGAATGAGCTTCTCAACAAAATCAAGTCAAGACGCTCGCGGAGACTGGATGTCGTCGTAAGCGACTGTAACGTTCAAGACAATCCCGCTCTTCGGGACACATGATGGTGAACGCAATACGCTGCTTGATGAGCAACACGCGCGCGTCTTTGCGAGAGGCTGATTGCACGGCATGTTGTTGTCTGTCGTCGACGCAATCTGATCGAAGCTTGTGCACGACGATGATGTGTGTCGGCACGTCATCCACAACTTGTGCGTTTCGGCGGAGAATCGCCAAGGGAATTCACAGGAATTACACGTGACGGTTGTTGTCGCCGTGCGCGCAGAATCGTCACGCCCGATCGCTTGCACCGCGGCGGCGCGTTGTGCTCACCCGAATGGTGACGCGCTCATGACGCAAATCGGTGATCAATCCGGGCACGCATGCGTCGGAAGCGTAACGCCATGCGCAATCTCCTGTCGAAAACCACGAGCAGGATGAGCGGCAGGCCCGTCTCATACGCCGCCTCGCCCTCTCCATCCGCTAGTTGCCCTTGAGCATGTCCCGGAGCTCGCGGAATGGATCGGCGCTCGGCGGAGCCGAAGCGCCTTGCCGCATCGCGTCGTAGATTCTCGGAACCATGTCGACCGCCTGGTCGAGCCCCGAATCACGTCCCGACTGATATCCGCCCATCAGGCGAAGGTCGCGCGTGTCCTCATATTTCGCGATCATGGCGCGCAGCTTGCTCACCAGTTCGCGCTCCTCGGGGTCCCAGACGTTATGGGCGAGGCGTGAGACCGACGCCAGGACGTCGACGGCCGGATAGCGCGCCTGGTCGGCAATGTGCCTGGAGAGCACGATGTGCCCATCAAGTGTGCTGCGGATGGTGTCCGCGATCGGCTCGTTGTGATCATCGCCGTCGACCAGCACGGAGAAGATCCCGGTGATCGTGCCGGTTCCCTCCTCGCCTGGACCGGCGCGCTCCAGGAGACGCGGCAAATCGGTGAAGACCGTCGGCGCGTAGCCGCGCGCGACCGCGGGCTCACCGGCGGCGAGCGCGACCTCGCGAGCGGCATGGGCGAAACGGGTGATCGAATCGACCATGAGCAGGACCGACTCGCCCCGATCGCGGAAATATTCGGCGACCGCCATGGCCGTCCTCGGCGCCAGCCGCCGCATCATCGGGCTCTCGTCTCCCGTCGACACGATGGTGACTGCGCGGTGACGGTCGGTGCCCAGCACGTCCTCGATGAATTCGCGCACCTCGCGGCCGCGCTCGCCGACCAGGGCCAGCACCACGGTGTCGAAACCCTGGCTGCGGGCGAGCATCGCAAGCAGCGTCGATTTGCCGACGCCGGATCCGGCAAAAATGCCGACGCGCTGGCCGGCGCAGATCGGCGCGAACAGGTCGATGACGCGCACGCCGGTGCGCAGCGGCTTGTGCACGCGTGCGCGCTTCATCGCCGACGGCGCCTCCGCTTCCGCGGAGACCGCCTGGGATCCCTGGGTGAGGGGGCCCTGTCCGTCCAGCGGCGCGCCGAGAGCGTTGATGACGCGGCCTTTCCAGCTCGGATCGGGCGCGAAGGACAGAGGCGGCATCCGGTAGGCGACCGAGCCGAGCCCGCCGGCGAACTGCCGGTCGAATGGCTTGGCAACGATGCCGTCGCTGTCGATCCGCACCACCTCGCCGATCTGGCGCTTGCCGGCCGAATTGACGCCGATGAGCTCGCCGAGCCTGACGAAGCGCGACAGGCCCGAGACGCGGAAATGCGTCGGCGCGATCTCGGAGATCGCGCCGCTGACGCTTGCCAGGGGAGTGCTCTGCTGAAGCTCCAGCAGCGCCCACTCGAGTTGCCGAAGAGCGTTCAAGGAAGCCGTCCAATCTCAACGCGCGCGAGGCGCAGTCTACTTGCCGGGTTCGCCGAGTGTGCGGATCGCGTTCTGAAGCGAGCTCTCGGTGCCCTCGATCATCGAATTGGTGCCGTCGAAGGCGCGCGAGGCCGAGATCAGTCGCGTCAGTTCGAGCATCGGATTGGCGCCGGAGCCCTCGACATAACCCTGCTTGAAGCCGTCCCGGGAGAAATCGGCGATGGCGGTCGCAGGCCGGTCGGGCGTCACGCCGGAATTGCCGTAGCGTTCGAGATTGGCATCGGCCGGAATGTTGAACAGGCCGATGGTGCCGATCTCGTTGTTGTCCTGGGTGATAGCGCCGCTGCGCGCGATCGAGATCGGTCCGCCGTTCGGATCGAGCGTGATCTGCGCGCCGCCGGAATCGACGACGGGGAAGCCGCTCACGGTCTGAAGATCGCCATTGGGAGCGATCTGGAGGCGGCCGTCGCGCGTGTAGACCGTGCCGTTCGGACCGGCGAAGGCGATCCAGCCCTGTCCGACCACGGCGACGTCGAGCGGGTTGCCGCTCTCGGTGATGCTGCCCATCTCGCGGGAGATGATGTTGTCGCCGGGCGAGGAGAACGCCACCGGGGTCGGGCCCGCCTTGGACAGCACGGTCTCGAACTTCACCACGTCGGTGCGGAACGCCGCCGTGTTGACGTTGGCGACGTTGTTGGCGATCGTCTGGAGGCGCTTTTCGAGGGCGACCTGCGCCGACAATCCCACATAGAGGGCCGATTGCATGGCTTACCTGTTGAACTTGATGTTCTGAAGCGTCGTGAGCATGTTGGTATCCATGCTGATCGACGTCGACGCGCCGGCGATCAGAACCAGTGCGGGGTTGGTCGAGGCGTCGCTCTGGGCCTGGGTCGCATCCCACATCGCCGCGAAACGCTGTACGAATTTTGTGACCTTGGCCGGGTCCTGGAAATCGGCGAGATCGATCTTGTCCGTGATCATCTTGGCCTGGGCGTCGATGTCGGCCGAGCTGATCGTCGACGACCAGCCCATTGCAGTCTGCACCACCTGCGTCAGTGCCTTGTCGGCGAGGATCTGGTAGCCGGTCGTGATCGTGGAAGCCTTGCGGGTGAAGTACAGCGCCAGTCGCAGGCCTTCGTTCTGATCGCCGGCCTTCTCTTCCATGGTCTGCGTGACGTATTGGGTCGCGGTGCCGGTCGTGGCCGCGGCGGCCTGGGTTGCCTTGTCGCCGAGGGCGGCGAAATTGAAGGCGGCGGCAAATTGCCGGTAGCGGGTGTCGGTCAGCTTGTTCGCGAAGGCGTCCTTGCTCGCAACGCCCTCGGTCAGCACCTTGCGCATGAACGCCTTGGCGTAGGTCATGTCGCTGAGGCCGTAGGCCTTCATCGCGTAGGAATAGAGACGATAGTCCTTCAGGAAATCGTCGATGGTCTTCACGTTGCCGATATGGCTGAGGAAGTAATCCGTCTCGCGGCTGACATCCGGCTGCTTCGCGACCTGCGTCAGCGACTTGCCCATGTCGTTGGTCAGTCTGGTGTAGTCCGCAATGGTGGATAGCATGACACGCGCCCCTCTGGCCGCTGTTGCGGCACCGCTGCAAGCTGCCGCCGGTTGCTTGCGCGAGGCTGGCGACGAAGAAGCCAGCCTCGCGCAAGCGTGGCCGACTAGATATTCCCGATGGCATCGGTGATGGAGCGGCGCGTTGGGCAGTTTCGTGGGGATTTTCATCACGGTAGCGGCGCTGCTCGGCGGCTTTGCCGCCATGGGCGGGCACCTGGCCGTGCTCATGCAGCCGTGGGAATTCGTCATCATCATAGGCACCGCGGTCGGCACCTTCATCCTGGCCAATCCGTGGAAGACGGTCGTCGACAGCGGGGTCGCCTGCATGCAGGCCATCACCAACGCGGTGCCGGGACAGCGCTATTACCTCGACCTGCTCGGGGCGCTGCACGCCCTGATGCGTGAGCTGCGGGGCAAGGGCCGCAACGAGGTGGAGGCGCATATCGACGATCCCTCGTCGTCAGAGATCTTCAAGGCATTCCCCAGCGTGCTCGGCGACCCCTCGCTGCTCCAGTTCATCTGCGACTATGTCCGTCTCATCATCATGGGCAACGCGCGCACGCACGAGATCGAAGCGCTGATGGACGAGGAGATCCACACCATCGTGAAGGGCAAGCTGGCACCTTATCATGCGCTGGTGACGGTGTCGGAAGCGATGCCGGCGCTCGGCATCGTCGCCGCGGTGCTCGGCGTCATCAAGGCGATGGGCGCGCTGGATCAGTCGCCGAAGCTGCTGGGCGGCTTCATCGGCGCCGCTCTCGTCGGCACCTTCGCCGGCATCTTCCTGTCCTACGGCATCATTTCGCCCTTTGCGATCAAGATCAAGATGACGCGCGAGAAGAAGTGCCGGCCTTACATCATCGTCAAGCAGACGCTGCTGGCGTTCATGAACGGCGCCATGCCGCAGATCGCGGTCGAGCACGGCCGCAAGATGATCTCCAGCAGCGAGCGTCCCTCGATCGACGTCGTCGAGAACGAGACCATCGCAGGCCCCAAGGCCGTCGTTGCCGATGCCGAACCCAAGGCGGCGCGCGCATGATGATGGAAGACGCCGAAGTCGATCAGCGCAAGCAGCTGCCGAACTACCTGCTGGACGCCGCCGGCATATCGATCGATCGCATGCCGATGCTCAATGTGATCTTCGATCGCATGGCGGCATCGTGCACCGACAGCCTCCAGCCGATGGCTGGAACACCCTGCTATTTCTCGGTCAACGGCATCACCAACGACCGCGTCGGCGACATCATCAAGGACTACGAGGCCAACGCCGTCGCGGCGGTGCTCTATGCCGAGCAGTGGGACTCCCGCATCATCATCATGCTCGACCGTGACTTCGTGTTCACCATGGTCGAGGCGATGTTCGGCTCCGACGGCGCCGAGCCGCCGCTCGACGTCGAGCGCTCTTTCTCGAATATCGAGCTTCGCCTGGTGCAGGCGCTGTTCGAACGGTTTGCCAAGGCGCTGCAATCCGCCTTCGCCGGCACTTCGAACGTGACCTTTCGCGTGGAGCGGGTCGAGACGGCGATGGCTTCGCTCGCGATCGGGCGGAGTGGCAACATGTCGATCTGCGCGAACATCATGCTGCAGGCCCTCTACCGCGGCGGCCAGATGTTCCTCATCATTCCGCACTCCGCGCTTAATCCGCTCCGGCAGAAGCTTGCTCATGTCGTCGTCAGCGACGGTCGCGCCGCCGACCCGCGCTGGCGCGAGCAGATGGAGAGCGAGGTCCACCGGACCGAGGTCACGCTCAGTGCGGTGCTCGACGAGAAGATGGTGTCCCTCGGTGACGTCGTGAAGTTCCAGGTCGGGCAGGTGCTCGAGCTCGAGGCCACGCCGCGCACGCTGGCCCGTCTCGAAAGCAACAATCAGGTGCTGTTCTGGTGTCAGATCGGCCAGCTTGATGGCTATTACGCCATGCAGGTGGCAGATCCCGTCGATCAGAAGCGGGAGTTCGTCGATGATATCCTATCTCGTTGATGTCGTGCTGCTGATTGCGCTCGCCTTCACCAGCATGCGGGTGACGCGGATGCACCGCGAGCTGGCGCGCTTGCGCAGCTATCAGGGCGAATTCTCGACCATCGTGCACGAGACGGCGGGCGCCTTCGACACGGTCATCACGGCAGCGCACGATTCCACCGCAAATCTCGGACGGCTCGCCAACGTGCTGAGCACGAAGATCGATCAGGCCCACGAGGCGATCGCGGCACTCGATGCCAGAAGCGGCCTCGCACCCGCCGCGACCGCAGGCGGCGCCGACCTGAACAAGCATTGAAGCCGAAGCCGGCAGGACGACTACGATCGGAACGTCACGGCGCTCCGGCAGCGGAAATACCAAGAGGCGATACCAGATGGCGCAATCCTTCGACTATGAGTCTGCACCCGCATCGGCAGAGGCCGAAACCTCTCCCCTGGAGCGGCTGGCGGAGATCGCCCAGCGCACGGCCGAGGAGACCGGCAAGTTCGCCAATATCGATGCCATCCTGCGGATTCCCGTCACCATGCAAGTGGTGCTCGGCTCGGCCACCATTCCGGTGGCGAACCTGATGAAGCTTGGCCGCGGCGCGGTGGTTCCGCTCGATCACCGGGTCGGAGAGCCCGTCGACGTCGTCGTCAACGGCCGCATCGTCGCCCGCGGCGAGGTGGTCGTCGTCGAAGAGGACAATTCCCGCTTCGGCGTTTCGCTCACGGAGATCGTTGGTCCGCTGGGGCAGGGTGATACCTGATCATGGCGGCACCGGTCGGCATCGCGCCAGCCAAGCAGCGAGGTGTTACCACGCTGGGCGGCACGGAAAAGGTAGCCGCGCTCCTGCTGGCGATGGGCCGGCAGGCGGCGGCGAGCGTGCTGCAGCAGTTCGAGCCGCAGGAGATCCGCATCGTCACCAAGGCGGCGGCGGAGCTGCGGCCGATCACCGCGCAGGAGCTCGAGGGGATCGTCGAGGAGTTCGCCCAGCAGTTCTCGATGGGCGCGAACATCCTCGGCACTCTCGGTGGCCTGGAAGCCGTGCTCGGCGACGTGCTTCCGGCCGACCAGGTCTCGCAGATCATGTCGGATCTGCTCGGCAATTCGAGCCGGTCGGTGTGGGACCGCGTCTCGTCGGTGTCCGAAAACTCGCTCGCGAGCTATTTGTCCAAGGAGCATCCGCAGACGGCGGCGCTGATCCTGTCCAAGGTCAAGCCGGCCTGCGCCGCCAAGGTCATGAGCCAGCTGCCCTCGAGCCTGCGCAACGAACTGATGCGGCGCGTTCTGAGCCTCAAGCCGATCGTCGACGAGGCCATGCGCATCATCGAGAAGACGTTGCACGAGGACCTGACGTTGAACTTCGCCCGCAACCTTGGCGCCGACACCTACGCCCGCGTCGCCGACATCATCAACAAGATGGAACGTGGCCATATCGAGGACATGCTGAAGAGCCTGTCGGAGAAGCGGCCGAAATCGGCCGAAGTGCTGAAGGAGCTGCTGTTCACCTTCGACGACGTGGTCAATTTGACGCCGAAGGCGCGTACCATGATCTTCGACCAGGTGCCGACTGACCGCATCGTCGTCGCGCTGAAGGGCACCGACAAGCATTTCCGCGAGTTGATACTGTCCTCGGTCGCCTCGCGCGTCCGCCGCGTCGTCGAGCACGAGCTCGCCATCGGCGAGCCGTCGAACCAGCGCGACGTGCTGGAAGCGCGGCGCGTGATCACCGATCTGGCGCTCGAGCTGGCGGAGAAGGGCGAAATCGAGCTCAACCCCGAGCAGGAGGATGAGCTGGTCTTCCGCTGACCGCTGAACGGGCATGGCAGAAACATCCGATCAGGAGAGCAAGACAGAAGAGCCGACCGAGAAGAAAGTCCGCGATGCGCTCGAACAGGGCAAGATTCCGGTCTCTCGCGAGGCGTCCATTTTCGCCTCGATGGCCGCGCTGATGGTGATCCAGGCGTTCCTGATCGGCCACGGCGTGCAGCAATTGACGCCGACGCTGAAGAGCCTACTCGACGATCCCGAGGGCTTCCCGCTCAGCACCGGCGCTGACGCGCAGAACCTGCTCTCCGTTGTCGGCCTGCAGGCCGTGCGGTTCCTGCTGCCGCTGGTGGTGGTCCTGGTGGTGTTCGGGCTTGCCGCTTCGCTGTTGCAAAACGCACCGCGCCTTGTGCTCCAGCGCATCAAGCCGGACCTGTCGCGAATCTCTCCGGTCAGCGGCTGGAGCCGATTGTTCGGGACGCAGGGCCTGATCGAGTTCGCCAAGTCGCTGTTCAAGCTTGCCGCGGTGACCGCCGTCGTCGCCTTCGTGCTGCGCGCGTCCGAAGCGAGGGCTTTCGAGGCGATGTACACCGATCCGGTCGCGCTGCCGGAGATGATCCTCAACATCGCGATGCGGATCGTCTCGGCGATCTGCATCGCGACCATCGTCCTGGTCGCAATCGATCTCGCCTGGGCGCGCTTCCACTGGCGACGCGAGCTGCGCATGACCAAGCAGGAGATCAAGGACGAGCACAAGCAGGCCGAGGGCGATCCGCTGATCAAGGCGCGCCTGCGCTCGCTGGCGCGCGACCGCTCGCGGCAACGGATGATCGCCTCCGCCGCGCGCGCCACGCTTGTGATCGCGAACCCGACGCACTTCGCGATCGCGCTGCGCTACAAGCGCGAGGAAAATCCCGCGCCGCTCGTGGTGGCCAAGGGCATGGACGTGATCGCGCTGAAGATCCGCGAGGTTGCGGAGCAGAACAGGATTCCCGTCATCGAGAACAAGGCGCTGGCGCGCGCACTCTACGAGGCGGTTCAGGTCGATCAGGTGATCCCGGCTGAGTTCTTCCGCCCCGTCGCCGAGATCATCTACTTCCTCCAGTCGAAGCAGGCGCCGCGGACCGAGAAGGTCCAGTAGATTTCCGAGGACGACGTCCGGCCCAACAGCTTGACGAAAGCTTAACGACCTAGGCTCCTCTCCGAATGGACCGGAATGGAGCTGTCGTGGGACCGCTTTACCTCTTCGAACTCGCATCGTCGCAGGCGCGCTATCTCGAGCTCCGCCAGTCGACCATCGCCACCAACGTTGCCAACGCCAACACGCCGGGCTTCAGGGCGCGAGACGTCGAGCCTTTCAACAAGGTGCTCGACGGCATGCCGGTGAGGCTCGCCACGAGGTCGCCGTCGCACATGCAATTGTCCGCGGCCGAGACCGACACGCGTGCGACCGCGAAGAAGGATAGCTGGGAAGTGGTTCACTCCGGAAACTCCGTCAGCCTCGAGCAGGAAATGATCAAGGGCAGCGACGTCAATCGCGACTATTCGATGAACTCGGCGATCGTGCGGTCGTTTCACCGCATGGTCCTGTCGAGCGCAAAGGCCTGAGGTGAACTGACATGCTGGACTCACTGAGCGCCTCCCTGACGGTCGCGAGCTCCGGGCTCGAAGCGCAGTCGACGCGCATGCGCATCGTCTCGGAGAATCTCGCCAACGCGACCTCGACGGGACGCACAGCCGGCGCTGATCCCTATCAGCGCAAGACCATCACCTTCGATGCAGCGATGGACCGGGCCGCGGGTGCGCAGCTCGCGAAAGTCAAGGAGATCGGCGTCGACACCACGCCTTACCGCGTCGAATACGATCCCGGACATCCTGCCGCCGACAAAGCCGGCTACGTCAAGCTGCCGAACGTCAACATGATGATCGAGATGGCGGACATGCGGGAAGTCAACCGGTCCTATGAAGCCAATCTCCAGGTCGTGAAACAGGTGAGGTCGATGCTCGGCATGACAATGGACCTCTTGAGGAGCTGACGATGCTTGAGGCGATTTCATCCACGGCGATCTCCGCAGGACAGGCCGCGAGCCGCGCCACCGAGACGCAGGCCATCTCGCCTGCGTCGACTGCGGCGGTCCAGACCACTGACGACGTCGGCTTCGACTCGGTGATGAAACAGGTAACGACCGACGCGATCGGAACGCTGAAGGCGGGCGAGGCGGCGTCGATCTCGGCGATGCAGGGCAAAGAGTCGACGCGACGCGTCGTCGAGGCGCTGATGTCAGCCGAGCAGGCGCTGCAGACGGCGGTCGCGGTGCGCGACAAGGTCGTGCAGGCCTACCAGGAAGTCGTTCGGATGTCGATTTGATCTGAGGAGTGACCTAAGTGAAATCGCTCGCCATTGCGGCCACGGGCATGAACGCCCAGCAGACCAACATCGAAGTCATCGCGAACAACATCGCCAATATCAATTCGACCTCCTACAAGCGGGCGCGCGCGGAATTCACCGATCTGTTCTACCAGATGGACCGCATGCAGGGCGTGGCGAACGTCAACGGTTCCTCGCCGATCCCCGAAGGCGCCAATCTAGGCCTAGGCGTCAAATCGGCGGCCATCCGCAAGCTGCACATTCAGGGCGCGTTGACGCAGACCGGAAATCCGTACGATCTCGCCATCAACGGCCGCGGCTGGTTCCAGGTGCTCGGTCCCAACAACGAGGTGCAATACACCCGTGCGGGCTCATTCAACGTCAATGCCAACGCTCAGCTCGTCACGATCGACGGTTATCTGCTCGATCCCGCGATCACCATTCCGCAGGGGACGGTGGAGGTCACTGTCAACCAGACCGGCCAGGTGTTTGCCAAGCTCGACACGGAAGTGAACCCGAGGCAGATCGGCCAGCTCAACCTCGCCAATTTCGCCAACGAAGCGGGCCTCGAACCACTCGGCAGCAATCTCTACAAGGAGACCACGGCGTCGGGCACGCCCGTCGTCGGACTGCCGGGCGATGCCGGCTACGGCAAGATCAACCAGAAATGGCTCGAAGCCTCGAACGTCGACCCGGTCAAGGAAATCACCGAGTTGATCTCGGCCCAGCGCGCCTACGAAATGAATGCCAAGGTCATCCAGGCCTCGGATGAGATGGCCCAGACGGTCTCGAAGGGCATGCGCTAGTTCCGGTGTCGCGATGTTGAACAGGGTGGGCCTGATCATGCGCGGGTTGGCCGCCGTGCTGCTGGTTCTCGTCGTGGCGCGCGGCGCTGCGGCCGAGGAGAAGCGGCTTCCCGTGCCGGCCGTCTCGATTCGAGCCGGTGAGCTGATCCGGGAGGAGATGATCACCGAACGCGCCTTCGCGCCGAGCCTGCTCGGTGTCGCCATGTTCATCGAGGGCCGTCAGGTCCTGGTCGGCCGCATGGCGAGGCGCGCTCTGCTTCCGGGCCAGCCCATTCCGACCAATGCGGTGGAGGACCCCTGGACCGTCGCTCGCGGCGCCACGGTCAAGGTCGTGGTCGAAGACAGCGGCCTGTCCATCGTCACCTACGGTTCGGCGATGCAGTCGGGTGCGGCCGGCGCGCTCATCCCGGTACGCAATACGGATACCGGGGTTATCATCAGGGGAGTCGTCCAGCCGGACGGCACCGTCAGGGTCGTGGACGGGTCATGACCAGACTCCTGCTTGCGCTCGTCCTGCTCATGTCGGTCGCCAGCGCCCAGGCTGCCGTCCGCATCAAGGACATCGCGGATATCAAGGGTTTGCGCGAGAACCAGATCGTCGGTTACGGCCTCGTCATCGGCCTGAACGGCACCGGCGACACGCTTCGCAACGCGCCGTTCACGGAACAGTCCCTGCAATCGATGCTCGAGAACATGGGCATCAATGTCAGGAACGAGACCACGAGCACCAACAACCCCCCGCGTCCGACGACGCTGCGCACGCGCAACGTCGCGGCGGTGATGGTGACTGCGGACCTGCCGCCATCGATCGGGCCCGGCGAGCGCATGGACGTCACCGTGTCGTCGCTCGGCGATGCGACGTCGCTGCTCGGCGGCACGCTGGTCATGACGTCGCTGCGCGCCGCGGACGGCGCCGTCTATGCGGTGGCGCAGGGTGCGATCACGGTCGCCGGCTACAGCGTCGGAGGCCAGGCGCAGAACGTCAGCCAGGGCACGCCGACCGCCGGGCGTATCCCGAACGGTGCGCTGGTCGAGCGCGAGGTGCAGGGAAGCCTCCACGAGATGGAGTTCCTTGTGCTGGAGCTGAAGAACCCCGACTTCGTCACTGCAACGCGCATTCTCGACGCCATCAACCGTTACGCCGGCGGACGCTATCGCGCGCAAATCGCCTTCGAGCGCGACTACCGCACCATCGTGCTGTCGAAGCCGCGCCACATCGGCCCTGTCCGCTTCCTGGCCGAGATCGGCGAACTGACGGTCGAACCGGATACGCCGGCGCGGGTCGTGATCAACGAGCGCACCGGCACGGTCGTGATCGGACGCGACGTGCGGATATCGACCGTTGCCGTGACCCACGGCAATCTGACGGTTCGTGTCACGGAAATGCCGGTCGTGTCGCAGCCGGCGCCGTTCTCGCGAGGGCAGACGGTGGTCGTCCCGCAGACCGTGGTCGAAGCCAACGAGGCGGGAGCGCAGGTGGCGATCCTGAGTGGGGTCGATCTCCAGCGCCTGGTGCGCGGGCTGAACCAGATCGGCCTCAAGCCATCGGGGATCATCGCGATCCTCCAGGCGATCAAGACGGCAGGTGCGCTCCAGGCCGACGTCATCGTGCAATGATGCATAAGCGTCGTGCAAGCTTGGTCGCTCAATGCTCAAGTCTCGACCGAGAATCGCACGCGGCCCGATGCTGAAGCTGGATCACAAAGCCAAATTCCTCCTGCTGGCCGCGGCCTCAATGCTCGCGAGCGCACCGCCCGTGCTGGCGCTGGACGAGGCCAGGGCGTCGAAGCCGCTCAACCTGCTCTCCTTCGCGCGCGCGCGTGCGGCTGGACCGCAGAAGCCGCAGCCGCCGGCCGGCCCCAATTCCGGCGAGAGTGCTCCGATCCGGGCGACGGCATGGGCGGCCGAAGAGTCGGGACCCGCGGTCACCGGGGCGATGCCGGCATCCGAGACCCCGACACCCGCGCCCGCACCGGTGCGTCCGGCCAAGCCCGGCAGCGTCACGGCGCCGCCGAAGCCTGCGCCGCCGCAGGCTGCCCCGGCCCCGGACAACGAAATCGCCCTGTTCTGCAGCAACGTCGCCGATCCCGCCGTCGACGCAAGGCTGGCCTGGCAGCTCAAGGAGCTGGAGAAGGCCGAGAGCCTGCTGCGCGAGCGCATTGCCGAAGTCGAGGCCAAGCGCGCCGAATACGAGAAGTGGATGGCGCTGCGCGACGACTTCCTGAAGAAGGCCGAAGCGAGCGTGGTCGAGATCTATTCGCGCATGAAGCCCGAAGCTGCGGCGACCCAGATCGCCGGCATGACCGACGAGACTGCTGCCGCCGTGCTCGCCAAGCTCAGCCCGAGGAACTCGAGCGCCATCTTCAACGAGATGGACACGGCGCGCGCGGCACATCTCGCCGACCTGCTCGGCGGCATGCGTCGCGTGGACGACGGAAAGAGCAAATAGATGAACAAGCCGATCCTCATCCTCTCGCTCCTGGCCGCGTCCGTGCTCCTGGCCGGATGCTACCATGATCCGGCCGAAGTCCTGACCGGTCCGCAGATGTCCCCTGTCGGCAGCGGCCTGCGGATGCAGGCTGATCCGATCCCGGTGACGCCGCGCATGCGTACGCCCGTCAGCTATCGCTCGACCTGGGACGACGGCACTGATCTCTACCGCGATCCCCGCGCCCGTCGCACCGGCGACGTCGTGACGGTGATCATCTCGATGCAGGACAAGGCCAAGCTCGACAACAAGACCGGCCGCTCGCGCGATTCGCAGGTCAAGTTCGGGCTCGACTGGCTGATGGACATCGCAGGCTGGAGCGACACTGGCCAGGCCAACGCCAATCTCAGCACCAATACCCAGATCAAGGGCAACGGCCAGATCGATCGCACCGAGGACATCAAGCTGTCGATCGCGGCCATCGTCACCGACGTGCTGCCGAACGGCAACATGATGATCAGCGGCTCGCAGGAATTTCGCGTCAACACGGAGATGCGCGTGCTCAACGTCGGCGGCATCGTACGTCCGCGCGATATCTCGCGAACCAACACGATCTCCTACGAAAAGATCGCCGAGGCGCGCGTGTCCTATGGCGGTCGCGGAAATCTGTCGGACGTGCAGCAGCCTGGATGGGGACACCGGATCTATGATGCTGTGGCACCATTCTGAGGCTTGCGGTCCGGTCGCGCCGCCATGGCAGGGGACGTTATGCGCCTGATTGCCGCCTTCGTCGTCCTGACCTTGATCGCGATCGGCGCGGGCGCTCTTGCCGGCCTGCATCTGATCGCGACCGCCGAGCGCGTTGCCGATGCGAAGAAGAGCGCCACGCCACCGCCGATCGCCTCAAGCTACGCCGGCAGCGCGCGGCTCAGGAAACTCTCGCCGATCGTGACCAATCTCGCCGCACCGGCCAACAACTGGGCGCGCATCGAGGCCTCCATGGTGACCGACAGCATGAGCGACGAGGATGCCGGCATTCTGGCCGCCCACATCAGCGAGGACATCGTGACCTATCTGCGGTCGGCGACGGTCGCGCAGTTCGAGGGATCGCGCGGGCTCCAGCATCTGCGCGAAGACCTGACCGAGCGCGCCAACATCCGATCGTCGGGCAAGGTTCGCGAATTGATCATCGAGACGCTGGTGATCCAGTGAGAGTGAGAGTCCTGCTGCTCGCGCTGGTTCTGGTCGTGCTGCCCGAAGCGGCATTGGCCCAGATTCCGGACCTGAATTCCCTGTTGCCGCCGGGAAACGGCTCGACCAGCGGCCGCATCATCCAGCTGATGGCGCTGATCACGGTGCTGTCGGTGGCGCCGGGGCTGCTCATCATGGTGACGAGCTTCACGCGATTTGCGGTGGCGTTGTCGTTCCTGCGCGCCGGTCTCGGCCTCCAGACCACGCCTGCCAACCTCGTGCTGATCAGTCTCGCGTTGTTCATGACCTTCTACGTCATGGCGCCGACCTTCGACAGGGCCTGGGAGACCGGCGTCCAGCCGCTGATGAAGAACGAGATCTCGGAAGAGGAAGCGTATCTGAAGATCACCGACCCGTTCCGGGAATTCATGCTGGCCCATGTCCGCGACAAGGATCTCCAGACCTTCGAAGCGCTCGCCGCGGAGAGCTTCCGCAAAAAGTTCGACGACAAGCGCATCGACTTGCGCGTCATCATTCCGGCCTTCATGATCTCGGAGCTCAGGCGCTCGTTCGAGATCGGATTCCTCATCATTCTGCCGTTCCTGGTGATCGACATGATCGTGGCGACGCTGACCATGTCGATGGGCATGATGATGATGCCGCCGACGATCCTGGCGCTGCCATTCAAGATGCTGTTCTTCGTGCTGATCGACGGCTGGAACCTGCTGGCCTCCGGATTGGTACGCTCGTTCTCGTAGCCACCGCGGTCGCCGACCGGCTGGTTATGGTTAAGCGAAACGTGCCGGTTATGGTTAGCGTCGAGTAATGTTAACCATATGATTTTACTGCGGAATTTGGTCGGGCCTTAATCTGGAGGCAAGATTCGGCGTGCTAGCAATACGGCACGGCGGGTTGGACCCACCCCACATCAGTCCAAAGGCATGATGCCGTCCCTCCGTACCGGTGAAAGCCCGGTATGTCCCCTCGTGAAAATGTATCGCGTACAAAAAAGGGACATTCGCAATGTCAAGCCTGCTTACGAACTCGACTGCCATGACCGCGCTCCAGACCCTGCGGTCTGTGGGTTCGCAACTCTCCACCACGCAGAACCGGATCTCCACCGGTCAGCGCGTGGCCACCGCTTCGGACAACGCCGCTTATTGGTCGATTGCCACCTCGATGCGCTCCGACAATGCCGCGTTGTCCGCGGTTTCCGACTCGCTCGGTCTGTCGGCCGCGACCGTCGACACCGAATACACCGCTCTGACCACGGTCATCGGTGACAAGGACTCCGGTCTGACCAAGCTCCAGTCGCTGCTGGTCCAAGCCAAGACCGCAGGTATCGACCGCACCAAGATCCAGGCGGACGTCACCCAGATCCAGCAACAGATGAAGAGCACGGCCAATGCCGCGACCTTCAACGGCATCAACTGGCTGAGCACGACGACCGGCACCACACCGACGAGCTTCAGCCTCGTGTCTTCGTATTCTCGCGTCGGCGGCACGCCCACGATCGGCTCCATCACCGTGACGACCGCCAACTACACGCTCTACTCCAGCACGCAGACCGGCATTCTGGACACCGTGAGCGGCAGTGCGTCGGTCGACACGATCAACATCTCCGCGTTGACCGATTCGGCAGCTGACCAGACCACGCTCGATGGCTACATCGCGCAGGTCACGACCGCCATCAATTCGGTGGCCGCGTCCGCCGCCAATCTCGGTGCCGTCAAGAACCGTATCTCGACCAACACGGAGTTCGTGAAGTCGCTGATGGACTCGGTTGATCGCGGTGTCGGCCAGCTCGTCGATGCGGACATGAATGCGGAATCCACCCGCCTGGCCGCCCTTCAGGTCCAGCAGCAGCTGGGCGTTCAGGCGCTTTCGATCGCCAACAACAGCAGCCAGAGCATCCTGTCGCTGTTCCGCTAAGATCCAGGTCATCGGAGGAGGGCCGCGCTTCTCGCGAAGCGCGGCCCTTTCGTTTGGCGTGACGCCATGCGCACGCCGTCATTTCGGCTCTCTGTTGCAGCTTGAGCACAGAGCCACAAGCCCCGCACAAGCTTCGCTCGCTAACCTCGCCGCTACGACAGATTGGGCCTTGAACCCGCGTTTGCGGCACGCCCAAAGGCATGACGCCGCTCTGTCGTACCGGTGCAAGCCCGGTATGTCCCCCAAGCTCGATTCAATCTTCAAAGGGACATCAAAATGGGTTCTAGTCTTCTCACCAACTCCTCCGCCATGACCGCGCTCCAGACCCTGCGGTCTGTCAGCACGCAACTCGCCACCACGCAGAACCGGATCTCCACCGGTCAGCGCGTGTCCACCGCTTCGGACAACGCTGCCTATTGGTCGATTGCGACCTCGATGCGCTCCGACAACGCCGCGCTGTCCGCGGTCTCCGACTCGCTCGGCCTGTCGGCCGCGACCGTCGACACTGAATATACCGCACTGACTTCGGTGATCGGCGACAAGGAATCCGGCCTGACCAAGCTCCAGGCGCTGCTGGTCGAAGCCAAGACTGCCGGTATCGACCGCACCAAGATCCAGGCCGACATCACCCAGATCCAGCAGGACATGAAGCTCAAGGCCAACTCGGCCACCTTCAACGGCATCAACTGGCTGAGCACAACGACGGGCACCACGCCGACGAGCTTCAACCTCGTCTCGTCGTATTCGCGGGTCGGCGGCACGCCCACCATCGGTTCGATCACCGTGACGACTGCCAACTACACGCTCTACTCGACGACGCAGACCGGCATTCTGGACACTGTGGCTGGCAGCGCCTCGGTCGACACGATCAACATCTCGGCACTGACCGACTCGGCCGCCGACCAGACCACGCTCGACGCCTACATCGCGCAGGTCACCGCCGCCATCAACTCGGTGGCCTCGGCCGCTGCCGATCTCGGCGCGGTCAAGAACCGCATCTCGACCAACACGGAATTCGTCAAGACCCTGATGGACTCGGTGGATCGCGGTGTCGGCCAGCTCGTCGACGCCGACATGAACGCGGAATCGACCCGCCTGCAGGCTCTGCAGACCCAGCAGCAGCTCGGCGTTCAGGCGCTCTCGATCGCCAACCAGAACAGCCAGAGCATCCTGTCGCTGTTCCGCGGCTAAGCGGCGCTTTCGAAAGCGACCGTGCTCCCTCAGGGAGCACGGTCCCCGCCGTGATGGTGGGCGCCGACACGCGACGTGCCGGCAATCGAACCTTCGTCGTCGTGCGACATGCTGCAGCCGCTCGGACTGCCGTGCGCCCGAGCGCTCGCTCGCGGCTGCCAAACCGATTGCGTCGCCTCGTCTTGCATAATTGCAACGCCTCGCCAGCGAACCCCAACATTCGCGCCCCGCGCAACCTTCAGACAAGGTTGGCAGCTGAGTGTCGTCACCATTCGCATTGGTACGAGGTCATATGCTCAGTCGTGCGCAGGTACAGCAACTGCTCAACAATCTGCTGGAGCTTGGGCCGCGACGCCTGATGGCCTTGGGACTGATCGGCTTTGCGGTTCTCGTCACCGTCGTCGGCGGCGCCTATTATCTCAGCCGCCCCGAGTTCGAAACGCTCTACACCGGCCTCACCCGCGAAGACGTGACGCGCATCGGCGCGGCGCTGCGCGAGCAGAACATCACCTTCGACGTCAATTCCGCCGGCGATGCGGTCTCGGCGCGCCCGAGCCAGACCATGCAGGCGCGGATGCTGCTTGCGGAGAAGGGGCTGCCGACCAGCGCCAATTCCGGCTACGAGCTGTTCGACAAGATCGGCTCGCTCGGCCTGACCTCGTTCATGCAGGAGGTCACCAAACTCCGGGCACTGGAGGGCGAGATTGCGCGCACGGTCCAACTGATGAAGGGCGTGAAGGCGGCGCGGGTGCATATCGTGCTGCCGGTGCGAGGCTCGTTCCGCGCGACGCAACAGCCGCCATCGGCATCGGTCGTGCTGCGCACCGACGGCGCGATCGAGGCGCGCACGGCCCAGTCGATCCGTCATCTGGTCGCCGCCGCCATCCCCGGCATGAGCCGCGACAAGGTGACGGTGCTGGACGCCGACGGCTCGATGCTGCTCGCCGAAGAGGACGAGGCGAGCGCGGCGCCGACCAGGATGGCGAGCCTGCAGAAGACGGTCAGCGGCATGGTGCAGGAGAACATCCGCAAGGCGCTGACGCCGTATCTCGGCCTCGACAATTTCGAGGTGAGCGTTGCACCGCAGCTCTCCACCGACAAGCGGCAGATCAACGAGACGGTCTATGATCCCGAGAGCCGCGCCGAACGTTCGGTGCGGAACGTGCGCGAGAAGGAATCGTCACAGAACGCCGACCGCTCGACGCCGACCACGGTGCAGCAGAATCTCCCCGACCAGCAGGTGAATGCCGGCGGCGGCAAGAACTCCAGCGAGGACAAGAGCCGCCGCGAGGACGTCACCAATTTCGAGGTCTCGTCCAAGACTACGATGACGGTGAGCGACGGGTATTCCGTCAAGAAGCTCTTCATCGCCGTCCTGGTCAACCGCGCGCGGCTAGTCGCTGATCTCGGCGACAAGAGCAACCAGGCCATCATCGACAGCAAGCTCGCGGAGATCAGTCAGCTCGCGGCGACGGCGGGCGGACTGGACAAGGCGCGCGGCGACCAGATCCAGGTGACGGCCGTCGATTTCATCGAGGGCTCGCGTGAGCTGGCGCCGGTGCCTCCGATCAGCTTCGTCGAGATGATCAACAAGCAGCTCGGCAGCGTCATCAATGCCGTGACGATCCTGGCCGTTGCCTCGATGCTGGTCTGGTTCGGGCTTCGGCCCGCGGTCAACGGGATTCTGACCCATCGCGCGGAGCAGGAGCAGGCCGAGGCGGCTGAGGCCGCCCAACTCGAGGCTGCGGCGGCCCTTGCGTTGCCCGACAGCGAGGAGGCCGAGCTCAACCTCGTCGAAGACCTCGAAGGCAAGATGCAGCGAACGCCGCAGAAGCGGCTGGAGCAGATCGTCCGGCTCGATCAGATGCAGGCGGCAGCGATCCTTAAAGACTGGATGCGGCGTGAGGAGGCGGCATGAACGCGGCAATCGGAAAACTCCTGACGCAGTTCGACGCGAATGGCCGGGTCAAGTCGTCGCCGCCTCCGCCGCCGAAAATCCAGGACGTGCTGACCAGGACGAAGGAAACCCGGCGCGAGCCGCAGCCTCAAATGCAGCCTCAGACCCAGGCGCCGCCGCAGCCGCAGCTTCAGGCGCCGCCGTCGCCTCCCGCGCCGGAAGCTGCGTCCGTCAATCTCCTGGACGATGCCTATCGGCGAGGTCATGCGGCCGGCGTCGCGGAGGGCGACGCCAGGTTGGCGGAGGAGCGCGTACGTAGCGCGATCCGGCTCGGCGAGGAGCGGGCCAAATGGTCCGACCAGCAGGCGCTCGCGATCGTCAGCGGCTTCGAGGCGGCTTGCCGCGAGATCGAGAGCAACATCGCAAGCTCCGTTGCGCGGATATTGCTGCCGTTCCTCACTGAGGCGGTGCGCGACAAGGCAATCGGGTCGCTGGTCGAGCAGGTTGCGGCGCTGACCGGCAGTTCACCGACGCCGGTGTTCAAGGTCACCGGCCCGAGCGAGCTGCTCGACCTCGTGAAGACGCAGCTCGACGCTTCCCGGCGAACCGGCATCGAGTACGAGGCGGCCGACACCTTCGAGGTCCGCGTCGTGGCCGACCAGACCGTGATCGAGACACAGATCTCCGCCTGGAGTGAACGCCTCAAGGAAGCGCGCCGGTAGTCCGCCATGGAAGAGGTCAAGCATGAGATCGTGATCGTCCGCCGGCGCAGCGCCTTCGCCGAGGAGGCGCATCATGGCGGCGTCTGGAAGATCGCCTATGCGGACTTCATGACCGCGATGATGGCGTTCTTCCTGGTCATGTGGCTGCTCAATGCGCTCAACCAGGACCAGAAGCAGGTGGTCGCGAGTTACTTCAACCCGATCAAGCTTGCCGAGAACGCGCCTGCCCCAAAGGGTCTGAAGGATCTCTCCAAGAAAGAGCCGTCGTCGTTCGAAGGCCAGGACGGCAAGCGTCAGCCGGCCGGGCCGAACGAAGAACGTCGCGGCGATTCTCCGACTGCCGAGAAGCCGGCCTCTTTCGAGGAGAAGGTCCTGTTCCGGGACCCCTATGCGACGCTCACCGAGATCGCCAACAGCGCGAACCAGTCCACGGGCCAGCGGCGTGCCGGCGCTCTGACGTCGGCCGAAGAGGACGGCCTCAAGGGTGGCGACGCTTACCGCGATCCCTTCGATCCCGGCTATTGGAAGCTGGCGCCGCAGGCGTCCAGGGACGCGGATCGCTTCATCGAGAGCGAGCCCAAGCCGAACGCGTCCGCGCGCGACGGCGCAGCCGGAACAAATGCGGGCGAGTCGCAGGCGCGCCGGGCCAAGGTGGAAGAGGCGGGCGGAAGCGTGGCTCCGAACGCGGATAGCCCGTCCGCAAGCCTGTCGCCACTGCTGCCGCCGGGCCCCGCACCCGCGCAATCCTCGCGCGAGGGCAGCGCCCAATCTGGCGTTCAACCCAATGCCGCCCCCCAGACGCGTTTCAACGACCCGGCAAAGGAGTCCGAACCGCGCGGTGAAGCGCAAACGCAGCAGCCGACCCTGAAGCAGCTTCAGTCCGCGATCGCGGACGCGCTGTCGGATATCAAAGCGGGCGCGGGGCCAGCGGCCGAGGTGCGTCAGGTCGAAGAAGGACTCCTGATCAGCCTGACCGACGATGCGAGCTTCGGCATGTTCGCGGTCGGCTCGGCCGAGCCGCGGCCCGAGCTGATCCGCGTGATCGACAAGATCGGGCCGCTGCTGACCAAGCGCCAGGGCGTGATCATCGTGCGCGGCCATACCGATAATCGGCCGTATCGGTCGGAAACCTACGACAATTGGCGGCTGTCGACTGCCCGTGCGCAGATGGCCTATTACATGCTGGTTCGCTCCGGCGTCGATGCGCGGCGGATCGAGCATATCGAAGGTTACGCCGACCGGCGGCCGAAGCTTCCGAACGATCCGGCGGCCGCACAGAACCGCCGGATCGAGATCCTGATCCGGGAGAAGCGCCCTTGATCAGGCTGCTGCGCCGCGCCGCCTTGCTGCTGCTGCCGTTCACGGCGGCGAGTGCGCTTGCCCAGCCGGCGCCCCCGTCCGGCGAGCCCTATGAGCTCGTCCGTGCGCTACAGGCGGTGCAGGACGGCATAGCCAACGGCGACACCGCTGCGCATAACAGCCACATCGCGATGATCCGGCAGATCGGCGAGAAGTTTCTCGCTGCCGATCCCGCGGTGTGGAGCCATCCGCAGAACAGCCAGGCCGTGGTCATCTACCTGCTCAGCGGCGGTGCGCCGCAAGTCGTCCGCAAGCTGCCGCGCGACAAGATGAACGTCGACGAGCGGCTGTTCAACGGTGCGCTCGCCTATGTCGAGGGTCGTCAGGACGAGGCGCGGGAGCTGCTCAAGGACGTCAAGCCGCGGACGATTCCCTCGGGCCTGGGCGGACAGGTCGCGCTGGTCCAGGGCGCGCTGTTCGCGCGTGCGGAGGCATCGCTCGCCATCGAGCGTCTGGATGACGCGCGCCTGCTGTTGCCCGGCACACTCGTCGAGGAGGCGGCGCTGCGGCGCGAGATCCTGCTGGTGGGGCAGGCGGAGGATTTCGAGAAGTTCGAGTTCCTGACGCTGGCCTATATCCGTCATTACCGCAATTCGATCTATGCCGGCGATTTCTGGCAGCGCTTCTCCGCGGGGCTGACGCAATCGAGCCTGGCGCTCGACGACCGCCGCTTTGCGCGGATCACGGCCCTGCTGGAGCAGATCGATCGCTCGAGCCGCCTCAAGCTGTATTTCGTGATCGCGCGCGCCGCGATGGTGCGCGGACAGCTGGCCGTGACCCGGCTGGCGGGCGAGAAGGCGCTGACGCTCAGCGCCGACGCATCCGCAGATCGCGAGCGGGCCCATTTCTTCCGCGGCGCCTCGCGGGTACTCACCGACGAATATGACGGCGGTCTGGCCGAGCTGAAGGCGCTCGACCGGTCGAAGCTGCCCGAGCGCGACGTCCCCCTTCTGAATGCCACGGTGCAGCTCGCGCTCGACGTTCGCAAGCCTTTCGCTGGCGGATCCGTTGCCGCTGCCGACAAACCGCCGGCAACGCCGGCGCGGCTCGATTTGTCCTCATCGAGCGTGACGCTCGCGCGCGCGCAGAAGCAGCTCGGCGAGCTTGAACTCCTTACCAGGGACCGCCGTCCATGACCAAGCTCAATGGAACCTCCGGACAGCTCTTCTCGGGTCTCGCCGAGAGCCTCAACGTGCGCGGGGCGTCGCGTTCCGCAAAGAGCGCCGGGACCAAATCGCCGGCAAATTCGTTCAACGATCTGCTCCACACCGTCTCGAACCTCGCAAAGCAGGCACTGAGCGATGACGGCAGCGATATGACCGCGAAGGCCGGAACGCTGCGCACGCGTCTGGCCCACCCGACCGAGAAAGAGAAGCCGCAGCACGCGACGGTGCACGAACCTGTCGCGGCGATCGACCAACCAGATCCCACAGAAGTATCCTCCGACAATAAGACGGACAGGTCATCGGAGAAGCAACATCCGGTCGATCATGCCACGAGGGCAGACGTCCAGGGCCAATCGGGCGTTGCTGTTGCGGTCGGGCAGGAGATCGCGCTTGCGTCTGCCGTGAAGCTGCAGATGCTACAGTCCTCCGACAGGGACGTGTCTGCGCGCGACGAGCGGTCCTCGACGATGAAGCGCGACGCTCCGGCCATGGGCGCGGCGAAGGCAGCGCCGGCCGACACCGCCCCATCCAGTGTCGCTTCGACCGGCACGCGCTCGCAGGCTGCGGCTTCGCAAGCGATGGCCGCGCCGCAGTTGCCATCGACGCAAGGAAAGGAGCCTTCGAGCGCAATGCCTGCGTCACCAGGCTTCGAAGCGGTCACGGCCAATGTCGAGCGTGCTGCCAGGGCTTCGACGCGCGCCGCGCTGCCCGAGACGACCAAGGTCACCGTGGTCCAGCAGGAAACCCATCTGCCGCCGGCGCAGTTCAACGCCCCGCAACAGGTCGCCAATGCAGTCGTCGCCGAGTTGAAGGAGTCCTCGGCTCCGACAGCGTCGGCAACGCCGGATCTTGCAGCTTCCCGGACCAATGCGCCGGATCAGCCGCTCAAGATCCTGACCATCAATCTCGAGCCGCCGGCGCTCGGCAACGTCACCGTGCGCCTGCGTCTCGTCGGCACCGAAGTGTCCGTCCAGCTTGCCGCCGAGCGCAAGGACACGAGCCAAATGCTCGACCAGCAGCGCGACCAGATCCGCGATCTCATGCAGTCGGCGGGCTACGTCGCCGACGTCGCGCCGGTCCAGCACGGCTCGCTGGACGGATTCCAGAGCGGCTCCGGCCATTCGCAGCCGCAGCTCTCGGGCCAGCACCAGCCCTCGTCGCAGTCGCAAGGCGCGTTCGGCGGCGCCGGCACGTCCCCGGGGCAGTCCGACGGCGGTGCGAAGCAGGCCCGGCAGGAGCGCCAGTTCAACCAGGAGACGCGTCATGATCAGGACGTGGCGCCGCATCATCGTCGCGGCCCTGTTTATCTCTAGTGCGAGCGCTGCCCGGGCGGCCGAGGAAATTGCGCGCCCCTGCGAGCGTGAGATGGCGCGTGCGGCTCGGCAGCACGGGATTCCGCTCGGCATTCTCTACGCGGTCGGCCTCACCGAGACCGGTCGGCGCGGCGCGCTGCATCCCTACGCCCTCGGTGCCGACGGCCAGACCGTGTTCGCCAAGGACATGAACGACGCAATCGCGAATTTCGAGACGATGCGCAGCAAGGGGATCAAGCTCATCGACCTCGGTTGCATGCAGATCAACCACTATTATCACGGCGACAAGTTCGCTTCGGTACGGGCGATGTTCGATCCCGCTGGGAACGTCGACTACGCCGCGCGCTTCCTGAAAGAGCTGAAGCAGCGCGAAGGCAGCTGGACCATGGCGGTCGCGCGCTACAATGCCGGTCCCAACAACCAGCCGGCTCAGAAGCGCTACGTCTGTCACATCGTCGCTCATCTCGTATCGAGCGGCTTCGGCGCGTGGACCGACAAGGCGCGCTCGTTCTGCCAACCGAAAACGACATGACAACATGAAGTTGTGCATCGCTTCCAATCGTCAGCCCCGCGCAAGCAAGACCCCCCATTGTAGCTGCAACCTACCAAAGGAGCCCAATTCATGAGCCTGTATGGTGTTATGCGCACCGGCGTTTCCGGCATGTCTGCGCAGTCCAACAAGCTGTCGACGGTCTCGGACAACATCGCCAACGTCAACACGACCGGCTACAAGCGGGCTTCCACGGAGTTCTCCTCGCTGATCCTGAAGAGCGGCTCCGGCAACTACGATTCCGGTGCCGTCGAGACCACGGTCCGCTACGCCATCACCGATCCCGGGCATACGCAGTTCACCACGTCGAGCACGGACCTCGCCGTTAAGGGCAATGGCTTCTTCGTGGTGTCGAACGCAAACAATACGCAGCAGTATCTGACGCGCGCCGGCTCCTTCGTGCCGGACAGTCAGGGCAATCTGGTCAACGCGGCCGGCTTCTATCTTCTAGGGCAGCCCGGTCTCGTGACCAACTTCTCGCAAAATAGTCTGGCCGGAATGCAGATCGTGAACGTCGCCCAGGTCTCACAGGTGCCGGTGCCGTCGACCGCGGGAACGCTGACGGCCGGCAATCTGGATCCGAAGGCGGCTGTTATTGCGGGTCCGCCCGGCCCCGCGTCATATTCCTCGAAGAGCTCGATCGTGGCCTACAACAATATCGGCCAGCCCGTCACGCTCGACGTCTACATGTCTCACACCGCGACGGCGGCCGGCTCGGACACCTGGCAGATCCAGGTGTACGATTCCGCGACCGGTACCTCGCTCGCCCCCGCCACCACCTTCACCTTCGACACCACGGCGGCCGGCAAGGGCGCTCTGGCTGCTGCAAGCCCGACCGGTCTCACCGTGACTGTGCCGGGCGGCGCGGCGCTGACCATGGACCTGTCGAACATGACGCAGGCCGGCACCGACTTCAGCTTCAAGGCGACCGTCAACGGCAGTGCTCCCTCGGCCATCGACAAGGTCGACGTCGACGAGGCGGGCCACGTGACGGCAATCCTCAAGAATGGCCAGCAACGGACGCTCTACACCATCATGCTCGCCGACGTCGCGAGCCCCGACAATCTGACACCGGAGCCGGGCAACGTTTATTCGACCAACATGAATTCCGGCAACGCGCAGGCCGGAAACGCCGGCACCGGCGGGCTCGGCACGATCCAGTCCGGCGCCCTGGAAGCCTCTAACGTCGACCTCGCGGACGAACTCACCGGGATGATCGAGGCCCAACGCGGCTTCACCGCGAACTCGAAATCGTTCCAGACCGGTGCAGACCTGCTCGACGTCGTCGTCAACTTGAAGCGCTGAATTCTTCAGCGCCCATTCCGGGCAAGAGCAAGCCATGTCCCTTACCTCCGCTCTCGACTCCGCTCGCGCTTCGCTCATGGCGTCGGGCATTCAGTCCTCGACGATCTCGCGCAACATCGCCGGCGCCAGCGCTGCCGGCTATTCGCGCAAGATCGCCGTTCTGGACAATCTGCCAGGTGCCGGCGTCTATGTCGCGGCGATCCAGCGCGCCGCGAGCGGCGGCCTGTTCACCAACGTCCTGACCACGACCTCGGCATCCGCCAAGCAAAGCGTGATCTACGACGGTCTCCAGAAGATCGCGGCGTCGACCGTGGATGATCCCGAACTCGAGCAGTCGCCGACGGCGCAGCTCAATGCGCTGAAGCAGGCGCTGCAGAAATACGCCAATGCCCCGGACAACACCACGTTGGCGCAGGCGGCGGTCGCGTCCGCCAAGGATATGGCCACCGCGCTGAACCAGGCGACCCGGACCGTGCAGTCGGTCCGCGAGGGCGCCGACGCCGACATGAACACGTCGGTTCAGAACATCAACCAGTTGCTCTCCCAGTTCGCGACCGTGAATACCGCGATCGTGAAGGGCACGATCTCCGGCGACGACATCACCGATTACCTCGACCAGCGTGACAACATCGTCTCGAAGCTGTCGCAGGAGGTCGGCGTCTCGATGTCGATCCGTACCAACGGCGACGCGGCGCTCTACACCGACAGTGGCGTCGTGCTGTTCGACAAGACGGCGCGGACGGTGAGCTTTGCGCCGACGAATGTCTACACCGCCGGCACCACGGGTAATGCCGTCTACATCGACGGCGTCCCCGTGACCGGGGCCAATTCGGTGATGCCGCTGAAATCGGGCAAGCTCGCAGGGCTGGCCCAGCTGCGTGACCGGGACACCGTCACCTATCAGAGCCAGCTCGACGAAATCGCGCGCGGTCTGATCAATACGTTCAGGGAAAGCGATCAGACCGCCGCGGCGCTGCCCGACGTTCCCGGCCTCTTCACCTATCCCGGCGCACCGGCGATGCCGGCGAGCGCAACCGTCTCGGTGGGCCTCGCCGGCACGATCTCGGTCGCTGCATCGGTCGATCCGACCTTGGGCGGCAACCCGAGTCTGCTGCGCGACGGCGCGATCAGCGGCAACCCCGCCTACCAATACAACACCGCCGGCAACGGAGGCTACTCGACCCGGCTGCAGCAGCTCATCGGCGGCATGGATGCGTCGCAGCCGTTCGATCCAACAACGCAAGGCAAGCCGAGCGGCAACCTGATCGACTTCGCGTCGTCCTCGACGAGCTGGATCGAGAACCAGCGCAAGACTGCCAACGACAACTCCGAGTACCAGGCCACGCTGCTCAACCGCAGCATCACGGCGTTGTCGAACGTCAACGGCGTCAACATGGACGACGAGATGGCGTTGATGCTCCAGGTCGAGCGCACCTATTCGGCTTCGTCAAAGATCATCTCGACCGTCGATGAAATGCTGCAGAGCCTGCTGGCTGCCGTGGGGAACTAAGCCATGATGAGCGCGAACTACGTCTCGACCTTGATGCTGTCCTCGTCCTTGAGGTTCTCGATCACGAACAACCAGGCGGCGTTGAGCAGGGCAACGACGGAGGCGACCACCGGACGCTTCTACGATGTCGGCCTCGAACTCGGCGCCACGACGGGAAGCGATCTCACGCTGCGGGCGGACTGGAGCTTCGCCGACCAGCTCGTCGACACCAACGGTCTCGTCGCGGGACGCCTGGACGTGACGCAGAACCGGATCACGCAGCTCAACAAGACCGCGACCGACTTCCTCAAGGATCTGATCGCGGCCCGCAGCACCGATGGCGGCGGGCGGGTCATCCTGCCGCCTGCAGCCTCCAATCTCCAGGACCTCATCGGCGCGTTGAATGTCTCCTATAACGGCTCGTCGCTGTTCTCGGGCATCAACACGCAGAACGCGCCCATCACGCCGTACGCCGCGGGCTCGGCCAGCAAGAACCGGGTCGATGCCGATTTTCTCGCGACCTTCGGCTTCCCGCAATCCTCGCCCGCCGTGGCCACCATCACTCCGGCCCAGATGCAGACCTTCCTGGACACCACCTTCGATGCCGAGTTCGCGAGCCCGGCCTGGAACACCAACTGGTCCTCGGCGACGGACCAGATCATGCAAAGCCGCATCTCCACCACCGAGATCGCGGAAACGTCGGTGAGCGCCAACGAGATCGGCTTCCGCAGGCTCGCCGAGGCCTACACCATGATGGCCGATCTCGGGAATGTGAGCCTGAGCCAGGAGACGTTCCAGGTCGTCGTGGACAAGGCCATCGGCCTCGTCGGCAACGCCATCAACGACCTCGCCGCGCTCGGCGGCAGTGTCGGCACGGTCCAGCAGCGGGTCACCACCGCAACCGCCAAGCTCAAGACGCAGCAGGACATTCTGAACAATCAGATCGTCGGTATGGAGAAGGTCGACCCGACCGAAGCCTCGGTCCGGGTCAACACCCTGCAGACCCAGATCCAGACGGCGCTGGCGCTCACCTCGCAGCTCCAGAAGATCAGCCTCATCAACTACCTCTGAGGCGGAGCTCGTAACCTTTGTCTAGTTGTTCGGTCTCCTGCGCAGAGTGACGCTGATGACGTTTGAAGCCTATGAAGCGGTCGTTGACGAAAGTGGCTATGAGGCGCGAAGCCGCGAGCGGCAGGCGCTCACTCTCGGAATCGACCGGCTCGAGCGGATCCAGAAGGGCCGCTTCAGCGCCGAGGATCTGGTCGAGAGCCTGCTCTATGTGCGGCGGCTATGGACGATCTTCATCGAAGATCTCGCGCATCCGGAGAATGGTCTGCCGGACAAGCTGCGCGCCGACATCATCTCGATCGGACTGTGGGTCGTCAAGGAAGCCGACCGCCTTCGCGAGCAGAGGTCGAACGACGTGGTGCAGCTCATCGAAATCAACCGCCTGATCCGAGACGCGCTTTAATGAAGATCTCCTTGCGGGCGGGCGAACGGATCTACATCAACGGCGCGGTGCTTCGCGTGGACCGCAAGGTCTCCGTCGAGCTCGTCAACGACGTGATGTTCCTGCTCGAGGGGCAGGTCATGCAGGCTTCCGACGCCACCACGGCGCTGCGGCAGCTCTATTTCATCGTCCAGCTCATGCTGATGAATCCGACCGACGTTCGCGACGCTGCGGCGCTCTACGCGCAACATCATGCGGCCCTGCGTGCCGTGTGCGAGAGCCGCGAGATGCTGGACGGACTTGGTGTCGTCGACGAGCTGGTAAGCGCGACCCGCTACTTCGAGGCGCTCAAGCGGATTCGAGCCCTGTTCCCGGTAGAGCAGGCCATCCTGGCCGGCGCCGCCACCATTCCTCCAGTCGAGGCTGCCTGACAACGGAGAGACACATGAACGTCACCAGCGCGACCGATAGCACCAGCAGGTCCAGTTCGACCGACTCCAGCTCGGCGACGTCGAGCAACACCGTGGACTACAATACGTTTCTTCAGCTCCTCATCGCCGAGATGAAGAATCAGGATCCTACCAATCCGATGGATACTTCGCAATATATGAGTCAGTTCGCCCAGCTCTCGACGGTCGAGCAGGCGATGCAGACGAATTCGAAGCTGGATGCGCTGCTGTCCTCGCAGTCCTTGTCGCAGGCCAACGGGCTGATCGGGAAGACAGTCAGCTTCACCGACTCGACCGGTGCCAGTTTCAGCGGCAAGGTCGTTTCGGTCTCCATTAACAGCGACGGCTCCATCGCGACCCTCGCGGACGGCACCAAGGTCGCCGTCGGGCCCGGGCTCACGATCAGCCAGTCATGAACGAGCGGGACGCCCTCGATATCGTCCAGGCCGCGATCTGGACCATCATCGTCGCCTCCGGGCCCGCGGTCGGCGCCGCGATGCTGGTCGGCACCGTCATCGCGTTGATCCAGGCCCTGACCCAGATCCAGGAGGTGACGCTGACCTTCGTTCCAAAGATCATCGTCATTCTCCTGGTCGTTGCCGTCTCGGGCTCTTTCATCGGCGCGCATCTCTCGACCTTCACCGAAATGGTCTATTCGCGGATCGAGCACGGCTTCTGATCCGGACAACCCCGGCACCACCCTCGCGTAAGCTTTGCACGGCAGATTGCGGGCGGACCCTTCTGCCGGTGACCCATGGCCGATACGTCAGCTGCCAGCCTGCCCAGCCCGCGCCGCCTCGGAGCGGACGCCTTCTTCGCGGCCGGCATCGTGACCATGCTCACGATCCTGTTCCTGCCCATTCCGCCGATCCTGATCGATCTCGGCCTTGCGTTCTCTATCGCACTGTCGGCGCTGATTCTGATGGTCGCGCTATGGATTCAGCGGCCGCTCGACTTCTCGGCCTTCCCGACCGTGCTGCTGATCGCGACGATCCTCCGCCTAGCGCTGAACATCGCGACGACGCGCCTGATCCTGTCGCGGGGCGGGGAGGGCGAACAGGCCGCGGGCCATGTCGTTGCCGGCTTCTCGAAGTTCGTCATGGGCGGCGACTTCGTCATCGGCCTGATCATCTTCGCGATCCTTGTCACGGTGAATTTCGTCGTGATCACCAAGGGTGCGACGCGTATCGCCGAGGTGGGCGCCCGTTTCACCCTGGACGCCATTCCCGGCAAGCAGATGGCAATCGACGCGGACCTGTCCGCCGGCCTGATCGACGACAAGGAAGCCCAGCGTCGACGGCGCGAGCTCGAAGAGGAGAGCGCGTTCTTCGGCGCCATGGACGGCGCCTCGAAGTTCGTCCGCGGCGACGCCATCGCCGGCCTCATCATTACTGCAATCAACATCTTCGGCGGCATCGTCATCGGCGTCACCCATCACGGATTGACTCTTTCCCGCGCCGCTGACGTTTACACCAAGCTCTCCGTCGGCGACGGTCTGGTGTCGCAGATGCCGGCGTTGATCGTGTCGCTGTCGGCGGGCCTCCTGGTCTCCAAGGGCGGGACCAGGGGCTCGGCGGAGCAGGCGGTGCTGCGGCAGCTCGGCGGCTATCCGCGCGCGGTGTCGGCTGCCGCGCTGATGATGTTCGTGCTCGCCCTGATGCCGGGGCTCCCGATGGCGCCGTTCGTGCTGCTTGGGGGTGTCATGGCCTTCGTCGGCTATTCGCTGCCGAGGCGGCAGGCGGCGCGGGATCGCAAGGAAGCCGCATCCAAGGCCGACGAGCGCGCCCAGGCCGAGGCCAAGGAATCGGTGAAGGAGCAGCTCAAGACCGCCGAGATCGAGCTGGCGCTCGGCGGCCACCTTTCTGTCCATCTCCTGGGCTCGCGCACCGAGCTCGCCCACCGCGTTGCCAAGATCCGCAAGAAGTTTGCCAAGCAGTACGGCTTCGTCATTCCCGAGATCAAGCTCACCGACAATCTGTCGATCGATCCCAAGAGCTACCAGATCCGGATCCACGACACGCGCGTTGCCCATGGCGAGCTCAGGCTCGGCGAGGTGCTGGTTCTGGTCGACAAGGACGGCAAGCCCGACGTGCCGGGCGACGAGGTGATCGAGCCTGCCTTCGGCGTGAAGGCGCTGTGGGTGACGGAGGCCTTCACCGACGAAGTCAAGCGGCAGGGCTGCAAGCCGGTCGACAATCTGTCGGTTCTGCTCACGCATTTGAGTGAAGTGATCAGGGCGAATCTAGCCCAGCTCCTATCCTATAAGGACATGCGCGCGCTGCTCGAGCGGCTCGATCCCGAATACAAGCGCCTTGTCGAGGATCTCTGCCCCTCGCAGATCTCCTATTCGGGCCTGCTGACCATCCTCAAGATCCTGCTGGCCGAGCGAGTCTCCATTCGCAATCTTCACCTGATCCTCGAGGCGATCGCCGAGATCGCGCCCCATCTGCGGCGCTCCGAGCAGGTCGCAGAGCACGTGCGGACGCGGCTTGCCCAGCAGATCTGCGGCGACCTTTCCGACAATGGCGTGCTCAACGTTGTCCGTCTCGGCAACCGTTGGGACCTGGCGTTCCACCAGAGCCTGAAGCGCGATGCCAAGGGCGACGTCGTCGAGTTCGACGCCGACCCGCGCCTGATCGAGCAGTTCGCGACCGAAGCCAGCGCCGCGATCCGCAAATTCACTGAGAACGGCACCAGCGTGGTGCTGGCGGTGACCCCCGAGGCACGTCCGTATGTCCGGATGATCCTGGAGCGGGTGTTCCCGACCCTGCCGATCCTGTCGCATGTCGAAGTCGCGCGCAGCATCGAGATCAGGGCGCTCGGAGCCGTATCGTGATCAGCGGCCTCGCGGACAGCGTATTGGTGACGTTCATCGTGTTCTGCCGCATCGGCGCCTGCCTCATGCTGGTGCCGGGCTATTCCAGCGTCAACGTTCCGCCCCAGGTGCGCTTGTTCGTCGCGTTGGTCACGACGTTTGCGCTGACGCCGATCCTGATCGCGGTCCTGAAGCCGCTCACGGACAATGCGGCACCGCTGACGCTGGCGCTCCTGATCTGCTCGGAGCTCGTGGTCGGCAGCGTCATCGGGCTCGGCGGACGGGTGTTCTTTCTCGCGCTCCAGACCATGGCGACCATGATGGCCAGTGCGATCGGGCTGAGCAATATCCCGGGGACGCCGGTCGGCGACACCGATCCGGCGCCGGCCCTGGTGCCCCTGATCATGGCGGCCGTCACCACGCTGTTCTTCATGACCGACCAGCATTGGCAGGTGCTGCGCGGGCTGATGAACTCCTACGACGTCTGGCAGCCCGGCAGCAAGCTTGGTGGCAGCGTGGCGCTCGACCTGCTCGTCGGCCGCCTCTCGGAAGCCTTCGTCCTGACGCTGCGGATCACCAGTCCCTTCATCGTCTATTCGGTGATCGTCAACCTGGCGGTCGGCCTGATCAACAAGCTGACGCCGGCGATCCCGGTCTATTTCATCTCCGTGCCCTTCGTACTGTTCGGCGGCTTCCTGCTGCTCTACCTCACCAGCGACGAACTGCTGACGCAATTCATGCTCGGCGTCTCGTCGTGGCTGGCGGAGTGACCCGATCATGACGTCGCGCTCGGACAAGCTCGGCCGGATGGTTTCGCTGGTGAAGCTCCAGCTTCGGCTGTCCGAATGGCAGCTCGCGCAACTGCGGCAGCAGGAGCGCAGCCTGCAGGACGAGCAGGAATGGCTGGTCGGAGCCCTGAACGATGGCAGGCCGCCCGCGGGCTCGTCGAGTGAATCGATCGCGCGGCGCTTGAACAGGACGAGCGCCGGCGCACGCGCAGTACAGGTGCAGGCCGCGCAGCAGCTCGGCCAGGTTCGCGCGGAAAGCCGCCGCGTGAAGCAGCTCGAGGAAGTCGCGAAGGCGGCGCTCGCAGACAAGCTGCGTGACGCGGAGAAGCGCTCGCTCGAGGAGATGACGGGAATAAGCCCTGCCGTGCACGCCTGGATGCCACGGCCAGCCAACCGGGACAAGATATGATCGTGACCGCGACACCCGACCTCGTTCTCGATGTCCTCGAAGCCGCCGATCCCGTGACCCAGCGCGCGGCAACCGCGAAGCTCGACGCGTTGAAATCCGCCGATGCCGACTTCGCCGCGGCGATGGACGCGGAGATCGGCAAGGCTGCTGCCGATCAATCCGCGACGAGGGGCTCGGAATTGCAGCCGGGCGCAGCGAACAGTCCGCCAGTGCAGATGATCAAGGCGCCGGCATCCGGCGAGGTTTACCGCAAGTTCGAAGCTTTCATCCTCCAGACCTTCGTCGAGACGATGTTGCCGAAGGAGTCGGAGGAGGTGTTTGGCAAGGGCACGGCTGGCGGCGTCTGGAAGTCGATGCTTGCAGAGCAGCTTGGCAACCAGTTGGCAAAGGGCAAGGGCATTGGCATCGCCAAGCAGCTCGCCGCCGCACATCCGGCGGGGCCGGACGCTGCGGCGAAGGCCGGATCATGATCCGCGAACGAGTGACAGAAGTTGAGGGGTGAATTTCCGATGCAGGTACAAGAAGGCGCGGCGGTCATGGCAATGGACCAGACGGTCGCGGACACCGAGGTGACGACGACGGAAGCAGCAGCAAGCCATGCTCTGCTGCCCGTGCTGCTGCCGATCGCGGGTGACGAAGCGATGGTCGACGCCGCGGATGCGGCGAGATTGGACGAGGTGCGCGGCCTGCTGGCCGCAATCCGCAGGCTCGCGAATATCGTCGAGGAGGAGACGGCCGCGCTCGCGACGGGCCGGAAGATCGATTTCGACGACTTCAGCGCGCGGAAGAGCCGGAGCATGCTCGAGTTCGTCCGCCTGATGCGGGCACGGATGCATCTCGGCGGCGAAGTCGATATCACCGAGGAGATTCAGCGGCTGCGCGAGAA
Organism: Bradyrhizobium sp. RP6; assembly: GCF_003837805.1. Classification (GTDB taxonomy): domain Bacteria; phylum Pseudomonadota; class Alphaproteobacteria; order Rhizobiales; family Xanthobacteraceae; genus Bradyrhizobium. Next base: position 14,201 of record NZ_RQIT01000023.1, on the reverse strand, counting down.
GCTCGAGCGGAATCGTTCCATTCTGGAAATGCACTACGACGCGGTGCGTGAGGTCGCGAGCATCATCGTCACGGCGATCAAGGAAGCCGAATCGGACGGCACTTATACCGGTCGCGCAGCGCAGGACGGAAAATGATCAGGCTGGTGCTGGGCGGACTGTGGGTATGCATCCTCACCGCGGGCACGAGCTATGCCGTCGCCTATTGGAAGGAGAACGGCAGCCTGTTGCCGGCGAAGGACGAATATCTCGACGGGCTGCAATATCAGAAGACGAGGGCACTGAGCGTGCCCATGGTCGAGAACGGCAATGTGCAGGGCTACATCGTCGCGCGCTTCGTCTACACCGTCGAGGGGCGGACCATGCGCCAGCTGAACGTTCCTCCAGAACCGTTCGTCGTCGACGAGGCCTTTCGCAGGATCTATGCCGACGAGCGCCTCGATTTCAGGAAGCTCGCCCGTTACGACCTCTCCATCCTGACGACGGCCATCAAGCAGCGTGTCAACGAACGGATGCAGACTGAAATCGTCCAGGACGTCCTGATCGAGGACTTCAACTACGTGTCCAGGGAAGAATTTCAGCAGAAGCCGTAGCTCTTTTCTGCGGCCATCCTTCGAGACGCCGCTTCGCGGCTCCTTAGGATGAGGAGGCGCGTCAGCGCCGTCTCGAAGGACGAGGTGTGCGCTCAGCTCGCCGCAATGCGATCCCCAGCCCTGATGCAGGAGGCAAACGCACCTCCATGGTGGCTCGGGCAGGGCTCATCCCAGGCCGCTGCCGCTGAAAGTACAACGGCCTCTGCAAAGGTGTTCGCAGAGGCCGTTGCCGGTTTCGTGGCAGTGTCTTGCCGTCTCAGTTTCCGGCCGGATAGGCCGCCGGGGCGGCATGCACCCTGTTCAGGAGGATGCCGACCTCGTCGAGCTCCTGCGCCGGTTCGTCGAGGGACTCGCCGGCCGGGATGTTGAGGCGGTATCCGACGTAACGTCGGGCCACGATCGCGTCGAAGCCGAGGCGGTCGCGGAGCTTCTTGCGCAGCTTGCTCACGTGACTCTCGATCACGCTCTCGTCGAAGGTGGACTCGAAGATGCCGTAGACCGCGTTGAAGATCTGCGTCTTGGTGATCCACTTGCCGTGGTTGGCGACCATATATTCGAGAATGCGCAGTTCGCGGCGGGGCAGGGTGAGGGCGTGCCCCGCGATCTCAGGGTCGCGGCCGTTGAAGAAGACCTGGATCCTGCTCTCGCAGGGCCTCGGCAGCTCGCCTACCCGGCGTCGCGCGATGGCAGCCGTTCTGGCGAGGATCTCGCGCAGGTGAACCGGCACGTGCACGACGTCGTCGACGCCCGATTCGAACAGCTCCAGCGTGTTCTTGAGCATCTTCTGGCCGCTCACGGCGATGATGGGCGCCGAGGAACGCTTGCGCATCGCCCGTGGCAGCCTTCCGCGTGCATCGCAATCCCCGAGGAGAAAGGCGTCCACCGCTGCCAGATCCGATTCACTTGCGGATTGCAGCCAGTCCCAGAATTCTCCGGAGGAGAAGCCGATCGACGACACACCTTCGCGAACGAGCCCTCCGACGTAGCTGTTCGCGACGCTCTCGCGATCATCAACGATAATATACATCAGTCTTTCGCCCCTGTTTCGCACTTGTTGCGGCCGGCTGGTTGTTGTGATGCTCCGGCTCGGCAACGATGCTGTTTGACGACATTCCTTCCCGCGAACCGTTGTTATGGTTTCGATATTCGCGGGCAGCCCTACGCATTCAGTGCCTGCGTCCCGCAGGCCTGCTACATCAACTCGATACTGAACGCTTACTGGGTGAGGTCCGGCGGGTGCCTTGCGGATCACCTCGCGGAGCGGATTGAGAAAACGACCTAGAACAGTTGCGCCAAGTTGCTCATCGCGTCCGAACACTGCTGAACTATGTCGATCTCCTCGCCAACTGGCGAGAATCACTTGAGTAGGACCGTAACAATTGCCGATTTCCGATCAAGCGTGCGCAACAAAGCGGTTGCTACACGTGCTTTATGTTGTTGATACGTTTCTGGTTGTTTCTTGATGTACTCAATCGCATCAGTTGATTTGGAATCTAAACTAGTTTCGCGGCGCGGCGGTTGTAATGTTGCGCAACCCCGTACAATTACAGCTATTTTTAGCAGTGTGCAGGTCGGGCAAATCGAGGGCTCTTCAACCCGGGATTGACTCCCGGGCTCGCCTTTCCAGATGCGACAACTCGACTCACTCTTCGCGAGACGACGCCAGCCCGCTGAAATCTTGGCGAGTGTGTGTCTTTCGAGTCGCACTATCGCCACGTGTATGGCGCGATTGACTCATGCGGAGTCGCACCATGCGCTAGTGGCAAGTTTTCGATGCGCACGTTTCAGGCAAGCTTCGGCAAATAATGTCACCGTTCGACAAGATCGAACGAACGGAGCATTTCACATGTTGTCCGACGGACAAGCTCGTCCCAACGCGACCGCGGATGCTTCCGCGGCGGCGAAGCCGACTCCGGAGGCGCGCGATGCAAAGGACAGTGCGACGCCGGCGGCCAAAGCTGGTGCCGGCGCAAAGCGTGTATCGGCTGCGGCGAGCGACGAAGCTCTCGCGAAGGAAGCTCTCGAGGGGCTGAAGCGCATTCGTGCCAAAGCGCGCCTCGACAAGATGGCGATCCCGAAACCTGCGCCGGCCGTGATCAAGCCGGCCGTGATCGTGGCGAAACCGCCGCCACCCCGTCCGACCTGGGTCGCACCGCTCGCGACTCTGGCGGTCGCTGCCATGTTGGTGGTCTGCGCCTGCACCGGCGTGATTGCCTATCTCACCACGCAGCCCGCTCAGAGCAACGTTGCGGCCAGTGCCGAGATCAGAAATCTGCGGGAGACCGTCGCGCAACTGCGCAGGCAGGTATCGGGCGTGTCCGAAAATCTCGATGGCTTGCGGACTGCGGTCGATCAATCGAGCAAGGTGACGAATGATCGCTTCGGCAGATTTGCCGAGAACCTGGACCGGATCGAACGGGTGAGCTCGTCCTCGACGGCGAAACTTGACAAGCTCGCCCAAGCCCAAGCCCAAGCCCAAGCCCAAGCCCAAGCCCAGGTTCAGGCTCCGGCGCCGGCAATGGTCCAATCGCAGCCGGCGTCACAGCAAGGGCCGATGATGCCTTCGGTCGCAGCGCCCGAATTCACCGGCTCGGTGCCTGCGGCCGAGCGTGCGTCGGTGCCGCGCAAGACGATCAAGGGCTGGTCGGTCCGCCAGGCCTATGAAGGGATTGCGATCCTGCAAGGCCCGAACGGGGTCATCGAGGCCGTGCTGGGACAACAGGTGCCCGGCCTCGGTCGCATCGAAGAGATCAGGAACGAGAACGGGCGCCTGGTGGTGGAATCCAGCGGCGGCGTCATCTATTCGTCACGTAAGGCAACGCCTTGATCGCGCCGTCGTCTATTGACGGTGATGCTCGAAGCTGGTGCATAGCAGATCGACCTCCGTCTCCGCGATCGGTGCGCGAAAGAGGCGGCAGCTGAACTCGACCGTCGTCTTGCTGTCCGTGGTGGTGCGATCTTCCCGCAGGAAGATGCATCGCTTGCAAACGTCGGTGTGATGCCGCTGCTCGGCTGCGTCGGACTGATCCAGCACGTGCCGGAACGTGTCGCGGAAGCGGATCTTGACGTCGTCGTCGAGAACGGCAATCGCTTCGACGAGAACGTTGACGGGGTCGCGCACGAGGAACTTCTTGCCCTGCTGGGTCACGCTCAACATCACCGACCGCTTGTCCGTGGCCGAGCGCTTTCGTTCGAGGTAGCCGAGCCGCTCGAGCTCGCCGATGATGAACGAGGCGGTGCCCCGTGTGGTGCCGACGTAGCTCGCCAGCGCCGAGGGCGTTCGGGAAAAGCGGTTGGCCCGGGAGAGAAAGCGCAGCGCCATCCATTCGCGGTCGCGCAAGCCGTGCTTGGTGCCTTCGAACCACAGGATTCGCGCGGCCTGCTCCAACAGTTCAATCGATTCGCGAGCCAAATTCATTTCAGTTCCAGGTCGTATAAGCGTTCATTCAATTGAGCTTTCGGTAGCGCAATCTGAGTGGACGAGAATGAAGCCCGCGAGCGCTCCTTCGTCCGTTGGCGGGCGGCGGATGGCTGGGGAAGAAGCCTTTCCGTTTCGGAGCGGAGATGGAACTTCCGACCGTGGAACTAGTGCGTCGCAAAGAAAGTTCGAGTAAATCGCGCAGCTCGGATCCTCGGAAAATTTCAATCAAATGACGACGGTTCGCCCGAGATTGGCGATGTTGTTCGTTGCGCGAGCAACATGATTTGTCGTTGCCGCCACGCCAGTGGCCATTTGTTGCGGCTGAGCATGTCTAGTGTGCGAACAGGGGCATTTTTCGCAATCTCTAGCGGCGTGGCCGGCCGGGAGAGAACCGACTTTTTCGGTTAATGGATGTTGCGACGCAATGCAGCTAGACGGTTAAGCCCGGCACACGCGCGATCCAGGGAATGTCAGGGTGTCGTTGGGCATTGGACAAGCCGCGCGGTTCAACGACAAAGCGTGCCGCCTTCATAGCTATGACCGGCAATATCCTGGAATTCGACGACTCGTGCGCGCAGGATGGTGATTTGCGTTTCGTCGGCAACTATTGGCGAATGCTTCCCCCCTGAGCGTAGCAGGCGGCAGGAAGGGATGGACCAATGAACTCGAAACTGTCATGACGTCCGACGTCGTCGGGCTGACCAAAAGTGCTCCGGTCTCACGTCGCGGATTCATGAGTGCCACCGCGGCCGTGTGGCGGCGGGCTACACGCTTGCGGCCGGGCCGGTGCGCGCCGAGGTGGTCACGACCGACACCAATGGTCTCGAAGCCGGCGATGCCAAGATCAAGGTCGGCTCCGAGGAGATGCCCGCCTATTTCGCCCGTCCGGCCAGCAATACCAGGGCGCCGGTGGCCGAAGAGCCCAATGCAGCTCGCGCCAGAGATGAAGGCGCCGGTGCTCGGCCTCTACGGCGGCGCCGATACCGGCATTCCCGTCGCACAGGTCGAGCAGATGAAGGCAGCGCTCGAGCAGAACAAGAAGACGGCCGAGGTCAAGATCTATCCCGATGCGTCGCACGGTTTCCATGCCGACTATCGCGGCAGCTACGGCAAGGACGCCGCGGAAGATGCCTGGAAGCAGGCGCAGGCCTGGTTCAAGAAATACGGCGTGTTGAGCTGACGCACGGTTTCAATGGGCGGCCGGATCGGCCGTCCTTTTGATTTCGGCGCAGCGATCTCACTTCGTCATCGCGCCATAGACGATGTCCTGAACCTGCTCGCGGTAGTATTTCCTGAGCTCGCCGGGCGCGGCCGTCCCCACCACAACGGCGAGACGACGCTCCTTGGGATCGCAGAAGAACTGCGTTCCGTAGGCGCCGTTCCAGGTGAACTCGCCGGGATTGCCGGGGACCGACGACAATGCTTCGCTGGTCCGGACCGCAACCGAAAGGCCGAAGCCGAAGCCGCCGCGATGCGGCTCGACATTGGCCACCTTGATCTCGGGGCCGAGGTGATTTGACATCATGTGATGCACGGTCTTCGGACCGAGGACGCGCTGGCCGTCCAGCTCGCCGCCGTTGAGCAGCATCTGTCCGAAGCGGATGTAGTCGCCGACCGTCGCGAACGAGCAGGCGCCGCCACAATCGAACTTGGTCGGGGTGTCCAGGAGCCTGATGGCCTGCGGCTTGCCGGTGAGCGGATCGTTCGTGAACGGGCGGGCAAGGCGAGGGCGCTGCGCGTCGGTCGGGTGGAAGGTCGCATCCTTCATGCCGAGCGGCTGCCAGACATTGGCGGCGAGATAGTCGCCGAGCTTCTGCTCACTCACCTTCTCGACAACCGCGCCGAGCACGTCGATCGAGAAACCATATTCGAACTCGGTCGAGGGCTGATGCGCCAGCGGCAGCTAGGTGATGCGATCGATGAAGGCCTGGGTGTCGCCTTCGATCGCCAGCGCGATATTGCCGCGCCACCGGGCTCGACGAGTCCGCTCGATGCCTAGATCACGACCGCGCTGGGATGAAGTCAAGCGCGGGCGGGGCATGTCTGGGAAGCGCGGGAGTGCAGGAACGCTATCGTCCTTCGCCTGCCCGCCACAGCGCCTCGAGGCCCTGCCGATAGGTGGGGTAGGCCAGCGTGACGCCGAGCTCGCGCTTCAATTTCGCGTTGGAGACACGGGCGCTGCTGGCATAGAAGCTGCGGGCCATTGCCGACATCTCGGCGGTCGCGAACGCCTCTTCGGGCGGCGGCGCCATGCCCATCAGCTTCGCCGCATGGGCGATCACGTCCTGCGGCGGCGCGGGCTCGTCGTCGCAGACGTTCCAGATGCCGCCGCTCGCGTGACGAATAGCGGCCATGATCGCGCTCGCGATGTCCTCGACATGGATGCGATTGAAGACCTGTCCCGGCTTGACGATGCGCCTCGCCGTTCCCGCGCGCAGCGTCACGAGCGCGTTGCGGGCGGGACCGTAGATGCCCGCGAGCCGCAGGATGGCCGCATCGCCGCGCGCCGCGTCCGTCCAGGCCTGCTCCGCAGCAACGCGCATGCGCGTGCGGTCGAGGACGGCCTGAGGCGGCGTGCTCTCGTCGACCCATGCAGCGCCGTGATCACCATACACGCCGATGGTCGAGAGATAGACGACCTTGCGGCGGTCCCCTTCGAGTACGTCGCCGAACGCCGCGATCGCGGGATCGCCGGCGCTGCCGGGTGGGATCGACACCAGGAGGACATCGGCGTCGCGAAGCCGTTGAATCGTCTCGCGCGATGGACGGCTGCCGGAAAACGGATGCGCCTCCATGCTGCCGAGGTCGGCTCGCTGCGCGGGATCGCGCACGGTGCCGGCGACATGCGAGAAGCTGGCGCCGTGTTGGCGGACGAAGTGCCGGGCACTGTAGCCGAGGCCAAGGATGAAGAGCCGCATGCGTCTCCCGTGCAGGTCGGAGTTCCCGTTCGCGCCGTGGCGCTTTTCGCTCATAAGAGATTTTTGGGTCCGGCAAAAGATATTGCGATTTGTCTCGCCCGCCACGGCGGGCAATGCTCGCACGTCACAGGCAGGTCGGGAGGGAAGCGTCGTTGGCGACCGGTTCGATCATGAAGGCTGAAGCGCCTGTGGCGACGCGATGTGAAGCCAGCGAGCTGATCCGGCGCGCGGCGGCGCTGGTCTTCGACGTCGACGGCACCCTGGCGGAGACCGAGGAACTGCATCGGCAAGCCTTCAACCACGCCTTCGTCCGCCACGGTCTCGACTGGCGGTGGGACCGTGCCGTCTACAAGGACCTGTTGCGCGTCACGGGCGGCAAGGAGCGCATGCGCGCCTACCACACGAGGCTGGGGGCCGCTCCGCCATTGTCGGACATGGAAATCGCAGAGCTGCATCGCATCAAGACCGTGCATTATGCCGAGCTGATCGAGACCGGCTGCTGCCCCTTGCGGCCCGGCGTGGTGGATCTGCTCAATGCGGCAAGGGCGCGCGGCCAGCGGCTTGCCATCGCGACCACCACCTCGCACGGCAACATCGATGCGCTGCTCTCGCAGGCTTTGGGAACGCGCTGGGCCGGGGATTTCGAGGCGATCGTCGCCGGCGATGATGTCAGGCGCAAGAAGCCTGCGCCGGACGTCTATATCGAGACCCTGGCGCGGCTGAAGCTGGGCGCGTCGGACTGCGTCGCGATCGAGGATTCCGCCAACGGCCTGGTCGCGGCCTCGCGTGCCGGCATCCCGGTTCTGATCACGCGCAGCATGTTTTTTGGAGACGATGACTTCACGGCGGCGCAGGTCGTGCTGGACGATCTGTCGGAACTCGGTGCCGCCAAACAAGAAACTGAAAAACAACCCCATGCACAGTAGATCACACTCGCGTGATCGCCGTGTTCAGTGAACGCGGTGACTCGTCCTATCGTCCTCAGCCTGTTCGACAATCTGCGCGATCGGGCTCGACTGATGGTGCACCAGGCGCCAGTCGTCGCCGACGCGGCGAAAATGATTGGCGGCCGCCAAAGCGGTGCCGTCGACGATCTCGATGCAGAGCACCCGCGCGCTGTCGCCGTCGACGATGGCCTGCGGCTCGGCGCAGACGATCTGCGGCCGCTCCGGGTTTTGCAGGATATCGCGCCAGCTTCCGATCACGGTGGCGCGCCCGATGATGGCCGGCCAGCCGGGATGGATGCAGGAGATGGCGTCGTCATCCGCCCACATCCGCTGCATTTCCTCGGAATCGCCGGCCGAAAAGGCGGCGTAAAAGGCCGCGTTGGCGGCGATGACCTTGCTGTCCTTTGCCATGCCTCCCGGGTGGGGCAAGGACAGGCAAAAATCAAGCGCGACTTCCGTCGATTTTGGCCGCAGTGCAGCATTCAAAATGCGATCAAGCTGAGACGTCGTCTCCACCGCCCGGCGCGCACCGCCAGCGTGATGTCGCGACAGGTCTCCAGCCGGTCGCGGAATTGCGGGATCGTCCCTCCCTGCAGGTGGGAAGAGGGAGAAGCACGTCAATAACACGCCGCCATCGCGCCGAGGTTCGGATAGAGACGGTCGATCGCGACGATCTCGCTCTTCATCTGCGCGATGATCCAGTCGCGGATCTGGGCGGCGATCGGACGCATTGGCCGGTTGCGCGGCGGCAGGAATTCGCAGATGCGGCGCGTGGTGGTGAGCGTGTCGGAGGCGGGTACCAGCGCGCCGGTCAGGAGCCAATGCGAAGCCACCGTCAGCCAGCCGAGCGCAATGCCCTGGCCGAGCAGCGCGGCCTGCACCACGACCGCATAGTCGGTGAAGCTCAGCGCTTTCGCCGCCCCGCGGCGTCCGGTGAGGAGTGATGCGTAATCCGCGGCCCAGTCTCCCGGCGTCTCTGCGAGGCGGATGATGGTGTTGCCTTCGGTGGGATCGCTCTCGCCGAGATAGCCGGGGCTGCACATCGGCAGCATGACTTCCTTCATCACCAGCGTGCCGCCGGAGGACGGCTCGTCGCGGTCGCGAAAGCGCATGCCCAGATCGACATTCTCCACCGGTCCGCGTAGTGCACCGGAGATGAGCTGGAAGCGCAGATCGACCTCGGGAAACTGCTTCTGCAGCTTGTCGATGCGCGGCATCAGCCAATGCGTGGTGAAGGCTGATGAGACCGATAGCGTCACTGTCTCGGTGCCCTTGCGGCGCCGCTCGATCTCGACGAGGCCGGTCTCGATGCTGCGAAAGCCTTCGAGCACGCGGCGATAGAGCAGCTCGCCTTCCTCTGTAAGTACCGCGCGTCCCGCTGTGCGGTCGAACAGGCGAACGCCGAGATGCTCCTCGAACTGACCGAGCATCCGGCTCACTGCCGGCTGCGTGACGTTCAGCTCTGCGGCAGCGGCTGTAAAACTGCCATTGCGCGCCGCTGCGTCGAAGACGAACAGGGCGTTACTGGAGGGCAGCATGCGGCGCAGCTCGGGCATAACGCCATGTTATGGGGCCCGTAATAATTTGGCAATTGCCGGGTTTTGCTAACTCTGTTGTCATTGCCATCAGAGCCTAAAGATAGCGGCTTGGAGCGAGGGATGAGTTGCAGCGCACGCTGCAACCGCGAGTGCTCCAAACCCCTGTCTATAAAGCAGGCTTATGGCGCGCAGTGAGGCACGCCGTTGCAGGGATGGGCGAGGTCGATCGTTGGACAAACGAGCGGAAAGTGTCGAGATCAGGTCCGCGAGCAAGGCGTATGGCGCCGTCCGCGCCCTCGACGACGTTTCCCTCAATGTCGGCGCCGGCGAGTTCGTCTCGCTGCTCGGTCCCTCCGGCTCGGGCAAGACCACTCTGCTCGGCATTCTCGGCGGCTTCATCCTGCCGTCGTCAGGCACGATCCTGTTCGGCGGCCGCGACGTCACCTACATGCCCCCGCACAAGCGCGACATCGGCGTGGTGTTCCAGAATTACGCGCTGTTCCCGCATATGAGCGTCGGCGAGAACGTCGCTTTTCCCTTGCGCGCCCGCCGTCTGCCGAAAGCAAGCTGGCCCGAGAATGTGCGCGCGGCCCTCGGCATGGTCGGGCTCGCCGGCTATGAGGAGCGCGGCATCGCCCAGCTCTCCGGCGGCCAGCGTCAGCGCGTGGCGCTGGCGCGCGCCATGATCTTCGAGCCGCGCCTGATCCTGATGGACGAGCCGCTCTCCGCGCTCGACAAGCAGTTGCGCGAATCCATGCAGATCGAGCTGCGCGCGCTGCACCGGCGCGTCGGCGCCACCATCATCTACGTCACCCATGACCAGCGCGAGGCGCTGACCATGAGCGACCGGGTCGCCGTGATGAAGGACGGCCGGCTGATCCAGATCGACGAACCCGAGCGCCTGCACGACCATCCGGCAGATTCCTTCGTCGCCAGCTTCATCGGGGAGGCGACGATGCTGCCCGTTCGCCGTGTCGATGCGGCCAGCGTCGCGCTCGGCAATGCGCTGCTGCGCAGCGCCCGTGCCATTCCCGATGGCCATGCCCTGATGCTCGCCGTGCACAGCGAAAAGCTCCTGATCGACGACGGCGCGCAGGATGCCGCCTGCAACCGGCTGACCGGCACGGTCACCGACATCGTCTACCAGGGCGAGAGCCTGCGCATCTTCCTGGCGCTCGCTGACGGCATCGCGCTCAGCCTGCGCCAGCCGAGCTACCACCAGGCCTACAGCCGCATTCCGCCGCTCGGCGGCAGCCTCACCGTCACCCTTCACCCCGAGGACACCATCGTCGTGCCCCGGGTGGACTGAAGCCAGCCTTGTTCAACCTGAGAGAAGAAACTGACATGTCGACCCAAGCCGCGTTCAGCAATTTCAAGGTTCTCACCTTCGACGTCGTCGGCACCTTGATCGATTTCGAGACCGGCGTCCTCGACGCGGTGCGCAAGATTTCCGGCAAGACGCCGGCCGAGCTCAGCGACGACCAGATTTTCGAGCCGTACAAGCGTGGCCGCGACAAGCACTATGGCCGCTCGAGCGAGGCGATGTTCCACGTCTATCGCCATCTCGCCAAAGAGCTCGGGCTGCCGGCTGACGATGCATCCTGCGATGTATTCCAGCTCTCGGTGCTGCGCTGGGGGCCGTTCGCGGATTCGGTCGAGGCGCTGAAGCGCCTGCGGACGAAATTCCGCCTGGTGGCGATGACCAATGCCGACCGCGTTGCGCTGTCCTGCTACGCGCACGCGCTCGGCGATCCCTTCGACGACACGGTGTGTGCCGACGACACCGGTGTCGCCAAGCCGAATCCGGAATTCTTCGCCTACAACAGGGGGCGCCAGTCCGCTTTCGGCTACAAGCAGTCCGACATTTTGCACGTCGCGCAGAGCCAGTATCACGACATCGGGATCGCGCGGAAGCTCGGCTACCAGGTGTGCTGGATCGAGCGCCGCCAGGGCATTGCAGGCTTCGGCGGCACGCCGGCAGTGGAGACGCTGACCAAGCCGGACTTTCATTACCCGACGTTGAAGGCGCTGGCGGACGCCGCCATCGGGCCCGCGGTCTAACGTTGTGAGCGCGAGCATGACACGGGACTGGAGCGCGCTGCCATCGGTCAACTCGCTGTGGGAAGCGACGGCCGAGCCAGCGCGCGCGTTTCCCGTGCTGTCGGGCGAGCAGCAGGCCGACGTGGTGATCATCGGGGCGGGCTATACGGGACTCTCCGCCGCGCACCACATTGCCAAAGACGGCCTGTCGCCGGTCGTGCTGGAGGCCAACCGCCCCGGCTGGGGCGCGAGCGGGCGCAATGGCGGCGTGATCACCGCAAAGTTTCGCCTCTCGTTCCGCGAGATCGACGCCGCACATGGCCGCGCCATGGCCAAGCGCATGTACGAGATCGCGCATGAATCGACCGACATGGTCGAGGAGCTGGTCTCGGAGTTCGGCATCACCAGTGCGAACCTCACGCGCACCGGCCAGGTCAAGGCGGCGCACAACGAGACGACGCTTAAGACCGCGATCGGCGAGGCCGATTGGATGACGCGCGAGATGGGGGCGGCCGAGGTCCGCATCCTCGACAAGCACGGTGTGCGGGACGAGACCGGCTCCGACATCTTTGTCGGCGGGGTGCTCAATCCCGGCTCGGGCGGCATCCATCCGTTGAATTATCTGCGTGGTCTGGCAAATGGCGTCGCGAGCCGCGGCGTCCCGATCTTCCAGGAATCACCCGTAGTGCGGCTGCGGAAGGAGAGCGGCGGTATCGTTGCCGAGACGCCGCAAGGTGTGGTGCGAGCCAAGCAGGCGATCATCGCCACCAACAGCTATTCCGATCTGACCGGTGCGACCGCGCACATGCAGCGCACGCTGATCCCGTTCCGCAGCGCCATGGTCGCGACCGGGCAGTTGCCGCGCAATCTCGCGGGCAAGCTGATGCCGACGGGGCGCACTTATACCGAGACCAAGCGCATGATGCGCTGGTTCCGCATGGTGGACAATCGGGTGATCTTTGGTGGTCGCGGCGCCTTCGGCAAGCAGGACTCGCAAGCCGCCTTCGACGCCCTGCGTAAGGCGATGGTCGGCATCTTCCCCGATCTCGCCGATATCCCGCTCGAATACAAATGGTCGGGACTCGTCGGCATGACGCTCGACTCGGTGCCGCATATCGGCCGGCTCGACGACCGCACGCTGGTCGCGATGGGCTACAACGGCGCCGGCGTCGCGATGTCGAGCCTGATGGGCCGCTATCTCGCCGCCTTCGTGCGCGGCGAGACCCCGGAGGTCGGCCTGCTCGATGTCAGGCGCATGAAGCCCATTCCGTTCTATCCGCTGCGCGAGCCCGCGGTCCGCATGGTCGCCGGCTGGTACCAGTTTCTCGATGCGATCGGTCAGTGAGATTTCTTTGGCGATGGAGGAGGCGAGGATGACGACGAAACGGAATTCCGGATTTGGTTACGCCTTGTTGGGTGCTTCGATCAGTGCAGTCGCGCTCGGTACTGCAGCCAACGCCGCCGAGCAGATCACCTTCGTCTCGCAAGGCGGCGCCTATCAGCAGGCGCAGACCGTGGCGATCCTCGATCCTTCCGCCAAGAAGCTCGGCATCACCATCAACCAGGATTCGATTCCGGACGCCTGGCCCGCGATCAAGACGCAGGTCGGCAGCGGCAAGCCAATCTGGGACGTCGTGGACACCCCGACCGGCTATTGCCTGCGGGGCGGCGAGCAGGGCCTGATCGAGAAGCTCGACTTCTCGAAGATTCCGAACGCCGCACCGATGCCGGAGGCGTATCGCAGCCCATATTCGGTGTCCTACGAATTCTATTCCAGCGTGCTCGCCTACAGCCAGAAGACGTTCCCAAAGGACGCGCCGAACAGCTGGGTCGATTTCTGGGACGTGAAGAAATTCCCCGGCCGCCGCGCGCTGCGCAATCACCCGATCGCAACCCTCGAAGCCGCGCTGATGGCCGACGGTGTCGCACCCGACAAGCTCTACCCACTGGACGTCGACCGCGCGTTCAAGAAGCTGGAGGAGATCAAGCCGCACATCACGGTGTGGTGGACCTCGGGTGCGCAGTCGGCACAGCTGCTCAATGACGGTGAGGTCGATATGGAGATGGCTTGGAACGGCCGCGTCAGCGCCGTCGCCAAGGAGGGCGCGAAGGTCTCCTTCACCTACAACCAGGGCATCCTGCAGAGCACCTCGCTCTGCATCCTCAAGGGCGCGCCGAATCTCGCTACGGCGGTCAAGTTCATCAACGAGGCGGTTGATCCCGTGCACCAGGCCAACCTGCCGCTCAACATCGACTACGGCCCGGGCAATCCCAAGGCGTTCGAGACGGGCGTGATCAAGCCCGAGCGCGCCGCGCAGCTGCCGAGCGAACCGGCGAACGCGGCCAAGCAGGCGTTGATGTCCTACGCCTGGTGGTCCTCGCCGGCGGGCGAAGCCGCCGAGAAGCGCTGGGCGTCGTTCATGCAGAAGTAGGCGAGTTCGTGATGCGCGCAGGTCGCGACAGAGCCGCCGCTGCGCTCCCTCCCCCGCCTGCGGGGGAGGGTTGGGAAGAGGGTGTCTCGACGACGAACACTCCACAAGAGGACGGAACCCTCACCCGGATCGCTTTCGCGATCCGACCTCTCCCGCAAGCGAGGGCTTTGCACAAAGGGGAATTTTGCGATTCTCTAGGATCTGTCGTTGGAGGCGGATTGGGATGGCATATCGACAGGTGGGACAACCGAGCTTCGCAGATGCGCTGGTGTCGCGGCGAGGCAAAGGTAGCGCTGTGCTGAGGCGGATTGGCG
>NZ_RQIT01000022.1 GCF_003837805.1 Bradyrhizobium sp. RP6 | reverse complement strand
GGCGGGATCACCGGGGTGTTGCCGCCGGTGTCGGGGGCCGGCGCGTGCATCTCGGGGTCGATGCCCGAGGGCGGGCAGAGCACGCCGTCGGATTTGGCCAGCTTGTCGCCGAGCGGTTCCCGGGACTGGCCCGTGGTGGTGCCGTCCGATTGACGGTTCGGACGGTCCTGCGGGGTGCAGTTGGCCGCGTGTTGCGGGGATGGCGGCGCGGTCTGTTGCGGCGGCGTCGCCGGGGCGGGCGGGGCCTGCGCGATCGCTGTGCCTGAGGCGGCGATCAGGAGGCCGGCCAGAATGATGTTTGATGTCGTGCGCATGGGAGGGAAACGCGCGCCGCGGGCGGCCTGTTCCCGGCCGGAGTGCGATGTGATCGGGAGTGGACTGCGGCAAATTTGACGGTCTGCGCCGCCCGTCGTTGCGCGCATCGGATCGTGCTCCGCTGGAGCGATCCAATCAGCGAATGAGTGAACTTGCACAGCAATGCCGGAGTTACGCGCGGGATATCGCGCGTGGAGAGAGCCCTCTCCCCTACCCACTCCCGCAAGCAAAGCGGGAGAGGGGGCGCGCTGCCGGCCTGGCCGCGCCTCGGGCTCGCTCACGCCTTGCGGTATCGGATCAGCGAGAAATGGCCCATCGGCGGCATGGGGCGGCGCTCGGTGAGGGTGATGCCGCCGTGCCTGGCGGCCCAGCCCACGAGGCGGGCCCACGGGAATTCCGGGCGCCAGCCGAGGCGGCGGGCGATGGGGGCGAAGGCGAGCTCGAACAGCTTTCGGGGGCCGCTCTCGGCGCCGATGTGGTTGACGAGGATCAGCTCGCCGCCGGGCTTGAGCACGCGGACGAACTCGTCGAGCGTGCCTTCGGGATCGGGCACAGCCGTGATGACATATTGCGCGACCACCGCGTCGAAGAATTTGTCGGGGAAGGCGAGGTTCTTCGCATCCATCACCGACAGCACTTCGACGTTGGAGAGGCGAAGCGCGCGCACGCGCGCCTGCGCCTTGCGCAGCATCGGCTCGGAAATGTCGACGCCGCAGATCTTCGTGGTGCGCGCATAATCGGAGAGCGAAAGCCCGGTGCCGACGCCGACGTCGAGAATGCGGCCGCCGATGCGGTCGGCCTCCGCGATGGTCGACTGCCTTCCGGCGTCGAACACCTTGCCGAACACGAGATCATAGACCGGCGCCCAGCGGCCATAGGCCTTCTCGACCCCGGCCCGCGAGATGTCTGCTGCCATGCCCCCTGCCCTGCCCGATACTCTTACTTAGATGATGGTCATTGGTGATGACGGTCCTCGCGCCGTACCCGGTCTAGCGCCTCTCCCGCTTGCGGGAGAGATCGACACGCTCGCAAGAGCGTGGCGGGTGAGGGTTCTTTCCTCTCGCGATGTATCGCTCGCGGAGAGAGCCCTCTCCCCGACCCTCTCCCGCAGGCGGGAGAGGGGGCGCACCGCTGTTGCGGCTACAGTCGGGCTCAATCTCATTTCGCATCAGCCGCGGACCGCTTCCGCGAGCGGGCGCGACGTGGCCGCGCCGACCTTCGCCGCGGCGCTCTGGATGAAGCCGCCGCCGAGCACGCGGGCCTGGCCGCCGGCTGCGTCGTAGAACACGCAGGCCTGGCCGGGCGAGACGCCCTCCTCGCCGGCGACGAGCTCGACCTCGTATTGGCCATTGCCGCCGCGCAGCCAGGCCGGCTGCGGGCTGCGGGTCGAGCGCACGCGCACGAACATCTCGAGGCCGCCGCCGATCGCGCGGTCGATGTCGCCGTCGCCGATCCAGTTGACGTCGCGCAAGCTGATGCGGTGCATCTTCAGCGCATCGCGCGGGCCGACGACGACGCGGCGGGTAGCGGCCTCCAGCCGCACCACGAACAGCGGCGAACCGGAGGCGATACCGAGGCCGCGGCGCTGGCCGACGGTGAAATTGGCGATGCCGCTGTGCCGGCCGAGCACGCGCCCCGAGAGATCGACGATGTCGCCGGGATCCATCGCGTTCGGACGCAGCCGCGTGATGATATCGGTGTAGCGGCCGGTCGGCACGAAGCAGATGTCCTGGCTGTCGTGCTTGTCGGCGACCGCAAGACCGAAGCGGCGCGCGAGCTCGCGCGTCTGCGGCTTGGTCATGTCGCCGAGCGGAAAGCGCAGGAAGTCGAGCTGCTCGCGCGTGGTCGCGAACAGGAAATAGCTCTGGTCGCGGTCGGCGTCGGCCGCGCAGACCAGCGCCCGCGAGCCATTGGGCAGGCGGCGCGAGGCAACATAATGCCCTGTCGCGAGCGCCTGTGCGCTGAGCTCACGCGCTGTCTTCAGCAGGTCGCGGAACTTGACCGAGCGGTTGCACTCGACGCACGGCACCGGCGTCTCGCCGAGCGCGTAAGAGTCGGCGAAATTGTCGATGACGGACTCGCGAAAGCGGTCCTCGTAGTCGAGCACGTAATGGGGAATGCCGAGCTTGGCCGCGACATCGCGGGCGTCGTGGATGTCCTGGCCGGCGCAGCAGGCGCCCTTGCGGTGGGTCGCCGCGCCATGGTCGTAGAGCTGCAGCGTGATGCCGACGACGTCGTAGCCTTCCGCCTTCAGCAGCGCAGCCGTCGTCGAGGAATCGACTCCGCCCGACATGGCGACGACGACCCTGGTGTCCTCGGGACGGCCTTCGAGATCCAGACTGTTCAGCATGGGCCTTAGAGCGTTGTGGCGGCGGCGTAGCGCGATCCGCGATTCCTGTGCCTTCTCGCGGGGCATCGGTGATCCCCCGGAACCCTGGTTCCCTGGGGGGCACGACTGCCCAAGTCGAAAGCGGCTGAGAGTAACCTCCTTAATATAGGCGGCATTCCGGTGAAGCAATCGCGCGGGCAGCCGGCTTAGGGCAATTCTTGCCGGGGCGGCAGAAATGGCGGGGCCGCGGCACCTTGCCGGCATCGAGCCAAAACATTCAAGCTATTGATTTTACTGAATAAAATTACACGGAAGGCGGTGGCCCGCTCCTTGCTACCCCTTGTCCGAAGTTGCTTCCAAGGGGTTGCCTGTGGTTGGTCGTACGTCAGACGTCGTGGCAAGCGTGCAAGTCCAGAGCGCGCAGCAAAAGCCTGCCCGGTCGCAAGCCACGAAAGACACGCCCGCGAACGACGCTTTCGGCTCGCTGGTCGACAGCAACACCCAGGCGATCAGCAACAATACGCAGGCGCAGGACACTGCGCCGCGCCGGAGCGATTCCACCTCGTCTTCCACCGCGTCCGACCGGAGCCCGCGCAACACCTCTTCCACGGACCAGGCTTCGCACAGCAAGGCGAATGACGACACATCCGCGCCGGCGAAGAACGACAAGAGCGATACGACCAGCGATCCGGCCAAGGACACCGGCAAGATCAAGGACAAGTCCGAGACATCGGACGCCGGATCGACGGACAAATCCGACGAGACCAAGGGCGACAAGTCCGACGGCACCGACGCTCCTGCCGCCGTCGCCGATGCGGCTGCCGCCGTGCCGGCCGATGCGACGCAGCCCGCCCTGCCCGATCCGAACGCGATCGTCGTTGCCGCGCCCGTCGTGCCGGCCGATCCGAATGCGGCTGCGAGCCAGGCCGGCGATGCAGCCGCCTCGCCGCTGACGATCGCCGCAGCAGGTCTTGCCGCCAGTGCCTCCACTGCGGCGCAGATCGCCGGCAACAAGACCGATACCGCCACCGCCGGCGACAAGAGCGCCAAGGCTGCAGGCGTCGAGGTCGATGCCGACACCACGGCGACGCTCGGCGAGACCGCGACCGGCGCAAGCGAGGCGACCGCGACGGATGCGAAGGCCAACGGCGGACTGATCGCCGCCGTCAGCCAGGGCACGCCGAAGACCTCGTTCAAGGCCGCCGCAACGACGCAGGCCCAGAGCGACGTCTCGAATATCGGCCAGAACACCGGCACGGCGAACGCCGCGCAGGCTCCGTCGGTCGCGCATGCGCAGGCCGCAAAGCCGCAGGCAGATGGCGGAGCGACCGACGCCAAGGCAAGCCGCGCCGACCTCGCCGCCGATCCGGCACAAGGCGCGCCAGCCACGCATGCGCATGCGGGCACGCAGGCTACCATCGCCCCGACGGATGCCGGCGCGCAGGCCGCTTCCGCCGTGCAGGCGCCGCTGACCAACACGATCTCGGCCGCCACGGCATCGACGGCGACGCTTACCGCGACCGCGGCAAACCATGCCGCCGTGCCGATCAGCGGCGTGCCGATCGAGATCGCGGCTGCCATTCGCGCCGGCAAGTCCCGGTTCGACATCAGCCTCGACCCGACCGAGCTCGGCCGCATCGACGTCCGCATCAATGTCGACCGCAACGGCCAGGTCACCTCGCATCTCACGGTCGAGAAGCCGGAGACGCTGTCGATGCTGAAGCAGGACGCACCGCAATTGCAGCGCGCGCTCGACGATGCAGGCTTCAAGACCGGCAGCAACGGGCTGTCCTTCAGCCTGCGCGACCAGAATTCATCGGGCCAGAATTCCGGCCAGAATAACGACAATGGCGGCAATGCCCGCCGGCTGATCATCAGCGAAGACGAAACCGTTGCTGCCGCGCCTGTCGCCCGCGGCTACGGCCGCATGCTCGGGTCGAGCGGCGGCATCGACATCAGAGTGTGAGGAGTATTCGAAATGGCCACCACGAATGCCGCCACCGCCCCTTCCGTCGTCTCCGGGACGACCGACATCCCGAAATCCTCCTCCTCGAACTCGTTGAGCTCGACCACGGGCTCGACGCTCGCCGGCAACTTCCAGACCTTCCTGACGCTGCTGACGACGCAGCTCCAGAACCAGAACCCGCTCGATCCGCTCGACACCAACCAGTTCACCCAGCAGCTGGTGCAGTTCGCCGGCGTCGAGCAGCAGCTCAAGACCAACGATTCGCTGGCCCAGCTCGTCACCCTCCAGCAGACCACGCAGGCGACCCAGGCGCTGGGCTTCGTCGGCAAGACCGCGCTGGTCGACGGTTCGACCACGAGCATGACGAACTCGGCGGCGATCTGGCATCTCAACGTGCCGACCGACTCCACCGTCGAGATCTCGATCGCCAATTCCAGCGGCCAGACCGTGTTCAACGGCAAATACACCGCCGCCGCCGGCAACGACATTCCGTTCACCTGGAACGGCATGGGCAATGACGGCACGCAATGGCCCGACGGCAAGTACACGATCTCGGCCACGGGCAAGGACGTCGCGAACAACAATGTCGGCATCGCCGCGCAGGTGCAGGGCGTAGTATCGTCGGTCGACCTGACCCAGTCGCCGCCGCTGCTCACCATCGACGGTGCCAGCTACACGCTGAGCCAGGTCAAGAGCATCATCGCGACAAGCGCCTATTGAGGGCGAGGCACCTCTTCCCGGCGGGGAGAGGTGGATCAGAGTCCCGGGCTCGCGCCGAGCCCGCAAAAGTCGTTCGGCGTTAGTAAAGTATTTACCTTCTGCCCGCTTGGCCCGCCGGAATCGCGTCTCGCGCCGGCCGAGACGGCCGTGTTCCCGCAAGTTTCAACGAGAATTGTATTGAACCCTTAGGCTTAGCGGATTTTTAAGCCGGGGGGCGTAGGGTTACGGGCGTGAGTTCAGTGGTTGAGAGTTTGTGAGTACGCCATGACAGAACCCCATCGCCCGAGGGTAAAATACGTCATCGGGCCGGACGGCAGTCCGTTGACGATCGCGGATCTGCCTGCACCGGGCACGAAACGTTGGGTCATCCGTCGCAAGGCCGAAGTCGTCGCCGCCGTCCGTGGTGGACTTCTCTCCCTCGAGGAGGCCTGCAGCCGTTATACCCTGACGGTCGACGAATTCCTTTCCTGGCAGTTTTCCATCGACCAGCACGGTCTGGCGGGTCTTCGCACCACCCGCATCCAGCAATATCGCCAGTAGGCGATCCGGAAATCTGCAGCTTTTGACGAAAATCGGCCTCGCTCCGCGAGGCCGATTTTTTTCATGATACAGTTTTGTCCGATCTCTTAACTCTCGTTAACCATATCGAAACCATCACCTAGGCAATAATTGCCCAGTCGGCCTTTCCGGTGAAAGCAGCCGAATCTGCTGGGGCGGTTGCTTGCAAGGGCTTGCGGACTTTCTGAAGAGTATCGGCGCCGCCCGGTTCGGGGCGATGATCGCGGTCACCGCCGCGCTCATCGGCTTCTTCGCCTTCGTCATCATGCGCGTCACCACGCCGCAGATGACGACGCTGTTCACGGACCTCAGCGTCGAGGATTCCTCGACCATCATCAAGGACCTGGAACGCCAGGGCATCCAGTTCGAGATCCGCAACGAGGGCTCCATCATCATGGTGCCCAAGGACAAGGTCACCCGGCTGCGCATGAAGCTCGCCGAGGGCGGCCTGCCCAAGGGCGGCGGCGTCGGCTACGAGGTGTTCGACAAATCGGACGCACTCGGCACCACCTCCTTCGTTCAGAACATCAATCATCTCCGCGCGCTGGAAGGCGAGCTCGCCCGCACCATCCGCGCCATCGACCGCATCCAGGCCGCGCGCGTCCATCTCGTGCTGCCCGAGCGCCCGCTGTTTGCGCGCGAGGCGCCGGAGCCGTCGGCCTCGATCGTGGTCCGCGTCCGCGGCTCGCTGGAAGCCCAGCAGATCCGCGCCATCCGCCATCTCGTCGCCTCCGCCGTCAACGGGCTGAAGCCGCAACGGGTCTCGATCGTCGACGAGGCCGGCCAGCTGCTGGCCGACGGCGCGGCGACCGATCCGGAGCAGGCGGTCGGCGACGAGCGCCGCATCTCCTTCGAAAAGCGCATGCGCAAGCAGGTCGAGGACATCGTGTCCTCCGTGGTCGGCTCGGGCCGCGCCCGCGTGCAGCTGTCGGCCGATTTCGACTTCAACAAGGTCACCCAGACCTCGGACAAGTTCGACCCCGAAGGCCGGGTGCTGCGCTCGAGCCAGACCCGCGAAGAGCAGAGCATGACCGCCGACAACAACGGCCAGGTCACCGTCAACAACGAGCTGCCCGGCAGCCAGCAGAACAACGCCGCCGCCGCCCCCAAGGACCAGAGCAAGAAGACCGAAGAGACCAACAATTACGAGATCTCCCGCACCACCAAGACCGAAGTGACCGAAGCCGGCCGGGTCAACCGCATCTCGGTCGCGGTGCTGGTCGACGGCATCTACTCCAAGAACGACAAGGGCGAGCTGGCCTACCAGGACCGCACCAAGGAGCAGCTCGAGAGCATCGCCACCCTGGTGCGCTCGGCGATCGGCTTCGACCAGAAGCGCGGCGACCAGGTCGAGGTCGTGAATCTCCGCTTTGCCGACGCGCCTTCCACCTCGCCGATCGGCGAGTCCTCAGGCTTGCTCGGCATGCTGCAGTTCACCAAGGACGACGTCATGTACTTCGTCGAGCTCGGCGTGATGATGCTGCTCGGCCTGGTCGTGCTGTTCCTGGTCATCCGCCCGCTGGTCAAGCGCATCCTCGCCTCCGACGAGGTCGCCGCCGCCATCTCCGGCGTGCTGACGGGCCCCGCCGCGTCGGAAGAGGCCGCGCCGGCCTCCGGCCAGGCGCTGCTGCCGAGCGGTGCCGCCAGCGCCATCGACGTCGCCACCATCCAGGGCCAGGTCCACGCCCAGTCCGTTCATCGCGTGGGCGAGCTCGCCGAGCGCAACCCCAACGAAACCGTCGCGATCATCCGCCAGTGGCTGACCGAGCCAGCCAAGTAATCCGCCAAGTGAATCAAGAAGTGATCTGACATGGCCGCCAGTCTGCAAAACGCCAATTCGAACGACATCACCAGCGTGATCTCCACGCTCGGTCAGCGCGCCGGCATCCGCGCCGCCGACGGCAAGGGCCTCGCGCAGCTGCCCGGGCCGAAGCGTGCCGCGATCCTGATGCTGGCGTTGGGCGAGCAATATGGCGGCAAGATCTGGAGCCTGCTCGACGACGACGAGGTGCGCCAGCTCTCGCTGGAGATGTCGACGCTCGGCACCGTCGAGGTCGACACCGTCGAGGACATGCTGCTCGAATTCGTCTCGCGCATGTCGGCCTCGGGCGCGCTGATGGGCAATTTCGACGCCACCGAGCGGCTGCTGCAGCAATACCTGCCGCCGGAGCGCGTCAACGGCATCATGGACGAGATCCGCGGCCCCGCGGGGCGCAACATGTGGGAGAAGCTCTCCAACGTGCAGGAAGAGGTCCTCGCCAACTACCTGAAGAACGAATACCCGCAGACCATCGCCGTGGTTCTGTCGAAGCTGAAGTCGGAGCACGCCGCCCGCGTGCTCGGCATCCTGCCCGAGGAGCTCGCGCTCGACGTCGTCAACCGCATGCTGAAGATGGAGGCGGTGCAGAAGGAGGTGATCGAGAGCGTCGAGAAGACGCTGCGCACCGAATTCATGTCCAACCTGTCGCAGACCCGCCGTCGCGACGCCCACGAGGTGATGGCGGAAATCTTCAACAATTTCGACCGCCAGACCGAAACCCGCTTCATCACTTCTCTGGAAGAGGACAACCGCGAATCCGCCGAGCGGATCAAGGCGCTGATGTTCACCTTCGACGACCTCGTCAAGCTCGACTCCGGCTCCGCCCAGACCCTGATGCGCAACGTCGACAAGGACAAGCTCGGCGTCGCGCTCAAGAGCGCCAACGAGGACGTCCGCAACTTCTTCTTCGGCAACATGTCCTCGCGCGCGGCCAAGATGCTCCAGGACGACATGGCGGCGATGGGCCCGGTGCGCCTGCGCGACGTCGACGAGGCCCAGGCGCTTCTGGTCAACCTCGCCAAGGACCTCGCCGCCAAGGGCGAGATCATGCTGACCAAGAACCGCGCCGACGACGAGCTGGTGTACTGATGGCCGCTCCGGCAAAATTCCTGTTCGATACCGACTTCGCAGCGCCCGAGCGGGCGACGCGCGAGAAGGCCGCGACCGCAGCCGAGATCGCCCAGAAGGTCGCGGAAGCCGAGGCGCGCGCCTACCAGGACGGCTTTGCCGCCGGTCAGCGCGAGGCCAAGGCCGAGAGCGACCGCCGCGTCGCGCTCGCCATGGAGGAGATCAACATCGCAATTCGGGGCGTCGCCTCCGGCATCGGCGGCATCGAGACCAGGATGGAGACCGAGGCGGTCGAGGTCGCGGTCGCGGTGGCGCGCAAGCTGTGCGCCGACCTGGTCGCCGCCGAGCCGCTCGGCGAGGTCATCGCGCTGGTCAAGGACTGCTTCTCGCATCTGGTCGCGACGCCGCATCTCGTCGTCCGCATCAACGATGCGCTCTACGACGCCGCGCGCGAGAAGATCGAGCGGCTCGCCAAACAGAGCGGCTTCGAGGGCCGGCTGGTGATCCTGGCCGAGCCGGAAATTGCCACCGGCGACTGCCGGATCGAATGGGCCGATGGCGGCGTCGTGCTGGAGCGCGGCGCCATCCTGGCCAAGATCGACGAAATGGTCGGACGCTATATCGCGTCCCGCAGGGGGAGCTAAGCCATGAGCGACACCGACGGACAGGTCCCGTTGCCCGATCTCAACGGCCCGATGCCGCCGACCGGAGCCGACGTCGGCTACAACGAGGACGAATATGCGGCGCGTGCCGCCGCCGACCTCGAAGCGGTGTTCGACGTTCCGGTGCAGGTCTCGGCCGTGCTCGGCCGTTCGAAGATGGACGTCGGCGAGCTCCTGAAGCTCGGACCGGGCACCGTGCTCGAGCTCGACCGGCGCGTCGGCGAAGCCATCGACATCTACGTCAACAACAAGCTGGTCGCCCGCGGCGAAGTCGTCCTGGTCGAGGACAAGCTCGGCGTCACCATGACGGAAATCATCAAGGCCGAACGCGGCTAGCACAAGACGCAAGGACATGACGCGCGGCAGCGCGAACAGACGGACAGGAGACTGACATGCGGCTTCTCATCGTTGGCACATTGAAGGGCCAGCTCACCACCGCCACCAAGATCGCGATGGAGAACGGCGCCACCGTGACTCATGCCGAGGATCACGAGCAGGCGATGCGCGTGCTGCGCGGCGGCAAGGGCGCCGACCTCCTGCTGGTCGACGTCGCCCTCGACATTCGCGACCTCGTGCTGCGGCTGGAAGCCGAGCACATCCACGCGCCGATCGTCGCCTGCGGCATCACCAACGACGCCCGCGCCGCGGTCGCCGCGATCCATGCGGGAGCCAAGGAATACATCCCGCTGCCGCCGGATCCGGAGCTGATCGCCGCGGTGCTCGCCGCCGTCGCCAACGATTCCCGCGAGCTGGTCTATCGCGACGAAGCGATGGCAAAGGTGATCAAGCTCGCCCAGCAGATCGCCGGCTCCGACGCCTCGGTCATGATCACCGGGGAATCCGGCACGGGCAAGGAGGTGCTGGCCCGTTACGTCCACACCCGCTCGGCGCGCGCCAAGCGCCCGTTCATCTCCATCAACTGCGCCGCGATCCCCGAGCACCTCCTGGAATCCGAGCTGTTCGGCCACGAGAAGGGCGCCTTCACCGGCGCGGTCGCGCGCCGCATCGGCAAGTTCGAGGAGGCGACCGGCGGCACGCTGCTGCTCGACGAAATCTCGGAGATGGACGTCCGCCTGCAATCGAAACTGCTGCGCGCGATCCAGGAGCGCGTGATCGATCGCGTCGGCGGCACCAAGCCGGTGCCGGTGGACATCCGCATCATCGCGACCTCGAACCGCAATCTCGCCGAGGCTGTGCGCGAAGGCACGTTCCGCGAGGATCTGCTGTTCCGCCTCAATGTCGTCAATCTGAAGATCCCGCCGCTGCGCGAGCGCCCTGCCGACATCCTGGAGCTCGCCCAGCACTTCGTGAAGAAATATGCCGAGGGCAACGGCGTGCCGCTGCGCCCGATCTCGGCGGAAGCGCGCCGCGTGCTCTCCGCCAACCGCTGGCAGGGCAACGTCCGCGAGCTCGAAAACACCATGCATCGCGCGGTGCTGATGGCGCACGGCGACGAGATCGGACCCGACGCCATCATCACGCCGGACGGTGACCGGCTCGATCTCGCCAAGACCGCGCCGGCCGTGGCGCATGCCGCCATGGCCGCCGAGCAGGTGACTCGCGCACTCGTGGGGCGCACCGTGGCCGACGTCGAGCGCGACCTGATTCTGGAGACGTTGAAGCACTGCCTCGGCAACCGCACCCATGCCGCCAACATCCTCGGCATCTCGATCCGCACGCTGCGCAACAAGCTCAACGAATATGCCGACGGCGGCATCCCGATCCCGCCCGCGGGAACGCCGGGTGAGTATCCGCGGATGCCGATGATGGGGGCGTAGGCGGCCACGCTGGTTGAGAGAATGCAGATGCCCGGGGCTCAGTCCCGGGCATCTCGTTTGAATGCAGGCCGCCAATCGTCGTCATTGCGAGCGGAGCGAAGCAATCCAGAATCCCTCCGCGGTGACAGACTGGATTGCTTCGCTGTGCTCGCAATGACGGCGGAGAGAGCGGTCCTCGCATAACGGGAGCGCGCCACGCGACTAGGCCATCCTCGCGCCAGGCCCTATAACTCCGCCCGAAAATACGCGAGGAACCACATGTCTGAAGCTCAAATCACGGATTGGCTGGCGTCGCAGCGGCAGGCGATGATCGATCTGCTCCGCGACGTCGTGAACATCGATTCCGGGTCCTACGACAAGGAAGACGTCGATGCGGTCGGTGCGCGGTTCGAGCGGCACTTTGCCGAGCACGGCATTCCGTTCCGGCGCGAGGCCAACGCCGCCTTCGGCGACGCGATCCATGCGGAGGTTGCAAAACCCGGCAGCAACGAGAAGCCGGTGCTGTTGATGGGGCATCGCGACACCGTGTTCGGCAAGGGCGAAGCCGGGCAGCGTCCGTTCACGATCCGAGATGGCCGCGCCTATGGACCAGGTGTCGCCGACATGAAATCCGGCCTCGTCATGAACGTGTTCGTGGCGACCGCCTTCCACAAATTCGGCGGCTCGCCGCACCCGATCAAGGTATTGATCACCTCCGACGAGGAGATCGGCTCGCCCTCCTCGCGCCCGGTGATCGAACGCGAGGGACGCGCCGCGCGCGCGGTGTTCAATTCCGAGCCCGGCCGGCCCACGGGCAACGTCGTCACCGGGCGCAAGGGCGGCATCTTCATGCACATGGCCGTCACAGGCAAAGCCGCGCATTCCGGCGCCAACTTTGCTGCCGGCATCAGCGCGATCGGCGAGCTCGCGCACAAGATCGTCCATATCCATGCGCTGACCGATCTCGACAAGGGCATCACGCTGAATGTCGGCCTGGTCTCGGGCGGGCAGTCCGTCAACACCACGGCGCCTTACGCCGAGGGTCAGATCGACCTGCGTTACGTCGATCCGGCGGATCGCGCGAGGGTGATGGCCGCAATCGAGACGATCGTCGCGACGTCCTACGTGCCGGGCACGAGTGCAACGCTCACGATCAAGGGCGAGTTCGTGCCGGTGGTGCAGAGCGCGGATTCGAAGGCGCTGTTCGAAAATTATCAGGCTGCCGCAAGACAGGTCGGGCTCACCACGCTGCAGGGCGAATTCTCCGGCGGCTGCGCCGATTCCGGCTTCACCGCCGCTGTCGGCACGCCGACCATCTGCGGCCTCGGGCCGGTCGGCGGGCTCGCGCACACGCCGGAGGAATATCTCGAGCTCGACAGCATCGTGCCCCGCGCGCAGGCGCTAGCGCTGGCGATTTTGCGGGGGTAGCCCACACTCTTCCGTCATGCCCGGGCTTGACCCGGGCATCCACGTTCTCCGAAATCGCCGGTGCACGTGAATGGCCGGGTCAAGCCCGGCCATGACGAGGGCACAGTGTCGTCACGAATAACTCGGCGCGTCGGGCTTGCGGAAGATGTGGATGGGGTCGCCCGGCACGATCGGCTGGCCGCGGAACGTCGCATAGGCGTAGAGCGCGAGATAGGCGATCGCGAGCGCGCCGACGGCGTAGAACGCTAGGATCGCGATGCGCTTCATCGTTCCGCTCCTCTGCCGTCCCGGCGGGAAGGCTCAGGGCGCTTCTAGAGCGATGATGGGGAAAAGGCCAGCCTTCGGCGCCGCCACGCGCGGCGATCAAATGCCGCGCCGGCCGCGCGCGGGAAGGCTGACATCCGCGAGCCTGGCCGCGTCTTCGTCCTGATCGACCGCCACATACTGGCCGTGCCAATAGGCCAGCGCGGCGGTGCGGGCCGAGTTCCTGATATTCCTGACACGGCCGATAACGATGCCGTGCGAGTGGCGTTCGACGATCTCCTCGACCTCGCAATCGAAGGCCGAGAGCGCGCCAACCAGGAGCGGAACGCCGGAGACCGCCGTCACCCATTCGGCGCCTTTGAAACGATCGGCACCCTTCAGCCCGCCCTTGCCGGAAAAGCGCTCGGCAATATCGAGCTGGTCGGCATTGAGAATGTTCACGCCGAAGGCGCCGTGGCGCCTGATCAGCGGAAAGGACGACGCATCGCGGTTGATGCTGACCAGCAGCGTCGGCGGCTCGACCGATAGCGAGGAGACCGAGGTCACCGTCATACCCGTAATATCCTTGCCCCGCCCGGCGGTGATGACGCTGACACCGCCGGTGAGGTGGCGCATGGCGCCGCGGAAATCGGCGGACGAGACGGGGATTTCGGTCATGAGATCGCGGGGCACTACATTCATGGCATTGCTCCCCGAAGCGGGGTTCCCTCTCATTTAGGTACGATCGTCCGCCGACAAAAGGTGGCTCAGGATCGAGCCTTCAAGGCTTGCAAGCTCTGCCGAGCCACGCTGGCGCGGCCGGAGCGCGTTGACCGTGACGTCATGGGCGATGCGGCCCTCCTCGATCACCAGCACCCGGTCCGCCAGGGCGACGGCCTCGGAGACGTCGTGGGTCACCAGGATCGCGGTAAAGCCCTGGTCCCGCCAGACGCGCTCCAGGAGCCGCTGCATCGAGATGCGGGTCAAAGCGTCCAGTGCGCCGAGCGGCTCGTCGAAGGCGAGCACGCGCGGGCGCGAGACCAGCGCGCGGCCGAGCGCGACGCGCTGCTTCTGTCCGCCCGACAGCACCGAGGGCCATTGGTCGCGCTTGTCGGCGAGACTGACCTCGCTCAAGGCTTTCTCGGCACGCGCATGCGCATCGCTGGAGGCACGATCGCGGCCGAGGCCGACCTCGACATTGGCGAGCACGCGGGCCCAGGGTAAGAGCCGCGGCTCCTGGAACATCACGCGGATGTCTTCGGGCTGGACGTCACCGCCGAAGCTGATGCTGCCGGCGTCGATCCCGTCCAGGCCGGCGATCAGACGCAGCAGCGTGCTCTTGCCGCAGCCGCTTTTTCCGACAATCGCGACGAACTGGCCGGCGGGGATGTGCAGGTCGATGCCGCGCAGCACCTCGTTGTCGCAGAAGGATTTGCGCAAGCCCCGGATGCTAAGCGGCCGGCCGCCGGTGTGAACCGGACGCTCCCCATGCACGACACGAGCATGAGGGACGAAATCGGCGCGGCTGGCGAGCTCGGTCTCGGGAAGGGACGTACGAAGCGCTGTCTGCATGTGATTCCCAGTATTTTGGCTCAACGTTTCTGGAAGGCGGAGTGCCAGGAGAGCGTCAGGCGCTCCAGCACCCGGGAGGCGCTGTCGGCGAGCTTGCCGAGCAGAGCGTAGATCAGGATCGAGAGCACGACGACGTCGATCAGCATGAACTCACGCGCCTGCATCGCCATGTAGCCAAGCCCTGAGGACGCCGCGATGGTCTCGGCGACGATCAGGGTCAGCCACATGATTCCGAGCGCGAAGCGGATGCCGACGAAGATCGAGGGCAGCGCGCCAGGGAAGATGACGCGTCAGAACAATTCGCCGTCGGTCATGCCGTAGATGCGGCCCATCTCGATCAGCTGCGGATCAACGGTGCGGATGCCGTGCAGCGTGTTGAGATAGATCGGGAAGAACACGCCCAGCGCCACCAGGAACAGCTTTGCGCTCTCGTCGATGCCGAACCAGAGGATGACCAGCGGGATCAGCGCCAGATGCGGCACGTTGCGCACCATCTGCAGCGTGGTGTCGGTGAGCTTGGCCGAGAGCTGAGACAGGCCGTTGGCGAGGCCGAACGCGAAGCCGATGCCGCCGCCGATCAGGAAGCCGATCGAGGCGCGCCAGAACGAGACCCAGATGTTGCGGACGAGCTCGCCGGAGAGCAGCAGCTTCCAGCCGGCCAGCACGACGTCGCTCGGCGCCGGCAGCACGCGGGTCGGCACGAAGCCGGTCACGCTCGCGACCTGCCAGATCGCGATGATGGCGAGCGGCACGATCCACTGGATCAGGCCGTCGAGGCGCGGCAGGCGCAGGCTGCGCGGAAACGAAATGCTGTCGATCAGGCTCATGACTGCGACACCCGGTGCTGCGGACGGAGATCGCTGCCGACCGTCTCGCCGAACGGACCGCCGTTGAAATGGAGCTTCGTCACGTTGCTCGGCCGCTCCAGCGAAAGTAGCGGGAACACCAGCTCGGCGAAGCGATAGGCTTCCTCCAGATGCGGATAGCCCGACATGATGAAGGTATCGATGCCGAGATCCTGATACTCCCTGATGCGCGCCGCGACGGTCTGGGCGTCGCCGACCAGCGCGGTGCCGGCCCCGCCGCGCACGAGCCCGACGCCGGCCCACAGATTCGGCGCGATCTCGAGCTTGTCGCGCCTGCCGCCATGGAGCTGCGCCATACGCTGCTGGCCAACGGAATCCATACGGGCGAAGTTCTTCTGCGCCAGCGCGATGGTGTCGTCGTTGACATGCCTGATCAGCTCGTTCGCGGCGCGCCAAGCCTGCTCGTTGGTCTCGCGGACGATCACGTGCAGACGGATGCCGAAGGAGAGTCTTCTGCCCCGCGCGGCGGCAACCTCCCTCACCTTCGCGATCTTCTCGGCGACCTGCGCCGGCGGCTCGCCCCAGGTGAGATATTTGTCGACGGTGTCGACCGCGACGTCGATGCCGGCATCGGACGATCCGCCGAAATAGAGCGGCGGCCGCGGCGACTGCACCGGAGGAAACAGCAGCCTGCCGCCCTCGATGCGGATGTGCTTGCCTTCGACATTGACGGTCTTGCCGGCAAGCAGGTCGCTGTAGACGCCCAGGAACTCGCGGGTGACCTCGTAGCGCTCGTCATGGCCGAGGAAGACTCCGTCGCCCTTGTTCTCGACCGGATCGCCGCCGGTGACGACGTTGACGAGCAGCCGGCCGTTCGAGATGCGATCGAGCGTCGCCGTCAAGCGCGCCGCCACGCTCGGCGATTGCAGGCCGGGACGTACCGCCACGAGATAGCGCAGCCGCTCGGTGAACGGCGCCACGCTCGAGGCGACGATCCAGGAATCCTCGCAGGACCGGCCGGTCGGGATCAGCACGCCGAAATAGCCGAGCTGGTCGGCGGCCTGCGCGATCTGGCGCAGATAGTTGAAGTCGACCTCGCGTCCGCCGATGCCGGTGCCGAGATAGCGGCCGTCACCATGGGTCGGCAGGAACCAGAGGATGTTGCTTTTGGATTGGCTCATGGATGTTCCCCTAACCGTAGGTCGTGCCGACCGCCGCGGCGACGATGCCGATCGACAGCGCGATGGCCGCGATCAGACGTTGAACGATGCGTCTCATCTTCAAACCCTTTTTGATGGGCAGGCCGGTCGGCACGATCAGGCTGCCGGGTTGCGCCACACGATGTCGCGAATCACGATCGGCTTCGGGATCAGGCCGAGCCTGTGGAAGCGATCGGCGACGCCCTGCTGGGTCGCGACGATGTCGTCGGTGACGGGGCCGACCACGAACGACGAGCGGTTCGCCGCGATGGTCTGGATGTCGAGAGGAATGCCGGTCACTGCAGCGAGCGATTTCGCGACCTCGTCGCGGTGCTGCTCGGCCCATTTGGCGGTCGCGGTGGTGACCTCGACGATCTGTTGCAGGATCGCGCCGTGGTTCTTCGCAAAGTCACGATTGGCGATGTAGAACGAATTGGTCTTGGTGACCTCGCGCGCATTGATCAGGATGCGGCCGCTCTGCCTGGTCTCGCCGATCGCGAAGTAAGGATCCCAGATTGCCCAGGCCTCGATACCGCCATTGGCAAAGGCCGGGCCGGCGTCCGGCGGCGTCAGATAGACCGGCGTGATGTCGGCATAGGTAAGGCCCGCCTGCTCCAGCGTCTGCACCACGATGTTGTGGGCGCTGGAGCCCTTGGTGAAGCCGACGCGCCTGCCTTTCAATTCGGCGATGGTGCGGATCGGCGAATCCTTCGGCACCAGGATGCCCTGGCCGTTGGTGATCGGCTGGCCGGCGGCATAGACGATCGCGGCCCCGGCGGCCTGTGCGAACACCGGCGGGGAATCGCCGACCGCGCCGTAATCGACGCTGCCGACATTCATCGCCTCCATCATGGGCGGACCAGAGGAGAATTCGACCCATTTCACCTCAATGCCCTGCGGGGTGAAATGTTTTTCCAGAGCGGCCTGCTGGCGCGTGATGACCAGCACGCCGTTCTTCTGGTAACCGATACGAATCTCCTTCACCGCGCCTTGCGCGATTGCGGGCGAGGCGAAGGCAGCGGCGGCCGCTGTTCCAATCGACAGTTTCAGAAAGTCCCGACGCTGCATTCCACACTCCCGGCCGCGCGGCCGTCATTCATCTGCGTTCGGGAATGATGGTGCGGCTGATCGGAGGTGTCGAGACGTGCGGAAAAATAGCGATGCGCGCACTGTGCGCGAGGTGCAGCGCATGATTAATCTTTCAATCCGCGGAACGAATGCAGCGCGAATTTTTTCCGCACGCGAATGTGACAATCGCAACGCACGGGGGCCAAGAACCAAAGAAATGCGAAAACAACCCCATGCACAGTAGCCAAGGTCTTGTTTCGAAACGAATTTCGCTTTTAGCGAAACAAACTTGACCCGTCGGGCGACACAGTAGCAGAATGTCATCCTGCGCCAGGAGGACAGGCGGGCCCCTCGTCGCCTAGTGCTGCCACTTCACCGGCAGATTGAGCAGCCCGCGGAACGCCCAGCCGCCGATCCGGACCGGCTCGTCGTCAGCGATTTCGATCCGCGGCGCACGGGCGAACACGGTCGGCAGGGCGACATCGGCGATCATGGCGCGCGAGGCGAAGGCGCCGGCGCAGAAGTGCGGGCCGGCGCCGAAGGCGACGCTCTTGGTCGTATCTCGTCTCACGTCGAACGCATCGGCGCGCTCGAAGTGCTTCTCGTCGCGGTTGGCGGAGCCGAACATCAGGAACACGCGCTCGTCGGTTTCGAACGAGACGTCGCGGATGCTCCACGGCCTTGCGATCCGTCGCGGCGACATGCCGATCGGCGAGATCCAGCGGGCGTATTCCTCGAACGCCTGGAGCCAGGACACTTCACCGCGCAGGACCAGATCGAGCTGCTCGGGATGCGTCAGCAGCGCCCACACCGTGCCGGCGATCGCCTTGCGCGGCTCGTTCTGGCCGCCTGATATCGCGAGCTTGACGTTGGCGCGCACGCTCTCCATCGGCATGCCCGAGGCGAGCAGGATGCCGAGAATGCTCTGGTCGGGGTTCTTGCGCATCACCGGCAGGATGTCATCGATCGCGGCGTCGATGCCCGAGGTCGCCGCGTGGCAGCGCGCCTCGACCTCGGGGTCGCCGGCATAATTGGCGATGCCCTCGATCATGCCTTGCGACCACGCATCCATGTCGCGAAAGCCGATATTGGTGAGGCCCGTGATCGACTTCAGGCATTCGCCGGAGAAGGGCAGCGCGAAGTCACGCATGAAATCGATCCGGCCCGGCTCGATCGAATCGAGAATACGGTCGGCATGGGCCTGGAATTGCGCGGTCCAGTGCGCCTTCACGGTCTTCGGCGACACCGTCGGAAACATCGCGCGGCGCTCGACCTGGTGCGCCTCGCCGTCCTTGCGCATCATGTTGTGGCCCATCAGCCGGTTCATCAGGCCGCCGGGCTGATGCGAGGAGAACACGTCGATCTGCTTCTCTGAGATCGAGATGTCGTCCCGGCTCGTCAGCAGTGTCGAGCCGAGCTGCGGCACGAACGCGATCGGCGTCTCCTTCCGCATCTTCGCGAGCATCGGATAGGGATCGGTCCAGAATGTATCAGGGTCGATGTCGATGCGCGGCGCGGTGCTCAAGGCGGTCTCTCCCAGATTCTCGTTTCCAGGAGACTAGCGAAGTCCGACGCCGGCGTCTGTCCCCAACGACAGGGACGGGCTGAATTGGAACTACCGGGCCTCGGCGATCTTCGGTCCAGGTGACATCATCTGCGCGTTGGCCGCCAAGGGCCGCTTCGACGGCGATGCCGGATCCGG
The DNA here is from genome assembly GCF_003837805.1 of Bradyrhizobium sp. RP6. Taxonomy (GTDB): domain Bacteria; phylum Pseudomonadota; class Alphaproteobacteria; order Rhizobiales; family Xanthobacteraceae; genus Bradyrhizobium. The sequence goes on along the minus strand of NZ_RQIT01000022.1, from coordinate 103,342 downwards.
CAATCGGAAGGCGACGTCGGGCGGCGTTCCCGGACGACGGGCAGCGGTTGCCGGAAGCACGATCACTTTCGCTCCGACCTTCACCCGCTCGTAGAGATCCGTGACGTCCTCGTTGGTCAGCCGGATGCAGCCAGACGACACCTTCTTCCCGATCGTCGCGGGATTGTTGGTGCCGTGAATTCGATATTCGGTCTCGCCCAGGTACATCGCCCGGGCGCCGAGCGGGTTGCCGGGGCCGCCCGCCATGAACCGCGGCAGATAGGGCTGACGCGAGACCATCTCCGCAGGCGGATGCCAATCCGGCCATTCGGCCTTGCGGGCCACGGTCTGCTCACCGGACCATGTGAAACCTTCGCGGCCAACACCGATGCCATAGCGCATCGCCTGCCTGTCGTTCAGGACGAAATAGAGGAAAGTGTTTCCGGTATCGATGATGACGGTACCCGGCGCCTGGCGGCTCGTGTAGTCAACCACCTGGCGGACCAATGCTCCGGGAGCATCAGCGTCGGCCCTTGGCGGTTCGACCAGGGGCGCCGGGGCTGGAATCGGCGCCGGAGCGGGAGCGGGCGCCGATGCATGAACTGGAGTTGCCACGTAGACCGGAGTTGACGATGCCATGGCCTGGTGCGCGGACGGCTTTCGCACCGGTTGCACGCTCGCCGGGCGAGACAGCAAACCGTAACCCAATGCGGCGACGGCCACTGCGCCAATTGCAACTCTCGCGACCACTGGGAGTGCGAGCGTCTCCGCCTTTCCACGTTTGGTTCGCTTGCTCACGTCTCTCCCCAGGTCACCATGCCCAAGAGAGGTACCCAGCAAAATTTAAGAAACTTCCAAGCGATTTCGCTCAGACCGGAACCGCTGGCTGTGGTTAACGCCGAACGGCGGAGCGTACCTTATGATCGGATTGGCTGCCCGATTCCCAGCACGTTGCCTTCACTGTCGCGGAACCAAGCGCCTCTCTCACCGATCCCCTTGCTGGGATAATTCCCGTTAATCTCCGCGATCCCATCAACGGTCTTCAGACCTGGCAGGTCATACTCCTCGAACTCAACTCCCCGGGCACGAAGCTCGCGCACGGTCGTCTCGATGTCCTCGACTTCCCAGGCCATCTGCGTGTGCGTGCCGGATTGCATTCCAGCCGAGACGAAGATCGCAAACTCACCGCCCGCACAGACGTAGCGGAGCCCACCCTCACGCTGTTCGACCGGATCAAGCCCAAGTTTTTCCGAATAGAACGCCCGCGCCCGATTCAGGTCCCGGGCAGGAAGCCTGGTTGCCGCCTTGGCGTTTATGAGCATGCCCTCTCTCCTCCCAAGTTTCAGGCGCGGTCGTCTCGATATACATTGGTACTGGAGATCGAAGACACTACCTGGTTCGATAGAAGTATCCGCTTTTGCTCACAACAATGGCCGTAGTGGGTCCCAAAGGCCGTCTTTGTCCGCTCGCATCGCCTGTTCGGGTCAGCTACAGGAAGCGGACCTTGCGGCGCTTTGGGCCAAGGTCAGGCACGGGCCAGTAGCAGACGCTCGTTGATTCAGTTTACCGGCTGCGCCTCAGGAAACTTCCAATTGCCGCTGAGAATTTCTTCCCGAGGCCGATACATTCGCACCGTGTAGTTCCAACCGTCCATAATTGGCAAACAATTTGCGATCCTGCCGTCACAGCCGCCGAATTGGACCGTGACGGAGCCATCAGCATTCTTTTTGGCAGTGATGTTGTTCACCGAGTAGGCGTCATAGGAATTCTTCTCGAAGAAGCCCTTCGCATTGTAGAGGCTGATAGACCAGAACGCATCTACTGGAACGTTCTTAGGAACGACTAATTTGTAAATCGTCTTACCGTCGTTCTTGAGCGGGTTGAAACTCGCATAGCTCGCGTCCTTGTCGGGATTTCCGCCCCAACCGGCTGCTGTTCCGATCAAATGCTTAACCGGATCGACTTGCCTCTTCTTCCAAATGCACGAGCAAAGCTCGGAGAGTGCTTCGCCAGAGCGAGCAAGGCATCTCGCACCTCTTTCAAGCTGGCTTCGTCCCAATTGGGAAGCTCGAGCTTGCCGGGTCTCTCTGGTTTACTTTAATCGCATCCTGCAATTTGTGCACAGCATCGACATCCTTGGGATCAGTTGGATCAATCAAGGTGCGGATCGCTACAACTGCATATCGAGTGCCTATATTTTCTTTGGTAAGTGTATGCGGCTTTGCGTCGTAAATCACCATGGGGACATAGTGGTCTTCGTCGATGACCATCAGCGACATGAATCGCTTTCCGGCGTCCGGCAGCGTGATCGTCACTGGCCCAGTGGCAAGATCGAACGCTGCGAACGAATAAAGAGTATCCCGGTTCATACGGATGACCGTTTGGTTATCTATCGCAGTCGCCTCGCGATTGTGATGTAATTTGCCGATCCCACCTGCCTCTTTTGTGTTGGTGGTAAGATAATGATCAGTTTCCGCCCTTGGGAAATTGTCGACCGTAACCGGAATAGCATTCTGCGCACTTGCGACGGATGCGAACGTGAGCGTCGATGAGATAGCGATAGCCGACCTCTTCATTCCACAACTCCACAAATTAAGCGTCAGGTTGCAGAGACTACACGGGGAGGAGAGTCGGTCAACGCATTTGGGACATCCCTCTCATGGCCGCTTCGGGTCAGAAGGGCCGATTTGACCAGCGCTCCAGCGCTTCCGGTTTACCCCGCTGCGGACAACTCGCCGCTATTCCCTGACGGAAGCGATGGGCCAGCAGCGGACTCTTTGGTCATGCAATCTGAGGCATTCCGCTAACAATCATTTAGTTGTTTTAAGATGATCTAAGTTGCGAGATACAACTGCAGTTGGTGGCCCGTGGGATCTCTGGACAAGTTTTCCTACGCGGGGGTTATCGCGGCCCTTGGGGCCTTTGGCTTCTTCTTGGGAAATCTCGTTCTCAATTTTGGACTTTTGCCGTTGATCGTCGCTCCGATCATTGGAGCGGGATTGGGCTGGTTCTGTGGCGTTTGGGTTCTCAAGGAGTGGCGTCTTCCTGCGAGCGCAACCATAGCCGAGATGAAGTCGGCAATGAGGCGAGACGGCGCTCTCAAGTGACCACCAAGCCGCACCGAGAGCTTCTAATGGGCACGTTCTTTACCGACGAGCAGATGCAGGACGCGATTGCAGCGTTAGAGGACCACACTCTCGGTATCTGGGAGATGATGAAGAAGGTGGCCTTGCCCCCGACGCCCCTCACGATGAGGGACAAAAAATGGAGCAGGCAGCTATCGTGCGCGTGCTTACCGTCGTTTTGCCCAAAGTGCCCTTTGTGGCGCAAGCTATGGACCCAATCGAGGCAAGGGCACGCTTGAGTATTGACTTGGGCGATGCTGTGCGCGCTGCTGCCCCATTCTCGAAGGGCGGCTATTAGATCAACGCGGCGTCCGCTTAGGGTCAAAATGCGAAGAACTCCCCATGCAAGTCCAGTCCGCCATGCCTCACTAAGCGGACCTCAACGAGGTGCGCCGCCACTTCGCTGAGGGACCACGAGCCGAGTTGCCCGGCATGGGTTCGTACTTAGCTTCGGGATCGTGCGCGACCTTGTCAATCGAACAGGGCGATGACGTTGCTAGCTAACGGGCAAGCGCATCCTTGTAGATAATTCCATCCTTCATGATGATCTTGAGATTGTTGGCGGGGTCGGCAAGAAGGCCGATATTGTCCAGCGGATTTCCGTCGACGAGCAGCAGATCCGCGAGTGCGCCCTGCTCCACGACGCCGAGTTTGCCGGGATAGGGATTCCGCTTGCCCGACAGCGCCAGCAATTCGGCGTTTGTCGATGTCGCCATGGTCAGCGCCTCGGCGGGCGTGTACCAGCGAGCGAGCGAGGCCAGGATGGCCCCCTGTTGGCGCGCCAGCGCTGCAGAGAACAGGACGTCGGTGCCCCACGCCGTCTTGATCTTGTACTTCCTCGCCAACTCGTAGGATCTGGCTATGCCGGGCCAGACCTCATCCGCCTTGGCTCGCTGGATGGAGCCTACGGGAAAGCCCAGCCTCAGATCCTCGGGGAGAGGCTGTATGCTCAGCCAAACACCCTTCTCCGCCATCAGTTGCGCTGTTGCGTCGTCCATCAGGAAGCCGTGTTCGATACACTTCACCCCGGCCGCAATGGCTCCCCGAATCGCAGCAGCCGTAAAGGCATGCGCAGCGACATACGTGCCCCAATTCTCAGCCGCTTCAACGGCGGCGCGTATTTCGGGTTCGGTGAACGTGGTCACGTCGATCGGGCTGAAAGGCGACGACACTCCGCCGCCGGCCGTCAACTTGACCTGGGAAGCGCCTTGCATGAGCTGCTCGCGGACACGGACGCGGACCTCGTCGGGGCTGTCCGCAATCATTGCCCCACCGGTCTGTTCCATGCGGGTGAGCATGCCGCCGATCGTCCGCGGCAGGTCGGTAAGCTGGCGGAAGTCCCCATGCCCGCTCGTGACCGTAATGACCGCGCCGGACGGATAAATGCGCGGGCCCTTGATGATACCTTCGTCGATGGCGCTTTTGAGCCCGAACACCGGCCCGCCCACATCTCGAACGCTGGTAAAGCCGCGCATGAGAGTGTGCGTGGCCTCGTCGCCAGCGACAAGATTGACGTAGCCGACGTCGCCGAACGACTGTGCCGGCGTGACCCGGATCAACATCGCATGCCAATGGTTGTCGATGAGGCCGGGCATCAGTGTGCGCCCGCCGCCTTCGACAATGCGAATGTCCGCCCGGCTATCCACCGCTATAGGCTGTAGCGAGATTGATTCTATCTTGTTGCCGCGCACCAGAACGTTGGAGGAGGCGGACAGCGTGGCGCTCTTGCCATCGAAGATGCGGACGTTCTGAAAGAGCGTGGCCGGGCCACCTGCCTGAAACGCTTGCTGCGCCAGGCTCGCTCCATCGATCCAGGTCGAGAGCACCACCGCGATCGACAACGATCGGCATGTTCCGCTCATCGACGGTCGAATCCGCAGCGCGCTGTACAATTCATTCAGGAGAGTTCCTGACATCACCGCGCCCGGCCCCTTTCGTTGCGTATCGGCTGCGTTCGGTCGAAGCGGCCAGACCTTCGCGATGGCGATGCTGTGCATGGCTCTCGCGGCGACAGACCGATCTCGCGACCTCGGTCAGAGCGGATCGCCCTGGTTGCGCCTCATGATCTTGAGAACCAGGAAGATCGCGCCAGCAACAAGGAAGGCAACACCGATCGCGGTGAATCCGCTGGACTCGCTGCTCAAGCCGATCGCCGTCATCAGCAAACCGAAGAGCAGGAGAAGCATACCCGCGAGCTTCTTGATCAGGAGCATTGGTCTTTCAACTGCGATCGCCACCAGCGCACTCCCTTTTATCGACTCGTTTCCGCTATGCCGTTCTCGCCGCCGGCCGCCATGCATAGGTCAGCCAGGCTATGCCGTGGGAGATCAGGTCGATGCCGAGCACAAATCCAAGCACCCAAAGGCCTGTCATTGGGACTCCACTGAGGACAACGAGGAATTCCGAATGCGCCGGACAGCAGCATCATCCGAGTGGCGCGCAGCCCTGCCAACGCGCGGTAAAGAACGAGGCCATCGCTTCCAGCTCGCGAAGAGCTACTGTAGCGTGTAAACATTCGCAATGAAACGACAGGTGAACTGACACAACGGAGCTGTCGAAAGGCATCGCCAAAGCTTGCGGCAGGAGCAGCCAGGTGATTTCAGTCCGTAAATTCGTATCGATGTTGGTCAGCTGGCCGAGAAAGCCAATTGGCTTTCTCATTCGGATCATGCTCGTCACATGGGCCGTGCTGGCCATCTATTATTCGAACTTGCCTTGGGGCGGGCTGCGCACGGTTGCGGCCGGAGCGTTTGCGGGCTTTGCAATCTGGGCGCTCTGGCGTTCGCGCCAACGGCGGATGTCCGTTCTCTTCCTCGTCATGTTTCTCGGTGTCGTCGCATGGTGGATCTCGATCCCTCCATCGCACGACCGCCATTGGCGACCGGAAGTCGCGGTGATGCCGCGGGCGGTCATCGACGGCGACCGCGTGCACCTGACCGGTGTCCGTAATTTCGACTACCGGAGTCGAAGCGACTTCACGGTGCGGTACGAGGAGCGCGAGGTGTCGTTGTCGCACTTGATGGCCCTCGATTTCTACGTTTCCTACTTCACCGAGGGGCCGGTCGGACACACGTTCGTGAGTTTTGTCTTCGATAATGCGCCACCACTGGCCATCTCCATCGAGACGCGTCCCGAGGTTGGCGAAGGCTTCGCGCCCGTCGCCTCCTTGTTCAAGCAATTCGAGCTGATCTACGTCGTGGGTGAAGAGCGTGACGTTGTGGGCGTACGCACCAACCATCGCCACGAGCCGGTGTACCTGTATCGCCTCAATACATCGGCTGACGACGCGCGCCGGCTGCTGATGATCTATTTGACGCGCATCAACGAACTCGCCGATCAGCCGGAGTTCTACCATCTGTTGACGAACAGCTGCACGATCAACATCGTGCGCTATGCAAATGCGGCGGGCCGGCGGGGGCGCTTCGACATTCGACACCTATTCAACGGACTGATCGACAGCTACCTCTACCACTCCGGCCGGATAGAGACGACGCTGCCGTTTGATGAACTGAGGCGGGCGTCCTTGATCAACGAAGCCGCACAGGCGGCCGATGGCGCAGCCGATTTCTCACAGCGGATTCGCTTGTCCTTGCCGACAATGATGCCACCCGAACCGCAGTGAGCAGATAGGGCAGATGCAAGGCAACCACTTCATCTCTTCACGTCTTGCTTCGGGTCACAGACGATCTCCGGCGACAAGCGCTTGGCAGGTCTGCTTCGGGTCCAGCAACGGAAGTCGCCAACGCAGGTGTAATTCAATCGCGAGCGATGTTCAGCCCACCGGCCCCGTTGTCCAGTAGTCCCCTGAAAGCGGGCTAACTCGCACGTCATCGATGACTCCGAGTTCAAGGCTCGGATCGAAATGGCGCATCGTGCGCTCGTTGAAGTCGATGATGCGGCCGGGCCTGAGCGGTCCGACGTCATTGATCTTGACGATGACCTTCTTGCCGACGGCCTCGACGAGGGCATATTTCGGCCTCGCACCGAATTGGACCCCGCCGAATTTCCGGCGCAGGCTCGTCTTGATGGCAGCCGACCAGACAGAGGGATCATAACGCTCGCCGGAGGCTGTCTTCGGACCGCCCTCCTCCTTGCCCGGCTTGAACGGATTGTACATGGATGCAGCGCCAACGACCGCATCACCGGAGGCGGCATCGACGACGGCACTTGAGTGAACTCCACGCGTTTCACTTCGCGCAACGGCAACAGAAACGGCAAGCGCAACCAGGGCGCCGCAAAGTGCGGCGCTCGAGCGGAACAGCATCATAACTCCTGTGATTTTCCGATCCGGTTCCCGGAACCGCAAACAGGGCAAGCGAACGCGAAAGCGTCCATGAAGCTTGCGCTGATGTTTTGCGGACTCGAGCCAACCTTGGCTTGGAACCGTTGTGCGAACCGGGGAGGTTCCCACGCAGTGTTTTTAAGTTGTCACCGACTAAGACAGAGATTGCGTCAGCAACATGACTTAACGGACCCGATCCGACTGATCAGCGGGCCGCACCGAGAGCGCCGCCGATCGGGATATTCGCCGGCATCGAGCAGACAGGTTGCGGCGCCCGCCCGGCTCAGCGCAAATACCATGCAATGGCCGACCCGACCTGCCGACGTAGCGAGTCGATCACGACGTTTGGACGCCGGAGCCGCGAGGAACGATCGCATCACACCCGCTTTATTCTCCACATCTTTGGAGCTTGATCAGCGGTTTGCGCCGTCCTGGCCGCCGATCGAAGAAGCAGTCTATGCGCATTCTTCTCGTCGGGGGCACAGGGCTTATCGGATCGGCCATCTACGCCAGACTGTCCGCCGAAGGACATGAATGCGTATTGGTGTCGCGACATCCACCGACGGCGTTCGACCGGCACCACATCACCCTCGATCTCGCTCGCACCGACATTTCAGAATGGAAGGGCGTTCTTGCGGGCGTCGATGCCGTCATCAATGCGGCGGGCGCGCTGCAGGGACAGGATATGCAAGGCGTCCATGTCGCCGGCAGCGCGGCGCTTTATGCTGCCTGCGAAAGCGCGGGCGTCCGCCGCGTCATCCTGTTCTCGGCGATCGGCAGCAATGTCGATGCGCTCAGCGATTTTTCCCGCACCAAGCGGGAGGGCGAAGCCGCCTTGACGGCACGGGAGCTCGATTGGGTCGTGCTGCGTCCTTCGGTCGTGGTGGGCCGGCCGGCCTACGGCGGCAGTGCGCTGTTGCGGGGGCTGGCCGCGCTGCCGGTCCTGCCGGTGATGCCCGGCACCGCCGCCATTCAACCGGTGCATCTCGACGACGTCGTCGAAACCGTGCTGTTCTTCCTGCAACCCGGCGCTCCCTCCCGGGTCGCACTTGATCTCGCCGGCCCGAGGCGGATCGCCTTCAGCGACGCGGTCGCGCTGTTTCGCGCCTGGCTGCGCTGGCGGCCAGCCTACCGCCTGCACCTACCCTCCTGGCTGGCTTCGGCCGCGTACCGCGCGGGTGACGTTGCACAGCTGCTGGGGTGGCGAACGCCCATCAATGCGACCGCACAGGCGGAAATGCGCCGCGGCGCGACCGGCGACCCCGGGCTCTGGCGTCAAGTGACAGGCGTTGCGCCACGCGATCTCGAGGCCGCGCTCGCACGTGAGCCTGCCTCGGTGCAGGAGCGCTGGTTCGCGCGGCTCTATGCGCTCAAGCCGCTGATCTTCGTCGTCCTCGGCGCGTTCTGGATCGCCACGGGCATCATCTCGCTGAGCGCGGGCTGGGATATCGGCATGTCGTTGCTGCGGGAAGGCGGGCTGCAAGAAAACGTCGCGGCGCTCACCGTCACCGCAGGCGCGCTCGCCGACCTCGCCATCGGCTGCGCCATCCTTTACCGTCCTCTGAGCCGCTACGGGCTGTGGGCCGCATTGATCATCTCACTGACCTATGCCGTGATCGGCACGGCGCTGGTGCCGCGGCTGTGGACCGATCCGCTGGGGCCGATGCTGAAGATCTGGCCGGTGATCATGCTCAACCTGGTCGCGATGGCGATCCGGGAGGATCGCTGATGCTCTACTTCCTCGTGAAGATGGCGCACATCATCGGCGCTGCGGTCCTGCTCGGCACCGGTGCGGGCATCGCCTTCTTCATGCTCGTTGCGCATCTGCGCGGCGACCCGCGCGAGATCGCGGGGGTCGCGCGGACGGTGGTGCTGGCCGACTTCCTGTTCACGGCGAGTGCCGTGATCCTGCAGCCGATCACCGGCACATGGCTCGCCTGGTCGAGCGGGTACTCCCTCGGCGACGGGTGGGTTGCGGCGTCGATCGCACTTTATCTGGTGACCGGCGCCTTCTGGCTGCCGGTGGTGTGGATGCAGATGCAGATGCGCGATCTTGCCGTCCTAGCGGTCGCGACCAACACCAAGCTGCCTGGCAGGTATTACCGTCTCTTCCGCTGGTGGTTTGCCTTCGGATTTCCGGCGTTCGCAGCCGTGCTGGTCATCTTCTGGCTGATGATCGCCCGCCCAGCCATTCCATATTGGGACTAGGTTCGCGCGTCTATCCCACCGCCTTCACCGGCGCCACATTGATCGCGACCTTGCCGTAGCGGTCGGTGAAGGCCTCGGTGTCGATCTCCTCCAGCTTGATCTCGCCGCTCATCACGCCTTGCTTCCAGGCTGCCTGCGCCGGATCGTTCTGAAACTCCGGCATCACCTCGCGGCCGAACAGTTCCAGCGATTCGCAGATGTGCTCGTGGCTGTTCTTGCCGGCCTGATTGAGCAGGATGACCTGGTCGATGTGCGAGGACTGGAAGCGCTTCAGCTTCCTCCGGATCGTTTCGGGCGAGCCGATCAGGCCGCCGCGCAAGCTTGCCTCCTGGGCTTCCGGATTGTCGCGCTTCCACTTGTTGTATTCGTCCCACATGTTGACGGTGTAGGGCGCGGGCCGCTGGCGGTTCTGCGCGGCGCCGTAGAAGCGCAGCGCGAACTGGAAGAAGGTAGCGCCATCGGCGCGCGCACGCGCCTCCTCGTCCGTCTTCGCGCACATGAAGAACGAGACCAGCGCCATGTTCGGGTTGATCTCGTAGTCGGCCAGCTTGTGCAGACGCTTGGTCATTGCGTTGTAATAGGCGTGCACCCAGGCATGCGCGGCATCGGCGCTGACGAACTGGAAGCCGAGCGCGCCGAAGCCGTGACGGCCGGCGCGCTCGATTGTCGGCAGCTGCGAGCAGGCCATCCACAGTGGCGGATGCGGCTTCTGCACCGGCTTCGGCACGACGTTGCGCAAGGCGATGTCGAAATATTTGCCGTGATGCTCGCTGCCGGCGTCCTTGAACATCGGAAAGATCGCAGCGACGGCCTCCTCGAACACCTCCTTCTTGGTCTCCATGTCGCGGCCGAACGGCTCCAGCTCGGTGATCGATGCGCTCTCGCCCATGCCGAATTCGCAGCGGCCGTTGCTGAGCAGATCGAGCACCGCAACACGCTCGGCGACGCGCGCCGGATGGTTGGTGGTGAGCTGGAGGATGCCGTGGCCGAGCCTGATCTTCTGCGTGCGCTGGCTGGCCGCGGCGAGGAAGGATTCCGGCGAAGGCGAATGCGAATACTCTTCGAGGAAGTGATGCTCGACCACCCAGGCATGGTCGTAGCCGAGCTCGTCGGCGAGCTCCATCTGCGAGAGCGCGTTCTGATAGAGCCTGAGCTCGTCACCCGCTCCCCAGGGCCGCGGCAGTTGCAGCTCGTAGAAGATGCCGAACTTCATGGCGTCGCTCTCCCGCATTCTTTTTGTTAATCGCATCTTAATGCGTGAGACGGCGCTGTCTACGGAGCGCTCATTCCGCCGCGCGGGAGGATTTATCCGGGCAGCCGGCCCTCATACCTCGGGCACGGACAGAGCGTGCTGCGACATCCGGTTGGGCGGCCGATTGATCCAAATCAACGCCTTGTTGGCTCGCTGGTATCTAAGGTTGGCCAAGGCGACGGCCCGGATGCCGTCTCGATTCCCCACAGCATTTCAAGAGACCGAATATGTCGGCCACTGACGACGCGACGACGCGCGTGCGCCGTAAGCGCATGGAGATTTTCGCCTTCCTGTTCCTGACCGCGGTCGTGATGCCCGTGCTCGCGGTCGGAACGGTCGGTACTTACGGCCTTGGCGTCTGGATCTACCAGATGTTTGCCGGCCCTCCCGGCCCGCCGCCCTCCCCGCATTGATCCGCAACCAGCGAAAGACAGGCATCATGGCTCACGCCACACTGAACCGCCGCGCCTTGATCACCGGCCGGGTGCTCGGCGCCGATCGCGTCATCGCGCCACCGGGCGCGGAGATCGCCAGCATCCTGGTGCAGGCGCGTCCCGAACGCCTCGCCGAGGTCGAAGCCAAGATCACCGCGCTGCCGGGCTGTGAGATCCACGGCCGCGATCCGCGCGGCAAGCTCGTCGTCGTGACCGAAGCGCCCGATGCCGGCAGCCTCGGCACGCTGCTCAACACCATCCAGTCGCTGCCGAACGTCTATTCCGCAGCGCTCGTCTTCCACGCCATCGAAACCGCCTGAGTCAGGAAGAGCCATCATGACATCGCCCAAGCTCGACCGCCGCCAGATGCTCAAGCTCGAGGCGGCCGCCATTGCCGCCGCTGCCGCCGGCATGCCCGTCCCGGCGCTGGCCGCCAATCTGGTCAGCGAGCGCACCAACAGCGAAATGAAATGGGACAAGGCCGCTTGCCGCTTCTGCGGCACCGGCTGCTCGGTGATGGTCGCGACCAAGGACAACCGGGTGGTCGCCACCCATGGCGACATCAAGGCCGAAGTCAATCGCGGCCTCAACTGCGTCAAGGGCTACTTCCTCTCCAAGATCATGTACGGCCACGATCGCCTGACGCAGCCGCTGCTGCGCAAGACGAACGGCAAGTACGACAAGAACGGCGAGTTCACGCCTGTGTCCTGGACCGAAGCCTTCGACATCATGGAGCTGAAGTGGAAGGAGGCGATCAGGAAGCGCGGACCGAACGGCGTCGCCATGTTCGGCTCCGGCCAGTGGACGATCTGGGAAGGCTATGCCGCCTCGAAGCTGTTCAAGGCCGGCTTCCGCACCAACAACATCGACCCCAATGCCCGGCACTGCATGGCCTCGGCCGTCGCCGGCATGATGCGCACCTTCGGCATCGACGAGCCCCCGGGCTGCTACGATGACATCGAGGCCACCGACGCCTTCGTGCTGTGGGGCTCCAACATGGCGGAGATGCACCCGATCCTGTGGACGCGCCTGGCCGACCGCCGGCTGTCCGCGCCGCACGTTCGCGTCGCCGTGCTCTCGACCTTCGAGCACCGCTCGTTCGACCTCGCCGACATCGGCATGGTGTTCAAGCCGCAGACCGATCTCTACATCCTCAACGCCATCGCCAACCACATCATCAAGACCGGCCGCGTCAACAAGGATTTCGTCGCCGCGCATACCGTGTTCAAGCGCGGCCAGACCGACATCGGCTATGGTCTGCGGCCCGAGCATCCGCTGCAGAAGAAGGCGACCGGCGCAGCGAAACCCAACGACGCCACCGACATGAGCTATGACGAATTCGCCAAGTTCGTGTCCGAGTACACGCTGGAGAAAGCCGCCCAGATGTCGGGCGTGCCGCTCAACCGTCTCGAGGCGCTCGCCGAGCTCTATGCCGATCCAAAAACGAAAGTGGTCTCGTTCTGGACCATGGGCTTCAACCAGCACACCCGCGGCGTCTGGTGCAACAACCTCGTCTACAACATCCATCTTCTGACCGGGAAGATCTCCTCGCCCGGCAACAGTCCCTTCTCGCTGACCGGCCAGCCTTCGGCCTGCGGCACCGCGCGCGAGGTCGGCACCTTCTCGCACCGCCTGCCGGCCGACATGGTCGTCACCAACAAGGCGCACCGCGATCACGCCGAGCACATCTGGCGGCTGCCCGAAGGCACTATTCCCGACAAACCGGGCGCACATGCCGTGCTGCAAAGCCGGATGCTGAAGGACGGGCTGATCAACGCCTATTGGGTGCAGGTCAACAACAATCTCCAGGCCGGCCCCAACATCAACGAAGAAACCTATCCGGGCTTCCGCAACCCCGAGAACTTCATCGTGGTCTCGGACGCCTACCCCTCGGTGACCGCGCTCGCGGCCGATCTGATCCTGCCCACCGCGATGTGGGTGGAGAAAGAAGGCGCCTATGGCAACGCCGAGCGGCGCACCCAGTTCTGGCATCAGCTCGTCTCGGCGCCGGGCGAGTCGAAATCCGACCTCTGGCAGCTCATGGAGTTTTCGAAGCGCTTCAAGATCGAGGAGGTCTGGCCCGAGGAGCTGATCGCCAAGAAGCCCGACGTTCGCGGCAAGACGCTGTTCGACGTGCTCTACAGGAACGGCCAGGTCGACAAATTCCCTGTCACCGACATCGAGCCGGGCTATGCCAACGACGAATCCAAGGCGTTCGGCTTCTACGTGCACAAGGGCCTGTTCGAGGAATATGCCCAGTTCGGCCGCGGCCATGGCCACGACCTCGCGCCGTTCGACACCTATCACCGAGAGCGCGGCCTGCGATGGCCGGTGGTCAACGGCCAGGAGACGAAGTGGCGCTTCCGCGAGGGCAGCGACCCCTACGTCAAGCAGGGCACCGACGTGCAGTTCTACGGCCATCCCGACGGCAAGGCACGCATCTTCGCGCTGCCTTACGAACCGCCGGCAGAGTCGCCCGACAACGAATATCCCTACTGGCTCTCGACCGGCCGCGTGCTGGAGCACTGGCATTCCGGCACCATGACGCGCCGCGTGCCCGAGCTCTACAAGGCGTTCCCCGAGACGGTCTGCTTCATGCATCCGGACGATGCGCAGGACATGAAGCTGCGCCGTGGCGACGAAGTGAAGGTGGTCTCGCGCCGCGGCTTCATCCGTGCCCGCGTCGAGACCCGCGGCCGCGACCGGCCGCCGCGCGGCCTTGTCTTCGTGCCGTGGTTCGACGAATCCAAGCTGATCAACAAGGTGACGCTGGACGCCACCGATCCGATCTCGCTGCAAACCGATTTCAAGAAATGCGCCGTGCGCATCGAGCGGGTGAACATGTCATGATGAAACGATCCGCAATGATCCTGCTCGCCTTCGCAATCGCTGCGGGCACGAGCTCACTGACGGCGCAGACGGTGACGTCAGGCCTTCGCGGCCCGACCCCGCTCAATGACGAGGGCCCGGCGCCGCCGATGCTGCCGAACCGCAACACCTCCGAGAAGGAGGTGCGCAACTATCCGGAGCAGCCGCCTGTCATCCCGCACACGATCGACGGCTACCAGATCGACCTCAACGGCAACAAATGCCTGTCCTGCCATGCACGGGCGCGCACCGCCGAGTCGCAGGCGCCGATGGTGTCGATCACGCATTTCATGGACCGCGACGGCCAGTTCCTGGGCTCGGTCTCGCCGCGACGCTTCTTCTGCACCGAGTGCCACGTGCCGCAGAACACCGCCAATCCGCCGGTCAGCAACGATTTCATCGACATCGACACGCTGCTCTCGCGCGCAAGCCCCGGTGGCCGCCGATGACGACGACCGCTGACGAGCCCAACGCAGAGCTGAAGGCCAAGCGCGGCTTCATCGCGCGGAGCTGGGCTTTCGTGCTCGAGCTGTGGCAGGTGCTGACCCGGCCGAGCTCGGTGTTCGCGCTCGGCACCCTGGTGCTCGCCGGCTTCGTTGCCGGCGTGATCTTCTGGGGCGGCTTCAACACCGCGCTGGAGATAACCAACACCGAGAAGTTCTGCACCGGCTGTCATGAGATGAAGGACAATGTCTACGCCGAGCTGAAGTCGACCGTCCACTTCACCAACCGCTCCGGCGTGCGCGCGACCTGCCCGGATTGCCACGTGCCTCACAACTGGACCGACAAGATCGCGCGCAAGATGCAGGCCTCCAAGGAGGTCTGGGGCAAGATCTTCGGTACGATCGACACGAGAGAGAAATTCCAGGATCACCGGCTCGAATTGGCGGCGCACGAATGGGCACGCTTCAAGGCGAACGATTCGCTGGAATGCCGCAACTGCCACAGCGCCGATTCCATGGACATCACCAAGCAGTCGCCGCGGGCCTCGGTCGCGCACCAGCGCTTCCTGTTCACCAAGGAAAAGACCTGCATCGACTGCCACAAGGGCATCGCCCACCAATTGCCGGACATGCGCGGCGTTCCCGGCTGGCAGTAGGGATACTTGGCAGGCGCCTCGTCCTTCGAGACGGCTGCTTCGCAGCCTCCTCAGGATGAGGCTAGGCGACACCTTTGCTTGCCGGAACTGCTGCCACACACTCCGTCCTCATCCTGAAGGCCCGCCGAAGGCGGGCGTCTCGAAGGATGGCCGCAGAGAGCGAGCTCCCTGCGCTTGAACGGGCGGAGCGAATGGTTAGTTTTGGCGGGTAGCGAATCGCCTCGTTTCGCACCCTCAAGACAGATATGGCCACTTTCACCCCGCATCAGGATGCCGCTCTGAAGGCCGTCGGCGACTGGCTCAAGGCCAAGCCGGGCCGTAACGGCACGCCGCCGGTGTTCCGCCTGTTCGGCTTTGCCGGCACCGGCAAGACCACGCTGGCGCGGCACATCGCCGAGGGCGTCGATGGCGAAGTGAAATTCGCCGCCTTCACCGGCAAGGCGGCCCTCGTCATGCGCAACAAGGGCTGCGACGACGCCTCGACCATCCACTCCCTGATCTACCGCGCCCGCGAATCCGGCGAGGAGCAGCCGAGCTTCGAATTATGGGACGATGCGCCGGCCTCGAAGGCGAAGCTGATCGTGATCGACGAATGCTCGATGGTCGATGCCGAATTGGGGCGCGACCTGATGTCGTTCGACTGCCCTCTCCTGGTGCTGGGCGATCCCGCGCAGCTGCCGCCGATCCAGGGCGGCGGCTTCTTCACCAACACCACACCGGATGCGATGCTGACCGAGGTGCACCGCCAGGCCCAGGACGATCCCATCGTGCGGATGTCGATGGACGTCCGCGAGGGCCGCGAGCTCGACATCGGCCGCTACGGCGAGAGCGAGGTGGTGTCGCGGAAAGAGCTCGATCCCGATCGCGTCATGGGCGCCGACCAGGTGCTGGTCGGGCGCAACAACACCCGCCGCGCCTACAATATGCGGGTGCGCCAGCGCCAGAACATCGAGGATCAGTTTCCGGTCGCCGGCGACAAGCTGGTGTGCCTGCGCAACAACCGCAAGAAGGGCCTGTTCAACGGCGGCCTGTGGCGCGTGAAGTCGCGCAACACCTCGCGCTCGAAATCACGCATTCTCAGCATGCGGCTGTCGCCGGACGAGGATTTCGGCCACAAGGTGACGAAGGTCTCGGTGCGCGCCGACTGCTTCGAGGGCGGCATCGAGCAGATCGCCTGGGAGCAGCGCAAGCCCTATGACGAGTTCGACTACGGCTACGTGCTGACCGTGCACAAGTCGCAGGGCTCGCAATGGGACGATGTCGTGCTGTTCGACGAGAGCTTTGCGTTCCAGGAGTCCCGGGCGCGGTGGCTCTATACCGGCATCACGCGGGCGGCGAAGCGGCTGAGCGTGGTGGTGTAGAACTCGCCAATCTCCGGGTGAGCGGCTTCACCGAGATGCATTCACTGCCCGCTAGGCTTTGCAATGTATCCCGTACGAAAACCGCAATGGAGTGGAGCGAATGACGGCGCGCGCAACAAAGCAGCATCCCGAAACCGATCTCGATAATCTCGCTGCGAGCCGCCGGGACTTCCTGAAATCGGCGAGCGCGGCAGCCGGTTCGCTCGCGCTGTCGATCACGGCTCCAGGGATTGCCCTTGCGGCGCCGGGCGCGTCGGTGCGAATCTCGAAGGAACGGCTCAATACGCTGGCGGCAAAATTCTATGCCGTCTTCAACGAAGGCAGTATTCTGCCGACGAGCTTTGCCGACAAGCATGCGGCGCGCCACAACGTCGAGCTGAGGCGGATCGTCACCTCCACCCGGATTCCGGAGACGGGCGAACGCGTCAAGGTCAGCGGCCTGCTTGCCGTCCCGGCGGGCGCGCGCGGCGCTCTTCCGGTCCTGTCATGGCAGCACGGCACGATCCTGTCGTTCGACCAGGTCCCCTCGAACCTGCTGCGGCTGGCCGATCAGACATATGAGCTGCGCGACAATGTCGATTCGATCGAGACCCTGTTCAACATCCAGCGCTTCGCCGGCAACGGCTATGCCGTCGTAGCGGCCGACTATGTCGGCAAGGGCCCTATCGCAATGGTCGGAGCGAAGCCTATGCTGTGAAGGGCGCGACCGTGCAATGCTGCCTCGACATCCTGAAGGCGGGGCTGCTCGAACTGCGCAAGCTCGGTCTGCGCCAATCATCCCTGTTCCTGAACGGTTGGTCGCAAGGCGCCCTGAACACGCAATGGCTGAAACAGGAGTTGCAGCGCCGCGGCATCAAGGTGCGGGCGGCTGCGACAGAAAGTCCGTTCAACAATCTCGCCGAGAGCTTCCACTACTGGGCGAACCCGCGAGCCTATCTTCCAGCCTCGGAAAGCTCGTATCCGATGCCGCCGGCCTGGATCACGCCTTGCATGATCGTCCTGCTCGGCAGCTATCGCCGCTATTACGGGCTCAATGATCTGTTCAAGACCGCGATTAAGCCGCAATATCAGGCCTTTGCGGAAAAGTACTGGTCCGACTACAACCTCGAGGGCGAGATCGCGAAGAGCATTCCTCCCGCCGGCGATTTCCTCGTCGATGGCTTCTTCGAGCGCTTCACCAACGACACGAACAGCAAGCTCATGCGCCAGCTGGGCGACAATGGCACGACGTTCTGGGACTACGATTCCCCGATCAAGTTCTACTACGGACTGGCCGACGAGGCCTTGCCGCCGCGCCTGGTGCAGCCGGCCGTCGTCGCCGGCGGGCACTTCGCCGGCGGCGTTCCGGTCACCGGCGCGAGCCACCGCGGAACCTTCCTGGCGAGCCTCTATGGTGGCGAAAGCACCGTTCTGAACGGATCTCCGACGACGTTCGACTGGTTCAATATGCTGGTGTGAGCGGGACGGTGCGCCGGCTGCCGGCGCCCTCACGGACTCGTGTCCGGCCGCCTGTAACAGCGGGGCGGGTCAGTCGTATCTTCGGCAGCGACAATGCCGGCGAGGCTATTCGCCCGGGCCGGCCCGCCTTAGACTGCCCACCCTTGCCAGAGGATCCGCCATGCGCCGACCTGCCCTCGCCTTCCTGCTCGCCGCAACCACCGCCCTGACGCTGGCCCTTGCCGTACCGTCACGCGCCGCGGAGGAGGCGGTCGTGATCCCCGCTCCCGCGCTGGACGTGGCGCCCGCGAGGGGCATCCAGACCGCCGTGGTCGCCGGCGGCTGCTTCTGGGGCGTGCAGGGCGTCTTCCAGCACACCGCAGGTGTCGTCAACGCGGTCTCCGGCTATGCCGGCGGCACCAAGGCGACCGCCGACTACCAGACCGTCTCGAGCGGGCGCACCGGCCACGCGGAGTCGGTCGAGATCAAATACGACCCGAAGAAGATTTCCTACGGCAAGATCCTCCAGATCTACTTCTCGGTGGTGCACGACCCGACCCAGCTCAACCGCCAGGGGCCCGACGTCGGCCCGCAATATCGCTCGGCCATCTTCACCGCCTCGGACGAGCAGAAGAAGGTGGCGGAGGCCTATATCGCCCAGCTCAACGCCGCCCGCGTCTTCAACAAGCCGATCGTGACCAAGGTCGGCGCGCTGGAGGCATTCTACCCGGCGGAAGCCTATCACCAGGATTATCTGACGCTGCACCCGAACCAGCCTTACATCGCCTACAACGACATCCCGAAGGTCGAGAACCTGAAAAAGCTGTTCGCGGATAACTACATTGAGAAGCCGACGCTGGTGAACGCCAGCAAGGCCACCAACTGATCGAGATCACGAAAGAAACGGGAGACCCATGCCCGACACCAAAACGAAGATCACGGACGACAAGGTCATCAAGAGCGAAGAGCAGTGGCGGCGCGAACTGACGCCGATGCAGTACGCCGTGCTGCGCGAGAAGGCGACCGAGCGTCCCTTCTCGGGCGAGTATGAGCACGACGAGCGCGCCGGCACCTATGTCTGCGCCGGCTGCGGCAATGTGCTGTTCTCTTCCGACGCCAAGTTCGATTCCGGCTGTGGCTGGCCGAGCTTCACCCAGCCCGCGGCGGAGAGCCATATCGACGAGGAGCGGGATACGAGTCACGGCATGATCCGCACCGAGGTGCTCTGCGCCAAGTGCAGCGGTCATCTCGGCCACGTCTTCCCCGACGGTCCCGGGCCGACCGGCCTGCGCTACTGCATCAACTCGGCGGCGCTGAAGCTCGAGCCCAAATAAGCTTGCCTGCTGCCGGGTTCCCCCGTGGAACCCGGCAGCGCGATGTGCTTTTCTCCTCTGGCGGTGCGGCCGATCAACGCATTCGGCCGCCAGGGAGGCTGCCATGACGCTTGGGACCATCCTGATCATCCTGGTGATCATCTATCTGCTCGGCGGCCTGTCCGGCCGGTTCGGCGGCTACGGCTATGGTCTGGGCCATTCCGGCATGGGCATCGGCGGGGTCGTGCTGGTGGTGCTGATCGTGCTGCTGCTTCTTGGCAAGATGTAAATCATTTAAGCCATTGAAATAATTCGCGTTATTTCGGTTGCGGAGCTGCCATGCGCGGATTCATCATCTCGCGTCGCAGGGGTCGCATTTCTGTCAAATCGGCCTATATTAGAGGGCGAGAATGACATGTGGCGGGCCCGCCTGGCGGCTCCTGCCCTCCCCAACCCCACGCGCTTAAAGCCCCAGAGAAGATCACGAGGTCTTTGACCATGCGTCCACTGCGTCCGTTCAACTTCAACACCTCCGCCGAACTCTTTCCCGCCGCGATCCGCAAGAAGAAGCGCGCAGGCTTCACCTATCGCCGGTTCGGCACCGCGGCCGAGGCCGTGCAGTTCGCGATGGAGCAGTTGCCAACGGATTCGCTGAATGGCGCCTACCTCCAGGTCGAGGAAGCCCGCTTCGACCAGAACGGCATCCGCTCACTCTATGAAAGCGAAGCCTTCCCGCTGCCCCGTCGGCCCAAGCCCGCGCCGGCCGCTGAAACCGACGCCGACGCGGCGTAAGCCTTTCGCAAGCCTCCGATGTGCGCAGAAGGCGCGATGGCCGAAAGGTCGTCGTGCCTTTTGTGTTTTGGGGACTTTCTCGCCCGCTTCCTCTCACCCGTCATTGCGCAATGACGGCTTTGATAAATCCGGAGCACCGTCGATCAGATGGATTTGCCGCGAGCGCGCTACATCCGCGGCTGCTTTTCCAGCCAGCGGCGCAGGAGCCGCACGTTGCGCATGTTGGCGCGGAACATCACGTCGAAGGCGTCGCCCGCGAACGGGACCAGGCCGACCACGCCGTCGAGCGCGACATTGCCGAGCATCCGCGCGGTGATGTACCAGGGCGCCCCCAGCGCGCGGGCCTCGCGCACAAGCCACAGCGAGATGGCCGTGGTGATGATGTCGCCGACGACGGGGATCAGGCCGATCAGCCCGTCGATGCCGTAGCGGATGTTGGTGCCGGGCAGGATGAAGGCGACGTCGAGCAGCCTTGCGATCGCATCGAGACGTGCGATCCGCTGCTCGCGCGTCAGATTGCCGAACGGGCCCGCCTGCCCGAACTCGAAGCGAAACTCGCGAAATCCCTGCTCCAGGCTTTCGGGCCTGATCTCGTGGCCTTCCTGGTCGATGATCGGCCCGCGAGCTTCAGGAGTCGCCGAGGAACTCGCGCGAGAGCCGCCCCCGGAACGGGATTTGCGCGGAGCAAGGATATCGTCCTCGGACATCATCATGGCCTTCAGTGAACGCGCCAGCGCGGCGGAGGTTGCCGCCGCGATCGAACGCCGCGCGTCAGGTCGGCGCCGCCGCTGCTTGCGGCTCCTCGACGTAGCGATGCACGAGCCAGGACGAAATCACCGCCGGCACGAACCCGACGAGGCCATACAGGATGAACTGCACCGCGCCCGAATCCGGCCCGCGCGAGCTGTAGGTGAGCGACGCCAGGACGAAGGCGAACAGGCCGACCAGTAGCATCCGCAAGCCCGGACCGATCCGGCGGATGTGGATCAGGATGTCGTCGAGTGCGCCGATCATCAGGGAGGG
Organism: Bradyrhizobium sp. RP6; assembly: GCF_003837805.1. Classification (GTDB taxonomy): domain Bacteria; phylum Pseudomonadota; class Alphaproteobacteria; order Rhizobiales; family Xanthobacteraceae; genus Bradyrhizobium. The sequence continues at coordinate 82,169 of NZ_RQIT01000022.1, read as the reverse complement.
CAGGAAGCCGAACAGATAGCTGTATTGCAGGGTCTTGAAGAACACCGCGAACAGCTTGCCGACCTCGCCGATATTGGTCTGGGCCCAATAGCCGGACTGGTAGGTCGTCGTCAGCAGCAGCAGGAACCCGCCGACGAATGGGCCGACCAGCGCAAATACCAGATAGCGTTTCATCAAATGCCCTCACACTTCGCCGGTGTTATAGCAGCGCAACGGGAACCTTGAACAGCGGGCGCCGGACTCCGCCCGAGGGGAACAAGTGGCAAGGCGACGAGTTCATGCTGGACCTGAATTTAGCCCTGGCAGATTGGAGCCGCCGATGGCCCGTCAATTCGTTCTGGCGACAATCACGCTGGCAGCCTTGAGCAGTCTCTCGAGCGCCCCCGCTTTCGCCCAAGGCCATATGGGCACGCCCAAGGAGCAGAAGGCCTGCTCGCGGGATGCCTCGCGCTTCTGCCGCAAGGAGCTCGGCAACGACATGGCCGTGCAAGGTTGTCTCCAGGCCAACCGCGCCAAGCTGTCGCGCGCTTGCAGCAAGGTCTTTGAGAGCCACGGCATGTGAGGATCGGAACCCATCCCCCGCGAACGGAGAGTGATGCCATGTTGCGCGACGAACAACTCTCGATCCTGCGGGACATCAGCCAATCCGTTGCGTTTGCCGACGACCGGCAGGGCAAGGTCGGGCAACTGATCGCCGACGGCTACGTGATGAAGGACGGCGATCTGTTCGAGCTCACGGCCAAGGGCGTCAGCGCCGTCGAGGAACACGCCGCCGCCCTCGGCTTGAGCGATCCGGAACAAGCGAGCGCATCCTCCGATCGGCAGATCTGATTGCGCGCGACGTGACTCGCGCGCAACAATTGCGAATTCCTTTGCGCTGACCATTGCAGCCGCGTGCCAATGGCGCATACTTCGCTCGGGCGGCGCAGCACTTTCGATTCGAGCATCAAGAGATCGAGCGACCACATGCGGGACCAGAGTTCCCGGCGTGAAGGCTGTGACGTACGGCAGATCAAGCCGCGTGCGGCGCCCCAAAAACCAAGTGGCTCAAGCCCTAGTGAAATCGGGGACCCATCCGCATGACACGCCATCAGACGATCGCTTCGCTCTTCGCTTTCGCCGTCACCGGCCTCGCACTCCAGACCTCGCCCGGCCTCGCCTTCTCGTCCGAAGCACAGCAGATGTGCTCAGGCGACGCGATGCGGCTGTGCTCCAGTGAGATCCCTGACATCCCACGGATCACCGCCTGCATGGTGCGGAACAAGTCGCAGGTCAGCCCCGGCTGCCGTGCCGTGATGGACCGCGAGCACGCCGCCGCGGCGGCGTCGCGCAAGCGGGAAGCGGCGGCGCGGTAGTCCAGACTATCCGCAGCGTCATGGCCGGGCCTCGCCCCGGCCATCCGCGTCTCGTCCCGACGTACAAAGAACGTGGATGCCCGGGGACAAGCCCGGGCACGACGATCTCTCTGTCTGGAGAAGTGCCTAATCGCCCCATTGCGCGAAGGCGTCGTTGAAGGCGCGCTCGCCGGGCGCGCCCTTCTCGATGGCGATGATGGCGCGGCGCTGGTTGGCGTAGACCAGGGGCACGTCGAACCAGGAACGCTCCTTCAGGAGTTGGACGTTGCGGGCGCGGTCGGCGTCGACATTGGAGAGGCCGACCAGGAAGAAGCCGTCGGTGACCTTGACCGCGAGGCCTGCGAGCGGCGTGCCACGCGCCTGCTCGTTCGACTTCATCAGGATGCCCGGCACGTTGGAGACGCTGCCGCCCGGAAAATCCGGCGGCAGGATGAAGGTCAGCTCCGCGGTGTGGCTCGCCGGCAGCGAGGAGTCGGTGTTGCGGCGGAACGACATCGTCATCTTGAACTTGCGGTCGGGGATCTCGATGTCGGCGCGCACGGCGACGTCGGCCTTCTGGTTGCCGGACGCCTTGATCGGCTCGAGCCGCCACACCACCGAGCCGACATATTGCTTGCCCTTGGGGTCGGACGGATCCTCGTCATAGAGCACGACCTTCTGCGCCACCGGCGCGACAGGCTGGTCGCTGGCCGAGGGCTGGCCGACACGATCCGGAATCTTCGGCTTGCTCTGCGGCTGCGCCGGGCTCGGCGTCTCGGCAACCTGAGTCGCGGACGGTTTGAGGAAGCCGTTGACGATCTGAACGGCCTGCTTGCCCCAAAGGATGCCGGCGCCGACCAGGATCAGCACGATGCCGACGGCGATCGCGCTCTTGAACGGAAATGCCGAGCCGGTGCGGACGCGCTTCTTGGCCTCGGGCGCGACGCGCGGACGCGGCGACGGCGGCGCGTAGCGCTCGGCCTCCTCGATCGCTTCGTCGTAGGAATAGGGCGCCTCGGACTCGCCGGCGCGGTTCTCCAGGCTCGGCTCCAGCCGGTCGAATTCCGGCGAGGGCGAGGGCACGTTGGCATAGGTGCGGCGCGCGGCGCGGCTGGCCTGCGCGGCAGCGCCGCCGAGATCATTGGCATCGGCCGTGATGTCGCGGAAGCCGCGCACGCCCGGTGCCGGCGGCGGCGGGGGTCCTATGTCTGGCGGACGGCGCGCGCCGGCGCGATCGCGCCCGGCGGGCGGCGGCTCCGGCGGCAGGACGGACGGTCCCGGCGGGCGCGGGGCGTCGAAACGGGGCGCGCGCGGTGGACGCGCGGCGTCGCCCTGGTCATCGACGCTGATTGACGGACGGTCGGCCCGCGGCGGCGTCGGGGCCGGTCGCGTCCGCGGCGGAGCCGGCTGAGATGCGGGAGCGTTGGGTTCGGCGGCGCGGGTGCTGGCCCGGCGAAAAGCATCGCCGCTGCTGCCGGAGCGGACGCCGCCACCGGGGCGCGAGGCCTCGCGGGCGCGCTGAGCAGCCTCCGATTCGACCTTGCGGACAGCCTCTTCGAGCGACAGCCGTTCGCGCGTGATCTCGGATTCGGAGAGCGGCGGCTGCACGCTGCGCAGCTGCGCGATCAGCGCCGTGCGCGCCCGCTCATAGAGCGCGCGACGGCTTTCGCCGGGAGCGTTGGGGTCCAGGGCGGCAATAGCACGGGCGATCAGCGGATAGTAATCAGCCATTTCTACTCAACTATACGCGCGTCCCGGTAAGATATCGTTAAGCCTCGAACGGATTTTGCACGAGGATAGTATCTTCGCGTTCGGGGCTGGTGGAAAGCAGCGCGACCGGGCACCCCACCAATTCCTCGATCCGGCGGACATATTTGATGGCCTGGGCCGGCAGGTCGGCCCAGGACCGCGCACTGGCGGTCGGCTCCTTCCAGCCCTCGATGGTCTCATAGATCGGCTCGACCCGGGCCTGGGCGCCCTCGCCGGCCGGAAAATGGTCGATCTCCTTGCCGTCGAGCCTGTAGCCGGTACAGACCTCGATCGAATCGAAGCCGTCGAGGATATCGAGCTTGGTCAGCGCGAGGCCGTTGATGCCGCAGGTGCGAACCGCCTGGCGGACCAGCACGGCGTCGAACCAGCCACAGCGGCGCGGACGGCCGGTATTGGTGCCGAACTCGCGACCGCGTTCGCCGATCTTGCGGCCGATCTCGTTGTCCTGCTCGGTCGGGAACGGACCCTGGCCGACGCGGGTCGTGTAGGCCTTGCACAGGCCGAGCACGTAGCCGACCGCGCCCGGCCCGAGGCCGGCGCCGGTCGCGGCCTGCGCCGCCACCGTGTTGGACGAGGTGACATAGGGATAAGTGCCGTGGTCGACGTCGAGCAGCGCCCCTTGCGCGCCCTCGAACAGCATGCGCTTGCCCTCGCGCCGCTTGATGTCGAGCAGCCGCCAGACCGTCTCGGCATAGGGCAGCAGTTCCGGCGCCAGCGCGCTCAGCTCCTTCAGGATTATCTTGCCGTCGAACTCCGGCAGGTTGAGGCCGCGGCGCAGGGCGTTGTGGTGGGCCAGCAGCCGGTCGATCTTGTGCGGGAGCGTGTCGAGGTCGGCGAGGTCCATCAGGCGGATGGCGCGGCGGCCGACCTTGTCTTCATAGGCGGGCCCAATGCCGCGGCGCGTGGTGCCGATCGCGGTCGCCGCGCTGGCGGATTCCCGGTGCGCATCGAGCTCGCGATGCAGCGGCAGGATCAAGGTGACGTTTTCGGCGACACGCAGGTTGTCGGGGCTGACATCGACTCCCTGCGACCTGAGCTTCGCGACCTCGTCGAGGAAGGCGGCGGGATCGAACACCACGCCGTTGCCGATCACCGACAGCTTGCCCTCGCGCAGCACGCCGGAGGGCAGCAGTGCGAGCTTGTAAGTCTTGCCGTTGATCACCAGCGTATGGCCGGCGTTATGGCCGCCCTGGAAGCGGACGACGATATCCGCCTGCTCCGACAACCAGTCGACGATCTTGCCCTTCCCTTCGTCGCCCCATTGGGCGCCGACGACGACAACATTGGCCATGCGCGGGTAATCCTTCGAAGATTTCTCTGTAAGTGGCACGATCCGAACGGAAAACCGGGACCCACTTTTCCGGGATCATGCCTGCGCCCAGCCCAATTCCCGGCCGAGGCCGTTCGCACGCGAGGCAGCCCAACCGGATAAAGGAAGCAGCCTCTCTAGGCAAGCAAGAACGGGGCTTTTTTCAGGCCCAGCGTGCACTCCAAGCCTTTGATATCCCCGGAAAATCCAGAAACCTTCCAGGCCGGCGCAATGGCTTCGACCAAAGCGTGAGAGGCCGCCTTCACCGCTGCATGGTCGTGATGCATCCGCCCCCCATTGATGCAACCTCGATTTCCGTGTCTTTGGACAATGCCGGGTGATCAGCCGGCCCGGGCCTCGCCGGGCCGGAGGCCTTGGCGCACTCCACGCGGGGCCCCAACAACCACAATGTCCGCCACCGGCCACACCAGGAGCGCGGAGACATCCGGTCACAGCTGGATCGCCAATCAGCCTTATCTGCTGCTCAGCATCACCGCGCTGTGCTGGGCCGGCAACGCCATCGTCGGACGGCTCGCCGCCGGACACATTCCGCCGGTCACGCTGTCGTTCCTGCGCTGGTTCTTCGCCTTCCTGCTGGTGCTGCCGTTTGCCTGGAAGCACCTCGTGCAGGACTGGCCGGCCATCCGCGGCAAGCTCGGCCTGATGGTCACGCTCTCGGTCACTGGCATCGGTGCCTTCAACACGCTGCAATATTGGGCGCTGGAGCATACCCAGGCGCTCAATACGCTGCTGCTCCAGTCGGCCGCGCCGCTGCTCGTGGCGCTGTGGTCGCTGGTCATTCTCGGCATCCGGCTCACCGCGGCGCAGGCCCTCGGTGTGCTGCTGTCGATGTGCGGTGTGCTGATCATCCTGTTGCATGGCGACTTCACCACGCTGTCGAACATCGATTTCAACAAGGGCGACCTGATCTTCCTCCTCGCACTCTTGATCTTCGCGCTCTATTCGGTGCTGACGCTGAAGCGTCCGCCGATGCACGGCCTCTCGTTCCTCGCCTTCACCTTCGGCTGCGGCGCCGCCTGTCTCATTCCGCTGGAGATATGGGAACTGTCCGCGCGTCCGGTCATGAAGCTCGACGGGCCGAACCTGCTGACCCTGTTCTACGTCGCCGTCTTCCCCTCTGCGCTCGCCTATCTCTGCTTCAATCGCGGCGTGCGCCTGATCGGCGCCAACCGCGCCGCGCCGTTTTTCCACGTCGTGCCGGTGTTCGGTTCGATCATGGCGATGGCGTTCCTCGGTGAGCACCCGCAGGCGTTCCACTTCATCGGATTTGCATTGGTGCTCGCGGGCGTGTTCGCGGCGTCGCGGAAGCAGGCGGCATAGGCGCCGCTCCTTCTAAACACGCAGGTGCCTCTTACCCTCCCCTGGAGGGTCCTCCAGGGGAGGGTAAGAAGGAACAAGCGCTATTTGACCTTGAACTTGCTGTAGGCCTCGCTTGTCGCGATGATGACGTGCTCGGCGCAGCCGTTGACGCGATGCGGGTCGGCCTGCGTCTCGTAAGCCTCAGATGTCATCATGTCGAGGAAGGCCGCGACTGTCGGATAATAGACGAGCGCGACGAAGTCCCAATTGTTGCCGTCACGCGAACCGAGCGCGATGGCTTTGGCTTCACCGGTCCAGAGCAGCGTGCCGCCGCGCGCCCTGATCATCGGCACGGTGATCGCGCTGTAGCGCAGATACGCGTCCCAGCCGGACCCGTCGCCGTCGCGCGAGCGCGCATGGAAACGCATCAGGTTCAGCATCACCACCGGCGCCTGCGGATCGAGTTGCTCCAGGCCCTCAACGTTCAACATATTGACCGCCAATGGCACCTCCTCGGGTCGTGTCTGCATTGTAGCATTGCGGCCCTGTGACTTGTGTCACAACGACAATCCGGCGCAAGCTTCCATGCAACGCCAATGACGACCGCCTCGCCCGCGCCACCGGCCTCGAATCCGGCCAGTTGGCTCAACAACCAGCCTTATCTGCTGCTCAGCCTGACCTCGCTGTTCTGGGCCGGCAACATCGTGCTCGCACGCCATGTCGGCGCACATGTGCCGCCGCTGACGGTGACGACGATCCGCTGGTACGGCGTGTTCCTGATCCTGTTGCCGTTCGCCTGGCCGCATCTGAAGCGCGACTGGCCTGCCCTGCGCAAGAGCCTGCCGCTGATGCTGTTCCTGTCGCTGGTCGGCTTTGCCTTCAACAACGCGATCTCGTACTGGGCGATGCAATACACCGAGGCGCTGAACGCGCTCCTGATCCAGTCGGCGGGTCCCCTATTCGTGGCGTTGTGGTCGCTGGTGCTGTTCGGCGTGCGGCTGACGGGCGCGCAGCTCGGCGGCATCGCGATCTCGCTTCTCGGCGTGCTGATCATCATCCTCCGCGGCGATCTCTCCGCGCTCAAGAGCATCAGCTTCAACAGGGGCGACATGATGTTCGCCTCGTCGCTGGTGGCGTTCGGCATCTACTCCGCCTTCATCCCGCGGCGGCCGAGGATCCATCAGCTCTCCTTCCTGTCCTTCACCACCTGCTGCGGCGCGACGATGCTGCTGCCGACGGCGATGTGGGAGGCCGCAAGCGGCCGCGTGCTGCAGCTCGACCTGATGACGCTGGCGACGCTGGGCTACATCCTGATCTTTCCCTCCACCCTCGCCTACCTCTTCTTCAATCGCGGCGTGGCGCTGATCGGGCCGAACCGGGCGGCACCGTTCTTCCATCTGGTGCCGGTGTTCGGCTCGGCGATGGCGATCCTGCTGCTGGGCGAAAAGCTGCAAGCGTTCCACCTGATCGGCTACGCGCTGGTGCTCGCCGGCGTCGTGATCGCATCGCGGCAGGGCTCGGCGGTGAAGTAATTCCGTAGCGCGGTCATTGGGCTCTCGTGTCCCGGACAAGATGCAGCGGGCAAGCGGTGCATCGCAGAGCCGGGACCCAGTGTGCCGCGGCGTGGGCCCCGGTTCAGCAGTGCATCACGCCGCGAAGACCGGCCTGCTGCACTGCGCCCCGGGGCGCGAAACTCACGTCTTCCGATTTTGACCAAGAGAAGCTAGGTTCCCCGCCAACGAAAAGAGGGAACGACCAAATATGATTTCAGCGTTGATTCGAAACCTGCGGACCGTCGGCGCCGCCGCACTTTGCCTCGCCGCAGCATCCACGGCTCAAGCCGACAACTATCCCAGCCGCAACATCACGCTGGTACTGCCGTTTGCGGCCGGCAGCGGCACCGACACCACGACGCGGCTGATCTCGCAGCACCTGTCGCAAGCGCTCGGCGTAGGCATCGTGATCGAGAACAAGGCGGGCGCCAACGGCATGCTCGCAGCAACCTATGTCGCGAAGGCTGCCCCCGACGGCTACACGCTGCTGGTGACGACCAACACCACGCATTCGGCCAATCCCTATCTGCTCAAGAGCCTCACTTACGATCCGGTCAAGGATTTCACCCCGATCGCGCGCACCGGCGACCTGCCGTTCATGCTGGTCGTCAATCCGGAGGTGCCGGCCAAGACCGTCGGCGAGCTCGTCGCGTACGGCAAGGCCAATCCGGGCAAGCTGAGCTACGCCTCGGGCTCGTCCTCGGCGATCGTCTCGGGGGCGACCTTCGCGCACAATGCCGGCCTCGACCTCCTCCACGTGCCCTACAAGAGCTCGCCGCCGGCCCTCAACGACGTCATGGGCGGTCGCGTTTCGATGATGTTCGTCGACATCCTGACCGGGCTGCCCCACGTCAACGGCAACGCGCTGCGCGCGCTCGCCGTCACCACCAAGAACCGCTCGCCGCTGGTGCCGCACCTGCCCTCGATGCAGGAGGCCGGCGTGCCGGACTTCGACATCTCGTCCTGGCAGGGCTATTTCGGCCCCGCCGGCATGCCGAAGGAGATCGTGACCCGGCTCAACACCGAGATCAGGAAGATCGTCGAGAATCCGGAGATCAAGGCCAAGCTCGCCACGCTCGGCATGGACGCCTTCTCGGGCACGCCGGAAGAACTCCAGGCGTTCGTGAAGGATCAGCTCGTACTGTGGGAGAAGCTGATCACGAACGCGAAGATCGAGAAGCAGTAGGACGGTCTCGTAGGGAGGGCAAGCGAAGCGTGCCCACCGCGAGTGGCGCCGAACTCAAAATAAAGGTGGGCACGACGCTTCGCGTCTTTGCCCACCGTACGAGTTCAGCGCAAGAATTTACGCCGCCCGCACCTTGGCGAGGAAGCCATCGACGGCGGAGCGCAGCGCGCCGGACTGGTTGTCCAACTCGCGGGCGTTGGAGAGCACGTCGGTGGCCGCGCTGCCGGTCGCTTCCGCGGCCGAGGTGACGCTGCCGATATGGGCGTTGATTTCGCTCGAGCCGGCGGCGACCGATTGGATGTTGCGGGCGATCTCGCGGGTCGCCTCGCCCTGCTGCTCGATCGATGTGGAAATGCCCGCGGTGATCTCGCTCATCTCGGCGATCGTCTGGGTGATGCCGGAGATGGCGGCGACCGCGTCGCTGGTCGAGGTCTGCATCGCCGCGACCTGCGCCGAGATCTCCTCGGTCGCCTTCGCGGTCTGGTTGGCGAGCGCCTTGACCTCGGAGGCGACCACGGCGAAGCCGCGGCCGGACTCGCCGGCGCGGGCCGCCTCGATGGTGGCATTGAGCGCGAGCAGGTTGGTCTGCGCCGCAATCGAGTGGATCAGCTTGACGACCTCGCCGATCTTCTCGGCGCCCGAGGAGAGCACCTGAACGGTGGCGTTGGTACGCTCGGCGTCGTTGACGGCGCGGCTCGCCACCTCGGTCGAGCGCGTGACCTGGCGGGAGATTTCCGCAACCGAGCTCGACAGCTCTTCGGCGGCCGCCGCGACCGTGCCGACATTGCCGGAGGCCTTTTGCGAGGCAGCGCCGACCGTCGCCGCACGCGACGAGGCGTCGCTGGCGGTTGCAGTCATCGACTGCGCGGTCGTCTGCATTCCGGCCGCGGCCGAGGAGACCGAGCGGACGATGCCGTTGACGCTGCGTTCGAAGTCGTTGGCGATCTCTTCCATCGCGCTACGACGTTCCGCCGCGGCACGATCCTTGGCATCGGCCTCGGCTCGCTCGATCTCGCGGATGCGAACCGCATTGTCCTTGAAGGTCTGCACGGTGGAAGCCATCGAGCCGACCTCATCGCCGCGACCGACGCCGGGGATGTCACCTTCGAGCTTGCCGTCGGCCAGCTCCCGCATCCGAGTGCCGAGCAGGGCGAGCGGAGCGCTGATGCTGCGGCCGATCAGCCAGGCGACACTGCCGGCGACGATGACGATGCCAAGCATGGCAAGGCCGAGCATCCAGTAGACCGGGCCCATCTTGGCATCGATGTCGTCGAGATAGGCGCCGGTGCCGAGATACATGTCGAAGCCGGGGACTGCGACGGCGTAACCGATCTTGCGGATGGGCGTCGGCTGACCAGGCTTTACGTATTCGTAGTACAGCAGGATCGACCCGTTCGCCTTGACGCCGTCCATCAGTTCGACGGATAGCTTGCGGCCGTTGGTCACGACATCCATGCGGTTAGCGCCGATCTGCTTGGGATCGGGCGCGAGCTGCGTGATGCCGTCGTAGGACGTACCGAACAGATAACCGGCGCCGTTGTCGTAGGTCATCGCGTTGCCGTAGCGGCGAAGCTCGGCCATCGCCGCGTCCTTGGTCAGCTCGCCGGCATCGACGCGCTTCTTCAGCGCGGCGGCATAGTTGCGCGCCAGCTCAACGATCGCCTTGGCCTGGTCGATGCGCGCATTCACCATCTCGCGCTTCATCAGATAACCGGCAAGGACCCCGGAGATGCACAGCCCCAACAAGGTGACACCGACAAGGATGCCGAGCTTGGGGGCGATCTTCAGATTGCTCAACTTCACGGGATGGCTCCGGCAAAAAAGGATACGGGCACGCGACAGATCGATCAAAATCGAATCAATTTTTAGGGGGGCAGCCCTTAGCAAGTTACTTACGTGCCTCCGTAGAAGCCCGGACCGCGCACGGAAAAACGGAAATATACCTGACTCACGACAACCGGAAATTGTACGCGCCCGCCCCGATTTCGCGTAAAAGACGCAAAGGCCCGCCACGAAGGCGGGTCACAACAAGAAACCAAATCGGGAGCATGACATGCCGAAATACAGGGTGGTGACGCCGAAGGGTGCGAGCTTCACCGTCGCGGGCAGCGATTATTCCTACGAGCGCGAGGCGCTCGATCCGATCGACGCCGAGATCGTCGAGGCGCCTGCCGACGAGGCCGGGTTCATCGCCGCCGCGAAAAACGCCGACGCCATCTACGCCAAGGGCATCCCGATCACCCAACCGATCATCGACGCGCTGGAGCGCTGCAAGGTCATCACGCTCGGCTCGGTCGGCGTCGACAGTGTCGACGTCAAGGCCGCCACCTCCCGCGGAATTCCGGTCACCAACATCCCCGACACCTTCATCGAGGAGGTCGCCGACCACGCCATGATGCTGCTGCTCGCCGGCTTCCGCCGCCTGGTCGAGCAGGACCGGATGGCGCGAGACGGCCGCTGGGCCGAGGGCCGGCCGGCGCTGCTCAAGATCCCGAGGCTGATGGGCCAGACGCTCGGCTTCATCTCGTTCGGCCGCGTCGCGCGTGCGGTTGCGAAACGCGCGGCGCCGTTCGGCCTGCGCATGATGGCCTACGATCCCTTCATCCAGGAAACGCTGATGTACGACCACGGCGTGATCCCGGCGACGCTGAACGAGGTGCTGTCGCAATCCGACTTCGTTTCGATGCACGCCCCGGCGAGGCCCGAGGTACATCACATGCTGACCGAGAAGCATTTTCGGCAGATGAAGAAGGGTTCGATTTTCATCAACACTGGGCGCGGGGCCACCGTGGACGAGGAGAGCCTGATCAAGGCATTGCAAGAGGGGTGGATCGCGCACGCCGCCCTCGACGTTCTGGAGAAGGAACCGCCCTCGCACAACAATCCGCTGCTCGGCATGGAGAACGTGACCCTGACAGCCCATGTCGCCTCGGCCTCGGCACGGTTCGACGAGGCGCGCAAGCGCCGCGTGGGCTACGAATTGTCACTGGTGCTCCAGGGCATGTGGCCGGTAAGCTGCGTCAATCCGTCGGTGCTGCAGAACACCGCGCTCCGCCGCTGGCAGCCCGTCAGCATGGACCGCGGCCCAAACAGCTAGGCGGCCGGCGTAGAAGCGCCGACGACCGAAACGGCCCTTCACCGGCGATCAACGCCGGGAAGGGAACATCATAGGGAGGTACTGATGAGGAACGACATCACACGTCGTGATGCCTTGGCGCTGGGCCTGTCCGCTGCAACCCTTGCTGCTACCGGTACTGCAGCGCAAACATCCAACATCAAGGCTGCCGATGTTCCGGCACCCAAGCGCGAGATCGAGAAGGGCGCATCCTTGCGCATGCTGCGCCCGGTGCGCTTCGTCCAGGCGGATGAGGACGTGTTCCGCGCCAATGCTGCAAAATTCACCAAGGAGACCGGGGTCGAGGTCAAGGTCGATTTCGTCGGCTGGGAAGACATCAACCAGCAGACCGCGGTGACCGCCAACTCCGGCGCCGGCCCCGACATCATCATCGGCTTCTCCGATGCGCCGCACATCTACATCGACAAGCTGATCGAGCTGACCGACGTCGCCGATTATGTTGGTAAGAAATATGGCGGCTGGCTGCCGCTGGCGCAGCGCTATGGCAAGAAGAACAAGAGCGACGCCTGGATCGGACTACCGTTCGGCGCCACCGCGGGGCCTTTCATCTACCGCAAATCCATCCTGCAATCGGTCGGCTTCGACAAGGTGCCGGAAGACCATGCCGGAATAGTCGACCTGTGCCAAAAGCTGCACAAGGCCGGCAAGCCGGCCGGCTTCGCGCTCGGCAACGCCAAGGGCGACGGCAACGGCTTCGCCAACTGGGCGCTGTGGTCGCACAACGGATCCCTGCTCGACGAAGAGGGCAACGTCGTCATCAACAGCAAGGAGACCATCGCGGCGCTGAACTGGGTGAAGCAGCTGTACCCAACCTTCATCGCCGGCACGCCATCCTGGAATGACGTCAGCAATAACCGCGCCTACTCTTCGCAGGAAATCTCGCTGACTGCGAACGGCGTATCGCTGTACTTCTCGCTGAAGAACGACCCTGCGACCAAGGCGATCGCAGAAGACAGCGAGCATCAGCTGCTGCCCAAGGGCCTTGCGAAGATCTCGCCCATGGCGGGCCTGACGCTGAACGCCATGGTGTTCAAGCACAGCCAGTATCCCAACGCGGCAAAGGCCTTCCTGCAATACATGCTGGAAAAGGACCAGTACGAGCCGTGGCTCAACGCCAACTCCGGCTACTGGTCCCAGCCGCTGGCCGCCTATGCCGAGGCCGCCGTGTGGTCGCAGGATCCCAAGGTGAAGCTGTTCAAGGACACGATGAACAGCACCTATTACGACGGCTACAAGGGCCCGATCTCGACGGCGACGGGTGCCGTCAGCGCCGACTACGTGCTGATCCAGATGTTCTCGTCCGTCGCGACCGGCACGGCCACGCCAGAGGCCGCCGCCGCCGAAGCCGAGCAGCGCTGCAAGCGGTACTTCCGGCGGCAGAACCGGTGAGAAGCAAGCACGACGGACGTCATTGCGCCGAGCAATGACAAACCGTCATTCCGGGATGGTGCGCAAGCACCAGACTTCGGGTGCGCAATTGCGCACCGGGAAATCTCGAGATTCCGGGTTCGATGCTGCGCATCGCCCCGGAATGACCTTGAAGCCCTGAAAAGACAAAGGTCCGATGTCCGTAACCACTCTTTCAACGCACAGCGTCGCGGCCCGGCAGCCGAACTGGCTGGTGCGGTTGTTCGACTACAAGCCATTCCTGATCGTGATGTGTCTCGCGCCCGCGATCGGGCTGCTCTCGGTGTTCCTGACCTATCCGCTCGGGCTCGGCATCTGGCTCGCTTTCACCGACACCACGATCGGCCGGCGTGGCATCTACGTCGGCCTCGAGAACTTCCAGTACCTGCTCACCGACTCCCTGTGGTGGAACGCGGTGTTCTACAGCGTCCTCTACACGGCCGTCGCGACCTTCGGGAAGTTCGCCCTCGGCTTCTGGCTCGCGCTGCTGCTCAACAACCATTTTCCGTTCAAGAGCGTGCTGCGTGCGATCATCCTGCTGCCCTGGATCGTGCCGACCGTGCTCTCGGCGCTCGCTTTCTGGTGGATCTACGATCCCCAGTTCTCGATCATCTCCTACCTGCTGGTCGATGTGCTGCATTGGCGCGACAGCAATATCGACTTCCTCGGTTCGCCCTGGCCGGCCCGCTTCTCGTTGATCGCCGCCAATATCTGGCGCGGCATTCCGTTCGTCGCGATCTCGCTGCTCGCGGGCCTGCAGACCATCTCGCCCTCGCTGTACGAGGCGGCGATGCTCGACGGCGCCAGCGCCTGGCAGCGCTTCCGCTACATCACCTTCCCGATGATGATGCCGATCCTCGCCATCGTCATGACCTTCTCGATCATCTTCACCTTCACCGACTTCCAGCTCGTCTACGCCATCACACGCGGTGGGCCCGGCAACTCGACCCACCTGCTGGCAACGCTTGCCTTCCAGCGCGGCATCGCCGGCGGAGAGCTCGGCGAAGGTGCGGCGATCGCGGTGTCGATGATCCCGTTCCTGGTGTTCGCGACGCTGTTCTCCTATTTCGGTTTGGCCCGCCGCAAATGGCAGCAGGGAGAAAGCAATGACTGATAGTGTCGCCCAACCGGCCGTCGCCGACGCGAAGGCGGCGCCCGATACCATGGCCTGGGATTCCGGGCTGCGGCGGCTGATGATGATCTACCTGCCGCTCGGCTGCTTCGTGCTCATCCTGCTGTTCCCGTTCTACTGGATGGCGATCACGTCGTTCAAGCCGAACGCGGAGCTGATGAACTACAAGGAGCACAATCCGTTCTGGATCTCCTCGCCGACATTGGCGCACATCAAGCACCTGCTGTTCAACACCGCCTATCCGCACTGGCTGTGGACGACGATGCTGGTGGCGATCGGCTCGACCACGCTGTCGCTGATCGCGAGCACGCTGGCCGCCTATGCCATCGAACGGCTGCGCTTCCGCGGCAGTCCTTATATCGGCCTCGGCATCTATCTCGCCTATCTGGTGCCGCCGTCGATCCTGTTCATTCCGCTTGCCACCGTCGTGGTGCAGTTCGGCCTGTTCGACTCACCGCTTGCCCTGATCCTGGTCTACCCGACCTTCCTGGTGCCGTTCTGCACCTGGCTCCTGATCGGCTATTTCAAGTCGATCCCCTACGAGCTCGAGGAATGCGCGCTGGTCGACGGTGCCACACGCCTGCAGATCCTGCGGCGGATCACGCTGCCGCTCGCGGTGCCCGGGCTGATCTCGGCCGGCATCTTCTCCTTCACGTTGTCCTGGAACGAGTTCATCTACGCGCTCGCCTTCATCCAGAGCGGCGCCAACAAGACCGTGCCGGTCGCGATCCTGACCGAGCTCGTCACCGGCGACGTCTACCAGTGGGGCGCACTGATGGCGGGATCGCTGCTCGGCTCGCTGCCGGTCGCGATCTTCTACTCGCTGTTCGTGGATTACTACGTGTCCTCGCTGACCGGTGCGGTGAAGGAGTAGACAGCGGTTTCGCAAGCGATCGTGCGATCGTGATAGACCGCTTCACGCTTTCGGTCCCACCTGCCACGCAGAAGACGACGTCGATCGCCGGCGCCGTCGATGATCGCGCGAAAGCGAGCATTGCATGGCATCGCCAAAACTCAATTCGTTATCCCGACGCGGCTTCTGCTTGTGTTGCGTCGGTGGCGCAACGTTCGCGACCACCGCGGGTTGGCTCACGCCGCGTCAGGCCTATGCCGAGGCCCGAGGCATCGTCAGCTTGATCAAGGACAGCGCTGCAGCAGCGCCTATCACGACTTACAAGCTGCGCAACGACGTCAGCGTGCTCGAGGGGTCCGGAGGCAACATCGCCGTCCTGACCGGGCCAGACGGCAAGGTGCTGGTCGATGCCGGAATCGGCGTGTCGCGGCCGCAGCTCAGCAAGGCGCTGGCCGAACTCGGTGGCGAGCCGGTCACGCATCTGATCAACACGCACTGGCACTTCGACCATGCCGACGGCAATGAGTGGCTGCATGCGGCGGGCGCGAAGATCGTAGCCCACGAGAACACGCGCAAGCATCTTTCCGGCATTCAGCGGGTCGAGGACTGGGACTACAATTTCCTCCCCGCTCCCGCCGGTGCCCTACCGGCCGAGGTCTTCGCCAAGGAGCACAAGCTGAAGCTCAACGGCGCATCGATCTTGCTAAAGCACTACGGACCCGCACACACCGATAGCGACATTTCCGTCTGGTTGGCGGAGGCCAATATCCTGCATGCGGGCGATACCTACTGGAACGGCATCTATCCCTTCATCGACTATTCCACTGGCGGCAGCATCGATGGCATGATCTCGGCATCTGACGCCAATCTCGCCGCGACCAAGAGCGATACCATCATCATTCCTGGTCACGGCAAGCCCGTCAGCAATAAAGCCGAACTCCAGGAATTCCGCGACATGCTGGTTGCCATCCGCGACAATGTCGGCAACCTCAAGAAGCAGGGCAAGACCCGGGACGAGGCTGTTGCCGCCAAGCCGACCGCAGCGTTCGACGCGAAATGGGGGCAGTTCGTCGTAGATCCCGGCTATTTCACCAGGCTGGTCTACGAAGGCGTGTGACGCGCCGCGGGCGGCTGCGGCGTTTGACCCGGCTTCACAAAACTGCAATGCACCGTCCCCATAAGCGTTGCGTCCGCCAACAGGGGACGCACATGCGCGCGACTTTTCTCAGCACCGTCGCAATGATCATTCTCACCGCCAGTTCTGCGCTGGCGCAGAGCGAAGGCGAATTCCCGGCCAAGCTCGCCGGCCACGTGGTGATGCCAGCCAGCTCGTTCATCGATGTGCCGGCTGACGCACCCGCCGATCTCAAGACCGCAGGCAAATACACCACCGGCAAGCGGGTCGACGCGCTTGGCACCGTCATGGGCAAGTCCTACGAGCGACCGACGGGCGTGTCGCTGCCGTTCAAGGGCCAGCCGCTCCAGGGGCATTCGGGCATCAAGACCATGCCCGACGGCAGCTTCTGGGTCATCACTGACAATGGCATGGGTGCGCGCGCCAACTCGCCGGACTCGATGCTGTACCTGAACCGCTACAAGATGGATTGGGCGAGCGGCAAGATCGAGCGACAGGAAACCATCTTCCTGCACGATCCCGACAAGAAGGTGCCCTTCCGCATCGTGCATGAGGATACCCGGAAGCGCTATCTCACCGGCTCCGATTTCGACACCGAAGGCTTCCAGATCGTCGGGGACTCTTTCTGGATCGGCGACGAGTTCGGCCCCTATATCCTGAAGGCCGACAAGTCGGGCAAGATCCTCGGCGTGTTCGACACGGTTGCCGACGGCAAGCCGGTGCGTTCGCCGGACAATTGGGCCGTCGCGACGCCCGGTGCGCCGGGCGCGACCTACACCAATGTCAATCTCCGCCGCTCCAAGGGCTATGAGGGCTTCGCCGCGTCCAAAGACGGCAAGTTCCTCTACGGCCTGCTCGAAGGACCGCTGTGGGATGCCGAGAAGAAGGACTGGGAGAAGGTCGACGGCAAGGAAGCCGCCCGCATCCTCGAATTCGACGTCGCCGCGGAGAAGTTCACCGGCCGCTACTGGCAGTATGTGTTCGAGCAGAACGGCAACGCCATCGGCGACTTCAACATGATCGATCAGGCCTCCGGCCTCGTCATCGAGCGCGACAACGGCGAAGGCACGGCGGACAAGGCCTGCCCGCAAGGCACCCGCGGCGAGAGCTGCTTCCCTGACCTCGCCAAGTTCAAGCGCGTCTACAAGATCGAGCTGACCGACGCCAATGTCGGCAAGCCCGTGCGCAAGATCGGCTATATCGACCTGATGAAGATCAGGGATCCCGACAAGAAGGCGAAGAAGCCGCTCAACGACGGCGTCTACACCTTCCCGTTCTTCACCATCGAGAACGTCGATCGCGTCGACGAGACCCACATCATCGTCGGCAACGACAACAACCTGCCGTTCTCCTCCAGCCGCGACCCCAACAAGGCCGACGACAACGAGTTCGTACTGCTCGAGGTCGCGGATTTCCTGAAGGCGAAGTAGGACGAGTTCTCTCCTCTCCCTCTCCCCGCTTGCGGGGAGAGGGTTGGAAATGACAGCGGCCTCATCCTCCGTCATTGCGAGCGCAGCGAAGCAATCCAGAATCTTTTCGACGGAGACAGTCTGGATTGCTTCGCTGCGCTCGCAATGACGAGGATAGAACTTCAGTCCCTCACGCTCAATGAGGTCGCGCGAAGCCAACCCCTCGCACCCTTTGCACGTCAGACCGTCGATGGGTGTGAGCGAGCATCCTCACCTCACCGTGAACTCCACCGGGATCGAAAAGCTCATCGAACCGTTCTTGATCTCGTCCGGGATCGGCGGGAACGGCGAGGCTTGGCGGATCATCGCCATGGCCTGGGCGTCGAAGACGGCGACGCCTGACGAGCCGCCGAGGCGGCTGGACGTGACTTGCCCGCTGCGGCTGAGGGTGAAGCTCAGCCGCGCGACGCCGCGCTGGTCGCCCCCACCTGACGGATATTGGTGGAAGCGCATCAGATGCGCGCGGACGCGTTGATTGTAGGATGCAATCGCGGAGGCCATCGCACCCGCATTCATGGCAGATGCCATCGGCGCATCGCGCTCGGCGCGCGGCGGCGCGCTGGTGCGGGGGGCGGGCGTCGCTTCCGACGGCCTCTTCGCCTCGCGGCGAACCGCCTTCGGCTTCACTGGGGCGGGCCTTTCGACCGGCACCATCTTCGCCGGCTCGGGCTTGGCCGGCGTCGGCTCCAGCTTCTGCTCCGGTGGCGCGACGACGTCCGGCTTCTCCTGCGGCGGCGTCGGCGCGACGGTGTCGTCGACGGCCTGCTGCTGTACGGGTTCCGGCGGCGAGGCGTCGGCCTCTTGCATCACCGGTCCTGGGGCGACGTCGTCCTGCGTCGGCTGCGGCGCCGAGGTCACCGGGGCCATGTCGATCAAGATCGCCGGCAGGCTGACGCCCTGTTCGGGCTGCGACCTGAGCCAGCTCGTCGCAAGCAGCGCGGCAGCCACATGCAACACCACGATCACGGCCGCCGAGACACCCCAGCGCGCGCCGTCGCGTTCGCAGAGCGGCTCGTGCAGGGCAAACGCGTTCGCGGCCATCAGCTGCGTCCGTCGAGGCCGACCAGCGCGACCTTGAGATAGCCGGCATTGCGTAAGGTGTTCATCACCTCCATCAGGTCGCCATAGGAGACCGCCTTGTCGGCGCGCAGATAGATGCGCTCGTCCTTGCGGCCCTTGGTGGCGGCGGCAAGCGAGCTGCCGAGCGCCTCGCGGTCCACGAGTTCCTCACCCACCGCAATCGAAAGATCCGGCCTGACGGTGACGAAGACCGGCTTGTCCGGCCGCGGCGCCGGCTCGGCGGCCGTCGCCGGCAGATCGACGCCGATGTCGACCGTGGCGAGCGGTGCGGCCACCATGAAGATGATCAGCAGCACCAGCATCACGTCGATGAATGGCGTGACGTTGATCTCGTGGGTAACTTCGAGATCGCTCGCGTCACCGCGGGAGCGGAGCTTCGATGTCCCGAGCTTGGCGGCCATGGCCTACTCCGCCGCCCGGGCCAGACGGAAATGGCCGTGGTCGCGCTGGCGGCTCACCAGCAGCATCAGCTGCGCCGAGGCGTCGCCGAGCAAAGCGCGGTAATTGGCGATGCCGCGGACGAGGTGATTGTAGATCACGACGGCCGGAATCGCGGCGACGAGCCCGAGCGCGGTCGCGAGCAACGCTTCCGCAATGCCGGGCGCGACCACCGCGAGGCTGGTGGTGTGGCTCTCGGAGATGCCGATGAAGGAATCCATGATGCCCCAGACGGTGCCGAACAGGCCGACGAACGGCGCGATGGCGCCGATGGTCGCGAGCACGCCGGTGCCGCGCGCAATCTGCCTGGACATCGCCGCCTCGACCCGCTCCAGCCGCAACGCGACGCGCTCCTGCAGGCCGTCGTCGAGGGTGCCGCCGGAGAGCTCGGCCTCCCTGGCGCAGGACTGGATCAGCTGCGCGACTGCGTCGCGCGCGTCGCCGGTCCGCGCCGATGCCTCGGCCAGCGTCATGTTGCCCTCGAGGGCGCGCGTCCGCTGCCCGGCGAGTGAGCCCTTGCGGCGCAGCTCGATAGTCTTGGCGAGCCACACCGTCCACGTCACCAGCGACGCGATGGCGAGCCCGACCATCACCGTCTTCACGATGATGTCGGCACTGAGGAACATGCCCCAGGGCGACAGATTGCGCGGCAGCAGGGCCTCGTCGATCGCGAAGGCCGGTGCCGGCGCGAGCGCCAACGCGATGGCTAGGATTGCATGCCGAAGCCTGGAATTGCGCTGCATCCCGATCTCCCGTCCGATTGAAACGAGCTACGCCTCTGGGGCGGCCGCGATCCGGTCCGTAAGTTGCCGAAACCGCGCCAATTGGTCTCCGCGTAGCGCCCGGGTCTCGTCCCGGCCGACGAAGACCTTGAACATGATGCCGCCGTCGGCGTTGACGAACGCAACGAAGGCCGAGGACTTACCCATGAAGGGCCGCTCGACGAAGGCGATGCCTGCGCAGCGCTCGTGGCGGAGATGGCCATGCAGGCCCTTTGGCTGCGTCAGGTTGAAATAGCCGCGGCCGATCTCGCCCGCGGGAACGGTCCCGGTGAACTCGAAGATCGCATCATCGGTGTGGACGATCAGGGTGACCTCGCCCCATTCTGCGATGTCCTTCATGGCGGCGGCAAAATGCTCGCCGCTCCCCATGCGCACCATGGACGGTGGCAGCGCCTCGATCACCGCACGCGGAGTGACGCTGCGCTCGCGCGCAACATCCTCGATCACCGCGCCGGGATTGTCCGCCATATGCGCCCTGAGATCGGCGAGATCCGTGCTCAGCATGTCCGACTCCCTGGCTCGCCGTCTCAGGCGGCCGCGCTCGTCTTGCCCTCGGTCATGATGACCTCGAAGCCCTCGAACTTGGGGTGGCCGAGATAGAGGCTCTCGCCGGTCTTGTTGTCGGCGCGCGCATGAGCACGGCGGAATTCCTCAGAACGCGTCCAGGCCTCGAAAGCCGCCTTGTCGACCCACACGGTATGCGAGGAGTACAGCGTGTGGTCCTCGGCGACCGGCCCCCTGAGCAGATGGAATTCGACGAACCCCGCCATGCTGCCGAGATAGGACTCCCGGGTGCGCCAGACGGTCTCGAACGCGGCTTCCGAGCCGGGCTTCACCTGGAAACGATTCATTGCGATGAACATTTGGTCTCTCCTTCTGATCAAAGTGAAAGCGCGCCGAAGCCGCGCTGGAGCATCAGCGCGGCCCGGGAGGTTGTTGTGTTGCGGCGACGCCGGTCGGCTTACGCACCTCCGAAGTGGATCTTCATGCCGGCCTTGTAAACCCTGCCCGGGCCCGGGCTCGACCACAGCACGTCGTTCTGCGACGTGCCGTCGGTTGAGCTGCCGGGAACGGCGTAAGGCCGATAGTACTGGTTCAAGAGATTGTCGATCGACGCCGTGAACACGATGTCCTTGGTAGCGTTGTAGGTCAGGTACAGGTTGACCAATTCGTAGCCGGTCGCCGGCAGATAGCCCGCGGGGACGTCGTTGTTGGGACCGAACGAGGCCCACTGAGCCGACAGGATCAGCGTGCGATCGAGCAGGCGGACACCGCCGGTCGTGACGACCTTACGTGGGGTGATGGTTGCGAGCCCGATATTGGTGGCGACGTTCTTGCCCTGGATGTAGTGCCCGGCGACGCCGATAAACCAGTCGCCGGCATCGTACATCGTCTCAGCCTCGAAGCCCTGGATGCGAGCGTTGGCGATGTTCTGATACTGGTAGTACTGGCTGAACGAGCTGAACCCGGTCGGCACCGGCGTGGAAGCAACGAGGTCGATGTAGTCGCTGACATCGTTGCGGAAGAGATTGATCTTGCCGCGGAACGAGTCGTTGGCGCTGAAGATGTTGTCGTACTTCAGGTTGATGCCGACTTCCTTGTTCCTGCCGACCTCGGGACGAAGATTCGGGTTGGGCAGGAAGCAGAACAGCCCGACGGTACCGTCTGGACAGGGAAAGAAGGCCGGTCCGCCACCAGTCGCATGTGCGCCGGAAATCACCGTCTCGGTGATCGAGGGCGCGCGATAGCCTTCGGCGTAGCTGACATAGGGCTGGAAGCCTGGCACAGGCGTGAAACCGAGGGTGATCTTCGGCGAGAAGCGGTCGCCGCCGGCGCTGGTCCGCCCCGAATCGAGGTCGTAGCGGTCATAGCGGATCGCGCTCACCGCCTCGAACCAGGTGCCGTAGTTCTGCTTCAGCTGAAGGAAACCACCCGACACGGTGCGGATGCCGCTCGGCGTCGTGATGTTTGAATTGCCGCGGCTGTCGGTCGTGATCACATCGTCCTGGAAGGCGTCGATGCCCCAGGTGACGGCGTTGCGCCAGTCGCCCACGTTGAATCGCGTGGTGTTGTTGACGTCGATGCCGTAGGTATCGAGGACATAGCCGCGCTTGTCGCCGACACAACCCGAAATGTTGTTGCCGAAATTGCCCGTCCCGCAATAGGCGGCGCCGGACGTGGAATAGTGATAGGTCTTGGTCTGGTCGTTGTCGACGCGATTGCCGTAGATCGACATGTGCCAGTCGAACAGATTGTCGCTCGGCAGCGAATAGTTCCAGGTGATGGTGCCGGTGTAATTCTTCGCATCGGAAGCGTACACCGACGAGCCCTGATAAAGCGCGCGCTGGGCCGCCGTCGCCACCGGACCGCGGTTGAACTGGCCGATATCGTATTGATAGTCTTGGAAGACGGCGCCGAACTTGACCTCGTGACCGAGAGCCGGCCGCACCGTGAGCTTCATCAACCCGGCCTCGACCTGGTTGCCGGTGTTGCCGATCTCGGTGCCGTTGCCGTCCTTGTAATCGCCTTGGGTGCGGTAGACCGCGCCGCCGAAGACATCGACGTCGGGCGTGGCGCGCACGCCGCCGAACACCGAACCGAGGCCGCGATTGTTGTTGGAGCCGTAGGAGCCCGAGAGATCGACGCCCCAGCGCTCGCCGGGGCGCAGCACGTCGTTGATGTCCTTGGTGCGGAACGAGACCAGACCGCCGATCGCGCCGGAGCCGTAGATGTTGGCGGTAGGTCCGCGCAAGACATCGACCCCGCCGATCAACTCGGGATCGAGGAAGAAGGAGCCGTTGGCGTTGTGCCCGGTACGCTGATAGTTCTGCCGCGCGCCATCGACGACGACCGCGACGCGCCCGAAATCCTGCAAGCCGCGAATGTTGATGACGGTCGCGGGATCGTCGCCGCGCTCCTGAAACGATACGCCGGGAATGGCGTAGAAGATGTCCGACAGCCGGTTCGGCTGGAGTCCCTGGATCTTGTCCAGCGAAATCGAGCTGACGGGCGCGAGGGCATCGATCGCCCGTTCCGGAGTCTTGGTCGCGGCGACCGTGATGGTATCGAGCGTCTGCACGGGTGCAGTACCGCCGACTTGCGCGTGTGCATTCATGACATCGGGCGTTGCCTGCTGCGCCGCCTGCGGTTTGGCCGGCTTGCGCTTTGCCTGCTTCGGCCGCTCCGACGCCGCACTTTCAGTTTGCGGCGATGCGGCCTGCGCGAGACTGCCCTCCGTCATCGCTGCTGCAATTGAAACCACCGACGCGCCCAAAATCAGGGCGCGCGAATACCTAGCCCCGTCAGCCATATCAGCCCCAGCCTGCACTTCGCTTTAGTTTTGGAGTTACTTGGCTGGCGCGCGTTCGCAACGCGAACGACTGGCTGGCTGATCTTCTCAAACCGCGGGGACGTCACCCGCTGCCATGATTGGTTACGGGGCAACACTCTGACGGTCAATGACAACTGACTGCAGTTTATATCGATTGTAAGTTGGGGCCGTTGGAATACGCCTCGCGCCGCTTATACAGGACAAGCTAGATCTGAAATTTCGAAAGCGCATCACAACACAATGTCAGCAACATCCGGAGACAGCAGCGGCGTCACGGCGGGGCCGGCGGGAAGTGCTTCTGCGACAACGAGAACCGTCACCATGCGGGGGAGCCGGATCGACAGTCGCGAGCTGTTTGCGGCCGAGCGCGAGATCATCATCGCGCACGGCGAGGACAGCTATCGCCTGCGCCTGACCTCGCAGAACAAGCTGATCCTGACGAAGTAACCTGCAATGGCATTTTGTCGCACCCTTGCCAATCTCCTGCTCTCCGGCGGAATCGCGCTCGCATCTGCCGCGCACGCGGCCGGCATCACCGTGCATGACGCGCGCAACCGCGATGTTGCCGTCACCGACTTCGCGCGCACGGTCTCGATCGGCGGCGCCATCACTGAAATCCTCTATGCGCTCGGGCTGGAGAGCCGACTGGTCGGCGTCGACACCACGAGCCTCTATCCGGCGGCGGCTCTGCAAGACAAGCCCAATGTCGGCTACATGCGCCAGATCTCCGCCGAAGGCGTGCTCGGCCTCAACCCCACCCTGATCCTGGCGATCCAGGGCTCGGGCCCGCGCGAGACCATGGACATCCTGGAAACGGCGAAGGTGCCGCTGGTGCTGGTGCCCGAGACCTTCTCCGAGGAAGGACTGATCGAGAAGATAAGACTGGTCGGCCACGCCATGGGTGTCGATGCACGTGCCGAATGTCTGAGCGCCGCTGTCGGTGCCGATCTTGCGCAACTGCGCGCACTGCGCGCCAAGGTGACGAAGCCGGTACGCGTGATGTTCGTGATGTCGCTCCAGAACGGGCGGGCGATGGTGGCCGGCCACAAGACCGCTGCCGACGAGATCATCCAGCTCGCGGGCGCGACCAATGCGGTGAACGATTACGACGGCTACAAGATCATCGGCGACGAGGCGATCGTGGCGGCCAAGCCCGAATTCGTGCTGTCGATCGAGCGCGGCAAGGAGTCGCTCCAGGCCGACGCGATCTATGCTCATCCCGGCTTTGCTCTGACGCCGGTCGCGGCCAACAAGAGCTTCATCACCATGGACGGGCTCTATCTGCTCGGCTTCGGGCCGCGGACGGCGGCGGCGGCCCGCGATCTCTCCGTCAGGCTCTACCCGGCGTTGGCCGACCAGGGCGGCGCGTTCACCTCGGCGCTGTCGGCGGCGAACTGCCGGCAATGAGCGTGGCGGTCGGGATCGAAGCACGGAGCCCGCGACAAAGCGCCAGACGGCGGTCCGCATCCTTCGCGATTCCTGTCCTGATCGCGGTGCTCGCGGTGACGGCGATCGTCGCGCTGACCGTCGGCGCCGCCGGCATCCCTCTCTCCCGGCTGCCTGCTGCGCTGGGCTTTGCCGGCGAAAGCACTGCGATGACGGCCCGCGACCAGCTGGTGCTGTGGTCGATCCGCATTCCCCGGATCGCAGCGGCCGCGATGATCGGCGGCCTGCTCGCCGCGGCCGGCGCGATCATGCAGGGGCTGTTTCGCAACCCGCTCGCCGATCCCGCCCTGGTCGGGGTCTCCAGCGGCGGCGCGCTCGCGGCCGCAAGCGCGATCGTCTTCACGGATTCGCGCTTCGGCGAGGCGCTGCGCTTTCTCCAGACCGAGCTGCTGCCGCTCGCCGCCTTCGCGGGATCGCTGGCGACCACCGCGATTCTCTACGGCATCTCGAGTCGCTCGGGGCGGACCTCGATCGCGATCTTCCTGCTCGCCGGCGTCGCCATCACCGCGATCGCCAATGCGGGCATCGGCCTCCTGGTATTCATCGCCGACGACCGGCAGCTTCGCGACATCACGTTCTGGATGCTCGGCTCGATGAGCGGGGTGACCTGGACCAAGGCCGCCGTGCTCGCGCCGGTCCTGGTCATCGGACTTGGCGCCTGCGCTTTCATCGCGCGCGGCCTCGATCTCCTCGTGCTCGGCGAGGCCGACGCCTTCCACGGCGGCGTCGATGTCGAGCGTCTCAAGCGGATCGCGATCGTCATGGTCTCCGCCATGACGGGCGTCGCGGTGTCGATCAGCGGCGTGATTGGCTTCGTCGGCATCGTCGTACCGCATCTGCTCCGACTCGTCATCGGGCCGGCGCATCGCCTGCTACTGCCGGCCTCGGTGCTATCAGGCGCGATCCTGATGATCGCCGCCGACACGCTGGCGCGTACCATCGTGGCCCCCGCGGAGATGCCGATCGGCATCCTGACCGCGACGGTCGGTGCGCCCGTCTTTCTCTTCATCCTGCTGCGCCAGCGCGCACTCGCAGCGCTATGACGGCGGTGATCGAGGCAAGACAGTTGAGCAGGCGCGCGGGCCGCGCAACGCTGCTCGATGGCGTCGGCCTGACGGTTGCGGCCGGCGAGATGGTCGCCATCATCGGCCCGAACGGCGCCGGCAAATCGACGCTGCTGCGGCTGCTCTCCGACGATCTCCGCCCGAGCGCCGGCGAGGTGCGGCTCAAGCAGCGCGACATCCGCAGCTTCACGCCGCGCGAGCTCGCCGCGCGCCGCGCGATGCTCTCTCAACACATCAACGTCACCTTCCCGTTCACGGTCGAGGAGGTCGTTCTGATGGGAGCAGGCGAGTGCAGCCTTCGCGATGCCGCGCCGCTCGTCGATGCGGCGCTGGACGAGGTCGGCCTCGCACATTTCCGCGAACGGCAATTGCCGACGTTATCCGGCGGCGAGCAGCAGCGCGCCCATTTCGCCCGCGTGCTGGTGCAGCTCGCCTGCGGCGAGGCCGAGCACGGCCCCGGACTTTTGCTGCTGGACGAGCCGACCTCGAGCCTCGATCTGCGTCACCAGATCGACCTCGTCGAAGCCGCGCGCCGCCGCGCCGGCCGCGGCACCGCCGTGATCGCGATCCTGCACGATCTCAATCTCGCGATCCGCTTCGCCGACCGGCTGATCGTGCTGAATGGCGGCCAGCTCGTCGCCGACGGCCCGCGCGCGGAGATCGTCACACGCGAGATCATCCGCGACATTTTCGAGATCGACGCTGTCGTCCATCAGACCGATGGCGTGCCGTATGTGCTGCCGCAGTCGATGCGGGCGGCGGCGTCACCGCGGTGACGGTGCGCTCCCTCCCCCGCTTGCGGGGGAGGGTTGGGGAGAGGGTGTCTCCACAATCGAGAACACCCAAGAGGAAAGAGCCCTCACCCCAGCCCTCTCCCGCAAGCGGGAGAGGGAGTGCACCTCCTTTGCGGCGCGACTGCCCCCTACCCCGCCGGCACGATCACCATGCCCTTGTCCTTGGGCCAGCGGATGCGCCAGGCGAAGTTGATGTCGCGGGCCTCGCCGGGCTTGGCGTCGAACGACCATTCCAGCACGCCGCGCCTTTCGCGGATGTTGCTCGCGGTCGGCTGGGTGCTCGAAGACAGCATCTCGACGACGATATCCTCGTTCTCGCTGACCGGCAGCTGATCCTCGATCGCGACCTTGATCGGGAAATCATGACCGTTGCGGATCGTGGTCTTGAACGAACGCTCGTCGGTCTTCGACGTCGTCACGAGCAAGCCGGCCGAGCCCTCGTTGCGCTTGAGCACCGCGCGCTCGATTCTCACCTTGTCGTCGGCGCCGAAGCCGAGCCGCACGATGTCGTCCTTGGCGGACGCCGTGATCTTGCCGCGCCCGACGAAGGTGCCGTCGCGGTAGATCGCGACCTTGCCCGGCAACAGACTGGCATCGTCGGTCTGCCTGAAGCTGGCTTCGAGGAAGGCGGTCGGATCCATCACCGGCGCCGCGCGCACCGCGAGATCGGCCGGCACCGTCATGGAAGCAATGCGCAGGCTCTTGGCGCCTTCGGCGGCGCCCAGGCTGACGCGGCCGGGAATTTTGAAGGTGGCCTGGAAATCGCCGATCTCGGTGACCGCCTGCTGCTCGTCGGCGCGCTCGGTCGCCTCCGCGATCTTGGCCATGGCCGGCGATTGCGCCTGGCGCGTCATCGGGGCCGGCCGCGCCAGATCGGAGGCCGTGCCGAGCGCCAGCGGCTTGGGGCCTTGCGGATACTGGGCAACCAGCGAGTTCAGCTCCGGCGCGCTGCCGCCGCGGCCAATGCGAACCGTGGAGACGCCGAGCGTCACGTTCGACCAGTCCTCGCCGGTCGACTGCGTGACCTCGGCGCGGCGAACGAGCTCGAGCTGCGGCTTGCGGTCCTTCGCGCCGGTGTCGAGCCGGGCGTCATAGAGCGGCATCCAGCGCGCATTGCGCACGGCGTAGGTCACCCGCAGTGTAGCCTTGGTCGCCGCCGCCGAGGCGACGTCGATCCGCACTTCCAGCTTGCTCGGCGGCTTGGCCGAGCGCTCGGCCTCCAATTGCGCGATCTGACGGTCAAGTTCGCGCTGTTTTCGCGTGGCGTCGCGGATCGCGGTGTCGGCAATCGCGATCTCCTCGGCAACCGCCGCAAATGCCGCGCGCCATTCGGTGATCGGCCGCGCCTCGCCCTTCTCGCCGAGGCCGGCCGGGGAGGCTTCGGCGAAATGCTGCGCGAATTTGCGCCGGGCATCGGCAGAGTCGATCGCACCTTGCAGGTCGGCCCGCTGATCTCTCAGTGCTTCGATGCGCTTGTCGAGCTCGGGCAGGTTGACCGGCGGTGCGGCCTTCGGCGGCCGCGCATCGATGGTGCCGATGGTGAGCTTGGCGCCCGCCTCTCCTTCGACGCGGAGGGAGGACGGATCGAGCGAGAGCGGAAAATCCTTGGCGACCAGCGTCGAGTCGCCGGAGGCGAGATCCAGCGAAATGACGCGGGTGACGGTGGCGCCGTCGGGATAGACGGTGACCGTGTCGATCGCCGAATTGGCCTCCACGTTGGCCGCCCATGACGACGACGATGCGGCGGCCGTGGTCATCAGGACCAGACTCGTGGTTGCCAACCATTTGGCGGTGATGCGCATAAAGTCCCTCCTGCCGGTATCGCCGCGCCGCCAGCCGGACGCGCGCGATGAAATGCCTCGCCATCGTGATGAGACGCGGCGGGGAAGGAACTGGTTCGATTGCGGTTTGCTTGGGGCGCTGCCGCGGCGGCAGCATGACCGCGGAACGGAGATCGGCCGCGGCGCAGCCTCAGACCTGCGTGGGCGAACCTTGGCTAAAGATGCGCCGGAGCAGGTCGGTCACGTTGCGGGCACCGGCTTTCCTCAGGATGCTGGCGCGGTAGCCCTCGACCGTCCGCGCGCTCAGATGCATCCGCCGGGCGATCTCCTTGTTGGTGAGGCCGGCGGCGAGATGCTCGAGCACGTCGCCCTCGCGCGCGGTCAGGGGCTCGCAGCCTGTCAGCCAGCGTTGCCGGCTCGCGCCGGGTTGCGCGAATTCGTCGATGGCGGAATCGATTCGGCCGACGATGTCGTGGGTGCGGAACGGCTTTTCGATGAAGTCGGCCGCGCCGCTCTTGATGGCGTCGACCGCCATGGCGATGCTACCGTTCGCCGACGTCACCAGCACGGGCGCCATGCAGTTCTCCCCGCGCAGCCGCTTGAGCACCTCAAGGCCGGATCGATCAGGCGGCAACTCGAGCAGCACGCAAGCCGGCATCCGCGCCTTTGCGGCGGACAAGAGAGATGCACCGTCGGCGAAACAGATCACCTCATAGGCATTCTGTCGGAGCGCAGTCAAAAGTTGCTCGCGAGAGGCAGCGTCGGTGTCGATGACGAATATCTCACCCTTGGAAAGCATGTTTCCCGGCATGATCCCGATCCAGCAATGTCTTGGTCAAAGGGCCTGAGACGGTAGCGGGCTCCATCGCGCTGCCGCGCCGTCGTGAGCACGGCATTCACGCGCGTGCTTCGGTTTCCCCTATGTATGTTCCCCGCGGTTCCTGGATTTGACTGACCGGGACAGAAAATTTACATTTCGGGACATCTGCGGAACAGCTGGCAGGACCGGTTCGCATGACCGACCTCATTCGCAGCTCGAGCCTGACTTATTATCCGGAGGTCGCCCGGTCGGTCGGGCTCGACCCCAGGCAGATGATGCGCAAGGCCCGGCTGCCGCCGGCCTGCCTCGACAAGCCCGATACGCCCATTGCCGTCGCCGGCCTGCGGCGTCTGCTCGAATCATCCGCGGAGGCGTCCGGCGCCGAAGATTTCGGCTTGCGCCTCGCCGAGCGCGGCGGCCTGACCAATTTCGGCACGGTCGGCCTCATCGTGCGCGAACAGGCGACCGTCGGTGAGGCAATCGATGCATTCTCGCGCTTCATCCATATCCATCACGATGGCATGCGGCTCGACGTCGCGCGCGGCAAGCAGGCCGTGACCATCACCATGCATCTGCGCGGCCGGAAGCCGAGCGCGTCGCGGCAGTCGATCGACGTGGCGCTCGGCAGCGTCCACCGCATCATCCAGTCGCTGTTCGGGCATGACTGGCGACCGCAGGAGGTGCACCTGCATTACCCGCCACCGCACGATCGCAAGCGCTATCGCGAATTCTTCGGCTGCCGCGTGATCTTCAACGCGAAGGATGACGCGATCGTGTTGTCGGCGCACGACATGGAACGCCGGATCCCGAGCGCGCATCCGCTGATCGCGAGCTATCTGCGCAAGCGGATCGAAACGATCGAAAC
Organism: Bradyrhizobium sp. RP6; assembly: GCF_003837805.1. Classification (GTDB taxonomy): domain Bacteria; phylum Pseudomonadota; class Alphaproteobacteria; order Rhizobiales; family Xanthobacteraceae; genus Bradyrhizobium. Next base: position 52,164 of record NZ_RQIT01000022.1, on the reverse strand, counting down.
ACGGCCCGCCAGCTGGGAGCAGAAGGTCGACGAGGTCGTACGTTTCCTTCTTGCCGGCGGCGGCGACTGCACGGTCGAGCGCGTCGCGGAGCATCTCGCCTGCACCCGCCGCACCATCCACCGCCGCCTCGCTGCATCGGGCACCAGCTTCTCGGTCATCCTGGACGCACGACGCGCCGATCTCGTGATCCAGCTGATCGATGCTCCCGGCCGGCGGCTGACTGACATCGCAATGCAGCTTGGCTTTTCCGCGCAGAGCGCGATGGCGCGCTGGTTCCGCAGCCGGTTCGGCTGCACCATCACCGAGTGGCGCAAGGGCGTCCGGCCCGCGACGGCACCGCCCACGGCGTCTGCAGCTTGAGTTCAGCGTGCGGGTGCGGGCACGCCCATCGTGGCGAGGGCACGCCACCGGCTGCCGGCGAGCAGCGGGCCGAACGCGATGGCAAATCCGAGGAAAGCGACGATCCAGCCGCAGGCGGCGATATGCAACAAAACATCGCCATGCGCTGGGGACACGACGGCAGCGATCCGGGCCAGGGCCGCGATCACGATCGCAGCATAGATCCCCTGGATCGCCGGCGAAGCCGTCAACGCCTGTCCGGTGTGGCCGAGGCTCGCGCGGGTCATCACCGCGAGCGTCATGGTTCCCGCCGCCCCCGCCATCCAGGCGTGGATACCGGCGCTTGGCGGCAGCACACCAAGAACCGCCAGGGCATGCAGGATGAAACCGAACGGCACGAAGACGTAGCCGACATGCAGGATCACGAGCAGCCGCTCGCGGAAGGTGCGATCGCCGGCCCAGCGCGCAAGCCGCAGCAAGTGCAGCCCGCCGACAAGTGCCATCAGAACACCGGTGACGGCATTCGACGGCGCCAGGATCCATGGGACGAGCGCGAGCGCGCTGCATCCGATCACCGCGCCATCGAAGCGTCCGAACGGCACGGGCAGACGACCGGGATTGAATTTGACCAGCCAGTTGCGGGTGAAGCTCGGAATGATGCGGCCGCCGATCAACGCAATCAGCAGAATGACCACGCTGATGCCGACGCGAATGCTGACATCGGCGGCGCCCTGGTCGTGCGCTTCGACATGAAAGGCGATGTTGCCGGCGAGCAGAGCGAACACCAGCCCCACCACGGGCAGGTTGCGCCAATTGCCGCCTGCGATGATCTCGCGCGTCGCGGCGGCGACGACCAATGCCAGGAAGGCGGCATCGACGATCAGCGCAAATGCCCAGCCGATATTGGCCGACACGGTCACCACGATGCGCCCGGCAAGCCAGACCATCAGCAGCACCCCCAGCGGCCTGCCCTGGATCGGCAGCCGCCCCGTCCAGTTCGGGATGGCCGTGAACAGGAACCCGGTGATGACGGCCGGCAGGAAGCCATAGAGCATCTCGTGGACGTGCCAGTCGCGCGGCGCGAATGCGGAACTCACGGACAATTCGCCATGAAACATCGGCAGCCAGACCAGGATCGACAGTGCAGCCTGGATCGCGGCAAGCAGGAAAAAAGGCCGAAAGCTGTTCGCAAACAACGGCCAGCCCGCAAAGTTACGGGATCGGGCGCCAGCCATGGCATCCACTCCAATGAATTCATATCGTCGTCTGGAAAAATACCGCCACTCTGCCGGCCCGTTTTGCGCTACCGCAAACACCAGAACGATTGCAGGTGCCATCACACTCCTGAGCGCCAAGGAGGCAGAATGGCCAAAGTCGACACATCGCTGGTTGCGCATTTGCCGCTGTTTGCGGGGGTGACGCCGGAAGCTCTGGACGAGATCCTGCGTGAGGCCCGCTCGGCCCGTTTTCCCAGGAACAGTGCCATCTTCGAGCAGGGGGCCGACGCGCAGTCCTTCTTCCTGCTGTTGCACGGCCATGTTCGCGCGGCCAAGACCACGCCGACCGGTGAGCAGATCGTGGTACGCTATGTCGCGCCCGGCGAAACATTCGGGCTCGCGATGGCGATCGGAGCCGCGCGCTATCCGGCGACGGCGATGGCGGTCGATGACAGCGTGGTGCTGGTCTGGCCGACCTCGGCCTGGCCGCGGTTGGTCGAGCGGTTTCCGGCGCTCGCCGCCAACACGCTCCAGACCGTCGGCACCCGGCTTCAGGAGAGCCACACCCGCATCCTGGAAATGTCGACCCAGCAGGTCGAGCAACGCATCGCGCACGCGCTGCTGCGCCTCGCCAAGCAGTCCGGCAAGAAGCTCGACCACGGCATCGAGATCGACTTCCCGATCGGCCGGCAGGATATCGCGCAGATGACCGGCACCACGCTGCACACCGTCAGCCGCATCCTGAGCGGCTGGGAGAGCCAGGGCCTCGTCGAGAGCGGCCGCCAGCGCATCATCCTGCGAGAGCCGCACAAGATCGTCGTGTTGGCCGAGCGGAACGCCGACAACGGCGCGGCGTGAGAACCGACGCCGGGACGCCTCCGCTCACAGGGATGAGGGGCGCCTCCGCTTACGGCGAAAGCGTCCCTCCTCCGGGAATCCGCGCGCCCGCGCGATTTCAGACCGTTTCACGCAGGCACGCAATCGCTCAAGGCAGCGAGGAATCTGTCGCGGTCGATGCCATGTTCGCGGCAGGCATCATCCACGGTGTGGAAGGTCGCGATCGGGCAGCCGACGCAGGCCATCCTGAAGGCGAGAAACACGCGGATCGTATGCGGCGCCGTGCGCATGATGTCGTCGACCAGATCTTCGGATCCGAAGGGCATGGACAACTCCGTTCCGAATTGACGATAGCGAAGCGAGCGGAAGCCTCTTTGTTCAAGCGCAAGCTGGCTGGTCATTCCGGGGCGGGCGCAGCGCGAACTATGATGCGGAACTGCGCATCTGAAAATCCATCGTGCTGCGGATGACGTGGAACAATGGACTCCGGGGTCGCGCCAAAGAGGCGCGCCCCGAATGACGGGAGGTGGATCTTACACCGCCCTGCTATGCAATTGCTTCCCGGGATCCAGATGCGCATCGAATGCGGCGGCGACGCTGCGGACCAGGAAGCGCGAATCCTTGGCGACCGCGAGCCGATCGCCTTCCAACCGCACGACGCCGTCGGAGATCAGCGGCTTCAGACGCGCCGCCGATTTCAGCATCGCGCCTGCCTCTGCGCCATGACGGGCGCAGATGTCGCCGAGATCGGCACCGAACTCGCACATGATGCGCTCGATGATGTCGGCGCGCAACCGGTCGTCGCCGGTGAGCCCATAGCCCTTCGCGGTGGCGAAGCGGCCGGCGGCGATGCTCTGCGCATAGGCGCCGATCTGCACCTCGTTCTGGACATAGCCCTGCGGCAGATGTCCGATCGCGCTCGCGCCGAAGCCGAGCAGGACTTCACTCTTGTCGGTGGTGTAGCCTTGAAAATTGCGCCGCAGCGTTCGCTCCTCGAACGCCACCGCCATGGAATCGTCGGGCCGCGCGAAATGATCGAGTCCGATCTGCACGTAACCGGCCTCCTTCAGGGCATTGGCGATCGCGCAGGCCTGGTCGTGGCGCGCAAGGCCGTCGGGCAGCACGGCCTCGTTGATCATGCGCTGGTGCTTCTTGAAGTCAGGCACGTGAGCATAGCCGAACACCGAGAACCGGCTGGGCGCGAGCGCGAGGCTGCGCCGCACTGTGTCCAGGCACGAGGCGACAGTCTGGTGCGGCAAGCCGTAGATCAGGTCGAAATTGATTCCCTCGATGCCCGCGCCGCGGAGCATGCCGACCACGGAAGCCGTCTGCTCGAAACTCTGCACGCGGTTGATCGCCCGCTGCACCACGGGATCGAAGCTCTGCACGCCAAGGCTCGCGCGGTTGACGCCGGAGAGCCGCATGGCCTCGACCATGTCCGCGATCAGTGTGCGGGGATCGATCTCCACCGCGATTTCGGCCGAAGGCAGCACGAAGAACTTCTGGCGCATCGTCGCCATCAAGTCGGCAAAAGCCTCCGGCGCCATGATCGTCGGCGTACCGCCACCGAAGTGGATGTGCTCGACCTTGATCCGACGGCCGATGGTTTCGGCAGCTAGCGCGATCTCGCCGCGCAGCGTCCGCTGATAGCCGGCGATGAGATCGTCGCGGCGGACGATCTGGGTATGGCAACCACAGTACCAGCACATCTCTCGGCAGAACGGCACGTGCAGATAAAGTGACGCGCTGGCGCCCGCCGGCAGTTCCGCCAGCCACCGAGCATACGTGTCTGGACCGATCGCGGGCGTAAAGTGCGGGGCGGTCGGATAGCTCGTGTAGCGTGGCAGACGTTCCTCGCCGTAGACTGCCGCAAGATCAGTTCTCATATCTTACCCATTGGTAAATTTGCGCCGCGCGCAGGCATCACGGCAAATCACGGAGTAGGTTCAATTAGCCCGGATGCGAGGCAACGACTTTGCGCTCGCGCAAAGCGCGGCGCCCGGTTCCCAGCCATGATGACAACAATTCGCGTGGCCATTCGGAGCGTTGCCATGAGACTTCTTGCACTCGAACTCATTCTCTCCCTGCTCGATGTCCGCGGCCATATCCCACGTTTCGACGACTTCCGGCCGACCCCGGCCGCACCAGCCTCCGTCGGAATGGTGCGCGCCCTGGCCGCAGCAATCGCCGTCTTCGTCGTGTTGTCGCTGGCGATCTGGGGGACGGTCGCGCTTGCCATATCTCTCCTCTAGCCACCACCCCTTCGCGAAGGCCTCGATCGAGATATTATCCATGCGCGCATGTGCCGGCGCAGTTGTCCTGATCTGCCTTGCCGGGGCCAACGTCCACGCCGGCACGCGAGATCGCTATCCAGCTTGAAGATGCGAACGAGTTGCCGCTGAGCGCCGATGCGGCTGCGGTCACGCTCGCCATCCCGAGCATCGCGTGGCGCCGGCCACCGCAGAGGCCGAGCACGTCGGCGCTGTCGACGAGCAGTGCCGTGTCAGAATGTCAGCGCCGCTATCGGGCCACTGATCCCTCGGCCTCGACATCCCAATATGCCTCGGACGGATCGAAGTGGCGTCATCAATCGCTGCTCTGATGAAGCACCTAAGTACTGTTGCAGAGGTGAATGCAGCGGAAGCTTGTTGCAGCGCAAACACGCTTGCCGCGATCGGCGCACACTGCAATCCGTCATCAAAACCTTTTCAGATGAAGGATGCTTCCGATGTTCACCCGCAGAGCCGCATTGATCAGCGCCGCCGCGACCGCCTTGATGCTGGCGACCCCCGCTTTCGCCGCCAGCGATCTCAAGCTGCCGCGTCAGAAGGTAGAGCTGGTCGCTCCGCCCTTCGTGCACGCGCACGAACAGGCCACGACGCAGGGCCCCAAGATCATCGAGTTCAAGATGACGATCGAGGAAAAGAAGGTCGTCATCGACGACAAGGGCACCAACTTCCAGGCGATGACGTTCAACGGCTCGATGCCGGGACCGCTCATGGTCGTGCACGAGGGTGACTATGTCGAGCTGACGCTGGTCAATCCCGCGACCAACACCATGCCGCACAATATCGACTTCCATTCCGCGACCGGCGCGCTCGGTGGCGGCGAACTCACGCTCATCAACCCCGGCGAACAGGTCGTGCTGCGCTGGAAGGCGACCAAGACCGGCGTGTTCGTCTATCACTGCGCACCGGGTGGCCCGATGATCCCCTGGCACGTCGTCTCCGGCATGAACGGTGCCGTGATGGTGCTGCCGCGTGAAGGCCTCAACGACGGCAAGGGTCATGCTCTGAAATACGACAAGGTCTACTATATCGGCGAGCAGGACATGTACGTGCCGCGCGACGAGAATGGCAATTTCAAGTCCTACGATTCGCCGGGCGAAGCCTTCACCGAGACCGAAGAGGTGATGAAGAAGCTGATCCCCACACATGTCGTGTTCAACGGGAAGGTCGGCGCGCTCACCGGGAAGAATGCGCTCACCGCCAAGGTCGGCGAGAACGTGCTGATCATACATTCGCAGGCCAATCGCGACAGCCGTCCGCATCTGATCGGCGGCCACGGCGATTATGTCTGGGAGACCGGCAAGTTCGGCAATGCACCGGAGGTCGGGCTCGAGACCTGGTTCATCCGCGGCGGGTCGGCGGGAGCTGCGCTGTACAAATTCCAGCAGCCCGGCATCTACGCCTATGTCACGCATAATCTGATCGAGGCCGCAGACCTCGGCGCCACCGCGCACTTCAAGGTCGAAGGCAAGTGGAACGACGATCTGATGACCCAGGTGAAGGCACCTGCGGAAATACCGCCTGCCAGCACCAACTAGACGCGACAAGGGGCCGGTCATCACCGGCCCCTTCTTGTTTCGGGGAACGACCATGCTGATCGCATTCAAACTCAAGCTGGCACTCGCCTGCGCGGCCGGGCTTGCGGGGCCGCTGGCCGTTGCGCCTCTGGTTTCCGAGATGGCGACGCACAATGTGGAAAGCGAGCCCGCCATGGTCGAGATCGCTGCCGGCAGCTTCTCATATCGCGAAGCCGGCGATTTCACACGCGGCGGCCAGCAGGCGGAAGCGCCGCTGCGCACCATGCGGATGGACCGGCCGCTGCACATCATGCGAAATCAGGTCGCTTCATCCGACTATCGACTTTGCGTGCTGGATGGCGCCTGCCGCGCACTCGATCGCGACGTGGCGATCGCCCCTAATCGCCCCGCGGTGCAGGTGAGCTGGTACGATGCCGATGCCTATGCAGGCTGGCTGTCGCGCAAGACCGGCCAGCATTACCGCCTGCCAAGCGACGAGGAATGGGCTTTTGCCGCCGGCTCCAGATTCAAGGATGACGGTGTGCCGGTCGATGCAAGCGATCCTTCAAAACGCTGGATCAGCCGCTATGAGCGGGAATCCGAACGCGACGTCACCGACACCACGGCCCATCCGTTCGGCAAGTTCGGCCCGAACGAGCACGGCATCGAAGATCTCGCCGGCAACGTCTGGGAGTGGACCTCGACCTGCTTCGTGCGCTCGCGCGTCGACGAGGCCGGCAATGCCGGCCGCCCGACCGTGAACTGCGGTGTGCGTGTCGCCGAGGGCGCGCACCGCGCCTATGTCACCGATTTCATCCGCGATGCCCGCGCCGGCGGCTGCGCCCAGGGCGTGCCGCCCGCCAATCTCGGCTTCCGCCTGGTACGCGAGGAGACGTCATGGCTGGTCAGCATTTCGCAGCGCTTGAGCAAGCCGTGGCCGGCGAGATCATAACCATGGCAGCGCGCATCGCTTTCGCGTCAACGTCTCGATCCATTGATTAGAACCGGTCTAAATTGAGTTTGGAATCCCTCTAAGTCATGGCCCTCGCGACATCCCGTCGCTAACGTTGCCGCACCGCCTTGCGCTACTCAAGCGGCGTTCAAATCGCGCGCCTGGAGCAGCCCTTATGATCAATCTTCGCGTCCTCGCCGCATCCGCGGCGGTGTTGAGCCTGTCCTCGTCCTTCGTGTCGAAAGCAGCCGCCAATGGCGAGGTCAACGTCTATACCTATCGCGAGACCAAGTTGATCCAGCCGCTGTTCGACGCCTTCAGCAAAGAGACGGGCATCAAGGTCAATGTCGTCTCCGCAAGCTCCGGCCTGGAGCAGCGCATGAAGGCGGAAGGCGCCAACAGTCCGGCCGACGTGCTGCTGACGGTGGACATCGGCCGCATCGACGAGGCCGTGCAGGCTGGCGTCACCCAGCCGATCAAGTCGGAGGTGGTCGACAAGGTCGTGCCGGCGCAGTATCGCGATCCGGACGGACACTGGGCCGGCATCTCCATGCGCGCACGCGTGATCTATGCCTCGAAGGATCGCGTCAAGCAGGACAAGATCACCTATGAGGAGCTCGCCGATCCCAAGTGGAAGGGCAAGATCTGCATTCGCTCGGGCCAGCACATCTACAACAATGCCCTGTTCGCGGCCTACACGGCCAAGTACGGCGAGGCCAAGGCCGAGGAATGGCTGCGCGGCGTGAAGGCCAATCTCGCGCAGAAGCCGTCAGGCGGCGATCGCGAAGCCGCGCGTGACGTTGCCGCCGGCAAGTGCGACATCGGCATCGGCAATACCTATTACTGGGCGCTGATGATGAACAACGATCCCGAGAAGAAACCGTGGGCGGAGGCGACCCGCGTCATCCTGCCGACCTTCGAGGGCGGCGGCACCCACGTCAACCTCTCCGGCGTGCTGCTCGCCAAGCACGCGCCCAACAAGGCCAACGGCATCAAGCTGATCGAGTGGCTCGTTAGCGAGCAGGCGCAGCAGATGTATGCCGACCAGAACTACGAATATCCGGTTCGGGGCGGTGTCGCCGTCAACTCCACCATCGCGGGCTACGGCAAGCTCGGCCCGGATCCGTTGGCGATCGCAAAGATCGCCGCCAACCGCAAGGCCGCAGCCTCGCTGGTGGACAAGGTCGGCTTTGACAACTGATCTCTGGCGGCCCTCGTCTGTCAAACTGGTAGAAGCTACGGGTGCACGGCCTCGTTTGAGAGGCCGCGTCCACGCCGGGCGCGCCGCGACCGCAATCGCGATCGCAACCGCGATCCTGGTCGCGGCGCCCGTGATCTCGATCATTTCGCTGGCTTTGCAGCCGGCGCCCGATGTGTGGCACGACCTGATCAACTACGTGCTGCCGGCCGCCCTCCTGGACACTGCGCTTCTGCTCGTCGGGGTCGGTGCGCTCACGCTTCTGATCGGCGCCGGTACTGCATGGGTGATATCGCGCCACGATTTTCCTGGCCGGGGCATGCTGCTGTGGCTGATGCCACTGCCGCTGGCGATTCCGACCTATCTTGCCGCATACGTCTATGCCGATCTGTTCGAACCGCTCGGCCTGGTGCATCGCACCCTGGCGATCTGGCTGCCGCTGCGCGATGCCCTCGGCCATCTGCCCAACCTGCGCTCGCTGCCGGGCGCCATCTTCGTGATCGGGCTCGTGCTCTATCCTTACGTCTATCTGTCGGCGCGCGCGACGTTTCAGGTTCAATCTGCCGAATTCGCCGAGGCGGCCACGACGCTGGGTGCCGGCCGATGGACTGTTTTTTGGCGCGTTTCATTGCCGATGGCGCGGCCGGCGCTGGCAGTCGGCGTGGCGCTGGTCGCGCTGGAAACGCTCAACGACATCGGCGCCAGCGAATATCTCGGCATCCGCACGCTGACGGTCTCGATCTTCACCACTTGGCTCAACCGCGGCAGCCTTGCCGGGGCGGCGCAACTCGCATGCCTGATGCTTGCGATCGTCGCCGGCCTGATCGCGATGGAGCGTTACGGCCGTCGCAACGCCAATGCCGAATTCTCGGCCGAAAGCCCGCATGTGAGGCAGCGAACCCCGCTTTCGGGCGCAAGAGCGTGGATCGCGTTCGCGGTCTGCGTGCTGCCGGTGCTGATCGGCTTCGTCGTGCCGCTGTTCTGTCTGGCGCATCAGGCTCTCGGTCGCGGACTGCTTGCAAATTTCGATCCGCTCCTGTGGCGCCACACCTTCCATTCGTTTGCCTATGCGGCGCTCGCGACGCTCATGGCGCTGATGCTTGCGCTCGCCACGACGATCGCGCACCGCTTTCGGCCCGATCCTCTGCGATATGTGGCGATGAGCGTCGCGCAGACCGGCTACGCGCTGCCGGGTCTCGTGATTGCCCTCGGCCTGCTGACCCCGGTGCTGGCGGTCGACAACGCGCTGAGCGCGGTCGCTACCTGGACGGGACGTTCGCTGCCCGGGCTGATCCTGGTCGGCTCCGGGACGGCCGTCGTCATCGCCTACACGATTCGTTTTCTGGCCGTGCCGGTCGGCATGATCAAGGCTGGGTTCGACAGTATTCCGCGCGACTATGACGAGAGCGCACGCACGGTCGGCGCTGGCCAGGCGGTCATGTTGAGGCAGATCTATCTGCCGCTGCTCCGGCCCGCGATGCTCGGCGCCGTCATCATCATGTTCGTCGACTGCCTTAAGGAGCTGCCGGCAACGCTGCTCTTGCGGCCCCTCAACGTCGAAACGCTGTCGACGTCGATCTACCAGTTCGCAAGCCGCGGCAATTTCGAGGACGGCGCGCTCGCGGCCCTCCTGATCATCGCCGCCAGCATCGGCCCCGTTGTCTGGCTGACCCGGTTCTCCGAGGTGCCGAGCGGCCCCGCCTGAAGGCATGGGCCTGAGGACGCGTCGACCGCATCGTCATGCGCGCCCCCAGCGTTTCTCGCCTACGTGTTCTTCAGCGCGACCCGGAATTCGGCTTCGGTCTTGGCCTTGACCTCGTCGAGCGAGACGCCGTCGGCCAGCTCGATCAGGGCCATGCCGCCGCTGCCGTGCTTGTCGATGGTGAAGACGGCGAGATCGGTCACGACCATGTCGACCACGCGCTCGCCCGTCAGCGGCAGGTTGCACTTTTTCAGCAGCTTCGGGCCGTCCTTGGCCGAATGCTCCATCACCACGATGACGCGCTTGACGCCGGCAACGAGATCCATCGCGCCGCCCATGCCCTTGACCATCTTGCCAGGGATCATCCAGTTGGCGAGATCGCCGTTCTGGGCCACCTGCATGGCGCCGAGGATCGATAGGTCCATGTGGCCGCCGCGGATCATACCGAAGGAATCCGCGCTCGAGAAATAGGAGGTCGAGGGCAGCTCGCTGACGGTCTGCTTGCCCGCGTTGATGAGATCGGCGTCTTCCTCGCCCTCATAGGGGAACGGACCCATGCCGAGCATGCCGTTCTCGCTCTGCAAAGAGACGTCCATGCCGTCCGGGATGTAATTCGAGACCAGCGTCGGGATGCCGATGCCGAGATTGACATAATAGCCGTCACGCAACTCCTTCGCGGCGCGCGCGGCCATCTGTTCGCGGGTCCAGGCCATCAGATTTCAACTCCAGTGCCGGCCGCCGGCGCCTTCGTCGGACGCGGGCGAGTGTTGCGGAATTCGATGCGCTTCTTGGCCGTGCCGACCTCGACGATACGCTTCACGAAGATGCCGGGGGTGTGAATGTGGTCGGGATTGAGTTCACCGGCCGGAACCAGATGCTCGACCTCGGCCACCGTGATCCTCGCGGCGGTCGCCATCATCGGGTTAAAATTGCGCGCGGTCTTGCGGTAGATGAGGTTGCCGGCAGTGTCGCCCTTCCAGGCGTGCACGATGGCGAGGTCGGCGAACAGGCCGCGCTCCATCAGGTACTTCTCGCCGTCGAACTCCTTCACTTCCTTGCCTTCGGCGATCAGCGTGCCGACGCCAGTCTTGGTGTAGAAGGCCGGGATGCCGGCGCCGCCCGCGCGAATGCGCTCGGCCAGCGTGCCCTGCGGATTGAATTCGAGTTCCAGCTCCCCGGCGAGGAATTGCTGGGCGAACAGCTTGTTCTCGCCGACATAGGACGAGATCATCTTCTTGATCTGGCGGGTTTCGAGAAGGCGGCTGAGGCCGATCCCGTCGACGCCGGCATTGTTGGAGACCACCGTCAGGCCCTTGACGCCGGACTCGCGGATCGCATCCGACAGCTCCTCGGCGATGCCGCAGAGGCCGAAGCCTCCCGACATGATCATCATGTTGTCCTTCAGAATGCCTGACAGAGCCGACTTGGCGTCGGGATAGACCTTGTTCATACAAAAAACCTTCGACTGAACCTGCGGCTTGGAGGCCCCGCGCCCTATTGGCGGCGATTATTAGGCGAAATCGTCCGAAGCCGTCAATGATACGGGGTTCTCTGCACCGCGCCCGGGTGATAGAAGCTGCCCACGCCGTGGGCAGAACCGTCCGCGGCCTTGAAAGCGTCAAGAAAACCCATCAAGTTGCGGGGGTTGGGTGTGGGCGCGCAGGTTTCCCGGCCCGCCCTTCTGGCTCCAACGACCAACCCGATCAGGACATGCCATTGACCATGGCCCAAGGAATGAAGCGCCTCGGGACGCCGATCGCGGCGCTGCTCGGCGTCGCGCTGATCGCCCTGATCGCGAGCTCCTGGCTCATCAACCGCGACGCGCTGCGCAAGGCGGTCGAAGCGCAGATCCGCGACGTCACCGGGCTCGAGCTCAATGTCGCAGGCAGCATCGACATCTCGGTACTGCCGGCGAGCTACATCTCCTTCCACGACGTCGGCCTCGAGGGCGGCGGCACCAGCACGCCAGCGCTCCAGGTCGACGTGCTCACCGCAAATCTGCGGCTGCTGCCGCTGCTGCTGCAACGGTTCGAGATTGCCGACCTCACGCTGCTGCGCCCGCGCATCCATGTCAGCCTCAAGCCGGACGGCGAGAGCAACTGGACGCCCTTCATCCAGACCATCGCGCGCACCATGAAGCCCGGGGCCGAGAACCAGGTCTCGTTCTCCGAAATTCGCATCCAGGACGGCGTGCTCGACTACGAGGACACCGCCACGCATGCCACCGAGAAGCTCGAGGACATCGACCTGTCGCTGGCGTGGCCTTCGATCTCGCGCTCTTTTGCCGCGACCGGACAGTTCGACTGGCGCGGCGAGCGCGTCGACGGCTCGATCAGCTTTTCCGATTTCGTCGCCGCCCTCTCCGGCGACCGGTCCGGCCTGAAGGTGCGAATCGCCAGTGCGCCGCTCAAGCTCGCTTTCGACGGCAGCGTCGCCAATCGCACCAGCCCGATGATGGAAGGCACGCTCACCGTCGACAGCCCGTCCTTGCGCAACGCGCTGCGCTGGACCGGGCAGCCACAGCCCGGCAGCGGCGGCTTCGGCCGCTTCGCGCTGAAGGCGCGCGCCAACGTCGTTGGGGCCTCGATCGCGCTCACCAACGTCAATGTCGAGCTCGACGGCAACGCCGCCGAGGGTGTCATGACCTACGCCAATAACGGCCGGCAGACGCTGCAGGCCACGCTCGCCGCCGACGCGCTCGACTTCACACCCTATATCTCGACCTTCCGCCTGCTCGCGAGCGGCGCGCGCGACTGGAACAGGCAGCTGTTCGATCTCAATGGATTGTCGACCACCGACCTCGACATGCGCCTGTCCGCGGCCAAGCTCACGGTCGGGCCGACGAAGCTCGGACGCACCGCGATCGGCGCCAATTTGCGCAACGGCACGCTGGCGCTCTCGGTCGGCGAGGCGCAAGTCTATGGCGGGATCGCAAAGGGCTCGTTCGGCATCGCGCGGTCCGATACCGTCGCCGACATCAAGGCGCAATTCCAGTTCACCGACGTCGATCTCCAGGCCTGCGCCACCGAACTGTTCGGTCTCAACAAGCTGTCCGGCCGCGGCAACATCAACGTCTCGCTCCTCGCCTCCGGATCGAGCCCGTTCGGCCTCGTGCAGTCGCTCGATGGAAGCGCCACCGTGACCGGGCATGACGGTGCGATCTCGGGCTTCAACGCCGAGCAGCTCCTCAAGCGGCTGGAGCGGCGGCCGCTGTCGGGCGGCGGCAATTTCCGCAACGGCTCGACGCCCTACACCAATCTCACCATCGCCGTGAAATTCTCCGACGGCATCGCTACCGCCGAGGACATCCGCGTCGAAGGGCCGGCGACGAAGATCACGCTCACCGGCACCGCCTCGGTGCCGACGCGCGAATACGACATGAAGGGCGTGGCGAGCCTCAACAGCGCCTCGGGATTCGAATTGCCGTTCGTGGTGCAGGGCCCCTGGGACGATCCACTGATCTTCCCCGATCCGGAAAGCCTGATCCGCCGCTCGCCGGCCTCCGCGCCGCTGCTCGACATGCTGAAGGACCGCAAGGGCGGCGATGCCGTGCGCTCCGCAATCGATCGCATCACCGGCAGCGGAAAACGTCCCGCGCCGGCGGAATCGCCGACGGCGGAAAATTCTAAAGAGAGCGCCAAGTCCAACTAACAAGTCCAACTAAGCTGACGTCGGACTCAGGTGAGTTTCAACTGAGTACGGCGCCTCTCCGGTGTTGGCGCGACCGTCGCGAATTGATCCGGCCGAATTGATGCGGCGATTGGATCGATCCACGCGTTGAGCAACTGACCCAACACCCCCACGACCCAGGCCTGACAAGATGCGTTGATTGCGCTACCACCATGCGCTAGTGTTTTATACGACCGGTTAAAAACACCGGCCGTTTGAGGGAGAAAAACGTGAGATCCAAGGTAATTGGCGCAGTATCATTGGCGGTCGCTGCGGTTGGGCTTTTTGCCGCCACTGCACCCGCCTTTGCACAGCAGAAGACGATCACGGTCTGGTGGGGCAAGGGCTTCTATCGGTCCGAAGACGACGCACTGATCGAGACGATCAAGAAATTCGAAGCCAAGACCGGCATCAAGGTCGAATTGTCGCAATACGCGATCCAGGACATGATTCCGAAGACAGTCGCAGCGCTCGATGCCGGCACGGTTCCAGATGTCGCCTATTCCGACTCCTATGACGTGCAGGCGCAGGGCAAGTGGGCCTATGAAGGCAAGCTCGAGGACCTCACGGATGTCATGGAGCCGATCAAGGGCCGGTTCGTGCAGAACACGCTCGATGCGTCGATCCTCTACAACGACGTCGCCAAGAAGAAGGCCTATTACGGCTTCCCGCTGAAGCAGCAGAGCATGCACGTCCAGATCTGGAACGACATGCTGGAGAAGGCCGGATTCAAGCAGAGCGACATCCCGAACGACTGGACGGGCTATTGGACGTTCTGGTGCGACAAGGTGCAGCCGGCGATCCGCAAGGCCACGGGCCAGCGCATCTATGCCGTCGGCCAGCCGATGGGCGTGGAATCCACCGACGCCTTCCAGTCCTTCTACACCTTCATGGACGCCTACCATGTCAAGCTGGTCGACGATGACGGCAAGCTGCTGGTCGACGACCCGAAGGTCCGCGACGGCCTGATCAAGGCGATGAAGGACTATACCGACACCTACATCAAGGGCTGCACGCCGCCGTCCTCGACGACATGGAAGGACCCGGACAACAACGTCGCGTTCCACAACAAGACCATCGTGATGACCCACAACTTCACGATCTCCATCGCGGCGAAATGGTTCGAGGACTCGCAGAACCAGGCGCTCACCCAGGAGCAGCGCGACGCCGGCAAGAAGGCCTATGAGCAAGACATCATCACGGCGTCCTTCCCGAAGGCACCGGATGGTTCGACCATCCGCTACCGCTCCGACGTCAAGACCGGACTGGTGTTCACCGCGGCCAAGAACAAGGCCGAGGCCAAGCAGTTCATCAGCTTCCTGCTCCAGGAAGAGAACGTCCGTCCCTACATCGAAGGCGCGCTCGGCCGCTGGTTCCCGGTGACCAAGGAAAGCCAGGAAAGCCCGTTCTGGCAGGCCGACAAGCACCGCAAGGCCGTCTACACGCAGTTCAAGGGCGGCACCGCGGCGTTCGACTTCACCAAGAACTGGAAGTTCACGATCCTCAACAACGAGAACGTGTGGGCCAAGGCGATGAACCGCGTGGTGAGCGAGAAAGTTCCGGTCGACAAGGCCGTCGACGAATTGATCGCCCGCATCAAGCAGGTCGCGGGTTGAGCCAACCTTCCCTCTCCCCGCGTTGCGAGGAGAGGGATAAGAACAACACCGGCCGCGTTTCGCGGCCGGCTTCTCTTTGAAGAGTCAGAAAAGAATGGCGATCACGCTCTCTGGCGCTCAGGCAATCCCCGGCCCGCCCCTGTCGTCGCGACTGACCCCGGCGCAGGTCTGGGGCATCGTGCTGCTCGCGCCCTATTTGCTCGTTTTCCTCGCCTTCGTCGTCTACCCCGTCTGCTACGGGTTGTGGCTGGCGCGGGCCCCTTCGAATTATGTGGCGCTCTACAATGATCCGATCTTCGCGCGCGCCGCAATCAACACGCTGATCTTCCTGGTCATCGGCATCAACATCAAGATGTTGATCGCATTGTTCCTGTCCGGCTTCTTCGCCCAGCAGCGCACCTGGATCAAATGGCTCTCGGTGATCTTCATCCTGCCCTGGGCAGTGCCGTCGATCCCGACCATCCTGTCGGTGCGCTTCATGCTCAATCCCGAATGGGGCATGATCAACCACTACATCTTCTCCTTGACCGGCGAAGACGGCCCGAACTGGCTGAACGATCCGACCGTGGCGCTGACCATGGCGATCGCTGTGCATATCTGGAAGTCGCTGCCGTTCTGGACGCTGATCCTGATCACCGGGCGCCTCGCGATCTCGCACGATCTGTTCGAGGCCGCCGAGGTCGACGGCGCGAGCTGGTGGCAGAAATTCCGCTACATCACCTGGCCGTCGATGCAGACGCTCTACGTCACCTGCACGCTGCTCTCGATGATCTGGACGCTCGGCGACTTCAACAGCGTCTACCTGCTCACCGGCGGCGGCCCGGCCGACCTCACGCATGTGCTGGCGACGCTCGGCATCCGCTATCTCCGGCTCGACCAGCTCTCGCTGGCAATGGCATCCATCGTCTGCGCGATGCCGTTCGTCCTGCCGCTCGTGTACTTCATGATGAAACGGTTGTCGCGATGAAGCTCCCCTCCTTGCGCGAAGTCGGAACCGAAGCGCGGCTCCTGCTGATAGGCATTCCCGTCTTCCTGTGGACGATGATCCCGATCTATCACATGTTCCTGTTCGCGATCTCCCCGAAGGAGGATGCGTTCTCAGGCAAGCTGTGGCCGGATCACCCGACGCTGCACAACTTCGAGATCGTGTTCAAGCAGCAGCATTATTTCCTGCGCGACTTCTACGTCCAGTTCTGGAATTCGACGGTGATCGCGGCGTCCGTCGGCGTGCTGACGCTGTTCATCGCGACCGCCGCGGCGTTCTCGATCTCGCGGCTGAAGGTGCCGGGCGGTCGCATGGTGTTGAACCTCGCGCTGTTCACATATTTCATCCCCGCGGCGTTCCTCGCCGTGCCGATGTACCGGACCATGGGCAATTACGGCCTGCTCAACAATCATTGGTCGCTGATCCTGGCGATGGTGACGATCGCGAGCCCCTACGCGATCTGGGTGCTCAAGCAGGCCTCCGACAAGCTGCCGGTCGAGCTGGACGAGGCCGCGGTGATGGACGGCGCGACGACGCTGCAGATCTTCCGCCTGGTCTACCTGCCGCTGATGATGCCCTCGCTGGTCGCGATCGGCACCTACGCGGTGCTGCTGGCCTGGAACGAATATCTCTACGCGTTCCTGCTGCTCTCCAACGACCGCGAGATCACCCTCCCCGTCGCGCTCGGCAACTTCCTCGCCGCCGACGATTCGCCCTGGGAGCTGCTGATGACCACCGGCTTCATCTACGCGCTGCCGCCGGCCGCGGTCTATTACGCCTTCCGCCGCTACATGGTGGGCGGGCTGACGGCGGGTGCTGTGAAGTCGTAAATAGGCCGTCATTCCGGGATGGTCCGAAGGACCAGACCCGGAATCTCGAGATTCTCAGGTGCGCAATTGCGCACCTGAGTTAGATGCTTCGCATCGCCCCGGAATGACGATCGTCTCTACAGCGGCGCTGCGCTCTCGCCTTGCGAGCTCGACAGTTTCGAGGCCAGCGAGGCGATGACGATGACGACCGCGATCAGCGCAATCACCAGCGTGCAGATCGCGTTGATCTCAGGCTTCACCCCGAGCCGCACCTCCGAATAGATGCGGATCGGCAGCGTGGCGGAGCCGGGGCCGGTGGTGAAGCTCGCGATCACGAGATCGTCGAGCGAGAGCGTGAAGGCCAGCATCCAGCCGGCAGCGATCGCTGGCGCGATCAGCGGCAACGTCACGGAGATGAAGGCGCGCACCGGGTCGCAACCGAGGTCCATGGCGGCCTCCTCGAGCGAACGATCGAGCGAGCCGAGCCGGGACTGCACCACCACGGCGACGAAGCACATCGTCAGCGTGGTATGGGCGATCGTCACCGTCCAGAACCCGCGCTCGGCATTCAGCGCGACGAACAGCAGCAGCAGCGACAATCCGGTGATCACCTCCGGCATCACCAGCGGCGCATAGAGCATGCCGGAGAACAGCGTGCGGCCGCGGAACCTCTCGCCGCGCGACAGCGCCACCGCCGCCAGCGTGCCGAGCAGCGTGGCGATGGTCGCGGAGGAGACCGCGACCCGCAGGCTCATCCAGGCCGCCTCGATCATGGCGCGGTCATTGAAGAACTCGTGATACCAGCGCAGCGACCAGCCGCCCCACACCGTCACCAGGCGCGAGGCGTTGAAGGAATAGATGACGAGGATGAGGATCGGCAGATAGAGGAACGCCAGCCCCAGCGCGAGCGAGGCGATGTTGAAGCGGGACAGGCGGGTGATCCTGCGCATCGCCTCACCGCTCGTGTTCGAGCTGCCGCTTCTGCAGCCGTTCGTACAGCAGCAGCGGCACCAGCAGCACCACCAGCAGCACGATGGCGGCAGCGGACGCAACCGGCCAGTCCTTGTTGGTGAAGAATTCCAGCCACAGGGTCTGGCCGATCATCAGCGAATTGGAGCCGGCCAGAAGGTCCGGGATGACGAATTCGCCGACGATCGGGATGAAGCACAGCAGCACGCCGGCGCCGACGCCGGGTAGCGAAAGCGGAAAGGTGACGAGCCAGAACACCTGCCAGGGGGGCGCGCCGAGATCGCCGGCTGCCTCCTCCAGCACCGGCTCCATCTTGGCGAGCGTGGCGTAGAGCGGCAGGATCATGAACGGCAAATAGGAATAGACGATGCCGATATACATCGCGCTGTCGGTGGAGAGCCACACCACGGGCCGGCTGACCAGATGCAGCGCCAGCAGGATCTGGTTGAGCAGGCCATCATGCTGGAGGATGTTGATCCAGGCATAGATGCGGATCAGGAACGAGGTCCAGAACGGCACGATCACCAGCACCATCGCCACCGCCTGCCAGCGCCTCGGCAATCGCGCCATGCCATAGGCGATGGGATAGCCGATCAGAAGCAGCAGCACGGTGGCCGTGATGGCGACGGTCAGGCTGCGCACATAGGCAAATACATAGATGTCATCGGAGACGAGCAGCTTGAAATTGTCGAATGAGAGTGCAGCAAAGGCACCCCTGAGCGCGTCCCATCCCGCCGTCAGGTCGAAGACCGGATCGTAGGGCGGCTGTGCGATGGCCGTCTGCGACAAGCCGATCTTCAGCACGAAGGCGAACGGCACCATGAAGAACAGCACCATCCAGACATAGGGTGCAATCGCGGCAAAGCGCGCCGGTCGCGCGAAGATGCGGCGGGAGCTCATGACGGCAGCACCACGCAATCGTCGGGCGTGAACCAGGCGACGACATGCTGGTTCAGGCTGTAGGCGTCGACGTCGATGCGTGCGCTGTTGGCGACCGAGGCCTGCACCGTCCCGCCGGTGTCGAGCTTCACCTTGTAGGTGGTGGTGCCGCCGAGATAGCAGATGTCGGCGATGACGCCGTCGAGCCGGTTGATCGCCGTTTCACGACCGGCCTCGCTCACGGGACCGCGGCGCGACAGCTTGACCTTTTCGGGGCGGATCGCGACCGCCAATCTTCCCGCGCCGACCGGCTCGCGCGGCTCGGCCACCACCAGCGCACCCGCATCACGCGTGCCGATGACCAGACGATGACCGTCGCGCAATTTGGACTCGCCGTCGAACAGATTGATGTCGCCGACGAACTCCGCAATCCAGCGCGAGCGCGGCGCCTCGTAGAGCTCGCGGGGGCTCGCGACCTGGGCGAGCTTGCCGGCCTTCATCACGCCGATTCTATCAGCCATCGTCATCGCCTCCTCCTGATCGTGGGTGACGATGATGAAGGTCATGCCGAGCCGCCGCTGCAGCTCCATCAGCTCGCCTTGCGTGCTCTCGCGCAGCTTCTTGTCGAGGGCCGCGAGCGGCTCGTCGAGCAGCAGCAATTGCGGCCGGCGCGCCAGCGCGCGGGCCAGCGCCACGCGCTGGCGCTGGCCGCCCGAGAGTTGATCCGGCTTGCGCTTCTCGAGCCCTTCGAGCTTCACCAGCGCGACCATCTCGGCCACGCGGATGGCGATCTCGGCGCGCGGCATGCCGGCGCGCTTCAGGCCGAAGGCGATGTTGTCTCGCACAGACAGATGCGGGAACAGCGCGTAGTTCTGGAACATCATGTTGATCGGGCGCTCGTGCGGCAGCGCCTGCGCGATGTCCTTGCCGCCGAGCAGGATGCGTCCCTCGTCCGGCGCCTCGAAGCCGGCAAGCATGCGCAAGAGCGTGGTCTTGCCGCACCCACTGGGACCGAGCAGCGCGAAGAACTCGCCGGCCTTGATGTCAAGCGAGACGCCATCGACGGCGCGGAACGTCCCGAACGTCCTGGTGACGCCCTCGATGCGCAGCAACGGCTGCCCTGCCGCGGGATACGGATCTCCACCGGCCGCATTGGACGCGGTGCTTGTTCTGGGCAACTCGTCCGTCATGTTCCCTGCCAACCCCGATTCCGCCGCACGCTAGCGGCCGATCGTTCCCAGCTCAACCGGTTCGGGATGAATCGTTCACACCTGTCATGAACGCGGCCAGCGCCTCACGGTCCGCCGCGGGCATGGTCAGGCCGAGCTTGGAACGACGCCACAGGACATCCTCGGGGAAGCGCGCCCATTCGTGATTCATCAGGTAACGCACCTCGGCGCCGGTCAGTCCGGGACCGAAGGCCGGGCCGAGCTCGTCGCGGGTCCAGGCGTCACCGAGCACCGCCGGCAGGCGCGAGCCATAGGCCGCAACCAGGCGCTGAGCTTCGGGCTCCGAGAGAAACCGCCAGCGGTCGCGCGCGAGGTCGACCTCGGTGTCGAAACGATCCCAGGCGAAATCGCCGCCGGCCAGCGCTGCGCCGGCGGTCCAGGGCGGCGACATCGGATAGAACGACGTCAGCTTCGTCACCGCGCGTTCCGCGCGCAGGCGCGACGTGGTGACGTCGCCGCCGAACATCGTCAGCAGCGGCGCCTTGCGCCGGCGCGCGTGGAACAGGGTCGTGCCGTCACCCCGCCGCACGGACGCCGGCCTCAAATTGACGCCGGAGACCGTCCGGACCACGTCGGCCGGAGCGACGCGCTCGCGGAAGTAGCGGCTGGCCGCGTCGCAGAGATAGCCGATGTCGGACCCGGACATCGCCACGATGGCAGGATCGCCGGTGAAATCGTGCGTGACCGTGCCGATCAGCGTGAACTCTCGCTCGAACGGGCTTGCGAACACCAGCCGGCCATCGTTGTTCTGGAAGACGTAGACGTTGTCTGACTCGAACAGCCGCGGCACGATGATCTGGCTCATCTGCATAGCTGTCGCGGCGGGCCGCGGCTGGCGCAGGACCGTCTCCGCGACCATCGACGCCCACGCGCCCGTGGTATTGGCCAGCGCGCGGGTCGTGAGGGTGCGGCGATGGCCGCGATCGACCACGGCGAGGCGCCAGATGTCGGTTCTGTCGGCACGCACGCAGCGTGCCCCGGTTCGGATCGCCGCGCCACGTTCGGCCGCGTCCAGCGCCGTGAGCACGACAAGGCGGGAATCGTCGACGACGCAGTCCGAATATTCGAACGCCGTACCGAAAGGGCGCTTCAGCGCGTTGCCGACCGGATGGTGGGTGATGTCGAGGGTCGTCGATCCGGGCAGGCCGCTCCGGCTGGCGAGGCTGTCATGCAGGAACAGGCCGGCGCGCAGCAGCCATGGTGGACGCTCATCCGGATGCGCGGGAACAACGAAGCGCATCGGCCGGACCAGATGCGGCGCGATCCGGAGCCAGGTCCGGCGCTCGGCCAGAGCCTGGCGCACCCGCCAGAAGCCGCGGCGCTCCAGCACCGAGAGATCGCCGTGGATCAACCGCGGTGTTGCCGACGACGCCGCGCCCCCGAGATCGCCCTGCTCGAAGAGGATAACCCGCAGGCCGCGACCCGCCGCATCGCGCGCGAGGCTGACGCCGTTCAGGCCGCCGCCGATGATCGCGAGGTCGTAATCCGCCATGAAGCCGTCGAATGGAAGCGAAGCACTCCCATAACTAGCCGGTCTTCAGCGCAAGCTCCATGGCTTCGGCGCGACCGACGAGGCCGGCATATTTCCCGATCGGCAGCGGCTTGCCGAGCAGATAGCCCTGCACGCCATCGCAGCCCTCCTTGGCTAGGAAGGCGAGCTGGTCCACCGTCTCGACGCCTTCGGCGATGATCGACATGTCGAGGCCGTGGCCGAGATCGATCACCGCGCGCACGATTGCCGCCGATTGCGGGTTGCGGCCGAGATTGATGATGAATGCGCGGTCGATCTTGATCTTGTCGAACGGAAACGCCTGGAGATAGCTCAGCGAGGAGTAACCGCTTCCGAAATCGTCCATGGAGATGCGCACGCCGAGCGCCTTCAGGCGGCGCAGCAGCGCAAGGCCGCGATCGAAATCCTCGATCAGCACGCCCTCGGTGATCTCGAGCTCGAGCCGGCCCGGTGCAAGGCCCGTCTCGATCAGGATCGAATGGACGAGGCCAACCACGTCACCGTGCATGAACTGCGCCGGCGACAGATTGACCGCGACCTGGAGCGGCTTCGGCCAGGACGCCGCCTCGCGACAGGCCTCCCGCAGGATCCACTCGCCCATCTCGACGATCAGGCCGCTCTCCTCGGCGATCGGAATGAATTCGGCGGGCGAAACCTGGCCGCGCACCGGATGCTGCCAGCGCGCCAAAGCCTCGAAGCCGATGATCTCGCTCTCGCCGACGCTGTGGCCCGCCGCCCCCTGCGGCTGGAAGGCGAGCGAGAGCTCTCCGTTCTTGACCGCCATCGAGAGGTCCTGATGCAGCACGCGGCGGTCGCGGATCTGCTGGTCCATCTCCGGCTGGTAGAGGCTGATCGTGCCGCGCGACTTCTGCTTGGCGCGGAACAGCGCCGCGCCGGCATTGGCGAGCAGCGAGGCGCCATCGGCGCCATTGTGCGGAAAGACCGACATGCCCGTGGTGATGCCGGCGCGGACCGGCCGGCCGTCGATCTGGAATTCCCGGGCGACGGATTCGCCGATCTGCCGCGCCAGTGCGAGGCCCGCCTCAGGCTGCTTGCCGTCGATGATCAGGCCGAACTCGTCGCCGGACAGGCGCGCCACCACGCCGCCACGCGCGGAGTCCTGGAGCCGATGGGCCACCTCGATCAGGAGCTTGTCGCCGAGCGCATGGCCGAAGACGTCGTTGACCTCCTTGAGGCCGTCGAGATCGACGCAGAGCACGGCGAACTCCTCGCCGGTGCCTTCGCAGGCCTCGATCATCTGGGTCAGTGCCTGCAGGAAAGCGGCGCGGTTCGGCAGGTCGGTGAGGCCGTCATGATAGGCCATGTGCGCCATGCGCGACTCGGTCTGCCGGCGATCGGTGACGTCCTCATGGGTCTTGATCAGATATTGCGGCTCGCCGGCATCATTGAGCACGGTGGCGCGGCGGGTCAGGAACAGCCGCAGGCCGTCCTTTGTGGAGATCGGATGCTCCTCGGTGATCATCCCGCGCTTCTTGATCGCGGCCTCGTCGCGCGCGATGATCAGCCTGGCTTCCTTGGGGTTGAAGATGTCGGAAGCCGTCAGGCCGGTGGTTTCCTCGCGCCTGCGGTTGAGGATCGTCTCCGCGCTGCGGTTGGCGAGCAGATAGCGGCCGTCCTTGACCTGCTCCACGATCAGCGCAACCGGGATGTTGTCGACCACGAGCTCGAGGAACTTCTTGGTGCTCTCCAGTTCCTGCGACAGCGAGCGGCGGTCGGTGATGTCCTCGAACACGATGAGCAGAAATTCGGGCTTGTTGCTCTCGTTGCGCACCACGATCCGGATCGAGGCGACCATGCACCGCGCACCGGCACGGTCGACCTCGAACTCATTGCGGTACTGGCCATCCGGCGAACTGAGCGCCGCCCGGTCGGCCGCCTCGATGCTGGCCGCCGAGCCCGGCGCAAACAGCTCCTGCGCGTTCCTGCCGACGGCGAAGTCCCGCGACAATCCCCAGAACCGCTCATAGGCGCTGTTCGCAAAGATGTATCAACCGTCCTCGATGTTCTTGGCTGCCACGCAGGCCGGCACATGGTCCAGCACCGATTCCAGGAATTGCTTGGTCGAGGCAAGCTGCCGCGACAGCTTGCGCTGGTCGCTGACGTCGAGATGGGTCGCCACCGAGCCACCGTTCGGCAGCACGAAATATTTCACCAGGATGGCCCGCCCGTCCGGCAGTTCGGTAATCAGGCCGTTGGGGCTTGCCGCCTTGTCGTAAAATTCGTCGTCGGAGGCGCCCAGCACGCCGCGCCTGCGTCGCAGCTCGAGGAGTTCGCGGCCATTCATGCCGGGTCGGACATCCGACCGCGTCAAACCATAGATCTCGAGGTAGCGGTCGTTGCAGAAGATGACGCGGCGCTGCGCATCCGTCATCACCACGCCCTGATTGAGATTGTTCATGGCGGAGGAGATGAAGGCATTGCGCCGCAACTGCAAACGCCGGGTCCGGCGCAGCGACGAATGGATCCACAGCGCAATCGCGGCGAGGAACGAGCAGACGACGATGCCGGCGATCAAGATCTCCCAGATTACGTTGGGATCGAGCTTGGCGAGATCCGGAGCGGAGAGGCCGTTCGACAGCGCAAAGGCGCGGGCCGGCGCGCCCGCACCGGCCAGGCATAGGAGGGCCTGCACAGCAATCGAAAGCGTGCTGCCCACGTGCCAGTTCTTCTCAGCCATCAGCCACCCGCGATTTCAACGTCGGATTGTCTGGCCTCGCGGGTTTGGATCGGGTAAACGCCTGTAGGCACAACAGAATAATGTGACGTGAAATACGGCAATTGCCCTGACATGATAAATGCTTTCTTAACGGAAAATTCCCCTGTGCCGCCAGCGGACTTCCTGCACAACCATGGATAGGGTCGATTGCATCGTCATCGGAGCCGGCGTGGTCGGGCTCGCGGTGGCCCGGAAGCTCGCCCAGGCCGGGCGCGAGGTCATCGTGCTCGAGGCAGCCGAGGCCATTGGCACCGTCACCTCCTCGCGCAACAGTGAGGTGATCCATGCCGGTATCTACTACCGCGCCGGAAGCTGGATGGCGCGCATGTGCGTCAGCGGCAAGCACGCGCTGTACCGCTACTGCGCCGAGCGCGGCATCCCCCACAAGAATTGCGGCAAGCTGATCGTCGCGACCAATGCGAAGGAAACCGAGAAGCTGCAATCGATCAAGGCGCATGCCGAGGCCAATGGCGTGCTCGACATGCAGCTGCTCACGGGCGAGGCCGCGCGGGCGCTGGAGCCGGCGCTCGCCTGCGATGCTGCGCTGCTGTCACCGTCAACGGGCATCATCGACAGCCACGCCTACATGCTTTCGCTGCGCGGCGAGGCCGAGGATGCCGGTGCGGCCTTCGCGTTTCACACCCCGCTGATCCGCGCCAAGGCGACTGCCGGCGTCATCGAGGTCGAGGCCGGCGGCGAGGCGCCGATGACGCTGCAATGCAGCCTCCTTGTCAACGCCGCGGGGCTGTCGGCGACGAATGTCGCGCGCAACATCGACGGCATGCCGCTGGACCGGATTCCCCCGGCCTATCTCGCCAAGGGAAATTACTTCAGCTGCAACGCCAAGGCGCCGTTCTCGCGCCTGATCTATCCGGTGCCCGAGCCGGGCGGGCTAGGTGTCCATCTGACGCTGGACATGGCAGGGCAGGCACGTTTCGGGCCCGACGTCGAATGGATCGAGACGATCAACTACGAGGTCGATCCTTCACGCGCCGAGCGCTTCTATCCGGCGATCCGCAAATACTGGCCGACGCTGCCCGATGGCGCGCTGATGCCGAGCTATTCGGGCATCCGCCCGAAGATCGTGCCGCCGGCCGTGGCCACACAGGACTTCTTGATGCAGGGCCCGCGCGATCACGGCGTTGCAGGACTGATCAATCTGTTCGGTATCGAATCCCCGGGATTGACGTCGTCGCTCGCGATCGCCGATCACGTCGCAGAGCTCGCGGACATCCAGAACGCTATCGAGCGAGGTGAATAGCGGTTCGCGTCGAGAAACGACGTCCCGGCAGAGCTGGCGCTAGGCAAACATCTTGCGCCATCTTGCAGCAGGGATGAGCACGAATGCTCTCATCCCTGCGTAAGGATGTGATCAACTCTACGGTGTTACGGGGGTGGTTAGTGGAGCGTGTCGCCGTGCTTCAGACGCTCGATCTGGTCCTTGACCATCAACTTCCGGCGCTTCAACTCAACAATTTGCAGGTCGTCTGTTGAAAGGTGCACGAGAGCTTCATGCAATTCGTTTTCGAGAAGTTTGTGCTTCCGCTCCAATTCAACAAGATGTGCCTGAATTGTCATTCGAAACCTCCTCGGTAGGTTGAACCTTAGGATTCGATCCGGACAAGCAAGTCTACATCACCGATTCGTCCTGTCGATGGGTATCCGTCGTCGCAGTGTCATTTTTGAAAGTTCATATGTAACGAAGCGTGACTAAGGGAACCGCGCGCGAAAGATCCATGATATCAATGCGCCTGCGCAACGCCGCGTCGGCCTGCAGAAATATGTTGCGGGAGACCGGCGCGCGAGGATCGCAGATCGCTTGCGATCACGCCGCGCAAGGACGATAATTTCCACAAGGCATCCACAGCCTTTAATCTCACGCTTATCGGTTTTCGGCCACCGCAGACATGACCAATGAAGACGAGCGTGAGCTCGAAGCCGAGCTCACCCGGTTGCAGCAGGAACACCGAGATCTGGACGCCGCGATCGATGCACTGCATCAATCGCCCGCCCCCGACCTATTGCGGTTACAGCGGTTGAAGAAGCGCAAGCTGTTGTTGCGTGATCGCATCGCGTTCATCGAAGACCAGATTACCCCCGACATCATCGCCTGATCCGTGAGCCGGCCTGCGTCGCGGCTCGCCCACATGAATCCGCTTGACTCAAATAGAACAAAAGAGGAACATTCCGGAGCGCCCAATTCTCCGAAAACGCCAATGCTCACGGCACGAGGACAACGCAGATGTCGGCAACGCCCCTTCTCGACAACAGCCATTATGAACAGGCTTGCGATCAGGCGATCGCGATGTGCGACGGCAATCTGCGCAGCACCATCAAGGCGCTGATCATGGCCAATGAATATCTGGAAGCCGAGCTGGAGGAATTGCAGGCGGCGATTTCCGCCGGCTGCATTCCTGAGACCTCGCGCAGCAAGATGCGGAGCAAGAGCAGCGCCGCCTGATTTTCAAAACTGGAGCAACGCCATGTCGGATGTGACCTACTACGTTGCAATGCCCTTTTTGATCGACGCCGACGGCTCGCCGGTCGCGGGCACTGCCGAGGAGTGCCAGACCTCGACCGCCGCGTTGCGGCGCGCCGAGATATTGGTGCCGGCCATATAGGCGCGGTCGCGTTCAGCCGCAGCGGCGATCCCCTGACCGGCGAATTCGGCGACGCCAGGCTGCTGCGCAAATTCGGCAACGTGCCGGAGGATCTGGGGGCACTGTAAGTTCAGCTGCTGACCAGCCTGATCGCTGGCTCGTGCCGCCGACGCGCCTTGCGCACGTACATGGCGGCATCCGCCTCCTCCAGGGCACGGCCTGCGTCGGATTGCGCCCCCAGCAGCGCGACGCCCGCGGAAGCGCCCGCGGTCACGTGTTGGCCGCGAAAGACGAAGGACAATTCGTCGATCGCCTGCTCGAAGGCCGCGGCCTTCGCCTTGGCGTCGGTCTCGCTGAGATTCCAGAGCAGCAGCGCGAACTCGTCGCCCCCGAGCCGGCCGACCACGTCAGAGGCACGGACCTGTCGTGTCAGCGTGGCGACGATCGCCTTGAGCACCTCGTCACCGGCGGCATGACCGAACGAATCGTTGATCGGCTTCAGCCGATCGACGTCGAGCACGATCAGTGCCCCGCTGGCGCGGTAGCGCTTCATATAGGCGATGGCGCGCGCGAGCTCGCGCTCGAAGCCGCGCCGGTTGGGAATGTCGAGCAGGAAATCGGTGTCGGCCGCAGCTTCCAGTTCCGCGACCCGGCGCTGCGCCTGCTTGAGCTTGGCTCGCAAGCCCCGGATTGTCGCGCTGACGTTATCCTCGGCTGCGCCATCGCCCGAGACGGCGCGCCGCGGGGGCTTCGCCGGACGCTTGGTCAGCCGTTTGGGGGCGGATCGGCCGGCGCTGGTCTTCCGGCCGTTTTTTTTGGCCTTCGCAGCACTCGCCCTTTTTCGTTTCTTCATGGGCATCCTGCTCAATGAAGGCTTGCGGGGATTCACCAAGACAGGATAGTGGATTCCCTTCTCCTTGCCACCGCCTTGCGAGCCGCCGGCCGGAACCGTAGATCTGGCCTATGTTTCTGTTTTTCCGGGCACAATTGATGTCATGACCGCGCCGATCGCCATCATCATGGGAAGCCAGTCGGACTGGGACACGATGCGGCATGCCGCCGACACGCTTGAAGCGCTCGGCATTGCCGCCGACAGGCGCGTCGTCTCGGCTCATCGCACGCCCGACCGGCTGTTCGCTTTCGCCAAGGGCGCCAAGGCCGCAGGCTACAAGGTCATCATCGCCGGCGCCGGTGGCGCTGCACATCTGCCCGGCATGGCGGCGGCGCTGACGGAACTTCCCGTATTTGGCGTTCCCGTCGAATCCAAGACGCTCAAGGGCGTCGATTCGCTCTATTCGATCGTCCAGATGCCAGCGGGTGTCCCGGTCGGCACCCTCGCGATCGGCAAGGCCGGCGCGATCAATGCCGCGCTGCTTGCAGCCGCCGTGCTGGCATTGTCCGACCCGGCGCTGTCCGATCGCCTCGCCGCCTGGCGCAAGGCGCAAACCGAGGCGGTCGCCGAGCGCCCGGAGGACAAGGCGTGAGCGGCACCAGGCATATGAAACTGAAGCCCGGTGACACCATCGGAATTCTCGGCGGCGGACAATTGGGCCGGATGCTGGCCATGGCTGCGGCCCGGCTTGGCCTGCGCTGCCAGGTGTTCTCGCCGGATCCGGACTCGCCGGCTTTCGACGTCGTGCTGAACGCGACCTGCGCCGAATATGCCGATGTCGAAGCGCTCGAGCTGTTCGCGAACGACGTCGACGTCATCACCTATGAATTCGAGAACGTGCCCGCAGCAGCCGCGATGGTGCTGGATGCGCGCCGACCCGTGCTGCCCGACCGCAAGATCCTCGAGACCACCCAGGACCGGCTCGCGGAGAAGGATTTCGTCACGCGGCTCGGCATCGGCACCGCAGCCTATGCCGACGTCACCTCCGTCTCCTCACTGCGCGAGGCGATCGCCAGGATCGGCCTTCCGGCCGTGCTGAAAACCCGCCGGTTCGGTTATGACGGCAAGGGGCAGGCCATCATCCGCGAGGGCGACGACATCGCGAAAGTGTGGACCAGCCTCGCCACCAAATCGGCGATCCTGGAAGCCTTTGTCCCGTTCGAGCGCGAGATCTCGGTGATCGCCGCCCGCTCGACCACAGGCGAGGTCGAATGTTTCGACGTCACCGAGAACGAGCACCGCGACCACATTCTGAAGATATCGCGCGCGCCCGCGCCGATTCCGGCTGCGCTCGCGGAGGAAGCGCGCAGCATCGCCGGCAAGATCGCAGGCGCGCTCGACTATGTCGGCGTGCTCGCTGTCGAGATGTTCGTGCTCGCCAATGGCAGCGGACCGAGGGTGCTGGTCAACGAGATCGCGCCGCGCGTGCACAATTCCGGGCACTGGACGCTCGATGGCGCCTCCGTCTCGCAGTTCGAGCAGCACATCCGCGCCATCGCCGGCTGGCCGCTCGGCAAGCCCGTGCGCCACGGCGAAGTCGTCACCATGACCAACCTGATCGGCGACGAGATCAACGATTACGAAAGGTGGTTGAGCGTGCCGGGCGCGACCGTGCACATCTATGGCAAGGGCGCGCCGCGCCCCGGCCGCAAGATGGGCCATGTCACCGAAGTCAGGCCGTCAAGGGGCAAATGAGGGGACCGCAGCTGCTGGCCGCGATCCCCTTTGCGATTACGCCGCCTTCACGCCCGCGACGACGCCGGTGGGCTCCTCGCTGAGCCAGCGATAGATCACCCCGCCCAGCGCGCCGCCGATCAGCGGTGCAACCCAGAACAGCCAGAGCTGTGACAGCGCCCAGCCGCCGACAAACAGTGCCGGGCCCGTGCTGCGCGCCGGGTTCACCGAGGTGTTGGTGACGGGAATGCTGACGAGATGGATCATCACCAGCGCAAGCCCGATCGCGAGCGGTGCAAAGCCCGCCGGCGCGCGGCCATGGGTGGCGCCCATGATGATGAACAGGAACATCATGGTCATCACCACCTCGGTGAGGAAGCCGGCCATCATGCTGTACTGACCGGGCGAATGCGCGCCGTATCCGTTCGACGCGAAGCCCTTGCTGACGTCGAAGCCGGGCGCCCCGCTGGCAATGACATAAAGCAGCGATGCGGCCACGATCGCGCCTGCCACCTGGGCGACGACATAAGGCAGGATCTGGCCGGCCGGAAAGCGGCCGCCGGCAGCGAGACCGACCGTGACCGCCGGGTTGAGATGGCAGCCCGAGATGTGGCCGATCGCATAGGCCATGGTGACCACGCTCAACCCGAAGGCAAGGGAGACGCCGACAAGGCCGATACCGACCTGGGGGAAGCCGGCCGCAATCACCGCACTTCCGCAGCCGGCGAATGTGAGCCAGAAGGTGCCGATGGCTTCGGCAGCGTATTTTTTCATGTCCATTGTGGTCCCCTCATTGCAAAACCCCGGAACAAGCTCCGGTCGCCGCCCCGCCCATGGCGTCAAACCGCCCAAATCGGGGCCGCGTGGAGGTATTTTCGCCGCATTTAATGGCCGAACTTGGCCCGAAAACCCGCTTGGCCGGTGGACATCCAAGGTTTTGTCTGATACATCGGCGCGCTCAAGGTTAAGGGCTTGCGCGTTTTGCCATCCCTTTGACTTACCAGAATTCAAATCCGATCCACCTGAAGAGGATGCCGCGTGCAGGTTCTCGTTCGCGATAACAATGTTGATCAAGCCCTCAAGGCGCTGAAGAAGAAGATGCAGCGCGAGGGCATTTTCCGCGAGATGAAGCTCCGCGGTCATTACGAGAAGCCCTCCGAGAAGAAGGCCCGCGAAAAGGCCGAAGCAGTGCGCCGTGCGCGCAAGCTGGCCCGCAAGAAGCTGCAGCGCGAAGGCCTGCTGCCGATGAAGCCGAAGCCGGTGTTCGGCGCGGGCCCCGGCGGTGATCGCGGCGGTCGTGGCGGCCCCGGTGCAGGCCCGCGCGGCCCGCGCTGATTTGCCGAATCCGTAAGAGTTCAGTTTTCGATGACGCGGGCCCCTGGCCCGCGTTATTGTTTGTGAGCGGTGCCTTTCTGGGACGGGCACTACCGATGCGGCACTAGCGCGAGCGAACCGTAGATGGCCTCCCCTTTCCCCGAGCGTGGCTTGCCGCGGCTACGCCAGATCTGGCGGCAGCCGCTCGCGCTGGCCGTGATGGGGATCACGCTCTGCGGCTGCTCCTTCGATCTTGGATCGCTACTCCCTGAGAAAGACAAGCCACAGGAAGCGCCCAAGGCGGCCGCGCCCGCCGAGAGCGCGGTGAGCGCCGGCAACGTCACCGAAGCTCATGCCCATACCGCGAAGGCCCAGTCCCTGGCGAAGTCGGGCGAGACCGCGGCAGCGCTCGACGAGTTCAATCGCGCGGTCGGGCTCGATCCCTACAATGCGCAGGCACTTTATGGCCGCGCCCTAATCTACCAGGGCAAGAACCAGCACGACTTCGCGATTGCCGATTTCAGTGCCGCGAGCGGGCTCAACCCGCAAAAGGCCGAGCCGCTGCTCGGCCGTGCGATCAGCTATCTCGCGCTCGGGAAGGTCAAGGAGGCCACAGCCGATCTCGATGAAGCCTCCGAGGCCGATCCGAACAACGCCCAGGTCTGGACCACGCGCGGGCAGGCCTACGAACGGCTCGGCGACAGAGCCAAGGCGGCGGCGTCCTACACCAGGGCCGTCGCGCTTCGTCCACGCGATGAGGCCGCCCGCAGCGGTCTTGCCCGCGTCGGCGGCTGATTGCGCGGCTCAGCTGTCGCTTTAATCGGGGGTGGCGCCCTTCGGCAGCACCGCTTGGAACATCGACTTCATGCCCGACAGCATCTCGTCGGCGACATTCGTCCTCTTCGGTCGCGGCATGGCGCCACCGGCATCGGCCCGAAGGTCGAGCGGCGGTGCGATCACCGGCACGGGAATATCGGCCGGCGGCGTCACCCGAGTCGGGTCGTCATTGCCGATCGTGGCCGTGTAGGACGGGCTCCCTTGTGAGGCGCCACCATTGCCATAGGCCTCGGATGAGGGCGTCGACACCGTGATCGGCGGCGGCAGCGGGCGGACCGTGGACGGCTCCGCGGTGATGACACGAGGGGCTTCCGGCGTGCGGGCGGCTTCTCGCACCGCAGGCTCCGCCGGCCTCTCGGCCGGCTTGGTTTCGGCCGATTTGGCTTCGACAGATCTTGCCTCGGCGGCCCTGCCCTCGGGCGACTTGCGCAACCGCTCGATGGCGGCGCGCGCGAGATCGTTGGCGTCGGGGGTCGGGGCCGGGGTGACAGCAGTCGACGCCGAATTGGCCTCCACGATGGCCGGAGCCGGGTTCGACTTGGCGGCGGCTTTCTCACGCGCGGGCGTACGACCCCGCGGGCTGGTTTCGGCGGGGGCCACGTCTGCGGCCTTGGTCTCGGCAGCGGGCTGATGATCGGCGGGCTTCTCGGCTGCCTTGTCCGTCCCGCTCTTCTCGGAGATGCTCTTCTCCGAGATGCCCTTGGCCTTGACGCCGTGCACGGGGAGGTTGGCGGTATCGGTCGGCTTGCCCTCGCTGCCAGGCTGGGCCGGCGCCGTCACGGCTGACGGAGCATCGGGGGCGGGCTTGGCGTTGATGTAGTGGTTAACGATGTACGCCCCGATGATCGTCGCGAGCACCGAGGGGAAAATATCCATCGAGATTTTAGCGAGGTATTTCAGCATTTCTCGGCCACTCCCCGCGCGATCTGATGCGGGAACTTTAGGGCATTGTGAGGGATCAACTGCGACGGATCAATGGCAAAGGGTAACGCCGAACTTACGGCTTCAGCTCGATTTCAAGGAACACGATCTCAGTTGAGGTTTCGTTAAGTACATCATGTTGGACGCCGGCCTTGCGGAAGTAGGATTTTCCGGCCGCGAGCTGCGCCTTGGACCGTTCGCCACTGGGCGCCACGATGGTCATCTCGCCGGCGGCGACGGGAACAATCACATAATCCATCCCATGGGTGTGATGCCCGGTGGCGCTACCCGGGGCGAGCCGCCATTCGGTCACCCGGACCTGCTCGTTGTCGATCTGAACCTCGGACTTGGCGGCAAGCATCGAAACTCTCCTTTTGCACTTCAGGGCACGAAAACCATGAACACGTAGACGGCAAATACCACCATATGGACCAGTCCGAACAGGACATTGGTCCTGCCCGTGCCGAAGGTCAGCATACTCAGGAAGAAGGTCAGCAGCAAAAGCACGCTGCCCTGGGCGCTGAGGCCGAGTTCGAGCTCCTTGTCGAGCGCGTAGGTGGCGACGCCGACGGCAGGGATCGTCAGACCGATGGTCGCCAGCGACGAGCCGAGCGCAAGGTTGATGCTCTTCTGGAGATCGTTCCTGCGGGCCGCCGCGATGGCCGCGACCCCCTCCGGCATCAGGATCAGCAGCGCGACCAGAAGGCCGGCGAAGGCCGACGGCGCACCGATCCTGGCGCCGACGGCATCGACCACAAGCGAGAATTTCTTGGCCAGCAGCACGACCGCCAGAAGCGAGACCAGGAGCAGCGCGACGGTGAGCGCGAGCGCCCCGGCCGACAGGTGCACCTCCCCGCCCTCGCCCTCGGCCCGTTCATGAACGAAGTAGTCCTTGTGCAGGACGGTCTGGGTGTAGAGAAACACTCCGTACAGCGCGAGCGTAACCACGTCGACGAAACCGAGCTGAACCGCCGAATAGACCGGCCCCGGCGTGGTCGTGGTGTAGTTCGGCAAGATCAGCGTGATGGTCGCGAGCGCGAACAGCACGCTGAGATAGACGTTGGCTCCCGAGAGCTGGAAGCCCTGCTCGCGATAGCGCAGGCCGCCGATGAAGATGCAGAGGCCGACGAGGCCGTTGCAGACGATCATGACGACAGCGAATACGGTGTCGCGCGCCAGTGCCGGGGCAGGCTTGTCGCCCAGCATGATCGTGGTGATCAGCGCGACTTCGATGATGGTCACCGAGAGCGTCAGCACCAGCGTGCCATAGGGTTCGCCGACCCGCTCCGCGATCACCTCGGCATGATGAACCGCGGCGAACACGGTGCCGAACAGGATGACCAGAAGGACGACGGCGAAAACGAATCCGGCAAACGACAGCGTGAACACATAGTCCGTCGCGCTGACGGCTGCGAACAGCAGCACGGCCAGCGCCGGGAAGACCCAGGCCGACCGGGGCATCGGACTATGCGCGCTCATCCACCACTTCCATTTGCTTGAATGAGCAGTAGCAAATCAGGAGCGAGATTCAATGCCAGTGCAGGATCGGCGCCACCGGCAGCAGCGTCAGCAGCAGGAACAGGGGGATCAGCACGACACCCGCGCGCAGGAGATAGCCGAAGAAGCTCGGCATCTCGATGCCGTTCTCGCTGGCAATGCTGCTGACCATGAAGTTCGGCGCGTTGCCGATATAGGTGAGCGCTCCCATGTAGACCGCCCCCATGGAGATCGAGGCAAGCGTGCCGGAGAGCTGATGCATCAGCACTTGCGCATCCCCGCCGGCGAGCTCGAAGAACAACAGATAGGTCGGAGCATTGTCGAGGAGCGCGGACATCAGGCCGGTGAACCAGAAATAGGCGACCTCGCGCGGCGCGCCGTCCGGCGCCGTCACCGCAGACAGCAGCCAGGCGAACGCACCGTGATGGCCGGCATTGAGCATGGCAATGACCGGAATGATGGCGACGAAGATGCCGGCGAACAGCTTTGCGACCTCGCGGATGGGCTCCCAGGTGAAGCCGTTGGCCTGCCGGTGCTCGTCCGGCGTGAGCCACACCGACAGCGCCGCAATCGCGAGCAGCACCAGGTTGCGGGCGATGTCCTCCAGCTCCAGCCTGGTGCCGAGAATGTCGAACGCAATGCCGGGCTTCCACATCGCCGAGGCCAGCAGACTGGCGACGATGGCCGCAATCAGCACCAGATTGACGAGCCCGCGGATGCGCACCGGCTGCTCGGGGCCGGCACCGTCGGGCGGCGGCTCGCTCCGGAAGCGCCAGATATCGACGACCACGAACATCGCGAGCAGCAGTCCGGCTACGATCGCGGTCTGCAACCAGAGGGCCCGCGTGGTCCAGAAGAAGTCGACGCCGTGCAGGAAGCCGACGAAGAGCGGGGGATCGCCGAGCGGGCTCAGTGCGCCGCCGACATTGGCCACCAGGATGATGAAGAAGATGACGACATGGGTGTTGTGGCGCCGCGGCCGGTTGGCGCGGATCAAGGGGCGGATCAGGATCATCGCGGCACCCGTGGTGCCGACGACGCTCGCCCCCAACGTACCAAGCGCGAGGATGCCGGCATTGATCGCCGGCGTCGCCTTGATGTCCCCGGTGATGAGGACGCCGCCGGCCACGACATAGAGCGAGAACAACAGCACGATAAAGCCGAGATATTCGACCAGCACGGCGTGAACGAGCGCCGCCAGCGTCGCCATGCCGCCGGCAAAGATGACGAGCGAGGCGAGCGCCAGCAGCGACCAGGCCGCGGCGATCTTGCCGTAATGGTGGTGCCAGAATTTTGCGAACAGCAGCGGGCCCAGTGCGATCGACAGCAACAGGCCGGCAAAGGGCAGCGCATAGGGCCAGCGCATCGCCGCGCCGTCGAGCCCGGTCGCGGCCCACGCCTGATGAGGCAACAATGTCAGGATGGCGACGAGGGCCTGGCTCCAGAGCCGCGTGACGAGCCGTTTAGGATCCAATGAATTGCCTTGCCTTTTCGACCGCACCGAAGGCGTCGAGATTGTCGTGTCCGCCACCCGCAAAGCGAACGAACTGCTTCGGTTCGCGCGCGAGCGCGAACAGACGCTCTCCGAACATGATCGAAATGACAAGGTCATTGGTGCCATGCATCACCAACAGCGGCACCGTGACGCGCGCGATCCGTTCGTCGGAACGAAACTGGTCGCGCATCAGGAGGCGCACCGGCACGAACCGGAATGCCAGTGCGGCGATGTCGACCGTCGAGGTGTAAGGCGCCTCCAGGATCAGCCTGCCGATCGGGAGTTCGGATGCGAGCGCCACCGCCACGCCCGTCCCCAGCGAAAAGCCCCAGACGACGATACGTTCCGCTCCATAGCGCGCAGTGGTGAAAGCGTAGGCGGCTGCGGCGTCGCGCAGCAGGCCCCGTTCGCTCGGTGCCCCGCTCGAGCCGGCATAGCCACGATACGACAGGGCAACGAGACCGGTGCCGTCGGCGGTCATCGCCTTGAAACGGCTGACGCGGCCGGCGAGAAAATCGCCATTGCCGGGGAAGTACAGGATCACAGGACGACCTGGCCTGGCCGGCACGTGCCAGACGACGATTCTCTCGCCGTCCGACGTGGTCAGCACATGCTCTTCCGCCTCGGGAAGACCGGCAGCATCGGGTGCGGTGCGGCCGACGGGCGGGATCGGAAACAGCATCTCGCGCTGCCGGACATACAGCACGACGAGACCGACAAGATAGATGGTCACGAGCAGGATGGCGATCCACTTGACGATGGTCATCATTGCCCGGCCCGGTCCTCAGCTGAGACTAGGGCTTGCGACGGCCCCGCAGCAATTTCATGACATCGGGCCGGAGACTCGCCGGAACGTCGCGACAGCCGCACGCCGCCTTGTGAGCAGCGTGCCATGCGATGCGCTGCTCGCGCGTCGCCTTGGGAGGCATGGGATGAGACCGGTGCCAATCCTTGTTGATGGCCGCGGTCCGTGTGCCTCGCGCTACATCGCCTTGACGATGTTCTCGGTGACCTTCTTGGCGTCGCCAAGGAGCATCATGGTGTTGTCGCGATAGAACAGCGGATTGTCGATGCCTGCGTAACCAGAGGCGAGCGAGCGCTTGATGAACATCACGGTGCCGGCCTTCCAGACCTGGAGCACCGGCATGCCGTAGATCGGCGAGGACTTGTCCTCTTCGGCCGCCGGGTTGGTGACGTCGTTGGCGCCGATCACGAAGGCGATGTCGGCCTGTGCGAATTCGGAGTTGATGTCCTCGAGCTCGAACACCTCGTCATAGGGCACGTTGGCCTCGGCGAGCAGCACGTTCATGTGGCCGGGCATGCGGCCGGCGACCGGGTGAATGGCGTATTTCACCTCGACGCCTTCCTTCTTCAGGATGTCGGCCATCTCGCGCAGCGCGTGCTGGGCCTGCGCCACCGCCATGCCGTAGCCGGGCACGATGATGACCTTGGAGGCGTTCTTCATGATGAAGGCCGCGTCGTCCGCCGAGCCGAGCTTGGCCGGCTTCTGTTCGCCGGTTCCCCCGCCGGCCGCGGCGGTCTCGCCGCCGAAGCCGCCGAGGATGACCGAGATGAAGGACCGGTTCATCGCGTGGCACATGATGTAGGACAGGATCGCGCCGGAGGAGCCGACCAGCGCGCCGGTGATGATCAGCGCGGAATTGCCGAGCGTGAATCCGATGCCGGCCGCGGCCCAGCCGGAATATGAGTTCAGCATCGAGATAACGACCGGCATGTCGGCGCCGCCGATCGGGATGATCATGAGCACGCCGAGCGCCAGGGCGAGGATGACGATCATCCAGAAATCGAACGCGCTGCCTGACAGCACCAGGCCGACGATGAAGAACACCAGCGCCAGAGCCAGCGCGATGTTGATGATGTGGCGGAACGGCAGGATGATCGGCGCACCGCTCATGCGCGCCGACAGCTTCAGGAACGCGATCACCGAGCCGGTGAAGGTCAGCGCGCCGATGGCGACGCCGAGCGACATCTCGACCAGGCTCTGCGGATGGATGTTGCCGGGGGTCCCGATGCCGAAGGCCTCGGGCGCGTAGAACGCGCCGGCCGCGACCAGCACCGCGGCCATGCCGACCAGCGAGTGGAAGGCGGCGACCAGTTCCGGCATCGAGGTCATCGGCACGCGGCGGGCGATCACCGCGCCGACGCCGCCGCCGATCGCGACCGCGAGGATGACGAGGATCCACGCGACGCCGTCGGCCGGCGGATGGCTTGCGAGCGTGGTGGCGACCGCAATCGCCATGCCGATCATGCCGAACAGATTGCCCTGGCGCGACGATGCCGGGCTCGACAGCCCGCGCAGCGACAGGATGAACAGCACCCCCGCCACGAGATACAAGAATGCAGAGAGATTGGCGCTCATCTCAGGTCCCCATTGATCCCTTCAGCCCGAGGTGGCCGCTCACTTCGACTTCTTCTTGTACATCGCCAGCATGCGCTGGGTGACAAGGAAGCCGCCGAAAATGTTCACGCAGGCGAAGACGAGCGCGACGAAGCCGAAGCCGCGCGCCCAGCCCGAGCCGCTCGAAATCATGCCGACACCCACCGCGAGCAGCGCGCCGACCACGATCACCGAGGAGATCGCGTTGGTGACGCTCATCAGCGGCGTATGCAGCGCCGGCGTCACCGACCAGACGACGAAATAGCCGACGAAGACGGCGAGGACGAAGATCGACAGCTGGAAGATGAAGGGGTCGACGAGCTGTGCTGCATGCTCCATGGCGGCTCTCCTTAAACCCGATTTAAGATGATTTGGGCTGGAAGTTCGGGTGGATCACGGCGCCGTCTTTCGTCAGCGCAGTGGCCTTGACCAGTTCGTCGTCCCAGTTGACGGCGAGCTTCTTCTCTTTCTTGTCGACCATGGTCTCGATGAAGGAGAACAGATTGCGGGCATAGAGGCTGGAAGCCGAAGCCGCGACTCGGCCGGCGACGTTGGTGTAGCCGACGATCTTGACGCCATCGACATCGACGACCTCGCCCGGCTTCGCACCCTCGACATTGCCGCCGCGCTCCACGGCGAGATCGACCAGCACCGAACCCGGCTTCATCGACCTGACCATGTCGGCGCTGACGAGCTTCGGCGCCGGCCGGCCCGGAATCAGCGCGGTCGTGATCACGATGTCCTGCTTCTTGATGTGCTCGGCGGTGAGCGCGGCCTGCTTGGCCTGGTACTCCCGGGACATTTCCTTGGCGTAGCCGCCGGCGGTCTGCGCGTTCTTGAATTCCTCGTCCTCGACCGCGAGGAATTTCGCGCCGAGCGATTCGACCTGCTCCTTGGTGGCGGGACGCACGTCCGTGGCCGTGACGACGGCGCCGAGACGGCGCGCGGTCGCGATCGCCTGCAGGCCGGCGACGCCGACGCCCATCACGAACACCTTGGCCGCAGGCACGGTGCCGGCGGCCGTCATCATCATCGGGAAGGCGCGGCCGAAGGCCTCGGCGCCCTCGATCACGGCGCGGTAGCCGGCAAGGTTCGCCTGCGAGGAGAGCACGTCCATCACCTGCGCGCGGGTGATGCGCGGCATCAGCTCCATCGCGAATGCGGAGATGCCGGCATCGGCCATCGTCTTGAGCGCCGCCTCGTTGCCGTAGGGATCCATGATCGCAATGACGAGCGCGCCGCGCTTGTACTGCGCGAGTTCGGACGCCTCGGGGCGCTTCACCTTGATGATGATGTCCGCGTCCTTGAGCGCGTCGGCACTGACGGTGGCGCCAGCCGCGGTGAACTCGGAATCCGGCAGGCCCGACTTGATACCCGCACCCGGCTCGACGGCAAGCTCGGCGCCCAGCGCTTTGAACTTCTTCACCGTGTCAGGCGAAGCGGCGACGCGCGGCTCCGACGGATCGATTTCCTTGGCAACGGCAATCTTCATGAGGCCTCCGGCGACGCGGGAAAAAGCGCGCACGCGAACTTAGCGTTACTCCCGCAACGTTGGATACCGGTTTTGGGACCGGCTTGAATGCAAATTTTATGGGCACCGACGACGCTGGCGGTGCGGCAGTCGATGGATCAGGTGAGGAAGATCGCCATCAGGATCACGATGAGCGCGACCGAGGCCGTGCCGTACTTCACCAGTTTGATGAAGCCCTCATAGGTCTGCTCGTGGGCAACATAGTCGTTGCCGTCGGCGGTGGTGTACGCCACTTCGCTATGGTCAGCCATGGAATGTCCCCAGTCGAAAGTCGAATTCTCGGGCTGGGATACCTGAAAGATTTGAGCAGGGCAACGGCACCAAAGCAGGGTTTTCCCGCAAATCGGGTCATTTGGAATCCAGATTGTCGCGGATCCAGCGCGCGAGGCTCTCCTCGCTGACTTCGCCAGCAGCGAGAGAGAGGATGATGGTCGTCGCTTCCGCCGGATCGGGACTGAAGGCCACGCCATTCTTGTGCAGAAAGACCATCAATGCCATGAAGGCGATGCGCTTGTTTCCGTCGACGAATGCGTGATTTTTCGCAAGGCCGAATGCATATGCTGCAGCGAGTTCGTCCATCGGCGCCTGCTCATAGCGCCATTTGTTGGTCGGCCGTTCCAGCGCCGACCGCAACATGCCTTCATCACGCAATCCCGGCGCACCACCGAAGCGCCGGAGTTGGCGACCGTGAATGGCGACAGCCTGTTCGTAGGTGATCCAGAGCGGCTCC
The DNA here is from genome assembly GCF_003837805.1 of Bradyrhizobium sp. RP6. Taxonomy (GTDB): domain Bacteria; phylum Pseudomonadota; class Alphaproteobacteria; order Rhizobiales; family Xanthobacteraceae; genus Bradyrhizobium. The sequence goes on along the minus strand of NZ_RQIT01000022.1, from coordinate 11,821 downwards.
TGGGGATCGCTCATTGCATGGCCGACTATTTCGCAAGCGCCGCGAGCGTGTCGCGATACTTGTCCATCACCTCGTCGGCGATCTCCATCGTCCGCTCGAAGTCGGGATCGTAAGGCAGCAACTGAAAACCACCGCCGGGTAATTCCACGACGTGCAATTGCTGTCCGCGCTTGAGATCGAGCCGCTGCATCAATTCACGGGGCAGCAGTAGTCCGTCGGAATTGCCAATCTTCTTGATCTCGATCTTCATGGCATGGGCTCCAGCGCGTTATACATATGTATAACATCGCCGAAGCCTTAGTTCAACAAATGTTTTACGTGCGCCCCGCCCCCAAAAGCGCCCCGGGCACCTCAGCCCATCGCCTCCAGCTCGTCGATCATCCCGGCAATGACGCTGAGCCCGCCGTCCCAGAACTTGGGGTCCTTGGCATCCAGCCCGAACGGCCGCAACAGCTCGGAATAGTGCTTGGTTCCACCGGCGGCGAGCATGTCGAGATAGCGCTCCGCAAAGCCTTCGGCCGCATTCTCGTAGACGGCGTAGAGCGAGTTCACGAGGCAGTCACCGAATGCGTAGGCGTAGACGTAGAACGGCGAGTGGATGAAGTGCGGGATGTACATCCAGTAGTTCTCGTAGCCCGCCTTGATCTCAATCGCGGGCCCTAAGCTCTCGCCCTGCACCGACAGCCAGATCTCGCCGAGCCGCGTCGCGGTGAGCTCGCCATTCTTGCGTTCGGTATGGACCGCCCGCTCGAAGGAATAGAACGCGATCTGCCGCACCACGGTGTTGATCATGTCCTCGACCTTGCCGGCGAGCAGCGCCTGCCGCTGCTTGGCGTTCTTGGTCTGGGCCAGCAGCCGCCGGAAGGTCAACATCTCGCCGAACACGCTCGCGGTCTCCGCCAGCGTCAACGGCGTCGGCGCCATCAGCGCGCCGTTCTTCGCGGCGAGCACCTGATGGACGCCATGGCCAAGCTCATGCGCGAGCGTCATCACGTCGCGCGGCTTGCCCTGGTAGTTCATCAGCACGTAGGGGTGCGCCGACGGCGTGGTCGGATGCGAGAACGCCCCCGGCACCTTGCCCGGCCGCACAGGCGCGTCAATCCAGCGATCGGTGAAGAAGCGCTCGGCGATGTCGGCCATCTTGGGCGAGAAGCTTCGATAGGCCGTCAGCACCATGCTTCGCGCCTCCGGCCAGGCAATGACGTCGGTCGCTGCAAACGGCAGCGGCGCGTTGCGGTCCCAATAGGCCAGCCGCTTCTTGCCGAACCACTTCGCCTTCAGCGCGTAATAGCGGTGCGACAGCTTCGGATAGGCCGCGCGCACCGAGGCAACCAGCGCGTCGACGACCTCGCGCTCGACGCGGTTGTTCAGGTGGCGGGAATCCGCGACGTCCTTGAAGCCGCGCCAGCGGTCGGAGATGTCCTTGTCCTTGGCCAGCGTGTTGGTGATCAGCGCAAAGGTGCGCTCATTGGCCTTGAAGGTCTTCGCCAGCGCCTCCGCCGCGCTCTTGCGCTTGGCGCCGTCGCGGTCCTGCAGCAGGTTGAGCGTCGGCTCGATCGCGAGCTCCTTGGAGCCGACCTTGAAGCGCAGGCCGGAGATCGTCTGATCGAACAGCCGGTTGAAGGCGGAATAGCCGGTCTGCGCCTTCTCCAGGAAGAGCTGCTCGAGCTTGTCGTCGAGCTGGTACGGCTTCTCCTTGCGCAAATCCTCGATCCAGGGACGATAATGCGCGAGCTCGGCGGCCTGCATCGCGCGGTTCAAAATATCGTCATCGATCCGATTGAGCTCGAGCGCGAAGAACAACAGATGCGTGGACGCCGCCGTCAGGCGCTCGGACACGTCCCCGTAAAACTTTGAAATCGCAGGGTCCACGCTGTCGCCGGCATGGACGAGGCCGGCATAGGAGCCGAGACGGCCGGCGAGGTCATCGATCGCCTCATAGCGTCGCACGGCTTCAGCGAGCCATTTTCCGCCATCTTCGTTTGCTGTCCCTGTCGCCAGCTTGCCCTTGTAGTCCGTCTCGAAGGCGACGCAGTCGGCATCTAATTTTTCGAGATCGCGCGCCACTTCCGGCGCGTCGATCCCGGAATAGAGATCGGCGAGGTTCCACTCCGGAATCTTGCCCGTCTTGCTCGCAGGGTTTGCGGGCGAAGGCCTGGAGGGTTTTTTCTTGGCGGCGGATTTCTTGGCAGCGGATTTCTTGGCGGCTGATTTCTTGGTGGCTGGCTTGCGGAGTGCAGATTTCGAGAGAGCGGTCTTGGAGCGCGAAGTCATTGTGTGGAAAACCTGTGTTCAACAAGCGCGACGGCGGACGGGGGCATCAAGGCTTAAGCATGCGTTAATCGGCTTCGGCCAGAGTGCCCCGATTCGAGACAGATAGTAGTAGCGTGCGGGGAACACCATGGCTGCCAGTATTTTGATCGCCGACGACGATCCTGTAGCTCGCCGGCTGGTCGAGAACATGGTGCAGAAATGCGGCTATGAGACGGTCGTCGTGGACTCCGGTGACGCCGCAATTGCCACCCTCACCGCACCCGACGCACCGGCCATCGACGCCGTCATCCTCGATCTCGTGATGCCCGGCCTCGACGGCATGGGCGTGTTGGCGAAAATCCGCGAAGCGGGCCTGAGCATTCCCGTCATCGTGCAGACCGCCCATGGCGGCATCGATAACGTGATCTCGGCGATGCGCGCGGGCGCAGCCGATTTCGTCGTCAAGCCGGTCGGCGTTGAGCGGCTCCAGGTCTCCCTGCGCAACGCGCTCAACACGTCCGCGCTCAAGGGGGAATTGCAGCGGATCCGTCACAGCCGCGAGGGCCGGCTCACCTTCTCGGACATCATCACGCGCGCCGAGGCGATGACCCCGGTGATGCGAGCCGCGCAGAAGGCGGCAAATTCCGCGATCCCCGTGCTGATCGAGGGCGAGTCCGGCGTCGGCAAGGAGATGTTCGCGCGCGCCATCCATGGCAGCGGCGAGCGCAAGGCCAAGCCGTTCGTCGCGGTCAATTGCGGCGCCATTCCCGACAACCTCGTCGAGTCCATCCTGTTCGGCCACGAGAAGGGCGCCTTCACCGGCGCCACCGAGCGGCACATGGGCAAGTTTGTCGAGGCCCATGGCGGCACGCTGTTTCTGGACGAGGTCAGCGAGCTGCCGCTGACCGCGCAGGTGAAGCTGCTGCGCGCGCTCCAGGAAGGTGCCGTGGAGGCCGTCGGCGGCCGCAAGCCGGTCAAGGTCGACGTCCGCATCATCTCGGCCACCAATCGCAAGCTGCTGGAGCGGGTGAAACAGGGACATTTCCGGGAAGACCTGTTCTATCGCCTGCATGTGTTGCCGCTGACGATCCCCTCGCTGCGCGCGCGGCCCGAGGACATCCCGCATCTGCTCAGGCATTTCCTGGCGCGCTTTGCCGCCGAGGAGAACCGCCCGCTCACTGGCATCAGCGGCGAGGCGGTGGCGCACCTGGCCCGGCTCGACTGGCCCGGCAACATCCGCCAGCTCGAAAACGCGGTCTACCGCGCCGTGGTGATGAGCGACGGCGACCAGCTCGACATTGGCGATTTTCCCCTGCTCGCCTCGCAGCCGCATCCCGTCACGGATATTCCGACCGCTCCCCTGATGCTCGAGCCGGCGGCGATGCCTTCCTTGGTGTCGGGTAATGAGATACCGATCGCGCCGCTCCCCTCCGTGGGAACTCTCGCGATGCTCACCGCGACCGGTGATGTCCGCGCGCTCGAGGACATGGAGAACGAGATCATCCGCTTCGCGATCTCGCACTATCGCGGCCAGATGTCCGAAGTGGCTCGCCGCCTCAAGATCGGCCGGTCAACGCTCTACCGTAAACTCGACGAGGCAGGGGTTCCCGGACATGGCGGCAAAAGCGGTGAGGAGACGCACTGAGCCAGCTGCGAACGCAGGTTCGCTCGAGTGTGCGCCACAGCTGTAAGCCGTTCGCATGGCGACAGAATTCGACTCCGATTTGAACCGTGACCCGGAAGTGACAGACAGAGGGAAAACCGCGTGGCAGAAGCGCACAATCCGTTGCCAAGAGGCCCCCTTGAAGTCAGTTTGTCGTGAGTTGTCCCGGGTAGCGCTGGCCGCAAAATCGGGGCCTGTATATCGTCTGCGTAAGAATCGTTGCGTGCAGGCGTGCAACTTTCGAGAGGCCGGCGCGGTTTAGCCGAAGCTCATCAATAGGCGATAACGAAGCTGTTCCATGAGGGGACAGTTCACCCGAGGGGTGCGACACAATGCGTGACTGTTTGAACCACCGTGCGGGCTTTGACCGTGTCTTGATGACGGTCGCGGCGACCTTCCTCGCGGTGTCCGCCAGCTCGGCCTTGGCACAGGACCAGGCGCGCAGCAGCGCCGCCGAGCTCGCGATCGAAGCTGCGATCCCGCGCCCCGAGCCGGCAAACGTCCCGCCCCCCACTGCAGCCGACATCAAGCTGGACACCACCGCCACGGTGCAAGATCCCACCAAGGAAATCGCGAAGGAGTCCGTCAAGGCGGAGGCCGCGCCAGCGCCGGTCAAGGTCGAGACCAGGCCGTCCGACGTCGCCACCACGCCGGCGCCTGAAGCGCCGAAGAGCGAGGCTGCGAAGAGCGAGGCTGCGACCGAGCCTGCAAAGACGGAACCCGCAAAGGCTGATACCGCGACCGCCACGCCGGCCGCTCCCGCAGCACCTGCTGCAGCGGCTCCCGCCGCCGAGCCGGTGAAGGCCGCGAGCAACGTGCCCGCCGCCGACCAGCCGGTCGCGGACAAGCTCAAGGATATCATCGGCGCCAAGACCTCGCGCTATTTCGACCGCAAGAACGAGCGCGCGGCGATCGAGAAATTTTACGGCGCACGCGATTTCGCGCCGATCTGGACGCAAGGCGGCAACCTGACCGCCGCGGCGAAGGGCGTGATCGCGCGGCTGAAGGACGCGGCCTCCGACGGCCTCAATCCCGCCGACTATCCGGTGCCGGACTTCGCCGCCGCCACGACGCCCGACGCGCTGGCGGATGCCGAGCTCAAGCTCACCGCCGGCATGTTCGACTATGCGCGCCATGCCCAGAGCGGCCGCATGCATTGGTCGCAGGTCAGCGGCGACATTCTCTATCCCGAACATCCGGTCGACCCCAACGAGGTGCTGGCCAAGGTCACGACCGCGGCGGATGCTTCCGCAGCGCTCGACAGCTACAACCCGCCGCACAAGCTCTACAAGGAGCTGAAGGCCAAGCTCGCCGAGCTGCGCGGTCAGGGCAACGGCCCGGCGATCGAGATCGCCGATGGTCCGACGCTGAAATACACCCCGGCCAGCAAGAAGCAGGCCGAAGTGGTCCTGGAAGATCCGCGCGTGCCGCAGCTCCGTGCCAAGCTCGGCCTCTCCGAGAACGCCGGCGACACCCGCTATGACGCGGCGGTCGCCGAAGCCGTGCGCAAATTCCAGAGCGGCGCCGAGATGAAGGCGACCGGTATTCTGGACGACAAGACGGTCAAGGCGCTCAACACCCCCAAGCGCGACAAGCAGATCGACGTTGTGGTGGTGAACATGGAGCGCTGGCGCTGGCTGCCGCGCGAGCTCGGCGCGCCTTCGCTGGGCGATGCCTATGTCATCCTCAACATTCCAGACTTCACGCTGAAGGTGATGCAGCGCGGCCAGCAGGTCTGGACCACCCGCGTCGTCACCGGCAAGCCGGGCCAGCACGCCACTCCGCTGCTCACCGAGACGATGAAGTACATCACGGTCAATCCGACCTGGAACGTGCCGCCGTCGATCGTCTACAACGAATACCTGCCGGCGCTGCAGCAGGACCCGACCGTGCTTCAGCGCATGGGCCTCAAGCTCGAGCAGAACCGCGACGGCTCGGTGCACATCTCGCAGCCGCCCGGCGAAGCCAACGCGCTCGGCCGCATCCGCTTCAACTTCCCGAACAAGTTCCTGGTCTATCAGCACGACACGCCGGACAAGCATTTGTTCGCGAGGGACGAGCGCGCCTTCAGCCATGGCTGCATGCGCGTGCAGAATCCGGATCAATACGCCTCCGTGCTGCTCAATATCACCCTGCCGAACGAGAAGTACACGCCGGAGCGCGTGCGCAGCATGTACGGCAAGAGCGAGATCGATCTGAAATTCCCGACCCCGATCCCGGTCAACATCACCTATCAGACGGCGTTCGTGGATGACGCCGGCAAGCTGCAATTCCGCAAGGACATCTACGGCCGCGATGCGACCATGATCAACATCCTGAAGAATAGCCGCGGCAAGGATCTGGAGAGCGTCGTCGCCCACTCCCAGCCGAGCTATTCGCGCCCGGCGACGACGTTGCCCTCCGGCATGGCGGTGGCCAACAATGGCGGTGGCTTCGGTTCGTCGGGGCCAAACTTCTTCGAGCGGCTGTTCGGAGCGCCGACCCCGGCCCAGCCGCCGGCGCCGGTCGGCCGTCGTCCCCAGCGGGTGTTTACCCGCTGAGCCCGGCTCAGCGCCTGGATTACAAGAATTCTGCAATGAAATCAGCGGCCCCGTCCTTTGGATGGGGCCGCTTAACGTTAACCATGCGCCAACCTGCACTCGGACAGCGGGCGTTTTTTTGCCACAGTCAACCGTTTAGGATCGTACTCTGACTTGGTTTGGGGGCGGGAAGGTCAACCTCGAATTAACCTTCTTGCTTTAAGAAAGCGTTCATCCTCTTCGCGCTGCTAACGGGGTTGGCGGGAGAGTCCATTTTGAACGCTCGTCGACTGGGTGGGCTCATACGTGCTGACTGGTCTCGCACGCCAATTCGCTGTGCTGTCGTTGTCCCATGCGGGGGTGAAGGCCGGATCCAGGATCGGCCTCGCCTCCGTGTTGCTGCTTGCCGCCGCAGGCTCGGTCCATGACGCCGCCGCGCTGAACGAGACCAAGACGCTCTCCTTCCACCATACCCATTCCGGCGAAGACCTCACCGTCACCTTCAAGCGCGACGGCCGCTACGACGAAGCCGCGCTGAAGCAGCTCAACCACTTCTTGCGCGACTGGCGCACCCAGGACGAGACGGTCATGGACCGTCGCCTCTTCGACATCCTCTGGGAAGTCTATCGCGATGTCGACGGCAAGCAGCCGATCCAGATCATTTCCTCCTATCGCTCTCCCGCCACCAACGCCATGCTCCGCCGCCGCTCCTCCGGTGTGGCGCGCTTCAGCCAGCACATGCTGGGACATGCGATGGACTTCTACATTCCGGGCGTGCCGCTCGAGCAGATCCGCTTCGCCGGCCTGCGCCTCCAGCGCGGCGGCGTCGGCTTCTACCCAACGTCAGGCTCGCCCTTCGTGCATCTGGACACCGGCAGCATCCGGCACTGGCCGCGCATGACGCATGACCAGCTCGCCCGCGTCTTCCCGGACGGCAAGACGGTGCACCTGCCGACCGACGGCGTACCGCTGAAGAACTATGAGCTGGCCAAGGCGGAGATCGAGCGGCGCGGCAGCGGCGACGATGCCGGCAGCAAGCCGAGTTTCTTTGCCGCCTTGTTCAGGAGCAAGCCGGCTCCCGCCGCGAGCAGCGACGAGGATGAGGAGGGCGCGCCCGCAACGGCCGCGAAGCCGTCCGCACCGACCCTGGTCGCTGCCGCCGCCAAGCCCGCCGAGCTGGTGCCGACGCCCCGCGCCAAGCCGCAGATTGCCGGGACCCTCCAGCTCGCTTCGGCCGATGCCCAGATCGTCGCGCCGGCCAAGCCGAAGCCCGCGCCCGTGGCTGACAAGCCGGCGGCCGGCAAGTCTGTTGAGGGCAAGTCTGTTGAAAGCAACTCTGTTGAAGGCAAGCTGGAGACCCCGGCCGACATCATCAATGCCCGCGGCTTCTGGGATGATATCCCGGCCGCGCCGCAGCAGGCGACGCCGGCTCAGGTCGCAGCGCTGAAGGCGCGTCAGGCGCTGGCCGCCGCCACCGATCCGCAACCAACCGCGAGCGTCTCCAACGCAGCCTTCCAGGCCCTGGCTTACGCGCCGGCCGCCTCCCCGGTCGACCGCGCCAATGTCGTCGCCGCCTCCGCGCCGATCCCGCGCACCGCCCGACCCGCTGCTGCATCCCGCGGCGTGGCTCACGCGACGGACGTCAACATGGTGGTCGGCAAGAGCATCGACGGCAGGGTCGCCACCGCCACCCGCCTCTCCGCCGCCGGCGAGAGCATCTGGCTCAAGATCGTGATGCTGTCGCCGAGCGCCAGCCGCGCGATGTCGGTGACGCTGATGGGCGAACTCGATACCGCAGCGCTGCGCGGCTTCTTCGTCAAGCCGCAATCCGTGATCACGATGGGTTTTGCCGACGATCCCATGCACGGTCTGTCCTGCGAGAGTTTTTCGGGCAGCGCGACCGCGAGGCTCGAGACGACGTCCTTCGTCGTGCGCACCGCCGCGCTGCGCTGAGTCCCGGGTGGCAGCAAGGCTCTTGCTGCTCTTCCTCGCTCCGGTCGATCAAGCCGGCAGGCCAGCCGCGATGAGGCCAGCCTCGTGGCGCTGCCGGTCGAGTTCGCGCTTGTAGTGGAGCGTCGCAAGATGAGCTGCCACCGAGAACCCCGGCTCGCGCTTCAAGACCTCCGCGGCGTGAGCGCCAGCCGCGACCGCATTCGTCATCTGCGCGAATGTCGCCGCCAGAAACGCATGATGGGTGTAATCGGGGCGCGTGATCCTTGAAAATGCTTCGGCGGCCTCGGCGTATTTCTCCGCGCAATAGTAGGCGCGGCCCAGATGGCTCCAGAAGCGCTCGGGATGATAGGGATTGAGGCGCATCGCTTTCCTGATCCAGTCGATGCCTTCCTCCGGCAGGCCCAGCCAGGTCAGGAGTTCCCCCTGTTGCACGACCACGAGGTCGTAGTTTGGATTGAGTGCGAGCGCGCGCTCCTGATGATAGGTGGCCTTCTCGTAATCGTGGCGCGTCAGGTTGAGTGCGGCGAGAATCCGGTGCACGTCAGCGTCATTGTCATCGAGCGCCAGCGCGGTCTCGAGCTCCGAAGCCACCTGCTCGAAGGTCGCCTCGCGGTCGGCGCACCAGCCATAGATCCAGCACTGGCCGAGCACGCATGCCTTCCAGGCATGAGCGTGGGCATAGTTCGGATCCATCGCCAGCGCGCGGTTGAGCAGCGTCTGCGCCTGAGCGTTGTCGTCGCGGGTTGATCGGTGATGCAGGAGCTTTGCAGCCAGCACGCATTCGTAAGCGGGCATGTTGTCGGTCGGCTTGCGCTTGGTGCGGTCGTGCGTTGCGGCTTCTACCCGACCGGGCAAAGTCGCCACGATCGCGCGGGTCATCTCGTCCTGGATGGCGAAGATGTCCTGGAGCTCGCGGTCGTAGCGTTCGGCCCAGATATGGCGGTCGGTCTCTGCATCGATCAGCTGCACGGTGACGCGGACGCGCTCCCCGGCCTTCCGCACGCTGCCCTCGATGACGTAGTCAACTCCGAACTCGCGGCCGATGTCCTGAACCTTCACGGCCTTGCCCTTGTAGACGAACGTCGAGTTGCGGGAGATGACAAGCAGATCGTGAAAGCGTGAAAGCTCAGTGATGATGTCCTCGGTGAGACCGTCCGCGAAGAACTCCTGCTCCGGATCGCCACTCATATTGGCGAATGGCAGCACGGCGATGGACGGCTTCTTCGAGACACCTGGTGGCGTCGCCGCAGTGTTCGACCCGCCGGGCGGGCCTGCAGGCCCCTCCACCAGCCGAATGCGGAAGACGCGGATCGGGCGGGCGATGTTCTTGACGCTCTGTTCACCGAGATCATCGAACTGAACTCCGTCCAGGCGGTCGCCGACCTGATCGCGCACCGCGCCTGAAACGCAGATTCCCCCGGGCTCGGCCAGCGCCTCCAGTCGCGCAGCGATGTTGACGCCATCGCCGAAAATGTCGCTCTGATCGACGATCACATCGCCCAGATTGATGCCGATGCGGAATTGTATCCACCGCGGCGGCGGGACGTCGGCATTGCGCCGCGCCATGCGGCGCTGGACCTCGGCGGCACAGAGCACGGCATCGACGACGCTGTAGAATTCGGCCAGCATGCCGTCGCCGGTCGTCTTGATGATACGGCCGCGGTTCTTGGCAATGGCTGGATCGATGAGTTCGACCCGATGGGTCTTGAGCCGCGCGAGAGTGCCGGCCTCGTCGACCTCCATGAGCCGGCTAAATCCGACCATGTCGGCGGCGAGGACCGCGGCGAGCCTGCGCTCTGGTCCCGGCACATCCATCGCTCGGTCTCTTCCCCGAGCAATCTAGCAGACGCAGAGGTTCTGCCCAAGCGTGATGAGCGGCAACGCCGGGAGATGTGCCTCAGATCATCCCCAGCGCCTGCATGTAGGTCTCGAGAATGGTCTCGGCCTCCGCCCGCTCGTTGGGATCCTGCTTGCGCAGGCGCACGATGGTGCGCAGCGCCTTGACGTCGTAGCCGTTGCCCTTGCTCTCGGCATAAACGTCGCGGATGTCGTCGGAGATTGCCTTCTTCTCTTCCTCCAGCCGCTCGATGCGCTCGATGATGGACTTGAGCTGGTCCTTGGCAAATTTCGTCGCGGGCTCGTCGTCGCGGACGGCGGCGGAGGTGGCCATCTTGTACTCCCAATGGAACTGGCAAAATGAGGTGACGCCGGCATCCCTCACCGCGCGTGCTGGGTAGACCCTTAGGGTTGGCGCCAGCTGCATTCAAGCAAGCATCGCACTCGTCCACAGCGCGCCCACAGGAGATGACGCCGTCATTCCGGGGCGCCCGAAGGGCGAACTGCGCTGCGCACTTGCGCACCGGTGAATCTCGAGATCCCGGGTCGATGCTTTGGATCGCCGGAACGACGGAACGAAATTGGTCAATGCCCGTGGGGATGGACCTTCTTCATCGTCTCAAGCTGCTCGGGCGTGGCCGTGCCCTGGTATTTCGACTTCCAGGTCTCGTACGGCATGCCGTAGACGGCCTCCCGGCTCTCGTCCTTGCTCAAGGGCACGCCCTGGGCGTCGGCCGCGTCCTTCAGCCAGTTGGAGAGGCAGTTGCGGCAGAAACCAGCCAGATTCATCAGATCGATGTTCTGGACGTCCGTCCGGCTCCGCAAATGATCGACCAGGCGCCGGAAAGCCGCCGCCTCAAGCTCCGTTCTGGTTTTGTCGTCGATTGCCATGGCTGTGTTCCTTAAGGCCCGTCCCGATGGCGGTCACCCTTACGGGATCAGGTGGGTCCTGTCACAGATTTTGCCATATCGCGGCGCAAACGGGCCGACGCCCGGCTTCGGGACGGGCCCCGGCCCAACGCCAAATCGTCAATGATCTGGTATAGCTTCCGCGACAATGATTGCCGAATCTCCCCCCTCCCCGCTTCGCCTCGTCGCCCGGTTGGTTCCGGTGCTGGTGGTCGCCCTGCTGTGCCTTTACGCCAGCCCGGCCTCGGCCGATTTCCGCCTCTGCAACAACACATCGAGCCGGGTCGGGATCGCGCTCGGCTACAAGGACGCCGAGGGCTGGACCACCGAAGGCTGGTGGAACATCTCGTCGCGCTCTTGTGAGACGCTGCTCCGGGGCACGCTGGTCGCCCGCTACTACTACATCTATGCCATCGACTATGACCGCGGCGGCGAATGGTCGGGCCAGGCCTTCATGTGCTCGCGCGACAAGGAGTTCACCATCCGCGGCACCGAGGATTGCCTCGCGCGCGGCTACGACCGGACCGGCTATTTCGAGGTCGATACCGGTGAGCAGCGGGCCTGGACGGTGCAGTTGACCGACGCCAACGAACAACAGCCGGCGCAGCAACGCGTACCAGGCCTGCCCGGCCCGGTTGGCCCCGGCGGCGTTCCGGGTTTGCCCAATGGTCCGCCCAGTGGTACGCCC
>NZ_RQIT01000021.1 GCF_003837805.1 Bradyrhizobium sp. RP6 | reverse complement strand
GTCCCCCCGGGCGGGGTCATCCATATTTTGAATCCCGGAGCATGATCCGGAAAAGTGCGCCGCGGTTTTCCGAGAAGATCGTGCTCAAACAATAGCCTAAAGCGCGACGAGCACTCTCCTAAACCCATCCGCGCTTTAGGCAGTTGTTGCACCCCCGTCACAAAGCAGTGCGAAGCATCCACCTGCAACGATCTACTCAGTTGCAATTGCGAATTAATAGCAATAAGCCTTGCAACTGGACTCGGGAACTTGGGACTAAGGTCGCATCGGATCGCGTGGACGACCGGGGCCTGATGACAGGGGTGCCGCGAATCGGCAGTGATATCGCGGCAGATGGAATACATTCGCGTTTGGGGGCGTGCGTTTTGACGTTGAGAGGTCACCGTTACAGGTACTTGCGGACGGCCACGGCAATTGCCGCGGGCATGGTGGCTTTCCCCGCCATCGGCCAAACGGCTGATCTGCCGCTGAAGGCCCCGGCCTTGAAGGCGGTCTATGACTGGACCGGCCTCTATATCGGCGCGCATGTCGGCTTCACCCGCGGCACATCCGCGGCGACTCTTGCCGATCCCACGGTCGCGACCGACGATCACGTGTTCAACGGCATGACCGGAGGCGTCCAGGCCGGCTACAATTGGCGCCTCAATTCAGGCTTCCTGCTCGGCGTCGAAGGCGATATCTCCTTCCCGAACTACCTCCCCTCCAATCACGTCGTGTCATCGGCGGCGACCGCGCTCTCGAGCGCGGAGGAGCGCTGGGACTATGTCGCGAGCCTGCGCGCGCGGCTCGGCTACACCAGCGGCAACTGGCTGTTTTACGCGACGGGCGGCGCGGCGTTTGCCGGCGAGCGATTTCTCTCGACGCCGACCGGCGGCGTTGAAGAGAAAGTGCTGCACACGCGGTTCGGCTGGACTGCCGGCGGCGGCGCCGAATACGCTTTCGCGCCGCACTGGAGCGCGCGGCTCGAGTATCTCTACAGCAAGTTCGAGAACGCCAGCGTCACCTTCCCCTCCGGCGGGCAATATTCGTCGTCGATGGATTTTCACAGCCTGCGCATCGGCCTCAATCGCAAGATCGACTGGCCGGGCGTGCCGACCTACGACCCGAAATCCGACGTCACCGACACCGAATCCAGCCGCTGGGAGATTCACGGCCAGTCGACCGTGCTCGGGCAGGGCTACCCCGCGTTCCACGCGCCTTATACCGGACCGAACAGCCTGCTGCCGTCGCCGGATTTTCAGCAGACCTGGAGCAATTCGCTCTATCTGAATGCGCGGCTGTGGGACGGCGGCGAGGTCTATTTCAATCCCGAGCTGCTCCAGGGCTTCGGCTTCAACAACACGACGGGCGCCGCGGGCTTCCCCAACGGCGAGGCGCAGAAGTCCGGCTTCCCCTATCCGCACTTCAACGCCTCGCGGCTGTTCGTGCGGCACACCTTCGGCTTCGGCGGCGAGCAGGAGGAGCTGGCCAGCGGCCAGCTTCAGCTCGCCAGCAAGGTCGACGTCTCGCGTTTGACCTTGCAGGTCGGCAAGTTCTCGGTGGTCGACGTGTTCGACGGCAATGCCTACGCGCATGATCCGCGCAAGGATTTCATGAACTGGTCGATCTGGGCGTCCGGCGCCTTCGACTATGCCGCCGACAAGCTCGGCCTCGGCTATGGCGCTACCGCCGAGTTGAACCAGAAGCAATGGGCGCTGCGCGGCGGCTACTTCCTGATGGATGCCGTCTCCAACTCCAACAATTTCGACATGAATATCGGCCGTCGCGGCGAGTACGTCGCGGAGCTCGAGTTGCGCTATTCACTGTTTGGCCAGCCCGGCAAGCTGCGCACGCTCGGCTTCGTCAACAGCGCTTTCTCCGGCAGCTATCGGCAGACGCTGGACAATCCCGCGTTCGGCGTGGATATCAGCCAGACTCGCCGCGGCCGCCTCAAATACGGCTACGCGCTCAATCTCGAACAGGCCATCACCGACGATATCGGCATGTTCGGTCGCTGGAGCTGGAACGACGGCCGCAACGAGATCATGGCCTTCACGGACATCGATCGCAGCCTGTCCGGTGGCGTTTCGGTCAAGGGAGCGAGTTGGGGCCGGCCCGACGACGTCGTCGCCATTGCCGGCGCCGTCAACGCCCTGTCGCAGGATCATCGCGATTTCATCGCCGCCGGTGGTCTCGGCCCGCTGATCGGCGATGGCCGCCTCAACTACCGTCGCGAACGCGTGCTGGAGACCTATTACGCCTACGCGCTGAACAAGGCGCTGACCTTCACCGCCGACTACCAGCTCATCGTCAACCCCGCCTACAACGCCGATCGCGGACCGGTGTCGGTGTTTTCGGGGCGGCTGCACGGCGAGTTCTGAGCGCAACGCGACTGCGGTGCGCGCGCCTCGTCCTTCGAGACGACCGCTTCGCGGTCTCAGGAACAGGCTAAGCAGCATCGGTGCCAACGGATATTGCTGCCGCGCACCCCACCCTCATCCTGAGGGCCCGCCGTAGGCGGGCGTCTAAGGATGCGCCGCTGGGAAGCTGATCTTCAAATGCGATTGCGTCCCCGGCAGGAAGAGGTGTTCAAATTCTACGCCGCGCGGATCGCGTCGAGGAATTTTCCGACCTCGACCTTGAGGCGGCTGCTCTCACCGGACAGCGATCTGGCCGACGCGAGCACGTTGGAGGAGGCCGATCCGGTCTGGCTCGCGCCGCGCTGCACATCGACGATGCTGGCGGAGACCTGCTGGGTGCCGCGCGCCGCCTGCTGCACGTTGCGTGAGATCTCCCGCGTTGCCGCGCCCTGCTGCTCGACCGCCGAGGCGATTGCCGACGCGATCTCGGACATGCGTGTGATGGTGTCGCCGATTGCCTTGATGGCGCCGACGGAGTCCTCGGTCGCCGTCTGGATCCCCGAGATCTGCTGACTGATCTCGCCGGTGGCCTTGGCGGTCTGCTCGGCCAGCGCCTTGACCTCGGAGGCGACGACGGCAAAGCCGCGGCCGGCCTCGCCGGCGCGCGCCGCCTCGATGGTGGCATTGAGGGCGAGAAGATTGGTCTGACCCGCGATCTGGCTGATGAGCTCGACGACGTCCCCGATCCGGCCCGCGGCCCTGGCGAACTCGCCGACATGATCGTTGGTCCGCCCCGCCTGCTGCACCGCCTCGCCGGCGATGCGCGCGGAATCCTGAACCTGACGGCTGATCTCGTCGACCGACGAGGCCATCTCCCCGGCCGCCGCAGCGACGGTCTGCACGTTGGTGGAGGCCTGTTCGGAGGCAGCCGCGACGGTCGCGGTCACCTTTTCCGATTGCTCGGCCGTGCTCGTCAGCGTTCCCGCGGACGCTTCCAGCTCGGAGGAGGCCGACGAGACGGTGTTGATGACGTCGCCGATCATGGCTTCGAACTCGCGCGCGATCTGGTCGACGCGCTGGCTGCGCCGGAGCTTCGCCTCGGCTTCGGCCGCGGCCGCCTCGTCGGCGGCCTTCTTGGCTAGCAACGAATCCTTGAAGTGCTGGAGCGAGCCCGCGACCTGGCCGATCTCGTCGTTGCGGCCGGTCGCCGGGATCTCGACATCATGCTGCCCGGCGGCGAGCGCTCCGATCACGTCGGCGATCCGGCCGAGCGGCGTCACCACGCGCCTGCGCAGCATCATGGTCACGCCACCGAGCGTCCCGAGCAGCGCCAACACGGCGACACCGGCGAGCGCGAGCATCGCCAGCGCGCCGTCGCGCGCGGCCGCGGCGCGCTCGCCTGCTTCCGCCAACGCGGCGTCGCGTACGCCGTAGAACATTTGGATGGCCGGCACGATGACCTTCGCCAGCTCGTCGGCGGTGGCGCCGTATTTGCCGTCACTCCGCGCCGCGGGCATCTCCTTGTCCACGGCAACCGCAGCTCGTCCGAAATAGGATTCCGTCGCCGCCTTCAGCGCGGCAGCGATGCGGGAGGGATTTCCGAGCTGGTCGATACCGGCCTCGATGCGCTCGCGGTCGGCCTCCACGCGTCCCTGCATGCGGTCCATCAGCGACAGTTCAGCCGCGGTGAGCGGGCGGCGTGCAGAGAGCGCCGGGGACAGCGTGGCCGCGCGACTGCCGGCCGAAACGCGCAGATCCTGCGCCGTTCGCGCCAGGCTCAACAGCGCCGCAAGCGAGGAATCGGCATTGATGATTTTCGCCTCGAGCCGGTTCATGACCGGTTCGATGTGGCCGATGACCTCGGCAACGCCGGGCAGGAAGCCCTTCGTCGCGGCGCTGTCGCGCGCCGCCAGGGGAACGCTCATCGCGCGATCTGCCGCGGTGGTGATCTCCTTCAACCGTCGCGCAGCACGGTCGAGATTCTCGGCAATCGCGCCGCCGTCGTCCAGCACCATGACGGCGCGCCTTGCGGCCTCGAAGCCGGCCTCGGCAGTTTTCGCAGCCTTGGTGGCGACATCGAGCTGTGCCTGCGTCGCAGCGCCTTCCTGGAAGATAGGTCCGATGTAGGGAGCGCGAAGGCTGGCGACGTGCTGGCTGGCCATCAGCGTCGCACCAAAGGCATCGACGGTCTTGATCGCATCGGAGCGGTTCGTGAAGATTCGGGTCTGAGGGATCAGCACCTCGGCGCCAAGGATGACTGCAAATACCGTCACCGTCAGCATCGACAGTGCGAAAAGCTTCCCGACCCGCATCCTGATTTCCCCGAATTTATTTCTGCAATGTCGAAAATCTAGCGGGCGGCCACTAAGGGGGCGTTAAGCAACGTCCGTAGTTCCGCTGAGTGTCAGGTTGTCGCGGAGGCCTCGGGAACATTGCCGGACGCCAGTTCCCTTCGGTGCCCGAATGCGCGGAATTGGCAGCATCTCCTCACCGAATACCTATATCGAGATGGCTTGGCGTCATCTGTGACACACTTACTTACCTCCGGAAGGTCAATGCTCTCGCTCGAACTCGTCATCGTCGTCATCCTGATCGTCATCAACGGTTTGCTCTCGATGTCCGAACTGGCCGTGGTCTCGTCACGTCCGGCGCGGCTGTCGCTGCTCGCGGCCAAGGGCGTGCGCGGCGCCGAGCGGGCGCAGACGCTGGCAGCCGATCCCGGCAAGTTCCTGTCGACGGTGCAGATCGGCATCACGCTGGTCGGCGTGCTCTCCGGCGCGTTCTCGGGCGCGACGCTCGGGCAGCGGCTGACGCAATGGCTGCTCGAGCTCGGCCTCTCCAAGGGCATTGCCGACATCGTCGGGGTCGGGCTCGTGGTCACGCTCATCACCTATGCGACCTTGATCGTCGGCGAGCTGGTGCCGAAGCAGGTGGCGCTACGCGATCCCGAAAGCATCGCGGTCCGCGTCGCGCCCGCGATGCACACGCTTGCGAAGATATCGCTGCCGCTTGTTTTTCTGCTCGACCTCTCCGGAAAGCTGATCCTCGCGCTGCTCGGCCGCGGCGGCAAGACGGAGGAAAAGGTCTCGGAGGACGAGATCCATCACCTCGTCCGTGAGGCCGAGAGCGCGGGCGTGCTCGAGCCTGGAGAGAAGGAGATGATCGCCGGCGTGATGCGGCTCGGCGACCGGCCGGTCGGCGCGGTCATGACGCCGCGCACGGAGGTCGACGAGATCGACCTGAACGACGATCCGGCCGCCATCCGGGAGATCATCGCCAAGAGCCCGCATTCGCGCTTTCCCGTCTGCGACGGCGACCGCGACAAGCCGATCGGCGTGCTCCAGGCCAAGGACCTGCTGGTTGCCTATATGGACGAGCGCACGCCGGACCTGCGCGCGCTCGTGCGCGAGGCACCGGGCATTCCGGTGTCGGCAGATGCGCGCGACGTGCTGACCATCCTGAAAGCTGCTCCGGTTCACGTCGGCCTCGTCTACGACGAATACGGTGCCTTCGAAGGCATGGTGACGGCTGCCGACATCCTCGAGTCGATCGTCGGCGCCTTCCATTCCGAGGCGGGGCCGCCGGAGCCGGCCTATGTCAGGCGCGCCGACGACTCGCTGCTGATCTCCGGCTGGATGCCGGTCGACGAATTCGGCGAGCTGCTCGGCGTCGAACTGCCGCCGCACCGCTACAACACGGTGGCGGGCCTGGTGCTGCAACAGTTCAACGCGCTGCCCAACGCCGGCGACGCCTTCGACTTCCGCGGCTGGCACATCGAGGTGGTCGATCTCGACGGACGGAGGATCGACAAGATCCTGGCAACCCGGCGGGGCGAGCAGGCAGCGGCGTGAGTTGAAATGGCCGTCGTCCCGGACAAGCGCGCGTCACACGGCGAGCGTCATCCGAACCTCACCCCGATCCGCTTTTCCTTGCGCCAGACCACAGTGCAGGACAGATGCGTTCCGTCGGCCTGCACGAACAGAGTGAAATACTGGGGGATGCCGACTGGGCTGGTGACGTCGAGTGCGGCGCCGGTATCGGAGAGATTGCGAACGGTACAGTCGATCGCACCGCCGCCGAACTCGATGGTTCCGGCCTTCAGCACGCGGTGCCTCGATTTGCTGCGTCGCTCGTCCATGGGCGCAATTTACACCCAAAGCTGAACCAACCGTTAAGCCCACCCCCCGCTCGCGACAAATTTGCGGCCCGCGTGCCTGCCTGCCGCGGCCGGCATCCTACGGCGCCGGCTGGAACGTCTCGGCGCGCGCCATCCGCCAGGCGTCGCGGAAGCGCGGGTCTTGCGTGCCTTCGAGCAGCTCGCCCGGGCGCAGCGCCGGATAGAGCTGCGCGAAGGATTGCACCTGGGTCGTCGACGTCCGCTGGCTGAAGTGAATCGGGCGCAGCTGCTGCGGATGTTCGAGGCCGGCCGCGGCAATGAGCTCCGTCAGCGAGTGCAGGGTCGCATGATGGTAATTTTTTACGCGGTCGATCTTGAGCGGCACGTAGAGCGCGCGCGCCCGCGTCGGGTCCTGCGTCGCTACCCCGGTCGGGCAACGGTCGGTGTGGCAGCTCAGCGACTGGATGCAGCCGAGCGAGAACATGAAGCCGCGTGCCGAATTGCACCAGTCGGCGCCGATCGCCATCGCGCGGGCCATGTCGAAGGCCGTCGCGATCTTGCCGGAGGCGCCGATCTTGATGCGGTCGCGCGCATTGATGCCGACCAGCGCGTTGTGGACGAAATTGACGCCCTCGCGCATCGGCATGCCCAGATGATCCATGAACTCCAGCGGGGCCGCACCGGTGCCACCCTCATTGCCGTCCACGACGATGAAGTCGGGATAGATGCCGGTCTGAAGCATCGCCTTGCAGATCGCCAGGAATTCCCAGGGATGGCCGATGCACAGCTTGAAGCCGGCCGGCTTGCCACCGGACAGGCGGCGCATCTCGGCGATGAACTGCATCATGCCAACCGGCGTCGAGAACGCGCGGTGCGAGGCCGGCGAGATGCAGTCCTCGCCCATGGCGACGCCGCGGATCTTGGAGATCTCCTCAGAGACCTTGGCCGCCGGCAGCACGCCGCCATGACCGGGCTTGGCGCCCTGGCTGACCTTGAGCTCGACCATCTTGATCTGGTCGTCGCTGGCAACGCGCGCGAAAGCTTCGGGATCGAAGCTGCCGTCAAGATGGCGGCAGCCGAAATAGCCCGAGCCGATCTCCCAGATGATGTCGCCGCCCATCTCGCGGTGATAGGGGCTGACGCCGCCCTCGCCGGTGTCGTGCGCGAAGCCGCCCTTTTTGGCGCCGGCATTCAGTGCCCGCACCGCATTCGGGCTGAGCGCGCCAAAACTCATCGCCGAGATGTTGAACACCGAGGCCGAATAGGGTTTTGCGCAATCCGGCCCACCGATCATGACACGGAATTTCTCCGTGGCATGCGCCTTCGGCGAGACCGAGTGGTGCATCCACTCATAGCCCTCGCGGTAGACGTCCTCCTGGGTGCCGAACGGCCGCTTGTCGAGCTCCATCTTGGCGCGCTGATAGACCACCGCGCGGGTGTCTCGCGAGAACGGCATGCCATCCTTCTCGCTCTCGAAGAAATACTGCCGCATCTCGGGCCGGATCTCTTCGAGCAGGAAGCGGATATGCGCGGAGATCGGGTAGTTGCGCAGCACCGCGTGGCTCTTCTGCAGGAGATCGCGGACACCGAGCAGCGTCAGCGCGCCGAAGATCAGGATCGGGACCAGCATGATGTCGAAGATCTTGCGATCCGCGAGGCCGATGCCGATCAGGAGCGCGGTGACCACCGCACAGATCGTCAGCACGATGAAGCGCGGCGAGAACGGCAGCAGCAGGGTTTCCATGACCCCCTCTTCCGCCAGCGGCAGGCGTTTGGGGGATGAGTGTTGAGGCGATTCCCGCGTCTTGTTGTCGTCGGCCACGATCCGATCCTCTCGCCAGCATGAGGCGGTACGATACGCCTGCGCCTGTCATACGGATATGACGCGGCCCTTGTTTCAGGCTAGCGAATTCGGCGGAGACAAATCAATCAGCCCGATGGCGGGCTGCTGCACTGCAGCAGAGGTGTTGAGAGGAAGCTGCGGCGGGCCGCAGGGCCCCTTTTGGGTTGCGAGGGGGCCACTCTGGATTCCACAAGCTCAGCTGACGCTCCGGGCAAGCGCGAGTCCGGCATCCACATCAACGGGATTTGACGACTGGAGGAAAGCTGTCACTCCGAGCCTTCGCATAACCACGGCCTGTGGTTATAGGTCCCCGATCGGCGCTTCGCTTGTCCGGGACGACGAGTTGAGTGTGGCGCGCGATCACGCCACTTCTTCAACGGAGCTTACCGCTCGACGAAGGCCTTCTCGATCACGAAATGGCCGGGCTTGTTGCCGGAGCCCTCGATGAAGTCGCGGCTCTCGAACATCACCTTCAGCTCTTCGAGCATCGCCGGGCTGCCGCACATCATGATGCGGTCGGTTTCGATATCGAGCGGACCTTGGCCGATGTCGTTGAAGATCTGCTCGGAGCTGATGAGGTCGGTGATGCGGCCGCGGTTCCTGAACGGCTCACGGGTCACGGTCGGATAATAGACGAGCTTGTCCGCGAGCAGCTCGCCGAACAGCTCATCCTCGCGTAAGGTCGCGACGAGCTTCTCGCCATAGGCGAGCTCGGAGACCTGGCGGCAGCCATGCACCAGCACGATCGACTCGAACTGGTCGTAGACCTCGGGATCCTTGATCAGGCTCGCGAAGGGCGCGAGGCCGGTGCCGGTCGAGAGCAACAACAGCCGCTTGCCGGGAAGCAGATTGTCGGTGATCAGCGTGCCGGTCGCCTTGCGGCCGACCAGGATGGTATCGCCTTCCTTGATCTTCTGCAGGCGCGAGGTGAGCGGGCCGTCCTGAACCTTGATCGAGAAGAACTCGAGCTGTTCCTCGTGATTGGCGCTCGCCATGCTGTAGGCGCGCAGCAGCGGACGGCCGTCGACTTCGAGTCCGATCATGGCGAACTGGCCGTTCTGGAAGCGGAAGCCGGTATCGCGGGTGGCGCGAAAGCTGAACAGCGTGTCGGTCCAGTGGTGGACGGAAAGAACCTTCTCTCGGTAAAACGCGCTCATGATTCTCGATTTCCGAATAACTGCGGTTTTAGGGCAAAAGCGTTGCCCGGCCCTGGAAGCGGGGCGGACACCATTTGCCATGGCGGAGGATTTCGCCTGTGTGATCTACGCCATTGAGACCAATAATCAACCTCGTTCCGGATGCAATTGATGCCGGTCAAACCGGCATTTGCGGCAGAACTGGTCACATCATTCAGAAATCTGCTGCCGGGCGCATGAGGGAGGCAATTTCTTTTCCCTGCTGGGCTGGATTGAAGCACTTAATTTCCGTCGCGCTCGCGAGAATTTCATTAAGAATAGCTCTGAATTTCATCCCCATTGGCGCCGATTTCCGCATTTTTGCGGCTTTTGGCGACAGGAACGACGAAAGACCATGGCAGGCGGCGAGCGAATCTTCGTTCAGGCGATCAGGCGCTATTGCGCGGAGCACGACATCGCAGTCGATGTCCGCGCCAGGGGCTGGCTGATCGCGATGCGCAAAGGTGCGAGGTGCCGCTTCGCCTTCGGCTACGACATCGGACTCAACAGCGCCATCGCCCACCGCCTCGCCAACGATAAATCGGCCACCGCCGAGGCGCTGGAGATGGCCGGCGTGCCGTGCGTTCCTCACCACCTCTTCCTCAATCCGAGCATGGGCGTGCACGTCGCCGGGACCGATTGGCGCCAGGGCATGCTGGCACTGCTCGCCCGGAATCCGCAAGGCGTGGTGGTGAAGCCGAACGAGGGCACGTCCGGACGCGCCGTGTTCAAGGCGACGAGCAGCGACGAGCTCGACCGCGCCATCACCGAGATCTTCTCGTCCGGCCTTGGGCTGGTGATCGCCCCCTATGTCGAGATCGAGGAGGAAGTCCGCGTGATCGTGCTCGATGGCAAGCCGATGATCGTCTACCGCAAGGAGCGGCCGTCGGTCGTCGGCGACGGCATGCAGACGTTACGTGAGCTGGCGAGCGCGGCGGGACAGGACGGACGTCTGCACGAACTCGCTGCGCACGAGCTCAACGCCATCGTTCCCAAGGGGGAACGGCGCCTCCTGACCTGGCGGCACAATCTCGACGCCGGCGCAAAGCCGATCCTCCTCGATGAGGGCGAGGTTCGGGCTGACTGTGCGAAGCTCGCCATCGACGCCGCAAACTTCATCGGCATCACCTTCGCCTCCATCGACGTGGTCCGGGTCGACGGCATCTGGCGCGTGCTCGAGATCAATTCCGGGGTGATGATGGAGGCGCTCGGACGGCTCCATCCCGGACTGGTTCAGACGACCTATGACGCGGCGCTGGATCGCATTTTCGAGACATCCCTCTGAACTGCCGGCGCCAATTGCCGTATCGCGCGCGAGCGCGCGTCGATTGAAATGGAACGAGGCCCGGAATACCGAGCCTCGCCGCCATGGCAACTGCGTTTGGGTTTCAGAGAGAAGCCGCCAGGCTCGAAGACGCTATTGCAAATCCTGGACGTGTCGGTTGCGCCAGCGCAAACAATGGTAACCTGCGTCAACGCGCATTCTGCGATTGCTCGCAGGAGCGTCCCGACTTCGGAACTATTCTCCGCACGCTAGATCAGGCACGCGAGATAGACCACCGCCCCGCTGAGGACGGCTGCGACTGACCACAACGCCGGGTCGAACGACTCGGCGACAGCTCCGGTCTCGGTTCTGCTCTTGCGCATTGCAAATCCTCCGGATCAGCGGACGGCCACGGCGGCCGAGCCGCCCAGGACCACCGGCTTTCCGGGCTTGAATACGGCTGCCCGCTCGACCGCCGCGGTTCTCGTGTCGGCGTGGAAAGAAACGGCAATACCGGCGACGACCGCTGCAACCAGCAATGCGACGATGACGATCTTCGAATGGGTGGCGCGGTCGGCGCTATAGATCGAATGATTCATCGGGCCTCCGAACTCCATCCATCAGCCCATTGTCGAGCGGAGCTGCCGGCCTCGCTAGCTCGCGTCGTATCTTAGGGCGAGTTCCCTAAGTAGTTTGACGGATGCCGGTTTTCAGCCAAAGGTTGAGCAATATCAAGGTCGCCTCGCCTCGTTCGGAGGAAAGAGCAGCACAAGGCGCCGCCCGGTCGGTCGCGACCGGAGATGAAATCCTCTCGTATCGGCAACTTTCATTGTCTCGAACTGCATCGGGCAAACGGAGATGAATGAAGCGCACCAATTGGCTCTGGCGATGTTTGTATTGGCCTGCACAGCCATGACGCTCGTTGCGGGGCAGCTCTACATGGAGCAGAGCGTGGATACGAAGCCCTCTGCTCCCAGACACACGCAGACGGTGTCGCTAGGCACTTCGACGCCAGCGGAGGCGCGCAGTCGCACAAGGCCGGACCTCGTCATGGTGACGCGGCCGTGACGAAGACCGCCGCTGCTTTTTTTTGGCGCCGGCTGAATCGCCCCTTGCCCTGAACGCTTCTCCGAGTTGCAGCGGCACGTTCAGGCGCTCGCCCGTGACGCGAGACTTGTCCTTGCGCCTTGTGGCGCTTTGCGCGTGGTCGTGTTGGCCGGATGTTCCCGTTGTGAAATGGAACGCGGCGATCTAGCTTTCACGCGGCGCACGGCACATGCGGCTTGCACGTTCTCCTTGCGACAGCTGCATCAACAATTGCCAGACACATGAAGAAGGGAACGCGATGAGCGGCAACATCAATCGCCAGATTCTTTTGGTGGAGAAACCCGGCGGCAAGCTCGGTCCCGAACATTTCAAGATGGTGGAGAGCGCGGTGCCGGAGCCGAAGGACGGCGAGGCCTTGCTGCGCGTCCGATACATCTCGCTCGATGCCGCCAACCGCGCCTGGATGCACGGCGCAACCTATCGTTCCGCCGTCGAAGCCAACAGCGTGATGGCCGGCGGCGCCATCGCCGAGGTCGTCAGCTCGAAGGCGCCCGACCTTGCGCCCGGCGACGTCGTGTTCGGCGACACCGGCTGGCAGGAATATGCCGCGGTGCCGGCGAAGCATCTCACCAAAATGCCGAAGCTCGAGCCGATGACGCATCTGCTCAGCGTGTTCGGCATCGCCGGTCTCACCGCCTATTTCGGCCTCCTGGAGATCGGCAAGCCCAGAGAGGGCGACACGGTCGTGGTCTCCGCCGCTGCGGGCTCGGTCGGCTCGATCGTCGGGCAGATCGCGAAGATCAAGGGATGTCGCGTTATCGGCATCGCCGGCGGCGCAGACAAGTGCAGGTGGCTGACGTCCGAGCTCGGCTTCGATGCCGCGGTGGACTACAAGAACGGCGCCGTCTTCAAAGCGCTGCGCGCAGCGGCTCCCAAAGGCATCGACGTCTATTTCGACAATGTCGGCGGCGACATTCTCGAGGCCTGCCTGCCACAGATGAACAACTACGGCCGCATCGCCTGCTGCGGCGCGATTTCGCAATATGACGGCACTCCTGCCGCGCATGGCCCTCGCGGCGTGCCCGGGCTGATCGTGGTGAAGCGGCTGACCATGCAGGGCTTCATCGTGATGGATTA
Source organism: Bradyrhizobium sp. RP6 (assembly GCF_003837805.1). Classification (GTDB taxonomy): domain Bacteria; phylum Pseudomonadota; class Alphaproteobacteria; order Rhizobiales; family Xanthobacteraceae; genus Bradyrhizobium. The sequence goes on along the minus strand of NZ_RQIT01000021.1, from coordinate 113,146 downwards.
CATGAAGGAGAGCCAGCGTGCGCTCGCCGACCTGCAGGCCTGGGTGAAATCCGGCAAGCTGAAGGTTCAGGAGGACATCATCGACGGGTTCGAGAACACACCGAAGGCGCTGATCGGACTGCTCGCGGGCGAGAACCGCGGCAAGCGCATGGTGAGACTCTAGCGCCGCCCTCGCTCCGTCGTCTTTGACCAAAATCTGCTTGCGATGGCGGACAAAGCGTCCATGATGTCTTGCATCGCATGGCTCGCGACGATTGCAATCACATCACCTTTTTCGGAGCGTCGAACGGCGGCTCGAGCGCTCGACCTATAGGGCAGGAAGTCATCCATATGTTCGAGATATTGAAGCATGGCGCCACGCGCGCTGCGTTGCTGGCGTCGGCGCTGTTCGCAACTGCAGCACCCATTTTTGCGCAAGCGCCGACCGATGCGCAGAAGAGCGCGATCCGGTCGGCGTGCCGCTCGGATTTCATGACGCACTGCTCGAGCGTGACGCCGGGCGGCGTGGAAGCGTATCAATGTCTGAAGAAGAACGAATCGAGCCTGTCATCGGGATGCCAGACCGCGGTCCGCGCCGTCGAGCCCGCCGCGGCTCCGAAGACCGAAGCCGCTCCCGCAGCGCCGAAAACTGAAGCTGAAGCTGCACCCAAGGTCGAGCCGACGCCTGCCGCGCCGAAGCCCGCGGCGCCCAGCGTGCCCTCCACTGAACCTGCCAAGCCGGCCTCGACCTCCGCCGCGCCCAAGGCTGCTTCCGCCAAGCAACCGAGCAGCGCGCAGGTCTCCGCCGTCAAGAGCGCCTGTCGGTCCGATTATCCAAAGGTCTGCGCCAGCGTCCCGCCGGGCGGCGCGGCTGCGCTCGAATGCCTGGAGAAGAACAAGGCAAGGGTCTCACCGTCCTGCCAAGGTGCGCTGAGCGCGGCATCCGGCGGTGCGGCGGCCACAGCGGCGCCTGCAGCTGCCGCTCCCGCGGCCGCCCCCGCCGCGGCGCCGACCACGATCGTACTGCGGCCATTGCTGCCGCGCGAGGAGCTGTTCATCGTCCGGTCGGCCTGCGGCGCCGACATCCGCACGCTCTGCACCGGTGTGGCGCCCGGCGGCGGCCGGATCATGCAATGCATTTCCAACCGGGCGGCGTCGCTCTCGCCGGCCTGCAAAGACGTCCTCGTACCGTTCGCGACGAGGTAGGCGCTTGTGGTCAAGCCGCGGCTGTTTCTTTATGGTGGCGCCTGACCGATCGGAGTTGCGTCGCACGCAGCTTTGGATCGCGTTTCGGCTCGCCGCGCGTGGCCAATAATTCCGCTGGCGCCGGAGGCCGGAGCACACTAGTCTAGCCCTAGATAGTAAGTATACTGTCAATTAGGGAGGCAGACGTTGCGGATCGCCGTGATTGGCGGGGGGCCGGGTGGGCTCTACTTCGCCTATCTCTGGAAGAAGCGTCATCCCGAGGATCAAGTCGACCTGTTCGAACAGAACCCGGCCGACGCGACCTGGGGATTTGGCGTTGTGTTCTCCGACCAGGCGCTGGAATTCCTGCGCGCCGACGACCCCGAAACGGTCGATGCGATCGCCCCGCACATGGAGAGCTGGGAGAACATCACGCTGAACCTGCATGGCGACAGCGTCGCCATCGACGGGGTCGGCTTCTCCTCGATCGGGCGCCTCGAGCTCCTCAGGTTCCTGCAGCAGCGCGCGCTCGATGTCGGCGCCACGCCGCGCTTCGATACGCAGATCCAGGCAATCGACCAGCTGAACGGCCACGATTTGATCGTCGCCGCCGACGGGCTGAACTCGCTGGTGCGCCGCGCCTTTGAAGGCGACTTCGGCACCTCGTTGTCCTACTCCTCCAACAAGTTCGTCTGGTACGGCACCTCGAAACGTTTCGACACGCTGTCGCAGACGTTCGTGCGGACCGACCGCGGCGCCTTCAACGCCCATCACTACCGCTATTCGCCGACCATGAGCACCTTCCTGGTCGAGTGCGATCACGCCACATGGCAGGCCTATGGTTTCGCCTACAAGGACGTCGAGCAGTCCAAGGGGGTCTGCGAGGAGGTGTTCGCCGACACGCTTGGCGGCCATTGCCTCATCTCCAACAAATCGGTCTGGCGCAACTTTCCCTGGGTCTGGAACGAGCACTGGTCGTTCAAGAACATGGTGCTGCTCGGCGACGCGCTGCATTCGGCGCATTTCTCGATCGGCTCGGGCACGCGGCTCGCAATCGAGGACGCGATCGCGCTGGTCAAGGCGCTGGAGTCGGATGCGCATCTTGCGACCGCGCTGCACCGCTACCAGGCCGCGCGCAAGCCCATCGTGCAGAAGCTCGTCGATGCCGCGCGCACGAGTGCGTTCTGGTACGAACACTTCGCCGAGCACATGAAGCTTCCCCTGCTGGACTTCGCCTACAGCTACATCACCCGTTCCGGCCGCATCGACGATTCCCGGCTACGCGCGATGTCGCCGGCCTTCATGGCCCGCTACGAGGCCGCCAGGAATGCCGGAGATACGCCATGAGCAGCGAGATCCGCGACCAGGTGCCTGCGGACAGCCCGGGCGCGCGCGAGATCGGCTTTGCCGTTCTTGAAATTTACAACGCCAGCCGCGTGCTGTTCGACAATTTGGCCAAAGGCCGCGGCGACAATCGCGCGCTCATGGGTCCGGCGGGCACGCGGACCTATGCCGAGCTCTGCGGCGAAGCCTGCCGCTGGGGCAACGGTCTTGCCTCGCTCGGCCTCGAGCGCGGCGATCGCGTGCTCTTGTTCCTCGACGATACGCCGGCCTATCCGGCCGCCTTCTTCGGCGCGGTGCGGGCCGGCTTCGTGCCACTCCTGATCAACACGCTGACGCCGCCAGACCTCCTGCAATTCTATCTCGCCGATTCCGGCGCGACTGTCGCGGTCGCGGATGCCGAGTTCGCGGCGCGCTTCAATGCGGAAGCCTGCAAGGACACGAAGCTCCATACGCTGATCGTCGTGAATGGTGCAGTAGGCGAGCACGCCGCGCCCGCGGCGTTCGCGGCGGCAGGCTGGCTCGCGCAGTTCCCGCCCGAACTGGCGGAAGCTCCGACGCATCGCAACGAGATGGCGTTCTGGATGTACTCCTCCGGGTCGACCGGGCGGCCCAAGGGCATCGTGCATCTCCAGCACGACATGGCCTACACCGATGCCGCCTTTGCGCGGAACGTGCTGAAGCTGACGCCAGATGACATCTGCTTCTCGGTGCCGAAGATCTTCTTCGCCTACGGCTTCGGCAATTCCGTGACCTTCCCGTTCTCGGCCGGCGCGGCGACACTGCTCTTGCCGGGCCAGCCGAAGCCTGCATCGATCTTCGCGGCGATCGAACAATACAAGCCGACCGTCTTCTTCGGCCTGCCGACGCTTTATACATCGCTGACAAAGGCCGAAGGCGCGGACAAGACGAATTTCTCGTCGCTGCGCATGGCGCTCTCCGCCGCCGAGGTGCTCTCCGCCGAGGTCTTCAACGGCTGGAAGACGCTCACGGGACTCGAGATCGTCGAAGGCCTCGGCTCGACCGAGGTGCTCCACATCTATCTCTCCAACCGCGAGGGGCAGAAGAAGCTCGGCGCCGCCGGCCTGCGCGTGCCCGGCTACGAGATCGCGCTGCGCGACAAGGACGGAAACGAGGTCGGCGACAACGAGGACGGCATCTTGTGGGTCCGCGGCGATTCCAACACGCCGCTGTACTGGAACCGGCCGGACAAGTCAGCGGAAACCATTCGCGAGGGCGGCTGGATCTACACCGGCGACCGCTTCGTCCGCGATGCCGATGGCTTCCACTTCTTCCGCGGCCGCGCCGACGATCTCATCAAGATCTCCGGCCAGTGGGTCTATCCGCTCGAGGTCGAGCTGTGTCTCGCCGACCACCCCGACATCCGCGAATGCGCGGTGTTCGCCGCCGAATTGCCGGACCGTCGCATGACGCTGAAGGCGGTGGTGGTGATGAACCGCCGCGCCAACGATCCAAGCGAAGCGACGCGCCGATTGCAGGACTATGTAAAAGGCAAGCTGCTGCCGTACAAATATCCGCGCGAGGTGATTTTCATCGACGAACTGCCGAAGACGGGCACGGGCAAGATCGACCGGCAGGCGTTGCTGCGGATGTAGGGCGACGGCTCGGCCGTAGCCGCGGTGCTGTGCCCCGGACGCAGTGCAGCGCGAAGCGGTGCGCTGCAGAGCCGGGGCCTAGACTTCAGCGCCGCGCGTCCAATGTCCTGGGTCCCGGCTCTGCGCAGCAGCGCAAGATCGCTGCAGCGCGTCCGGGACACGAGACATTGGCAGCCCCTCACCCGCCCTTCCCCAGATGCTCCAGTGCATCCTCCGCCCGCAGCGGCACCCGCGAGGCCTCGTTGTTGAGATCGACCAGTTGCGCCAGCAGACCCATCAGCGCCTTGCGGTCGGCGGGCTTCAGCGGCTCCAGCATGCGCGCCTGCGCGCGTTCGACGGCGGGGATGATCTCGCGCAGGATCGCGGCGCCCGACTTGGTCAGATACAGCAGCTTGATCCGCTTGTCTTCCGGCGCCGGCTTGCGCTCGATATAGTCCTTGGCTTCAAGCCGCTCGATCACGCTGCCCAGCGTGGAGCGGTCGAAGGCGATCACCGCCGAAAGCCGCGTCGCGTCGATGCCGGGATGGGTATGGATCGCGATCAGCGCGGCATATTGCACGGGGGTGAGATCGAACGCCTTGCACTCCTCCATGAAGATCGAGACCGCGATCTGCTGCATGCGCCGGAACAGATAGCCCGGCGCGGCATAGACCGCGTCGATCGTGATCGGAGGGGTAGGCTTACTCGGCATCGGGCTGCTTCTCCGGTGCGGCATCGGCGAAGGCGGGCAGCGCCTTTGCCGCGGCCTCGGCCTTGAGCAGACGCGGATAGGCCGAGACATCGACGCCGAAGCGGCGCGCATTGCCGAGCTGCGGCACGAGGCACAGATCGGCAAGCGTCGGCGCATCGCCGAAGCAGAATGGGCCCGGTTCGTCCCTGATCAGCGTCTCACAGGCCGACAGGCCCTCGCGATTGACCCAGGCCGCCCAGTCCTGCACCTTCTCCTCGGGCAGGCCGAGCTCGCGCAGCCGCGCCAGCACTTTCAGGTTCTGCACCGGATGAGTGTCGCAGGCGATCGCCAGCGCGAACGCCCTTACCTTGGCGCGGCGGAGCGGATCCTTCGGCAGCAGCGGCGGATTGGGGTGCGTCTCGTCGAGCCATTCGATGATCGCCACCGATTGGGTCAGCACTGCTCCCACATCGTTCTCCAGCGACGGCACCAGGCCTTGCGGATTGATGGCGAGATAAGCGGGCGCGCATTGCTCGCCCTTGCGCAGATGGTGCGGCAGATGCTCGGCGCCGAGCCCCTTCAGGTTCAGCGCGATCCGCACCCGATAGGCGGCGCTGGAGCGGAAATAGCCGTGCAGCTTCATGGAGAGCCTCCCATATTTCTTGTCGTTCCGGGGCTCGCGACGCGAGAACCCGGAACCTCGAGATTCCGGGTTCGATGCTAACGCATCGCCCCGGAATGACGACGGTGATTGTCATTCGTCACATTGACGCTACCTGGATCGTAAGTATACTGTCAATTAACAAACGATCGGGAGCAGCAACCATGGAAGCCGTGACCAGGACGCCGGAACGCGAGGCGTTCTACAAGAAGATCGACGGCGAAAATCTCACCGCGCTCTGGACGGTGATGAGCGACCTGATCACGCCGGAGCCGAAGAGCGCCTGCCGTCCTCACCTCTGGAAGTTCGACGTCATCCGCGACTACATGACGGAGGCCGGCAAGCTCATTACCGCCAAGGAAGCCGAGCGGCGCGTTCTGGTGCTGGAGAACCCGGGGTTGCGCGGGCAATCCAAGATCACGACCTCGCTCTATGCCGGCGTGCAGATGGTGGTGCCCGGCGACGTCGCGCCCGCGCACCGCCACAGCCAGTCGGCGCTGCGCTTCGTGCTCGAAGGCAAGGGCGCCCACACTGCAGTCGACGGCGAGCGCACCGCGATGGAGCCAGGGGACTTCATCATCACGCCGTCGATGACCTGGCACGATCATTCCAACGAAACGAACGAGCCGATGTTCTGGCTCGACGGCCTCGACATTCCCCTGGTGCAGTTCTTCGATTGCTCCTTTGCGGAAGGCTCGAAAGAGGATCAGCAAAAGATCAGGAAGCCTGCCGGTGACAGCTTTGCCCGCTACGGCTACAATCTGCTCCCGGTCGACGCGAAGCGGAGGTCGAAGACGTCGCCGATCTTCAGTTATCCCTATGCCTACACCCGCGAAGCCCTGGAAAGGGCGCGCCTGAGCCAGGAGTGGGACGCGTGCCACGGGCTGAAGCTGAAGTTCAGCAATCCCGAGACCGGCGACTTTGCGATGCCGACCATCGGCACCTTCATCCAGCTGCTGCCGAAGGGTTTCAAGACCGCGCGCTATCGTTCGACCGATGCGACGGTGTTCTGCCCGATCGAGGGCAAGGGCCGCAGCCGCATCGGCGACGCCGTCTTCGAATGGGGGCCCCGCGATCTGTTCGTGGTGCCGAGCTGGCACTGGGTGACGCACGAGGCGGACGAAGACGCCGTGCTGTTCAGCTTCTCGGACCGTCCGGTGCAGCAGAAGCTGGATCTGTTCCGCGAGGATCGCGGGAACGCGTGAGCTCTGGTGCCAGCCACGTCGTCATTGCGAGAAGCGTAGCAACGATGCAATCCAGACTGTATCCGCGGTGACCAGTCTGGATTGCTTCGCTGCGCTCGCAATGACGGAGTATACTTCACCGCCAGTGCAACAGCCTCGTCTCCAGCCAGCCGATCACCTTCCCCACCATGAGCCCGAACACCGACAGGATCACCACGCCCGCAAGCAGCTGATCGGTCTGCATCAGGTTGCCGGCCTGGAGCACGAAGGCGCCGATGCCGTATTGCGCGCCGATCATCTCGGCGCTGACGACGAGGAGCAGCGCCACGGAGGCGGTGATACGGAAGCCGGCGAGGATCGCGGGCAGTGCGCCGGGCCAGATCACCTTGCGCACGATCGTGGCGAAGGGAACGTTGAAGCTCTGCGCCATGCGGATCAGGTTGCGCGGCACGGCATCGACGCCGCTATAGACCGAGATCGCGGTCGAGAAGAACACGCCCAATGCAATGGTCGCGATCTTCGGCTCCTCGCCAATGCCGAGCCAGAGGATGAGCAGCGGCAGCAGCGCGATCTTCGGGATAGGGAACAGTGCGGAAATGAAGGTGATGCCGACGCCGCGCGCAAGCCGCGACAGGCCGATGGCGAAGCCGACCGCGATACCCGCAGCGGTCCCGAGCAGCCAGCCGACGCCGATACGCAGCAGCGAGGCCGAGACGTGCTGCCAGAGCGCGCCCGACACCGCGAGCTGATAGATCGCGCGCGCGATCGCCGAGGGCGCCGGCAGGAACAGCGGATTGACAAGGCCAGTGGTGCCGGCAGCCTCCCAGATGGCGATGACGAGCGCGAGCGCGATCCAGCCGCCAAAACGGCTGCTGGCGGGAACGAAGCCGGCGCCGCGGAAGCGGACGCGCCGGGTCGCAGTGTCCTTCGCAATTTCGGCCGGCGCGCGATCAAGCATGCTGGACCTCGCGTTCAGCGTCGATCGCCTCGTTGCGGATCAGCGACCAGATCTGGTTCTGAAGCGCAAGCAGCCTTTCGCGCGCCGCCACTTCGGCGCGCGCCGCTCGCGTCATCGGCACGGCCACGACCTCGCGGATGCGTCCCGGCCGCCGCGACAGCACCACGATGCGGTCGGCGAGACGGGCGGCTTCCTCGAGATTGTGGGTGACGTAAACCGCGCCCATGCCGCCATCGGCGAGCAGGCGGACAAAGTCTTCCATCAAGAGCTCGCGGGTCTGCGAATCCAGGGCCGAGAGCGGCTCGTCCATCAGCAGGATCGCGGGCTTCACCGCAAGCGCGCGCGAGATGCCGACGCGCTGGCGCATGCCGCCGGAAAGCTGCTTTGGATAGGTGGTGCGGAAATCGGTCAAGCCGGTGCGGCGCAGGGCATCCTCGACCAGCGCGCGGCGTTGCGCAGCGGTGAGCTGGGCGTGCAGCAGCGGGAATTCGACGTTCTCCTCGACCGTAGCCCAGGGCAGCAGCGCGAAATCCTGGAACACGAAGGTCAACGGATTGAGACTGTCCGCCGGCGGCGCGCCGCGCAGCTCCGCCGCGCCGGAGGTCGGCTGCAGCAACCCGCCCAGGATCGACAGCAACGTGCTCTTGCCGCATCCCGAGGGCCCGACGATCGCCACCACCTCGCCTGCGCTGACGGTGAAGGAGACATCGTCGAGCACGGCGAGATCGTCGAAGCGGTGGGTGATGTGGTTGGCGATCAGGTCCATGAGAGCTCGTCGATCCTGTTCTCAGTCGTTCCGGGATGATCGAAGGATCAGACCTCAGGTGCGCAATTGCACACCGGGGAACCTCGAGGTTCCGGGTTCTCGCTTCGCGAGCCCCGGAATGTCAAGAATGGCTAGTCCGCCTTCACGTAATCCTTGGCGATGATCGCATCGGCATCAAAGCCCTTGTCCGCGAAGCCCTGCTCCTGGAGCCATTTGATCTGGTTGTCGACATTCTTGACGTCGAGCTTGCCGTCGGGATCGACATAGGCGCAGTTGCCGACCACCTGCTCGACCGGCAAGTTGGTGTACTTCGCGATGATCTCCAAGAGCGGTTTTGTCTGCTCGTTGATGGGGGCGACGCCGTCCTTCATCGCAGCGAGGATGACGTCGTGATATTCGCGGTCGGCCCTGGCCAGCGCGCCGAGCAGCTTCGTCACCAGCGCCTTGTTGGCCAGCGTCTTCGGCGAGGCGAACACCGCCCCCAACTGCCACGGCGTCTCGTCGCCGACCCAGCCCAGGAACTTCGCGCCGCCCTCGTCCATCAGCTTTCGCGCGGTGGAGATCGGCAGCAGCGCCGCATCGACGGTCTCGCCCTTGAGCGCGGCCGCCGCATTCGACAGCGATTGCAGCGGCACGATCTTCACGTCGGCAAGCTTGAAGCCGTATTTATCGGCGAGCAGGCCGAGCGAGTAGTGAAAGCTCGATCCGACCTGCGTCACCGCCACGCGCTTGCCCGCGAGGTCCTTCGGCGTCTTCAGACCGCTCGCATAGGCGTTGTTGCTGGCGAAATAGCCGATCAGGGGATAGCCGGGCTTCTCGCGGCTCATGCCGCCGATCACCTTCAGCACGCCCTTGCCGGCGAGATTGTAGAGACCCGCGGTGAAGGCGGTGACGCCGAAATCGACATCGCCTGAGGTCGTCGCCACCGCGATCGGCTGCGCCGCATCGAAGAATTTGAGCTCGACCGCCAAGCCGGCGTCGCGGAAATAGCCCTTGTCCTGCGCAATGAAGACGGGGGCGGAGGACGACAGGCGGAGCACGCCGATCCTGGCCTTCAGCGCATCCTCGGCCCGCGCCGTGCCCATCGCCATGATCGCCACCAGGCCCGCTATCGCGAGCCGCGCCATCCCGATCATTCCAATTCCTCCGCCGTCGTTGTCTTGCAGTCCGCTACAGGCCTTCGGGCAGTGCCTGATCCCGTCCGATGAAGGCGCCCTGTTGTTTCAACGTTTCCTGCAATTTTTCAATGGGGATGTCACGCGGGATCCGGTTTCCGGAGAGCGCCAGCGCGGCGGCGGAACCGGCGGCCTCGCCCATCACAAAACAGGCACCGGAGACACGCGCTGCCGACTGGCCTTCATGTGTCATGGAGGCACAGCGACCGGCGACCAGGAGATTGTCGACGCTTTGGGGTACCAGCATCCGGTAGGGCAGCTCGTTGTAGCCGCGCGATTCCGGAATTGGCGGAAATGTGAAGACGACATCGCCGGGAACATGGGCCTCGATCGGCCAGCCGTTGACGCCGATCGAATCCTCGAACGAGGCACAGCCGAGCACATCCTCGCCGCTGAGCTGATAGCCGCCCTTGATGCGACGGGTCTCGCGGATGCCGAGTTGCGGCGGCAGGTCGACGATGTAGGATTTTTCAAAGCCCGGCACGGTGCTGCGCAGGAACTCGAACGCGGCGAGCGCCTGCTTGCGGCCCTCGATCTCGCCGCGGGTGAGATCGTCGGGCTCGATGCCGTTGATGGCATGGCCGTCCTCGCGCGCGACCTGCGTAAAGTTCACGCGCCATTCGATGCCGGATTTCTGCGGCCGCACGATGGCGCTCTTGCGCGGGAATGTGTGGGTGCCGGCGGCGAGCGCCTTCTCCATCAGTTGCGGGATGGTCCGCCAGGCTTCGCCCGCTCGCTCGGGATCGATGCCGTTGAGACGCAGCATCATCGAGGGGTATAGCGGATGGCCGTGCTCGTCGCCGATTTCGAACGGTACACCGGCCCAGATGGCGAGATCGCCGTCGCCCGAGCAGTCGATGAAGATCTCGGCGCGAACTGCCTGCCGGCCGGCCTTGGTCTCGACCAGCAGCGCGTCGATGCGGCGGTCATCGCCCATCACGACGCCGGCACCGAGCGCATGGAAGAGGATGCGCACCTTGTGGCTGGCGAGAAGCTCGTCGGCGGCGATCTTGTACGCGGCGGTGTCATAAGCCTGCGCGAAGACCTTGCCGAGGATCAGATGCGGCGTGTTGAGGCCGTTCAGCCGATCAATCCGCGCCAGCAGATCCGACGCCATGCCCTGCACCAGCCGCCGGTGCTCGCCATGGACATTGCCGTGCAGGCCGCAGAAATTGGTGACGCCGGCCGCGGTGCCCATACCGCCGAGAAAACCGTAGCGCTCGATCAGCAGCGTCTTCCGCCCCGCGCGCGCCGCTGCGGCTGCCGCGACGATGCCAGCCGGGCCGCCGCCGAGCACGACGACTTCAAATTCGCCGTAGAGCGGCACTTGTCGTGCCGGTTCTTCGATCATCGTGGCCCGCATGGCGCGTCCGCTCCCAAATCTCTTGCTTGAGGACGACTATGAATTAACGCGCAGCAAGCTACAATCCACCAAAATACGCGATCAACTTTCGCAAATCGAGAAAGGCCGACATGGACGTCCTGGTGAACCTGCAGGCCTTCCTCGCCACCGCGGATGCAGCCGGCTTTTCCGCTGCCGGGCGAAAGCTCAACGTCTCGACCTCGGTGGTCGCAAAGCGCGTCACGCAGCTGGAGACACGGATCGGCACGCCGCTGTTTCACCGCTCGACCCGGCAGTTGCGGCTGACCGAAGCAGGCCAGCGCTATGTGCATCGCGCGCGTGGTGTCGTGGCCGACGCCACCGACCTGCTCTCGCGCATGGGCGAGAAGGGCCACGACCTCGTCGATCATCTGCGCATCAAGGCCCCGACCTCGCTGACGGTGGCGCGCCTCGCAGATGCCTTCAGCGCCTTCCAGACCCAGAACCCGCGGCTCAAGCTCGAGATCGTGCTGATCGACCGTCCGGTCGATCCCGTCACGGAGGGATTTGACATGGCGATCGGCGCCTTCCCGCATTCGTTCGGCGGCGTGATCGACGAGCCGCTCTGTCCGCTGAAGCGGCTGCTCTGCGCCTCGCCGGCCTACCTGAAGAAACATGGCACGCCCAGACATCCACGTGATCTCGTCGAGCATCGCTGCCTCAGCTTCCTGCCGACCGGCCCCGAATGGATCTTCGACGGGCCGCGCGGCCGCATCAGCATCCAGGTCAGCCCGCTGCTGTCCTCCAACGAGGGTCATGTGCTGGCGCGCAGCGCGATCGCCGGCAACGGCATCGCGCTGATCTCGCATTATCTCGTGGCGGGCTCTTTGCGCGACGGCACGCTCAAGCCGGTGCTGCGCGACTTTCCGATTCCGGAATTGTGGGTGAAGGCCGCGATTCCCGAGCGGCGCCGCAACGCCGCTGCGGTCCAGGCGCTGCTCACCCTGCTGAAGGCGTCACTTGCGTCGTCACTGTGAGCCTTGCCAAGTGCGGTTTGCAGTTGCTCTCGTCCGGTGGAACTGAGAGAAGAGCCGCCATGAATTCGACATCTGTGATATGCGCATTCGCGGCCCTGACCGTTCTCACGATCACAACCACCGCCGCCTCGGCGGTGGAGCAAAACTGCCGCTTCATCCGGGAAAAGCCTGACCGCGAGGCCTGCTACAAGCGTCAGGAGGAAGAGCTGGCTGCAAGGCGCAAGCCGTCTCCAGCGACCGACGAGGGCAAGACGCTCGAAACACTGCGCCAGTTGCGCCAGGACGACGACGCCGTGAATCGCAGCATCAGCAATATCTGCCGCGGCTGCTGACATTCAGCCTTTGTTGCCGCCCCAATTCGCCGCACGCTTCTCCGCAAACGAGGCCAGTCCCTCCGCCGCCTCCGTGCTCTGGCGCTTGAGTGAATGCAGCTGCACGAGCCGCTTGTAGGTGGCATCGTCCACCGCCATGCCGCCGAACGAGCTTTCCAGCGCGAGTTTCTTGGTTTCAGCCATTGCCTCCGGCCCGTTGGCGAGCAATTGCTCCACTACCCTGCTGCCTGCGGCCTCGAGATCGGCGAGCGGCACCACCTCGTGGACGAGACCGATGCGACGGGCGTCCTCGGCGCCGAAGCGCTCGCCGGTCAGCGCATAGCGGCGAACCTGTCGCACACCGATGGCGTCGCAGAGCTGCGGGATGATGATCGCGGCGGTCAGGCCCCAGCGCACCTCCGTGATCGAGAACAGGGCGTTATCGGCGGCAATCACGACATCGCAGGCCGCGATCACGCCGGTGCCGCCGCCGAAACAGCCGCCCTGCACCAGCGCGACGGTCGGGATCGGCAGCGTGTTGAGCCGCTGCACCGCCTCGAACGTCGCCCGCGACGCGGCCTCGTTCGCTTCAGCCGATTGCGGCCGCACGCCGTTGATCCATTTGAGGTCGGCGCCGGCCTGAAAATGCTTGCCGTTACCCCGGAGCACGACGAGGCGCAGGTTCGGCTTTCTGCCGAGATCGTCCATGGCCGCGAGCACGCCCGCGATCAGGGCGCCGTCATAGGCATTGTTGACCTCCGGCCGGTTCAACGTGACGGTCGCAACCCCACGCTCGTCGAGAGTCCACGGGACGGGGTTGGCGGTCATCGGCGATCCTCCGGCTTGTTTGCCGCGCACTATGGCCGAGAGGGCGCATCCTGATCCATATCTTTACGGCGTGGGGCGGCCGCGTCCATCGCATGGCGGCTTGTGTCATGCTGGCGTCGGGGCGGCACCATGGGATAGGTACGGGACATCATCATGCGCATCTGCATTTTTGGCGCGGGCGCCGTCGGCAGCCACATTGCGGTGCGGCTGGCGCGCGCCGGCCACGAGGTCTCGTGCGTCATGCGGGGGGCGCATCTGGAGGCGGCTCGCGCCAATGGGCTCAAGCTGCGCGTCGGCGATTCCGAGGTCGGCGCCAGGGTGAACGCATCCGGCGATCCGGCCCAGCTCGGCCCACAGGACGTCGTGATCTCGACGCTGAAGGCCACCGCGCTTCCGGGGCTGGTCGGCTGCATCAAGCCGCTGCTTCAGGACGATACCGCGATCGTATTCGCGCAGAACGGGATTCCCTGGTGGTACGGCATCGGCCTGCCGCCGCGGCACCCGACGCCGCCGGACATTTCCTTCCTCGATCCCGGCGGACGCCTGCGCGCCTGCATCCCGAAAGAGCGGATCATCGGGGGCGTGATCTTCTCCTCGAACGAGGTGACCGCGCCGGGCGTGGTGCAGAACCTCACTCCGGACCGCAATCGCGTCTTGATCGGCGAATGCGACGATCGCAATTGCGAGCGCATCACGAGGCTGCGCAACGTCCTCAACGACGCCCGGCTGGAATCGCCGCCGGTGGCCGAGATCCGCGAGGCGATCTGGTCAAAGCTGCTGACCAACATGTCGCTTTCGGTGCTGTGCCTGCTCACCGGCCAGACCGCGCGCGGCGTGCGCGACGACCCGGCCTTTGCCGAGGTGATTCCGCGCATGCTGAACGAGGCGAACGAGATCGCGCAGCACTTCATCCCCGAAGTCAAGCGCGTGACCCGCAGCGGCCCCGCCCCCAATCACAAGCCGTCGCTGCTCCAGGATTACGAGCTTGGCCGCGCCATGGAGATCGACGTGCTGGTGAAGGCGCCGCAAGCCTTCGCGCGCACCGCCGGCCTGTCGACGCCGACGCTCGACCTGATCGCCGCGCTCGCGATCCAGAAGGCGCGCGACAAGGGGCTTTATGCGGCGTGAGGTTCAGGCGAGTTCGTCGATCCAGGTCGCGAGCGTATCCAGCACCTCCGTCAGCGCCTCGTCATTGCTGCGGCCGGACTTCTTCAGCACCGCAAACGAGTGATCCCCGCCTTCGATTTCATGCAGCGTCGCCTTCGGGCCGAGCTTCTCGACGACAGGCTTGAGGTAGCTCAGGTCGGCAAGCCCGTCGCGCGTGCCTTGCAGGAACAGCATGGGGATTGCGATGCCGGCGAGGTGCTCGGCGCGCTCGCTCGACGGCTTCTTGTCGGCATGGAGGGGAAAGCCGAGAAAGGCGAGCCCTTTGACATCAGGCAATGCAGCCTTGGACTGCGCCTGCGAGGTCATGCGCCCGCCGAACGACTTTCCGCCGGCGACGAGCTTCACGCCGGGGCAGAGCCGCGCCGCCTCCGCGGCCGCCGCGCGGATGGCGGCGTGCGCGACTGCGGGCTGGTCGGGGCGCCCCTGCTTCCTTTCCATGTAGGGAAAATTGAAGCGGAAGGTCGCAATACTGCGGCTCGCGAGACCTTCTGCGACCTTCTCCATGAAGGAATGCCGCATATCGGCACCGGCGCCGTGCGCCAGCACGTAGCAGGCGCGCGCACGGTCCGGCTGCGTCAGGATCGCCGAGACCGTACCGATGCGCTCGATGTCGAGCTTGAGCTCGCGCGTCTCGACCAAGACTGAACGTTCCCGATGAATCGCGCCAATGGTACCCGCGCGACCGCGATCTGAAAACCTGAAACTTTGCGTGCTCGTCGCAGGCATCAGCGCCCCAACGCGAGCGAGAGCCGTCAGCTGACCCGCCGTTCCCGACCTTCCCAGAACGGCCGGCGCAGCTCGCGCTTCAGCACCTTGCCCGCGCCCGACAGCGGCAGCGGTGTCTCCGTGATCTCGATGCTGCGGGGACATTTGTAGCCCGCAATCAGCGTCTTCGTGAATTCGATCAGCTCGCCCGCCGAAACCTCCACGCCGCTGCGTCTGACCACGACGGCATGGACCTGCTCTCCCCATTGCTCATTGAGAATTCCGATGACGGCGCATTGCAGCACCGACGGATGCTGCGCCAGCGCGTTCTCGACCTCGACCGAGTACACGTTCTCGCCGCCGGAGATGATCATGTCCTTCACGCGGTCGACGACATAGATGAACCCGTCCTCGTCCATGTAGCCGCCATCGCCGGTGTGCATCCAGCCGTCGACGACGGCGCGCGCGGTCTCCTCCGGCCGTTCCCAATAGCCCATCATTACGGTGTCGCCGCGCACCACGATCTCGCCGACAGCGCCCGTCGGCGCAGGCCGGTCGTTCTCGTCGACGATTCGGACCTCGCAGCCGAGCGTGGCGCGGCCGGCACCGCGATGGCGCCCCTTTCTCCGCCCCTCCCCGACATGCTCATCGGCGTGCAGCAGCGTCGCGATCGGCGACAGTTCGGTCATGCCATAGGCCTGGGTGAAGCGCACATGCGGCAGTGCGCGCGCGGCACGGTCGAGCACCGCCTCGCTGATCGGCGAGGCCCCGTAGATGATGTGCTTGAGCGACGACAGGTCGTAGCTTCCGATCGCGGGGTGATCGACGAACATCTGGATCATCGTGGGCACCAGCAGCACGTCGGTGACACGCTCGTTCTGCATCGCAGCCATCACGCCTTCGGGCGTGAAGCCCTGAACGATCACGTTCGAGCCGCCGGAGAGCAGCAGCGAATACATCGCCGCGCCGTTGGCGAGGTGAAACATCGGCGCCGCGTGCAGATAGGTCGTGCTCGCCGGAAACAATCCTTCACCGAGGGCATTCAGCGCATTGGCCATCAGATTGTGGTGGCTGAGCATCACGCCCTTTGAACGTCCCGTGGTGCCGCCGGTGTAGAAGATGCCGGCGAGATCCTCGCCCTTGCGCATGGCATCGGAGACCGGAGGGCTGCCCGCGATCAGATCCTCATAGCTCTCCATGCCCGCCGGCACATCGCCGTCGTCGGCATAGATCAGCCTCAGCCCCGGAATGGCGCCGGCGAGCTGCGCGCCGACCTGTGCGAAGGCCTTGTCGACCACGAGAACGGAGGCGCGGCAGTCGCGCAGCGCGTCCTCGTTCTCAAGGGCGCTCCAGCGGATGTTGAGCGGCACGATCACGCCGCCCGCCCAGCCGGTCGCCAGATAAAGCTCGAGATAGCGGTCCGAGTTGAAGGACAGCACGGCGACGCGATCGCCGTCGCGGACGCCGCGCGTGCGCAGGCCGCCGGCGAGCCTCGCGACGCGTTCGCCGAGTTCGCCCCAGTTGCGGCGCCGCTGGCCATAGACGGTGGCGAGCCCCTTCGGATTGATCTGCAGCGCGCGCCGCAGCCCGTGCGTGACGTTCATCGCGTTCCTCCTCCTGTGCGCTTCTTCCCTGTCGTTTTGCGTCCTGAGTTGCGCCCTTTCGGCACCCTCGGCGTCTTTTTTGTCGTCTGCTGCCGGCCCTCGGTCGCCATGCCTTCCGTCAGCCGAACCGTGAACTCGTCGGCGATTTCGGTCGGCGACAGCCCGCCGTCGCGTTGGTACCAGTGGCCGATCCAGTTGAGCGCGCCCGCGATCGCGAACGCTGCAAGCTTGGGATCGCATGGCCTGATCGAACCGTCGTCGATGCCTCCGGCAATGTAGCGCCGGAAGGTGGCGTCGATCCGCTTCTTGGCGGCGCGCGCGACGGCGGCGTTCCGCTCGGCCAGATCGCGCAGGTCGAAACGCACCAGGCTCGCGCCGAAATCGGTCGCCATCAGCCCGGCATAGGCGTGCACCAGCTTGCGCAGCTTGGCGAGGCCCGAACCGCCGCCGGCGTTGATCTCCGTAATGACGCTGTCGACGAGCTCGGCGCCCATCGACCAGCATTCGAACAGGATCTCGTCCTTGCCCCGGAAATAGTTATAGAGCGCGGGCTTGGTGATGTTCAGCCGTTCGGCGACCTCGCTCAACGTCACGCGATGATAGCCCTGCTCGAGGAAGAGCTGCACGGCGGCGCGCAGCACCGCCTCGCGCTTCTCATCGCGGGCGCGGCGCCGGCTCTCGAACGGCAGCCAGGGCGAAGACGGCGGCGATGAGGGTGGAACGGGCGGCGCTGAATCCATGCTGGATCGGTTGACTCCGGAGGACATCGGTCGATATGTTACCCGTGGGTAAGAAAAAGTCCAATGGGTAATTTGTTTGGAGGAAGCCATGTCTGACGTGGTCGTCGCAGGGGTCGGCATGATCCCCTTTGCCAAGCCGGGCGCCAGTGCGCCCTATCACGAGATGGGGACGGAGGCGGCCAAGCTCGCGCTCGACGACGCAGGCCTCGGCTACGAGAAGGTCGAGCAGGCCTATGTCGGCTACGTCTACGGCGATTCCACCTGCGGGCAGCGCGCGCTCTACCCTGTCGGGATGACCGGCATCCCCATCGTCAACGTCAACAACAACTGCTCGACCGGGTCGACCGCGCTGTTCATGGCGCGGCAGATGATCGCGAGCGGCGCGCTGGATTGCGTGCTGGCGGTCGGGTTCGAGCAGATGAAGCCCGGCGCGCTCGGCAGCGTCTATACCGATCGCCCCAGCGCGTTCGAGGAGTTCGACGCGGCTGCGGACCAGCTGATCGACGCCCCCGGCATTCCGCTGGCGCTGCGCTATTTCGGCGGCGCCGGGCTCAGCCACATGAAGAAATACGGCACCCCGCTCGAGGCCTTCGCCAAAGTGCGCGCCAAGGCGAGCCGTCACGCCAAGAACAATCCACTCGCACTCTTCCGCAAGGAAGTCAGCGCGGACGACGTCATGAACGATCAGGTGATCTGGCCGGGCGTGATGACGCGCCTGATGGCGTGCCCGCCGACCTGTGGCGGCGCCGCCGCCGTGCTGGTGTCGGAGCGGTTTGCGGACAAGCATGGCATCGGCAAAGAAGTACGCATCGCGGCGCAGGCCATGACCACCGACACGCCCTCGACCTTCAAGGCCGGCGACATGATGCAGCTGGTCGGCTACGACATGGCCAAAGAGGCGGCAAGCCGCGTCTATGAAAGCGCCGGCATCGGGCCCGACGATCTCGACGTGGTCGAGCTGCACGACTGCTTCGCCCACAACGAGCTCATCACCTACGAGGCGCTCGGCCTCTGCGGCGAGGGGGAAGCCGGCAAGTTCATCAATGACGGCGACAACACCTATGGCGGCCGGATCGTGACCAATCCGTCCGGCGGATTGCTGTCGAAGGGACACCCGCTCGGCGCCACGGGACTTGCGCAATGCTACGAGCTGACGCGGCAGTTGCGCGGCACGGCAGGTCCCACGCAGGTCGAGGGTGCCAAGGTCGCGCTGCAGCACAATCTGGGCCTCGGCGGCGCCTGCGTCGTTACGCTCTACAAGCGGCACTGACATACATGGTCGATCAGTCCGCCGTAGGGCGCAGCTTCACGCCCGTCACCGCGCGCGTGGAGCCCGGCCGTCTCCGCTACTTCCTCAATACGCTGGGTGAACAGAACCCGGTCTACCGCAACGCGGATGCGGCGCGGGCGGCCGGATTCACCGGCATGCCGGTGCCGCCGACCTACTTGTTCTGCCTGGAGATGCTGGACGTCGAGGACCCGTTCGACATGTTCAACGCGCTCGGGATCGATCTCGGCAGCGTGCTGCATGGTGAGCAAAGCTTCCTCTATCACGCGCCGGTTTTGGTCGGCGACACCCTGACCTTTCGACCGCGTGTGGCCAGCGTGACGGAGAAGAAGGGCGGCGCGATGACGCTGATCGGCATCCGATGCGAGGTGACCAACCAGGACGGCGTGCATGTCGCCGATACCGCGCGCACCATCGTCGTCCGCAACAAGGTGGCGTCGTGATGGCATCCGCAGACATCAAGGCCGGCGACCGCATCGTCCACAAGGTCTTTCCGCCGATCACCCGCCACACGCTGGCGCTCTATTGCGGCGCATCGGGCGATCACAATCCGATCCACGTCGATATCGACTTTGCCAAGGCGGCCGGATTCCCGGATGTGTTCGCCCACGGCATGCTGGTGATGGCCTATCTCGGGCAGGCGCTCACGGACGCGGTGCCGCCGTCAAAGCTCCGCAGTTTCGCCACCCGGTTCGTCGCCATCACCCAGCTCGGCGCCAAGCTGACTTGCGAAGGCACCGTGACCGAGATCTTCGCCGAGAATGGCGAGCGCCGCGCACGGCTCGCGCTCACCACCAGGGACGATCGCGGCGAGGTCAAGCTCGAAGGCAGCGCAATCGTCGCGCTGTAACAGCAAGAGGACTCATTCAAAATGGCAAAACTGCAGGGAAAGGTCGCGCTCGTCACCGGTTCCGGCCGCGGCATCGGACGCGCGATTGCACTCAAGCTCGCGCACGAGGGCGCCAAGCTCGTCGTCAATGACCTCGATGCCGAACCGGGGAACGCCGTGGTCGCGGAGATCAAGGCGCTCGGCGGAGACGCCGCCGCCGTGAACGGCAGCGTCGCGGAAACGGGCTTCGCCGACCGCTTCGTCGGCGCCGCGCTGGACAAGTTCGGCGGGCTCGACATCATCGTCAACAATGCCGGCTACACCTGGGATTCCACCATCCAGAAAATGACGGACGAGCAGTTTCAGGCCATGCTCGACGTCCACCTCGTCGCGCCGTTCCGGATTCTGCGCGCGGCGGCCGAGCCGATCCGCGTCTTTGCCAGGAAGGAAGCCGAGGAGGGGCGCGAGGTGTTCCGCAAGGTCGTGAACATTTCCTCGATCGCAGGCCTCTACGGCAACGCCGGACAGGCAAGCTATTCCTCGGCCAAGGCCTCGCTGATCGGGTTGACCCGAACCATGTGCAAGGAGTGGGGCCGCTACAAGGTCAACGTCAATTGCGTCGCCTTCGGCCTCATCAACACCCGTCTGACCCAACCGATCGAGGCGCAGCAGAAGACCATCGACGTCGCCGGCCGCGACATCAAGGTGGGCGTGCAGCCGCACATGCTCGAAGCCATGTCGCGCATGATCCCGCTCGGCCGCGGTGGCACGCCGGGAGAGGCAGCCGACGCCGTCTATCTGTTCTGCAGCCCGGAATCCAACTATATCAGCGGCCAGGTGGTGGTCGCCGGTGGCGGCCTGATTGTCTGAGAGCGAGGGGCTGATGCAATACCGATCGTCGTGGATGACCGAAGAGCTGGACACGTTCCGCGACCAGTTCCGGAAATATCTCGCCAAGGACCTGGCGCCGCATGCCGAAAAATGGCGCGAGCAGAAGATGGTCGACCGCTTTGCCTGGCGCGGGCTCGGCGAGATGGGCGCGCTGCTGGCGAGCGTGCCGGAGGAATATGGCGGCCTGGGTGCGACCTTCGCCTATGACGCAGCGGTGTTGGAAGACCTCGAAAGCACGGTGCCGGAGATGACGACCGGGGTCTCCGTGCACAGCGCCATCGTCGCGCATTACATCCTCAATTACGGCTCGGAGGAGCAGAAGAAGCGCTGGCTGCCCAAGATGGCCTCCGGCGAGATGGTCGGCGCCATCGCCATGACCGAGCCCGGCACCGGCTCGGACCTCCAGGCCGTGAAGACCACGGCGAAGAAACAGGGCAATTCCTACGTCATCAACGGCCAGAAGACGTTCATCACCAACGGCCAGGCCGCAGATCTCGTCATCGTGGTCGCGCGCACCGGCGATGCCGGCGCCAAGGGCATTTCGCTGATCGTGGTCGAGACCGCGGGTGCCGACGGCTACAAGCGCGGGCGCAATCTCGACAAGATCGGCCTGCATGCCTCCGACACGTCGGAACTGTTCTTCGACAACGTCACGGTGCCGCCGGAGAATTTGCTCGGCAAGGAGGAAGGCCAGGGTTTCGTCCAGCTGATGCAGCAATTGCCGCAGGAGCGCCTCGCACTCGCGGTCGGCGCCGTCGCCTCGATGGAGCGCGCGGTCAAGCTCACCACCGACTACACCAAGGAGCGGAAGGCGTTCGGCAAGCCGCTGATGGATTTCCAGAACACCGCCTTCACGCTGGCCGAGCGCAAGACCGAGGCGATGATCGGGCGCGTCTTCGTGGACTGGTGCATCGAGCGCCTGATCGCAAAAGATCTCGACACGGTCACGGCCTCGATGGCGAAATACTGGTGCTCGGAGAAGCAGGTCGAGACCGCCGACGAATGCCTGCAGCTGTTCGGCGGCTACGGCTACATGCAGGAATACCCGATCTCGCGCATCTTCATCGATTCCCGCATCCAGAAGATCTATGGCGGCACCAACGAGATCATGAAGCTGCTGATCGCCAGATCCTTGTAGACCAGCTCGCTGTAGATCATCGCGCGCGCCAGTCGCTCGGCCGGCAGCCGAAGCGCTGCTTGAAGCGCCGCGTAAAGTGGGAGAGGTCCGAAAAGCCCCAGTCGAACGCGATGGCGCCGATCGCACGGGCCGCCATCGCAGGATTCCTGAGATCCCTGGCTGCGCCGTCGAGCCGGTGGTCGATGACGTAATCGGTGAAGCTGGAGCCTGATCGCGCGAGCAGTTTATGCACGTAGCGCTCGCTGATGCCTACGGCTTCGGCGATATCGGCAACCGCAAGGCCGGGCTCGCGGAGCCGCCGTTGAATGGCACGCTTCACCGCCAGCGTGGTTGCGTCGGCGAGACCCTCGGCCTCCGCGGCGCCTGCCCGGCTGCGCCGCGACAGGCTCACGGCGACCAGCTCGATCAACGCCCGGAACAACCGCACGCCCTCATCCTCGGTTAGGCGCAGCGCCCCGTCGCTGAGCGTGCGCGCCGTCTCGGCGATGAGATGGCCGACATAGGGATCGTCGGAGACGCGCGCTGCTCCGACATCGAACGAGGCCGGCAACCGTTCGCGCAAGAGCTCAGCCGGCACCCAGAACGAGGCGACGCGCAACTGTGGCCCGCGGTCGTGCAGAAGCGCGAACTGCCGATCGCTGTCGAAGATGCCGACCTGTCCGGGCGACAGGCTGATCTCGCGATCCCCCTGCTGGATGCGACAGCGGCCGGCCAGCTTCAGGTTGAGGTAGAAGCAACTGCGGTCGGATGCCGCGATGTCGGCCGCAGAGCGCCGCACCACATGTTCGGGAAAGCTGACGCGGTTGATCGCGGCATCGCCGAGACGGACGTGCTCGACGCTGGCCGGAAAGCCGGCTGCGGCCGCCGGCTCCGGCGTCAGATTCATGAAGGCCTGGCAGATCGCCTCGCGATAATAGGCGAATTGCTCGGTCGGCCGCACGCCCGCAGTATTCCAGGCCGATTGACGTGACGGAATGGCGCGCTCGATCTGCTGCATCGGTTCACTCCAAGACCAATCCGGTTCACTCCCAGCCAAGCGGCAAATCAGCCGCCGGTCCACAATCGACGTACGGCCGCGCCGCACCGGCCAAAGGCCGCGCAGCCTCGATCTAACCACACCCTCGGGAGGAGCCACAACATGTCGACCTACGTTCTCGTCCACGGAGCCTGGCACACCGGAGCCGAGTTCGAGCCTGTCGCCGCGACGATCCGCGCGGCCGGTCATCAGGTCCATACCCCCACCATCAAGGGCAACCGTCCGGGCGACGCCAAGACCACAGGGCTAACGGAAGCGATCCAGTCGATCGTCGACTACCTTGCCGAGAACAATCTGAAAGACGTCATCCTGCTCGGCCATTCCTATGGCGGCATGGTCATCACGGGCGTTGCCGATCTCGCGCCGGAGCGCATCCGCCGCCTGGTTTACTGGAATGCTTTCGTGCCCAACAATGGCGAATGTCTCAACGACATGGTGCCGCCGCACTATATCGGGCTGTTCGACGCGATCGCGGCCGAGCGCGGCGACGGCTCGGTGGTGCTGCCCTTCCCGATCTGGCGCGAAGCCTTCATCAACGATGCCGATATCGCGCTGGCGCAGAAGGCTTACGAGGTCCTCAACCCGCATCCGCTGGCGACCTTCACCGACAAGATCGCGCTCAAGACCAATCCGGCCGAGATGCCGCTGGCCAAATCCTACATCAACTGCACCGAGGACACCGCGCTACCGCACAGCTATGGCTGGCATCCGCGTCTGTCGGAGAAGCTCGGCCTGTTCCGTTTGGTGCAGGTGCCGGGAAGCCATGAGCTGTGCTTCTCCGATCCGGCGCGGCTCGCCCATGCGATCATGGAGGCTGGACGCGACTGATAGCGCGCCCTGTGCACGCTCTCGATCGTGGGCCGCTCAATTCGGATGCCACCAGCAGCCGCCGATGACGACGCCCTCGGAGACGATCTTGCGATCCCCGATCAGGCGCTCGCCGACGACGTCTTCATAATCGAACTGGCCCTGCCTGACCGAGATCAGCGTGGCGTCGCCGACGCTGCCCGGCTTGAGGCTGCCGAGCTCGGGGCGCCGCAGCGCCATTGCCGCATTCACCGTCGAGGCCGCGACGACGTCGGACAGCTCCATGCCCATGCACAGGAACTTGGACATGGTGGTCACCTGGTCGTAGGCCGGGCCGTCGATGCAGAGCTGATGGATGTCGGAGGAGATCGTGTCCGGATAGAAGCCGTTGGCGAGCATGGCGCGCGCGGTTTTGAAGGCGAACGAGCCCTTGCCGTGGCCGATGTCGAACAGCACGCCGCGCTCGCGCGCGTCAAGCACTGCCTTCTTCACCGTGCCCTGCGCCGTCGCCGGCGTGTTGGGGAAGGGACGGAACGCGTGGGTCAGCACGTCGCCGGGCCGCAGGCGGGCCAGCACCTCCTCATAGCTCGGCGGCGGGTGGTCGATATGCGCCATCAGCGGCATGCCGACCTCGTTCGCAACCTCCAGCGCAATGTCGAGCGGCACGGCCCCGGAGGTGCCCGAGGAGTGCAAGCCCACGCGCACCTTGATGCCGACGATGAGGTCGCGGTTGGCATCGGCCACCTTCGCCGCCTCGATGGGATTCATCAGCCGCAATTCCTCGCTCTCGCCGACCATGATCCGGTGCGAGAAGCCGAAGATACCGGCATGGGAGACGTGCAGGTAAGCGAGGATGCGGACCTGACTCGGCTCGATGACGTGCTTGCGGAAGCCGGCGAAGTTGCCCGGCCCGGCGCTGCCGGTGTCGACCGCCGTGGTGACGCCGGAGAGACGGCAGAATTCCTCGGCATCGATGCCGAGCGAGGTGCCACCCCAATAGACGTGGGTGTGCAGATCGATCAGCCCCGGCGTGACGATGTATTTCGAAACGTCGCGCACCTCCGTGCCGGGATCGGCCTTGAGCCCGGTGCCGATGGCGGCGACCTTGCCGCCGGCAAAGGCGACATCGGTCACGGCATCGAGCTTCTGCGAAGGGTCGACCACGCGGCCCCCGCGCAGGATGAGGTCGAAAGGCATCATGGTCTCCTGATGTGGCTATGAGGCGGCCGACTGGTCAGCCGAAGAGAGGGAATCCCTATCCTTCTAGCAATTTTTGCGCCGGAGTCCCTGGTAAACGGAGACGAAGACCCATGACAAATCGGCGATCCCGGTAAGTGCCACGCGCCGACCTGCGACGCAGATGCCTCTCTTCCGGGGTGCTGTCGATACACCTATTCCGAGCGAACCGTGGCAAGGCGCATCAGCGCTTGGCGGACACCGCCGCCATAGGCCGGATCGGCTTTCGTGCAGTTCGCGATGTGGCGCTCCTGGATGTGGACGGCTGCACTGCCGAGGGCGCGTGCCGTATTGTCGAACAGGACCTGCCGCTGCGCCGCGCTCATCTTGCGGAACAGGTCTCCGGGCTGCTGATAGTGGTCGTCGTCGACGCGATGATCCCAGTGGGCGGCGGCGCCGTCTATCTCCAGCTGTGGCTCGTTGAGATCGGGCTGATCGGTCCACTCGCCGTGACTGTTAGGAAAATAGGCCGGCGTTCTCCCCAAATTGCCGTCCGTCCGCATTGCGCCGTCGCGATGGTAGCTGTGATACGGGCATTTTGGGGCATTGACCGGAATCAGGTGATGGTTGACGCCGAGCCGATAGCGCGCAGCGTCTCCATAAGAGAACAGACGAGTCTGCAGCATCTTGTCGGGCGAGAAGCCGATGCCGGGCACGACATGAGCCGGCGAGAAGGACGCCTGTTCGACCTCGGCAAAGACGTTTTCGGGATTCCGGTTCAACTCGAAATAACCGACCTCGATCAGCGGAAAGTCCGGCTTGGGCCAGACCTTGGTCAGATCGAAGGGGTTGAACGGAAACGCTTTGGCTTCTTCATCCGTCATGACCTGCACGAACATGGTCCAGCGCGGAAAATCGCCGCGTTCTATGCTCCCGAACAGGTCGCGTTGATGAGACTCGCGGTCCTTGCCGACGAGCGCCTCGGCCTCGGCATCCGTCAGGTTCTCGATGCCCTGCTGCGTGCGGAAGTGAAACTTCACCCAGGTCCGCTCATTGGCAGCGTTGAGGAAACTGTAGGTATGGCTGCCAAACCCGTGCATGTGACGATAGCTCTTGGGAATGCCGCGCTCGCTCATGACGATGGTGACTTGATGCAGCGCCTCCGGCAGCAGCGTCCAGAAATCCCAATTGTTGTCGGCGCTGCGCATCCCGGTCCGCGGGTCGCGCTTGATCGCGTGATTGAGATCGGGGAAGCGCAGGGGATCACGGAAGAAGAATACGGGGGTGTTGTTGCCCACCATGTCCCAGTTGCCTTCCTCGGTGTAGAATTTCAGCGCAAAGCCACGGATGTCGCGCTCGGCGTCGGCCGCGCCGCGCTCACCGGCGACGGTCGAGAACCGTGCGAACATCGGCGTCTGCTTTCCGATCTGCGAGAAGATCTTCGCCTTGGTATAGCGGGTGATGTCATGGGTTACGATGAAGCTGCCGAAGGCGCCCGATCCCTTGGCATGCATCCGCCGCTCGGGGATCACTTCACGGTCGAAATGAGCCAGCTTCTCGATCAGCCAGACGTCCTGCAGAAGGGCGGGGCCACGACGCCCGGCGGTCATGATGTTCAGGTTGTCGCTGACGGGAGCGCCGGTCGCGTGCGTGAGATGGGGTGGCTTGTCGCTCATGTGATGATTCCCGATCGGTGGTTTGAAGAAAGAAGCGGTAGGGCCGCGCGGCGGCGCCGAACGCCGGCTCAGCCGTGCCAATGCGAGCCGCGGATGACGCTGCAGAAATTGCCGCGATGGAAATGCGGCTCCTTGTCGGCGATGACGTCGGCCTTGACGTTGCCGAAGGTGGTATCCGGCCTGTGCTTGATGCCGTCATAGAACGCCTGGATGATGTCCTCCTTGAAGTGCGGCGTTCGCGGAAAAGCCTCCACCACCGCCTCGCGTTCGTCGCTGGAATAATCCTCGTAGGTGAGGCCGAGAACGTCCATCTCGACGCCGGCGGTCACCAGAGCGACGACGGGATGCATGTGCTGCGGCACGCCCGGCGTCGTGTGCAACGCGATCGCGGTCCAGACCGTGTAGGCGTCGGCTTCGGAGATGCCATGGCTGCGCAGGAAGTCACGAGCGGCGTGCGCGCCGTCGACTTCGAACCGTTCGTGCTTGCTGCCATGGCCCGGCATCAGGCCGATGTCGTGAAACATCGCGCCGGCATAGAGCAGCTCGCGGTCGAATTTCAGCCCGCGCCGAATGCCCGCGAGCGCGCCGAAGTGATAGACGCGGCTGGAATGGTTGAAGAGCAGATCCGTCTCGGTGTCACGGATGTAGTGGGTGATGGCGCGCGCAAGCTTGCTGTCGGGAATGGCGGCGGCTTTGGCAATCTCTGGCATGAGGATCTCCTGAAATCTCTGCTCGCCCGCAAGCTAAAGCCGGGCTATTCTGTCTTCAATTTACGTAACACGTCTAAAACAGACAAATACCGACCGAGGCGGACATGAGCGCGAAGCCGAAACCGAGGACAGTTGTGATCGTGGCGTTGCCCGGGGTGCAGCATCTCGACGTGGCGGGTCCGCTCGACGTTTTCGCCGAGGCCAACGTGCAGGCCGGCCATCAGGCCTATGTGCTCTTGGTGGCTGGGACGGAGCCCGGACCGATCCGCAGCTCTTCAGGCGTGCGACTGATGCCGGACCGGATCATCGATCGCGGCTTCCAGGAGAGCATCGACACATTGCTGATCGCGGGATGCCCGCATGCCGGCGACGTGCCGGCTGACGGCGTCGTGACCGATTGGCTCCGCCGGCGGGCGACCAGGTCCCGGCGCTTCGGGTCGGTTTGCAGCGGCGCCTTCTTCCTTGCAGCGGCGGGCCTCCTCGACGGCAGACGAGTTACGACACACTGGGCAGTCGCCGACCGACTTGCCGAGAAATACCCGTCAGTCACCGTGGACAAGGACGCGATCTACATCACCGACGGCAAGCTTCGCACGGCTGCCGGTGTCACTGCGGGGCTCGATCTCGCGCTCGCCCTCGTCGAGGAGGATCTCGGGCGCGAGACGGCGATGAAGGTTGCGAGCCAGCTGGTCATGTTCTTCAAGCGCCCGGGCGGGCAAATGCAGTTCAGCCGCAAGGGCGAGACCGTCCCCGCCGGCCGTGCCGCACTGCAGGAGCTGCAGCGCTGGGTCGCCGCCAATCCCGGACTGGACCACAGCGTCGCGAGCCTCGCAGCGCGCATAAACATCAGCCCGCGTCACTTTGCGCGGCTATTCCGTGCCGAAGTCGGAACCACCCCTGCGACCTGGGTCGAGGAAGCCCGCGTCAACGCGGCGAGGCGCCTGCTGGAGCTTGGAAACGAAGCGCCCAAGCAGGTGGCCCTGCATTGCGGCTTTGCGGACGCGGACACGCTGCGCCGTGCATTTGCCCGCCACGTCGGCGTGACGCCCGCCGAATATCGCAAGCGCTTCGCGCGGATCTCGGCCTGATACGCGATACGAGAGGAAAGATGAAAATGGCGATCCCGGGAAGACTCGAACTTCCGACCTACGGTTTAGGAAACCGCCGCTCTATCCGGCTGAGCTACGGGACCGCGGAACCCCACAGTTGCAGGTTCGGCCCCCTCATAGCAGAGCAGGATGCGGTTCGCCAAGCCGCAAGGCGGGCCGGACCATCGTCAAGCTGAACAAGGCGGCTGTACAATCGCGGCCCAATCCCTCCTGGCGGAGCAGCTCACATGATCGACAGCATCAGCGCCATCACGCTCGGCACCCACGACATGGCGCGCGCCGTGCACTTCTACCGCTCGCTCGGGTTCGAGCTGCTGTATGGCGGCGAAGCCGCAGCATTCACGAGCTTTCGCGCCGGCAGCGGCTATCTCAACCTGACGGCGCAGCCGGACGACAGGCGCTGGTCCTGGTGGGGCCGCGTCATCTTCCATGTCGCCGACGTGGACGCGACCTACGAGCAGGCGCGCGCTGCGGGATGGCAGCCGTCGACCACGCCCCGCGATGCCGAATGGGGCGAGCGCTACTTCCATCTCACCGACCCCGACGGCCATGAACTCAGCTTCGCGCGGCCGTTGCGCGGGGCGTGACGAGGCGGTGGACATAGAGGTCTGTTCTTCCACTACTTTTCCACCTGGAGGAACGAACCTTGCTTTGGGTCACCGCCCGATGCATGCTTGCCTCCCGTCGTGCCGGAGATCGAGACCCCTTGAGGTGAGCTATGAATCTTCCGCAAGAACCAGATCTTCTGATTGAGAAGGATGCGGACGGGGTTGTTCGTGAGTTGCGCCATCTGCAGACGCCAGCAGTGGCCGACCCTGACGTGTCAGCGCAGCAAGCCGCAGTCGCGTATCTGAGGCTGGCGTCCGACACCGATCCGCCTTTGCTGCCGCTCAGCCACCACGATTTGGACCACCTCGACCACACGGCCGATTCCAACGGACCGGGCCGATCCGACAAATCAGGATTTCGATGGTCACAGCGCCGCGAACTGAAGCGCAATGGCGAGATCGAGACGACGGTCGTCTGGTGTCAGCAAACACTTCCGACCAAGGTCAAGGGTTTTAATTTCGTCCCCGATGTTCAGGGTGGCAGCATCCGTGTCGTCGCACATTACGGGCGGCAGACCGGCCGGTGGCAAATCACCAGTGCCCGATCAACATTGCTCATGAATGCCAACCTGTCGATCAAGCCGGGCTTCGTTGAAAGGGCGTTTCGCGATTTCAATCCGGAGTGGGCCGACAGCCTTGACGCGGAAAAGATCGCAGGCTGGCTCGGCCCTGTCCTGGGCTTTGTGTCGCCGGACGCAATCGCAGAGGGACGACTCGTTACGTATCATCGAAGCGAGCCCAGCACCGTGTACGAGAATGGCGGGCTTGGCTTGGCGGCCAGCGCCACGGTTTTCCTGCCGGTGGCAAACGGCGACTCGATTGCGCACCGGGTCGTCTTTGATCCTCTCGCGACAAGGCTTATCCGCAAGACCCCAATCGCGTCGGCGTGCGCCGGGTATGCCTTCCTTAGT
Source organism: Bradyrhizobium sp. RP6 (assembly GCF_003837805.1). GTDB lineage: Bacteria > Pseudomonadota > Alphaproteobacteria > Rhizobiales > Xanthobacteraceae > Bradyrhizobium. Next base: position 83,719 of record NZ_RQIT01000021.1, on the reverse strand, counting down.
GATCCCTCCAGCAAGACAGGCACGTTCCACATACGACCTGACAGCGGCGGCACCACTCTCGACCAACAGCGCGACCCCGTGGCACTGCTTGACCTCGAACACGCCGGCGGCGGACAGCGCAGGCTGTCCGGTCCGCGGGTAACGGTGCGCAAGCCGGCCGCGCTCGGCGAGAAATACGATCCGCCGGAGCAGGTACCCCCATTCGCCTTCTCGGCTCGAACGAATGAATTCGCCGCGGTCAGCGCCTACTGTCATTGCGATTCCATGATGCGACTGATCCGCGGATTCGGCTTCGGCCTGCAAGATCACTTCCATGATGTCAGGCTGCCCCTGACCGTCGACCATCGAGCCAAGCTCCTGGCGGGGTCCGGCGCACATGACGGCCGCGGCATCAATGCCTACGTGACGCCGTTTCTGGGCGACACCGCACAGCGGCCCTGGAACGTCGCGATGCTGTTTGCCCTCGCAGATCTTTCGGACACCTGGAAGCACCCCTTGGGGCTCGTCGCGGACGTGCGCTTCGTATGGCACGAGTTCTGTCATGTCCTGATCCTTGCCGCGACCGGCTCGACCGAATTCGATTTCGCTCACAGCGCCGGCGACGCGCTCGGAGCGATCATGTGTGATCCGGCGTCGAAGCTCCCGAAGGCCTGGCGTGGGGTGACGTTCCCCTTTGTCCAGCTGCCGTTGCGGCGGCACGACCGCAAGGTCGAGCAAGGCTGGGGCTGGAGCGGTACGCTCTATGAGAAACCCGCACCCACTTACGGCGCCCGTGATCCCGCCGGCTACATTTCCGAGCAGATCCTGTCGAGCACCCTGTTCCGGCTCTATCTCGCCGCGGGGGGTGATGCGGTTCGCAGCAATCCGGCACGCGAGCCGGACCTCGAGCGCCGCCGGGCGGCCGCATATTACACTGCTTACCTCATCGTCCGCGCCATAGCTTCGCTCGGGGCCGTTGAAACGGAGCCGACAGGCGAAGCGACCCAGTTCGCGACCGCCCTCATGGACGCGGATGTCGGCACGCCCGATCTCGACTATGAGGGATCGACACGGCACGGCGGAATGCTGCACAAGGTTGTCCGCTGGAGTTTCGAGCAACAGGGCCTGTATCAGACCTCTTCGCCCGGCCAAAACAAGCCGGGCAGCGCACCGCCGATCGATATTTACGTCGACGATGGACGCAAGGGAGAATACCAATACAGCGACACTTGGTCAGCGCTTCCCGAGGTTCTATGGGTCCAGCACAGCGAGGGTGACGGCGCGCCACATGAGGCGCCGCGCCCGGGCTATGTCAACTATATCTACGTCATTCTCCGCAACCGCGGCGCCCAGCCGGCAAACGGCGCGACGGTCAGCGTGTTCGCGGCCACTGACGATGCTGCCGATGTCTGGAATACCGCATCGACCGGCTGGGAGCTGCTCGATGGCGACACGACGCAGCGCTACGTACCCAATGGGGCTCCGGTGAAATTCGGACCCTTCAGATGGACACCACAGGCCGGGAAGAGAAACGCTTTGCTCGCCCGCGCGACCGTCGCGGGCGACCGCAGCAACATCGATACGGGGTCCACCCTGCCATGTGCTACCGGTCCCGTGGTCGTCGCGGATCTTGTCCGCGCCGACAACAATCTCGGTTATCGGGAGTGGACCCTTTCGTAGAGCCTGCGCCGGTCTGGACCGGCGTTTGCCGCAAGATCGGCCGTCATGACCTCCGGCAATGCCGCTTAAACCGGAGCGGGCGCGGGCGCCGTTGTTACTGGCTTCCACTCCGTCTTGGCCGCCTCGAAAAGCATCTTGGTCTTGGAGCTGACAGGCAGAGCCATGATCTTTGCCTTGCACTTTTCGGCAATGAACTTTCCCGCCTCGGTATCGCTTCGATAGTGCACCCCCGCTCGCTCGCGGTTCACTGCGACTCTGTCAGCAAGCCATTCGAGTTCACACTTGTAGGAACACGCGACCTCCTCCAGAAACAGAGACATGAGCCAGCTCTGCAAGGAATGACCGCTTGGAAATGAAGCATGTGCTGGTGGGCCGAAGGCCGGCAGCAAGCCTGGGCAGGCGTACGATGGCCGCGGTCGCTTGTAGTAGTCCTTGTAAAAGGCCGCCACGATCTGGCCGATGCGAACGGCAAGATTCATGATCACCAGCGTATAGTGGTGCTCACGATTATTGGCCGCCATCAGGCTCACCCAGTATCCGGGCGCATTGTCATGCTGCGCAACGATTTCGCCCATGTAGCGCTCGCGATCGGTCTGCATGAGCAGCTGAAGTTGCAGGATCTCGCCGGCCACAAAATCCTGATAGTCCGGCTTGCTCGGGTCCCAGGCGAGCAGAGTCGGCCGCTCCGCGGCGAGGTCCGTGTGGATCGTGTCCCAATCGGTATCCCTTATGAACTCCGTGAGAGAGAGCAGACAAAGGACGTCGGGATCCCATGGGCCGATCCTGTCTTTCCAGCATTCCTTGGGCAGCAATTTCTCCGGAAAGCTCGGGTCCGTGTTCGGCCCGAGGTCGTACTGCAAGGTCAGGGGTCGGAAGCCGAGCTCGGGTGGCGTGGCACCGAAGGCCATTCCCATTCCCATTCCCATCCCCATGTCATCCTCCAGAGCTGTTTTGTGGGATCCTGAATGTTATGGGCGGCCACCAAGGGCCACGGTGCACTTATCGCGCCGTCAGCGAGGCAACCCAGCTTCAATCAATCGTTCAGCAAGTAGAGCGAGCCGGTCCGGCTGCTTGATTGGATACCAACTGCAATATTTCTCAACTGAGAACGAGGGATCGATCCTCATGTGCGCGGCGCCAACTTCGCGCGCCCGCTCGATAGAACCGGCGGCCACGAGGCTCGCGGCAAGAAGCCGCAAATTCGCGGCAAACCGCGGAGCAGCTGCCATGACCTTCGTGCCCCAATGCACGGCCTCGTCGAAGGTTTCATTGGTGTAGTGCGCGTTGGTGAGCGCCGACTGATAGAAATAGGCGTACGGATCCAGCGGCGACAGCGACACACCATAGGACGCTCGCGCCACTGCACGGGGGCCGTCACCGAGATAGCAATAGGTCGATGCGCTCAGGGACCACGCAATGGCAGAATTGGGCGTTCCCCAGATGGCACGGTCGAAAGCATCGAGAGCACGGTCATACGCGGCGAACAGAAAGGAATTGATGTGTCCGAAAATGGCGAGCGCAACAGGATCTGACGGCTCGAACTCGAGCGCCCGCGACGCAAGTCTGAGCGCTTCTGCCGAATCGGCCTTGAAGTCAGTGGAATGACCCTCACCAATGTGCAGGATGTACCACTTGGCCATTAATGCATAGGCCGCGGCATAGTGCGGATCGTATTCCAAGGCACGCTCGAACAAGCTACGCGCGGCAATCATGTCATCGTGGCCGAGGCGGTACAGTCGGTACATTCCCTGCAGAACGAGATCATAAGCGTTCATGCTCTGTGGAACCTTGCGCTCGGCACGCTGCAGCTCGGAGATATGAATGTGCGGAAGCAGTGCATATGCGATACTGGTCGCGATCTTCTCCTGCACATCGAAGAGCTGCGCGATCGACGCTTCGTACTGATTGGTCCACAGCATGGAGCGGGTATCGACATCGATCAATTGCACCCGCATCCGCAACAGCTCACCCTGACGGGTCAGCGTTCCGGTCACGAGGTATCGCACACCCAGGCGGTGGCAGATGGCAGCCGGGTCGATCGTAGGATCGCTGAATCCCAGCGTCGATGTGCTGGATACGACAAACAGCTCGCGAATACCCGCCAGCGAAGCGACGATGTCGTGGACAATTCCCTGCGCGAGATAGGCATCCTTTGCCTCAAGTCCGAGCATCTGGAGGGGCAATACCGCGACTGACGGTTTGAGCGCGTGAGCTACCGAGACGGTCGGAGGACGCAACTGCTGATGCGATATCTTGAATGCGCGAACGCGCCGCTCGATGTTCTTGAGCGTCAGGAAGCCGAGATCGGCGGCATGGTAGTGCACATCATCCTTGACGCGATCGTGAATGGCGCCGGAAATCACAATGCCGCCCGCGCCGGCAAATTCCTGGAGGCGGGCTGCGATATTCACCCCGTCGCCGTAGATGTCGTCGCGCTCAGCAATGACGTCGCCGACATTTGCCGACATCCTCAGTTGCAGCGATTCGCTTGCGCCAGCGGAAGCTTCGGCCAGATGCAGTTGAGTGTCGAGCGCGAAGCGGATCGCGTCAACCGGCTGCTCGAACTCCAGAAGCAGGCCATCCCCTGTGCTCTTGATCACATCGCCGCCGCACGAGGCAACACGCGGCTCGATGACGTCGGCTCGCAACGACATCCACCGCTTGTGCGTGCCTTCCTCGTCCGCTCCCATCAGCCGCGAGTAGCCAACGACATCAATGAATACCGTGGCGGCGCTGTGCCGCCTTGGTCGACTCTGATCCGAGCCGCCTTCCGGGGACGTGTTGTCGACTCTGATCATCACAGCTCAACAACTCTGGGCAGGCACAACCGCCAGGTGGAAGGATAGCAAACAGCTATCGGCGGGCAAATGCAAGGTCTGCGATTGGCCGCGCAGCGCCTTCCGGTTGAGGGCTGCTTCTCGCAAACAGGCCGAAATCGCCTTTATACCGGGGGTAGCAGACCGAGCGCCGGCAATTCACCGAGACGGCCCATCGACTTATTGCAACAAATTTAGGCCGGCTTGGTGCCCGACACGCCTGCAGCGCCGCATCCGTGTGCGGATGAGTGCCAGCAGCCCTACGCCCTGATGTTGTTGTCCTTCACCACCTTGCCCCAATAGGCGACCTGCTTGTCGAAGAAGGTCTTGAAGGCGGCGCCCTCCTGGAGCAGCAGCGTCATGTGCTGCGTCTCCTTGAGCTGGGTAGCGGTCGCAGGCTCGTTCAGGATCTCCTTGGAGGCCGTCGCCATGGCCGAAACGATCTCGGTCGGCGTGCCTGCGGGGGCGAAGATGCCCCACCAGGCGAGCGTCTCGAAATCCGGGAAGCCGGCCTCGATCGCGGTTTGAGTGTCCGGCAGGGCCGGCAACCGCTCGCGGCCGAGTTGAAGGATCGGGCGCAGCATGTTGGTGCCGAGCTGGGCTGCGACCAGCGCGGCCGATCCCGCGATCAGGTCGACATGGCCGCCGAGCACGTCGTTCATCGCAGGGCCGCCGCCGCGGTAGGGCACGTGCATGATCTCGACGCCGGCTTTGCTGCCGAGCACCGTCATGGCGAGATGGCCGAGCGTGCCGATGCCGACCGAGGCATATTTCACCGCGCCGGGCGTCGCCTTGCAGGCCGCGACCACGTCGGCAAAGCTCCTGTAGGGACGGCCGGCGCCCGCGGCGATCACGTAAGGCGCGGTGCCGATCAGCAGCACCGGCATCAGCTCGCGCTCGACATCGACCGGCGGCTTATCGAGAATCGCCGGGATCACCGCGTGGGAATCGAACGTCACCAGGAAGGTCGAGCCGTCCGCCGGACTCTTGGCGACCTGCGCCGCGCCGAGCGCACCGGCCGCGCCGGATTTGTTCTCGACCACCACGATGCGATTGAGTTTTGTCTGTAGGTTGCTCTGCAGCAGCCGCGCCATCGCGTCGGTCGAGCCGCCCGGCGGGAACGGCACGACAAGCGTGATCTTTCCGGCCTGTGCAGCCGCGGGCGCCACGGCGAGAATGGCGGGCGCGGCCAGCAACGTGCGTCTTGTGATCGTCATTGTCCCCTCCCTGTGATTTTGCGCCCGGCTTTGTTTGCTCTTTGGCGCTCGAGCATGATCCGGAAAGCTAGCAGCTTTCCGGAAAGATCATGCTCCAGATAGATACCTGAAGCGCCGAGCGCTTCAGGTCGTTCCGAAGCCCGACCCTGCTTTTCTGTATTCTGGCCGAGGCGGACTGAAGATGTCCAGCACGCGGGCGCCGTCCGGGCCGGCGCGCATGGTGTGCGGCACGTTGCCCGGCGTGCGCCAGAAGTCGCCCTTCTTCACCGGGATTTCCTCATCGCCCTGGACGCGGATGGCGGAGCCGTCGAGGAGCACGCCCCATTGCTCCTCGGGGTGATGATGCAGCGTACCTTGCGCATGCGGCGCCAGCGTCACCACCGAGAGCATCGCCTGCTCGCCGGAGAAGATGCGCGTGGTCACGCCACTTGCGAGCTCGCGGAAAAGCCCGTCGCTGGTATCGTCGATGTTGTGGAATTCGTCCTTCTGGCTCACGGCATCCTCCGCTTCGTTCTCGTCCGATCAGGACTTTCCGTACGAGCCCTGGTAGCGGCCCTCGCGGATCGCCTTCAGCGTCTCCTCCTCGCGCGCGACCTGCACGCGTACCGCATCCAGCAGCGCGGCGGCACCGGCGGCGGGAAACGACACCACGCCGTCCTCGTCGCCGACCACGATGTCGCCGGGCGAGATCACGCTGCCGCCGACGCTGACAGGCACGTTGATCTCGCCGGGGCCGTTCTTGTAGGGACCGCGATGGATCACCGCGCGCGCATAGCAGGGAAAGTCGTCGGCCGCGAAAGCCGCGACGTCGCGGATCGCACCATCGATCACATAGCCTTCGGCTTTGCGCCACTGCGCAATGTTCTTCATGATCTCGCCCACCAGCGCCCGCGTCTCGTCGGCGCCGCCGTCGACCACGATGACGTCACCCGGGCCGACCAGCTCGAGCGCGCGATGGATGGCGAGATTGTCGCCGGGCCGGGTGCGCACCGTGAAGGCCGTCCCTACCAGCTTGCCGCCGCGATGATAGGGCCTTAGCCCCACCGCGCCCGGCAAGCGGGCGAGATTGTCCGAAATCACCGAAGTCGGCGCGCCCCTGAAACCCTCGATGATATCGGCCGGCGGCTTTGGCACGCTGCTCGCTGCGATGGTGATCGTCATGTCAGTCCTTCCGTATCTGTCTTACTCGACGTGCGCCCGCGCCTTCGCCGGCCAAATCCGGAAGGCGCGCCCCTCCCTCATCCACGCTGCGCGCTCATCGCGCAACAGCGTGCGGCGGACTTTGCCGGAATCATCGCGCGGCGGAGCGCCGACGAACTCGAAGCTCTCAGGATGCTTGTAGCGGCTGAGCCGGTCCTTCAAAAATTCGGCCATGCCGTCGGCGATGGCCTGGCCGTCCGCATCAGGCTCTGATTCGATGATCGCATGCACGCGCTGACCCAATTCCGGATCGGGCAGTCCCACCACCACGCAGGAGCGCACGCCGGGGCAGGCGGAAACCGCGGCCTCGACCTCAGCCGGATAGATGTTGGCGCCGCCGCGCAAGACCATGTCGGCCAGGCGGTCGCCGAGATAGAGATAGCCTTCCGCATCCAGCCTGCCGATATCGCCGAGCGACTCCCAGCCGTCAGCGCGGCGCTTCGGCTCGGCACCGAGGTAGTGATAGGTGGCGTCCTTGCCGTCGTTGTTGAGGAAGTAGATCTCGCCGGTTTCGCCCGGCGCAACATCATTGCCGTCCTCGCCGATGATACGAAGCTTCGCCATGTCGCCGATCTTGCCGACCGAGCCCTTGTGCGTCAGCCATTCCGTGCCGGAGATGATGCAGGCGCCCTGGCGCTCGGTGCCGCCATAGAGCTCCCAGACCCGCTCGGGCCCGAGCCAGGCGATCCAGTTCTCCTTCAGCCAGGGCGGCATCGGCGCGGCCATATGGAAGACGGTCTGCAGGCTCGACACATCGTAGGCGTTGCGCACGTTCTCCGGCAGCGCCCAGATCCGGTGCATCATGGTCGGCACGAAATTGACCCATTGCACGCGCTCGCGTTCGATCTGGCGCAGCGTCTCTTCGGCATCGAACTTGACGAGGCCGGTGAGTTGGCCGCCGGCGAACAGCGCGTAATGCGACACGATGAACGGCGCATTGTGGTAGAGCGGACCGGGATTGAGCAGCGAAACCCCGAGCGGGATGTTGAGCGGCGGCGCGGCGACCGTGTCGGTCACCGCCGGCTGATGATCGAGGATCACCTTGGGACGGCCGGTCGAGCCGCCCGAGGTCATCGCTTTCCAATAGCGCGCCACCGGGGCATCGAGCGGCTCGTCCGAGAACCCTTCCGGCACGAAGTCCACAGGCAGCCGGTTGGGCGCATTCCAGTCGGCCTCGCCGCCGACCACAAGCGCCGGCTTCAGAATGTCGAGCACGGCAGCGGCCTCGCCGCGCGGCAGCCGCCATGACAGCGAGGTCGGCGTCGCCCCGCACTTCCATACCGCAAAGGAGGTCTCGAAGAACGCGTTGCCGTTCGGCAAGCCGATCGCGACGAAATCGCCGGGCTTGACGCCCCTGGCCGCGAATGCCCGGGCGCGCCGGTTGGCGCCACGCTCGAGCTCGTCCCAGGTCAGCGTGTCCTGCCCGTGGCGGATGGCGATCGTGCCATGCGGTTTGCGTTCAGCGTACCAGCGCGGCACGTCGGACAGGGGCAGCAGCATCAGGCGTTTCCACTTCGTCTTCTTGGTGATGCCTCGGGGGTGAGGCACTCACGGCATGAGTGTAACAGTCTGCCGGCAGGGCGCTGTGACTCCCGCGCCACGTCAAGCACAAAATGTCAGCATTCCGGCCATGAAAATACCGAGTTCCATGGGTGACAAGGCGGCGAGAAAGGGGCAAAAATCCGTCTCGACTCAGTTCGGGTTGAGTCTTTCAAGGAATGCTCTCGTAGAATGTCGGCCGTAGCTACATCGCGTCGTGCGGCGCTGCTTCTCATGACCGCAGCAGGATTTTTCCTGCTGACGCATGCGCATGCCGAGGCGCAATGGTGGAAACGCGCGCCGGTCGATTTCGAGGAATGCGCCGACGCCGCCGAGAAAGCCGCAACCAAGACCGAGAAGACATCCGCGCTTGCAGATTGCAACGCCAAGTTTGCCGGCCGCCGCAAGCCGGGTGGCGGCTATTCCTATTACGACTTCCTCCAGGATCGCACCTTCGATATCGCCGGCCCCAATCCGACGCCGGAGGAGCAGAAGAAAATAGACGAGGCCTACACCGCCTATCTCGCCAATCAGCGCCGCAGCAACGAAGCGGCTCAAGCCATGGCCCGCCAGCAGCGCGAGCAGCAGGAACAGCAGTTGCAGCAGCTTCAACAGGTCGCGCTGCGCACCGAGACCGCGCGCGTGCCGATCCCGCTCGAGCGGCCGAAGGTGCAGCAGGCCGCAAGCCCGAGGCCGAAGGGCGCGCCCTGCACCAAGGGCTCGTTCTCCTGCGAATGGCCGCGGCTATCGGAAAGCTTGAATGATCTGAAGAAGCTGTTCAACCCGACGCCGAGCAAGCCCGCGAAGAAGGGCTGAGCTGCACCCACGACCGTCATTGCGAGCGCAGCGAAGCAATCCAGAGTCTTTCCGCGGCGCGATTCTGGGATTGCTTCGCTGCGCTCGCAATGACGAGTTGCATCGAGATCAGCTCCCACCCTCAGTTCGTGCGCTTCTTCTTGCCCTGCTTCGGTTTGGCCACCGGCGCAGTCGCCGGCTCCGTCACCATCGGCGAACTCCCCAATTGCGACCGGCTCTCCTGCAATCGCCTGTCATAGCCAGGTGAGTTCATCACCGTCGGCGGCCTTGCATAGGCGAGCGTCGATGTGCCGCAGAAGGCGGTCAGCGCGAGCCCGATTACCAAGCGACGTTTCATGCGTTCCTCCCTCGGGCGCTACCCGCGGATCTGCTGCGGCGTCAGACGAAGCGGACCTTTGCCGGCCGCCTCAGCCTCCTTGATCAGCGCAACAATGCGGCGCATCAGCGGCACGCTGACATTGTTCTGCTCGGCGAGCGCGATGACCGCGCCCTGGAGATAGTCGATCTCGGTCTTGCGGCCCTGCTTCAGATCCTGCCACATCGAGGAGCGCGCCTCGGGATCGATCTTCATCGTGCGTCCCAGAATCGCTTTGAAGATCGCATCCGGCAGCCGTAGCAAGGCCGGAGACCAGCCCATCGGGATCGGCGTCGCCGAGACCGGCGTGATGCCGGCGGCCTTCAGCACGGCGAGCCCCTCGGCCATCTGGTCGGCGAACAATCTGCGCCAGTCGCGGTTCGCCAGTTGCGCGGCGAGCGGCATGTCGGACAACGCGCTGAGCGCATTGTTCAGATTGATGATCAGCTTGCCCCATTGCACACCGGCGATGTCGGCGCTCGCGCGCACCGCGAGACCGGCAACCGAAAGCGCCGCAGCCGTGTTCTCCGGATCCTCTCCCATGCGGATGTCGCCGGAGGTCGAACGGTGGAAACGGCCCTCGCCCATCGCGATCACGTTGAACGGCACCATGCCGGCAAGCACGCGGCGGCCGCCAAGCCGCTCGCGCAGCACCGCGACATTGCCGATGCCGTTCTGGAGCGAGACGACGATGGCATCCTGCGGCGCATGCTGCGCGATCTGATCCGCGATATCGGCGGTGTCGGCGCTCTTCACCGTGACCAGCACGATACCTGCGCTGTGGAAGATCGCGGGGTCCTCCGATAGCGCGAGCTGACCCGCGCCGAGCCTCCTCTCGGAGGCGTCGAAATCGGTCAGAAGCAGGCCGAACCGTTCGATCTCGGTCTTCACTCGCGGCCGCACGAGGAGTGCGACGCGGCGGCCCGCAGCGGCCAGCATGCCGCCGACGAAGCAGCCGATGGCACCCGCGCCGGCGACTACGATTGGTGGATTTGTCATAAACTCGCCTTGCTCAACCTGAAGGGCCCATCTTCGATAGCAGAGGCCAGGCCGGCTGCCCATCGCGTCGCAGCCGCCTTGTAACCGTCATGAGTGCCCCATATGTTTTCGATCCGGGGGGCAAGTCAGCGGCGAGCACTCGCCGAACGGGAGAGCACCATGGGTCTACTCGACGTCCTCAACGGCATGCAGAACGGCCCGCGCGGCCCGAGCACGCCAAGCTCGGAGAAATCGTCCGGCGGCATGTCGCCGATGACCATGGCGCTCCTCGGCCTGCTCGCCTGGAAGGCGTTCAAGCATTTCACCGACAACCAGTCCGGCTCGGCGCCGCAACCGTCGCCGACGCCCGCGCCTCCGCCGGTGAACGCGGGTGGGGGTGGCAGCCTGAGCGACGCACTCAAGGGTGGCCTCGGCGGCCTGCTTGCTGGCGGCGCGGCCGGCACCGTACTCAGCGGCGGGCTCGGCGATCTCCTCAACCAACTCCAGCAGAGCGGTCACGGCGACACCGCGAACTCCTGGGTCGGCAAGGGCGAGAACAAGCCGATCGCGCCGGGCGATCTCGCCAGCGCACTCGGCGCCGACCAGATCGACAGCCTGTCCGCCCAGAGCGGCCTGTCACGTGAGGAGCTACTCTCCGGTCTCAGCCAATACCTGCCGCAGGTGGTCGACCATCTGACGCCGGATGGGCGGCTGCCGAACGAGAACGAGATCTCGAGCAGAATCTAGTCGAAATCCGATCGACTCGTTCTCGGGAAGGGGAGCACACTCATGAGCATAGGCGGCCTGTTGTGGATCATCGTCGTCGGCTTCGTCGCCGGCCTCATCGCGCGCTGGCTGGCGCCGGGGCCGAACAATCCGAGCGGCTTCATCCTCACAACCATCCTCGGCATCGCCGGCGCATTTCTGGCGACCTTCATCGGCCAGGCCATCGGGCACTACAGCCTCGACCAGGGCGCCGGCTTCATCACGGCCACGATCGGCGCGGTGGTGGTGCTGTTCATCTGGCACCGGCTGGTGGCGAGCGGCGTGATCAAGGGGTAGCGCCAAGACGCCGACAATGAGAGAAGCAAACCGCCTCCTCACCGTCATTGCGAGGAGTCCTTGCGACGAAGCAATCCAGACAATTTCCGCGGAGGGATTCTGGATTGCTTCGCTGCGCTCGCAATGACGAACTAAGTAATCAAATGCATCCCCGCATCCATGCGCACGACCTCGCCGGTCATGTTGCTGGAGGCCGGCATCGCCAGGAAGCAGACGAGCTGGGCAATATCCTCTGCGCTCGAGGCCACCTTCAGCGGCACCTTGGCGACCACGCCGTCGCGCACCTGCTTGGCTCCCGCCTCGCCGCGGCCTTTGGTGAACCAGGGGGTGTCGATATAGCCGGGGCACACCGTGTTGACGCGGATCAGCGGCGCCAGCGCGCGCGACAGCGACAGCGTCATGGTGTTGAGCGCGCCCTTGCTCGCGGCGTACGCAATCGACGAGCCGACGCCGCTGATGCCGGCGACCGACGACACGTTGACCACCGCGGACGGTCGCCCCGAAGCCTTGGCGCCGGCCTCGAGCAGGCTGCGCGCCGCGCGCACCATCTGGAACGGGCCGATCGTGTTGACTCCGTAGACCCGCTGGAAATCTTCCGCCGACAATCCGTCGAGATCGGCGTGAGCGACATGCTTGGTGGTGCCGGCATTGTTGACGAGCACGTCGAGCCGGCCCCATCCGCTGGCTGCTGCAACGATCTTGCGGCAGTCCTCATCTTTGGAAACGTCGCCCTGCGCGACCAGGACCTCAGCGGCGCCCGCCTTGCGGCAGAGCTCAGCCGTGGCCTCGGCCTCCTTCTGGCTCGACGAATAGTTGATGACGAGCCGCGCCCCGCTCCGCGCGAGAATTGCCGCAGTCGCCGCGCCGAGGCCGGACGCCGACCCCGTCACGATTGCGCACAGACTATCCTTTGCCATCCCGAATTCCTTCCCCTGTTCTGACGCTGGCGTCCTCTTTAGCGACTTTGCCGCGCCCTGCAAATCGAGCAAACTCCGCTAAGCGGAATTAGCCTCCTATTGGCCCTTGCGCCCATGCCCGCGCCGCAGGCTGACCTGCGATCAACGCTTGTCAGGGCCATGGCTTTTTTCGATCATCGGGCGCAAGAAGAGACCGCGCACCCACCTACGGAACGGGACGCGCCAATGGCAAGACACGGGGAACGCTGTGGCGGAGAGTGACAATATCGTCGTCGAGACCGCGGAGAAGATCTTCGCCGATCTCGCCGACCCGCAAACCATCAACAACGACAAGAAAGGTTCGTGGCAGGCGCCGCTGTGGCAGGCGCTGAGCGAGGCGGGCCTGCCATTGTCCTGGGTGTCCGATGACCTCGGCGGCTCAGGCGCGAGCCTTGCCGACGGCTTTGCACTGCTGAACGCCGCCGGCCGTTTCGCGGTCGCGGTGCCCCTGGCCGAGACCATGCTGGCGGGGTGGCTGCTGGCGCAAGGCAGGATCGCCTCGCCCGAAGGCGAGATGACAGTGTTGCCGGCATCGCCGAGGGACCGCATCAGCCTCGATGCCGACGGCGCGCTCTCCGGCCGCGTCCGCGGCGTGCCGTTCGGGAAGACAGCAAAGCACTTCGCGGTGCTGGCGCACGGCAAGGACGGTGTTTCCATCGCGCTGGTCGATGCGGCCAAGGCGCGGATCGAGGCCGGGCTCAATGTCGGCTACGACCACAGCGACACCGTGACGCTCGACAAGGTCCAGCCCATCACCATCAAACCCGCGCCGAAGGGCTTCGACCAGACCACGCTGATGCTGATGGGCGGCGTCTCGCGCAGCCTCCAGATCGCAGGCGCGCTGGAGTCCATGCTCGATATCTCCGTGCGCTATTCCAACGAGCGCGTCGCCTTCGAGAAGAAGATCTCGAAATTCCAGGCGGTGCAGCACAATCTCGCGCGCCTTGCCGGCGAGTCCGCCGCGGCGCTTGCGGCGGCGACGTCGGCCGCCGACGCGATCGCCAACGCAAGATCCTTCAACGACGAGGTGTATCTCGAAGCCGCCTCCGCCAAGATCCGCTGCGCGGAAGCCGCCGAGAAAGGCGGCGGCATCGCCCATCAGGTCCATGGCGCGATCGGCTTCACCATGGAGCACATCCTGCACCGCTATTCGCTGCGCGCGCTGGCCTGGCGGGACGATTTCGGCTCGGAAAGCTACTGGGCCGTCGAGCTCGGCAAGCTCGTCGCAAACCGCGGCGCCGACGAATTGTGGCCGCTCGTGGCGTCGCGCTGATCAGGGGACGAGACAACAATGACCGCTGCCCTCCGTTTCGATCCGATCCGCCTGCCGGAGAAATGCGAACAATTGCGCAAGGAAGTGCGCGCCTTCCTCGCCGAGGAAATCGCCGCCGGCACCTTCGATCCGCACAAGCCCAACCGCGAGGACACCGACGCACCGGAATTTTCTCGCCGGGTCGGCGCCAAGGGCTGGCTGGGGATGACGTGGCCGAAGAAATATGGCGGCCAGGAACGCTCCTTCCTCGAACGCTACGTCGTGACCGAAGAGATGCGCGTGGCCAACGCGCCGACGCGACGCTTCTTCGTCGCCGACCGCCAGAGCGGGCCGGTGCTGCTGAAATACGCCCCTGAAAACATCAAGATGGATATCCTGCCGCGGATCTGCCGCGGCGAGATCTGCTTTGCCATCGGCATGAGCGAGCCGAACTCCGGCTCCGACTTGTTCGCGGCGAAGACGCGTGCGACCAAGACCAACGGTGGCTACCTCATCAACGGAACCAAGATCTGGACCTCGTCGGCGCATATCGCCGACTACATGATCGCGATCTTCCGCACCTCGCCGCCGACCAAGGAAAACCGCCGCCACGGCCTGACGCAGTTTTTGGTCAAGATGAAGCAGCCCGGCATCAAGGTGAACCCGATCGGCCAGATCACCGGCCAATACGAGTTCAACGAGGTCGTCTTCACCGACCATTTCATTCCCGACGATCATGTGCTCGGCGAGATCGACGGCGCCTGGAAGCAGGCGACCTCGGAGCTCGCCTACGAGCGCTCGGGTCCCGAGCGCTTCCTCGAAACCTATTACGTGCTGACCGAGCTCGTCCGCGCAGTCGGCCCCAATCCGGACACGCGCAGCGCCGAGGGCATCGGCCGGCTGGTGGCGCAACTCCACACCATGCGGCGCATGTCGGTCTCGGTGGCCGGTATGCTGGAAGCCGGCAAGGAGCCAGTGGTCGAGGCGTCCATCGTGAAGGACATCGGCACGGTCTGGGAGCAGCAGCTGCCGCATCGCGTGCGCGATCTCGCCGCCTTCGTCGAGGAGACCGCGACCAACCGCGAGACGCTGGAGCGGCAGCTCGACTTCGCGATCAAGACCGCACCGAAGCTCACCATCCAGGGCGGCACCACAGAGGTGCTGCGCGGCATCATCGCCCGCGGATTGGGCCTGCGCTAATTCAATCGAGGATCATCATGAGCACCTACAAAGACATCGGCGTCGAGAAGGTCGGGCACGTTGGCACCATCGAGATCCGCCGCCCGCCGCTCAACTTCTTCGACATCTCGCTGATCAACCAGATCGCGGATGCGCTCGACGAGTTCGACCGCGACATCGAGATTCGTGCCTCGGTTCTGTCCGCGCAGGGCAAGGCGTTCTGCGCCGGCGCCAATTTCCAGGATCCGGCTCGGCAGGCGCAGGAAGCGCGCGAGGCCGAGAAGAAAGGCGATCCGGCCGACAGTCTCGGCTCGATCAACCATCTCTACATCCAGGCCGTCCGCATCTTCCGCGCCAAGAAGCCGATCGTTGCCGCCGTCCAGGGCGCGGCCATCGGCGGTGGCCTGGGGCTCGCGGTGTCCGCCGACTTCCGCGTCACCTGCCCCGAGGCGCGCTTCTCCGCGAATTTCACCAAGCTCGGCTTTCATCCTGGCTTCGGCCTGACCGTGACGCTGCCCGAGCTGATCGGCAAGAACAACGCCGAGCTGATGTTCTACACCAGCCGCCGCGTCACCGGCGAGGAGGCCTACAAGTGGGGCCTCGCCAACGAGCTGGTGCCGCAGGACCAGGTCAAGGCGGCCGCGATGAAGCTCGCCGGCGAGATCGCCGAATGCTCCCCGCTCGGCCTGCTCTCCACCCGCGCCACGATGCGCGCTGGCCTCGCCGACCGCGTGATGGCCGCGACCAACCACGAGCTCGCCGAGCAGACCAGGTTGCGCGCGACGGAGGACTTTAAGGAAGGCGTGAAAGCCACGGAAGAGCGGCGGGTGGCGAATTTTAGAGGGCGGTGATTGCGGCAGGGTCTCGCCGTGTCCCTCTAGCGCTTCCACAAACTCCCCTGTCGTCCCTGCGAAAGCGGGGACCCATAACCACAGGGAGTGGTTGTAGCGCGAGTTGACAACTCCGAGTCTTCGCCAAACCACTCGCTGTGGCTATGGGTCCCGGATCTGCGCTTCGCTTGTCCGGGACGACAGCGGTGTGTGTGGCAACCGCTCAAGCTACAACCCGGAACGTCACTCCGCCCAGCAGAAACTCTTTGCCCGCAACCGCGAGGCCCTTCGCCTTGGCGGCATGCAGCACCTGCGCCACGTCAGTCACACGAAACTCCAACGCGCTCATGATCTCGCTGGCGCCCTTCACGAAGCGGAAGGTTGCGTTGGGCAGCTTCAGTTCGGCGCCAGTCGGCGCAACGCCGATGATCTTGCCCCAGTGCTCCGCAAGCTCGATCGGATTCGGGCTCTGCATCTCCACCGCCGTCAGCGCCTGCGTCACATCCTTGCGGATGAACTTCTGCCAGTCCGGTCCCGCCGGCGGGTAGGCGCCAAGAATGTCGTCGCTGCCTTCGGTGTGGTTGAACTCGATGAAGGCGGCGCGGCAGTCGCGGGGGTGGAGCTGAACGCCGTGATAGGGCGCATGGTCGATGACGTTCGCGGTTCGCACGCCGAGCGCGTTGGCGTTGCGGCCGCGCGCGTCCGGATCGTCGCAGCAGAAGATCGCCATGTAGCCGCCGCGGCCGCCGGTCTTCTCGATGAAGCGGCCGGCCGTAGTGCCCTCCTTGAACGGCGCAACCACCTCCAGCAAAATCGTGTCGACCGGGAGCAGCGCGTTCTCCAGGCCGTATTTAGCGACATTGCCGTCCTGATAGCAGACGGACAGGCCCATGATCTCCGCGATATCGGAGACGACAGGCGCGAGCTGCGGCGCGACCAGGCAGATCTGCCGCAGCCGCATATGGGGCGCCATGGTCATGCGCCCTTGAAGGTCGGCTTGCGCTTCTCGACGAAGGCCTTGGCGGCTTCCTTGTGATCCTCGGTGTCGCCGCAGCGGGTGTGATGGATCGCCTCGCCGTCGAAGCAGTCCTCCAGCGCCAGATGCTCGGCATTGTTGATGTTGCGCTTGATGAAGCCGAGCGCGATCGACGGGCCCTGTGCCAGCGACAGCGCGAGCTCGTGGGCGGCGGCATCGATCTCGGCGTCGGGCACGACCCTGGTCACCATGCCGATCGCATGCGCTTCCCTGGCCGTGAGCACCGGCGACATCAGATAGAGCTCGCGCGCCCGCGCGCTGCCGAGCAGTTGCGTCAGGAAATAGGTCCCGCCGTAATCCCCGGAGAAGCCGACCTTGGCGAAGGCGGTGGTGATCTTGCAGGATTCGGAAGCGATGCGCAGGTCGCATGACAGCGCCATCGACAGGCCCGCGCCGGCGGCGGCACCATCGAGCTGCGCCACCACGGGCTTGGGCATCTGATGCAGGATGCGCGAGACCTCCATGCCGCGGCGCAGATTTGCAAGCTTCTGCTCGAACGGCAGCGGCGCGCGGCCCGCTGCCATCGACTTGACGTCGCCACCGACGCAGAAGGAGCCGCCGGCGCCCTTGAACAGCACGGCCCGCACCTCCGGATCGTCGGCCGCGCGCCGCGCCGCCTCGACCAGCCCGGCGACCATGTCCGGGTTGAGCGCGTTCTTCCGCTCCGGCCGGTTCATCGTGATGGTGAGCAGCCCGCCTTCGAGCTTCTGCAGGACCATGTCGTTGCTCACAGGACGTCTCCCTTGTTGCTGTTTTGCTCCGTCATTCCGGGGCGCGCCCCTTGGCGCGAACCCGGAATCCGTTCCTCAACCGTCACTGCCGCCCGATGGATCCCGGGTTCTCGCTGCGCGAGCCCCGGGATGACGACCTACCGTTGGGCGCGCTCGTCGCCACGACGACTCACGCCGTCACTTCTTCACCAACGGGCAGCGCGACTGCTCCAGCGGCTGGAACGCCTCGGCACCGGGCACCGTGGCGAGCAGCTTGTAGTCGTCCCAGCGGCCCTTGGACTCTGACGGCTTCTTCACCTCGAACAGGTACATGTCGTGGATCATGCGGCCGTCCTCGCGGATCTTGCCACCCTTGGCGAAGAAATCGTTGATCGGCGTCTCCTTCATCACCTTGATCACTGCCGCGGCATCGGTCGTGCCGGCCGCCTTCACGGCTTTCAGGTAATGTGTGACGGAGGAATAGACGCCGGCTTGCGCCGAGGTCGGCACCCGCTTGGTGCGTTCCATGAAGCGCTTCGAGAATGCGCGCGTGTCGTCGTTGAGGTCCCAGTAGAACGCCTCGGCCAGCAACAGGCCCTGCGCGGTCTCCAGCCCGATCGAATCGATGTCGGAGACGAAGGCGAGCAGCGGCGAGACCTTCTGGCCGCCCTTGGTGATGCCGAACTCGGCCGCCTGCTTGATCGCGTTGACGGTGTCGCCGCCGGCGTTGGCAAGCCCGATGACCTTGGCTTTGGAAGCCTGGGCCTGCAGCAGGAACGAGGAGAAATCCGACGTGTTGAGCGGATGGCGCACGCTGCCGAGCACCTTGCCGCCGGTCTTGGTCACGACGCTGCTGGTGTCCTTCTCCAGGTCCTGGCCGAAGGCGTAATCGGCGGTGAGGAAGAACCAGGTGTCGAGACCCGACTTCACAGCCGCAAGACCGGTCACATTGGCCTGGCCGTAGGTATCGAACACGTAGTGGATCGTGTAGGGACCACAGGCCTCGTTGGTGAGACGGATCGAGCCCGGGCCGTTGAACATGATGATCTTGTTGCGCGCTTTCGCGATCTCGCCGGCGGCAAGCGCGGTCGCGGAGGCCGCGACGTCGTAGATCATCTCGACGCCCTGGTTGTCGAGCATGTCGCGTGCGATGTTGGCGGAGAGATCGGCCTTGTTGAGATGGTCGGCCGCCAGCACCTGGATCTTGCGCCCCAGCACCTCGCCACCGAAATCCTCGACCGCCATTTTGGCCGCGGTCTCGCTGCCGGGACCGGTGATGTCGGCATACAGGCTCGACATATCGAGGATGCCGCCGATCTTCAGCGGCGGCTTGTCCTGGGCCTGCGCCACACTCGCACTCAATGCAAAAGCGGCGGCAAGAATGCCCGGCAAAATTCTCTTCATCGAAAACGATCTCCCTTATCGCGCCGTACTCTGATGGCGGCCTGGTTATTGCTCTTGGTGATAGCTGTTCGCTATCGCTATTGCCGCAATCATGCCACATGCGCAACAGCGCAGAAAGCGCGAGGGGGTTGCAAGAGCGCGAACGCCGCACATGATTTCCGCAAAGCGGAATGGCGAGGATGCAAGATTTCTCCGCGTCATTGCGAGCGCATCGAAGCAATCCAGAATCTTTCCGCGGAGGGAATCTGCTTCGCTGCGCTCACAATGACGGAGTGTGAGGAAGTGTCTTCGCCTCACGCATCGTTCGAGTTAAGATCAACGCGCAACGCAACCTCTCCGGGTCACGTGACGCGACTGCTTCATCTCGTCGTCGTATGTCTTCTCGCCGCGAGCAGCGCCGCGCTCGCCAATCCGTGCCAGTTCGAATCCCAAGGCGAAGGCCGCGTTGCCGCGATCGTCGATGCGCGCAGCATGCGGCTCGACGACGGCCGCGAAATCCGCCTTGCCGGGATCGAGCCGACGGCAACGACGAAGCAGGCGCTGACATCACTGCTCATCGGCCGCAACGTGACGCTGCGAAGCGCTGACGACGCGCCCGATCGCTACGGCCGCCAGGGCGCGCTGGTCTTCTTCGGCGGAAGCGATAGCCCGGTGCAGGCCATGCTGCTCGCCCAGGGCGACGCCATCGTCTCCGCCGAGATCGCAGACAAGGACTGCGCGGCCGCCCTGATGGCGTCGGAAGCCGCAGCACGGCGCCAAAAAATGGGCAGCTGGGCTGACCCGTCGGCCATAAAAAACACGGAAAGTCCGGACGATATTTTGGCGGAGATCGGGCGTTTTGCGGTGGTCGAAGGCAAAGTCCTGTCGGTCCGGCAAGCTGGGGCAACGACCTACCTCAACTTCGGACGGAGCTGGACACGCGGGTTTGCCGTGACTATTTCAAAGCGCACGCTGGCGGCGTTCGAAGGCGCCGGCATCAGCCTTAAGTCTCTGGAGAATCGACGTATTCGAGTTCGGGGCTGGGTTGAGGGGAATACAGGGCCGCGCATCGATGTGCGCCTCGTGGGGCAGGTCGAGTTGCTGGGCGCAAACGAGCCGGCAGGGGTAAGGCCTTAAAGTCAGGCCAGGCACGGGTTAAGCGACGTGGATGGGGTGCTAGAACGGCACGTATGGGTTGAACGCCGCCGCCTGCGGGCGGCGCCGGGCGCGCTGTGCCTTGTTCTGGGAGCGGCTGCTCTCGCCGGTTGCGGCGATATGGGCCGGTTCCAGACCGCGGCGGCCCCGGCGACCGTCGTGATGCCGAAGCCGAAGCCCGCCGTGGCGCAAACCCCCGCCACCGAGAAGGAGCACGAACGCATCCTGGCGAGCTATGGCGGCACCTATGACGATCCCAGGCTCGAGGCGCTCGTCAGCAAGACCGTCGACCGGCTGGTGGCGGCCTCCGACCGTCCCGACCAGGGCTACAAGGTCACCATCCTCAATTCCGGCGCGGTGAACGCGTTCGCGCTGCCGAACGGCCAGCTCTATGTCACGCGCGGCCTGCTCGCGCTCGCCAGCGACACCTCCGAATTGTCTTCCGTGCTCAGCCACGAGATGGCGCATGTGCTGTCCAAGCACGCCGCCATGCGCGAGGACCAGGCCCGCCAGGCCGCGATCGTCACCCGCGTCGTCACCGACATGAGCAATGATCCCGATCTCACTGCGCTGGCGCTGGCCAAGACCAAGCTCACCATGGCGAGCTTCTCGCGCAAGCAGGAGCTCGAGGCCGACGGGATCGGGGTCGGCATCTCCGCCAAGGCACATTTCGATCCCTATGGCGCGGCGCGCTTCCTCTCGGCGATGGAGCGCAATGCAGAGCTGAAGGCCGGCAAGAGCTCGCTCGATCCGCGCGCGCAGGATTTCACCTCGTCACATCCGGCAACCCCGGAACGCGTGCAGAACGCGCAGAATATCGCGCGGCAGTACACTGCGCCTGAAGGCGCCGAGCGCGACCGCGAAAGCTATCTCGCCGCGATCGACAACCTCGTCTATGGCGAGGATCCCAGCGAAGGCTTTGTCCGCGGCCGCCGTTTCCTGCATCCGAAGCTCGGCTTCACCTTCCAGGCGCCCGAGAATTTCACGCTCGACAACACCGCGCAGGCCGTGATCGGCGTGCGCGAGGGCGGCGCACAGGCGATGCGCTTCGACGTGGTGCGCGTGCCGGCCGAACAGTCGCTCGGCGACTACCTGAATTCGGGCTGGATGGAGGGCGTCGAGAAGGCGTCGACCGAGGATATCACGATCAACGGTTTTCCGGCGGCGTCCGCCACCGCCAAGGGCGATCAGTGGCAGTTCAAGGTCTATGCGCTGCGCTTTGGCAGCGACGTCTATCGCTTCATCTTCGCGACACGGCAGAAATCGACCGAGAGCGAGCGCAACGCGCGCGAGACCGTCAACTCGTTCCGCCGTCTCACACTCGACGAGATCCAGGCCGCGCGGCCGCTGCGCATCAAGGTCATCACCGTGCAGCCCGGCGACACCGTGGAATCGCTCTCCCACCGCATGGCCGGCGTCGATCATCCCGCCGAGCGCTTCCGCGTGCTGAACGGCCTCGATCGGACCGCGCAGGTGAAGGTACGCGATCGCGTGAAGATCGTGGCGGATTGACGTGCGCCAGGCGCACGTCCGCTGCTATCCGGCAACCGCTTGAGTCTTACCGCCCCGCGTCCATGTCGCCGGCCTCGCGCTGGCCGCTGAGCCAGAGCGCGAGCAGGGTCCAGAACGCGCCCGAGAGCAGATACGCACCCGAGGCGATGACGCCGAGATTGGTGGCGAGCAGCAGCGCTACCAGAGGGGCGAAGCCGGCGCCGAACAGCCAGGCCATGTCCGAGGTCAATGCCGAAGCCGTGTAGCGGAATGTCTGCCGGAAGTTCGAGGCGATTGCGCCGGAGGACTGGCCGAAGGAGAGGCCGAGCAGGATGAAGCCGATCACCATATAGATGGTCTCGCCGAACGCGCCGGCATCGAGCAATTGCGGCGCGAAGCCGCTATAGATCGCGATCGCGATCGCCGATCCCATCAGCAGCGATTTGCGGCCGACGCGGTCGGCGATGATGCCGGAGATCACGATCGCGGCGACGCCGAACACGGCGGCGACGATCTCGATGATCAGGAAGCGCACCGGGCTTTCGCGGGTGAACAGGAACACCCAGGACAGCGGAAACACCGTAACCATGTGGAACAGCGCGAAGCTCGCCAGCGGCGCGAACGCACCGAGCATGATGTTCTGACCTTCGCGTGCGACGGTCTCGGAGATTCGCGAGGGCTGCAATTCGCGGGTCTCGAACAGCGTGGCATATTCTTCCGTCGTCACCATGCGCAGGCGTGCGAACAGCGCCACGACGTTGATGGCGAAGGCGACGAAGAACGGATAGCGCCAGCCCCAGTCGAAGAAATCGTCGGCCGAGAGGAGGCCGGCGAAATAGGCGAACAGCGCGCTCGCCACGATCAACCCGAGCGGCGCCCCAAGCTGCGGCACCATCGCATACCAGCCGCGCTGGGAGGGCGGCGCGTTCAGCGCCAGCAGCGAGGCCATGCCGTCCCAAGCGCCGCCCCAGGCCAGACCCTGCGCGATGCGCGCCAGCGCCAGCAGCCAGATCGCCGCGACGCCGATCTCGTGATAGCCGGGCAAGAACGCCAGCGCGACGGTGGCGGTACCGAGCAGGAACAGCGCCGACACCAGCTTGGCCGTCTTGCCGTACTCGCGGTCGATCGTCATGAAAATGACGGTGCCGATCGGACGGGCCATGAAGGCCAGCGCGAAGATCATGAAAGAATAAAGGGTGCCGGTCAGTTCGCTCGCGAACGGGAACACCAGGCGCGGGAACACGATCACCGAGGCGATCGCGAAGACGAAGAAGTCGAAGAATTCCGAGGTGCGGCCGATGATGACGCCGATAGCGATCTCGCCGGGACTGGCCTGGTCGTGGCCGTGCTCGCCCGTGTGGAGGTCTGCCATTGCGGGGGTCTGTGCCGTCGCCATTCGTGCGCCCTTAACGTCCTGAAAACCAAAGCCGACCGCCCGGCTGAAGGCCAGGCAATCCGGTCCTGTCTGTCCCAACATTCCGCACTGCAACATTGGACAAATTGTCCAATGTCCGGATTGTTGCGCCGCAGCTACCCGTTGGCCCCGCAAAAGAAACTCATTCTCAAAGGCTCGGCCCGTGTCTCGTCTCAAGATCCTGGCGCTACTACCTCTGGCTGCCGCTCTCAGCGGCTGCGACTATGTCGTGCTGGCGCCAGCCGGCGACATCGCTGCCCAGCAGCGCGACCTCGTCATCATCTCCACCGTCCTGATGCTCCTGATCGTCCTCCCCGTGATGGCGCTGACGGCGCTGTTCGCCTGGCGCTACCGCCAATCCAACACGGCCGCTCGTTACGAGCCGGAATGGGACCACTCGACGAAGCTCGAGCTGGTGATCTGGTCGGCGCCGCTGCTGATCATCGTCTGCCTGGGCGCGCTGACCTGGATGGGCACGCATCTGCTCGATCCGTATCGCACGCTCGGCCGCATTCATGCCGACCGCGCCGTGGACCAGTCCAAGGCCCCGCTCGAGGTCGATGTCGTCGCGCTCGACTGGAAGTGGCTCTTCATCTATCCGGGTTACGGCATTGCGACCGTCAACGAGTTGGCCGCGCCCGTCGATCGTCCGATCAACTTCCGCATCACCGCCTCCTCGGTGATGAACTCGTTCTACATCCCCGCGCTCGCCGGCCAGATCTACGCAATGCCGGGCATGGAGACCAAGCTCCACGCCGTCGTCAACCACCCCGGCACCTACAAGGGGTTCTCGGCGAATTACAGCGGCGCCGGCTTCTCCGGCATGCACTTCAACTTCAAGGGCCTCGACGACAAGGGCTTCGACGCCTGGATCGCCAGCGCCAAGTCGGCCGGCGGCTCGCTCGGCCGCGCCGAATATCTCCAGCTCGAAAAGCCCAGCCAGAACGAGCCGGTGCGCCGCTGGGGCTCCGTCGATGCCGATCTCTACCGCCTGATCCTCAACATGTGCGTCGAGACCGGCAAGATGTGCCAGAGCGAGATGATGGCGATCGACGCCAAGGGCGGCGCCGGCCATCAGGGCCTGAACAACACGCTGCCGCTGGCCTACGACAAATACGCCCGGCGCGGCACCGCGCTTGGACCGGAGCCGAGCTTCGTCGCCGGCACCTGCACGCCGGATGCGCCGCAGGGCAGGACCACCGCCTCGATCACGGCTCCGACCGACACGATGCCGCTCATCGGCGCCGGCCTGAAGCGGCCGTCGTTCACGCCGCTCAAGTCCTCGTCCTTCTTCCTCGGACAGCGTCCGAAGTCAGACTCCTAGTAGAGATCCAGCATGTCTCCTGATTTTCTCAAGCTCATCTTCGGCCGGCTCACCTTCGAGTCACTGCCGCTACACGAACCGATCGTCGTCGGCACTTTCGTGGTGGTCGCGCTCGGCGGCGCCGCGCTGCTCGGCGGCCTCACCTATTTCCGCCTCTGGGGCTATCTCTGGCGCGAGTGGTTCACCACGGTGGACCACAAGCGCATCGGCATCATGTACATGATCCTCGGCATCGTGATGCTGCTGCGCGGCTTCGCCGACGCACTGATGATGCGTGGCCAGCAGATGCTCGCCTTTGGCGGCTCCGAAGGCTATCTCAACGCCCATCACTACGACCAGGTCTTCACCGCCCACGGCGTGATCATGATCTTCTTCGTGGCGATGCCGCTGGTCACCGGCCTGATGAACTACGTCGTGCCGCTCCAGATCGGCGCACGGGACGTGTCGTTCCCCTTCCTGAACAATTTCAGCTTCTGGATGACGGTCGGCGGCGCAGTGCTGGTGATGGCCTCGCTGTTCATCGGCGAATTCGCCCGCACCGGCTGGCTGGCTTATCCGCCGCTCTCGAACATCGGCTACAGTCCCGATGTCGGCGTCGACTACTACATCTGGGCGCTGCAGGTCGCGGGCGTCGGAACCACGCTATCCGGCATCAATCTGATCTGCACCATCGTCAAGCTGCGCTGCCCCGGCATGACGATGATGAAGATGCCGGTGTTCACCTGGACCTCGCTCTGCACCAACGTCCTGATCGTCGCCTCCTTCCCCGTCCTGACCGTCGTGCTCGCGCTGCTCTCGCTCGACCGCTACGTCGGCACCAACTTCTTCACGAACGATTTCGGCGGCAGCCCGATGATGTACGTGAACCTGATCTGGATCTGGGGCCATCCCGAGGTCTACATCCTGGTTCTCCCCGCCTTCGGCATCTTCTCCGAGGTCACCTCGACCTTCTCGGGCAAGCGGCTGTTCGGCTACACCTCGATGGTCTACGCCACGGTCGTCATCACCATCCTGTCGTACCTGGTGTGGCTGCACCATTTCTTCACGATGGGTTCGGGCGCCAGCGTCAACTCGTTCTTCGGCATCACCACGATGATCATCTCGATCCCGACGGGCGCGAAGATGTTCAACTGGCTGTTCACGATGTATCGCGGCCGTATCCGCTACGAGCTGCCGATGATGTGGACGATCGCCTTCATGCTGACCTTCGTGATCGGCGGCATGACCGGCGTTCTGCTCGCGGTGCCGCCGGCCGACTTCGTCCTGCACAACAGCCTGTTCCTGATCGCGCACTTCCACAACGTGATCATCGGCGGCGTGGTGTTCGGCGCGTTCGCCGGCATCAACTACTGGTTCCCGAAGGCGTTCGGCTTCAAGCTCGACCCGTTCTGGGGCAAGATGTCGTTCTGGTTCTGGGTCACCGGCTTCTATCTCGCCTTCATGCCGCTCTACGTGCTCGGCCTGATGGGTGTGACCCGCCGCCTGCGCGTGTTCGACGATCCCTCGCTTCAGATCTGGTTCGTCATCGCCGCGATCGGTGCCCTCTTCATCTTCATCGGCATCCTCTCCATGCTGATGCAGTTCGCGGTCAGCCTGCTCAAGCGCGAGCAGCTCAAGGACGTCACCGGCGATCCCTGGGACGCGCGTACGCTGGAATGGGCGACCTCATCGCCCCCGCCGGACTACAACTTCGCCTTCACCCCCGTCGTTCACGACAATGACGCGTGGTGGGACATGAAGAAGCGCGGTTATCAGCGTCCGCTCACCGGGTTCAAGCCGATCCACATGCCCAGCAGCACCGGCACCGGCATCATTCTCGCCGGCTTTGCCACCGCGATGGGTTTTGGCTTGATCTGGTACATGTGGTGGCTGGCGGCTGCGAGCTTCATCGCGATGCTCGCCGTCGGGATCGGCCATACCTTCAACTATCACCGCGACTTCGACATTCCGGCTGAAGACATCATCCGGACGGAGGACGCGCGCACCAAACTGCTCGCCGGAGCCAAGTAAATGACTGTCGCTGTCAATCCCTCCCAGACCGGCGAGCCGCTCTTCTATCTCGCCGACGAACATCCGCATCCGGAAGGCTGGAGCACCGCGCTCGGCTTCTGGATCTACCTGATGAGCGACTGTCTCATCTTCGCGATCCTGTTCGCCACCTACGGCGTGCTCGGCGGCAACTACGCCGCCGGGCCAGCGCCGAAGGACCTGTTCGACCTGAACCTGGTCGCGGTGAACACGTCGATGCTGCTGCTGTCGTCGATCACCTATGGCTTTGCCATGCTGACGATGCAGCAGAACAAGATCGGCCAGACCCAGATGTGGCTGGCGATCACCGGCCTGTTCGGCGCCGCGTTCATCGGCATCGAGCTCACCGAGTTCGCCCACATGATCCACGAGGGCGCCACGCCGCAGCGCAGCGCCTTCCTGTCGGCCTTCTTCACCCTGGTCGGGACCCACGGCCTGCACGTCTCATGCGGCCTGATCTGGCTGGTGACGCTGATGGTGCAGGTGCAAAGGTTCGGCCTGATCGAGGCCAACCGCCGCCGCCTGATGTGCCTGTCGATGTTCTGGCACTTCCTCGACGTGGTCTGGATCGGCGTCTTCACTTTCGTCTATCTCCTGGGAGTTCTGCGATGAACACCGATACCCACGCCGCCCATGCGGACCATGATCACCACGGCGACGGCCACGCTCACGGCACGTTCTCGACCTATCTGCTCGGCTTCGTGCTCTCGGTGGTGCTCACCGCGATCCCGTTCTGGCTGGTGATGAGCGGGGCGCTTCCGAGCAAGCAAATCACCGCGCTGGTCATCATGGCCTTCGCGGTCGTTCAGATCGTCGTGCACATGATCTACTTCCTCCACATGAACACGACCTCCGAGAACGGCTGGAGCATGATGGCGCTGATCTTCACCATCGTGATGGTGGTGATCGCGCTGTCCGGTTCGCTGTGGGTGATGAGCCACCTCAACAGCAACATGATGCCGATGCACCAGATGCCGGGAATGAACTGAGCGAGACTCCGACGTGAGCAAGACCGGGACCGTGACGAGCAAGCCAGGGGGGATGCGCAGCGAGGCTGTGCGCGCCCCTTCCTTGTGGCTCACGGCCCTCTTGCTCATCGCCTTTGCAGTTCTCGTCGCGCTCGGCGTCTGGCAGATCGAACGCCGGGCCTGGAAGCTGGCGCTGATCGACCGCGTCGAGCAGCGCGTTCACGCCCCGGCGCAGCCGGTCCCCGCGCCCGCGTCATGGCCCACCATCAGCGCCGCAAGCGATGAATACAGACACGTCAGCGTCAGCGGCCGCTTCCTGCATGACCGCGAGACTCTCGTTCAGGCCGTCACCGAGGAAGGTCCGGGCTATTGGGTGCTGACGCCGCTGAAGAGCAGCGACGGCACGCTGGTGCTGGTCAATCGCGGCTTCGTGCCCCCCGAGCGACGCGACGCGTCGACGCGCAGGGGCGGCAATCCCGACGGTGAGGTCGAGATCACCGGCCTGCTTCGCATGACGGAGCCGAAGGGCGGATTTCTCCGGGACAACGCGCCCCAGCACAACCGCTGGTACTCACGGGATGTCGCCGCGATTGCGGCGGCACGCGGCCTTCACAATGTCGCGCCCTTCTTCGTCGATGCCGACGCCGGATCACAAATTGCCGACGGTCCGATCGGCGGATTGACCGTGATCCGCTTTCCCAATAACCACCTGATCTACGCGCTGACGTGGTTTGCCCTGGCTTTCATGCTGGCCGGCAAATTCTTCGTCACATTCGGCGGCGGGCTGTTCCGCCGCCAGCGCTTCGTCCACGAAAAGGCCGGCGGCTCGGATGCCGCCGCCCGCAGGACGGGATCAGATGCTGGAACGATCGTCGAGCCGACCTGACGACGGGAAAACGCTTTCCCAGACGCTTGGGCGTGACGGGCAAGCCGTTACGCTGCAATCGCAGGCCGACGCGCGCAGCGAGCTGATCGGCACCATGCCGACCGAGGACGAGACCAATCGCAAGAACATGGCGCTGCTGATCCAGCTGCGCTGGACCGCGGTGGTCGGCCAGATCGTGACCATCGGTGCCGTGCATTTCGGCCTCGGCATCCCCCTGCCGCTGGAGCGGATGAGCGCGGTGATCGGCGCGCTGGTGCTGCTCAACGTCTCCAGCCTGGTCTGGGTGCGCCATCGCGCCGCAATCACGAATAATGAGCTGCTGGTCGCCCTGATGCTGGACGTCGCCGCGCTGACCGCGCAGCTCTACCTGTCCGGCGGCGCCACCAATCCCTTCACCTCGCTGTTCCTGCTCCAGGTGACGCTGGGCGCGGTGCTGCTCGATGCCCGCTCGACATGGTCGCTGGTCGCGCTGACCTGTGCGAGCTTCGTCTGGCTGACATTGGCCTACCGACCACTGGACCTGCCGCCCAATCCGCTGAGTGAGACCTACACCCTCACCGTAACAGGCATGCTGCTCGGCTTCGTTCTCAATGCCGTGCTGCTGGTGGTGTTCGTCACCCGCATCAACAGGAATTTGCGCGAGCGCGATGCACATCTGGCGGCGCTGCGTCAGCATGCGGCCGAGCAGGATCACATCGTGCGCATGGGCCTGCTCGCCTCCGGCGCGGCACATGAGCTCGGCACGCCGCTGGCCTCGCTCTCGGTGATCCTCAGCGACTGGCGTCGCATGCCGGATCTCGCCGCCGATGAGGAGCTCGCCGAGGATCTTGCGGAAATGGAGACCTCGCTGCAACGCTGCAAGTCCATCGTGACGGGCATCCTGGTGTCGGCCGGCGAAGCGCGCGGCGAAGGCTCCTCGCCGACGACGGTGACGGCCTTCGTGACCGCCTTGGTGGAGGAATGGCGCGACGCGCGCTCGGCCCGCACGCTCTACTTCGTCAATACGTTCGGCGAGGACGTCGCGATCGTCTCCGACGTCGCGTTGAAGCAGGTGATCTTCAACGTGCTCGACAACGCCTATGAGGTCTCGCGCGACTGGGTCGAGCTCGTCGCCGAGCGCGAAGGCGACAATCTGGTGCTGTCGATCAGCGACCGCGGTCCGGGTTTTGCGCCGGAGATGCTGGCGCAGCTGGGAAAGCCCTACCAGTCGAGCAAGGGCCGCGCCGGCGGCGGGCTCGGCCTGTTCCTGGTGGTGAATGTCGTTCGCAAATTGGGAGGCACCGTGACCGCCGAGAACCACAGGAAGCGCGGCGCCACGGTGCGCCTGACGTTGCCGCTCGCAACGCTCGCGATCGGAGGGAATTTTGACGCCTGACCGCTCCCTCATCGTCGTCGAGGACGACGCCGGCTTCGCCCGCACGCTGAAGCGCTCCTTCGAGCGCCGCGGCTACGAAGTCGTGCTCGCCGCCTCGATCGAGGAGGTGCGGCAGGTACTGGAGCAACGCTCCTTCGGCCACGCCGTGGTCGACCTCAAGCTCGGCGGCGCCTCGGGCCTCGCCTGCGTCGAGCTCCTGCACACGCACGATCCGGACATGCTGATCGTGGTGCTGACCGGCTTTGCCAGCATCTCCACCGCCGTGGAGGCGATCAAGCTCGGCGCCTGCCACTATCTCGCAAAGCCTTCGAACACCGACGACATCGAAGCCGCCTTCAACAAGGCCGAAGGCAATGCCGAGGTCGCGCTCGATGCTCGGCCGACCTCGATCAAGACACTGGAATGGGAGCGCATCCACCAGACCCTGATCGAGACGGAGTTCAACATCTCGGAAGCGGCACGGCGATTGGGCATGCACCGGCGGACACTGGCAAGGAAGCTCGAGAAGCGGCCGGTGAAGTAGGCCCTCATCAATTTCTGAGCGCTGTCATTCCGTGGCGTGCGAAGCACGAACCCGGATGACGGCTTTGCGTTACGATCTTCTCCAACAAACCCATCGCTCAGCGGAGGCGCGAGGCGCATCTGCGGCCGTAACCCACCCTCCGAACTCCAAACAAAAAGCCCGGCCGAACGGCCGGGCTCTCGATCTCTTGCATTCGACGCGGTGCCTACGCCGCCTCGTCGGCGACCGTGGTGTCGTCGCCATCGGTATCGTCGGTATCGCCCTCGGCGTCCGTCTCGGCTTCGCCGTCGGCGGCTTCTGCCTTGGCACTGGCGCGGCGCGGGCTCTTGGCGAGCTGGGCTTCGATCTCCTTGACCGCTTCGGTCTCGGTCGAGTGCTGCACCACAGCGATCTCGCGGGAGAGCCGGTCGAGCGCCGCTTCATAAAGCTGGCGTTCGCTGTAGGACTGCTCCGGCTGCGACTCAGAGCGATAGAGGTCGCGCACGACTTCCGCGATCGCGACGATGTCGCCCGAATTGATCTTCGCTTCGTATTCCTGGGCGCGGCGCGACCACATGGTGCGCTTGACGCGGGCGCGGCCCTTGAGCGTCTCCAGCGCCTTCTTGACCAGCGCCGGGTCGGACAGCTTGCGCATGCCGACATTGGCGACCTTGGCGGTCGGCACGCGCAGCGTCATCTTGTCCTTGATGAAGTTGATGACGAACAGCTCGAGCTTCGCACCGGCGATCTCCTGCTCCTCGATGGCCAGGATCTGGCCGACACCGTGAGCGGGATAGACGACGAATTCGTTGGCCTTGAAGCCCTGACGCTGGGTCACGACCTTCTTTTCCTCGACCTTCGGCGCGGCAGCGGGCTTGGCAGCCGGCTTGACCGCTGCGGGAGCCTTGGCAGGCGTAGCAGCAACAGGGGCCTTCGTCGCGGGCTTGGCAGCGGGAGCCTTGGCGGCCACCGGCTTTGCAGTCACAGGCTTGGCGGCAGCAGGCTTGGCAGCGGTCGCTTTCGCGGCCGGTTTGGCAGTCTTGTTAGGCATTGCGCTTCTTTTGTTCTTCGAGGACTTTGCAGCCGGCGCTTTCGTCGCGGTCCGACCCTTGGATGCGCTACGGCTGGCCGCGGCGACTTTTTTGGCCTCCTTATGGGAAGCCCTCGCTGAAGTACTCTTTTTACGCGTTTTCTGTGACACAGCCTGCGCGCGGAAACTGCCACGCCCCTGTTCGACATTTGGTTTCACGGGAACCCTGAGGGGCCAAACGGGGCTGACGGGGTTCGGCTTAATGTGCCCAATATAGCACATTTCCCGCAAAAATCAATGATTTAGGGGTCTTGAGGGCTGGTTTTCGGCGGCGGCGCCGCTATTAGGGTTAAGTTTGGGCCTGAATTAGTCCCCCGAGCCCGGGTTCGGAGAAAAATATTTCTCGAACTTGCCTTCCATGCCGTCGAACTCCTTGGCGTCGGCGGGCGATTCTTTCTTCTGGGTGATGTTGGGCCAGCTCTTGGCATAGTCGGCATTGACCTGGAGCCACTTTTCGAGGCCCGGTTCCGTGTCCGGCTTGATGGCGTCGGCGGGGCATTCCGGCTCGCACACGCCGCAATCGATGCACTCGTCGGGGTGGATGACCAGCATGTTGTCACCCTCGTAGAAGCAGTCGACCGGGCAGACCTCGACGCAGTCGGTGTACTTGCACTTGATGCAGTTTTCAGTGACGACGTAAGTCATCCAACGCTCCGAAAAGCTCTTTTAAAAGTCGTGGCTTGCGTAGCGCGGATGGCCCGGCGCCGCAAGATCGGGAAGGCCGATCATGACGGCTTTGCGCGTTTGATCGACCAAGAAATGAATGACAGGCGCAATTAATTGCGCGTCCCGAGCTCCTCATACAGCACCCGTGCCGAGGCAGCATCGCCGCGGCGTTCGTTGAAGCCCGTCACCTTCAGGACGCGCACGGTGCGATCGAGTGCGATGGTCAGCACGTCGCCGGGCTTGATCGCGTGACCCGGCGATGTCTCGCGAACGCCATTGACGCGGACATGGCCGGTGACGACGAGCTCGGCCGCGGAGGTGCGCGCTTTCACCACCCGCGCGTGCCACAGCCATTTGTCGATGCGCTGCCGGTCGGTCGTAGGATCACTCCTTCCGACCGGACAGCTGCTCCTTCAGCGCGGCGAGCTTGGCGAAGGGCGAGTTCGGATCCGCAGGACGATCGCGCTCACGCGGGTTCGCGCTCGAGGCGTAGGGACGCAGCGACGGCCCACCCTGGCGGTCGCGGCCCTTGTCGCGGTCGCGGCCGCGATGCTCGCGACCCTTGTCGCGATCGCCGCCGAACTTGCCCTTGTTGTCGCGGTTGCGATCCTTGTCGCGATCCTTGCCCTCGAAACGGCGATTCCTGTCGTCGCGCCCCTCGGGACGCGGCGCGCCCTCTCCACCACCTTCGCGGCCCTTGCGGAAATCCTTGGCCCCATCGCGGCGATGACCGCCATGACGATGGCGCTCGCCCGGCTTTGCGCCCTCGGCCGCTTCGCCCGGCGCGGCCGCGGCGCCTTCGGCTCCGGCCTGCGGACGCGGCTGGTGGTGACGCTGGTGGCGATGGCGCTCGTGGCGCGGCTTGCGGTCCTCGTGACGGCCAGCCGGGCGCCAGACCTCGACCAGCTCGGGTTCTGCCGGCGCGGTCGCAGCCTCGGGCGTGGCAGCCTCTAGCGCGGCAGCGTCGGGCGATGCCGCGGCCTCGGTCGCGGCCGTCTCGGCGGCAGCGGCTTCGAGGCCGGCAGCCTCGATGGACGTCGCAGCCTCTTCTGCCGGCGGCGCGATGCCGGGGGCGTCTTCGGGCGTGAGGGAAGCCTCGGAAGAGGCTTCGAGCGCCGGCTCCTCATGAGCGGGCTCGTCGTGCGGCTCCATGCCGGGCGCGTCTTCGACGGCGACCGGCTCGGCGCCAGCTTCGGTGGAGGCCTCCGCCGGCAGGCCGGCCACGGCCTCTGCCGCCGTCTCTGTCGAGGTCGTCTCGGTCGAAGTCTCGGCCGATGTCTCCGCGCTGGCCTCGGCGGGCGGCGTCTCGGCCGCAACCGTTTCAACAACGACCGGCTTTGGCGGCAGCGGCGGACGCTTCTCCATGCGATAGCCGAGCGCGCGCAGCACGGAGGCAAAGTCTTCGCCGGCTGAACCCGTGAGCGAGGTCATCGCCTGCGTGACCACGAAGCTGCGGCCGTCGAACGCGCCGGC
Source organism: Bradyrhizobium sp. RP6 (assembly GCF_003837805.1). GTDB lineage: Bacteria > Pseudomonadota > Alphaproteobacteria > Rhizobiales > Xanthobacteraceae > Bradyrhizobium. Next base: position 50,359 of record NZ_RQIT01000021.1, on the reverse strand, counting down.
GGGCTTTTCGCCGGGCGAGTTCTCGCGCCAGGCCAGTGCGGGGCGGATCAGATCGGCCAGCCGCTCCAGTATGTCGACGCGCACGGCGCGCTCGCCGGCCTGCTTGTAGCCGAGTACGCGATAGGCATCGCGCGGCAGCTGCTTGTCGACCGGGAACGAGGTGCGGCCCGAAGATGCCAGATGCTGCGCGCCCGAGAGCGCGGAGAGATCGACATTGTCCTGCTTCAGCGCCCAGAGCAGCGCGGCGAGCGCACGCGCGGCGGGCTTGAGCAGGCCGGGGAAATAGATGTGATAGGCGCCGAAGCGGACGCCGTATTTCCGCAGCACGGCGCGCGAGGACTGGTCGAGATCCTTCAGCTCGCTCGCGATCTTCGGGCGCTCGAGCACGCCGAGCGCCTCGACCAGCTGATAGGCGATGCCGCGGGCAATGCCGGTGACGTCCTCGGCCTTCGACAGCTCGAACATCGGCCCGAGCAGCTTCTCGATATGCGTCTTGACCCAGAGCTCCAGCCGCGCCTGGACCTTGTCGCGGGGGCCGCCGGTCAGCCGCTCGTCGGAGATGATGCGGATGCGCGGATGCAGCGCGTCGTCTGCGGCAGACAGCCGCGCCACCGCATCGCCGGTCCAGCGGATGATGCCCTCCGAGGTCAGCACGAACTGCTCGTCCGGCGCATTGCCGAGCTTCTCGGCGCGCGCGTTGATCTCGCCGGCGAGCACCGCTTGCGCTGCGGCCTGCAAGGCTTTCGCATCGGAGCCTGCTTCCGCCGCATCCGGTGCAAAGGTGAAGCCGTCGAGGCGGCCGATGACATGGCCTTCGACGATGACTTCGCCGGTCTTGCCGATTTCAGTATTCAAGCTCGTGTTCTCCCGCAGGCGGCGCATCAATACACTGGTCCGGCGATCAACGAAACGCTCAGTCAAGCGTTCATGGAGCGCATCCGATAATTTATTTTCGACCTCCCGCGCGATCCCCTGCCAGCGTTCGGGGTCTCTCAGCCAGTCCGGGCGGTTGGCGACGAAGGTCCAGGTGCGGATCTGGGCGATTCGGGCCGAGAGCGTGTCGATGTCGCCATCGATGCGGTCGGCCTGGGTGACCTGGGACTCGAACCAGGAATCAGGGATGCAACCCTTCCGCATCAGGAAACCGTAGAGCGTCGTCACCAGCTCGGCATGGGCGGCCGGCGACAGCTTTCTGTAGTCCGGGACCTGGCAGGCTTCCCAGAGCCGTTCCACCGCGGCCTTGCCATGCGCGATATCGCGCACCTCGCCGTCGCGGGCGGCGTGGTCGAGCACGCGCATGTCCTCGGCAACAGGCGCGCGCGTCAGCGCCTCGTGGCCGGGGGCGAGGTTCAGCGAGACCTGGAGCGCGCCGAGCGAGGAGAAATCCAGCTTCGAGTTGCGCCATTGCAGCACCTTCACGGGATCGAAGGTGTGGTTCTGCAGCGCGTTGACGAGCTCGGGCTCGAACGGCGCGCAGCGGCCGGTAGTGCCGAAGGTGCCGTTGCGGGTGGCGCGGCCGGCGCGGCCGGCGACTTGCGCGAATTCGGCCGGCGTCAGGCGGCGGAACTGGTAGCCGTCGAACTTGCGGTCGGAGGCGAAGGCGACGTGGTCGACGTCGAGATTGAGGCCCATGCCGACGGCATCGGTGGCGACGAGATAGTCGACGTCGCCGTTCTGGAACATCGCCACCTGCGCGTTGCGCGTGCGGGGCGACAGCGAGCCCAGCACCACCGCGGCGCCGCCGTGCTGGCGGCGGATCAGCTCGGCGATGGCGTAGACTTCATCCGCCGAGAACGCGACGATGGCGGTGCGGCGCGGCTGGCGCGTGATCTTGCGGTCGCCGGCGAATTCGAGCTGCGACAGGCGCGGACGCGTGATCATGGACACGCCCGGCAGCAGCCGCTCGATGATCGGACGCATCGTCGCGGCCCCTAACAGCAGCGTCTCGTCGCGGCCGCGGCGGTTGAGGATGCGATCGGTGAAGACATGGCCGCGTTCGAGATCGGCGGCGATCTGGACCTCGTCGACGGCGAGGAAGGAGACGTCGAGGTCGCGCGGCATCGCCTCGACGGTGGAGACCCAATAGCGCGGGTTCTTCGGCTTGATCTTCTCCTCGCCGGTGACGAGCGCGACGCTGGCCTCGCCGGCTCTGGCGGCGATCTTGTTGTAGACCTCGCGCGCGAGCAGGCGCAGCGGCAGGCCGATCATGCCCGAGGGATGCGCGAGCATCCGTTCGATGGCGAGATGGGTCTTGCCGGTGTTGGTCGGCCCGAGCACCGCAGTGACGCCGGCGCCGGGCACGCGATCGGAAGGCGCGCGCTCGGAGGCGAAGGGGGGGGAGGAAAAAGCCATGTCTGAAGGATTAGGTAGTGGCGATTTGGGCGAATGTCAGTGCTGGATGAGGCGGGCCGGGGGCTTGCTTTGGTCCTCAGCCTGAGGAGCGCGTCAGCGTGTCTCGAGGGATGAAGGCCCGACTGGTGCCATTGAGGGAGCCAGGCCCCTCGCCCTTCGAGACGGCCGCTCGCGCGGCCGCCTCAAGTTGAGGGGCACACCGAAGGCGTGGACACGCTCCCCCCAATTCCCGCGCAACTGTTTCACTTTGCGACGCTTTTCCCGTTCGCCTTAAGCTTCGGAACGACTCTAGAACGAATCGCGGCCGAATCGCTGACTCCCCGTTGAGTCCCGTTCCGTTCTCGCAACATGTCGCGGGACTCGCGCTGGTTGCGCACTAGATGGAGTTTTGCGCGGTCGCACAAGCGACTGGATTCGTTAAAGCTGGGGACGGCGCGGAGTCGAATCAGAATCGCCGAGGAGTCAAATGGATTCCCGCCTTCGTCATGCGCGGGCTTGACCCGCGCATCCATCGAAAGACGAGCGTCTCTCGAAGGGATGGATGGCCGGGTCAAGCCGGCCATGACGGCCTTCCGAACCTATCGTTGCGAAAACAACCCCATGCACAGTAGGGAAGTGATTGATTTTACGAAGATTCTCTTACCCTCCCCTGGAGGGCCCTCCAGGGGAGGGTAAACGCGGACCGCCGCTATGGCTCTTACTGCGTTTTCGCGACTCTTGGCGGCTGGGCCGAGGTGATGAAGCTGGTGGCTTCCAGCATGGCGGGCCCCAGCGGCGTCGGCACTTTCAGCCAGAACGGGACCAGGATGCGCGTGCCGGCGACGGGAGCGAAGGCGATCTCGATGTTGCGCTGGGCGGCGAGGTATTTGATCACGGGACGATCGGGGATGTAGCCGGCAACGGGCACGAAATAGAGCGAGCACACCACGACCGGGCCCTTGTACCCCTTCTCCGCCTTCACGGTCTCCATGCGCTTGAAATCGAGCTTGAGGTCGTAGCGCATGCGGCCGTCGAACACCGGCGCGCCGTTGTGGCAGGCCTCCGGAGACACCGGATCGCCATTGCCGGGCACGCGCAGCAGCGAGGCCGTCATGGGGTCCCAGACGCCGCGGCGATGCGCCTCGGTGACGACGATGCGATCAGGATCGACCGGCGGCTCGGGCAGGATCGCAAAGTCCTTCACATTGCCCTTGTCGAGGGTGATGCGGATCTCTTCGGTCTTCTTCTGGGTGGTGGTGGAAGCCTGGTAGCCGGTCGCGACCAGCGCGCCGTTGACGACGCGCCCCTGGCTGGCGCCGGTGCCGGAGCCGCCCGTGAACGACTTCAGCAGCCCCGTGGTGCCGCCGGCGGCCGCCGCCGAGAACACGTCGTCCTGGATATCGATGTTCCAGGCGCCCTTGCCGACGGGAATGCCGGCCAGCGAGGCCTCATACTGCGCCTCGAGCTTGCCTTGCGCCGCCGCCGGCACCGCGCCCCACGCCATTGCCAGCGCGCAAAGCGCTACCAGCCAGCCGGCCAGGCGCGGACGGGCTGAGCGCAAATCTTGCGCAAAAGGGGACGTTGCAAGCACGAAACAATCCAATCGGGGCGCGATGCGCTGTTACTTAAACCAAAAACCGCGGCAAACAATGTGTCCGGACGTATCCGCCCCGGAACTCCCCCCGATATTTCGGCGGCGAATACGCCGTTTATGTGATGGTAAGGCGCGACAATCATTGCCGTTTTTGTGATCGGGCGGTAACCGCGGGCTCCCACACCTCTCCCGCTGGCGGGAGAGCGTAGGCCGCCTTCGGCGGCCGTCCTTGAAAGAGGACGCCGAGGCGGAGCCTCGGCTATGCCGAAGGCGCGGGTGAGGGCTTTCTCATCTTGAGGCACCATTCGTGGCAACGGCTGCCCCCGGAGGAGAGGGCTCTCTCCCCACCCCTCTCCCGCAAGCGGGAGAGGGAGCGCACCACCCGGGCGGCCGAATCGGCGCCCAAAAACTTGACGCAAGGCCCCTTCCCCCCTATACGTCCGCCCGCTCCCTGCAAGGACAAGAGAATTTGCCCCCGTGGCGCCCCGAATGGCGGCCGCAGATCGTTGGGGGCTTAGATGAAGGATTTTTGCCATGTCTCGCCGCTGCGAACTGACGGCCAAGGGCCCCCTCGTCGGCCACAAGGTCAGCCACTCCAACATCAAGACCAAGCGCCGCTTCCTGCCGAACCTCGTCAACGTGACGTTCATCTCGGAAGCGCTGGGCCGCAACGTGCGCCTGCGCGTCTCCACCAACGCGGTCAAGAGCGTCGACCACAATGGCGGCCTCGACCCCTTCCTGCTCAAGGCCAACGCCGACAACCTGTCGCCGCGCGCCCTCGAGCTGAAGCGCGCCATCCAGAAGAAGGTAGGCGACACCGCGCCGGCGAAGCAGGCGAGCTGAGTTTTCGGAAATTGGGCGGGGGCTAGGTTGCGTCGCGTGGCGTAGGCTTAGCCAGTAAGAGTTTGAGTAGCGGCCGGATCGGAAGATCCGGCCGCTTTTGTTTTGTGGGCCAAAACACATTCGCCCAAGGTGGAATTACGAGAAGTTGTGCTATCAAGTAACTCTCGCGATCAATCAATCGTCGTAATTTCGCGTCTGGGGGAGATGTGGGGGCGGTCAAAACCAAGCCGAAGTCAATCGAGAATCTGCCGCTTCCCACTCCCTGGCCGAATGCGAACGCAAGGTTATTGGGACTAGGGGTTGGTCTTCCCGTTGATCCATTAGATCGACTAGCGCAGTTCAGCCCAGAGGATTTTGAGCGCTTTACGCTTGAATGGGCCTCTGGTTACCTGGCTTCAAAAATCCCAAACATTTGCGAAGTACAGCAGCGAGGCGGCGCTGGTGACAAGGGGCGCGACATAGTCGTGTGGCTGGATGCAACAACCGCTAGCCCGCGCCGCTGGTCGTTGTATCAGTGCAAGCACTACGACAGCAAACTTGGGATAGGAACAGCTGCGGCAGAGATCGGGAAAGTTCTCTACTATACACTTATTCGCGACTATACCACACCCGAAGAATATTGGTTCGTAACTCATCGTGGTGTCACGTCAGATTTCCAAGATTATATCGATGAGCCTGAGAAGCTCCGCGCATACATTCTGACAAACTGGGACGCACGGTGCTCAACGAAGATAACATCCAAAGAAAAAATCTCCTTGAGCGACAAGCTCAAGGCTCACATCGAAGCCTTCAAATTCTCCATCTTTCGAGTCAAACAACCTCTCGCGCTAATTGAGGAACACGCTCAGACCCGCTATCATTTGACTGTGTTCGGCCAACCTCTCATTGATCGACCTCCTCCCCCAACCCCACCGTCAGCAGTAGCGGCAAGCGAAACGGAATATGTTCGGCAGCTATATCAGGTCATAAGTGCGGATATTGGCAAGGCAGTATCCAGCATCGCCGACTTTGCCGATTATCAAGTCCACGCCCGTTTGTTCGATCGATCGAGAATTACATTCTACTGCGCCGAAGGTCTCAAAGAACTTGCTCGCGACCAGATGGCAGATACAGCGTACTTTGACACGCTGCTGCAGGAATTTGTCGACGGCCTCTACCACGACTACACTGCTCGGAGCTTGAGCGGCTTGCAGCGCCTCCTGAATACAGTGAAGGCTGCGCAATCATTGCAACTGAGCGGGCACATCCTCGCACCTCACGTTCTTGCAAAAGACCGCGAAGGAATGTGTCATCAGATGGCCAACGAAAAGCGGCTCAACTGGTGCGCCCCATGACAGCTGAGCACCCCCATCATAGAAAAGCGAGACCCTTCAATTCGCCACTCGAATGCGGGCTCAGAGTTCTATTTGTTTTGACTGCCGCTCATGGGAGTCGCGCCGACCTCCAACGGCTGATCGCCTATGACTATCTACTTGTCCACTCTGGAGACGTGATGGGGGGACCAGTTAGCTTACACCCGTCAGTTCCATTTCGCGGAACCGAGCTTCTTGTGAAGCGGGACGTGATCAGCGCCGGGCTCGATGAAATGTTTTCCCGCGAGCTGCTTCAGAAGACTTTTGACGCCTCTGGAATTCTGTATTGCGCGACCGAACTAACTGCCGCGTTCATCGCGCTCTTGAAAACCGACTACGCGACATCTCTGCGCGAGCGAGCAGACTGGGTGATAAAGAAATTTGGCGAGATGCAGGACGAGGAATTGTCGCGCTTCATGACCAACAATGTCGGCCGATGGGGCGCCGAGTTTGACCGGTTGACTGCCGTCAATGACCTAGAGCTCTAGCATGCTTCAAATAAGAACAATCTTACTGCGCGGCACGAAAGTAAAAGACGCAATCGTTACGTTTGGAGATGGCGCGAACGTAGTTGCTGGAGCTTCAGATACCGGTAAGAGTTATCTAGTTCATTGTCTCGACTATATTTTCGGCGCTGACGAAATGAACAAGCGCATTCCGGAAGCCGAATCCTACTCACAGCTCTTCGTAGAGTTTGAGAATTCGGCAGGCGACAGCTTGACGCTGGAACGAGGTCTCGCAGGGGGCGATCTTGCGGCTCATCGAACCAAGATCGACAATATCAAAGCAGGCGAGGGCGAGAAGATTGTTCCGAGCCGATCCGGCCGCAGCCAAGCACGCGATGTGACAGCAGTCCTCTTTGAATTTTCTGGAATCGGCGAAGCCGCCCTACGAAAGAACGATCGCGGCGAAGTCCAGCGCCTAACTATCCGGACCTTACTTCCCATGGTTCTCGTCGACGAAATAACCATCATTGATGAGCGTTCGCCGGTGCTTGGGCAGAGTAGTTTCGATACGACCGCTCGCAAGCGGGCCTTTGCCTACATGCTCTCGGGAAAAGATGACACTGGAGTAATTGCAGCGGAAAAAAAAGAAATCGTTTCCGCTCGGCTTGGAGCACAGTTGGGCTTAATCGACGAACTTCTTTCCCCTATACAAGCTCGACTAGAGAACCAGCCCATAGAAGAAGATGCAGACACCGCTGCCGACAAACTTGACAACGCCATAGCTGAGTTGACCAAGACCTTAGCCGATCATTCCGCGGAGCGCACGGCTCTAGAATCCGAGAGAAGAGATTCGATAGCGGCTCAACAACGTTCGGAATCTCAGCTCATCGCGATTGATCAGCTCTTGGGTCAGTACACATTGTTAGATGAGCGATATCAATCGGATCTAAAGCGGCTCGATTTCATCGCGGAAGGAGCCCACTTCTTCAACGGCCTCCAAGAAGTTCGATGTCCACTTTGCGATCAACTTATGTCGCCCGATCATGCGCACAAGGTTTCCTTTGAAAGCAAATCAACCTATCAGGCAACGAAGGCCGAAGCATCGAAGATTCTTGCTCATCGAAAAGACCTTGCTGAAGCAACTGAGAGTCTTAAGGTCAGAAGGGATAGATGCGATGCAGAACGAATCGAGAGCACCTCATCGATAAGACGCATCGACTCTCGAATCGCAAACTTCCTTGCACCAACGATGCAAGAAGCAAGTCAGCGCTTAGAGAAGTTAGTTTCTCGTCGTGTCCAAGCGGAATCCATCCGCAACGACGAAGCGCAAGCATTGACCTTACGCCAAGCGAAAGAGCGCATTGAAAGCACTTCCACAAATAGCAAGCGACCCTCAACAAAATGGGAGCCCTTACCATCAAAGATGCTGCTAGAGTTTTGCAAGGAGATTGAAGCCGTCCTCAGGGACTGGAATTGGAAGGGCGAAGGGCGGGTCAGTTTTGACGAAGCAAACTATGACATAGTTGTTGACGGTCAGGCTCGACAGTCGCACGGCAAAGGCGTTCGCGCTGTATTGTATTCGGCGTTCGTTGTTGGACTCTTGCGATATTGTGGGAAGAACAAGCGTCCTCACCTGGGAGCACTTCTCATCGATTCTCCGCTAACAAGCTATAAAAAGGGCACAACTGACATTACCGAAGACGGGCCAATTGATCCTGGCATCGAAGCTGGATTTTGGCAGTCGCTCACCACTTTTGACAAAAACTTGCAGTTGATCGTCATCGAAAACAAGGAACCACCGAAGGATATCGGCCGGGCTATTCATTACGAATGGTTCGCTGGTGAAAACGCGCGAGAGGGTGAGCGACAAGGTTTTATTCCGGCTTAAGCGCACACGACGCAGGTGCTTTCGCCGGACCGCCAACTGCATTCAATTTGCCGCTGTCCTCCGAACGGGTGTTTCCGCTATACTCTCCCCGGTAGCATCACCCCGAGGTGCATCCCATGGAGTCCGCAGCCACCACCGACCGCAAGCTAGATCCGAAACACCTCGTCATCTGCTGCGACGGCACCGGCAACGAGATCAGCGAGAACATCTCCAACGTCCTGAAGCTCTATCGCTGCCTGCGCAAGACCGACAAAACGTCGCCGCGGCAGATGGTGTATTACGATCCCGGGGTCGGCACGGTGACGGAGCCTTCGACGTGGCACCGCTGGAAGACCAACATCAACCTGGTGCTGGGGCTCGCCACCGGCTACGGGCTCGATGACAACGTGCTGTCGGCCTATTGCTTCCTGGTTCAGCATTACGCGGCCGGCGACAGGATCTACCTGTTCGGCTTCTCGCGCGGGGCCTATACCGTGCGGGTGCTGGCGGGGCTCATTCACAAGATCGGCCTGATCTCGCCGGAGCAGGCAAACCTCGCAGGCTCGGGCCTCATCGCCTACAAGCAATATTCCGGCACCGGGCGCGGCAACGCGGTCGAAGACGTCGAGGGCGTCGCGAGCGACGAGAGCGGGCCGCTGCCGAAGGACACGTTCGACCTCGCCGCGCAGTTCGCGCGCATCACTTCGACGCGCTGGCCGACCATCCATTTCATCGGCGTGTGGGACACGGTGGCGAGCGTGATCGTGCCGCGCCCCGACCGCCTGTTCTGGCCCAGCCTGGAGGAGCTCGCCTTCACGCTGCGCAACCCCAGCGTCAGGATCTTCCGGCAGGCGATCGCGATCGACGAGCGGCGCTGCATGTTCCGCCTGAAGCAGTACCGCGACCCGCAGGACTTCTGGAGCAACCGCTACGTCCCCGACGAGAAGAAGGTGCCGCAGGACATTCTGCAGGTGTGGTTCGCCGGCGTGCATGGCGACATCGGCGGCGGCTATCCGGAATCCGAAAGCGGCGATTCGAAATATCCGCTGATCTGGATGATCGAGGAGGCCGCCAAGGCCGGGCTGAAGTTCAACCCGAGCACGGTGAACCAGCTCGCCTTCGGCGTTCCGCGCAAGAACTCGCCGTTCCACTATGTCGCGCCGGCCTACACCGGCAAGACGGGTCAACTGCACGATTCGATGACGCCGGCCTGGCGCGTGCTGGAGTATCTGCCGAAGAACGCCAGGTACAAGGAATGGCCGGCGCGGAAGGTCTATTTCGGCTTCTACATCCCCAATTGCGAGCCGCGCGTCATTCCCGAAGGCGCGCACGTGCATGAGAGCGTGCTGAAGCGGATGGCCGTGGAGCCGGACTACCGGCCGGTGAACATGCCGAAGGACTACGTGACGGTGCCGATGCCGGCGGAGCCGGGGCACGCGGAGGCGGCGGGGGAGAGCACGACGGGGTGATGGGAGCGCTTACCCTCCCCTGGAGGGGGAGGGTGGCCCGCTACCGCTACATTCTTCCGTCGCCGCTACTTTTCATTAAAATTCTCGCCGCTGCTTTAGCCGGTTCGCATCTTCTGCGCGTCATCATGGCGGCTCGAGTACGCCGCGAAACCTTGCGGAGCTGGAGGAGACGTGCCGCAATTCCCACGCAAATATACCCGCGTGAAACCCGCAGGGCTGGTGTCGCGGCAAGCCAAGATCATCACCGACCCGCGCGCGCCGGTGATCCCCTGCACGCTGATCGACTACTCGCCCGGCGGGGCCTGCGTCGATCTCGGCGGCCAGGTGAAGATCCCCGATCGCTTCGAGCTGCTGCACGTCAACACCAAAAAGCGCTGCCGCATCGCCTGGAAGCGCGGCACGCGTGTGGGCGTGGTGTTCTGAGGGATAGCAGCCGGCGGCTTGCTCACCCTCCCCTGGAGGGTGAAGAGAGAGAGCGCGCTACTTCCGCATCCTCGCCTTGGCGCCCGCGACGATCTGCATGAGGACGCCGGCGAGCCAGCCGGCGAAGACGAGCCAGGTCCAGAGCATGTGCGGATCGATCCGCAGCACGATGACGACGACGGAGACGAAGGCGGTGAGCGTCGCGAACAGCGTGCCGGCGGCGCTCATGAATTCGGCGGCGTCGATCTGGCTGTGTGCATCGTCGAACGGCATCTGCGGCGTGTCGATGCCGAGATAGAAGCCGATGCCGCCGAGCAGCATCATCAGCAGCAGGAAGCCCTGCGTGGTGAGCGCGGGAATGGCCGATCCGACATAGGCGCCGATGAACAGCCCGCACGCCGCGCCGGCCATCGCGAGGCCGACGCGCTCGAAGATGTGAGCCGCTTTGCGGACAGGATAACGCATGGGCAGCCCTCCGTTGCCTCGCCTGCGCGGAAGGTTAGGCCAGTTTTGGAGACTGTGGAAGCAGCGGAGGTTTACGGATGCGGCAGGGAAGCGAGGGGGCGAAAGCGCGCTCCACAATGGTGATGAGGCGCCGCTATTGCGTCACATAAGCAGGGGGCGCGACGCGTCCCCTTACCGCGCGCCGAACGTGGTCTTGCCGAACAGCGCCTTCTGCGTCGAGGGCTGCGAGCGCCAATATTGCGGCGGCGCTTCGACCTCGCCGCCGAGCGCGGCGGCGGCGTGCCAGGGCCAGCGCGGATCGTAGAGCATGCCGCGGGCGAGCGCGACCATGTCGGCCTTGCCCGATGCGACGATCTCCTCGGCGTGCTTGGCGTCCGTGATCAGGCCGACGGCGATGGTGGGCAGGCCGGTCTCACGGCGGATGGCGTCCGCGAACTGCACCTGATAGCCGGGGCCGAGCGGGATCTTCTGCAGCGGCGAGACGCCGCCGGAGGAGGCATCGATCCAGTCGACGCCGCGCGCCTTCAGCGCTCGCGCAAATTCGATCGTCTGCGCCAGATCCCAGCCGCCCTCGACCCAGTCGGTCGACGACACCCGCATGCCGACCGGCTTGTCGGCGGGGAAAGCGGCACGGACCGCGTCGAACACTTCCAGCGGATAGCGCATGCGGTTCTCGAGGCTGCCGCCATATTCGTCGGTGCGCCGGTTGGAGATCGGCGACAGGAACTGATGCAGGAGATAGCCGTGCGCACCGTGCACCTCGATGGCGTCGATGCCGAGCCGCGCGGCGCGCTTCGTTGAATCGACGAAGGCCTCGCGGATGCGCTTCAGGCCCGAAGCATCCAGCGCCAGCGGGGCGGCCTCGCCCTCCTTGTGCGGCACCGCGCTCGGGCCGACGGTCTGCCAGCCACCGTCGCTGACGGGAATCAGCTGGCCGCCATCCCAGGGCCGCGCGCTCGAGGCCTTGCGGCCGGCATGGGCGAGCTGCATCGCGATCGCGGTGGAGGAATGCTTGCGCACCGAATTGAGGATCGGCTTCAAGGCGGCCTCGCAGGCATCGCTGTAGAGCCCGAGGCAGCCCGGCGTGATGCGGCCGATCGCCTCCACATGCGTCGCCTCGATGCAGAACATCGAAGCGCCCGACAGGCTGAGATTGTTGATGTGGGTGAAGTGCCAATCGGTGGCGACGCCGTCGTCGGCCGAATACTGGCACATCGGCGACACCACGATGCGGTTCTTCAAGGCCAGGCCGCGCAGCTTGATCGGGGAAAACAGGACGCTCATGCGGGGAGTTCCGGAGGATGGAGGGGCGATGCGGGGAGTGTAGTGGGAGACGCGCGGATTGCTAGGCGCAAGGGGGAATGGCGGGTCGCCCCGGCGTGCATTTCCGCAATCGTCTGGTCGCAACAGCGCGGCCGCAAAAACGGCTGTCGTCCCTGCGCACGCAGGGACCCATCACCCCAGGGAGCGGTTTGGCGAAGATTGGTCGTTCGGGACTTCTATCTGCTGACCCGATAGATCACGCAGTATGGGTCCCTGCGCCCCGTGCGCAATTGCGCACTAGGCAGGGACGACAGCGGGGGTTTGCAGAGACGACAGCGGCCCTACTCCGCCAGCGTGAATTGCAGCAGCAAGGTGCGCTGGAGCATCGAGAAATTGTCGTCGGAGACGAGGGTCAGCACCGTCTCGCCTTCGCTCGTGACGTGGGCGTCGATGCCTTCCATGTTGTCGATCTCGTGGCCGAGATCGGCGGCGAACAGCGCAGGACCATCGACCAGCGCACCGGGCGCGATCGACTTCAGCGGGATCGAGCGGATGCGGATGTTGACGCCGGTGAACCAGGAGAATTTGCGTTCGAGGATGAGCAGCTCGCCGGAGGGCAGCAGCACGGCATCGCTGATGTCGTAGGTCTCGGTGCGCCGCACGCTGAACTGGCCGGGCGTGGGGCCGCCGATCAGGAAGGCGACGAGGTTGCCGTTGGCATCCAGGCCGCGCTCGGAGAAGGCGATCAGGGTGCCCGCGAGCGGCATGTTCTGGTCTTTGCCCTTGGGCACGACGACCATCGCCTCGAGCCCCTTGTTGTAGGGCAGCTTGCGCAAGGCCGGCGGCACGCCGATCACCTCGCCGCGGGCGCGCGTGCCGCCCTTGGCAAAATCGTAGCGCAGGATCTGGTTGACGCGCTCGAGCCCGACATAGACGAGGTTGCCGTCGCGCGCGAGCGATTCCGAATCCCACCAGAGGCGCTTCTCCGTGATCGGCCGCCCCTCGGCGCCGAGCAGCGGCGCAGCCTCGACGTCCGAAAGGCCCGTCATCTCGCGGCCGGAATAGCGGATGGCGCCGGTGAACCAGCCACCCTGGTCGGAGATCGCGAGGAAGCGCTCGCCCTTGCCGTCGAGGAAGCGGAGGCCCGACAAGCCGCCGAAGCCGCGATAGGGCGAGGTCAGCACCATGCCGCTGCGATATTCCAGCGAACCGAAGCGCGTGCGCGAACGGTCGCGCCGCTCGAAATTGGGAATGCTGCGCGCGTTGACCTCGACGCTGACGGGCGCGGCGACGGCGTGCTCGACCTGGAGCGCGCGCGGAGGCGGTTCGGCCACGCCTTGCGCCCGCGCGAGAGGAGAGACTGCGAGAGTGGAGAATCCCGCCGCTGCGTGCCTGAGAAAGCTGCGGCGGGATGAACGCGTGCTCACGAATGCAATTTGCGTCGCGGGCGACCGGGTGCTTGCGTAGGCGCCGTGTTGGTCTCGCTGAAGAGTTCGGCGAGCTTCTCGGTGATGGCGCCGCCGAGCTCCTCGGCGTCCACGATCGTCACCGCGCGGCGATAGTAGCGCGTCACGTCATGGCCGATGCCGATCGCGATCAGCTCGACGGGCGAGCGGGTCTCGATCTCCTCGATGATATGGCGCAGGTGCCGCTCGAGATAGTTGCCGGGATTGACCGACAGCGTGGAATCGTCGACCGGCGCGCCGTCCGAGATCATCATCAGGATCTTGCGCTGCTCGGGCCGGCCGAGCAGGCGCTTGTGCGCCCAGTCCAGCGCCTCGCCGTCGATGTTCTCCTTCAGGAGCCCCTCGCGCATCATCAGGCCGAGGTTCTTTCGCGCGCGCCGCCACGGGGCATCCGCCGACTTGTAGATGATGTGACGGAGATCGTTGAGGCGGCCGGGATTGGCCGGCTTGCCGGCAGCAAGCCACGCCTCGCGGGACTGGCCACCTTTCCAGGCACGCGTGGTAAATCCCAAAATCTCGACCTTGACGCCGCAACGCTCCAGCGTGCGCGCGAGAATGTCGGCGCAGGTCGCCGCGACCGTGATCGGGCGTCCGCGCATCGAGCCGGAATTGTCGAGCAGCAGCGTCACGACGGTGTCGCGGAACGTCGCCTCCTTCTCGTGCATGAAGGACAGCGGGTGATAGGGATCGGTGACGACGCGCGACAGCCGCGCGGGATCGAGGATGCCCTCTTCGAGGTCGAACTCCCAGGCGCGGTTCTGCTGCGCCATCAGCTTGCGCTGCAGCCGGTTGGCGAGGCGGGCGACGATGCCTTGCAGATGCGCGAGCTGCTTGTCGAGATAGGCGCGCAGGCGCTCCAGCTCGTCATGGTCGCAGAGGTCCTCGGCCGCGATCACCTCGTCGAACTTGGGCGCGAAGGCGTGATATTCCGGCCCGCGCGGCTCGTTCTTGCCGTGCGCGTTCGGACGCGTCGCCTCGCCGGGCGTTTCGTCGTCGCCGAGCTCGCCGTCCTCGAACGTATCCGAGGTCGAGGCCTGCGCGCTTTCCATCGCGCTCTCGCTCATCTCCTCCGAGCTCGCCTGCGCCTGGTCGGCGCTCATTTCCTGCGCGGCGTCGGAATCGGGCGAGCCTTCGGCGCCGGACTGGTCGTTGTCGCCGTCCCGGTTCTCGTCGTTCTCGTCATTGTCTTCGCTGTCGGCGTTGCGCTCGTCGCCGAGCTCGAGCGCCGACAACAGATCGTGCACGGCATCGCCGAACCTGGTCTGGTCCTCGACCACGCCGTCGAGCCGGTCGAGCCGCTTGCCGATCTTGTCTTCGAGGATCGGCCGCCAGAGATCGACCATTTTCTTCGCCGCCGCCGGCGGCGCGAGGCCGGTCAGGCGCTCGCGCACCAGCATCGCCAGCGCATCGGCGAGCGGCGCATCGGCGCGGTCGGTGATCTCGTCGAACTTGCCGCGATGGAAGTGGTCGTCGAGCATCGCGGTAAGGTTCTTGGCAACGCCCGCCATGCGGCGCGCACCGATCGCCTCGACGCGCGCCTGCTCCACCGCCTCGAACACGCCGCGCGCCTGCGGATTGCCGGGCATCAGCTTGCGATGAACCTTGGGATCGTGACAGGCGAGCTTGAGCGCGATGGAATCAGCGTGGCCGCGCACGACCGCGGCATCGCGCTTGGTCATCTTGCGCGCCGGCTCGGGCAGCCGCGCCTTGCCCGGCGCAAGCCCGGGCCGCTCGGCCGCGAAGCTGACGTCGAGCTCCGGCGTCTTGGCGATCGCCTTGAGGCAGGAGGCGACCGAGCGCTTGAACGGCTCGGTCGGCGCTTCCTTGTTGCTACGGAATTTGGAGTTGGAGGTGGTGCTCATCTCGATCTCACCGTCGTCCCCGCGAAGGCGGGGACCCATAACCACAGGACGTCGTTTGACGAAGGGCGGGAACTGACAGCTCGCGCCGCAACGCGGGCCTGGGGTTATGGGTCCCGGATCGGCGCTCGCTGGTCCGGGACGACATCGTGGTTGCGTCAGCTCAGCGCCACGTTCACCGCCGATTCCGGCAGCTCCGCGTTGAAGCAGCGCTGATAGAACTCGGCGACCAGCGGACGTTCGAGCTCGTCGCATTTGTTGAGGAAGGTGACCCGGAAAGCAAAACCGATATCGCCGAAGATGTCGGCGTTTTCCGCCCAGGTGATCACCGTGCGTGGGCTCATCACCGTCGACAGATCGCCGTTGGCGAAGGCGTTGCGGGTCAGGTCGGCGAGGCGGACCATCTTGTTGACGATGTCGCGGCCCTCCTGGGTGCGATAGTGCTTGGCCTTGGCCAGCACGATCTCCACTTCCTCGTCGTGGCTGAGATAGTTCAGCGTGGTGACGATGGACCAGCGGTCCATCTGGCCCTGGTTGATCTGCTGGGTGCCGTGATAGAGGCCCGAAGTGTCGCCGAGGCCGACGGTGTTGGCGGTCGCGAACAGGCGGAACGCCGGGTGCGGCTTGATCACCTTGTTCTGGTCCAGCAGCGTCAGGCGTCCCGAGACTTCCAGCACGCGCTGGATCACGAACATCACGTCCGGGCGGCCGGCGTCGTATTCGTCGAACACCAGCGCGACGTTGTGCTGGAGCGCCCAGGGCAGGATGCCGTCGCGGAATTCGGTGACCTGCTTGCCGTCGCGGACCACGATCGAGTCCTTGCCGACGAGGTCGATACGGCTGATGTGGCTGTCGAGGTTGACGCGCACGCAGGGCCAGTTCAGGCGGGCGGCGACCTGCTCGATATGGGTGGATTTGCCGGTGCCGTGATAGCCGGTCACCATCACACGGCGGTTGCGGGCGAAGCCGGCGAGAATGGCAAGCGTGGTGGCGCGGTCGAAGCGGTAGTCGGAATCGACTTCGGGCACATGAGGATCGACTTCGGAATAGGCCGGCACTTCGAGATCGCTATCGATCCCGAACACCTGGCGAACCGACACTTTCATGTCGGGCAGACCGGAAACTTCCTCAACTTTGGACAGGGCGGCGGTCGTCATCAATCCTCCGAGGTCCCGGGCGGTCCCGAAACCGGTTATTCGCACGTTGGCTGCGGCTGGGTGCTGGAAAGCAACCTATCAGAGACACGGGGCCGGCAGAAGCCCGACCTCCAATCAAAGTTCCGTCGTCTTTTCATTTAGATAGGCAAGGAACGCAGTTTTTGGAGGGCTGCCTTGCGAATCCCGCTCGAATTTCGGGCGGGGCAACGCCTCTGCCTGCCCAAATGGCAGGTTTGCCGCACGTGCTTACTTAGGTAGGGTCCGAACTCCAAACGCTCCAGCCCGCCACAGAGACGACGTGACGTCCTTCCTCGACCCTCTCATCTCCTTCGTCTCGGCCCATGCATGGCTGGGCTATCTGGTCCTTTTCCTGGCGGCGCTGCTCGAAGCCGTTCCGGTGGTGGGATCGGTGATTCCCGGTTCGACCATCATCCTGGCACTGAGCGCCCTGGTCCCGGGCGGCGAACTGCAGCTGCCATGGGTGTTGGCGGCGGCCGCGCTCGGCGCCGTGCTCGGCGACGGGTCGGCCTACTGGATCGGGCACCGGCGGCAGCGCGAGATCCTCAGCACCTGGCCGCTGACCAACTATCCGCGCGTGGTCGCCGAGAGCGAGAGCTTCTTTAACCGCTTCGGCACCTGGGCCGTGTTCTTCGCCCGCTTCGTGCCGCCGGTCCGCGCTTTCGTCCCGGTGACCGCCGGCGCGCTCGGCATGGCGCCGGCGAAATTCTACGCGGTGAACATCCCGGCGATCCTGGCCTGGGCGCCCGCGCATGTGCTGCCCGGCGTGCTGGCGGTGTCGGCCCTGCACGAATATGCCGGGCTGCATCATCATGAGCATGTCGGCAAGCACATCTGGATCTTGACCGTGGTTGGGGTTGCGATCGCGGGGGGTGTGGCGTTGTGGATCTACCGCCGCCGGCGGCACGGCTCTGCCGCCGTGGCCAAGCCGGGGGAGTAGGGTGCTGCTACGCCAAAGGCATCGTCCCTTCGAACGCAGGGATCCATAACCACAGGGAGTGGTTTGGCGAAGGTTAGTCGTTCGATACTCCTGTCGATCGCCATCGATGGATCACGCGGTATGAATCCCCGCGTTCGCTGGGACGACAGCAGAGAGCGACGCGGCAGCCGAGCTTCTAACCAGCAGCTCCCATCCGCCGTCCCGGCGCAGGCCCGACATACCTTGCCCGCGGCCGGATCAGCTTGCCGAACTGCAATTGCTCGCTGGCATGCGCGATCCAGCCGACGCTGCGGGCCATGGCGAACAAAGCGAGCTCGCTGCCCGCGGGCAGGCGCAGGGCGTGCACGAGCACGGCGAGGGCATAGTCGATGTTGACGAACTCGCCGGTTGCTTCCGCGATACGTTCCGGCACCTCGCGGGTGAATTTTCGCGGCGCGCCGGCGCGCGACAGCGCGTTCAGCAGCGACTGCGCGCGGGGATCGCCGCGCTTGTAGACGCCGTGACCGAAGCCGGCAAAGCGCTCGCCGAGCGCGACGCGCTCGCGCACCATCGGCTCCACGTCGCGGTCAACCAGCGTTTTCACGAGCTGCGAGGCCAGCACGCCGGCTCCGCCATGCTTCGGCCCCTTCAACGCGGCGAGCCCGGCGACGACCGAGTCGTATAGATTGAGGCCGGTCGAGGCCGCGCAGCGCGCGGTGAAGGTCGAGGCGTTCAGCTCGTGGTCGGCGAGCAGAACCAGCGCGCGGCGGATCAGCTCGGGCGCATGCTTGTTGTCCGCCGCCCAGGCCCTGGCGATCTGCTGGTGCAACGGCTCGGCCGCGGGCTCGGCGTTGAGCATGGTCGCGACCAGCAGGCGGACGATGCGCGCGCCGACCAGCGCGCGGCCATCGGGCGCGCGGGTGAAGGCGCGGGGATCGGCGCTCGCGGCCAGCGCCAGCACGGCGATGGCGCGGTCGATCGGCGCCGCCCGGCGCGCGGCCGCTGCGATCATGCGCATCTCCTCGGATATCTCCGGCTGGTTGTCCGGGTCGAACGGATCGACGCCGGAGACGTCCCAGAGCAGCGTCGCCGTGTGCTCCAGCGTGTCGCTCCCGGAGAGATCGACGCAATTGACGCCGCGATAGATCGCGCCCTCCTCGGTGATGGTCGAGATCTCCGTGTCCATCACCGGCAGGTCGGCATCGAAGCTGCGCAAGCCCCGCGGCTCCGGTGCCGGCACGCGGCGCTCCTTCAGCGCGCGCACGTCCTCGGCCCGATAGCGGTTCTTGCGCGAATCCGGTGTCGGCTCGGAGCGGATCAGGCCGCGGCTGACATAGGCGTAGAGGGTTGCCGGGGAGATCGCGAGCTCGGCGGCGGCTTCCCGGGCGGAGAGGTACAGCCCATCGGAATTTTTCATATTGATTTATGTAATCAAGATTGATCAATCTGTCGAGAGGCCCGACCTTTCCGGCGTGAAAGGAGACAGGCCATGAACATTCACCTCACCAAAAGCCAGATCGGATTGGACGGCGTCCCTGCGGCTGAAACCGTGCTGAGCCATGTCGACGGCGAGCGCGGCGAGCTGATCATCGCCGGCGAACATGTCGGCAGCCTCGCCGCCAAATCGAGCTTCGAGGACGTCACCGCCCGGCTCTGGAACGGCGCCAGCAAGAGCAACCTCAGCGAAGCCAATGTGCGGGCAAGCCTCGGCACGGCGCGCGAGCGCGCCTTCACGCGGCTGGACGAGCTGTTGCCGGCGACACGCGGCATGGGCATCGTCGACGGGTTTCGCGCAGCCGTTGCCGGACTTCGCGCCGAGCACGGGCTCGAACACGAAGCGACCATCGTCGGCGCGTTTCCGGTGATTGCAGGCGCACTGGTCGTGATTGCAGGCGCACTGGTCCGCCGCGCCAGGGGGCTCGAGCCGGTCGCGCCCGATCCCGGCGTGAGCCACGCCGCCGACACGCTGCGCATGCTGCACGGGCGGGCGCCTGCAACACGCGAGGTCACCGCGCTCGATGCGTATCTCGTCACGGTTTGCGACCACGGCATGAACGCCTCGACCTTCACGACGCGTGTGGTGGCCTCGACGCAGGCCGACCTGTTCGCCGCCGTGACCGCAGGCTATTGCGCGCTCACCGGTCCCCTGCATGGCGGCGCACCGGAGCCGGTACTGGAGATGCTGGATGCGATCGGCTCGCGCGAGCGGATCAAGCCGTGGGTCGACGCGGCGCTGGCGCGCGGCGAGCGGCTGATGGGCTTCGGTCACCGCGTCTATCGCGTGCGCGACCCGCGCGCCGACGTCTTGAAGACCGCGATCGAGGCGCTGGCTTCCAACGGCGCCGACCTGCCCTTCGCCGGCGAGGTCGAAGCCTATATCCGCGCAGCGCTGCGCAAGAAGAATCCGGAGCGGCCGCTGGAGACGAATGTGGAGTTCTTCACTGCGATCCTGCTCGACGCGCTCGCGATTCCAAGGCAGGCCTTCACGCCGATCTTCGCGGTGGCACGCGCCGCGGGGTGGACCGCACACGCGCGCGAGCAGCAGCGAACGGGACGGCTGATCCGGCCGAGTTCGTCGTATGTGGGGGCGATGCCGAAGGCGTGACGTCTCTGCTGGAGGTCAGGCGAACGCTGCGCGTCTGCCCTCTCCCCTTCCGGGTGGCATAGGCGGCCTTCGGCCGCCGTTCTCAAGAACGCCGATGCTTCGCATCGGCTATGGCGCAGCAGCGAGACGGGTGAGGGGTTGTCTCCGCGTCCTCATCTCTTGCAGTTTGAATTCGCGGAGAGAGAGCCCTCATCCGGCGCTTCGCGCCACCTTCTCCCGCAAGGGAAGAAGGAAAGAAACGGAATGCCGAAGGAGGCCTTACGCCTCCCGCACCACCGTCTTCAGATAATTATACGCCTTGATGATCTCGATCAGGCGATCTTCGGTGGAGCGATCGCCGCCATTGGCGTCGGGGTGGTGCTGCTTGACCAGCGCCTTGTATTTCGTCTTGACGTCGGCGAGCGTGGCGCTGGGGCCGAGGCCCATGACCTGGAGCGCCTTGCGCTCGGCGTTCATCACCTTGCGCGTCTCGGCCTTCGGCTGGGCGTCCGGGCCCTTCCGCCAGCTCGCGCGGCCGTTGATCTCGCTGAACATGCTGAACGGATCGGACGCCATGTCGATTTCGGCTTCCGCGCCCTTCTTGCCGCCATTGGCGCCCATCTTCCAGGTCGGGCGGTGGCCGGTCAGCGCATCCTTCTGGTAGCGCGCGACGGCGTCGGCGTTCATGCCCGAGAAGAAATTGTAGTTCTGGTTGTACTCGCGCACGTGGTCCAGGCAGAAATGCCAATACTCGCGCTGGTTCTCGCGCCCCTTCGGCGCCCGGTGCGAGCCCTTGTTGGCGCAGCCCGCCCACTCGCAGGCGACCGCGGTGTCGCGCGGCTTCACTTCCGGCTGCTTGCCACGCGGCTTGACGCGGATGGAGTCGAAGAACTTTGATGAATCGATCGGCATGGCTGACTATGACTACGCAATGCAAAAACCTTCAAGTCTTGACATTGCAATTCGCTGAGCACCCGGTCGCAATGACCTTGGACGTCCGGGTATTGACGGGGTGCGATCGCGCACCTTAATGGCACACATGGCTATGAAAGACACTATCAGCAACAGGTTGCAGGAAGCTTTCACGCCCGAAAGCCTGCAAGTCGTCGACGAGTCACATCTGCATGAGGGGCACGCCGGCCATCGGCCGGGCGGCGAGACGCACTTCCGTGTTTATATCGTGTCTGCTTCCTTCAAAGGGAAGAGCCGGATCGACCGACATCGCATGATAAATGCGGCGCTCGCCGCGGAACTCTCCGGCGGCGTGCACGCGCTCGCAATCCAGGCGCAGGCGCCGGGGGAAGGTTAGCCTCGTCATTCCGGGGCGATGCAGCGCGGCATCGACATCGTCAGCAGCCCTAAAACGATTTCCCTGCCCTTCTCGGCTTTGCCCCTTCCAGCTCGGCCTCGCGTGGCACCGGTGAAATACGGAGCGCGGTGATGCGGTTGCGCTCGCGGCGGAGGACGCGGAAGCGGAAGCCATGGAAGGTGAAGCTCTGGCCGCGGTCGGGAATCGAGCGCGCCTCGTGAATGACGAGGCCGGCGACCGTGGTTGCCTCTTCGTCGGGCAGATGCCAGTCCATGGCGCGGTTCAGGTCGCGGATCGGCACCGAGCCGTCGACCACGACGGAGCCATCGGGCTGGCGGCGCACGCCGGCGACCACCACGTCATGCTCGTCGGAAATATCGCCGACGATCTCCTCCAAAATGTCTTCCAGCGTCACGAGGCCTTCAACCTCGCCATACTCGTCGACGACGAGCGCGAAATGGGTCTTGCGACGGCGGAACGCCTTGAGCTGCTGGGATATCGGCCGCATTTCCGGCACGAACCAGGGCGGCAGCATGATCGTGGTGACGTCGATGCGCGAGGTATCGCCCTCCGCCGCGCGGATGGCCCGCAACAGATCCTTGGCGTGCAGAATGCCGATGATGTTTTCCGACTTGTCGCGCCACAGCGGAATGCGGGTGTATTCGGTGGCCAGCACCTCCCGCACCAGTTCCTCCGGCGGCAGGTCGGCATTGATCATCACCATGGCGGTGCGATGAACCATCACGTCGGACACCGTCAGCTCGCCGAGGCGGAAGACATTGTGAATATACTCGGCCTCGCCGCTCTCGATCTTGCCGTGCACGGCCGATTCCTCGACCAGGCCCTCGATCTCGGAATCCGTCAGGATTTCGTGCTGCGAAAACTCCTGGACCCCGATCAGACGCAGGATCGCGCTCGAGGCCGCGTTGAGGCACCAGCTCAGCGGATAGAACACCAGGTAGGAGACATGAAGCGGATACACGATCCACTGCGACACCGGCATCGGCTCCCGGATCGCGAGCGTTTTCGGCACCTGCTCGCCGATGATGATGTGCAGCGAGGAGAAAACCAGGAAACCCGCCACGAACGAGGTGAAATGCAGCGTGGCGTCCGGCAATCCGAGCGGAGCGAGGATCGGACTCAGCAGCGCAGACACGGTCGGCTCACCGATCCAGCCAAGACCGAGTGAAGCCATGGTGATGCCGAGCTGGCAGCAGGCGAGATAGGACTCGATATTGCCCATCATCGTCTGCAGCAGGCGGGCGCCGAAGCGATTTTGCTCGACCATGGCCTTGACGCGAAAGCCGCGGCTCTTCACCAGCGCAAATTCCGCAGCCACATAAAACGCGTTGGCGGCGAGCAAGAGGACCGCCAGCAGAAGATTGATCGAGATCGAACTCATGTTTGCCTCGCGACCGCCTCGGCATTCCCCGCCGTTTCGCGGGCGGCCGACCTGAACGGTCCCGCCATCACTGCGACAGTTTCGACTGCAGGAAATCGCGCACCAGCGCCGGCTCGACGTCCTTGGCGATCACCGCGCGTCCCACGGCCTCGAGCAGGATGAAGGTGAGCTTGCCGCGCGCGACCTTCTTGTCCTGCGCCATCAGCGCCATCAGCGCATCGGCATCGGCAAGTCCTTCCTGCGCAAAACCGGCGATGTCCTGCAAGCGCGTCGGCAGGCCGGCTTCAATCAGGTGCCGTTCGACGCGCGCCGCGTCCAGCTCGCCGATCATGCCGAGCCTGGCCGAGAACTGCGCCGCCAGCGTCATGCCGATCGCAACGCCCTCGCCGTGGAACAGACGGTCGGAGAAGCCGGTCGCCGCTTCCAGCGCATGACCGAAAGTGTGCCCGAGATTGAGCAGCGCGCGCTCGCCGGTCTCGCGCTCGTCGCGCGAGACGACGCCCGCCTTGGCGCGGCAGGAGGTCGCGATCGCGTGCTCGCGCGCCGAGCCGCCCTTGAAGATGTCGGAATGGTTCTTCTCCAGCCAGGTGAAGAAGGCCTCGTCGCCGAGCACGCCGTATTTGGCGACCTCGGCATAGCCGGCGCGGAACTGGCGCGGCGACAGCGTGTCGAGCACGGCGGTATCGGCAATGACCAGCACCGGCTGGTGGAAGGCTCCTAACAGGTTCTTGCCCTGCGGCGAGTTGATGCCGGTCTTGCCGCCGACGGATGAATCGACCTGCGCCAGCAGCGAGGTCGGCACCTGCACGAAATCGACGCCACGGCGCAGGATCGCCGCGGCAAAGCCGGCGAGATCGCCGACCACGCCGCCGCCGAGTGCGATGACGAGATCGTTCCGCTCGATCCTGGCGGCGATCAGGGCTTCGCTGACTTTTTCGAGGCCCGCATAGGTCTTGGAGATCTCGCCTTCCTCGACGACGATGCGCGAGGTCGGAATGCCGCTTGCTGCGAGCGACGATTCGGCCGGCTCGAGCCAGTACTTTGCAACGGTGCGGTCGGTGACGACAGCCGTACGTACGCCGGGCCGCAAGGCTGCGACCCGTTCGCCAAGCGAAGACAGCGTGCCGCGGCCGATGACGATGTCATAGGCGCGGTCGCCGAGCGCGACATCCACCTTGACGGGATCGGAATGTTTCAACGGCGCAGTCATCGTATGGCACTCGCAACGTCGGCAGATGGTTGGGCGGCCTGTCCGCCGCAGAGATGGGCGTGCAGCGCCTCGATGCATTCCTCGACGATTCTGTCGTGCGGCACGTCGCGCGAGGCGATGGTGAGGTCGGCATTCGCATAGACCGGCTCGCGCTCGGTGAGGAGGCGCGTCACGGTTCCCTCGGGATCGGCGGTCTGGAGCAACGGACGGTCGGCACGGCGGCGCACGCGGCGCATGATGACGTCGTGGTCCGCCTTCAGCCAGACCGAGATGGCTTTCGCCGCGATGCGCGCACGCGTCTCTTCGCGCATGAAGGCGCCGCCGCCGGTCGCCAGCACGATCGGCCCGCCCTCGAGCAGGCGCGCGATCACCCGGGCCTCGCCGTCGCGAAAATAGGGCTCGCCATGGGTCGCAAAGATTTCCGGAATGGTCATGCCGGCGTGGGCCATCTCGATTTCGACATCGGCATCGACAAATCGCAGGCCAAGCCGCGCCGCCAACCGCCGGCCAATGGTGGACTTGCCCACTCCCATCATGCCGACCAGCACGATCGAGCGCGCGCCGAGCGCCGACAGGATGTCGGCCTCAGAGGTCGCTTGTGCTGGCACCGCGGCGTCGGACATTGTCTCGCTCGATTGGATCTCGCTCCAACTGCCGCCGGGGGCGGCATGCTTTGGCCACCTATACGACCCCATGGGAGCCCTCGCCAGAGGACTCTTGCCACGAAACGGCGAACATGTTGGATGATTTCATTGGTTAATTTGCCCGTCTGGACCCTTCTTCGAGATCTCGCCGATGCCCAGCCTGTTCCGCTTCCTGACGGTCGTCGCCGTGATCGCCGGCATCGTCTATGGCGTGGTCTTCGCACTGGCGAATTTCGTCAATCCCAAGCCGCGGGAAATGACGGTGACGATCCCGCCGGATAAGTTTCTCAAGAAATAGGAGCTAGCCTCCAGGGCATGCGCACCAAGCCCTCAGACGCCAAGCTCATCGGCCTGTTCCTCGACATGCTCGCGGCGGAACAGGGCGCGGGCCCCAATACGCTCGACGCCTATCGCCGCGACCTCACCGATTTCTCGGAGTTCCTGGGTCGCGCCGGCCGCAGTTTCGCGGATGCGGAGACGCAAACGCTGCGCGACTATCTCGCCGATCTCGACACCCGCGGCTTCAAGTCCACCAGCGTCGCCCGCAGGCTGTCGGCGATGCGACACCTCTACCGCTTCCTGTTCAACGAGCGCATCCGCGGTGACGACCCGGCCGCGATCCTGTCCGGCCCCAAGCGCGGCCGCGGCCTGCCGAAGGTGCTGTCGATCGCGGACGTCGACCGCATGCTCCGCCGCGCCAAGGAGTTGAGCGAGGCGGAAGATGCCTCGCCCTCGAAGCGGCTGCGCGCTTTAAGGCTCTACTGCCTGCTCGAGGTACTCTACGCCACGGGCTTGCGCGTTTCCGAGCTGGTGGCGCTGCCGCGCTCGGCAGCGAAGCGCGACGCCCGCATGATCGTGGTGCGCGGCAAGGGCAACAAGGAACGGCTGGTGCCGCTCAACGAGGCCTCGCGCCAGGCGATGGCGGATTACCTTGCCGCGACGGAAGCGGCAAAAGCCGACAAGAAGAACAGCGTTGCCGCGTCGAAATGGCTATTCCCCTCCTTTGGCGAGAGCGGACATCTGACGCGCCAGCATTTTGCCCGCGACCTCAAGGAGCTCGCGGTCGCCTCCGGCCTGCAGGCCCGGCTGGTCTCGCCGCACGTGCTGCGCCACGCCTTTGCCAGCCACCTGCTGCACAATGGTGCCGATTTGCGCATCGTGCAGACCCTGCTCGGCCACACCGACATCTCCACGACCCAGATCTACACCCATGTGGTCGAGGAGCGGCTGAAGAGTCTGGTGCGCGACCTGCACCCGCTGGCGGAGAAGTGATATCTCGTGCCCCGGACGCAGCGCAGCGTGACATAAGCGCGTTAGCGCGCGTCTTCGACGCGCTATGGCGCTGCTGATCCGGGGCCCTGCCGCATGCTGGGTCCCCGCTCTGCGCAGCAGCGCTAAAGGCGCTGCAGCGCGTCCGGGACACGCGAGGTCGACCGGGACGATGATGAAACCGCCTTGACTTCCGCCACATCTGCGCGGAAAGAGCCGGGGCCTCACGCTTGATTTGGCTGGCGCCATACAGCGCACAAGCCAAACCATTGAAGATGCTACACTTCTTTCCGCGACCCTAACCTCGCTTCGCTCCAAGGCCCCGTCCCCCTATATTGAGTTGATGCAAGACCAGATGCGCAGCTATCTCGACTTCGAAAAGCCCGTCGCCGAGCTCGACTCCAAGGTCGATGAATTGCGGGCGCTCGCTGCCTCCGGCACCGACATCAGCGACGAGATCGGACGGATCGAGGACAAGGCGGCGCAGGCGCTGGCCGACCTCTATCAGAACCTGACGCCGTGGCAGAAGACGCTGGTGGCGCGGCATCCGCAGCGGCCGCATTTCAACGACTTCATCAAGGGCCTGATCACCGAATTCACCCCGCTCGCCGGCGACCGCAAGTTCGGCGAGGACGAGGCGCTGGTCGCCGGCTTCGGCCGCTTCCGCGGCGAGCCGATTTGCGTGATGGGCCAGGAAAAGGGCGATTCCACCGAGAGCCGGATCCGGCACAATTTCGGCATGGCGCGGCCGGAAGGCTATCGCAAATGTGTGCGGCTGATGGAGATGGCCGAGCGCTTCGGCCTGCCGGTGCTGTCGCTCGCCGATTCCGCGGGCGCCTATCCCGGCATCGGCGCCGAGGAGCGCGGCCAGGCCGAGGCGATCGCGCGCTCGACCGACGCCTGCCTGGCGCTGACCGTGCCGAACGTCGCGATCATCACCGGCGAGGGTATGTCGGGCGGCGCCATCGCCATCACCACCGCCAACAAGGTCCTGATGCTGGAGCACGCGATCTACAGCGTGATCTCGCCGGAGGCGGCGTCCTCCATCCTCTGGCGCGACGGCACCAAGGCGCAGGAAGCCGCCAACAACATGAAGATCACCGCCCAGGACATGCTCCGCTTCGGGGTGATCGACCAGATCCTGAAGGAGCCGGTCGGCGGTGCCCATCGCGACCCCGCCGCCATGATCGCCACCACCGGCGAAGCCATCGCCAAGGCCTTCGACGAGCTCCGGGACCTCGACGCCGAGGCCATCCGCAAGCAGCGGCGGCAGAAATTCCTCGATATCGGCCGGAAACTGGGCTGATTCGGGCTTGTTGCCGTGTCCCGGACGCGCTGCAGCGTGGAACGCTGCTGCGCAGAGCCGGGGACCCAAGAGGCCGCACAGCTCGCCCGCAGCATGGGACCCGGCTCAGCAGCACACCGCCAAGAGGTGCTGCGCTGCGTCCGGGGCACGAGACCGCCCGCGGCAAGCCCCCAGTAACCCCGCATTAACCCTTTTTTTGCCCAAATCGGCGATCTCAGTGGCGGTTTGGCCGTGTAGTCCAAGTTCCGGCCCAGTTTAAGTCTCTGTTGACCACAGCTTTGGGCCAACGCCCTCGTGATCCCCGCTCGGGTTGCGACCACATGACCCAGAGGTTAGAATTTTACTCAATGGCTTCAGGGCACAAGCGCTGGAGCGTGAGCTGAAAAAGCCCGTCATGACGGGTCCGGTTTGCCGGTCGGATCATGCTCCAGAAGAATTGGGGTTCGCGCTCGCTGCCCGGCACGGTGTGGGGTCCATCTTGATTTCTCGTTCGCTTGCTCGCGCACTCTTGGCTTCGGTTGCGCTGATGACGGCCGGCGTCCTGCTGTCCGGCTGCAACAGCGACCAGATCTCGCTCGCAACCAACGCCAAGGCCAACCAGCCGGTGCCGCCGAAGCTGATCGCCGCGATGGCCGAGAAGGACATGGACCTGCAGTCCCCGATCCTGGTCCGCCTGTTCAAGCAGGAGGCCGAGCTCGAGGTCTGGAAGCAGACCCGCTCGGGCAAGTTCGCGCTGCTCAAGACCTATCCGATCTGCCGCTGGTCGGGCGACCTCGGCCCCAAGGTGCGCGAGGGCGACCGCCAGGCGCCGGAGGGATTCTACTCGATCAATCCGAGCCAGATGAATCCGCAATCGGCCTATTACCTCTCCTTCAACACGGGCTATCCGAACGCATTCGACAAGGCGCTGGGGCGCACCGGCTCGCAGTTGATGGTGCATGGCGATTGCTCCTCGCGCGGCTGCTACGCGATGACGGACGAGCAGATCGCGGAGATCTATTCGCTCGGGCGCGAATCCTTCTTCGGCGGCCAGAAGGCGTTCCAGCTGCAGGCCTATCCGTTCAAGATGACGCCGGTGAACATGGCGAGGCACCGGAACAATCCGAACATGCCGTTCTGGAAGATGATCAAGGAAGGCTATGATCATTTCGAGGTGACGCGGCAGGAGCCGAAGGTCGATTTCTGCGAGAAGAAATACGTGTTCGACGCGGCGAAGCCGGCGGACGCCAAGCGCGATCCGGTGTTCGACGCCTCGGCGAAATGCCCGGCCTATGTGATCCCCGAGGAGATCGCCGAGGCCGTGCGCGGGAAGCAGGCCAAGGACGAAACCGAATACGCCAGGCTCGTCGCCAAGGGCACGCCGGTGGCGCGCATGAACACCGGCATCGACGGCGGCATGAACAAGGTGTTCGCCGCCAAGATTCCGGAAGGCTCGACCGGCCTCTCCGAGAGCGCCGAAGGCACCACGCTGCAGATGCTGGCCATGGCGAAGGCGCCGGGCACGATCCCCGGACACGTCAATCCGCCCAAGCCGAATCTCGACTCGGTCGCATCCGCGCCAGCGACGCAGGAAGAGCCGGTTGTCGCCGTCAGCGCGCCCGCGACCACGCGCGTCGCCGCGGCTGCGCCGGCGGAGAAGGCTCAAGAGAAATCCTCGGGAGGCGGCTTCTTCTCAAATCTCGGCCGCAAGATGGGCCTCGGCACCGCCGACACCACGGCGACCACGCCTCCGCCGCAGGCCACAGCGTCCGTGGCGCCGGCCCAGACGTCCGTGACGCCGCCCACGGCAGCATCGAGGCTCAAGGCCGCAGTGACCCGCTTCGTGCCGGGGCATGACAAGTCCAAGGACAGTGCGAAGGATGCGCCGAAACCGACTGTGGCCGCCAAGCCCGCCGAACCGGCGAAGCCGGATACGCGCCTTGCCGCGACGCGTCCGGCGCTGAAGCCGTCGGTCTCGGACGGCGCGGGCGAAGCGACGCAGATCATGGGCGCCGCACCGGTGGTGCAGTCGAACTCGTTCGACAGCCGCTTTGGGGCTGTGAAGTAGGCGGAGACGTTCTCCACCCCATCCCAGCCTGACGCGGTCATTCCCCGCGAAGGCGGGAATGACAGTTGATCGCAGGTGACAGTGTCGCGCCTCATCCACAGGCGAACAGCGCGATTCTACGGCGCCAGATACCGCATCAGCTCCGGATTGCTGCGCACCTCGCCCGCCTCGCCTTGCAGCGCAACCCTGCCGCGGTCGAGCACGTAGGCGTAGTCGGCGACGCGCAGTGCGAGTTCGAGGTGCTGCTCGACGATGATGACGGCGATCTCCTTGGCGAGATCGATCAGGCGCTCGGTGATCTCCTCGATCACGCCGATCCAGACGCCCTCGGTCGGCTCGTCCAGCAGCAGCAGTTTCGGATCACCCAGCATGGCACGGCCGATCGCGAGCATCTTGCGCTCGCCGCCGGAGAGCGTGCCGGCGGGCTGGTCGAGCCGCTGGCCGAGCTTCGGGAAGATGGTCAGCACGCGGTCGACCGCTGAAGCATCCTTGTTCGCGAGCGAGCCGACCGCGAGATTGTCGCGCACCGACAGGCGCGCGAACACGGAATGCTCCTGCGGCACGTAGCCGATGCCGGCGCGGACGCGCTCCTGGGTGGCGCGGCGGCTGATGTCGCGGCCGTCGAAGGCGACCTCGCCCTTCCAGGCCGGCAGCTCGCCGACGATGGTCTTCATCAGCGTGGTCTTGCCGGCGCCGTTGCGGCCGAGCACGGCGACGCCGCCGCGCCAGGGAATGCCGAGGCTGACGTCGAACAGGACCTGGCTGCGGCCATAGCCGGCGTCGAGATGCTTGATGTCCAAAAATTCAGGCACGGCGCAGATAGATCTCCTGGACGGATTTGTTGGCCTGGATCTCGGACACCGTGCCCGACGCCAGCACCTTGCCCTGGTCGATCACGGTGAGACGGTCGCAGATGTCGCGGATGAAATCGAGGTCGTGCTCGACGATGACGAGGGAGCAATGCTGCTTGATCGGCTGCAGCAATTCGCCGGTGACGCGACGCTCCTCCAGGCTCATGCCGCCGGTGGGCTCGTCGAGCAGCAGCAGCTTGGGCTTGCCGGCGAGCGCCATCGCGATCTCCAGCCATTGCTGCTGGCCGTGCGACAGCGCCGCGGCCGCATCGAAGGCGCGGTCGGCGAGGCGGAACTGCGTCAGCATGGTCATGACCTGATCGTGCAGGAGCCCGCGCGTGCGCGAGAACACGAGGTCGAGCAGCGAGCACTGCGCCTGCAGCGCGAGCAGGATGTTGTCGTAGAGCGTCAGCGTCGGCAGCACGGATGTGATCTGGAATTTCAGGCTCATGCCGGCGCGGGCGCGCTCGGTCGGGGTGAAGGCGGTGATGTCGGTGTTGACGAAGCTCACCTTGCCCTGCGTCGGCACCTCGGCGCCAGCGATGCACTTCATCAGCGTGCTCTTGCCGGAGCCGTTCGGGCCGATCAGGCCGTGAAACTCGTTCTCGCCGACGGTGAGCGCCGCGCCATCGAGCGCCGTGAGCTTGCCGAAGACCTTCTTGATGCCGGCGGCCTCAAGGAGCGGCATTGCGCTTCTCCTTTGGCTTCGCACCGAAGCTGCCGACCCGCTCACGCTCGCCGAGCACGAAGCTGATCAGGCCGAGCGGCCGGAACAGGATCACGAGCAGCAGCAGGAGGCCCAGGATGATCGGCCAGATGTCACGATAATTGTCCGACAGCCAGAAGCTGACGCCCTCGACGATGACGGTGCCGATCACGGCACCGATCAACGTGCCGGAGCCGCCGAACAACACGTAGAGCACGACCTGGGTCGAGACCACAACGCCGACCATGTTGGGCCAGACGAAGCCCTCGTGGAAGGCATAGAGGCTGCCGGCGAGGCCTGCGATGGCGCCGCCGATGGTGAAGATGATGGCTTTCAGATGCTGCGCCTTGTAGCCGAAGAAGGCGATGCGCTGCTCGTTCTCGCGCAGGCCGGCGAGCGCGAGGCCGAACTGCGAGCGCACCAGGAAGCGGCAGAGCAGGTAGACGACGACGAGGATGCCGAGCACGAGATAATAAAAGGCCGGTCCTTCCGTGAAGTCGTAGCCGCCGAGCGACATCGGCGCGATCGAGGGGATGCCGTTCTGGCCGCCGAGATAATACCAGCCGCGGGCGAGGCGATCGGCGGCGTAGGAGCCGGTGAGCGTGCCCAGCGACACGAAGATCACGCTGGAGGGATGCCGTCCCAGCAGCAGAAAGCCGCCGAGCAGGAGCGCGAAGGTGAGCCCGATCAGCGTGCCCGCCGGCAGCACGAGGAAGATGTTGGTGATGTCGAGGTCGCGCGCGAGCAGCGCGACGCCGTAGCCGGCCGAACCGAAGAACAGGGCCTGGCCGAAGCTCATGATGCCGGCATAGCCCCAGACCAGATCGAACGACAGCGCGAACAGCGCCAGGATGATCACGCGCGTCGCGAACACCGTGAGATAGTCCTGCAGCACCAGCGGCGCGAGCAGCGCCGCGACGAGCACGACGCCCTCCACGATCGGCAGGATCTTTCGCTCCGCTGTCGCCCGTCCTGCTGCCGCAGTACGCTCGACCACCGAAACGTCTATCTCGCCCCCGGCGTCGGCGTGGACGGCCTGCTTAGCTGCACCCATGAATTTCAGCATTCCGAGTTAAAGCGCTTCGTGGTGGTCGACACCTCTCCCCGGCGGGGAGAGGTGAAAAATCAGCATTCCTTGGGATCGACGAGGCCGTTGCTGCGGGCGACGATTTCGTAGTTTCCGCCCTTCGCGACGGCGGTGTACATCTTCATCTTGCAGTGGCGCTTGCCCGGCACCATCTCGGCGGGCCCGCCGGGAGCTTCCGCGATCTTGGCATGGTCGAGCGCGGCGGCAACCGACTCGCGATCGATCTTGCCCGCTTCCTTGACGGCGGCTTCCCACAGCTTCAGGCCGCGATAGGTGCCGGTGGCAGCACTGCCGGCGGCGAACAGGAAGTTGCCGGGGAAATCCTTCTCGTACGCGGCCTGGATCTTCGCGTCGAACGGGTTTTCCTTGGTCAACACCTTGAAATAGTCGAGGCAGCTTGCGAGGCCCTCGATCTCGGCGGCCTGGTTGATGTTGAGCGTGTTCTCATCATAGTAGACGCAGGCGAGCCGCCCGCCGTTCTTGAGGAAGCCCGCTTCATAAAGCTGCTTGAAGAACGGGCCGACGCCGGGCGGAATGACGGTGTTGAAGACGACGTCGACCTTGTTGGAGATGATGCGGTTGACGGTCGAGGAGAAGTCGACCTGGTCGAGCGGGTAATATTCCTCGAACACGACCTCGCCGCCGTTGGATTCGATCACCTTGCGGGCGTAGACGTTGAGCGTGTGCGGCCAGACATAGTTGGCGCTGGGCAGCGCGAACTTCTTGCCGCCGTTCTTGATCAGCCAGGGGATGAATTCGTCGCATTGCTGCGCCGGCGTGGGGCCGGTGCAGAACAGGTAGGGCGTGCACTCCTTGCCTTCGTAGAGCTGGGGATAGATGTAGAGCGTCTTGCCGCGGGCGACGATCGGATCCTTGATCGCGTTGCGCATCGACGAGGTGATGCCGCCGAGCACCATGTCGACCTTGTCGCGCTGGATCAGTTTTCGCACGTTGCCGACGGCCACCGATTCGTTGGACGCGGTGTCCTCGATGTAGAGCTCGAGCGGACGGCCGAGCAGGCCGCCGGCCGCGTTGATCTCCTTGATCACCATCTTGGCGACGTTGGCGTCAGCATTGCCGGCATAGGCGATGGGGCCAGTGAGGTCGGTGGCGATGCCGACCTTGATCGGGGCCTCGGCCGCATTGGCCCAGGGCGCCGGGATCACCCAGCTGCCGACGCCGGTCGCGACCGCGCCGGACGCAAAGGCGAAATTGGAGAGGAAACGACGTCGCGTGAGCTGAGTACGATCAAGCATGTGATTAAACCCCTTTTCCAGCGATGAGACCCTGCGGGCGGAATTTGATGAAGACAATGGCGAGCACGAAGACGAGGACGTCGGCGACGACGGGCGCCATCACCCAGGGCAAGGCGGCACTGAGCGTGCCGATGACGCCGGCGCCGGCGACCGGGCCGATGAAGGAGCCGACGCCGCCGACCATGACCGCGACAAAGCCCTGGATCAGGAAGCGCAGACCGAGATCGGCGTAGAGGCTGAACACCGGCACGATCAGCGCGCCGGCGAGCCCGGCGAGCGCGGAGCCGAACGCGAAGGTGGCGCCGTACATCAAGGGCGTGGAGATGCCGGAGGCGCGCGCCAGCGACGGGTTCTCCAGCGTGGCGCGCATGCGCAGGCCAAAGCTGGTGCGAGAGAGCAGCAGGTAGCAGCCGGCCATCACAAGGAGCGTGATGACGATGATGGTGAAGCGCCATGCCGAGATGTGCATGGCGCCGATGTCGATCGAGCCGCCGATCGGCTCCGGTACGGTGAGATAGAAGCCGCCGATCAGGCCGCGCACGGATTCGCGGATGATCAGGCCGAGCGCATAGGTGCCGAGCATGGCGACAATGGGCGCGGCGTAGAACCTGCGGATGATCAGCGCTTCCAGCACGAAGCCGAGCGCGCCGACGACGACCGGCGCCGCGACCATGCCGGCCCAGATCGGCAGGCCCTTGGCATAGGCGAGATAGGTGATGTAGGCCCCGAGCAGGACGAACTCGCCCTGCGCGAAGTTGAAGATCCCCATCATGCTGGCGATGATCCCGAGCCCCAGCACGATCAAGACGATGATCGCACCGAAGCTCAGGATTTCGAACGCCGCGACGAACGCGTTAGCCATGCGTTGCGTTTCCGCCGAGTTGAAGCGAAGGTTTCCTCACATCTTCTTCCAGTCGCCGATCTGCTCGAAGGCATGGGCGGCGCGGTAGATGGTGGATTCCTCGAACATGCGGCCGACCAGCATCAGGCCGACCGGCAGGCCGTCGACCATGCCGCAGGGCAGCGACATTGCGGGATGGTGGGTGATGTCGAACGGCGCGGTGTTGGAGATCATCTCGAGCGCGCGGGCGACATACTCCTCGCGGCTGGCATTGGGCTCCGGCAGCTTGGTCGCCTTCATCGGCGTGGTCGGCATCAGCAGGAGATCGTAATCCCCCAACGCCTTGTCGTAGGCCGCAGTCAGCCGGCGCGAGATGTTGAGCGCCTTGCCATAGAAGCGCGGACCGAAATTGTTGTTGATGTAGGTGCCGAGCATCATGAACAGTTTCGTGGTCTCGGACAGCGAATCGGCCTGGCGGCGCCAGCCACGGTGGAAATCCATCAGCGAGGTCGAATAGAGGTCGCCGCGGCTGAGGCCGTAGCCGTCGCCAAACATCATGGTCTGGGTCAGGCCTTCGGTACCGATCGGGGTCCAGATCGCGCCGCCCAGGAGGTGCATCGGGATCGACACGGTCTCGACGCTGGCCCCGAGATCCTTGAAGCGCTTTGCCGCCTCGCGCACGCTTTCATTCACCGCGGCCTCTGCGACCGGCTGCTCGAAACCTTCCTTGAGGATGCCGATCTTCATGCCCTTGACGCCCTGACCGAGCGCCTTGGTGTATTCCTCGACCTTCGGAGCCTTGATGCGCGGATCGTAGCCGTCGTCGCCGGCGAGCACTTCGAGCAGCAGCGCGTTGTCGGCCACCGTCGCGGTCATCGGGCCGGTATGGTCGACATAGATCTCGATGGGCATGATCCCGGTATAGGGCACGAGGCCCCAGGTCGGCTTCATCCCGTAGATGCCACAGAACGAGGACGGCATCCGGATCGAGCCGCCCTGATCGCCGCCGATCGCCATGTCGACCTCGCCGAGCGCGACCACGACGCCCGAGCCCGACGACGAGCCACCGGCCGAGTAACCCATCTTGTGCGGATTGTGCACCGCCCCGTAGGAGCCGGTGTGGCTGCCGCCGGACAGGCAGAAGTGCTCGCAATGCACCTTGCCCTTGATCTCGGCGCCGGCATCCAGCATGCGCGTGACGATGGTGGCGTCGAAATCGGGCACATAGCCTTCCAGCGTCGACGACCCATTGGTCATGGGAACGCCGGCCAGCATGATGTTGTCCTTCAGTGCAACGGTCTTGCCCTTGAGCTTGCCGCTGGCGGCACCCTTCACGGTCGATTTGCGATACCAGGCATTGCGGGGGTTCTCTTCCGGCGAGGGGCGGTAGCCCGGCGTGCGCGGGTATTTGACCTCCGGCACCTCGTCCGGCATCGCGGCAACGAGATTGTAGGCCTCGATCGAGCCCTGCATCAGGCCGCGGAACGAGGCGACGTCGTCGTCGGACAGCGAAAGGCCGCACTGCTCGGCGACGCTACGAAGTTGGGCGGGCGTGGGAAGGACAACTGTCACGGCGCTCTCCTTGAAGATTTCTTGATCCCTGGCGTTGAACGGAAACCTTTCTCCCGCGCCTGCACGGCGCGGGCCGGTTGGCTTCGCGTCGATACTACAGACGGAAATATTTTCCTTTTCAAGTTTTATTTCGCGAGACGGCTGCGGCGTATCAGCGGCCGCACTCAGAACGTCTTGATGATCCTGAAGTCGAGACCGTCGGCTTCAGCAAGGTACATCGGCATCTCGGCGCGGCCGTCGCGAACAGTCACGGGACCACGGCCGGCCGAGTAGACGGTGTTGCGCGCGGCCTTCAGGAGCGGACGAAACGCCAGCGAGCCGGCGCGGTTGGCCACGGTCTCCAGGAAGCGCAACCCTTCATAGTTCGACTGACCGATCGAGCCGACCGGCGGCGCGTGCGGGCCGAACATGGCTTGATAACCACTGAGAAACTCGTCGTTGGCCCGCGAGGCCATGCAGTTGAAATAGCCGGAGGCGCAGAATAGGTTCTCGGTGTTGTCGGCGCCGATGCCGAGCAGCACGGTCTCGTCCATCGCGCCGGCAAGCCGCAGCGTCGAGGTCGCAAGGCCCGCTTCCGCGAAGGCACGGTTGAAGGTGATGCTGTCGGTGCCGATCAGCGAAATCAGCACCACGTCCGGCTTGGCGGCGCGGATGCGCGCCAGATGCGGCTCGTGATTGTCCTCGCCGACCGGGACGAACTCCTCGCCGACGACCTGGCCGCCCGCTTCCTTGATGTAGCGCTTGACCGCGCGATGCGACTGCCACGGCCAGACGTAATCGCTGCCGATGAGATACCAGCGCGCCGCCTTCTTGACCTCCGCGAGCCAATGGATCGACGGTCGGTTCTGCCAGCGCGGCGTCTCGCCGATCGCCATGACGCCCGGCGTCCGCTCGCCGCCTTCATAGACCGGCGTGTAGATATAGGGGATGCGGTTGCCGGTGACCTTGCGCAGCGCAACGCGGACGGCGCTGATATGCGAACCCATGATGAGGTCGACCTCGTCGAAGGCGATCGCCTGCTCGGCGCGGCGCACCACGTCCTCGATCGAGCCGCCGGAATCGTAGATCGACAGCTCCAGCTCGCGGCCCAGAATGCCTCCGCGCTTGTTGATCTCGGCGACCGCCAGCATCGCGCTGTTGGTGGAGGTCGGCCCCCAGATTCCGGGCGAGCCGGTGAAGGTGAGGAAATTGCCGATGCGCAGCTTGTTGCGTGCGCCGCGCCGCTTCACGAAATGCGCATCGACCGGTGACAGGTCGAAATCCGTCGCCGATGGCGACAAATTCCTGAACAGCAGGGACGGCGGCAACGCCGGGCCGCCGTGAGCCGGGAAGTTCACCGTCGCGCGCACGCCAACTCCTGTCCGGGACCAGACCTGAAAGCACATTCTTCGGGCGGCCGCGGCTTCCGCCCTTTTGTTAGGCAATGATCCTATTTTGAAAATATTGAATGTTCAAGAATTGAAGTGCATATAGATGCAGCATCGATTGCAAGACATTCACTCATTTGGGTCAAGACGAAGTCTTAGCCGTGGCAAAACCGCCGAAAGAAAACTCCCCGATCACCGAACACCTCGCCTACCTGCTCGCGCAAGCAAACCGGGAGATCAACCGGCAGCTCGAACTGCGGTTGAGCAAGGAAGGTGTTCCCGTCGAGCAATGGCGCATCCTGAAGGTGCTGTCGGATGGCAGCGGCCATTCGATGGGCGAGCTTGCGGATGCCGTGCTGCTCAACCATCCGACATTGACCAAGATCATCGACCGCATGGTCTCCGACACGCTGGTCTATCGCGTGCAGGACCCGAACGATCGCCGCAAGGTCCTGATGTTCATCTCCGACCGCGGCAAGGTGCTGTGCAAGAAGCTCAACTCGCTTGCGGTGGACCAGGAGGAGCATATCCTGGAGAGCTACGGCGACAAGTCGACGAGCGAGCTCAAGCGGCTGCTGGAGAGCCTGATCGACAGCTCGAATTGAGCTGCGCGTGAATCGAAACGTCAGCTTGGCGAGTTCTGAACACTTGTCACAAGCGCAGCGAAGCGGAGCGCAGATCCGGGACAGGCCATGGTTGTTTCAAAGATTAGCAGTTGCGCTTTCTCGCGCGGTACGACGACTGCGCGCCACCGATAGATTCCGCGGTATGGGTCCCTGCGTTCGCAGGGACGACGGCGTGGCGAGAGCTGAGCGCCCCATGCTCAACCGTCATCGCCCGATTCAATCGGGCGATCCAGTAGTCCAGAGACGGATGTGATTGAGCCGAGGAGCCGCGGCGTACTGGGTCGCCCCGTCCAGCCGGGCGACGACGTCGGAGAGTGAGGCGCCGACCTCGCGCCTCACGCACGACAGCGAAGCTAGCGATTACGCATACCGCCCGTGGCAGTGCTTGTATTTCCTGCCGCTTCCGCAGGGGCAGTCCTCGTTGCGGCCGACCTTGCCCCAGCTTGCCGGGTTCTTCGGATCGCGCAACGCAGCGTCGGTGGTCTGGGCGCCGAGCGTGACGCTGGCGAGGGCCATCTCGTCCTCGCCGGTGTTCGGATCGAACTTGTGCGCTTCCATCGGCGGCAGGACGGGTGCTTCCTGCTCCGGCGGGACGATTTCGACACGCATCAGCTGCGCCGTGACGGCCTCGCGCAAGTGAGCGCTCATCTCCTGGAAGAGATTGAAGGCCTCGGTCTTGTACTCCTGGAGCGGATCGCGCTGGCCGTAGCCGCGCAGGCCGATGACCTGGCGCAGATGGTCGAGCATGATCAGGTGCTCGCGCCAGAGATGGTCGAGCGTCTGCAGCAGGATGGTCTTCTCGACGTAACGCATCACGTCGGGACCCCATTGCGCGACCTTGGCCGCCATGTGCTCGTCGGCCTTGGTCTCGATGCGGCTCAGCAGTTCCTCGTCGGCGATGCCCTCTTCCTTGGCCCATTCGTCGACCGGCAGGTCGAGGTCGAGCACGCGCTTCAGTTCGTCCTTCAGCCCCGCGACGTCCCACTGCTCGGCATAGGCATGCTCCGGCACGTGCTTGGCGACGAGGTCGTCGATGAAGGCATGGCGCATGTCGGTGACGGTCTCGGCGACGCTCTCGTCCTTCATCAGTTCGACGCGCTGGTCGAAGATCACCTTGCGCTGGTCGTTCTGGACGTTGTCGAACTTGAGGAGGTTCTTGCGGATATCGAAGTTGCGCGCCTCGACCTTCTGCTGCGCCTTCTCCAGCGCCTTGTTGATCCAGGGGTGGATGATGGCCTCGCCCTCTTGCAGGCCGAGACGCTGGAGCATGCTGTCGAGACGGTCCGAGCCGAAGATGCGCATCAGATCGTCTTCCAGCGACAGGAAGAACTTCGAGCGGCCGGGGTCGCCCTGACGGCCGGACCGGCCGCGCAGCTGGTTGTCGATGCGGCGTGATTCATGCCGCTCGGAGCCGATGATGTAGAGACCGCCGGGCTTTTTCACGGTCTTGGCGGGCCTGCTCCCCTTCGCCGGCTCGATCTCGACGGTCTCCTCGGCCTTCAGCACGATGTCGCGGAAATGCGCGATGTCGGCCTTGATCTGCTCGACCTTCTTCGCCTTCTCGGCCTCGTCGGTGATAGCAGCGGTCTCCTGCTGGAGACGCATCTCCAGCGAGCCGCCCAGCTTGATGTCGGTGCCGCGGCCGGCCATGTTGGTCGCGATCGTGATCGCACCGGGAACACCGGCTTCGGCGACGATATAGGCTTCCTGCTCGTGGAAGCGCGCGTTCAGCACCGCGAACAGCTTTGCCGGCTTGCCGGCGCGGGCCGCGGCATAGAGCTTGTCGAGCGCGTTCTCCTTGCCGAAATCAATCTGCTTGTAGCCGTTCTTCTTGAGGAATTCGGCGAGCACTTCCGATTTCTCGATCGACGCCGTGCCGACCAGCACCGGCTGCAGGCGCGAATTGGCGCGCTCGATCTCGGCAAGGATGGCGGCGTATTTCTCCTGCTGGGTGCGGTAGACCTCGTCGTCCTCGTCGAGGCGCGCGACCGACAGATTGGTCGGAATCTCCACGACCTCGAGCTTGTAGATGTCGAACAATTCGTCCGCTTCGGTCGCGGCCGTGCCGGTCATGCCCGCCAGCTTCTCGTACATGCGGAAGTAGTTCTGGAAGGTGATCGAGGCGAGCGTCTGGTTCTCGGGCTGGACCTGGACGTGCTCCTTGGCCTCCAGCGCCTGATGCAGGCCTTCCGAATAGCGGCGGCCCGGCATCATGCGTCCGGTGAACTCGTCGATGATGACGACCTCGTTGTCGCGGACGATGTAGTCCTTGTCGCGCGTGAACAGGGTGTGGGCGCGCAGGGCCTGGTTGATGTGGTGCACGACGGAGACGTTCTCGACGTCGTAGAGCGACTCGCCCTTGAGCTGGCCGGCGTCGCGCAGCAGCGTCTCGATCTTCTCCATGCCGGCTTCGGTCAGCGTCACCGTGCGCTGCTTCTCGTCGACCTCGTAATCGGTCTTGTCGAGCCTGGGCAGGAACGAGTCGATGGTGTTGTAGAAATCGGATCGGTCGTCGAGCGGACCGGAGATGATCAGCGGCGTGCGCGCTTCGTCGATCAGGATCGAATCGACTTCGTCGACGATGGCGAAGAAGTGCGGCCGCTGGACCATGTCCTCGAGCCGGTACTTCATGTTGTCGCGCAGATAGTCGAAGCCGTATTCGTTGTTGGTGCCGTAGGTGATGTCGCAGGCATAGGCCGCCTTGCGCTCGGCGTCGTCGAGGCCGTGCACGATCACGCCGGTGGTCATGCCGAGAAAGCCGTAGATCTGGCCCATCCAGCCGGAGTCGCGGCGGGCGAGATAGTCGTTGACCGTGACGACGTGGACGCCCTTTCCGGCGAGCGCGTTCAGGTAGACCGCGAGCGTTGCGACCAGCGTCTTGCCTTCGCCGGTCTTCATCTCGGCGATGTCACCCTCGTGCAGCACCATGCCGCCGATCAGCTGGACGTCGAAATGGCGCTGGCCGAGCGTGCGCTTGGCCGCCTCGCGCACGGTGGCGAAGGCCGGCACCAGCAGGTCGTCGAGCGTCTTGCCCTCGGCGAGCTGCTTCTTGAACTCGGCGGTGCGGGCCTTGAGCGCCTCGTCCGACAGCTTGACGAGCTCGGGCTCCAGCGCGTTGATCGCGTTGACGCGGGACTGATATCCCTTCACCCGCCGGTCGTTGGCGGAGCCGAAAAACTTGCGGGCGAGCGCGCCGATCATGCCTAGTTCCTGTGTTCGCGATTTAACCGCTTTGCAGCCAAGAAGTTGTCACCCGCCTGCCTATCAACTCACCGTGACGCTTCGCGGCGTCAGAGCCCGGACTGCGGGGTTCATCCGCCATATGGGTGGGAGTTGGGCAAGTCTGGGTTCACCGGCCAAAAACGCAGCAAAATAAACGCCATCGCCATGGTCGCGACCGGGCAGAGATATGGCCCGGTCGGGGCCTTGTCAACGGCGGGCGCATTGCGGCCAATTCATCATTTTGACAGACTTTTCGCGTTGCCAAGCCCCCCTGAATTGGGCGAGTGTCCGCCCCGCTTCGAGCAGCCCCCTGCTTCAACATAAGGATTTTCCATGACCACCTCGTTCCCGGTAACCACCGGCCAGCGCTTCCGCCATGCGTCCGCCCTGGCTGGCTGCCTCGCTCTGGCGCTGTCGCTGGCGTTCGCGGGCCCGCTCCGGGCCGCCGACGATCCGGTGCTGGCGAAGGTCAATGGCGCGGAAATCAAGAAGAGCGACGTCGCCATGGCCGAGGAGGAACTCGGCCCGAGCCTCGCCCAGATGGACCCGGCGACCAAGGACGAGAACGTCCTGTCCTTTCTGATCGACATGAAGATCGTCAGCAAGGCTGCCGAAGACAAGAAGATCGCCGACAGCGAGGAGTTCAAGAAGCGCCTCGCATTCGCCCGCAACCGGCTCCTGATGGACAGCCTGCTCGCCAATGAGGGCAAGGCCGCCACCACGCCGGACGCCATGAAGAAGGTCTATGAGGAGGCCGCCAAGCAGATCACCGGCGAGCAAGAGGTGCGTGCCCGCCACATCCTGGTCGAGACCGAGGACGAGGCCAAGGCGGTGAAGGCTGAGCTCGACAAGGGCGCCGATTTCGCCGAGCTCGCCAAGAAGAAGTCCAAGGATCCGGGCTCCGCCGATGGCGGCGACCTCGGCTTCTTCACCAAGGAGCAGATGGTGCCGGAGTTCTCGGCCGTGGCGTTCTCGCTCGAGCCCGGCAAGATCTCCGACCCCGTGAAGTCGCAGTTCGGCTGGCACATCATCAAGGTCGAGGAAAAGCGCAACCGCAAGGCGCCCGATTTCGAGCAGGTCAAGGCCCAGATCGAGCAGTACGTGACCCGCAAGGCTCAGGCCGAGTATGTCGCCAAGCTGCGCACCGAAGCCAAGGTCGAGCGGCTCGACCAGCCGGCGGCGGATGCGTCCAAGGACGCCAAGTCCGATGCGAAGCCGGCGGACGCTGCCAAGCCGTCCGACAGCAAGATGGCGCCGCCCGCAAAGAAGTAAGACCGCGAAGAAGTAAGAATTCGCTGTCACTTCGCTGACGCCAAGAGTATCTAAGCCTTCCAGATGCCCGGCCCTAAGCGCGAAGCGCGTCTTCGCACAGAGGAGCCGGGCATCTGCTTGTCCAGATTCCACGAAGGCGCCTCGCGATGTCCTCCTCCGTCTCTCCCCTCGCCCCCAAAACCGTTCCCGACATGCCCGTGATCGCGGGCATCCGTCTTGCGACGGCCGAAGCCGGCATCCGCTACAGGAACCGCACCGACGTGCTGCTGGCGGTGATGGACAAGGGCACCGCGGTGGCCGGCGTCTTCACCAAGTCGAAATGCCCCTCAGCGCCGGTGGAATGGTGCCGCGCCAAGCTGAAGGGCGGCAAGGCGCGCGCGCTGGTGGTCAATTCCGGCAACGCCAATGCCTTCACCGGCAAGACCGGCCGCGCCTCCACGGCGCTGACCGCGAAGATCGCGGCCAAGGCGGTCGGGTGCAGCGAGAGCGAGATCTTCCTCGCCTCGACCGGCGTGATCGGCGAGCCGCTGGATGCGACCAAGTTCGACGGCGTGCTGGGCCGCCTCGCCGAGACCGCCGAGCCCGGCGATTATCTCGCCGCGGCCAAGGCGATCATGACCACCGACACCTTTCCGAAGGTCGCGACCGCGACCGTCAAGCTCGGCAGGGCCAAGGTCACCATCAACGGCATGGCCAAGGGCGCCGGCATGATCGCTCCCGACATGGCGACGATGCTGTCCTTCATCTTCACCGACGCGCCGATCGCGCCCGCGGCCTTGCAGGCGCTGCTCAAGAGCGGCGTCGAGGACACTTTCAATGCGGTGACGATCGACGGCGATACGTCGACGTCGGACACGCTGC
This sequence comes from Bradyrhizobium sp. RP6, assembly GCF_003837805.1. Classification (GTDB taxonomy): domain Bacteria; phylum Pseudomonadota; class Alphaproteobacteria; order Rhizobiales; family Xanthobacteraceae; genus Bradyrhizobium. The sequence goes on along the minus strand of NZ_RQIT01000021.1, from coordinate 7,455 downwards.
TGGCTTTTGCGACCGGCGCCGCCGCCGAGAACGGCGCACCGAAGATCAGTCGCGCCAGCGATCCGCGCCTGAAGGCCTTCGTCAAGGCCTTCAACCAGGTGCTTGCCAATCTCGCCGAGCAGGTGGCGCGCGACGGCGAAGGCGCGCGCAAGCTGGTCGAGATCACGGTCGAGGGCGCCAAGACCAAGGCCTCGGCGCGCAAGATCGCGATGTCGATCGCCAACTCGCCGCTGGTGAAGACTGCGATCGCCGGCGAAGACGCCAATTGGGGCCGCGTGGTGATGGCGGTCGGCAAGGCCGGCGAGCCGGCCGATCGCGACAAGCTCTCGATCTCGTTCAACGGCATCCGCGTCGCCAAGCGCGGCGCGCGCGATCCCGACTATGACGAAGCGCAGGTGTCGGAAGCGATGAAGGCGCCGGAGATCGCGATTCTGGTCTCGCTCGGCCTCGGCAAGGGCCGCGACCGCGTGCTGACCTGCGACCTCACCAAGGAATACGTCGCGATCAACGGGGATTACAGGTCCTGATCGGATGGCCGAACTGAAGCTCACCCTCGTCGTGGCCTGCGCGCTGGTCGATGCCGACAAGCGCGTCCTGATCGCGCAACGCCCCGAGGGCAAGGCGCTGGCCGGACTCTGGGAATTCCCAGGCGGCAAGCTCGAGCCGGGCGAGCGGCCGGAGCAGAGCCTGATCCGCGAGCTCCATGAGGAGCTCGGCATCACCGTCGCCGAGCCATGCCTCGCGCCACTGACCTTCGCCAGCTACGGCTACGAGACCTTTCACCTCCTGATGCCGCTCTACATCTGCCGGCGCTGGGAGGGCCTGGTGACGCCGCGCGAAGGGCAAAACCTCGCCTGGGTCCGCGCCAACAAGCTGCGCGACTACCCGATGCCGCCCGCGGACATCCCGCTGATCCCGCATCTGATCGATCTACTGATGTGAGTTGCACTGTGACCCCGACGCAGCGTAGCGCTTCTATAGACTAGCGGTGCGCTGCAGCGCGTCCGGGACACGTGTCACTCCCTCCCGGCCTTCTTCACTGCCTCTGCCAGGCTCGCCTTGGCCGATCCCGGCTTCAGCGGCTGCTGCTGGCTCGCATGCGGAGCCCAGCCGGACAGCCAGATGATGTCGAAGGTGGCACGGATGCGGCCGTCGGCATCGGCAAAGCGTTCGGCATAGATCTCGGCCATCCGCAGCAGCGTTGCGCGCCGGCTCGGCGTGCGCCGCCGCTCGATCAGCACGTTGGCCGCGCCCATGCGGCGAAGATCCTGCATCAAGGCGAACGCATTGCCATAGCGCACCACGACACGGTCGACGTCGGTGACCGGCAGCGCGAAGTCGGCCCGCTGCAACAGCGCGCCGATGTCGCGGAGGTCGGCGAACGGCGCCACGCGCGGCGACACGCCGCCCTCGCATTCGGCTTCTGCCGCGGCAAAGGCCTGCCGCAGCTCGGTCAGGCTGTCGCCGCCGATCATCGCGGCAAGCAGCAGCCCGTCCGGCTTCAGCGCGCGACGGACCTGCGCCAGCACGCCCGGCAGGTCGTTGACGAATTGCAGTGACAGCGCCGAGACGACGAGATCGAGGCTTTCCGGCGCGAAGGGCAGCTTTTCGCCACCGGTCGCATCGGCCGCGATCCGCTCGAGCGAAGGCAGGCGCGCGCGCAACGCCGCGAGCCCGTCGCCGGGCGTCCAGAGATCGACCGGTGCGTGAAACTCGCGCATCACCGCAGCCAGCCGGTCGGACATGTCCTCGGCAACACGATCGAGCAGGAATGTCACCTCGCCCTGCGCCCGCGCACGGCGCTGCCGTGCATGCAGCAAGGCACGATCGAACAAAGCGGGCGGAGTTTGCGGGGGCTGAGCCATGCCGCTGGTTACGCCGATCATGCTGGCCATGGCAATCACCCTCGTGTCCCGGACGGCCACAGCGCTGAACGAGCGCTGCGCTGCGTCCGGGACGAGACGATGACTTGAGCAATCCATGGTACAACGCTAGCGTTCCCGCATGGAAACCAACGTCGCCCCCAGCCGTTCCTTCGCCGCACCGCTGCGGGCCGCGTGGACGGCCGGCCGCCACGTGCTGTCGCGGGCGGCGCGGCTCGCGCTCGACATCGCGCTGCCGACGCAGTGCGTATCCTGCCATGAGCCGGTCGACGGCGAGGGCGTTTGCGCCTCATGCTGGGCGCGGCTGTCGTTCATCGAACGGCCCTACTGCCCGCGGCTCGGCATCCCCTTTGTGTATGACCCCGGCCCCGACATGCTGTCGATGGAGGCGATCGCGAGTCCACCGGCCTACCAGCGCGCCCGCGCTGCCGTGCGCTATGACGACGTCGCCCGCACGCTGGTGCATGCGCTGAAATACCAGGACCGCACCGATCTGGCGCCCGCCATGGGCCGCTGGATGGCGCGCGCGGGCGGCGAGCTGCTCGCCGGCGCCGACATGCTGGTGCCGGTTCCCCTGCATTGGCGGCGGGCCTGGCGGCGCCGCTACAACCAGTCCGGGGCGCTGGCGCGCGTGATCGCGCGGCAGAGCGGCGTCAAGGTGCAGAGCGAGGTGCTGCGCCGGGTGCGCGCCACCGAGCAGCAGATCGGCCTGTCGCGCGCCCAGCGCGCCACCAATGTGCAGGGCGCATTCCAGGTATCTCCCGACCGCCAGGCCGAGGTTCAGGGCCGCCGCATTGTCCTGATCGACGACGTCCTGACGTCGGGGGCGACGCTGGATGCCTGCGCGCGGGTCCTGCTCCGCGCCAAGGCGGCCCAGGTCGACGTGCTGGTCTTCGCCCGGGTTGTGGAGGTCAGGTGAAGTCCCATATAATTCAATGAATTCATGACATGAGAGCGCCAGACGACATGACTGCTGCTGTCGAGATCTACACCCGGCCGGGCTGCGGCTATTGTTCCGCCGCCAAGTCGCTGCTGACCCGCAAAAAGGCGACCTTCACCGAATTCGACGTCGCCAAGAACCCGTCCTGGCGCCAGGAAATGTACGGCCGCGCCGGCCAAGGCTCGACATTCCCGCAGATCTGGATCGGCGGCACCCATGTCGGCGGCTGCGACGAGCTCTATGGGCTCGACCGCGACGGCAAGCTCGACGGCATGCTCGAGAGCGTCAAGGCGGCCTCATGAGCGAGAATCGCACCTTCACCGCGGCCATGGTGCAGATGCGCACCGGCCTGATGCCCGAGCCGAGCCTCGAACAGGCAACAAGGCTGATCCGGCAGGCTGCGGCCAATGGCGCCGACTACGTGCAGACGCCCGAAGTCAGCAACATGATGCAGCTGAACCGCAAGGCATTGTTCGAGCATCTGCAGAGTGAAGAGGACGACGCTTCGCTGAAGGCCTATCGGGCCCTCGCGGCGGAATTGAAGATTCATCTCCATGTCGGCTCGCTGGCACTGCGCTTCTCGCCGGAGAAGGCAGTCAACCGCTCCTTCCTGATCGGGCCCGAGGGCAATGTGCTCGCGAGCTACGACAAGATCCACATGTTCGACATCGAGCTGCCGGACGGCGAGAGCTATCGCGAATCCGCCAATTACCAGCCGGGCGAAACCGCCGTGATCTCGGATCTGCCCTGGGGCCGCGTGGGCTTGACGATCTGCTACGATGTGCGCTTCCCCGCGCTCTATCGCGCGCTCGCCGAAAGCGGCGCCTCCTTCATCACCGTGCCCTCTGCCTTCACCCGTAAGACCGGGGAAGCGCATTGGCACGTACTGCTGCGCGCACGCGCGATCGAGACCGGCTGCTTCGTCTTCGCCGCGGCCCAGGCCGGCCTGCACGAGAACAAGCGCGAGACTTACGGCCATTCGCTGATCATCGATCCCTGGGGCGAGATTCTCGCCGAGGGCGATGTCGAGCCCGGCATCATCATGGCGAAGATCGATCCTGCCAAGGTCGAGACGGCGCGCCGGGCGATTCCCTCGCTCCAGCATGGCCGCCGCTTCGGCGTCTCCGATCCCAAGGCTGGACCGGACCATCTGCACCTCGTGCGGGGCTCGGCATGATCCACTACGCCCTTCGCTGCGACCGGGACCACGACTTCGAGAGCTGGTTTCAAAGTTCGTCGGCGTATGATTCGCAGGTGAAGCGGAAGCTCGTGACCTGCCCGATCTGCGGCTCGGCCAAGGTCGACAAGGCGATCATGGCGCCGCGCATCGTCGGCAAGAAGGGCCGTGGACGCGCGACGCCGCCGCCGGAGGCCGCGACCGCAACCACACCCGAGGCTGCGCCCTCAGGACCGACCTCGCTGCTGATGGCGCAGGAGCGCGAGCTGCGTGCCAAGCTCAAGGAGCTGCGCGATCATATCGTCAAGAACGCCGACAATGTCGGCGAGCGTTTTGCCAACGAGGCCCGCGCCATGCACTACGGCGACAAGGAGCACCGTCCGATCTATGGCGAGGCCTCGCCGGAAGAGGCGAAGTCGCTGATCGACGAAGGCATCGAGGTCTCGCCGCTGCCGACGCTCCCGGAAGACCGGAACTGACGCGCGGAGCGCGTCATCCCGGGATGGTCCGAAGGACCAGACCTCAGATGCGCAATTGCGCATCGGTGGATCTCGAGATTCTCAGGTGCGCAACCGCGCACCATGGTTCGATGCTGCGCATCGCCCCCGCATGACTGCTAAACTCCCACCAGCACCGCAACGCCGACCACGATCAGCGCGATGCCAAGAAGCTCGCGCGGCGCGACCGGCTGCTTGAACGAGTAGTAGGCGACGGCTTGCGCGAACAGAACCTCGATCAAAGCGAGCGTGCGGACATTGGCGGCGGCCGTCAGTGCGAAGGCCAGGAACCAGAATTGCGAGGCGAAGGCGCCCGTGAAACCCGCCAGCATCGACGGCCGCCATAGTCCGAGGATGCCGCGCAGCACGTCTGGCGCGCGCCAGAGCAGATAGATCGTCAAGACCAGCGTCTGCACGAACAGGCCGAGCACCAGGGTGACCGATGCTGAGGTCACGAAAGATACGCCGGGCACATTTATGATGGCACCGCGAAAACCGACCGCCGAGAGCGCGAATGCCGCAGCAGCAATGAGGCCGGTGATGGTCGGCTTCAATTCGGCAAAGCCCTTCTCGCCGCCCGGCCGCAGCGCGGTGATGACGACGCCGATCGTCGCGATCACGATCGCCAGCACCTTGAGCCAGGTCAGATGATCGCCGAGGAAGACGAAGCCGAAGATCGCGGTCTGGATCGCCTCGGTCTTCAGATACGCCGTCGTCACCACGAAGGAGCGGTCGTTCATCGCAAGCAGCATCAGGCCGGTGGCGACGATCTGGCTGAGCGCGCCGAGCAGCAGCCACGGCCAGAACACGGTCGGCGGCATGCTCAGATGATCGCCGGTCGCGAGCAGCACCACGCCCAGAAACAGCAGCGAGAACGGGAAGCCGAACAGGAAGCGGATATTGGTCGCGCCCCAGGTCCCCAGCGGCTTCGTCAACGACCGCTGCATCGCATTGCGCGCAACCTGCCCGAGCGCGGCAACGATGGTGAAGGGAATCCAGAGGCTGGTAACGGTGAGCATGGGGGGTGGAAATGGGTACGGGGGCCAGATATTACGGCCAACCTGCAGCTAGCGCTCAAGCAGGTCAATCACGCGGATGTCATGGGTGCGATGCTCGCGCAACAAGTTCAGTGTCGTCCCTGCGAACGCAGGGACCCATAACCCCAGGAAGCAGTTTGGCGAGGACTGCCAAACCGCGCATCCAACACCGTCCGCCTCCGATAGATTCCGCGGTATGGGTCCCTGCGTTCGCAGGGACGACAGCATTGGCTTGGCGGCATCACACCGTCAAACCAAGAGATCGCTGAGGTCACGCCACTCCGGATTGTCGCGTTCGATCAGCTCGATCTTCCAGTCGCGCTTCCAGCGCTTGAGCTGCTTTTCGCGGGCGATCGCCTCTTCGGCCCGCTCATACGCCTCGGTGTAGACGAGCCGGTGCACGCCATAGCGCTTCACGAACTCCGAGCATCTGCCGGCGCGATGCTGCTCCAGGCGCTTCTGGAGCGAGTTGGTTATGCCGATGTAGAGCGTGCCGTGATGGCGGCTGGCGAGGATGTAGACGTAGTACATGCTCGGAGCGCCTATCTTTGTTAACCACGGGGGCCGGTGGTTATGGGTCCCTGCGTTCGCAGGGACGACACTGTTCTCGGAGCAACAGCTCCGTACCCCACTCACGCCCCCTCACACCATCCCTTCCGCGACCACCATGTAGTTCACGTCCATATCGGACGAGAGGGTCCATTTGTCGGCGAAGGGTGAGTAGACCACGCCGGTCTGTTCGGTGATGACGAGGCGGTTGTCGAGCAGGTGTTTTGCGAGCTCGTCGGGGGTGACGAACTTGTTCCATTCGTGGGTGCCCCGCGGCAGCCAGCGCAGCACGTACTCGGCGCCGACGATGGCGAGCGCGAAGCTCTTCCAGTTGCGGTTCAGCGTCGAGACCACCATCAGGCCGTTCGGCTTCAGCATCGAGGCGCAGCGCTTCAGGAAGACGCCGACATCGGTGACGTGCTCGACCACCTCCATCGCCAGCACGATGTCGAAGCGCTCGCGCGGATCGATCTCCTCCACCGTGGTGCAGCGATAGTCGATCGCAAGATGGCTCTTGTCGGCGTGGAGCTTTGCGGCCGCGATGTTGCTCTGGGAAGGATCGATGCCGATGACTTGCGCGCCCAGCCGCGACAACGGCTCGCACAGCAGGCCGGCGCCACAGCCGATGTCGAGCACGCGCAAGGACCCGAGGCAATTGAGGCTGCGCACGTTGCGCTCGAACTTGCGGCAGGCGGCGTCGCGGATATAGCCGAGCCGCAGCGGGTTGATCCGGTGCAGCGGCGCCATCTTGCCCTTGGGGTCCCACCACTCCGCGGAGAGCTTTGAGAATTTCGCGATCTCGGCGGCATCGACGGTCGAGCCCGGCTGGGCGGAAAGGGAAGTATTTTGCTGCATGCTCATGGTTGCGCGCGGTCCTACCGCGTGGTGATCGAACTACGGAAGGCGAGCGGCGAGGCGATGGTCTTGATCGTCTCGATGCCCTCGCCGACGCCGCGAATCGTCACGTCGCCGTAGTTGAGAATACGTCCAAGAATGGACTGGTCGACGTCGACGCTCTCGACCTTGTCCAGCGCCATCTCGAAGGTTCGGCGCTTGATGAAACCGGTCTTGTGCACGACCCTGAGATTGGTGACGTCGGTCTCGGTGGTGAAGCGATGGAACCAGCCCTTGATGGTCCAATACAAGGCCGCCAGAGCCACCAGACCCGAGGCGCCAAGGCAGAGCAAGACGAGCCAGTCGGCAGTGGCCTGCCGGGACAGCACGAACAGGGCCAGCGCCGCGATCCAGGCCACGATGGCCGGAAAGTAGAAGATCCAGTGCGCATTGGTCGAATACAGCACCCGCTCGCCCGGTTGCAGGATCTCGTCGATATAGCGCGCCATGATCTCGGTTAACCCACTTCCCCCATGCC
>NZ_RQIT01000020.1 GCF_003837805.1 Bradyrhizobium sp. RP6 | reverse complement strand
GGGCGGCGGTGCGATTGACATTAACCGCGGGGCTCACATCGAACACTGGCGCCACGACACTAGGCACCGCAAAGGTGCGCGATACAACAACTCGAACCTTCAGCAGAGATTCGGGAACGCGAATCGTCCCCAAGGCGGGCGGCAAGGATTGGAGAACCGGGCTAATCGCCCCGGTGCGGGGGACCGTGCGCAGCGTGGTGACCGTTCGCAACGAGCAGACCGCAGCCGTGCGACAAACAGGCAAGCAGGCGCTAACCGGGGTGCCGGCAATCGACAGGTTCGTAATCGCTCAACCGCCGGCAGACATGCGCGCTCGGGAAATCGCGTTGCGCATCGTGGCGGGTCGCGGGCTGGCCATTTCAGACCGGCAGCTGGCCGAGGTGGTGCAGCGAGGTTCGCGGGAGGCGGACACCGGGCAGCAGCATTCCGGGGCGGCGGTGGCAGGAGCTTTCGCGGAGGCGGCGGAGGAGGATTCCGGGGCGGTGGCGGAGGCCGCGGTGGCGGTCGCAGGTCGGACATCAACCTGAAGCACGACGTGGTGCTCCTCGGTCGGCTCGACAATGGTCTTGGCTATTACCGTTTCGCATACAATGGCAGCGATAAAGCTTATGTCGGAGTGCTCGCGCAGGAAGTGCAGGACGTCAGGCCGGATGCAGTGACACGCGGCAACGACGGGTATCTCCGCGTCCACTATGAGCAGCTTGGCCTCACATTCAGATCGTACGAGAGTTGGGCCCGCGGTGGACGCGTTATACCAAGACTCACCACTAGGAGCGAGAAGCCATCTGTAGGCATTGAGATGTGAGACCAGCCCGGCAAATGCGCGACGATCGCCGGGCCGGTCACCGACCACCGGTAGAGGGAATTCTGGATGTCCTCTCAAAATGAAGTCGCCGCGAACGCTCCTGGCATCGCGGCGTCCTCATCCGTCTGGGCACCATTCGCCAGCCGCTCATTCGTCTGGCTGTGGCTCGCAAACGCGGTGTCGGCGCTAGGCACCTGGATCCAGAATGCTGCCAGCGCATGGATCATGACGGATCTGGCGCCCAGCCCGATGATGGTCAGCTTGGTGCAGGCGGCGGCGCAGCTACCCGTTCTGCTCCTCGCCCTGCCCGCCGGGGCCGTCGCCGATCTGATGGATCGGAAGCGCCTGCTGATCATTACAAACATCTTGATGTTGGTGGCCTCCGCTATCCTCGCGATTGTCGCTGCCGTGGGACGCCTTGATCCTGCAATGCTGTTGGTGCTGACCGTCCTGCTCGCCATAGGTACCGCGTTGAACAGTCCGGCTTGGGCGGCATCCGTGCCTTTGACCGTGCCGCGCCGGTCACTGGCGCAAGCACTCGTCCTGAACTCGGTCGGGTTCAATATCGCTCGGGCCATCGGACCCGCGCTGGGCGGCTTAATACTGGCGATTTGGGGCGCAGCTGCGGCGTTCTCAGCGAACGCGGCCTCCTTCGCGTTCGTTGCGCTCGTGGTCGGCGTCTTTTTGACGTTCCCGCGAACGCAGACGGCGAACAGGGTGCCGCCGGAGCCATTCGGGTCGGCAATGAGGATTGGACTCGCCTATGCACTGGCTGAACCGGTGGTGCGCAGCACGCTCGTCCGCTCGGCCGCATTCTTCGGCTGCGCGAGTGCGATCTGGGCCCTGCTGCCGCTTTACGTGCGCGAGGTGCTGGACCTCTCATCCGCAGCCTTCGGCCTGATGATGGGCGTCATCGGTACCGGTGCGGTGTTGGGCGGCTTGATGATGCCGGCCCTGAACAGGTCGTTTGCGCGCAACAATCTCATCCTTCTGGCCGGCGCCTCTTGCGGCCTTGCATTGGTGCCCCTCACACTCGTTCCCAGCGTAACGACAGCCTATGGGGCTCTCTTTGTGTTTGGCGTCGGATGGATTACCGGCGCCTCCAACCTGCAGGCAACCGTTCAACTAGCGGCGGCTCCGTGGGTGCGAGCTCGCGCGCTGGCGCTCTACCAAGCGGTCTTCAATGGCGGCATGGGCCTGGGAGCAATCCTTTGGGGTTGGCTGGGCGACCATGCCGGTCTGACAGAAACGATCCTGACCGCGGGGCTTGCCGGCTGTGCGATTGCGATCGTCACGCGCGCAATCCATCTGCCGCCTGAGATCGACGATCCGTCGGCCTCAGCCATTACAGATCCGCCAGCCTTATCGATTGCCGAAGAGATGAGGCCGCTTCTACACAGCTCTCGGCATCGCTTGCGCGCCGCGGTGAGTTACCAGATCGATCCGTCAGATGTCCCGGCATTTCGCGCCGCCATGGCGGGCGTCCGGCTGTCTCGGTATCGCGATGGCGCCGTTGGGTGGGCCCTGTCGCGAGATGTCAGTGATCCGACGCACTGGGTGGAGACGTTTATTGTCCGTGACTGGCATGAATTGCAGCGAGGAATAGATCGCCTCAATCTTGCCGATAGCGAAGCCGTAGCTGGTGCTCGCTCGTATCATCGTGGTCTGGATCTGCCACGCGTGACCCTACTGCTGCAAGAATAGCAGCGGGCTGCCGAGTGAGCGGAAAGAACGGGCGCCTCACCCTCCGCCCTCCATCATTTCCGCAGAAGCATTCAAACACCTTTGTCGTCATACTGGCTGGCGCTTACTGACTCGGCGATTGGGTTTTGAGATTTAATTGGACTATCGCGCGTTCACCAACGGTAGCTCACAATGGTCTACGAAAACGTTCGCGGTGCGCTGGCATTACCGCTATGGAGCGCGTTGTCGCGTTTTTGCGTGATATGAATGCTCGCTCGACAGCGGCCGGCGTATTTTGCTGCCGATGTCTCGCCGCAATATCGCCGACTATTTGGGACTGACGATTGAGACCGTGTCCCGCGCGATGTCTCAACTCCATGCCGACGGCGTCATAGGCTTTCTCAGCAACACGCAGCGCGACATCGTTGTGCTCGACCACGACCGTCTGACCGCTTTCGACACACCGAATTAACTTTGAGGAAATCGGGTGACTTTGCCGGCGCTGAGTTTGAAGGCTGGCCGTTCTCTGAAACGATAATCGCTCAGCACGAAAAAAGCCCCGGCGAACCGGGGCTTTAGAATGCGAGGCTTAGCCGTTAGTAGCGAGCAGCAATTGGAGCGCCGTAGCCGCCAAAGCGATAGTTCAAGCGGACTGTGACCATGTCCACATCCTGGCTCACGCGGTCGCTGAGCAGGGTCACACCACCGGGTGTGACGATACCTGCGCCTGCAAACGTGCGAGTGTTATTCCCCATCCAGAGATGGTCATACTCGACGCCCACAGACCAGTTCATCATCAATGAGCCCGATTGTTATCTTGCCTTCTCGCCGAGCCAACGCCCGCAGGCCGCGCAAGATGTCTTCGGAACGGTAGCGCAGAACAGGGACCACCTTCGACTCCTGCGACTTCCGCCTGATGAGAGTGCCTGCCTTCCTGCGCTTGCAAGCTGCGAGAGTGATGTCCGAATGGCTGAGGTTTGGCAGTTTGGCTCGTCTTCTTGCTTTGGTGAGCGAACCAAAACGCTTGACGTAGTAGCCGCTTTTGGGCGTGGTTCCGTTTTGATTGATCAAGTTGGCCGAGATGTATCCAAACTGCTGCTCAAGCTCGCGCAGGGCGCGGAGAAGCCGCGCGTCCGTCCAGCGAATGCCGTGATAGTATTCATCACAGCCATTCGTCTTTCGACGTTCCCAGCTGCGTTTCTGTACTTCGCTATGGGGAATAACGGGAAGTCCTGCCTCTTTGAGTGCGCCGGCCAATGAACCAAGGTGCCGCCGTATGTAATTGTCTGAGGGAAGGAAGCTGCATTTGTTGATCAGCCTGTTCGTGATGTACCCGCGCGCCCCGTGCAGTTTTCGCAGGCCCGCCAGTATCTCCTTTTTGCTCCAATGCCTTCCATTGTTGCCGAAGGGAGAGACGGGAGGCGGCCTGTATCCGACCGCTTCATACGCGGCATGGAGCGATCCGAAGTGAGAGGCCACGGTTTCCGCTGATGGGACGTCTTTAGCCTGTTCGATCAACTTTTGCTTCAGGTAGCCTTCGCGGGCCAGCAGCCTTTTCAGGGCGGCCTTAATCGCTTCCTCGTCCCACAATCTGTGCCGTGCCAAGCGCTTCTGCGCGTCTTCGAACAGGGCAACCGGCACGACCGGCTCGAACGCGGAAAACCTCGTCCAAGCCGATTCCGGATTTTTCATAACCGGCTTTTGTAATCTGTGGATCGTCCGATTGTAGGTCATTCGGCCGATGCACAGTTCGCTCGACAAGATTCTCCGAATGATAGCAGGGCTAAGCAAGTGCCCGGCTTGTCCTCTTATGCTTTCATCGGCAAAGCACCGCGCGATCTTCTTGATCGAAACCTCGTCACGAACGTACATCTCGAAAATGCGTCTTATGACCTCCAGCTCTTCGGCCGGGCCTGGGACAACAACGACCTTATCGTTGCTCAGTGCCTTTCTCTCGCCCTGTTGCAGGACCTGCTTGGGGTTGCGCGCCGCGTCGACCAGCACCCTCCGGAAGCCATAAAGCACCCGCGAGCCCTGGCGAAAACCGAGTTCGGCCTGCTGGCGCTTGGCACGAGCTAGCTTGCCCGAGAGCTCCCGGCTATATTCACCAGCCATCACCCGCTTCAAATGCTTGACGATGGTCGTGACGGGAGCGACATCTTCGCCGAAAGGCTCAGCGCAGTACCCCACGCTGATCCCCGCTTGACGACAGAGAAATTCGTAGTGCGCGGCCTGGTCGGGATTTTGAAAGCGTCCCCATCGGCTGACGTCGAGAACCAGGATGGCATCAAACAAACGCTTCGCGCCTAGGGCATCGCTGAGGAGCTGCCGAAGGGCATCTCTTCCCTTCAAGGACAGGCCGCTCTTCCCGGCATCAATGTAGGACGCGACGACTTGGTAGCGGACATCGATGGGAGCTCGAACCGGCGCCTCAATCATCAAAGCAACCCAAGCTTCTTTCTGATTATGGTCTCTTCCGCCTCCTCCAGAAGCAGCCTCACTAGCTTCGAGGGAGGCATTCTGTCGAGCTCCGCTGAATACGCCTGCCACTCCTCCAACGAGTCCCATGGCGAAGGCGGATCAATGAGGCCAATCAATGTAGCGTCGACGTTGTATTTGCTCCAATCTCGCGGCTTGATGTCGGCATCAGCTGCTATGTAAGCCTTCACGGCGAGTCGTCGGAAGACCCGTGACATTGCCTCCAGCCTCTGTCTTTTTTCGGGATTTGGCTCATCGATTGATTTGCAACTCAACCGGTCTGCCATTCTAAAGTGCTGTTCAGATTTGAACCGCATATTGCCTTCTTTAGCTTTGATCTAACGAAACGAGGTCACCAGACCGGCATGTCGTGTCATGCGCGCCGGTTGACGACCAAACTAGAGCACTCCGGACTTTCGGAGGCACTCGAAGCCGAGTTCTTGGCTGCGTTTATTCAGGGCAATGGGCATGGAGCTGTTCCGAAGCATGAAGTCTGCATCTGCGCGGGTCAGAATGGCGCCAACAGCATCCCCGTAGCATTGGCAAAACGCACCAACACGAGAAGCGCTGTGTCCTTGGAAAACAGCTTTTTGAGGCGCCTCAATCTTGCACTGCTGCTTAACAAGATTGATGATGTCGTATCGATCCGCCGTTGAAATATCACCAGGCGGTACATCCAACTCCGCCGCCCATTTGCCAATAAGTTTGCCGGCAGGTATCGCACCGCACACCACAACGACCAGGCCGATGATGCTCGGAATCGCTTTCCTCTGCGACAAGTTTGAATTGATAAAGCGACTTCGTGCCCATTCCGCCGCCCCCCAACCTGCGCCGAGGGCTGTAATCGCAGCCGCATAAACAAACCCCGCGGGACCTCTGTAAGGACCTTCTCCGAACGCAAGGACGCCCACGAAGACAAAACCAAGTCCGGCAACAATTGCTCCAACCGTGAATCCTGCAATAGTCGCTGTCACCTTTCATCTCGCCCCCCGGTCGGCGCAACCAGTTTCGTGACTTTCAAATCTATGCACGATCGACGCTTTGTTCTATATATCGAGGTGCATATTTTGAACAGATGCCTTCGCTTCTTGCATGGATTTGCGAGAGGTGTTTGCAACAAACCTTCGCCGACTGCGAAACGCACAAGGGCTTTCGCAGGACGATCTCGCGTACGAAGCTGAAATGAGCCGAAGCTATTTGAGTCAGCTCGAAAAAGGCGCGTTCTATGCGAGCTTGAAAATCGTGGGCAAGCTGGCCGCCGTACTCCGTGTCGAACCTGCCGAGTTCCTCAAATTGCCGGCGAGTAAATCTGATCGGGCTCGCAAATAGGCGGAGATTGAGCTTTAGGTGTCTCACCGGCCGGGCTCCGGCTGTCTCAGCCTAAGTCTTTCTCACTCATTGCATTTTCGCCTGAACGATGCGTGAGACACCTGTCTCATTGGAGGGCACGGTGACTCGCGGTGTCTCACCGGTAGTTCAGAAGCGTCCTTCGCTCCGATCCCGCCGGCTGGATAGGCGCTTCTCGGCGGGCGCTCGCCCTGCCCTGCTCCATTGCCCGGGGTGCGCTCCTGCCAGCGCCTGACGCCCCGCCAGCGGAGGGTCGAAGCCGCGCGATCGCGTCGAGCGCGGCCTTGACCACCTCGGCAATGCCGCGGTGCTAGTCGTTGTCGGGTAGCCAGTCAGCCTGCGCGCCGCGGCCGGCGTCGGCCAGCCACTCCAGCCGTTCGAGCATCACAGTCCGGTCCATGTCGGCTCCTGTTCCGGTGTGCCGCTGGTATGCCGGCGGCATTCTATCGGCATGCCGTCGGGATTAGATGTCGCCGCGGTCCCACGGCTCGTCGATGGCGTAGCCGCCCTGTCTCACCTCAGTCGGGCCATGTCTCGCCCTCCTTGCCAAGAGCCGGAGCCTTCCTCCGGCCCTACTCCCGCCGGTGCTCACGGAGTCGCCGACACCGGCGTGAGACACCCCCAAACAGGTGGGCGCGGGACTCCGACGTTCTCCCTTCAGCGTTTGAGCCCCTGCATTTTTCTCTTAAGCTGGTCTGAGACACCTGTCTCATTCGTGGACGCGCAGTGACTCATCTCGCAAGCCGACTTCGGAGCAAATTGCCCCACTCAGGTCGATCGTCGCGCTGTTGGCGGCACCTCGGCGTCAGGCACGAGTATCTTCGCTTGAATCCACGATGCCGCAGCAGTGAGACACCTGCTGGTTCCTGAGGTGTCTCACCAAGCAGTCTCAGCCTTTCGGAAGGTGACTCGCCTTGCGCCGGCGAACAGATATTGTCCGCGTACCCGACAAAGCCCTAAGCGGGCACAGCTTCGCCCCTTTCCGCCTTCAGTCTGGGAAAACGCCCACTCTGAAGCTCCTGACGAGGGAGAAGGCCCACTCGGCCTCGCGTACTTGGTTGCCCTCCGAACCCTCGTGGGGTTCGCGCGGCGTTGGCCCCGCCGCGTCCGCTCGTCGCGCCTTGTGGAGGGGCGTGACGATTCGGATGATTTTTTCGGCTCATCCCGCAAGTCGACCGGTTCGGGTTGTCATCCCGCTGACGGATGCGACTTGCCTTCAACCGCTCCCGGGGGTGCCGGGCACCTGAAGGCCGCGGGGAGGAATGGGGACACCTGAACCCGCGCATTTTGTTTCCGATTGCCAAATGGCATGTAGCGTCCGGCTCGCTGCCGCTGTTTGAGCTCGCGGCGCGCTGGCGGTCATTCATCGGCGGGAGAAAGAGTCGTGCTCTTCCCTCCCCGGCGACAAGATCATGGCCGATCTCGACTCGTCGCTATTCTCGCGACGGTCGGCCAAAGTACCTTGATTGCGGCGGGAACCTCCGAAGCGGACCCGCAATCGCGGAGCCCACGGCCGGCCGAACGCGGCGGTTCGGTCAGCGCGTAAGCGCCGTGTCCTCCGTCTCCTCGTCGTGGCCGGAAGTGCGAACAAGCGCGAGTTGGACCCGATCAGGGGACGCCGGCGGTTGAGCAGCCGTGACCCTCGTGACGCCCTCGTTCTGGTCACGGCTGGAGTCACGCCGCTCACGCAATTTCGCGCGGCGGCGGCGCTGACGCTCCGCTGCCTTGGCGTCCTTGAGCTTCCCGACAGTCCCGCCGGAGATCACACTGGATTGGGCGACCAAAAGGAACGGAAGGCCGGCCTCCTCGACGATCGCGCGAACGATAGCTTCCGCGTGCTCGGGGCGAAGGGTTACGAGGTGATCTTCATCATCCTTCCAAGAGTGGGGATTCTTTTGCCGCAGCACGATGTCACCGTAGAGGTTCGTGTACACGGCGGTTTCGTTCTGCTCCGGGTGGAACGGCACAACAAGGCATCCGTCCCAATCGAATTTCTCGCTCACGGACGCCTCCATATTGCTGGGGCGCTTGTACGGAGCTCTTCGTTCGGGTATGCAGAATCAGCAGCTGCCCAAGTACCAAAGAAAGCCGGCGCCTCCCGATTTGCCCTCGGGGGGCGCTTTCTTTTGTCCGGAGGATCAGGTTCAGGAATAGCTACGGCGAACTCGTACTGGTTCGCCCGCCAACGTTCGCCCGCAGGGCAATCGCCCTTGCCTTTCACGGTAAGCCGTTTGGGGGCTCGCGCTGAAACGCCTTGAGTTTCAATGAAGCAGGCTTGGCCCAAACTTTGGCCTAAGTGCTTCGAAATGCCAATAATCCTCCCTTCGCTAGGGAGCGCCAGCTGCGCCTGGCCCGCCAAAGGCGACAAATCCACCCCGCCGCATGCTGGCTGCTTTCGATGCACTCGCAGCGTTGACGATCCGGCGCGCGGGCCCGTGGCTCGGATTGACGGTCGGGCCGGACAGCCTGATCTGGACGACGATCAAGTTCGTCTTCTCGCCGGAGCATTGGCGCTGGCCGGGCTGGCCTGAACGCCACCGCCCGGATCGCGCCAGGGCGACGCTGTGACGTTACGCCGCGAACGATCGCATGATGCCCGCCCCTGCATTTACCGGAAATTTACCCCTGCTCATGAGCGCCGGTGTCAATTGCTTAGAGTTTGCCCGCTACGCGTGGAACTACGGGAATCATCCAAAACAGATCGGCGCTCATGTCCGTCGCAGAGTTCCTCAGACAGCGAGCGGTGGACGTCGCCGTGAGCGGCAGCTACTCGCTGCCCCGCTGGTACGATTGCGAGGGCAAGCTCCGCAGCTTCGCCTGCCGGACCAAGCGCGTCTCACCCTTCCGCATGATCGTGGACGTGCCTGTCGTCGGCAAGGTCGGCGAGCGCGTGACCTCCTACTTCCAGGATTTCGGCGAATTCCAGTGCACCATCAGCGCGACACTGAGGGCGGGCTTCCTGATGGAGCTCGACATGACGCGGGCGCGGCGCGCCTGGATGTCGGAGAAGCTGACCTGGCTCGAGAAGAAGCAGAAGGATGCCAGCGTACGCGACCTGCGGCGAGATGCGCGCTTTGTTCCACAGGTCTCGCACACCGTCCTGACCCTCGCGGACGGCAGCATCCACTCGTGCTTCATCATCGACGTCTCGACGGCCGGCGTCGCGGTGTCCTCCGAGTACGATCCGCCGGTCGGAACCCCGCTCGCGGTCGGCGCCTGCGTCGGACGGGTGATCCGCAAATTCGCACACGGCTTTGCGGTCAAATTCGCCGAGAAGCAGTCCCGTGACGATATCGTCCGCCTGATCGTGCGTTCATCGCAGCCGGCCTGATCCACGGCATCGCTGCCCTATCGCGGCCCCAATGCGGCATCAGCTTATGCAGGTCTGTGCCTCGGCCGGACATCATGTGCAGACTTGCGCTCGGGGGACCGAATGACAGTCGACAAGATCACAGCTGATAAAATTACCGTCGATAAGATCACTTGGGACAGGGTCGGCCGGGTCACCGAGCCCGGACGCTACATGTATACGTTCGGCTGGCTCACCATCACCGCCGGCGATATCGAGATCTGGAAGCGATACCCACAGGCTGCGTTCACCCTGCTGGCGCAACCGGCCGATCCGGACGCATCGATCGGCGAAGAATTCCATCTCGGCGCCTTTGATGTCGCTCCCGCCGCGCCGTCCCCGCTCCCAACGCATTGAGAACGGATTCGGGGGCCGCCGAGCCGCTGCTGCGCAAGCGGCGTTCCGGTTACGCCGGGTCGCAGTCCCGCCCCGCGGGCGTACAAGGAGCGGGACCAAGCCGCCAACCGTCGCGCCTGCCCCGTAGAAAGAGGCCATCCCGCCTGCGGATCCGCCGCCGGGACAGGTGCGCGGTGAATTGAAGAAACCTGCGCATTACCTTGATCTGGCTTGCCAATGTCGACGCGACATCGAATGTGCGGTCGTTGCCATGGATGACGAGCATTTTTTGTCATGCAATTGATTGCGCATGTATTCTACGTCTTCGCAGGCGGCGGGGGGATGAACGGCAGCTGTCGCGCTCGTTAAGCGAACCGACAGCAGGCACATGACACATGGTCGCATCGGCTGACGTAGATAAGCGGATCACGGGAACCTATTTTCGGCGCCGATGTACCTGATTGAAGCGCTCCCCACTGTCATTGGAACTGCCGCCATCGCCCCGGCGCTGCTGATGCTGTGGCTTGTCATCGCTGCCGAAGAGCGCCCCGGCCCGCCGGCCCAGGTCTGGACTGCCTTCCTGCTCGGCGCGGCCAGCATCTCGCTGCTGGGCCTTGCCCGCGCTCCCTTCGCCAAGATGGTCGCGGCCCCCGACGACCCCTGGGCGGCGCTCGCTATGCATTCGATCTTCGGCGTCGCGCTGCCTGAGGAGGCCGTCAAGGTGATCGCCATCGTGCTGATTTCGTCCACCAAGCGGCGGACCTTCTCCAATCCGATGGACACCGTGGTCTATGGCGCCGCGGTCGGACTCGGCTTCGCCGCCTACGAGAACCTCGCCTATCTGGTCCAGCACGCGGAGATGTGGCGCTCACTGGCCGCCCTGCGCAGCGTGCTGACCGTGCCCTTCCACGGCGCGCTCGGCATCATCGCGGGCGCCTACCTGACGATCGCACGCGCAGGCACGGCACTGGGCGCGAACCGCCGCCATCGCGACTGGGCCCGCCTCTCCAGCCGGCTACTGATCTTCGCCGCCCCGCTCGCGCTGCATTCGGCCTTCGATTTCCCGCTGCTGGCGCTCCAGCGTATGCCCGATCTCGATCCGACGCTCCGGATGTGGCTGGGCGCCGCGAGCCTCCTGGTCGGCTTCGGCTCGATTGCTTTCGCCATCCGCCTGGTCCGGCGCGTCGCGCGCCACCACGCGCCGCGGACCGATGTCGCGCGCGAGCGGCTCAGCCAGCTCCGCCGGATGTGGGCTCTGCTGCTGGCCGGCGGCGGCCTCGGGTTTCTGGGGCTCGCCTTCGTGCTGACCTCGATCCATCACTGGCTGATCGACCCCGAGCGCAACCTGACGCTGGCACTGATCCCGATTGGTTTCGTCTCGATCCTGCTCGGCTTGGCGCTTTTGATTGTCACGACGGCGATCTACGTTCTCGGCCGCAACCGCATGCGCACCAGCGCGGACGGTTTTTCCTCGGCGCCCGGCGGCGGCTGAGGCGCGCGATGGCAAGCGCGGCGCACACATAGTAGATTGAGCTGCATGGGCTGCTGACGAGATCGAGGACTTCATGACATCGCCTGAGGAATTTTCCCGGCTGCAATCCGCAATGAACCAGGCGGTCAAGGCACATTGGAAGGCCTTCCTGTTCGAGGGCATCCTGCTTGTGGTTCTCGGCATTGCCGCATTGGTCCTCCCGCCGCTCGCGAGTCTTGCGACCGCGATCTTCCTCGGCTGGATGCTCCTGATCAGCGGTATCGGCGGACTGATCGCGACCTATTGGGCGCGCAGCACGCCGGGCTTCTGGTGGTCGCTGATCTCGGCCGCATTGGCCGTGCTCACCGGTATGCTGCTGCTGGCCCGGCCGATGCAGGCGGTGCTGACGCTGACCATCGTGCTCGGCGCCTATTTCCTCGCCGAGGGCGTCGCCACCATCATGTACGCGCTGGAGCACCGGCGCGAGCTGAGCGGCCGCTGGTCGTGGCTCCTCGTCTCCGGCCTCGTCGACATCGCGATCTCATTCATGGTGATCACGGGACTGCCGAGCTCGGCGGACTGGGCGATCGGCGTCCTCGTCGGTATCAACCTGCTGTTCGGCGGCGCCACCTTGATCGGCATGGCAATGGCGGCGCGCAACAGCAAGGCCTGAGGCTCCGCGTACGCGCCGATTGGGGGGTGACAACCCGCCAGCGGCACGCTATATGGCCTGCCATGATCACCGTCGCCACCAGCTATTTTTGGTACTTTAGCTACGACAGCTCGCTGGCGGCGGGAGGATCGCGCTCAATCTGACACATTGCAGCAAACGTCCGAACAAGCCGCCAGACCTGGCGGCTTTTTTATTGGCCGGCAGGTTCTAAAACAGACAGGAGCCCGCCGTGCTGAGCACGACCGACGATCTTCGTATCCGCGAACTGAAAGAACTGAGCACGCCGGAAGAGGTGATGCGGGAGGTCCCGCGCACGCTCACTGCGACGCGCGTGGTGATGGCCGCCCGTAACGCCATCCACGCCATTCTGGGCGGCCAGGACGACCGCCTGCTGGTCGTGGTCGGCCCCTGCTCGGTGCATGATCCCGAGGCCGCGCTCGACTACGCCGAGCGCCTTGCACGCTTGCGCGAGGACCTTGCCGATCAGCTCGAGATCGTGATGCGGGTCTATTTCGAGAAGCCGCGGACCACCGTCGGCTGGAAGGGCCTCATCAACGACCCCAATCTCGACGGCAGCTTCGACATCAACAGGGGCCTGCGGCTGGCGCGTAACGTGCTGTCCGCCGTGAACAATCTCGGCCTGCCCGCCGGCACCGAATTCCTGGACATGACGACGCCGCAATACATCGCCGACCTCGTCTCCTGGGCCGCAATCGGTGCACGCACGACCGAGAGCCAGATCCATCGCGAGCTGGCCTCGGGCCTGTCGTGTCCGGTCGGCTTCAAGAATGGCACCGACGGCAATGTGCGGATCGCGGCGGACGCGGTGAAGTCGGCCTCGCATCCGCATCATTTCATGGCGGTGACGAAGCTCGGCCGGTCGGCGATCGCTTCGACCGCGGGCAACGAGGACTGCCACATCATCCTGCGCGGCGGCAGCAAGCCCAACTACGACGCAGCAAGCGTTGCGGCCGCCTGCAACGAATTGACCAGATCCGGCGTCGCGCCGCTCGTGATGGTCGATGCAAGCCACGCCAATTCGAGCAAGAAGCCTGAGAACCAGCCGCTGGTGATGGCCGACATCGCCAGTCAGATCTCGGGCGGCGAGAGCCGCATCATGGGCGCAATGATCGAGAGCAACATCGTCGCCGGTCGCCAGGACGTGGTGCCGGGCAAGCCACTCACCTACGGCCAGAGCATCACCGACGGCTGCATCGACTGGCCGACCACGACGAGCGCGCTCGAGCAGCTCGCCGACGCCGTCGAGATCCGCCGCAACACCCTGCGGGCAGGACGGCACGAACGGTCGGCCTGAGAAATGACTCGGCTGGGCTGGCTCGCTTCTCACCTCTCCCGGACGGGAGAGGTCGGATTGTGCAGCAATCGGGGTGAGCGGCCGCATCGTTGGGTGAGAGTGTAACCCTTACCCGGATCGCATCATTGATGCGATCCGACCTCTCCCTTCGGGAGAGGTGAAGGAATCAGCAGCCGCGGCAGATGCTCTTGATCTTGCGATCGAGCTCCGCATCTTCCCTGTTCGCGGGGGTGTTCGGATCGCTCAGATTCTTCTCACTCGGCACGTCAGCCGCACGCGGCTGGCGGTGACCGACAGGCGCCGGCCACGCCGTTCCACGGCTTGCGCCGCCGGAGGTCGATCCCTTCGAGCCGTTGGGCTGCGCAACCGCCCCGCCACCAAGCAAGACCACGAGCGATGCTGCCACCATGATCTTCTTCATTTTCAGTGCTCCATTCTCAAAACGGCGCCCTCTCTAACCCGCTCAGATTTCGGGCGGGTAAAGATGAACGTCGCCGCAATAATCCAAGATACGATAGCGCGTTTCGGCTCCCGCATCATCCGCATCGGGTGCGGTATTTTGCGGCGCCAACACGTAACCTGGCCCCACGGGCGATTTGCCGGCGCCGCCTGGAATGTCGATGACGTAGTCAGGCTGACACAGCCCCGACACCCGCCCGCGCAACTGCCGCATCAAATCCTGCCCCTCGGCCAGCGTCGTTCGCAAATGCACGGTACCGGGCGCGAGATCACCGTGATGCAGGTAATAGGGCTTGATCCGGCATTCGACGAAAGCTCGCATCAAATCCGACAGAGCGGCGATGTTGTCATTGACGCCGCGCAACAGCACGGACTGGCTCACCAAGGGAATGCCGGCGTCGACGAGACGCGCGCAGGCGGCGCGCGCGGGCCCTGCCAGTTCGCGCGCGTGGTTGGCGTGCACCGCCAGCCAGGTGGTCGCGCCTGCGACCTTCAATGCCGCGACCATCTCCTCGCTGACGCGTGTGGGTTCGGCCACCGGTACGCGGGTGTGAAGACGGATGATCTTGACGTGATCGATCGCGGCCAGTTCGGCCAGAATCTCGCTCATGCGCCGCGGCGACAGCATCAGGGGATCGCCGCCGGTCAGAATCACTTCCCAGATCTCGTCGTGTGCTCGGATGTAGTCGATCGCCGCGCGATAAGCGCTGTCCGACAGAGCATTCTCCTTGCCGGGACCCACCATCTCGCGGCGGAAGCAGAAGCGGCAATAGACCGCGCAGACGTGAACGAGCTTGAACAATACGCGGTCGGGATAGCGGTGCACGATCCCGGGAGTTGGCGAATGCGAGTGGTCGCCGATCGGATCGGCGTTCTCGCCCGGCGTCAGGTCCAGCTCGGCTGCGCTGGGAACGAATTGTCGCGCGATGGGATCGTCGGGATCGTTTGTGTCGATCAGATCGACCAGCGCGGGCGTGATCGCCACGGCATAGCGCGCGGCAACGCGTTCGAGCGCCGGCAGCGCCGCTGCGGGGGCCAAACCCTCGGCAACGAGCTCGGCAGGTTCGCGCAGAGTGCGCGCAAGATTCGTCTTCGTCATCTCTCATCCGCGGGCGGTGTCCACACCACCTGATCAATTCGTGTTGCGCCGCTCGCCAGCATGACGAGCCGGTCGAAGCCGAGTGCGACGCCGCTCGCCTCCGGCATTACCGCGACTGCAGCCAGAAAGTCCTCGTCGAGCGGATAGGCTTCGCCGTAGCGGCGCTGCTTCTCCGTCATCGATTCCGTGAAGCGTTTTCGCTGCTCGTCGGCATCGGTCAATTCGCCAAAGCCGTTGGCGAGCTCGACGCCACACGCATAGACCTCGAATCGCTCGGCGACCCTTGGGTCGTCCGCCTTCACCCGCGCCAGCGCCGCCTCTGGAGATGGGTATTCAAACAGGATGGTCAAACGCCCCTGCCCGAGATGCGGCTCGACATGCTCGACCAGGACCTTGCTGAAGATGTCGGACCATGTGTCGTCCTCGGCCACACGGACCTTGCCGCGGGCCGCCGCGGCGAGCGCGGCACGGTTAGCCTCGCCGCCCGAGATTGTCGACAGCAGGTCGATGCCGGCGAAGCGCTCGAAGGCGCCCGCAACGGTCAGGAGTTCCGGCTCGGCGAAGGGATCGGCGGTTCGGCCGCGGAAGGAGAAGCGCCCGACGCCCGTCGCCTGCGCCGCACGGGCGATGACGACGACGCAATCGGCCATGATGGCGTCATAGGGGGCGTCCGCCCGGTACCACTCCAGCATGGTGAATTCGGGCAGATGCAGGTCACCGCGCTCGCGGTCCCGGAACACCCGGGCGAACTCGAAAATCCGAGTCTCGCCCGCCGCCAGCAGCTTCTTGCAGGCGAATTCGGGCGAGGTCCGCAGGTATCGGCGTGCCCGGCTGCCGTCGGGCCGCATGATCTCGGTCCGGGGGGCGTGCAGATGCGTCTCGTTGCCCGGGGAGACCTGAAGGACCGAGGTTTCGACCTCCATGAAGCCCTGTTCGGCAAAAAAGCCCCGTAAAGCTCCGATCACCGCGCCCCTGGCCTGGAGGAACGGCCGCCGGTCGAGGTGCCTGCCGGGCGACCAGAACGGCGACATCGGCTTGTCCCCAGCCATTAACCGACCGCTCCAGCCAGCAGCAAAGTGCTGGCATCCAACGGCAAAATCAGTATGTTGCGGCCCGAAACGGGCGCCGAGGTCCGATTTGAGGCCCCAAGTCCCCCATCAATTTGACCACGTCCTGGCCCCAGCCGGGCCAAGCAAGCAGGAAATACAGCTTTGAGAGTCATCGCCAGTTCTATTCGCAAGGGCAACGTGATCGAACAAGACGGCAAGCTTTATGTCGTCGTGAGCGCCGAGAACATCCATCCCGGCAAGGGCACGCCGGTCAGCCAGATCGAAATGCGCCGAATCTCGGACGGGGTAAAGATCTCCGAACGCTACAAGACCACCGACCAGGTCGAAAAGGCCACGATCGAAGAACGCAACTACACCTATCTCTATGAGGATGGCGACGGCTATCACTTCATGAACCCCGAGACCTACGACCAGGTTCAGGTCTCCAAGGACGTCGTCGGCTCCGCCGCCGCGTATCTCCAGGAGAGCATGACGGTCAAGCTGTCCATGCACGACACCAACCCGGTCTCGATCGCCTTGCCGCAGCGCGTAACGCTGGAGGTGGTTGAGACCGAGCCGGTGACCAAGGGGCAGACCGCCTCGTCCTCCTACAAGCCCGCGGTTCTCTCCAACGGCGTGCGCACCACCGTGCCGCCGCACATCACGGTCGGAACCCGCGTGGTGGTGATGACCGAAGACGGCTCCTACGCCGAGCGCGCCAAGGACTAAGCGACCAATCGAGGATCGGAACAGGTACCGCCGGGGGGGCGAGGCAGTGGGCAGGAACAGTTTCCGCTTCGTCTCGTTTCTCCTGGCGTTGATGTCGCTCCTCCTCGCCGCGCCAATCGCTGCGGATGAATTCCGCGGCCCCTCGCTCACGGCCCTGCGCGTCGATTGGCGCGCAGCACTCGACCAGCTCCGTGTCGAGATCAAGAGCCACCCACAGATTGCGGGCAACTTCATCTTCGCACTCCGACGTTCGGTGCCGCGCTACGATCCGCGCGCGGTGCCCGCGCTGGTGCAGCTCAACGCGATCTCCTCTCGCTTCTTCACCGGCATTACCCGCAGTCCCGTGCCCGTGCTGCTGCCGTTCGACGCTGCCGCGTACCTCGAGGCGCAGTACAGCGGCGCATCGCTAACGTTGTCGCGCTACCAGGCCGATTTCAACCCCGTCGACATGTTCGATGCCGGTCCAGCCGGCTACAGCGCGACCTTCTCGTTCGAGCCCGGCGCCGGCGAGGGCATGCCGAGCCGGGTGTTCGCAAGGCCGGTCGAGGTGCAGATCACGGGCTCGGCGCTCGTCTACGACATCGCCGATCCAGCCGGCGGCAAGGGCGAGCTAGTCAAGCCGCTCGCGCCAACCTACCCGGACCTACGCAAACTCATCCGGGAAGGCTATGTGCGCTACGCCTTCACCCGCTTCGGCGTCGCCTATGTGGTGTCGATCCAGTGCCTCGACAGCGCCGCCAAGCCGCGGCGGCTCGCCTGTAAGGAAGCCTATCCGGTCGCCGAGCGCTTCTTGAAGGCTCTGCGTGTCGCCGGCGGCCAGCGCACGCGGCCGTTGATGGACATTGCCTCCAACGTGCTCGAGCGTCCGGTGGAGCGTTCACCGGACTTCAGCTACCGGCCGAGCGGCGACATCATCCCGAACACCGGCTACCGCAAGCAAAGCGGCCATCCCGACATGATGGCCTATGCCCAGATCCGCTTTCCGCTAGATAAGGCGCCCGCCTTCGTACGCTCCCAATCCTACGGCAAGCGCGACAAGAGCGAAGGTCCGACCGCCTATCCCTGGCGCGACAATTTCTGCGAGTCGCGCAGTTTCGAGGTGTGGCAATGTGCCGGAGGCTACGGCCACCAGGGCGAGGACATCCGCGCCGCCGCCTGCCCGCCGCCCGGCGAAGGCCGGGAGCCCTGCGATCCCAAGCAGCGCGCCGTCGTCGCCGTACGTGACGCGATCGTCATCCGTGGAGCCAGGGACCAGGCCGCGACGCTTCAAGTCAATAGTC
Organism: Bradyrhizobium sp. RP6; assembly: GCF_003837805.1. Lineage (GTDB taxonomy): Bacteria > Pseudomonadota > Alphaproteobacteria > Rhizobiales > Xanthobacteraceae > Bradyrhizobium. The sequence continues at coordinate 110,679 of NZ_RQIT01000020.1, read as the reverse complement.
GCACCGAGCACATCCGTTTCCGCTACATGCATATGAACCCGCACGCGTTGAACGCCGATGGCGTGCTCAATGGCCGCACCGTCACCGAAGGCGAGAAGATCGGTGTGATCTCGAACTATCTCGACCATCCCGCCGGCACGTCGATGCACCTGCATTTCGACGTGCAGGTGTTCACGCGCGACGGCTGGATCTGGGTCAGCCCCTACATCACGCTGGTCTCGGCATACGAACGCCTGATCCGCGCCCGCGGCCGCGAAGTCGGCCCGGAGATCGCAAACACGGCGCAGCCGGTCGCCCATGCGCTGCCGGAGGACGTGATCAAGCCGGACCTGCGCGAGGGATCGGGCGGCGAGGACAATTGACGGTTTTGCCCGTTCCGATGCCGCGCGGTGCAAGAGCGTGTCGTCGCGCACACCCGCAGGCTCGAACGAAGAAGGAACACGGTTCATGAGTGTCGGACTGATCGGTCTTCTCGACGATGTCGCGGCGATCGCAAAGGTGGCAGCAGCCTCGCTCGACGATGTCGCGAGTCAGGCCGCCAAAGCGGGCACGAAGGCGGCAGGCGTGGTCATCGATGACGCGGCCGTCACGCCGAACTACGTCATCGGCTTTGCCTCGAAGCGCGAACTGCCGATCGTCGGCACGATTGCGGTCGGATCGCTGCGCAACAAGTTGCTGATTCTGCTCCCCATTGCCCTGCTGCTTGGCTATTTCCTTCCCGCCGCGGTCACGCCGCTGCTCATGCTGGGCGGAGCCTTTCTCTGCTACGAGGGCGCCGAAAAGGTGCTCGAAGCCGTGCTGCCGCATCATGCGCACCACCACGAAGCTCAGCTCCAACCGATTGCGTTGAATGCCCGGTCGGCCGAGGACGAGAAGGTCGCGAGCGCCATCAAGACGGATTTCATCCTGTCGGCGGAGATCATGGCGATAACGCTGGCGGCCCTCCCGGCGGGCGGCATCTGGATGCAGGCGCTGGTGCTGGCGCTGGTCGGCATCTGCATCACCGTCGGGGTCTACGGCGTTGTGGCTCTGATCGTAAAGGCGGACGATGTCGGCGTCGCTCTTGCCCGCCATGACAGCGCTTCGATCATCGGCGGCGGAATCCGCTTGCTTGGACGCGCGCTCGTCCGCGGCATGCCCACCTTCCTGGCGGTGCTGAGCACGATCGGCACCGCCGCCATGATCTGGGTCGGCGGCGGCATCATCCTGCACGGCATCGAGAAATACGGTCCGCCTGCGGTCGGTCACACGGTCCATGCTGCAACCGAGGCTGCCGCACACCTTCTTCCCTCCGTCGCCAGCATCATCGAATGGTCGGTCGAGGCGGCTATCTCGGGCGTCGTTGGACTGCTTGTCGGCGCGATTGCTATTCCGGTTGTCGAATACGGCCTCTCACCGGCATGGAAGCTGTTGAGGCGATCATAGCCGGCTTGAATACGCAGTCGGGGCCGACGAATGGCGGCTATTCCAAGAACGTCGTCAGCTGCGCGCCCTCATCCGCGACGAACACCGCGATCAACTCTGCCGGCTCGGTCATGCTCGCATTGGCCGAGACCAGATGCGTCGAGCCGGGTGGCTCGAAAAAGGACTGGCCGACGCCGAATGTCTCGAGGGGGCCACCGCCGAGCTGCGAGCGGATCTCGCCCTTGGTGATGTAGGCCGTCACCGAACCCGCGTGACGATGCGGCCGCGAAAGCCCGCCTGGACCGTAGGACACACGCACGATGGTGACGCGCTTGCCCGGGACGTTCGGAAGCGCGTAGGAGCCGATCGGCTCGACCTTGTCGAGCGGCGAGCTCTCGGCTGCGGTGGCGCAGAGCGGCGCCAACGCTCCCGATACACTGTCGATCGTCACCGGCAGCACCTTGCCGATCACAAGCGCGCAGGCGAGGCCGCCAATGCCGGCGATCGCCATCGAACGCGACGGCATCGGACGCTGCGCGGCGGCCAAACTCATTGCTGTCATGCCGATCTCCCAGTCCTGCAATCATGACGCCGCAGCGTTCGCCGTGACCGGCCGCTTGGCCGGCGTCCAGCGATACGCTGCACCAAAGCGATTCCAAACGTTGATCGAAGCGACCGCCGAGGTCAGATAGGTCAGCTCGGTTTCGGAGAACTCGCGCGTTGCCTCCGAATAGACCTCCTCGCTGACCCCGCCGGGCAGCAGCGTCAAGGCCTCCGCCCAAGCCAGTGCCGCGCGCTCGCGCGCAGAGAAGATCGGCGCCTCGCGCCAGACCGCGACCAGATGCAGCTTGTCGACGGGAACTCCGAGCCGTTCCGACAGAAGGACGGTGCTGCAAGCAGAAGGCGCAGCCATTGATCTGCGAGGCGCGCAGCTTGACGAGCTCGAGCAGCTGCTTGTCGAGACCGGCCTTGGCCGCAAGCTGGCCCAGCGCAAGCACCACATCATACGCGTCCGGCGCGATTCTCTTGAAATCCTCATATTCGCTGCGGGCGTGTGACATTGCCGTTCACCTCATCTTGTTATAAGTGCACTTATAACTTATAAGAGCTCTGATATGCTACACAAGACTGCTGCCATCACAAGACCGAAAACGGTGCGCAAGGCACCCGCGCCTGCCGGCGACGTGCGCGTGCCCGCTCCCGGCGAAGGCAAGCGCGGTGAGCAAGGCTATCTCGGCTATCTCCTGCGTCAGGCCCAGGCCGCGGTTCGCCTCACGATGGAACGGACTCTCGCCGATCTCGGCGTGACGTCGCCGCAATTCGCGGTGTTGACGATGCTCAACGCCTATCCGGGCTTGTCGGGGGCCGATGTCGCCCGCCTCACCTTCCTCACGCCTCAGACCGTCGGCGTCATCGTCCGCAACCTCGAACGCGACGGCGCGATCGTGATGACACCTCATCCCGTCCATGGCCGCATCCAACAATGGACGCTGACGCCGCGCGGCGTGACGCTGTTGAAGGCGTGCCGGCAGCGTGTGCTCGAACTGGAGAAGCGCCTCGCTCGGGATTTGGATTCGAAAGCGGAAACCACGATACGGCGCTGGCTTGCCGGCATCGCGGCTGATCTGCAGGAGGACTAAAGGCGATCGACATTCGCAGTCGCTGATTGCTGCCGCAGCGGCAGCGCGGTTAGCCGCCTTTCAACACCTTCTTGACCTCGCCGTCGGGCCAGGTCTCGCCCGCCGCGATCACCCGCACGCGGCTTTGGTCGGCGGCATTCACCAGCACGTGCGAACTCATCCGGTCGCCGCTCTGCTCAAGACGCAAATCGGTTTCGGGCTTCCAGCTCAGCGTGGTCGCGAGGTCGCCGGGAAAGATCTGCCATTGCGATCCGTCGTCGAGTTCGACGACATGGCTTTCCGCATGCGTGCGTATCTTCATTCCACCCCGATTCGATCTGCCGATCGTGTGAAGGAAGGCCCCGGCGTCGAACCGGGACCCTGCTCCGTCAGTCGTTGTCGTGATGAATTTCGGTCTTGCTGCGATTGCCGAATTCATCTTCCTTCTTGATCACCGTGGTGCGGTCGGCGGGCTCGCGCTCCCTGATGACCGTGGTGCGGTCGTGGTCGCGGTCGCGCTCACGATATTCGTGGGACTGTCCGACCGTTACGCCTGGACCGGCTGGGCCGACGTGAACGCCGACCTCATCGGCGAGCACAGGCGCCGCAACGGTGGTAACCATGGCGGCGGCAAGCAGATATTTCCTCATCTTCTCCTCCTTCCCAGTGTGTGGGGGGAATGCGGGAGTGCGACACTTGTTCCGGTGGGAACAGCCGACGCGCTCAGGCAGAATTCACCCTTCGCCGCCGTTCCAGGAACCGACTCACACGCGCCATGTTTCCGGCTAGAATGCGCCCATGACGCACGCTGATTCCTCGCCTCATCCAACTCGCCGCGCCCTGCTCCAATCGGCGTTCGGTGCAGCCGCCTTGCTCGCCGGCCCGACACGCGCTCTCGCCGCGCCTGCGGGCTTCGACGAATGGCGCGAGAGCTTTCGCGCACGCGCGATGGCGAAAGGTATTTCCGCCGCGACATGGCAGCGCGCGATGGGACGGGTCGAGCCGGACATGAGCGTGTTTAAGCAGATGCGCAACCAGCCCGAATTCCACGAGCAGGTCTGGCAATACATCAATCGCCGCGTCTCGGACTGGCGCATCATCAACGGCAAGATCGCGCTGAAGAACAACGAGGCGTTGCTCGCCCGCATCGAGCGCGATTTCGGCGTCGAGCGAGGCACGCTGCTGGCGCTGTGGGGCGTCGAGTCCGCCTATGGCGATCCTCTGGTGCAGCAGAACCACATGAGGCCGGTGTTTCCCTCGCTTGCCGCGCTCGCCTGGAACGAGCCGCGCCGCAAGGCCTATTGGGAGACCGAGTTGATCAACGCGCTGCGGATCGTCGACAAGGGCTGGAGCACCCCGGAAGAAATGCGGGGTTCCTGGGCCGGCGCGATGGGGCACTCGCAATGGATGCCGGAAGTCTGGCTCAATGTCGGCATCGACTATGACGGCGACGGCAAGGTCTCGCCATTCGGCAAGCCCGACGACGCGCTGGGCTCGACCGCGAAATACCTCGTCAACCGCGGCAAATGGCATCGCGGCGAGCATTGGGGCTACGAGGTGCGCGCGGCAGGCAATATGAGCGGCAGCCGCACCTATGCGGCGTGGCAGGCGGCCGGCGTCACCCGCGCCGACGGCCAGCCCTTCCCGCAGCCCAACGCGTCCGCGCAGATGTGGACGCCGGTTGCGGGCGGGCCGACGTTCCTGCTGGGACCGAATTTCTATTCGGTGAAGAGCTACAACCCTTCCATGAACTATGCGCTCGCAATCTGCCATCTCGGCGATCGATGCCTCGGCGCACCGCCCTTCATCCAGCCGTTCCCGGGCTCGGAGCGCGCGTTGACGCTGGCCGAGGTGCAGGAGATGCAGACGCGCCTGACCAAGGCCGGCTTCGATACTGGCGGCACCGACGGGCGCGTCGGCAACGACACGATGAAGGCAGTGAAGGATTTTCAGCAGCGCGCCGGCATCACGCCGGCGGACGGATACGGCGGACTGAAGGTGCTTGCGAAGCTGCGGCAGGGATCGTAGGTACGCTCCTCCTGCTCTCGTTCCGGGCGTGGCGAGACCCCGATATGTCGCACCACGGCCTCTTGATTCCGGGCTCGCGCTTCGCGCGCCCCGGAATGACACCGTGATCAATGCCGGTACTGCGGCTCTTCCGCGTCGAGCTGTCGGCGGATGGCGGCAAGATGCAGCCGCGCGGATTCGGTATCGCCCTCGCGCATCTGCTTGTAGGTCGCGTCCGCAATCGCGGGATCGACCGGCAACACCTTTCGTCCCGTCGACATCGCCAGCACCTGCACCTCGGCAGCGCGTTCGAGGTAGTAGAGATCGTCCCAGGCCTCCGCGATGGTCGGCGCCAGCACCATCACGCCGTGATGCTTCATGAAGACGATGTCGGCATCGCCCACGGCGGAGGCTATGCGTTCCCCTTCACGATTGTCGAGCGCAAGGCCGTTGTAGTCGCGGTCGACCGCCGTGCGGCCGTAGAACTTCAGCGCGGTCTGGCCGGCCCAGATCAGGGGATCGCCCTCGGTCATCGACAGCGCCGTGGCATAGGGCATGTGGGTGTGGAAGGCGACCTTTGCGCGCGGCAGGCGCTTGTGCATCTCGGCATGGATGTAGAAGGCGGTCGCCTCCGGCACACCCTCGCCGTCGAGCACGTTGCCGTGGAAGTCGCAGATCAGGAGCTTCGACGCAGTCAGCTCGCGGAAGGCGTAGCCGTAGGGATTGACCAGGAACAGGTCGTCATGGCCGGGGACGACGGCCGAGAAATGATTGCAGATGCCCTCCTCGAAGCCGTTGCGCGCCGCCATGCGGAAGCAGGCGGCCAAATCCTCGCGCGCGGTGCGGATCGCGTCGGTCGCGAGGTCCGGCCGGTTGGAGCGGAATGGAGCGGGCGCGGGCGAGGAAGCGTGAAGGCTGTGCGCCATGGCGAAGGACACCTCTGTCGGTAAGCTCCCCGCCTTGTACAGGGCTGGCGCTTACACGTCAGCCCCTTGCGTGCGCCGCCCTGCCCTGCGTGGCCTATGCGCGCCGCGGCACGCCTCCGGCATTCATGCCGCCGTCGATAACGAGCTCGCTGCCGGTGACATAGCGCGAGACATCGGACGCCAGATACAGCACGCCGGAGGCGATCTCCGCGGCATGGCCGGCACGGCCGAGGGGCGTGACGACCTTGGCGCGCTCCTCCGGATCGATCGGTGCGTTCTGGCCGGCGCCGGTCGCCCCGGTCGGGATCTTGCCCCAGATCGGGGTATCGATGATGCCGGGGTGAACCGAGTTGACGCGGATGCCGTCGCCCGCAGCCGCGCACTCCATCGCGATGGATTTGGCGAACAGCCGAACGCCGCCCTTGGTCGCCGAATAGGCCGACAACCCCGGCGAGCCGCGCAAGCCCGCCAGCGATGACATCATGACAATCGAGCCGCCGCCGGTCTTGCGCATCAACGGCAGGCAATGCTTGACCGAAAGAAAAACACCATCGAGATTGATCGCATTCTGCTTGCGCCAGTCAGCGAGCGTCATGTCGACGATCGAGGGCACGGAGATGCCGATGCCAGCGTTGGAGACGAGCACGTCGAGCCGGCCGTAGCGCTTGCCGACCTCAGCGACGACCTCGATCCAGCGCTCCTCGCTGGTGACATCCTGCTCGAGGAAGACCGCCTTGCCGCCGGCCTTGGTGATGCGCCTGGCAAGTTCGAGGCCTCTCAGCTCATCGATATCGGTTGCGATGACCGTGGCGCCTTCGCGCGCGAACAGCTCGACGATGGCCTCGCCAATACCCGAGGCGCCGCCCGTCACCAGCGCGACCTTGCCCTCAACCTGCCCTGCCATATTCACTCCCTTTCTTTTTTGTTGTTTGAGGCCGTTATATTTGGCGCATGATCTTTGTCGGAAAACCGCTTCGCGCTTTTCCGGATCATGAGCTATCTAATCACGGATGGCCCCTGGTCCGGTAGCGCGACGTCGACGACGCGGAATTGCACGCGCTCGGCGCCCTGGTAGCGATCGACCGAGAGCGAGCCCGCGACATGCAGCTGCTGGCCGCGATTGGCGAGCAGTGCGTTGCCGAGCTTCTGGCCGACCGAACGGAACGCGATGCCGTTGACCATGGCGCCGTCGCCCGACTTGAAGCGCAGGCGCAGATGCGCCTGCCCGACCTCGTCGGCAAATACGAGTTGGTGCGCCGGCAGTGCCAGCACGGGCTCCGGATTTCCGCTGCCGAAGGGACCAGCGCGGTTGAGCGTCGTCGCCAGCTCCGGCGTCACCGCACGTGCGGAGACCGCGCCGTCGATATAGAGCTCGTTGACGTGGCGCGCCTCCGCGACGTCCCGGGCCAGCGCGTTTTCGAGATAGGCGCGGAATTCGGCCAGCTTCTCTTTTCGCAGCGTGACGCCGGCGGCCATCGCATGCCCGCCACCCTTGAGCAAGATACCGTCGGCAACCGCCTGCCGCACCGCCTTGCCGAGATCGACGCCGGCGATCGAACGGCCCGAGCCGGTGCCGATGCCGCCAGGCTCCAGCGCAATGGCAAAAGCAGGCCGCGAGAACTTCTCCTTCAGGCGGGAGGCGACGAGGCCGACCACGCCGGGATGCCAGCCTTCCGAGGCCGTGACGATCACGGCGAGCTTGTCCTCCAGCCCGATCGAGGCCAGCGCCTCGGCTTCAGCCTGCGCTTCCGCAGCCTGCTCGATGACGCGGCGCTCGCTGTTGAGCCGGTCGAGTTCCGCGGCGATCCGCGCAGCCTCGACGCTGTCGCCCTCCAGCAGCAGCCGCACGCCGAGATCGGCGCGGCCGATGCGGCCGCCGGCATTGACGCGCGGCCCCAGCATGAAGCCGAGATGCCAGGCCTCCGGCGGGCCGTTGAGTCGGGCCACGTCCATCAGCGCGGTATGCCCGACATGGTCGCGACGTCGCATCGCGATCAGGCCCTTGGCCACGAAGGCGCGGTTCAGGCCGATCAGCGGCGCCACGTCGGCGACCGTGCCGAGCGCGACGTGATGCAGCATGCCGAGCAGATCCGGCTCCGGCATCCCGGAGGTCCAGAAGCCGCGCTGGCGCAGCTCGCGGTTGACGGCGACCAGCGTCACCAGCACGAGGCCGACGGCGGCGAGATGACCGAGGCCGGAGAGATCGTCAGGGCGGTTCGGATTGACCAGCGCATCGACTTCGGGAAGATCTAGTCCGCATTGGTGGTGGTCGATCACGACCACGGACATGCCGAGACGCTTTGCTTCAGCGAGCGGCTCGATGCTGGTGGTGCCGCAATCGACGGTCACGAGCAGCGTCGCGCCCTTCGCGGCGAGCGCCCGCACCGCCTCAGTATTTGGGCCGTAGCCTTCGAATATCCGGTCGGGAATATGGATCAGGGGATCGAGCCCGCAATGACGCAGGTGCCAGGCGAGCAGCGCCGCCGAGGTGGCGCCGTCGACGTCGTAGTCGCCGAAGATCGCAACCTTCTCGCCCCTCGCCGCCGCATCGGCGATTCGCTTCGCAGCGGCTTCCATCTCCGTCACGGTGAACGGGTCCGGCAGCAGCTTTCGGATGGTCGGATCGAGAAAGTCGGGCACGGCGTCGATGTCGACCCCGCGGCCGGCCAGCACCCGCGCCAGCAGTTCGGGCAATTGGTGCCTCTGCACGATGGCGAGCGCCTGCGCCGCCCTGCGGGCGTCCAGCCGGTCGCGCCAGAGCTTGTCGGTCAGCGAGCGCGCCACGCCCAGGAAAGCCTGGGGCGCTTCGACGGGCAAGGCGGTGGCGGGCAGCGTCATGACGGAGGCAGGTTATTGGGAACTGGAAGGTCCAGGCGATCAGGCGGACGCACGGTCATTGGCTTTCCGGAGGATTGGCCGGCAATCGGGCGGGATTTGCAACGGCTCCACCACACAAACCGGTGGATGGCCGCTCGGCCGGACGGGCTGACTACCATTTAGGCATTCCGTCAAACAGCAAATTAAGCAGGCGTTAGGCGGAATCTTCGAAAAAGAATCGTATTCGATCTGTAAGTCGCTGTTCACCGTTCATTGCAGATCAGGCCTCATTGCCAAGGGAAGCTCCCCGATGTCTGCTGCGCTGGGTCTGAAAGCCAAGCCGATTGCCCCTGAAGCTACGGAGGATGATTCCGACATCTCCGCGCTGATCAACCGCCTCACTGCCGAGGTCAACCAGATCGCGATCGACAAGACCAAGTCGATCCAGCAGATCACCAATCAGATGAAGATGCTGGCGCTGAACGCGCTGATCGAGAGCTCGCGCGCAGGCGCGCAAGGTGCCGGCTTTGCGGTTGTGGCGCAGGAGGTGCGCGGCGTCGGCCAACAGGTCGAGACCATCGCCCGCGAGCTCGAAACCCAATTGACGAAACGCACCGGCGATCTCGTCTCCTCGATCGAGCGCATGAGCCAGCGCTCCCGAGGCGAGCGCATGACCGACCTGTCCCTCAACGCGATCGAGCTGATCGACCGCAATCTCTACGAACGGACCTGCGACGTGCGCTGGTGGGCGACCGATTCCGCCGTGGTCGATTGCGCGGCTTCGCCGAGCACCGCCGCCGTCTCCCATGCCTCGCAGCGCCTGGGCGTGATCCTCGGGGCCTACACCGTCTATCTCGACCTCTGGCTCTGCGATCTCGACGGCAACGTCATCGCCAACGGCCGCGCGGACCGCTTTCGCGTCGTCGGCCAGAACGTCGCCCACACCAGATGGTTTCGCGAGGCGCGGTCGTTGCGCTCCGGCGACGACTATGTCGCCGGCGACGTCGAGAACCAGCCGCTGCTCGGCAACGCGCAGGTCGCGACCTATTGCGCCAGCGTCCGCGACGGCGGTCAGGCCAATGGCGCGCCGATCGGCGTGCTCGCCATCCATTTCGACTGGGAGCCGCAGGCCCGCGCCATCGTGCAAGGAGTCCGTGTCGGCGACAGCGACAAGGCCCGCGTGCTGCTGGTCGATTCGAATTTTCGCGTGATCGCGGCCTCCGATGGCCAGGGCATCCTCAGCGAGCGCATCTCGCTGTCGCTGGACGGCCAGCGGTCCGGCTTCTATCAGGACCGCTCCGGCACGATGATCGCCTTCCACGCCACGCCCGGCTACGAGACCTATCGGGGCCTCGGCTGGTATGGCGTGATCGTCTGCGGAGCGTGAGGCGAGCAGCGGCCGCCTCGCGAGACCGGATCGTTATCGCCTGCCCGATTTCAATCCTGGAAAACAACCCCATGCACAGTAGCCGGATGGTTGTTTTCATTGGTGTTTTTCAAAGGCTTCCCTGCCGTCTTGCATCCGTCGAAGCGCTTTGACACGTCGGGCAAACCACCGGCAATCTGTGATCATCGCAGGTTGCGTTCACGGCATGAGGGAATGATCCCTTGCGATCCGATCTTCTGACACCACAGCCCGGCTTCTGAAGCGTTTTCCGGCAAGGCTCGCCCGTTACAGGCAAGAGCCTGCGCCGCGGCTCGGATAGAGTCGCTTCGCATCACGTTGATCGACGTGACAGCGCGAGCTCCTTGGTTCGTCTCGCGCTCGGAAATAACGAGGAGACACGCCATGAAGATCGTCGTGATCGGCGGAACCGGCTTGATCGGATCAAGGCTCGTCGCGAAGCTCAAACAGCAGGGCCACGAGGCGGTGGCGGCCTCGCCGAAATCAGGCGTGAACGCGGTGACCGGCGAAGGCCTTGCTGCGGCGCTGGCGGGTACGGATGTGGTCGTCGATGTCGCCAACGCGCCGTCCTGGGAGCCCGCCGCGGTGCTCGAGTTCTTCCAGCGCTCGAGCCAGAATCTCGGCGCGGCAGAGGCCGCAGCAAACGTGAAGCATCACGTTGCGCTCTCGATCGTCGGCACCGACCGCTCGCCCGACAACGCCTATTTCCGTGCCAAGCTGGCGCAGGAAACCATCGTCAAGTCCGCCTCGGTCCCCTACTCGATCGTGCGTGCCACCCAGTTCTTCGAATTCCTCGGAGCCATCGCCGAAACAGGCGTGATCGACGGCAAGATCGTCGTTCCCACCGCCCAGTTTCAGCCGATCGCCGCCGACGACGTCGTCGCTCGCCTCGCGGAGGTCGCAACGGGCAAGCCGCTCAACGGCACGATCGATATCGCAGGCCCCGAGATGGCCCCCTTCAACGAATTCATCGCGCGGCGCCTGAAGGCGTCCGGCGACACACGTCCCGTGATCGGAGATCCGAAGGCGCTGTATTTCGGCGCCCCCATCAACGACACGTCGCTGAACCCGCTCGGCGAGGCGCGGCTCGGGACAACGCCGCTCGCAACATGGCTCGCGAGCCTCTGAGGCTCCGGTAGAATCAACCACGATGGAAATGGCAAAGAAGGGGAATCCCATGCGCAGATTGCTAATCGCAACCGCGGTCTATGCCGCATCTTGCCTGGCGGCCCACGCAGCCGAGACCGCAGCCCCCTTGACCAGGGTCACGGTCGTCTTCGACCAGGCGCTGCCGAACGTCCCGGGCAAGAGCATGAAGGGCGTGCTGGTGGAGTACGGTCCCGGAGGCTCCTCACCGGCCCACATCCACGCGCCCTCCGCCTTCATCTATGCCACGGTCCTCGAAGGCGCGATCCGCAGCCAGCTCAATGACGGTCCCGCAAAAGTCTTTCACAAGGGGGAGAACTTCTTTGAAAGGCCCGGCGACCGCCACGCCGTCAGCGCCAATGCCAGCGATACCGAGCCTGCGAAGCTGCTGGCCGTGTTCGTGGTCAACACGACCGACAAGGAGTTGACGACGCCGATCGCGAAGTAGCACGGGGCCAACAGGCGGCGCCACGCTATCGCGGAGGACTGGCGCTATCCCGCCCCTCTCCACGACCGCGGGCAATATCGCGACGTCGCAGGAACACCCCGAGCACCGCGCCCGGAACTCGCTATATCGCCGACCGCACGATCAGCACGATAGCTCCGGATAGAAGGTTCGAAATGGCGAGCAGGGTCCAATCCGGCCTCGCGCTTGCGCTCGCCAGGCGACATGCGAGGCTCTCGATGAGCCTCAGCATTCGTCATCGGAAAGCCGCTCGAGATAGGCGAGCCCGAATGCTGCGAGTTCCTGGGCGTCACCGCTACTCTCGCGCGCTTCCCGCCTCCCTTGCAGATGACGCTCGAGCAGGCAGCGACGACCATCCGCAGCATCGATGTCGCGATGCCGGGTACGGTACACGCACCAAGCGATGTCCACCGCTGCTCGTAGCGGGCCGTCGTCGACCATGTTCCAGCTCCCAATGTGGAGATGCGAATGGGACGCCAACTCGTCGCGACGACGGAAGTTTCCAATTTTTCCCGAGCAATCAAGGCCTGCGCGCGAAGCGAGCGCAGTCAGCGCTCGCTCCCTTGCTGCGTGCAAAATCAGATGGAGCGACGCGCCGCCATCTCCGCCGCGAGCAGCAGAGCAGTGCGGCTAGCGCCAACCGATGCGATGCCTTGCCCCGCGATGTCGTAGGCAGTGCCGTGGGCCGGCGTGCAGATCGGGAACGGAAAGCCGCCGAGCAAAGTCACGCCGCGATCGAAGCCCATCAGCTTCATCGCGATCTGGCCCTGGTCGTGATACATCGTCAGAACCGCGTCGAAGGCGCCCGCCTTGGCGCGCAGAAACACGGTGTCGGCGGGAAACGGCCCCTCGGCGGCAATGCCCTCGCGCTGGCCGGCCACGACCACCGGCGCAATCAGGTCGATCTCCTCGCGGCCGAAATTACCGCCGTCGCCGGCATGGGGATTGAGGCCTGCGACTGCGATTCGCGGTCGCGCGAAGCCGGCATTGCGCATGCAGGAATCGGTCAGCCTGAGTGCACGGTGGATGCGTTCGCTGGACAGCTTTGCAGCAACATCCTTGAGCGGAATATGAGAGGTGACCCGTGCGTTCCAGAGCCGGTCCAGCACGTTGAATTCGCTTGCCGGCGTCTTCAGACCGACGACCTCGGCCGAGAACGCGATCTCGTCGTCGTACCCGGCATGGGCAAGGCGCATCGCCTGCTTGTTGAAGGGGGTGAAACAGACCGCGTCGACATGGCCGTCGCGGCCGAGTTCGAGCGCATGCCTGTAATTGGCCAGCGCGAATCTGCCGCCGGCAAGCGTCGCAGTCTTCGGCTCGACCTCTCTGGGATCAAGGTGGCGGAGATCGACAAGCAATGCATCGCCTCTTGCCGCGCGAAGGTCGGCCCCCTGCTCCACCGCCCTCAGTTCCGGCTCGACCCCGGCAATGCGCGCGCCCTGGTCGAAGATGCGGCGGTCGCCGATGACGACGAGCCGGCAGCGGGCGCGGATCTCGTCCTGCGCCACGAGATTCGCCGTCAGCTCCGGGCTGATGCCGGCGGGATCTCCCATTGCCAGTGCGATCAGCGGCTTTGCGGTCATATGATCACCTTCTCCTGGGCTGGCGTGTCGATCGCGGGCGACGCGGGTTTGCGCCAGAGCCGCGCAAGCTGCAACACCAGCGGCAGCAAGAGCAGCGCGATCCCGCCCACGATCAGGCACGTCACCAGCTTGTTGGCGAAGAAGATGCCCAGTGATCCCTTGGACAGCAGCATCGACTGTCGGAACGCATCCTCGGCCTTGTCGCCGATGACGATCGCGAGCACGAGCGGCGCCAGCGGATAGAACAGCTTCTTGAAGAGATAGCCTACGACACCGAAGCCGAGCATCATCACTACGTCGAGATAGGAGTTCGACACCGAATAGGCGCCGACGACGCAGATGATCACGATCAGCGGCGCGATTACCACGAAGGGAATCCGCATCAAGGCCGCGAAGACGGGAACGGTCAACAGCACCAGCGCGACGGCGACGATGTTGCCGACATACATCGAGGCGATCAGGCCCCAGACGAAATCCTTCTGGTCGACGAACAGCATGGGTCCGGGATTGAGGCCCCAGATCATCAGCCCGCCCATCATGACGGCTGCGGTTGCCGAGCCGGGAATGCCGAGCGAGAGCATCGGCAGCAGCGCACTCGTCCCGGCGGCATGATCGGCTGTCTCCGGCGATATGATGCCTTCGATCTCGCCGGTGCCGAAAAGGCGGCCGCGGCGCGAGAAGCGGCGGGCGATGCCGTAGCTCATGAAGGAGGCCGCGGTCGGTCCGCCCGGCGTGATCCCCATCCAGCATCCGATGGCGGCGCTGCGCAGCAGGGCAACGCCATGCCGCGGCAAGCGGCCGACGGCGCGGAACACCTCACGCCAGTCGATCTTCGAGGAAACCGCGCGGGCGTGAAATTCCTCCTCGACGGCGACCAGCAGCTCGCCGATGCCGAACAGGCCCATCACCGCAACGACGAAGCTCACGCCTTTGACCAGCTCATCCACGCCCATGGTGAGGCGCACGCTGCCGGAGACCGTGTCGATACCGATGGCGGCGATGGCAAAGCCGATCGCCAACGCCACGACCGTCTTGATCGGTGCCGCCCCACCCATGCCGACGAAGCTCGCAAAGGCGAGGAAATAGACCGCGAAATACTCCGGCGGTCCGAAGGCGAGCGCGACCTGGGCAACCCAGGACGCCAGGAAGGTGATCAGGATGACGCCGATCAGCGCACCGAACGCCGCCGAGCCGAAGGCGGTGGCAAGTGCCGTGGTCGGCCGGCCGTCGCGCGCCATCGGATAGCCGTCGAAGGTGGTCGCGACCGACGACGGCTCACCGGGAATGTTGAACAGGATCGAGGTCACGGAGCCGCCGAACAGCGCGCCCCAATACATGCTGGAGAGCAGGATGATCGCCGACACCGGCTGCATGCCGAAGGTCAGCGGCAAGAGCAGCGACACCCCGTTCGGCGCACCGAGGCCGGGCAGCACGCCGACGAGAATGCCGAGCAGCACACCGACTGCCATCAGGGCCAGATGCGGCATGGTGACCGCGATGGAGAAGCCATGCAGGAGGTCTGCGAGATTATCCATCGGCCGCTCCGTCAGAAGCCCAAGGCGGCGGCGAGCGCGCCGTGCGGCAGGCTCACCTGGAACATGCGCTCGAACACGACATAGAGCGCGAGCGCCGTTGCTCCGGCCATGACGAGCGCGCGCGGCACCGATTGGTGCCTCGGGATCGCCAGCACTGCGAGGACATACAGGGCCGAGGCGACGTACATCCCGGCGAGCGGGATCGCGGCAACGAAGATCGCAGCCGGCACCAACAGGCCGGCGAGCCGGCGCAGCTCGATGGACGTGATGGCGGTGGGAACGCTTGCGAGCGTCACGGCCGGCAACACACCCCGGACCAGATTGACGAGACTCCCGACCACGATGACGATCCCGGTCAGGAACGGAAACGTGCCCGCATCGACGCCCGCGCTCGACCAGCCGATGCCGTTGTCGAGGCTGGAGACGACGACGGCCACGCCGAAGCTTCCGGTGAGGACGGCGGTCGCAAGTTCAAGCGCGCGGCGGGAGATCATGGGAGGCTCCGATCAGGCCACGTACGGTGGTGGTGCAGGGCACGTATCTTGCCCCAACGTTCGGAGTCGTCCCTGCGAACGCAGGGACCCATAACCCCAGGCAGGAGTTTGACGAAAACTGGAAGTTGATACCACCACCAACGCTCCTCGATAGATCACGCGGTATGGGTCCCTGCATTCGCAGGGACGACAGCGGAGCTGGTGGCACGATGGTCAAGACGTCGCGAAAAAGCCTGCTCACATCGAAGCTGGTGCAACAGCCCCGCCTCACTTGACGAGCCAGCCCTGCTCGCCCGCGACCTGCCTGACGTGCTCGAGGTCCTCCTTGATGAATTTGTCGAACTCAGCACCGGTCAGGAAGGTGTCGACCTGGGAGGTCTTCTCGATGTAGTCCTTCCACTCGGGCGTCGCCTGCACCTTCTTCATGAGGTCGACATAGAACGCGGCCTGCTCCGGCGTGACCTTGCCGGGCAGCCACACAGTGCGCGGCTGCTCATACTGCTTGATGTCGAGGCCCTGCTCGACGCAGGTCGGAACATCGCTCCAGCCCTCGCTCGCCGTGACCTTGGGTCCCTGCGGCAGACGCTTCGGGCTGAACACGCAAAGTGGCCGCTGCGTGCCGCCCCGCCATTGGCCGAGACTTTCGCTGGGGTTGTTGACGTGGGAGTCGAGATGTCCGCCGGCGAGCTGCACGGCGGTCTCGGCGCCGCTCTTGAAGGGGATATAGGTCAGCTTGACCTTGCCGGCCTTCTCGATCATGCGCGTCAGCACCTCGTCGGTGTCCTTCGACTGCGCGCCGCCCATCTTGAATTCGCCCGATGCGGCGGCCTTCAGATAATCGCCCGCCGACTTGTAAGGTGAGTCCTGCTTGACCCAGAGCAGGAACTCGTCCTGCGCCATCGCCGCGACCGGGGTGAGATCGGTGTAGTTGAAGGCGACCTTGGAGACGAGCGGCTGCTGCCAGGCGTTCGAGGTGCCGAAGATCACCTTGTAGGGATCGCCGGCGGAAGCCTTGGCGTAGACGTAACCCTCCGCACCGCTCCCGCCGCCCTTGTTGACAACGATGATCGGCTGCTCCGTCAGCTTGTGCTTGGTGATGATGTTCTGCACCGCGCGCGCGAGATTGTCGGTCCCGCCGCCGGGCCCGGCGGTAGCCACGAACTCGATCGGCTTCTGCGGTTGCCAGGCGGCACTCGCCGGCATCGTGCCGGCGAGCATGGCCGCGGAGAGCAGAAATGTTGACGTCCGACCCATGATTTCCTCCAGCTGATCTTGTCTTCTTGTTCTTGTCGTCTCGACGTCCGCTCAGGCGATGCGTTCCTCGCGTCTTCCTGATGCCAGCACGATCGCGCCTTCTGTTTCGAGCGCTTCGATCTGCTTCTGGTCGAACCCGTGCTCGGTCAGCACCTCGCTCGTGTGCTCACCATAAACAGGTGCGCCTGATCGCACTTTGCCTGGGGTCTCCGAAAACTTGATGGGAAGCCCAATCGTCTTGACGGGGCCGAGCGTGGAGTGCTCGACCTCGACGACCATCTCGCGCGCCAGCGTCTGCGGATCGCTCAGAGCCTCCAGCATGTCGTGCACGGGTCCGCATGGAACGCCCTTCTCCTCCAGCACTGCGAGCCAGTGTGCCCGGGACTTCGTGCGGAACCGCTCGCTCAGGACGGCTTCGAGCTCCTTCAGATTGGCCATGCGGTCGGCTCCGTTGAGGAAGCGCGGATCGGAGGCAAGCTCGCTCGCGCCGAGCGCTTCCAGCATCAAAAGCCAATGCTTCTTGTTGGCGCCGCCGACGACGAGCCAGCCGTCCGAGGCTTCGAACGCCTGATACGGCGCGTTGAGCGGGTGCGCCGAGCCCATGGCGCGCGGCGCAGTGCCCGCGGCAAGCGCGATCGTCGACTGCCAATAGGTCTGCACCAGCGCGGCCTCATAGAGCGAGGTCTCGACCCACTGCCCTTCACCCGTCTTGAGGCGATGCGTGTAGGCGGCCAGGATGCCCATGCTCGCGAGCAGGCCGGCGGTGATGTCGGACAGCGGCGGTCCGCACTTGACCGGAGGACCGTCGGGCCGCTCGCCGGTGAAGCTCATGATGCCGCTCATGGCTTGTGCGACGAGATCGAAACCCCTGCGGTGCTTGTACGGGCCGGTGCGGCCGAAGCCCGACAGCGAGCAATAGATCAGCGCCGGGAATTCCGCGTGCAGCGCCTCGTAGCCGAAGCCGAGGCGCTCCATCGCGCCCGGTGCAAAGTTCTCGACCAGCACGTCGGCGCTGGCGATCAGCCGCCGCAGCACCTGCTTGCCGCCGTCGGTCTTCAGGTCCAGCACGATGCCGCGCTTGTTGCGGTTCATCATCAGGAAAGAGGCCGCCTCGTCCCCGATCTTCGGCGGCACCGAATGACGGGTGTCATCGCCGTTCGGCCATTTCTCGATCTTGATGACGTCGGCCCCCATGTCGGCCAGCATCAGGGTGCAGGTCGGTCCCGCCATGACATGGGTGAGGTCGACGACCTTGAGGCCGGCCAGCGGTCCCGAGCGGCGGGAGGCGGATTGCGATCGATCGCTATGCATCGGGGCGCCCTATTCGCCGCGCCATTGCGGCGCGCGCTTGTTGAGGAAAGCATCGAGCCCTTCGCGAAAATCCCGGCTCGTGTAGCACATCAGGATGAGGTCTTCGCCCTCGTCCCGCGTCAGCCGCTTTTGCAGGCGAGCCACGGCCTGCTTGGTCGCATTCAGCGTCAGCGGCGCATGGCTGGCGACGAGGCGGGCCACCTCGTCGGCGCGCCGGTCGAGAGCTGCGATGTCATCGACGACCTCGCCGAGCAGCCCGACACTCGCGGCCTCTGTGGCGTCGACGAGGCGCGCGGTGAAGATGATGTCCTTGACGCGCGCGGCGCCGATAAGCGCGATGAGACGGCCGACATTGGACATCGACAGGCAATTGCCGAGCGTGCGGGCGATCGGAAATCCAATTTTGGTGCTCTTCGTGCCGATGCGGAGATCGCAGGCCGCGGCAATGCCAGCCCCGCCCCCGGTGCAGAACCCGTTGATCGCCGCGAGCGTCGGCACCCTGCACTGCTCCAGCGTGGTCAGCACGCGATCGATGCGGTTCTCGTAGTCGATCGCGTCCTGGGGCGTTTTGAATTCGCGGAACTGGTTGATGTCGGTGCCCGATGCAAAGGCCTTGTCGCCGGCCCCGCGCAGCACCAGCACCTTGACCGCATGGTCGCGGTTGGCCTCCTCGCAGATCGCGGCAAGCCGCTCGTACATGGCGAACGTGAAGGCATTGCGGGCCTGCGGGCGGTTGAAGGTGATCCGCCCGATGCCGTCGTCACGCTCGAAGACGAGGTCTTCTGCCTCCACCTGCCGGTCCATTTCCTCATACCTTTCTGTTTTGCGCATTTTTGAATGCAAAATTTTGGATTTTCAAGCTGGAACTTGGAAATATCTGCCTGTAAGCTGATTTTTGCATTCAAATCGAGCTCAGACCCATGCTTCACGAAGAAGTCGTTGGCCGCATCCGCGCCATCCTGCTCGACGGTGAAATCCCGCCGGGTGCGCGGATTCCCGAACGCGAGTTGTGCGAGCGGCTGGAGATCTCGCGCACGCCGCTGCGCGAGGCGCTCAAGGTGCTCGCCGCCGAAGGCCTGGTGCAGTTGCTGCCCCATCGCGGCTCACGCGCGGCGAAGCTGACGGACAAGGACATGCGCGACCTGTTCGAGGTCTGCCAGGGGCTGGAGGCACTCGCCGGCGAGCTCGCCTGCGAGCGCATCACGGACGCCGAGATCGACGAGATTGCCGCCGCGCATGCGGAGATGGTGCAGCATTATCGCGAGCGCGACCTGATCCAGTACTACCGTGGCAACCGCGCCATTCACGAAGCTATCGTCGCCGCGGCCGGAAACCCCGTGCTGGCGGGGCTCTACACCTCGGTGACCGCGCGCATCCGCCGGGCGCGCTATGTCACGCCGATGACGCCGCAACGCTGGGCGCTCGCCGTCAAGGAGCACGAGGCCATCCTCAACGCGCTCCAGCGGCGCGATGGCGTCGGCCTCGCCCACATCCTGCGGGCGCATCTTCGTCACAAGCGCGAAGAGGTTCTGCAGGCGGGCTTTGCCGAGACGGAAGGCCATGACCTCACGCTGAAAATTGCGTAACGCGCAATTCGGCGGTCACATGCATCCGCGGACCAATTCTACTTGCTAGCTTGTCGTAACCGGCGCAGCATGGCTTCTGCCGACCTCCGGCCGCATGGCTGATCAGGCCGGTCGCAACGCGCGAACAATTGCGCAAGATACGTAATACAAAAGACAAAAGCGGAGGAAACGCATGACAATCGATGTCTCTCGTCGGTCCCTGCTCGCGCTCGGGGCGGGCCTCGGTGCCAGCGCCATGCTCGGCAGCAGCGCGCTGGCGCGGGCTCCCAAGCTCGGCACACAGACGCCCTACTGGCACCGCTTCGTTCTTGGCGACGCCGAGGTCACGGTCGTCTCCGACGGGCCGCTGCCGCTCGGCGATCCCTCGGGGACCTTCACCGGCGTTCCCAAGGAAGAGGTCAAGAAGATGCTCGCCGACAACTTCCTGTCGCCGGACAATGTCGTACTGGAGCAGAATTCGCCGATCGTGAACACCGGCGACAAGCTCATCCTGTTCGATACCGGCATGGGCTCATCGAAGATGTTCGGCGCCAGCACCGGCCGGCAGCAGAAGAGCATGACCGAGGCCGGCATCAAGCCGGGCGACATCGACGCCGTCGTGTGCTCGCATGCCCATATCGACCATATCGGCGGTATCGTCGACGAAGGCGGCAAGCCGCTGTTTCCGAACGCTCAGATCTACATTGCCCAGAGCGATTTCGACTTCTGGACGGACGAGGGCAAGCTCGGCAGCGCGGCCAAGGACTTCGTCGTTCACGCCCGCAAGAACCTGCTGCCGGTGCGCGACCGCATCGTGTTCTTCAAGGACGGCCAGGAATTCCTGCCCGGCGTGCAGGCGATCGCGGCGCCCGGCCACACCGTCGGCCACACCATCTTCATGGTCACCTCGGCGGGGAAATCCTTCGCCTTCCTCGGCGACCTCTCGCACCATTCGGTGCTGCTGCTGGAGCGGCCGCGGATGGAATTCTCATACGACACCGATCCCAAGCAGGCAGCCGAATCGCGCGTCAAGCTGCTGACCATGCTGGCAGCCAACAAGACCCCGGTGATGTCCTATCACTTCGCCTGGCCGGGCTATGGCCACGTCGCCAAGGCGGGCGAAGGCTTCCACTACTATCCCGAGCCGATGAAGATGATGTTGTAACTCTCGTCAGATCAGGTCCGGACGGCGCTCACCGTCCGGACCGCCCCCTCGCTGGGCGAAACGGTTTTTGTAAGCGGTCGAGGCGCGATCGCAGCTGGGCGTCACTCTCACGGCCCAATGCAAGCAATCCAGAATAGGGATTTCCTGCTATGCCGAGCACGGCAGCAAACGCAGGCTCCGTTTTCATTCCGCGCCCCCTGTGCCCCACCACCGCCTTCCGCAGGCGTCCATCGTCGAGAGCCAGCAATCTCCGCTCGATCTCGAAGTGCTGCCATCCCTCCTGCTGATCGACCGGTCTCGGATCTCCGAACAGCTCGAAGGGCCAGCCGCCCCATTCGAAGCGGGCAACCACCGGCCGCCGGCTGGAGCGCCACTGGTAGAGAGCAAATCCGTCACAGGCGCCGTACCGTCGCCACACGAGCTCCGCGAAAGCGGCCGCGTCGCGTACCTGACACACGACATCGATGTCGCTTGTCGGCGTCGAAATTCCCAAGGGCAGCGTCCCAACCACACGCGGATCGAATCCACTCAGCTCCCCGAGCAATTCCGAACTGCCGATCGCAGCTTCGTAGCTACCGATCCAGCTGGTCATCGCAGAGGACCTCGACCAGGCGAAAGCGCTCGCACATCAGCATCATGTCGTCGCTGTATCGTCCGAGCCGGCCGAAATAGTCTTGATGGGCGCGGCGCCAAAAGGCCAGGCTCCGGTCACCTTCTCCCTCCTCATGCGCAAAGGCTGCGTCGACCTCGTTGAAGCGCCGATATGTCACGTCGATGGTTTCGATGACGCAGCGCGGCTCCGCTCGCCCGTCGAGCACCACCCAGCGCTCACCGGGTGTGGAGGTGCTCGGCTCGTCTTCGGTACTGCATGTCGCGGTCTTGATGCCCTTGACGACGAGTTCGACCAATTGGTCCGCCAGCGCCGAATTGTCCCCGAATGCAAATGTCCGGAGGTGTCGATACCGCTCGGGGACCGGCTTGCTCATGGTCTTCCAGGCTTTCAGTCGCCTCGCCGCCCGGGCCACAGCGCATCGTGACGAAGCGCTGCCTAGCACCCCAGCCTGTCGGCGATCCCGCCAAAATCCTTCGCGACGATGTCCCAGTTGCCGGTCGCCTCGAAGTCGACCTTCTGCAACGGCCCATATTCGGTCGGCCGCGCCACGAACGCGGTCCTCAATCCGTTCTTCTGCGCGGCGGCGAGATCGCCGTTGTGGGCGGCGACCATCATCACTTCCTCCGGCTTGAGGCAAAGTAGGCGCGCAGCGCCGAGATAGGTTTCCGGATCGGGCTTGTAGTGCTCGAACAGCTCCGCCGACAGGATGAGGTCCCACGGCAGCCCGGCGAACTTCGCCATGTTGGTGAGCAGCGCGACATTGCCGTTCGAGAGTGGCGCGATCACGAATTTCGTCTTGAGCCGCGTCAGACCCGCAACACTGTCGGGCCAGGCATGCAGGCGATGCCAGCCCTTGGTGAGGTAATCGAGATCCGCGTCGGTGAGGCCCGGAAGCGCGAACTTCTCGACCAGCTTCTCCAGCGAACGGCGATGCAGATCGTCCAGCATGACGTAGCCGCGCTCGGGATGCTGGCGCACGTCGTCCATCGAGGCCATGTACATGCCGCGCCAGCCATCGACCAGCGCGGTCCAGTCGGCGCTGATGCCGCGCTGCTTGCTCCACCACATGAAGTCGGCGATCAGGCTGGTGCGCCAGTCGACCACGGTGCCGAACACGTCGAAGACCAGGGCTTTGACAGTGGAGAGATCGGACATGTGCGCTTTCCTCTATATTACTTGTTCTTGGTCATTCCGGGATGCGCCGTAAGGCGCAGGCCCGGAATCCATACTCCCGATCGTGGTTATGGATTCCGCGCTCTCCGGGCCGCGCGTTTCGCGCGATCCCGTCGCCCCGGAATGACGGCAGTTGGGGTTGCCTGGATCAGTCCAGATGGAACTTGGCCAGCTCACGGTGCTCGGCCTTGATGTAGCGCACGGTGCCGGTGACGGAGCGCATCACCACCGTCTCGGTCTCGATCACGCCGTCCTTGCGGAACTTGACGCCCGAGAGCAGCGAGCCCGTGGTGACGCCGGTGGCCGCGAACAGGCAATCGCCGCGCGCCATGTCCTCGATGCCGTAGATCATCTTGGGATCGTCGACGCCCATCTTGGCGGCGCGCTCGCGCTTCTCGTCGGAATCGAGGATGAGACGGCACTGCATCTGGCCGCCGATGCAGCGCAGCGCCACGGCCGCGAGCACGCCTTCCGGCGCACCGCCCGTGCCGAGATACATGTCGACGCCGGTGTTATCAGGGTCAGCGCAGTGGATCACGCCGGCGACGTCGCCGTCGGTGATCAGGCGCACCGCGGCGCCGGTCGAGCGCACGCTCTCGATGATGCTGGCATGGCGCGGACGATCGAGCACCAGAACGGTGATACCATCCGGCTGGACACCCTTGGCCTTGGCGAGGCGGCGGACATTGTCGGCCGGCGTTGCATCGAGATCGACGACGCCCTTGTCGTAACCGGGGCCGATCGCGAGCTTCTGCATGTAGACGTCGGGGGCGTGCAGCAGCGTGCCGCCGTCGGCCATCGCCATCGTGGCAATCGAGCCCGGCATGTTCTTGGCGCACAGTGTGGTGCCTTCGAGCGGATCGACCGCGATGTCGACCTGCGGGCCTGCGTTCAGGCCGACTTTCTCGCCGATGAAGAGCATCGGCGCCTCGTCGCGCTCGCCCTCGCCGATCACGATGGTACCCTCGATCGGGAGCTTGTTGAGCTCGCGGCGCATGGCATCCACCGCGGCCTGATCGGCCGCCTTCTCGTTACCGTGCCCGCGCAAGCGCGCCGACGACACCGCCGCCCGCTCCGTCACGCGCACGATCTCCAGCGTGAGGATGCGCTCGAGCAGCGCTTGCGGCGGGACTGAAATATGGGTCGACATCGGCTAACTCCTTCGAAACAGTTTGGGACGGAAATCTCCGTCCGCTTTAACTCGTAACGCCCACGGTTCGTTCGAACGAACCGCCTCAGTTCTTCTCGATCCGGATCACCTGCGGCCGTCCGCTGATCACCTTGTCCTTCTGCACGGCGGCGAGCGCGCGGCGCACGGCGTCCTCATGCGTGGCATATGTGATCAGGATTACGGGCACGGGGACCGCCTTTCCGTCGACCGGCGCAGCGCCTCCATTGAGATGACGCTGC
Organism: Bradyrhizobium sp. RP6; assembly: GCF_003837805.1. Taxonomy (GTDB): domain Bacteria; phylum Pseudomonadota; class Alphaproteobacteria; order Rhizobiales; family Xanthobacteraceae; genus Bradyrhizobium. The sequence goes on along the minus strand of NZ_RQIT01000020.1, from coordinate 86,786 downwards.
ACGATCGACTCGATCGAAATCTTCTGCTCGGCCAGTCGCGTCGCGATCGCGGCCGCAGTACCGGGGAAGTCACGCGCCAGAAGGCGGATGTAGTAGCCGCCCTCGTGCCGCTCCATCGGCGCCTTCTTGGTGTCGCGGAGCTGCGAGATCGGCCGGCCGAACGGATTGGCGCGGATGCCGCGCGCAACGTCAGCGATGTCGGCGACCACGGCGGACGCAGTGGCTGCGCCCCCGGCGCCGGGGCCGACCAGCGTGATGGGCGGAATGCCGTCGCCGTCGATCGTGACCGCATTGGTGACGCCCATCACCTGTGCGATCGAGGATGATTTCGGCACCATGGTCGGATGCACGCGCTGCTCGATGCCCTTGGCGGTGCGGACCGCAACGCCGAGCAGCTTGACGCGGTAGCCGAGATCGGCGGCCGCCCGCAGATCTTCCGGCGCGATGGATGAGATGCCTTCGACATACACGGCGCTTTGAGCAACTTTCGTGCCGAAGGCGAGGCTGGCGAGAATGGCAAGCTTCTGTGCGGTGTCGTGGCCGTCGACGTCGAAGGACGGATCGGCCTCGGCATAGCCGAGCCGCTGCGCATCCTTGAGGCATTCGGCGAAAGACAAGCCCTCCTGCTCCATCCGGGTCAGGATGTAGTTGCAGGTACCGTTGAGGATGCCGTAGACGCGATTGATGCCGGTTCCGGCGAGCCCCTCGCGTAACGTCTTGATGACAGGAATCGCCGCGCCGACCGCTGCCTCGAAATTCAGCGCGCCGCCGTGCTTTTCAGCCGCCTTGGCGAGCTTGAGGCCGTGCCTTGCCAGCAACGCCTTGTTGGCGGTGACCACCGACTTGCCGGCGCTCAGCGCGGCTTCCACCGCCGACAGCGCCGGATCGCCGGCGCCGCCTATCAACTCGACGAAACAGTCAACGTCGGGATGGGTGGCCAGCGCCATCGGATCCCTGGCCCATTCGACGCCGCGCAGGTCGATGCCGCGCTTCTTCGTCTTCGAGCGCGCAGTGACGGCGACGACGCGAATGCCGCGGCCGCTGCGGCCCGCGAGCACGCGCGCCTGCGTTTCGATCAAACGGATAACGTCGGCGCCCACGGTGCCGAGCCCCGCTATGCCCACTTTCAGGGGTGCAACCATGATGTCTTAGAAAACCTGCCGAAGAGAACTCAACGCCGATTGGCGAGCGGAACGACGTTGTGCAACGTTTCGATGCCGGTTTCAAGGAAGCGGCGCACGCCGCGCGCGGCCTGCCTGATCCGTTGCTCGTTTTCCACCATGGCGATGCGGACATATCCTTCACCATGCTCGCCGAAGCCGACGCCTGGCGAGACCGCAACGCCCGATTTCTCCACCAACAGGGTCGCGAACTGCATGCTGCCGACGCTGCGAAAGGCTTCCGGCAGCGGCACCCAGGCGAACATCGAGGCCTCCGGCGCCGGGATCTCCCAGCCGGCGCGCCCGAACGATTCCACCAGCGCGTCGCGGCGCTTGCGGTAGGTGTCGCGCATCTCCTTGATGCAATCGTCCGGACCGTTCAGCGCCGCGGTCGCCGCGACCTGGACCGGCGTGAAGGCGCCGTAGTCGAGGTATGATTTGACGCGGGCGAGCGCCGCGATCACGCGCTCATTGCCGACCGCAAAGCCCATGCGCCAGCCGGCCATCGAATACGTCTTCGACATCGAGGTGAATTCGACGGTGACATCCATCGCGCCGGGCACCTGGAGCACCGAGGGCGGCGGGTTGTTCTCGTCGAAATAGACCTCGGCATAAGCGAGATCCGACAGGATCAGGATCTCGTGCTTCTTCGCGAAGGCGACGAGGTCCTTGTAGAAATCGAGGCTCGCGACATAGGCGGTCGGGTTCGAGGGATAGCAGACGACGAGCGCGAGCGGCTTGGGGATCGAATGCACGATCGCCCGCTCCGCCGCCTCGAAGAATTGCGGCGTCGGCTCGGATGGCACCGAGCGGATCACGCCGCCCGCCATCAAGAAGCCGAAGGCATGAATCGGATAGCTCGGGTTCGGACAAAGGATGACGTCGCCGGGCGCGGTGATCGCCTGCGCCACGTTGGCAAAGCCTTCCTTCGAGCCGAGCGTCGCCACCACCTGCGTGTCGGGGTTCAGCTTCACGCCGAAGCGGCGGGCGTAATAGGCGGCCTGGGCCCGGCGCAGCCCGGGGATTCCGCGTGAGGCCGAGTAGCGGTCGGTGCGCGGCTTGCCCAGCGTCTCCTTCAGCTTCTCCAGCACGTGCGGTGGCGCCGGCAGATCCGGATTGCCCATGCCGAGGTCGATGATGTCGGCGCCGGCATTCCGCGCGGCCGCCTTGGCCCGGTTGACCTGTTCGAACACGTAGGGCGGCAGGCGGCGGATGCGGTAAAATTCTTCCATGGCTCTCTAGGGCTCCGGGCAACCGGTCGGGATAGAATCGACAGGCCACGAGGGCCCATTCCAAAAGGCGCTTATTTCTTCGCGAAAATCGCTCAAAATCAAATGCTTAGAGCAATCATCGGCGACCAGGACTGAAGTCGTTCGCCCTGACTCTTGGCTGAACCGAGATCTTTTAGCACGGCAAGCCGGAGGCGCCAGCGATTACCTTGCAGCGCCTTATTTGGCGTCCTTGGCAGCCACCGCCTGGCGCTCGCGTGCAGCAGCGAGCTCGGCCTCTATCTTGGCGCGCTGCTCCGGCGGGATGATCGCCTCATCGCGATCCGGCGGCAGGTCGTGCACCGGCAGATAGGTGCCGGGCTCCCTGACATGCGACTGCGCATCCGCCGGCGTCAAATCCGCGAGCTGGCTCGAGCATCCGCCGAGGGCAAACGCCGTGATCAGCAGCGCGCCACAGATCGGCCGCGTCTTTTGCAGGTCCCATAACGCCAACACTTGGGAAATCCCCTACTCCCAACGCACGGCCCCGGGCAACCTTACCCAAGACCGCGCCCAAGCTCAAACCATTGCTGCCCAAATGGAGCGAGCGAGAAAATAGCCCTTGCCCAACAAGACGAGCGGTGCGGCCCGATTGTGACGGAACCAAGAAAATTTGTCGCAGTGCAACACATCTTCGAGAGTGTTTAACGTCAAACATGCGAGCTTCGCGGTGACGAATACGGAATGAATCGTTACTGTTCTGCTCATGAGCATGGCCACGACCGACACGCCGAAACCCGGGACGAAGTTCGACGCGGAAGCCTTCGCGATGAATGTCGCGCGGGCGATGGAGAGCGGCGGCAAGGCGCTCGCCGCTTATCTCAAGCCGCGCGAGAGCGGCGAGGTGCAGGATCGCCCGCCGGCCGAGCTTGCCGAGGTCGTCAGGACCTTCACGTCGGTCGCCGAATACTGGCTGTCGGACACCTCCCGCTCCTCCGATCTCCAGACCAAGCTCGCCAAGGACTATCTCGACCTCTGGGGCTCGGCGGTGCGCCGCATGGCCGGCCAGGACGTCCAGCCCGCGATCGCGCCCTCGCCGCGCGACAAGCGCTTTGCCGATCCGGAATGGAAGTCGAACCAGTTCTTCGACTTCGTCATGCAGCTCTATCTGCTCACGACCAAATGGGCGCAGGAGCTGGTGCGCGATGCCGAAGGGCTCGATCCGCAGACCCGCCGCAAGGCGGAGTTCTACGTCCAGCAGGTCATCAACGCATTGTCGCCGTCCAATTTCGTGCTGACCAATCCGGAGGTGCTGCGCGAGACGGTGGCCAGCAGCGGCGAGAACCTCGCCCGCGGCCTGAAGATGCTGGCGGAGGATATCGCGGCCGGCAAGGGCATGCTGAAGATCCGGCAGTCCGATCCGGACAATCTCGTCGTCGGCGTCAACATGGCAACGACGCCTGGCAAGGTGATCTACCAGAACGAGATGATGCAGCTGATCCAGTATTCGCCGACCACGGAGAAGGTGCTGCGCACACCGCTCCTGATCGTGCCGCCCTGGATCAACAAATTCTACATCCTCGATCTCAAGCCGGAGAAATCCTACATCAAGTGGTGCGTCGATCAGGGCATCACCGTGTTCGTGATCTCATGGGTCAATCCCGACAAGCGGCTCGGCAACAAGAGCTGGGAAGACTACATGAAGGAGGGCCCGCTCACGGCGATGGACGTGATCGAGAAGGTCACCGGCGAGATGAAGGTGCACACCGCCGGCTACTGCGTCGGCGGCACCATGCTCGCGACCACGCTGGCCTGGCTCGCCGAGAAGCGCCGCCAGCGCGTGTCGTCCGCGACGTTCTTCGCCGCCCAGATCGATTTCACCCATGCGGGCGATCTCCTCGTGTTCGTCGACGAGGAGCAGATCTCGGCGCTCGAGCAGGACATGAGGGCCGCCGGGGTGCTCGAAGGCTCGAAGATGGCAATGGCCTTCAACATGCTGCGCTCCAACGACCTGATCTGGTCTTACGTCGTCAGCAACTATCTGAAGGGCCAGCAGCCGAGCGCGTTCGACCTGCTGCACTGGAATTCTGACGCGACGCGGATGACCGCGGCCAACCATTCCTATTACTTGCGCAATTGCTATCTGGAGAACCGGCTCTCCACCGGCACGCTGGTGCTCGACAACACCCTGCTCGATCTCTCCAAGGTGAAGGTGCCCGTCTACAATCTCGCCACCCGCGAGGACCACATCGCACCAGCTGAATCGGTGCTGTACGGCTCGCAATTCTTCGGCGGCCCGGTGAAGTACGTCCTGTCCGGCTCCGGCCACATCGCCGGCGTCGTCAATCCGCCCGCCTCGAACAAGTACCAGTACTGGACCAACGACAACATCAAGGACCTCAACGTCGCGCAGTGGATGAAGGGCGCCGTGGAGCACAAAGGCTCGTGGTGGCCGGACTGGCGCCAATGGCTGGGCGAGCTCGATCCCGAGGAAGTCCCGGCGCGCGCAGTCGGCAGCGAAGCATTCCCACCGATCGAGGACGCACCCGGCAGCTATGTCAGGGTTCGCGCGTAGCGGAATCCCCCGCGCTTGTATAAGCTCGCTTGCAGCACCGTGACGACTGAGGGAACCGGACTATGACGCGCGAATTGTTCTGGCTGACACTGACGGTGATCCTGACCGGGATCCTATGGATTCCCTACATCATCAATCGCTGCCAGGTTCGCGGGCTTAACGGTGCCATGGCCAACCCGTCGCGCGGCGACAAGCCGCAGGCGGAGTGGGCGAACCGGCTGATGTTCGCGCATGACAACGCGGTCGAGAACCTCGTGATCTTCGCGCCGCTGGTGCTGATCCTGAACGCGATCGACTATTCCACGAAATGGACCGTGCTCGCCTGCGCCGTTTATTTCTGGTCGCGCGTCGCACATATCATCGTCTACGCGATGGGAATCCCGGTGTTCCGCACCCTGGCCTTCACCGTCGGCTTCCTCGCCCAGGCTGCGCTGGCGCTGGCGATCTTCGGATTGGTTTGAAGTCGCTCCGATGCGGGTTCATGCCTAGGGAATCCAGCCGGGACTTTCTCCGGTTTCAGGATCTCGATGCTGATACGATCCTGTCGATTGTTGCGCGCGCACAGGTGCTGGCGGCGGCGTGGATGGACCGCGCCATGCCGCAGAGCCTCGCCGGCAAACGCGTTGCCGTCATCGTCGACGACGGCGGCTGGCGCAATACGACCGCATTCGATCTCGGCGTCAGAGCCATGGGAGGCATCTCGGTACAGCCTCCGCTCCGGTTCAATGTCCATGAGACTACAGCTGATCTCGCCAAGTATCTGGACAACTGGTTCGACATCCTGATCGTGCGCACCCGGGAATTGTCGACCTTGCACGAGCTTGCAGCGCACGCCACCGCCCCGGTGATCAACGCCAGAACGCGATCCAATCACCCCTGCGAGACACTCGGCGATCTCGCCTATGTCAACGACAAGCGCGGATCGCTGGAGGGCCTTAAGGTTGTCGGTGTCGCTCCAGACGCCAACATTCTGCGGTCTTGGGTCGAAGCCTCGATCTCGCTGCCGATCCAGGTGACGCAGATCTATGCGGAAGACTGGCACATCAAGGATATCGCGTGTCCCAACTTCGCCACGAGCACCAGTCTGGACAGCTTGCTCGATGCGGATGTGATCATCACGGATTGCTGGCCCGATGGCGGACGGGCGGGTCAACTCCTTCAATACCAGATATCGGCGCCCCTCCTCGACAGCTGCCGTCGCGACGTCATTTTCCTGCCCTGCCCGCCCGTGACCAGAGGCAAGGAGGTTAACGCCACCGCGATGACCCACCCTGCATGTCAGAGCACGGCCGCGAAGGCTTTCCTGCTCCACGCGCAAAACGCCCTGCTGGAATGGGTCGCCGCATAGCTGGTGCCGGTCGGCACGTTCTCGCGCCTCGACCGCATCGGCCAGGATGTCGACCTGGTCACGACCCGGATCGCTTCGGCGGTCCGGTCATCGCGAAGCATTGAGGTCTCGTGTCCCGCACGCGCGAAGCGCGAGCCGCGACCCAGAAAGCCGCAAACCAAGCAGGACGCATGGGCCCCGGCTCTGCAGCGCATCACCGAAGAGGTGCCGCGCTGCGTCCGGGGCACACCGGAGTGAACCCTACTCCTCCGGCAGTCCCAGCATCAGCCGCATGTTCTGCACGGCTGCGCCGGAGGCGCCCTTGCCGAGATTGTCGAGCCGGGCAACCAGCAGTGCCTGATGGTACTTGTCGCTGGCGAAGACGTAGAGTTCGAGCATGTTGGTCTCGTTGAGCGCCTCCGGCTCGAGCCGGCCGGCCTTGGTCGCCTCGTTCTGGAGCGGCATCACCTTGACGTATTTCGACCCGGCGTAGCGCTTTGCCATCGCCGCCTGCAGGTCGGCCCCGCCAGGCTTGCCCGGCAGCGCGTCGAGCTGCAGCGGCACCGAGACCAGCATGCCTTGCCGGTAGTTGCCGACCGAGGGAATGAAGATCGGCCGCCGCGTCAGGTTCGAATAGAGCTGCATCTCGGGCAGGTGCTTGTGCTCGAAGCCGAGGCCGTAGAGCTCGAAGGACGGCGCGCTGCCATCCTCGAAGCTTGCGATCATCGACTTGCCACCGCCGGAATAGCCGCTCACCGCGTTGACGGTGACGGGATAGTCAGGCGGCAGCAGGCCGGCATCGACGATCGGCCGCAGCAGCGCGATCGCGCCGGTCGGATAGCAGCCGGGATTGGAGACCTTCTTCGCCGCCTTGATCTTGCCGGCCTGGTCCGGGGTCAACTCGGGAAAGCCGTAGGCCCAGTCCGGCGCGACCCGGTACGCCGTCGAAGCGTCCAGCACCTTCGGCGCCGACGTGCCCATGCTGTCGACCAGCGCAATGGTTTCCTTGGCGGCATCGTCGGGCAGGCAGAGGATGACGAGGTCCACCTCCTCCATCAGCGCCTTCTTGGCCGCGGGGTCCTTGCGCTTGTCGTCGGGAAGCGTCTTCACGACGACGTCGTTCTGGTGCTTCAGCCGCTCGTTGATGCCGAGGCCGGTGGTGCCGGAACCGCCGTCGACGAAGACGGTGGCCGGTTTCTTGGCAGCGCCGGTCGACGGGGCTTTGGCGGTGTCCGTTAGGCTCATGATACGCTCCTTTCGAGCTTGTTCGTGTCGTGGCGCCTCGCCTTATGGAAACAGCGCGATCTGCTCCAGGCCGGCGGTCTCAGGAAATCCAAACATCAGGTTCATGTTCTGGATCGCCTGACCAGCCGAGCCCTTCACCAGATTGTCGAGCGTCGAAAGCACGATCGCTCGATCCTTGATGCGGTCAGCGACGACGCCGATCTGAACATGGTTGGAGCCGCGCACGTTCTGCGTCTGCGGCAGCACGCCCTTCTTGGCGACATGCACGAACGGCTCGTTGGCGTAGGCAGTCTGCAGCGCCGCCCGCAGATCGTCGGGCGTTGCACCGTTGAGCTTGACGTAGGAGGTGCAGAATTCGCCTCGCGCCATCGGAATCAGATGCGGCGTGAAATTCACCGTCACCGCGGCGCCAGCCGCGAGGCTGATTTCCTGCTCGATCTCGGGCGCGTGCCGGTGAGTGCCGACCGAATAGGGCGACAGCCCCTCGCCCGCTTCGCTGAACAGCGTGTTCTGCTTCAGCCCCCGGCCGGCGCCGGTGAGGCCCGATTTCGCGTCGATGACGATGTCGTTCACGTCGATTAGCTTGGCCTTCGCCAGCGGCACTAGCGCCAGCAGGACCGCGGTCGGATAGCAACCGGGACAGGCGACCAGCCGAGCGGAAGTGATCTTCTCTCGGTAGAATTCGGTCAACCCATAGACAGCCTCGCCTTGCAGCTCGAGCGCGCGATGCTCATGGCCGTACCACTGCGCATAGGTGTCCTTGTTGCGCAGCCGGAAATCCGCGGACATGTCGAGGATCTTGATCTTGGGATTGGCCTTGAGCACGGCCGCGATGATCTCCTGCGTGGTGCCGTGCGGCAGCCCGCAGAGCACCGCGTCGAGCTTGGTCCAGTCGACCTTTTCCCACTCCACGAGTTCCGGCAGGTCGAGCATGAAGAAGTGCGGAAACACCTCGCTCATGGCCTTGCCTGCATGGGTGTTGGCGGTGACTGCCGTGATCTCGGCGTTCGGATGCCGCGCCAGAAGGCGCACCGCGTCGGCTCCGGTGTAGCCGGACGCACCAAGAATGCCGATCTTCTTCCTGCTCATCACACGCCCCCTTCAGGCGTCATCGCTTGCTGCGCTTGTACCGTGTCTGTTGCGAAGGCCAACGGTCTTGCTTCGCGCATCAGGCCTGCGATCGTGCGCGAGTCCGGATCCGTTTGCGCGCCGAGTGTATTGGCGATCGCCGCATAGTCGGCATCCGACTTGTGCTGGTTCAGCTTGAAGCTGCCCTCGACCTCTTCAACCGTCATGACCAGACCCACGATCGCCTTCTTCATCGCCTCGAACCGCCCGGCGGTCATCTTGCCCGACGTCCATGGCAGCTTCGGCAGCAGCCAGCTCTCGAACTTGGCGCTGAGCCTGTCGAGTTGCACCGCCAGTTCGTCATCCGACAACAGCCGAACCGGCCCGCTCAGATGCACCGACTGGTAGAGCCAGGTCGGAACCTGATCCGGCGAGACGTACCAGTCCGGCGATACATAGGCGTCCGGGCCGTTGACCGCGAGCAGCCACGACGCACCGCCGCCCGCCAGCTTTAGCAGTGGATTGTGACGGGCGAGATGAAAGGCGGTCTGCGGCGTGCCGTCTGCAGCATAGGTCAAGTAGAACGGCAACGGCGAGGCGATCGGCCGCTTGCCGTCGAAGGCGCACACGGTCCCGAAGCCGCGCTCGTCGGCAAACTTCAGGCTCGCGGCGCGGTCCTGCTTGAAAAAGGGCGGTGTGTACATCGTAATCTCCTGCTGGGCCTCCCTGGGGGAGCCGCCGGATCAGATCGCGCTGACAGGAGAGAGAATGCCGCGGATCGGGTCCAGCGGCAAAGACGATGATCTCAAACGCGATCGACCGCCCAAACCGCTAAGCTGCGGCGGCGGCGACGGGCGAACAGAATGGTCGCGGCGTTGATCATGGCGCGCGGCTATAATGCCAGCAGGTTCCATGGTCAAGAGCAAATCGGTTCAGTGGGACGGCAGGATGCCGCACGCGCGACGGCAGGATGCCGCACGCGCGACGGCAGGATGCGCACAGATGTCATCGGGCCGCCGTGGAATTTCGACCAGCAATAGGGGTTTTCGAGAACGACCGGCGGGACACAACCTCTTCGCCGGCCCCGAGCCGTTCGCACCCAGCCTCAGGACATCACCATGACCGAGATTACTCGTCGCGCAACGCTAGCCGGCGCCGCCGCATCGGCGTTCCTGCCTTTCGTGAAGATTTCGCCCGCGAGCGCAGCCGCGCCGCTGGCAGATAAGCAGAATGCGAGCTTCTATCGCTACAACGTCGGCACTCATCAGGTCACGGTGGTCTGCGACGGCGTTGCGACCGTCAATCTGACGGACAATTACGCCGCCGGCGCCAGCAAGGATGACATCAACAAAGTGTTCGCCGAGCACCACCTGCCGGCCGACAAGGTCACCCACACATTCAACCCGGTCGTGGTCAACACCGGACCGAAGCTCGTCGTCATCGATACCGGTCTCGGTCCCGACCAGTTCACGCAGACGAAGGGCAAGGTCGGCCAATTCCAAAACAATCTCGCCGCCGCTGGTATCGACCGCGCGGCGGTCGATACCGTCATCATCTCCCACTTCCATGGCGACCACATTAACGGCCTGCTGGCGGCCGAGAACAAGCCCGCCTTTCCCAATGCCGAGATCATGGTGCCGGCGGTGGAATGGAAGTTCTGGATGGACGACGGCGAGATGAGCAAGGGGATGGGCAACCCGATCCTCGAGAACAATTTCAAGAACATCCGCGGCGTGTTCGATGCCCTGGGCCGCAAGGTCACGCAATATGAGGCCGGCAAGGAAGTCGCGCCCGGTATCACCTCGGTGGCGAGCCCCGGCCACACGCCGGGCCACAATTCCTTCATAGTCGCCTCCGGCGCCGAGAAGGTGCTGGTGCAGGTGGACATCACCGCGGGCGCGGCGTTCCTGTTCGTGAAGCATCCCGAATGGAACATCGCATCCGACGTCGACAAACCGCTGGCCCAGCAGACGCGCCGCAAGCTCTACGACATGGCGATTGCCGAGAAGATGCCGATCCAGGCCTTCCACGCCGCCTTCCCCGGTCTCGTCCGGGTCGAGAAGGAGAAGGACGGCTCGGGCTATCGCTGGATCCCCGCGATCTGGAACGCATCGCTGTAGGCTTCGCCTGACACCTGACCTGGCGGCCCGGTTGCCGGTCAGATCACGCGCCAGATCCATTCCATGAGCTTGGCAAGCACGTCGCCGAACAGCAGGAGCACGGCCGACCAGATCAGGGCCGAGACGAAATTGGCGGCCTGGAAGCTCCAATAGGGCATCTCGAAGATGCCGGCCGCGAGCGGCACGGAGGCGCGCAAGGGGCCGAAGAAGCGCCCGATGAAGATGCTGGGTATGCCCCAGCTGCGCACGAAAGCCTCGCCTCTCGGCAGCAGGTCCGGATAGCGCGAAAGCGGCCACATCTGGGCAACCCTCTCCTTGTAGCGGTAGCCGAACCAGTAGGAGACCCAGTCGCCCAGCGCCGCGCCGAGGCCGCCGGCAATCCAGACCGGAAAGAAACTGATGCCGCTGACCCCGATCAGCGCGCCGATAGCCACCAGCGCGCCCCAGGCCGGAACCAGCAACGAGATGAACGCAAGCGACTCCCCGAAGGCGAGCAGAAACACGATCGGTGCCGCCCAAGCCTGGTGAACGCGCACGAAATCAGCCAGGGCGTGCGCAAATTGCTCCATCAAAAATAGCCTTCCCGCCCCGTCTCAAGGTGCTGCTCGATGAAAAGGACTGGTAAGCCAAGGACTTGTGTGACATCAAGTCACAAAACCCGACATCACGCGAGCGAACCGTCAAATTGCCGGGAACTTGTGGTCCTGCGGCGTAAAATCGCCGGGTTTGGCTCCCAACCCACACCGCCAGCCCCGTCTGCGGTAACCTTTCCAAGGCAGAAGTGGCATAGTCGGCCTAACCGATTCGCCGCTTATGCGGCCCTCAAAACACATCAAGATATATGTCCAAGCAGTTGAAGCCCAAAGCAAAAGACGACTTTTTCGGCGGCGACGAGCCGAAACCCCGCGCCGCCAGGGCGGCGCTGCGCGGAAGCGGCGGGGAAGCCGACTACACGGCGGCCGACATCGAGGTGCTCGAAGGCCTGGAGCCGGTGCGGCGCCGGCCCGGCATGTATATCGGCGGCACCGACGAGAAGGCGCTGCATCACCTGTTCGCCGAAGTCATCGACAACTCGATGGACGAGGCGCTGGCCGGGCACGCGACCTTCATCGAAGTCGAGTTGAGCGCTGACGGGTTCCTGACCGTGACCGACAACGGCCGCGGCATCCCGATCGATCCTCACCCGAAATTCCCGAAGAAGTCGGCACTCGAAGTCATCATGTGCACGCTGCATTCGGGCGGAAAGTTCGACAGCAAGGTCTATGAGACCTCGGGCGGCCTGCACGGCGTCGGCATCTCCGTGGTGAACGCCCTCTCCTCGCGTCTCGAGGTCGAGGTCGCGCGCAGCCAGAAACTCTACCGCATGACGTTCGAGCGCGGCCACCCGAAGGGCAAGCTCGAGGACCTCGGCAAGGTCAACAACCGCCGCGGCACGCGCGTGCGCTTCAAGCCCGACACCGATATCTTCGGCGCCAAGGCCGCGTTCAAGCCGCAGCGCCTGTTCAAGATGACGCGCTCGAAAGCCTATCTGTTCGGCGGCGTCGAGATCCGCTGGAACTGCGCGCCCGAGCTGCTCAAGGGCATCGAGGACGTGCCGGCCGAAGCGACGTTCCACTTCCCCGGCGGCCTCAAGGATTATCTCGCCGCGGCGATCCACGCCGATACGCTGGTGCATCCCGACATCTTCTCCGGCAAGTCGGGCCGCAACGGCGCGCATGGCGCCTGTGAATGGGCCGTGGCCTGGACCGCGGATGCCGACGGCTTCCTCTCCTCCTACACCAACACCGTGCCGACGCCGGATGGCGGCACGCACGAATCCGGCCTGCGCAGCGCACTGCTGCGCGGCCTGAAGGATCACGCCGAGCGCGTCGGTCAGGGCAAGCGTGCAGCCTCCGTCACCTCCGAAGACGTGATGGTCGGCGCCGCCGTGATGCTGTCGGTGTTCGTGCGCGAGCCGGAATTCCAGGGCCAGACCAAGGACCGTCTCGCCACCGCGGAAGCGCAGCGCATCGTCGAGCAGGCGATGAAGGATCCGTTCGACCATTGGCTGTCGGGCAATCCGAACATGGCCAATCGGCTGCTCGACTTCGTGATCGACCGCGCCGAGGAACGGCTGCGGCGGAGGCAAGAGAAAGAGACCGCGCGAAAAACCGCGGGCAAGAAGCTGCGCCTGCCCGGCAAGCTCGCCGACTGCACCGACGCCGGCACCGATGGCTCGGAGCTGTTCATCGTCGAGGGCGACTCGGCCGGCGGCAGCGCCAAGCAGGCGCGCGACCGCAAGACCCAGGCCGTGCTGCCGCTGCGCGGCAAGATCCTCAACGTCGCCTCCGCCGGCAAGGACAAGCTGACGGCGAACGCCCAGCTCTCCGACCTCGTGCAGGCGATCGGATGCGGAACGCTGGCGCAGTATCGCGAGGAGGATCTGCGCTACCAGCGCATCATCATCATGACCGACGCCGACGTCGACGGCGCGCACATCGCTTCGCTCCTGATCACCTTCTTCTATCGGCAGATGCCGCGGCTGATCGACGAGGGTCACCTCTTCCTCGCGGTGCCGCCGCTCTATAAGCTCACGCACGGCACCAAATCGGTCTACGCCCGCGACGACAAGCACAAGGACGAGTTGATCAAGACCGCGTTCAACGCCAACGCCAAGGTCGAGGTGAACCGCTTCAAAGGCCTCGGAGAGATGATGCCGGCGCAGCTCAAGGAAACCACCATGGATCCGAGCAAGCGGACGCTGCTCAAAGTGGTCCTGCTCGCCGACGACCGCGACACCACCGCGGATTCGGTGGAGCGGCTGATGGGCACCAAGGCCGAGGCGCGGTTCGCCTTCATCTCGGACAAGGCCGAATTTGCCAGCGAAGAGCTGCTGGACGTCTGAGGCCTCAAACGCGTCGCCCGTATTCCGAGACAGCCCCGGCCAAGGCCGGGGCTGTCTCGTTTGAGGGACGACCGCATTGTCCGGCAGCGTTGCCGGGAAGAACCCCGTGTTTCCGTTGATTCCCGAAATCGTCGCATGGCGATTCGCCTGGCGACTCGCAGGCGCAAAGCCGAGGCAGGATGGCCTCCATTTCGGACAAAGCTGACTTTGCTAACGACACATTACCCGAAATCGAAGCTCTGAAATTCCCATCAACTTATTGAATCTTCTGGTTTATTTTAGATGCGAGTGATGCAACCTGAAATACTCCGACACCGGCGTTTTCCGGCGACTGTGCCTGCCCGGCAACAGCTTTTCGGTCAGAACCGTCTATAGTCCGACCATCAGATGACACGAACTTCAGCGCGCTCGCGCCTGGTACGACAGACCAAGGTTGGGGATTTTAACATGAAGAAGACTTTGCTCGCTCTGACCGCGGTTGCGGCAATGACCGGTTCGGCCTCGGCGGCAGACCTTGGCGCCCGTCCCTACGTGAAGGCCCCGATGCCGGCGCCCGTTGCCAACTGGACCGGCTTCTACGTGTTCGGCGGTGGCGGCGGCGGCCTCTCGAATGCCGACCAGAGCGTTGTCGACACCGCCACGGGCACCCCGCTGACGATCACCCAGCGCCAGGGCGGCTCGGGCTGGTTCGGCACCGTCGGCGCCGGCTACGACTGGCAGTTCAGCGGCACTTGGGTCGCTGGTGTGTTCGCCGACGGTCAGTTCGGCAGCATCCGCGCCACCATCCAGGATCCGACCCTCGGTATCACCGGCAACCAGAAGCTGGAAACCTCCTGGGCCGCGGGTGTTCGCCTCGGTTGGCTGGTCGCTCCGAACGTTTTGTCCTACGTCAACGGTGGTTACTCCGGCGCTCATTTCGGCCAGACCAACTTCACGACGCTGGGCGGCACGCCCGTGGGTGTCCATCTCAGCAGCTATGATCGGCATGGCTGGTTCGTGGGTGGCGGCGTGGAGAACAGCCTGAACATCTTCGGCATCACCTCGCCCGGCTGGTTCATGAAGACCGAGTATCGTTCGGCTTTCTACAATGCCAAGACTCAGGACGAACTGTTCGACGGCAGCAACCTTCCGGTCGGCAACAGCATCCGCGCCAACAGCTGGAATCAGACGATCTCGACCTCGCTGGTCTATCGCTTCAATTGGACCGGTCCGGTCGTCGCGAAGTACTGATCCGATCTCACGATCAAACGTCAAAGCCCCGGCATCGCCGGGGCTTTTTCGTTTTGGGCCAGACGACCGACACTCGCCAGGAATGACCTGTACGGCGAGCCGGGCTCCACCGCCGATCATCGGAACTGCCGATCGCCCGGCGGCGCGTTGCCTTTTCAGGGAACACGCTCCCTCCCCGCCGGCAGCTTGCGCCGGTGCCGCCATTGTATCCGAACCGAAGCTACGGTTAGTGTGCGCTCAAGCTTTCGCGGCGGCGGCGATCCTTCGTCGCCGCGCCGCTGACAAAAGCGGACCGATGGGAGGAATCCATGCGCAGATTTCTGCTGGCCGCAGGCCTGCTTGCGACTGCCATCGGGCTGCTCTGGATCGGACAGGGCACGGGCAGCGTTCCGTGGCCGCGATCGAGCTTCATGGTCAACCAGTTGCAATGGGCCGGCTATGGCGCAGCCATGGCCGGATTCGGGCTGGTGCTGATCTGGCAGAGCAACCAATAAAAGAAACCAGGGAATGACAGCATGACATCCAGCCGGTTCGATCTTCGCGGCAAGGTGGCGATCGTCACGGGAGGCAACGGCGGCATCGGCCTCGGCATGGCGCGCGGCCTTGCCGACGCCGGCGCCGACATCGCCGTGGTCGGACGCAACGAGACCAAGTCCGCCGCAGCCGTCGCCGATCTCAAACAGCGCGGCGTGAAAGCCATCGCCGTCACAACCGACGTGACCGACAAAGCGGCGGTGGCCGCAATGGTCGAGCGCGTCGTCGGAGAACTCGGCCGCATCGACGTGCTCATCAACAATGCCGGCATGAGCATCCGCAAGCCGCCGCACGAGCTCGAGCTCGACGAGTGGAACAAGGTGATCGACACCAACCTCACCAGCGCCTTCGTGTGCTCGAAGCTGGCCTATCCGGCGCTGAAGGCGTCCGGCAACGGCAAGGTGATCAATATCGGCTCGATGATGTCGATCTTCGGCGCGAGCTTCGCGACGGCCTATGCGGCGAGCAAGGGCGGCATCGTGCAGTACACCCGCGCCTGCGCCAACGCTTGGGCGCCCGACAACATCCAGGTCAACGCCATCCTGCCGGGCTGGATCGACACCGATCTCACCCGCGGCGCCCGGCAGCAGGTCTCGGGGCTGCACGAGCGCGTGCTTGCGCGCACGCCTGCAGGGCGTTGGGGCGACATCGACGACTTCGCCGGCATCGCCGTGTTCCTCGCTTCGCCCGCGTCGAACTTCGTCACGGGCACCGCGATCCCCGTCGACGGCGGCTTCTCGGTGATGGCCTGAAGCCGCGCGCGCCCGCAATCAAACGACGCAGAAAAGAAGCCCCGGACCATGCCGGGGCTTTTGAAATTTGCAGTGCTTTTCTTGATCGTTGGTCGCGTTGCGTCGACGTGCTCAGTAGCGGCCGATGGTCGGCGCGTCGAACTTGTAGCTCGCGCGCACGACGGCCCATTGGATGTCGCGCGGCTTGGCATCGAAGGTGTAGTTACCCGAGGTGCCGCCGAGCTGATAGGTCTGGCTGCCGAAGGCCGCATAGTTGTATTCGAGGCCGACGATCCAGTTGCGGGTGACGCCGTATTCCCAGCCGGCGCCGACGGTCCAGCCGTTGGCCCAGTGTGTCTGTTCGCCCGAACCCGTCGCCACACCGGCGGTGTCGGTCACCGAGAGACGGTTGTTCACGCCGGCATAGCCGCCCTTGAAGTAGAACAGGTTGTTCTGCACGGCGAAGCCGGCGCGACCGACGACGGTCGCGAGCACGTTGGCGCGCCAGGAGAACACGTCGTCCGCGGCGCCAAACACGTTGTTGACGACCGTGCCCTTGTTGTCGAGGCCGGAGATCGTCCCTTCAATGCCGAACACGTAGTTGTTGGCCTGCCAGTTGTAGCCGATCTGCGCGCCGCCCATGACGCCCGAGTTGCGCTGACGGAAGCTATCGCCCGGCGAAAGATCGCCGAACGCTGCGCCGGTCCCGTTGTTGGTGAACTGCTCGTTGGTCCATGCGCCGCCGATGTGACCACCAACATAGAAGCCGGTCCAGTTGAACAGCGGCTCGACATAGGCGGGCGCCTTCGTGTAGCGCGCACCGAGATCGGCGGCGGAAGCCGCGCCGGTCGAAACCAGAGCTGTCGTGCAGGCGAAGGCGGCAATCAATTTGTTACGCATGGTACACCCCGTGTCCTTTGATGGACGCACGGTCACAGACGGCTCTTACTAAAAATGAAATCAACACGGTTAACGTGGCGGACCTGCTCGCATCGGCACGAGAATGCGTCGGCGCTGTTGCAGACGTGCAACGCGCCGCGCGCGATTCAGCACGGCCTTATCCCTACCAAGTCCTACGCTAGTATCCCGGTGCGGCCTTCGAATGCACGTGCTCGGGCCGCACGCCGAGCGCAAGCAGGCGCGCCGGAATGCCCTGAAGCCACGGCAGCGCGGTGACGAGACGCACGACCAGCGGCACTTTGAGCGGCCGATCGCCGCCCTGCAAGGCGCCGCTGATGATGTTGTTCTGCACGATCACCTGCATTGCTTGCGTCATCTTCACCGGAAATTCGCGTCGGCGCCTGACAGCATCGAACTCGTTCTCGGACGGGCAGCCGCGCTGAAGCTTGTCCGCCAACAGATTGGCGGTGGCGACTGCGTCCTGCACGGCGAGATTGACGCCGACGCCGCCGACCGGCGACATCGCATGCGCGGCGTCGCCGATGCACAGCAGGCCCGGCTGCGTCCAGCGCCCAAGCCGGTTGATCGCGACCGTGAGCAGCTTGATATCGTCAAAGCTCTTCACATCAGTGATGCCGGATCGAAGGATCGGCGCCATGCGCGTGACGTCGTCAAGCAACGCCTGCAATCCCCTCGCCTTCACCGCTTCGTGCTGTCCCTTGGCGATAACATAGGCGCATTGCCAATAGTCGCCGCGGTCGAAGGTGATCATCATCTTGCCGGGCTCGACCCGCGCGAACACGTTCTCGGTCTCGTCGGGTCTGCGGCCGGCGCGGAACCAGAGCACGTCCATCGGCGCGCCGATCTCCTCGACCTCGAGTCCGGCGCGCTCGCGCACCGTCGAATGCCGGCCGTCGCAGGCAATGGTGAGATCGGCCTCGATGTCGATGATGCCGTCTGGCGTCTTCGCCCGCACCCCGGCGACCGTCTCGCCGCGGCGGATCAGATCCACCGCCTCCGTGCTCATCATCACCTTGAGCGAGGCGAAGCGCCGGCCGGCCACGCGCAGGAAATTCAGGAAGTCCCATTGCGGCATGAAGGCGATGAAGGGGTATTTGGTGTGGAGCCGGCTGAGATCGGCAATGCGCACCGGTGTGCCGCCGAACAGCCCGTCCATCTTCTGCAGGCGCTGATGCGGCAGCTTCAGGAAGCCATCGATCAGGCCGAGCTCGTCCATCACCTGAAGCGTCGAGGGATGCACGGTGTCGCCGCGGAAGTCGCGGAAGAAATCCGCATGCTTCTCCAGCACGACCACGTCAAGGCCGGCCCGCCCCAGCAGATAGCCGAGCATCATGCCCGCCGGCCCGCCGCCGACGATGCAGCAGCGGACCTTCATGGTCTGGTTTGGCTGTTTGTCGGATGTCATTGCCGCTGCGATCCGCGATGCGAGTATCGATCAACATATCCCTGACGATACTAGCGCGATTCAGGCCGAACGCAGTTCAATTTGCAGCCATAGCCGCCGCGGCTGGTTCGCAGCAGCGCCAAATCCCCGACCAGAAGGCCCGCAGAGCGCGGGCCTTTGCCCGAAAAAGGGATGACTATTTCTGGTCCTCGTTGCTGGTCCCGGTGCCCGGACTGCCGATCGGCAACCCATTGGGCGCATGACCGACGCCCGAGTTTCGCTCGGCTTGCGCCGCCGCGGGGGTCTTACCGTTCGCGGTCGGAGGCTGAACGTTCGGATTGTTCAGGCGGTTGTTGGTATTGACGTTCGCTCCCGTCGTGGTGCCATGCGTCCCCATTCCGGAGGGAGCCGACGGTCCCGAATTGGCGCTGCTGGATGACGTGCCCGTTCCAGCGCCCGAGCTGGCCGCAGATCCCGCGCTGGCGCCGCCGGCACCGCCACCCGAACCACCGCCGCCTCCACCACCACCTCCCCCTTGCGCAAAGGCGGCCGTCGACAGTGCAGCACAAGCGATCGTTACGATAATGGACTTGCGGATCATGGATCGTCTCCCTGGTTTGACAGACAATCCAGGTGACCAACAGGTTGTTCCTTGCGCGGGAATCGACGTTCGCTTGCCTCAGGGCTTCGACGATTTCCGTTCCCATGGGCGCTTGCCGTCGGCGTCGCGATCCCAGGGGCGCGAGATCGGAGCGACCTTCTCGTCCTCGGCGGCCCTCGCGCGGTCCGCCTGGACGCGTTCGCGGTCAGTGAGTGGCGGCGCCGTGGGAACAGGCGTCGTTTGGGCCAGAACCGGAAGCGTCGTAAGGAGCACGACGATGATGAATTTTGTCATCCCCGGCTCTAGCACTTCCACCTTTGCCTGTCCCGATTTAAGCCGTCTGCTCCGTCAGCCGATCCCGTCGATCCGGCGGCTGAACGGCGCATCAATGATCGCTGCGGTTCGCGCTGCGAAAACTCTTGATCTCCGAGACGCTGCCGTCGCGATAGGTCAGTTCCACCGAGACGGACTGCGTGCTGGGCGCGAGCTTCATATAGAGCGGCATGCCGGCGGTGATCGCGCTGGGGTCGCGCATGTCGCAAGGTGGCATCTTCAGCACCTGGTTCGGCACGGCGGTGTCGATGCCGATGCGCACCTCGCGGATGGCGCAGCGGTAGGACACGAGATGCGTGTAATAGACCAGCAGCCCGTTGAACTCGCGAAACGACAGCCAACTCGTCGCGGTCATGTCGAGGATCTTGCGCTGGTCGCGGATCAGCGCGGCCTCGGGATCGAACCTGATCGGGAACGGCCCCTGCATCTCGCCGGACTGATCGACATAGCGGACCTCGATGGTGCCGGCCTGCGCGTCAGGCGGCAGCTCGATCGACGGGTTCGGCATCCGCTTGCGCGTGCGCGGATCGAGCGTGTCGATGAATCCGGTCTCGCGGAAATCGCTCTTGCCGGCCACGCGCCAGGAAATGCCGAGCGTCGGGTCGGCGAAAGAGAACGTCACGCTCCAGCCGCCATTGTGCCGCGAGAAGCTTGCGATCGGCGCGTTGAGGGTCTCCTCCTTGGGGATCTGCGGCACTGCGACCGGCGGCAGCGCCGCGAGCTTCTGCGGCGGCGGGTCGTCGGAACGCGCGGCGGCATCCTTCGCCATGCCGCTGAGGAAGACGTCGTCCACCATCTGGTCGAAGTAAACCGGGACCTGCCTGTGCTTCACGGTGTCAGCCAGCTCGCTGACGGCACGGCGGGTGCGCTGCGCCACCTGCACGAGGTTCTCGCCGGGCTGGAGCAGCTCCTTGGCGAAAGTGCGCGTGAACACCGAATTCGGATTGCTGTCGTCGTTGGACAGACGATCGAGCGCGGTCTGGCGAGGTCCCGCCGAGAACACCGAGAACACGCCTTCGGGCAGCTGCGTCATCGGCGCGAGCCCGCCGCCGCCGGCGACCGCGCGGGTGCCCTTGCGCTCGAACGGATTGTTGCGGCAAGCGTCGAACACCAGGATCGAGGTGCGCGCCTTCTTGTTCTGCAGGCGCTCGACGATGCGGTCGGCGAGAATCGAGGCGTCACGCACCAGCTCTTCCTGGCCTTCCGTCGCGGCCGGCACGTCGGTCGGCAGCAGATAGTTCTGACCTGCGATCTCGAAACCGTGGCCGGCATAGAAGAAAAACGCGGTGTCGCCGGGCTCGATCGCCTTGTCGAAGGCGAGCAGCGTCTCGGAGAATTGCTGCCGGCTCTGGTTCTCGGCAACCATGACAGAGAAGCCGAGCTGCTTGAGCGTGTCCCCCATGGTGCGAGCGTCGTTGACCGCCTTGAGCAGTTTCGGGACGTTCCTGTAATCGTTATTGCCGACGACGAGCGCGACGCGCTTCTCGGCCTGGGCCGGCGCTGCGAAGCCGCTCAGGCTCGCCGCGAGGCCAAGGGCCGCCAGAATTCCGAAAAGCCGACGCCTCATCGCAAAATATCCCGTTGCAGAACGGCCCTACGCCGGTTCCTTCGAATAGCAGTTCATGGGATCCCCCGCCGCTGTGTGATAGTCGGCCCAGCGGCAACGACGGTTCAAGGGGCTCCGAATCCACGATCTGGGCTATGGCAGATTGCATTGGAATCTGCTTCTTCTTGAACGATTTCGCCGGAAACGAGGGGCGGCCGTGTTTCGCTGGTGTACGGACGAGGTGGAGCCACACGACCGCTTCGAGTATTGGCGCGAAGTGCGCGCCAAGGGATTGTTCGGCGTTACTGCCGAGCTCGAGCGCGAGCGCCGAACGGACTTTTTCGGCGAATTCTCGCTGCGCCAGCTTGGCGGCGCTGGCCTCGTCGAGCTGAGGGCCTCGGCCTACGCGGTCGAGCGCAGCACGTCCGACATCGCCGACGCCCCGGGTGACGCAATCTGCGTCTATCAGCAGCTCGGCGGCGGTGGCTGGTTCGGCGGCATGCGCGCAAGCGACTTCTCGATTGCCAATGGCAGCTTCGCCACCAGCCATACCGACCTGCCTTACCGCACCGCACCGCTGGGCGCCGGGGGCTTCCATCTGCGGATCCTGAAGATTCCCGTGAGCAACATCCCGACGCAGGACAGACGCGTGCGCGAGCTTGCGCCCCGGACGTTCGACGATCCGGCCCTGGCGCCCCTGCTCGCTGCCTGCTTTGCCGATCTCGGCGAGGCCGCCGCGGATGATGCCGCCGATTCACCCCCTGTCGTCCAGACCTCCTTGGTTCAAGCTTTGGCCCATCTGGCGCTGATCGAGCGCGGCATTGTGCGGCCCGGCAGCCGGCGCGGCCAGGCCGCGCTGCGAACCGCGCGCCTTTCGCAGGCCCGCCGCCTGATCGCCCGCCACCTGCAAAACCCCGATCTGGCGCCGACCATGGTGGCCGACCTGCTCGGCGTGTCCGTGCGTCACCTGCACATGCTGTTTGAGACGGCAGAGAGGAGCTTCTCGCAGACCGTGACGGACGAGCGGCTGAAACGGAGCCGCCGCCTGATGCGCGAAGCGCCGGATCTGCTGATCGCCGACATCGCGACCTCCTGCGGTTTCGAGAGCCTTGCGACCTATTACCGGGTCTTCAACGCGGCTTATGGGATGGCGCCGGGCGACTTCCGGGCCAAGGGGGTGGATGGGCGTTAGCCGACCTATTGGCGGATCCGGCCGTGCTGACGGGCTGGGCGAAAAATCCGAGTCACGCCCGCGATTTGGGCAAAAAGCTCTGGTTTTTTAGGGCCTTCCCGCGCCCGCTCCATTGACTTTGGCCAATTCCCCCCTATGTTCCGAGGCGACGCGGCTCAGATCGACGAGCGATTCCTGAGCCTTGCGCTTTGTTCGCGTGAGTCAGCACCCCCAGCTTCTTCGAGAGCGCGCCGTTTCGGGGTGGAACGCGACAGCCTTATTACCCTCGATTCCGAACGGCGGTTTCGACCAGAGGCTCAATGTCCTTTTCAAATCTCGGACTGTCCGAAAAAGTCCTCGCCGCAGTGGCGGCTACCGGTTACACCAACCCCACCCCCATCCAGGAACAGGCGATCCCTCACGTCCTCGCACGCAAGGACGTGCTCGGCATCGCCCAGACCGGCACCGGCAAGACGGCAGCCTTCGTGCTGCCGATGCTCACCATCCTCGAGAAGGGCAGAGCCCGGGCGCGCATGCCGCGCACGCTGATCCTCGAGCCGACCAGAGAGCTCGCGGCCCAGGTGAAGGAAAACTTCGACCGCTACGGCGCCGGCCAGAAGCTGAACGTCGCCCTGCTGATCGGCGGCGTCTCCTTCGGCGACCAGGATGCCAAGCTGATGCGCGGCGTCGACGTGCTGATCGCAACCCCCGGTCGCCTGCTCGACCACACCGAGCGCGGCGGCCTGCTGCTCACCGGTGTCGAATTGCTCGTCATCGACGAAGCCGACCGCATGCTGGATATGGGCTTCATTCCCGACATCGAGCGCATCTGCAAGCTCGTCCCGTTCACGCGGCAAACCCTGTTCTTCACCGCGACCATGCCGCCGGAAATCCGGCGCATCACCGAAGCCTTCCTGCACAATCCGCAGAAGGTCGAGGTCTCCAGGCCCGCCACCACCGCGGTCACCGTCACGCAAGCCCAGGTGCCTGCCGGACGCGAGGCGCACGAGAAGCGCGAGCTGCTTCGCCGCCTGCTGCGCGAGGCCAAGGACCTCAAGAACGCGATCATCTTCTGCAATCGCAAGCGCGAGGTCGCCATCGTTCACAAGTCGCTTCAGAAGCACGGCTTCAGCGTCGGCGCGCTGCACGGCGACATGGACCAGTCGGCCCGCACGGCGGCGCTCGAACAGTTCCGCAAGGGTGAGCTGCCGCTGCTCGTCGCCTCCGACGTCGCCGCCCGCGGCCTCGATATCCCCGAGGTCAGCCACGTCTTCAATTTCGACGTTCCCCATCACGCCGACGACTACGTTCATCGTATCGGCCGCACCGGCCGCGCCGGCCGCACCGGCACCGCGATCTCGATCGTGACACCACTCGACCAGAAGTCGATGGCAGCGATCGAAAAGCTGATCGGCCAGAGCATTCCGCGCGCCGAAGGCGATTTCGAAGTCTCGGCCGAGGCTATCGATGCGCGCGAGCAGCGCGGCCGTGAACGTTCACGCGGAGGACGCGGCAAGCCGCAGCGCGGCGAGCGGCGCGGTCATGACCGGGAACGCGGGCACGAGCCGCGCGAGGCGCGGCCGGCTCCCGAGGCAAGGCCCGCCCGCGAGGCACGGCCTCCGCGCGAAGCCAGGCAATCATCCGAGCCGCGCCATGGTGCGCGCCCGCAAGCGAATTCGTCGCATGTGCCCTCGATCGGCCGTCCCGAGCCGCGCCGCCAGCGCGAGATCGACAGCGAGCCGGGCGATCACTCGCATCTGCCGGCGTTTCTGCTGCGGCCGGTGCGCTCCCCCGCCGGGGCCTGAAGCGCGCCGGCGCTCCAGATTTCGGTTGAAAACCCTCGATCTGCAATTTTTTGGATGCCCCCCATGAACGTATATTTACGGGGCGTTCACGATCGTCCGTTAGCCTACGAACATAATTTAAGGATTGCTGCGGTCGATGGCGCGTCGGCCGTTGTGGGGATGTTCAGTGATCAAGGTACTCGACGAACACGAACGCACGCTGGCGTTCGCCGAGGTGGCGCTCGGTCAGATCCGATCGCTCAGACAGACGGCCATTCCCCGCAATTACGAGATCTGGTACGTCTACGCCACCGGCTACAACGCACCGCTCAACAAGATCATCAACGAGACGCTGGCGCGCAGCGGCAAGCTGACTGAAGCCGATCTCGAGCAGATCTACGAGACCTATCTCTCCCACATCAAGACCACCGACCGCATCGACAAGGTTGGCGCGCGCGTCATCGGCGAGATCGACGACGTGATGAACGTCTTGGGCGACGCGCTCGGCATGACCAGCGCCTACGATGCCAGCCTGTCGGGCGCGACCGAGCAACTGTCGTCGGCCAAGGACCGCGACCAGATCAAGGCGATCGTCGAAGCCCTGCTGCGCTCGACCAGCGAGATGCGCGAGACCAACAAGGCGCTGGAAGACCGGCTCACGCTGTCCAAGAACGAGATCAGCAATCTCCAGCAGAGCCTGGAAGCGATCCGCGCCGAGAGCCTGACCGATCCGCTCACCGGCCTCGGCAACCGCAAATATTTCGACCGCATGATCGGCATGGCCGTGCAGAGCGCCCTCGCCTCGGGCGAGCCGTTGTCGCTGCTGCTGTTCGACATCGATCATTTCAAGTCGTTCAACGATTCCTACGGCCATCTCACCGGCGACCAGGTGCTGCGGCTCGTCGGCCTTTCGATGAAGCAGACCATCAAGGGCCAGGATATCACCGCCCGCTATGGCGGGGAGGAATTCGCGGTCGTACTGCCCAACACCGCGCTGCGCCAGGCTCTCACGGTAGCCGACCACATCCGCCGCGCCGTGATGGCGAAGGAATTGAAGAAGAAATCGACCGGCGAGATCCTCGGCCGCGTCACCATCTCCGTCGGCGTCTCCATGCTCAAGGAGGGCGACGACACCGACTCGCTGATCGAGCGTGCGGATGCCTGCCTCTACGCCGCCAAGCGCAACGGTCGCAACCGCGTCATCTGCGAAGCCGATCCGGAATACGCGGTCGAGACGCACAGCCGGGTGGCGTAGGTTTTCACCGGCTCTTTGTAGGGCGGGCAAAGTGCCGTGCCCACCATCTCTATCTTGAACGGCGGGCACGCTTTGCTTTGCCCACCGCGCCAAACGCCTTCTTGGCGGTCTTCCTGGCCGGTCGCTTCTTCGCAACGGGCTTCTCCGGCTTCGTCTTCTTCGCCGCCGCCTTCTTCGCCTTCGGCCGCTTCTTCACCTTGGCGCGCTGGGCGGCGGCGAGCGCGGCCCTCGCCCATTGTGCAAGCTCTGCGGAATCGTCGAACAGGCGCGCGGGCAGCTCCCAGTAGGAGTTGACCATCACGGTCTTGGCGCGCGTCTGGTACTGGAACGGCCTTGAGCCTTCCGCCTCGAAGTCCGGAATGGTCGTCTCGTCCGCGCGGAAGAACAGGCCGGCGCGCAAGGACAGTGCGAAATTGACGCCGTCGGCGGAGATGCCGTAGCCCGAGAACATCTTGCGGATGGTGACGGGGCCGAAATCGGCGAACAGATCGATCAGAAATTCGCGGTCCATGCACACGCTCTCTCGTGCCCCGGACGCAGCGAAGCGCGTAGCGGTGCGCCGCAGAGCCGGGGCCCAGCCGTCTTGCACCGGTGACTATAGCGTGGGTCCCTGCTCTGCGCAGCAGCGCAAACGCGCTGCAGCGCGGCCGGGACATGAGGGCGTAGGCCGAAATTACCCGTCGATCTTGGCCGGCCGCAGCTCGACCGATTCACCGCAGCCGCAGGCGGAGATCTGGTTGGGATTGTTGAAGACGAACTGGGCCTGCATCTTGTCGGCCTTGTAGTCCATCTCGGTACCGAGCAGGAACAGCACGGCCTTGGGATCGACCAGGATCTTGACGCCCTTGTCCTCGACCACCTCGTCGGTCGGCCGGATCTCGTGGGCGTATTCAACCGTGTAGGACTGGCCGGCGCAGCCGCCGTTCTTCACACCGACGCGCAGGCCCACGATCTCCGAATCGGCGCGCTGGGTCAGCTCGGTGATACGCTGGGCAGCGGCATCCGTCAGCCGCATCACCTGCGGGCGCGGCCGCCGCGGCTTCGGAGTGGAGGATGCTGGTATCGCATGGGTCATGTTATTTATGTGGTCCGTTGCGGAGCGAATTCAATGCCGATGGTAGCGTCACCACATGTTGAGCACGAGACGCGCCTCGTCGCTCATGCGTTCCGGCGACCACGGCGGCTCCCAGACGACCTTGACGTCGACGACGCCGACGCCTGGCACGCTGGCGACCGCGTTCTCGACCATGGTCGGCAGCTCGCCGGCGGCCGGACAGTTCGGCGTCGTCAGCGTCATCTGCACGTCCACGGAGCGATCGTCCTTGATCTCGACCTTGTAGATCAGGCCGAGCTCGTAGATGTCGGCCGGGATTTCCGGGTCGAACACGGTCTTGAGCCCAGCGATGATCTCGCGGGTCAGCCGCTCGGTCTCCTCCGGCGGCAATGCCGAATGGGTCTCCATCGGATTGGTTTTGATTTCAGCCGTGTCACTCATGCGAACAAATCCCGCGCCTTCAGCAGCGCCTGTGCCAGATGATCGACTTCTTCCCGCGTATTATACATGCCGAACGAGGCGCGGCAGGTGGCCGTGACGTTGAACCGCTCTAAAAGAGGCATGACGCAATGGGTGCCGGCGCGCACCGCGATGCCCTGGCGGTCGATCACGGTGGCGACGTCATGGGCGTGCGCGCCCTTGAGCTCGAAGGAGATCACCGGGCCCTTGCCCCGCGCCGTGCCGATCAGCCGCAGCGAGTTGATTTCGCGCAGACGTTCCTGCGCATAGGTGGTGAGATCGTGCTCGTGCGCGGCGATGCGCTCCTTGCCGATCGAATTGACATAGTCGATCGCGGCACCAAGGCCGACGGCCTCGACGATGGGTGGGGTGCCCGCCTCAAACTTGTGCGGCGGGTCGCCGTAGGTGACGATGTCGCGCGAAACTTCACGGATCATCTCGCCGCCGCCGTTGTAGGGGCGCATCGCGACGAGGTGGTCGTACTTGGCCCAGAGCACGCCGATGCCGGTGGGGCCATAGACCTTGTGGCCGGTGAAGACGTAGAAGTCGCAGCCGAGATCCTGGACGTCGACCGGCAGATGCACCGCGCCCTGACTGCCGTCGACCAGCACCGGAATGCCGCGCGCATGCGCGATCCTCACGACCTCCTTGACCGGCACGATGGTGCCGAGCGCGTTCGACATCTGCGTGATCGCGACCAGCTTGGTCTTGGCCGTCAGCAGCTTCTCGAACTCGTCGACGAGGAAATTGCCCTCGTCGTCGACCGGCGCCCATTTGATCACGGCACCCTGGCGTTCCCTGAGGAAGTGCCACGGCACGATGTTGGAGTGGTGCTCCATGATCGAGAGGACGATCTCGTCGCCTTCTTTGATGTTCGGACCACCCCAGGACGACGCGACCAGGTTGATCGCCTCGGTCGCGTTGCGGGTGAAGATCACTTCTTCAGGTCGCCCAGCGTTGATGAACTGCGCGACCTTGGTGCGGCCGCCCTCGTAGGCTTCGGTCGCCGCATTGGCGAGGTAGTGCAGGCCGCGATGCACGTTGGCGTATTCGGATGTATAGGCCTGCGTCATGCGGTCGAGCACCGACTGCGGCTTCTGCGCGGACGCGGCGTTGTCGAGATAGACCAGCTTCTTGCCGTAGACCTGCATCGCGAGCGCCGGGAAATCCTGGCGCACGCGCGCGACGTCATAGGCGCCGTTCTTGACTGCCGGATGCGTGCTCATGACCGCTGCTCCAGCCAGCGCTCGGCGATGCCGATCACATGCTCGCGCAAACTGTCGTCGGCGATCTGCTCGATCGCCTCGCCCACGAACGCCTGGATCAGCAGTGCCTGGGCCTGCTTCTCCGGCAGGCCGCGCGCCTTGAGATAGAACAGCAGGCTGTCGTCCAGCGCGCCGGCGGTGGCGCCGTGGCCGCAGGAGACGTCGTCGGCAAAGATCTCGAGCTCGGGCTTGTTGTCCGCCTCGGCCTCGTCCGAGAGCAGCAGCGCGCGGGTCATCATCTTGCCGTCGGTCTTCTGCGCGTCGGGACGGACGATGATGCGGCCCTGAAACACCGAATGAGCGCGGTCGTCGATCACGGCGCGGAAGATCTCGCGGCTGACGCAGTTCGGCACGGCATGGTCGACCACCAGCGTGGTGTCGCCATGCTCGGTCTTCTTGAGGAGGTTCACGCCGTTGACCGAGAGCTCGCTGCCCTCGCCCGCCAGCGTGATGAAGCCTTGCAGGCGGCTCACCGCGGCGCCCGTGGTCATGTTGAAGAAGTTGAACTTCACGTTGGCGCCGATGGTGACGAACTGCGAGGTGATGTTCACTGCGTCGGGCGCGTCATCCATCAGGCGGACATGCGCAACATCGGCGTTGTCGCCGACCGAGACGATGACGGCGTCGTTGACCTGGTAGGCCTCGGCTTCCGTCGCGACAAAAGTCTCGACGATGGTGACGCGAGCGCCCTTCCCGACCACAACCTGCGAACGGGTGTACGCCGAGGTCGACGCGGCGGTCGCGACGTGGATGATCTGAATCGGCGCGGACAGTTGCGCGCCATCCGCAATCGACAGCACGACGCCGTCGGTCGCCAGGGCGGCGTTCAGCGCGATCACCGCATCGGTGCTCGCGGTCTTCAGCAGACCGGCATCTTTCTCCAGCGTCTCACGCAGCGTCTTGAAGCTTGCCTCGGCGACCAGCGCCTTCACGTCGGACAGGTCGGCCGCGAACACGCCGTCGACCAGCACCAGCTTGCAGGCGCCCGCGATCGCATGCGCCTTCACCGCCTCAGCCGCGCGCTTCGACGCGGCGGCATCGGGGGCGGCTGCCAGCGGCAGCACTTCGCCCACGAGCGCACGCAGGTCGGTATATTTCCATTCCTCGATCCGGCGATGCGGCAGGCCGAGACGCTCATAGCTCTCGAACGCCTCGCGGCGCGCCGCGATCACATCGGGCGATCCCGGCAAACGGCCTTCTGCGCTGGCGAAGAGATCGCTCACCGCGCGGCGGCTTCCGGTCTTTGCCACAGCAACGTTCATTGCAACCAATCCTTACGCGGCCTCGAACTGGGCGTAGCCGGACGCTTCCAGCTCCAGCGCCAGCTCCTTGCCACCGCTCTTCACGACGCGGCCTCTCGACATCACGTGCACGACGTCGGGCACGATGTAGTTCAGCAGCCGCTGATAATGGGTGATGACGACCATCGCACGCTTGGGCGAACGCAGCGCGTTGACGCCGTCGGCCGCGATGCGCAGCGCGTCGATGTCGAGGCCGGAATCCATCTCGTCGAGGATGCACAGGCTCGGCTCGAACAGCGCCATCTGCAGCACCTCGTTGCGCTTCTTCTCGCCGCCGGAGAATCCGACATTGACGCCTCGCTTGAGCATGTCCTGCGGAATGTTCAGCGACTTCGAGACTTCGCGGACCTTCTTGAGGAAGTCAGGCGTCGAATATTCGCTCTCGCCGCGCGCCTTGCGCTGCGCGTTGAGCGCGGTGCGCAGGAAGTTCATGGTGGCAACGCCGGGAATCTCGACCGGATACTGGAACGCCAGGAACACGCCCTTCGCGGCGCGCTCGTCCGGCTCCATCTCCAGGAGATCCTCGCCCTTGAACAATATCTGACCGTCGGTGACCTCGTAGCCGGGCTTGCCGGCGATGACGTGCGAGAGCGTCGACTTGCCGGAGCCATTCGGCCCCATGATCGCGTGCACCTCGCCCTCGTTCACGGTCAGCGTCAGCCCATGGAGGATCTCACGCTCCTCGACACGAACCTTGAGGTCTTTCACTTCAAGCAAAGCCATCTTGGTATCCAGTCTATTCAATTGATGTTGGAGCGCGAGGTGCGCGCCTCGAGGGTCGGCGGTCAGCCGACCGACCCTTCGAGCGAAATCGAGATCAGCTTCTGCGCTTCGACTGCGAATTCCATCGGCAGCTGCTGCAGCACGTCCTTGACGAAGCCGTTGACGACGAGGCCGACCGCCTCTTCCTGGCTGAGCCCGCGCTGGATGCAGTAGAACAGCACGTCTTCGGAGATCTTCGACGTCGTTGCCTCGTGCTCGAACGTTGCCGAGGAGTTCTTGGCTTCGATATACGGCACGGTGTGCGCGCCGCATTTGTCGCCGATCAGCAGGGAGTCGCAGGCCGTGAAGTTGCGCGCCCCGGTCGCCTTGCGGTGCGCGGTGACGAGGCCGCGATAGGTGTTCTGCGACTTGCCGGCGGCAATGCCCTTGGAGATGATCCGGCTCGACGTGTTCTTGCCGAGATGGATCATCTTGGTGCCGCTATCGACCTGCTGGAAGCCGTTCGAGATCGCGATCGAGTAGAACTCGCCGCGGGAATTGTCGCCGCGCAGGATGCAGCTCGGATATTTCCAGGTGATCGCCGATCCCGTCTCGACCTGGGTCCAGGAGATCTTGGAATTGGCGCCGCGGCAGTCACCACGCTTGGTGACGAAATTGTAGATGCCGCCCTTGCCTTCCGAATTGCCGGGATACCAGTTCTGCACCGTCGAATACTTGATCTCGGCGTCGTCGAGCGCGACGAGCTCGACCACGGCGGCGTGCAGCTGGTTCTCGTCGCGCTGCGGCGCGGTGCAGCCTTCGAGATAGGAAACGTAGGAGCCCTTGTCGGCGATGATCAGCGTGCGCTCGAACTGGCCGGTGTTGCGCTCGTTGATGCGGAAATAGGTCGACAGCTCCATCGGGCAGCGCACGCCGGGCGGCACGTAGACGAACGAGCCGTCGGAAAACACCGCCGAGTTCAAGGTCGCGTAGAAATTGTCCGAGGTCGGAACCACCGATCCCAGATATTTCTGCACCAGCTCGGGATGCTCGCGGATCGCCTCCGAGATCGGCATGAAGATCACGCCGGCCTTCTTCAGCTCCGCCTTGAAGGTGGTCGCGACCGAGACCGAATCGAAGACGGCATCGACCGCGATCTTGCGGCGCGCCGGATCTTCCTCGCCGACCTTGGGCTCGACGCCTTCGAGCATCGCGACCTCCCGCAAGGGGATGCCGAGCTTCTCGTAGGTCTTCAGGATCTCCGGATCGATCTCGTCGAGCGAGGACACCGTCTTCTTCGGCTTCGGCGCCGCGTAATAATAGAGGTCCTGGAAGTCGATCTTGGGATAATCGACCCGGGCCCAGGTCGGCTCCGTCATGGTCAGCCAGCGCCGATAGGCCTCGAGCCGCCACTGGAGCATCCAGGCGGGCTCGTTCTTCTTCTCGGAGATAAACTTGACGGTTTCTTCCGACAGACCCTTGGGGGCCTTGTCGGACTCGATCAGGGTCTCAAACCCATAACGATACTGGTCGACGTCGATGCGCTTCACGCGCTCGACCGTCTCTTGTACGGCTGGCATTCCATCCTCCGCTCGCGGTTTCAAGGACCGCGGTGGATCAAACTCGGTCGAGTATTACGATATTTCTCTGCGGAAAGCACGGGCTTAGAACCGTTCGAGCCGTGTTTCATCGCTTAGCTCTTAAGTAGGGTATTACCAAGCTTTCGCCAAGCCTCTAACGCCCTATTGATGTCCTCTGGTCCCGTGGACCAGCCCAGACTGAGGCGCACCGCTCCCTGGGCCACGGCCGGATCGTACCCCATCGCCGACAGGACGTGGGACGGCTGGACCTTTCCCGAGGAACAGGCGGAGCCGGAGGAGACCGCGATGCCCTCCAGATCGAAGCCGATCACGGCGGTTTCGGCCTTCAGGCCTGGCGCGGTGAAGAGCACGGTGTTCGGCAGGCGTTCCACGTCGTCCGAGAAGACCGTCGCCCTGGCAACGCCGCGAAGGCCATTTTCCAAACGATCTCTCAGAGTTGCCATGCGCTTCACATCCTCCGGCAGAGCCTGAAGCGCGGCCTTCACCGCGGCCCCGAAGCCGGCGATCCCAGCGACGTTCTCGGTTCCGGCCCGACGGTTGAGCTCCTGCCCGCCGCCGCGCAGCACCGGCTCCAGACCGGTTATCCCCTCCGTCATCACCAGTGCGCCGACCCCCTTGGGGCCGCCGATCTTATGTGCAGAAAAGGTGGCAAGGTCGGCGCCTACCCTCCTGATGTCAAAAGGGATTTTACCAAGCGCCTGGATCGCGTCGACATGTAGGAGGCCGCCGGCTTCGTGGACGACGCTTGCGGCCTCGGCGACGGGCTGGAGCGCGCCGGTCTCGTTGTTGGCAGCCATGATCGATACCAGGGCTGACCGGCCGTCCTTGAGCCGAACCTTCAGGTCCTCAAGGTCGACCGCGCCGGAGCGCGTGACCTGGATCAGGCCGATCCTGTCTGCCGGGAACCGGCCGCCAGCCAGCACCGAAGCATGCTCGACCGCGGAGACCAGCAGCCGCTCGACAGGGCCGCCGGACGGCCCCCGCAAACCCGGCGAGAGCGCCAGCGCATTGGCCTCGGTTCCAGCGGAGGTGAAGACGACGTTACGCGGCTGCGCGCCGACCGCAGCTGCCAGCGTGGCGCGGGCCTCCTCGACCAGCCGTCGCGCCTCCCGCCCCTCGGCATGGACCGATGACGGATTGCCGACGCGGTCATAGGTCGCGACAATCGCCGTCCGCGCCTCGGGGCGCAGCGGCGTGGTCGCGTTCCAATCGAGATAGACACGGTTCGGCATAGGGGCCCTCTTAGCACCTTTTGTCGGCCGGCCAATCGGAGGGCGTGCGCTCGTCAGGCCGGCTGCTGCTCCACCCTTCGCAGGGTTCGCGGCGCCGCCCGCAATCCGAACAGCGGCCGCACCCAGGCAACGCGCCGGACGATCTCATAGGTCGCCACACATGTGAGCGCGGTCCCAACGATGACAATGGACGCTTCGATCCCGGCCGACAGACCGCTGCCATGTAATTGATGCGCGATCACGATGATCGCAGTCTGGTGCACGATGTAGTACGGGAAGATCGCGTCAGTCAGATAGCGCCGCGCGGGGCCGTCGGCCGTGAAGGTGCGTCGCGCAAAGCCCAGCACTGCGGCGATCGCGAGCCATTGGTAACAGCCGTAGGCTGAGGCTGCGGCCCACTTCAGCGCGGGCGACGGCGTGAACAGGCCGGCGCGAACCAGGATGAAGGCAAAGAAGCAGGCGGCTGCCGCCAGCAGGGCCACCCAGCGCTGGCGCTCGACATCGCGCCAGATCCCCTCGTGCCTGGCCAGCAGGAAACCGATCAGGAAGGCCGTCGCGTGGTCCGCGTGGTTGTACCAGTCGCCGAACAGCGCATGTGTCGAGGGGAAAGCCGGGAACAGCACCAGGCGCCAAGCCGCATACAGCAGGCAGGGCACGATCAGGAGCCGGGGCCCGGCAAGCATGTCAGCCAGCTTCCGGCCAAGCCGGTCGGCGCCGGCCGGCCACAGCGCGAGCACGCCGATCAGCGCCATCGTGTAGATCCACAGATAGACCACGAACCAGAGATGGTTCCATGTCGGCAATACGATGCAAGGCTTCGGACAGAACTGCGCGCCGAAGGCAAAGTAGTGCCTGGTGTAGAAATCGAAGAAGCCTGCGAGATGGCCGAGGCTTTCGACGATCTGGAGATAGGCCTGCGGCGGCACGATCACGAGCATGCCGAAAATCAGTGGGATCAGAAGCCGCGCCGATCGCGCACCGGCAAGCGAGGCGAGGCTGGACTTGCCGAGCATGAAGCGGGTGGCAACCCCTGATACCAGGAACAGCAGCGACAGCCGCCATGGGTTGAGGAACAGCATCACCGGTTCCATCCAGGTGAGCCGGTGCACGCTCTTGATGTGAAATCCCCAGGACACGTAGAGCATGCCGATGTGGTAGAAGATCAGGAGCCCGAAGGCTAAAATCCGCACCCAGTCCAGATCGATACGCCTGTCCGAGCTTTGGAATTGCTGTGGTGTTGTCATGGTATTCTGCTCCTTGACGGGACGACGAACGCGGTTTCCGGGCCATGGCTGCTGATACCGAAAATGCTCCGCCTGCGGCGCGCGTCGAGCCGGTTTGGGATCAGACTCGGGCGCGAGGGGACGAGCCGCCCGCGGCCGGGACGAGTCGCGGGTCTTTTGGGATCAGCGGCGGCGACCGGATGATGTTCGCCGCGATTGCGGCCGTCGCGCTCGCGATCGGAATGGTCAATGCGTTTTCGTTCGCCCAGGACGCCGCCTGGCGCGGCGACCGCTACGACATCGGCCGGCGGCTGTTCTGGGAGATGTCGAGCATTGCCGTCATCCTCCTGCTGCTGCCGATCCTGGTGCTGGCGGTCCGCCGCATGCGCCGGACGCCCGGCCTTGCCGCTCGCGCAGCAATCGGGGCGATCATCCTGCTAGGCTTTTCGGCGCTCCACATCAGCGGCATGGTCTGGGTGCGGAAGCTTGCGCTCTGGCTCGCGGGAGGCGCCTACGATTTCCGTTTTTCGCTTGCGACGGTCCTTTACGAATTCCGCAAGGATGCCGTGGCGGTCGTCCTGATCGCCGGCACGATCTGGCTGCTCGAAAGCCGCCGCGAGCTGAAGCGCGCCGCGGCCGCTCCGCCGACACCACCGGCCCGCCGACAGGCTTTATCGCCAGATGTGATCTGGCTGCGCGACGGCACGAGCCGCGTTCGCGTGGTGCCTCAAGACATCCTCTGGGTCGCGTCCGCCGGCAACTACATCGAATACAGCCTCGCCGACGGCACCCGGCACCTGATCCGGGGCACGCTGGCCGCCGCGGAAAGCGAGCTGGCGCGCTTTTCCATCGTCCGCGTTCATCGAACCAAGCTTGCCAATCTCGATCGGGTGCGCGGCGTGGACCTCAAGCCTTCCGGAGATTTCGAGCTCGCCTTCGACAACGGCCAGTCGCTCGGGGGCAGCCGACGTTACCGGCCGGCGGTCGCTTCGCTCGGAGGCCGAACCGCCCCGGCGGAAATCACCACTGCCGATCGACCGGCGAAACAGTCATGATTCCAATTGGTTGAGCACTGCCCTCCGGCAGAGCGGCCAACCACCACTGTTCTCCGGTTGAACCCGAGCAGGTCCGGTCATGGGCGGCAGGCCGAAGATGACGTTGCCATGACTGACTAAGCTCTTGAGCGCATTGAGAGATGTCGAAGAAGCTTGCTTTTTGACCCTTGCCTTGTGTTAGAACGCGCGCGTCAGTTCACCTGCGCGCCACTCACGCATCATCCGAGGGCGCGCCTTTCCACCCTCATTCGTGCTCCCGTCGGCAGCAACGCTGATGGAGCCACAGTCGGTTGATTGCGCAGGGATCACCTCCAAGGGACTCAATCAGAGACATCCATGCCTGAAGTCATTTTCACCGGCCCTGCGGGCCGTCTCGAAGGCCGCTATCACCCCGCCAAGCAGAAGAACGCGCCGATCGCGATGATCCTGCATCCGCATCCGCAGTTCCACGGCACGATGAACCATCAGATCGTGTACCAGTGCTACTATGCCTTCGCACATCGCGGATTCTCGGTGCTGCGCTTCAATTTCCGCGGCGTCGGCCGCAGCCAGGGCTCGTTCGACCACGGCACCGGCGAATTGTCGGATGCAGCCGCCGCGCTCGACTGGGCGCAGACCATCAATCCCGAAGCGCGCGCCTGCTGGGTCGCCGGCTTCTCGTTCGGCGCCTGGATCGGCATGCAGCTGCTGATGCGCCGCCCCGAGGTCGAAGGCTTCATCTCGATCGCGCCGCCCGCGAACCTCTACGACTTCTCGTTCCTCGCGCCCTGCCCGTCGTCGGGGCTGATCGTGCATGGCGAGAAGGATGCGGTGGTGCCGCCCAAGGACGTCAACACTCTGGTCGAGAAGCTGAAGACGCAGAAGGGCATCGTGATCGACCAGCAGATCATCCCCGGCGCCAACCACTTCTTCGACGCCAAGCTCGAGCCGCTGATGGAAACCATCACGGCCTATCTCGACATGCGCCTGGCCAACGTGCGGTGAGATCTTCCGGCGTAGACAGGTTCGTGGCATGGCTACGGACCGTCACGCTGGAGATTGCGAGCGATGAAGGCGTATCTGGTTCTTGATCTGTCGGTGAACGACCACGCCGGATTCAAGACTTATATCGCTGAAATCCCGGCATTCATTGCGAAGCATTCAGGACGATACATCGTGCGCGGCGTCGAGCCGACCACGATCGAGGGCGACTGGGCGCCCGAGCGCCTCGTCATCATCGAATTTGCGGATCGCGAGAAAGCTCAGGCCTTCTTGGATGATCCCGACATTCAGCCTCTGTTCAAACTGCGCCAGGCGACGACGACCAGCAGGCTGCTCCTTGCCGATGGGTGCATCTGATTACACAACTGTCTACGCCAGCTTCAGCGCGACGATCCCCATCAAGACGAGCGCGATGCCCGCAAGCTTCATCGCGCTTAAGGACTCGCCGAACAACACCACGCCCATCAAGAAGGTGCCGGCGGCACCGATGCCGGTCCAGACCGAATAGGCGACGCCGACCTCGAGCACCTTCAAGGCCCGGCCGAGCAGGAAGACGAAGGCTGCGAGCAGCACCAGCGAAGCGACGCTCCAGCCGACGCGCGTGTAGCCTTCCGCATATTTCATCGAGATCGCCCAGCCGACATCGAGCGCGCCTGCGATCACCAGCATCAGCCAAGCCAGGGATTGCGACATCGGACCGTGCTCAGGCCGCGAGCTTGAGCAGATGCGCGTCGTGGCGAAGGAGGAAGGCGCGCAGCAATTGCGGATAGTCTGTGCCGACTGCGGTGCGCACACTCGGACGCTTCGCGAGCTCGGCGCGCCAGGCACGGACCCTCGGCACATCGCGGAAGATGCCGTGCTCGGTCAGTTCGTCGAACAGGTCGAAATAGCGGAAGATCGGCGCGAATACGGCGTCGACGAGGCTGAACGCGTCGCGGGCAAAGAATGGACCTGTGCCAAGCGCGGCCTCGACGCGCGCAAATTTCGCCGCGAGCGCCTGGCGCTTGTTCTCGAAGATCGCCGGGTCACTCGTGGTTTCCAGGCCCCAGGGATCACCGAGGATCGCCGAGCCGAACTCCATCCAGCCGCGGTGCTCGGCGCGTTTCAAAGCATCCGCCGGATGCAGCTTCGCACCGCCTTGCGTCTCCTCGATGTACTCGCAGATGACGTTGCTCTCGAACAGCGCGACCTCGCCCTTCTCCGTCGTCACCACAAGCACCGGCACCTTGCCGAGCGGTGACAGCCTCAGAAACCAGTCGGGCTTGCTGGCGAGATCGATGTCGATCCGCTCGAACGGCACGCCCTTCTCCTTCAGCGCGATCACCGCGCGCTGCACATAGGGACAAAGCTTGTGGCTGATCAGTTTGAGCGAGGCGGTCATGGCGATGATCCCGGCGGCTAGATGCAGATGCATCCAATCTAGATGCATTTGCATGAACTCGTCAAGATCAATGCACTTGCATTAATCGGCCGTGATCTCAGGGCCGGGTCATGATCCCACCCGTCATCGGCATCGGCACGCCCGTCGTCGCCGGATAGGACAGCGGCAGGCCCTTCAGGCCGCGGGCGGCGAGAAAGCCGAAGGCTTGCGCCTCGATGGCATCGGAGGCCCAGCCGAGTGTCTCCGCGGCCTCGACGGTGGCCGAGCCCACCCGCTCCCGCAGCATCCGCAGCATGGTGAGGTTGCGCGCGCCACCGCCGCAGACGATCCAGCTCCGCGGTCGCCGCGGCAACAGCGGAATGATGCGGGCGATCGCCGCCGCGGTGAAGGCGGTCAGCGTCGCGGCGCCGTCGGCCGGCGCGACGTCGCCGAGCTTCAGGGCGGCAAAATCGTTGCGGTCGAGCGATTTCGGCGGCGGCAGTGCAAAGAACGGCAGCTCCAGCGCCCGGCTGATCCAGGCCTCATCCACCTTGCCGAGCGCTGCGAATTTGCCTTCGGAATCGAACGCCTGGCTCATGGTGCGGTACATGAAATCGTCCAGCAATGCATTGCCGGGGCCGGTATCGCAGGCAATCAAAGCGTCGTTGCCGTCGATATAGGTGATGTTGGAGACGCCGCCGATATTGACCACGACGATCGGCGCCTCGCGCTCCAGCGATTGGACGAGCGCTCGGTGGTAGACCGGCACGAAGGGGGCGCCCTGCCCGCCGGCCTCGACGTCGGCGGCGCGGAAATCATACATGACGGGAATATGGATCGCCTTGGCCAGTGCCGGCCCATCGCCGATCTGCACCGTCAGCCGCTTCTCGGGCCGGTGCAGCACGGTCTGGCCATGGAAGCCGACGATGTCGATGTCCTCCGGTCTCATGCGGTTCTGGGCGAGGAAGGCCGTGACCGCCTCGGCATGAGCCCGCGTCACCGCGCGCTCGGCATCGGCCAGAATGCCCGGGCGGGCGTCGCGTTGCTGCAGATGCAAGGCCTCGTTCAGCGCCTGACGCAGCAGGTTGCGCTCGGCCGGGCTGTAGGCCCGGTAGCCGGTCGGCCCGAACGCCTTCACCTGCTTTCCGTCGGTTTCGATCAGCGCGACATCCACCCCGTCCAGCGAGGTGCCGCTCATCAGACCGAGTGCCGTCAACATCATGGATCAGTGTCCTCAAGAGACCCGCCCTGGCCTGCTGATCTTGTGCCAGAGGGACACATCTTATAATGCCAACGCGCCAGGTGGCGGGCGGACATCGGGTTCCCGCGGAAGACCCCTAAATTGCCCCCAAAACAGTAAACCAAAAATTGTCAGGCGCGCCGACAGATGACTGCATTTAAATCGGATTTCCTCAATATCCTGCAGGAACGAGGATTCATCCACCAATGCTCCGATTTCGAGGGGCTGGATGCGCTTGCCGCCAAGGGCGAAGCCATCGCCTATGTCGGCTACGATTGCACCGCCCGCTCGCTGCACATCGGCAATTACCTGACCATGATGATGCTGCACTGGCTGCAGCAGTCCGGCAACAAGCCGATCACGCTGATGGGCGGCGGTACCACCATGGTGGGCGACCCCTCCGGCAAGGACGAGACGCGCGCGATGCGCACCATTGCCGAGATCGAGGCCAACAAGGAATCGATCCGCGGCGTGTTCGCGAAGGTGCTGCGTTATGGCGAGGGCAAGAGCGACGCCATCATGCTCGACAATGCGGAATGGCTGACCAAGCTGAACTGGATCGAGATGCTGCGCGATGTCGGCCGCCACTTCTCGGTCAACCGCATGCTGACCATGGACTCCGTGCGGCTGCGTCTCGAGCGCGAGCAGGAGATGAGCTTCATCGAATTCAACTACATGGTCTGCCAGGCCTACGACTTCGTCGAGCTAGCCAAGCGCACCGGCTGCCGCCTCCAGATGGGCGGATCGGACCAATGGGGCAACATTATCATGGGCGTCGATCTCGGCCGCCGCATGGGGACCCACCAGTTGTTCGCGCTGACGACGCCGCTGCTGACGACTGCGTCCGGCGCCAAGATGGGCAAGACCGCGCAAGGCGCGGTCTGGCTCAATGCCGACCAGTTCAGCCCATACGATTTCTGGCAGTACTGGCGCAACACCGAGGACGCCGACGTCGCCAAGTTCCTGAAGCTGTTCACGACGCTGCCGATGGCCGAGATCAGGAAGCTCGAGGCGCTGGGCGGCTCGGAGATCAACGAGGCCAAGAAGGTACTCGCGACCGAAGCGACCGCGCTGCTGCACGGCCGCGACGCCGCGAACGAAGCCGCGGAGACCGCGCGCCGCACCTTCGAGGAAGGCGCGCTCGCCGAAAGCCTGCCGACCGTCGAAATTCCGCGTAGCGAGCTGGACGCCGGCCTCGGCGTGCTCAACGCCTTCGTCAAGGCAGGCCTCGTTGCCTCCAACGGCGAAGCCCGACGGCAGATCAAGGGCGGCGGCCTGCGCGTCAACGACGCGCCAGTTACCGACGAGAAGATGGCCCTGTCGGCGGGCAATCTGACGCCGGAAGGCGTGATCAAGCTGTCCTTCGGCAAGAAGAAGCACGTGCTCATCAAGCCTGCATAGGCGTATGAGCTTTTCACTGCTTGTCAGGTCGCGCCGAAGCGCGCCTCCTGACCGGCAATGGACCAGAACGCGACCAAAGAAACGACAGCGGAAGCGAGCAAGGAACAAGCCGGAAGCACCAGGCCGAAGGCGGTGCGCACCGCTCTCGTCGTGCTCGGCCTGTGCTTTACGCTGGCGGTTCTTGGACGCGGGCTCAGCGAGAGCTTCACCGTCTTCCTCAAGCCGATCTCCGAAAACTTCGGCTGGGATCGCGCCCAGGTCGTCTCGATTTATTCACTGACCTGGCTCGTCAGCGGACTGACCGCACCGCTGGTCGGGCGCCTGTTCGATCATTCCGGGCCCCGTATCGTCTATGCGCTCGGGCTGCTCCTGCTCGGTTCGGCCTTTCTGATCGCGAGCCACGCGCAAGCCCTCTGGCAATTCCAGCTGTCGATCGGCATCTGCGTCGGCATCGGCGTTGCCTTCATCGGCAATGTGCCCAACTCGATCCTGCTCGGCCGCTGGTTCGGCCCAAAGCTGCCGACCGCCATGGCGGTGGTCTTCTCGGCGATGGGCGGCGGCGTGCTGGCATTGCTTCCGGCCTCGCAGCTTCTGATCGATCATCTCGGCTGGCGTGAAACCTATCAGGTCTACGGCCTCGCCGCGCTCGGGCTGCTGGTGCCGCTGCTGCTCCTGCCCTGGCGCATGTTCGCGGCCGGCTCACCGCACGTGACCAAGAAGAGCGATCCGGATTTCGTCGACAGCGGCTGGACCCTTGCGAGCGCGATGCGTCATCATGCCTTCTGGGCGCTGTTCTCGACCTTCTTCTTCACCGCGGTCGGCATGTATTCCATCGCGGCGCAGATCGTGGCCTATTTGATCGACGCCGGCTTTCCGCCGCTCCAGGCTGCGACCGCCTGGGGCTTCTCCGGCATCGTGCTGGTGTTCGGCATGCTGGGGGTCTCGGCGCTCGACGCCCTGATCGGACGCCGGCCGTCGGTGCTGCTCAGCTACGCGATCTCGATTCTCGGCATCGTTCTGCTCTGGCTGTTGCAGTACTATCCGAACGTCATCCTGCTCACCGGTTTCGTCGTCTGCTTCGGCAGCATGATGGGCTCCCGCGGGCCGCTGATCACGGCGACCGCGATGAAGATCTTTCGCGGCAAGCGCGTCGGCACCATCTTCGGCACCATCTCGATCGGCAGCGGCTTGGGCTCGGCCTTCGGCTCATGGAGCGGCGGTCTGATTCACGATGCAACGCACGGTTACAATCTCCTGCTGGTCTTCGCACTTGCGAGCGTGATTCTCGGAATGACTCCATTCCTGATCGTCCCCGCCTTGCGGGAGTAGGTCTCCTCGACGTAACCTGCATCCCTTGGCATCACCGGGCTATTACGTACGGGCGCGAGGCGAACATGTGCGAAAAAGCGGATCGCGCGCGGCTGAAAAGCCGTGCCTGCGGTGTTTTGTCCGACATGACAAAAATGTCAGCGCGGAATTGATCCTGGGTGGCTTGCGAGACGAAACCGAATGCGGTCCAAGTCGCAGCATTGGATGGAGGGCAAACCG
Source organism: Bradyrhizobium sp. RP6 (assembly GCF_003837805.1). Lineage (GTDB taxonomy): Bacteria > Pseudomonadota > Alphaproteobacteria > Rhizobiales > Xanthobacteraceae > Bradyrhizobium. Next base: position 45,287 of record NZ_RQIT01000020.1, on the reverse strand, counting down.
ATGGACTTTCCTTATCTCTCTCGCTTTCAGCCGGTTCTTCTGAGCCTGTTTCGCTTCATCACCGGCCTGTTGCTGTTCCAGTATGGCGTCGCCAAGCTGTTCAAGTTTCCGGTGCTTCCCTACTTCGCCAACATTCCGCCGCTGATCTGGACGGCCGGCGCGATCGAGCTCGTGCTCGGCGCGCTCCTGATGCTCGGCCTGTTCACGCGGCTCACCGCGTTCATCCTCTCGGGTGAAATGGCCTTCGCCTACTTCATGGGCCACATGCTCAAGGGCGAGACGCCGGTGTTCCTGCCGCTGCTGAACGGCGGCACCGCCGCGATCCTGTTCTGCTTCGCCTGTCTCTATCTCTCGGCGGCCGGCGGCGGCTCGGTGAGCGTCGATGCCGCAATGGGCAAGGAGAGCGGCGCAGGCGGCGACGCTTATGCGCGGCGCTGACGCGCTTCGCCGGTTAACCTGAAAGTAAGACAGCACCGGCGGATCAGCCGGTGCGGCTCAGCGCGCGCCCAGCACGTTCCAGATGAGAACGAGGACCGCCACGAGCAGCACGGACATGATGATTCGGTGAACGAATCGGTTCATGAGCGCTCCTGTCCGACCGGCCGCCCACCAAAGCGAAAAACCAATTCTCTCCGGCCTCCGCATTGGCCTGCACCGGCGCCTGTCGTCGGTCTGGTTGCAGGCTTGCGCATAAGACCGCACGGCAGCTTTCGCGCGGCGCGGTTCTGCGCGCGCATGTTCACGTTTGGTAAGAACTTCCTGCTACCCATGCGAGCAACAACAACCATTCCGTAGGGGCTGTGATGAAGCTGCTGAGCCATTTGAAGATCCGCACCAAGCTTGCCAGCATGGTCTGCCTTGCGGCTCTCACAGTCACGGCCATCATCGGCGTATCGGCCGTGCTCAGCAAGAGCCGCATGATGGAGGACCGCGTCCAGCAGATGCGGACCGCCGTCGAGCTCCTCTACAATTACGCCCAAGCGCTCCAGGACGAAGTGACCGCCGGCAAGCTGACGGCGGCCGAGGCCAAGAGCCTGTTCCACCAGCGCGGCCGTCGCATGAACTTCAACGGCAACCAGGGCTATCCGGTGGTCTACAATCAGGATGGCTCCCTGGTCGTCAACGGCGCCAATCAGCAGCTCGAAGGCAAGATCACCGGCGCCAAGGATTCCAACGGCGTGCTCATCGCCGACGCCATCATCAAGGCCGGCAGCGAGACCGCGCAGGGCGGCGTGACCTCCTATCTCTATCCCCGCCCCCGCCAGACCGAGCCGGTCCGCAAGACCGTGTTCGCACGCAAATTCGCGCCCTGGAACGTGACCATCAGCTACGGCCTCTATGTCGACGACATCGACGCCGACGTGCGCGCGCTGACGCTGGAGCTCGGCGCGATCGGCCTCGGCCTGATGCTGCTGATGGCGACGCTGTCCTGGCTGATCGCCCGCGACGTGCTCGGCGCGCTCGAGCGCCAGAAGAATCGCATGCAGGAGATCTCCGAAGGCGCCATCGACAGACCGGTCGAGGAGACCGATCGCGGCGACGAGATCGGCCGCATGGCCGAGACCCTCGAGATCCTGCGCCAGACGGCACTGACGGCGCGCGCGCTGGAGGCCGAACAGGCCGCCACCAAGACGCGCACCGAGCAGGAGAAGCGCGAGGCCCTGATCGCGCTTGCCGACCGCTTCGATGCCTCCGTCGGCCAGCTCGTCGGCCTGATGGCCTCCGGCTCCGGTGAGCTCGAGGCCACCGCCAAGTCGATGTCCTCGACCGCCGAAGGCACCAACCGCCGCGCCTCCGTGGTCGGCTCCGCCGCCACCGAAGCCAGCCAGCGCGTCCAGACCGTCGCGGCCGCCGCCGAGGAGCTCTCCTCCTCCATCACCGAGATCAGCCGTCAGGTCGCGCAATCGGCCGAGGTCACCGGCCGTGCCGTCGACAGCGCCCGCCGCACCGACACCATCGTGCGCGCATTGTCCGACGGCGCCCAGCAGATCGAGCACGTCGCCGAGCTGATCTCCAGCATTGCGGCCCAGACCAACCTGCTCGCGCTCAACGCCACCATCGAGGCGGCGCGCGCCGGCGAAGCCGGCCGCGGCTTTGCCGTCGTCGCCTCCGAGGTGAAGTCGCTGGCAAGCCAGACCGCGGAAGCCACCCGCGAGATCGGCGACAAGATCGCCCAGATCCAGGGTGCGACCAAGGAAGCGGTGGATGCGATCGGCGGCATCACCGCCACCATCGAGGAGGTCAGCCGCATCGCGACCTCGATCGGCGCCGCCATCGAGGAGCAAGGCGCCGCCACCGCCGAGATCGCCCGCAGCGTCTCGCAGACGGCGGAGGCGACCAAGGAGGTCACCACCAATATCGGGGTCGTCTCCACCGCCGCCAACGAGACCGGCAACGCCGCCGGCATGGTGCTCGCCGCAGCCTCGAACCTCTCCAAGCAGGCCGAGCAGCTCTCCGGCGAAGTCGGAACGTTCCTGAAGGGCGTGCGCGCCGCCTGACGCGCCCCCCCGACTCGAGACGTTTAGCGCGAAAGCGTCGCCACATTCGTCATGGCCGGGCCTGTCCCGGCCATCACGTTTTTGGCCGCGCCGCACGAAGAACGTGGATACCCGGGACAAGCCCGGGATGACGAGCACTTGAGAAGGTGGGCGTTTATCGCCGCGCGAGGTTGCAACCGCTCGACAGCTGGCGCGTCGAACCCGTCGAGCCGTCGTTGGACTGCGAGGGGAATTCGTCGAACGGCGAGTTCTGCTTGCCGGTGTTGAACTCGAAGATCTTGCGGAACAGCCCCGGGGCCATCGCCGAGATCGGATTGACGCGCATCACCGGGGCAGCCGGGGTGCCGACGACCTCGTAGGTCACGCCGATCAGTCCCTCGTTGTTGCCGCCGCCGAGGAAGATGCCGAACAACGGGATCTGGCCGAAGATGTTGTTGACACCGTACATCGGCACGAAGGTGCCGCTCATGCACACCTGGTTGCCGGGATAGTCGATCGAGCCCTCGATGGTGGCACCGATCATCGGCCCCTTGACCACGCCGTCGCGGATCGTGAGCGCGCCATTCTGCCGGGTGAACTCGGCGCGAAGCGCGCTGAAAGAGATGCCATTCCCGGTGCCGTTGGGCGCGCCGGCGGCAACACGTTCGAGCTGCGCCTCGCCCTTCACCGTGAAGTCGCGCACGTTGATGAGGCCTTCGCGCGCGGTGTTCTGCTCGGACGTCGGAGGCTCCATCGCCACCACCATCTGGCCGCCAACCGCCTTGGTGTAGGTGTCGGTGAAGCGCAGCAGCGCGCCGGCATCGTTGGTCTGCAGATAGATCACCTCGCGGTTGCCCTGCGCGCGGCCGCCGCGCAGATCGGCTGCCACAGGCGTGTCGCGGCCGATCTTGCCGCTCAGCGTGAAGGCTTTGACCGCGCCGCTTCGTTTCGACATCTTGGCATCGACGCTGCGCATGGCTTCGCCGTTGAATCCGGCGACGGCGCCGAGCTTCACGTCGATGTCGAAATCGACGTTCTTCAGCTTGCTCTTGCCGTCATCCTTGGAATTGCCCGAGATCGCCGACTTCAGGAAACCGCGGCCGTCGAACACGTCGCCACGCATCGTGCCGCGCACCACGCCGTCCTGGCTGCGCTCCACTTTGAGCGACGCCTTGTCGCCGTCGGAGGGCGCGTAGGTCGGGAAGTTCGCGTTCATGAGATCGCCGTTCGCGTCGACCTCGAGCGAGCCCTTGATTGAGGCGCCGCCGCCCTCGATGACGATGTCCTCCAATCGCGTCGATTGCGTCGTCGGCACCACCTTGAAACTGGCCTTGGCGGATTTGCCCGGCAGCTTGACCCAGCCGGGAAGGATATTGTCGAGCTTGACCGAGGTCAGGTCGGCCTCGACGCCGAGCTTGGTCGTCTGATCCGGACCGCTTGCGATCTTGCCAGACAACTTGATCGGCAACGATCCGCTGACGGCGGGGCTCAAATCGAATCCGAGGCGCGCGCGGCCGGCATCGTCCAGCGTCGCCTGCAATCGGACGTCCGCGTCGCCCTCGGCCGGCTTGCGATAATCGACCGAGGCCGCCTGGCCGTTGATCTTGACGTCGCCCTTGACCTGATAGCCCTGGTTGTTGGCGACGATCTTCAGGTTGTTGGCCTCCAGCTTCTGGTTCATCACGAGCTTCTCGGCGGCAAAGCCGTTGAGGTCGGCGGTGACGGCATAGGTGGTGTCAGCCTTGGTCAATTCGCCCTTGACCGGCATGCCGAGCTGGATGTTCGCCGAGAACGTCCCCTTGCTGGTGTTGGGATCGACGACTGTCGACGACAGATCGCTCAGCCGATCATTGGCGAGCAATTCAGCGGCTGCAGGCACCGGACCATCGACCCGAAACCTGCTCCGTGACGGCGACGGCTTGGGCGCCATGTCGGGTACCTCGAAGACGAAATCGGAGATCGTGACCTTGCGACCCGAGGACGTATCCGCAACGCCCTGCCCGATGTTCACGGTCGCAGTGCGCCCGGTCACGCGCGCCTTCAAATCGGCATCGCGCACCACCGGCATGCCATCCACGGGGCGGACCGCGACGCCGCTCGCCACGATATTGACCGACAGGCCGTCGTCCGGAATGGGCGGGCCCCTGCGGGGCAGGTTCTTGGTCGGCGAGTTGACGCCGATCTCGATGCGCTGGAGCGTACCGCGCTCGATCCGTTCGATCACCCATTCACGCAATTCAGGGACGATCAGCGTCGGCCACATCCGCTTCAAGGCGGAGGCCGACATCGGCGTTCCCGCAAAGCCGAGCGTCAGCCGCGGCTCGCCGGAATAGTCGATGGCACCGGTGCCGGCGACGCCAATCTCGCCATTGCTGATGTCGGCCTGCGTCAGCAAGAGGCGCTTGTGATCCGTGTCGAAGCGGAGACCGATCGCAATGCGGTTGAAGACGAGCGGCGGCTCATCGTCGATACCGCCGAGGAGAATCGAACCGCCGCTGAAGCCGAGCTGCCAGTCGTTGGTGGTGCCGTTGGGCGGCTCGAGATGAGCCAGCAGCGTCAGGCGGTTCGCGCCGGAAAGAATCTTGAACGGAGCGACCAGCACGCGCCGGTTGGCGTCCCACTCGACATTGATCTCGGCCGAGTCAATTCCCATCGGATAGTCGGGCGTGTCGGTGTCGATGATGTTGCCGGCGCCGACCGCGATCTTGCCGCGGAAGAAGGTCGGCACGCCGTCGCGGCCGAGTTCGCCCTTGAGTTCGCCGGTCAGCGGCAGGTCGGCGGTATAGGTGAAGTCCTTCACCCGCAGCGCCAGGAGGATATTGGAGGTCGAGACCTTGTCGGCCTTGATGTCGACGGATCGCACGCCGTTCTCGGCGGGACCGATCGTGGCGCGCAGCATCCAGGGGCGCGCGCCCTCCTCGCCGAGGCTGAGCGCGACGCCGCCGCGGCTCGGCCGGCGCAGGCTGAGCGTGATGTTCTCAAACGACCATTTGCTGCCGCGCTGCTGATCGTCGACGATCAGGTTGCCGTTCTTGAGACCGATCTCGTTGAGGTTCTGGCCGTCGAGGCCGGTCATGCTCAGACTGTCGAGCCAGTCGAGGCCCTGGAGAATGCCACTCTGCGCTGTCGTCTGCGGAGCGGCTTGCGACACCTCGGGGCTCGCAGGCGCGGTCGCGAATGGCGGCGGTGGGACACCGCTACGCGGGAATGTCGGTGGCAGGCCCGCGTCCTTCTTGGACGCGACGCCAGTCGCCAGCGGCTTGGCGGTGTCGCCGGCCGACACGGTGACGGTGCCATCGGGCGCGATGCGGATCGCGAGCTCGGCATCGACGAGATTGAGGCTTTCGGCGCGCAGGTGCCCCATCAGGAGACCCGCACCCGACAGCTTCACCTCGGCCTTCGGCGCGCTGGCGACGACGGCGTGATCGCGGTCGCGAACGATGATGTCTCGGATGCGCACGGCGATGCGGACACGCCCGGCGCGCTCGATCTGGGTGCCGCCGATCTCAACCGTGTTGCCGTGGCCGATATTGTCCTCGATCGCGGCCGCCAACCATGGCGTTGCGATATCCAGATTGATGGGACCGGCGCCGAGCCGCCACCACAGCGCGCCAAAACAACCGACGAAGATGACGAGCAGGGTGCCGAGAACCACCGCGATGCGCTTCAGCCAGCGACCACCAGCCACCCAGCGGCGCACTCCGCCGAATCCGTCCCCGAAACGATGGAAGCCCGAACCGGAACGCGCCAGCAGCCGGCGCGCACGATGGCCCGCCGCCGCTTCCTGATCCGGATCCCAGTCGGCGTCGTCCCATTCCTGCGGCTCATATTGGCCGCCGCGCCGATCGAAGTCCCGGTTATGGTTCTGGGGCGACGTATTCCTTGCCATTGCTTCTCGATACAGGCGCCCGTCATAGGATTGAGCGCCGCCGGGACCGCAGCCGGCCACGGGAGCTGATGCTCCCTGCGCCGGCACTGCCGCCATACCTCGTATGTTCCTGCTGTTCGTCATTTCGCCCCGGGAGCGCGTTCAACCAGCAGTGGGGTAGTCTGTGGAATTCCTTGTAACCATACTCCGGCGTCGTCAGACTTTCCCAACGGAGGGCGCGATTCCGGCGCGCCGGACGAGGGCTGCAATACCGCTTCGATTGACCCGCCGAAAGCGTCGAAAGGAAGGCGTATGTCCAAGAAATCCCGAAAGAAATCGTCCAAAACGTCCTCCGGCAGTTCGACCGCCAAAAAGAGAACCGCGAAAACGCGGGCATCGACTCGAACACGGTCCGCGACAACACAGCGGACACCGGCAAGCAAATCAACCCGGACCATAGAAAAAGCAGGATCACATAGAGCCGCATCGAAACAGTTAAGCTCATCGAAATCGGCCTCCTCCCCGCCCGCCGAGGCGAAGTCCGGCTTGGTTGAGGGCCAGAAAGCCCCCGCCTTCCGCCTGCCCCGCGATGGCGGCGACGTGGTCACACTGGCGGATTATGCCGGGCGAAAGCTCGTCCTGTTCTTCTACCCCCGGGCCGACACGCCCGGCTGCACCCGGGAGGCGATCGACTTCACCCGCCTGGCCGCCGCTTTCGCTGACGCCGGTACCGCCGTGCTCGGCATCTCCGCCGATCCGTTAAAGGCCCAGGAGAAATTCCGCGACAAACACAAGCTTGGCGTCCCCCTCATCTCGGATGAGAAACATGAGATGCTGGAGGCCTATGGCGCCTGGGGCCAAAAATCCATGTATGGCAAGAGCTTCCTGGGAATTCTTCGCACCACGATACTAGTCGGGACCGACGGCCGGATTGCTCGGATCTGGCGCAATGTGCGGGTCGATGGCCACGCCGACCAGGTGCTGGAAGCGGCAAGAAGCCTTTAACCAGTCGCTTAAATTCGCCCGCTCCCATTTCCGGAAAATTAACCATGACCGGCCCAGATTGCGGCGGCAATTGAGCCGCAAGGAACCCATCCGACCGGCGCGGGAGTGCCGATGTCGAAAAGTTCTGCCCAATACTCGCAGTACCCCCAACATCACCCTCACGACCACGGACGAGCCTACCAGCGCCGCCCGGCCGCTGCGGCCGCGGCAACCGCGATTCCCCTGCCCGCCACCGACGACGCCTACACCATCGTCCATGCCGGCAAGCAGGTTCGGTTCGGACCCGTAGTGTTCTGGATCGTGGTCGGCACCGTGGTGCTGCTCGGTCTGTGGTCGGCTGCGACGGCCACCTATTTTGCGTTCCGTGACGACGTCCTGACCCGGCTGATCGCCCGCCAGGCCGAGATGCAATATGCCTATGAGGACCGCATCGCCGAGCTGCGCGCCAAGGTCGACCGCACCACCAGCCGCCAATTGCTCGACCAGGAACAGTTCGACCAGAAGCTCGACCAGATCATGAAGCGCCAGACGGCGCTGGAGTCCCGGGCCACGGCGCTCGGGGCCATGCCCGACGTGACCGGCTCGATTCCCCGCGCCGCCCCGCAGCGGGGCGATTCGAGCCAGGCCACGCCGAAGCCGTCGCCGATCAGCGACACCGTCATCTTCGTGGCGCCGCCGGACCGTGAAGCGCGCCTCGAATCGCGCGCCCCGACCGTGGCGGCGCCGCCGACCAGCCAATTTGCCAGGAACAACGGTTTCGACAACGTGCTGGTCCGGCTCACGAACTCACTCGACCAAGTCGAGCGGCGCCAGATGGCGGCGCTCAGCGCCGTCGAGGAAAGCATGGATTCACGCATGCGCCGGATGCGCGGGGTGGTCAGTGACCTCGGCTTGAACCTTGCCCATCTCGAATCCGCCGTGCCCCGCAGCGCGATGGGCGGTCCATTCGTCCCCGTCAAGCTGACGGCCAATGCCGGACCGTTCGAGAAGCAGCTTTACCGCATCAACACCACGCGCGCCGAGATGGACCGCCTCAACCGCACGCTGGCACTGGTGCCTTACCGCAAGCCCGTCATCGGCGAGGTCGAGTTCACCTCCGGTTTCGGCGTGCGCAGCGATCCATTCCTCGGACGGCCCGCGATGCATACCGGGCTCGACTTCCGTGCCGCCACCGGCGATCCCGTTCGCGTCACGGCCAACGGCAAGGTGGTTTCAGCGGGATGGTCCGGCGGCTACGGCCGCATGGTCGAGGTCGACCACGGCAACGGGCTTTCGACTCGCTACGGCCATCTCTCCGAGATCAATGTCAGGGTCGGCGAGATCGTGAAGATCGGCCAGGTCGTCGGGCTGGTCGGCTCGACGGGCCGTTCGACCGGTCCGCATCTGCACTATGAGACCCGCATCGAGGGCGAAGCGGTGGATCCGCAGAAATTCCTGCGCGCCGGCGTGCGGCTCAGCGCGGGCTAGCTTTAATTGGGTGGTGCTGAAAACGTTCCACCCGGGTTCCGGCAAAGGCCAGTGTTTCACGAAGGCGCAGATTCAGACCTCCCGCGCTTCCGCGCATCGCCGGCGATGTCAGCAAGAACGGCTCCGATCACCAGCGCACCCCCAATGAGCGCGTGGACGGCAGGCAGCTCGCGGAAGGCAACCCAGATCCAGAATGGCATCAACGGCGTTTCCAGCATCGCGATCAGGGAGGCCTGACCTGACGGCAGCAGGCGCGAGCCGAGCATGTAGAATGTCAGGCCGAGCGCGACCTGAAGGCAGCCGAACATTGCGAGGATCGCGAGGGTGTGGCCGCCGACATGGGCGATGTCGCGGGCGAACGGCAGGCTGACGAGACTTCCCAGGAAGTTGGAGAGCGCGGCTGCCGCCACCATCGACGTCTCGCGGTGGCGCCGAACGACGACTGTCATGGCCGAGATCGCGAGCACCATCAGACAGCTTAATACGATGCCGCCGATATCGGCGCCCGCCGCGAGGCCACCGACGGTGATGGCCACGCCGGCGAAGGCGACGAGGCTCGCGATCAAGGTTCGCCATGTCGCGGCCTCACCGAGCCACAGCCATGCCAGGGCTGCAGCGACAAACGGTTGCGTGGCGATCAGCACAGCGACGTTCATCACCTTGGTCATCTGAAGCGCGGGGATGAAGGAGACCATGCCGATCGTCGACAACGACGCGACGAGCAGGCCGCTGCGTCCCGGCGCCGCCAATTGCCGCAGTGCGCCGCGGCCCTGCATTAGCACGAGAAAAGCGGTGATGAGGCTGCCGCCGAACAGGCCGCGCCAGAACAGGATGGTCCAGGGATCGAACGGCAGCAACCGGGTGAAGAACGGAGCGGTGCTCCACGCAATCGCGGCGGCGACGACGAGGGCAATGCCGAGACCGCGTTCCGAACGAGTCTGCCCCATCCTGATGCGCCTGGCCTAAGACGGCTTCTTCGGCCGCGACACCAGCTCGATCATCCTGCCTTCATCATCATCCGGCATCTCCGCCTTCGCCTGCGCGTAGGCCTCGACCGCGGCGCGTGCGACCAGCGGCTTATCGGCGAGGAGGCTCTCGGCGAGTTTCACGGCATACGCGGCATCCTTGTGCCGCAGCGCCGCCGTGAAGGTCGCGCCGCTGAAATCGCGGGCGACCATGCGCTTGGAGTGACGCGCTACCTGCGGGCTTGCGGCGACGCCCGCCTGGATCGACTCCAGCACGAGGTTCATGTCGAGCCCGGCCTGCTCGGCGATGGCAAGGCCCTCCGCGAGACCGGCGATCTGGATCGCACCCATGAGATTGTTGATGAGCTTGTAGACCGTGCCGGCGCCGACCGGGCCGAAATGGCGGATGGTCGAGCCGATCGGTTCGAGATAGGGCCGCGCTCGCTCGAGATCGGCCGGATCGGCGCCGGCCAGCAGCGTCAGCTTGCCGGCGGCCGCCGCGTCCGGCAATCCGGTGACGGGGCAATCGATGTAGATCAGCCCGCGCGCATTGAGCTCGCGGCCCATCTTGCGCGCGTGGTCATAGGAGACGGTGGAGCATTCGATCGCAATGGTGCCGGCCTTTGCGGTTTTGGCGGCGCCTTTCGGCCCAAGCCAGACCGCGCGCGATGCCTCGTCGTCGGCCACCATGGTCACAACAGCGTCGGCATCGATCGCGGCATCCTCGGGCGATGTCGCCCAATGCGCGCCGCGCGCGATCAGGTCTTCCGCTTTTGCCTTGCTGCGATTCCACAGCGTCACCGTGAAGCCGGCATCGAGATAGCGGCCGGCCATGCCATGACCCATCCGCCCCAACCCGATGAAGGCGACGCGGGGCATGGCTAGTCCACGTCCTCGATCTCGCCGGTCGTGGTGCCGAACGCGCGCTGCGCCAGCGTCGCGGCCATGAACTCGTCGAGCTCCCCGTTGAGCACGCCCGAGGTGTCGGAGGTCTGCACGCCCGTGCGCAGATCCTTCACCATTTGGTAGGGCTGCAGCACGTAGGAGCGGATTTGATGTCCCCAGCCGATATCGGTCTTGGCCGCCTGATCGGCGGCGGCCTTTTCCTCGCGCTTTTTCAGCTCCATCTCGTAGAGGCGCGCGCGCAGCATGTCCCAGGCCTGCGCCCGGTTCTTGTGCTGGGAGCGGCCGGCCTGGCAGACCACGGCAACGCCGGTCGGAATGTGAGTCAGGCGCACCGCGGATTCGGTTTTGTTGACGTGCTGCCCGCCGGCGCCGCCCGAACGCATGGTGTCGGTGCGGACGTCGGATTCCTTGATGTCGATCTTGATGCTGTCATCGATGACGGGGAAGACCTGCACGCTCGAGAACGAGGTGTGACGCCGCGCGTTGGAATCGAACGGCGAAATGCGCACCAGGCGATGCACGCCGGCTTCCGTCTTCAGCCAGCCATAGGCGTTGTGCCCGGAGACCTGGATGGTCGCGGATTTGATGCCGGCCTCTTCGCCCTCGGATTCTTCCAGGAACTCGACCTTGAAGCCGTGGTTTTCGGCCCAGCGCGTGTACATGCGCAGCAGCATCTGCGCCCAGTCCTGGCTCTCGGTGCCGCCGGCGCCGGCATGGACCTCGAGATAGGAATCGAAGCGGTCGGCTTCGCCCGACAGCAGCGCCTCGAGCTCGCGCCGCGCCACCTCCTTCTTGAGGTTCTTCAGCGCAGCTTCGGCTTCCGCAACGACGCCGTCATCGCCCTCGGCCTCGCCGAGCTCGATCATGCCGATGTCGTCTTCGAGCTCCTGCTCGACCTTGCCGATACCTGAGAGCGCATCCTCGAGCGAGGTGCGCTCCTGCATCAGCTTCTGGGCTTTCTGAGGATCGTTCCAGAGGTTGGGATCTTCTGCGAGCTTGTTCAGCTCAGCGAGGCGCGCCGTCGACTTCTCGACGTCAAAGATGCCTCCTCAGCAGCCCGACTGACTGCTTGATCTCTTCTACCAACCGTTCGATTTCGGCGCGCATGTTGTTCTCGGCTCTCGCGGAATCCCGCGTGCAATTCGAGATGGGATGTAGCGGCGGCGGCTGCAAAGCGCAACCGCCGGAACCGCGATCGTCTGTCTTGTCCTAAGCCTTAGTACAGCCCGCCGGTGCCCGGCCGCATGAAGAAGCCGGAATCCGGTTGCTGCTGCTGCGAGGCCGGCATACGCCCATCGGCGTCGGCAACGCCGATAACCGAATAATTATCCGGCGGCGCCGTGCCCGGCTTGAAGGCCTCGAGGATGGTCCCGCCGGTCTCGCCCGGGCCGGCGCGCATGCCTGTCTTGGCGACGACGCGCACGAGCTTGATTCCGGCCGGCACCTTGAACGGCACGGCCGGCTTGTCGGCGAGCGCGAGCTTGAGGAAATCGCGCGCGATCGGAGCTGCCAGATGGCCGCCGGTCGCGGCATTGCCCCTGCCCAGCGGACGCGGTTTGTCGTAGCCCATATAAATGGCGACGGCGATATCGGGCGAGAAACCGACGAACCAGGCGTCCTTGGCCTCGTTGGTGGTGCCGGTCTTGCCGGCGACGGGTTTGCCGACATCCTTGATGACCGTGGCCGTACCGGCCTGCACGACGCCTTCCATCAGCTCGGTGATCTGATAGGCGGTCATGGAATCCAGCACCTGTTCGCGGCGGTCGATCAGCTGCGGCTCGGGCTGGTTCTTCCAGCCGCCCGGCGCGTCGCAGCCGCGGCATTCGCGCTGGTCGTGCTTGAAGATGGTGTGGCCGTAGCGGTCCTGGATGCGGTCGATCAGCGTCGGCTTCACGCGGCGGCCGCCATTGGCAAGCATCGAGTAAGCGGTGACCATGCGCATCGCCGTCGTCTCGCCGGCGCCGAGCGCGTAGGAGAGATAGTTCGGCAGCTCGTCATAGACACCGAAACGGCGGGCGTATTCACCGATCAGGGGCATGCCGATGTCCTGCGCGAGGCGCACCGTCACGGTGTTCAGCGACTGCCGTAGCGCGTTGCGCAGCGTCACCGGTCCCTGGAACTTGCCCGAGGAGAAGTTTTCAGGCCGCCACACGCCGGCGCCCTGCCCCTGATCGATTTCGATGGGCGCATCGAGCACGACGGTCGAGGGCGTATAGCCGTTGTCGAGCGCAGCCGAATAGACGATCGGCTTGAACGAAGAACCCGGCTGACGGTAGGCCTGCGTGGCGCGATTGAACTGGCTCTGGTCGAACGAGAAGCCGCCGACCATCGCGAGCACGCGGCCGGTCCAGGGATCCATCACCACCATGGCGCCGGAGACTTCGGGGATCTGGCGGAGCCGGTACTGGCCTTCGACGGGGTGACCGTCCTTGTAGAGCGGATCGGCATAGATCACGTCGCCAGGCTGAAGCACCTGCGACACCGCCGTCGGCGTCTTGCCCTTCGTGCCGCCTTGCAACGCCCGCGCCCAGCGCACGCCGTCGACCGTGACGATGCCGGTCTCGCGCTGCTTGCTGACGGCGCCGCCAAGCTCGCGGCTCGGCTGGAAGCCGATGCGCGCCGACTGGTCGCTGGTCTCCAGCACCACCGCCATGCGCCATGGCGAGATGTCGGAGAGCGATTTGATCTCGGCGAGCTTCACGCCCCAGTCGCCCGAAACATCGAGCTTACTCATGGCGCCGCGATAGCCCTGCTGCTCGTCGTAGTTCACGAGGCCGGCGACCATGGCCTTGCGCGCCATGACCTGGATCTTCGGATCGAGCGTGGTGCGAACCGACAGGCCGCCTTCATATAGCTTCTTCTCGCCGTAGCGTTCGAAGATGTCGCGGCGGACTTCCTCGGCGAAATATTCGCCGGCGAAGGTGTGGGCGCCGTTGGACCGGCTGGTGACGGCCAGAGGCTCCTTGCGCGCCTTGTCGGCATCGGCCTGCTTGATCCAGCCGTTCTCCAGGAGACGGTCGATCACGTAATTGCGGCGCTCGATGGCGCGGTCGCGGTTGCGGACCGGATGCAGCGTCGCCGGCATCTTCGGCAGCGCCGCCAGGTAGGACGCTTCCGCCACCGTCAGCTCGTTCACCGACTTGTCGAAATAGACCAGCGAGGCGGCCGCGATGCCATAGGCGCCGAGGCCCAGATAGATTTCGTTCAGGTACAGCTCGAGGATCTTGTCCTTCGAGTAGGTTTTCTCGATGCGCATCGCCAGCAAGGCTTCCTTGATCTTGCGGGCGAAGGAGACCTCGTTGGTGAGCAGGAAGTTCTTGGCGACCTGCTGGGTGATGGTGGACGCCCCCTGCGGGCGGCGGTTGGAGCCGTAGTTCTGCAGATACAGCAATCCGGCGCGCGCCATGCCGGTGTAGTCGATGCCGCCATGCTCGTAGAAATTCTTGTCCTCGGCGGCCAGGAACGCGTTGATCACGAGCTTGGGCACGGCCTGGATCGGCAGATACAGCCGCCGCTCCTTGGCGTATTCGCCAAGCAGCGAACCGTCGACCGCGTGCACGCGGGTCATCACCGGCGGCTCGTAATCCTGAAGCTGAGAGTAGTCCGGCAAGTCCTTGGAGAAGTGCCAGATCAGGCCTGCCACGGCCCCGACACCAACAAGGAACACCACCGTTCCCGCGGCGAACAGGAAGCCCATGAACCGCACCAGCAAGCGCATTATCTGTTTATCCGTTCAAACTCTGGATCAGCCCAGTATCAGCCCCTTGGCGCCCCAAACAGGCGCCAACCTCACGTCGCGAATTCGCCGGCTTACGCAATCACATCGATGCCGGATTTCAGACGCTTGCCGAGCAGGATTCTCGCCGATTCCGGAACCCCCTGCGCGGTTTTTATAAAGCGTCCGCTGTGGCCAAACTAGGGCCTTTGGGTCGGCAGGGCTAAACCCTTTCAGTTCGGAGTCCCGGCCGTGGCCATTCGCTTGGTCAGAAATCCGTCGATCGCCTGCGCCATCGAGCCCACGGCACGGGACCGCCACCCCTCGGAAACCAGGTGCTCGAGGTCTCCCTTGTTGGAGACGTAACCGATCTCGACTAGCACCGAGGGCACATCGGGCGCCTTCAGGACCCGGAAGCCGGCGGACTTCAGGGGATGCTTGTGCATCCGCACTGTCGACTTCATTTCCCCCATCAAAAGGCGGGCAAAACGGTTTGAAAACGTGCGGGTTTCCCGCTGCGTGAGGTCGATCAGGATATCGGCGACGTCAGTGGGCTCCTCCGCGAGGTTGAAGCCGGCGATCGCATCGGCCCGGTTCTCGGCATCCGCCAGCCGCTGGGCCTCGGCGTCGGACGCCTTGTCGGAGAGCGTGTAGATGGTCGCGCCTTGCGCATCACCCTCGGCACGAGGCAGCGCATCGGCATGAATCGAGACGAACAAAGCAGCCTTTTGGTTGCGGGCGATCTTGGTCCGGTCACTGAGGGGGATGAAGGTGTCGTCTTCGCGTGTCATCACCACGCGGTATTTACCGGCCTTCTCCAGCTTGTCGCGGAGCGCCAGGCCAAAAGCCAGCACCAGGTTCTTCTCGCTCTCGCCGCCCGACTGCGTGCCGTTGTCGATGCCGCCATGGCCGGGATCAATCACGACCACCGGACGGCCATCGGCCTTCTGCTGCGTGGCATCCGTGGTTGCCTTGGCGGGAACCGTGGCCGGCGGCGCCTCCGCGATCGCGGACCGCAACTCGGGACGGTTTTCAGGGGGAAGCGATGCCACGAAGGCGGCGCGCTCGACCTCCTCCAGGTCGAGCACGAGCCGCGCCGGCTGGCCGTTCGCGGCTTCCACCACGTAGGAATTGGCGATCTTCGCCGGTCCCGTCAGGTCGAACACGATTCGCGAGCCGCCGGGCATGACCAGCCCGTAGCGGAAAGCTTTGATCAGCCCCCGCCCCCCGCTCCCGGCACCGGCGGGCAGCTGAAAATTGACTTGCGGCACGTCCACCACCACGCGGTATGGGTCGGCCAGCGTGGCGGTGCGGAAGGTGACAGTCCGGTCGAGGTCGAGGATGAAGCGGGTCTGCTTGCCATCGCCGGCCAGCCGGGCGGCCGAGGCCACCGGAAAATTCGCTGCCGCAATAGCCGGCTGCGGCTGGCTCTCTGCAGCAATGAGGCGCGAGGAATCGGCACACGGAAGCGCTGCGGTGCACAGCAACACGCCCGCCAGCAAAACCCGTCGATTTGTGCGGCTCGCCACCAATTCCGTGCCTCCGAGCAGCCCTCTTAACGCAATAGAACCACAGGGTTAATCGCTCCTTAATGACGGAAGCGCGAAAATCGCCGACTGTGACCGCCGTGCGACGCTCCCTTGCACGGATGGCTCATTCCTCGTATGTACGGGATGCTGACGGCCGATATTTCAGGTTGTGTCGCATTCAGCCTCCCGGCGCTGCGCCGGAACTCCCAAGATTTGGGAATTCCAGCGTTTTCCGCTTCCCTCGAAGACCAGCGCGGTGCGCGGCAGCGAGGTGGAGGGGGTCAGGCACCGGCGGTGGACGGTCTCGGGTTACCACTCACGTTACCGGGACGGTTCTGACAGCGGCGTAACCCATTACCCGGTCCCTTGATCCCAGGGGAGCGGTTCGTGGTCTCAAGGCGAGCGCGCTCGCGCCGTGCCTGGCCAACAGCAACTGATTGAAGGGCGGCCTCGCCGCCCAATGTTTCATACGGGCCGACGCTTGATGCGCCAGACTGTGCCGACGAAATCTGAAGGACCATTCGCGACGCTGCGGAGTGACAATCCCGCGCGTCGCAATGGTCCCGAAGCTTCCGGTTCGGCAAGGCGCGAGAGACGGCGTTTCGGCCTTCCCCTCACCCCCGAATCAGGTGGACCGTCGCGTCACCCGGCGGCGCGATACGCGCCCACGGTTTATCGCGCCCGCCGCCGCCAAGAGTTAAGACATGCCCAACAAGATGTTGATCGATGCCACCCACCCGGAAGAGACCCGGGTCGTCGTGGTCCGCGGCAATCGCGTCGAAGAGTTTGACTTCGAGACCGCGCAACGCAAGCAATTGCGCGGGAACATCTACCTCGCCAAGGTCACAAGGGTCGAACCCTCGCTCCAGGCCGCCTTTGTCGAATATGGCGGCAATCGCCACGGCTTCCTCGCCTTCAGCGAAATCCATCCCGACTATTATCAGATCCCGGTCGCCGACCGGCAGGCGCTGATCGAGGCCGAGGAACAGGCCCATCGCGAGGCCGAGGAAGAGAGCGAGAACCGCTCGCACGGCCGCCGCCGTTCGCGCCACCGCAACGCCCGCCGCCGCGGTCATGGCGAGCGCGTGCGCAGCGACATCGTCGAAGGGCTCGAGGTCGGCGCCGATCCCGCAGCCCAGCCCTTGGAGGACGAGGCGCTGCCGGAGCATGCCGAGAACGCCCTGCCCGAAGGCGAGCATCTGCAGGCGGATGCGGAGCACCACGGCGAGCACGAAGGCCATGATCACCACGACCACGATCACGGCGAACATGCTCATGGCGAGCATGATCACGACGATCATCACGGCCATGACGACGAGCACGCCCGTGATCACGATCATCACGACCATGAGCATGCCGACGAGACGCCAGCGCCCGTCGCGGCCGTCGGTGCCGAGCCGGTGGTTGCGACCGAGACCGTTGCCGCGCCACAGGATGCGGAGGCCTCCGAAGCGCACGCTTCCGAAGCCCATGCGGAAGCTCTGGCTGAGGCCGTGACATCGGCCGCTGAGCCGGCCGATGCGGTGTACGCCGCCGTCGAGAATGCCGAGACGTCCGCCGAGGCTGCGGAAGCAACCAGCGAAGACGACGAGGATGAGGACGAGGACGGCGAGGAAGCCGAGGAAGAAGTCGTCGAATCCGTCGGCGGCGACGACGTGCTGGAGGAAGTGCCGGAGCGCACCTTCCGTCCGCGCCGCCAGTACAAGATCCAGGAAGTCATCAAGCGCCGCCAGGTGATGCTGGTGCAGGTGGTCAAGGAAGAACGCGGCAACAAGGGCGCGGCGCTGACGACCTATCTCTCGCTCGCCGGCCGCTACGCCGTCCTGATGCCGAATACCGCGCGCGGCGGCGGCATCAGCCGCAAGATCACCAGCGCGCAGGATCGTTCGCGCCTGAAGGAAGTGGTGCAGGATCTCGACGTGCCCGAGGGCATGGGCATCATCCTGCGCACGGCAGGCGCCTCTCGCACCAAGCCCGAGATCAAGCGCGACTTCGAATATCTGATCCGGATGTGGGAAACGGTACGCGACCTCACGCTGAAGTCGCAGGCCCCGACCCTCGTCTATGAAGAAGGCTCGCTGATCAAGCGCTCGCTGCGCGACCTCTACAACAAGGAGATCGACGAGATCCAGGTGGCCGGCGAATCCGGCTACCGCGAAGCGCGCGACTTCATGAAGATGCTGATGCCCGCCAATGTCAGCGCGGTGAAGCAATATCGGGACGGCCAGCCGTTGTTCTCGCGCATGGGCGTCGAGAGCCAGCTCGATGCGATGTTCTCGCCCACCGTGCAACTGCGCTCCGGCGGCTACATCGTGATCAACCAGACGGAGGCGCTGGTCTCGATCGACGTCAATTCCGGACGATCGACCCGCGAGCACCATATCGAGGACACCGCGCTCAAGACCAATCTGGAAGCGGCCGAAGAGGTCGCCCGCCAGCTGCGCTTGCGCGACCTCGCCGGCCTGATCGTCATCGACTTCATCGACATGGACGAGAAGCGCAACAACCGCGCGGTCGAGCGCAAGCTGTCCGATTGCCTCAGGCAGGATCGCGCGCGCATCCAGGTCGGCCGCATCTCGCATTTCGGCCTGCTCGAGATGTCGCGCCAGCGCATCCGCGCCAGCGTGCTGGAGTCTTCGACCGATCCGTGTCCGCATTGCGGCGGCACCGGCCATGTCCGCTCGGTATCCTCGGTGGCGCTCCAGCTGCTGCGCGGCCTCGAAGAGATCCTGATGAAGGGCGCGACCCACAATCTCGTGGTCCGCACCCGCACCGATGTCGCGCTCTACGTGCTGAACCACAAGCGCGGCCATCTGCGCGACCTCGAGAACAGCTTCAAGGTCACGCTGTCGGTCATCGCCGACGCAAGCGTCAGCGGACCGCAGGCATATGTGATCGACCGCGGCGAGCAGGTGCATACGCTCGAAGCCGCCAAGGCGCTGCTCGCGGCGCAAGTGGCTGCGAGCCCGCCGCCACAGGCCGAAGAAGCCTATGACGACGAGGATGGCTTCGACCTGGAGACCGAATCCGAAGTCGAGACCGACGAGACCGAAGGCCTTGCTGACGAGCAGGCTGGCGGCGAGGCAGCCTCCGAGCAGGACGGCCAGCGCCGCAAGCGCCGTCGCCGACGGCGCGGCCGCGGTGGCCAGCGCGAGGGTGAGTTGCGCGAGGATACGGCGCCGACCCTGCCCGAGCCCGCGATGATCGCCGGCGAAGGCGAGGAGGAGACCGAGTCCGAGCAGGACGGCGAGGAAGGCGAAGAACAGGCAGCCCGTGGCGAACAGCAGGGCAGCAGTGATCGCCGGCGCCGGCGTGGTCGCCGCGGTGGACGCCGCCGTCGCGGTGGAGGCGAGGAAGGTCTTGCCGGCTCCATCAGCGACGAGCTCGGCACCAGCCAGCCGCTCGAAGCCGTCGACGCAGTTGCCGATTTCGATGGCTTCGGCAGCCAGGCTTCGCCCTCGATCGCGCAGGCCGAACCCAGCACCGAGCCGCAAGTTGCGCAGCCCGAGCCGCGCGCCGAGGTACAGACCGAGGCGCCGGCCCAGCCGGAGCCGGCTCCCGCCACGACGATTGCAACGTCAGACGAAGATTCCGCCGGAGACAAGGCCGCGAGGCGCCGCTCCACGGTCCGGGAGAAGGTGAGCCTCCTGCTGAACAGCCAGCCCGAGCCGGCCACGCCGGTCGCGCAAGTGACCGAACCGGTTGCTGTGCCCGCGCCGGCACCTGAGCCCGCGCCGGAGGCCGCGCGCGAAACCCCGGCAGCCCCACGTCGCGCCGGCTGGTGGTCGCGCCGCTTCGGCGGCGGCGAATAAGAGGGACATCCAGATGAAACCGCCCGGCCAAACCGGGCGGTTTTTGGTTGGCGAGGTCAGTTTCGATGCGACGTGCAATAATTCTCGGCGGCGGCATGGTCGGTGTGAGCGCGGCGCTGCACCTGCAGCAGCGCGGCTGGTCCATCACGCTCGTCGATCGCAGGGAGCCTGGTCGCGAGACCAGCTACGGCAATGCCGGGATGATCCAGGCGGAAGCGGTACGCCCCTATCCCATGCCGCGCGACTTCGCTTCGCTCTTGAAGATCGCGACCGGCCGCACCAACGACGTGCGCTACAGCCTCTCCTCCCTCCATCTCCACATCGAGCCCCTGCTCCGCTACTGGTGGCATTCGGCGCCGAAGCGGCATCGCGAGGCGATCGAGGCATGGGCACGGCTGATCGCCTACGCAACGGCCGAGCACGACATCCTGATCCGCGAGGCCCATGCCGACAATCTCATCCGCCGTGCCGGCTACCGAGCGTTGTTTCGCGACCCCGCTTCATTGGATCTCTCGATCAAGGCCGCGGAAGAGGATCAGCGCGAATTCGGCGTGAACTTTCGCGTGCTGTCGGGCAGCGAGCTTGCCAAGGCCGAGCCGATCCTGCGCGACGATCTCCCAGGCGCGATCCACTGGCTCGACACCTGGACCGTGTCAGATCCCGGGGCACTGGTCACGGCCTATGCCGAGTTGTTCGAGCGCCTCGGCGGCAGGATCGTGCTCGGTGATGCGCAGTCGCTGCAACAGACCGCGACCGGCTGGTCGGTCGACACCGACAACGGACGCCTCGATGCTCCCGACGCCGTCGTGACGCTCGGACCGTGGTCGCCCGACCTCCTCCACAAATTCGGCTATCGCATCCCGCTGGTGCGCAAGCGCGGCTACCACATGCACTACAGCGGCGGCGCTTCGCTCGACCTGCCTCTCATCGACAAAAGCGGTGGCTACGCCATGGGACCGATGGCCAAGGGCATCCGCATCACCACCGGCGCGGAATTAACGGGCGCGGACGCATTGGCAACGCCGGTGCAGCTCGCCAGCGCCGAAGCTTCTGCACGCGAGCTGATCGACCTCGGCAAGCGGGTCGAGCCGGACCCGTGGTTCGGCACAAGGCCCTGCACGCCCGACATGCTGCCGGTGCTCGGCCCCGCCCCGCGCCACCCCGGCCTCTGGATGAACTTCGGCCATGGCCATCAGGGCTTCACGCTGGGACCGGCAACCGGACGCCTGCTCGCGGAGATCATGAGCGGCGAGACGCCGGCGGTCGATCCCACGCCATATCGGCCTGAGCGGTTCTAGCATAAAGGAAAAGGGCTGATCGAGGATATCGACCAGCTCTTTTGGTTCGGGACCCGACGGCGCATTGCGCCGCCACAGGCGATCGTCGGATCAGTCCGTCGTGATCGCCGTCTCCATGTCGGTCGGATCGATCTGCTTGGAGAGGTTGGCGTTGAGCTTGTCGCGATCGAGCTCACCCTCCCACCATGCGACGATCACGCAGGCGACGCCGTTGCCGCACAGATTGGTCAGCGCGCGGCACTCGCTCATGAACTTGTCGATGCCGAGCACGATCGCCATGCCCGGCACGAGGCGCGGGTCGACCACGGCGAGCGTCGCGGCCAGCGTGATGAAGCCTGCACCGGTGATGCCGGAGGCGCCCTTCGAGGTCAGCATCGCCACGACCAGGATCGTGAGCTGCTGGCCGAAGGAAAGATCGACGCCGAGCGCCTGCGCGATGAACAGCGTCGCCAGCGTCATATAGATGTTGGTGCCGTCGAGGTTGAAGGAGTAACCCGTGGGCACCACGAGGCCGACGACCGACTTGGAGCAGCCGAGCCGCTCCAGCTTCTCCATGAGGGACGGCAGCGCGCTTTCCGACGACGAGGTGCCGAGCACGATCAGCAGCTCGTCCTTGATGTAGGCCAGGAACTTGAAGATCGAGAACCCGGCAATGCGCGCGATGAGGCCGAGCACGACGAACACGAACAGCGCCGCGGTGACATAGAACGTGGCGATCAGACCGACCAGGTTGAGGATGGCGCCGGTGCCGAACTTGCCGATCGTATAGGCCATCGCGCCGAACGCACCGATCGGCGCCGCGCGCATCACGATCGAGATGACGCCGAACACCGCGTGCGCAGCATCGTCGATGAAGCTGCGAATCGTATGGCCACGCTCGCCTAAGCTCATCAAGGCAAAGCCGAACAGCACCGCGAACAGCAGCACCTGCAGAATTTCGCCTTGCGCGAAGGCGCCGACCACCGTGTCGGGAATGATGTGCAGCACGAAGTCGACGGACCTCTGGCCGGCGGCCTGCTTGGCGTAGCCTGCAACGGCCGCCTCGTTCGCCGCCGCATTGCCAAAGCCGGACCCCGGCTTGACGAGATTGCCGACGATGAGACCGATCACCAGCGCGAAGGTCGAGACGACCTCGAAATAGACCAGCGCCTTGACGCCGATGCGGCCGACCTTCTTGGCGTCCTGGATGTGGGCGATGCCGGAGACGACGGTGCAGAAGATGATTGGGGCGATCACCATCTTGATCAGCTTGATGAAGCCGTCGCCGAGCGCCTTGATCCATTCGTTGGTGGCGACCTGCGGCCACAGCCAGCCGACGATGGCACCGAGCACGATCGCGATCAGCACCTGGACGTAGAGGACCTTGTACCACGGCTTGGCGACGGGCGGCGCGACCGGCGCTCCCGCCATCGTTGTCGTCGTCATGGTTTCACTCCCCCTCAAAACACGGGGCCAGCCAAGATCAACTTGACCGGCCCTGTCAATTGGAACTGCTGGTTGTAGCGCGTCTTACCCGCGGCGCTCGACGATCCGGCGTGCCGCCGGCATCAGGGCCGCACCGAGCGCATTCTTGACCAGTGAGGCCGCAATGAACGGCGCGATTCCGACCTGCCAGGCCTTGGCGGCACCGAGGCCGAGTCCGAACGCCAGCCAGCCGAACCCGGCAGCCAGAATGGCGATGTGGCCAACGGCCATCGCCGCAAACAGCAGCATCACGCTGCGATCCCAGCCGCGCTCGGCGAGCCAGCCGGTCGCGAAGGCAGCCAGCACGAAACCGAACAGATAGCCCGCGGTTGGGCCGACCAGCGGAGCAATCCCACCCACGGGACCGGCGAACACCGGCAGCCCGATCGCGCCCTCGGCGAGGTAGGCAATCATGGTTGCGCTGCCAAGCCGCCAGCCATAGGCGGCGCCGATCATCAGCACCACCAGCGTCTGCAGCGTCATCGGCACATAAGGCAGCGGCAGGTTCACCTTGGCCGACAGCGCCATCAGCGCGGTGCCGAGCACAATCAGCACGACGGCACGCAGCGCGCCGACGGCTTCGCCCGGCCGGGTCGGCCACATCAAAGCGGCGAGAGAGGAATGTGGCGCAGCGGCGGACGGGACGGAACGGTCTGACAAGTTGAACTCCGGAAGGCTGAAGAAAACTGGCGCAGTTATTTAAGCCACTCAGCAATCCGGTCAACTGCCTCTCGCATCTCATCGGGCGAGCGGGCATAGGAAAACCGTATGAATGAACGGCCATGGATGGGATCGAAATCGACGCCGGGCGTCGCCGCCACGCGCGCCTGCTCCAGCATTTGCTTGGCGAACTCGAAACTGTCCGAGGTAAAATCCGAGACGTCGGCGTAAAGATAGAAGGCGCCGTCGGCGGGCAGGAATCTCGTCAGTCCGGCCCTGGGCAATCCATCGATTAGGATACGCCGGTTTTCCTGATAGCCGTGCTTGATTTCCTCCATCTCGGCCGCGCCGTCGAAGGCAGCCTCTGCCGCGATCTGCGACAGGGACGGCACCGAGATCAAGAGGTTCTGTTGAAGCCGCTCGATCGGGCGCACCATGATCTCGGGCACGACCATCCAGCCGACACGCCAGCCCGTCATGCAAAAATACTTCGAGAAGGAGTTGATCACGAGTGCGTGCTCGGACAGCGCCGCCGCCGTCACGGCTGGAAACGCGTAATCGAGCCCGTGATAGATCTCATCCGAGATGAAGCGGATGCCCGCGTCTTCCGCGGCCGCGATGAGGCCGGCAAGCGCCTCGCGGGACATCATCGTGCCCGTCGGATTGGCGGGACTGCCGACCAGCACGCCCTTCAGCGGCGCCTTGCGATGGGCGGCGAGCAGCGCCTCACCGGTGAGTGCGTGGCGCGTCTCGTCCGTGGTTTCGATCAGCACCGGCTCACAGCCGAGGGCGGTGAGGATGTGACGGTACGGTGGATAGCCCGGCACGGTTACGGCGACGCGATCGCCGGGCTCGAACATCGATAGGAAAGCCAGGATGAAGCCGCCGGAGGAGCCCGTGGTCACTACGATCCGCTCGGAGCTGACGTCGCAGCCATAGGTGTCGCGATAACGGCGTGCGATGCGCTCGCGCAGACTGGGGATGCCGAGCGCGGAGGTATAATCGATCCGTCCGGCCTCCAGCGCCGCATGAGCGGCGGCGATCGCCGTTCTGGGCGCGCCGGCCGCGGGCTGACCGACCTCCATATGGATGACATGGCCACCGGCGGCCTCGATTCGGGCCGCCGCCGCCATGACGTCCATCACCATGAACGGGGGAACTTCGCTGCGGCGGGAGGGCTCGAGCCACTGCCCCAACCGATTCCTTAATGTCGCCTCGTGCATCGATTTCTGCTATTCGCTGGCGGACCGATCCGTCCGGTCCGGAAAACAGGGCGCTTGCGCCCCAGACTGGCCGCATTGTACGGCTCATAAAGGGCGCGGCTCACAAGGGGCATATCGCGTATCCGGTCCGCCGCCAATCGCCAAAACCAATCACGAAACTGCCTGACCAAGACCGTTTGACCCAGACCGCTCGATGTTGCTCCAGATCGCATTGCGCCAGAAGTCTTCCGCTCTCACCACCCTCGTCACGGCCGCGGCGATCGCGCTGACGCCGTTCTCGGCCGCGCGGGCACAGGCCAAAGGGCCGCCGGTCCTGCGCGACACCGAGACGGAGCAGCTGCTGCGCGAATACACCCGCCCGATCCTGCGCGTCGCCGGTCTGGAAAAGCAGAACATCCAGATGGTGATCATCAACGACGGCTCGTTCAACGCGTTCGTCGCGGACGGCCGCCGCATCTTCGTCAATTGGGGCGCGATCCTCCAGTCCGAGACGCCGAACCAGATCATCGGCGTGCTCGCGCACGAGACTGGACATCTGGCCGGTGGTCATCTGTCCAAGCTGCGCGAGCAGCTCGCCACGGCCCAGACCCAGATGATCATCGCGATGCTGCTCGGCGCCGGCGCGATCGCCGCCGGCAGCACCCGCAGCTCGAGCGCCGGCAACAACGGGCTGGCCAATGCCGGTGCGGCCGCGATCGCCGCTCCGCAGGAGATGATCCGCCGTACGCTGTTGTCCTACCAGCGCCAGCAGGAGGAGAACGCCGACCGCGCCGGCGTGAAATTCCTGACTGCGACCCAGCAATCGCCGAAGGGCATGTACGAGACCTTCAAGCGCTTCACCAGCGAGAGCCTGTTCGCGTCGCGCGGCGCCGATCCCTATCTCCAATCGCATCCGATGCCGGCCGAGCGCGTCGCCGCACTCCAGGAATTCGCTGGCTCCAGCCCATACTGGAACAAGAAGGACGATCCCGCGCTTCAGCTCCGGCACGACATGGTCCGCGCCAAGATATCCGCCTTCATGGAGCGGCCGGAGACGGTGTACCGCCGCTATCCCCAGACCAACGACAGCCTGCCGGCGCGCTATGCCCGCGCCATCAGCACCTATCTGCACGGGGATCTGCGCAGCGCGCTCACTCAGATCGACGCGCTGATCCAGGTTCAGCCGAACAACCCCTACTTCTACGAGGTGCGCGGCCAGGCGCTCTTGGAGAGCGGCAAGCCGGCCGAGGCGATCCCTGCCCTGCGCAAGGCGGTCGCCCTCTCGAACAACGCCCCCCTCATCGAGATGTTACTTGGGCAGGCTCTGGTTGGAACCGAAAATAAAGCCTACACGGACGATGCCGTTCGGATTCTCCGCGCTGCTGTGGCCCGAGAGCCCGAGGCGGCGCTCGGCTATACCCAGCTCGCGATGGCCTACGGCCGGAAGGGAGACTATGCCGAGGCAGATCTCGCCTCGGCCCAGGCCGCTTACCTGCGCGGCGACAACAAGACCGCCCGCGAGCTTGCTACGCGCGCGAAAACCCGTTTTGCCGTCGGCACGCCCGGATGGGTCAAGGCCGACGACATCGTGGCGGCGAAGCCGCCGCGCAATTGATGCAACCGACGCAACTCGACGCCCCGATACCACGACGTCACGACACCGAGCCCAAGTCCACCGGGACGTTTTTCGAAACCTGCTTTGGATAAGAGGATTTGCCTATGCCTTCGCTGCGCCTGCTTGCTCCTGCATTGTTCGCATTCGCCATGTTCGGCGCAGCCGTGCCCGCCTCGGCCGACAGCTTCTCCGGTGCCCAGCGCACCGACATCGAGGCCATCATCAAGAACTACCTCGTCAGCCACCCCGAGGTGCTCGAGGAGGCCATGGCCGAGCTCAGCAAGCGCCAGGCCGCGGCCGAAACGCAGAAGCACGAGGCCAGCATCGCGCAGAACGCTGATGCGATCTTCAACTCGCCGCGCCAGGTCGTGCTCGGCAACAAGGATGGCGACGTCACCTTCGTCGAGTTCTTCGACTACAATTGCGGCTACTGCAAGCGCGCGATGGACGACATGCTCACCCTCATGAAGAGCGATCCGAAGCTGAAGATCGTGCTGAAGGAGTTTCCGGTGCTGAGCCAGGGTTCGGTCGAAGCCGCCCAGGTCGCAGTCGCGGTGCGCATGCAGGATCCCTCAGGCAAGAAATACCTCGACTTCCACCAGAGACTGCTCGGCGGCCGGGGCGCGGCCGACAAGGCGCGCGCGATTCAGGCGGCGAAGGAAGCCGGCCTCGACACTGCTCGAATCGAGAAGGACATGGCCAGCCCCGAGGTGCGCGCCACCATCGAGGAGAATTTCAAGCTTGCCGAAGCGATGGGCATGAACGGCACGCCGAGCTACGTCATCGGCAAGCAGATCGTGATCGGCGCCGTCGGCGTCGAAGGCCTCAGAGAAAAGATCGGCATCGCCCGCTGCGGCAAGGCAACCTGCTAGAAGCGACCTGCTAGAGGCGACTTGCTGATCGCGCTCTTCGCAACTCGTGCATGCAAGCAAAAGGGCCGGCTGAAGAGCCGGCCTTTTTCGCGCGCCTAACGTTGTCTCGTGCAAAGTCATTCATCTGGCGTTCAACAAACAAATGCCGCGGAACAGGCGAAGTTCCGGAACAACTCAAATCTCCTTTCGTTGTCGGCGCGGGCAATGACGCAAGACACGTGAGGAGAATTTTCGATGTTGAACCGCTTTATGATCTCGGTTGCCGCAATCGCACTCGTCGCGGGCACCGGTCTGGCAAACGCACAGGGCACCATGGGCCGCGACAGCGGTGGCGGCGCCGGTGGCTCGCAGCAGATGCAGCACTCGCAGCCCTCCGGCGGCGCCGCAGAGCGCGGCGGCTCGATGGGTCGCGATTCCATGAGCCACGACAAGGGTACCGTCGGCCAGGCTGGCGGCTCCAGCACGATGAAGTCCGATCGCGCGTCCGAAGACAAGTCCGGCGCGATGAAGGACGAGCGCTCGGGCGGCGCGATGAACAAGAACGCGGCCGAGGACAAGGCTGGCGCCACCAAGGGCCAGCGCACCGACGAACGCGCGCAGGGTCAAATGGATAAGTCCCAGCACGACAAGTCCAAGAGCATGAGCCAGGACACCAGCAAGTCCGGCAGCAGGGACCAGAAGGACATGAAGGCTGAGGGCAGCAAGAGCGGTTCCTCGACCAACAACGCCGAGAACCGGCCGGGTACCGGCACGAGCACCAACCAGAATGCTCAGGGCCAGACCGGCACCAGCACGACCCAGAACGCGCAGGGCCAGAGCTCGACCACGGTCGGCCAGGCCGGCGCCGCTGCCAAGCTTTCGACGGAGCAGCGAACGCAGATCACGTCGGTGATCCGGGAGCAGCGCGTTGCTCCGGTGACGAACGTAAACTTCTCGATCGCGGTCGGCACTCGCATCCCGCGTGAGGGCATTACGCTGCACACCCTGCCCTCGCGGGTCGCGACCATCTATCCGGAGTGGCGGACCTACAGGTACGTCCTGGTCCGCGATGAGATCGTGATCATCAATCCGGACACCTACGAGATCGTGGCGGTCCTGAACGCCTAAGGCAGGACAGCTGCAACTTCGGGGGCGGGCAGCGATGCCCGCCCCTTTGCATTCGGCCCGCAGCCATGCTTCGGACTGGTTAACAAGCAATTTCCGTAGTTTGCGCACAGGTTTTTGCGCGCTGGATGAGGTACCTGAACCCACTCCTCAGGCCCTTCGAGGCTTCCCCTCACGCGCTTTGTTACCTATAACCCCCGCCACGCCGAAGCACCTCTTCCGGGAATGGAATGGCCGAACCTGCAACCGACACGATCCTCGTCCTGAACGGGCCGAACCTCAACATGCTGGGGACGCGCGAGCCCGAAAAGTACGGCCATGCGACGCTGGCCGACGTCGAGGCGCTATGCCGGGAGACAGCGGCGACCTTCGGCCTGAAGGCCGATTGCCGGCAGTCCAACCGCGAAGGCGAGCTGATCGACTTCATCCACGAGGCGCATCGGCGCAAGATGAAGGGCATCGTCATCAATGCCGGCGGCTATTCCCACAGCTCGATCGCGCTGCATGACGCACTGCTCGCGGTGCAGATCCCGACGGTCGAGGTGCACGTGACCAACATCCACGCCCGCGAGAGTTTTCGTCACCATTCCTACACCGCACGCGCGGCCTTCGCCTCGCTCTGCGGCTTCGGCATCGAGGGCTACCGCCTCGCCATTCAGGGCCTTGCCGCCAAGCTCGGCATCAAGCCCAACGCCTGACGCCCCCTTTTCAACAGAACATTCGGATCAAACAACATGGCGCGCCAGCCAGACGACAAAGCAGCCGCAAAATTTTCCAGCGAGGATTCCGCGCTCGTCCGCGAGCTTGCCTTGCTGCTCGATGAGACCAGCCTTACCGAGATCGAAATCGAGCGGGCGGGGCTGCGCCTGCGCGTCGCCCGCAACATCAGCGTTGCCGCGACCATGCCCATGCCGGTGGCAGCCGGTCCTGCCGCCGTGGCGGCGGCAGGAAGCGCCGCCGCGCCCGCCACTGCCGCGGCCGATCTGTCGAAGCATCCCGGCGCCGTGACCTCTCCGATGGTCGGCACCGCCTATTGGGCGCCGGAGCCGGGCGCAAAACCGTTCATCGAGGTCGGCACCAAGGTTGCGGTCGGCCAGACGCTGCTGATCATCGAAGCCATGAAGACGATGAACCAGATTCCCTCGCCGCGCGCCGGCACGGTGACGCAGATCCTGGTCGAGGACGGCCAGCCGGTCGAGTACGGCGAGCCGCTCGTCATCATTGAGTGAGGGAGTGGCGAATAGCGAGTAGCGAATAGCTGCTCCTGCCCTATTCGCCATTCGCTATTCCCCATTCGCCCCCCGAGGCACCATGTTCGACAAGATCCTCATAGCCAATCGCGGCGAGATCGCCCTTCGCATCCTCAGGGCCTGCAAGGAGCTCGGGATCGCGACCGTCGCCGTGCACTCCACGGCCGACGCCGATGCCATGCATGTGCGGCTGTCGGATGAGAGCGTCTGCATCGGGCCGCCCTCATCCAAGGACAGCTATCTCAACGTGCCCGCGCTGCTCGCGGCCTGCGAGATCACGGGCGCCGACGCTGTGCATCCCGGTTACGGCTTCCTCTCCGAGAACGCGCGTTTTGCGGAAATTCTCGCCGAGCACAATCTGCATTTCATCGGCCCGAAGGCCGAGCACATCCGCCTGATGGGCGACAAGATCGAGGCCAAGAAGACGGCGAAGCGCCTCGGCATCCCCGTGGTGCCCGGCTCCGATGGCGCGGTCGGCCCCGACGACGACGCGATGGCGATCGCCAAGGCGATCGGCTTCCCGGTGCTGGTGAAGGCAGCGGCGGGCGGCGGCGGCCGCGGCATGAAGGTCGCGCACAGCGAGGCCGACCTCCTGCTGGCGCTGTCGACGGCGGCCAACGAGGCCAGGTCCGCCTTTGGCGATGCTTCCGTCTATCTGGAAAAATACCTCCAGAAGCCGCGCCATATCGAGATCCAGATCCTCGGCGACGGCCGCGGCGGCGCGATCCATCTCGGCGAGCGCGACTGCTCGCTGCAGCGCCGTCATCAGAAGGTCTGGGAGGAAGGACCCTCGCCCGTGCTGTCCGCCGCCGCGCGGGCCAAGATCGGCGAGACCTGCGCGAAAGCGATGCGCGAGATGAAATATCTCGGTGTCGGCACCATCGAGTTCCTGTTCGAGGACGGCGAGTTCTACTTCATCGAGATGAACACGCGTATCCAGGTGGAGCATCCCGTCACCGAGAGCATCACCGATATCGACCTCGTGCTGGAACAGATCCGCATCGCCGCCGGCGGCGACCTGCCCGCCAGACAGGATGAAATCCAGGTCATCGGCCACGCGATCGAGTGCCGCATTAATGCCGAGAACCCGCAGACCTTCCGCCCCTCGCCCGGCCGCATCCAGCAATATCATCCGCCTGGCGGCCTCGGGGTCCGGATCGATTCCGCCGTCTATCAGGGCTACACGATCCCGCCCTATTACGATTCGCTCGTCGGCAAGCTGATCGTCCACGGCAAGACCCGCGCCGAATGCCTGATGCGGCTGCGCCGGGCCTTGGATGAGATGGTGGTCGAAGGCATCGAGACCACGCTGCCGCTGTTCCGTGCGCTGGTGCGCGAAGACGACATTATCAACGGCGACTACCACATCCACTGGCTGGAGCAGTACCTCGCCGGCAAGCCGGAACCTGCAGCGAGATAATCTTCCGCCCCTTCTGGAACCCTTTGGCCCCGATCGCGTTCTGGACGGCGGGCGCAGTTCCAAGGGGGCGTTTTGAACTCCACTGAACATCGACAGGTGAACCGTCGTGACGGCTGAAGCCCACCGACGGCGCGCATTCTGGCAGATCCTGCTGTTCGCGGCGGGGCTTTTGGTGCTGACCGTGATTAGTGCCGGCTCCGTCTACCTCGTCAACAAGGCGCGGGAGGACAGCAAATGGGTGGTTCACACCATCGAGGTGGAGAACCAGGTCAACGCTCTGCTGCTAGAAGTCCGGCGCGCCGAGAGCGGCGCTCGCGGCTATCTCCTGACGCAGGGTGAGAATTTCAGGGTCGACCATGAAAAGGCCGTGGCGGCGATCATCCCGGCCCTCGACAAGCTGACGCGCCTGAGCGGCGACAATCCAGCGCAACGCGAGAACGTCGAAAAGCTGAGCGCGGCGATCGAAATCCGCCTCGGCCAGTTCGCGCAGGAAATGGTGTTCATCCGGCAGGGCCAGCCGGACAAGGCCGTGGCACTGGTGCGCGAGGCCGCGGCCCAGGACACCACGACGAGGATCGCCACCGTTGCGAATGCGATGATCCAGGAGGAGGAGCGCCTATTCCGCCTCCGCACTGCCAATTCCGACCGCAGCCAGACCCTCGCCGCGTCGATGACCGGCATCGGCTCCGGCCTCGTGGTGGTGCTGGCGATGCTCTCGATCTGGCTGGTCCGGCGGTCGACCCGCGCCCGCGACGAGGCCGAATCGCGCCTGCGCGATGCCAACGTCAATTTGGAGGCCGTAGTCGACGAACGCACGGCGGACCTGCGCGAAGCCAACGACGAGATCCAGCGCTTTGCCTATATCGTCAGCCACGATCTGCGCTCGCCGCTCGTCAACATCATGGGCTTCACCAGCGAGCTCGAGGAGCTCGGCGGCGATATCTTCCGCCGCATCAGCAGCCTCGCTCACGTCCCTGCGGAGGGAGCGCCGCTGGCCCCCGCCGGGCCGGGCGAGATCGCGCTCGAAGGCGCCGACAAACAGCTTTCGGAGGATTTTTCCGAAGCGCTAGGCTTTATCAAGACGTCGATCGCCAAGATGGACCGGCTGATCTCGGCTATCCTCAACCTCACGCGCGAGGGCCGGCGCGAATTCCAGCCGGTGAAGATCGACACGCGCGAGCTGATCGAGGCCATCGTCTCGACGCTGGCGCACCAGGCGGCCGAGGCACAGGCCGAGATCCACGTCGAGCCCCTGCCGAACCTCATGAGCGATCGTCTCGCACTCGAGCAGATTTTCTCCAATCTGATCGACAACGCGATCAAATATCTCAAGCCCGGCGCGCCCGGCGAGATCAGAATCCGCGGGCGGACCAAGCTCGGCTACGCTATTTTCGAGATCAGCGACAACGGCCGCGGAATCGATCCGAAGGATCACCAGCGGATATTCGACCTATTCCGCCGCGCGGGAACCCAGGACAAGCCCGGCCAGGGCATCGGTCTTGCGCATGTCCGTGCACTTGTGCGTCGCCTCGGCGGCACCATGTCGGTATCATCGGAACTGAACGCGGGCAGCACCTTCACGATCACGCTGCCGATCGCCTGGAATGTGAGCAACCGGAACAGAGATCGATGACCCAGCCTGTCACCATCATCATGATCGAGGACGACGAGGGCCACGCCCGCCTGATCGAGCGCAACATCCGCCGCTCGGGCGTCAACAACGAGATCGTCTCGTTCACCAACGGCACCGACGCGATGCGGCACCTGTTCGGCGCCGACGGCTCGGGCCTCGTGCAGAAGGGCAATGCGCTCCTGATCCTGCTCGACCTCAACCTTCCCGACATGACCGGGATCGACATCCTGAGGCAGATCAAGGAAAACAAATATCTGAAGGCCTCGCCCGTGGTGGTGCTGACCACCACCGACGATTCCCAGGAAATCAAGCGCTGCTACGAGCTCGGCTGCAACGTCTACATCACCAAGCCCGTCAACTACGAGAATTTCGCCAATGCCATCCGGCAGCTCGGGCTGTTCTTCTCGGTCATCCAGGTCCCGCCCGCCGCCACATGAACCAGCGCACGCCGACACTGCTCTACATCGACGACGACGACGCGCTGGCGCGCCTGGTCGATCGCGGCCTGACGCGGCGCGGTTACCGGGTCGTTCATGCCGCGAGCGGCGAGGAAGGTCTCGAGCGCATCCGCCGCGCCAGCGCCGAAGGCGGCATCGATGTCGTGGCGCTCGATCAGTACATGCCGGGCCTCGACGGGCTGGAGACGCTCGAGCAGATCATGGCGATCCCGGACGCGCCACCGGTCGTATTCGTTACCGCCTCGCAGGATTCCAGCATCGCGGTCACGGCGCTGAAGGCGGGGGCGGCCGACTATCTGGTAAAGGATGTCCAGGGCGACTTCATCCCGCTCCTCCATGTCGCCGCCGAAGGCGCGCTGCGCCAGGCCGCGTTGCAGAGGGCGCGCGAGGAAGCCGAAGCCGAGATCCACGCCTCGCGCGACCGCTACGCGGCGCTCGCCGCCGAACGCGAGCTCCTGCTGCGCGAGGTCAACCACCGTGTCGGCAATTCGCTCCAGATCATTGCCTCGTTGCTGCACCTTCAGGCGAGCTCCGCCGCCCAGGACGAGGTCAAGGCGGCATTGACCAACGCGATGGGCCGCGTCGCCGCGGTCGCGCAGGTGCACCGCCGCCTCTACACCTCACAGGACCTGAAAAGCGTGGTCCTGAGCCAGTATCTGGACTCGCTGCTGGAGGATCTCCGCCGCTCGGCCGAAGGCAACCGGATGTCGCGCCTGACGCTGAAGGCCGAGCCGATCGAGATCGATCCGGACCGTGCGGTCGCCGTCGGCATCATCGTCAACGAGCTGGTGATGAACGCTGTGAAATACGCCTATCCCGACGGCGCCGGCCCGATCCATGTCGAGCTGATCTCGCAGGGCGACGATCTCCTGCTCTCGATCACCGACGACGGCGTCGGCGACAACGCCAAGGCCGATCCCCGCTCCACCGGCATGGGCCAGCGCATCGTCGCGGCCATGGCCTCCAAGCTCGACGCCTCGGTCGAGCGCGATCCCGTGCATTCCGGAACCCGGGTCGTGCTGAAGTTCGGCCGCATGCCCGCAGCCCCCGGCAAGACCAGCACCGCCGCCGCGAGCTGAGCTCGCGCTCGGCGGCGCCACCCATCGCAACCGCATTGCGATCCTGCTATGATGGCAAGCCATGACTTCGCGCGACTCCGCCCCCTCTGAAATCACGCCGGCCGTGCTGCTGCGCGCCTATGCCTGCGGCATCTTCCCGATGGCGGAAAACGCCGACGATCCGACCCTGTTCTGGGTCGAGCCGGAGTTGCGCGGCGTCATCCCGCTCGATGGATTTCGCGTCGCCTCGCGGCTTGCGCGCACCGTTCGTTCGGATCTGTTTCGCGTGACCGTCAACACCGCGTTCAAGGCGACGATCGCCGGCTGCGCCGCGCCGCAGGCCGGACGCGAGGACACCTGGATCAACAAGCGCATCCGCGACCTCTATGGCGGCCTCTTCGAGCTCGGCCATTGCCACAGCGTCGAGGCCTGGCAGGGCGACGACCTCGTCGGCGGGCTGTACGGCGTCAGCCTGGGACGGGCGTTCTTCGGAGAGAGCATGTTCCACACCGCGCGCGATGCCTCGAAGGTCGCGCTGGTGCATCTGGTCGCGCGGCTCATTTATGGCGGCTTCGAGCTGCTCGACACCCAGTATGTCACCGAGCACCTGAAGAGCTTTGGAGCGGTCGAGATTTCGCGGCGACGCTATACGGCACTGCTCGACAGGGCGCTGGCGGGCGAGCCTGGAGATTTCCTGAGGCTCTCCGACGGCGAAGCGATCCCCGGCGCACGCGCCCTCGAGATCATCGCCTCACGGCAATGATCGTTTGCCGGGCTTAGCGGCCGAACCCGGGAATACCGAACAGACCTGGCCGCTGCTCCGGCGGCGGCGGTGGCGGAGCCGGTTGCTGCTGCGGTGGTGGCGGCAAGGGCTGCGGCGGACGCTGCTGCACGGCCTGCTTGGGTGCGGCCTTCTTCTGCGTGGGCGGCGGTGGCGGCGGCTTTGCCGCGGCCGGATCCGGTGCCGCGGTCGCAATGGTCTGCTGCGGTTCTTTGCAGTCGGTGAGCCAGATGTCGTAGATCGGATGCTCGACGCCGTGCAGGCCCGGGCTTGCCGCGTACATCCAGCCCGAGAAGATGCGCTTCACCTCGCCCTGCAAGGTGATCTCGTCAACCTCGACGAACGCGTCGGTGTTGGCGGCTTCTGTCGCCGGCCGCGTATAGCAGGCGTCGGTCTTGACCCTGAGCGCACCGAACTGGACGGTCTCGCCGATCTCCTCGTCGAAATTGATGATGCGCCCGGTGATCTTGTCGAGGCCGGAGAAGGTCGCCTTCTTGTTCACGATCTTCTGCGCCGGCGGCTCGGTCACGACCTCGTCGCCCGGCTGAAGGCTCGCCGGGGTCTGCGGGACGGTGCCCGGCGCACCCTTCTGCTGGGGCTGGCGCTGACCAGGCGCACCTTGCGGACCGGGCGGAGCGATCGCCGCCGACGGCAGCTGGTTTGGCGGCGCGACGGTCGAGCCCGGGGGCGGCGCCAGCGGCTGGCTCTCGACCGCGCCCGGCATCGCGTTACCTTGGCGGCCCTGCGGCGGCGGCATCGGGCGCGACGGCAGCACGCGGCCCTGCGGGGGCAGCTCCGGTACCTCTTCGTCGTCCTCGGGGACCTGCGGCTGGCCGCGCGGAATGCTGCCGGGCGGCCGCAGCGGCGGCGGATCCGAAAAGATTGTGCCGATCTGCGCCTGGGCCGGCGTCGCGACGGTCAGCGCGGTGGCGGCCAGCAGCGCCGCAAGGCCTGTCAGGGAAAAGGTTTTGAACATCTCGCGCGGCTTGAACAGCGAATCGGGTTTGTTGAACATTCTACAGGGGATACCGCCGCTCGCAGGCCTCCGGTTAACACGCCGAATACGGCGGGGGAAGGGCGGCATCCCTGCCCTTCCCGGCGCGGTCTGGCCAGGCCAGCTCCCGGATGGGATAGTCATGAGCCCCTCCCCGGGGCCGAACGCGGGCGTTGTCCCGAAAATACCATCCAACAATAACCGGAAACCCCAAGGTCCCTTTCATGCCCGTTGTGCTCGATCCCGATGCAGCCGCCGTCTACAAGGCCTTCCAGGAGGCCGGCCGCCCCGCCTACGAGACCCTGAGCGCGGGCGAAGCGCGCGCCTATTATTCGCAGGCGCGCTTTGCCACCAACCCGGAGCCGCCGGAGCTCGCCCGCGTCGCCCCGCTGGCGATCCCGGCGCCGCACGGAACGATCCCCGCCCGCCTCTACGTGCCCAAGGAACCGCGCCAGCGCGAAGGCCTGTCGCCGGCGCTGGTGTTCTTTCATGGCGGCGGCTGGGTGATCGGCGATCTCGATTCCCACGACGTGGTCTGCCGCCAGCTCGCGGCCGAGGGCGCGCTGATCGTGGTCTCGGTCGACTATCGCCTCGCGCCCGAACACAAGTTTCCCGCCGCCGCCGATGACGCGATCGCCGCGACCAAATGGATCGCCGCGAATGCGCGCCAGCTCGGCATCGACGCCTCGCGCCTTGTGATCGGCGGCGACAGCGCCGGCGGCAACCTCGCCGCGGTCGTGGCGCTCGCCGCGCGTGACGCTGGCGGCCCCGCGCTCGCGGGCCAGGTGTTGATCTATCCGGCGACCGATTTCGCCATGACGCACGGCTCCCATAGCGAGCCCGAGACCAGCGTGCTGCTGACGCATTCGGTGATCCGCTGGTTCCGCGACCACTACCTCAATGGCGCCGCCGAGATCCACGACTGGCGCGCCTCGCCGGCGCGCGCGCAGAACCTTGCCGGTCTGCCGCCGGCCTATGTGCTGACCGCCGGCGCCGATCCGCTGCGCGATGAAGGCAACGAATATGCCGAGCGCCTCAGGCAGGCCGGCGTACCCGTAACCTACAAGCACTTCCCCGGCCAGTTCCACGGCTTCTTCACCATGGGCAAGCTGTTGCGGCAGGCCAACGTCGCCGTGAGCGAGATCGGCGTCTGGCTGAAGGGATTGGGCTGACCTGCCGTCCTGCATGCCTTCCTTTCTTCATACCATCTTCGCTCTCCCCCTGCGCGCACTGACATGGCTCGGCAGCCAGGGCACACGCGCAGTCGCCGCCGTCGTCTTCATCGCAGTCGCGGTGCCGCCGCTCGGCGCGCTGTTGCGCCCCTATGTCACCGAGGCGATTTTTCTTCTGCTCTGCATCTCGTTCATGCGGGTCGATCTGGCCGCGCTCTACAGCCATCTCCGCAGGCCGGCGCTGGTCGCGGCCGCCACGGCCTGGACCACGATCGGCGTGCCGCTGATCGTCGGATTGATCGCCCATGCAACGGGGCTGACGAGCCATTCGCCCGGCCTTGCTCTCGCGCTGATGCTCCAGGGCATGGCCTCGCCGATGATGGCCTCGCCGGCACTCGCCGCGCTGATGGGGCTCGATGCCACCTTGGTGCTGGTCACGCTGGTGAGCTCGACCGCGCTCGTGCCATTCACGGCGTCGCTGTTCGCGAGCCTCTTTCTCGGCGGCATGCTCAGCATCTCGCCGCTCACGCTCGGCCTGAAGCTCCTCGGCATTCTCGTCGCATCGCTGCTGGCCGCGACCGCCATCCGCTGGATCTGCGGCGCGAAGGCGATCCAGCGTCAGAAGCGGCCGATCGATGGCTTCAACATCATCATCCTGCTTGTGTTCGCCTCCGCGGTGATGGGCGACGTCGCGAGCGACCTGGTGAGCCAGCCGATGTTCACCATCGGCCTCGCGCTGCTGTCCTTCGCGATCTATTTCACACTACTTGCCATCACTACGCTGCTGTTCCGCCGCATCGGCTACCAGCGCGCGCTGGCGCTCGGGCTGATGGTGTCACAGCGCAATCTCGGCCTGATGCTGGCGGCGACGGCCGGCGCGCTGCCACCCACCACCTGGCTCTATTTCGCGATGACGCAGTTCCCGATTCATCTTGCGCCGTACATGCTGATGCCGATCGCGCGGCGCCTGACGGCCGGCGCAGATGCGTCCAGCGGGGAAAACAAGGCTGACGGTCACCCGTTTGCGTCGCACCGACGCAGTGGAGGAACATCAATTCATGGCC
Organism: Bradyrhizobium sp. RP6; assembly: GCF_003837805.1. GTDB lineage: Bacteria > Pseudomonadota > Alphaproteobacteria > Rhizobiales > Xanthobacteraceae > Bradyrhizobium. The sequence continues at coordinate 7,498 of NZ_RQIT01000020.1, read as the reverse complement.
CCCGTTGAAGCCTCTCATCGAAAAGGAGGTTCGCGATGAAGTTTGCCGCAATTCTGGTTCTCGGCTCGCTCGCCGTGGGCTCGGCAGCGAGAGCCGATCAACCCGGACCCGACTGGATGCCGATGGAGCAAGTGAAAGCCAAAGTCATGGAGTCGGGCTATTCGGAGGTCACCAAACTTGAAGCCGACGATGGCCAGTGGGAGGGCGAAGGCGTCAAGAACGGACAGAAGACGGAATTCCATGCCGACCCCAAGACGGGCGCGATCGTACGCGAGAAGCCCGATCGATGAGCATCGCCGAAGTCCGCTTCTCAGGCGGGAGATTCAGCGGTGGTCGCTTTGGAAGAACGTCCTGATCTCATCCATTCAGCAGCGCTTGGCAGCGGTGCCGGGCATCACTGGCCGCTTCCTTTGACCTTGGCAAGATAGTCGACGATCGCGGGCACGTCGCTGTCCTCGACGGGGGCTCCATAGACCTTGATCATCTTGTGCACCTCGGATTCCCAGGTGGACCTGGTCAAGGCCGGCTGGTTCAGCACCATGTCTGCCGAATGGCAAACCAGGCAGTTGTTGTTGATGGCATCCGCTTCGGGCCCACCGGGAAAGAGCGCGTCGCCCGCCGGGAGCTCCACGGTCGTGGAGGTGATCGCGGGGGCCGGCCACGCAGGCGTGGATGCCAGCAGAGCGGCGAACGAGGTGCCGATGACGAAGATGGGGTGACGCATGGTGTTGCTCCTAGATCGCGGTGAGCTGGACCGTTTCGACGACATTGCGCATGAAGCCGCTGGTGTTCCAGTTTGATGCTCCCGGCTGAATGTCGCCGGCGGCGTTCGTGCAGCGGACCATCAACGAATGGCCGCCCTTCGTCAGTTGTGGAATGTCCAACTGCCAGCGGCGGAAGCTGTACTTGCCGTGGTCCTCGCCAAGCGTCGCGGGTTGCCACGTCCGGCCATCATCCATCGACAGCTCGACCTTGGCGACGCCGGCATCACCGCCGAACGCGATGCCGCGGATCGTGGCGACTGCGCCCACCGGAAGCGATGCGCCGTCCGAGATGTTCGTGAAGAATGACCGTGGCACCATGCGGCTGATCGGGACCATCTTTACGCCTGTCTGGCCCGGCTTGATGTTGGCGTGCGGCGTATCCGGGACGGTGTAGGCAGTCGCCATCCAGTAATTGTCGTCCTGGCGATCGAGAACCTCGATGTCGCTGAGCATCTTGACCCAATAGGTCGAGTACCATCCCGGCACGATCAGCCGCAGCGGGAAGCCGTTGAGGAGCGGCAGTTGCTCGCCGTTCATGGCAAAGACGATCATGACCTCGCCGTCACGGGCGTGATCGATGTCGAGCGACTTGCGAAAGTCCGGTGCGTCGGGCACGACCGGCTCGTCCAGTCCGTTGAAGCGGACCTGAACTGCGCCCGGCTTGACGCCCGCGCGGTCCAGGACGTCCTTGAGCAGGACTCCCGTCCACCGCGCATTGCCCATCGCGCCATGCGCCCATTGCGCGCCCGGCACACGGGGAAGGAAAAACCCTCGGGAATTGCCTGAGCACTGGTTGACGGCGGCAAGCTCGACACGGGGCAACTTGAGCAGCTCGCCGATGGACAGCGAGAGGGTCTGGTTGACGTGACCGCGCACGGACAGCCTGAAGCGAGCGCTGCAGGATCATGCTCCCCTTTTGCGGAAAGTCATGCGTCATCGGCCGATCACGCGGCTCGCCGGCGATCGGCAGCCGGATCGACTGATCGGCACGGACCGATGAGCCGGCGAGCGTGAGGCCGGCAACCCCGAGGGCTTGAAGCATGGCGCGGCGGGACAATGCCGGAAACCCTGCGTAGTCGAGATGCTGGGACATCGAAGCCTCCTGTTGGAATGGTTTTTCTGGATCAGTCCCGCGGGCTCATCCGAGGAGCAAGTCCGCGAGCGGATCTTCGACGTGCTGGTGCGGTTGCGCCTGCCGGATGGTCGGAAGATGCCTGTCGATCTGGCGAAAGCCTCGTTCCGGGTGAACGGCAACCCTGGGATCCGGCACGTGCACCGGGCTGCCCGCAAGCGCGGACGGCGCACCAAGCGTGGACGCGGCAGCGACGAACAGGGCGATCGCAAGGAAGGCGCGACGTGAATGGGTCATTGTCGTTCTCCATCTCTGTATTTCCGGCACGCAATGTTCGAAGTGCCTGCCTGTGTCCAAAGAGGTAGATCTCGGCGCATCGGTAATCCAACGCGATGATCAGATCGTTCTGATCGTCGATTGCGATCGATTCCCTCATGCGCTTGCACACACGCGCCGGCGCACTCGCCGGCGGGACGTGGGCTCGATCGTTGCGGAATAGGTGCTACGGGCGGGCGCAGGCTCTGCCTACGGTGCAGCGCCGGCAGCGATGCTGGACATCAGGACGGCTTCCGCCTTGCTGATGTGCCGCTCCTTGTGACGAAGCGCGTAGAATGAACGCTTGGCCAATTCGTCCTCGAGCCGGACCAGACGTTTTGCCGCTATCGCCTTTTCGACCACGAGATCTGAAACGGCTGCAGCGCAGCCGCCCGCCTCGACCGCGGTCCGGATCGCTTCGTTCGAGGCCAGCTCGAGCTGCACCGTCAGGTCGGCGAGGCGGACCCCGCGCTTCTTCAGGGCACGTTCGAACATGGCCCGCGTTCCGGAGCCCGGCTCGCGAAGGATCCACGGTGTCCGGGTCATCCAGTCGGAGGGCAGCTTCTTTTGGCTCGCAAGAGGGTGCCGCGCACCCACGACGGCGACCAACGCATCACCGTCGACCCGGCGGGCGGACAATGCGGAGTCATCAATGTCGCCCTCGACAAAGCCGACATCCGCCATGCCGTCGCGAACGTCGGTTGCGACCTGCTCGCTGTTGGCGATCCTGACGTTGATTTCGATGCCGGGATGGGCGGCCTGAAACGCCAGCAATCTCCCCGGAAGCCAGTAGCTCCCGACCGTCTGGCTCGCCGCGATCACCAGTCGGCCGGCCTTGAGGCTGGCAAAATCACGCAGGACCTGCTCAGCGGCGTGCGCGCGCGCCAGCACCGCACGCGCTTCCCCGAGAAACGTCCGGCCCATATGCGTGAGAACGATGCCGCGTCCCACCCGATCGAACAGCTTGACCCCGTAGCGTCCTTCGAGCGCGGCGATCGCCGCGCTCGTGGCCGATTGTGTCAGATTCAATTCGTGGGCGGCCTGAGTGACGTGCTGCTTGTCGGCGACAGCGGCGAAGATCCGGAGCTGTTCGAGCGTCATGGTCATCCAACGAGTTTGATGAGGATCAGGCTGAAGCCTGCGATGAAGAGAAACGCGAGCCCGCCCAACATAGCCGGACGCAGCCCCTCCGCGTACAATTTCGAGACGTCGGTCTCAAGGCCCATGGCCGCGAGCGCCATCGTCAGCAGGAAGGTCGAGAGCGTGATCGTCGCGCTCCTGAGGCCCACCGGAATGCACACGACGCTGTTGAGTGCGGCTATCGCGACAAAGCCGATCGCGAACCAGGGGATGGGCGGCTTTGCCGACTTGCCGCCGACCCGCTGCGCCGAAGCCCGGGTGACGACGCTCAGGGTCAGCACGACCGGCGCGAGCAGCATGACGCGGGCAAGCTTGGCAACGGTTGCGATTTCACCCGCTCGCTGGCTGTTCTGGAAGGAGGCGGCAGCCACCTGGGCGATCTCGTGAATGGACGCGCCGCTCCAGAGGCCGTACGCGTCGGCATCGAGATGCAGGAGGCGAGGCAGCATGGGATAGACGAACATCGCGATCGAGCCGAAGATCGTGACGCACGCGATCGCATATGCGACGTCCTCGTCGGAGGCTTCGGTGACGCTGTTGGTCGCGACGACGGCCGACGCGCCGCAGATCGAGGTGCCCGCGGCGATGAGTTGAGTGAGCTTGCGTTCGACGCCCAGCGCACGCCCGGCTGCGAGCGTGAACCCGAACGTGGCAACGAGCGTGCTGGCGACGATGAGGATCCCCTTGGGGCCGACGGTGGCAAGCTGAGTCAGCGTGATCTGGAAGCCCAGGAGAACGATCGCGAGCCGAAGCAACCGGCGCACGCTGAAGCTGATTCCAGCGCGGGCGAGAACTGGCGTTCCGGCGAGATTGCGCACGGCCATTCCGATCCCAATCGCCAGGATCATGGGGCTGAACGTCGCGACGGCGGGAATACTGCGCATCATGTTGGCGACCGCGGCAATGGTCCCGGCCAGCGCGACGCCGGGGACGATCGCAAGGGCGGAGTTCCAACATGACAGGATGTTGTCGCGCATGGCACGCGTGGCGGGGTATGGGCGCGAATTCTGAACGATGGTCATTGGCGTATCTCTCGGTATCGACGCTGGCGCAGCGAGGATCGGAGAATCCAATAAATTGATCCAACGGATTGTTCGTGTAAAACTAATCGATAAAATCGATTATCTTGCAGCAGGCGCAGGCCAGCCGATCGCGCAAAGGGACGTCGCGGCTGACATCGTGTGATCGAACTGGCCCACCCAGTCGCGAACGGTGTCCGTGAAGCAGCTACCCCACCCGCGCCGCGCGCCGCAGTGCCTGCGGCGGCTGGCCGAAGGCGCGGATGAAGGCGCGGCGCATTCGTTCGGGATCGCGGAATCCAGTCGTTTCCGCAACGAGCTCGATCGCCTCGCGCGAGGACTGTACGCGCTCGCGCGCCACTTCGAGCCGCAGGCGCTCGATCGCCTTGGATGGCGTCGTGCCGGTCTCGGCGGCAAACGCGCGGGCAAAATGTCGTGCGCTCATGCCGGCGCGATCGGCGAGATCTTCCACCGTCAGCGGCGCGTCGAGATTTTCACGTGCCCATGACAACAGCGCGCCGAAGCGCCCGTTCGGCGTCTTCAGCTCCAGCAGCGAGGAGAATTGCGACTGGCCGCCGCTGCGACGGTGATAGAGCACGAGCTGGCGTGCGGTCTGCTGTGCGATCTCCTCACCGTGGTCTTCGGTGATCATCGCGAGCGCGAGATCGATACCCGCGGAAATGCCTGCCGAGGTCCAGACATTGCCGTCCCGGGTGAAGATCTGGTCCGGCTCGAACTTCACCTTGGGAAAGCGCGCGACGAAATCGCGCGTCCGCCCCCAATGCGTGGTGGCACGGCGGCCGTCGAGAAGTCCCGCTTCGGCGAGCACATAGGCTCCCGAGCAAACGCTCGCGACCCGAACGCCACGCTTTGCCAGCCGCTGGACGAAGGCCCGCGTGACCTCGCAGCGCGCGGCATCGGCAACGCCGACACCGCCGGCCACGACCAGCGTCGTGATCGCGTTTGCGGCCTTGAAGTCACGCGCCATCATCTCGACACCGGATGAGCTGCGCACGAGTCCCGGCTTGGTTGCCAGCACCCGGATGGCCGGCGCCTTGCCGGTGCAGCGCGCTGCGATCTCGAACGCCGAGATCGGGCCTGCCGCATCGAGCAGCTGGAAATCCGGGAAGATCAGAATGCCGATCATGGGCCAACTCCTAACGACATGTCCGAAAGAGAGGGAATTATGCCATTTCGGACGGGAAGGCACCATGACATCCTGCCGGCGTCAAGCTCGTAATTGGAGGATCTGCCGATGTCGTCACCGCTCCAGATTGGTCTGTTGGTGTTTCCGCGCGTCACCCAGCTGGACTTCACCGGCCCCCTGCAGGTGTTCGCCATGGCTCCCGGCGTAAAATTGCACCTGATCTGGAAGCGGATCGAACCGGTGCCGAGCGATTCCGTGATGACGCTGACGCCGACCACGACGTTCGCGAACTGTCCTCAACTCGACGTGATCTGCGTGCCCGGCGGCGGCGGCACCAACGACCTGCTCGGCGACGAGGACGTGCTCGACTTCCTGCGCAGGCAGGCCGATGGCGCCAAATACGTCACCTCGGTCTGCACGGGATCGCTGGCCCTCGGCGCCGCAGGCCTGTTGAAGGGCTACCGCGCCGCCACCCATTGGAGCGCGATGGACATGCTCGCGCAGTTCGGCGCGACGCCGACGAAGACGCGCGTCTGCATCGATCGCAACCGCATCACCGGCGGCGGCGTCACCGCCGGCATCGATTTCGCGCTGACGCTGGTGTCGATCATGGTCGATCGCACGACGGCGGAAGCGATCCAGCTCCAGATGGAATACAATCCTGCCCCGCCGTTCAATTCCGGCTCGCCCGACACCGCGCCCGCCGAGGTGATGGCGTTGCTGAGGGAGCGCGGCGCGCAGAATCAGGCGCGGCGCCTGGAAGCGGTCAAGCGCGCGGCCGAGCGGGTGAACTAGACTCCGATCTCGTGTCCGGACGCGGTGCAGCGTGCAACGCTGCTCCGGCGAGCCGGGACACAGGAAACTACACAGACCGCTGCGACATGGCCCCGGCTCTGCAGCGCATCGCCAGAGAGGGCGCTGCGCCGCGTCCGCCCCAACAGAAAAAGGCCGCCCGGTTTCCCGAGCGGCCCTTCCTGTCTTACGGCGGCTGCACATTCACATCGGGCGATTTCGGAGCTTCCAGACCGGGGGCCTATCTCCCGATCGAGTCCTGGTCGGCGGCCGCTGCATTTCGGGACAGTCGCGAACTGTGGCCCGAACCGAACGCGATGGTCTCCCATCTCCGTAAGATGGGATCATTGAGCCGCATCGCCGGCATCGATGCAACGCCCGCGCAATCGGCATCCCCGCTGTTCCCGTTGTCCACAGCAGTGTCGCGCGGATGCATGTGCATCCGCTTCGGACGACGGCAGTTCGCTGGGGTGAAAAGGCTAGCCGGGCGTCCAGGGCTGGTAGTCGCCGGTCGCCTTCGGACGCCGGCCGCTGGCAAGTGTCGAGCCGGAGGGACGATAGGCCCTCGGCGTGCCGGTGAGATTCGGCTGGTGCGGCTTTTCCCACTCGCGCGGCTGGTAGCTGGCCTCGGTCGGCGGTACGTCGACGACATGATGAATCCAGCCGTGCCAGGACGGCGGAATCCGGCTCGCTTCGGCATAGCCGTTATAGACGACCCAGCGCCGCTCGAAGCCGAGCGTCGGATCGACCGCCCCGCCGCGGGTGCGATAGTAGCGATTGCCCTGCTCGTCCTGGCCGACCAGCTCCCCGTACCTCTTGGTCCAGAGCTGGGTGCCAAAAGTCTGGCCGTTCCACCAGGTGAAGAACTTGAGGAAGAATTGTTTCATGCGGCACGGGCCCTGCTTCGTCGGGTCCTGATGCCATCGGAGCGGCGAAATGTCCAGATCGGCAGTGCGACGGCCTCCCTCAGCGATGCCGCTTCCGCCCCTGCCACAAAGCGGACGCGATCCATTCATGCCCCGTACAGCGGCAACGCGTGAGGCTCGATTCGCACGCAAACCGGCATGATCCCCGGGAACCCCAGCGCTTGCATAGGGTTTGCTTTCCGGGAAAGGAGTTTAACCATGAACAGTCTGAAAATTTTGAGTGCCGCTGCCGCGGTGGCGCTGGCTCTTCCCTTCGCGACGCCGAGCTTTGCCCAGCGTCCCGGAGTTGGCGGAGGCGGTGGCGCCCATATCGGCGGCGGTGG
>NZ_RQIT01000001.1 GCF_003837805.1 Bradyrhizobium sp. RP6 | reverse complement strand
CAACCACATGGGGCGGGGGATCTAAGGCTGGGGCAAGGTGACGAGGTCCGGACTCCTAGGCACTCCGGACCTCGAAACTTTCGACATCGAACGCAATCGCGCCGCCCGGCTGGTTTCTGCCGGGCGGCGCGTTGTCGTTTCAGCGTCGTTGCAGTCAGCGCCTCTGCGGCTCGATCGTCACCGTGCAGTCGCCCTGCCCTTGCGTTGCGACCACGATGTTGCCCGCGGGAGCGCCGAGCGCGATCGGCGCGGACGAGCCGCCGTCGGGCATCTGGACCGTCACGCTCAAGGAATCGGTGCGTGCAGTCGAGCCAACGGTCGAGGGTTCCGCTTGGGCGACATTGCCCGAGGCGTCACGCCGCATGATCTGGCAGTTCACATTGCTCCCGCCGGCCGCCGCCATGCTCGACGTGGCGCTGCCGCCCATTTGAGCACGGGCCCGCGACGGATCGCGGGGCACCTGGCTGACGATGCGATGCGTCCGCGGCTCGACAATGACGACCTCGTCCTCCGTCGCGAAATATTCGTAGTCTCGATATGCGGGCTCGATCGAGACGATCTCGGGCGGAAGCCTATGGAGACGCACGCGCGAGGGAATTGTCTCGCCGACCCGGATCGAGATGTTCAGATTGCGCTCCGGCTGCGCCAGCCGCGCGCGGCTCACCGTTTCGGAGATCCGCACCTGCTTCTCCGACGTCACCTGGGCCTGCTGATTGACCTGCGTGTTGGTCTGCGTGGTCTGATTGGCTTGGTTCGTCTGCGTGGCCGAGGTGCCGGGTGCGCTCTGCGCATTGCTGGCCGGAGCCGTCCGGTTCGTATCGCTCGCGGTGGCCGGCCGGTTGGTCTGTTGCGCCGGCTGCTGTTGCTCGGCCGCATTGCGCGGCGGCTGGGCCTGGTTGCGCTCGTTCTGGTTGGCCGCAGCTCCCGTGCGCTCGTTCTGCTGGCCAGTTGGGGCGGTCCTGGACTTCTCGGACTCGGCCGTTGATTTCTGCGGCGCAGACTTGTCCTGCTTCGTCTCCGCGCTGCTCTTGCCGCTGTCGCGTCCCGGCTTCGCGCTCTCTGCCTCGCGGTTGCGATCGCGCGAAGGCTCTCGGGATTCTTGTATCTGATCCCTCGTCTTCGGTTGGTTGCGCTCGGCAGAACTGGCTGGCTGCCGCTTGTCGTCGTTCGCCTCCTGCTTGGCAGCACCGCCCTTCTGTTCGCGGCCCGCACCCTGCAGCCGCTCCTGAGCGCCCTGCGCGCGCTCTTGAACGCGCTCTTGAGCCGGACCGCCGCGCTGTGGCGCAGCGCCTTTTGCCGGTTCCTCCGTTGGTTTCGGCTCGTCCCTTCGCTCACCGGGCGCCTGAGCGTAGGCGAAGCCGGATGCGAGCATGAGTCCGATGGCCGCAGTCGATAACATCAGGTGTTTACGCATGGTCCCTCTCCTCGAAAATCCTCAACGACAGACGCGAACGTTCTGTCCTTGCGAAGGTTCCTGAGCGGGAACGTAACGGTCAGTGAGCGGATTGGGTCACGTTCACATCGCATCCTTGAGCGTTAGTCGCGCCATGAACGTCACGCTGGTCTTGCCGACCAGCGCCATGCCTTCGACCTCCGCACCGCCGGAAGAATAGTCGCCGGAGAAGCCGCAGGTGACCTCCCTGCCGCCGAATGCAAGCGTCCTGCCGATCGACTCGGTGTGCTGGTTGACGACCAAGTCGCCACGCCACTTGCCGTTCCGGAAGGTGTAGCTGCCGGTGTAGTAGAAATAGCTGTCGCCCCCCATGATGCGGCCGTCGCAGAGCACGACCACGCCTCTCGCCTGCCCGCGCTTGCCGTCGCGCATCTCGATGTCGAAGATGTAGAGGCCGTTTACGACCTTGCTCTCCCCACCTGCCTCTGACGCGCCGGCATCCGACATCAGATCCTCTCCCGATACTCCCGATTGGCGACGCCGATCAGTTCGGCACGTTCCTTTCCAGATCCTCGAGCCAGGCGGCCGCGCTCGAATCCGACGGCGCGCGCCAGTCACCGCGCGGCGACAGGGAGCCGCCGGCCGAGACCTTCGGCCCATTCGGCATGGCCGAGCGCTTGAACTGGCTGAAGGCGAAGAAGCGGCGCAGGAACACTTCCAGCCAGCGGCGGATCTCCGGCAGATCATAGGCCCTGCGCCGATCGTTCGGGAATGCTGGCGGCCACTCGCCCTTGGCGACCTCCTTCCACGCGTGGAAAGCCATGAAGGCGATCTTGGAGGGCCGCATGCCGAACCGCAGCGTGTAGAACAGGTTGAAATCCTGCAGCTCGTAAGGCCCGACGGACGCTTCCGTGCTCTGCGGTTTCTCGCCGGGCTGCACCGGCACCAGTTCGGGCGAGATCTCAGCGGCCAGAATCGCGCCAAGCGTCCGGTTGACGTCGTCGCTGAACTGCCTGGATGAGATCACCCATCGGATCAGGTGCTGGATCAGCGTCTTCGGCACGCCCGCATTGACGTTGTAATGCGCCATCTGGTCGCCGACACCATAGGTGCACCAGCCCAGCGCGAGCTCGGAGAGATCGCCGGTTCCAATGACGATGCCGCCGTGATGGTTGGCGAGCCGGAACAGATAATCCGTGCGAAGGCCCGCCTGCACGTTCTCGAAGGTGACGTCGTAGACCTTCTCGCCCTTGCCGAAGGGATGGCCGATGTCCTTCAGCATCTGGGTTGCAGTGGTGCGGATGTCGAGCTCCTGCCAGCTCGTCCGCAACGCCTGCATCAGCGCCAGCGCATGGGACTTGCTCTCGCTGCCGGTGGCAAAGCCCGGCATGGTATAGGCCAGGATGTTTTCGCGCGGCAGACCGAGCAGGTCGACCGCCTTGGCGGCGACGATCAATGCATGGGTGGAATCGAGTCCACCGGACACGCCGATCACGACGCGCTTGGTGCCGGTCGCGCGCATGCGCTGCACGAGCCCGGCGACCTGGATGTTGTAGGCCTCGTAGCAATCCTGCTCGAGCAGGCTCTCGTCGCTCGGCACGAACGGAAAGCGCTCGACCTTGCGCAGGAAACCGATGTCAGCGGCCGGCGGCTTCAGCGCGAATGTCACTTTGCGGTAAAAGGCCTCGCGCTGCCGCCGGTTGTCGTCGAACGTTCCCATCAGCGCGCGTTCCTGCCTGAGCAGGTCGAGGTCGACATCGGCCAGCGTGATCTGGCCGCCCTGGCGAAACCGCTCGCCCTCGGCCAGCAGCACCCCGTCCTCGTAGATCGAGGTCTGGCCGTCCCAGGCGAGATCGGTGGTCGATTCCCCTGCGCCGGCGGCCGCATAGACGTAAGCCGCAAGACAGCGCGCCGACGTCGATTGGCACAGCAGCGCGCGCGAGCGTGCCCGGCCGATCGTGATCGGGCTCCCCGAAAGGTTGATCAGAACACTCGCACCCGCGAGCGCGAGCTCCGAAGCCGGCGTCACCGGGATCCACATGTCCTCGCAGATCTCGACGCCGATGGTGAGGCCCGGAACGTCCTCGGCGGCGAACAGGAGATCCACGCCGAACGGCGCGTGCAGGCCGCCGAAGGCGATCGTCTCGCCGACGATGCCGGCGCCGGAGGCGAAATGGCGTCCCTCATAGAACTCGCGATAGGTCGGCAGATAGGATTTCGGCACCACGCCGAGGACGTTGCCGCGATGAATGACGACGGCGCAGTTGTAGATGCGATGACCAAAGCGCAGCGGCGCCCCGACGATCAGGACCGTCATCAGCCCCGCGGAGGCCTCGACGATCGCGGCCAGCCCGCGCTCGACTGCATCGAGCAGCGGATCCTGCTTAACCAGGTCTTCGATCGCATAGCCGGACAGGCACAGCTCGGGAAAGACGGCGACCGCCGCCGACTGCTCGTGGCAGGCCTCGGCCGCCGCCAGGACAGCCTTCACGTTGGCCGTGGGATCGGCGACATGAGAGGTAGTGACACAGGCCGCCACCCGCGCAAATCCGTGAGCGTAAATCGAGTGGAAAGTCATCGAGCGCAGTACCCTTAAGTCTCTTCCCGGCGGACACCGACCGTCGGGTCAGATTCATATGTAACCCATCGGTCTGGCCCCGTGCAGGCCATCCGCCGTCATGCATAACGGATTTGCGCCCCGGCCGGTCCAGAGCCGGCGACCTCAGGCGCTGCGGGCCAGCACGCCGGGCAGATCGCCGCGCAGCCACTCGGCAACCCGCGGCCAGGCATGCGCGTGGGTGCGCGCTCCCATGAACAGGCCGAGATGATTGCTGGGCTCGGATGCCGCCGCAATGAAGGCTGGCGGCGTGCCGACGAGATTGGCCGTGGCGAGCGCTTGCGTTGCCGGCACCACGCCGTCGTCGAGCCCGGCCAGCAGGAAGATCGGCGCCTTGACGTCCTTCAGATCGATCGACCGGCCGAGCGCGACGAAGCTGCCCCCGGCAATCCGGTTCTCCCGGAAAATCCCGTTGACGATCTCGAGATAATAGGCGCCCGGCAGATTGAGCGTCTCGGCGTTCCATCGGTCGAAGCGCGCGAGCAGCGCCGTGCCCTGCTCGTCCGACAGATCCCGCTGCAACGCCGCGACGATATCGTCGCGGTTCGGCGCTCGGGACCACAAGCGCAGCATCTCCTCGCCGCTGACATTGCCGCCGCCGCGCGCGACGAGCTGCTCATAGACCAGCTCGGGCGCGTTGCGGGCGAGCCTGGATAGCGAGGAATCAATCGACAAGTCCACGGGAGCACCGACCAGGACCAGCCGCCGCACCTTGGCCGGAAAGCGCGCCGCGTAGAGCAGCGACAGCCATCCGCCCTGGCAAAGGCCGACGAGATCGACCGGCGCGCCGATCTCGTCGATGGCGACGTTCAGATCACCGAGATAGCTGTCGATCGAGAGATAGCGCATGCCGGGGGTGGCCGACCGCCAGTCGGTGACATAGACCCGGTCGACACCGCCCTCTTGCAGTGACTGCACCACGCTATGGCCCGGCGCGAAATCGGCGATCAGGGCCCGATGCAGCGCATAGGGGGCGCAGACCAGCGCCGGCTGGCCGGACCGGGTCCGCGAGCAATCGCGCAGCTGCATCGTTGCGAGCTCCAGGGCAACGCGGTTGGGCGTCGTCCATGGCAGGCTGCTCTCTCCCTGCTTCGCGGGTCCGCGCTCCAGCCACCAGAAGCAGGCATCCATGGCGAGCTGCGCCGCCGCAAACGGCCACAGCCGTGGATCGTCAGGAGCAAGCCCTGGTCCACGTGGCTGTCTGGGGGCCTTCTCCACCATGGCTACCTCGATATCCTCACAGGAACGCCTCGAGGCTGACGACAGCGATGCCGCGGTCCCTGAAACTTTGATGGGTGGCGGCCACCGAGCCGTCGAGATCGATGCCGCGGCAGGCATCCTCGACGACGGCCACCTCCAGCCCCGCCTGACGCGCATCCTCCGCCGAGAAGCGGACGCAGAAGTCCAGCGCCAGACCGGCGACGAAGACGGTCTTCAGTTCGCGTTCGCGCAGATAGCCAAGCAGTCCTGTCGGCGTCCGATGGTCGTTCTCGAACAGCGCCGAATAGGAATCGATGCCACGGCGAAAGCCCTTGCGCACCACGAGGCTCGCCCGCGTCATGTCGAGATCGCGATGAAATTCAGCGCCCGCCGTGCCTTGCACGCAATGCACCGGCCATAGCACCTGCGTGCCGTAGTCGAGCTCGACGGCCTGGAACGGCTCCTTGCCCGCATGGTTCGACGCGAACGAGACGTGATCGCTCGGATGCCAGTCCTGGGTCAGCACCACATTGTCAAATTTTTGGGCGATCCGGTTGATGGCGGGGACGACCTTCTCGCCACTGGGAACGGCGAGCGCCCCGCCGGTGCAGAAGTCGTTCTGTACGTCGATCACCAGCAGCACGTCGCGGTCGGAAATCTTCATATCAAGCCCCAATCCATCCGCCCGGCGTCAGGCGCCGGATGCTTCCTCCCAATGTCGATCTTCCGGCGCCGCTTAGCAACCACCGACCGCGTGCGGCGATACCGCGCTGACGGCTAGGATTTGTCCAGAATGCAACGGTTCGACCTCATCCGTGTTGACTAGGAACAACCAAGCGAGGATTCTCAGACCGTCCGCGCTTGCGGATCGATCAGGAACGGAGGCAAAGGTTCCCGAGGGCCGACAAGGCCGCGGAAGCCGCAGGGCCATGGGCATCGGCAAGACAGGAACAATTCTTCTCGCCGATATCGGCGGCACCAATGCGCGCTTCGCGCTGAGCCGGAATGGTCAGACCGGACCGATCGATTACGTGAAGGTCGCCGACTTCCCGACCATACGGGAAGCCATCGCGGATGTGCTGGCGCGCCGGTCAGGCGGCGAGCAGCTCCAAAGAGCGGTGCTTGCCGTGGCGGGACCTGTCACCAACAACCGCTGCGTCATGACCAACAGCCCCTGGGTCATCGACGGCAACGAGCTGCAGCCCGCGCTTGGTTTCGACAGCGTCCATGTGCTGAACGACTTCGAGGTGGTGGCCTGGTCCCTGCCCGCCTTGCAGCCTGCCGACCTGATCCCGCTCGGCGGCGGCGATGGCTTGCCCGGAGAGCCGTTGCTGGTCGTCGGGCCCGGAACTGGTTTTGGTGTCTCCTGTCTGATCGAACGCCATGGTTCGCGGCTGGCCGTCGTCACCGAGGCCGGACACGCGACCCTGCCAGCGGAGAACGAGCGCGAGGAACGCGTGATTGCCTGCTTGCGCCGGCGCCTCGGCCATGTCTCCATCGAGCGCGGCGCACTCTCGGGTTCCGGACTGCAGAATCTCTACGAAGCGTTGGCCGAGATCGACGGCGTCCAGGTGCCGCACCGCGATGCCGCCGCCATCACCAAGGCTGCGCTGGACGGCAGCTGTCCTGTCAGCCGCGCGACGCTGGAGATGTTTTGCGCCACCCTCGGCTCGGTTGCCGGCAATCTCGCGGTGACCTTCGGCGCCCGGGGCGGCGTCTATATCGCCGGCGGAATCGTGCCGCGCTTTCGCGAGTTCCTAGCGGCCTCGGCGTTCCGCGCACGCTTTGAAGCGAAGGGACGCTTCCAGGACTATCTTCGCAACATCCCGACCAGGCTCGTGATCAAGCCCGATGCGAGCTTCGTCGGCCTGAAGATGTTTGCCGACCACACTGCGGACTGAGAATGAGTGCTCTCCGCCGCTCGCGGGTTCCAGTAATTCACAGATGATTCAGCACGTGCCCGGTTCCAGGGGGAACGTGCTTGCGTGCATGTTTCAGATAAGAAACAATTCAAGCATGCGCGGCGTAGTTGCGGGGGCGTGGCATGCGTAAGCAGGATTTGGGTTTCGACTATCACCGCTATCATCGTCTGCTGAGCGAAGCGGACAACGAAGACAAGCGTTTGGCCCTGATCGAGCTCCTGATCGAGGAAAAGGCGCGTGACCGGCTGGCTGCCCAGCGCGCGTCGGACCGCGCAGCCATGACAGCCCACACCATTGCCAGGGTTTTGAGGAATGGTCGCAACTGAGCCGACTGGATCGCTCTCTGGCGCGCGCCTTGGGCGTGATCGGTCAGCCCGGAATTTCGGCTGACGGCTCGGGAAACATCGAATCGATCATCGCCTTGAGCTGATCCATTGCGATCGGCTTGCGCAGGATCGGCCTGCGCCGAAGCAAGGACGGCAGCAGTTCCGGCCCGTAGCCTGTGGCGAAGAAAAATGGTTTTCCGCGACGTTCGATTAGGTCGGCGACGGGATCGACGTAGACGCCCATGAGGTTGATATCGAGGATGGCCATATCGTACTGCGCGGTCATGGCAAACGCGCTGGCGTCGCGCACATTGTCCGCTTCCGCGACGACGTGGTGGCCGAGTTCCTCCACCATGTCGGCGATCATCATCCGGATCAACGCCTCGTCTTCGACCAGGAAAACGGAGAGTCCGTCCGCCATATCACCCCCGCAGTCAGCCTTACGAAGCTAACCATACCCGAATTGCGGAGAGGATTCACGAATTCGTGGCGGACGCCGTTAATTCAGACGCGAGCGAGCCGATTCAACTTGATCAATCCAATCCGCGCTCGTGGCTGAGGCGCACCATCTCCTGAATGAAGACCTGCTTCTGCTTGTCGTCGAGGCTCGAATAGAGCGGTTCGGCGGCGTCGGCCACGTTGCGCTGGTCGGCGGCGCGATCGATCAGGAACTGGGCCTCGTTTCGCATCTGCTCGATGATGTCGTCGGGCGGATCCCGCTTGGCGCGCGCAACCCGGAGGTTGAGCCGCTCTGCACCATTATGCCCGAGATAGTGCATCGCGCTCGAGAAGCCGTACCAGTGCTTCTCCTGATCCGGCGTGAGATTCAGCTGGCTCTTGATGCGCTCGATGTAGGAATCGCTGTTGGCGACGATCTGCTCGGCGGTGAGCTGCGGGGCGCCGGTCTGGGTGAGGACCGTGACATCCTTATTGTCTTTGGTGCCCTTGTTGTCCTGCGGCGCGTTCTTCGCCTCCTTGCTCGCCTTGGCACCCTTGCCCGCCTTGGTGCTCTTGGCATCCTTGTCCTTGGCCGCGCCCTGCTGCTTGGCGTCCCTGGCGACTTCCTTGGCGGCTGGCGGCTGATTGCCGCCGTTGTTGCTGCCGACACCGAGCACGCCGGTGAAGACGCCGACCACGCCGCCGATCGCGCCGCCGAGCACGCCACCGACCGGACCGGCCGCCTTGTTCCCGGCCGCCGCGCCTTCCTGAACGCCCTTGACCAAACCTTGAGCATTCGCCGCCGCGGCGGCACCGAGCAACAGCACGAGCACGGATCCCAGCGCTAACCATCGCTGCACGCAAAGCCGCGCTGGCTGTGCCGGATTGATCATCCTCGTCTCCATCGTCGATCTGCCTAGCCTATCGTGCGGAAGCCCGCCGGCTTCAACTCTATCGTTTTCGCCGCTTCGAGGTCCAGACGCAGCCGATTGCTGTCCACGCCGGAAAAGTCTTTCACGCGAAGCGGTTATGCAGGCTTATTCGAAACTGCGGCGTAAATGCGTAACCGACCGTTCCAGACGGCTTGCCGCGAAGTGTGCATCGCAAAAACGACGAGCCCTGCGCCTGCGACGCGTCGCCTCGACATGCGTCACGACGTTTTCCGGACACAACGTTAGTTTTAGACTCGGAGCCGTTCGGCTTCCTCGACAGATGCGATCAATCATGCTCTGATCGCGCTACCAACTTGCTGCGGCTTGCGTGAATTGCTCACGCGACCGACGGCACCAACAAGAAAAGCCAACAGCAAAAAACTCAATAAAGAAGTCTGTCTGAGGAAACTCCAACAACAACACCCAAGCGAGGAAACGAGATGTCACGCAAGACACTGACGCGACGTCAATTTGTGGCTGCCACTGCAATGTCCTCCGCGGCGCTGATCACCGCGCCCTATGTCCGGGGCGCTTACGCCGCCGGAAAGCTCTCGATCGGCTTCTGGGACCATTGGGTGCCGGGCGCTAACAAGGCCTCGACGGACCTGGTCAACGAATGGGCCGCGAAGGAGAAGGTCGAAGTCTCCATCGACTATATCACCAGCAACAACAAGAAGCTCGAACTGACGGTCGCCGCCGAAGCGCAGGCGAAATCCGGTCACGATATTCTCCAGATGCCGACCTGGTGGCCGCACGCCTATGCCGACCAGCTCGAGCCGGTCAATGACATCATGGAGCCGATCATCAAGCAGAACGGCGACGTCAACGGCACCGTCAAATATCTGGGCCAGGCCGGCGGCAAATGGCTCGCCGTGCCCGCGACCGTCGGCAGCCAGATCAAGGGGCCCTGCTCCCGCATTGACTTGATGAAGCAGCATGCGGGTATCGACGTGCAGGAGATGTATCCGGCCGGCGCCGCGCCCAAGGCGGACAACTGGACCATGGAGACCTTCCTGAAGGCGGCGGAGGCCTGTCAGAAGGCCGGCTTTGCGTTCGGGATCGGTCTCGGCGAGACCACCGACAGCGTCGATACAGCCGGCGCGATCTTCCAGTCGTTCGGCGCCGAGCTCGTCAATGCCAAGGGCGATGTCACGGTGAAGACGGACGCGGTCCGACAGGCGCTCGAGTTCTACAAGAAGTTGATCGCCGTCCTGCCGCCCGACGCAGCATCCTGGGACGATGCGTCCAACAACAAATGGCTGATCTCGGGCCGTGGTGCGCTCATCCTGAATCCGCCGAGCGCCTGGGCGGTGGCCAAGCGCGATGCCCCGCAGGTTGCCGAGCAATGCTGGACCCACAGCATGCCGGCCGGTCCGAAGGGCCGCTTCGCACCCTTCCTGCCGTACTTCTGGGGCGTCTGGGCGTTCGGCAAGAACAAGCAAGCCGCCAAGAGCCTGCTCGCCCACCTTTCGCAGCCGTCTTCGATTGAGAAATTCGTCGCTGCGAGCGGCGGCTATGACCTTCCCTCTTTCGCGAACCTGACGAAGCTGAAGACCTGGGCCGAGGAAGGCCCGCCGAAGGGCACGCTCTATCACTATCCGGATCCGCACCACAGCCAGACAATGTCGATTGCGGCATCGCCGGCGCCGCCGAAGATCGCGCAGCAGATCTACTCCCAGGCGACGTTGACCAAATTGGCGCTGCGTTATGCGAGGGGCGAGACGATGGAGCAGGCGCTCGCCTGGGCCGAGGGCGAGTGCGAAGGCTTCATGCGGAGCTGACGCCGGGTGCTCATGGCGGTTCACGCGTTCACGGGTGAGCCGCCGACGATTCCGCCCGTCCCCTTGTCGGGGGAAGCCGACCGATGCGGCCGGCTTCCCCGTTAAACCTTCCGTAAGAAAGTTTGACCATGGCCGATGTCGTCGTTGAGCAGGGTCGCTCCGTCCGCGCCGCGAGCCCGCGCAAACGCACCAGCTTACACAACGCGCTCAGGCGGAAGTCGACGGTGGCGTTCTTCCTGACGCTACCGCTGATTCTCCTGATCGCGCTGCTCGTGCTCTATCCAGCCTTCTACTCCGCGCATCTCGCGATGCTGAACAAGTCGATGCAGAAGTTCGTCGGCCTGAGCAACTTCACTTTCCTGTTCAAGCGCGACACGTTCTGGATGGTCGTGAGGCAGTCCTGCATTTTCGCCATCACAGCGGTGTTCTTCAAGGCGTTGCTGGGCTTCATCGTCGCTCATTTCGTCCACAACCTGCCGGCCAAGGGCCAGCGCAAATGGCGCGGCATGCTGCTGGTGCCGTGGGTGATCCCGCCCGCCATGAGCACGCTGGCCTGGCTGTGGCTGTTCGACCCCTCCTATAGCGCCTTCAACTACACGCTGTCCTTCTTCGGCATCGGCCCGATCCCCTGGCTTGGCGACACCTTCTGGGCGCGTTTCTCCGTGATCCTCGTCAACGTCTGGTACGGCGCACCGTTCTTCATGATCATGTATCTGGCGGCGCTGAAATCGGTGCCGGACCAGCTCTACGAGGCAGCCGCCATCGACGGCGCCAATTGGTGGCAGCGGATCTGGTACGTGACGCTGCCGATGATGCGCAACATCATCGCCATCACGACGCTGTTCTCGTTGATCGTGACCTTCGCCAATTTCGATATCGTGCGCATCCTGACCTCGGGCGGCCCGTTGGATTCCACGCATATATTCGCCACCTGGGCATTCCAGGTCGGAATCCAGAGCAGCGACATTCCGCTCGGCGCCTGCGTCTCGCTGTTCATGGTGCCGATCCTCGCAGTCGCGGCGATCTTCATTCTGCGCGATGTCAGCAAACGTGGGAACGAAGCCTGATGAGCACGCTCGCAATCGACAAAGGCGGTCCCACGCGCAAGGTCAAATACCGGAGCATGAGCCGGGATCGTACCTGGGCTCTGCGCTGGTCCTACTTCTTCCTGGTGCTGTTCGCGATATTCTCGCTCACTCCGCCGATCTACATGCTGATCACCTCGCTCAAAAGCAGCGCGGAGATTTCGGCGGCGACCAATCCCTGGTGGGTGTTTCATCCCACCCTGTCGAACTACGTCGAGCTTCTGACCTCGAACCAGTTCCTGCGCTTCTTCTGGAATTCCGCTATCGTCTCCATCGTGGTCGTGATGGTCACCATGCTGATCAGCATTCCCGCGGCGTTTGCGCTGGCGAGGATGAAGTTCTGGGGCTCGACGACGCTCGCGACCGGGGTGTTTCTCACCTATCTGATCCCCGACAGCCTGCTGTTCATTCCGCTGTTCAAGATGCTCGCGGTGGTCCAGGACCTGACCGGCATCACGCTGCTGAACCGATGGTATGTGCTGCTGTTCATCTATCCGACGCTGACCGTGCCGTTCTGCACCTGGATCATGATCGGTTATTTCGCCTCCATCCCGAAGGAACTCGACGAGGCCGCCCTCATCGACGGCGCCTCCTGGCTGCAGACCCTGACGCGGATCTTCATCCCCGTCGCGCTGCCCGGGCTGATCGCCGCGACCATTTTCGCCTTCACGGTGTCCTGGGCGCAGTTCCTCTATCCGCTGGTGTTCACGACGTCGGTGGACCAGCTCGTGCTGCCGGTCGGCATCACCACCACGCTGATCAAGGGCGACGTGTTCAACTGGGGGCAGATAATGACCGGCGCGCTGCTCGGCGCCGCGCCGCCGCTGATCATCTACGCATTCCTGATGGACTACTACATTGCCGGCCTGACCGCCGGCGCGACAAAGGGTTGATGACGAGGAGCAGAAGTTCGATGGCTGACGTTGCTTTGCGGAAGGTAGTCAAGCGTTACGACGATGTCGAAGCCGTGCGCGGCATCGACCTCGACATCGCCGACCACGAGTTCATCGTGCTGGTCGGCCCCTCCGGCTGCGGCAAGTCGACGACGCTGCGCATGATCGCAGGCCTCGAGGACATCAGCGACGGCGACATCATGATCGGCGGCGACGTCGTCAACGACGTGCCGCCAAAGGACCGCGACATCGCGATGGTGTTCCAGAACTACGCGCTCTATCCGCACATGACTGTCGCCGAGAACATGTCGTTCGGGCTGCGCCTGAAGCACTACCCCAAGGCCGAGATCAAGGCCCGGGTGACGGAGGCCGCCCGCCTCCTCGACATCACGGACCTGATCGACCGCAAGCCGAAGCAGCTCTCCGGCGGTCAGCGCCAGCGCGTCGCCATGGGCCGCGCCATCGTGCGCAATCCCAAGGTCTTCCTGTTCGACGAACCACTGTCCAACCTCGACGCCAAGCTTCGCGTGCAGATGCGGATAGAGATCAAGAAGGTGCACCAGAAGGTGCGCACCACCACCGTCTACGTCACCCATGACCAGGTCGAGGCGATGACGCTGGCCGACCGTGTCGTGGTCATGAACAAGGGCCGGATCGAGCAGATCGGCACACCGAACGAGCTCTATCACAAGCCGGCGACGCGCTTCGTCGCAGGCTTCATCGGCTCGCCGGCGATGAACTTCATCCCGTGCCGGCTCGAGGATGTCGGCGGCACGCTCCAGCTCCGCCTCACCGACCGCATCGCCTTCCCGCTGCCGCCGGCCCGCGCGGCGCGTTACAACGCGCTGCCGCGCACGGACAAGCTGCTGCTCGGCATCCGGCCTGAGCATCTCACCGAGTCGCACGCGCATCTGGAGCCTGGCGTCGAGACCTTCGACACCGTGCTCGACGTCACCGAACCGATGGGGATGGAGACGCTGGTCTATTTCGGGCTCGACGGCACGCCGATCTGCGGCCGCGTCAATCCCAATGCCGGCGCCAAGGACGGGGCACCCATGCGTTTGGCGATGGACCTCAACAATATGCACCTGCTAAACGAGGCGACCGGCGTCGTATTGTGACGGCCGGACAAGAAACTCGCGCAGGCAGGGGACGATGGCGACCAACAAGAAGAAGATTTTCGTTACACAAACTTTGTCGCAAGGGGCACGCGCCCTCCTCACCCAGCGGGACGATATCGAGCTCGTCGAGTTTGCGAACCTGATCTCGGCGAAGGATTTCGAGGCCTTGTTGAAGAGCCATGCCCCCGTCCACGGTGTGGCGCTCGGCGCCACCGCCTTCGGCGAGACCGAGCTCGAAGCAGCCAGGGACATGAAGGTGGTGACCCGGATCGGCGTCGGCTACGACGCCGTCGACGTGGCCGCCCTCTCCCGCCGCAAGGTGCCGCTGATGGTCGCCGGCAGCGCGAACTCGCCCTCGGTCGCGGAAGCGGCGCTGTTCATGATGCTGACGCTGGCCAAGCGCGCGCAGGAGATGCACACCTGTGTCAGGGACGGCAAATGGGCCGACCGGCTCGGCATGCTGCCTTTCGATCTCTACGGCAAGACTGTGCTGATCGTCGGCTTCGGCCGCATCGGCAGTCGCACCGCCAAGCGCTGCCTGGCGATGGAAATGAAGGTGCAGGTCTACGATCCCTTCAAGGCAGCCGCCGAGATCAAGGCCGCCGGCTGCGAACCCGTCACCGACCTCGACGCCGCGCTGCCCAACGCCGATTTCGTCACGATCCATTGCCCGAAGACGCCGGAGACGGTCGGCCTGTTCGACGCTGACCGGATCGGGCGGATGAAGCCAAAATCCTACCTCATCAACACCGCGCGCGGCGGCATCGTGAAGGAAGCAGCGCTCTACGACGCCCTGGTCTCCGGCAAGCTCGCCGGCGCCGGCATCGACGTCTTCGAGGTGGAGCCGCCGCCGGTCAGCAACGCGCTGTTCGCGCTCCCCAACGTCATCGTCGCCCCGCATGTCGCCGGGGTTACGGTCGAAGCCGTCCAACGCATGAGCGAGCAGACCGCGCGCAACATCCTGAGTGTGCTGGACGGCGATCCCATCCGGCAGAACGTCATCAATCATGAGATCCTAGACCCATAGCGGCGATCTCGAATTGCCGTTCAGCTCCAACTATTTGCTGGCATTTCGAGCAATTTTCCCTTACATTTCAAGCGATTGACGAAGGGCGGCTGATGCCACATCTGCGGGCATCGGAACGGCATCCGCGGGCACGTTAGGCCCGCACCACTTTGCGTATGCTTAATTGCATGCAGCCCCTGCATGATGCTGCGGCCGTCCTCTGAGCCGAGTGGCGGCCTCGGCCGCAAGTGATACGAGCGAACCGGCCCCGCGTGCTCACTAGCGCACATTCATCGCCCTTGGATAATCTACAGTCGGCTTGCTCGCCCAAGAATTTCATAGGGATCAAGCAAAACTCACCAGCCCTGGCAGGAGCCCGGCTGCTAGTAAAAACAACTTTCATTATGCCCTCCTCGGAAAATGGAGGACATAAGAATGCAATTCGACGGGGAGCTCTAGACCTTCTTTGTTTGATACGCGTCAGCGGCGGAGAAAGGCCGCAGCAGGTGACTGCTGCGGCCCCGCGCATAATAAAAATAAACCAGTAAAACGCGTTTTAAGACAATTAATGAGCCGGGCGCCGGAACAAATATTCAATGCATTTATTATTGTCTCCGACGCAGCTTCTTGTCGCAGGCGAAGTGCCTCGCGTCATTAACCCGGATTAACATATGCATGTGCGGGAACCGCCCCGCATGGTAATTTAATTGACGGAATTCAATACTCTAATTAACTGGCTTTGCTTCAGCAGGGGTACACAGGAGGCATCGGTGAAGTTCACTTCAGGCGTTCTCAGCGCAGCAGCATTTGCGTTTTCGCTGGCGATAACCGTGCCAGCTGCGTTGGCTTGCAACGGCAAAGGTAATTGCGAGAATGCGCCGGGGCAGAATAAGCCGGGCCAGGTCAGTGGAGCCCCCGGACCGATTGCAGGTGCCGGCCTTCCTATTCTCGCGATCGGATACGGCGTGTACTGGCTGATGAGACGCCGGCGTACTCGATAGCTGCGCGCAGGTATCCGCGCTCGCTGATCGCCAGTGTTTTCTCCCGTCTGCCTGCAGCCGCCAGTGGAGCCCATCTACGGCGTCGGCTGACACAATGCCAGCTGGGGCTGTTGTCCAAAAGTCCGCCGCAAGCCGACTTCAGGCCTCTCGGAAGCACGTTTTGAGGGGCGTGCTGCGCCGGAATCGAACGTATTGCGGGCTCTGATTCTCCGCAATCACCCTGCGCCGGGCTGAAGATCGGCACTGGGATCAAGGTTGCCGGAAAGGGCGTCCCGGTGTGCGAAGCCGAGCGGAGTTAGCTTTGCGGCCGGGTCCTAATTTATCATCAATTTTGAATCGCGTTTTGCGGAGCTCGGGAATGATAGCAACCCGACACGATCAAACAAGATCTTTCTTTAGTTCAATCGAAGGACTGCGCGGCTGGCTCGCTGTTCTCGTGATGATCAACCACATTGGTTATGCTTCGAATCTTCGGCCATCGACCTTGGGCTACTTGACTTCGCTTGGTGGCGCCAATGCTGTCCGCGTCTTCATGATCATTTCGGGCTTTGTCATCTTTCATCTACTGATCGAAAAGCCAGAACCGTATCCGGCTTATCTGATCCGCCGATTCATGCGTTTGTTTCCACTATTTGCGATCAGCTGCATCGGAGGATATTTCGCCAACCTTGCAACGGTTCCAGCCCATGTGATTGGAGCCGACACGCCATTCTATGTTGAAGCACGCGACATCGCAGGGGCGACCGAACAATGGTTAGAGGCGCACGTTCTCGCGCACGCCACGATGCTGCATGGGATTATTAGCCACGAATTCCTGCCGTGGTCGGAATACGCCTTTAACGTGCCGGGGTGGAGCATCTCGTTAGAGTGGCAGTTCTACCTTGTCGCTCCACTGATGCTGCTCGCCTTACGTTCCCCATCGGTGGCCATCCCACTGATCATAGGCATCATCGTCGCTCATCACGCAACCCAACAGGTCTGGGTCTATCATCAGCAATCAATGCTTCTTGATCCGATCATTTATTTCAGTGTCGGCATCGTCAGCCGGTTGATTTATCCGTGGCTGAAAAATGGTGTGCGACAAACTACTGTCCCGCTCACCGCGATCGGACTTGCCGCGATATTTATACGAGGACCATTTGTTGTTTGGGGTCTGCTCTATCTTGGTTTGATCATCCATCGTGACATCAGCAATGGATTCACGAAGCTCTACCGTTTGTTGCTTGAAAGTCGCTTGGCCGGTTATCTCGGCTCGCGATCCTATTCGGTCTATCTTTGCCACTATCCTATCATGTTGAGCTACTCCGCATTGTGGGCGAGTTGGACTAATCAGATCGGCACCTTAACGATGATGGCATTTGCGGTAATCCCTTCGACGTTGATAGTCGCGGAAGTGCTTTATCGCGGCATTGAACTTCCTGCTATCAGGCTCGGAGGACATCTTGCGCGAATGTTTTCGCCCACTCGAATGACACTGACAAAAAGTGTCGCATCTTGATGACCCGGCACCGGACTCATCCGGCGGGGGTTAGAGTCTCAGGGTTTTGTAGGCAAGTGGAGCAACGGACGCTCGGCGGAATTGGTCAGTTGAGTTCGAGCGCAAGGTGGGACTAGTTCAACCGAATGTCCATGAAAACCGGCAGCAGCTCAATCGCCTTCTTGCTGATGCTGCCAAGCTTGTCCTTGCCTCAGCGGAGACACCCGATCCGGTGCACAGGAATTCGCCCGCGCGCTGATCAGCCCTTTCATGACTGATTATCGTGGACTCTCAAATAATATTCCGGCTCGGCCTTGGTAAAGAAAAGAGGCCCAGCTCGCGGGCTTATTTGGTGATATTGAGCTGGGGCCATTCGGGTCACCCTTGGGGAATGGAATCGGGAAAACTTGGCAATCGCGGGAATGTTCCTGTCCTAATTTTGAATGTCCAATGTCCTAAGTCAGCCGACTCCAGCCCACTACAATCCAATGGGACGTCACGTCCTCTCTCAGAAAATGACACCTTCGACCGGTTTGTTGTCTTGAAGTACCTGCCGCGCCTGCTCAGTGACCTCGTGCAACGTGAACCTTGGCTTGTTTCTTCATTCCATTTGAAGCTCGGAGAATGCGGTACAGCGGGTTCGGGCCACTAGCCATCACACGATCCCTCGATCATCCGGTCGGCCTGTGCAAGCCGCCATAGCTCGTCGGTGCGGTTCACGACGGTGTCCTCAGGCGCTCTTCGCCTCTTGCTAATTCAACCTGCTTTGCGAAGGCGCAGGCCGAAATGGCACTCGCGGACGGGAGGGAGCGGTTTCGGCGGTGATCGGTGCGCTCCGCTCCGCCTCAAGCACGCGGGCGCGAAGACTTTCCAATTCGGACAATTGAGACGTAAGCTGTTCTAGACGCTCATGCAGCAGCACAGCGGCGTCAACCGCTAGACCATGATATTCACGCATGACGTGTAACCCCAACCAAGCTCTCGAACAGACTTGGACCACGGCCCCGCGTTGACCAATCGGGAAAATGATGCAATCGCAACTGAAATCCGCCGACGTTGTTCCAGCATCTACATATGTGAATCGTATAGTCGAAAGTTAATTCGGCAGAGAGTGCACCAGACGCAGCGAAGCTGCGGCCGAAGTGTCTGGGATGAACGCCGCCCCGGCGGCGAGGCGTAGTTCGCA
This sequence comes from Bradyrhizobium sp. RP6, assembly GCF_003837805.1. Classification (GTDB taxonomy): domain Bacteria; phylum Pseudomonadota; class Alphaproteobacteria; order Rhizobiales; family Xanthobacteraceae; genus Bradyrhizobium. The sequence continues at coordinate 921,372 of NZ_RQIT01000001.1, read as the reverse complement.
GAGACGTCACTCTTGCCTAGACCGGGTTATAGGGGCACTAAGTTCTCCGGCCCAATGGAGTCTGAATCAGAGCTCTGCCGCTTGATCACTAGTTCAAGCTCAAGAGTCTCAATTGCGAGTTCCTCTGCCAAGCGTCCGAACGATTCTCGCTTTCCCGAGTCACTCGTTCGTCTTCTCATGAGGGCGAGCTCCGCAGCATCGGCGCGGAGCTTCTGAGGTCCTTCATGGCATTTGGCCTTCAGGTTCCTTCCCCACCTCCGCGGCGGTTAGCCAGAACAACGACAAGAATGCCCACAGGCTCATCGTTCATCGTCACTCTGACGGCCCATGCCGAGATGAACCACACGAGCGGGCGGGCCTAAGTAGAGGCCAACGTTGGTCAGGAGCTGCCTGACGTCGCTATAGAAAAGTCCGTCGACAGGCCTATAATGGTGGTTTCCGGGCCATGCTCCTCAATCGCTGTCGAGAGCTCACGGTTCGGCCGAAGTTTAGCCTTGCCGTCCCCGAGAATCTCGCAACGCTCAAGTATTGCTCGCTTGGTGGCCGCGACACCAGCCCGGACGTCGTCCATCGCCTTCGTCAATTGTTCTTGCATTTCTGTTTCTTCGGGGTGCAGAGCTTCCCGAGCACGGGCACGCACGACATTCCATTCCGCCGCAGTAGGGCCTGACAGGTAGTCGGGCGCGGCCAAAATCGCGCTGAAGCGCGCCCGCCAGGGATGGACGTGCATCTTTCGGCCGCCTCAACGTTCACTGAGCCAAGTTAAATCAGGCTCGAAGACCTCGTTTCGAAACCATGCACGCGCGCAATCAACGAAGCTGTAGACATCTGAGCCGAACTTCCCGGCGGGCGACGGATGCGCCCGCCTCTGGGACGCCAGAAAGCGTCCCATTTTGGTGCAGATCGAGCCCCAACTCAGCCTTAATCAACCGCGCGTAATAAGGTCGGCCGCGGCGGCAGTGGGACAGACTTGCCGGCCGCATCGAGCTGGAGGATGAACCCTTGTCAGAGATCGACCCGACCGACCACGCGCTGGCGACCATCGCCAGCATCTTGGAGCACCCCGAGCCCGTCCTCGTCGTTCGCGAGACCGAGACCATCCGGGAGACCGAGATGGTCGTCGTCGGTGAGGAGCCGTCCGCCGAAGAACATCATGCCGTCGACGAGCATCCAATGGTCGATGAGCAGCCGCTGGTGCCGGAGCACACCGATGCGGATGGCTACAGCAAGGTTGGCCCCGGCCCGATGGTCGCGATCCGCCTCAAATGGACGGTCCATCGCGGCGATGATGGCCAGTTCTACGTCCACGAGACCATCGGCGAGCAATCCGCCCCCGTGGTCAGCGGCCCGATGACGAGCGAGGCCGCCGTGCGCTTCGTTGACGAGCGGGAGGACGAGGCACATCGTCGCTTCGAAGAGCTGCGCAGCGAGATCGCCGGCCGAAGCTCGCTCGCCGACTACGAGCGCAAGGGCGAAGCGTAAAGCAGCACCGAAGGTGCCGTGCACCTCTCCCTTAGGGAGAGGTGTACACCGAGCCCGCCAACTACTTCCTCCCGAGATAATCCTTCTTCACCAGCTCGACGCCGGCGTGCCGCAACAGGTCGTAGGCCGTGGTCACGTGAAAGAAGAACTGCGGGACGCTGAACGTCAGCAGCAGCGTCCGTCCGGTGAAGGGCAGCTCGGTCCCGTTCTTCAACCTGAAGACAACATTCCGTTCCGCAGCCGCATCGATCTCCATGCGCGACAGGCTTTCGACGAACTCGATGGACGTTGCGATGCGCGCCTGAAGACCGGCCATGTCGTGTTCCAGTGCCGGCAGCGCCACTGGCTCGCACTGCGCCAGCAAGGCCGGCGCAACCGTGGCATGGCGGCAGGCTTCGCCGACCTGCTGCGCCAGATCGTACATGTTCGGCGCAAGGCGCATGCCGAGCAGAACCGTCGGATTGAACTTACGGGCCTCCGCATGGGCGACGCCCTTGTCGAGCAGCGCTGACAGGTTGCGCAAATAAGGCACGAAGAGGCCGACTGAGGCCTCGTACATCGAGATCGTCACCTCTGGATCCCCTTCAATTCTGCCTCGCCACCGACGGGCATCTGGTCTAAATCGACCGCTCAAGGGCTGCACAATGACAGCTCGGGCATGGGTGGAAAAGAGATGATCGTTCGGTTGTGGACGGCTTTGGCCGTGGCGTTGCTGGTGAATGTCCCGGCGCTGGCGCAGCAGGCCGCGCCCTCGCGTCTCGACGAGATCGTCAAGCGCGGCAGCTTGCGCGTCGGCATGACCGGCGACTACAGGCCCTTCACCTATCTGGACAAGACCACGCAGCAGTTCAGCGGCTTCGATGTCGACATGGCGCAGGCCCTCGGCAAGGCGCTCGGCGTCAAGGTCGAGTTCGTGCCGACGGCGTGGCCCAAGCTGATGAAGGATTTCGAGGCCGACCAGTTCGACATCGCCATGGGCGGGGTCTCGGTGACGCTCGACCGGCAGAAGAAAGGCTTCTTCTCCACACCGATCATGCGCGAGGGCAAGACGCCGATCGCGCGCTGCGCCGATGTCGGCAAATACCAGACGCTTCCGGACATCGACAAGAAGGGCACCCGAATCATCGTCAATCCCGGCGGCACCAACGAGCGCTTCGCCCGTGCCAACATCAGGGATGCCGAGATCACCGTCTTCGCAGACAACACCGTGATCTTCGATGAAATAGCCAAGGGCAACGCCGACCTGATGATGACCGACGCGTCCGAAACCCGCTACCAGCAGAAGCAGCATGCCGGCGTGCTCTGCGCGGTGCATCCCGAAAAGCCGTTCGACTTCTCCGAGAAGGCCTATTGGCTCCAGCGCGACATGGCGCTGAAAGCCTTCGTTGACCAATGGCTGCACATTTCCATGGAGGATGGCAGCTACAAGAAGATCTACGCCGCCTGGTTCGACTAGGCCTTAAATCGCGTCCTCCTGTCGCTTGCCTTGGCCAAAGTTTGGATTGGCCAAAGTTTGGACCGGCTCCGGGCCTATTGAACCCGGAACCACCGGAAGACGACTCATACCAACGACAGTGATCTAGATCACTTTTTGCGAGCGAACCGGCGCGTAAGCGTCGGTCCGGGGACCACCTGTTCAGGAGACGGAAATGAGGAAGCTGTTGGCCACGGCCGCATTCCTTTTGGCGAGCACCGCCGCACAGGCGCAGTACACTTTCGAGTATGGCGGGCGCACCATCCGCATCGATCCGGACCGCGGCACGGTGCAGATCCCCGGCGTCTATGACAACACCGGCCAGAGCAAGCCCAAGAAGCCCAAGAAGAACGAGACGGCCCCGGGCCAGCAAGCGCCGCAGCAGGCCACGGTCGAGCCGCAAACGCCGGCCGCTCCCGCCCCCGCTCCGGTCGCCCCACCGCCCGCGGCGGCGCAAGCGCCTGTGCCTGCTGCACCCGCTGCCGCAACAGCACCGCCTGCTCCACCTCCGGCGGCAACCGCCAGCAACACGCCCGCCGAGACTGCCGTGCTGCCGCCGCCCGCGCCGCCTTCGGCGCCTGCACCGGCCACGCAGCAGGCAGCTCCCGCCGTGACACCACCGCCGGTCCAGGCCATGACTGCGGCTCCTCCGGCACCGCCCGCTCCGCCCCCGGCAACCGCGCCAGTTCAGGCGGCTGCCGTCGCGCCGCCTGCTCCTGCAGCGGCGCCCACGCACGATCTCAATTCGCCGCTCGGCATCTGGCTTACCGAGGAGAAGGAAGGCAAGGTCCGCATCGAGCAATGCGGCAGCAATCTCTGCGGCTATTCGGTCGACAGCAAGTCGAACCAGAACGGCGAGCAGGTTCTGATCAACATGAAGCCCGGCAAGGACCAGAAATGGTCCGGCCGGATCCTCGATCCGAACTCCGGCTCGACCTACGATTCCACGATCGCGATGAAAGGCACCGACCGGCTGCGCGTGCAGGGCTGCGCCTTCGGCGGCATGTTCTGCGGCGGCCAGACCTGGACGCGCGTGAATTGAGCCTCTCGAACTTTCCTTTACCGAGTCATTCCGGGGCACGCGAAGCGTGAACCCGGAATGACGGCGGAAAACGCGTGCGACGCATCGCCTTGGGCGATGTGCCTTTTCCGGGACACGAGAACGTCAGCCGATAGCGGCACCGTACTCCGCGTCGGTGACCGGCTCCAGCCAGGTCGAGTAGACGCCGTCGAGCGCTTCCTGCATGGCGATGTGGCACATGGCGTTGGTCGGCGATGCGCCGTGCCAGTGCACTTCACCTGGCGGAATCCAGACGGTGTCGCCGGGACGGATTTCCTGGACCGGGCCGCCCTTGGTCTGAACGCGGCCGACGCCCGAGATCACGTAGAGCGTCTGCCCGAGCGGATGGTGGTGCCAGTTGGTGCGTGCGCCCGGCTCGAATGCGACGCGCGAGACGTTCAGCCGCGCAGGCGCAGGGGCCATGTTGATGGGGTCCTGCCATACGGTGCCGGTGAAATGTTCCTTCGGCGCGCGGCGGGTCGGCCGCGTGCCGGCGAGCGTGATGTCCATGAGGTACCTCGTTCCTTTTCCGTTACTTCTTGCTGGCGGCGTAGCGCGCCTTGGTTTCGGCGTTCATGGGGTAGAGGCCGGGCAGCACAGCGCCATTGTTCACCTCGTTGACGATCCAGGCTTCCATCCGCTCCTGCTCGACACCCTCGGCCAGCACGTGATCGAGCATCGCCTGCGGAATCAAGACGCAGCCGTCCTGATCGGCGACCACGATGTCGTTCGGGAATACCGCAACGCCGCCGCAGCCGATCGGTTCGCCCCAGCCGACGAAGGTCAGGCCCGCAACGGAAGGCGGCGCGGCATAGCCGTCGCACCACACCGGCAGGTTCGTGCCGAGCACGCCCTCGACGTCGCGGACGACGCCGTCGGTGACCAGCGCGGTGACGCCGCGCTTGACCATGCGCGCGCACAGGATGTCGCCGAAGATGCCGGCATCGGTGATGCCCATGGCATCGACCACGGCGATGCAGCCTTCCGGCATCGCCTCGATCGCGGTGCGGGTCGAGATCGGCGACGACCAGGATTCGGGCGTCGCCAGATCCTCACGCGCCGGCACGAAGCGGAGGGTGAAGGCCGGACCCACCAGGCGCGGCAGGCCAGGGCGGAGCGGACGGGCGCCGCGCATCCACACATTGCGCAGCCCCTTCTTCAGCAGGACCGTGGTGATCGTGGCGGTTGTGATGCCGGCGAGGGTCTTGCGGGCTTCGGGGGACAGCGACATGGACGATAACGAGCTCCGGATAGGCGGGAAAGAACGCGCGCATCTTGCGAGCCGCAGCCCTTGCGTCAAGGGCCAAGAGGGCCCCCAATTGCGCAGGGCCGCTGAGCTGTTATGCGACGCGATAACAAGGCTTTATCGGCTCCCCTTGCATTAATTTATTGGACTTGCGGGCCCATTTACGCGAAGCAGGGTGACGCGGAACTCAACGTCGAGCCCGCGCACTTCCAAAAGCCCGATTTCGACAGCTCTTCGACAGCTCAATGGCCGCGACGCTCCCCCCGCCCCGCCTTCTGCCCAGTGGCGACAGCGCCGTCACGGTCGAGTTCAGCCGCACCATCGACGACGACGCCAACCAGCGCGTGCTGGCGCTCGACAAGGCGCTCGCAGCGAACCCCATCGACGGCATCACCGAGACGGTGCCGACCTATCGCTCGCTGTTGGTGCACTACGACCCCGAAAAGATCGGTTTCGATGCGCTCGGCGAGAAGATCCTCCCGATCGCCACCCGGCCGCTGCCGCCGGTCACCAAGGCGCGCCGCTGGCGCATTCCCGTCGCCTATGGCGGCGAGCATGGCATCGACCTCGAGGACGTCGCGAAGGCGCTCAACACCACGCCCGACGACATCATCGCCCGGCATACGGGCGGTGATTACAAGGTCGCCATGATCGGCTTCACGCCGGGCTGGTCGTATCTCAGCGGCCTCGACAAATCCCTGCACATGTCGCGGCGGCAGTCGCCGCGGTTGCTGACGCCGGCCGGCACGATCTCGATCGGCGGCATCCAGGCCGGGATCCAGTGCCTGGCCGCGCCGAGCGGCTGGCACCTGCTGGGCCGCACCCCGGTGCGAACCTATCAGCTCCACCGCAATCCAACCTTCCTCACCGAACCCGGTGATCGCGTGACATTCTTCGCCATCGACCACAAGACGTTCGAGGAGATGGACCGCGCGGCGGAAGCCGGCGAGCTCATCGCCGAGCAGGTGGCCGCATGAGCCGGCTCGTCGTCGCCAGCATCGGGCCGGCGAGCTCGGTCCAGGATGGCGGCCGCCTCGGCGCACAGCGCTATGGCTTGACGGTCAGCGGGGCGATGGACCGCCTGTCGCTCGCGGCGGCGAACACGCTGGTCGGCAACGAGCCGTTCGCGGCCGCCGTCGAGATCGGCCCGTTCGGCGCCTCCTTCACCGCCCGCGACGGCGCGGTCCGCATCGCGATATCTGGCGCGCCGCGCAACGCGGACATTGCAGGCAACCCGGTCGCGATGGACACATCGGTGACGCTGAAGGACGATGAGACGCTGACGCTGGGCTTTGCCCGCGGCGGCGCCTTCACCTATCTCGCGATCGAGGGGGCCATCAAAGGCGAGCCGATGTTCGGCAGCCTCGCGGTCAATGCCCGCGCCGGCCTCGGCAGCCCCTACCCGCGCCCGCTTCAGGCCGGCGACGAGTTCACCGTCGATCCTGCGAGCGGTGCGCCGGAGCTGCGCATCGAATTGCCCAAGCCTGCGACAGGTCCGATCCGGGTCCTGCTGGGTCCGCAGGATGACGAGTTCGACGAGGCCAACAAGGGGCTGTTCCTGGACAGCGAGTGGAAGATCTCGGCAACCTCCGACCGCATGGGCTACCGGCTCGAAGGTCCCGCCATCAAGCATCTGCACGGCCACAACATCGTCTCCGACGGCACCGTCAACGGCAGCATCCAGGTGCCCGGCAACGGCGCGCCGATCGTGCTGATGATGGATCGCGGCACTTCCGGCGGCTATCCGAAGATCGCGACCGTGATTACGGCCGATGTCGGCCGCCTCGCCCAGACCCCCGCGGGAACCGCGTTCCGCTTCAAGGCGGTCAGCATGGCCGAAGCGCAGGACGAGGCGCGCAAGTTCGCACAGTTGATCCGCAGCCTGCCCGATCGCCTGCGCTCCTCCGACACCGTCGCGCTCAACATCGAGGCGCTCAGCGATGCTAACGTGGCGGGCTATGCGGTCAGCGCGGTCGATGCCGGGACCTGGCAGGTCACGGCCGAGCCGGAAGCGACAACAAGACCAGAGGCGGAGAGCACCCCATGAAGACAGTCGATCTCAATTGCGACCTCGGCGAGGGTTTTGGCGCGTGGGAGATGGGCAACGACGCCGCGATGATCGAGCTCGCAAGCTCGGTCAACGTCGCCTGCGGCTTCCACGCCGGCGACCCCGACATCATGCGCCGGACGGTGGAGCTGGCGAAGGCGCGCGGCGTCTCGGTCGGCGCGCATCCCGGCTATCGCGATCTGCACGGCTTCGGCCGGCACCCGATCGCAGGGCTGAAGGCCTCCGAGATCGAGAATCTCGTCGCCTACCAGATCGGCGCGCTGCAGGCGATCGCAACCGCCGCCGGCCACAAGGTGACGCATGTGAAGGCGCATGGCGCGCTCTCCAATGTCGCCTGCGAGGACGACATGACCGCGAAGGCGATCGCCGCCGGCATCAAGGCGGTCGATCCCAGCCTGATCTTCGTCGTGCTCGCCAATTCGAAGCTGGTGAAAGCGGGCGAAGCGGCCAATCTGCCGATGGTGCACGAGGTGTTCGCCGACCGCGCCTATGAGGACGACGGCAACCTCGTCTCGCGCAAGAAGCCCGGCGCGGTGCTGCACGACGCCAAGGCGATCGCCGACCGCGTGGTGCGCATGGTGCAGGACGGCGCGGTGGTCTCGGTCACTGGTAAGGTGATCAAGATGCGCACGGATACCGTCTGCATTCACGGCGACACGCCGGGCGCGGTGGAGATTGCGCGCGGTGTGCGCGAGGCGTTGAAGGCTGCAGGGATCGAGGTGGCACCGTTCAAACGCGGGTGAGGCCTTCCGTCATTCCGGGATGATGCGAAGCATCAGACTATGGTGCGCAATTGCGCACTTGATAATCTCGAGGTTCCGGGTTCGACTTCGCCGCCCCGGAACGACGATTCAGAACGGATGCACCGAGAGCGTTCCGAACACGATCGCCGCGATGACCGCAAACGCGCTGTAGAGCGCCAGATGATGGGCGTTTGCCCGGGTCTGCCGCGAGAGCGAGCGCGCGTAGAAGTGCAGCCTGGCTTCCGCCGAAAGTTCGCGCATGGTCGATCTCCAACGCCCCATTTGCGGGAGTATGAGGGATCAAACCGGGCGGGAGGTAAGATGGCGGCGGAAATAGCGATGCGCCTCCTGCGAGGCGGCCGTCTCGCAGACGTAAATTCTCTTAGGGCCGAGGTTCCGAGAATCTTATTCGTTCAAATCCGAGCCAGTCGGAACCGGCTCGGATAATGGTGAGCGGTGGCGGTCAGTACACATCCGCCTGGAAGCGGCCGGTCTTCTTGAGCTCGGCGACGAACCTGACGGCCTCATCCGTCGAGCGTGCCCCGAACTGGGCGACGATGTCGACCAGCGCGCGCTCGACGTCCTTGGCCATGCGCTTGGCATCGCCGCAGATGTACAGATGCGCGCCTTCGGCGAGCCAGGTCCACAATTCGCGGCCGACTTCGCGCATGCGGTCCTGCACGTAGAACTTCTTCTCGCCGTCGCGCGACCAGGCCAGCGACAGGCGCGTCAAGAGCCCCGAGGTCTTCATCGCGTTGAGCTCGTCCTGGTAGAAGAAGTCGCAATCGCTGCGCTGATGGCCGAAGAACAGCCAGTTCTTGCCGGGCGCACCGGTGGCCTTGCGGTCGAGCAGGAAGGCGCGGAACGGCGCGATGCCGGTGCCGGGACCGATCATGATGATCGGCGTCTTCGGGTCCTGCGGCAGGCCGAACCCGTGCGCCTTCTGCACGTAGACCCTGAGCTTGTCGCCCTCATTGATGCGCTCGCCAAGGAAGGTCGAGGCGACGCCGAGCCGCCTGCGCTTGCCGATGACGTAGCGTACGGAGTCCACCGTCAGCGACAGCCTTCCAGGCGTCGCATTGTGCGAGGACGAGATCGAATAGAGCCGGGGCTGGAGCGGCTCCAGCGCCTCGACGAAGGCCTCGGGATGCGGCCGCGTGCCGGAAAACTTCTGCAGCCCCGCCATCACGTCGAGGGTGGCGGCATCGCCATCGGGATCCTCGCCCTGCGCCAGTGCCCGCGCCTTCTCGCGGGTCGCGCCGCCGGTGATGAAGGAGATCAGCTCGAACAGCGAGTCGGGTGCCGGCGACAGCGAGACGTCGTCGATCAGCACCTCGCGCAGCGTCTTACCGTTGACTTTCGTGGTATGGGAGGCGCCGAGCAGCGCGATGATCTGGTCGACCAGGCCGACATCGTTGCGTGCGAACACGCCGAAGGAATCGCCGACGACGTAGTCGAGCTTGCTCTCGGAGAGATCGAACTCGACGTGATAGGTCTCCTTCTCCGACTTCCCCCTGTTGAGAAGACGGCGCGACAGGAAGGTTGCGGTGACGGGGTTGTCGCGCGAGCGGCCTGGCTCTGCGATCGTCACGGTGACGGCCGGCGCCGCCGGCTCCGGCCTGTCGGCTGGTTTGGCCACCGGGGCCTTGTCGAGTTCCTCGTACAGCGACTTCAGCATCCGCGCGGTTTCCTTGCCGCCGGGGACGCAGAGATTGAGCCGTGCTTCGCTGCGGCTCGCGATCGCCTCTGAATAATCGTGGCAATTGTAGCCGCACTGGCCGCAGTCCTGCTGCGCCATCGCCGCCATCATCTTGCGGCGCAGGGGTCGTCCCTCGGCGAGTTTCATCCGCTCGGCGATCGGCATGGTCTGGTCGTGCCACGGCGCTTCGCCATCGTCGCCGTCGCCGGCTGCGCCCTGCATGACGGCCGCGCCCTGCTCCGCCGACAGCGGCGCGGCGACGTCGGGCGACAGCAGCCCGGCAAAGAAGCCGTTCAGCCAGGAGCGCTGCGCATCCGAGAACGGTGCGCTGGCGGGAATGATGTCGAGCTTGGGCGGAGGGGTGAACTGGTTCATGCGGACACCTGTGCGTCGGCCAGCTTGCGCAGCGTCTCGCCGTCATGGCGGCGCGCAAAAGACAGGAACGTTTCTTCGGGAGACGAGCGATGGGCGATATAGGCCTTGAGCAATGCTTCGACCGTCTTCGGCGCGTCCTCGGCCTTGAGGTCGTGATAGACCTCCTGCCCGACATCGGCATCGGGACCGAATCCGCCGCCGGTGAAGAGGTGATAGCCCTCGACGGTGTCCTCCTCATTGATCGGCACGCGCGCGCCGATCAGGCCGATGTCGCTGATGTAGTGCTGCGCGCAGGAATGGTGGCAGCCGGTGACATGGATGTTGACTGGCTTGTCCATCGCAACGCGCGGCTCGCACCAGTCGCCGATCTCTTCGGCATGGCGCTTGGTGTTCGCCGCCGCGAAGCGGCAGCCGGCATTGCCGGTGCAGGCGATCAGGCCGGCGCGGATGTGCGAGGCCTCGACCGCGAGCCCAATCTGTTTGATCGCGGCAATGGCGAGCTCGACATTCTCCTCGCGCACGCCCGAGATCAAAAGGTTCTGCCAGACGGTCAGGCGGATCTCGCCGTCACCGAGGTCGCGAGCGACCTTGGCGAGGCCCCGCATCTGATCGGAGGTGAGCTTGCCGAGCGTCAGCGATACGCCGATCCAGTTGAGGCCATCCTGCTTCTGCTTGTGCACGCCGATATGCGCCATGCGGTCCGCCGCAGGGCGCGGGAGAAACGCCTCTTCCGGCACGCGCGTGAACGGCGTCTTCAAGCGCTCCTCGACCAGCTTGAGGAAGCCGTCATGGCCCATGGAGTCGAGCACGTATTTCAGCCGCGCCTTGTTGCGGTTGGTGCGATCGCCATGCTCGATGAACACGCGCACGATGGCGTCGGCGACGGCGGTGGCCTGCTCCGGCTTGACGATGATGCCGGAATATTTCGCAAAGTCTTTGTGACCGGTGATGCCGCCGAGGCCGAGCCGGAACCAGACGCCAGGCTCGACGCCGAACCCGTCCTTCACTTCGTAGGCGGTGAACGCGATGTCGTTGGTCTCCTCGAGCACCGCGATCCTGCCGGCACCGTCGAAGGCGACGTTGAACTTGCGCGGCAGGCCGTAGAGCGAGCGGTCGTTGAGGATGTGGTAGTGCCACTCGCGCGCATAGGGCCGCGTGTCGATCAACTCCTGCGGATCGATGCCGGCCGTCGGCGTTCCCGTCACGTTGCGGATGTTGTCGGCGCCGGAGCCGCGCGAGCACAGGCCGAGGTCCTGGATGCCCTCGATCAGCTTCACGGCATTCTTCGGCGGAATCTCGCGAAGCTGGAGGTTGGCGCGCGTCGTGACGTGGCTGTACGGCCCGCAGAGTTCGTCGGCGAGATCGGCAAGGCCCGACAGCTGCCAGTGCTTCATGATGCCGTTCGGAATGCGCAGGCGGCACATGTAGGAATCCTGCGTCGGCGCGACGTAGAAGATGCCGTAATAGCGCCAGCGGAAATTGTCCGCCGGGCTTGGCGGGGTGTTGTCGAGCGCCTGCTGGCGCAACCGCGGATACGCATCGAACGGATGCTCGTCGCGCTTGATCTTCTCCTGGTCGGCGAGCTTCTTGCCCGACGCGACCACCTTGTCCTGCGCCTTGATGTGCACGGCATCGGGGCCAACAGGCTCGGCATTCGCCTTGCCGGCACCCGCGCCGAGACCGCGGCCGACCCGGCTGATCTGCAAGCCAGTCGTGAAGCCTTCGAGATAGCGTTTCTGCTCGTCGGTGAAATCGACTGAGAGCGTTTCGATTTTCATGGTCGGTAACGAAGCTCCTGCGGCCACCAAAGTGGCGTCGACGGAAATTGTGCGACCCGCGGGGAACTCGGCCGGCTCAAGAGCCCGCTTCGCAGCCCGACGGTCCATTCAGCTTCGTTGCTGTGGGACTTGGCTCAGCAGGCACCTATGACAAGCTGGCCGCACTGCAACATTCAAGTTGCGTGCCAGCTTGATCGAAATAAAAAGCTTCGTAATATCAGGTGATTAGGAAACGCCCCCGGGGAATGCCGGGCTGAGAACGCTCCCGAAATTCGAGCAATCAGCCCAAACATTAGCCAACGAACTTACGTGCTCGAAAACGAAGCAGATCCGAATCAGGCCTTCCAGCGTCCGACCTCGAAAGCCTCGAGATGCCCACGGATGTTGCCGGAATCGAAGGCAGGCCCGGCGAAGGCGCCGAACGCTGCTGGAGCTTCAAGAGGCGCCGTGCTGCCCAGGGCTGCGTCGTAAAGGTCGGGCCTGAACACCGCCATCGCCGTCTTGACGCCATCAGGGGTCAGGGCCGTTTGCCCCCAGCGCACCATCTGGGCATAGAGCCAGGCGGCCTGGACCGGGTCGGGGCGCCCTGCCCCTTCGCGCCCAACGAGGAGGTAGCGGCCGCTTTCGCGGAAGATGCCATCCGGCGAGATCTTGAGGCGTCCGGTGAGGGTGCGCTGGATGACCTCGGCATCGACGCCGATCCGCTCCGGCTGGGCCAGGATCTGCGCCGCCTCGATGCGGTTCTCGGGATGCTCGATGAACTCGGCGGCTTTCACGGCCGCACGCACCAGTGCTGCGACCACGTCCGGATTCTTGTCGGCCCAGGCCTGGCGGACGGCCAGCACCTTCTCGGCCGCACGGACCAGGATGTCGGAGACGAAATGCAGGATGTGACCGATGCCGAGATCGACCGCGATCGAATTCCAGGGCGCGCCGACGCAGAACGCATCGACATGGCCGTTCTTGAGGCTGTCGACCATGAAGGGCGGCGGCAGCACCACGAGGCGCACGTCCTCGTCGGGATCGACGCCTGCCGCGGCCATCCAGAACCGCAATTGATAATTGTGGGTGGAGAACGGGAAGGTCATGCCGAAGGTCAGCGGCTCGGCCCCTGTCTTGCGCCTGATGGCAACCACCTTCGCCAGCGCCTTCGCGGTCGCCATCGGGTCGAACCGATCGCCATCGATCTCCACCATCAGTGCGGCATGGAGCGCCGGCGACACCGTGATGGCATTGCCGTTGATGCCGAGATTGAAGGGCGCGGCAATCGGCACCTTGACGTGGCCGAGACCCAGCGAGGACGCGATCGCCACGGGCGCCAAAAGATGCGCGGCGTCGAACAGGCCGATGTTCAGCTTGTCGCGGACGTTGGACCAGGACACCTCGCGCACCAGCTCGACGTCGAGCCCTTCGGCTGCGGCAAATCCCTTGTCGACGGCGACGATCAGCGCCGCAGCATCGACCAGCGGAATGAACCCGATGCGGAGGGGAACGGTCATTTCAGCATCTCCGACGCGGTGATGATCGACTGTGCGATCTCGCCGATTTTCTTCTTCTCGCGCATCGCGGTGGAGCGCAGCAGCACATAGGCCTCGTCCTCGGTCAGGCCCTTCACCTTCATCAGGATGCCCTTGGCGCGTTCGATGATCTTGCGGTCCTCGAGCTGCGACTTGGTCCGCTCCAGTTCCTCCTGGAGCTTGGCGAAGGCGTTGAAGCGGGACACGCAGAGGTCGAGGATAGGCTTGATACGCTCCTTCTTCAGGCCGTCCACGATATAGGCGGACACCCCCGCCTCGACCGAGGCCTGGATCGAGGCTGAATCGCTCTGGTCCACGAACATGGCGATCGGCCGCTTCACGGCGCGGCTGACCTGGAACATCGCTTCCAGCACGTCGCGGCTGGGGTTCTCCAGGTCGATCAGGATGATGTCGGGATCGACCGCATAAATACGGGCGAGCAGGCTCTGCATCTCGCTGATATGGACCACCTGCGTGAATCCGGCCTCGCGCAATCCCTCCTCCAGGATCGCAGCCCGGATCGGGCTTTCGTCGACGATCACGATTTTGGGTGACTGTTCGGCGCTCATGGCTCACTCGCGGCGGGTGATTCATCCATAGCACGCCGGTACGCCCTGCAAAGGGTTGTAATTATGGGCAATTGGGACTAGCTCAGGCCGGTCAATCAGGCAGTTCAGATATGGATCAGACGGCTGCGCCCAAGGTCAGCTTCGTGTCGCTCGGGTGTCCCAAGGCATTGGTGGATTCCGAGCGCATCATCACGCGCCTGCGGGCGGAGGGTTACGAGCTCGCCCGCAAGCATGACGGGGCTGACATCGTCATCGTCAACACCTGCGGCTTCCTCGACAGCGCCAAGCAGGAATCGCTCTCGGCGATCGGCGAGGCCATGGCCGAGAACGGCAAGGTGATCGTGACCGGCTGCATGGGCGCGGAACCGGAAGCGATCGAGCAGGCCTATCCGGGCGTGCTCTCGATCACCGGCCCGCAGCAATATGAGAGCGTGCTCGATGCCGTGCATCGCGCGCTGCCGCCGGCGCACAATCCGCATGTCGATCTGATGCCCCCGCAGGGCATCAAGCTGACGCCGCGGCATTACGCCTATTTGAAGATCTCCGAGGGCTGCAACAACCGCTGCACCTTCTGCATCATCCCGAAGCTGCGCGGCGACCTCGTCTCGCGTCCGGCCAATGACGTGCTGCGCGAGGCCGAGCGGCTGGTCGGCGCCGGCGTCAAGGAACTGTTGGTGATCTCGCAGGACACCTCGGCCTATGGCGTCGATCTGAAATATGCCGAGAGCCCGTGGAAGGACCGCCAGGTCCGCGCCAAATTCCTCGATCTCGCGCGCGAGCTCGGCGAGTTCGGCGCCTGGGTCCGGCTGCAATATGTCTACCCCTACCCGCATGTCGACGAGATCATCGCGCTGATGAACGAGGGCAAGGTGCTGCCCTATCTCGACATCCCGTTCCAGCATGCGAGCCCCGAGGTGCTGAAGGCGATGAAGCGGCCGGCGGCGCAGGACAAGACGCTGGCGCGGATCAAGCGCTGGCGCGAGGAATGTCCCGATCTCGCCCTGCGCTCGACCTTCATCGTCGGCTTTCCCGGCGAGACCGATGCCGATTTCGTCTATCTGCTCGACTGGCTGGATGAAGCCGAGATCGATCGCGTCGGCTGCTTCAAATACGAGCCGGTCGCCGGCGCCACGTCGAACACGATCGAGAATCCGGTGCCGGAAGAGGTCAAGCAGGAGCGCTACAACGCACTGATGGCCCGCCAGCAGAAGATCTCGGCACGCCGGCTGAAGCGCAAGGTCGGCACGCGCCAGCAGGTCATCATCGACGAGGTCGGCCCGACCGTCGCCAAGGGCCGCTCCAAGGCCGATGCGCCGGAGATCGACGGCGCGGTGTACCTGTCGAGCCGCCGCCCCCTGCGTGTCGGCGAGATCGTCACGGCGAAGATCGAGCGCGCCGACGCATACGATCTGTACGGCAGCGTCGCGGGGTTCTGACGGCGTTTCGCGCGCACTGACCGCGTCATGGCCGGGCTCGTCCCGGCCATCCACGCCTTGACGCGCGATACGAACGCATGACGACCTTGTATTAATGGCCGTATGCGATAGCGCAGTCGCTAACGTTGCTGGACCGTCATGTCGCTTCTCCCCACGCCCGCTGTTGTTCAGCGCCGCCGGGAAGCCCGCATAGACTGCCATCTGCATGATGATCTCCACGATCTCGTCGCGAGACAGCCCGACGTTCAGACCCGCCTCGATGTGCACTTTGAGCTGAGGCGCGGCATTTCCGAGCGCCGTCAGCGCGGCGATCGTCGCGATCTCCCGATCGCGGAGGCCGAGGCCCGGGCGGCAGTAGATGTCGCCGAAGGGAAACTCGATCACGTATCGCGCGAATCCGGAGCTATGTCGGCGAGTGAAGCGACGACCTTTTCGCCGGCACTGCCGTAGCACGACAGCAGAAGATTTCGGCGCGCCGGCTGGACGGCAGCATCGCGGGATCCGAGCTTCAGGATGCCGCCAGCCATTTCGGCACCCAGCGCTCCGGCCTTGGCGCGCGAGCGAGATCGGCCTGGGCCTCGGACAATTCTGCCGGTTCGCCGTCGATGGTTGGGCGCACATCGTACTCGAAGCTCGGCATGATGCGGCCGTCGACATAGAGGCCGAACTTCATCACGTACCACAGCCCAAGCTCTGGCTGCGCGCGGCGCATCTCCTCGCGCAGATCGCGCAGCAGGGACTCGATCGCGCCTGCTTCCTCGAACGGCTGCGGCCCGCGCGAAAGCACGCGCGCCTCATACTGCCTGCCGACGATCGCGACCTCGAAGCGCGTCTGGTCCCAGGGGTTCTTGCCCTTCGGCAGATGCGCAGCGAGTCGCCAGCCGAGCTCGGCCATCAGGCGGTGATTAGCCCAGTAGTCCTCGCGATCCCGGCTCCATTTTTCCACGAAGCCGCGGAAGTCGGGCAGCTCCGGCGCACCTTCTTCAGATGTCGACTTGTCGCCAGCCGGCTGCCCGGCGAGCCACTGCGCAAGCTCGACCGTCTGACACGGGACATCCTCGTGCGGCCGCAGATCGCTCCAGGCGCTGTCGAACTGCCGCGACGTCAGCCTGGCGAGCAAAGCATCGAGGCTTGGCGCCAGCAATTCGTAATCGCCCTCCGACCCCAGTCCCACGATCGGCGGATTGTCGCGGTCGAGACCGGCGCCATACCAGCCGCCGACGGCAGAGCCGTCCGGCAATCGCATGAACAGCGAGAACCTGTCGCGCAACGGACTGCCGTCGACGATCGGCGCATGATCTGCGAACTGGCCTTGCAGAGCGAAGCAGCCGACGCTGCCCCAGGGACGTCCCTCGAGCCAGCCGGCAAAGTCGACCAGCAGCCGCGGCGCGTCGATGCCCGGTGGAAATGCGCCGCGAATGCTGTCGAGGTCGATCGGATAAGGCGTGTCGGACAAGGCTGCAAACTGTCTGTTGGTCCCGCCCTCTTGGTCCGAGCCGCCGTGCGTCCGGTTCGAACCAAGTCGCGTATCTCGATCACAAACGCGCCAGCGATGCGATGGTTTCTGCGGGGCGGACAATGAAATGGCGAGAGATCGCCGGTATCGGGATCGGACGATGCGCGCGCCGGTGACCGCATCGCTTCGCTCGCACGCTTCGTCGTCTCGACTGCCGCAGCGCCATGCGGGAGACTGTCTGCGGAACCTATTGTGACACTATAGTGCATTCACGCAGAGGTCACGGACTCGGCCTAACTCTGCCCGCGCTTTTCAACGCGAGCGAGGAACGAGGATGAGCCTCTCGGGTATGCTGCGCACACAGCGCTTCGACGATTACCGCTTCTACCACCAGAGCACCGTCAACCAGACGCTGCATCTCTTCAGCGCCGTGATCTTCCTGTTCTGCTACGCGCTGCTGTTCATAGACCCCGCGCTCGCCGGCATCGTCGGCTGGCTTGCGATGCTGACGCGGCAGACCGGGCATTTCTTCTTCGAGCCGAACGGCTATGACGCCGTCAACGGCGTCAGCAACGAGTACAAGGAAGCGGTCAAGGTCGGCTACAACCAGACCCGCAAGATCATCTTGCTCTTCGTCTGGGGCAGCGCCCCGATCGCGCTGTATTTCCATCCGACGCTGTTCGGGCTTTTCGATGCGCCGGCCGGGCGTCTCGACTTCATCCGGCATGTCGGCACGCTCTGGCTCGCGATCGGCATCGGCGGCGGACTTGCGCGCATGCTCCAGCTCTTCGTCACGCGCGACCTCACGACCGGCCCGGTATGGGCGTTCAAGGTGCTGACCGACCCGTTCCACAACATTACGCTGTACTGGAATTCGCCGCTCAAGCTGATGCGCGGCGAACTGATCGACACCGCGATTGCGGACGCGGATTGGGGCGACGAAGACGCCGAGGAAGCCGCCCACCTGACCTGACCGATGCACGCCAAGCGGGTGCTCGGCTGAACGCCCGCTTGACAAGCCCTGGCATTCGCATGTATTGCCCCGCCCCATGATCAACCGGACCAACCAGCGCACCGCAATGCTCCGTCGTCGCTCCCGCGACGATGAGAGGGTGCGCCATGTCCGACGACGCCGCTGAACCACTAGAATTCAGCCAGGTTTTCGAGAAGGCCGCACCCGCAAGGTGCGGCCTTTCTGCTTTTTGCGCCCTTTTTTCCACCCGCCTCCAGAGGAGTTCGACATGACGACGCATCCGTATGACGCGCTGATGGACATCACCGCACGGCCCAAGGCCGTGTTCGTCCGCGGCGCCGGCTCCTACCTCTGGGACGACAGCCGCAAGCGCTATCTCGATTTCGTGCAGGGCTGGGCCGTGAACTGTCTCGGCCACTCCCCGCCCGCGGTCGCCGACGCGCTTGGCGCGCAAGCCAGGCGGCTGCTGACGCCGAGCCCGGCGTTCTACAACGAGCCGAGCCTCAAACTCGCGCAGGCACTCGTCGAGAACAGTGCTTTCGATCAGGTGTTCTTCGCCAATTCCGGCGCGGAGGCCAATGAAGGCGCGATCAAGCTCGCGCGGAAATATGGCAGCGTGCACAAGGGCGGCGCGTTCGAGATCATCAGCTTCGAAGGCGGCTTCCATGGCCGGACGCTCGCGACGATGTCGGCTTCGGGCAAGAAGGCATTCGAGCCGCTGTTCGAGCCGAAGGTCGCGGGCTTCAAGAAGGCAAAGCTCAACGACATCGCCTCGGTGGAGAAGCTGATCAACGACAACACCGTCGCCGTGATGCTCGAGCCGATCCAGGGTGAATCCGGCGTGTGGCCCGCGACCGACCAGTTCCTGCAGCAGTTGCGCGCGCTCACCGAGGCGCACGGCCTGCTGCTCATTTTCGACGAGATCCAGACCGGCATGGGTCGGACCGGCAAGCTCTTCCACTATGAGCACACCGGGATTGCGCCCGACATCATGACGCTCGGCAAGGGCATCGGCGGCGGCGTGCCGCTCGCCGCGCTGCTGGCGACCGAGCGCGCGTCCTGCTTCGAGCACGGCGACCAGGGCGGCACGTTCAACGGCAACCCGATCATGTGCGCGGCGGGGCTTGCGGTGCTCGAGGAGGTCGGCAAGCCGGACTTCCTGAAGGCGGTCAGCGAGACAGGCCTCCTGCTCGAAAGCGAGTTGCAGAAAGTCTCGGCCCGGCACGGGCTCGGCGGCGTACGCGGACGTGGGCTGTTGCTCGCGCTCGATCTCAAGCTGCCGATCGCGCCGGGCATCGTCGCGCAGGCGTTCGAAGCCGGCGTGCTCCTCAACGCGCCGCAGGTCGACACGCTGCGCTTCATGCCGGCACTGAACGTCACGAAGGCAGAGATCGCCGAGATGATCGATTGTCTCGACGGGATTCTGACCAAGGCCGGCGCTGCACGGCGCGTGGCGTAGACGTGGTGGTCTCGTG
The DNA here is from genome assembly GCF_003837805.1 of Bradyrhizobium sp. RP6. GTDB lineage: Bacteria > Pseudomonadota > Alphaproteobacteria > Rhizobiales > Xanthobacteraceae > Bradyrhizobium. The sequence continues at coordinate 902,021 of NZ_RQIT01000001.1, read as the reverse complement.
CCCCGGACGCAGCGCAGCGCCTCTTCGGCGGTGCGCTGCAGAGCCGGCGCCCATCTCTCCGCAGTGCGTGTTGCATCTGGGTCCCGGCTCTGCGCCGCAACGCGCGCGCGTTGCAACTTGTCGGGGACACGAGAGTGGATCTGACGGAAAGACTACGGCTTCAGGATCGAGGCGCCCGTGGTCTTGCGGCTTTCGAGATCGATGTGCGCCTTGGCGGCGTCCTTGAGCGCATAGGCGTGGTTGATCGGCACGTGCAGCTTGCCATTGATGACGGCGGCGAACAGCGTGTCGGCACCCTCCAGCAACTCCTTGCGTGTGCCGACATAGTCATTGAGCTTCGGCCGGGTCGCGAACAGCGAGCCGTGATTGTTGAGCTCGGCGATCGCGAACGGCGGCACCGGACCTGAGGCATTGCCGAAGGAGACGAACATGCCGCGCGGCTTCAGGCAGGACAGCGAGCCCGGGAAGGTCACCTTGCCGACACCGTCATAGACGACGTCGCAGCCCTCGTTGCGGCTGATCTGCTTCACGCGGGCGACGAAATCCTCCTCGTTGTAGAGGATGACGTGATCGCAGCCATTGGCTTCCGCAAGCTCGGCCTTCTCGCGCGAGCCGACCGTGCCGATGACATGCGCGCCGAGTGCCCTCGCCCATTGGCAGGCAAGCAAGCCGATGCCGCCGGCGGCGGCATGAATCAGCACGCGGTGATGCGGCTCGACCTTGAACGTCTTGTGCAGGAGGTACCAGACGGTCAGCCCCTTCAGCATCAGCACGGCACCCTGCTCGTAGGTGATGTGGTCGGGCAGCTTAACCAGCTTCTCCCAGGGGATGTTGCGCTCGCCGGTATAGGCGCCGAGATTGTGATAATAGGCGACGCGATCGCCGGGATGAAAATTCGTGACGCCAGGCCCGACCGCGACAACTTCGCCCGCAGCCTCGTTGCCCGCGATGAAGGGCAGCCCCGGCGCCTTGTAGAGGCCGGTGCGGTAATAGACGTCGATGAAGTTGAGGCCGACCGCATGCTGGCGGATACGCACCTCGCCCGGCCCGGGCGCCGGCACGTCGACGCTCTCATAGACCAGGGCCTCGGGGCCTCCGACCTTGTGCACGCGGATGGCTTTGGTCATCATTTGACCTCCTCTTCTCGCGACTGAGCGAAAGCCATCGCGCCAGCCTTGTCAACTCGGGGCCGGCCGCGACGATCAAGCAGACGACTTGCCGGCTTTCCTGCGGTTGCGCCTGGCCAGCACGTTGAAGAATTCCACCGCCGCCGAAAACGCAATCGCGAAATAGATGTAGCCGCGTGGAATGTGAAACGCCAATCCGTCCGCGACCAGCGCGACGCCGATCAGCACCAGGAAGGCCAGCGCCAGCATCTTCGTAGTCGGATGCTCCGCGACGAATCGCGACACCGGGCCTGACGAAATGTACATGATCAGGCACGCGATCACGACGGCAGCCACCATGATCTCTATGTCCTGCGCCATGCCGATCGCGGTGATGATCGAATCCAGCGAGAACACGATATCGATGACGATGATCTGGACGATCACCCAGAAGAAGGCGCTCCCGCCGGACCTGCGGTCGCCCTCGCCCTGATCGGCCTCGACCTCGGCGTGAATTTCGTGCGTCGCCTTGGCGATCAGGAACAAGCCGCCGCCGATCAGGATGAGGTCGCGCCAGGAGAAGTCGTAACCTGCAAAAGAGAACACAGGCGCGGTCAGGCCGATCAGCCAGACCAGCACGCTGAGCAGGATGATGCGGAACACCAGCGCCAGCGCAAGCCCGATCTGGCGCGCGCGATGCGCCTGCTGCTCCGGGATGCGGGAGACGATCACCGAGATGAAGATGACGTTGTCGATGCCGAGCACGATCTCGAGCGCCGTCAAGGTCAGCAGCGCCGCCCAGGCTTCGGGGCTGGCAAGGAGCTCCATCATGCGAATGATTTCCCGAGCCGGATCAAGGCGTCGCTGAGGCTGATCCAGAGCGCGATGGCGCAGAGCACGAGCGTCACGCCGGTTCCGACGCGGAAATCCATCGCCAGCACGTAGAGGGCGAGCACGGCCCAGATCGCCATCAGCGACATGGTCAGCCAGCGCAGCCGTACGACGCGGACCGGATGCAGCACATGGAACGGCACGAAGGTCAGCACGACGAGTGCGGCCACCAGCAGCGTCGACCACAGCGGCGGCCAGTGCAGCAGGAACAGATAGAACGCCGCCGCATTCCACAGCGCGGGGAAGCCGCGAAAATGATTGTCGTCGGCCTTCATGCGAAGGTCGGCGAAATATAACGCGCTGGTGACGATGATGGCGATGCCGAGCAAGGGCGCTGCGACCGGCAGCAGCAGGCCGCTGGCCACGATCGCATAGGCGGGGACGAAGACATAGGTGACGAAATCGACCACCAAATCGAGCACGTCACCCGACCAGTTCGGCTGCACGTTCTTGACGTCGAGCCGGCGCGCGATCGGTCCGTCGATCGCATCGATGACGAGGGCAATGCCGAGCCATTGAAACATCGCCGCCCAATGCTCGCGGACGGCCTCCAGCATGGCCAAGAGCGCGATCGCCGCACCGAACGCGGTGAAGATGTGCACCGAGAGTGCCGCGGCACGGACCGCGGCGGTCGGCTTCAGGGAATCCTCTTGGCTGTCCATGGCTTCTGCTATCAGAATGGGGCCGATTTGCACATCCGCCATTGCGGCGCGCCGTCGCACAAGTCCCCGCCGCTCCGGAAAAATAGGTGGGCTTGAATTTGCCGTGGGTCGTGTCAAATGTCGTTCCATGGCAGACGCATCGACACTCCACGACGCGGCCGTGATCGGCGGCGGACCAGCGGGACTTGCAGCGGCGATCGCATTGGCGCAGTCCGGTGCCCGGACCGCGCTGGTGGCTCGGCGCGTGCCCTATGCCGACAATCGCACCACCGCGCTGCTCGGAGCCTCCGTCGATCTCCTGGAAGGCCTCGACGTCTGGCCGCGCTGCAAGGACAAGGCGGCCGCGCTGGAGATCATGCGCCTCGTCGACGACACCGGCCGGCTGTTCCGCGCGCCGGAGGTGCGGTTCTCCTGTCACGAAATCAGCCTCGATGCGTTCGGCTACAACATCGACAACCGTTCGCTGATGCTGGCGCTGGAACAGCGCGCGGCCGAGCTGGCCAACCTCGTCCGCTTCGATGACGAGGCCGAAAGCGTCGTCATCGAAGCCGACGACGTCGCGCTGCGCACAGCCTCCGGTCAGTTTCTCTCGGCCCGCCTTGTGGTCGGTGCCGACGGCCGGCACTCGCTGTGCCGCGAGGCCGCCGGCATCGAGGTGACGCGGCGCGAGCTGAACCAGACCGCGCTGACCTTCAACGTCGGCCACGCACGGCCGCATCGCAATGTCTCGACCGAGTTCCACACGCCGCATGGGCCTTGCGTGTTCGTGCCCCTGCCCGGCGATCGCTCCAGCATCGTCTGGGTTTCGGCGCCCGCGGAAGCCGAGCGGCTTCGCGGCTTGAGCGACGAGGAGCTGTCCGCCGCGATCGAGAAGCAGTCGCATTCGATCCTGGGACGCATGACGGTGGAGCCCGGGCGCAACCTGTTCCCGCTCGCGATCGAACGTCCAAAGTCCTTCGGCCGCGACCGCATCGCGCTGGTCGGCGAAGCCGCCCATGTGGTTCCGCCGATCGGTGCCCAGGGCCTCAATCTCGGCCTGCGCGACGCCGCCGACATTGCGCGGCTCGCGAACGACGCCATCGCCTCGGGGCAGGACCCCGGCGCGGACGAGATCCTCAGGCGCTACGACCGCGCGCGGAGGCCTGATATTTTGAGCCGCACCTTTGCGATCGACATCGCCAACCGCTCTTTGCTCAACGATTTCCTGCCGCTCCAGCCGGTCCGCGCCGTCGGCATGCACCTGCTCGGCGCCATCGGCCCGCTCCGGCGCTTTGCGATGCGCGAAGGGTTGACGCCGACCTGGCGGCGGTGACGGCAAGCTGGCCCGGCCGGCCCTTACGGGAACGCCAGCCGTCCGGTCTGGAGCAGCCACATCACACTGGTCAGCGTGACCACCGAGGCGAAGGTGCCGAGCAGCACTGCCACGGAGGCGGATTCGATCCAGGCGTCATTTTGCCGGGCGATCACGAACACGTTCAGCGCCGGCGGCAGCGAGGCCATCAGCACGGCGGTGGCCGCCCAGGGCTGTGCGAACGGACCGAACGCCAGCATCAGCCCGAACGCTGCGAGCGGATGAATCAGGAGCTTGACCGCGATCACGCCCGGCACCTCCCACGGCACCCGATCGAACGGGCGCAGCGCCACGGTCACACCGAGCACGAACAGCGCGGTCGGAGCGGCTGCGTTCTGGAGGAAGATGATGGTGCGGTCGAGCGCGACCGGCAGCTCGATATGGAGGGCGGCGACCGCGGCGCCGAAGCAGGCGGACATGATCAGCGGATTGAGCACGATCTGCTTCAGCACGACGCCGAAGGCGTGGACGAGCGAGGGATGGTCGCGGTCGGAAAGCTCGATCAAGAGCGGCACGATCGTGAACAGGAAGATGCTGTCGCAGCAGAAGATCAGCGCCGTCGGCGCCGACGCCTTCGGCCCCAGCACCGCGAGCGCCAGACCCGGCCCCATGTAGCCGATATTGCCGTAGCCGCCGGACAGACCCGCGAGCGTCGCCTCGCGCAGCGTCAGCCGGCCCAAGACCTTGCCAACGACCAGCGCCAGCGTGAACGCGGCAACCGTCGACAGCGTCGTCGCCACCAGGAATGGCGGGTTGTTCAATTCCGAAAACGGCGTCTTCGACATGATCGCGAACAGCAGCGCCGGCAGCGATACGTAGAGCAGGAAGAAGTTCATCCAGGCGAGGCCCGATTCCGGGAGGGATTTGACCTTGCCGCAGGCGAAGCCGACGAAGATCAAGCCAAAATAAGGCAACGCCAGATTGAGGATATCGACCATTGATGAAGTGTTTTCTGAAGGCTTGGGCGCTATCCGCCCCGGAAACGAAGGTTAATTCCAGACGAGGGCACTAGCATCGGCCACAATCCTGGTCTATCGACGGGGAATGATTAAAACGCGGACCGCGAAATTCCAGATCGGACAGGTCGTTCGCCACCGGATCTTCTCGTTCCGGGGGGTGATCTTCGACATCGATCCGGAATTCAACAACACCGAGGAGTGGTGGCTGTCGATCCCCGAGGAGGTGCGGCCCAACAAGGACCAGCCGTTCTATCACCTGCTCGCGGAGAACGCGGAATCGGAATATGTCGCCTACGTCTCCGAGCAGAACCTCTTGCCCGACGATTCCGGCGAGCCGGTCCGGCATTCCCAGGTCGCCGAGATCTTCATCAAGGACAAGGCCGGCGGCTATCGCCCGCGCAACTCGTCACTGAACTGATCGTCGCCGGAGGGCGGCAAGCAAAAAAGGCGCTCGAAACGAGCGCCTTTTTCATATCGGAATCTGGCCTGATTACTTCTGCGCGGTCGGAGGTGACCCGGGCGCGCCACCCTGCTGCTCGAGCTTCTTGCGCTGCTCGTCGGCCTTCTTCTGAAGCTCTTCCTGGAGCTTCTTCTGGGTTTCCTCGAACACCTTCGGGTCGGTCGGCGGACCATCATAGGCCTTCTGGAATTCGCCGGCGAGTGGCAGCGGCAGGGTCAGCGGCGCGCCGTTGGCGTTGATCGCCTGGACAACGAGATTCTGCCCCTTCTTCATGTTGTTGATGAGCTCGGGCGTGGCCTCGTAATCCGACATGCAGCCGTTCTGGAAGCAGATCACGTAGGGCTGCTGCAGCGGCGGGTTGTTGTCCACGATGATGCGGGTGCCGTGCACGAGCTGCATGCCGAGCGGCAGCGTCACGCGCAGGATCTTCTTGGGCTCTCCTTCCGGCTCGATGATGACGGCCGCGATGACCGGCTGTCCCGATTCGATGCGGCCATCCTTGCCGGTGAAGCAGACCTGCTTGGCGTTGGCATCCTGGCCCTTGAGACAGAACTTGGTCCAGGGGGCGTAGATCAGCTGGATCTGCTGGTCGGCGGGCTGGGCCGCGCCCTGCTGCCCGGGAGCGCCCTGGGCGGGAGCCTGCTGAGCCTGCGGAGACGCTGCCGGTGCCGGAGCCTTGGGGGCAGCCTTGGGAGCCGCTTTCGGAGCCGGAGCCGCTTTGGGTGCGCCCGGGGCTGGCGCAGGGGTCTGGGCCTCGGCGGCAAACGGAATGGCCAACGCCGTCGCCGTCAACAGGGCGAGAAGTCGCCCGCGCGGCCGGACGGACGCGGCCAAATAACGGAAATTCATTGCGGAAAACCCTTTCTGAACGGGAAGTGCCCGAACCGCTCCGAAGCGCCGAACCTGGCCGCCTTGGGCGCGGCTCTCTCCCCGTCAATTGAGGCGGATAGGTGACGGGCTCGACGCTCTTGCGCGATTGCCGCCTTTTAACGTGGCCGACGAAAAGATCAATGCCGACAACCGCCTTTGGCCGGCTTGGCGCCAACGCCCCACCAAATTCCCTGTGATAGGATTCAGGCCCGCCGGTCGTCGAATCACCGTGTGCCGATGTTCATGTTCCAGTGCCTTCTCGAAGGCTTCGGCGTCCGCCTCTGCGTTCTCGCCCTCGCTGTGGTCACCGGACTTTCGGCACGCGCCGCCCGGGCGGAGGAGGCTCATGCCATCGCCATGCACGGCAAGCCGGCAATGCCGGTCGACTTCACCCACATGCCCTACGCCAACCCCGATGCCCCCAAGGGCGGCCGCTTGACCTGGGGTGTTCTCGGAACCTTCGACAGCCTCAATCCCTTCATCGTGAGAGGGTTGCCCGTACAGCAGATGCGGGGCTACGTGGTCGAGAGCCTGCTGGCACGCGGCAATGACGAGCCGTTCACGCTCTACGGCCTGCTCGCCAGGACGGTCGAAACCGACGACGAGCGGAGCTTCGTCACCTTCCGCCTCGATCCGCGCGCCCGCTTCTCCGACGGCAGGCAGGTCGCGGCCGAGGACGTGCTGTTCTCCTGGCAGCTGCTGCGCGACCACGGCCGCCCCAACCTCCGGCAGTATTACGCCAAAGTTGTCAAGGCCGCGGCGCTCGATCCCCTCACCGTCCGCTTCGATCTCGCAGGTGCCAACGACCGCGAGCTGCCGTTGATTCTCGGCCTGATGCCGATCCTGCCGAAGCACGGAATCGACGTCGCGACCTTCGAGGAGACCACGCTGACGGCGCCGGTCGGCTCGGGCCCTTATCGGGTCACGGCCGTGAAGCCCGGAGCCAGCGTGACGCTCACCCGCAATCCCGACTATTGGGGCCGCGACCTCGCCATCAACCGAGGGCTCTACAATTTCGACGAGATCCGGCTCGATTATTTTCGCGAGGCCAACGGCCAGTTCGAAGCGTTCAAACGCGGCCTCTACGATTTCCGCATCGAGCACGAGCCGCTGCGCTGGCACGACGGCTACGATTTTCCAGCCGCGCGAAGCGGCGAAGTGATCCGCGACACCGTCAAGCCCGGCGTGCCGCAACCTTCCGAATTCCTGGTGTTCAACACCCGCCGTCCGATCTTCGCCGACATCCGGGTGCGCCAGGCCCTGACGCTGCTGTTCGATTTCGAGCTGGTCAACCGCAACTACTTCTTTGGCCTCTACTCGCGCGTCGCCGGCTATTTCGCCGGCTCGGACCTGTCGGCCTATGGCCGCCCGGCGGATGCACGCGAACGCGAGCTGCTCAAGCCGTTCGCCGCACGGATTCCGCCCGATATCATGGATGGCAGTTATCGCCTGCCGGTCACCGACGGGTCGGGCCGCGACCGCACCACGCTGCGCGCCGCGCTAAAGCTGTTGTCGGAGGCCGGCTACGAGCTCAACGGCAACGTGCTGCGCAACCGCGCGACCAAGGCGCCCTTCACCTTCGAGATCATGGTCACGACCCGCGATCAGGAGCGCATCGCGCTCGCCTTCCAGCGTGACCTCAAGCGCGCCGGCATCGAGCCGACCGTTCGCTCGGTCGATCCCGTGCAGTTCGACCAGCGCCGGCTCGCTTACGAGTTCGACATGATCCAGAACCGCTGGGACCAGTCGCTCTCGCCCGGCAACGAGCAATATTTCTATTGGGGCAGTGCTGCCGCGGACAATCCCGGCACCCGCAATTACATGGGCGCCAGGGATCCCGCGGTGGATGCCATGATCGCCGCCCTGCTGGAGGCCCGTGAACGTACGGATTTCGTCCCGGCGGTGCGGGCGCTCGACCGCGCTCTGATCGCGGGCTTCTACACAATCCCGCTGTTTAACGTCTCCGAGCAATGGATCGCGCGCTGGAATCGGATAGAACGGCCCAAGGTCACCTCGCTCTCGGGCTATTTGCCGGAGACCTGGTGGTCGAAGAGGCAGCCGCAAGCTCATCAAGCAAAGTGACGCCGTGAACCAGCCAGCAATTTCGCCGACGCTCGACACACTGTTTCAGCGCACGCTGATGCGGCAGCCGCACGCGCTTGCTCTGCTCGATCCCCTCAACAAGGCGCGCGTGACCGGGCACCAGCCGCGGCGGATGACCTATGCCGAGGCCGATACGGCCATCGAGGCCCTGTCGGCGCATTTCGTCGAATCGGGCCTTCCGGCCAATTCCGTGATCGCGATCCAGCTGCCGAATACGGTCGAGTTCGTGCTCACCGTGCTCGCCGCCCATCGCGCCGGCCTCGTCGTCGCGGTGCTGCCGCTGCTCTGGCGACACGCGGAACTGACCGCTGCGCTGAACCGCACCGCGGCGCGCGCCATCGTCACCATGAGCACGGTCGACGGCGTCAGCTATGCCGATCTCGCGATGCATGCCGCAGCCGAAGCCTTCTCCATCCGTCACGTTTGCGGCTTCGGCGCCGATCTCCCGGAAGGCATGGCGTCGCTCGACGATGTCCTCGCCCGCCCGCCCGGCCTCACGCGCGCCGTGATCCAGGACGGCCGCAAGGCGGCGATGATCTCCTTCGACGTCACCGCCGAAGGCTTCCGTCCCGTGCCGCGGCCGCATTTCAGCCTGATCGCCGGGGGACTCGCCATGTCGCTGGAAGCCGACATCAGGCAGGGTGCGACCGTGATGGCGACATTCGCCCCGATGTCGTTCGCGGGCCTCGCCTCCTCGCTCGCGGTATGGCTGCTCTCGGGCGGCACGCTGGCGCTGCATCACCCGTTCGAGAACGAGGTGCTGGAGCAGCAGGTCAACGAGCACGAATGCGAGGTGCTGATCGCGCCGGGGCAGCTCGCCTTGCGGCTCGGTGCTGCCGACCTCGCGGCACGGATGCCCTCGTTGCGCAACGTCATCGGCCTGTGGCGCGCGCCCGAGCAGGTTGCGGCGAGCGATGCCTGGATCGCGCCGCATGCGCCGCTGACCGACGTCTATCTGTTCGGCGAGGCCGGACTGTTCGGAGCCCGCCGCGGCGAGGACGGCATGCCGGTACCGGTCATGCCAGGGCCGCACGGCGCCCCGCGCGAGCAGTCGGGCTCCTCCATTGCCGGCGAAGTCCTGCTGACACCCAAGGGCACGCTCGGCCTGCGCGGCGCGATGGTGCCGATCGCGGCCTACGCCCCGCCGCAGCCGGTCGGCGAGACGCTGACCGCGCAGCCGCCGCGCGACTATGTCGACACCGGATACGCCGCGCGGCTCGACCGTCCGAGCGGCGCGATCTGCATCACTGCGCCGCCCTCCGGCATCATGGCCGTCGGCGGCTACCGCTTCCTCTCCAACGATCTCCAGGAATGGGCGCGCCGGCTCGGCCAGGGCGCCCTGCTCACGGCGCTGCCCGACCGCCTCTCGGGTCACCGGCTGGCCGGACGCGCCCAGGACAATGCCCGCGCCCGCGAGGCGCTCAACGAGCTCGGGCTTAACCCCCTGATGGTCGAGGCCTTTCGCGACCGCTCCGGGCCGGTCTAGGCATAGTTTTGCGCGTTCCGTTGACGCTGCATTAAGGCGGCCAAACTAGATTGCGCGACATCTGTTGCTTGATCAGAGTTTGTGGATGTCTCAGGCGGGCCCGATCCTGTTTGTGTCCGATGCCGAGCGCCCCGCCTTCGCGGCAGCGCTGGACGAAGCCCGGCTCTTTCCCGTCGTCGACACCGATTGGACGAGTGCGGCGCGCGCGGTCGATGAGGTGCAGCCGGCCGCGGTTCTCGCTGCGCTGCATGCCGGACACGAGCCGCATGTGGCCGCGCTCGCAAAGAAGATCGCCGACCAATCGCCTTACGTTCCCTTCGTGACGCTGGATGCGGCGGGCACGCTGCCGCACAACGCCCTGCCCTTCTCCTCGCGCGGCGGCAATCCCGAGCGCCTGATCGCGCGGCTCCGTGCGGCGCTACGCGTGCGCACACTGCATGCAACGGTTCTGCGCCGGCTGCCGGAAGCGAAGGTCGCGCTGCCGGACGGCGATCCCGCACGCGATGCCACCGTGCTCCTGATCGGTCGTGGCGCAGCCTATCCCGCGCTCTCCGTCGCGCTCGGCGAGCGCGTCGGCGTGGTCGGCGTGCTCTCGATCGAAGCCGCCGCCAAACATCTCAACACCCGCGACCTCGACGGCGTCGTGCTCGCCGACGGTTTTACCCCGCGCGTGACCGATGCCTTCCTCACGGTGCTCGCGGAGGACACCCGCTTCCGCAGCCTGCCGGTGGTCCTCACCGCGCATCAGCTGACGCAGACCTATGATCTGCCCAATCTCGAGCTGATTGCGGGCGAGCCGGCGAAGGTCGCCGCCAATGCGCTGCCCTTGATCCGCCAGCACGCGATGGAATCACAGCTGAGCCGAACGCTGCGCTCCATCGATGCCGGCGGCTGGCTCGATCCGCGCAGCGGCCTGCTCACGGTCGAGGCCTTTGCCCGCGATTTCGCCAAGGCGGTCGAACAGGCGCTCGCCCGCGGCGGCGGCCTCTCGGTCGCCCGCTTCGCTTTCGATCCCGGCAATTCCCGGGCCCAGCTCGATGCCGCGCGCATCCTCAGCCGCCTGATGCGGCAGATGGATTTTGGCGCGGCGCAGAAGGACGGTTCGGTGATTGTCGTATTCGCGGAGACCGACTTCCGCACGGCGCACATGATCGCCCGCCGTCTGTCGGCGGTGATGCGGCACACCTCGAACGGCAAGCACGAGATGCGCAGCGATCCCGTGGTCAGCGTGGATTCGCTGTCCCCGTCGGATACAGCGCGGTCGCTGCTGGCGCGGCTGTCCGCCGACGCGTCGCGGGCGGCATCCTAGCCGTTTGAAGCATCTCCTGACTTGACGGGGTCGTTGATGCCTGCCGCTACGTCTGCGCCAGACTAAACGCCACCATTCGCCGTCGATTTCGCGTGGACCGGCTGGGCGGGAGTGACCAGGAGAAAGCTAACGGAGTCGCTCAGGAGTTCGTGGGCGCGATCGACAATGTCCTCCAGAGAGATCGTCTTCGCGAACATGCGCTGCGCTTCGGCCAGCAGCTGGTCGCGAGTCGGCACGCTGGGCAAACGCAAGTCGGCTCGCTGCTGCAACAGAAGGAGCGCGTCCCGCAGCGACAATTCGGTTTCATGAATCGATGTCTTGATCGCCGACGCGATGTGTTCGGGATTGAAGCGGCCGGCAAGCTGCTCGGCCGCTTGCCTTATCGCGCGCGATCCCAGCCGATGCTCGTTGCGCAGAACCTGCACGGGTGGCGTCTTCAGATCCCAGACAATTCCGAGCCAGGACATCACCACCAGAACATAATAGGTCAGATCGATTTCATACCAGTAGAAGCCCTGCCGGGCGCTGGCCTGATAGGCGTGGTGGTTGTTGTGCCACCCCTCGCCCATCGTCAGTAATGCGAGCAGCCAGTTGTTTCGAGAGTCATCGCCCGTCACATACCGCTTGTGTCCATGAACATGTGCGAGCGAGTTGATGCAGAACGTAGCGTGATACAGAACCACGGTGCTCCAGAGGAATCCGACCACGAGTCCCGACCACCCGCCGATGAGGAAGCAGAGCCCCGCGAGCACGACCGCCGGCAAAAGCTCCAGTCTGTGCAGCCACATCAACTCGGGATACGACGCCAGATCCGACACTTTCACCAGGTCGGTCCCGTCGTGCTGCCGATAGAATATCCAACCGACATGGCTGTACAAGAAGCCCTTGTGCCGGGGTGAATGCACATCCTGCGCCGTATCCGAGTGCAGGTGGTGATGGCGATGCTTGGCAGCCCACCACAGAACGCTTTTCTGAGCGCTGCTCTGGGCAAGGAAGGCAAGGACGAATTGAAACACCCGGCTCGTCGCGTAGGCCCGATGCGAAAAGTACCGGTGATATCCGGCCGTGATCGCAAACATGCGCAGCCAATACAGAACGATGCAGATTGCGACGGCTTGCCACGAAATGCCGGACCAGACCGCCGCGGCGCATCCTGCGTGGATCAACAGAAATGGCAGCACCTGCGGATACATGACGTCATCATGTTCGCGGCTTTGCTCGATATTCACGGACACGCTCGAACCTCAGCTGTTTCGATGGGCAGACCACCGCGCATGCGGTGCAAAAAACCCGCGGCCGGTAAACCAGTCGCGGGTCGCAAGAACCTGAAGCTCTGCCAATACATCCATGGTCAAAGCGACAAGCGCCGGCTGCGGCAGCTTATGCGGCGCGCAGATTGTCCGCAGCAGACTTGCCGGTCCGGCGGTCTGCAACGACGTCGAAGGAAACCTTCTGACCCTCGTCGAGGGAGCTCATGCCCGCACGTTCAACCGCGCTGATATGAACGAAAACGTCCTGGCCTCCCTGGTCCGGCTGAATGAAACCGAAGCCCTTCTGGCTGTTGAACCACTTCACAGTTCCCGTCGTCATGGGGAGTGTCCTTTAGATAGATAAGTCTTTAGAGCCGCACAGGAGTGCGGTCAGTGAATTCGAGATCTGGAGGGAGGGTCATCAGTCAGGCGCGCAAACAGCGGCGAGGCCAAGTCGTTCGGCCGAAACTCGAAGATCCGAACATGGCTATCTATTAGTCATTCCGCAAGTGACGATATGTCGCCCCCTTCGGGTCCAAGTGCGGTGCGCTGTTCGCGCTGTTCGCACTTGGCTGGACTAGCCGCTTACGCCGCCTTCTTGCTCTCCGCGAGCTGCGCCAGCTGCCGCATGATCTCCGTGGTGCCGGCGAGACGCTCTTCCGGGGTCTCCCAGTCCTGCAGGAACACAACCTTCATGTCGGGCCGCACCTTGGCGGCCTGGCCGTGGCTGCGGATGAAGGTCACGAGGCGGTCGGGATTGGCGAAGGAATTGTCGCGGAAGGCGATGACGGCGCCCTTTGGACCGGCATCGATCTTCTCGACATTGGCTCTGCGGCAGAACGCCTTGATCGCGGCGACCTTGAAGAGATAACGCACCTCGTCCGGCAGCACGCCGAACCGGTCGCGCATCTCCGCGCCGAAATTCTCGATCTCCTCCTCGGTATCGAGATCGGCAAGGCGCCGGTACAGCGACAGCCGCACCGAGAGATCGCTGACATAGTCCTCGGGAATCAGCACGGGCATGCCGATGGTGATCTGCGGCGACCAGCGGTCGGCTGCAGGCTCGGAGACGCCGGCCTTGAGGTTGACGATCGCCTCCTCCAGCATCGATTGATAGAGCTCGAAGCCGACTTCCTTGATATGGCCGGACTGCTCCTCGCCCAGGAGATTGCCTGCGCCGCGAATGTCGAGATCGTGGGAAGCGAGCTGGAAGCCTGCGCCCAGCGTCTCCAGCGATTGCAGCACCGTGAGCCGGCGTTCGGCCTGCGCCGTGATCTTCTGCTGCGCCGGCAGCGTGAACAGCGCATAGGCCCGCAGCTTGGAGCGGCCGACGCGGCCGCGCAGCTGATAGAGCTGGGCCAGGCCGAACATGTCGGCGCGGTGCACGATCAGCGTGTTGGCGTTGGGGATGTCGAGGCCGGACTCGACGATCGTGGTCGACAGCAGAATGTCGAACTTGCCGTCGTAGAACGCGGTCATGATGTCCTCGATCACGGCGGGCGGCATCTGGCCGTGCGCGACCGCGACCTTCATCTCCGGCACGTTCTTGTCGAGGAAGTCCTTGACCTCGGCGAGATCGTCGATGCGCGGCACCACGTAGAACGCCTGACCGCCGCGATAGCGCTCGCGCAAGAGCGCTTCGCGGATCATCAGGGGATCATGCGGGGCGACGAAGGTACGCACTGCCAAGCGATCCACCGGAGGCGAGGCGATGATCGAGAGCTCGCGCACGCCGGTGAGCGCCAGCTGCAGCGTCCGCGGGATCGGCGTCGCCGACAGCGTCAGCACGTGCACCTCGGCACGGAGCGCCTTCAGCCGCTCCTTGTGGCTGACGCCGAAATGCTGCTCCTCGTCGACGATGAGCAGGCCAAGGTCGCGGAACTTGATCGTCTTGCCGAGCAGCGCATGGGTGCCGACGACGATGTCGACGGAGCCGTCGGCGAGGCCCTTCTTGACCTGGTTCAGCTCCTTGGTCGGGATCAGCCGCGAGGCCTGCGCCACGTTGACCGGAAAGCCCTTGAAGCGCTCGGTGAAGGTCCTGTGGTGCTGCCGGGCGAGCAGCGTGGTCGGCACCACCACCGCGACCTGCTTGCCGTCGAGCGCGACCGCAAAGGCGGCGCGCAGCGCGACTTCCGTCTTGCCGAAGCCGACGTCGCCGCAGATCAGCCGGTCCATGGGCCGGCCCTTTTCGAGGTCCTTCAGCGTGGACTCGATGGCGCCGAGCTGGTCCTCGGTCTCGTCATAGGGGAAGCGCGCGCAGAACTCGTCATAGAGGCCCTGCTGCACGGGCAATTTGGGCGCCTCGTGCAGCATGCGCTCGGCGGCGATCTTGATCAGCTCGCCCGCGATCTCGCGGATGCGATTTTTCAGCTTCGCCTTGCGGGTCTGCCATCCCGAGCCACCGAGGCGGTCGAGCTCGACCGTGGTCTGGTCGGAGCCGTAACGGGACAGCAGCTCGATGTTCTCGACCGGGAGAAACAGCTTGGTCTCGGCGGCATAGTGCAGCTCGAGGCAGTCATGCGGCGCGCCGGCGACATCCAGGGTTTGCAGGCCGATGAAGCGGCCGATGCCGTGCTCGACGTGGACGACGATGTCGCCGGCAGCAAGGCTCGTTACCTCCGAGATGAAATTGTCGAGCTTGCGGCTGGCCTTGCGCGGCCGCACCAGGCGGTCGCCGAGAATGTCCTGCTCGCTGATGAGGGCGATCTCGTCGGTCTCGAAACCGCTTTCGAGGCCGAGCACGGCGAGCATGGTCTCGTTGCGCGGCGTCGCCTGCACCGTCCGCCAGCTGTTGACGCTGACGGTGTGGGCGAGCTTGTGATCGCGCAACATCGACGTCATGCGGTCACGCGAGCCTTCGGTCCAGAGCGCGATCACGACCTTCTTGCGCTGGGCTTGCAAGGCCATCACGTGCGCGACGACGGATTCGAACACGTTGATGGCGGTGTCGTTGCGCTCCGGGGCGAAGTCGCGGCCCTTGCGCGCGCCGGCATCGACGACACTCGTTCCGTCAGTCGGCACGGAGAACGGCGTCAGCCGCGCCAACGGGATATCGCCGAGGCGCTTGCCCCATTCCTCGTCGGTCAGGTAGAGCCGATCGGGCGGCAGCGGCTTGTAGATCGCGCCGCCGCCGGGATGCTCCATCGCCTCGCGCCGGGCCTGGTAGTAGTCGAGGATCTGCTTGAAGCGCTCGCGGACGGCATCCTCGGCCTGCGGCTCGATCGCAACAGTCGCGCCCTGCAGATAGTCGAACAGCGTGTCCATCCGGTCCTGGAACAGCGGCAGCCAGTGCTCCATGCCGGGATGGCGGCGGCCTTCGCTGACCGCTTCATACAGCGCATCGTCGCGCTCGGGCGCGCCGAACTCGGCGACATAGCCCATGCGGAAACGGCGGATGGTATCGGTGACGAGCTGGAATTCCGAGACCGGCACGAGGTCGAGCGAGCGCATGTCGAGCAGCGTGCGCTGGGTCTCGGCGTCGAAGCTGCGGATCGATTCCAGGCTGTCGCCGAAGAAGTCGAAACGGACCGGCTGTTCGAGGCCGGCCGGAAACAGATCGAGGATGCCGCCGCGCACGGCGTATTCGCCGGGCTCGCGCACGGTCGAGGAACGGTTGTAGCCGTTGTGCTCGAGCCAGGCGACGACGGTGTCCATCGGCACCACATTGCCCGGCGCGACCGACAGCGCCTGCGCCGCGACGAGTTCGCGCGCGGGCACGCGCTGCACCACCGCGTTCACCGTGGTCAGCACGATCAGCGGCTTGTCGCTGCCGGTGAGCGAGGCGAGTCGCGCCAGCGTGGTCAGGCGCTGCGCCAGGATGCCGCCATGCGGCGAGACGCGGTCATAGGGCTGGCAGTCCCAGGCCGGAAAGGTCAGCGCCGGCAGATCCGGCGCGAAGAATCTCAGCGCGCGTTCGAGCTGCTGCATGCGCCCGCCGTCGCGGCACACGACCGCAAGGCTGACGGCCGGCTTCTTCGGCCGCGCCGCGATGGCGCGGGCGAGATCGGAGACGACGAGACCTTCGGCGCCCTCGGCGACATTGGCAAGCGTCAGCGCGCGGCCGGGCGTGAGCAGCTCAGCCGGCGACTTCATCCCCTGCTTCATAGATTGCCGTCCGTGATCGGAAACGCCTTGATGCGGGCGAACAGCGCACCGGTGACATCGGCCGGCAGCACCTTGTCGCCGGTGATGGCGGCATAGAGATCGGGATCGTTGACCTCGAGCAAGGTCTCGAGCTGGCTCAGCTCGTCATCGGACAAGTTGCCGATCTCGGCATCCGCGAAACGGCCGAGGATCAGGTCCATCTCACGCGTGCCGCGGTGCCAGCAGCGGAACAGAAGCCGCTTGCGGCGGTCGTCCAGCCCGTCGCTCGATCGTGTCGTTCCCGTCATGTCTCAAATCCAGCCAAACGCAGAAAGCCCGGACGTGCCGGGCCGGGGTGATATAGCCACTCGAGGCGGCCGTGTCAGCCCTTTGTTGTTGCAATTGTTTACGGTCGTCATTGCCGGGCTTGCCGTCTTCGCAAAGCTTCGCCGGCCTGCTATCGGGAGCCCGGCGAAGCCCCTTGCGGAGCCGGGACCCGGCAATCCATCCTCGTGAATAGATGGATGCGCGGGTCGAGCCCGCGCATGACGATTGTTGCACGAATGCGCCCCAGCCTGCTCAATCCGCTGTTTGCTCCCGTGACCAGCCTGCCCGGCGTCGGTCCGAAGCAGGACAAGCTGTTGCAGTACCTGCTCAGCCGCAGCGAGACGCCCCGGCTGGTCGACCTGCTGCTGCATCTGCCGAGCCAGGTCATCGACCGCCGGGCCCGGCCGAAGATCCGCGACGCGGTGGTTGGAACCACGGTGACGCTGGAAGTTACCGTCGATCGCCACCGCCCGCCCCCGCCGCGCAACGCGCGCGCGCCGTATCTCGTCTACGCCAGCGACGATACAGGCGATGTCGTGCTCACGTTCTTCCGCGCCAATCCGGGCTATGTCGAAAAACTGCTGCCGGTCGGCGAGAAGCGCTACGTCTCCGGCACGCTGCAGATGTACGACGGCATCCCGCAGATCGTCCATCCGGACCGCGTGCTCGACGAGGAGGCGATCTCGAAACTGTCGGGCATCGATCCGGTCTATCCTCTGACCGAGGGTCTCGCGCTCGGCTCGCTCCGCCGCGCGATCGCGCAGGCGTTGCAGAAGCTTCCTGCCTTGCCGGAATGGATCAGCCCTGAGGTGCTGCGCCGCTGCCACTTCCCGCCGATCGCGGAAGCACTCAACCGCGTGCACCAGCCGGTCGAGCTGACCGACATATTGCCGGACCAGCCGTTCTGGTCGCGCCTCGCCTTCGACGAGCTCCTGGCCGGCCAGCTCGCGCTGGCCCTGATCCGCGCACAGCTGCGCCGCCCCGCCGGCGTCCGCAATGCCGGCGACGGGCACCTGCGCAACAAGATCATCGACGCCCTTCCTTACGCGCTCACCCCATCCCAGCGCAGCGCTGCGGCCGCCATCGCCGAGGATCTGAAGCAGCCCGTCCGCATGCTGCGGCTGCTCCAGGGCGACGTCGGGTCCGGCAAGACCGTGGTGGCGCTGCTCGCAGCCGCCGCCGTCGCCGAAGTCGGCAAGCAGGCCGCGCTGATGGCGCCGACCGAAATTCTGGCGCGTCAGCACATCAAGACCATTGCCCCGCTCGCCGAGCGCGCCGGCATGCGCGTCGCCATCCTCACCGGCCGCGAGAAAGGCAAGGAACGGCGTGAGATCATCGCCCGGCTCGCCGCAGGCGAGATCGATCTCCTCGTCGGCACCCATGCGCTGATCCAGGACGATGTGATCTTCCATGATCTCGCGCTCGCCGTCGTCGACGAGCAGCATCGGTTCGGCGTGCGCGAACGGCTCGCGCTGACGTCCAAGGGCGAGGCGGTCGACGTGCTGGTGCTGAGCGCGACGCCGATTCCGCGTACGCTGGTGCTGACCTATTTCGGCGACATGGACATCTCCGAGCTGCGCGAGAAGCCCGCCGGCCGCCAGCCGATCGACACCCGCGCGGTGCCGATGAGCCGGATCAGCGAGGTCATGGAGGGGGTCGGCCGCGCGCTCGAAGCCGGCAAGCTGGTCTACTGGATCTGCCCGCTGGTGGATGAATCCGAGGCCGAAGGCACCGAGCATCTCACCAATGCGACCAAGCGGTTCGAGAGCCTGCAAAAACGTTTCGGCGGGCGTGTCGGCCTCGTTCACGGCCAGATGAAGGGCACCGAGAAGGATCGCGTCATGGGCCAGTTCGCCGCCCATGAGATCGGGCTCCTTGTCGCGACCACCGTTGTCGAGGTCGGCGTCGACGTGCCCGCCGCGACCATCATGGTGATCGAGAACGCCGAGCGTTTCGGCCTTGCCCAGCTGCACCAGCTCCGCGGCCGCATCGGACGCGGCTCCGAAGCCTCGACCTGCATTCTGCTCTATGGCGAGCCACTCGGCGAGATGTCGAAGGCGCGGCTGAAAGTGATCCGCGAGACCACCGACGGCTTCCGCATCGCCGAGGAGGACCTGAAGCTACGCGGCGAAGGCGACGTGCTGGGCGTGCGCCAGAGCGGCCTGCCCGGCTATCGCATCGCGCGCCCGGAGGTGCACGGCCAGCTGATCGCCCAGGCGAGAGACGAGGCGCTGCGGATCCTTAAAGAGGATCCGAAGCTGAAAGGCGAGCGCGGCGAGGCGCTGCGCTGCCTGCTGTATCTGTACGAGCGGGACGAGGCGATCCCGCTGATCGGGGCGGGTTAGCCGGCCGCTCTTCGTCGCCCAACCTCGTAGGCCGCCACATGCGCGCGGGCGAGATCCAGCAGCGGCGTGTCGATGCCGAGCGCACGGGCGCGATTGGCCATATCGCCCAGGATGTGCTCTGCCTCGGTGATCGAGCCGCGCTCGATGTCGCGCAGCATCGAGGCCTTGAGCGGCGAGTCCAGGGTCGTAAACAGCTTTCGGTCGAACTCGATGAACGGATCGCGCGGCGCAAAACCGGAGGCCGTCGCAATGGCGCAGCATTCGGCGAACAGGCGGAAGATGGACTGCTCCCCGTTGGGGACGGCCAGGATGTCTCCGATGCTCGCGCGCATCAGGCAGGTGATGCCGGCGAGCGTCGAGAGCTGAACGAACTTCTCCCACATGTCCTGCATGATCGCTTCGCTGGCGCGCACGTCGATCCCGGGGATCTGGAGCAGCTTTTCCAGGGCGAGCGCACGTTCGCTCAGTGCGCCCGCGATCTCGCCGAAGACGATGGTCTGATTGGCCATGAAGTGAACGACCCGGCCCTCCGCATCGAGCCCGGCGCTGACATTCGCGAGCCCGCCGAGGACACGAGCCGCGCCGAACCTGGCGGTGAGAGTGTCGAGATGTTTCAACCCGTTCAGGATCGGCAGGATCATCGTGTCAGGACCGACGGCGGGCGCAAACTGGCTCATCGCGTCATCCAGCGAATAGGCCTTCACGCCGACGAGCATGACGTCGAACGGCTCCTTGAGTTCACCGGCCGCAAGAAGCTTCGGTTGCACCGCGAAGTCGCCGTGCGGGCTCACGACCTGCAATCCATTCCGCCGCAATTGCTCGGCCCGCTTCTCGCGCACCAGGAAGGTCACGTCGCGGCCTGCCCGGACGAGGCAAGCGCCGTAATACCCGCCAAGCGCGCCCGCGCCGATCACCAGCACTCTCATTCGAACTCCGATGCGCCTGCTTCCGCAGAATAGTAACAGATGGGGCTCGCGCCGTCTCCTCCCCGTCATTGCGAGCGAAGCGAGCAATCCAGAGTCTCTCCGCGGAAAGATTCTGGATTGCTTCGCTTCGCTCGCAATGGCGATGTGGGTGGAGTTCGGCACACGTTGTACGTTTGAAACGCGACCGGGACGTCCAAGGCTTTCTGGAGTCGTTTTCGGCAGTCCCTGACGACTAGGTCTTCTTCTGCGCGATGCTCGCAGCGAATGCCTTCATCAGCTCCGCATCAACCGCCTCACCTGTCGCATCCGCCGCGAGATGCTCGAACCAGCGCGCAAAGCCCTCGTAGATCTGGCTGGCCGGGTGATCGAGCCCGAGGAAGCCGGAAATCTCCCGCATCTCCGCGACCCAGCGATAGGCTTTCGGGATCATGTCGGGCAGCGCCACTTCGAGCCGCGCCAGGATCGCCGGCTGGCTGAGCGCAAGCTCGTCGCGCAGCGCATCAGCCGCACCCGCTTTCGTGGCCGCGATCACCATGGCCGAGCCGATGCCGGCGAGGCCCTTGACGATGCCGGCATAGGACATTTTCAGAACGGATGCCGCGCCCACCGGGCCTTCGACGATTCGCACCTCGAGGCCGAAGTCCTTCAGCACGGCGACCTCGCTGGCGAACTCGCCGGACATGTAGAAGGCCGGGCCCTTGCCACCCGGCTGCGGAGGGAAGCCGATAATGCCGGCATCGACGAACGGCGCCTGGGCCGAGCCGATGATCTCCTCGATCCTTTGCACGGTATCGACATTGACGGCGTTGCAATCGACCAGGATCGGCTTCTTCTCGCGCCTGACGATCAGCGCGGCCAGCCGCTCAGCCAGCGCGACGGCTTCGCCCGGCGGCACGATCGAGAGGATGATGTCGGCCTCGGCGATCGCCTCGTCCTCGGCGCCGACCATGCCGGCGTCTGCCGCGCGCTTCAGCGTCGCCTCGCTGCGTCCCTTCAAGCAGGTCAGCACGCGCGCGCCATGTTCGTTGAGTCGACGGGCAACGGCGCTGCCCATGGCACCGGGCGCGAGGATCGCAATGGTCTTGGACATCGTGCACTCCAAATCGTTCCGAGCGAGGCGCCCGGTCAATCGGAGAGTAGCAGATGACGAAAACGCCTGCGTGAACGCGGCCATCCCGCGGGGGAATGGCCCTACTCCGCCTTCGCAGGCTCGGGCTGGAGCTTGGAGGCATTGGCGATGCGCGCGGCATTGGCGACGCCGGCAAGCGCCGCCGCCTTCTTCGGATCGGGGGCCGAGCCCGGCTGCACCACGCCGGCCGACATGATCAGCGTCGCGGCATCCTCGGCGGTGAGATCGACCTCGATGATCTTGCTCTTCGGGACATAGAAGAAGAAGCCGGTCGTCGGGTTCGGCGAGCACGGCAGGAACACCGAGACGTGCTCCTCCTGGCCCGGCAGGTTGCGCGCGATGTCCTCGTTCGGCGATTGCGAGATCAGCACGATCGACCACATGCCCGGCGAGGGAAACTCGACCAAGCCCACTTTCCGGAAGCTCGAGCCCTTGCCCGAGAACAGCGTCTCGAACACCTGCTTCAGGCCGCGATAGATGGCACGCACGGCCGGGATCCGGCCGAGGAAGGTCTCGCCGACGTCGACCAGCGTCCGGCCGATCAGATTGGCCGCCAGGAAGCCGACCAGCGTCAGCGTGAAGAATGCGACGACCAGTCCCCAGCCGGGAATGACGTAGGGCAGATAGGTTTCGGGTCGGTAGGCCAGCGGCACAAATGGCCGCACCACGCCGTCGACCCAGGTGACGAACCACCAGACCAGATAGAGGGTGATCGCGATCGGTCCCGTCACTACGAGGCCGGTCAGGAAATAATTGCGGAAACGGCCGATCAGGCCGGTATGCGGTTCCGGAACAGGCTCAAGAGGCGCAGGCGCGTCGTCGCGGGGGGTCATTCGGGTTCCAGGTCGGTCGCTGCAAACAAGCTAGGGTCTTCTAGCAGGTTTTGGAAGACCACGACCGACCGATATCCCGTCCGGCTATTCCACGGTCACCGACTTGGCGAGGTTGCGAGGCTGGTCGACGTCGGTGCCCATGACGACAGCCGTGTGATAGGCGAGCAGTTGCACGGGGACGGCATAGACCATCGGTGTGAAGGCCGCCGCCATGTCGGGCATGACGATGGTGACGAGGGACTCGACGGTCGCCTCCGCGGCGCCCTTGGCATCCGTCATCAGGATGATGTTGCCGCCGCGCGCGGCGACCTCCTGCATATTGGAGACAGTCTTTTCGAACACCCGGTCATGGGGCGCGATGACGACGACCGGCATGGTCTCGTCGATCAGCGCGATCGGCCCGTGCTTCAGTTCGCCGGCGGCATAGCCTTCGGCGTGGATGTAGGAGATCTCCTTCAGCTTCAGCGCGCCTTCGAGCGCCAGCGGGAAGCTGGTGCCGCGGCCGAGATAGAGCACGTCGCGCGACTTGGCGATCCTGTGCGCGAGCTTTTCGATCTGGGGCTCGCTGGTGAGCGCATCCGCCATCAGGCGCGGGACCTCGACGAGGCCATGGACCAGCCTGGTCTCGTCCTCGTCGGACAATTCGCCTCTCGCCTTGCCGGCCGCGATCGCAAGGTTTGCCAGAACCATGAGCTGGCAGGTGAAAGCCTTGGTCGAAGCGACGCCGATCTCCGGTCCCGCGAGCGTTTGCAGCACGGTCTCGCTCTCGCGCGCGATCGTGGAGGTCGGCACGTTGACGACGGCGACCGTGTGCACGCCTTGCGCCTTGGCGTAGCGCAGCGCGGCGAGGGTGTCGGCGGTCTCGCCGGACTGCGAGATGAAGATGGCGAGATCGCCCTTGCGCAAGGGAGCCTCGCGGTAGCGGAATTCGGAGGCGACATCGACCTCGACCGGCACGCGCGCAAAGCGCTCGAACCAGTACTTCGCGACGAAGCCGGCATAGCTCGCGGTACCGCACGCCGTGATGTTGATGCGCTGGATGGTCTTGAAGTCGAACGGGAGCTTGACCGGCAGCGCAACGCGCTCGGTCGCCATGTCGACGTAGCGCGCCAGCGTGTGGCCAACCACTTCCGGCTGCTCGTGGATCTCTTTTGCCATGAAGTGGCGGTAATTGGCCTTGTCGACCATCGAGGTCGAGGCGGCGTGCCTGATCCTGTCGCGCTGGACGGTGTAGCCGTCCTTGTCGAAGATCGTCGCGCTCTTGCGGGTCAGCACGACCCAGTCGCCGTCTTCGAGATAGCTGATCGTGTCGGTGAACGGGCCGAGCGCGATGGCGTCGGAGCCGAGATACATCTCACCGTCGCCGTAGCCGATCGCCAGCGGCGGTCCGTTGCGAGCCCCGATCATGAGGTCGTTGTCGCCGGAGAAGATGAAACCGAGCGCGAAGGCGCCGCGCAGCCGCGCCAGCGTCAGCTTGACGGCTTCGACCGGCTTGTTGCCGCGCGCGAGCAAATCGTCGACGAGATGCAGCACGATCTCGGTGTCGGTCTCGGTGTGGAACACCGTGCCGTTCTTCTCGAGCTCCTCGCGCAGCTCGCGGAAATTCTCGATGATGCCGTTGTGAACGACAGCGACGCGCTCGGTCGCGTGCGGATGAGCATTGTTGACCGTCGGCTTGCCGTGAGTGGCCCAGCGCGTGTGGCCGATCCCGGTCGTGCCCTTCAGAGGCTCGGCCTCGAGCCGCTTCTCCAGATTCTTCAGCTTGCCCTCGGCGCGGCGGCGCTCGAGGTGCGCACCTTCGAGCGTGGCGACGCCCGCGGAATCATAGCCGCGATATTCAAGACGTTTGAGCGAATCCACCAATTGCTCTGCAACCGGCTCGCGCCCGAGAATGCCGACAATCCCGCACATGCGGATCACTATCCCCCAAATCGTCGAAAAATCGCTTAAACGACGCGTTCAGTTTTTAGCGAAATTCCCCGGGAACCACATACTCAATAATTATTGCCGATTGAGACAGCACCGGGCGATCTGCGCTTTGCCTGCGTCGAATTGGCCGGCCTTAAACCGCGCATCTTAACTTGTTGTCAACAGATTTGACCAACGATTGACCCCGGAGACACAAGGTCATGAAGGGCTCGTCCGACCGCGAAGGCCTGCCATCGATGTCCGTCCGCGCCAGCGAGACCACGGGCACGCACCTTGCGCATTGGCCGCCTCCCCAGCGCGGCAAGGAAAGCAAGCCTGTCTTCGTCAAGCATTCACGAGGCGAGCCGGTGAAGCGCGCCAAACCGCGTGGCTGGCGCCTGACCCGCGCCATCTTCTCCGAATTCGCCGACGACGAATAGCCAACGCAAGATCCTCATGGTGAGGAGCGCGGAACGCGCGTCTCGAAGCATGAAGGCCCGAGCATCGTGCGGGGCCATCCTTCGAGACGCCCGCCTCCAGCGGGCTCCTCGTGATGAGGGCGGAGTGCGCCTACGATACGGTGGACTAAGCGCCGCTTACTTCTCCGGCTTCTTGCCGCCCCTCTTCATCTCGCGATATCGCGCCGCGCCGCCTTCCCTGATGACCTGGTGGGTGCGCTCCAGCGCCATCGCATCGTCGGGTACATCCTTCGTGATCACCGAGCCGGAGCCGATATAGGCGCCCTTTCCGATTGTCACCGGGGCGACCAGCGAAGAGTTGGTGCCGACAAACGCGCCCTGCCCGATTACCGTTCTGTGCTTCTTGAAGCCGTCGTAGTTGCAGCTGATGGTGCCGGCGCCGATGTTGGAGTTGGCGCCGACCGTGGCATCGCCGATATAGGAGAGATGATTGACCTTGACGCCGGCCTCGAGCGTCGCCGCCTTGGTCTCGACGAAATTGCCGATGCGCGCGCCGTCGCCGAGCGAGGTGCCGGGACGAAGCCGCGCATAGGGACCGATCGAGACGTTCTTGCCGAGCGTGGTCTCGACGATGTGCGAGAATGAATGGATCACGGTGTCGTCCGCGATCGACACACCGGGGCCGATCACCACGAACGGCTCGATGGTCACGTCCTTGCCGAACACGGTGTCCGCGGAGAGATAAACTGTCTCCGGCGCGATCAGAGTGACGCCGGCCTCCATCGCCGCCTTGCGCAAGCGCGCCTGTATCACGCCTTCCGCTTCGGCGAGCTGCGCCTTGGTGTTGATGCCGCGCACCTCGTCCTCGCTGGTCTCGATCACCACGGACTCCCATCCTTTTTCGCGGACGATCTCGACTGCGTCCGTCAGATAATATTCGCCCTTGGAGTTCGCATTGCCGATTTGCTCAAGGATTTCGAGTGCGCGGCGGCCGTCGATCGCCATCACGCCGGCGTTGCACAGATCGATCTTGCGCTCGTCCGCACTGGCGTCGGCTTGTTCGCGGATCGCGACCAGGCGGTCGCCCTCGACGATGAAGCGGCCGTAGCCGGTCGGATCGGCGGCGCGAAAGCCGAGCGCGGCAATCGCTGCGCCGCTGGCGAGCGGCGCGCGCAGCCGCGCAAAGGTCTCGGCCGAGATCAGCGGCGTGTCGCCGAATGCGATGAGGAGATCATCCGCACCGCGCGCGATCGCCTCGCGCGCCGCCAAGACTGCGTGCGCGGTGCCGAGGCGTTCGCTCTGCACGAAGGTGAGCGTGTCGGGGCGGATGCGCTTCGCCTCATCCGCGACCACCTGGTGATCGGGGCCGATCACCACCGCCAGCGAGGTGCCGGCTCCCTTGGGTGCGGCGGCGAGCACATGCGCGAGCAGCGTCTGGGACGCCACTTGATGCAGCACTTTCGGCAGGCTCGATCGCATGCGCGTACCTTCGCCGGCGGCGAGCACGATCGTGAGGCTGGAACGGGCGGTCATCGAAATCCTGACGGACTTAGCCGAATCAATTGGCGTGACGGGCAGCGAGCCCCCTCGGAAGCTATCGCCTTGCTACCCCCGCAAACGCCCGGAATTCAAGTGCGAGGCGCTTTTCCTGTTAATGTTCCCTGATTGATTCGGGGAAGCCCGGACCGGGGCTGGGCACTTAACGTACATGGCAAAGGATTCCGACCGACTGGCGGATGCCTTCGGCACCAAGGAGACCGGCGGGCTGTTCTCCGGACTTTTGGCGGAGGAAAGCGCGTTCGACCGGCGCATGATGTGGCGGCTGGGCTCGTGGGGCGTAGCTGCCGTGGGCGCAGTGGTCGTCGCGGTGATGGCCAACCAGACCCAGCTCGGCTGGCGGCGCGACCAGGCTGCCGCCGCCGATCTCGCGCGCCAGGCCGACCGGCTCCAGATGCTGACCAAGGAGAGCCAGAACGAGGCCCGCCGGCTCGCCGCCGCCATCGAGACGCTGAACTCGGACCGCGACCGGCTCTATTCGCGCGTCACCGTGCTGGAGCAAGGGCTCGATTCCGTCACCGGTGCCATTGCAAAGCAAACCGCCACGCCGCAGCAGGGCGCGAAGCCGCAGGACCCGGCACCCGCAGCTCCCAGCGTCGCGCCGGTCGCCTCTAGTCCAACTCCGCCAAGCGAGAAGCCGCGCACCGAGGCCGCCAGGGATTCTCAGAAGGATATTCCGAAGGAATCGCTGAAGGAGGCCCCGAGCCCACCGCCGCAGACCGCAGCCGCCGCCTCGCTCGTGCAGCAGACTCCGGCAATGAATTCGGCGCTGCCGGCCATTCCGCTGGTGCCGTCGAAGTCGCTCATGGCGCCGCCGGATTCATCCGCACCGAAACTGGCTCAACCGGAGGCCGCTGAGAAGGCTGCCCAGCAGAAGGCCGAGCCGGCGCCCGCCGCCGCCGAGGTCGTCGCGGCAGCAACCAAGCCCCCCGAAGCAGCCGAGAACGAATCCCCAGCGATCGCGGTTCAGCAGACTCGTTTTGCGATCGATCTCGGCGGCGCCAACTCGATCGACGGCCTGCGCGCGCTCTGGCGCGGCCTGACCAAGTCCCATCCGGAGATCGCGGCGCTGCGGCCGATCATCATGATCAAGGAAGGCACCACCGGCCTCGGCATGCAGCTTCGCTTAGGAGCCGGCCCACTGGTGAACGCCGCCGTCGCCGCAAAATTCTGCGCGAGCCTCGCCGAGAACGACCGTCACTGCGAGACCACCGTATTCGATGGTCAGCGCCTATCGATGCGTGGCGGCCAGGAGAAGGGGCAGGAGAAGGGCCAAGAAAAGAGCCAGGAAAAAGCGCAAGAGAAAACTCAAGACAGGGTTCAAGAGAAGAGCTCGGAGAAGAATCAGGACGCGGCGCCGCAAGCCGAAACTGCGCCGAGCGCAAAGCCCGAGAAGCCGCAGCGCCGCCGCAACTACTCATCGAAACGATCGAAGCGCGAGGAGCCTGCGCCCGCTCCCGCGGCGCAGCCCGCGCCGGCGCCGGCGAAACCGGAGGCAGCATCTACGTCTGCGGGATCGACGCTGTCGTCGTTCTTCAGACGCTAGCGAGCACGATCCGGAAAAGTGCGCAGCGGCTTTCCCTCGCGACAAGCGCGGAACGCGTTTGCGCGGAGATCATGCTGAAACATCAACCTAAAGGGCGATGACGAGTCGTCCTGATCGCATCTCGCCTTAGGGAATGGACTCCGCTTCACCTGAACGCGCGGTGAATGACGGCATCTCATCGCGCACGCAGCCGGACTCATTTTTCAGCCCGTCTTCGAAACCAGCCGCCCGCTGCCAAGTTATCCCGGTCACGAACCGGAGCGGCCGACAGGCAGAAGCACTCGTGCCCGCCTCCATGACCAAGGGAGACACAGGTGAAGACACTCGTCATCGCAACGGCCGCTGTTCTCGCGGCATCCTCGGCGCTTGCGCAAACGACAAAATCGCCGGGCGCTTCGAGCAACGCACCGGGCCAACAGATGCAGAACACGACGAAGAAATCGACAGGTCCCGGCGCCTCCGAATACGCGCCGGGCCATCAGACCAACACCACCGCTGGGCCGGGCCACTCGGAAAGTGCACCCGGGCAGAAGATGCAGAGCACCACGGGTTCGAGCACCAAGAGGAAGTGACGACGTAAGGCAAGTCGTCAACTCCGCCAGACGGCGCCGACCTTCCCGGCCGGCGCCGTCGCGCTGTCAGAGCTCGCCGCACCGCACGATCCCGATGATCGCTCGACCGTGCATGCGACCAACGGACGCTTGGACCTGAGCCGCTCTTTCGCAGCAAGCTTGCAGTCGTTTCCGGCGCAATCCAAATGTCGCTCTTTTTCCGAACTCGTGGGTTTTTATGAACGAGCTGGATGATGTCCTCAGGCTTCTCGTCGCGGCCGGAACGGGGCTGCTGATCGGCGTCGATCGCGACATGAACGACAAACCGGTGGGAATGCGAACCCTGGCGCTGGTGGCTCTCGGCTCCGCGCTGGTTTCGATCTCCGTGATCGAGTTCCAGAACCTGCGCGACCACCCGGATGCGATCTCCCGGGTCATTCAGGGCGTCGTTGCCGGCGTGTTGACCGGCGTCGGCTTCATCGGGGCCGGCGTCATCCTGCACGACGCCAAGGCGAAGACGGTTCACGGCCTCACCACGGCCGCAACGGTCTGGATCGCGGCCGGCCTCGGCATCGCCTGCGCATTGGGAGCCTGGCTGCTCGTCGGAGCAGCCATCGCGGTGACGTTGCTCGTGCTGTTCGTGCTGGGCTGGGTCGAGCGCCGGCTGGGGTTGAAATGACCTTGGCGTCGGGCACCAGGGAGCAGGGTCAGCTCTGATGGCTTCTCGCGCGAACCTACTCCATGCGCGCCTTTTCCTTCAGATCCCGTATGCGCATCTCCGCTTCGTCCTTTGACTGGACGATTTCCGACCAATCGTCGACGCGCGCCTCCTTGCTCAGCCTCTTGAGTTCGCTCAGCTGCTTCTGCGTTGGCTTGTCCATGCTCACTCCTCGACCGCAACATGCGTTGGGTGTCACATTGTTCAGAACCAGCTCAATCCTTGCATGTTCCTGGACGCCGCCCGGGCGAGCCGGATCAGCGGAAACATCGCCTGCCCTGTTGCCTGTCCGCCCCATCCCGACCATATTGCGCCCATGACAAAAAAGCCCTTCCGCCTCACGCCCTACCAGGTGCAGTTCCTGATCGTCGTCGGCTTCCTCTCCGTCGGCTATGCCAGTTACCTGCGCTATCTCGGCATCGAGCTCTCGACAGTCGCACTTGCCTGCGACGCCGGCCTGCAGACTGCGATCTGCAAGGCGCGTTCGGTGGCGACCGTCCTGTTCAAGAATTCGGTGTTCGGCATCGTCGCGCTGGTGGTGGCAACGCTGAACCTGATGCGGCCGTCGATCGTGCTGCTCACCGTCGGCATCGTCGCCGCCGGCCTCGGCATCGTGCTCTACAATGTCGTGCTGTCGGGCCTTGCGATCGGCCTGTTCATTCTCGGATTTGCTCGGCCCGCGCCCGCCACAGCGTGAGGGCGAACAGGAGATAGATCGCGCAGGTCCACAGCGACTGCCAGTTGTCGCGGCCTTCGTTGACCAGCACATAGGCGGCCGACAGCGCCAGCACGCCCGCGAACACCGCTTCCGCGATCGGACGCTGGCCGATCTGCGGCCGGTTCAGCATCAGCAGCGCGAACGGCACCACCGCCATCGTCAGCGCGGCGTAGGGAAAATCCTTGTAGCGCGGGTCGAACACGAAGCCGAGCGCAGTCGCGGCCGCGATCACCGCGGTCACCGCGAGGGTCAGGCCGAGCACGGCGGTCAGCTTCGACCATTTCCGGCCCTCGCGCGGGCCGAGCAGATCGAGGAAGGTCGGCAGGCTGCGGCCGATCACCATCGCCTGCGCGCAGAAGATCGGCGACAGGATGCCGGCGAGCAGCAGCGCGCCCCACAGCAGCCAGCCACCGATGCCGTAGCTCTCATAGTACATCTTGTCGATGCCGATTCCGAGCAGGATACCCGCCGTCGTCGCCGAGATGCCGACGCCGAGCCAGGCCGGGAAACGCGGCGTCCAGGGCCGCCGGCGCAGCGTGATCAGCGCGACCGCGAACACCAGCACGCTGAGGCCCATGCCCGCGCCCATGTACCATTTCCAGTACGGGAAATTGCTGATCGGCTCGCCCGGCGGATATTTCAGGCTCCGGCGCACCGAGTCATACAGGCCCCAATAGCCGCCGACGGTGCCTTCCAGCCTGCGCTTCCAGGGCTGGTCGTAGGACTCGATCAGATTGACGCGGAACTTGTGCGTCTTCGCAAGGCTCAGGATTTCCGAGACGACCCGCGCCTGGTTGGTGCGCGACGGCAGCGCGCCGTCGCGCATGCGGCCCTCGCTCGGCCAGCCGGTTTCGCCGATCAGGATCTCCTTGCCGGGAAACGCCACCGCCATGCGCTCGCGGATCTGTTCGACATGGGCGGAGGCGAATTTCGCCCTCACGGGGAAATCCTCCCAATACGGCAGGATGTGGATCGTGACGAAGTCGACGGCGTCATAGACCTCGCGGTTCTTCAGCCAGTACTCCCAGACATCGGCATAGGTGACGGGCACGCTGACCTGCGCCTTCACCGAGCGGATGATCGAGATGAGGTCCGCCGTTGTCATCTCGCCGCGCAGCAGCACCTCGTTGCCGACGATCACCGTGGAGATGACGTCGGGGAATTCCTTGGTGAGGCGAACGGCGAGCGCGGCCTGCTCGAAGTTCTTGGCGCGGTTGCTGGAGAGCCAGATGCCCTGCAGCACTTTCAGCCCGCCGACCTTGGCGGCGATCGCCGGCACCTGGTCGAGCCCGTTCTCCATCGAATAGGTGCGGACGCAGTCGGTGATTTGCTTGAGCTGGCGCAGGTCCTGCTCGATCTGGTCGGCCTCGATATGGGTCCATGCGTCCAGCGGCGACTGCTCGCCGCGGAACGGTGCGTAGGAGACGCACTGGACCTTGTCGGCGGGATCGATCGGGGCGCGCGCGAGCGTGATCGGTGTGGCAAGCCACCACCACACGGCAGCGATCGCACCCAGTGAAACGAGCAGAAGCGCCAGTGGCGTACGAAGAGAAATCGGTTCCGTCCTCCGCGAAGGGTCCGTCGATTACCTGCTCACACGCCTTCTGCCAAGGGGTAACAGGCGACCGACCCGCTCCCCACCCTGCCGAATTTCGCTGCGGCCGTTCGGCCGTGGTCTAGGATCGTGACTTTGCTGGACAAAATTCGAAATACAGGTCATGGGATTCGACGGGAATTTTCCGCCGCATTGGAGACCCATTTGGACGCCATCAGCTAGCGCGTCCGCGAGGTCTCGGCGCGGACGGTCAGCGGATATATTGGGGAATTCATGCGGCAACGGGTGTTCGAGTTACGAAATGCGGTCCTGCGGCAGTTCGCCGCCACCTTGGCCGTCTCCTCCTTGCTCGTTCTGATCGGTGTCGGCGGAGCCACCGCCCAGAGCGGCACACCGGCCCCTGACCAGGGCAAGGCCGCCACCCAGCCGGCCGACGCTGCCGCCAAGGATGCCGCCCAGAACCAGCGCCGTACCGACGAATTCGCGGAAGCTGCCCAGGTCATCAACGGCCCGGCCGGCAACCCCGAATGCGTCTGGCTCGGCCGGCGCGTGGTGCGGCTGATGTGGCGCGACGACCTCGACACTGCGTTCCGCCATCTCGACCTCTACGACCGCTTCGGCTGTCCCGGCGGCCACATCCAGGCCGCCTTCCGCTGCCTGACCCGGTTCGGCGCCCAGATCGATCCCAAGGTGGCCGAGACCCTGGACAGCCGTGTGCACGCATGCTGGATCAACCCGGCCGCCCAGCCGCAGCAGGCGGCTGCCGCGGCCCCTCAGCCGGCTGCGCCGGCGGCGGCCAATTCGCCGGCGCCGCAGCCGGCCGCGAGCCCCTCGCCTGCGGCAAGCCCGTCCCCGGCGCCCCCGAAATAGCCGCGATCGTTTCAGCTGTCGTTCAGGAACGATCGGCCATAGACGCGGTTGGCACCGCCGCGCGTCGTTCGAAAAAGGCCATGCCCTCATAAGGACATGAGGCCATGACAGTTGTGAAACCGCGCGGCGGAGATATGCTCCCTTTGCCGCGGACTCGGTCGGATCTCGGGGTCGGATCCGCTTCCCTGCCACCTCAGCCCCTTTTGGTTTAGCCGCGATGCGCGTTGTCGCCGCCGTTCTGTTGCTCGTGTCTGCACTCCACGCAGGGCTATGGGGGGTCTTGCGCGACAAGGAACCCGCGCCTGATTTCAAGGGCCTCCTGCCCAGCGTCTCCTACGCGCCGTTCGAAGGCTCGGCCCACCCCGACATCGACAACATCCCGACGGTCGAGAAAATCCGCGCGGACCTGAAGACGCTGTCGACCATGACGCGCGCGATCCGTCTCTATTCGTCCACGGGCGGCGTGGAACTGGTGCCGCCGATCGCCGCCGAGTTCGGCCTCAAGGTCACCGTCGGCGCCTGGATCGACAAGGACAAGGATCGCAACGAGCGCGAGATCAAGGCCGCCATCGACCTCGCCCGCAAGAACAGCAATGTCGTCGGCGTCGTCGTCGGCAACGAGGTGATCTACCGCGGCGAGCAGAAGGTCGAAGACCTCATCGACATGATCAAGAAAGTGAAGGGCGCGGTCCGCGTGCCCGTCACCACCGGCGAGATCTGGAACATCTGGCGCGACAATCCCGACCTTGCCTCCAGCGTCGATTTCATCGCCGCCCACGTGCTGCCCTACTGGGAAAACTTCCGCTCCGACCAGGCGGTCGACCAGGCCGTCGACCGCTACAACCTGCTGCGCAACCTGTTCCCCGGCAAGCGCATCGTGATCGCCGAGTTCGGCTGGCCGAGCCAGGGCTACAACCTGCGCAATGCCGATCCCGGCCCGTTCCAGCAGGCGCTGATCCTGCGCGACTTCGTCACCCGCGCTGAAGCACTCGGCATGGACTACAACATCGTCGAAGCGATCGATCAGCCCTGGAAATTCTTCGAAGGCGGCGTCGGTCCCTACTGGGGCATCCTCAACGCCAGCCGCGAGCCGAAATTCGCCTGGACCGGCCCGGTGGAGAACCCCGACTATTGGAAGCTGATGGGCATCGCGCTGCTGGTCGGCGTCCTGCTGTCGCTGCCGATTCTGCGGATCCAGAAAGCCACCGCGAAGCAGGCCTTCCTGCTGTCAGCGACCGCCAACGGCGTCGGCGCCTGGGCCGCGACCGTGTTCGCGTTCTGGAACAGCCACTACTTCATCTTCGGCTCGGCCTTCGCGCTGACGCTCGGCATGATCCTTCTTGTTCCCCTCGTTCTCATTGCGATGGCGCGCATCGACGAGATCGCCGCGGTCGCGTTTGGCCGGCCGCCGCAGCGGCTGCTCAGCAAGGGCAAGCCGGTCGCGAACGTGCCCGAGAACTACTATCCGAAGGTCTCGATCCACATCCCCGCTTATTTCGAGCCGGTCGACATGCTCAAGCAGACGCTGGATGCGCTGTCGATGCTGAACTATCCGAACTACGAATGCGTGGTCATCATCAACAACACGCCGGATCCCGCCTTCTGGCAGCCGATCCAGGACCATTGCCGCGCCCTCGGTGAACGCTTCAAATTCATCAACGCCGAGAAAGTGCAGGGCTTCAAGGCCGGCGCGCTGCGCATTGCCATGGACCGCACCGCCGCCGATGCCAAGATCATCGGCATCCTCGATGCCGACTATGTCGTCGAGCCCGACTGGCTGAAGGACCTCGTGCCTGCTTTCGCCGACCCGCGCGTCGGCCTCGTGCAGGCGCCGCAGGAGCATCGCGACGGCGATCTGTCGATCATGCACTACATCATGAACGGCGAATATGCCGGCTTCTTCGACATCGGCATGGTCCAGCGCAACGAGGCCAACGCCATCATCGTGCACGGCACGATGTGCCTGATCCGCCGCGCCGCGATGGACATGGCCGGCGGCTGGTCGAGCGACACGATCTGCGAGGACTCGGATCTCGGCCTTGCGATCCAGGAGCTCGGCTGGGTCACGCATTACACCAACACCCGATACGGCGCGGGCCTGTTGCCCGACACCTACGAGGCCTTCAAGAAGCAGCGGCACCGCTGGGCCTATGGCGGCCTCCAGATCGTCAAGAAGCACTGGCGCCGCTTCCTGCCGGGTGCGAGCCGGCTGACGCCCGACCAGAAGCGCGAATACGGCCTCGGCTGGCTGAACTGGCTCGGCGCCGAAAGCCTCGGCGTGGTCGTGGCGCTGCTCAACCTCGTCTGGGTGCCGATCGTCGCCTTCGCCGACATTGCCATTCCCGACAAGATCCTGACGCTGCCGATCATCGGCGCCTTCGTCGTCTCGCTGGCGCACTTCCTGTCGATGTACCGCGCCCGCGTCGCGATCAAGCCGGGCCAGATGCTGGGCGCGATGATCGCGGCGATGAGCGTGCAGTGGACGGTGTCGCGCGCGGTCGCGCAGGGCCTGATCACCGAGCACATCGCCTTCGCCCGCACCTCCAAGGGCGGTCTCAGCCGGATGTCGATCGAGTTCCAGGCGTTCTGGGAAGCCGTGATCGGCTCCCTGCTCTTGATCGGCGCCGGCGTGCTGGTCGCCTCCAACAGCTTCCGGCAGATCACCGAGATCTACATCTTCGCCGGCGTGCTGGTGCTGCAGAGCCTGCCGTTCCTGGCCGCGGTCGCCATCGCCATCCTCGAGCTCAGCCGCATCAACTCGTTCCAGTTCTGGCGCGACAGCGCGATCCGCACCGCCGAGCTGATCGGCCTCCGCCCGGTCGCCCTGCCCCCCGTCGGCGCGCCGCAAACTGTGCCGAGCGAGGTGCGGCGGGAGACGAACTGACGGGCAGGAGGCCATCCTCGCTGTTGGGCGTGGATGGCGGCCGGCCAATCAGGTTGAGATTCCCGGCCTAACCAGCGGAAGCAGCTAGCGAATCCCCGCTCCTGCCATGAACTTCGGCAACCACCCGCACTATTGACCTCCGCAGCCACTCCCCCTACACAGCGCGGGCCGAGAGTATGATCCGGAAACGGCCGGTTTTTCCCCGCGACGCAAGCATAAGAAGCGCAGCGGCAAGACATGCTTCTCGAATGTCCGACCACGATGGCGATCTCATTCGAAGCCATCAGCGGCCATGGGAGCGCGTAGCTCAGCCGGTAGAGCACGTGACTTTTAATCACGGGGTCCTGGGTTCGAGCCCCAGCGCGCTCACCAAATAAGCTAACAAATTCAAATAGATACCGAATCACTCCGCTCTGCTACTCGATTGCTACACAACTCTTGTAGCACCTGTGTAGCAGTGGCCGTCACCCGATCACCCGATAGCTCTTGGCCCGCTTCCGCCTCGCCCCCCGGCGCGGCCTTGCCCCGGTTCAGCGCCCGCATGATCCCGATGCGTGCGAACAAGATCGGCCAGTTCGGGCCGAGGTTCTTAAACTATCTTTGCGCTGGCGCAAAAAGTCAGCTGATACGATCAGGCAAGGTGCCCCAGGGCAAAATCCTTCTTTGGAAGGCCTCGATGCCGGGCTACCGACTTTATATTCTGGATGAGAGCGGGCACATCGTGGACCGTCTCGATCTGAGCTGTCCAAACGACGAGGCGGCGAAGTTTCGCGCCGGGCAGCTGGCGAAATGTCAAAGCGCTGAGCTTTGGCTGCTTGGTAGACGGGTGGCAAGCTTCAAGGTTCGCTGCCAACCGTATCAGGGCGACGGCGTAGGGCCGTGAGGAAACGGCTGGCATTGCTGCTGGCGTGTGTCCGCTGTGGGACACCGTAGTTCTCCTAAGTCAGAACAGGCCTCGAACAAAACGAGTATCTACCGCCTCGGACAACCCTCCCTCGGCTCTCCAACCCTCCCGACGATGGGGCGATCAATGAAGGACATGCGGACCCAAGCGGAGAAGCTACGCACCGATGCGGCCGAATGCGCTCTGATCCGCGATCTCGCGACGGACACAAAGAAGCGCGACCTGTTCACGCGGTTGGCCGACCATCTCAACGCATTGGCAGCGGAGGTTGAACGGGCAATAGAACAGTCGGAAGGTAGAGACCCTGCCACGCAATGATCCAGCGCCGGGTTAAGGATCGGCGCCGGATCAGAGCTTGCCAGTAAGGGTTATCCGGGTGTGCGAGGCCGGACATTACATCTTTAGTTAAGGCCTCTTAAGCAAGCGTTACCCAATCTCCGCACGCCCGCGAGCCGCACTGGGAAATTTCCCAATAGGAAGGGGACGGCGCCGTCGGCTTTGATCCGTCACTTCTTTTGTTAAGCTCTTGGAAAACGACATGCTCCGCCTTCGCGCGCTCGACCCTGACGATTACATCGTGTTTGAAGACGGCCAGATGATCGGCCGCATCCGGCTTGCTCGCGAGCGGTCACCAGAGCTCTGGCTGTGGACCGTGGTCGTTTCCGTGCCGGGTGCACCGTCTGGCAATGCCGAGAATATGGAGCAAGCCAAGTCGAAGTTTGAGACCGCCTGGGAAGCGCTCAAGAGCGAGCACGGATCGGAGCAGATCGCAAGGGCGTTCGAGCAGATGAATGTGGTCAACCGGATGGGACGGTTTGAGCGGTGATCAGCGCGGCGCGGAGGTGCGGCCGGATTTTTCGAACACGCCAAGGTCATCCGACATGATCGAAACTTCGACCCGCGTTGCATTGGGATGCTTAATCGTCGTGACCTTGTATGGACCTCAAGCCTAGCTCTTATCCGTCCCGCTCACCGCCGCTCATCTCTTTCGTTGGGCAACTCCGGAACGTCATCAAACATTGCTACGGTGCGCTCCATTTCCGCAATGCAGGTTGCGAGCGCAACGCGATAAGGCTCAAGGCTCCTGCTATCCTTGACCCAATCGGCTGCCTGCAATTGCTTCAGAGTTCTGATCGGATCGATCAAGGTTTCACGGACGGCTTCGCCATAGGTGGCGGCATCGGCCCAACGCCTTGAGATTGGCCATGCAAGTGCTGGCGGGAATGCTGGCGGCGATGGCAGCGTTGATGCTCTATCTCAATTGGAAGACGCCCAGCAGAGAAGTGCGTCGCCCTCTTGTATTCGGGTTTGGATTTTCTTTCTGCTAGTGGCTTCTTTCATGTATGGCGTGGACGAAGCCCGATCTGTAATTGCCGGACCAATCGTCAATGTCTACAAGCTTCAGCTGAAGAGCGGTGAAACAAGACAGGCTGCGATCTTTCGGACTTTCGAAAAGGCGTCTTGATTTGGAGGAGCGATATCAAAACTGCTGAGCTACTCCGCTGGGAGCAGATAGATTCAATGAGCCGCGTTGTGGCTTTTGATCGCGTGCCACTGATTTGTCGGCACCTCCAGCTATTCTGCGAGCAGCGCACCGACCCCTAACAAGCGGCTTTGCTTCCCTCTTACTCTTCATCAAGGTGCATTGCTGCCCACGGCAGACCGCCGTCACCGCGAACAAACAGCCATGGTTTTGAATCCGGAAAGCGTTCGGCCGTGGTGAACGTCCCGACGCCCAGAAGTCCATCAGCTCGTCGCGGTGGGCTTCCCAGTCCTCCAATGGGAAAAGCCGCAGCGTGGTTCCAGCCCCCACTGCGGCCATTCCCGACAAAAATAGAATCTGGTACTTAAATCGCGCCGGTGTTCTCTTCATAGAACACCCCGTTCCGAAAATGGATTCCGTATAACTACCGGAGTGCGATGTTCTACGCATTGCCGCCCGGATACGAATATGGCACGGCTCAGCTTCCAGCCCCCAAATGCTCCCGGCTGCCGATTCAATTGCGGATCAGAGCGCCGGGAGTGCCGGGACGGGCGAGATGAAGTGGCGGCCTGAAGTCCCGTCTCGCAAAAAAGAGAAATCTGCCGACGCTGCAAGTCAACGGGTCGGTTGTCGCCGCTCAAGTCGCGTGCGTGCCAGGCTGCGCGCGCCTACTTTCGCGCAACGCCAGCGATGCACAAGGCGCCATCAGCTGAAGCCGCGCTGACAATCCGGCAGAAGCGCGGCTCGCGTGTCGTCGGAATTCGATTCTGCCCCTCAGCGCTTCGGCTGGCTTACCGCCATCGCCTCGCATCTGCGGCTGTTCCAACCGCCCTCCCCCAAAAGCCAGGAGACAACCCGCCGGAAACGTGTAGCATTCAGGAAAACCGGAGGGACAGCATGTTTGAAATCAACGGTTTCGACACGGCGGGCGTCGTCAGTCTCAAGCGGCTGTCACTCGCCGCCGCCCTCAAGAAGGCCAAGGAGCTTGTTCAGGACGGCTGCCGGGACGTTCGGGTCGTTGATCCCAGCGGCCGCGTCTATACTTCGTTTGACGAGAAGGCTGCCTAAAGCGCGATGCGATCAGGATGAATCGTCATCGCGCTTTAGGTTGTCGTTTAAGCACGATCTCCGCGCAAACGGGTTCCGCGTTTGTCGCGAAGGAAAACCGCTGCGCACTTTTCCGGATCATGCTTTAGTTCCGGGCGATCGCCGGCGCCTGTCGCCGCTATCCGCCTCGGCCGACGTTCGACGAGGCATTGTCGAGCCAGCGCCGTGTTGCTTCGTCACTCCAGCCCGGGACCGCGAAGCGGGCCGGCGGTGTCGTGTTCGTGCGCGGCCGGTCCACCGCAAGTGGGCGTGCGCGCGGGCGATGCACTGTTGCTGCGTCTGCGGCGGTGCACAGCACGAGCGACAGACCCATGAGACACAAGGCAAAGAGAGAGCGCATCGCGTCAGCTCCGATCGTGCAATCGTTCCGTCATGTGTTGCACCTGTCGGTTCACCACAATCGACCGCGCCTTCACAAGCAGGCGAGACGAGCGCGGGCTCTTGCGGCGGCGCCGGCAATCGTCAACGCGCGCACGCGATGCCATTGCCAGTCTGTTCGTTTGGGCGCAGGCTCTCTCCAGGCGCTTCAGACGCCGTACGGGAGAGACACATGAAGGAACCGGGCCTGGATGGTCGCCACCGCGACAAGGACGGTCAGATCAGCAAGAAGCACGGCAACGCGCTGGTCGGCACATTGCGCAAGATCTACGGAAAGGGTTTTGCGGCCGGCTATCCCGACGCGGCGCAGCTCAGCGAGGTCCTGGCCCACCTGAACGAGACATCGCTGAGCCAGCTGCGTCGCGATCACGACACCGGGCATCTGGGGCACAAGATCGATCACGCCTTGAAGTGAGGCCTCGCGGTCAGAGCAGCCATCGAAGGCGCGCATCCAGCACCAGTTACTGGCGTTCCTCGTACTTGTTGCAGCGGCCATCGCCCTGTTGGACCCGGCTGAGCTCCTGAAACGGCGGATCACAACGCAGGAGCGTGTACACCCTGTAAGAGGGCGGTGGGACGCGCCAGCAGAGATTCTGGCCCGCTGGGATCTTGTACGTGTCTCCGTTCGCCAGCGTATAGCTGCACGAGGCGTCCGGGCCGCTCACCTTCCCCTCCGCTTGGGCCTGGGTCAGCGAAGCCAACGCGAGGAACATCACCAACACTCTGCGCATCTTGTCCTCCGCACTTCTGATCGCACACCAATGGAACTGGGATGCGGACATCGCTTGAGCAAGACACAGATTCCTGAAAAGCACGTCGGGGCAGTCAAGCCTCACCCAGCACGCTTTAAATCAGGAAACAAGGCCGGGCGCGGAGATGAACGATCTTCCGATCTTCAGCTTTCCGGCGCTGAAACCGTCGCCGGCACACTCAGCGGCGCCCCTCCCACCGAAACCGGCCCCAGGGGCTTCGACGGCCGCACCAGCCGTTTGCGCATCGCTGCAGATAGTCCGTAACGGGCATTCGCGCGCCGGATCGAGGAGGTGACGTCCGACATCATCACATTTTGCAGCGAGTCGACCTTCGCGATCAGCGTGGACAGCTGCGAAGATATCTTCTTCACATCGACCCGTTCGTCCGTGATGCTCTGCCGCAGCGACAGCAGCACCAGTGAGTCCTGCTGCAGCAGGGCTGCATTTTGCTGCAAGGCGTGGTTGTTCGCCTGCAGCGAATCCGTGTGTTGCTGCTGGGCGGATTGAATGTCCTTCAAGGCAGCGACGACCGGATCCGGTTCTGGCGCAGGCGCTTCCCGGCGCGGGAGCAGCTCAGCCAGGCTGCCGACATTCAGCGACGGCAAACCGGACGACGACGTATAGACGGCCGCCGCGCCATTGATGGCGAGGGCACACACCGCCAGCAGCAGGAGCGGTTTCCGGCCGGATCGCTTGATCGGCACGGGAGCTTCCGGGGCTGCGGGGTCGTGCGCGGCTGCGGCTGCAAGCGCGACCGCGTCGAGTTCTTCGGCGAAGCTTGGCGTTTCCAAGGACGTGGTCATCTGCATTGACCCCAATGAGCGAGCAACAGGACGCCGTCGCCGGAACGTCCTCGTGACGGCTCCTGTACGCAGCACCCATCTCCAACTGTCTAAAATTGTGGGCTTTTTGGATTAATTCCACGTTAGCGGCCTGGCCGGCTGACGGGCCCCGACATCCCCGACAGACTACGGGGTCTGCGCTAAGCAGTCACTCCGGACCGCCGAACGGGCGGCTCCGCAGCAGCAGCTTCCCTCTCGCGGATTTTCCGAAGTTGGCATCATGCCACTGTTTTGCCCGACAGGTCAAACGGGCTTTTTGCGCCTGATTGCAGAAGACATTGCGGCAGAAGCACTTAGCTACTGTGCATGGGGTTGTTTTCGCGTTTCTTGCAGCTCACCCCTCATCCAGCACCTCGAACAGCTCCTCCACCCGCTCGAACGGCGCGTCGCGCATCGGACTGTGATGGACCACCCGATCGCCGTCGCGTTGCAGCGACTTGCCTCTCGATTTCCGCAAGCGGCCCGGCAGGAATGTCGCTGCCACCGCCTCGGGACCGACGTCGAGGCGGATGATGCCTCTGCGCTTGCACTCGATCCTGAGCTTCGCTGCGGCGAAGAAATCGCGCGCCACCTTCGGCAGGGGTCCGAAGCGGCGGGATGTCTCCTCCTCGAGGTCGTCGAGATCGTCCTCGCTGCTGCACCGTGCGGCGCGCGCATAGAGCTCGAGCCGCACCGGCTCGGATTGCACATAGGTCTCGGGGAGCATGTCTCCGACCGGGAGGTTGAGGTCGGGCACCCACACCGCGGCGCGCTCGTCGGCCTTCTCCGAGGCCATCTTCAGGAGATGGCTGTAGAGCACCGGCCCGAACACCTGGACGTGGCCGGACTGCTGCTCCGAGAACAAATCGCCCGCGCCCCTGAGATCGAGATCGCGCTCGCTGATGGCAAAGCCTGCGCCGGGCCGGCTGAACTCCTCGAGCGCCGCCAGCCGCTTGGCGGACTGCCCGGATTCCGTCTCGGTCAACAGATGGGCGAAGGCGCGGATGCCGCTGCGGCCGACGCGTCCGCGCAGCTGATGCAGTTGGGCAAGGCCGAACTTTTCCGGCCAGCACACCACGATGGTGTTGGCGCGGGGAATGTCGAGGCCGCTCTCGACGATGTTGGTCGCGAGCAGGACGTCGGCCCCGCCCTCGACGAAGCTCATCATGCGGTCGTCGATCTCGTCGGCAGGCAGTTTGCCGTGCAGACAGACGATGCGCAGATCCGGCGCCACCGCCTGCACCCGCGCCAGCATCGGATCGAGATCATGGATGCGCGGACAGATCAAAAAACTCTGCCCGTGGCGACGCTGCTCGCGCAGCAGCGCGGAGGCGATGGCGGCATCCGACAGCGGCGCGATCCTGGTCGCGACCGGAAGCCGGTGCACCGGCGGCGAGGCGATCACGCTGAGGTCGCGGAAGCCGGCAAGCCCGGCGGCCAGCGTCCGCGGGATCGGTGTCGCGCTCATCATCAGCACGTGGACGTTCTTGGCGAGGCCGGCGAGCTTGGCCTTCTCGGCCGCGCCAAAATGCTGCTCCTCGTCGATGATGACGAGGCCGAGATCGTCGAACTTGACGTCCTTGCCCGTGAGCGCCTGGGTGCCGACCACGACCTTGATCCGGCCGCTACGCAGGCCCTCCCTGGTCTCTCGCAGCTCCGCGCCGGCCGTGGCCCGCGACAGGTTTCCCACCTCGATGTCGAACGGCGCAAAGCGCTTCTGGAACGTTGCCACGTGCTGCCGGGCCAGCACCGTCGTCGGCACCGCGATCGCCACCTGCTTGCCTGACAGCACCACTGCCGCGGCTGCCCGCAGCGCAACCTCGGTCTTGCCGAAGCCGACATCGCCGCAAATCACCCGGTCCATCGGATGACCGGATGCAAGATCATCCAGCACGTCGCTGATCGCCTGGGCCTGGCCGATCGTCGTGAAGTAGGGGAAACGCGCGACGAACTTCTCGTAGGCCGATCCCGGCGGCACCAGCTTTTCGGCGCGCCGCCGCCGGCGCTGGCTGATGTGCTTGGCGAGCACCTTGCCGGCAAGCTGGATCTCGCGCTCGGCCTCGCCGCGGCGGGCCCACCATGTGCTGCCGTCCGCCTTGTCGAGCGCGAGCTTGCCGAGCTCGGCTGCATAGGGCCACATCAAGGCGAGATCGGGCGGCGGCACCAGAACCGCATTGTCGCCCGCGAACTTGAGGCGGATCATCTCGCGCATGGCGCCGCCGCCGGTGTTGACGGTCTGCAGGCCGTCGAGCACGGCAAGGCCGCGCTGGAGGTGGACGACCACCGTGCCCTGCTCGGGGACATCGGCATGCTCGAAGGCCGCGCTCCAGGCGCGCGCCATCGGCTGCGGATGATGCGCGCGGCTGCCGAGCACGTCGGACGCCGTCACCACGACCAGGGGCTTCTTCCCCGGCACGACGAAGCCGGCATCGAGATCGGCCAGCAGCGCCGCCTCGCCGCCCCGCCCGCGCACCGCCTCCTCCCAGTCGTCGCAGCGCTCCGTCTTGACGCCGCTCATCCGCTCCATCACGCGCAGATCGTCCTCGTGCGCGGCGACGAGGATCAGTCGCGATCCGCCGCGGCGTGTCTCCTCGACAAAGCCACGCAGCGCCTTCCTGGAGGACGTCAGCTTCGAAAACTCCGGGATGTGCTGGAAGGGCGCCGTCCGCGGGAGCACCTTCATGCCCTTGGAGAGCTGCTTCCAGTCGCGCCGTGCGAGATATTCACGCTCCCGCTCCGCCCGGCCAGCGGCCTCCTCGATCGTGTCCAGCCAGGCGTCGGCATGCAACGGGACGCCGGCATCCGCGATCCATTTGGCGCCCCCGCAATAGTCGAACAGGCTCGCGCGCTTGCCGCGTTTGCCGGCAAGGCCGAGCCGCTCCGACATGGGATCGACGAGCAGCTCGTTGGTCTCGAAGATGATCCTGTGCTCGTTGGGATCGAACGCCACGATCCGTTTGATCGCATGGTCCGAATGCTCGATCCGGAACGGCCCCAGCGCGCCTGCGGGAAATATCTCGAAGGTCTGCCCGTGGAATAGCGCCCCGCCCGGAAAGTCCGGCTCGTCGTCGAGATCGTATCCCAGGGCTTGAAGGCGGGTCTCGAGGTCTTGCTCGGAGAACGTGCCGCCCACCTTCAAGCTCAGGCTCAGGCGCGACAGGGTCGCCGGCGGCGGCAGGCGCTCCATCACCGCTTCCGCGGTCGAGACGAGAAACGGCGGCTTCTTGGATTTTGCAAGGCGCCTCAGCACGGAGGCTCTGCGCCCTGCGAGCTCGTGCGACGGCTCGAGCTGATCGAACGGCAAGGTGTTCAATCGCGGAAACACCAGCACCTCGCAGGACGGGTCGAACGCGTGAATGACGCTGCCCAGCCGCTCCGCCCTGTTCTCGCTCTCGGCGAGAAAGACGATCCCACTGCGCCCGGACTGCTTCCATTGTGCAAGCAGATGAAGAGCCATCATGCCGACAGGCGACGAAGACGAGATCGTGGCGCGCTGCGATCCTTTGCTCTTCTTCGACGCCTTCTTGGCGACCCTCGCCTTCTTGGAAAGCCTCACTTGAACCCGCTTCTGGTCTTAGACTGTAGCCAACTGAATGCGAGCCGCCCTCATGTCGAATCGGCAACTCGCCGCCATGCATATGGGATTTGCCCTGCGAACGCACCCCTCATGGCAACGTTCAAGGCGGCGCCGCGATCCCGATAATCTTGCTGTTGGTCGGCCTGCAGCGCGGAACTCATGCGGCCCGCGATCAGCATCGCTCGATGCAAGCGTTGCGGCTATTGAAGACGTCGTGCGCGCATGGAGCCACGAAAAAGCCCCAGCGCTTG
This sequence comes from Bradyrhizobium sp. RP6, assembly GCF_003837805.1. GTDB lineage: Bacteria > Pseudomonadota > Alphaproteobacteria > Rhizobiales > Xanthobacteraceae > Bradyrhizobium. The sequence goes on along the minus strand of NZ_RQIT01000001.1, from coordinate 857,932 downwards.
GAGCCACACTGGGGCGTTTCGTTCGACATGAATAGGTTAAGCAATGACGCCTTCATAGCAGCGGTTTCGCCGCGCGCTTGTGAACTGGTTCACACACTAGCAAACGACCTCAGCGCGAGAGGCCCTGAGGTCGCCAACCTTTGTGGGTAAGGTTTTCTCGCGGCCCGGGGGCTTTGGGGCTTGGGGATGGGCCGTGAGCCAGGATTCGACGCGCGCCGTGCAGAGTCGTTCCAAAGCCGGCCGATCGGAGGACCAACGTACGGCGGCGCTCCAACCAGGCCGGAACGGGGTACCTCATCGCCCGGTTTGAGCGCGCACGCGCCGCGCGTTAGGATGCCCGCTTTGACGGAGGCTCATTTGAAGTCATTCATTTTCATCGGCGCCATCGCACTGCTTGCGACGGCCGCCCACGCACAGACGCTGGTCGATCCCAACAAGGTTGCTCCCGAATACCGCGAGGCAGCCGAGAAGCGCCGCGCCGAGCAGTTGCGCCAGCGTGAATGCGCGCTGAAGGCCGATCTCGAGAAGGTGCTGCCCAGGGATCGCACCGCTTTTCTCAACCATTGCTTGGAGACGATGGCGGCCAAGCAGTAACGGCAGCCGGCGTCTTGGCGCGATGCGCGCAAGGTCCGCGGTCATTTGCCGGGCATGCGATCAGCGGGATGAGAAGACTGGCTCAGCTGCGCCGCCGCTTCCTTGGAAACAGGCGGTCGCGGATGTAGCGCGAGGTCGGCGTCAGGCGGATGCCGCGGGGCTTCTGCCAGGCAGCGCGGTCGATCTCCTTCTTGTCGCCGATCGCCAGCCTGCCCTTAGCGGACTTGGCAATGAAGATCGCATCGCTCATCTTGCGGCCGGAGCGCTTGTTCCTGGCCTTCACTTCCTTCCAGAGGCTGATCCTGCCGAGCTTGAGCTTGGGCAGCTCCTCCTTGATCTCCCGCCGCAGGCAGTCCTTCTCCGACTCGCGCGCACGTTTGCGGCCGCCCGGGAACATCCAGAGGCCATCTGACCGGCGTCTGACCAACAATACCTTGCCGCGCCTAGCGGCAACCAGCTTGGAAGACTTCGCCATTGCTGCCGTAATCGAAAAACAGAATCGGGCCGATCGTAACTTGTCTAGTCGAACAGACAAGTTCGCCGCGCGTTTTGATCACAGGCCGCGAGCCATCGAGTCCTGCCGCGGCACGGCCGGCAGAGATCAGCCCTTGCCCGCCTCCGCGCGGTCCTCGGTCTTGATCCAGGCCACCATCATTTCCCAGGCTACCGACAGGATGATCGGCCCGATGAATAGACCGACGATGCCGTGGGCCAGCGTGCCGCCGATCACGCCGACGAAGATCACGATGGTCGGGGTGGTCAGGCCCCGCCCCATGACGAGCGGCTTCAACATGGTGTCGATGAAGCCGACGAGGACGAAAAACACGGTGAGCAGCAACGCCGTGGTGACGTCCTTGGCGGTCCATATCCAGATGATCACCGGCAGCAGCACGAGGAAGGCACCGATCTGCACGATCGAGAGCAGCAGCACGATGAAGGCGAGAAGGCCCGCGCTCGGCACCGAAGCGAGCTTGAAGCCGATGCCGGCGAGCAGCGCCTGCACGATCGCGACGCCGATCACCCCCTGCGCCACGGCGCGGATGGTCGCGCCCGCAAGCCCCAGGAAATGCTCGCTCTGCTCCGGCACGATGCGAAACAGGAAGCCGCGGCCGGCCGCAACCAGCCTCGGCCCATGCGGAAACAGGAAGCCGGCCACGAACACGGAGACGAGAAATTGGAGCGTGCCGACACCGGCATCTCCGGCAAGCGAGAGCAGCGGGCCCGCCAGCGGCTGGAGATACGGAGCCACCTCGCGCACCACCGCCCGGACGTTGTTGTAGGCCTGGTCCCATAGCTCGAAGAGCCAGGGGCCGACGAGCGGCCACGATTTGAGCTGCTCCGGCGCCGACTGGAGCACGAGGTCGCCGGTGCCGAGCTGGTGCGCCAGTTCGCGCACGCCATCCACCGCGCTGATGCCGAGCCAGGTCGCCGGGCCGATGACGATACCCAGCGTGATCAGGGTCAGGATTACTGCTGCGGTTTTGGGCCGGCCGCCCAGAATCTTGGCGACCCAGCTGAACGCCGGATAGAACGCGACCGCCAGCACGCCGCTCCAGGCCAGGATCGGCACGAACGGACGAATGATCAGGAAAGTCCAGATGATCAGCAGGCCAAGCAGGCCGAGCCGGATCACGAGCTGGATGATGTCCTCTCCCGTCAGCAACTGACGGAGGCTTTTCACGGGCACAGCTTTCCTTGCGGCATGAACGCAACTTCCGGCGCTTGCACGGCCCGGCCGTTATTGCCAGCAACGCATCCGGCGTCAAGACGACTGGAACTGACCACGCCCGCGCTCAGGAACATTCGGGCCACTCCTCGTTCCGAGACGATGACGCCCCGTCCTGGCCTGCGCCCCAGCCCGGCTTTGCTAACGCCCGTTAACCGGATTTTCCAGCGCCGGTTTACGCAGCTGCAAACGGTGGTGACTACCGTGGCTCGAGGTCACCGAAACACCTTCTGTGCAATGGCCAACAGCATCTGGACGATCGAAGAGTTCACCTGTGCGGGTTGCGGCATGAACTACACCGCGACCAGAGAGGAGCACAGCGAGGCACACACCGGCAGTTTCAAATGCGGCATCTGCAGCGGTGTCGTGCACGCCTGGTCCGGCAAGCATCATTTCTTCGGCTGGCAAGCCGTGAAGACGAGGCCGCCGGTGTTCGGGAAGCGCTGGTCGGGCGTCGAGTGGTAGGCCGCCCGCGGCATCGCAGGATCGGCCGAATTGCACCGGCGCCGTTTGCACTCCGTTCACCGGTCGCCGCTAGATCAGGTTGGATTCTCCGCGCCGAACCCCAATTATGGCCGACCTCAACGCTGTCCTGACCAGGCTCAACGACCGTCTGCTCCGCCTCGAGGGCGAGCTGTTCGTGCTGCGCTCGCTGGCTCGCGCGACGCTGACGGCCGGCGACGACCATGCGGCCCGCATGCGCAAGCTGGTCGAGGCTGCGAAGGTCGCGCTCGACGACGAGGCCAAGCGCCCTCTCGACAAGCCGACGCGCAAATATGTCGATGCGGCAACCGCACTGGTGGAGGAGCTGCTGGTCGAGCCGACCCCTGCGCGGCCGCTGTTCACGGTCATCGACGGCGGCCGTCGCGACTGAGCGACAGGCGCGCTCCCCCGGCGAACGGTCAGCGCCCATACATGCCGCGAGCATGCGCGACGCAGACCTCTAGATCGCCCTGGAATTCTCGGCCTTGAGCCGGCTGAGCCCCGCCTCGATGATCGCGATCTCCTCGTTGATCTGACCGATCGGCAGGCTGAAATCATAGCCGGCCCTGCTCTTCAGATCGACCGCGAGCCGCTGCCTGTGCATCATCAGCTCGTCGAGTCCGCGGCGGTTTTTCAGACGCACATAGGCGTCGACAATCTGCTCGATTGCGCTCGGCATGAAATCTGTCCCGTCGAAAAGGCCCGGCTGCGCGCCCACGCCGGCAGGCGTTTTCAGTGTCGCGGTACGCAATACAAATCCGCGACGGATTCGTCGATACGCCAGGCTGGTTGAGATCGTGTTACCGCCGGACGATTTCGTGATGCGTGGCCTGAAAAGGCCGCCGGCGATCACGCCGACGGCCTAGGCCGGGTTCGAAAATGGATGCGGGTTGAAATGTAGCCAGCCCCGGTCGGGGCACATTATCAGCCGACCGAGGATATCTTTGTTAAAATCGAAACACAGGAACCGCTTGTCGGCCACTTATCGTCCGACCGTGGCGGCGCGGCAACGCTAGTCCGTGACGCAAAAATGGGTGCGCCGACGGCTCGCGCCCGGCGCATTGTTGATAACCCACGCAAACGCGGCGCGGGTGGTGACAGGGCGTGCGGACGTGTTATCGGGGGATAACGCAGTTGCGAAACGGATCGGACACCCATGCGCATTACCCTCGTCGGCTCCCGCCATTTCGGCGTGACCACCCTGAACATGCTCCGGGAGCACAGCGTCTCGGTCGTCCGGGTGGTGGTCGCCGATGCCGAGGATCGCCTCGCCGCGACCGCCAGGGCCGCCGGCATCGAGGTCGTGGTCCAGGCCAATCCGAAGCTGGTGGTGGCGTCCGAGATTGCCCCCGACACCGATCTGATCATCACCGCGCACAGCCACGCCCGGATCGGCAGGGACGCGCTCGCCGCCGCCAAGCTCGGCGGGATCGGTTATCACCCCTCGTTGCTGCCGCGCCATCGGGGCAAGGCCGCCGTGGAATGGACCATCAAGGAAGGCGATCCGATCGCCGGCGGCACGATCTATCATCTTGCCGATCGCATGGACGCTGGCGCCATCGCCGCCCAGGATTGGTGCTTCGTGAAGAAGGGCGAAACCGCACGGGAGCTTTGGGAGCGCGCGCTGGCGCCGCTCGGGCTCAAGCTGTTGGCCGATGTGATCGACTACGCCAAGGTTCACAAGGCGCTGCCCGCCAAAGCGCAGGACGAGCAGTTCGCGACCTCCGCGCCGAGTCTCTCCTGACGTTTACCCTTAACGTGAACCCGCGTTGACTCTGCTTCGAAAACCGGAGTCGGGATCCCAAATAAACCATTGTGCCAACAGGAACAATTTTCGATTTGGCAACGCAACAAATTTCCGTCACATTTCGCCCGAATAAGCGTCAGCATATCAGACAAATTCAAGGACGGAATTTATGCGTTTCGGTCGCATCGCGGTGTTCTGTGCCGCTTCAGTTTTCGCCGGTACCCTCGCCGCCCCTGCCTTTGCCCAGAGCCCCTATGACGGCAATTGGCAGGTCACCATCGTGACCAAGAGCGGCTCGTGCGAGCCGACCGCGAGTTCCATGCTGACGGTTGCCGACGGCAAGATCACTGCGCCCGGCGCTAACGTTTCCGGCACCATCGGCCGCGAGGGACTTGTGAAAGTTTCGATCAATGGTGCATATGCCAACGGTCAACTCAACGGCAACGCCGGATCGGGGAAGTGGAATGGAGCATCAGCAGGCATACCGTGCAGCGGGCGCTGGGAAGCATCGCGCCTTTAAACCAACGCAGGTTCGTGCCCGGAACCGGCGGCTGCTGATCGCAGCCGCCGTATTGTTTGCGGCCGCAGTCGCCAATTCCGAAAGCAATGCGCAGTCCGGGCCGTTTGCTCCGATGGCGGGAAGCTGGAGCGGCGGCGGCACCGTCAGCCTCGAGGACGGATCGACAGAACGCATCCGCTGCCGGGCCAAATACGCTCCGGTCGGCCCCACAATGGAAATGACGCTGACCTGCGCCAGCGATGCCTACAAGTTCATCCTCTCCGCCAACGTTCAGTCGGCGGGTGGTGCCATTTCGGGAAGCTGGAGCGAGGCCAGCCGCAACATCTCTGGCTCGCTCCAGGGCCGCGGTGGCGGCGGAAACTTCGAGGTGGTCGCCTCTGCCGCCGGCTTCAACGCCAACATCGCGCTGAGGACGCACGGCAACAAGCAGACCGTCACGATGCGCGCGGACAGCCAGTTCCGCGGCGCCAACATCTCGATGTCGCGCTAAGGCGGACCACAATTATCACAATCGGCCCGGCGGACTCGCCGGGTCTTTTTTTATGCGCTCGGCACGAACGCCGTGACCTCGATCTCGACCTTGGCCCGGTCGTCCACGAGGCCGCCGATATACAGCAACGTCGAGGGCGGGAAATTGCGTCCGAGCGTTTCCTTCCAGGCCGCACCGATGCCGGCACCGGCCGCTTCATATTCGCTGCGGCTGGTCGGGTACCAGGTCAGGCGGACGATGTGCTCGGGGCCGGCGCCGGCCTCGCCCAGGAGCTTGACGATCCGCTTCAGCGCCGTCGCGACCTGCGTTGCCATGTCGGGCGCGTAATTGCCGGCCTCGTCGCCGCCGGTCTGGCCGGCCAGAACCACCCAGCGTCCGGGACCGTCGACCACGACGCCATGGGAAAAGCCGCGCGGTTTTTTCCACTCGGCCGGCTGCAAGATATGCATGAGCGACACTCTCCCTATCTTCTCGTTGCTTGAGATGCCTAGCACGATCCCCTGCATCGCTGCATCCGCAGATTTGGCCGTTGCAAACGCCGGCGATGTCGCCGATACCGACCGTCCTTCCGGTTTCCATCCTCAGCATCCTGCCCCGATGAGCACGACACCGTCCAAAACGATGGCTGCACTGTGGATGGCCGGCTGGCTGTCGCTGATGCTGGTCATGGCGGTTGCCGGGCGCGAGACCACGCGCGAGCTGAACGTCTTTCAAATCATGGAAGTGAGATCGCTGGTCGGCTTCTTATTGCTGTCGCCGATCATCTACCGCGCCGGCGGCTTGAAGGTGTTCAAGACATCGCGCCTGCCGCAGCATGTCGGCCGCAACCTGGTGCACTATGTCGCCCAGCTCGGCTGGTTCTTCGCGCTGACGCTGATTCCGATCGGCCAGGTGGTGGCAATCGAGTTCACAATGCCGATCTGGACGGCAATCCTCGCGGCCAGCTTCCTGTCCGAGCGGATGACGCCATGGAAGATCGCCGCCATCGCGCTCGGACTCGTCGGGGTGATCGTCATCGTCCGACCGGCGACGGGCGAGATCAATCCGGGCCAGCTCATCGCGCTCGGGGCCGCCATGGGATTTGGCGTCTCGATGGCACTGGTCAAATCGCTGACCCGCACTGAAAGCGCGCTCTCGATCCTGTTCTGGATGTTGGTGGTGCAATCCGCGGCAGGCTTCATTCCGACGCTGTTCGTCTGGACCTGGCCATCGGTCTATGTCTGGGCCTGGGTCGGCGTGATTGCAGTCTGCGGCACATTTTCACATTATTGCCTCGCCAGCGCGATGCGCTACGCCGACGCGACGATCGTGGTCCCGATGGACTTCCTGCGGGTTCCACTGACCGCGGCCGCCGGCTGGCTACTGTATTCCGAGCGGCTCGACGCCTGGACCGTGTTCGGCGCGGCGCTGATCCTGGTCGGCAATCTCCTGAATCTGAAGCCCGCCTCGCCCGTTGCCGCTCGCGCGCAGTGAACCTCTCGCCGCCTCGCGCGACAAAACGAAGTAGCCGTGTGATCTGGATCACGTTGGAGGGGCTCTCCATCGTGCACATTCGGCCACACAGCAGCGGGTTGAACGCAACGGACTGCCCTTTTGGTGGCACGAAGTCGGGCACTTCGTGTAGGTTCTTTGCCAATTTGTTGCTGCCTGCAATTCGATTCTGGGGATTTCAGAATGCGCTATCTCACCCTCCTCGCTTCGCTGATGTGCATGGCGCTGTCGGTCAGTGCCGCCAAGGCTGACCGCCGCGTCGCCTTCGTCGTCGGCAACGGCTCCTACAAGAACGTCGCGCAATTGCCGAACCCGCCGATCGACGCCAAGGCGATGGCAGCCACGCTGCGCAATGTCGGCTTCGAGGTCATCGAGGGCTCCAATCTCAGCCGCGACCAGATGACCGAGAAGCTGCTCGATTTCGGCCGCAAGGCGCAGGGCTCCGACATCGCGCTGTTCTATTATGCGGGCCACGGCATCGCCGTCGGCGGTACCAACTACCTGCTGCCCGTCGATGCCGACATCAAGACGGAGATGGACGTCAAGCTGGGCGCGGCCATCAACATCGACCTGACGCTCGAACAGACCATGGGTGATGCCAAGGTCAAGCTCGTCTTCCTCGATGCCTGCCGCGACAATCCGTTCGCCGCCAAGATCAAGTCGAACTCGGCGACCCGCAGCGTCAACGTGCAGAGCGGCCTTGCAGAGATGAAGTCCGGTGAAGGCACGCTGATCGCCTTCGCCACCGGTCCCGGCCAGACCGCGCTCGACGGCCAGGAGGGCAACAACAGCCCATTCACCCGTGCGCTGATCGACAACATCACGAGGCCCGGCGTCGAGATCCAACAGGCGATGACGTCTGTGCGCGCCCAGGTGAATGAAGAGACCCACAAGGGCCAGCTGCCCTGGGGCCATACCAACCTGATCGGCGCCGTTTATCTCAACCAGGCTCCGACGACCCAGGTCGCCAATGCGGCGCCGACCGCGGCCGGCATCGTGCCGGCGGCGGCCGGGGATGGTGTCGAGCTCGAATACTGGCGCTCGGTCAAGGAGTCCAACAAGCCCGAGGAGCTCAACGCCTACCTCACCGCCTACCCGAACGGCCAGTTCAAAGCGCTGGCGCTGGCGCGCCTCGCGGCGATCAAGAGCGGCGCCTCGACCGCGACCCGCACGCTCAACGCGGGCGTCGATCCCGCAACCTTCACGGATGAGGCCAGCCAAGTCACCGAGGACCAGATCGGCCTCGACAAGACCAAGCGCCGCGACGTGCAGCGTCGACTGACGGCGCTAGGGTTCGACACCAAGCAGACCGGCGTATTCAACGACGAGACGCGGTCCGTGCTCAAGCGCTGGCAGACCGCGCGGGGCTATCCCTCGTCGGGTTATCTCAACAAGAACCAGCACAAGGCCCTGCTCGCGGAGATGGTCGCTGCCCCGGCGACCGCGACCGACGCCAGCCAGAAGCCGGCCCGCCGCGCCAGCGCTCCGCCTCCCAGCAGCGCGCCGGCGCCGCAACAACGCAGCAGCCCCGGCGACGCCGCCGGCGCGGCCTTCGTCGGCGGTGTCGTCGGCGGAATGATGGGCGGCATGTTCCGCCGCTGAGGCAAAGCCATCGGCAACGCAAAAGCCCGGCTCACGCCGGGCTTTTCTATTTGCGACGGCGCTGCCGCGCACTCGTCATTGCGCTCGCCATGACGGAGCTGCCTACTTCCCCGCAGCTTTCCGTAGCGCCTCGTTGATGCGGTCCTGCCAGCCGGGACCGCCCTCCTGGAAGAACTCCAGCACGTCCTGATCGATGCGCAGGGTGACCTGCTCCTTGATGCCGGGAACGGCGTTCGGTTTGGGCGGCACCGGGGCGACCTTCGCCGTCACCTTCTTGAACGCCGCCTCGGCTTCCGTCCTGGCATCGCCCAGCGTACGCGGCCGTCTCGGTTGATCCGCCATGGCCTAGATTCCCTCGAACAACGCCGTGGAAAGATACCGCTCGGAGAACGACGGTACGATCGCCAGGATGGTTTTGCCGGCAGCTTCCGGCCGCCTGCCGATCTCGAGCGCGGCCGCAATCGCCGCGCCCGAGGAGATGCCGCCCGGAATGCCTTCATGCCGGGCCAGCGCGCGCGAGGTCTCAATCGCCGTCGTCGAGCTGACCTTCACGATCTCGTCGATCACGGCACGGTCGAGGATGTCAGGGATGAAGCCGGCACCGATGCCCTGGATCTTGTGCGGGGTATGCTGCCCCCCCGACAGCACCGGGCTCTCTTCCGGTTCGACCGCAACCACACGCAGCGAGGCCTTGCGTGGCTTGAGCACTTGGCCGACGCCGGTGATGGTGCCGCCGGTGCCGACGCCGGCCACGAAGAAATCAATGTTGCCGCCAGTGTCGTTCCAGATCTCCTCTGCGGTGGTACGGCGGTGCACCTCGGGATTGGCGAGGTTCTTGAACTGCTGTGGCATCACCGCGTTCGGGGTCGTCTTCACCAGTTCCTCGGCGGCGGCGATCGCGCCCTTCATGCCTTGCGCCGCTGGCGTCAGCACCAGTTCGGCGCCGAGAAAAGCCAGCATCTTGCGTCGTTCGATCGACATCGACTCCGGCATCACCAGCTTGAGCCGGTAGCCGCGGGAAGCCGCGACGAAGGCGAGCGCAATACCGGTATTGCCGGAGGTCGGCTCGATCAGCACGGTGTCGGGCTTGACGATGCCCGCCTTCTCCATCGCGATGATCATGGCCGCGCCGATGCGGTCCTTCACGCTCGCTGCAGGATTGAAATATTCCAGTTTTGCCAAAATGGTCGCATTTGCGCCGTGCATGCCGGGCAGCCGGCGCAAGCGCACGATGGGCGTGTTGCCGAAGGCGTCGACGATCGAGTCATAGATCCGGCCCCGGCCGGCTTGGTGCGCTGCACCCGTGGTGGACGATGCGTCCATGATGAACTCCCTGCGGCGACGATCTGCAGTTCTGTCGCGATCATTGCGCAGTTACAGACAGCTTGCGGCGACACGCAAGCGACAATGCGACACATGTTAAATACGCTGCATCGCAAAATCGCGTGAGCGGAAAAAAACAGAAAACCTACGCATTTGTGTTGCGACCTCGTCAACCGCTTCTGCTTATGTTAGGCTTAAGTCTCAAGCAGAGAGGTCACCACGATGTCAGCAATTGCTGAAGTGTTGTCGACCGTCGCGCCGAACCGCGATCCTCGTTGCAGCGAGCTGCCGACCTGTCCTGTCTGCGCCGACTCCATGGTCGCCGCCGAAGCATCCGCCTACATCTCGGATCACGTGATCAGCTATCTCTGGACCTGCGACAATTGCGGCTATGGCTTCGTAACCAAGCACGCCCTGAAGCAACGCTTCACCTGCAACTGATCTAGATTTGCAACTGATCTAGCGCGGGGCGATGTCGCCCCTCGCCCAGTCCTCGCGCGTGCGCTGATAGAACTCATCGAATTTTCCCTGCGCGATCGCACCTCTGATGCCCTGCATCAGGAACTGGTAGTAAGCGATATTGATCTCGGACAGCAGCATCGCGCCGAGCGTCTCGCCCGCCTTGACGAGATGGTGCAGATAGGCGCGCGCGTAGTTGCGCGCCGCAGGCCATGAGCTCCCTTCGTCGAGCGGACGCGGATCGTCGGCATGGCGCGCATTGCGCAAATTCACCTGGCCGAAGCGCGTGAAAGCCACGCCGTGCCGGCCATTGCGCGTCGGCATCACGCAATCAAACATGTCGATGCCGCGCTTCACGGCTTCGAGAATGTCGTCAGGCGTGCCGACGCCCATCAGGTAGCGCGGGCGCTCTCGCGGCAGCAATGGTGCGGTCTCGTCGATCATCGCCAGCATCACCGCCTGCGGTTCGCCAACCGCAAGACCGCCGATCGCATAGCCATGGAAGCCGATCGCAACGAGACCTTCGGCGCTCGCATGACGCAGTTGGGGAATGTCGCCGCCCTGCACGATACCGAACAGCATGTAGCCGTCGGGGGCGCTCTCGAAGGCGCGCTTGCTTCTCTCGGCCCAGCGCAGCGACAATTGCATCGCGCGCTCGATGTCGGCGCGCTCGGCCGGTAGCCGCACGCATTCGTCCATCTGCATGGCAATGTCCGAGCCGAGCAAACGCTGCACCTCGATCGAGCGCTCCGGCGACAGCTCAACCTTGGCACCATCGATATGCGAGCGGAAGGTGACGGCGTTCTCGCTGACCTTGCGTAAATCCGCCAGCGACATCACCTGGAAGCCGCCGGAATCCGTCAGCATCGGTCCGTTCCAGCCGGTGAACCGCTGCAAGCCGCCGAGCGCGGCGATCCGCTCGGCGCTCGGACGCAGCATCAGATGATAGGTGTTGCCGAGCACGATGTCGGCACCGGCATCGCGCACCTCGCGCCAGTGCATCCCCTTCATGGCACCGGCGGTGCCGACCGGCATGAAGGCCGGCGTCCGCACCACGCCATGCGGCGTATTCAGCCGCCCGGTTCGCGCGGCGCCATCGGCGGCGAGCACTTCAAAGTGATTGGGAAGATCATTGTCGGGATTCATGGCCGTGCTTATTGCGTGTCGGAGCAGGCCGATCAACCCGCCAGACCGGGCTCCGGCCGACTTCTGCTCCAGACTGCGACACCAACCAGTCCGAGGATAGGTGGCGTCCATCCTTGCTAAATAAAACGATACAGTGTAGTTTTATCCTTAGGGCTGGACGAGACGCCGCGGCGAATTTGCCGGCGGCAGTAAATGCATGATCGCCAGCCACCGACAATGCCCACCCCTTCATATTCGACCGACGCATCCGTCTCCTCGTGTGACCGGATCGGGCAGACAATCGTCCGCCTGATCGGATCGCTGGTCCTGATGTGCAGCCTGGCGCTCGGCGCCTGCACCTCCCTGCCGCGTACGCCCTATACGGCCTCCGAAGCCGGCACATCGCGCGTGCTCGATATCGAGGGCCTCCGGCGCTACGCGGACGATCCCGTCACGAAATTCAGCTTCGAGAAGGACAGCAGCATCGCGACCAAGACCTATCTGGCGCTATCCGGCGGCGGTGCTGACGGCGCCTACGGCGTCGGCGTGCTCAACGGCTGGACCGCGGCCAGAAACCGCCCCACCTTCTCGGTCGTCTCGGGTGTGAGCACCGGCGGCCTGATCGCGCCCTTCGCCTTCCTCGGCTCGCAATATGACGGCACGCTGAAGGAGGTCTACACCAGTGGCATCGCCGAGAGCCTCTTGAACGATCCCAGCATCGTGCGCGTGCTGTTCGGATCCGGCCTGTTCGGCAACACCCGCCTGCGCGAGCTGGTCGCGCGCTATGTCGGACCCGAGATCATGGCCCAGGTCGCGCGCGAACATGCCAAGGGCCGGACCTTGCTGGTTGTGACGACCGACCTCGATACCCAGCGCACCGTGATCTGGGACATGGGCAAGATCGCCGCGGTCGGAACGCCCGAAGCCCTGAAGCTGTTTCGCGACGTGATGGCGGCCTCGGCCAGCATTCCCCTGGTGTTTCCGCCGATCATGATCGACGCTGAAGGCCAGGGCCGCAAATTTCAGGAGATGCATGTCGACGGCGGCGTGACGGCCCCGGTGCTGACATTGCCGGAGGCCCTGCTGTTCCAGAGCGGACGCCTGCCCGGCAGTGCGAAGATGGACATCTACATCCTCGTCAACAAGAAGATCGAACGCAACTTCGAGCTCGTCTCCAATGGCACCATCGACGTTGCCTCACGCAGCCTGTCGGCAATCACCCAGTCGCAGACGCGCTCGATCATCCTCTCGACTTACGATTTCGCCAAGCGCAACCGACTGGGCTTCCATCTCTCCTACATCGCGCGCGATTACCCCGCCCCGCCCTCGGAAGGGTTCGATACCACCTATATGCGGGCGCTGTATCAGTACGGATACGAGAAGGCCGCATCCGGCCAGGCCTGGACCTCGACACTTCCGTGAACCGGCGCGAAGGAACGAGGCCGGATCGAGACCGTTGACGATGCGGCCATTTCGGCCAGATTCGCGATGACGCCCCGGCTGCTGCGCGTTATAGAGCTAAAGACGACTGTCAGAAACGCGCAGGAATCATTGGGCATGGGATTGACTGCGACCAGGACAAGATCGGCAGCGCCACGGCGCGAGATGCCTAAATCCCGCGGCGGCCGGCCGACGAAAACTGCTGCGATCGAGCGCGACCAGCGGCTGATCGAGGTCGCCACCCGGCTTTTCCTGGATCGGGGTTTCGAGGCGACTTCGCTCGACGCGGTCGCGGAAGCGGCCCGGGTGAGCAAGCCCACGGTCTATTCGCGCTATGGCGACAAGCGCGGGCTGTTCGCGGCCGTGCTGAGGCGGGAAATCGCGCGCTGGCTCGCGCCGCTGTCGGCCGCGGCAGAGACCCAGCTGAGCAGCGCCGCGGACATCCCGGTCGAGCAGCAACTGGTCGAGATCGGACGCGAGATGCTGACCTTCACCTGCGGCCCCGATGCCGTCGCCTTCAGCCGCATGATGACGGCACAGGCCATCAACTTCCCCGACGTCGCCAAGCTCGGCAAGGAGGAAGGCTGGCTCAAGGCCGTCGCCACCACGGCGCGCTTCTTCGATCTTCTGGTGGCGCAAGGTGCGCTCGATGTCGAAGACACCACCATCGCAGCCGAGGTGTTCCTCGACGTCGTCGTCGGTCACACCCACCGCATGGCGACGTTCGGAACGGCGCTGGAGCTGAAGGCCGCGGAAAAGCGCATGCGCGCGGCGATCAAGCTGTTCCTGGCGGGCGCTCTGGGGCCTGCCGACCGCGTCCAGAACGCTGCCAAAGTCGCGCCGCGGCGCCGCTCCTCGCGCTGACAATTCCGTGAGGTTGCGGTCTTTCCCCACGAGGGACGGCGCAGAGTCATCGACCAAAATAAAACGATACGGTATGGTTTAATTGTAGTTGGTACGGCCGCTTTTTCACCAGCCCCAAAGAGGTCCGGACCGCTTCGATCGTCACGGCAGGTGCAGCCCGCCGCGGCGCTCCGCGGCCGGCCTTTGCCCAAGGCCGGCCGCGAATTCTTTACGATCATCCGGCACACTCGCAGGCCGAAGGTTTCGAGCATGACGGCAGCCAGACGATGGACCTTACAACTGCTTGCGATCGCCTTGCCTGCGCTGCTCCTCGCCGCACCGGCGCAGGCGGTCGTGAGCGCGGACACGCCGACCGCGCTCCACAACGACACAGATGGTGATGCCGAAGCAGACCGCCAGGCAGTCGGCCGCGAAATCGAACGCTTCCGCAGCTCATCGATCACGATCAGTCAGGCCATGGCGATCGCCGAAGCCCGCCATGCCGGCGCCACCACCGCCGATGTGAGTTTCGACGGCGCTTCGGACGTGCCGGTCTACCGAGTGAAGACCCTGCACAACGACCGGATCTGGCGCCACACCATCAATGCCGCGACCGGCGAGCTCGTCGGTGGCGAGGCCGCCCTGCCCCTCAGCGAGCTCGACCACGAGGACCGCAGCAACCTCGCAGCGCTCGGTGCGATCAGGCACCGCCTTGCCGATGCCGTGCGCGTCGCCGAGCGCGCAGCCTCGGGCAAGGCCATCAGCGGTGGCCTCGTGCGCGAACGTGGCCGGCTCAGTTTTGCGATCGTCGTGATCAGCGGCGACGACCTCAAGGAGGTCATCCTGGAGCCGCCGGGCGCTCGGGCCAGATAGTGGCAGGTTCTCCCCCGGTGCCGACCGGGGCGAAAAGCCATTGACGGCCGCAAGACTCTCCCCCATAAGTCGCCGCCATGTTCTCGACCACCAAACGCACGACCAAAACCACCACGGCCTCAGGGGCCCGGGGAGGCGTGCGCGCGTAGTCGTCGACGAAAACGCATCAGCTCTACCGAAGCCCCGCCCTCGATGGTCCGGGGCTTTTTTGTTGTCTGGATTTCAAAAGCAATGGAGGACAAAGTGAGTAACGATCCCGTCGTCGCGATTGTCGGCGTCACCGGTGCGGTGGGCGCCGAATTCATCGCCACCATGGACAAGCGCGGCTTTCGCATCAGTAAGCTCAAGGCGCTCGCCAGCGCGCGCTCGGCCGGCAAGACGGTGTCATTCCGCGGCCAGAACGTCGTCATCGAGGAACTGACCGAGCGCGCCTTCGAGGGCGTCGACATTGCCCTGTTCTCCGCCGGCGGCAGCATCTCCAGGAAGTTCGCGCCGATCGCGGTCAAGGCCGGAGCGGTCGTGGTCGACAACTCCTCCGCCTTCCGCATGGACCCGAACGTGCCGCTGGTGATTCCCGAGATCAACGCCAGCCGCATCCGCGACCACAAGGGCATCATCGCCAATCCCAACTGCGCGGCGATCACCGCGCTGGTGCCGCTGTGGCCGATCCACCAGAAGAACCGCATCAAGCGCGTCATCATCTCGACCTATCAAGCCGCGTCCGGCGCCGGCGCAGCGGCGATGGAGGAGCTGGTCGAATCCACCCGCGCCAATCTCAACGGGCAGGTCTATACGCCCAGGGTGATGCCGCATCCCTACGCCTTCAACCTCTTCAACCACAACACGGCGATCGACCCTGACACCGGCTACAACGACGAGGAGACCAAGGTCATCAAGGAAACCCGCAAGATCTTCGAGGACGACAGCATCGCGGTCGGCGTCACCTGCGTCCGCGTGCCGGTGCTCCGCGCCCATTGCGAGGCCATCACCTTCGAGTGCGAGAGGCCGATTACCGAGGACCAAGTCCGCGCCATCATGGCGCAGGCACGGGGCGTGAAGGTCGTGGACGATCGCGCCAGGAACTACTTCCCGATGCCGATCGACGCCTCGGGCCAGGACGACGTGCTGGTCGGCCGCATCCGCAAGGACCTCAGCGATCCCTCGGGTCATTCAATCTCGATGTTCGTCGCGGCCGATCAACTGCTCAAGGGCGCGGCGCTGAACGCGGTGCAGATCGCGGAGCTCCTGCCGCAGCGGGTGATGGCATAACGCGCAAAATCTCGACCCGTCATCCCCGCGCAATGGCGAAGCCATTGTCGCTGGAGGTGCGAGCCGTGCAGCGCAAGGCGCTGCACGGGAGCCTTCGAAGGATGCACGGCCGAGATGTCGCAGCGGGGCGTCGCTCTTCGAGGCTCGCCGAAGAGGCGAGCACCTCAGGGTGACCGTGATAGATTTGCTCTACGCCCGAAACAGCAGGCATGCATCGCCGTACGAATAGAACCGGTATCCGCTCGCGATCGCATGCGCGTAGGCCTGCTTCATCGTCTCGAGCCCCGCGAAGGCCGAGACCAGCATGAACAGCGTCGACTTCGGTAGATGAAAATTGGTCATCAGGACATCGACCGCGCGGAAGCGATAGCCGGGCGTGATGAAGATCGAGGTCTCCGCTGCGAAGGGCCGGATCGTGCCGTCCTCGCTCGCTGCGCTCTCCAGCAGCCGCAATGACGTCGTGCCGACCGCAACGATGCGGCCGCCGTTCTTTCGCGCCGCGTTGAGCCGCTCCGCCGTTTCGGACGAGATCGTGCCCCACTCAGCGTGCATCTTGTGGCCTTCGGTGTCGTCGACCTTGACCGGCAGGAACGTCCCTGCCCCCACATGCAGCGTGATGCGGTTGAGGCCGACTTCGCGCGCGCGCAGCGCCTGCTCCAGCGCGGGCGTGAAATGCAGGCCTGCGGTCGGGGCCGCGACCGCACCTTCGGTCGCCGCGAACATGGTCTGGTAGTCCGCAAAATCCTGATCGTCGGGCTTGCGCTTCGCGGCGATGTAGGGCGGCAGCGGCGGGCTGCCGAGGTCGGCGATCGCCTGGTCGAGCGCCGGGCCGTGGAACGAGAACGACAGCGTCACCTCGCCCTCGCTGCCTTTGGCCTCGACCTCGGCATCGAGATGGCCGAGCAGGCAGACCTTGCCCTCATTGCCAAAGCGGATGCGGTCACCGGCCGTGAGCTTCTTCGCCGGCTTCACCAGCGCCTGCCAGCGCGAGCCGTCGAGCCGCTTGATCAGCGTCGCCTCGATCTTCGGCTCGGTCTCGCGGCCGATGCGGCGCCCCTTCAGTTGCGCCGCGATCACCTTGGTATCGTTGACGACGAGCTGGTCGCCGGGCTTCAGCCATTGCGGCAGGTCGGAAATGACCTGATCGCGCAGCGCGCCGTTCTCGACGACCAGCATCTTCGCGGAGTCGCGCGGGCTCGCCGGACGCAACGCGATGCGCTCGGGCGGCAGGTCGAAATCGAAGAGATCGGTGCGCATGTTTCACTAGCACCGTCATTCCGGACGCCGCGCCTCAAGCGCGGCGATCCGGAATCCCGAGATTGTGGCACGAGATTCCGGGTTCGCGCCCAGGCGCGCCCCGGAATGACAGGTGACTATTCCTTGTCGGCCGCCATGCGCGCCTTGACGATCTTGTCCGGATTCATCACGGGCTCGCCGCGCTTGATCTTGTCGACGTTCTCCATGCCCTCGGTAACTTTGCCCCAGACCGTATACTGGTTGTCGAGGAAGCGGGCGTCGTCGAAGCAGATGAAGAACTGGCTGTCGCCGGAATCGGGGTTGGCGGCGCGGGCCATCGAGGCGGTGCCGCGCACATGCGGCTCCTTGTTGAACTCGGCCTTCAGCTTCTTGCCGGAGCCGCCGGTGCCGGTGCCGTGCGGGCAGCCGGTCTGCGCCATGAAGCCCTCGATCACGCGGTGGAACACGATGCCGTCATAGAAGCCCTCGCGCACGAGCTCCTTGATGCGCGCGACGTGGCCGGGCGCGAGATCTGGCCGCATCTCGATGGTGACGGGGCCCTGCGTGGTCTCGAGGATCAGGGTGTTTTCGGTGACGCTCATGCTCGTCTCTCTTGTGTTGGGGGTGAAGTCTTCCGGTTGCGGAACTGGATCGCAAATGGACGTCCCGCGGCGGCGCCGGCCATTGCATCGGTAAATGGCATCGGCGTGCAGCGTTGCAACGCCTCCATCACCGCGATCCGGTATTGCAGCCGGTCATTGTCGGAAGCCTCCGAGGATTCATAGGTAATCCTCGGATGGCCCAGGATGTTTCCAGCCCGGTTAAAGCTCACCACGACGGTGATGTCGAGGGGGCGAGCCTTGGCCGGCGACGGCGGTCTCCAGCAGGTGCTCAGGTGCCGGAAGATGTCCTGGATGGTGTTGACCGGCGCGTCCTGCGCGGCCGTGCTGGAGACGCCGAGCAGCAGCATCGCAGCAACCAGCAGGAGCTTGCCACCGCGGCGCGCCATGGCCGCTGCTATTTGATGTCGGAGGCGACCTGAACCTTCACCATCTTGTCGGGATCGGTGACGCTGCCGCCGGGCGAGCCCGCGGGCGCCTTCTTCAGCTTGTCGACGACGTCCATGCCCTGCACGACCTCGCCGATCACCGTGTACTGGCCGTCCAGGCTGCCGCCATCGGCGAACATGATGAAGAACTGCGAGTTGGCGCTGTCGACACTGTCGCCGCGGCGGGCCATGCCGACGATGCCGCGGGCGAAATGCACCTTGGAGAATTCCTGCTTCAGGTTCGGGTATTTCGAGCCGCCGGTGCCGTTGAAGTTCTGGCCATCGCCCGTCTGCGCCATAAAGCCGTCCATCACGCGGTGAAACGGCACGTTGTTGTAGAAGCCCTCGCGCGCGAGCTGCTTGATGCGCTCGGCATGTTGCGGCGCGATGTCAGTTCTGAGCTTGATGACGATGCGGCCCTTGGTGCTGTCGATGACGATGGCGTTGGCCTTGTCGAGATTTGCCGGCAATTGCTGCGCCACCGCCGGCACCGCGAACAGAAGCGCGGCAAGAACTGCGAGAATTCGGATCATGACAACTCCGGTCAGGATGAGAAAGGAAGCGGGCCGTTATCCGGCGAATTTGGCCTTGAGCTGTGCCGCGACCTGCGGCGGGACAAAGGCCGAGACATCCCCGCCCATGCCCGCGATCTGGCGCACCAAAGTGGCGGTGATCGGGCGGACCATGGGAGAGGCGGGCAGGAAGACGGTATGCACCTCCGGCGCCATCGCCTCGTTCATGCCGGCGAGCTGCATCTCGTAATCGAGGTCGGTGCCGTCGCGCAGGCCCCGGATCATGATCGTCGCGCCGTGCTTGCGCGCCGAGGTGACCGACAGATCGTCGAAGGTCACGGCCTCGAGCACACAGCCGGCCTGGGCTGCCACGGGCCCGCAAACGTCATGGAGCATCTTCAGCCGCTCCTCGGTGGAGAACAGCGGCTTCTTGCCCGGGTGCACCCCGATCGCGACCACGAGCCTGTCGCACAGCGAAGCGCCGTGCCGGACCACGTCCAGGTGGCCGTTGGTGATGGGATCGAAGGAACCGGGATAGAAGGCAATACGCGGCATGGCTTCCTCCTACCGCGCCCGGCCCGGCCCGGCAAGCCGGACGGGTTCCTTGCCCGCTTCCTGGTACGTCACCCGGAAATGTCTCGCCGGACGTGTCGGTCATGGCTGGTTTGTTTCGTCCCCGGGCAGCCACGAAACAAAACGGAGCGAGAACGAAACCATTTCCCGCATCGGCGAAGACGTCCGGAAACTGGCCATGGTTACTCATCCGGTCAACGAATGACGGGCCGCACACCGCGCGTGAGCGGCCGCATCACAGGGGACCGTCAATGATCAAGACCCTTTCAGCGATCGCACTCTCTGCATGTGTTGCCGCAGCCCTCACTCTCCTGCCCGGCTTTGCCCCCACCGTAGAAGCCAGCGTGCCGCAGCCGTTGGCCAAGAGCGACCGGCTCGACATCCGCAACATCGGAAAGGACTGCTCGCAGCAGGCTTGGCCGAACTTCGAGGCCTCCTGCCTGCGCACCGCCGGCACGAAGACCAATGTCCGTGAGGCGCGCCTGGTCACCGCCGACCGCACCCCGTAGCCGCGGCCTGACGATTTCGTGCCAGCTAGGCGGTTCGTAGCCCGGATCGAGCGCAGCGCATTCGGCGCTACGTGCCTGAACGTTACTCCCCGTTCGTCCCGTTGCCGCTCTCGGCCTCTTCCGTGATGTGCTCGACCGACACCACGTGCTCGTCCTCGGCGGTGTCGAACACGATCACGCCTTGCGTCGAGCGGCCGGCAATGCGGATGCCCTCGACGGGGCAGCGGATCAGCTGGCCCTTGTCGGTCACCAGCATGATCTGGTCGGCGTCCTCTACCGGGAACGACGCCACGAGGTTGCCGTTGCGGTTATTGACGCTCATGGCGACGATGCCTTTGCCGCCGCGGCCCGTCGTCCGGTACTCGTAGGACGAGGTCCGCTTGCCGTAACCGTTGACGGAGACGGTCAGCACGACCTGCTCCTGCGCCGACATCTCGGCATAGCGCTCCTGCGACAGCTGGAAGCTCCCGGAGGTCTCCTCGGCCTCGGCATCGGCCGGAGCCTCTTCCGCCGCGGCTTCGCCGGCCACCGCTCGGCGCATCTTCAGGTACGCCGAGCGCTCGTCGGACGCGGTCTCGACATGGCGCAGGATCGCCAGCGAGATCACCTTGTCGCCCTCGGCAAGCGCGATGCCACGCACGCCCATCGAGGTGCGTCCGGTGAACACGCGCACGTCGGTGACGGGGAAGCGGATGCACTGGCCGCCGGCAGCCGTCAGCAGCACGTCGTCGCGCTCGGTGCAGATCTGCACGTCGACGATTGCTTCGGTGTCGTCGAGCTTCATCGCGATGATGCCGGAGCGGCGGACATCGACGAAGTCGGACAGCTTGTTGCGCCGGACGTTGCCGCCGGTGGTGGCGAACATCACGTCGAGCTCGCCCCAGGTCGATTCGTCCTCCGGCAGCGGCATGATGGTGGTGATGCGCTCGCCCTGCTCGAGAGGGAGGATGTTGATCAGCGCCTTGCCGCGCGCGTTCGGCGCGGCCATCGGCAGCCGCCAGACCTTCTCCTTGTAGACCTGGCCGCGCGAGGAGAAGAACAGCACCGGAGTATGGGTCGAGGCGACAAAGAGCCGGCTGACGAAATCCTCGTCGCGGGTCTGCATGCCGGAGCGGCCCTTGCCGCCGCGGCGCTGCGCCCGGTAGGCCGACAGCGGCACGCGCTTGACGTAACCGGCGTGCGAAACGGTGACGACCATGTCCTCGCGCTGGATCAGGTCCTCGTCCTCGACCTCGCCTTCCTGCTCCATGATCACGGTGCGGCGCGGTGTGGCGAACTCCGCCTTCACCTCGGCAAGCTCGGTCTTGATGATATCAAGCACGCGCTCGCGCGAGCGCAGGATGTCGAGATAATCGGCGATCTCACCGGCGAGCTTGTCGAGTTCGTCGCGGATTTCGTCACGGCCGAGTGCGGTCAGGCGCTGAAGACGCAGATCGAGAATAGCCCTCGCTTGTTCCATCGACAGCCGGATCGTGCCACCCTCACTCATGCGGTGACGCGGATCGTCGATCAGCGTCAGCATGTCCTCGACGTCTCGAGCCGGCCAGTCGCGCGACATCAGAGTGTCACGGGCGGTGGTCGGGTCGGGCGAGCTCCGGATGACGCGGATCATCTCGTCGATATTGGCGACCGCGATCGCGAGACCGACCAGGATATGCGCCCGATCGCGCGCCTTGGCGAGCAGGTACTTGGTGCGCCGCGTGACGACTCGCTCACGGAAGTCGACGAAGATCGTCAGCAGCTCCTTCAGATGCATGATCCGCGGACGGCCGCTGTCGAGCGCCACCATGTTGACGCCGAAGCTCGTCTGCAGCGGCGTGAATCTGTACAGCTGGTTCAGCACCACATCCGGCACGGCGTCGCGCTTCAACTCGACGACGACGCGGTAGCCTTCGCGGTCGGATTCATCGCGCAGATCGCCGATGCCCTCGATCTTCTTTTCCTTCACCAGCTCGGCGATGCGCTCGACCATCGTCGCCTTGTTCACCTGGTACGGAATCTCGGTGATGATGAGCGCCTCGCGCTCCTTGCGGATGGTCTCGATCGCGACCTTGCCGCGCATGACGACCGAGCCGCGGCCGAGGTGATAGGCGGCGCGGATGCCCGCGCGGCCGAGAATGACGCCGCCGGTCGGGAAGTCAGGTCCCGGCACGATGTTGATGAGTTCGTCGATGGTGAGCGCAGGGTTGTCGATCAGAGCGACGCAGGCGTCGATGACCTCGCCGAGGTTGTGCGGCGGGATGTTGGTCGCCATGCCGACCGCGATGCCGCCCGCGCCGTTGACCAGAAGGTTCGGGAACTTTGCCGGCAAGACCGACGGCTCGGTCTCGTTGTTGTCGTAGTTCGGCTGGAAGTCGACGGTGTCCTTGTCGATGTCGGCCAGCAGAGCCAACGCCGCCTTCGTCAGGCGCGCTTCGGTGTAACGATAGGCGGCCGCCGGATCGCCGTCGACCGAGCCGAAATTGCCCTGGCCGTCGATCAGCGGCACGCGCATCGAGAAGTCCTGCGCCATGCGAACCATGGCGTCGTAGATCGATTGGTCGCCGTGCGGGTGATATTTACCGATGACGTCGCCGACCACGCGAGCGGACTTGACGTACTTCTTGTCGGGTGTGTGCCCCTGCTCGTTCATCGAGTACAGGATGCGGCGGTGCACCGGCTTCAGACCGTCGCGCGCATCGGGCAGCGCCCGCGCCACGATCACACTCATGGCATAATCGAGATAGGACTTCTTCATCTCCTCGAAGATGGAGACGGGGCGAATGTCTGTGGGATGCGCCGGCTGGTCGCCGGGCTTGTTGTCGTCGTCAGCCAAGGGGAAATCCGGTGAGGTTTATCTAGGAATCATATAGCGTATCGAGGGTCGGATAACTACCCTCGCGGGGTGTCGAGAAGCGCTTTTTCCGCTTATTCTTCCAGATACTTACGGCTCCGGGCAACGCATCTCCGATACCCTGGAATGGCTTCGTGAAACCACGTCGAGCACTTCGAAAACCGCGCTGCCCGGCGCGCACCCCAGCCCGTTCGCAGCGGTCAAGAGCTGCGGTGCGCCATCGCCTCAATGCCGGACGAGTCTAAATTCAAGCCGAACATGAAGCGGGCCCGGAAAACCCGAGCCCGTCCCGTCGACTAGGCAGAATTGCTGACATGACACGCCAAGCTCCGTTCGCTCGGCGCGTCTTCGTAGCGCGATCCGCGTCTTCAGAACGGGATATCGTCGTCCATGTCGCTGTTGCGGCCGCCGCCGGCGGCAACGGGACGGCGCGGCGCGCTGCTGACGGGACCGGAGGAGCCGAAATCGCCGCCCGGCTCGTCGCCGAAGCTGCCGCCTCCCCCGCCGCCGCCGCGGCCGTCGAGCATTGTCAGCGTCGAGTTGAAGCCCTGGAGCACGACCTCGGTCGAGTACTTCTCGACGCCGCTCTGGTCGGTCCATTTGCGGGTCTGCAGGGCGCCCTCAATGTAAACCTTCGCGCCCTTCTTCAGGTACTGTTCGGCAACCTTGCAGAGCCCTTCATTGAAGATCACGACACGATGCCACTCGGTCTTTTCCTTGCGCTCGCCGGTCGCCTTGTCACGCCATGTCTCCGAGGTGGCGATGCTCAAATTCGCGATCGGTCGCCCGTCCTGGGTGCGGCGGATTTCAGGATCCTTGCCGAGATTTCCAACCAGAATGACCTTGTTGACGCTTCCCGCCATCGCCGCTCTCCACTCCGAATGCCACTAGATTTCAAAAGGGCGAATCCCGCTGCCCGCGTTCCTCCGCGCCCTGTTGAGGCGACCCTATACGCTTGCGGGCACCGATCAGCCCGCCGCCCCCCAGGTTATCCCCACATATAGCATTCCGCTCGGCTCCGTTCCAGATTTGTTCTTCGCGCCGAAACCACAGGGACGGCAGCTGGCCACACGGCGGCTGAAAAGGGAACCTGGACGGAACTTTCTCGGTTTCCCGGGAAGGGCGAAAACCGCTTAACGTTCATTAAGTTGCAGCCAATTCAATCGGTCGGCGACTGTGGCATTTCGGAGACGGATTTTGCCCGTTTCTTTGGCTATGATTGCCTTGGAATAAGTTCATATGGGCGTCGCGCCTGATCTGCCCGCTTCGGGGACTTCGAGAAGCGGGCGAAACTGGGGAGACTGCAATGAATAAGATTCTTTTTACTGCAATCAGTGCAATGGCGTTGGGGCTGGCGGCTCCCGCAAGCGCGGCGGATCTTGCCGCCCGTCCGTACACCAAGGCTCCGGCGCCTATTGCCGCCATTTACGACTGGAGCGGCTTCTATATCGGCATCAACGGCGGTGGTGGCACAAGCCGCAAGTGCTGGGATTTCGTGACCCCGGCGACCGGCGTTCTGGTCGGCGAGGGCTGTCACAATGCGACCGGCGGCACCGTCGGTGGCCAGGTCGGCTACCGCTGGCAGTCGACGAACTGGGTGTTCGGCTTCGAAGGCCAAGGCAACTGGGCCGACTTTACCGGCGACAACATCAGCGCGGTGTCCGGCCTTCGCAACCAGTCCAGAATCGACTCATTCGGTTTGATCACCGGGCAGATCGGTTACGCCTGGAACAATGTGTTGCTCTATGTGAAGGGCGGCGCCGCCGTCGTCGGTGATCGCTATCGGACCTACGATGTGGCGACCGGCCTCGAGTTTGACCGGGCCAACGAGACCCGTTGGGGCGGCACGGTGGGCGTTGGCGTGGAGTTCGGATTCGCGCCGAACTGGTCGGTCGGCTTCGAGTACGATCACATCTTCCTCGGCCACCGCACGATCGACTTCACCGGATCCGGCAATTTCGCCGGGGCTCCGCTCGGTGCTTTCACTGCCTCCAATCGCATCGGCCAGGACGTCGATATCGGTCTCATCCGGGTGAACTATCGCTGGGGTGGCCCGTTGATCGCAAGGTACTGATATCTCGCGATATTGTTGGAGATCAAAGGCCGGCCTCGCGCCGGCCTTTCTGTTTTTGGGCGCGAACTGGTCGCCGGGAAACGAGTCAGTAACCATTACGTTTTGCGCCGTTGTGGCTTTTCGGAGACACAACTTGCGGCTTTGTTGGTGTAAGCACAGCCTCAGTTGGGCCGTTGAGTCCGCTGCCTTCCGGTCACGGAAGGCAACAACAGAAACTGGGACTGGGATTTATTAAAGATGAAGAAGGTTTTGTTGGCTTCGGCCTGTTTGTTCGCTCTCGCCGCTCCGGCCTCGGCCGCCGATCTTGCGGCCCGCCCTTACACCAAGGCTCCGATCGCTCCGGCCGCTGTTTACAACTGGACCGGCTTCTATCTGGGTGTCGTCGGCGGCGGCGCTTGGGAAGAATCCTCGACCGATCCGAAGATGCAGGGCGGCTTCGTCGGCGGTACCGCTGGCTACAACTGGCAGACCGGCAACGTCGTGTTCGGCCTCGAGGCCGACGGCGCCTGGGCTGACGTCAGCGCTTCGGTTACCGGCGCGACCGTTGTCCCCGGCTTCGGCGTTGCCACCGCGACGCTGAGTTCGAAGACCGACGCCATGGGCACCGTGCGCGGCCGCATCGGCTGGGCCGTCAACAACGTCTTGCTGTACGGCACCGGTGGTTACGCCTGGATCGACAACAAGGTCACCGTCAGCGCGCTGGGCGTGAGCGTCTCCGACAGCAAGTGGCACTCCGGCTGGACCGTCGGCGCCGGCGTCGAAGCGTTCTTCGCGCCGCAGTGGTCGGTCAAGGGCGAGTACCTCTATCGCAGCTTCGGCAGCGAGAACTACTTCTCCAATCTCGGCGTTCCGCTGGCGTCTGGCACGATCAACTTCCACACCGTCCAGGTCGGCGTGAACTATCATTTCGGCGCCCCGGTCGTTGCCAAGTACTGATCTGAAGTACTGATCTGAAGTACTGATCTGAAGTACTGATCGCGACCGACGTCACATCGTCACGAAAGGCCGGCGCCCGCGCCGGCCTTTTTGTTTGACGGCTCGCTCTGCGCAGTTCCGCCCGCTCCCTCTGCTGCCAGATGCCGCCAGTGCGCCAACAATCCGTTGACGATTCGCAAGTCCCACTGGAAATCCGCCGCCGTTCTTCCTACGTTCGCTGCCATACCCATCGGCGCCGATCCCGGTTCCGGGCGAAGCGCGCCTTCAACATTGGCGCGATCGCGCGTCTTTGGATTCCTTGAGGACCAGCGGGATGGACGAAGTGATCAAGGCGAAACGCCAACAACAGAACGCGGGCTCCAGCCTGCGCGCAATTACGATCCGTGGCGCGCGCGAGCACAACCTCAAGAACATCGACGTCGAGATTCCCCGCGACAAGCTCGTGGTGTTCACGGGCCTATCCGGCTCCGGCAAATCCTCGCTCGCCTTCGACACCATTTACGCCGAAGGCCAGCGTCGCTACGTCGAATCGCTGTCGGCCTATGCCCGCCAATTCCTGGAGATGATGCAAAAGCCCGACGTCGACCAGATCGACGGCCTGTCGCCGGCGATCTCGATCGAGCAGAAGACGACGTCGAAGAACCCGCGCTCCACCGTGGGCACCGTCACCGAAATCTACGACTACATGCGCCTGCTCTGGGCCCGAGTCGGCGTGCCCTATTCGCCGGCGACCGGCCTGCCGATCGAGAGCCAGACCGTCTCGCAGATGGTCGACCGCGTGCTGGCGCTGCCCGAAGGCACCCGTCTCTATCTGCTCGCGCCGGTCGTGCGCGGCCGCAAGGGCGAGTATCGGAAGGAGCTCGCCGAATGGCTCAAGAAGGGCTTTCAGCGCGTCAAGATCGACGGCACCTTCCATGAACTCAGCGAGGCGCCGACGCTCGACAAGAAATTCCCGCACGACATCGACGTCGTGGTCGACCGCATCGTGGTGCGCGCCGATATCGGCCAGCGCCTCGCCGAGAGCTTCGAGACCGCGCTGAAGCTCGCCGAGGGCCTCGCCGTCGTCGAGTTCGCCGACGCGCCGGCGGGCGCGCCTGCGGAAGAGAAAGAGAAAAAGAAGACCGCGAAAATCCACGACAAGAGCGGCCCCGAGCGCATCCTGTTCTCGGAAAAGTTCGCCTGCCCGGTCTCTGGCTTCACCATCCCCGAGATCGAGCCGCGCCTGTTCTCCTTCAACAATCCCTATGGCGCCTGCCCCGCCTGCGGCGGCCTCGGCGTCGAGCAGCATGTCGACGAGGATCTCGTCATCCCCGAGAAGGATCTGACGCTGCGCAAGGGCGCGATCGCGCCCTGGGCCAAGTCGTCATCGCCCTATTACGTGCAGACGCTGACCGCGCTCGGCAAGCACTATAAGTTCACGCTCGACACCAAGTGGAAGGATCTGCCGAAGAAGACGCGAGACGCGATCCTCTACGGGTCCGGCGACGATGAGATCAAGTTCTCCTACGAGGACGGGGTCCGCTCCTACGACACCAAGAAACCGTTCGAGGGCGTCATCACCAACATCAACCGCCGCTATCGCGAGACCGAGAGCGAGTGGGCCCGCGAGGAGCTGGCGAAATATTTCCACGACGTGCCCTGCGAGGGCTGCAAGGGGTTTCGGCTCAAGCCCGAGGCGCTCTGCGTCAAGGTCGGCGGCAAGCATATCGGCGAGATCTCGGAGCTGTCGGTCAGAAAGGCCGGCGAATGGTTCGCGGGCGTGCCTGAGACGCTGAATACGCAGCAGAACGAGATCGCCGGCCGCATCCTGAAAGAGATCCGCGAGCGCCTGACCTTCCTGCTCGACGTCGGCCTCAACTATCTCACGCTGTCCCGCTCCTCCGGCACGCTGTCCGGCGGCGAGAGCCAGCGCATCCGCCTCGCCTCGCAGATCGGCTCGGGCCTGACGGGCGTGCTCTACGTGCTGGACGAGCCTTCGATCGGCCTGCACCAGCGCGACAATGCCCGCCTGCTCGACACGCTCAAGCGGCTTCGCGACCTCGGCAACACCGTGGTCGTGGTCGAGCATGACGAGGATGCCATCCGCCTCGCCGACTACGTCCTCGACATCGGCCCCGGCGCCGGCATGCATGGCGGTCACATCGTCGCCGAAGGCACGCCCGCCGAGATCATGCGCAACCCGAAATCGCTGACCGGCAAGTACCTCACCGGCGAGCTCGAGGTCGAGGTGCCGGAGCGGCGCCCGCCGAACCATCGCCGCACCATCAAGGTGGTGAACGCGCGCGGCAATAACCTCAAGAACGTCACGGCGGAGATTCCGCTCGGCCTGTTCACCTGCGTCACCGGCGTCTCCGGCGGCGGCAAGTCGACGCTGCTGATCGACACGCTCTACCGCGCCATCGCGCGCAAGCTGAACAATGCCAGCGAGGGCGCCGCGCCCCACGACCGCATCGAGGGCCTCGAGCACATCGACAAGATCATCGACATCGACCAGTCGCCGATCGGCCGCACCCCGCGCTCCAATCCGGCGACCTATACCGGCGCCTTCACGCCGATCCGCGAATGGTTTGCGGGCCTGCCCGAGGCGAAGGCGCGCGGCTACGAGCCGGGCCGCTTCTCCTTCAACGTCAAGGGCGGCCGCTGCGAGGCGTGCCAGGGCGACGGCGTCATCAAGATCGAGATGCACTTCCTGCCCGACGTCTACGTCACCTGCGACGTCTGCAAGGGCAAGCGCTACAACCGCGAGACGCTCGAAGTCCTGTTCAAGGGCAAGAGCATCGCCGACGTGCTCGACATGACCGTCGAGGAGGCCGCCGAGTTCTTCAAGGCGGTGCCGCGCGTCCGCGAGACGTTCCAGACCCTGCACCGCGTCGGCCTCGACTACATCCATGTCGGGCAGCAGGCGACGACGCTGTCGGGCGGCGAAGCCCAGCGCGTCAAACTGGCCAAGGAGCTGTCGAAACGCGCCACCGGCCGCACGCTCTATATCCTGGACGAGCCCACCACCGGCCTGCACTTCCACGACGTCAAGAAGCTCCTGGAGGTGCTGCACGAGCTGGTCGCGCAGGGCAACACGGTCGTCGTGATCGAGCACAATCTCGAAGTCATCAAGACCGCCGACTGGGTCATCGATCTAGGCCCCGAAGGCGGCGACGGCGGCGGCGAGATCGTGGCGTGGGGACCGCCCGAGGACATCGCGAAGGCGCCGCGGAGCTATACGGGCAAGTTCCTGGCTCCGGTGCTGGAGAAGGCGCGAAAGCCGAAGCGGAGGCGGACGGCGAGCGAGGCGGCGGAGTAGATTGCGCTGCATCGAAGCCACAGCGCTGCAGGGCGGATTAGCGGAGCGTAATCGGCCACGATTCGATCGGGAAAGAACCGACATGTCCGCTGGACTCGTCCAAACCTACCGCGCCTTCGCCCACAACAACGCTTGGGCGAACCATCGCCTGCTCGCCGCCTGCGCTGCGCTATCCCAGTCTGAATTCGAAGCCCACCGCACCGGCTTCTTTCCAAGCCTGCAGCGTACGCTGAACCACATCTACATCATCGACTTCTTCTACATCGATGCGCTTGAAGGGGGCTGGCTCGGACCGGCAGCCTGGAAGAACGAGGTGCCGTACCCCTCGTTAGCCCAGCTCAAAGCTGCCCAGGCCGCAATGGACAACCGCCTGATTGCGATCTGCGATGCGCTGACAATTGAACGGCTCGACGCCTTCGTCCGGATCAACCGCGATACGAGCGTTCAAACCGAGCGCTGCGACCGGCTGCTCATGCATCTGTTTCAGCACCAGATCCATCATCGCGGGCAGGCGCATGCCATGCTGTCCGAAACAAGGGTCGTACCGCCACAGCTTGACGAGTTCTTCGCGGAAGGCGAAGCGCCGCTGCGAGCCGCCGAATTCGCCGAACTCGGCTGGACCGAGGAGACCGTTTGGAAATCCTAACGGAGTAACGTCTTCGACCTCGACGAGACCTGCATATTTCGACGCGCGCAATCCTCAGCCGACTCGATCTGGTCTAGGCGCGTCACGCCGCATGCTCACACCTGGACCAGCCGACGATCGGCCGCGCTTTCACGACGTCAAAAAGCGCCCAGAGGTGCTGCATGAGTTGGTCGCTCAGGGCAACTGCGGTCGTGAGCACAATCTCGAAGGCATGGAGACCGCCGACTAAGTCATCGACCTCGGCCTCGAAGCGGAGGACATCGCGAAATGGCCGCCAAGCGGGCAAATTTGGAAGCGGTGCTGAAGAAGGCAGGAAACCGAAGCGGGCGAGCACGACTCAGGCGGCGGAGTGACGCGCGGGACCAGCGGCCACCTCATGAGTATTGCCAATCGGGGGGTATGATGGCATGATGGTGTAGCGTCGGCCAGGAGCAACCCATGAGCGCCAGAACGCAAGTCACGCTGGATCCCGAAACTCGGCGGCGAGCACAAGCCAAGGCCGCTGAGCAAAAGATATCGTTCGCCGAATATGTGAGGCGGCTTGTAATCAACGATCTCGGCGAAGCGGAAAGGAAGCTGGATATCTCTACGGTTTTCGATCTTGCAGACGACGGTGAAGAAACGGACATAGCAAGTCGTAAAGACGAAATGATCGCAGAAGCGATATTAGATACGCATTCGTCTGGACGAGGGCGAAAGACCACAAAGCTCAAACTCAAGTCTCGACGGCGTTGAGTGTCTTTGTCGACACTTCTGTTTGGTTTGCAGCCGTCGCGAAGCGCGATCGTAATAACGCTGTAGCCAAGGCAATCCTCCAAAGCTTTCCCGATCCGGTGATGACCGATCATGTTCTCGCCGAGACTTGGCTTTTGCTTAGGAGCCGATTTGACCGAAATGTTGCCGAGACGTTCTGGGATCGTATTCGCAACAGCGCCGTGCGCCTAGAGCCGGTCATTAGCGCCGATTTGGAGGCGGCTTGGGCCATCGGGGTTTCGTTCCGAGATCAGGATTTTTCACTAGTAGACCGAACAAGCTTCGCTGTGATGGAGCGACTTGGGATTACACGAGCAGCGAGCTTCGACGAAGATTTCTCCATCTACCGTTACGGCCGGGCCCGTGACAGGGCCTTCGAGATCGTTCGATCGAGCCACAGCGCAGCCTACGAGACGCTCGCGCAAGCGATATTGAGGCGCCTGCCCGTTTCTCTGAACTACAATGGCGTTCGTCGCGAGGTGTGTCCTCACATCCTCGGGCATACCAATGGACAGGAAAGGGCACTGGTCTTTCAGTTTGGCGGCGCAAGCCGATCTAAGTTGCCGGCCGGCGGTGAATGGCGCTGCCTGACGGTGGCGCAGGTTAGCGATGTTGTAGTTCGCGAAGGAGAATGGCGCGGCGGGAGCTATCATCGTGCCGTACAGCGCTGCGTCGACAACGTCTATCTGGACGTCAATGAGGCCGTGCCAAATCAACCCGGCCGTCGAATGAACTATGACTAGGTGTAGGCGCGTAGCACATCCTGCTCCAGTCGGCTCGAGAGCCCTACCCTACGCCCTCGTCATCTTCGATCTGGACGGCACGCTGGCCGACAGCTTTCCCTGGTTCCTGCGCACCATCAACGATGTCGCCGACCGCTTTGATTTTCGTCGCGTCGCGGATGGGGAGATTGAAGAGCTGCGGCACGCCTCGAGCCGCGAGATCCTCGCCCGGCTCGAGGTGCCTTTGTGGAAGCTGCCGGTGATAACGCGGCATGCACGGCGGTTGAAGGCGGAGGCGGCAGCCGAGATTCCGCTGTTCGCGGGCGTCGAGACGATGCTGCGGACGATGGCCGAGAACGGCGTCCAGCTGGCGCTGGTGACCTCCGACAGCGAGGCCAATGCGCGCGAGAAGCTTGGGCCTTCCGCGGCGTTGTTCGCGCATTTCGATTGCTCTGCGTCGCTGTTCGGCAAGGCCGCGAAATTCCGCCGAGTCATCTGGCGCGCGGGTCTCGAGCCCGGCAAGGTCATTTCGATCGGCGACGAGGTCCGCGACATCGAGGCGGCGCGGGCTGTCGGAATCGCCTGCGGCGCGGTGTGCTGGGGTTATGCGGCGCCGGCGGCACTGCGTGCGCTGGGGCCCGATCATGTGTTCGAGAGGATGGACGAGATTGCGTCGATGTTTTCGCCGGTGCCGTAGCCCGGATGGAGCGCCAGCGTAATCCGGGAAAGCATCCCCGCTACGGCCCTACTCCCCCCTGCGCAAGAACGCCCCGAACGCGCGCGGGCCATCGCCGGTCTTGATCTCGCCAATCACTTTGAGCTCGGCCGCGTCGATGATACCGAGCGTGTTGCTCTCCCAGCAGGCGACGATGACGCGCTTGCCGTCGGCGGTCGCCGCGATACCCTCGGGATAATCGCCGACATGGATGCGCTTGATCGGCTTCAGGCTCGCCAGGTCGAACACGCTGACGGTGCCAGCATATTGGTCCGTAACAAAGCCGCGCCCTTGCGTCAGCGCCACGGCATAGGGGCGCATGCCGACCGGCACGCGGCCGATCTCGCGGCCGTCTGCAATATCGATCACCGAGACGTCGTCGGACCCGACATTGGCGGTGTAGGCGCGTTTGCCATCGGCATCGATGGTCACGCCGAACGGTCGCGTGCCGACCTTGATGATCGCCCTGCGCTGGCGCGTCGCGGTGTCCACTACCGAGACACTGTCGTCGTCGCGGTCGGCCGAGAGCAGCAGCTTGCCGTCGGGCGTCACCGCAAGACCCGATGGCGAGGCGCCGACCGCGATGCTGGCGACAACGCTGCGCAAGGCCGGATCGATCACCCGCACCGCGGCGGCGTACCAGTCGGCGACAAAGACCGTCTTGCCGTCCGGCGTCACGGCAATGCCGAGCGGCCCGCCGCCGACCTCGACACGGCCGGCGACCTGCCGCGTGGCTGCGTCCACCACGGTCACCGCCTTTGCATCGGGGCTCGTGACATAGGCAAAGCGCCCGTCGGCGCTGACGGCGATGCCGGCCGGCTTACCGCCGATCGGGATGGTCGCAACGCTGCGCGCGCCAGCGAGGTCCACCACCGTCAGATCGTCGCTGAGCTGGTTGGTGACGAACGCCTCCTCGCCGGCTGCGCTGCCGAGGCTCGCATGACAAAGGCTGGCGGCGAGCGCCGCCAGGACCAGCGCCCGCACGATCAGCTACCGCTCTCGATCTTCTTCTTGAGCGCCTCGAGCCCGGCTTTGTACAGCGCGCTCACCGCAGTCCTGGCGGCCTCGTCGCTCAGTTCCGGCGGCGGATCGTTGTTGGGATAGCCGCGATAGAACGCGCCGGCCCATTCCAGCTTCGCCTTGCCGTCCGGCGCGGGCGACACCGTCAACGTCGAGGAATAATTGGTAACCGGCAGCACCTTCACGTCGACCTTGGTGATCCGGTACGAATAGCTCTGCATGTCGGGCTCGTATTTGTAGAGCTCCTCCTCGACCGTCGCGCCGCCCGTCAGGGTCAGCGTCCGCGTCGCGCCGATCTCGTTGCCCTTATCGCCCGTGGTCTTGGTGACGGGTGGAAGCCAGCTCATGTCCTGGAAATTGCCGATCGCCGCCCATACTTTGGCCGGCGCAGCGTTGATCTCGATGGATTCCCGCACTTTCTGCCGCGTCGGCCCGTGAGCCCAGACCGGCTCAAAGGCGGCCGTCAGAGCCATCCCCGCCATCGCCAGCGCTGCCACCCCGGCGATCGCCCGTCCCATCGTCATCCTCATGTCGTTTCCTCAGTTGATCCTGCGCGACTTGAAGCGCGCTGGGAGCATCGTAGCGCATTTTTGGACGGTGGGGAGACCGGTTCGTGGCGCGGCTGTGGCGGCGCGCTCCCCACCTTCACACCATCTGTTGCGCTGCCCGACGAGCAAAACACGCCAGACCACGGTCAAGCCCTGCTGGCGAAAATAATTCGCTTTACTGGAATTCGGAATTAGCGCATGTTCAGGCCATCCCGACCCGGGCCGAGGGGCGGATCGCGATCGTCACGAACGCGGGATGGGAATGTGGTGGACGCGGGCGGCATCGCGCGCAGGCGGTTTGCAGGGCGGGTCACTCCGTGAGCGAACGCCCACGCGCACACGACGGGTGCAGCTTGCGTACGGCAAAATCGTGTGGTCCTGGCGCCCGGGGTCTGTGCGCCAAGCCTTGCGATGACGTTGCGGCCCGACCGGGTTCGCATCGTCAGTCATCCGCAAGGCGACGGGGGCAATAGTGCATCGCTCCCCGGGGAGAGCGCGACATAAGCCGTAAACCCACTGCGCAGGGAAGGCCGGATGTTTGGCTTCACCTGTATGCCGCTGTGCATCACTTCCCAGCGCATTACGCGCACAGCGGACCGCGGGTGCCAGCCGGCACCCGGCCTTCCCTGCGCCCTCGGCACTTTTGAGGGCGGGCAATCGAAGCAAAGCTCGGGCACGGTGTGCCGCGAGAATGCGAGGCCGCGCCTATGATGCGGGTAGCAACGCTAGACGAATTCGGGCTCTCGTGCCCCCAACGCAGCGCAGCGCCCCTTCGGCGGTGCGCTGCTGAGCCGGGGCCCATGCAGCAGCCGACGCGCGGACTCCTGGGGGTTCCGGCTCTACGCCGCAACGCTCACGCGTCGCAGCTTGTCCGGGACACTGGAGTTGGCGCACTGCTGCTCCACACTCCGTCATTGCCCATAGCGAGAGAGCTAGTGTTAGGGGATCCCCTCACCTACTCCGCCAGCGTCGCCTCCACGAACCCGCGTGGATCAGCACAAAACTCCCGCATCACCCGGTAATGATCGGTCTGCTCCACCGTCGTCGGCTCCAGCCCGTATTTCCCGAGCCGCAGCAGCCGCGCGTCTGGATAAGCCATCAGCACCGGCGAATGCGTTGCCGTGATCACCTGGCAGATGCGGGACTCTTCCATGCGGCGCAGCAGCTTCAGGAATTCGATCTGGCGCGCCGGCGACAGCGCCGATTCCGGCTCGTCGAAGATGAAGATGCCCTGGCGTTGGCAGCGTTCTTCGAAGAAGCGCAGGAAGCCTTCACCGTGGGAGTGCGAGAGGAAATCGGGACCGGAGTGGCCGGCGTCCCGTGCGGCCTTGTCCAGATATCGCGCGACCGAGAAAAAACTCTCCGCACGGAAGAACCAGCCATTGGTGATCTTCGGCAGCCAGCTTGCGCGCAACGCCTTGGAGAGCTGGCCGCCCATCTTCTCGCGCGCTTCGGAATGATCGACCGGCATGTAGCCCTTGCCGCCACCGGCATCGTCATAGCCGGCGAGCGCTGCGATGCCCTCGAGGATCGTCGACTTCCCGGTGCCGTTCTCTCCAACGATGATCGTGATGGCCGCGTCGAAACTGAGCTCGAAATCATCGGGGAAGATGGGCAGACAGAACGGATAGGCCTCGCGATCGTGAACTTGCGACGGATCGAGCCAGACCCGCTTCAGGTAAGGCGCCGGCAGGTTGATCGTTCGACCGCTTCTTCGGCTCATGCTCGCTCCCAACCCCATTCCTATCCATCTTTCGATCCGAACATACCGGGAACACCATCTTCGCGTAAGCTGTATTTGAGAAACGTATGGAAACAAATGGCCCGTCAAACACGGGATGCGTTATCTTCATCAGAAATGAAATCTCAGATTGCGGTGCAAAGCCGACCTAAGACGCAGCTGTGAGACCGCCGCTGGCATGAGGCCAGCCCCCACCTCGCGACCCCGCAATGATTGACGGACGTCCGGGACCGTAAGAGCCGCGAGGAATGCGCGATGGTATCAACGTATTTCAGTTACAATTACATTTCGCGCCATCTCAAGCAGTCCCTGACCCGGGTCGAACAGCAGACCGACGTCGCGCGAGAGGCCGCCTATTACAAGGCCAACATCGGCAAGGTGAAGACCATTGACGATCTCATGAATGATTATCGCCTCTATCATTATGCGATGAAGGCATATGGCCTGGAAGACATGGCGTATGCCAAAGCTTTCATGAAAAAGGTGCTGGAGAGCGACCTCTCCGATGCAAAGAGCTTCGTCAACAAGCTGGTCGACAAGCGTTACCGGGAGTTTGCCGCTGCATTCTCCTTCACGGGCGGTACAAAGCCCGTTGCGCAATCGGAGGACCAGATCGACGAGATGATCGGTCTGTACACAGCGACCAAGAAGAGTCAGGTCGATGCACTTGCGGACGATACGAAATACTACAACGCCCAGATCGGCAGCATCAGCAGTGCAGACCAGCTGCTGAACAACGATCGTCTCCGCAACTACGTCTATTCGGCATTCGGGATCGACCAGAACAAGTGGCCGCGCGACACGATAAGTCAGGTCCTGCGCAGCGACCCATCCGATCCAAACAGCTACGTCAACACGACCCTCGCGTCTCAGTTGACCGGCCTCAACGCCCAGCTCGCTCAAGCCAAATCGGACGTGAGCGCCACCAACACGAAGATCGCCGACTACACGGCCCAACTCTTGCAACCTGGCGCCGACGTGAACCAGTTGAAGGTCCAGATCCTGGTCGAAAAATATCACCTGGAATCATACACGAAGAGCGTAGCCAGCCTCAGCGACCAGATCGCGACGATAGGTGACCTGGTAGATCTGGCTGGCGCGTTCGAGTTTTCGCCTGACGGGTCACTTCCGCCAGGAGTGTCCGCGCAGACTGCTGCAAACGTCACTCTCACGGCAAAGCGGTTCGACGATAGCAAGTCCGCCGTCTATGCGGCGGCAAGCCCGCTGAACGAAGTTCTGGCAATCAGGCAGTTCAGAAACGCCATCCTCAACATCAAGTCAGTCCAGGCGTTGGTATCGACTCCAGCCGTATATGATTTTGCGCTGGGCGCCGTCGGCCTCGATCCCCAAGCGGTCTCGCCGGACACTGTCAAGGCTGTCCTC
Source organism: Bradyrhizobium sp. RP6 (assembly GCF_003837805.1). Taxonomy (GTDB): domain Bacteria; phylum Pseudomonadota; class Alphaproteobacteria; order Rhizobiales; family Xanthobacteraceae; genus Bradyrhizobium. Next base: position 821,400 of record NZ_RQIT01000001.1, on the reverse strand, counting down.
GAAAGCAATCTCAGCAATCCCAAGAGCTTCGTCTATACGCTCAAGGACAATCGGTACGTCGAGCTCGCACGCGCCTTCAACTTCGACGCCAAAGGCAATCTGACGACCCCCTTAGTGGCTCAGGACCCAGCAAAAGTCCTCCAGATCGCAAAAAACTACGTCATTGCAGTGCTGAAAGAGGCAAGCCCTGAGCAGCAGAAAGCAGTTCGGGAACAGGCCCAGAAAGACGCGACGTCCTATAAAGAAGCCATCGCAGGCATAGACAGCGTTTCCGATCTGCTTGCGAACCGGAAGACGGTCGATTTCATTCTCGTCGCCAAGGGTTTGGACCCCAAGAAGGTCAGCACCGACTATCTGAACAAGATCTTCGCGTCCGATCTGAACAATCCCAAGAGCTTCGCCAACACCGAGAGCGATCCGCGCTTTGCCGAAATCGTGGAGTCGTTCAATTTCGACAGCAAGGGCAATGTCGCGCGCCTTGCGATGATTGGTCCTCAGAAGCAACATCAATTGCGGGACACACAGGCGAATTATCTCCAGCAGAGCCTGGAGCAGCAGCAGGGAAATACGAATCCCGGCGTGCGCCTGGCGCTCTATTTCCAGCGAAAGGCGGGGGAAATCACGTCCGCATACGACATCCTTGCCGACAAGGCTCTTTCGGAGGTGTTCAGGACCACCTTCAATTTGCCTGACTCGATGGCGGCGATGCCGATCGATCAGCAGGCTAAGTTCGTGGACAAATTCATGAAGATCAAGGATCTCTCCGATCCCGCGAAGGTTGAAAAGCTGCTGGGCCGTTTCTCCGCCATATATGACGTCAAGAACAGCCAGAGCATCGGTCAGGGACAATCCCCCTTGCTCAGCCTCTTTCAGGGATCCAGCTCAGGGGTCAGTGAATCCACGTTCCTGGCCATTGCCAAGCTACGTTCTCGCCCCTGACGATCGCTCGCCGCTACTAGCCCAACACCTCGAGCACCAACTCCATCGTCATCAGAACGGGGTTGTCGCCACGGACCATTCGCCCCTCCGCGATGCCACCGGTGTAGTCGACCAGCGCAACGTCAAGCGCCGCTTCGAGTGCGCCCGAAGAGCCAGCCGCAATTGTCCCGGCCGTGATCGCCAGCTCGGTGGCAAACGGTTCGGTGGCGCCGCCATGGGTGAAACGCGCGCCGATGGTCGAGCCGACGCCGCCGTGAATTTTCGCACGCGCAATGCCGTGTGCACGGCAGAAGTCCTCGATACCGCCGGCAAAATCCTGATTGGGCCGCAGCCGCAATGCGAAGCTGCGGCTCGTCGTGCGCGCGCCGGTGCTCGCGGAGGCCACGGGCCCGAACAGCTTGAAATTGGTCTCCGGATCGGGCTCGGCGGTGAACATCGCGCCATCAATGCCGAACGCCTCGACCTCGAAAGGCTCGGCAACGACGGTCTCGTCCGGCAGCATGTGGCCGCCGCTGGCCTTGCCGTCCGCCTCCGTCCACAGCCCGTGGCAATGAAAGAACGGCGCGCCATCGCGCATGCCGAGCGTCATGCTGCCAAGCTTCGTGCGCGTGACGCCTTCGGGCCGGTGCGTGTCGCTGTAGAACGCGGCGTTCTCGCCGGTCTTCGACAGCGCCGGCATGACATAGGCGAACGGCCCGAGCGCGCCGCGCCGGAAATTCAGCACGCCGCCGCCAAATCCCTCTGCCGCAAATCCGCGACGTGCAGCTTCCAGCAGCGGCAGACCTGCCAGAAGCGTGAAGGAAAAGGCGCGCCCCCTCCCCTCCACCCATTGGATGCGTTCTGCGACTGGCGCGCCCGGCTGCTTGATACTTCGCATCACTCGCGCTCAGCCTGCCTTGGTCTTGTCGAGATCGAGCAGCCCGCGCGCCTCGAGCTCGTCACGCACCATCCGCTTCGGCACCTTGCCGTAGCCCGATTTGGGCAGCGCCTCCCAGAAGAAGAACCGCTTCGGCATCTTGTAGCGCGGCACCTTCGGGCCGAGAAACGCGGCCATCTCGGCCTCGCTCACGGCCTTCGCACCTTCGCGCGCGACGCAGACGGCAACGCCGACCTCGCCCCAGGTCGCATCGGGCACGCCGAGCACGGCGACCTCGCCGATCGCGGGATGGGTCAAAATCTTCTCTTCGATCTCGCGCGGATAGATGTTGGAGCCGCCGGAGATGTACATGTCGGAAGCGCGGCCCGTGATGTAGACGAAGCCCTCCTCATCCATGTGGCCGAGGTCACCGGTGCGGAACCAGCCGTTGCGGAATGCCTTAGCGTTAGCTTCGGGGTTGTCGTAATAGCCGGCGAGCACGGCCGGCCCGATCACGCAGATCTCGCCGCTCTGGTTGGCCGCGAGCTCGCGCCCCTCGTCGTCCTGGATCGAGACCTGCATGCCGGTGCGCTCGAAGCCGCAGGTGCCGATCTTCGCATGCGGGCTGTCCTCTGGATCGTGCAGCGCCGCTGGAAGCACGGTGATGTTGCCGGTGACCTCGCCGAGGCCAAAATATTGCACGATGACCTTGCCGAGCTTCCTCAGCGCAGTCTTCTGATCCTCACGATACATCGGCGCGCCCGCATAGATCACGTGCCGCAGCGAGGAGTGATCGTATTTGTCGACGGCGGGGTGCTCGACCATCATCTTGAGGATCGTCGGCACTGTGAAGAGATTGGCGACCTGATGCTTTTCGATCAGGCGGAACGCCTCGTTGATGTCGAATTTTTCAGTCGGCAGCAAGACGGTGCACACGCCGCGCGCTGTCTGCACCAGTTGATGCACGCCGGCGCCATGCGACAGCGGGGCCACCACCAGCGAGGCGTCGTTCTCCGTGACGCCAGGCGTCAGATCGGCGAGATGGTTGGTGACGACAAAGCCCATCTGGCCATGGGTCAGCACCGCGGCCTTGGAGCGTCCGGTGGTTCCCGACGTGAAGAAGAACCAGCAGGGATCGTCGTGCTCGACGGCCGCATTCTCGACCACCGCTCCGGCGCGCGAGGCGATGGCCTCCGCAACCGAGGTCTCGCCGAACGCGCCTCTGCCGTCGACGCTCCAGGTGAACTCCAGCGCGCCGCCCTTCACGGCCGCCGCGTGCTCGAGGAAATCGACGTGACACAGAAACGCCTTCGCGCCGGAAGCTTGTGCGAGATAGGTCACCTCATCCGGCATCAGGCGAAAATTGGTGGGGACCCAGACCGCGCCAAGCCGGAAGGCGGCGAACATCGAGAAGAACATCTCGTCGCCATTCTTGGAATGGACCAGGATGCGGTCGCCCTTGGCGATGCCGCGCGCGGCGAGCGCGGCCGCCAGCGCCGAGACCTGCGCATCGATCTCACGCCAGGTCCAGGATTTGTCACCCCAGACGAAGCCGGGGCGCGATCCATGCCGCCGCGCATTCTGGGTGAGCATGTAAGCGAGATTCATGACGCGGCGGGACATGCGCAGGGGCTGCATCGGGCTTCCTCTTCGACGACGGACAGCGCGCAAGCTGCCCGCTCATTGCCGCCCATTTATCGCCATCGCCGGCGCCCCTGCAAGGCCGGCTGCCGCGGACCTGCCCTACGGCAGCCTAAACGCAAACGCAGTCGCCGCAATGGCCTTCGCTTGCCAGCAGGCCTGCACCCCGAAGCCGCAGCAGCTGCTGCCGTGCAGATCGAAACGGATGGCACGCGCGCTGGTTACGAGCGAGGTGAGCAGGAGGATCAGAGATCGCATCAGCGTTGATCGCAGTCACAACCGCAATTGTTCAGTGAATTTTAAACATGATCGGCGCACCCTTAATCCGTCTCCGCGTACAGAGTGCATTGCATGATCAAAGCGCCCGCCGTCCTCCTGCTCACGCTGGCGCTCGCCGGATGTGCCGTTGCGCCGCAGGCGCATCTGGCTTCCGATCCCGCCTTCGAGCCTGCGCGTTATGCCTGGGATGGCGCCGGCGAGGATCCCAACCGGCCGCGCGCTGCTTCACAATCAACGCGCACCGCTGCCCACTCCGAGCGCAACACGTCGCAAGCCGGCGTTCAGCCCTATTCGAAGGAATGGTGGCAGGCGCAGGACGGCGTCGAGGCCGAGCAGGACGCCAAGGTCAACCGCTCACTGGTCATCTGCCAGGGTTGCCTCCGCCCGCCGCAGCCCGAAGATTCCAGGCTGGCCAGAGCGACCGATTGAACAGAACGACCTCAACATTGAAAAATCGGCCGACCCGACCGCGCGTAGCGGCATGGTGCGCGAGGCTGGTAGCTGGAAAGGGACGACATGGGCGACGTCATCAACAACAAGGCCCAACACCGCTACGAGCTCGCGGTGGAAGGCCATCTTGCGACCGAGCATTACAAGCTCGATGGCAACGTGATCACGTTCGAGCATACCGACGTGCCGAAGGCGCTCGGGGGCAAGGGGGTCGGATCGAAGCTGGTACAAGGCGCGCTCGACCAGGTCCGCGCCGCCGGATTGAAGCTGATCCCACAATGCCCGTTCGTGAAGGCGTGGATCGACAAGCACCCGGACTATGCAGATCTCGTGACAAGATGAGTGCACAGGCCCGCCGCCCGTGGCCGGCGGGCCTGCCGACATCTACGGCTATTGCCCATGCCTGAGCATGTCCTGGTCAGTCTGATCCCAGTCCTGCCACAGCTGGAGTATGCCGAGCAGCACCACCACCGCACCGAGTGCCGTGTGATAGATGCGGAGGAAGCCGTCAGCGGAGTAGCCGATCACGTAAGGCGAGGCGATGAGCCACAGTCCAACCAGGATCGTGGTTACCTCTTGCCACCGCTGCAAGGCGACGTATTCGAGCTGGCTGAGGCCAAACACGATCAGACCGATCGCGACGGTATTGAGGATGGCCGTCTGGTGCCCGGTGATCCCCTGATCCTGGACGGGAAACCACGGCGAAGCCACGATCGCCGCGCCAAGCAGCATCCCGCACCAGTCTTCCCATGTTCGATGAGTGTTCAAGAAACCAGAATCCGACATCGTACCCTCCTGCAAAAGAGGCATACGTCTGCGGCTGGCGATCACGACACTCCGAATGTCTGGCGACCTGCCGGCCGCATTCGGGCGTATGTCCTCTCCAGGACGTGGGAACCGAAGTTCGGCCTGCAAGAGCCGTATCGAGGATTATTTGCGGTCGCCGCATCATGCTCGCAGAGCACGATTTCCATACTGCACTGCGGTCACGGCGGTGCCCATTTGCGGATATCTCCTCTGCGCCAATCTGCCTTGGCTGCATCTTGGCAGGGGCGGAGCAAGCCTCCTAGATCAGGAGGCAATCTGCATTTCGGAAGGATTCCTCATGGCGGCATTGGTACGCGACAACAAGGACAGGAGCCGCTTCGAGCTCGATGTCGGCAGCGACATCGCCTTCGCCAATTACCGGCTGACGCCGTCTGCCGTCATCATCACCCATACCGAGACGCCGCGCCCGCTGCGCGGCCGCGGCATTGGCTCCGAGCTGGTCAAGGGCGCGCTGGACTTGATCCGGCGCGACGGCAGGAAGGTGATCGCCGGCTGCAGCTTCGTCGTCGACTATCTCGACAGGCATCCGGAGGATGCGGATCTGGTCGCCTGAAGGAAAAAGGGCCCGCGAGATCGCGGGCCCTTGCGGCACGACCCGGGCGGGTCAGTGCTTGATCTCCGGCGGCAGCTTGCCGCCGTTGGCGGCGAGCTTGGACATCACCTGCTTATGCAGCCAGACGTTCATGCTAGCCGAGTCGTTCATGTCGCCGCTGTAGCCCAGCTCCTTGGCGAGATCCTTGCGTGCAGCGAGGCTGGAATCGATGTCGAGCGCCTTCATGAGGTCGACGATCGAGGTGCGCCATTCCAGCTTCTCGCCCTTGTGTGCGGCCACCGCCTTGTCGACGATCGCCGCTACGTCAACGGCAGCCATGGGCGCGGCGGTCGGCGCCGAAGCGCTTGGCGCCCCTGCGGGCGCGCCGGGCGAAGCTGCGCCACCGGCGGGCGCGGCGGAGGCCGGCTGGCTGCCGAAGATCGCGCTCATGATTTTCCCGAAAATGCTCATGTCTGCTCCCCGAAAAGGAATCCGTTGGAAGGGCCTTGAGTGGCACTTATAGACGAAGTTACCGCGCTACGCCCGCGAAGTTCCGCAAGCTACCAGCAGCATCAGCTTATCTGCGGCGAAATGACGACAGAATGACGTCGTTGTGGTTGCGCCGCGACATCGAATTTCACCCAAGCGTGAGGGACAGGACTCGGACTTGGGAGTATGGTTGGCGTTCAGCTCGCGATGCCAGCCGGAATTCGCGTGTAGTCGGGATCGCGAGATTTCAGAGAATGGCGGCCGCTTGCGCCGTTTGGCGGCGCTGGGTTCGGCCGCCTGGCAAGGGAGCTAGCGACCATGGCCACACTCTACCAGGGCAATGTTCCTACGATGGCCCAGCCCGAGGATGCGGCTGGACCGGTGATCCGAACCATCCGACTGTCCGATCTGCAGGACGCGCTCAGGCGCGGCTGGGAAGACTTCAAAGCCGTTCCGAGCCACGCCATCATCCTGTGCGTGATCTATCCTGTGCTCGGCCTCGTGCTCGCCCGCGTGGTGATGGGATATTCGGTGCTGCCGCTGCTGTTTCCGCTGGCTGCCGGATTCGCATTGATCGGGCCCTTCGCCGCGCTGGGACTCTACGAGCTCTCCAGCCGGCGCGAGCGTTATGAACCGGCGAGCGCCTGGGATGCCATGGAAGTGCTGCGCTCGCCTTCGTTCGGTGCGATGCTCGGCCTCGGGACGTTGCTGCTCGCCCTGTTCGTCACTTGGGTTGCGACCGCGCAGGCGATCTATGTCGCAGCCTTCGGCTACGAGGGCGTGACCGGACTCTCGGACTTCACGACGCGCGTGCTGACGACGCAGCAAGGCTGGTGGCTGATCGCCGTTGGCTGCGGCACCGGCTTCCTGTTCGCGCTCGCCGCGCTCTGCATCAGCGTCGTATCGTTCCCCTTGATGCTCGACCGTCATGCCGGCGCGCTCGAGTCGATGATAACTTCGCTGCGTGTCGTCGCAAGAAACCCGGTACCGATGGCGGCGTGGGGCTTGATTGTGGCGGTGCTGCTCGCGCTCGGCACAATACCGGCCTTCCTCGGGCTCGCCGTGGTGATCCCGCTGCTCGGCCATGCCACGTGGCACCTCTACCGCAAAGTGATCATTTCGGAGCCCGGAGCACATCCGGTGCCGCCCCCGCCGCATCGTCCGCGTAAGCCGGCCGCCGACTTCCCGGCCAACCTCTTCCCCTGGCGGAATCGGACGGACGCCTGACGACATCGTGACATGCGATCCTGCCCCGGCTCGGGCAGGATCGCACCCTGTTGTGCGCCTTGCTTTGGCCGCGGTTCCGACCGAGATTGCGCCCACCGGTCAGATCGCTTCACGGAATTCATTTACTCGAATGACCCCGACGATTTCTCGTCTCGCTCTCGCAGCCCTGGTCCTCTCCGCGTCAATTTCAGCAGTCCAGCCAGCGCTTGCCGCTGTTGCCTGCGGCTCGGGCAATTTCGACGCCTGGCTTGCGGATGTCAAAACCGATGCCGCAGCGAAAGGCATCTCGCAGCAGGCCATCAACGCCGGGCTCGCCGGCGTGACGCTCGATCAGAGCGTGCTCAACCGCGACCGCTCGCAAAAAGTCTTCAGCCAGACGTTCGAGGAGTTTTCCGGCCGCATGGTGCCGCCACGCATGCAGCGCGGCTCCAACATGATGAAGCAATACGGCTCGGTGCTGTCGCGCATCGAGCAGGCCTATGGCGTGCCCGGCGAGATCCTGGTTGCGATCTGGGGTCTGGAGACCGATTTCGGCGTCAACACCGGCAAGTTCGCAACGATCCGCTCGCTGGCAACGCTTGCCTACGACTGCCGCCGCTCCGAGCAGTTTCGCGCCGAGTTGATGGACGCGCTGCGCATCGTCCAGCGCGGCGATCTCGCCCCAGCCGACATGAAAGGCGCCTGGGCCGGTGAGCTCGGCCAGACCCAGTTCATGCCGTCATCCTGGATGAAATATGCCGTCGATTTCGACGGCAATGGCAAGCGCGATCTCCTGCACAATGCGCCCGACGTGCTCGCCTCCACCGCCAATTACCTCGCCGGCTATGGCTGGCAACGAGGCAAGGATTGGCAGCCGGGTAGTCCCAACTTCGCTGTGCTCCAGCAATGGAACAAGAGCGAGGTCTATTCCAAGACCGTCGCCTATTTCGCCACCCAGCTGGCGCGCGCTCCTTGAGCCCTCGCATAAGCAAGTGAGAGCCGATCGCTCGGCGATCGGCCCTCTCCCTAGAGCGCGGACTTCTATTTGGCCATGGTCGCCTGCATCGCCTTGTTCAGATGCGCACCGCACACACCCATCTTGCCGTTGAGCAGCGCGTCCTGCGCAGCCGCGATCTCCTTCTGCGCGGCGAACTTGCTGTCGCCGTCGGCCATGTTCTCGATCGCGGTCTCCGTTTTCTCCAGATTGGCCCCGCTGCAGCCGCCCGCTGCGTGCTTGGCGGCCTCAGCCGGCGCGCCGGCGAACGCAACGGCAGCGATTGCGATAACCCCGAGTAACTTCGACATGACGTTACCTTCCTTCTTGTCCTTGCACAGACCAGCGACATTGCCGGATTCTGCGGCACGACTTTCCTTCGGGCGCGTCAACTTGCCGCAATAAATTCTTCGCGAGAATTGCGTGATGCTGCGCATGACGCAGAGCGGCATGCAGAAATACTGCTTTTTATAAACGCAGGCGACCCAGCCGAAGTTGTGAGTGAATATAAATTCATATCTTGTCTTCGGAACACATGCGAATCGCGCATGTGCGACTTGGGTTTAGTAGCTGGTTCGAGCCCTTGGCGGACCCGGGAAACCTAACATATCCGCTTGACGCATCCGGGTCACGCAAGTGCGATAAGTCCGTGAATTCACGGGCATTTATTGCTCTCTTTGTGACGCCCCGCCCGTTGCTGGGGCGAGAGCGCCGCTAGGTTAATCGTCCGTTAGCGGCGCTATGCAATCAACGCTTAGCTGCATCGCAACATAGGAACTTTCGCACTGCACTACGCTCATCTATATTCACTCCAACGATGAAGCCCGGGCAAGGGCTGAATCAAACTACAGGAGACTACCAATGCTGCTCTCGCTCATCCGCATGATCCAGGCCTTCCGGGACTATCAGCGCAATGTTGCCGAGCTGTCCCAGCTCAGTGATCGCGAACTGGCCGATATCGGTCTCGATCGCTCGGACATTCCGCGCGTTGCCGCCGGTCAGTATCAGGGCTGATAATTTCAGCCCCTAACCGGACGACCCGATAGCGCCCGCCTTGTGCGGGCGTTGTCGTCTCTGGTTGCAGAAAACTCGATCTCGGCGATTCCACTCTTCGCCGAAAAGCGCTACCTGTCCGCCCCATGACAGGATCCCAATCCAACATCGTTCACGTGATCGGCGCCGGTCTCGCTGGTTCCGAGGCTGCCTGGCAAGTGGCGAAATCCGGCGTCCCCGTGGTGCTGCACGAAATGCGGCCGGCTCGCATGACCGAGGCGCACCGCACCGATGGGCTCGCCGAGCTCGTCTGCTCTAACTCGTTCCGCTCAGACGACCCCGCCAACAACGCCGTCGGCCTCTTGCACGCGGAGATGCGCCGGCTCGACTCGCTGATCATGCGCGCGGCCGATGCCAACCAGGTGCCCGCCGGCGGCGCACTCGCGGTCGACCGCGACGGTTTCTCGGCGGCGGTCACCAAGGCGCTGAACGATCATCCCCTGATTGAGATCGCCCGTGGCGAGGTGGCAGGCCTGCCGCCGGCCGACTGGAGCAACGTCATCGTCGCCACCGGCCCCCTCACCTCTGCGCCGCTGGCCGACGCCATCCGCGACCTGACCGACGAGAACGCGCTCGCTTTCTTCGACGCCATCGCGCCCATCGTGCACCGCGAGTCCATCAACATGTCGGTGGCCTGGTTCCAGTCGCGCTACGACAAGGTCGGCCCCGGCGGCAACGGCGCCGACTACATCAACTGCCCGATGACCAAGGAGCAGTATGACGGCTTCGTCGCCGCGCTGATCGCCGGCGAGAAGACCGAATTCAAGGAATGGGAGACCAACACGCCCTATTTCGATGGCTGCCTACCGATCGAAGTGATGGCGGAGCGCGGTCCCGAGACGCTGCGCCACGGTCCCATGAAGCCCGTCGGCCTCACCAATCCGCACGATCCCGCCACGAAAGCTTATGCGATCGTGCAGCTCCGTCAGGACAACAAGCTCGGCACGCTCTACAACATCGTCGGCTTCCAGACGAAATTGAAGTACGGCGAGCAGCAGCGCATCTTCCGCACCATTCCCGGGCTGGAGAAGGCCGAGTTCGCCCGACTCGGCGGCCTGCATCGCAACACCTTCCTGAATTCGCCAAAGCTGCTCGACGGCCGGTTGCGGCTGCGCGCACAGCCGCGGCTGCGCTTTGCCGGCCAGATGACAGGCTGCGAGGGCTATGTGGAATCCGCCAGCGTCGGCTTGATCGCCGGCCTTTATGCAGCAGCGGACGCGCGCGGCGAGACACTTGTCGGTCCGCCGGGCACGACCGCGCTCGGTTCGCTACTCGGCCACATCACCGGCGGCCATATCGAGACCATCGAACCGGGCACACGGTCGTTCCAGCCGATGAACATCAATTTCGGCCTGTTCCCGCCGCTTGCGACGGCGCCGACCAAAAAGGCTGACGGCACGCGGCTGCTCGGCAACGAGAAGACGGTGGCCAAGAAGCAGGCGCTGAGTGCACGGGCGCTCGCTGATCTCGATCGCTGGATCGCCGATCACCTGCGCATTGCCGCCGCCGCGTGAGCTTTCGATGAGCCTCCCCAAAGACGACGCCGCAGAGCTGTCGGTGCGCTGGACCGAAGGCGTGTTGCTCAAGCGCGACGTGTTCTCGACCGTCGAGCGCGGCCGCTTCCGCACCGAGAACGGCGAGTCCGACGCGGTGCTGCGCCGGCTCGACCAGGTGCCATGGTGGTCGTTTCTGCTGGCACGCCATCTGTTCGCCCGCGAGAAGCACGCGTTGGTGCGCGCCAAAGGCCTCGAGGTCGGTCCCGAGCTGCTATGGGCCGGACGCCGCGCGCTGGTGCGCGGCTTCGTTGACGGTGTCGCGCTGCATCTGGCAAAGCCGCATGGCGATCTCGCCTACTTCCGCTCGGCCAAGGCCGCGCTTCGCCGGCTGCGCCGCGCCGGTATCTGCCACAACGATCTCGCCAAGGAACAGAACTGGCTGGTCGGCCGCGACGGTCGCGCCTATGTGACCGACTTCCAGCTTGCGGCTTGCTTTGCGCGGCGCGGCCGGCTCTATCGCATCCTCGCCTATGAAGACCTGCGGCATCTGCTGAAGCACAAACGCTCCTACGCGCCGGAGGCGCTGACGCCACGGGAGCGGAAGATCCTGGCAAAGAAGTCGTTCGCCGCGAGCCTGTGGCTCGCCACCGGCAAGAAGATCTATCGCGCCATCACCCGCGGCCTGTTCAACTTTACCGACCGCGAGGGCGGCGGCCGGCGGCTCGTCAATGACGCGCCGGTGCTGGCTGAGCTGATCCGCCGGAATCCCGCCGTACGCGACGCCGCCATCGTCGCCTTTGCCGACCGCCGCTCCGGCGTCGGGCTCTATGCCTTCGTCGAAGCCGACCAGACAGCGCTCGAAGGCGAGCTCCGCAGCGAGCTCGCAGCGGCAAAGGGACCGAAGCCGCCCGAGCACATCCAGATCGTGCACGCCTTGCCGCGCAACACCAGCGGCAAGCCGCGCACCGAGGTCCTGCAGCTGGTCGCAATGAACCAGCTCGACCTGATCGAGCCCATGATGAAGAACGAGCAGGACCGTGCCTTTCTCAAGGACATCCTGGAGCAGCGCAAGAACCTGCGCGACCGCTTCAATTTCGAGGCGAACCTACCGGCGAGTTGACATTGCGGCGTGCCTTGAAGCGTCCACATTGGCGATAGAGAAACTGTCGACTAACGCGGGGCCGGCAAGGATTATGGGCGCTCGGGGGACGATGATGCAACGTGTGGCTGGCGGGATGATCGCAGGCCTTCTGCTGCTGGCGGCCACGCCCGCGATGGCCGACTCACCGGCCGAGCTGATCTCGGGCTTCCGTCTCAAGCATGGGGAGCCCCGCGTCGTCCGCGATGCCACCCTCGATCGCATCGCCATGGATCAGGCCCGCGCGATGGCGGCGAAGGACGACCTCAGTCACGACGCGCTCGGGCCCTTCAACCGCCGCGTCGCGCCGGCGGGCGCGGGCCGCGCCGCCGAGAACATCGCCTACGGTTACGACAATTTCGAGAAGACGCTGGGCCAGTGGATCGACTCCTCCGGGCATCGCAAGAACCTCCTGCTGCACAACGCCTCCCGCGTCGGCATTGCCAGCGCCAGGAATGCCAGCGGCAAGCGAACCTATTGGGCCATGGTCATCGCCGGCGATTACGAGCCGAAGAGCAAGGGTAAGGGCAAGAAGGACAAGGAGCCGCCGGTTGCCGTGAAGCGCGAGGCTGCTCCGGCAAGCAAGCCCAAATCCAGCAACTGCCACATCAAGCTACTCAGCCTCTGCATCTGAGACGAGCTCCGCGCTCTCGTGCCGTCTTGATAGCCGACATTCCGGCAGGCCTGCCCAGCAGTCCGCCGGAAGGCGTGCAGAGCCTGTCGGCGCAACTTGCAATAGGGCTGGTCGAACGCGTTCCGAAGTGAAATAATCCAGTCGAAACTGCCGCATATTTTGGCCCGATGCTGCAACGCATCCGGCGATATGGATTTGGTTTCCGATGCCCGCGCTCTCCCCGGACGTGGTGGCAGATCTGAAGCAGGAGAACGCTCGGCTCTTGGCCGAGTTGCGCGCCGCGCACGATCGGGAGAACGCGACTGCCGACGTCCTGAAAGTGATCGCGACCTCGTCCTCCGACGTGCAGCCGGTGTTCGACGCAATCGCTACCAGCGCCAACCGGTTGATCGGGGGCTTTTCCACCACAGTATTCCGTTTCGTCGGCGGAATTGCGCACCTTGCCGCGTTCACCCGCACCAATGCTGTCGCAGATGCGCATCTCACGCAGATGTTTCCGCGGCCCATTGCGGACTTTCCAAGCTTTCAACTCGCCTCGTTCGGAAAGGTCGTCCCCGTCCCCGATACCGAGGCCACCTCCGAACTGCAGATCCGAGACGTCGCCCGGTTACGCGGCTTCCGCGCGATGCTGTTCGCACCGATCATGAAGGGCGGAACTGCAATCGGCATGATCAGCGTCACGCGTCCCCAGCCGGGCAACTTTGCCGAGCACGACAAGCAGCTGCTGCGGACCTTTGCGGAGCAGGCCGTCATCGCCATAGATAATGCGAAGCTGTTCGGCGATGTACAGCAGCGTACAAACGACTTGACTGAATCGCTTCAGCAGCAAACCGCGGTCGGAGACGTTCTCAAAACGATCAGCCGCTCGACCTTCGATCTGCAGCCGGTGCTCGATACGCTCGTTCAGACCGCAGCGCGCCTGTGCAACGCCGAGATGGCATTCATCATGCGGCGCGAAGGCGATCTCTACCGCGCCGGAGCAGCGGTCGGTTACACCGCAGAGTACATCGAGTTCATCAAGAACCACCCCATCGCCCCGGGGCGCGGCACGATCACGGGGCGGGCGGTGACGGAAAAGCGTCCGGTCCAGATCTTCGATGTAGCCTCCGACCCAGAATACACGCTGCAGGAGGCGACGACCCTCGGCGGCCAGCATACAGCGCTTTGTGTACCGCTGCTGCGTCAGAACGAACCAATCGGGACAATTGTGCTCGCGCGCCAACGCACGGAGCCCTTCACCGAGAAGCAAGTCGAGCTCGTCACCACCTTCGCCGACCAGGCCGTCATCGCGATCGAAAATGTGCGCCTGTTTGATGAGCTTCGGCAACGGACCAATGACCTGAGCGAGTCATTGCAGCAGCAGACGGCGACTGCAGACGTGCTGAAAGTCATCAGCCGTTCCGCCTTCGACCTTCAGAAGGTGCTTGATACGCTGACGGAATCCGCAGCGCGCCTATGCAACGCGGATATGGCCGCCATTGCGCGCAAGGACGAGCGCGGTTTCTATCATGCCACCGGCTATAATTTTCGCGTGGATTGGGTCAAGGTCGCCGACGTCCACCGGCTTCAGGCCGGCAGAGGCAGCTTGATCGGGCGGGTTCTGCTCGAACAGCGGTCCGTTCAAATCCTCGATGTGCTGGCTGATCCCGAATATGCCTACCCGGACATGCAGAAGGCCGCAGGCTATCGCACGCTGCTCGGCGTGCCGATGATGCGCGAAGGCGAGCCGATCGGAGTGTTATTTCTGGGCCGCACAACCGTTCAATCCTTTTCCGAAAAACAGGTCGAGCTGGTTTCGACGTTTGCCGATCAGGCGGTCATTGCCATCGAGAACGTGCGTCTCTTCGAGGAAGTGCAAGCCACGAGCCGTGACCTGCAGGACGCACTGACATACCAAACCGGCAGCGCCAGTATTTTGAAAGTCATAGCGTCGTCGCCGACCGAGATCGATCCGGTCTTGAATGCGATTGTCGAAAGCGCCTGTGAGCTCTGCGAAAGCTCAGATGCGGTACTTCGCCTGAGAAGGGACAATCATCTTCAACTGGTTGCACATCACGGCCCGATAGTGCCCTCCCGCGCAACGTGGCCCATCAATCGCAAATGGACAGCCGGCCGCTCAATTCTCGACCGGTCTCCAGTCCAAGTGGGGGACATCACCTCGCCGGAAGGCGATGAATTTCCCGATGGAAGAGAACTCAGGCGCGATGACGGCGTGCGGACCATCCTCAGTGTACCGCTCTTGCGCGAAGGCGAAGGAATTGGCGCCATCACCCTTCGACGCACCGAGGTCAATCCGTTCAACGCCAAGCAGATTGCTCTACTTCAGACCTTCGCCGATCAGGCCGTGATCGCGATCGGCAATGTCCGGCTGTTCGAAGAGGTACGGGAGCGCACGCGCGAACTTACGGAATCCCTCGAGCAGCAGATCGCGACTGCGGAAGTCTTGGCGACGATCAGCTCGTCCGCAGGCGAGTTGGAGCCGGTCTTCGACAAGATGCTTGAGAAAGCGACCCGCGTCTGCGGAGCTCGATTTGGCACCATGAACCTCTATGAGGAAGGCGGCTTCCGCACGGTTGCACTCTACAACGCGCCGCAGGCCTATGTAGCTACCCGCCTGTACCAGAGCATTCGCCCGCATCCCGGCAGCGGTCTTGGCACCGTGGAGAAGACACATCAGCCCGTCCACATCGAGGACATCCGGAGCCAGCCGCCTTACATTGAAGGAAATCCCAACGTCCGCGCGCTCGCCAACCTTGCCGGAGCAAGAACCCTCGTCATCGTGCCCATGCTTAGGGAAGACGAGCTTATCGGGACGATCACGATTTTCCGCCAGGAGGTGAAGCCATTCACTTCAAAGCAAATCGCGTTGGTTGCCAATTTCGCTAATCAGGCCGTCATCGCGATCGAGAACGCTCGTCTGTTGAATGAACTGCGCAAACGCACAAAGGAGCTCTCGCAGTCTCTCGAAGAGCTGCGCGCGACACAGGATCGTCTGATCCAGACTGAAAAGCTCGCCTCACTTGGCCAGCTAACCGCAGGCATCGCGCATGAGATCAAGAACCCGCTCAATTTCGTCAACAACTTCTCATCGCTCTCGTCGGAATTGATCGGCGAGCTGAACGAGAAGCTGCGCGCGACCGAGCTGGACGAGGCGGTCAGGCAGGAGATCGACGAACTCACGCAGGTGCTTCAGGCCAACCTCGCAAGAATCGTGCAGCACGGCGCACGCGCCGATTCCATCGTGAAGAACATGCTGCTGCATTCGCGACAGGGTTCTGGCGAGCGCCGCGCCGCCGACATCAACGGGATCGTCGAGGAAGGCCTCAATCTGGCCTATCACGGCGCGCGCGCGGAAAGGCCGGATTTTCACATTACGCTCGAGCGAAAGCTCGATCCCTCTGCGGGGATTGTCGGCGTGTACCCGCAGGAAATCACGCGGGTCTTCCTCAATCTGATCTCAAACGGCTTCTATGCCGCCATGAAACGCAAGGAAGTCGCCGGCGATGGGTTCGAGCCCGTTCTTAGCGCGACAACAAAGGGTCTCGACCGCGCCGTGGAAATCCGCATTCGCGACAATGGCACCGGAATTCCTGCCGAGGTGAGGGAGAAGATATTCAGTCCGTTCTTCACAACCAAGCCGGTCGGCGAAGGAACCGGGCTCGGCCTGTCGATATGTCACGACATTATCGTGAAACAACATGGCGGCAGCATCGATTTCGAGACCGAGCCAGGCGCCTTTACGGAGTTCATCATCACGCTGCCACGCACCGCGGCCAGCCCTATGCAGTCCGGAGACAAGGGGTGAGCGTGTACATTTTGGTGGTTGACGACGAGCCGGACGTCGAAGTGCTGTTTCGCCAGCAATTCCGACGCGATCTGCGCGCCGGCCGCTTTCTGATGGAATTTGCATCGTCGGCGCCGATGGCGCTACAGCGCGCCATGGAGTTCCGCGATGCAACACTCATTCTAATCCTTTCAGACATCAATATGCCCGGCATGAGCGGGCTCGAGATGTTGCCGATTGTACGTGCGGCCCGGCCCGACGTCCCCGTGATCATGATTACGGCTTACGGCGATACCGAAACCAAACGCAAAGCGCTGGACAGCGGCGCGACTGATCTGTTGACCAAACCAATTGACTTTGCGGCGCTGCGCCGGGAGATCGAGGCGAGGCTCGGTCGCACCGCATGATCGTCATGCGGGCGCAGCTCGGTGCGCCTGCAGGCCCACGTCAGCTCTTGCCCGCTATTGCTCGCATGCGTCATTGTGTCTAACTCTGGGAACCCGATGGCAGAGGTTCTCACGTGATCGACACCGACCAAATACGAGCCGACACACCGGCCGCCGCCCGGCTCGCCTACCTCCATAACGCCGGCGCAGCTCTCATGCCAACGGCCGTTGCCGCGGCGATGAAACAGCATATCGACCTCGAAAGCGAAATTGGCGGCTATGCCGCTGCCGATCGCGAGTCCGATCGGCTCGATGCGGTGTATGGCTCTGTGGCGCGCCTGCTCAATGCGGCACCTGACGAGATCGCCCTGGTTGAGAACGCGACGGTTGCCTGGCAGATGGCGTTCTACGCGCTGCCGTTCCACAAAGGGGACCGTATCCTGACAGCCGAGGCGGAATACGCTGCCAATTACGTCGCCTTTCTTCAGATCGCGAAACGAACCGGCGCGACGATCGATGTCGTGCCGAGCGATGCCCGCGGCGAGCTCGACGTGCACGCGCTCGAGCGCATGGTCGATGAGCGCACAAGGCTCATCGCCATCACCTGGGTTCCCACCAATGGCGGGCTGGTCAATCCCGCCGCGGCGGTCGGCAAGATCGCGCGGGCGCACGGCATTCCCTACCTGCTGGACGCGTGCCAAGCGGTCGGGCAGATGGCGGTCGACGTCGAAGCGATCGGCTGTGACATGCTGTCCGCCACGGGTCGCAAATTCCTGCGCGGCCCGCGCGGCACCGGTTTTCTCTACGTCCGCCGCGCGCTGCTGCAACAGCTCGAGCCGCCGATGATCGACCATTTCGCAGCGCCCTGGGTCGCACGCGATGAATATCGGCTCCGCGACGATGCGCGCCGTTTCGAGACCTGGGAGAACAATTATGCGGCCCGGCTGGGGCTCGGCGCTGCCGTCGATTATGCGCTCGACATCGGCATGGACCTGATCGAGCAGCGCTGTCGCCTGCTCGCGGGCCGCCTTCGTGATGGTCTCGGCTCCATCCGCGGCATCACCATTCGCGACCTCGGACGCGCGCCGGGCGCCATCGTCAGCTTCACGATGGACGGGTATGAGGCGGACGCCATTGTGAGGAGCGCCGCGGCCGCCGGCATCACGATCGGCGCGTCAGATCCGTCGAGCACTCGCATCGATGCCGAACTCCGCTCGCTGCCGCCGCTCGTGCGGGCCTCCCCGCATTACTACAACACCGAAGCCGAGATCGATCGGCTGATCGGTCACCTCGCGGCTCTGGCGTCGCGATAGCGGCATCGCCGCGCACCGCTCAGGTGCAGCGCGCGCTCAGTCCGGATGCGCTGAGCCTTGCCATCACCTCGTCGAGATGCGCGCTGTCACGGGTCTCGATGACCAGCTGCAGCAGCGTCGCCTTGGCCGGAAGGTCGGAGAAGGTCCGCTGGTGCGAGACCTCGATGATGTTGGCGCCGGCTTCGGCCAGAAGCGCGGCCACGGCGGCCAGCTGCCCGGGCCGATCGGGAATATCGAGGGACAGTTGCGTCAGTCGCCCCTCGCGGGCCAGCTCGCGGGTGAGGACGGAGGCGATCAGCCGCGTGTCGATATTGCCTCCGCTCAGTACGAGGCCAACCTTCTGGCCGGCGAAGCGGGACGGATCGGACATCAGGGCGGCGAGGCCGGCGGCGCCGGCGCCCTCGACCACCGTCTTCTCGATCGAGATCAGGGTTGCGACCGCACGCTCGAGCTCGGCTTCATTGACCAAGGCGATGTCATCAACGAGACGACGGACGATTTCCGTGGTGATCTTGCCCGGCGATTTCACCGCGATGCCTTCGGCCAGCGTGTCGCCCCGCGCCGGCAGGTTGCCGTCATGGATCGCATTGTACATCGACGGGTAGAGCCAGGCCTCGACGCCCAATATCCGCAGCGACGGCTTGATCGATTTCGCGGCGATGGCGATACCGCTGATCAATCCGCCGCCACCTATCGGAACGACCAGCGTGTCGAAATCCGGTACCGCCTTGAGCATTTCCAGCCCGATCGTGCCCTGCCCCGCGATGACAAGCGGATCGTCATAGGGGTGGACGAAGATCATGCCGCGCGCCTCACCATGGCTGCGCGCAAAGGCGGCGGCTTCCTCCAGCGTCGCGCCCGTGACCACCACCTCGGCGCCGTGATGCCTGGTGTTCTCGATCTTCACCATGGGCGTGCCGATCGGCATGACAATGGTGGCGGGAATGCCGAGCCGCTTGGCGTGGTAGGCAACGCCTTGGGCGTGGTTGCCCGCGGACATTGCAATCACGCCCCGCGCACGCTCTTCCGGCGTCAGCGCAGTGAGCCGGTTGAGCGCGCCGCGCTCCTTGAACGAGGAGGTGAACTGGAGGTTCTCGAATTTCAGCCAGATGTCGCAGCCGCAGATACTGCTCAGTGTCCGGCTATGGCTGCAGGGCGTCTCGACCACGGCGCCACGGATGGTCTCGGCGGCGGCAAGAATGTCGCTGGGTGCGACCGGAAAGCCGCTGAGATCGGACGCGCTTCGGGACAAGTCAGCCATAGGACAACATAGAGCATTTGCCCGGCTCAGGCGACAAGCCAGGCGCTATTTGGTAAATTCACGCGATCGCGAGGCGCGCCACAGCGTCCAGAGCGTGCGCAGCCGCGACGACGGCTGCAGCGTAAACGGGTTGCGTTCCGGACGCGACAGGCGCTTGAGATCGGCCTGCGCCTGGCTCAACGGCAGAAACGCCGGCCGCATGGACGGTGCCACCTGTGCCAGCAGCGACGAAGCCGTCGTCAGATGCTGCCGGGCTTCACCCGCAAGCTGCTCCAGCACCGCATGCAGATTGGGTGTCTCCTTGCCGGCGAAGACATCCTCGATGCTGCAATTGTGCCTCTCCATCAGCTGCTGCGGCAGGAACAATTGCCGGTGCGCGGCGTCGCGCGGCAAATTGGCGATGACCTGCACGATGCCCTGCGCCAACCCGGCATGGCGGGCGAGATGCTCGACCGCCTCCGACGGCGGTCCCAAGACCTGCGCCGCCAGACCGAACAGCGCCGACGAGGTCGCGGCCAGATAGCCCTCCAGCGCGGCCATGGTCGGCATCGGGTCGTTGTAGAGATCGAACTGGTGCTCGTCGGCCAGCTGCGACAGCGGCTCGACCGGCAGGTTGAAATCACGGATCGCGCTGAGCAGCTCGGCTGCCACGGGATTGCCCTCGGCGCCGCCGTGGACATGGCCCGACAGCATGTCTGTCCACCATTGCAGGCGGATCTCGCCGGGCAAAGGCTGGCTCACCTGGTCACGGACGCGGACGATCTCGACGTTGAAGGCATACAGGGCCAGCAACGCACGGCGCTCGGCGACCGGCGCGAACAGGGTCGCGGCGTAACGCGGAAAGTCATGGCTTCGCACCAGATCGGCGCAGAAGGCAACGGAGTCGGGCGGCGGCGCAGGGCTGCTCATGGCACGGCGATCAGCGCAGCAGCAACGCGCCGCCGTTCGCCAATCATGATGTTGTAGGTGCGCACGGCGGGTCCGGTCTGCATTGTGTCCAGCACCACCCTCACCGCCTTAAGGGCCTGACGCAACTCCGGCGGCGGCAGCCACAGCCCGGTTCCGGTGCCGACCAGGAGCGTGTCGATGCTGTTGGCGGCCGTGAAGATCCGATCCAGCGAATAGCGATCGATCTTCGCGGGGTCCGTCACGTCCCAGGCCCAGATCGCGTCCGGCAGGCAGAGCAGCGAACCCCGATGCGACATACCGGCAAAGGCGAAGCCGCCCTTGCCATAGGCCTCGATCGGCGCCGAGCGCGGGAAATGCGGAGCATTGGGATCGCCGGCCATGAGCTTCGTCCGAATGGGGCTTACTGCCCTCGCAAACTCCTGCGAGGGCATGAGGTTCGGATCATGCCTTGCTTTTCTTCGCCGGCGCAGCCGTATCGGGCGCATCTTCGCGATGCTCGCCGACGCCGAGGTAGATCAGGATCGGGGCCGCAATGAAGATCGAGGTATAGGTGCCGACCAGCACCACGCCGAACATCATTACTGCGGTAAAGCTGTGGATCGCGTGCCCGCCGAACAACAGCAGCGCGAGCAGCGCCAGCGTCACCGTGAAGTGAGTGATGATCGAACGCGAGAGCGTCGAGTTGATGGACTCGTTGAGAAGCTGCGGCATTGGCATCTTCTTGTAGCGCCGCAGCATTTCACGGATACGATCGTAGATGACGACGGTATCGTTGAGCGAATAGCCCAAGATCGTCAGCAGTGCTGCGATGCTGGTCAGGTCGAAATCGACCTGGCTGATCGACATGAAGCCGATGGTCAGCACGATGTCGTGCACGTTCGCGATCATGGCGCCGAGCGCGAACTGCCATTCGAAGCGGAACCAGAGATAGACCAAGATGCCGACGATCGCGAGCATCAGGCCGAGCATGCCGTAGGCCAGCAATTCGCCTGAGACGCGCGGGCCGACCACCTCGACGCGGCGATATTCGACGGAGTCGCCGAGCGCGGCGCGAACCTTCTGCACGGCCTCCTGCTGGGCGGCGTCGCCGCCGGGCTGCTCCGCGACGCGGATCAAGACGTTCTCGGGTCCGCCAAACTGCTGGAGCTGGACCTCGCCGAGACGCAGAGCATCCAACGTCGTGCGCATCGCCGCGATGTCGGCGGCGCCCGACTTCGCCTTGACTTCCAGCAGCGTGCCGCCGCGGAAGTCGATGCCGAAATTCAGGCCATGGGTGAAGAACAACACGATCGCGAGGATCGACAGCGCGGCCGAGATCGGGAAGCTAATGCGGCGGAAGCGTGTGAAGTCGAAATGCGTATCGTCAGGGACGATGCGGAGCGACGGCAGCCAGCCAAACACCGAGACCACGGTGAGAATGGCAATAAGGACGCCGAGCCCGATGAGAACGGTGTGAGTCAAGATCAGGCTCCTAGATCGGCACGCTCTGCGGCCGCTTCCACCGCACCCACCAGGCGACGATCAGCCGGGTCATGGTGAAGGCGGTGAACACCGTGGTGATGATGCCGATGCCGAGCGTCACGGCAAAGCCGCGCACGGGGCCGGTGCCGATGTAGAACAGCACCGCGGCAGCAATGAAGGTGGTGATGTTGGAATCGAGGATGGTCGCGAGCGCCCGCTTGAAGCCGGCGTCGATGGCCGAGATCGCGTTGCGACCGCCGCGCAGCTCCTCGCGGATACGCTCGTAGATCAGCACGTTGGAGTCCACCGCGATACCAACGGTGAGCACGATGCCGGCGATGCCGGGCAACGTCAGCGTCGCATTGAGCAGCGACAGCAGCCCGAAGATCATCGCGACGTTGATGGCCACTGCGATGTTGGCGAACACCCCGAACAGACGGTAGGTCAGCAGCATGAAGACGATGACGAGGATCGAGCCGACATAGGCCGCCAACTCGCCCTTCTCGATCGAATCCTGACCGAGGCCCGGACCGACGGTGCGTTCCTCGACCACCGTGAGCGGTGCCGGCAGCGCGCCGGCACGCAGCAGGATCGCGAGATCGTTGGCCGATTGCACCGTGAAATTGCCGGAGATCTGACCCTGACCGCCGGTGATCGGCTCGCGGATCACGGGCGCCGAGATCACCTTGTTGTCGAGCACGATCGCAAAGGGCAGTCCGACGTTCTCCGTCGTGGCCTGCGAGAACTTGCGCGCGCCCGAGGTGTTGAACTTGAAGCTGACGACCGGCTCGCCCGTACGCTGGTCGAAGCTCGCCTGGCCGTCGGTCAGGTCGCCGCCCGCGACCAGCACCTGCTTCTTGACCACGTAGGGCGTGGGCGGTGGCGATGCGCTCATCAACAGCTCGGATTCCGGCGGCAACCGCCCCTGCTGCGCCTGATCCGGCGGCACGGAGGTGTCGACCATGCGGAATTCCATCTTCGCGGTCTTGCCCAGCAGTTCCTTCAGGCGCGTCGGGTCCTGAAGACCCGGGACCTGCACTAGGATGCGGTCATTGCCCTGGCGCTGGATCACGGGCTCGACGGTGCCGAGCTCGTTGACGCGGCGTTCGACGATTTGGATCGACTGCTCGATGGTCTTGCGCATGCGGTCGAGCATGGCGGCCTGCGGGATGCTCAGGCGGATTACACCACCGCCGGCATCTGCCACCTCAAGGTCGCGCTGACCGCTGGATCCCATGAGGCCGCCCAACGGCTGGGACAGCTCCCGCAGCTTGGCGAGTGCGGCCGGCGCATCGGATTCCTTGGTGACACGAACCTCGACCGCGTCGTTACGCACGGTAACGCCACCCGTGAAGCCGATCTTGGCATCGCGCAGCGTCCGGCGAACGTCGTCGCGGACCTGGTCGAGCCGCTCCTTCTTCACGTAGTTGGAATCGACCTCGAGTAGCAGGTAGGAGCCGCCCTGCAGGTCGAGGCCGAGCACGAGCCGCCGCTGCGCCCAGGCGGGCCAGGTCTTGACCTGCGCCTCGGGGAAGAAGTTGGGGACCGCGCAGAGGCACACGATCAGCGCCGTCAGGATAATCCCCAGCGCCCTCCACCGCGTGAAATACAACATCGACTGGACCTGTCAGATCAGGAGACTTGAGCGACTCGCGCGGGCGCTCACTTTGCCGCTGTGTCGTCCTTGGCGCTTTCCTTCGAGCTTTCCTTGGCCGGCTCGCCCTTGGCTCGCACGCCCGAGATCATCTGGCGCATCTGCCGCACGCGCACGCCATCGGAAATCTCGAACTCGATCTGGTCGTCGTCGACGACCTTGGTGACCTTGCCGACGAGGCCTCCCGAGGTCACGATGGTGTCGCCGCGGCGGATGTTCTTCACGAGCTCGGCGTGGTCGCGGACCTTCTTCTGCTGCGGACGCAGAATCAGGAAGTACATGATCACGAAGATCAGCGCGAACGGCAGCAGCGACATCAACATGCTGTTGGTGTCGCCGGCGCCCGCGGCCTGGGCATACGCAGGGGTAATCAGCATTCGGACGATCCTCGTGAGAACAGGGGAAAGCCGGTCAGGCCCTCAAAGGCGACCGGTTCGGTCAAATTCGCGCGGACTATAGCGGCCATTGCCCCAATTGCAACGCTGCCAGACTGCCCTTTTGGGGCACCTTGCGACGCGCCGTCAGGCCCGATATGGCTGCGTTCTCAGGAACTTCGGACATGCCCAAAAAACCAAACAAAAGCCCGGCCGGCAAAGGCCCCCTCACCCCTGCCAGGAAGCTCGCCCACGTCGCGGCAAAACGCCCCACGGCAGCCTCCAAAGCCATCGCCACAGCCCCAGACCTCTCCCAGGAGCGCATCGTCCGCGCGCTGGAGACGATCGCGGCGCACCTCTCCGCCCAGAGCAAGCCAGCCGTCGAGTGCGAATCGTTCGAACGGGCGGATGCCTATGTCTGGCATCCGGACGGGCGCCTTGCGGCCGTGCCGCGGGTTAGCCGCGTCGAGCTGTTCCTGCTGAAGGGCGTCGACCGGATGCGCGACATCCTGATGGAGAACACCGAGCGCTTCGCCAACGGCCTGCCGGCCAATAACGCCCTGCTCTGGGGCGCACGCGGCATGGGCAAGTCGTCGCTGGTGAAGGCGGCGCATGCCAGCATCAACGCGGAACGCAAACCGGCCGACAAGCTGAAGCTGATCGAGATCCATCGCGAGGACATCGAGAGCCTGCCCGCGCTGATGGAGCAGCTGAGGGCCTCGTCCTTCCGCTTCATCGTGTTCTGCGATGACCTCTCCTTCGACGGCAATGATGCCTCCTACAAATCGCTCAAGGCCGTGCTCGAAGGCGGCATCGAAGGCCGGCCCGAGAACGTCGTCCTCTACGCCACCTCCAACCGCCGCCATCTGCTGGCGCGCGAGATGATCGAGAACGAGCGCTCGACCGCGATCAATCCGGGCGAAGCGGTCGAGGAGAAGGTGTCACTGTCGGATCGCTTCGGCCTCTGGCTCGGCTTTCACCGCTGCAGCCAGGACGAATATCTCGCCATGGTACGCGGCTATTGTAGCCATTTCGCCATCAAGATCGGCGACGAGGCGCTGGAGCGCGAGGCGCTGGAATGGTCCACGACACGCGGCTCGCGCTCGGGCCGCGTCGCGTGGCAGTTCGTGCAGGAGCTGGCGGGACGGCTCGGCGTGAAGCTGACGGCGAAGTAAGGCTCGCCGTCACCTCACTCACGACTGTCATCGTCCGCCTTGTGCGCAAGTGCGCACAAGGCGGACGATGACAGCGTGTTTTTGGCGAGGGTGTGCCCGACCGAAGGTGCGCCTCACGCCCCATTCAGGAATTGAAGCGGGTCAACCGGGCTTGATCCCTTGCGGATCTCGAAGTGGAGCTGCGGCGACGCCACCTCCCCGGATTGACCCGACTTGGCAATGACCTGACCGCGCTTGATGGTATCGCCGCGCTTCACCAACAGCTCACTCGCATGGGCATATGCGGTGACGTAGCCGTTGGAGTGCCGAACCAGGACCAGATTGCCGTACCCTTTCAGCTCGTTGCCGGAATAGGCGACGACGCCGTCTTCGGCCGCCTTGACCGGCGTCCCCTCGGGCACTGCGAGATTGATTCCATCATTGGCCTTGCCATTGGTTTTGGCGCCGTAGCTCGTGACCACCTTGCCGCGGACCGGCCAGCGGAAGGTCGGCAGCGCACCGGTGGCCTCCGCGGCCTTCGGCGGGGTCTCGGCGGGCTTCTCTTCGACATTGGCCGTCGCCTGAGCGAGGCGCGCACTCTGCACCGGCGCGGCAGCAGCGGCCATCTTGGTGGCGGGCGCCGGAGCAGCCGCTACGGGCTGGAGCATTCCGGCCACCGGAGCAGCCCCGACCGGCGCCGCAGCAACCGGCGCCGCGACGGCCGCAGTCTTCGCGCCGGGCACGGTCAGCTTGGCGCCGAGCTTGAGTTTGGCAGACGGATCGAGGCCATTTGCACGGGCGAGTTCAGCCGCCGAGATTCGATTCTTCCGCGCAATGCTGGCGAGCGTATCGCCGCGATTGACGAAATGGGTGCTCGACGGCGCAGTCGTGGCCGCAACCGGCTTGGCAGCGGGCGCCGCCGCAACGGGCGCCACCGCAGGCGCCGGCGCAGCGGCGGTCGCCGGATGCGGGATGATAAGCTGCTGCCCCGGCGAGAGCGCGCGCGGGCCCTTGTAGCCGTTGGCGGCAAGGATAGCCTGCGGCGTGACGCGATAGCGCTTGGCGAGCACGTCGAGCGTATCGCTGGTGCCGACGATGATCTTGGTCCCGCCGGCCGGCTGGGCGGCCGCGACCGAGTGCGGCGGCACGGTGGCCGTGGTCTCGAGATGCGGCTGCGCCGGAGGCGCGTAGGAGCTGACGCCGCGCCCTCCCCCGGAGACTCCCCCACCGGACGCAGCGGGGTAGGATTGCGGCGCGGACACGGCCGGCGGCGGCAAGGGCTGCGACTGATAATGACCGGGCTGCGTCTGCGGCCGCGCATATTGCGGCAGCTCACGCTGCGGCGGGGGTGCCTGCTGCACCGACCCCGTGGCTTCCGAGGCGAAGGGGTTGGAGAAATTCGTCTGGGACAGCCGCGACGACATGTCGGCGCTGCACCCTGCGAAGCTGAAGGAGATCAGCGCCAGCACCGCGACCTGCGGCACGCGGCGCGAGTAAAGCAACTCGGCGACAGCGAACATGGTTACTCACTCGTACGCAACAGAACTGGTGTTTTAAGTAAACACGCGTCGAGTAAATAACGCCTTAACCCTCCCAATAAGGTGTTGGCGGCGCAGCCGATCCGGGATTCTACAGCTCCCGCGCCACGCCGGGCAGTGCCGGCACGAAGCGGACCTCGACGAGTTCCCTGCGGTCGATCCCGGTTTCGCTACGGGTCAAGCGGGTCAGCGTCTGTACGCCCTGATGCGGGCCGACGGGAGCGATCAGGATGCCTCCGACCTCCAGCCGCTCGACCAGGTTCGCCGGAATCTGCTCCATCGCGGCGGTGACGATGATGCGGTCGAACGGACCGATATTGGGAGGCAGATTGAGACCGTCGCCGAGCATCACCTCGACATTGTGACAATCGAGCTTTTCGAGCCGGGCGCGTGCCGTGTCGGCGAGCTTGCGATAGCGCTCGACTGTCAGCACCTGGCCAGAAAGGCGCGACAATACGGCCGCCTGATAGCCAGAGCCGGTGCCGATTTCGAGGACCCGGTGCTGCTTCTGGAGCTGGAGCTGCTCGGTCATGTAGGCGACCACAAAGGGCTGGCTGATGGTCTGCCCGCAGGCGATCGGCAGTGCGCTGTCGAGATAGGCGCCGTCGCGATCGGACTCGTCGACGAAAAGCTCGCGCGGCACCGCCTCCATGGTCCTAAGCACGGCCTGATCGCTAATGCCCCGACGCCTCAGCGTCAGCTGAAACATCATCTTTTCCGGCGGGTGCTGATCGGACGTCATAGCTGCTGTTGCTCATCTCGTCTGGTGGATCGCGTACTGCACCGCAAGAACCCTAAACGAGAATCTTGTTCCGGCTCAGGAACTCATGGTAGCCTTTCGGCGCAGCATTTGACCACAATCGGGCTTTCAATCGCTAAGCCATTTGCGGGTTTGCGCTCGCCGAAACGCGCATTGCGTCCCCTATCGTTATCTGCGAACGTTTACGAGAATGGGCAAGGACTCACCTATGACTGCGACAGGGCTTTCGGGCCGCTCTGTTTTCCTCGTCGAGGACGAGGTCATGATCAGAATGATGGTCGCGGATATGCTGGAGGAGCTCGGCTACAAGGTTGCCGCCGAAGCGGGCGACATCACCGAGGCCATGCGGCTTGCGCAATCAACCGAGTTCGACCTGGCCATTCTGGACGTCAACGTCAATGGCAAGGTCATCTCGCCGGTGGCCGATGTCATCATGGCGAAGGGCTGCCCGTTCATCTTCGCCACCGGTTACGGCTCTTCCGGCCTGCCCGAACAATACCGCGACCGGCCGGCACTCCAGAAGCCGTTTCAGCTCGATGCACTCGGCAAGACCATCGAAGCCGCGCTTCGCGGCGGCTAGCCCTATTTCAGCGTCCGGCTCAGCTCTTCCGAAAACGCTTCATTGGTGCGATCGAGCCTGAGCGGCGTGACGGAAACGTAGCGCTCGCGCAGCGCCGCGAGATCGGTACCGTCCGCGGGCGTATCCATCATCGCGGTGCGTTCGAAGCCGATCCAGAAATAGGGATTGCCGCGGCCATCGCTGCGCTCGTCGATCTTGAGGAAGCCGAGATTGCGCTTGCCTTGGCGCGTCACGCGGACGCCCAGCACATCCTCCGGCGCACAGGACGGAAAGTTGACGTTGATGACGGTGTCTTTGGGAACGCCGGCAGCGATCACCTTGCGCAGGATGTCGGGCCCGAATTTGCGCGCGGTGTCCCACGGCGGCCGTTCGCGGGTCTCGACGCTGAACTCCTGCGACAGCGCGAATGACGGCAACCCTAAGATGGTGCCCTCCAACGCGCCGGCGATGGTGCCGGAATAGACCACGTCCTCGGCGACATTGCGGCCCTTGTTGACGCCGGACAGCACGACATCAGGCAGCTTCGCCCCCAGGATATGACGGGCCCCCATGATGACGCAGTCCGTCGGCGTGCCGCGCACCGCAAAGTGCCGCGGGCCGACCTCGCGCAGGCGCAAGGGATCGTTCAACGACAGCGAATGCGACACGCCGGACTGGTCGAGTTCGGGCGCCACCACCCAGACGTCGTCCGACAAGGCGCGCGCGATCTCCTCCACGACCTTGAGGCCGGGAGCGTGGATGCCGTCGTCATTGGTGCAGAGAATGCGCATGCGCGAGGTCGATTCCGAAAAGCCGTTTGACCTGTCATATCCGGCCGCGGCCCATCAGGCAAACCGGCTGATCAGGGCCTCCGGCACCAGGTTCCCGGCCTGGTCCCGCTAGCGGCGAATGCGCCATTGTGGCAGGAAGCGTGCGAGCCCGCCCTCCGCACGCAATTGCATCGCCGGTACAACCGGATTCACGACGGGAGCCTCGGTCACCCCGAGCTCCTTCAGATGCGCGACGAACGGGTCAGGTGTCGGCGCCTGCGGAAACCGTTCGCGTGCCACGGCCAGCGCCTTGTCGAAATCCGCAGCATTGACTCCGGGCTTGGCCCGTCGGCTCTGCACGCGATCCTCGTCCCAGAGCCGCGCGATCTCGATGTCGAGCACGCCGCGAAGGCGCTGATCGATGGCCTGGATCCCGGCACCTGTCACCGCCCACTGTCTGCCGATCCAGAAGATGTCGCGGTGCAAGGGCATGAACGGTGGGGTCGCGTTGAGGGGCCGGCAGGATAGCCGGCCGCCCGATCTTCGCAACGCGATTCTCGTCATGCCGCGATTTCGGACGCGAACCGGTGCCCACTTCGCGGGAAACGCTTTAGTCGCGCGCGATCACCTTCAGCCCGCCCATATAGGGCTGGAGCACGCTGGGGACCGCGATCGAGCCATCTTCCTGCTGGTAAGTCTCCATCACCGCAATCAGCGCGCGGCCGACTGCGGTGCCGGAGCCGTTCAGCGTGTGCACGAAGCGCGGCTTGCCGTCCGGCCCGCGCGAGCGCGCATCCATGCGCCGCGCCTGGAAGTCGCCGCAGACCGAGCAGCTCGAGATCTCGCGGAACATGCCGCCGTCGCCCTGTCCGGGCATCCAGACCTCGATGTCGTAGGTTTTTTGCGACGAGAAGCCCATATCTCCTGCACAGAGCGTCATCACGCGGTAGTGCAGGTCGAGCTTCTGCAACACCTGCTCGGCACAGGACAGCATCCGCTCCAGCTCATCCTTGCTGGTTTCCGGCGTGGTGATCGAGACCAGCTCGACCTTGGTGAACTGGTGCTGGCGGATCATGCCGCGCGTGTCGCGCCCGGCCGCGCCCGCCTCGGCACGGAAGCACGGTGTCAGCGCGGTGAGCCGCATCGGCAATTGCTTCTCGTCGAGAATGGACTCGCGCGCGAGATTGGTGAGCGACACCTCGGCGGTGGGGATCAGGCCGAGGCGCTCGGTCTTCAATCGCTCATGGTCGGGCGAGGCGAGCAGCTCGCCCTTGATCGCCCAGAACTGGTCGTCCTCGAATTTCGGCAGTTGCCCGGTGCCGAACATCACCTCGTTGCGCACCAAGAGCGGCGGATTGATCTCGGTATAGCCGTGCTCGGTCGTATGAAGATCGAGCATGAACTGGCCGATGGCGCGTTCGAGCCGCGCCAGCCCCTTCTTCAGCACGACGAAGCGCGCGCCGGAGAGTTTGGCCGCCGCCTCGAAATCCATATAGCCGAGCGCGGTGCCGAGATCGTCATGCAGTTTTGGCGCGAAGCCATAGTTGCGCTTGCTGCCGAACACGTGGTGCTGGACGTTGCCGTGCTCGTCGACGCCATCAGGCACTTCGTCGAACGGAATGTTCGGGATCGCCGACAGCTCGTTCGTCAGTTCCTCGTCGGCAGCCTTGGCGGCAGCTTCGAGCTGCGGCATCGTGGTCTTGAGCTCGGCGACCTCGGCCATCAGCTTGGCGGCGCGCGCCTCGTCCTTGGCCTTCTTGGCATCGCCGATCTCCTTCGAAGCCGCATTGCGCCGCGCCTGCGCCTGCTCGGAGGCGAGGATCGCCGTGCGCCGTCTCTCGTCGATCGCCAGCAGCGAGGCCGACATCGGCTTCAAACCGCGCCGTGCGAGGCCGGCGTCGAAGGCTTGCGGATTGTCGCGGATCGATTTGATGTCGTGCATGGCTGTTTTCCCGTCATGGCCGGGTTCATCCCGGCCATCCACGTGTCTGTCGCCTTAGATCAAGTCGTGGATGCCCGGGTCAAGCCCGGGCATGACGAATCATCGGCTGAGCAGTGCGATGATAAAGCGAAAGTGCCTACTCCGCCGGATTGGCCGGCGTCGACACGTCGGTACTGGTCGTGGCCTGCGCGGCCGCCACCCTCTTCTCCACCATCGCCACCGCGATGATCGAGCCCTCATAGAGCGCCATCAAGGGAATCGCGAGCGAACACTGGCTCAGCACGTCCGGCGGCGTCAGCACGGCCGCGATGACGAAGGCAATCACGATGAAATAGCGACGCTTCTCGCGCAGCATTTTGGAGGTCACGATGCCGATGCGGCCGAGCAGCGTCAGGATCACCGGAAGCTGAAAGGCGATGCCGAAGGCGAAGATCAGCGACATCATCAGCGACAGATATTCGCCGACCTTGGGCAGCAATTGGATCTGCGCGGTCTCGTCGCTGCCGGCCTGCTGCATGCCGAGCGAGAAGCGGATCAGCATCGGCAGCACGACGAAATAGACCAGCGCCGCGCCGAGCACGAAGAAGAACGGAGTGGCGACCAGATACGGCAGGAAGGCCTGCTTCTCGTGCTTGTAGAGCCCGGGCGCGACGAACTTGTAGATCTGCGTCGCAATGATCGGGAACGAGATGAAGCCGGCGCCGAACAGTGCGAGCTTCAGCTGTGTGATGAAATATTCCAGCAGCGCCGTGTAGATGAATTTGGAGTTCTCGGGCCCTGCGACCCACACGAACGGCCAGACCAGCACGTTGTAGATCTGCTTGGCGAAGAAGAAGCAGAAGATGAAGGCCACGCCAAAGCCGAGCAGCGCCTTGATCAGCCGCGAGCGCAGCTCGATCAAATGGTCCATCAGCGGGGCTTTGCTGGCCTCGATATCGGCGTCGGTCATGACGCTTTGGCGTCCTTGATCGCCTCGGATGGCGCGGTGTCCTGCGCAACCGCTGGCAGTTCGACCTCACGGGTGATCGCGAGCGGCTCGTTCGCAGCCGCATGCGCCTCGGCTTCCGCGAAGGTCTCCGGCGTCGGGGCTGCCGGGGTGGTCGGAGTGGCCGGCGGTTCAACAGACGTGGCGCTCGACGTCTCTGCCGGCTTGTCCAGCGCATCGACGCGCAGCGCGTCGCTGACATCCTTCTGCAGCGAGGTCAGCGGATTGTTGCTGGCAAAGCCGGTGGCGGCTTCCTTGACCTCGTCAAAGCTCTTCTTGAGGTCGGCCATCTCGGCCTCGCGCATCGCTTCCTGAAATTGGCCCTGGAACTCCGCGGCCATCTTGCGGGCCTTGCCCATCCATTGCCCGACCATGCGCAGCACGCCCGGAAGCTCTTTCGGGCCGATGGCGATCAGGGCGACGACCCCGATCAGGACCAGTTCACTCCACCCGATATCGAACATGAGGTCTTCCGTTCACGCCAGCCGGAGCCGGCCCAATCCTCGCGCGCAGGATCGGGGCCGCTGCCCGTGTCTCGCGTGCTCTCTGGCTCAGACGGCCTTGCTGCCGACGTCGGACCGTGCGGCGGTCGAAGCACCGTTGTGCTCGATCGACTTGGCCGGCTCGGGCTTCTCGGCGGGCTTGTCGTCGTCCTGCATGCCCTTCTTGAACGCCTTGATGCCCTGCGCCACGTCGCCCATCAAATCCGAAATCTTGCCGCGGCCGAACAGCAGCAGGACCACTGCGATCACCAAGATCCAGTGCCAAATGCTAAGTGAACCCATCCTGCAACCCTCCAAACGCGCATGGCCGGGACCCGGCCGATCTTCACCGAAACCTAGGCGTGGCAGGTCTCAAAAACAAGGACCAAGGCGGCGCCAATTCGCTGTCGGCACTACGCAATCTTGCTAGTGTTAACCGGTCGCAGGGCCCGTAAATGGACGGGCGTCACTCCTCGGTGCCGCCTTCGCTGCCGCCCTCATTGCCGCCTTCCGGCGTCTCGGGCTCGACCGCAGGCGCCAGCGCAAGATCGAGGTCCTCGCCCGGTTCCAGCGGATCCTCGTCCTCGCGCAGAGCCGGGTCATCGGATGGAGTCGGTACGCTAAATCCGGTTGGCAGCCGCGAATCCAGCAGGCCCGTTCCCTTCAGCTCTTCGAGACCCGGCAGGTCACCCAGTTGTTCCAGGGTGAACTGCGACAGGAATTCCTCGGTGGTTCCGAAGGTCAAGGGACGGCCGGGCGTCTTGCGGCGACCACGCGGCTTGATCCAGCCGGTCTCCAGCAGCACGTCGAGCGTGCCCTTTGAAGTCACGACACCGCGGATCTCCTCGATCTCGGCACGTGTCACAGGCTGGTGATAGGCGATGATCGCCAGCACCTCGATCGCCGCACGCGACAGACGGCGAGTCTCGGTGCTCTCCCGCGTCATCAGCCAGGCGAGATCGCCGGCGGTGCGGAAGGTCCATTTGTTGGCGACGCGGACGAGGTTGACGCCGCGCGAGGCATAATCGGCCTGAAGCTGCTGAAGCGCGGCCTTCACGTCCACGCCCTCGGGCATGCGCTTGGCCAGCGTTGCGGTATCCAGCGGTTCACTCGATGCGAACAGCAGCGCTTCCAGCAGCCGCAATTCCTCGGGTCGTGCCTGGGATTCGTTGTCCATCGGCTCGGCCTCTTCTACCCGCACTTCAGCCAGGCTTGCCATGGGAGATTCTCCTTCTTGCACTTAAGCGACCGGCGCATCAGGCGCAGGAGCTGCGTCCGGGACCGGCTTTGGACGCCCCTTCCGGAAATAGATCGGCGCGAACGCCTCTTTCTGGTTCAATTCGAGCTGACCTTCGCGCACCAATTCGAGCGCGGCGGCAAAGCTCGAGGCGAACACCGTTGCCCGCTGCGTCGGATCGGCGACATGCCGGATCAGAAAATCGTCGAGCACGCCCCAGTCATCCTGTTCGTTGAGGCTGCCGACCAGTCGCTCCAGCGTGGCGCGCGCTTCCGCAAGCGACCACACCGTGCGCTTGGCCAGATGCACGCTCGCGAGCACGCGCGACTGGCGCTGCGCGGCGTAGGCCGTGAGCAGATCGTACAGCGTCGCGGTGTATTTCGGATGCTTGATCTCGGCGATCTGCTCCGGCTCCCCGCGGGGGAAGATGTCGCGCTGCAATTGCGGCCTGTTCATCAGCCGATTGGCGGCTTCGCGAATGGCTTCCAGCCGGCGCAGGCGATTGGCCAGCGCCGTCGCCATCTGCTCCGCGCTCGGGCCTTCCGCACTCGGCGGCTCCGGAAGCAGCAGGCGTGACTTCAGGAAGGCGAGCCACGCAGCCATGACCAGGTAGTCGGCGGCAAGCTCGAGCCGGATCTTCCGCGCGGCCTCGATGAAGTGGAGGTACTGGTCGGCCAGCGCCAGGATTGAAATCTTGGCGAGATCGACCTTCTGCTGCCGCGCCAATGCGAGCAGGAGGTCGAGCGGGCCCTCATAGCCCTCGACGTCCACCACCAACGCCGGCTCACCCTCGGCGAGCTCTGCGGGCCGCCCGGTTTCGAACGATAGGATTTCTGCGGTCATGCCGATGCCGTGTTTGCCCGTGCGATCAATGCGTCAAGTTCCGCGCGCGCGGCCGTCCGATCGAATGGCTGCGGCGGCTTGCGTGCGGCGAGCGCGGCTTTCGCCCGCTCCAATCCCCTGCCCGACAATTCAGGTGTCTGGCCGGCGACGTCGCGCATCTCCTCGATGTTGCCGTTACAATGCAGGGCCACGTCGCAGCCGGCGGCGAAGATGGCGCGGGTCCGCTCGGCGATATTCCCCGACAGCGCGTTCATCGACACGTCATCACTCATTAACAAACCCTGGAACCCGATTGCGCCGCGAATCACGTCAGCAATCATTGTCGCAGATGTCGTCGCCGGATGGGCGGGGTCGACGGCGCTAAACACAACATGTGCAGTCATGGCCATCGGCAGATCCGCGAGTGACTTGAACGCGGCGAAATCGGTCCGTTCCAGCTCGTCCCGGGGCGTGTCGACCGTCGGCAGCCTGAAATGGGTGTCGGCAGTGGCCCGGCCATGACCGGGAATGTGCTTGAGAACCGGCAGGACGCCGCCCTGCTCCAGGCCCTCGGTGACCGCTCGGGCGATCGTCGCGACCTTGCCCGGCTCAGTGCCATAGGCCCGGTTCCCGATGACGGCATCGGCGCCCGGCACGGGCACATCGGCCAGCGGCAGGCAATCGACGGTGATGCC
This sequence comes from Bradyrhizobium sp. RP6, assembly GCF_003837805.1. Lineage (GTDB taxonomy): Bacteria > Pseudomonadota > Alphaproteobacteria > Rhizobiales > Xanthobacteraceae > Bradyrhizobium. The sequence goes on along the minus strand of NZ_RQIT01000001.1, from coordinate 786,779 downwards.
GAGATCAGCGAGATCGGCTGCGATCAGGCGGGCGCTGAGGCGCGCCGCGGTGAGCCCGAGCGCCGAATCAGTGTCGTATAAGGTCGCGAACACAGCGCCCGGCGGATAGACCGGCCAGTGCGGCGGGCCTAGCCGCTGCACCCGTCCGCCCTCCTGATCGATCAGGACCGCAGCATCGGGAGCATTGGCCACCGCCCGCAATTCCGCAACTAATGCAGTAACTTGTGGTGGAGTCGCGACGTTGCGCTTGAAGAGGATGAAGCCCCATGGACGTTCGGCACGGATAAACTCCCGCTCGGCGGCGGTCAGTTCCGTTCCGGATACGCCGGTAATGAAGGCCCGCGTGCTCATAACGGCCGATTAACCCTGCCCCGCGAGGGGGTCAAGGAAACGGCCGTTAATTCCTCTGGACGAAGCAGGCTGACAGGCCTGCGGACTTCAGGCTGTTGCAAGCCTGCGTCGCCTCCTCGGCCGAAGCGTAGGGACCCGCGAAGGCGCGGTAGACGATTCCCTTGCCCTTGTCGGTCAGATCGACCCGCTTGATCACCGGCGAACGGCCGCCGAGCACGCTGCCGTACTTGCTCTGAAGCACCCGGTAGGACGCGGCGGCGCTGTCCTCGCTCTGCTGCGAGGACACCTGCACGATGTAGCCGCCGCCGCTGCTGGTTGGCGCGAGTTGCGTCGGATTGGTCGCGGCCATCCGCTGCGGCGGCTCGGCCGACGATCCCGGCTGCGGCGCAAGCGACAGCGGCTGATTGGCGCTGGCATGTGCCGAGGTCGGCGGATTGCGCGGCGCGGCGGGCGCAGCAACGGGCTTCGGCACGGCTACAGCCGATTGCGGCGTGGTGCTATCGGTCTGGTCGCCCTTCACGGTGACGGTCCGGATCGGACGCGGCGAATTGCTCGACAACGTCCCGTTGCTCGGGATCGGGCCAGTGCTCGGCGACGGAACCGCCGATGGCGAGACGCTCGCTACCGACGGAGGATTTGCATTCTGGTTCAGCGGCGGGAACACGACCCGGGGACCGCCCGCCTTGGCGTTGACGTCGACCGGCGCCTCCTCGCGCGGCACGATCTTTTCAGTGCCATCACTGACCATGCGATCCGGCACCTTGGCCGAGGAGTCCGTCGTCGCCGGCACGATCTTGGTAGGCGTGTTGTCGGCCTTGATGACCGGCGGCTCGCCGCTGCGGGGCGAGCCGATATAGGTCTTGTAGGCGAAGGCCGCACCGGTGCCGACCACGGCTAGCGCCAGGATCACCGCGACCGTCATCATGCCGCCGCGTTGCTTCTTCGGCTCTTCCAGTTCGGCGTCGTCGGGGTAGTCGTTTTGGAAGGCGTAAGGGTCGTCCGGATAGGCGGGATCGCGCTGATAGTCCTGCTCGCCTGTCTCCAGCCGGCCGTAGAGCGCATCGTCGTAGCGCGACGCATCGGGCTGCGCGTACGGCTCCTGATAGGCCTGATCCTGGTAAGCCTGGCCGTGCTGCTGGTCGGCCTGATCTTGATATGCTTGAGCCTGATAAGAGCGATCCTGATAGGCCTGCGGCTGATGAGGATCAGGCTCGGGCACGGCGGGCTTGGCCGGATAGCGATGCAACGGATGAACCGGGCTGACGGAGACGGGATAGTCAGGCTCCGGCGCGGGTGCCGGCTGCACGTTGGCGCGGCGCATCCATGAGGGCGGCCCGGGTGGCGGCGGGGCCTGCTCGGCGTGATCCTGCTGATCATCGTGCTGTCGATAATCGTCTTCATGATAGCTCTGGGCAGGCGCTGCCGGCGGTCGCACGGTCTGCCGTCCCTGCGCTGCAAACGGATCGGTTTGTCCGATCAGACGGGCGAGCTCGGCCAAGGGATCATTTTCCGGCTTCTCGTGCTGATCGCCACCGCGACCATAGCCACCGGAAGGAAACTGTCTGTCCTGATATCGTTCGGCCATCGTGATGATGCGTCCCTTCGGGAAAGCCGCGCGCCCCTCGACCAAGGCGCGGCTTTCGACCCACAAGGCTGTCAACCAAGTCTAAGCGATCCGGCTTCTGCCGGTTACCCCCGAATTCCCCTTAGGTAGCTCGCCCCAAACTACCGCATCTCGTCCGGGGCATGGACGCCGAGGATGGCGAGGCCCGATGCCAGGACCGAGACGACGCCCTGGACCATGGCCAGTCGCGCCTTTGTAAGATCTGCATCATTATTGATAATGAAGCGTAAATAGGGCAAATCGCGCCCTTTCGTCCAAAGTGCGTGAAATTCGCTGGCTAAATCATAGAGATAAAAGGCAATTCGGTGCGGCTCGTGGGCCGCGGCGGCGGCCTCGAGCATGCGCGGAAATATTGCAAGGCGCTTGAGGAGATCGAGTTCGACGGGGTCCGACAGTCGCTCGACGGCCGACTCACTGAGCCAGGCGATCCGCTTGCCGGTATCCTCCGGCAGTTCAGGGAACATCTCGGCCCGCGCGTTGCGGAAAATCGAGTGGCCGCGGGCGTGACCGTACTGGACGTAGAACACCGGATTGTCGCGCGACTGTTCCATGACCTTGGCGAGATCGAAATCGAGCACCGCGTCGTTCTTCCGGTAGAGCATCATGAAGCGGACAGCGTCCTGGCCGACCTCATCCACCACCTCACGCAAGGTGACGAAGTCCCCGCTCCGCTTCGACATTTTGACCGGCTCGCCGTTGCGCAAGAGCTTCACGAGCTGGACGATCTTAACATCGAGCGCACCCTTGCCGGAGGTGGTCGCCTTCACCGCCGCCTGCATGCGCTTGATATAGCCGCCATGATCGGCACCCCAGACGTCGATCATCTCGGCGAAGCCGCGGTCGAACTTGTTCTTGTGGTAGGCGATGTCGGAGGCAAAGTAGGTGTAGGAATTGTCCGACTTGATCAGCGGACGATCGACGTCGTCGCCGTAAGCGGTCGCCTTGAACAGCAGCTGCTCGCGGTCTTCCCAATCCTCAACCGGTGCGCCCTTCGGCGGCGGCAGGCGACCTTCGTAGATGTCGCCCTTGGCTCGCAGGAAGTCGATTGTCTCGGCGACCTTGTTGTTGCCCTCCTCGATCAGCGAGCGCTCGGAGAAGAACACGTCGTGGCGGATGTTGAGGGCGGCGAGATCGTCCTTGATCTCGTCCATCATCATCGCGATCGCCTTGGCGCGCGCGGTCGGCAGCCATGCGGCCTCGCTCATCGAGAGTAGCTTGTCGCCGTGCTCCTTCGCCAGCGCCTCGCCGACCGGCTTCAGGTAGTCGCCGGGATAGAGTCCTTCGGGAATGGCACCGATGTCCTCGCCGAGCGCTTCGCGATACCTCAGGAACGCGGAACGTGCGAGCACGTCGACCTGAGCGCCGGCATCGTTGATGTAGTACTCGCGCGTAACGTCGTGGCCGGCGAACTGGAGCAAGCTCGCCAATGCGTCGCCGAACACGGCACCACGGCAATGGCCCACATGCATCGGCCCTGTCGGATTGGCCGAGACGTATTCGACATTGACCTTGGAGCCGCCGAGGATGCGGCCGTAATCGGCGCCTTCGCGCAGCACGGTCCGCAGCGCCTCGGCCCAGGCGGCCGGCTTCAGTGTCAGGTTGATAAAGCCGGGGCCGGCGACATCGACCTTGGCGATCAGCGCGTCCGCACGGAGCCGCTCGGCGATCTGCTCGGCGAGGTCGCGCGGCTTTGCCTTTGCCTCTTTCGCAAGCACCATGGCAGCGTTGGTCGCCATGTCGCCATGGGAGGCATCGCGCGGCGGCTCGACCACCACGCGCGAGAAATCGATGCCCTCCGGCCAGCTGGCGTCAGCCGCGAGCGCGCGGCAGGCAGCGTGCACGCGCGCGAGCACGTCGGCGAACAGATGCAGGGATGAGGATGTCTCGGGCATGGCCGCCGCCTAACGCAAATCCGGGGTCGAGTCAAAGAGCCGCTGGTGCTCGGTCAGCGCGAAACGATCGGTCATTCCGGCAATGAAATTGCCGATCCGCCGGGCCCGGTCGCCCTCGTCGTCCGCCTCCGCCCCCAGCAGCCATTCCGGCGGCAGCTCGCCGGGGGATTTCAGGTATTCTGCGAACAGGTCGAACAGGATCTGCTCCGCCTCACCCATCACCCGCATCACCCGCTTGTGGCGGTACATGTGCTGGTACAGGAAGGCCTTGATGGCAGCCTCTTCCTCCGCGACCTCGGCGGGGAAAGCGATCAGCGCCCGGCTCAGCCGGCGCACGTCCTGGGCCGATTGCGGGTTGGTGGAGGCGAGGTTCTTCTGCGCCTCCGCAAACACCGCCCCGATCAGGTGCGAGATCAGCTCGCGCACCAGCTCGGCGCCGCGCCGGACGTCCTCGAGATCGGGATAATGACCGGCGATCCCGGCGATGATCTCCGCGGTGAGCGGCATCACCTTGAGATCGTCGAGGTGAAACAGGCCGGCGCGCAGGCCGTCGTCGATGTCGTGGGCGTCATAGGCGATGTCGTCGGCGATCGCGGCGACCTGCGCCTCCAGCGAGGCGAAGCTCCACAATTCGAGGTCGTAGGTCTTGATGTAGTCGGCGATGCCGACGGGAATGCCGTGCTCGCGATAGCGTCCGACCGGGGCGCCGCTGCGGTCGGTCAGCGGCCCGTTGTGCTTGACGATGCCCTCCAGCGATTCCCAGGTCAGGTTGAGGCCGTCGAACTCGGGATAGCGATGCTCGAGCGATGCGACCACGCGGAGCGTCTGGGCGTTGTGGTCGAAGCCGCCAAATTCCTTCAGGCAGGCGTCCAGGGCCCGCTCGCCGGCATGCCCGAACGGCGGATGACCGAGATCGTGCGCCAGCGCGAGGGTTTCAGTGAGGTCTTCGTCCAGCCCGAGCTGCCGGGCCAGCGCCCGGGCGATCTGCGCCACCTCCAGCGAATGGGTCAGCCGGGTGCGGTAGTGGTCACCCTCATGGAACACGAACACCTGGGTCTTGTACTTCAACCGGCGGAACGCGGTGGAATGGATCACCCGGTCGCAATCCCGCCGGAACGGGCTTCGGGTCCGGCTCGGGGGTTCGGCGACCAGCCGGCCGCGGCTGCGATCGGGATCGCAGGCATAGGGCGCGCGAGGGGCTGCCATTCCGACGGACACGGCGAATTTAGTCCCTATCCATTTGATTCTGCGTATGGTGGCACTTAACTATGTCGGGCGCGGGATACCAAATGAATTGGGTATGACTGCGGGACTATCGGAGACGAACGATGACGACTGCTGTGACCATCAGCGACCGGGCCGCACGCCGGATTGGGGAGATCCTCAAGGGCGAAGGTTCCGGCGCGATGCTGCGCATCTCCGTCGAGGGCGGCGGCTGCTCCGGCTTCCAGTACAAGTTCGATATCGACCGTGCCCGCACCGACGACGATCTCGTGATCGAGCAGGACAATGCGGTGGTGCTGGTCGATTCCGCCTCGCAGCCGTTCCTTGCGGGCTCGCAGGTCGATTTCGTCGACGACCTGATCGGCGCCTCGTTCCGCGTCAACAATCCCAATGCCACCGCGTCCTGCGGCTGCGGGACGAGCTTCTCGGTCTGACCGGCTACGCGCCGGTGATCTGCCTTTCCTCCTCCGTCAACTCCACCTCGACCGGCGTCAGCTTCGGCTGCAGCGGTGCATCCTCCGACATGACGTGGCCGTCCAGCGCGCGCAGGAGTGCCGCGACCAGCGCCGGCTTGCGCAGCGGCTTGGCCAGGAAGTCCGACATGCCCGCCTCACGGCAAATCTTGATGTCCTCGGGGAAGGCGTTGGCGGTGAGCGCGATGATCGGCAAGGCTTCGAGGCGCTCGCCTTGCGCACGGATCGCGCGGGTGGCGGCAAGCCCGTCCATGTCGGGCATGCGCACGTCCATCAGCACGACGTCGTAATTGCCCTCGGATGCCGCCGCGACGGCTTCGGCGCCATCGGCAACGACGCGCAGCTCGACGTCCAAGGATCCCAACATCTTGCTCACGACCATGCGGTTGACGGCATCGTCCTCCGCGACCAGCACCTTCAGAGGTCGGTCGAGGCCGGCAATGCGGGATTTGAGATCGTCGGCCTCGTCACGGCCGTCTGCCTGATCGGACGCCTGCGCCTGGCTCCAGGGCAGCACCAGCGTGAAGCGGAAGGTCGAGCCTTCGCCCGGCGTCGAGGTGACGCCGATGGTGCCGCCCATCTGCTCGATGATGCGCCGTGAGATCGCAAGGCCGAGGCCGGTGCCGCCGAAGCGACGGCTGATCGAGGCATCGGCTTGCGCGAAGTCGCTGAAGAGCTGGCCGAGCTTTTCGGGGGCGATGCCGATGCCGCTGTCGGTCACCGTCCATTCGACGGTCGCCAGCAGGTCGCGTCGCGCCTGGCAGGTGACCGAAATCGTCACCTCGCCTTGGTCGGTGAACTTCACCGCATTGGACGCGAGGTTGAGCAGCACCTGGCGGATGCGCGCGACGTCGCCGCGCAGGGTCGGCGGCAGGTTCGGATCGAGTTCGACCTTGACCGTCAGCCCCCTGTTCTTGGCGCTCGCGCGAATGACAGTCGCGACAGCCTCGACCAATGCCTGCGGGGCGAAGTCGATCACCTCGAAGGTGAAGCGCCCGGCCTCGAGCTTGGACAAGTCCAGAATGTCGTTGAGGATGCGCTGGAGATTGTCGCCGGAGTCGCGGATCGTGGCGACGGCTTCGCGCTGCTCCGGATCGAGCTTGGTTTCGAGCAGCATGCTGGCGAGGCCGAGCACGCCGTTCATCGGCGTACGGATCTCGTGGCTCATCACCGCGAGGAAGTCCGACTTGGCGCGGCTCTCGGCCTCGGCCTTTTCCGCGCGCCAACGCTCGGTCACGTCGCGCCCGAAGCCGCGATAGCCGAGGAAATGTTCCTCGCGGTCATAGGCGGGCTTTGCCGTCAGCGACCACAGGCGCGCCTCGCCGCCGGCAACGACCTTGAGGTTCATCTCGTGCAACGGCTCGTTCTGCTCCATCAGGCCGACAACGTTGTAGGCTGCGCTCTTGTCCTCCGGGCAGAGCATGTCAAGCACGTCGGCGAAATGCGATCCCTTCAGTAGCGGAAGCGGCAGCTGCGCGACGTCCGCGAAGCGTTGGGGCACGTCGATCAGATGCCCGTCGGCGTCGGTCTGCCACAACCAGTCGCTGGCGTTCTCCTGAAAATCCTTCAGCAGCAGCGAGATGATCTCGGTCTGGCGCTCGAGCTCGAGCTGGGCCTTGAGATTGCCGAGGAACAGATTGCCCTGCGAGACGATGTTGCGCGCCATGAAGAATGCGAACAGCAGCAGGAACACCGAGGTCACGAGATAGGGCCCGGTGCCGCACAGCAGCAGAGCGCCGGCGCAGGCGATGGTCATGGTGGCGAGATAGACGAGGCCCGCGCGCGGGAAGGTCGAGAGCGTGAAGGCGCCGCCCGACATCATGCCGACCATCAGGCAGGCCAGGATGAGCTGGCTGGTCGGCTCGACGCGGCCGAACAACGCGAGCGGCAGCGTGCTCCAGATTGCGGCGAGGAAGAATGCCTGCCGCAGCATCCGCCGCGCCGCGCGGGGCGAGGCCTCTTGCGGCAGGTTCTGATGCGACCGCGGCCACGAGCGCACCGCGAGCGAGGCGGTAGCGGCGAGCGTCAGGCCCCAGATCGCGAGAAAGTCGTTCCAGCCCCTGCCCCAGAACAGGATCAGCACGACGGCGACGTTCAGCATCGTCACCGCCATCGTCACCGGGATCAGCCGCCTCACGGCATCGATCTGCTTGGCGCGAATGCGGCGGATCTCGCGCTCGCTGAGATCGGCCGTCAGGCCGTCCTCGATCTCGAAGCCGCCGAGCCAATACAGGAATGCGCCGATCAGGCCGTCACGCGGTTCAGTTCGCTTCATCGACTTTGTCCGGCCAACCCATCCGCGGCACCTTTTGACGATCAATGGCCCACCGCCTGCTTAGGCCGGGTTAATTTTGTGGGAGATCCTGCGGCATCCTTGACGGGCGCGTTTGCAGTTTGTTCTAACCATGGCCCCCGCCCGGAGCCCTCCCTATGTCCATCAGAGTAGCCACCTGGAACGTGAACTCGGTCCGGCAGCGGATCGATCTCCTGCTGACCTGGCTGAAGGAGTGCCAGCCCGACATCGTCTGCCTCCAGGAGATCAAATGCGTCGACGAGGCCTTTCCGCGGCTGGAGATCGAGGCGCTGGGCTACAACGTCGTCACCCATGGGCAGAAGACGTTCAACGGCGTCGCCCTGCTCTCGAAGCTACGGTTCGACGAGACCAAGTCGGGGCTCGCCGGCGACGACGAGGACACGCATGCCCGCTTCGTGGAAGGCGTGGTGACGCTCAAGCGCGGAGTGCTGCGCATCGCCTGCCTTTACCTGCCCAATGGCAACCCGGTCGGGAGCGACAAATATCCCTACAAGCTCAAATGGATGTCCCGGCTTCTTGAATATTCGAAGGAGCGCCTCAAGGCCGAGGAGCCGCTGATCCTCGCGGGCGACTTCAACGTCATCCCGCATGCCCGCGACGTGCACAATCCGGCCGCCTGGACCGAGGACGCCCTGTTCAAGACGGAGACGCGCGAGAGCTTTCAGTCCCTGCTCGGCCTCGGCCTGACCGACGCCCTGCGCGCCGTCACCGACGAGCCGGGGCTTTACACCTTCTGGGACTACCAGGCCGGGGCCTGGCAGAAGAATCAGGGCCTGCGGATCGACCACCTGCTGCTATCGCCACAAGCCAGCGACCGCCTCGCCAATGTCGGCATCGACAGCTATGTGCGTAGCTGGGAGAAGCCGTCCGACCACGTGCCGGTGTGGGCGGATCTGGATTTCGACGCGGCATAGCCATCAGCGACGTCATTCCGGGAGGGCTCGAAGAGCCGAACCTCAAGTGCGCAATTGCGCACCGGGGAATCTCGAGATTCCGGGGGTTCAATGCTTCGCATCGTCCTGGAACGACGGCGTGTCGCGATTATTCCCGGCGGCCCTGCACCCACTGCTCCAGCATTTGCAGGCACATGGCGCGGTCGTCGTCGGAGGCCTTGGCGAAGGCGCGGTTGTAGCTTTCCTTGATCCAGGTCTCTTCGGCGCCGGCGCTGTCGCGCGCCAGGGTCAGCCACATCAGGCCGCGCGCGGCCTGCCGCGGCAGGCGGTCGCCGTTGAACAGCATCTGGCCGAGCAGCGCCTGCGCCTGGTGCTGGCCCTTCTGCGCGGCGAGGCCGAGCCAGCGCGCGCCATAGCGGAAATCCTCGCGCGAGGCGTCCGGCGTCTTCAGGTACAACCGCGCAAGATCATATTGCGCGTCTGCATTGCCGAAATAGGAAGCCGCATAGGAGAACATCTCCCGCGCCCGCTCCGGGTCCGACTTGATCTTCGAGTTAGGGATGCCGCTGAGGTAATAGCGGCCGAGCGCGACGAAGGCGTTGGCCACGATCTGCGCCTGCGGCGCCGACGGGCTGTCCTCGGCATGCGCGTTGGCGATCCGGCTGAAATATTCGAAGGCACGCAAATCGTCCTGGGCGACGCCATCGCCGTTGGCGTACATGCGGCCGAGCTTCCATTGCGCGATGGGGTGGCCACCCTCGGCGGCATATTGCAGCGCGCTGAGCGAGGTTTCCTGGCTCGCGACGGCCGGCGGAACCTTGGTGCGCACTGCACCCGCGGCGCCCGGCAAGGTGGTCACGACAGGGATGGTCGCGTCCTTGGGATTAACCGGCGCACCGTCGAAGGCGAGCGCCGGCGCGGCCAGCGCAGCCGCCCCTAACACAAACGCAACTATGGCACGCCTAGATGTCCGCATAGCACTGTTTCTCGTGCGCGCCGCCCGGATGGGTTACCGCCCCACCGACCGCTGGTCCGACCTGCTGAGCATATTTCCAGAGCGCACCCGACGTATGGTTAGTCGCGCGAGCGCTCCATTTGGTCTTGCGCTGGGCGAGCTCGGCATCGCTCAATTTTACGTTAAGGGTACCGGCGACCGCGTCGATCTCGATGACGTCGCCGTCCTCGAGCAGCCCAATCGGGCCGCCGACCGCCGCCTCCGGCCCGACATGGCCGATGCAGAAGCCGCGGGTGGCGCCGGAGAAGCGGCCGTCGGTGATGAGCGCGATCTTGCCGCCCATGCCCTGGCCGGTCAGCGCCGCTGTGGTCTGGAGCATTTCCCGCATGCCGGGACCGCCCTTCGGCCCCTCGTAGCGGATCACGATGACTTCGCCTTCGCGGTAGGTGCGGTTCTGGACCGCCTCGAACGCATCCTCCTCACGGTCGAAGCACCTGGCCGGACCGGTAAACCTGAGGTTGGACATTCCCGCGACTTTCACGATCGCACCTTCTGGCGCCAAATTGCCCTTCAGACCGACCACACCGCCTGTCACGGTGATGGGCTTGTCTGCCGGGTGCACCACGTCCTGGTGCGGATTCCACTTCACGCTCTTGAGGTTTTCGGCGATCGTGCGGCCCGTGACGGTAAGGCAATCACCGTGCAGGAAGCCGTTGTCGAGCAGCGTCTTCATCAGAAGCGGTATGCCACCTACTTCAAACATGTCTTTGGCGACATAACGGCCGCCTGGCTTCAAATCCGCGACATAAGGTGTCTTTTTGAAGATTTCGGCGACGTCGAACAGGTCGAACTTGATGCCGGCCTCGTGCGCGATCGCCGGTAGGTGCAGCGCAGCATTGGTCGAGCCGCCGGAGGCCGCGACCACGGCAGCCGCATTCTCCAGCGCCTTGAGCGTGACGATGTCGCGCGGCCGGATGTTTTGGGCGATCAGGTCCATCACCTTCTCGCCCGCGGTCATGCAGAAGGCATCGCGGATTTCGTAGGGGGCCGGCGCACCGGCGGAGTATGGCAGCGCGAGGCCGATGGCCTCGGAGACGGTCGCCATGGTGTTGGCGGTGAACTGCGCGCCGCAGGCGCCCGCCGAGGGACAGGCGACACGCTCGATCTCGTCGAGGTCCTCGTCCGACATGGCGCCGACCGAGTGCTTGCCGACCGCCTCGAACATGTCCTGCACGGTGACCTGCTGCCCGCGGAAATTGCCGGGCAGGATCGAGCCCCCATAAATGAAGATCGAGGGTACGTTGAGGCGGACCATCGCCATCATCATGCCCGGCAGCGACTTGTCGCAGCCGGCAAGGCCGACCAGCGCGTCATAGGCATGACCGCGCACGGTCAGCTCGACCGAGTCGGCGATGCATTCGCGCGACGGCAGCGACGAGCGCATGCCGTCATGGCCCATGGCGATGCCGTCGGTCACCGTGATGGTGCAGAATTCGCGCGGCGTACCGCCGGCCGACGCCACGCCCTTCTTCACCGCCTGGGCCTGGCGCATCAGCGCGATGTTGCAGGGAGCAGCCTCGTTCCAGCAGGAGGCGACGCCGACGAAGGGCTGGTGGATCTGATCGGTGGTCAGCCCCATGGCGTAGAAGTAGGACCGATGGGGCGCACGCGCAGGGCCTTCCGTCACGTGACGGCTCGGCAGCTTCTGCTTGTCAATCTTCGCGACCATCGCAACCAGTTTCCCCGGCCAACCCTTTCAGACCCGAAAAATCAGAGCCAAGATTTGAATCGACCTTGGGATTTTCTCGTCGCCTTCGAAGACCGCCAACTGCCTTAAAACATTAGAGTGATTTTATTCATGTTCGGGTGTGGCCAAAAAGCGGCGACGATGCCAACCGCCGGTGGTGAGGGCTAAATCCGGGCCGACTGTTGCACCGATGGCACAATCGTGGCTCAGAAGTCACGAGCGGGCCTACCGCGATACCTCGCGAAGATGGCAATCCACAATCTCAGATTCCTCTGCACAAGGATTGCATCCACTTCAGCTCCGCGATCTCGCGTACGAACGTGAGTCGGAGTGACGGAGCAAGGTGAGCCGACGTCGTTTCAAGGTCGCACTGACCAGACACGCCTTCGCATCCTCGCGGCTGATTTCGCCCGAGTTTTGCTTCGTCGCTCACCCTCTTGAGCCAAGAGGGCACAGGGAAGGCCGGGTGCCGACAGGCACCCGCGGTCCGCTGCGCAAAAGGTGCACGCAGAAAACCGCACAGCAGCATACAGGTGGTGCCGATCACTCGGCCTTCCCTGCGCGATGGTCGGACGGCTTATGCCGCGCTCTTACGACAAATCCGAATTTCGGTAAAGCGGAATATTTTCGAGGCGGCGGATTGACACCGACAGCTTTGAAACGACCAGGTGTTTTGCCTGTCGGGCGATATCCCGCTGCCGGATTGCGCCAGGCTCCGTCAGGCCGACATCGCTCCCTCGCGCCCGAACGGACCGAACAGGCGCACGACCTCGCAGACGGCGACGAGGCCGGCGAGCCAGGCAGCGCTGGTCAGCCCAATGCGCGTCACGATGGCGGCGGTGAAGGCGCCCTCTCCGCCCAGGAACGGCGTCGCGGCGAACAGCGCGAGCTCATAGGCCGCATAGGCGGCAAACAGCGCAATCGCGAGCATCAGCGGCGCGCGTCCCTGCGGCAGCATGCGGAGCACGCCCGATGCCACCACAGTCGCCAGGAGCGCCGCCGCGCCGATCACAAAACCCCAGGCGATGCTGCTGCCATCGATAGGATAGTGCAGCGCGCTGAAGCCGATTGTCTGGTTCACGAGCCAGGCGCCGGTGACGACGAGCAGCGCCGGACGCAGCGGCAGCATCGCAGCCGCGACGACGGCGAAAGCCGCGAACGGCGTCGCGCAGGCGAACGCAAAACTCGCGAGCGCGCACGATACCGTCAGCAGCGCGAAGCCGAACATCGGCGCGAGACGCGGCGCCACCGGATGGAGGCGGAAACCGTCGCCGTCGGACGACAGGATATTGAGAGCCATAAGTGATCTCCTTCTCTTCGAGTTTTAGTCCATTTGGGCGCCTGTGACAGCCCCATCGAAATCAAAACGCGGCGCCGGCCCTGAGCAGAAAGGTGCGACCGGGTAGCGGATAGGCGCTGAAGCGACCGTCCGTGAAGGTGCTTGCGATGGCGTAGTCGTAGTAGAGCGCGTTCAGCACATTGTTGACGCCGAGCGACCAGAAGTAGCGCTCAAATTGGCCGCTGAGCTTGAGGTCGATGGTGCCGTTGGCGGGAATCGGCTTCTGGGTTCCGGCTTGGTCGTTGTCCATGCGGCGCTCGCTCCAGAACCGCGCGGTGGCGTCCAGCACCAGATAGTTCTGCCAGATGTTCCAGGTGAGGCCCGCACTCGCGGTGTAGCGCGACACCAGCGGCACGTCGTTGCCCGCCCAGGCGCCTTCGCGGAAGACGGCCCGTGTATAGGCAATGCCGGAACGCACCAGCAGGGCGTCGTTGATGCGATAGGAGACACTGGTCTCCGAGCCGTAACGGCGGGTCGGATCCAGGTTGGTGTTGTAGAACAGGATCGGATTGAAATGGATCTCGTTGGCGAGGTCCATCAGGTAGAGACTGCTCTGCATCTGCAGTCCGCCTCCTCTGATGCGCAGCCCGCCTTCGATGTCCTGCGAGGTCTGGGTCTTGAGCCGGAACGTTTGCGGGAGCGGATTGAAGAACGGGTCGAATGAAGGGCCTGACGACACCCGCTCGTCGACATCAGGCGTGCGGAAGGCGCGCGCAGCCCGGCCGAAGAGCGCGACGGTTTCATTGAGACGATGCTCGGCACCGAGGTGCAGCGCATATTGCGTCTCGTCGCTCCCGAGCGGGAGCGCGCCGATGTCGGCGTTGAACGGAGCCGCCGCATCAAAATCGTCACGTGCCGAAAGGCCGATGTTCTGCACCCGGGCGCCGTAGGAGATGTCGGTCGCGGCCGTCACGGCCAGTGTGTGCTGGACATAGCCGGCAACCGTCTGCTGCCTGAGGACGTAGTTGTGCCAGGGGGCGAGACCCTGGCCGGCGCCGCGGTTCTGCTGAAAGCTCGCATCGTAATAGTCGACGCCAGTCAGCAACTGCGACGGCATTCCGAAGAGCAGGCTCTTCACGCTGAGCCGCGGCGTGATCGACCACGTCGTCAGATCGGCTTCGACATAGGTCGACGTGAAGAAAGCCGGGACCGGCGTCGGGCTCGAGAAGAACGCACTCTGCTGCTTCTTGTCGCGCAGGCCGCCGTCGACGATGAGATCGACGCCGTTGACCAGGGTTTTCGTGAAGCCCGCGTTCGCGCTAAAACCCTGCTGATTGGCGTAGTTGAAGGGCGTGCTGGCCCCTCGCCGGTTGCTCGCGAGCTCGTCGAGACCGATCGACGGATCCACGGTGCGGCCGCCCGGCAGCCGCAGCTCCTGATTGTCACCGGTGACGGTCAGGAAGGCGGTCAGGCCAGGCATTGTGTAGTTCAGATTGCCGACGCCGTTCTCTTGTGAATAGCGATTGTTGTCGCGGTAGCCGTCGGTCCTGACGGCATTGCCGTGGAACGAGGTCGACCACGGACCGGAATTGAGCGCGGTCGAGACGTTGCCGAGCCCAGTGTTGAACGAGCCGAAACCGGCCTCGATGCGCGCTGTCGCGGGCGGGCCGCCGACGCCGTTCTTGGTGACGATGTTGATGACGCCGCCAACCGCATTGTCACCATACAGCACCGCACCGGAATTGCCGCGCGTGACCTCGATACGCTCGATGGCATTGAGCGGGATCGTGGAGAGGTCCACCTGCGCCATGTCGATGTCGTTCAGCCGCCGTCCGTTGACCAGCACCAGCGTATTGGCCGTGGCGAGGGCACCGAAGCCGCGCAGATCGGCACTGGTCTTGGCACCGATCTGGCCGCCGTAGAACGTCGTGATCTGGGCGCCCGGAACTTGCGTCGCGATGATCTCGGCCAGGATTTGCGACGGCGCATGGGCGATCTCCGCAGCCGTGATGACGGTCGTGGCCGCGCCGACGATGCCGTCATTGCCGGCGGCGGCTCCACTGCCCCAGCCGGACGAGCCGGTCCCGCTCGGCGCACCATTCGGCCTCGCCCGGCGCCTCCTCGCATCGCCGTCGCCGGCCGCCCTGGCCCGCGTACGGCTCTGATCGTCAGGCTGGGTCACTTCGACCGGCGGCAGCTGCTCGGCACCGGCCTGCTGTGCTTGGGCGATGGAGGGATCGAGCGAATAGAAGAAAGCGGCCGCAACGATGCCGGCGCAGCAGCGCCGGCAGGCAGTGACAAAACGGGACAAAATCATAACCTCGGCATGACGTCAGTGGCACGTCACAGCGAACGAGGCTTTACGGCGGAGCGATCGATTGCTCCGGTGAAGCTGATGTCTGTACTCCCCGACCGACATCTTCGCGTGTGACCACGGCTGACGGCAGGTCTCCTGGCTCGCGGGTCGTTACCTCTACGTCGCCTTCCCAGGACCGAGATTCCCAGTGGCACAGGACGAGAGATTCACCGCTTACAGTTGCGGGGGCAGCCATGGCATTGAGAAGATCCCCGCGCCGGGGCATCTCGCACCACGTTCCCTTTTGATCTCCGTAAGGAGAACCGTCACCGGCCAATCTAGGGGGCGCCCAGGCCGGGAGTCAATCGACTGCTGGCATCTCGGCCGCAAGCGCGATCGGCCGGCTCCCAGACGGATCGGGCAATGCCCCGCGCCTATGTTCGTCCCCGCGGGCGCTGGGCCTGAGCCCAGGCGACAGCGACATCGCGCGGCGGAACGTCGAGGCGCTTGATCGTGGTCAGCTCGCCGGAGGCCGAGACGATCGCGGTCTCTTCGCGCCGGCAGCGCGTGCAGACGAAACGGACCTCATGCGGGGATGCCGACCAGTTTGAACGTTTCACGTTGGCGGCCATCGGCCAGGCATCGCAATGCGAGCACGACACCAGGAACCGGCCGGGATCGAGCATACCCATTCCATCGGACTCCGCGTCCTTCCCACTGCTTCCAATGACTATCCTATGTGAATCGTTCCGGTGCCTCGGCACCGTCAGCGCAAACTCCGCTGAAAGCCTGCGAGCTGCTCATGTTCCTACAAGACCTCGGGGGTTTCGTCGGCAATGGCATTGCGCAAGCAGCCGACCTTGTCGATCTCGACCTCGACGACGACGCCGGCCTTCATCCAATTGAGATCGGCATAGCGATACCTTGGCAAGGCCGCCGACATCGGCGACGGTGTCGCCCTCGAGCTCAAGTCGAGGCGGGAACGATGGAGGCTTGGGATGGCGCGGTTACGATCCCTGCGACGCAGAGGGCAATCCGCTCAGCGAGCCCCCTTGAGGGTGCAGGAGGTCGTGCAGGTGACCGTGGTGCCGCGATCGCACGATCTGCAGGCGTTGACGCACTGGTTCATGTCGCGTGGATTGTAGCTGTAGTTTCGTATCGGACAGCTCGACGTCGTCGAGCCGGTGATATCCCGCTCCTGGTCGCAGGCCGCCGTCATGAGCGCGAATATGATCACCGCAACGAGGCGCATGGGACTTGCCCTGTCAGGCACAGCACGACGACACTCGCGAGGTGCGCTGCATTGCAACGAACCCCGATCTTCCCACCACGAGCCACCGCCGATCAGCGATGCGCGTGCTGCGAGAATGCGCGCTAAATGTTAAGAACGGATTTCAGCCGGCCTCAGGCCGCAGCCGTGGTCGCGATCGCCTGCCGAATATCCACCGCCAGCTGGCGATACTGTTCCCCGAGCCTCAGATAGAACTCGCGCTTGGTGCCGTCGGTGGCGAGCTTGGCGATCAGCTCGCATTCGGCGCTGAGCGTCTCGAACCGTTCCAACCTGTCCTGAAGTTCTGTCATCGGCGTGTCCCCGTCAAACGCCACAAGGACAGCTAACCTAAATCCGGGAAATACGTCACGGCGAACATCGTTATGGGGTAGCATCAATTATTCCGCGGCAGCCTATTTCTGCTCGAGCCGCCAGGCACCATCCCAATTGGCATCCGGCGGATTGGCCGCGAACTGCGCGATGCGGCCGAGCATCGCGCGCGAGGGACCGTCGCCGGGGACCGCCTCGAGCGCCGCGTTGAAGGCGGCATGGGCGTCGTCGAAACGCCGGGCGCGATAGGCGGCGAGACCTTCGACATAGTGCGTGCGCAAACTGACTTGCGCATCGGTGAGTGCGCCCGGTCTCGCCATCACTTCGAAGATCGTCTGCGGCGCGCTTTGGCCCGCGACCGCAAGCCGGTCGATCTCGCGCAATTCGAGGCGAGATCCAATCGCGTCCGCAGTCGTCTGCGAGACCAGGATGCGGGTGCCGTAGACCTTGTTGACGGCCTCCAGCCGCGAGGCGAGGTTCACGGCGTCGCCCATCACGGTAAAGCTCATCATCAGCTCGGAGCCGATGCTGCCGGTCAGGACCTCGCCGGTGGCGATGCCGATCCGCAGATCGCACGGCGCGGGCATGGCGCGGATACCGAGCAGATCGGGCAGTTGCTTCTGCAGTGCGGGCACGTGGTCGGCCATTTCGACGGCGGCAAGCCCGGCGAGCAGGGCCTGCTCGTCCTCTTCGACGAAAGGCGGTCCCCAATAGGACATGATGGCGTCACCGATATACTTGTCGATGACGCCGCGATTGCTCCTGATGGGGCCGGACATCATGGTGAAATAGTGATTCATCACCTTGACGAGGCCGCGCGGGGTCATGCCCTCGCTCATCGAGGTGAAGCCGCTCATGTCGCAGAACATGATGGTCATGACCCGGCGCTCGCCGTCGATTCCGACCTCCGGCCGCTCGATCAGTCCCTGCACCACCTTGGGGTCGATGTAGCGGCCAAAGGTCTCCCGGATGCGCTCGTTCTGCCGCAACTGCTCGATCATGCGGTTGAAGGCCGCGGCGAGCTCGCCGATCTCGTCCTGCGTCGAGACTGCGATGGGCTTGTCGAACCGGCCCGCCTCGACCTCGCGCGTGCCGGCCAGCAGCAGCCGCACCGGACGCGTGATGCCGCCTGACACCAGCAGCGCGAAGGCAAATCCGACGATCGCCGCGAGCAATGTCACCAGTCCCGAAACGATGATCGTCTGATGCTGGCGGCTGATCACCTGCGACGTCGAGAAGTAGACCTGCGCCAGCATATCGCCGCAGATCGTATCGATCTTCCGGTTGAACTGTTCGCGCGCCACGTCGATGTGTTCCAGCGTGCCGCGCACCTCGGCCGTCTGCTTGCCGTCGACCTGCTTGAGGAGCTTCGCATGGTCCTCGCTCAGGTCGCGCCGCAGTTCGGTAACGGCGGTGTCGATGCGGAGATCGATTCGCGCCAGCGCGGCATTGTCGGAAAACGTTCTGGGGTCCTCGATGATCGCGTTGATCAGCTTACGCGCAGCCTCAGCCTCCTCCTCGATCTTGCGGTCCGATTGCTCGAAGTCGCGAAGGCGCGCCGTATAGGCCTCCTCATCCGACGGCGCCTCCATCCGGGTCATGACCATCCGCCGCAGCGCCAGCCCCCGCTCCAGCGAGCGACTGCTGGCGCGCGCCAGATGGCTATAGGCCGGGATGTAACGGTTGGTCAGTTCATCGAGCAGGACGCCGACCTGGCTGGACATCACCATCGACAGGATCGAGGTGACCAGCATCAGGACGATCAGTCCGAGGGCGATGCCGACGATCTTGCGCCGGATCGACTGGTTGAAAATCGGCATGGGTGCGGAAGGCAAAGGCCAAAAGAACGGAACGAGGGAACTCCATACACCGGACTGGCTGCGGGAACACGCGCAATCTTGGTCCTCCTGGCGTCCGTACCATGCAACCGCCGGGCGAGCCCGACCTTAACGACGGGTTAACAGGCCATGCCCTTTTCTCCTTTGCGGAAGTTCCCGCAACGCATCCGTTTTTTGCCGCATTGTTGCGACAGCGTCAGAAATGCGGAACGATGCCCCGACATCGTTCGATATTTCGATTCTCAAGCCGCATGTCGTCGCGGACCTTGGTTTGTAGTGGTTTCGCAGGGGGACCATCGAATGAACCAGTGCCTACGCTCGCTCGCGTGTTTCGTTGCCGTGGCCGCAATCGCCCTCCTTCCCACGGAACTGGCCGCGAAAAGCAGCCAGAAATCGGCCGCGCCGAAGAAGACCCATGAGGCGAAAGCCGGCAAGCACCGCCACGCCTCCGCCGGCAAAGCGCGACATGGCAAGCACGCCGAGGCCAAGCGCAAGTCGAAGAAGACGGTCGACGAGCCCGCGGCCAAGCCGGCCGCGCCGCCGCTGACCGGCGACCTCGCCGCGCTGAAGGACGCCATCGATCTCGCGCGCAAGGGCAAGACGGATGACGCGAGCGCGGCGCGCGACCGCATCGCCGATCCCGCCGGACAGAAACTCGCCGACTGGTTCATGCTGCGCCATTCCGAGAGCACGGCCAATTTCAAGCGCTATGCCGCCTTCCTCGCCGCCAATCCGGAGTGGCCGAGCAGCGCCCTGCTCCGCCGCCGTGCCGAGGCGCGGTTGTGGCAGGAGAAGGCCGACGCCGCCACCGTGCACAAGTTCACGATGGACCGGCCGACCAGCGCCAAGGGCAAGTTTGCGCTCGCCCGCGTATTGCGCGCCGAAGGCGATACCGACAGGGCGGCCCGGTTCGTACGCGAAGCCTGGCGAGTCGACGAATTGTCCGAGCGCAGCGAGGAGGATTCCTACGAAGCGTTTCGCGATCTTCTGTCCGCTGACGACCACCGCGCGCGCATGGACAAGCGGCTCGGCGCCAAGGATTACGCAAGCGCGAGGCGCGCCGCCAAACGGCTCGGCGAGGATGATCTCGCGATCGTCAAGGCCTGTGCCGCGGTCACCGGCAAGGAGAGCAAGGCCAAGGACTATCTCGAGGACGTGCCGGCCGGCGCGCGCCGCGATCTCGGCTATGTGCTGTGCCGCGCCCAGTGGCATCTTCAGAACGACCGCATCGACGACGCGGCCGAGGTGATCCTGGCCGCTGCACCCGACATGATGTCCGCCCAGGACACCGATGCCTGGTGGCGCGAGCGCCGCATGCTCGCACGCAAGCTGCTCGATCAGGGCAAGTCCAGGACCGCCTACGATGTGGTGCGCACGGCGGCCATACCGGAAAAGGAAGTATACCGCGTCGACTATCACTTCATGTGCGGCTGGATCGCGCTGCGCTTTCTCGACGATCCCACGACGGCGATGACGCACTTTGCCGCCATCGACGCGGGCTCGTCCAATCCGATCGCGCTGTCGCGCGCCCATTACTGGCGCGGCCGCGCCGCCGAAGCCATGGGCGCCACGGCCGATGCGCGCATGAGCTATCGGGCGGCGGCACGCTATCAAACCGCCTATTACGGCCAGCTCGCCCGCGCAAAGCTCGGTCTTGACCAGATCGAGCTGCGTCCGCCCTCGCCTGTGCTGGCCTCGGCCGACACGCCCCCCGTGGACGAGCGCGTGCGCGCCGCCGATATGCTCTACGGGATCGGC
Source organism: Bradyrhizobium sp. RP6 (assembly GCF_003837805.1). Lineage (GTDB taxonomy): Bacteria > Pseudomonadota > Alphaproteobacteria > Rhizobiales > Xanthobacteraceae > Bradyrhizobium. The sequence goes on along the minus strand of NZ_RQIT01000001.1, from coordinate 766,535 downwards.
GAGCGCGATATGGTGTTCTATTACGCCGAGGATTTCGCCAAGGAGAGCAGCGACGTCGCAGCACTCGAAGCCCTCGGCGAGCTTGCCCGCCGGCGCAACGATGCGCGCGTGATGCTGGAGGTCGGCAAGACGGCGCTGGCGCGCGGGCTCGCGCTTGACCATTACGCCTTCCCCACCATCGGCATCCCCGAGCACAAGCAGGTCGCGCCCGCGATCGAGACCAGCGTGATCTATTCGGTGGCGCGCACCGAAAGCTCGTTCGACCAGCGCGACAAGTCCCATGCCAATGCGGTCGGGCTGATGCAGGTGACGCCGGAAGCGGGGCGCGATACCGCCAAGCGGTTCGGCCTGACCTATGACTGGGGCAAGATGGTTTCCGATCCCGTCTACAACACGCAGATGGGCGCGGCCGAGCTCAGTGCGCTCTTTTCGGAATATCGCGGCAACCAGATCATGACCTTCGCCGGCTACAATGCCGGGCGCGGCCGGGTGCGCGAATGGGTGCAGACGCGCGGCGATCCAAGGGACCCCAATGTCGATCCGGTTGACTGGGTCGAGCGCATCCCGCTGTCGGAGACCCGCAACTACGTCCAGCGCGTGATGGAGAACGTGCTGGTCTACCGCACGAGGTTCGAGGACGGCGGCACGATCGCCGGCAAGAGCGATCGGCGCATCGTCAAGCAGGAGGCCGGCGCAACGGCACCCGTGGCGGCCGCAGCGCCCGCTCCCTAGGCGACGTCGACGGGGCTGGACACGGCGCCTGCCAGGTTGCGTCGCTGCGGCTTCCACGCGAGCGCCGTCGCGTAGCTAGGTGTCACCTCCTTCCATCGTGGTCGGATCGCGACCGTCCGAATATGCGCCGGTCAAGATTCTTGCGAAGGCGAAGGCGTGCATCGTGCAGCTCCAGCACAAGACGGCGCCCAGGACCGTGAACATCTCGATCGCGTTGCGAGCGGCGACCTCGACGTTCCCGGAGGCCGGCCCGTTGTGCCCAGGCACCGACCAATGCGTCAGCAGCGTCACGAGTTCGCCGCGCCGGTAGCAATCGTAGTCGCAGTAGCGGCGCTGCGTCCGCACATGCCGGACATAGCCGGACCGGATCGACCGCGAGCAGGTGCTGCACGTGGACGCGCACAACGGGGGGCTCGTGATTGACCACCATGAATTTCATGAAGCCGCCCTCATGCGATCTTTCGCAAGCGCCTCGCAGAACAGCGCGTAGCACTGATGATCGCAGTAAGGCAGACGGGTCGCGATCTCGCGGAGATAGCTGTCGCTGAGCGGCTCGCAGCACTGCATGCACCAGGCCTGCCGGAACGGGGTCCGGCCGTTCACCAGCACGAACGCGAATCTCATGTGGCACCTCCCAAAGCGAAGCAGTAAACGCTATCCAGCGGTGACAGTGCGGGCGGCGGAGCGCAAAGGTGGTTTCGGCCGTCCGGATTATCCCTGTTTCGCTCCACCTTTTGCGGTGGAATCAGGATGTATCTGCCGTCCTCCCGGCGCCGGGCATAGATCTGGTCGTCGATGTATTTGATATCGGTCGGATAGCAGTCGGCACTGTTGCAGCAGCTGACGCTCGGATTGTCCGGCATGTGCCAGGTCGAATAGAATTTCTCGTGCAGCGCCTGGTCCTGGGGTGGGTGCCGGCGATGTACGGCATCATGTCCCGTCTCCTGTGCCCGGACCGTCGCAGTGGAGGCGAGGAGAACCATCGAGCACAACAGCTTGCATGAACGGTTCAACGTACGCTCCCGGATCAGCTCCTTGGACGATGCTCAGCTCTCTAATTCGACCTCACGCGGCCTGAACCCGGAACAACCACCGGTGATCGCGCTCGCGGCGCGTGCGGAAGCGATCGACACACTTCTTGGAGCAGAGCGCGGTGCGCCAGGAGTAGTAGCGGATCAGGCCAAACTTGCCGCCACACACCGCACAGCCCTTGACTGAAGAGCAACATTCGGACTCGGATCGGCCACGCTCAGGAAGCACCGATGTCACGCACATTGTCGTCTTCCTCCTTTGCTCGCGCTTTGCCAGTTCGTTTCCCTCGACTTCATGCGGGTGGTCGCTTGCCGCAAATTGCAGCGACATCGTCCTTGGTCTTCGCCTGCCGGTAAGACGCCTCCGTCGCAAGCTTCGGACCGGTTCTCGTGCGCTCGCTGCGACACTCCCGATGGGTCATGAGGCTATTCCCAGGGGACGAGACGCTCAATTGTACGGAGGTAAACGACCGATATGACTAGGAATGGAGGAGCTATACCTAGGTTTGTCCCTACCCGCCCGGAGGGCTTCCCCGCCGGCTCATCTGCAACGAGACGGCGCACGATGCTCCGGCCACACGGCCACCGTGAAAAGCATGCCGGCATGGCGTACGTGATGCGCCGCACTGAACAGATCGGCCGCCGTCAAGTCACAGGCGAACGTCAAAGCTGCCCAATCCGACCTTGGCGGGAATTGCTCGTCTCGCTGCAACGTGCTCTACTTGTATTCACGCAGAGAACGCCGGGAGCGTCTGCGATGAAGCCTGGCCGAGCAGCGACATTCGGGAAGTCAGCAGCGCAATTCCTCGTCGGCTGCGTAAGGCAAACCGTAACCCCTAAGCCGCGCAGCGAGCCCGATGGTGACGACCTGCTCGAGGCGGTCAAGCAATGGCAGCAAGTCTTCGAGCACACCCCGGTCATGTACTTCATGGTCGATCCAGCCGGAACCGTGATCAACGTGAACACGTTCGGCGCCGCGCAATTGGGCTATGCCGCCGCGGAACTGATCGGCCGATCGGTGCTGAATGTCTTCTTCGAGGAGGATCGCGACTTCGTCCGCGCGTGCGTCACGCTGTGCCTTGAGACCGTCGATCAGTCCCACACCTGGGAGATCCGGAAGATACGCAAGGACGGCTCGGTGCTATGGGTGCGCGAGAATGCCAAGACCATGCTGCGGGGCGATGGCGGACCAATCGTCCTGATCGCCTGCGAGAACATCACCGAGCGCAAGGAAGCCGAGAATGCGCTGCGACAGAGCGAGGCCTATCTCGCCCAGGCGCAGGAATTGAGCCACACCGGCAGTTTCGGATGGAAGGCCGCAACCCGCGAGATCACCTGGTCCAAGGAGACCTATCGCATCTTCCAGTGCGACGAGGGAAGCAAGCCGAAGATCCCGTTCATGCTCCAGCGGATCCATCCGGACGACCGGCTCGCGGTGCAACAGACTACGGCTCGGGCCGCGCGAGAGGGAAAGGATTACGACCACGAATACCGGCTCGTGATGCCCGACGGCTCCATCAAGTACGTCCGAGCGGTCGCTCGCGCGATGCGAGATTCGAACGGGTGCGTGGAGTTCGTGGGATCGGTGACCGACATCACGGCGACCAAAGAGGCAGAGCGCAGACTGCGCGCGAGCGAGCAGCGCTTCCGCGACTATGCTGAAACCGCCTCCGACTGGTTCTGGGAAACAGGGCCAGACCATCGCGTCACCCAGATATCGGAGCACTCCGATACCATGACCGCTCCCGCCGGCCTGATCGGACTCACGCGTTGGGATATCGCTCCCGACGCCGATCTCGAACCGGAGAAGTGGCAGCAACACCGGGCGGCGCTCGACGCCCACGTCCCCTTCCGCGACCTGGTGTATCGGAGCAAGGATCGCAGCGGGCAGCCGATCTACGTCCGGTCCAGCGGCAAGCCGTTCTTCGACGCCGACGGCGCTTTTCTGGGCTATCGTGGCGTCTGCACTGACGTAACCGCGGCCATCCGGGCCAATCAGGCCGAAGACGCGCTGCGCAGAGCCCAGGCCGAGCTCGCCCATGTGACGCGTGTCACCACACTGGGTGAGCTGACCGCTTCCATTGCCCACGAAATCAATCAGCCGCTCGCCGCTGTGATCGCAAACGCCGACGCCTGCCTCGCCTGGCTGCAGCGCAGTCCGCCGGATCTCAAAGCGGCCCGCCGCTCCGTCGAGTGGATCGTCGAGGATGGCACGCGTGCCAGCGACGTGATCCGTCGCGTTCGGGCGCTCGCCAAGCGCTCCGACATCGACATGGCTCCGCTCGACGCCAATGTCGTCGTACGGGAGTCGGTGGCGCTCGTTCAGCGTGAGATGGCCAGCCACTCTGTGTCGGTGCGAATGGAGCTGTCGTCGGCCCTGCCGAAAATATTCGGCGACCGGATCCAATTGCAACAGGTCCTGATCAACCTGATCATGAACGGGATCGAGGCCATGGAGGAGGTCCACGATCGCCCGCGCGAGTTGGCGATCCGTTCGGCGGCGAGCGGCGATGGCGCGGCGCTGGTGAGCGTTTCCGACTGCGGCGTCGGCATCAGTGAACAGGCCATTGACCGCCTGTTCACGCCGTTCTTTACGACGAAGTCCACCGGCATGGGCATGGGGTTGTCGATCTGTCGATCCATCATCGAGGCGCATGGCGGACGGCTTTCCGCCGCACCCAACCAGGAGCACGGCGCGACTTTTCAGATCACCTTGCCCCTCCATCGAGAGGAAACTTCGTGACCCAGCGCGGGGAACCTCCGTCGCCGCAGGAGGACGACGGCGATCAGCCAATTGTCTTTATCGTCGACGACGACGCGTCCATGCGCCGTGCGCTCACCAATTTATTCGAGTCGGTCGGCCTCAAGGTCGAAGCATTCGGCTCAGCACCACAACTCCTCCACGCCAAGCCGCCGGAAGTCCCCAGCTGCCTCGTGCTCGACATCCGCCTTCCCGGAGCCAGCGGCCTTGATCTTCAATCCGATCTCGCCAAGGCGAATATCCACACGCCTATCATCTTCATCACCGGTCACGGTGATATTCCCATGACGGTTCGGGCCATGAAGAGCGGCGCGATCGACTTCTTGACAAAGCCGGTCCGCGACCAGGACATCCTGGATGCAGTCCAGGCCGCGATCGAGAGAGACCGCAAGCGCCGCGACCTCAACAGGACGGTCTCGACCGTGAGATCCCGCTTCGAGTCACTGTCCTCGCGGGAGCGAGATGTATTGTCGCTGGTAACAGCCGGCCTGATGAACAAGCAAGTGGCCGCCCAGCTCGGATTGGCGGAAATCACCGTCAAAATCTATCGCGGCCAGATCATGCGGAAAATGGGCGCGAAGTCCCTGGCCGATCTGGTGAGAATGAGCGAGGCGCTCGGGATAGGGTCCAACAAGCCGGACACACAAACCTAAGTATGAGTTTCCAATCGTGACTGGCAGGTCCACCTTACCGGCCTATATGCAGCCGTGGCGGCGGCAAGCGTGATGCCGGGTGAGGAGCGGACGTCTTGTCAGCGGCTTCGGTCATTTCGGTGCTTGACGACGACCCTTACGTGCGGGCCGCTATCAATAATCTCCTGGAATCGCGCGGGTACGTCGTCCATACATTCGCCTCGGCCGAGGAGTTTTTGAAGTCGCCCGATTCGAATGACACCTCGTGTGTGATCGCCGACGTGCAGATGCCGCTGATGACCGGAATCGATCTGTTGATGCAGATGCGCACGCATGGTTCGGCGACGCCGTTCATCTTCATCACAGCCTTCCCGGATGAGAGCGTACGAGTGCGTGCCCTCAAGGCCGGCGCAATCTGTTTTCTCGGCAAGCCGTTCGCCGCCTCGGATCTGATGCAGTGCCTGGACCGTGCGCTGGCGGCAGGTCACGAAACCCTGCAGTGAGCGCCCGGCGGCCAGCAGGCGCGACGGTGACGGCGATCAGGATCAATCCCGCTCCTCGCGAGGGCTTCCCCCGAGATGGCCGCGCGCTCGCAGAACCTCACGACATACCGCGTGGCGTGGGTTACCCGCTTCAATCCACCTTGATGTTCGCCGCCTTGATCATGGGCCACCATTTTGCGATCTCGGCCTTCTGGCGGGCGCCGAGCGCTTCAGGCGTGAGCTGATCCTTGGGGGGCATCTCCAGACCCTGGCTTTCGAGCTGCTTCCTCACTCCGGGATCGTTCAGCGCTTCCACGGCGGCCGCATTGAGCTTGGTCACGATCTCTTTCGGCGTACCCTTCGGAACCCACATGCCCGACCACAGCGTCATGTTGAAGCCTTTCAGGCCCGCCTCCTCCGCAGTCGGAATGTCGGGCGCCGAAGGCAGGCGCTTGTCGTCGGTGATGGCATAGGCGCGGATGGTGCCGGCGCGGACCTGGTTGATGGAGTTGGAGGTCTGGTCGACGATGAGATCGATCTGGCCGGCGATGAGATCGTTCAGTGCCGGCGCAGTGCCGCGATACGGCACGTATTGCAGCTTGATGCCGGAGACGTTCTCGAGATAGACGCCGGCGATATGGCTACCGGAGCCCGCGCCGGCGGTGCCTGCGGTCGGCGGCGACGGCCGCGATTTCAGCCAGTCCAGCAGCTCCTTGAGCGAAGTCGCAGGCACCGCATTCTTGCTGACGACGATCATCGGATTGCTCGGCAACAGCACCACCGGCTCGAGATCGGCGACGAGATCGTATTTGAGCTTGTAGACGGCACCGTTGGCGACGTGGGTGCCGAGGTGGCCGAACGAGATGGTGTATCCGTCCGGCGGCGATTGCACGGCGCGAGCGACGCCGATCGAACCGCCCGCGCCGGTGACGTTCTCGATCACCACGGGCTGCCCCAACGTCACCCGCATCCGGTCAGCGAGGACTCGCGCCATCGCATCAGACGGTCCGCCGGCGGCGAAGGGCACGATGACGGTGATGGGACGTGAGGGATAGTCGTCGGCGCGCGCGGCGCCGGTCACAGCGAGAACAGCAATCAGCGCAGCCCAAGCGGCCTTCTTCATTGTCTTCTCCCCAGCGATGTCGTTGTTTTTTTGGCCCTCTGCCCGCGTACGGGAAGAGGGATCATTCGTAGCCCATTGTCGCGCTAGAACTGCGCGTAGTCGATCGGCTTGTGACGGTCGAGCGTGCGGGTGACCGGCGGCAGCGGGTACTTCAGGCCGGTCGCGCAGTTGAACAGCATCACGCGGTCGGTCTTGCTGACGCGGCCGTCGGCGAGGCTCTGCTTGTAGGCGGCGTAGGTGGCGGCGCCCTCGGGACACAGCAGCAGCCCCTCCTCGCGCGCAACCTCGTTCAGCGCCGACGAGATCTTGTCGTCGTCGACGGCGATCGCGAAGCCCTTGCTGTCGCGCACCGCGCGCAGGATCAGAAAATCGCCGATTGCCTGCGGCACGCGGATGCCCGACGCAATGGTGTGGGCGTCCTCCCAGCGCGTGGCGTGCTCGGTCCCGGCTTCGTAAGCGCGCACCATCGGCGCGCAGCCCGACGCCTGCACCGCAACCATGCGCGGGCGCTTGCTTCCGATGAAGCCGATCTTCTCGAGCTCGTCGAAAGCCTTCCACATGCCGATCAGCCCGGTGCCGCCACCGGTCGGATAGAAGATCACGTCGGGCACGTCCCAGCCGAGCTGCTCGGCGAGCTCGAGGCCCATCGTCTTCTTGCCCTCGATGCGGTACGGCTCCTTCAGCGTCGAGGTGTCGAACCAGCCGACTTTTGCCTTTCCTTCACCGACGATCTTGCCGCAATCATCGATATAGCCATTGACGCGGTAAACGGTCGCCCCCTGCAGCTCGATCTCGCTGACATTCACCTCCGGCGTGTCGGCCGGACAGAAGATCGTGGTCTTGATGCCGCAGCTCGTGGCGTAAGCCGCCAGCGCCGCGCCGGCGTTGCCATTGGTCGGCATGGCCATATGCTTGATGCCGAGCGCCTTGCCCATCGACACCGCCATCACGAGACCACGCGCCTTGAACGAGCCGGTCGGCAGCCGTCCCTCGTCCTTGACGATGATCTCGCCGCCGCCGAGCTTTGCGCCGAGCTTCGGCAGCCGGATCAGCGGCGTCGTGACTTCGCCGAGCGAGACGATGTCCTTGCATTTGCGTACCGGCAGCAGCTCGCGGTAGCGCCACATGTCGCCGGGACGCTGGGCGAGCGCGTCCTTGGTCAGCGCCTTCTTCACGCCGGCGAGGTCATAGCGTACCAAGAGCGGCTTGCCGGCCTTGGAGAGGTTGTGGACCTGGTCGGCGGCGTAATGATCGCCCTCCATCGCGCATTCGAGATGGGTGACGAAAGTCAGGCGTTCGATGGTGAGGTTGTCGTTGTCGTGCATGGGTTGATTTCCTTCTTGTTCTGCAAACGGCTCTATCTGCTCGTCATTGCGAGCGCAGCGAAGCAATCCAGAGGTCTTTCCGCAGCGGCAGTCTGGATTGCTTCGCTGCGCTCGCAATGACGGCGGCGGGCGACGCGCTCGTCCGTCAAATATTCAACACCCGTCCATACGCATCCAGCACGGCTTCCTTCATCATCTCCGACAGCGTCGGATGCGGGAAGACCGTGTGCATGAGTTCTTCTTCCGTGGTCTCCAGGTTCATGGCGACGACGTAGCCCTGGATCAGCTCGGTGACCTCCGCGCCGACCATGTGGGCGCCGAGGAGCTGACCGGTCTTCTTGTCGAAGATCACCTTGACCAGGCCCTGGTCCTCGCCGAGCGCGATCGCCTTGCCGTTGCCGACGAAGGGGAAGCGGCCGACACGGATCTCGCGGCCGCTCTCCTTGGCCTTTGCTTCGGTGAGGCCGACGGAGGCGACCTGCGGCTGGCAATAGGTGCAGCCCGGGATCAGGTTCTTGTCCATAGGATGCGGATTGAGGCCCTTGATCGCCTCGACGCAGATCACGCCCTCATGCTCGGCCTTGTGAGCCAGCATGGGCGGGCCGGCAACGTCACCGATGGCGTAGATGCCGGGAATGTTGGTCTTGCCATGGCCGTCGACGACGATGATGCCGCGGTCGGTTTTGACGCCGAGTTTCTCCAGGCCCAGATTTTCGATGTTGCCGACGACGCCGACCGCCGAGATCACGCGCTCGAATTCGGTCGTGACGGGCTTGCCCTTGTCGTCGTCGATGGTGGCGACGACGCTGTCGGCCTTCTTCTCCAGCTTGGTCACCTTGGTCGAGGTCATGATCTTGATGCCCTGCTTCTCGAGCCGCTTGCGCGCAAGACCTGCGATCTCGGCATCCTCGACGGGCAGGATCTGCGGCAGCACCTCGACCACGGTGACGTCGGAGCCCATGGTGTGGAAGAAGGAGGCGAATTCGATGCCGATCGCGCCCGAGCCGACCACCAGCAGCGATTTCGGCATCCGCTCCGGCACCATCGCCTCGAAATAGGTCCACACCAGCTTCTTGTCGGGCTCGAGCCCCGGCAGCACGCGCGGCCGTGCGCCGGTCGCGACGATGATGTGCTTGGCCTGATAGGTCCCCTCGCCCAGCGCGCCCTTCGGGCCCCCGACGTCGGACTTCTTCACGATGACCTTGCCGGGCGCGTCGATCGAGGCGGCGCCCCAGATCACGCTCACCTTGTTCTTCTTCATCAGGAAGCCCACGCCGTCGTTGAGGCGCTTGGAGACGCCGCGCGAGCGCTGCACCACCGCTTTCGGATCGAACGAGACCTTCTCCGCCGACAGACCGTAATCCCCCGCGTGCTGCATGTAGTGGTAGATCTCGGCCGAGCGCAGCAGCGCCTTGGTCGGAATGCAGCCCCAGTTCAGGCAGATGCCGCCGAGATAGGATTTTTCGACGATCGCCGTCTTGAAGCCGAGCTGCGCGGCACGGATCGCGGTGACGTAGCCGCCGGGACCGGAGCCGATGATGATGACGTCGAAGGATGTGTCGGCCATGGCGGCTCCGTTCAACTCAAGAGGCGCCGCGGGCGCGGCGCTTGACCAAAAGAGACCTCACCAGCCATTCGAGCACCACCACCAGGACCATCACGGCCAGTGCGGCGAGCACGATCGGCTGGGCGATGTTCCGTGCCAGTTGCTCGCCGGCAAAGAACGCTGAGTGAAGAAAATCGAGCCCGATCGGGCTGAGCGCGACGACGGCCCCGAGCAGCAGCGATATCCATGGCCAGCGGGTCCGGACATGCAAGGTTGCCCCCTCTGCCGCCGCCTCAGACCATCATCATGACGGGGTTTTCGATCAGCTGCTTGAACGCGCCGATCAGCTCGGCTCCGAGCGCGCCGTCGATGGCACGGTGATCGCAGGACAAGGTCACGCTCATCATGTGCGCGATCTCGATCTTGCCGCCGCGCACCACGGGCCGCTCCTCGCTGGTGCCGACCGCGAGGATCGTCGCATGCGGCGGGTTGATCACGGCGGTGAAGTGGCTGATGCCGTACATGCCGAGATTGGAGACGGCCGTGGTACCGCCCTGGTATTCCTCCGGCTTGAGCTTGCGCGAGCGGGCGCGCGCGGCAAAATCCTTCATCTCGTTGGAGATGGTCGAGAGCGTCTTGGTCTCGGCCTTGCGGATGATCGGCGTGATCAGGCCGCCGGGCATCGCGACGGCAACGCCGACGTCGGAATGGTGATGCTTGACCATGCCGCTTTCGGTCCAGCTGACGTTGCAGTTCGGGATCTTCTGCAGCGCGACCGCCATCGCCTTGATGACGAAATCGTTGACCGAGATCTTGTAGAGCGGCTTCTTCTCCTTGTCCTTCGGCGCGGCGGCGTTGATCTCCTCGCGGGCAGTGAGCAGCTTGCCGATGTCGCAGTCGATGGTGAGGTAGAAGTGCGGGACGTTCTGGATCGATGCGGTCAGGCGCTGCGCAATGGTGCGGCGCATGCCGTCATGCGGGACGATGTCGTAGGAGCCGGGCTCGAACAGCGACAGGATCTGCTTGTCCGACATGGTCGGCGCGATCGCGGGCGCGCCTGACGGTGCCGCGGCGGGCGCTTTCAGACCCTTGCCGGATTTGGCCTGCTCGACGTCGCGGGCGACCACGCGGCCGTGCGGGCCGGTGCCGGCGACCATGGCGACATCGATGCCGGCTTCCTTGGCGAGACGCCGCGCCAGCGGCGACGAGAATACACGGCCGCCATGACCATTAGCTTGCGCTGCCGGAGCTGCCGCCTGCTGCGCGGGTGCCGCGGCGGGCGCAGCAGCTTTCGGTGCGGCGGGCGCAGGCGCGGGAGCCGGCGCAGCAGCAGCCTCAGCGGCCTTTGGCGGCGCGGCCGAGGCGCTGGGCTTGGCGCTACCCGCAGCCTTCACGTCCTCGCCCTCGCCGGCGAGCACGGCAATCACGTCGTTGACCGGGACATCCTGCGTACCCTCGGGCACCAGGATCTTGGCGATCGTGCCTTCGTCGATCGCCTCGACCTCCATGGTCGCCTTGTCGGTCTCGATCTCGGCGATGACGTCGCCGGATTTGACCTTATCGCCCTCCTTCTTCAGCCACTTGGCGAGGTTGCCCTTCTCCATCGTCGGCGACAGAGCGGGCATCAGGATGTTGATGGGCATGCTGACCTCACGAAGAACTTCTCAAAAGCGTCGTCCTCGATGTGAAGACGAACAGACCAGGTTTAGTTGCCGATGTCGCCCTGCCACAGGCGTTCATTGGCTGGGATGGAACGCCAATTCTTCATCATGGTGATGGAGCGGTCGTCGGCGAGGTCGATCCAAGGAATCCCGAACTTGTCGAGGATGTCCTTGGAGCCTTCGAAGGTGACGGATTCCCCGATCACCACCAGCTTGACCTTGAACAGCGCGAGTGCGCCGGCACACATCGAGCATGGCGACAGCGTGGTGTACATGACGGTGTCGTGGAACTTGATCGCGCCGGCTTCGCGCAGGCAGCTCATCTCGCCGTGCAGGATCACGTTGTTCTCCTGCACGCGGTTGTTATGGCCGCGGGCGATGATCTTGTTGTCGCGCGTCAGCACGGCACCGATCGGCAGACCGCCTTGCGCGATCGAGGTCTCAGCCTCGCGGATCGCCTCGAGCATGAAATCGAAGTGATAGGATTCGATCGCCATGGTCAGTGCCCCTTGCCGCGCGGCGTCGTGGTGCCGGTGTCGGTGGGACGCTCGATCTCGGCCTGGAACATGTCGAGGATCCGGTTCAACGCGTCCTCCTCGGTGTATTCGCTTTCGCGCGCATAGGCGCGCGCGGCATGGCGGGCGAGATCGACGAGCAGGAGGCCCCACATGTCGGGCTCCTCGAAAGCGCGCTGGAACGCCATCGACAGCCCGCCGTCCAGCACGAACACGCGCAGGATCTCGACCGCGTCCTCGCGGTCCATGACGTCGGGTGGCAGTGGCTGCTCCTTGGGACCCGCCATGATCTACCTGTAGCAGACGGCTTTGGCGGCCTCGACGACTTCCGCCGCCGAGGGCAGCGCGAGCTTCTCCAGATTCGCGGCATAGGGCATCGGGACGTCCTTGCCGGAGACGCGCGCGACCGGCGCATCCAGATAATCGAAGGCGTTTTCCATGATGCGCGCGGCGATCTCGGCGCCGACGCCGCTCTGGGCCCAGCCCTCTTCCACCGTGACCGCACGGCCGGTCTTCTTGACGGAGCTGATGATGGTTTCGGTGTCCATCGGGCGCAGCGTGCGCAGGTCGATCACCTCGGCCTCGATACCGTCCTTGGCGAGTTCGTCGGCGGCCTTGAGCGCATAGGTCATGCCGTTCGACCAGGAGATGATGGTGACATGGCTGCCGGAACGCACGATACGCGCCTTGCCGATCGGGATGATGAAATCGTCGAGCTTGGGCACCTCGCCGGTGTGACCGTAGAGCACCTCGTTCTCGAGGAAGATCACCGGATTGGGATCGCGGATCGCGGCCTTGAGCAGGCCCTTGGCGTCTGCTGCCGAATACGGCGCGACCACCTTCAAGCCCGGAATGTGCGAGTACCAGGACGAGTAATCCTGGCTGTGCTGGGCGGCAACGCGCGCGGCAGCACCGTTGGGTCCGCGGAACACGATCGAGCAACCCATCTGGCCGCCGGACATGTACAGCGTCTTGGCCGCGGAGTTGATGATCTGGTCGATCGCCTGCATGGCGAAGTTGAAGGTCATGAACTCGACGATCGGCTTCAGGCCGGTCATCGCGGCGCCGACGCCGACGCCGGCAAACCCGTGCTCGGTGATCGGGGTGTCGATGACGCGCTTGGCGCCGAACTCCTGGAGCAGGCCCTGGGTCACCTTGTAGGCACCCTGATATTCGGCGACTTCTTCGCCCATCACGAAGACATCCGCGTCGCGGCGCATCTCTTCGGCCATGGCGTCGCGCAGCGCTTCGCGGATGGTCTGCGTCACCATCTCGGTGCCGGCGGGCACCTCCGGATCCGGCTCGGCAACGGCCTGCGGGGCGGCAGGCGCAGCCTTCGGCTGCGGCGCCTCGGCCTTGGCGGCGGCAGGCGGCGCCGACTCGGCAGCTCTCTCCTGCTTGGCCGGCGCGGACGCCTTGCCGAGATCGGCGGCGCTCTCACCGTCGGCGAGAATGGTGGCGATCGGCGTGTTCACCGCAACGTCGGCGGTGCCCTCGGGGATCAGGATCTTGCCGAGCGTGCCTTCGTCGGTCGCCTCGACCTCCATGGTGGCCTTATCGGTCTCGATCTCGGCGATGACGTCGCCGGACTTGATCGTCTCGCCCTCTTTCTTCAGCCATTTGGCAAGGTTGCCCTTCTCCATCGTGGGCGACAACGCGGGCATCAGCACTTGAATTGGCATATCGACTCCAAAGAAAGCTTGCGCGCGTTCAGCGATAAACGTCGGTCCAGAGCTCGGCGGCATCCGGCTCGGGATCGTGCTGGGCGAAATCAGCGGACGCGTTGACGATGTCTCGCACCTCGGCGTCGATCGCCTTCAGGTCCTGCTCGCTGACCTTGGCCGCGAGTAGGCGGTTGCGCACCTGCTCGATCGGATCCTGGTCGTGGCGGACCTTCTCGACCTCCTCGCGTGTGCGATATTTTGCAGGGTCGGACATCGAATGACCGCGATAGCGGTAGGTCTGCATCTCCAGGATGAAGGGACCCTTGCCGGCGCGGCACCAGGCCGCCGCCTCCTCGCCCGCAGCCTTCACGGCGCGGACATCCATGCCGTCGACCTGCTTGCCCGGGATGTTGAAGGACGCGCCGCGCTTGGAGAAATCCTGCTGCGCCGAGGCGCGCGAGACCGAGGTGCCCATGGCGTAGCGGTTGTTCTCGATGACGTAGATCACCGGCAGCTTCCAGAGCTCCGCCATGTTGAAGCTCTCGTAGACCTGGCCCTGGTTGGCCGCGCCATCGCCGAAATAGGTGACGCTGACATTATCGTTGCCGCGATAGTGATTGGCGAAGGCGAGACCGGTGCCGAGCGAGACCTGGGCGCCGACGATGCCGTGGCCGCCATAAAAGTGCTTCTCCTTGCTGAACATGTGCATGGAGCCGCCCTTGCCCTTGGAGTAGCCGCCTCGGCGGCCCGTGAGCTCGGCCATGACGCCGTTGGCATCCATGCCGGTGGCAAGCATGTGGCCGTGATCGCGATAGCCGGTAATGACCTGGTCGCCCTCTTTCAGCGCCATCTGCATTCCGACCACCACGGCTTCCTGGCCGATATAGAGGTGACAGAAGCCGCCGATCGCGCCCATGCCGTAGAGCTGGCCGGCCTTTTCCTCGAACCTGCGGATCAGGAGCATGTCGCGGAGCGCCTTGAGCTCCTGCTCCCTGGTGAATTCCGGAGGCGAACCGCCGTTGGTCTTGTCCTGTGGAGGGCTTGCGGCGGCTTTCTTGGGGGCGGCCATGGGAATTCCGGGTCAGAGAAAACTTTCGCCCTCTCTAACCCAAGTCAAACGCCCTTGGAAAGCACCGCGGCGGCATGGCGCGACTTTCATTATGCCGCACTGCAACGTGATCGAAATATTTCAAAATCTTTGGCGCTGATCGGGCAACAAATCTATGCGCGCCATTGGCGCGCGCGGATTCGTGAGCGGATCGAGAACGGTTGGGCCACGTGGCCGCCGGCTTTCAGAGCGGACGACGCCGAAAACGGCGCCGCCCGCTCCGGAAACCCGATCAGAAGAAGCCGAGCTTCTTCGGGCTGTAGCTGACCAGGAGGTTCTTGGTCTGCTGGTAGTGGTCGAGCATCATCTTGTGGGTCTCGCGCCCGACGCCCGACTGCTTGTAGCCGCCGAAGGCCGCATGCGCGGGATAGGCATGGTAGCAGTTGGTCCAGACCCGGCCGGCCTGGATCTCCCGGCCGAAGCGGTAGCAGCGATTGGCATCGCGACTCCAGACGCCGGCACCCAAGCCGTAGAGCGTGTCGTTGGCGATCGCGAGCGCTTCCTCGTCGGTCCTGAAGGTCGTGACCGAGACGACGGGACCGAAAATCTCCTCCTGGAAGATTCGCATCCTGTTGTGGCCCTCGAACACGGTCGGCTGGACGTAGAAGCCGCCGGCGAGATCGCCCGCGAGCTCGGCACGGCCGCCGCCGGCCAGCACTTTGGCGCCCTCCTGCTTGCCGATCTCGATGTAGGAGAGGATCTTGCTGAGCTGCTCGCTGGATGCCTGAGCGCCGATCATGGTCGTGGGATCGCGCGGATCGCCCTGCTTGATCGCGGCGACGCGCTTCAGCGCCCGCTCCATGAAGCGGTCAAAGATATCCGCGTGGACCAGCGCCCGGCTCGGACAGGTGCAGACCTCGCCCTGGTTCAGCGCGAACATAACGAAGCCTTCGATCGCCTTGTCGAAGAAGTCGTCGTCTTCGGCGATGACATCCTTGAAGAAGATGTTCGGCGACTTGCCGCCGAGCTCCAGCGTGACCGGAATGAGGTTCTGGCTGGCGTACTGCATGATCAGCCGGCCCGTCGAGGTCTCACCGGTGAAGGCGATCTTGGCGATGCGCGGGCTGGACGCCAGCGGCTTGCCAGCCTCGAGGCCAAAGCCGTTGACGATGTTGAGGACACCGGGCGGCAGGATGTCGGCAATGATCTCGGCCCAGACCATGATCGAGGCGGGAGTCTGCTCGGCGGGCTTGAGCACGACGCAATTGCCGGCGGCAAGCGCCGGGGCGAGTTTCCAGCAAGCCATCAGCAGCGGGAAGTTCCAGGGAATGATCTGGCCGACCACGCCGAGCGGCTCGTGGAAATGATAGGCGATGGTGTCGTGGTCGATCTCGCCGATCGAGCCTTCCTGGGCGCGGACGACACCGGCGAAATAGCGGAAGTGATCGATCGCCAGCGGCAGGTCGGCGGCACGGGTCTCGCGGATCGGCTTGCCGTTGTCCCAGGTCTCGGCAATCGCAAGGCGCTCGAGATTGTCTTCCATGCGGTCCGCGATCCGGTTCAGGAGCGCGGCACGCTCGGCGACGCTGGTGCGGCCCCAGGCGGCCTTTGCGGCGTGGGCCGCGTCGAGCGCCGCCTCGACGTCCTGCGCGTCGGACCGCGCAATCTTGCAGACGATCTGGCCGGTCACCGGCGAGGCATTGTCGAAATACTTGCCGGAGATCGGCGCCACGAACTTGCCGCCGATGAAATTGTCGTAGCGTTCGGCAAAGGGAACTTTGGTGACGCTGAGGAATTCCACCTTGTTCATTGATCACTCCCGATGTTGCTGTTTGCGCTTGTCGTCGCCTGTTCGCGACTTGCGCCGACGATGATGCGGGAGGTGTTTTCTGTCAGCGCGGGCGGAAGCGATGGCCGGGCGGACCTGTCGCACTTCTGCGACAGTCGTGGACCGGCCCGTCACTGCGAGTGACGAAACGGCTGAGCTCAGTGGTTCAGCTCGAACCGCTTCAGCTTCCGGTGCAGCGTGGCGCGGCTGACGCCGAGGGCCTTGGCGGCCGCCGAGACATTGCCGCCGGCGCGGAGCAGCGCGCGCTGCAACACCGCCCGCTGGCCGCCGGCAAGGTGATCGCGCGCGGCATCGCCACCGAGAAGGTCGGCGGCAGGCACCGGCTGCAAGGCCCGGCCGGGCGCGATTCCGAGCGCCACCCGGGCGGAGCGGGTCGCGCCGATCACGAGATCGTCCGCATCGACCGCAACGAGGCCGCTGCAACTTCCGTCCGCAGCTTGCGTCAGCACGATGCGGGCATCGGCAAAAGCCTTTCGAAACAGGTCGGCCTCGATACGCTTGGCCGCCTCGCCCGTCGCGAGCGCGATCAGGCTGGCGAAGGCGTCGGTGCGGTCGGCGCGGCAGGAGGAGACGTCGAGCACACCCGCGAGCGCCGCCTCGTGATCGTAGATCGGAACGGCGGTGCAGCTCAGAAGCGTATTGCGGGCAAAGAAATGCTGGTCGCGATCGATGGTCAGCGGACGCTGCTCGACGAGGCAGGTGCCGATGCCGTTGGTGCCCTCGTGCTCCTCGCTCCAGATCGCACCCGTCCACAGGCCCCAGGACTGAAACGTCGCATCGTCCGCCACCGTGCCGCGGCGATCGACCGGCACGCCCTCGCGATCGGCGAGCAGCACGCAGCAGCCCGCGGCGCCGACGGCCTGATACAGCCGATCCATCGCGCCTTGCGCCGCGGCCAGGAGCGGCGCGATACGTTCGCGCGCTTGGTGGAGCTCGGCTTCGGTCAGCCGCATCGGCGCGGCGCGGCCGCCGGGATCGAGACGATGCAATCTGGAGGAACGACGCCACGAGGCCACGAGCGCGGACCGAGCCGCCTGGCCTGACGCGATGGCGGCCTCGACACGGGCCGCGTGATGCCGGGGCATTGACCCATTCATCACGGTTTCCTCCGGATGGCAGTCTAAAGACTACCGGTGCTGCCCGGTTGATCTGCGTCAACCAGGGACCGCAGAAGCCATGCGCCCGTTGCGGCACGGCCGTCAAGGCGGCCGTCCGGGTTCCAGGCCTACGACTTTCGCTGCAATTGAGACGCGCATGTCGGATTTCGGCAGCGGCTTTCGATGCCGCTTTCGAAAGCTGCGGATGCGCTACTTTGCCGGGATCATGCGAACGAGGTCTCGCGGATTGACATAGTCGAGCTGGAAGCGCGCCCGCTCGTCCAGCATGTCGGGGTCGATCTTCTCGGACCGCAGCAGCGACACCCGCTGTTCGCTCCTGGCACGCTCACGTTTGAGCTGGGCCAGCTCGCTGGTCAGCGCGATGATCTCCTGGTCGAGCTCCTGGCGCGCGTTGAGGCCGTACTTGCCGGTATAGGCGTTGACGCCGAAATAGCCGACGATGGCCGCCGCCATCGCATAGAGGGCAAGGCCAGTCAGGATCGATTTCAGGCGGGCGCGGGAGACCATCGTGGCAGGATGGGACAGGTTGGTTAAGGGAGTGCTAACTCGCCCCCCACCGCCAGTCGTCATGCCCGGGCTTGTCCCGGGCATGAGGGAGAGAATGAGGCCTTAGCCTTGGTTCTTCGCGACGTGCGCGGCGAAGGCGTCGATGTACTGCTGCAGCACAGTCTTCAGGGAGTCCTTGGTCAGGTTGCCCTCGGCATCGAAGCCATCGCCGACGCCACTGAGGTAGATTTCCGGCTGCTGGAGGACGGGACCGGAAATGCCCGGCAGAATGTTCTGCAGATGCTTGGCCGCGCTGACACCGCCGAGCAGCCCCGGCGAGTTGGAGATGATGCCGACCGGCTTGCCGAGGAACGAGCTCTTGCCGTAGGGCCGCGAGGCAACGTCGATGGCGTTCTTGAGGACGCCCGGGATCGAGCGGTTGTATTCGGGCGTGACGAACAGGACGCCGTTCGACTTCTGGAGCTTCTCTCGGAAGGCGAGCCAGTCCGCGGGCGGCGCGCCCTCGAGGTCCTGGTTGAAGAACGAGATGCCTGCCGGCGTGACGACCTCGAGCTTGAGCGAGCCAGGCGCCAGTTTGGCGAGCGCATTGGCGATCTTGAGCGAGAAGCTGTCCTTGCGCAGGCTGCCGGCGATCGTGACGATGTTGTAGGCCATGAAATGTCCTTGAGGGCTTGAGCGGGAGTGCCCGGACGGCACTTAAGCCATCCGGATCGATGGATGCAAGTGCATGAACTGGTTCGATTTGGAAACGCTGCGTTTCGCGAATGCGGCCCAAACAAATCGGGCCGCCAAGCGGCGGCCCGATGGTTGGCGCAAACACCGCGTGCAGATCAGATCGTCGGATTCCACGCCGACGGAATCAGGCGATATTTGGCGCCGTCCTTCTCGACATGGCCGACCGAGGGAAAGGCGAAGTGAAAGCCGATCACGGTCGCCTTTTCCGCTGCCGCCATGTCGTAGAACTTGTGGCGCGTCGCCTGCGCCATCGCGGCGTCGTTGTCGAACACCACGTGCCAGTCCGGATTGCGCAGGAAGAATTCCGGAATGTTGGTGACGTCGGACTGGATTAGCACCTTGGCGTCGCCCGAGGCGACTGCGAAGGAGGTGTGCCCCGGCGTGTGGCCGGGCGTCGCGATGGAGGTGATGCCGGGCGCGACCTCCTTGCCCCACTCATACTTCGTCACCTTGGATTCGAGGCCGGCGAAGGTTTTCTTCACGTTGGCGAAGTAGTTCTTCATCATGGGATTGGACTCGGCCCTGGCGGCGTTGTCCTCGCTGGTCCAGAACTCCCAGTCCTTGCCCGGCACCATGATCTCCGCATTCGGGAAGGCCAGCGCGCCGTCGGCCAGACGGATGCCGTTGGTATGGTCGGGGTGCAGATGCGACAACAGCACGACGTCGACATTCTTGACGTCGACGCCGGCGGCCTGAAGGTTTTGCAGCGTGCGGCCGACCGCGCCCTTGCTGGCCTCGAAATTCGCAATGCCATTGCCGGTGTCGATCAGGACCAGCTTGGAGCCGGTGTTGATGAGCTGCGGATTGAACGGCACGGTGACCATGCCCTTCGGCATGTAGGCCGCCTCGCCGGCCGCCAGCGCCTCCTCCTTCGGAATGTTGACGACGAACTTGTCCGGCATCGGGAAGGTGCGCGCGCCGTCGTTGATCGAGGTACACTCGAAGCTGCCGACCTTGTAGCGATAGAAGCCCGGCGCCTGTGTCCCGGCCTGCGGGGCTGAGGCATTCGCGGCGATGGGCCCGAGCCCGGTGACGGCCGCCGCGCCCATGGCGGCGGCGCCTGCGAGCAGGTGACGGCGATTGAGATCGGTCATGGAATGTCCCTTCTGAGCGCCTTGCGGTTCGTCCGCTTGAAACGGCGGCGGAATAATCCCCCGCGTCGCTCAGAAGGCAAGACACTCTTTCGGTGACGTGCCCTCGCAGATCACGATTATTTATTCGGGACGATGGGGAATTTTTCGCCAGTGGCCTGTCCACGCCAGTATTGCTTCGGTGCATGGCCGTAGATTCGTTTAAACGCATGCCCGAAGGCGCTCTCCGACGAATATCCCAGCTGCGCGGCGGTTGCCGAGACGGTCGCACCGCGTCGCATCTGATCGCGCGCAAGCCGCATTCGCCACCGAAGGAGGTAGTCGAGCGGCGCCAGCCCCACCAGGGACTTGAACCGCTTCGAAAATGCGGATCGCGACATTGCGATCGCGTCGGCCAATGCGTCCAGGGTCCAGGGATGAGCAGCGTCTTCGTGCATCAACCTGATTGCCTTGCCGATCCTGGCATCGACCAGCGCGTTGATCCATCCAAGTCCCTCGCCGGCACCCTGATCCAGCGCCGCGCGGAGCACCTGGACGAGCAGGACGTCGGCCAGCCTGTCGGTGAGTACGGCCGTTCCGATTCCCGTCCCCCTGATTTCAAGGTCGAGAATGTGGAGCGTGGAATGAATGACGGCTGCCGACGGACTGCGCGATGGTATGAGCAGAAAGCGAGGCAGCGCATCGAGCAGCAACTCGGCGTCCGATGCCTCGAAACCAAAACTGCCGGCAAGCAGGACGGTATCGCTCCCCGCGCCACGCGCTACATCCGACCGCGCCCAATCGAACGCCGCTATTCCGTCTTCGGGAGCGAGGCGTCCGTCGTTGGCCAGAACGTAGGCTGGGGCATTGGCGAGAAGAAAACAGTCGCCGGTGGCAAGCCGATGATGGGCTTCGTCGCCAAAATCGATCCAGCAATCGCCTCGGATGACCGCGCCGAACTTCAGGGCGGGTTTTGCCGGGAACTGATACGACCAATGCCCGCCCGCCTCGAACCTCGTGCAACGCGCAGCGCGAACGTCCAAGAGTGAGAAGGCCTGGGACAGAGGGTCCAAGGTCTTGCCCAACTGTTTGCCCAAGTGCCTGTCGAAGCGCCTATCGAAGTGCTTGTCCGAAAGTTTGTCCAAGGCTTGATCCGATCTCGACGATTTTCGAGCATTTCAAACATAGATCATCCTCGCTACCGATGCGAATTTCATCTCGCAACGAATTGGATGGAACGCCCATGACAGGCATCGCAGGCAAGGTCATCGCCATTACGGGCGCCAGCAGCGGAATTGGCGAAGCCACTGCCCGGCATCTCGCAGAACGTGGCGCCATCGTGATCCTCGCCGCACGCCGTTCCGAGAGGCTGGAGATGCTGACCGCGAGCATCACCTCGAAGGGCGGAAAGGCCTCGTATCTCGTCACCGACGTCAGGCAGCGCGAGGATGTCGCAAAGCTCGTCGGTCTCGCGACGGACCGATGCGGAAAGCTGGACGTCATGATCAACAATGCCGGGATTGCACCGATTTCCCGTCTTGACGATCTGAGGGTCGACGATTGGGACGATATGATCGACGTGAACGTGAAAGGCGTGCTCTACGGGATCGCTGCTGCCCTCCCCGTCTTCCGTCGTCAGGGCTTTGGCCACTTCGTCAACACCCTGTCGACCGCCGGCATCAAGATCGTTCCGACAATGGCCGTCTACGCGGGATCGAAGAACGCTGTCAGGGCGATTTCCGAAGGGCTTCGTCAGGAGGCCGGCCCGTCGCTTCGGGTGACGACCATCTCCCCCGGTTATGTCGACACCGAGCTGCCATCCTCCATGACGGATTCCGTGCTACGGGCGGAGGGGCTGGCCAGCATGAAGGCACTGGCCATTCCGGCGAGCGCGATCGCGGAAGCCATCGCCTTCGCGATAGCGCAACCGGATAGCGTGGATGTCGGCGAGATCGTCGTTCGCCCGACTGCTCAGGCATGAACGTGTCGATCAAGCCAGGATAGGCCGGCGCGGCCGGCCCCTGCCCCGGGTCACGCGCCGTCGCAGGTCACGGTTATTTATTCGGGTTGATGAGGAATTTTTCGCCGGTGGCGCGTTTGGCGTAAATCGCGATGTTGGCGGGATCGAGCGCCTCGGCAAGCGACACCACCTTGGTGTAATGACTGGCGAAGGTGGTCTTCAGCTCGGACGCCACGCGCTGGCGCAGGCGGCCGATCTCGGCCGGGCCGATCTTCTGAAGGAACGGCGTCAGCAGCCAGCCGCCGACGCCCCAGCTCAGCCCGAACGAGCGGTTCAGCTCGGTCGGGCGCGTGTCGAGGCTGCCATAGATGTAGACCTGCTTGTACACGTTGGAGCCGTAGCGGCTGTATTCCTTCGCGGTCTTGTTGGCTGCGATTTCCATGGCGGTCAGAATCTGGCTCGCCAGCTTGCCGCCGCCGACGGCGTCGAAGGCGATCGTGGCGCCGGTTTCGACCAGCGCGTTGGTGAGGTCATCCATGAAATCAGGCGCGCTGGAATCCACGACGTATTTGGCGCCGATCTTGTGCAGGATGTCGGCCTGCTCCTTGTTCCTGACGATGTTGACGAGGCCAATGCCATCCTTGATGCAGATCTTGTTGAGCATCTGGCCGAGATTGGAAGCGGCAGCCGTGTGCACGAGCGCCTTGTGGTTCTCCCGCCGCATCGTCTCGGTCATGCCGAGCGCCGTCAGCGGATTGACGAACCAGGAAGCGCCGTCCGCGGCCGTGGTGCCCGCCGGCAGCTCCATGACGTCGCGGACCTTGAGCACGCGGTACTGCGTGTACATCGCACCACCAATCATCGACACCGTCTTGCCCATCAGCGCCTTCGCCGCGTCCGACGATCCGGTCCCGATCACCGTGCCGGCCCCCTCGTTGCCGACCGGCAGCGACTGATCGAACCTGGCCGCCATCATCCGCATCGCCGCCTCCGGCATCGTGGCGGTGATGACCGGCATCTCCCTGGTGCCGGAGGCCTGGGCGGCCGACATGTCGGCCGCCCCGATCAGAAGCCCGAGGTCGGACGGGTTGATCGGGGTGGCCTCGACGCGGACCACGACCTCGTCGTCGGCCGGCTCCGGCGTCGGGACGTTCACGAGCGACAGTTCAAGCTCGCCGCTCTTCTTCAGCAGCGAACGCAGTTGCAGTCCGGTCTTGCCGTCGCTCATCTCGATCCTCCCCTGTCCGTCTTTGCGCGGCGCCGGCTTATGCCAGCGCCTTCAGTGCCGCCTTGCCGCCGTAGAGCGCCTGCTTGCCGAGCTGCTGCTCGATGCGCAGGAGCTGGTTGTATTTGGCGGTGCGGTCGGACCGGGCAAGGGAGCCGGTCTTGATCTGACCACAATTGGTGGCGACCGCGAGGTCGGCGATGGTGGAATCCTCGGTCTCGCCGGAGCGGTGCGACATCACCGAGGTGTATCCCGCCTTGTGCGCCATCTCGACGGCGGCCAGCGTCTCGGTCAGCGTGCCGATCTGGTTGACCTTGATCAGGATCGAGTTGGCGCGGCCCGCCTTGATGCCTTCGGCGAGGCGCTTGACGTTGGTGACGAAGAGGTCGTCGCCGACCAGCTGGCACTTCTTGCCGATGAGATCGGTGAGCTCCTTCCAGCCGTCCATGTCGTCTTCCGACATGCCGTCCTCGATGGTCACGATCGGATAGCGCGAGACCAGATCGGCAAGATACTTCGCCTGCTCGGAGATCGAGCGGGTCTTGCCCTCGCCCTCATAGACGTATTTGCCGTCCTTGAAGAACTCGGTCGAGGCGCAGTCGAGGCCGAGCACGATGTCGGCGCCCGCGTTGAAGCCGGCCTTGCCGATCGCGTTCATCACGAAGTCGAGCGCGGCGTCCGCGGACGGCAGATTCGGCGCAAAGCCGCCCTCGTCGCCGACATTGGTGTTGTGGCCGGCTTTCTTGAGCTCCGACTTCAACGTGTGGAACACCTCTGCGCCGTAGCGCAGACCCTCGGCAAAGCTCGGTGCCCCGACCGGCAAGATCATGAACTCCTGGAAGTCGATCGGGTTGTCGGCATGCACGCCGCCATTGATGATGTTCATCATCGGCACCGGCAACAGGCGCGCCGAGGTGCCGCCGACGTAACGGTAGAGCGGCATGTCGAGTGAGTTCGCGGCAGCCTTGGCGCAGGCGAGCGAGACGCCGAGAATGGCGTTGGCGCCGAGCCGGCTCTTGTTCGGCGTGCCGTCGAGATCGATCATGATCTGGTCAAGCTGGGCCTGCTGCTCGACATCGAGGCCGCTCAGGGCCTCGAAGATCTCGCCGTTGACGGCGCCGACCGCCTTGGAGACGCCCTTGCCGAGATAGCGGGCTTTGTCGCCGTCGCGCAGTTCCACCGCCTCATGCGCGCCCGTCGAGGCGCCCGACGGCACCGCGGCGCGGCCGAGCGCGCCGTCCTCCAGCACGACATCGACCTCGACGGTGGGATTGCCCCGGCTATCGAGGATTTCGCGGCCGATGATGTCGATGATGGCGGTCATGATGTCCACTTCCGTTCGTTAGGGCTGATCGGTGCCGCGGGTCTTACACGGGCCGCAAGCAAATGTGAACGCTTGGAAGAGCCGCTTCGACTGACGCGTGAAGCGCCTCAGATTATGCTCGACCGCATCTGGTCCGCGTGCCCAACCTCAATCTGAAACAGTCGGGGTAACGCCATGAATCGCCGCCAGTTTCTTGCTTCGGGTGCCGCGCTGCTCGCCGCCCAACCGGGTTTTGCACAGGAAGTCCCGTTTCGGACAAAATACTATCCCATCAGCCCGGGCATCGGCCTGCATGATCTCACGCCCGCGCCTGACGGCGCGGTTTGGTTCACGGCGCAGGGCAAGGGCCTGCTCGGCAGGCTCGATCCCCGGGATGGCAGTTTCAAGACGGTCAGCCTCGGCCAGGGCGCAGCGCCGCATGGCGTGACCGTCGGCCCCGATGGAGCGCCCTGGATCACCGAGGGCGGCCAGAACGCGATCGCGCGGGTCGATCCCGGCGATCTCAAGGTGACGCTGTTCCGCCTGCCGGAAAAGTTCGCCTACGCCAACCTCAACACCGGCGTGTTCGACAAGGAAGGCACCTACTGGTTCACCGGCCAGTCCGGCTACTACGGCCGGCTCGCGCCGAGGACCGGCGAAATGAATGTGTTCAAGGCGCCGAAGGGCATCGGTCCCTACGGCATCACGGTCACGCCCAAAGGCGAGGTCTGGTACGCCTCCCTCGCCGGCAGCCACATCGCGAAGATCGACCTCGCGAGCGGCAACGCGACCGTGGTCGAGCCGCCGACGCCGAACCAGGGTTCGCGGCGCGTCTGGTCGGATTCGAAAGGGCGGATCTGGGTCAGCGAGTGGAACAGCGGCCACGTCTCGGTGCACGATCCCGCCAATGGCTCCTGGAAGACGTGGAAGCTGCCGGGCGAACGCCCCCGCGCCTACGCCGTCTTCGTCGACGACAAGGACAAGGTCTGGCTCACGGACTTTTCGGCAAACGCCATCGTGCGCTTCGATCCCGCCAGCGAGAAGTTCAACGTGTTCGCCAGCGACAAGGCCAACGCCAATGTGCGCCAGCTCGATGGCAGGCCGGGTGAGCTCTGGGGCTGCGAGTCCGGCAACGACCGGATCGTCATGATCCAGACGATCGCGAGCGGTTGACGACAGCGGCATTTGCGTCCATCCCGGCACCCGAAACAGGATGTGACGACGATGGCGAAGAAATCCCTCCAACTCGGCCGGGCCGTCGAGTGGCCGCACAGACCGGAAGAAGCCCAGCTCGACCGCGTGCCCAATCCGCAAAAGGGCACCGATTATCTGGTGCGCTTTACCGTGCCGGAATTCACCTCGCTCTGCCCGGTCACGGGCCAGCCCGACTTCGCGCATCTGATGATCGACTACGCGCCGGGCGCGTGGCTGCTGGAGTCGAAGTCCCTCAAGCTCTACATCGCGAGCTTCCGCAACCACGGAGCCTTCCACGAGGACTGCACCGTGATGATCGGCAAGCGTATCGCCAGCGAGATCAAGCCGAAATGGCTGCGCATCGGAGGCTACTGGTATCCGCGCGGCGGCATCCCGATCGACGTGTTCTGGCAGACCGGCCGCGTGCCGAAGGGCCTGTGGGTGCCCGAGCAAGGCGTCGCGCCCTATCGCGGGCGGGGCTAGGGCATAGCTCGGTCACGTGTGACGATCGAGAGAGAACGGCCTCGGTCGACAGCGACGAGGCCGCTCTCGCATCATGGTCCTAGCTCGCCAAGCGCTGCCTGAGGCTCTGGTAGAATCCCGTCTCGAAGTTCATATAGCCGATGAACGATGTCGGATCGCCGAAGGGCAGAATCTGGGTGGCCCAGAACCCGCCGACGTTGTTCTGCCGATCGATCCAGTAGAACAGGTTGGCGAGCCCGGCCCAGCCCAACGCGCCGGCGGGACGTCCCGTCGGGGCTTCCTCGTCGTTGACCATGAAGCTCAGCGCCCAGGATTTGGATTGGCCCGGAAAGAATTCCGCGTCGTTGCACAGCGACGGGATGACACCCGTGATCGGCGTTACCTTCCTGTCGCCCAGATGGTTCTTTTCCGCCATCCGCACGGTTTCGGCTTTCAGCACGCGGCCGTGCTCGCCAGCTCCGTCATTCAGCCACATGCGGATGAAACGCATGTAGTCGCCGACCGTGCCGTACAGGCCGTGGCCGCCCATATGGACTTCGGGCTTCGCCGGAAGCTCGAAATCCATCGGCGTCAGCGACCCGTCGGCGTTCCGCGCGTGGATGCCGGCCAGTTTCTGGCGCATCGCATCGGTCAGCTCGAAGGTCATGTCCTCGATCCCGAGCGGTTCGAAGATGCGCGTCTTGAAGACTTCACCGAGTCGCTTGCCCGTGATCGCCTCGACGATCTGGCCGCACCAGTCGAGATTTGTCCCATAGTCCCAGCGCTCGCCGGGATCGAACAGCAGCGGGGTCATCAAGCAGGCCTTGCTCGCTGTGATCACGCTGGGTTGCCCCTTCTCCTGGGCCAGTCGGTTATAGGTGTGGTTGATGAAATCGTAGCTCAGGCCCGCTGTGTGGGTCATCAGCATGCGCGTGGTGATATCGCGCTTCGGGGCACGCAGGATCGGCTCTCCCGCTGCATCGAAGCCCTCGATCACCTGCAGCTTTCCGATCTCGTTCGCGTAGCGCTTCGCGGGCGCATCGAGATCGAGCTTGCCTTCTTCGACGAGTTGCAGAACGGCCGTTCCGGTAATCGCCTTGGTGGTGGAGAAAAGGGCAAAGACGCTGTCGGTAGTCATGTCCGCCGGCCGATCGAGACGGCGTTTGCCGGCTGCGCCTTCATAGATGTTGCGCCGGCGGTCCGTCACCATCGCGACAACGCCGGGCACGCGCGGCGTGGATGTGACGACGCCGTCGAGAACAGCATCTGCCGTCGCGCCAAAATTCATGATCATGATCGTCCTCCCGTGCTGGATTGATTGATGTGGTCGACGCTCGCGTCGCGAGCGCTCATTGCATCGCGAAGCCCTCGTAACCGTTCACCGCGACCTCGTCGCACTTCTGTCGATACGCGCCGACGCCGCCGCAGTACGACAGGACACGGCGCGGCTTGCCTTCGACGTTCGAGCCCAGGTACCAGGAATTGGTTTTCGCGATCAGCGTCGCGTTTGCGATCTCGTCGTGATGGGCCACCCAGCTGTCCTGGGCGTCCTTTGTCGGCTCGACCACCTTCAGATCCTTGCTGCGCATGTACTTGATGCAGTCATCGATCCATTCGACCTGCTGCTGCAGGCACGTGGTCATGTTGCACAGCGCGGCCGACGGAGCGAGCGGAACGGCGGTCGTGAACAGGTTGGGATAGCCGTGAACCTGCAGGCCCATCGTGGTGCGGATGTCCCTGCTCCAGTCCTCCCTCAGCGATCGACCGTCGCGGCCCCTGATATCGATGCGCGTCAAGGCACCGGTGCCGGCGTCGAAGCCGGTTGCCAGGATAATGACATCCAGCTCGTGGACCGTACCGTCAGCGGTCTGAATACCCGTGGGCGTGACGCGATCGATCGGATTGCTCTTGACGCTGACGATCTCGACGTTGGGACGATGGAAGGCCTCGAGGAAGTTCTGCTCGAGCGGCACACGGTGCGTTCCGAAGCCATAATCGGCAGGAATCAACGCATCGCACAGTTTCGGATCCCCGAGCCGCTCGCGCATCTTCCCGCGCACGAATTCGGAGATCTCGGCATTGACCTCCGGGTCGAAGAACAGCTCGGCGAATGAGGATATCCATAGCTTCAGGGAACCGTCATTCCAGCAGGCTTCGATCACCGCGCGGCGGCGCTCCGGCGTGAGGTCTGCCCAGGCGTGCTCGAAGTCGTATTCAAAGCCGGTGAATGTGCGCGGCAGGCGTTCGGTGAGCGACTTGAATCTCGACTTGTAGTCCTCGACCTCCGCGGCCCCAAATTTCGGATTCTTCATCGGGATGATGTATTGCGGCGTGCGGATGAACACCTTGAGATGGCCGACATCGCCGGCGATCGTCTGGATGACCTGGATGCCGGTCGCACCGTTGCCGATGACTCCGACGCGCTTGCCTGCGAGGTCGACAGGCTGCTCCGGCCAGCGCGCCGTATGGAACAACTGTCCCTTGAAAGTCTCCTGCCCCGGAAAGGATACGTAGGGAGCCGACAGCATGCCGCAGCAGGTGACTAGAAACTGGGTGTCGATCAAATCGCCCCGGTCGGTCGTGACCAGCCAGCGCTGCGTGGCCTCGTTGAAGTGCGCGCTCTTGACCGTCGTGCTGAACTGGATGTCCTTGCGCAGATCGAGACGGTCGGCGACGTAGTTCATCCAGCGTTCGATTTCGGGCTGGCCCGGAAACTTCTCGCTCCAGCTCCAACCCTTGTAGAGCTCCTCGGAGAAAAGATACTGATAGATGTAGGCCTCGGAGTCGAAGCGCGCGCCGGGATATCGATTCCAATACCACGTGCCGCCTACGCCTGACGCGGCGTCGATCCCCCTGACGCTCAATCCCTGCTCGCGCAGACGATAGAGTTGATAGAGCCCGGCGACGCCGGCTCCGACAACCACGGCATCGAACTTCGCTGTTCCGTGCGAACCGTTGCTTCCATTGGATTTGGTCAGGGCTTCCGCCATTTATTCCTCCTCGGTGATTTTTGAGTGCGCACGACCTTCCCCATCCGTCATGCGATCGGATGGTGGTGCAGCGCGTCATTGTTGATCCCGTCAGTACGGGACGGCGAAAAGCTATGAGTATTCCGGCGGCTGGAGCTTGAACAAATCGGACAATTCTTTGAACGAAGCCGCGCGCTCCTTGCCGGTTCTGCAGTTCGGCAACACGGCTCGCTTGGCAAATGGCGAAACCGGCTTATGCTCGTCTCCGCCGTTCGGCCAATGAGAAGCAGAAGCGGTCAACCGCGCCTTAGAATTCAGGGAAGGAGTCTCGCGCGATGGGCCAATTCATCACGGTCGAGGAGTTGCCACGCTACGCTCCCGGCCAATTAATGCTGGACAGTTCCGCGGTGGGCAAGACTGACTTTCGGCTGCGCGTCTTCCGCTATGCGCCGTCCGACATCTTGGTGCCGCCGTCGGAGAATTTCCTGATCGTCGTCTATCGCGAAGGCACAACGTCGATGAATCGCCGTGTGACCGGCGCCTGGAAGCAGGATCACGTCGGACGTGGCGTCACAACCCTGCTGACACGTGCGGAGCCTTCGCACTGGCGCTGGAGCAATGACCTCGAAGTCAGCCATTTCTACATCTCGCCGAGCCTGATGACGAAGACCGCGAGCGAGGCATTCGACCGCGACTCAGGAAGCGTCGAACTCCACGATCTGCTCAGGATCGAAGACCCGGTGCTGACCTGGATCGGCGACCGGATGGTGCAGGAAGTGTCCGAAGGCGGTCCGGGCGGCCGGCTCTGCTACGATGCGCTGGCACTTCAGGCGAGCGTGCACATCTTGCGAAAATATGCCTCGGTGGAATTCAAACTGCCCTGTCCGCAGGGGCGCTTCAGGCCGGCGCATGCAAGGCTGATCGAGGACTATGTCGAGCAGAACATCTCCAGGAACATCACGCTCGACGAGCTAGCCAACATCTGCAACTGCTCGCCGGTGCAGTTCGCGCGCAAGTTCCAGGTGCACTATGGCATGCGGCCGCATGCCTACGTCCTGCGCCGCAAGGTGGAGCGCGCCCGCCAACATCTGCGCAAGGATCGGCTCGCCCTGAAGGAAATTGCGCTCTTGAGCGGATTTTCCGATCAAAGTCATCTCAATCGGATTTTCCGCAGACACATGAACGTCACGCCGGCCGAATATCGCAAGAACTGCGTGAGCTAGCCTTCTCCACCGAGCCCCGCGATCAAACCGGACATGCATCGTGTCGCCGTCCGTCAGGCCAGTGCGTCGGACGGTGCCCGCTGCCTGAGCAGGCGGGCGCAGACCAGGCCCAGCACCACCATGATTGCGGCGCTCACAAGCAGCGTCGGAACCTTGCCGCCATGCTGGAGACCGAGGCCATAGGCGATTGGGCCCACGGTCTGGCCCATGAAGAAGAAGAATGAATGCAGCGACATCGCCGTTGCCCGCGCCCCGATCGACAGTTCGCTGGCGAACACCTGAAGACAGCCATGGGCAATATAGAACCCCCAGCCCATGACGACGAGGTTCAGCGCCTGAACCTCCCAGCGCGGACCGAAGGCCACGGCGACGAGTTGCGAGGCCACCAGCGTCATGCCCGCGATCATCATGCCCTTCACGCCGAGCCAAGGCAGCAGGCGCGACACCGTCAGCGTATAGAACAGGCCACCGACAGCAAAGCCGGCGATAACGATGCCGGCGATCGACAGCGAAGTCTGGCCGAGCTCGAACAGGAACGAAGCGATGTAGGGAAACAGCCCGAGCACGCAGCAGCCTTCGATGAACACCGCAGAGTAGCAGACATAGGCGTTCGGGTTGGTGAAGATGGTGCGGTAGCCGGCCTTCAGCGCCGACAGGCTCGTCTTCGGCGGATGCTTGACCTTGGCGCCATGGAAGCCGGCGGCAACGGCGATCGAGGCGACGATTACGAGCGCGCCGAGCACCGCCAGGACACCACGCCAGCCAAGGAAATCGCCGATCAGGCCGGAAGCCGAGGCGCCGAGCAGATTGCCGGTCATGGCGCCGGCGAGCGTGCGGCTGATCGCGACCTGGCGTTTGTCGGGACCGACGAGATCGCTGGTGAGGCTCAGCGCCACGGGAAACACGCCGCCGGAGCCGATGCCGGCGAGGATACGGGTCGCGAACAAGACCGAGAACGAGGACGATAGCGCGCCCAGGATGTTGGCAAGGCCGAGCAGCGCGAGGCAGCCGATCATCAGCCGCGTCTTGCCGAACAGGTCGGCGGCGGCGCCGATAATCGGCTGGATGATCGAGAAGGTGAAAGCGAACACCGCGGCGAAGCCCGCAGCGGTGGCGATGCTGACGCCAAAATCCTCGGCGACGTGCGGCAGCACCGGATCGAGCGCGCGTGCCGAGAGTGCAGCGGCGAAGCTCGCCCCTGATATGACGTAGAGCGCCGTCGGCAAGCCATGATCGGGCGGCCGCGCCTCGCCTTCCTGCATCAGTGCGGATTCTTTGCGAGCGCGTCGAATGCCATCAGTCTGGCGATCAGCGATTCGAACTCGCGCAGGGGGACCATGTTGGGTCCGTCCGAGGGCGCGTGGTCGGGATCAGGATGGGTCTCGATGAAGACGCCGGCAACGCCGACCGCAACGGCCGCGCGTGCGAGCACCGGCACGAATTCGCGCTCGCCGCCCGAGGAGGTCCCCTTCCCGCCCGGCTGCTGCACCGAATGGGTGGCGTCGAAGATGACGGGCGCGCCGGTGGTGCGCGCCAGGATCGGCAGCGCGCGCATGTCGGAGACGAGCGTGTTGTAGCCGAAGGACACGCCGCGCTCGGTGACGAGCACGTTGGGATTGTCGGCGCCGGTGATCTTGCTCACGACATTGGCCATGTCCCAGGGCGCCAGGAACTGGCCCTTCTTGACGTTGACGACCTTGCCTGTCGCGGCGGCTGCCAGAAGGAGATCGGTCTGGCGGCACAGGAACGCGGGGATCTGCAAGATGTCCACGCTCTGCGCCACCTCGGCACATTGCGTGGCCTCGTGCACGTCGGTCAGCACCGGCAGGCCGAGCGAGGATCGGATCTCAGCGAAGATCGGCAGCGACTGAGCGAGGCCAAGCCCGCGCGCCGCCGACGCGCTGGTGCGGTTGGCCTTGTCGAAGGAGGTCTTGTAGACGAGGCCGATGTTCAGCCGCGCGGCGATCTCCTTCAGCGCGGACGCGACCTCCAACGCATGCTGGCGACTTTCGAGCTGGCAGGGTCCAGCAATGATCGAGATCGGCAAATCATTGCCGAACTTGACCGTGCCAATGGTGACGACCGGCGCCGCTGACGTCGAAGAGCTCAAGACAAATCCCTCGTTTCGGCGCGACCATAGCCGCCACGAAGGTCGGATCAACCCTATTCGGTCCGGGCGGCCCGAATATCAGGGTTGCGCCGGGGCCGCCGGCGCCGCCCTTGCATCGGCAGGTTCCTACTTCACGACCGAGAAGGCAGTCGGCGTCAGGAGCTGGCTGACGATATTGCCGACGATCTGGCCGTCGGCTTCACTCTCGGCGCGCGCTTTCATCCAGTCCGGGTCGGTCATGAACGCGCCCCACTTCTTCTCGCGCTCGGCGAGCGACTCCCAGGCCAGGAAATAGGTCAGCTCCTGGTTGGATTCTCCGATCAGCGTGGTGAAGAACCCGGCTTGGCGGATGCCATGCTTCTCCCACAGCTTCAGCGTGACGGTCTCGAACCGCCTCAACAGCGCCGGCAGGCGGCCGGGCACGCAGCGATAGACGCGCATTTCGTAGATCATTCATGTTCCTCCCTGAACAGGTCCGGCGGTTATAGCGGCTGGCCCCGACGGTGTCTTGAGCGCGGCCCGGCCGCCCCTGTGGCGTTCTGCGCATGGCTTTGAGCTTCCGGCGCCGCACAGACTCCCGCAATGCTGCCGCAATGATCGGGCCGCTAGAAAGGCTGAGTTAAGGTTCAGGTGCCTGTTACATGCGGATTTTGCTCGTCGAGGATGAAGCGGAGATGGCCTGCGCGCTGGCCTCGGCGCTGAAGCGCTACGACATGGTGGTGGACCATGCCCCGACGCTCGCCGAGGCGGAGGAGGCCATTTCCGCCGACGTCCATGCCGCCGTCCTGCTCGACCGCCAGCTTCCCGACGGCGATGGCCTTGCCCTCATCCCAAAGCTCCGCGCGCGCGCCGACGGCGTACCGATCATCGTCCTGACTGCGCGCGGGGAGCTCGCCGACCGCATCGCCGGGCTCGACGGCGGCGCCGACGACTATCTGGCAAAACCGTTTGCAGTCGAGGAGCTGCTGGCCCGGCTCCGCGCAGTGCTGCGGCGGCCCGCCGGCCTCTCCCCCGAAATCATTCGCGCGGGCCGCCTCGCCTTCGACATCGGCCATCGCGAGGCCAGCATCGACGGCCAGCCGTTCGAGCTGCCGCGCCGCGAGCTCCTGGTGCTGGAAGCCCTGGTTCGTCGCATGGGCCGAACCGTGCTGCGCTCGGCGCTGGAAGAGGCGGTCTACAATTTCGACGACGAGATCCAGTCGAACGCGCTCGACACGCATGTATCGAGGCTGCGGCGAAAGCTCGCGGAAGCCGATGCGGGTATCGAGATCCACGGCATTCGCGGCGTTGGTTATCTGCTCAAGAAGTTGCCATGAGCAAACACGACGATCCCTATTGCCTGCGCTCGCGGCTGAGCTGGCGCCTGCTCTCGCTTCAGGCCGCGATCCTGGTCGCGCTGGTTGCGATCGTCCTCGCCGCGCTTTGCGCCTCCGGTTTCGTGCTGGCCGAGAGGGACGAGGACCGCGTCATCGATGTCGTCCAGCGCGCGCTCACGCGCGAGGCGCAAGGCGAACTGGCCTTGCGGCCGACGGCCGATCTGCAGCAATTGCGCAATGAGACGCCGGACCTCTGGTTCCTGGTGCGCGATCGGCAGGGTCGCGTCCTCAGCGAAGGCTCCGTGCCGGCCGAATTCACCGCGATCGGCGGCGGTCTCGACCAGATCAGCCAGGCGCGGCTCGGCTGGCAGTTGTTCGAGGACGATCCGCGCAAGCCGGCGGCGCGGCTGAAGCGGGTCGATACCGACGCCGGCAACGTGCAGGTCATCACCGCAACGCAGGGACGTCTCACCGGCGCCAAGGCGCTGTTCATGACTTCACTCGCGTTTCTCGGCATTGCCCTGCCCGGCCTGCTGCTGATGGGAACGGCGACGTTCATCGCAACGCCGATGATGGTGCGGAGCGCGTTCAGGGGGCTCGATTCCGCAGCGGACGAGGCACGGCGCATCGATATTCATCAGCGCGGCGCGCGGCTCCCGGTGGATCGGATTCCGCTGGAGGTGCTGCCGCTCGTGACCGCGATCAACGACGCGCTGGCGCGGCTCGACGAGGGCTATGCCCGCCACAAGCGCTTCGTCGCGGACGCCGCACACGAGCTGCGCACGCCCATCGCAATCCTGAACACGCGCCTGGAGTCACTTGCCCCTGGGCCGGACAAGAATCGCCTGCTGCAGGATGCCGCTCGGCTGACGACCCTTGCCGAGCAATTGCTCGATATCCAGCGGCTCGACCGCTGCGGCCAGCCTTTCACGCGCGTCAATCTCGCCGCCGTTGCGCAAAGCGTCGCCGCCGACCTTGCGCCGCTGGCGATTGCCGCCGGCTACGAGCTGGCGCTTGATGCGCCGGCGACACCGGTCGAAACGACCGGCGATGCGGCGGCCCTGGAGCGCGCACTGACCAATCTCGTGCAGAATGCGATCCAACACGGTCCTCGCCGCGGCGCGATCGGGATTCGCGTCAGCAGGCCCGCGACTATCGAGGTTACCGATGAAGGCCCCGGAATTCCTGCCGATCAGCGCGAACAGATCTTCGAGCCGTTCTATCGGCTGACGCCGCTCGATCGCGGCGCCGGCCTCGGCCTCAACATGGTGCGCGAGATCGTGCAGCTGCATGGCGGCCAGGTCTCCGTAGCGGACGGGCCGGAGGGCGGAGCCTGTTTTCGGATGACGCTGCCGCCGGTCCGACAGAGTTGATTCAATCCGCATTCGCCGCTGAAGCGCAATGCAGTCGCAATGCACCTCCGCAACATTGCATCCGTCTCACCTCTGATCTTTCGAGGTGCAAACCAAGATGCCGGAGTGCGCATGCCCAACGATTTCCTTTCCTTCTTC
Organism: Bradyrhizobium sp. RP6; assembly: GCF_003837805.1. GTDB lineage: Bacteria > Pseudomonadota > Alphaproteobacteria > Rhizobiales > Xanthobacteraceae > Bradyrhizobium. Next base: position 731,463 of record NZ_RQIT01000001.1, on the reverse strand, counting down.
CTGTCCTGGATGTCGTCCCCGCGTCGGGTCGGGGCAGTCGCGCCGTCGGGTGCGGCGCTCGCCGAGCTCATCACGCGCGAGATCAGCGCATCGACCGGGCCGATTCTCGAGCTCGGGCCCGGCACCGGCGCGTTCACCTACAAGCTGCTCAAACGCGGCGTCCGGCCGCAGGATCTCACGCTGATCGAATGCGGCTCCGACTTCATGAAGCTCCTGCAAGTGCGCTTTCCCGGGGCGCGCGTGCTGTGGATGGACGCAGGCCGGCTTACGACCGAGCCCCTCTATGACGGCGCCCCCGTCGGCGCGGTCGTGAGCGGGCTGCCGCTGCTCAACATGTCCAGGCGCAAGGTCATCTCGATCCTCAGCGGTGCGTTCAGTTATCTCCGTCCCGGTGGCGCCTTCTACCAGTTCACCTACGGCATGAGCTGCCCGGTGCCGCGGCCCGTGCTCGACCGGCTGGGCCTGCGCGCAAAGCTCGTGGATCGCGCCTTGCTGAACGTGCCACCGGCCTCCGTCTACAGGCTGACGCGGCGACCTCAGATGAAGTTGATCACGGGATCGTTTGCGCCTCAACCATCAGCGCGGGTCGCGCCGGCGCATCACGCGCGCGACCACGCCGCCACGCGCTGAGCCACTAGACGAGCCGGCTCTGCTTCGCCGCCGCCTCGATGAACGAGGCGAACAGCGGATGCGGCTCGAACGGCCGCGACTTCAGCTCGGGATGGAACTGAACGCCGATGAACCAGGGATGATCCTCGTATTCGACGATTTCGGGCAGCACGCCGTCGGGCGAAAGTCCTGAGAATTTCAAGCCGTGCTGCTCGAGGCGATCCTTGTAGGCGGTGTTGACCTCGTAGCGATGGCGGTGGCGCTCGGAGATCTCGGTGGCGCCGCCATAGACCTCAGAGACGCGGCTGCCGCGGTTGAGCGCGGCGGGATAAGCGCCAAGGCGCATCGTGCCGCCGAGATCGCCGGCCTGCGAGCGCTTCTCGAGCTCGTTGCCGCGCAGCCATTCCGTCATCAGGCCGACCAGCGGCTCCTTGGTCGGGCCGAACTCGGTGGAATTGGCGTCCTCAATACCGACGAGGTTTCGCGCCGCCTCGATCACCGCCATCTGCATGCCGAAGCAGATGCCGAAATAGGGAACGTCGCGCTCGCGCGCGAACTGCGCCGCCTTGATCTTTCCTTCCGCGCCGCGCTGGCCGAAACCGCCGGGCACCAGGATGCCGTTGACGTGCTCGAGGAACGGCGCCGGATCTTCCTTCTCGAAGATCTCGCTCTCGATCCAGTCGAGATTGACCTTCACCTTGTTGGCGATGCCGCCATGCGAGAGCGCCTCGATCAGCGACTTATACGCATCCTTCATGCCGGTGTACTTGCCGACGATGGCGATGGTGACGTTGCCTTCGGGGTTGCGGATGCGCTCGTTGATCTCTTGCCAGCTGCGCAGCTCCGGCGGAATACGCGAGGCAATGCCGAACGCGGCGAGCACTTCGTCGTCGAGACCCGCATTGTGATAGGCCTCGGGCACGGCATAGATGTTGTCGACGTCGCGCGCCTCGATCACGGCGCTTTCGCGCACGTTGCAGAACAGCCCGAGCTTGCGCCGCTCTTCCTTCGGGATCTCGCGGTCGGTGCGGCAGAGCAGGATGTCCGGCTGGATGCCGATCGAGCGCAGCTCCTTCACCGAGTGCTGCGTCGGCTTGGTCTTCAGCTCGCCGGCGCTCGGGATATAGGGCAGCAGCGTGAGGTGGATATAGACCGCGTGATCGCGCGGCAGCTCGTTCTTGAGCTGGCGGATCGCCTCGAAGAACGGCAGCCCCTCGATGTCGCCGACGGTGCCGCCGATCTCGACCAGCACGAAGTCGTAATCGTCATTGCCGTCGAGGACGAATTCCTTGATCGCGTTGGTGACGTGCGGAACCACCTGGATGGTCGCGCCGAGATAGTCGCCCCGGCGCTCCTTGGAGATGATGTCCTGGTAGATGCGCCCCGTGGTGATGTTGTCGGCCTTGGTCGCCGGCCTGCCGGTGAAGCGCTCGTAGTGACCGAGATCGAGATCGGTCTCCGCGCCGTCATCGGTCACGAACACTTCGCCGTGCTGGTACGGCGACATCGTTCCGGGATCGAGGTTGAGATAGGGGTCGAGCTTGCGGAGGCGGACCTTGTAGCCCCGAGCCTGCAACAGGGCACCGAGTGCCGCCGAAGCCAGACCCTTGCCGAGCGAGGAAACCACGCCGCCGGTGATGAATATGTACCGCGCCATGGGACTTAACCTCTAATCCCCAAAATTCGATTCGCCAAAGCGATTCGTATTCCGCCCCAAAGATTTTGCGGGCCTATGGGTGAGCCAGAACTAAGAGTGGTGACAGTGTCTTGATGGGGATTGTTGATGCAGGACGGTAGCAGCCGGCCTGCATGGCCCCCCTGCTTTATTGCGAGCGCGGTACCTGCGGACCTGATGGCGCCTGGTTTTGCTGCTGCTCGTCGGCCTTCTTCAGCGAGTCCAGGATGCCGCCCGAAGTCGGCGGCGCGATGGGCGATCCGCCGGCCGGCTGGGTCTGCGACGGCTGGCCGATGATCGATGACGGCTTGCGGTCGTAGCCGGCGTACCAGGACAGGAACAGGCTGGTGAGGAAGAAGCCGACGGCCAGGATCGCGGTGGTACGAGTCAGAAGATTCGCAGTGCCGCGGCTCGACATGAAGCCGGCGCCTCCGCCCATGCCGAGCCCGCCGCCTTCCGACTTCTGGAGCAGGACGGTGCCGATCATGACGGCAACGATCATGAGGTGGATGACGATGACAACGGTCTGCATAGTATCCTTCACAAGCGGACGGCGCCTGACGGCGGCCGATCGCGCTTCGCGGGTTTTCCTGAAGTTGCGCGGTGTTACACGATCGGGAGGGGTATTGCCACCCCCGATCAGATCCTAACCAACGGTTTGGGTTAGCTAGAGGCAGCCCTTGGCAATAGCAAGGAAATCGGCCGCTTTCAGGCTGGCGCCGCCGACCAGCGCGCCGTCGACGTTTTTCACGGCCATCAGCTCGGCCGCGTTCGAGGGCTTGACCGAGCCGCCGTAGAGGATGCGCATTCTGGCACCTTCGTCTTTGAACCGGGAGAGCAGGAGTTCCCGGATAAAGCCATGAATCTGCTCAACATCCTTGGCTGTCGGCGTCAGCCCGGTACCGATCGCCCAGACCGGCTCGTAGGCCACGACCAGATTGGCTGCAGTGGAGCCGTCTGGCAGTGAGCCGTCGAGCTGGCCACGCAGGACGTCCAGGGTTTGGCCGGCGTCGCGCTGGGCCTGCGTCTCGCCGATGCAGACGATCGCCGTCGCCCCGGCGCGCCAGGCGGCCTCGGCCTTCTGCCGGATCAGCGCGTCGCCCTCGCCGTGGTCGGCGCGGCGCTCGGAATGGCCGACGATGATGGCGGCTGCCCCCGCATCCACCAGCATTTCGGCGGCGACATCGCCGGTATGGGCACCGGAGGCCTTGGGATGGCAGTCCTGGGCCCCTACGGCAACCTTCTTGCCACGCGCCTTCTCGGCGAACGCCGCAATCAGTGTCGCCGGCGGGCAGACCAGCAGGTCGGCCTTGCCGGCCACATCTGCCGCGCCGTTGAGCATGGCGTCGAATTCGGCAGCCTGGGCCTTCAGGCCGTTCATCTTCCAATTGCCGGCGATCAGCGGTCGGATGGCGTCGGTCATGTCAAATTCCAGCGATATGAGGTTTGTTCATGCGCTAGCAGAGGTGCTCCTGCAGTTCCAGAGACCAGGGGCTTTTAACCGCAGCTTCTCGCCGTCGCATGAGGCGAGGTTGCGGGGGGAAAGCCACCACTTTATGATGATTGATCAATTTGGTGACGCGCTTTTGCGGAATCTGCATTAAGACGCGCTCCGTTCCCCTCCTGACCAAACAAGTTGGACCAAATGCTTCGAGGAATGCGCAAGGCCTCATCAAACTGGCTCGGCAAGACCATAATGGCCGTGGTGATGGGCGTGTTGATCGTCAGTTTCGGCATTTGGGGCATCGCCGACATCTTCAAGGGCTTTGGACAGTCCACGGTGGCCAAGGTCGGCAGCACCGAGATTTCGCTCAACGAGTTCCGCCAGATCTACACCGACCGCCTGCAGCAGATCAGCCGCCAGTTCGGCCGTCCGTTGACGCCCGACCAGGCCCGCGCCTTCGGCCTCGATCGCCAGGTGCTCCAGCAGACCATCGCCGAAGCCGCCCTCGACGAAGAGGCGCGCCGGCTCGGGCTCGGCCAGACCGACGACCAGATCCGCCAGGTCATCATGAACGATCCCAACTTCAAGGGCGTCGGCGGCAATTTCGATGCGAACCGCTTCCAGGCCGTGATCCGCAATTTCGGCTATACCGAGCAGCGCTATGTCGCCGAGCAGCGCAAGGTGTCGCTGCGCCGCCAGATCACCGGCACGATCGGCGCTGGCATCGAGCCGCCGAAGACCATGATCGACGTGCTGACGCGCTACCAGAACGAGCAGCGCGCCATTGAATTCGTCAAGCTCGACGCAGCTCAGGCCGGCCAGATCGACGCGCCCTCTCCCGAAGCCCTCGCCACCTATTTCGAGGATCACAAGGTCCAGTTCCGCGCGCCCGAATACCGCAAGATCGCCTTCGTCGTGGTCTCGCCGGAAGAGATCGGCAAGTGGACCGAGGTCTCCGACGAGGACGCCAAGAAGGTGTTCGAGCAGCGCAAGGACCGGCTCGGCACTCCGGAGAAGCGCCAGATCCACCAGATCGTATTCCCGAATGCCGCCGAGGCGCAGGCCGCGCGCGAGCGGCTCGCCGGCGGGCTGTCGTTCGAGGATCTCGGCAAGGAGCGCGGGCTGAGTGCCTCCGACGTCGACCTTGGCCTCGTGACCAAGTCTTCGCTCGATCCCGCGGTCGGCGACGCCGCCTTCGCACTTCCCGTCGGTGAGATCAGCCAGCCGATCCAGGGCGCTCTCGGCACCTCCATCGTCAGGGTCGACAAGATCGAGCCGGGCAAAGAGGCGGACTACGGCAGCCTTGCCGGCGACATCAAGCGCGAGATCGCGACCGAGCGTGCGCGCGTCAAGGTCGCCGATCTCCGCGACAAGATGGAAGACGAGCGCGGCGGCGGCTCCAGCGTGATCGACGCGGCGCAGAAGCTCGGCCTCACCGCCGTGACCATCGACGCCGTCGACCGGTCCGGCCGCGCCCCGAACGGCCAGCCGGTCGCCAATATCCCGCAGGGCCTCGACGTGGTGTCGCAGGCCTTCAACACCGATGTCGGCGTCGACACCGACGCAATCTCGTTCAAGGGCGGCTATGTCTGGTACGACGTGCTAGCCATCACGCCCTCGCGCGACCGCAATCTCGACGAGGTCCGCGACCAGGTCGAGGCGCGCTGGCGCCAGGACCAGATCGCGGCCAAGCTGAAGGCCAAGGCGACCGAGATGGTGCAGAAGCTCGAAGCAGGCGGCAAGCTCGCCGACGAGGCCGCCGCCGTCGGCGCCAAGGTGGAGACCGCAGCCGGCTTCAAGCGCGACGACTCGCCCGCCGGCGTGCCTGCCACCGTCGTGTCGACCGCCTTCCGCACCGCCAAGGACGGCGTCGGACAGACAGCCGTGAGCGGCGGCAGCGAGGTCATCGTCTTCCGCGTCACCGACATCGTGGATCCCGCGGTCGACTTCGCCTCCGACGCGGTCAAGCAGCTGAAGGAGAGCCTCGACCGGGCCCAGACCGAGGAGCAGGTCGCCTCCTACGTCAACAAGCTTGAAACCGACATCGGGACCACCATTAATCAGGCCGCCTTCGCGCAGGTGACCGGCGCGAACCAGTGAGTTGAAAGCACGCGATGGACGACCTGAAATCGATCATTGGAAAAGTGGCGACCGGCGCCAGCCTGTCGCGTGATGAAGCCGCTTCCGCCTTCGACGCCATGATGTCGGGCGAGGCGACGCCCTCGCAGATGGGCGGACTGTTGATGGCGCTGCGCGTGCGCGGTGAGACCGTGGACGAGATCACTGGCGCCGTTTCCGCGATGCGCTCGAAGATGCTGACCGTGACCGCGCCGCCCGACGCCGTGGACATCGTCGGCACCGGCGGCGACGGCTCCGGCTCGGTCAACGTCTCGACCTGCGCGTCCTTCATCGTCTCGGGCGCCGGTGTGCCGGTCGCCAAGCACGGCAACCGCGCACTGTCGTCGCGCTCGGGCGCCGCCGACGTGCTGGCCTCGCTCGGGGTGAAGATCGACCTGAAGCCGGAGCAGGTCGGGCGCTGCGTGCGCGAATGCGGCATCGGCTTCATGTTCGCCCCCGCCCACCATCCCGCCATGAAGAACGTCGGCCCGACCCGAGTCGAGCTTGCCACGCGCACGATCTTCAACCTGCTCGGCCCCCTGTCCAACCCGGCCGGCGTGAAGCGGCAGATGGTCGGCGTGTTCTCGAGGCAATGGGTCCAGCCGCTCGCGCAGGTGCTGAAGAACCTCGGCTCGGAATCCGCATGGGTCGTGCACGGCTCCGACGGCCTCGACGAGATCACCCTCACCGGCCCGACCTTCGTCTCCGCGCTCCACAATGGCGAGATCCGGAATTTCGAGGTGACGCCCGAGGAGGCCGGACTGTCGCTTTGCGAGGCCGGTGCGCTCCGGGGCGGCGACGCCGACGCCAATGCGATCGCGCTGCAAAGCGTGCTCGACGGCAAGCCGAGTCCCTATCGTGACGTGGCGCTGATCAACGCCGCCGCCGCGCTGGTCGTGGCCGGCCGCGCCAAGGACCTCAAGGAAGGCGTCGCGATCGGCGCCCGCTCTATCGACAGCGGCGCGGCCAACGCGAAGCTGAAGCACCTGGTCACGGTCTCCAACAGCTGAATTGCGCATGTCCGACATTCTGACCAAGATCGAAACCTATAAGCGCGAGGAGATCGCGGCGGCAAAGCGGGCGCAGCCGTTGTCGGCGGTGGAGGCGCAAGCCAAGGCCGCTTCCGCGCCCCGTGGTTTCCTGCGTGCGATCAAGAGCAAGCTTGCCAATGGCGACTACGCGCTGATCGCCGAGATCAAGAAGGCCTCGCCCTCCAAGGGTCTCATCCGCGCCGATTTCGACCCGCCGGCCCTCGCAAAAGCCTATGAGGCGGGCGGTGCGGCCTGTCTGTCGGTGCTGACGGACACGCCCTCGTTCCAGGGTCATCTCGACTTCCTGGTGGCGGCGCGCGCGGCAGTGTCGCGGCCGGTGCTGCGCAAGGATTTCATGTTCGACACGTATCAGGTGATCGAGGCGCGCGCGCACGGCGCCGACTGCATCCTGATCATCATGGCGGCGCTCGATGATGCCGCCGCGAGGGATATCGAAGACGCTGCCATCGCCTACGGCATGGACGTGCTGATCGAGATCCATGACCGCGCCGAGCTCGAACGGGCGCTGAAGCTGCGGTCGCCGATGATCGGTGTCAACAACCGCAACCTGCGCACCTTCGAGACGACGCTTGCGACCAGCGACGCGCTGGCGCCGCTGATCCCTCGGGACCGGCTGATGGTCGGCGAGAGCGGCATCTTCACGCCAGAAGATCTCGCCCGGCTCGAGCGCGCCGGCATATCGACGTTCCTCGTCGGCGAAAGCCTGATGCGACAGGCCGACGTCACTGCGGCGACGCGCGCGCTGCTCGCGCGCAACACGACAGGCGCGCGCTGATATGGCGCGCAAGCCAGCCAAGACCAAGCCAGCCAAGACGAAGCCGGCCAAGACGAAGCCGGCCAAATCCAAGACCGGCTCCGCCCTCACCCATATCGGAGCTTCCGGCGAGGCGCGGATGGTCGACGTCTCGGACAAGCCCGCGACCGAGCGGCTTGCTGTCGCGGAAGGCCGCGTCATCATGACCAAAGCGACGCTCGACCTGATCGTGTCCGGCAACGCCAAGAAGGGCGACGTGCTCGGCACCGCGCGCATCGCCGGCATCATGGCCGCCAAGCGCACATCGGAGCTGATCCCGCTCTGCCATCCGCTCGCGCTGTCGAAGGTGACGGTCGACATCGAGCCTGACGCGAACTTGCCGGGCTGCCTCGTTCGGGCCAGCGTGAAGGTGACGGGCCCGACCGGCGTCGAGATGGAGGCCCTCACGGCGGTCTCGGTCACCTGCCTCACCATCTACGACATGATCAAGGCGGTCGAGCGCGGCGTGCGCATCGAAGGCATCCACCTGATCGAGAAGCTCGGCGGCAAGTCCGGCCACTACCGCGCCTGACACGCGCTTGATTCGGCGAACCGCCTCTCGCGCGGCGCGCTTCGATTGCATTTGTGCGCCGCCCTTCATGTTGCGTTAACCGCGCTTCCTAACTTTGCCTCCACACCGTTCCCGTAAACCAACGGGTGTTTCCAGGGCCAAGCATTGATCCTGAGGTGTGCCCGGCAATGATCCAGCATGATGACGAAATTCGGCAGTCGCCTCTTTGAACAGGCATTCGTGCGCGGCGGACCGGTCCGCTGGCTGGTGATGGGCGGCACGCTGCTGATCGTGGCCATCGCCATCGGCTCGGTCCTGATGGCGCAGAACTTCCGTGAGCGGGCGCTGCGCAACTCCGGCCGCGAGCTGGAAAATACCGTCCTGCTGCTCGCGCATCATTTCGATCAGCAATTGCAGGATTTCGCGGTCATCCAGAAGGATTTCGTCGACCATGTCCGCACCGCCGGAATCACGACCGGCAGGGAATACCGCAAGCACCTCTCAGGCGAGGATGTCCACCGGATGCTGCGATCGAAGATCGAGGCGCTGCCCTACATGGGCGGCGTCAACATCATCGATGCCGAAGGCAATCTGATCAACTCGTCGACGGCATGGCCGGCTCCAAAGGTGAACGTTGCCGATCGCGCCTACTTCCGCACCTTCAAATACGATCCCTATTCACCTGACGTCCTGATCGAGCCGCTGCACAGCCGCATCTCCGGCGCATGGACCATTCTGGTGGCCCGGAGGATCGTCGCACCAAGCGGCGAGTTCCTCGGTGTCGTCGGACGCGGGATCGAGCCCGCCAACTTCGAGAAATTCTTCGCCTCCGTCGTGCTCGGCGAAGGCGCGACGATCTCGATGCTGCATCGCGACGGCACGCTGCTCGCCCGTTACCCCCATTCCAGCGAATTGATGGGACGTAATTTCAAGATCGGCTCGTTCGCCAATCAGAGGGTGTTCGGGCTCGATCATTTCGCCGGCCGCTTCAACAGCCCCGTCGACGGCGAGGACCGGCTGATCTCCTCCCGTGCCCTGCCCCACTTCCCGATCCTGATGATGGCCACCACGACGCGCGCGGCGGCTCTGGCGGACTGGCGCGAGCAGATCGGCATTCTGATCTCGATCGCCGTCTCTTCCGCGCTCGCCATCGCAGGCGTGCTGATAGCGATCGTGCGCAAGCTGCTGGAGCAGCACCGCCTTTCCCGGGAACGGCTGACTCTGGAGAAGCAGCGGCTCGACCGCGCCGTCAACAACATGACGCAGGGCCTCTTGCTGTTCGACGCCGAGCAGCGCCTCGTGGTCTGCAACCAGCGCTACATCGAGATGTACGGATTGTCGGCCGAGGTCGTGAAGCCCGGCTCCAGCTTCCACGACATCATCACCCACCGCAAGGCAACCGGCTCGTTCACCGGCGACGTCGACGCTTACGTCGGGCTCGTGCTGAAGGACATCCATGTGCGCAATTCCATGGTGGTCGATACCTCCGACGGGCGCTCGATCCACATCCTCAACGAACCGCTCGCGGATGGCGGCTGGGTCGCGACCCATGAGGACATCACGGAGCGCCGTCGCATCGAGGAGCGCATCACCCACCTCGCCCATTACGATGCGCTGACGGATCTGCCCAACCGCACCATGTTCCACGACCATCTGCGCGAAGCGCTGGCAGCGGTCCGCGACGGCAAACAGATCGCGGTGCATTACATCGACATCGACGAGTTCAAGGGCGTCAACGACGCGCTCGGCCATCTCGTCGGCGACGAGCTGCTGAAGTCGGTAGCGGCGAGCCTCCAGCGCTGTGCAGGCCCGGCGGACTTCGTGGCGCGACTTGGCGGCGACGAATTCGCCATCGTACAGAGCGCGGTGACGTCGCCGGACCAGGTCAATAAGCTCGTCGCGCGGGTCTTCGAAGCCATCCGCACGCCGTTCGATTGCATGGGCCATCATCTCACCACCGATGCCAGCATCGGCATCGCGCTCGCACCGGAACACGGCACGGTGCTGGACCAGATCCTCAAGAACGCGGACATGGCGATGTACGCGGCGAAATCCGCCGGACGCCGCACCTACCGCTTCTTCGAGCCGGAGATGGACGCCAGGGTCCGCGAGCGTCGCCAGCTCGAGAGCGACCTGCGCCACGCCATCGCCCAAGGCGGTTTCGAAGGAGGGCTCGAGGTCTATTACCAGCCTTGCCTTAGCCTGAAGGACGACCGCATCACCGGCTGCGAGGCATTGGTGCGCTGGCGCCATCCCGAGCGCGGCATGGTCTCGCCGGCCGAGTTCATCCCGATCGCCGAAGACACCGGCCTCATCAACGAGATCGGCGAATGGGTGCTGGCCACCGCCTGCCGGGACGCAGCCGCCTGGCCCGACGACATCCGCCTCGCGGTCAACGTCTCGCCGGTGCAGTTCAAGAGCGGCACGCTGGCGCTGAAGATCATGGCGGCGCTCGCCGCGTCGAACCTGCCGGCGAGCCGGCTCGAGCTCGAGATCACCGAGGCGGTCCTGATCCGCGACGACGATGCCGCGCTTGCGATCCTGCACCAGCTCCGCGCCATCGGCGTGCGCATCGCGCTCGACGATTTCGGCACCGGCTACTCATCCCTGAGCTATCTGCACCGTTTCCCCTTCGACAAGATCAAGATCGACCGCTGTTTCGTCGACGACATCGCCCGCCCCGACGGCTCCGCCAGCATCGTTCAGGCCGTCGTCAATCTGGCGGCCTCCCGCCGCATGACCACCACGGCCGAGGGCGTCGAGACCGAGGAGCAGCAGCGCCTGCTTCGCGCGCTCGGCTGTTCCGAGATGCAGGGTTATCTGTTCAGTGCCGCCAGGCCGGCCGACAAGATGCCGGAGCTGTTTGCACTGCATCGCAGCCGGCTCGCCCGGCGCGAAGGCAACGAGAGGCGTCGCCGCGAGGCCGGTTAGGGCTTCCGCCGCGATGGAGGGGATGACTCCGAGGGCGTTCCTAAAAAACATTCACCCGGGAGCGGTCATCCACCCCCGGGCGATTCATACCTGGAGATCGTAAGGTCTAGTTCGGAACCGCAGCCTTCGACGCGGGCTTCGAGGCGACGGCATTCGCGGTCACGCCGTGGAGGAAATCGTAGGCCGCATGCAGGGCCTTGTCGTCCTTCTCTTCCGGCGGGACATAGGACTGCGATCCGGTCTGCTCGGTGCCGTCGGAAGCCGACAGATGGCCGCGCATCTGGGATTCCGCCATGGTGTCCATCCGGCCCTTCAGCTCGGGCGGCACGTCCTGGAGGATCTCGATGTCGGGCGCGATGCCCTGAGCCTGGATCGAGCGGCCCGACGGCGTGTAGTAGCGCGCCGTGGTCAGCGCCAGCGCGCCGTTGCCGGAGCCGAGCGGAATGATGGTCTGCACCGAGCCCTTGCCGAACGAGCGCGTGCCGATCAGCGTCGCCCGCTTGTGGTCGTGCAGCGCGCCGGCCACGATTTCCGAGGCCGAGGCCGATCCGCCATTGATCAGGACCACGAGCGGTTTGCCCTTGGTGAGGTCGCCGCCATGCGCGGTGAAACGCTGAGTCTCGTCCGGATTGCGGCCGCGTGTCGAGACGACCTCGCCGCGCTGCAGGAAGGCGCTCGACACCGACACGGCCTGATCGAGCAGTCCGCCCGGATTGTTGCGCAGATCCATCACGTAACCTGCGAGCTTCTCCGCCGGGACCTGCTTGGAGATCGACGCGATCGCCTTCTTCAGGCCGTCGGTGGTCTGCTCGTTGAAGGAGGTGACGCGGATATAGCCGATGTCGCCGTTCTCGATGTGGAAGCGCACCGGACGCACATGGATGATTTCGCGCGTGATCGAAACGTCGAGCGGCGCATCGGCGCCCTTGCGCACGATGGTAAGCTTGGTCTTGGTATCGACGGGACCCTTCATCTTGTTGACGGCCTGTTCGAGCGTCATCCCCTGCACGGCCTCGCCGTCGATCTTGCTGATGAGGTCGCCCGACATGATGCCGGCCTTCGAGGCCGGCGTGTCGTCGATCGGCGAGACCACCTTGACGAGGCCATCCTCCATGGTGACCTCGATGCCGAGCCCGCCGAACTCGCCGGAGGTGGTCTCCTGCATCTCGGTCCAGGCCTTGGCGTTCATGTAGCGCGAGTGCGGATCGAGTGAGGTCACCATGCCGGTGATCGCGCCCTCGATCAGCTTGGCGTTGTCGGGCTTCTCGACATAGCTGGCCTTGACCCGCTCGAACACCGCGCCGAACAAATTGAGCTGGGAGTAGGCATCGTCCGCGGTCGCTGCTGCCCGTGCCGCCCATACGCCGCTGTGCGGGCCGGCTACCAGAAGGGTCAGACACGCTCCGGTGAGCGCGCCGAGGGGGAACAGCAGGGTTTTCCGCATGGATGAGGTAGCCTTTTGCTTGGCGGTTCTCTTGGGGTTGGGAGCGCCCTGGAAATGGCGATCCAGCCCACTTCTCACAATACCATTCCGGTTTCTTCAAGGCCGGGATGCCACGCTGGCGGGTATACGAAGAAATCCCTTCGCCTTGGCCTAAACTTTTGGCAACGTTCCGAAACTGTTTCGCGCGAAGCGCAAACCGGTCGGGCCGCCCACGCCTCGCAGCTATGCGATTTTAGGATGGTTTTGGAGGGCCGGACGCGATAGGCGATGACGATAAGAGTTCAAATTCTCGGGAGGACAACAATGAACGAAGCGCCCCGCATCCGGCCTGAAAGGAACGTCGAGCTCGGCGCCAGCAACGAGCCGTTCCAGAACCTGCACGAGTTCATCCGGAAAGCGCGCGCCAACCTGAACCAGAACGCCTGGGACTACATCGTCGGCGCGGCCGAGACCGAGACCACCATGCGCCGCAACCGGATGGCGCTGGACGAGATCGCCTTCCGCCCGCGCGTGCTGCGCGATGTCCGCAAGGTCGACGCAGGGGTCGATCAATTCGGCCGCAGGATGCGCCTGCCGGTGGTGCTCGCCCCGGTCGGCGCCCTCGAGATCTTCGATCCGGATGGGGCGGCAAGCGTGGCACGCGCCGCCGGTACTTTCGGTGCCGCGCACATGCTGAGCTCGGTCTCCGAGCCTGGCCTCGAGAAGACCGCCGAAGCCGCGCCCGATGCGCTGCGGCTCTATCAGCTCTATGTCCGCGGCGACGACGCCTTCGTCGCCGATGTCGTCAGCCGGGCCGAGAAGAACGCCTATGCCGCTTTCTGCCTGACCGTCGACACCGCCCATTACAGCCGTCGTGAGCGCGACATCGCCAAGCGCTACGTTCGCGAGAGCCGCCTGCGCGCCACCGGCGGCGATTTCCAGAAGGGCCTGGAGTGGCGGACCGTGAAGATGATCAAGGACAAGTTCAAAATACCGCTGATCCTCAAGGGCATTGCCACGGCAGAAGATGCGCTGATCGCGCTCGATCACGGCGTCGAGTGGATCTACGTCTCCAACCATGGCGGCCGCCAGCTCGACCACGGCCGCGGCGCCATGCACGTGCTGCCCGAGATTGTCGATGCCGTGAAGGGCCGCGCCAAGATCATGCTCGACGGCGGCTTCGGCCGCGGCACCGATATCGTCAAGGCGATCGCGGCGGGTGCAGACCTCGTCGGCATCGGCAGGCTGCAATGCTGGGCGCTGGCGGCTGCAGGCGAGGCCGGAGTCACACGGATGCTGGAGCTGCTGGAGGACGAGGTGCTGCGCTGCCTTGGCCTCCTGGGCGCCACCTCGTTCGCCGAGGTCGACAAATCCTGCCTGCATCCGGCGACCGCCACCAATGCGCCCAGCGTGTTCAGCGCGTTCCCGCTGTTCGACCACGAGCCCTATCGCTACTGACTTGCCGATACTGAAGTGAAAAGGACGCAATGACATCGCTCTTTCCCGGCAGCGCGGATGCGCTTCTGTTCGATCTCGGGCGCGTGGTGCTCGACATCGACTTCTCCAAGGCGATCGCCTGCTGGGCGGGACATGCCGGCTGTCAGCCCGAGGCCATCGTCGCGCGCTATGTGCGTGACGAGGCCTACCGGCTGCACGAGATGGGCAAGATCAGCGACGAGGACTATTTCGATTCGCTGCGTGCTTCACTCGGAATCGGCATTTCGGATGCGCAGTTCCTGGAAGGCTGGAACGCGATCTTCGCCGGCGAGATGCCAGATATCACCGAGCTGTTGCCGCGCGCGGCGAAGCAGATGCCGCTCTACGCCTTCTCCAACACCAATCGGCCGCATGTGGACTATTTCTCGAAGGAGTATGCCGGCGTGCTCGGCCATTTCCGCGAGCTGTATCTGTCGTCCAGCATCGGCCTGCGCAAACCGGATGCGGAGGCGTTCGACCACGTCGTCGCCGCGATCGGAGTGCCGGCCGGTCGTATCGTGTTCTTCGACGACCTCGCCGAGAACATCGAGGGCGCGCGGGCGCGAGGTTTGAACGCCGTGCACGTGACGTCGCCTGGCGACGTCGGGAACGCATTGAGGGCGCTTGGCATCTGACGACAACCGGGTGGCGCGAGAGGTCCGCCGAGCCCCTCGGTTCCGGAACTCAATTTGCTGAAGATGAGGAACCCAACGCCTCTGTGCATTTTTGTACGGAGTTCCGGGAACGGAATACCACCCTTCGGACTCATGAGTCGGTTGGGATTTCTACATCGGACGGATCGACGTGCTCGGCAAAACCTATCTCACCAAGCAAGCCTCTCTCCTGCTTGAATTCGCCAGAACCACCTCGGATTCTGATCTTTCCGCCAAGCTGATCAGCAAGGCGGCCGACCTGAAGTCCATGGCCGATCCGCTGCCCGACAAGGATCAGGATCCCAGAGCTCCCGACATCGCACTGGACGTCGGTCCAAGCGATCCGGCAGAACGTTGACCGATGTTGGCGGTGGCGCTCGTCATTCTCGTCCTCGCCATGGCTATCCTCGTACCGGTCTGTCTCGCCTTCCGGATCATGCCGCGGCGGACTTGAGCTCCCTGCTCCACGACGGAAATCGCGCCGGATAAATCATCCTGCGTGCTGCTTTGCCTCGCGCCTGCACTCGGCTAGAACTCTCGCCATCCATTTGCAGGAGTTTCCGCCCGTGGCCCTCATGCCCGTTTCTGACGCGCTTGCCGCGGTGCTGGCGGGTGCAGAGCCGCTGCCTGAAGAGATGGCTTCCCTCGATGAGGCCTACCATCGCGTGCTCGCCCGCGACGTCGCGGCGCGGCGCACGCAGCCGCCGCAGGCGATGTCGGCGATGGACGGCTATGCCGTGCGCGCCGCCGATGCGGCAACGGTCGACTCCAGGCTCGCGGTCGCCGGCGAGGTCGCGGCGGGTCGACCGTTCGCGGGAAGGGTTGGGCCCGGCGAAGCCGTGCGGATCTTCACCGGGGGCGTCGTTCCCGACGGCGCCGATGCGGTCGTGATCCAGGAGGACACCGTCGCGGAAGGCAAGCTCATCACGATCAAGGAAGCGGCGATTCCCGGTCGGCACATCCGCCCCGCCGGCATCGACTTCCGCGAGGGAGATGTGCTGCTCCGCAAGGGAAGCCGTCTCACGGAGCGCGATCTCGCGCTGGCCGCCGGGATGAACCACCCGCATCTTGCCGTCTGCCGCCGTCCAAGGGTCGCGATCCTCGCCACCGGCGACGAATTGGTGATGCCGGGCACCACGCCGGGTCACGGCCAGATCGTCTATTCCAACGGCTATGCCCTACACGCGCTCGCCCGCAGCGAGGGCGCCGAGACCATCGACCTCGGCGTTGCCGCCGATACCTTGGAGGCCACTTCCGCCGGCATCCGTCGCGCCCGGGAGAGCGGTGCCGACATCCTGATCACGACCGGTGGCGCGTCGGTCGGCGACCACGATCTGGTCCAGCAGGCGCTCAAGGACGAAGGCATCTCGATGGCCTTCTGGAAGATCGCGATTCGGCCCGGCAAGCCGATGATGCACGGACGACTCGGCGCAATGCGCGTGATCGGCCTGCCCGGCAATCCCGTATCCTCTTATGTGTGCGCCTTCCTGTTCATGGTGCCGCTGATTCGCGCCCTGTCGGGCCGATCAGTGATTCATCATCGCCGCGAGCTCGCCGTGCTGGGCCGCGATCTCGGTGCCAACGACCAGCGCGAGGATTATCTGCGTGCGCGCCTGGAACAGCGTGACGACGGTACGCTCGTCGCTCTTCCCGTGGGCCATCAGGACTCCTCTCTGCTTGCGAATCTGGCTGCAGCACAGGTACTTCTCGTGCGCGCACCGTTCGCGCCGAGGGCCGAGGCCGGCACGCCTTGCGAGGTGCTGCGCCTGCCCGCCTGAGCTGCACGGCCACACGCATCGCGCGAGCTTCGCTCTGTTCACCGTAAATTAAGCAGTTGCGGAACACATATCGAACATATAGTGTCCGTTCATGATTTGTTTCGAGGATGTAGCGGTTTATCGCCCGGCTTCCTCGTCTCGAATTGAACGACATCAACCGGGGGACTTTGGTCGAGATGTTGACGCGCAAACAATACGAGCTTCTGCGGTTCATCAGTGAACGTCTGAAGGAGAGCGGCGTGCCGCCGTCCTTCGACGAGATGAAGGATGCGCTCGATCTGCGCTCGAAGTCAGGCATCCATCGCCTGATCACTGCGCTCGAGGAGCGCGGCTTCATCCGCCGCCTGCCCAACCGCGCCCGTGCCATCGAGGTCATTAAGCTGCCCGAGCTGCAGGCCGCCGCCGGCAGCCGCCGCGGCTTCACGCCGAGCGTCATCGAGGGCAATCTCGGCAAGGTGCGCGCGACCTCCAGCCCGCCTGTGGACGAGGGCGAGCGTCCCGTCGCGGTGCCCGTGATGGGCCGCATCGCGGCCGGCACGCCGATCGAGGCGTTGCAGACGCGCAGTCACACCATCAGCGTGCCGCCTGACATGCTCGGCTCGGGCGAGCACTACGCACTCGAAGTGCGCGGCGATTCGATGGTCGAGGCCGGCATCCTCGACGGCGACATGGCGCTGATCCAGCGCAACGAGAGCGCCGACACCGGCGACATCGTGGTGGCGCTGATCGACGACGAGGAGGCCACGCTCAAGCGCTTCCGCCGCCGCGGCGCCTCAATCGCGCTCGAGCCCGCCAACGCCGCCTACGAAGTCCGCATTCTTCCGCCGAACCGCGTGAAGATTCAGGGCAAGCTGATCGGGCTGTACCGGAAGTACTGAGCGGTCCTGCGCTCGTTACACTGATTGGAGCGGGTCATTCTCCGCTCCGGCTGGATGGTCTTTCCGGTTCTGCTCAGACTATCCGGCCCCCTCCTCCGGCGCGACATCCTCGACACGCCGCGCGCAGCAGCATCGCTTCGCGGCCCGGGAGTTCGAGGAAACGTCATGCGCCAGCGCTGACCGCAACACCAGCGCGCCGCAAGCCGTTGCCACACAATCGCACCGCCAAATGCGAACGGAATTGGGCCAGCGAGCCGCAAGTGCGAAATGCAATCGCACAGCCTCTGCAATCGAGCCGGCAATTCACGTTGGTTGGCAGCCGCGGGGCGCTGACGCACGCGCCTTCCGAACACGCATGCATCGTCTTTGTTCCTATCGAATCCGGGAAAGATAATGTGATCGCGGCTTGCGGACGCAGCCGCAGATTTGCCTACAACAGAGCAGAGCGTTGCGTGCTTCCACCCTGATAGAGGCCTGCGCCTCCAAAGGAGGTGCGGGTCGCTATCTTCGCATGAGGAGCACCCGATGTGTGACTACAGCCTGCATGCCGTCGCGACACGCCCCGCCGAAGTCGGCGAGACGATCGTCACAACAACGTTCCGCGGCACCTCGACGCGCGGCTTCGCCTCCGAAGCCGATCTCTCGGTTGCGGTCTGCCTGCTGCCGGGAACGGAGCTCGCGTTCGCCGACAACGTCCGTTACGACAATCGCTGGATCTGGACGCGTACCGTCAATTCCCGCGTCGGCAAGTTCGGCAAGATCGATCCGCACATTCCCGATCGCCATCATGACGCGATCGAATTCCCCGACGGCAAATACGTGCTGGTGACACAGCTCGTCGAAGGCCAGCGCGCGACCGTGCTGCAACTGCCGGTGACCCAGCCGGTTGCCGAACGCGAGCACAAGCCGCAGATCGCTGCCGACACGCGGTCCACGATCACGCGCCTGCCGATCGGCTGACGTCGTCGCCCCCGGCCGATGGTCGTGGGCCAGGAATGAAATGCCATCGCCGGCCGAGGCCGGCGAGATGGTATGGTTTGCGTCCTGCGGATCCCGTCCGATCGACCTCCCCCGCATCGCTCCTCAATCGTCCGCCCGCAAGTCCGTCTCCGATGGCGTCGCGTCCCGGTTGCGGGGCACGGCCGTCTTCGGCGCAAGGCTGCCGTCGAAATCGCCCTCGCCGGCGCCGGCCGGCAGCCAGGGGCGGCTTGTGCCTCTCGCCCTCACTGCCTGAACCGAGAAGCCGTCACCGCTCTGCGTCAGAGCCAGCGCGCCCTGACTGGCGAGCCGCGGCCGATCGACAACCATCGCCGCACAATCAGGCGGCGCGGGCAGCGCCGTCACCACCAGCGCGGCGCGGCTGCAATCGTCGGCCAGTGCGTCGATGCGGAGCGCCAACGCGACCAGCCGACCGTCCGCGAGCGGCGTCACGCAGCCGGACTCGTCACACGACACACCGTTGGCCAGCGAGGCGTTGCCGGCATCGCGCGCATCGGCATCGGCAGCTAACCATTCCCTCAGCAGGAAGCCATCCTTGCTCGCACGGATCACATGCAGCTGCCCGTCCCTGCCCCGCGCGGCGACACTCGCGCCATCCCCGGCAATCAGGATATCGGGTTGCCGCACCGACAGCCCCCAGAGGATCGCTGCCAGCAGCACCAGGGCACCGGACCAGCGCAGGGGCGTGCGCAGCAGCCCCATCACGATGATCCCGAGGCTCGCCACGATCAGCGGCGCGATCCCGAACGCGGGAATGCGGCCGACCGCTCCCGGCAGTGCCGCTACCCAGCGCGAGACCGCGACCATCCAGTCGATGCCGATTCCCATCAGCCACCAGAACACGCCGTCGAGTCCGAACGGGGCTGCGAGCAACCCCAACAGCCCCGCCGGCATCACCAGCGCCGAGACCATCGGCATCGCGCCGAGATTGGCGAGCACGCCGTACGGCGTCACGCGGTGGAAGTGGAAGGCGGCATAGGGCGTGGTCGCAAGCCCCGCGATCAACGAGGCCAGGAACAGCATCGCGATCTCGCGGCCGCCCCACAACGCGATCCGCGCCGTTGTGGAATGATCGGGCGATGCGAGCAGGTTCGGCATGCCGATCTGCACCAGCGCCACCAGCCCGAGCGTTGCCGCAAAGGACATCTGAAAACTCGGATGAACCAGCGCCTCGGGCGCGACTGCGAGCACGATCAGCGCGGCCACCGCCAGCGTCCGGAACGTGATGGCGCGGCGGTCCACCATCACGGCGATCAATACCACCGCCGTCATGAAGAACGATCTTTGCGTCGCGACCTCCGCGCCGGACAGCAGCAGATAGAACGCAGCCGCAACAAGCGCCGCGGCTGCCGACCACTTCTTGATGGCGAAGCCGGCCGCCAGCCCCGGGATCAGCGCGAGGAGCGCGCGAACAGCGAAGAACACGACACCGGCGACGACCGCCATGTGATAGCCGGAGATCGACAGCACATGGCCGAGCCCGGAGACGAACATCGCGTCGTTGACGGGCGCGGTAATCGCGTCGCGCCGCCCCGTCAGCAGCGCGGTCGCGATCGCGCGATTGTCGCCTTCGAGCGTCGCACGGATGCGGGCATCGATCGCATCGCGCAGGCCCTGCATGAAAGCCGCGTAGCGCAGCCGCAAGCCGACGGCATCCGGCGGCGGCGCGGCCGTGATCGCGCCCATCACGAAGCCGGAGGCGCCAATGCCCTGGAAGAACATGTCCCGCGAGAAATCGTAGCTGCCGGGGCGCACCGGCGAGATCGGCGGCAGCAGCCGCGCCTTCAATTGCACGAAGCTGCCGACCTCCGGTGCCGAGCCCTTGCGCACCGAGAGGCGGACACGCTCGAGCTTGACGTCGCTGCGCTGCGCCTCCATCGCGCTGACGCGCAGCACGAAGCGATCGGTACGCTCACGGATGTCGCGCGCCTCCACGAACCCCGACAGCGACACCGAATAGAGCGGCTTGGCCAGCACGGCATGGGCGATGCGCGCCGTCTTCCAGGTCGCAACGGCAAAACCGGCCGCGACCGCCGCGATCATGATCATGGGAGCAAACAGCCGGCGCCGGCGCAGCAGGACCGCACCCAGCATGAGCGCGACAGCCGTTGCGACAACGACCCACAGCACCGGCTCGTGATCGGCGGCGAAATACAGCGCGATGCCCGTGCCGAAAGCGACGGGCACCCAAGGCAACAACCTCCCGGCGCCGGCCTCGGCGCGAGTCCATTCGCGCAGCGTTTCGACGATTGGCGGCCAGACACCAAAGCCCGCCGACGCAAAGCCGCCCGCCGGTTCGGCGCGGCCGACCGGCCACGTCCCCGCAACTCCCTGGGAGCGCACTGGCCGGCCCGGCTCCGCCATTCCCCTGCACCTTACGATACGCGACGGGAATGGAGGCTACCGGAACGCGCGACTGCGCGAATAGCGGCACAAATCAGGAACAGGCGGCGGAGCGCACTACTTTTCCTCTTCCATCGTCACCGCGACCGAGGCCTTGGCCGAGAGCCGGACCTTGTTGCCTTCGACGTCGGCAACGAGGCCTTTGTCGATGAAATGATGGTGCCCCTTGTGGCTGCCCTCGCCGCTGTCCTTCTTGGTCAGCTTGATGCGGTTGCCCTCGACACGGTCGACGGTGCCGACATGGACGCCGTCGGCGCCGATCACTTCCATATGCTCTGCGATGTTCTGCATGGCGGGATCCTTGTTTGGATCCCAGCCAACGCACCAGTCCCACGTTCGTTTCCGCCGCCCGATGACGATGCTGTGTGCGGCTAAAGCGCGATGCGATTAGGATGAATCGTCATCCGCTTTTGGTTGCTGTTCAAGCATGGTCTTTTCGGAAAACCGCTGCGCACTTTTCCGGATCATGCTCAGGCGCGTCAGATCAGCGGCGCCTGCGACGAAGCGTGATGATTGACGATCTTCCACTCGCCGTCCTCGCGGATGAGGACCCAGCTCATCTTGACGACGAGATCGGGGCGCTCCCCGGCGAGATCGAACGCGATGATCGCGGCCATGTTGATCAGATCGGGGCTGGCCTGCACAGCGTTCACCTCGGAGAAGGTCGCGCTGGGTTCGCGCCAGCGCGGCAACCCATTGAAATAGTCAGCGACGCCGCCCCTGCCCCGATAGAGTTTCGGATTGGAGCCGAAGAAGAACGCATCCTTCGCATAGAGCGACGACAGCGCGGCCGCGTCGAGCTTGGCAAAGCCGGCGCACCATTTCGCGATGACGGCGGAAACGATGGCGTCGGCTTCGGTGCTCATGTCTGCCTCAACCTTTCGCGACTTCCTTCGCGAACGTGTCGCGGAGGCCGATGGTGCGCGAGAACACCGGCTTGCCCAGGGTCGAATCCTTGTCGCGGACGAAGTAGCCCTGGCGCTCGAACTGCATCGGCTCGGTCGAATTGCTCTCCGCAACGGAAGCCTCGACCCGCGCCTCGGAGAGGATCTCCAGCGAATTCGGATTGAGATCGGCCGCAAAGTTCGAGGCATCCGGACTCGGATTGGCGAACAGCTGGTTGTAGATGCGGATCTCCGCCGGCTTCGAGGCCGCCGCCGGCAGCCAGTGCATGGTCGCCTTGACCTTGCGGCCGTCGGGCGCGTTGCCGCCCCTGGTCGCGGGATCGTAGGTGCAGCGCAGCTCCACCACCTCGCCCTTGTCGTTCTTGATCACGCCGGTGCACTTGACGAAATAGGCGTAGCGCAGCCGCACCTCGCTGCCCGGCGACAGGCGGAAGAACTTCTTCGGCGGGTTCTCCATGAAGTCGTCCTGCTCGATATAGAGCTCGCGGCCGAACGTGATCTTGCGCGTGCCGGCGCTAGCGTCGTCGGGATGGTTGATCGCCTCGAGCTCCTCGGTCTGCCCTTCCGGATAGTTCTCGATCACGACCTTGAGCGGCTTCAAGACCGCCATACGTCGCTGCGCCGTGCGGTTCAGCTCCTCGCGGATGCAGAATTCGAGCATGCCGACGTCAACCACGCTGTTGGCTTTCGCAACGCCGATGCGCTTGACGAATTCGCGCAACGCCGCCGGCGGCACGCCGCGGCGACGCATGCCCGCCATGGTCGGCATCCGCGGATCGTCCCAGCCCGCGACATGGCCGTCGCGGACGAGCTGGGTCAGCACGCGCTTGGACAGCAGCGTGTAGGTCAGGTTCAGCCGCGCGAATTCGTACTGGTGCGGTTTCGACGGCACCGGCAGCTTCTCGATGAACCAGTCATAGAGCGGCCGGTGGTCCTCGAACTCCAGCGTGCAGATCGAATGCGTGATGCCCTCGATCGCGTCCGACTGGCCATGCGCGTAATCGTAGCTCGGATAGATGCTCCACTTCGTGCCGGTGCGCGGATGATGCGCATGCAGGATGCGGTACAGCACGGGGTCACGCAGGTTGATGTTGCCCGCGGCCATGTCGATCTTGGCCCGCAGCACGCGCGCGCCGTTCGGGAATTCGCCGGCCTTCATGCGGCGGAACAGGTCGAGGTTCTCGTCCACGCTGCGGTCGCGGAACGGCGAGTTCTTGCCGGGCTCGGTCAGCGTGCCGCGCGAGAGGCGGATCTCCTCCTGGGTCTGGTCGTCGACATAGGCGAGCCCGTCGCGGATCAGCTGCTCCGCCCATTCATACAGGCGGTCGAAATAGTCCGAGGCGAAGAACAGGTTCTTGCCCCATTCGAAGCCGAGCCAGCGCACGTCGGCCTGGATGGAATCGATATATTCCTGCTCTTCCTTGACCGGGTTGGTATCGTCGAAGCGCAGATGGCAGCGGCCCGGAAACTCCTGGGCGATGCCGAAGTTGAGTGCGATCGACTTGGCGTGGCCGATATGCAAATAGCCGTTCGGCTCCGGCGGGAACCGGGTCACGATCTCCTTGTACTTGCCCTGATCGAGGTCGGCCTGAATGATGTCACGAATGAAATCGCGTCCAGCCTCAGCTGCCACCGGTTCTGTCATTACGAAAATCCTGCAGGGAAATCAGCGGTCCTTCTGCCAAATTCGCGCGGCCACGCCAAGAGCTTAAGCAAGGGCCGCCGGGTCCGCCGTCGGGCTTTAGTTATGCCCCGTTCCTGCTATACACCACCGCCTCAAATGCATAGGCCCTGCCAAGAATGCCCGATTCCGTCGTCACGCGCTTCGCTCCCTCGCCGACCGGCTTCCTCCATATCGGGGGTGCGCGCACGGCGCTGTTCAACTGGCTCTATGCGAAGAAGCACGGCGGCAAGATGCTGCTCCGGATCGAGGATACCGACCGGGAGCGTTCCACGGAGGCAGCCATCGCAGCCATCCTCGACGGCCTGAGATGGCTGGAGCTCGGCTGGGACGGCGAGGTCATCTACCAGTTCGCCCGCGCTGCGCGCCATCGCGAGGTGGCCGAGCAGCTGCTGGCCGACGGCAAGGCCTACCGCTGCTACGCCACGGCCGAGGAGCTCGCTGCCATGCGCGAGAAAGCGCGCGCGGAGGGGCGCACGCGCCTCTATGACGGCATGTGGCGCGACCGCGATCCCGCGACCGCTCCGAGCGACGTCAAGCCCACCATCCGCCTGCGCGCGCCGCAGACCGGCGAGACCGTGATCGAGGACCAGGTTCAGGGCCGCGTGGTCTGGCAGAACGAGAACCTCGACGATCTCGTCCTGCTGCGCGGCGACGGCAACCCGACCTATATGCTCGCCGTGGTGGTCGACGACCACGACATGGGCGTCACCCATGTGATCCGCGGCGACGACCATCTGATCAACGCCGCGCGCCAGAAGCAGATCTACGATGCGATGGGCTGGGCGCTGCCGAGCATGTCCCACATCCCGCTGATCCATGGCCCGGACGGCTCGAAACTGTCCAAGCGGCACGGCGCGCTGGGCGTCGATGCCTACCGCGCCATGGGTTACCTGCCGGCCGCGTTGCGCAACTACCTCGTCCGGCTCGGCTGGAGCCATGGCGACCAGGAGATCTTCTCGACCGAGGAGATGATCGCGGCGTTCGACCTTGCCAGCGTCGGCCGCGCCGCCGCCCGCTTCGACTTCGCCAAGCTGGAGAACCTCAACGGTCACTACATCCGCCACACCGACGATCAATCGCTCGTGAAGATGTTCGAGGACGTGCTCGATCACGTGCCCGGACGCAACGAGCTTAAGGCCAAGTTAAACGACACCACGCGCGCGCAGCTCCTCAAGGCCATGCCGGCCCTGAAGGAGCGCGCCAAGACGCTGATCGAGCTGATCGACGCCGCCCATTTCATCTTCGCCGACAGGCCACTGGAGCTCGATCCCAAGGCGCAGGCGCTGTTGACACAAGAGAACCGCAAGCTGATCGGCCAGCTTCATTCCGCGCTGGAGAAAGTCGAGACGTGGAGCGGCACCGCCACCGAAGCCGCGCTGCGCGCCTTCGCCGAGGAAAATAGTCTCAAGCTCGGCGCGGTTGCCCAGCCACTGAGGGCGGCGCTCACCGGACGGACGACGTCGCCTGGTATATTTGAGGTTTTGGACGTTCTGGGGCGCCAGGAAACCCTGGGCCGGCTTGACGACCAGTCTACGACGTAAGTCGACCAAGCGTGCGGCGATCTTGCAGCGCACATAGCAATAATATACCCATCTCCCCCGTACATTCTGGAACATCCGGCCTGCCCCATGATCTGCCTAGGGGCCTCCGGCTTCGGCCCGTTTCACCACACATCGGGGACTACGATGGACGCAAAACCAAGCAATAAGACCGCCACGCTGACGGTAGGAAACAAGAATTACGAGCTTCCGATCCTCAGCGGCAGCGTCGGGCCCGATGTCGTCGATATCGGCAAGCTCTACGGCCAGTCCGGCCTGTTCACCTACGATCCGGGCTTCACGTCGACCGCGAGCTGCCAGTCCAAGATCACCTATATCGACGGCGACGCGGGCGTGCTGGAATACCGCGGCTACCCGATCGAACAGCTCGCCGAGCATGGTGACTTCCTGGAGACCTGCTATCTCCTGCTCTACGGGAACCTGCCGACCGCCTCGCAGAAGAAGGATTTCGACCACCGCGTGACCCATCACACGATGGTGCACGAGCAGATGGCCCGCTTCTTCCAGGGCTTCCGCCGTGATGCCCATCCGATGGCGATCATGGTAGCGGCCGTCGGCGCGCTCGCCGCGTTCTATCACGACTCGACCGACATCAACGATCCGAAGCAGCGCATGATCGCGTCCATGCGCATGATCGCCAAGATCCCGACGCTGGCGGCGATGGCCTACAAGTACACCGTCGGCCAGCCCTTCATCTATCCGAAGAACTCGCTGGGCTTTGCCGAGAACTTCCTCAACATGTGCTTCGCGGTGCCCTGCGAGGATTACAAGGTGAGCCCCGTGCTCGCCGATGCGCTCGAGAAGATCTTCATCCTGCACGCCGACCACGAGCAGAATGCCTCGACCTCGACGGTGCGCATCGCCGGCTCTTCGGGCGCCAACCCGTTCGCCTGCATCGCGGCGGGCATCGCCTGCCTCTGGGGCCCCGCGCATGGCGGCGCCAACGAAGCCGCGCTCAACATGCTCTACGACATCGGCACGGTCGACAAGATCCCCGAGTTCATCGCCAAGGTGAAGGACAAGAACTCCGAAGTCCGCCTGATGGGCTTCGGTCACCGCGTCTACAAGAACTACGATCCGCGCGCCAAGATCATGCAGAAGATGTGTCACGCCGTGCTCAAGGAGACCGGCCATGGCGACGATCCGATGCTGAAGGTGGCGATGGAGCTCGAGAAGATCGCGCTCAGCGACCAGTACTTCATCGATCGCAAGCTCTACCCGAATGTCGACTTCTATTCGGGCATCACGCTGAAGGCGATGGGCTTCCCGGTCTCGATGTTCACCGTGCTGTTCGCGGTCGCCCGCACCGTCGGCTGGATCAGCCAGTGGAGCGAGATGATCGAGGATCCGCAGCAGAAGATCGGCCGTCCGCGCCAGCTCTACACCGGCGTGACCAAGCGCGATTACGTGCCGATCGGCGATCGCAAGTAAGTTCGGCCGTCCCGGCTTTCGAAACGGCGCCATCTCACGATGGCGCCGTTTTCGTTTGCGGGTTTACCGCCGGCCCTTGCGCATCGTCGCCAGCACGATGTCGGCGGCGAGCACGCTCGGCGATTTGTTGCCGGTCGACATGATCTGATCGAGCCGGGCGAATGCCGCGACCTGCTCTCGGCGGAGGGGCGAATCCGTCAGTAATTCGGCGAGCGCCGGTGCCAGCTTCTCCGGCGTGCACTCCTCCTGCAAGAACTCCGGAATGACATCCTTGCCGATCACGAGATTGGCGAGGATCACTGAGGAGACGCGGATGGCGCGGCGCAGGATGAAGGCCTCGATGGCACCGACGCGATACGCCGTCACCATCGGAATGCCCGACAGTGCGAGCTCGAGCGTCACCGTGCCGGATTTGGCCAGCGCGGCGTGCGCGATACGGAAGGCGGAACGCTTCTCGTTCTCGCCGATCACGATTTGAGGTTCGACCGGCCAATGCGCGATGCCCTCGCGGATGGTGGCTTCGAGATGCGGCATGGTCGGCAGCATCAGTTCGAACGCACAGCCCTCACCCCTTAAGCGGCCGAGCGTTGCGCCGAACACGTCGAGATGATGCCTGACCTCGCTGCGGCGGCTGCCGGGCAGCACCAGCAGCACCGGCGGCTCACTGTCGCGGCGCGTCTGCTCCTCCGCACTCGGCCGCAGCGAGCCCAATTGCTCGATCAGGGGATGGCCGACATAGCTGCAGGGCGGCCCGCCGAGCTTGCGGTATTCCTCGGGCTCGAACGGCAGCAGGCCGAGCACGTGGTCGACATAGCCGAGCATGGTCCGCGCCCGTCCTGGCCGCCATGCCCAGAGCTGCGGCGAGACGTAGTCGACGATCGGGATCGCGGGATTGCGCGCGCGCACGCGGCGGGCGACGCGATGGGTGAAGTCGGGGCTGTCGATGATGACGAGGGCGTCGGGCGCGGCCTCGGCCACCGCGTCAGCGGTGTCGCGGATCAGCCGCAGGATCTTCGGCAGTTGCTGCACCACCGCGGCAAAGCCGACGATCGACAACTCCTCGATCGGAAACAGCGATTCGAGCCCCTCGCGCGCCATGGTGCGGCCTCCGACGCCCAGGAACTGTACACCGTCGCCGAGGCGCTGGCGCAGCACCTTCATCAAGGCGCTGCCGAGCCGGTCGCCGGATTCTTCCGTGGCGATCAGGAAGATCTTGCGCATGGGATCGCGCCCCTGCATCACGCGGGCAGGCCGATGATGAAGAGATATTTTGCGTCGGCAAGCGCGATCATCGCTTGCGGCTCCGCGGCGATGGTGTTGCCGGCGATGACGGCGATGCCCGCAAGGCCGGCGGCCGCGACGCCCTCGATCGTGCGCGGGCCGATCGTCGGCAGGTCGAAGCGGAGATCCTGGCCGCTCTTCGGCGCCTTCACCAGCACGCCGCGACCTGTGGCGGCGCGGATACGGCCCTCCTCACGCAGCCGCGCGACGCGGGCGAGCAGCGCGTCGGTGCCCTCGATGTCCTCGACCGCCACGACATGGCCGTCGATCACCACCGCGGCCTGGCCGATGTCGAACGGACCGAGCGCGGTCAGCACCGCGCGCCCGCGCTCGATGTCGGCCTTGCTGGTGTCGCTGGGCCAGGCGCGACTGATGCAGCCCTCGGGCATCAGCAGATCCGGTGCGACGTCCTTGATGCCGACCATGCGAAAGCCGTCCTGCTCGAGCATGCGGCCGACACCGGACAACAGATGATCGTCGCCGCCGCGAAAGGCGCGGATGACATTGCCGAGCAGGCGGAGCGTCTTGACGTCGAAACGGATCTCCGACAGCGAGGGCCGCACCAGGGTGCCGATGAAGATCAGGTCGCGGCAGCCCTCCTCGCGAAACAGCCGCATCGCGCGGCCGAGCTGGCCGACCGAGATCCAGCGATGGCGGAATTTCTCCACCCGCACGGGATCGCAGGCCCCGCGCAGCGGAAACAGCACCGGCGTGATGCCGTGCGCGGCGAGCGACTCGGCGACTGCGAACGGCATGGCGCCGCCGCCGGCGACGATGCCGACCGGTGACGAAACCTGCGAAGCCGCCGATGTCATGCCCGCGGCCATCCCGGACTCACTTCGCGATGGCGGGAAGACAGAGCGGGCGCTTGCCCTTGCCGATGAAATCGAGGATTTCGGCGATCGCGGGATCTTCGCCTGCCAGCGGCCGCGCCGCCTCCAGACGCTCGGCGAACGTGCCGGGACCGTGGAAGAGCTTCTGGTAGAACGCGCGCACGGTCGCGAGCCGTTGCTTGGTGAACTTGCGACGCTTCATGCCGATCAGGTTGAGGCTCTCCAGCACTGCGTACTGGCCGTTGACGAGCCCATACGGGATAACGTCGTCGCGCACACCGCAGACACCTCCGACCATGACATAGGAGCCGATGCGGGTGAACTGGTGCACCGCAGACAGGCCGCCGATGTAGACAGCGTCGCCGATCTCGCAATGCCCGCCGAGTGTTGCTGACGTCGCGAAGATCACGTTGTCGCCGACCATGCAGTCATGGCCGACATGGCTGTTGTTCATGAAGTAGCCGCCGCTGCCGACGCGCGTCAGTCCGCCGCCCTTGATGGTGCCGACATTCATCGTCGCACCTTCCCGGATGGTGCAGCCCGAGCCAACCTCAAGCCGGGTCGGCTCACCCTTATAGCTGAGATCCTGGGGCGCACCGCCGAGCACCGCGAACGGCGAAATTACGCAGCCGTCCCCGATCGAGGTATGGCCGATGATTGTGGCCTGTCCGATCAACTTGCAATTCGCGCCGATCACGACATTCGGGCCGATGATGCAATAGGGCCCGATCTCGGTGCCCTCGCCGATCACGGCGCCGTCCGCGATCCGCGCGGTGGGATCAATCTTGCTCATCAAGCCAATCTTACTCGTCAAGAAGGTCTGGTTATGTGTTGAAGTCGCTTGGTTTTCCGGTGGTTAGCGCGACTATGCCCGATCTGTCCAGTGACGTATCATCTCGGCGTATTTCAAGTGCCGGATGAAGCGGTCCTGCCGGCCCATCAACACGTTCATACGGAGCTTCAGCTATCGTGGTCAGGGCCCTGGTCCTTTTGCTTGCGCAGCTCGCCGGTACACCGATCGTGTCCGAGACGGTCGAGACCGGTGAACGCCAGCTCATCAATCTCGGCACGTTCGAGTGCCGCGACATCACCAGGAGCACGGTGCTTCAGCGGGTCTGTTACGATCGCGCGCGGCAGGATCTCGTCGTCGCAGCTGACGGAGCCTATGACCACTATTGCGGCGTGACGGCTGACACGGTCGAACGCCTCCTGGGCGCGCCGTCCATGGGCCAGTTCTTCAACCGAAATATCAGGCGCGAGACGGCCGGCAGCCGTTACGATTGTCCCGCGTGAGGCCCCTGCGGCAACGCTTGTCCGCTCAGTCCGTCAGCATGGCGCCGACGTCAGCCTCCGCGACGACCTGCCCGTTGACCTTGGCGTCGCCGTGAAACCACCACATGGCCTTGCGGCGCCCGAGCGAGCGCATGTGATATTCGATGGTGTCGCCGGGCAGCACCGGCTTGCGGAACTTGCACTTGTCGATGGTGAGGAAATAG
The DNA here is from genome assembly GCF_003837805.1 of Bradyrhizobium sp. RP6. Classification (GTDB taxonomy): domain Bacteria; phylum Pseudomonadota; class Alphaproteobacteria; order Rhizobiales; family Xanthobacteraceae; genus Bradyrhizobium. Next base: position 701,531 of record NZ_RQIT01000001.1, on the reverse strand, counting down.
ACCGCCCGCGGCTTCTCGGTGCCTTCGACCGACTTGATGCCGATCACGCCCGCGGTTTGCGCCATCGCCTCGATCATCATGACGCCGGGATAGACCGGGCGCTCGGGGAAATGCCCCTGGAAGGCCGGTTCGTTAAAGGTGACGTTCTTGATGCCGATGCCGCTGTAATCGGCCCGGATGTTGATAACGCGATCGATGAGCAGCATCGGAAAACGGTGCGGCAGGGTCTGGAGGATGGCGTTGATATCCACCAGCTCGAACTTAACAGGTGATTCCGCCGTCATTCCCGTCCCTCGTCCTTCGGCTCGGCCTTGCTGTCGCGTACCAGGCGCTCCACCGCGATGATCTCCTTGAACCATTGTTTGGTCGGCTTGGCGAAGTGTCCGCCCCAGCGGCCACCCGGCGGAATGTCGTCCTTGACCGCGCTCATGGCGGTGACCTGAGCCCCGTCGCCGATCTTGAGGTGATTGTTGATGCCAACCTTTGCTCCGAGCGCCACGTTATCGCCGATGGTCAGGCTGCCGGCGAGGCCGATCTGGGCCGCCAGCAGGCAGTGCCGACCGATCGTCACATTGTGGCCGATCTGGACCTGATTGTCGATTTTAGTCCCCTCGCCGATCACGGTGTCCCGCAGGGACCCGCGGTCGATCGTGGTGTTGGCGCCGACCTCGACGTCGTTCTGGATCAGCACCCGTCCGGTCTGCGGCACCTTCAGATGGCCCTCGGGGCCGAAGAAGATGAAGCCGTAGCCGTCCTGGCCGATCGAGCAGCCAGGATGGATCAGCACGTTGTTGCCGATCAGGGCGCACTGGATCGCCGTGCGGGCGCCGACATTGCAGTCCCGACCGATCTTGACGCCGGGGCCGATCACCGCTCCGACGCCGATCACGGTGCCGCTGCCGATCTCGACGTCCGGGCCGATCACGGCCAGGGGATCGACGATCACGCCGTCCTCGAGCCGGGCCGAGGGATCGATGATCGCCGAGGGCGCGATACCGTCATTGCCGACCCAGGATTGCGGCCGCAGCGCGTCCCCATGCCATTCCCGCGCGATCCTGACGAAGGCGCGGAACGGCTGCGCCACCCGCAGCACGGCCACATGGGCGGGTACTTCGGCCTCGAAGCGCGGACTGACCAGACAGGCGCCCGCCTTGGTCGCCCTGAGCTGGTCGGCGTATTTGAGGTTGTCGAAGAATGCCAGATGCATCGGGCCGGCTTCGTCGAGCGAAGCCAGGCCCGTGATGACATGGCCGCCCCTGTCGGGGTCGACCAGTTGCGCCTTGGTCAACGTGGCAATATCGGCCAACGCTGTGGCAGGCGGCTTTGTGAAGAAGATCGGCTGCGCCATTCCACCCCGTCGCGGTCCGGCTTCGGCATGAAGCGGTCGGGCCGCATCATGCCTCATGTCTTGGATTGGCGCGATCCCTTCGGAAACCGGCTCCAGTGATCCGGATCGTGCCGTGCTGATCGAACTAGAACGTGGTGCCGCCGCCGAACCGGAACTCCTGCGTGCGGTCGTACTTGCCCTTGGTGAGCGGCACGGCGTAGTCGAAGCGCAGCGGGCCGAACGGCGACTGCCAGATCAGGCCGACACCGACCGACGTGCGGACCACCTTGCTGTCGTCAAACACGAGACCGGTACAGGTACCCGCACTCGACGGATTGATGGTCGACGGGATACAGCCGGGCGCATTGACTTCGTTGGTCGCGGTCCAGCTCGTCGGTCCCTTGTAATCGTAGAGGCCGCCGGCATCGGCATAGACCGCACCCTTCAGGCCGACTTCCTTGGGCAGGAACCAGAACGGCATCTGCAATTCGAGCGAAGCGCCCCAGTACTTGGTGCCGCCCAGTGCGTCCTGCGTACCGAACGGATTCAGGTCGCGCGGGCCGATGCCGTTCGGGGCAAAGCCACGGACGAGGTTCGGGCCCATCTGGAAGTGGTCGAGCATGCGCAGGTCGCTGCCGATCTTGTTCAGCATGCCGCCCTGCAGGCGCACGAGACCGACGATGTCGGACACCAGCGGAGTGTAATACTTCGCATCGACCACCGACTTCAGATAGGAGACGTCGCCGCCGACGCCCGCGAAATCCTGCCGGAAGTCGACCAGCAGACCGTCGGTGGGGTTCTTGTTGTTGTCCAGCGTGTTGTAGGTGAGCGTGTAGCCGAGCGCCGAGGTCAGGGTCTTGCCGTTGGCGAGCTCCTTGCGCACCGGCAGCGAGGCTTCGCCGTCGTTGTAACAGCCTAGGCCGTTGGTCGACGCAAGGCTGATGCCGTTGGCATTGGCAAATGCCGGGCTCGGATTGAACAACGGATTCGCACTGCCATCGGGCAGGAACTGCACGTTGTTACAGTTCGCCAGGTAGCTCGGCAGCGTGATTTCCTGCTGGTAGATCGAATAGCGCAGCTGGAGCGCCAGATCTTCACGCAGAGAGAAGCCGAGGCGCGGCGAGAAGCCGAGCGTCTTGGTGCCGTAGGAGATGTAGCTGTTGGCCAGCTGCTGGCGCTGATAGAGGTCGAGGCCGAGCGCGACGCGGTAGTCGAGCAGATACGGCTCGACGAACGACAGCGAGTAGCCGCGGGCGTACTGACCATAGGTCACCGACGCCTTGGCGAACAGGCCGCGGCCGAGCAGATTGCGCTCGGAGACCGACACTTCGGCCAGCGCGCCGTCGGTGGTCGAGTAACCGCCCGAGATCGAGAAGTCGCCGGTCGATTTCTCTTCCATGTCGACGTTCAGGATGACGCGATCGCTCGACGAGCCCGGCTCGGTCGTGATCTTGACGCTCTTGAAATAGTCGAGGTTCTTCAGACGCCGCTCGGCACGATCGACCAGCGCGCGGTTGTAGGCATCTCCTTCCGAGATGTCGAACTCGCGGCGGATCACGTAATCACGCGTGCGGGTGTTGCCGCGCAGGTTGATGCGCTCGATATAGGTGCGCGGGCCCTCGTCGATGTTGAAAACGACGGACACCGTGTGCGCTTCGAAATTGCGGTCGCCGCCGGGCCGGACCACGGCGAAGGCATAGCCGCGGCGCGAGGCCTCGATCTGCATCTCCTCGACCGACTTCTCGACCGATTCGACGTTGTAGAGCGAGCCGACATTGACGCGCGAATAGGCGCGCATTGAGGACGGATCGAAGTTCGGAATGCTCGAGCGGAAGTCGACCGCGCCGACGCGGTACTGCGCGCCTTCCTCGATCTTGAAGGTGACGTTGAAGCCCTTCTTCTCCGGGTCGTATTCGGTGAGCGCGGCCACGACCTGGACGTCGGCGAAGCCGTTCTTGAGGTAGAAGCGGCGGATCAGGTCGCGGTCAGCTTCGACGCGGTCGGGATCATAGATGTCGCCGCTGGCGAGGAAGCTCAGCAGGTTCGATTCGCGCGTCTTGATGACGTCCCTGAGGCGGTAGGACGAGAACGCGTTGTTGCCGACGAACTCGATGGACTTGACGCCGGTCTTGGCGCCCTCCTCGATTGTGAAGATCAGGTCGACGCGATTGTTCGGCTGCTCGATGACCTCGGGCGTGACGCGCACGTCGTAGCGGCCGGACCGGCGATAGATTTCGGCGATTCGCAGCGTGTCGGACTGCACCATGGCGCGGGAGAAGGTGCCGCGCGCCTTGGACTGGACTTCGGCGGAGAGCTGCTCGTCCTTGATCTTCTTGTTGCCCTCGAAGGCGAGGCGCCCGATCACCGGATTTTCCACCACGGAGACGATGATCTGGCCGCCGGCGCCGCGGTTGATCCTGACGTCCTGAAACAGGCCGGTCTCGATCAGCGCCTTGAGGCCGTCGTCGATGGCGGCCTGATCCAGGCGGCCGCCCGGACCCGGCTTGAAATAGGAGCGGATCGTCTCGACCTCGACCCGGCGATTTCCCTCGACGGAAATCGACTGGACGGTCTGAGCGAATGCAGACGAAGACACGAAAACAGCCCCAACCGGGGCAATCACCGGCGCGCCGAACATGATCAGGGTTGCGAGCAAGCCCCCCCGGAGTCGCAGTCCAAACTTCATCGCGCAACGCGCCCTTATCATTCCCTGCCAGACCCAACCCCAACGCCGGTCTGGAGATTCCCCAAGTTCAGGCCGCTTGTAGCCAATTTCACCGACGGCGCAAACGGCCGAAAGCGCCGTGATTTCAATTTCATTCGGGACGTTGCTGAACAGCAACGCCACAAAAATGCCTCTATCAGGAGGCGGCCATCCGCAGGATGTCGTTGTAGGTCGCAAACACCATCAACATCAGCACCAAGCCCAACCCGATTCGGAACCCCATCTCCTGGGTTCGCTCGGACAAGGGCCGGCCACGGACCACCTCGGCCGCATAGAACATCAGGTGGCCACCATCGAGCAGCGGGATCGGGAACAGGTTCAGCAGGCCGATCGAGACCGACAGCACCGCGCAGAGATTGATGACGAACTGGAACCCGGCGCTGGCCGCCTGCCCCGACATCTTGGCGATGCCGAGGACGCCGCTGACCTCGTTCGGATTGCCCTGTCCGACGAACAGCGAGCCCAGGAACTTGAATGTGCTGGTGATGATGAACCAGACCTGCTCCACCCCGATCTTGAGCGCTTCCCCGACGCCGACCGGCGCGGTCGAGGCCTCACCGGCCTGCGACTTGTGCTCGATACCGAGCACCCCGAGACGATGGCTGTTCCCGAACGGATCCTTGCGCTCGAGCAGCGCCGGCGTCGCGTTCAGCGAGACGACGGCACCGTCGCGCTTCACCTGGAACACAAGCGTCGAACCCGCGTTCATCGCAACGATTCGCTGCATGTCGGCAAAGCTCTCGATCGGCTTGCCGTCGATCTGGATGACGACGTCCCCAACCTTGAAGCCGGCCGCGGCCGCCGCACCATCGGCAACCACACCGTCGACACGCGCGATTGTGCTCGGCTTGCCGTAGTAGAGGGCCATGCCGGCGAAGATCAGCGCGCCCAGGATGAAATTGGCGATCGGTCCGGCCGCGACGATGGCCGCGCGCGGGCCGACCTTCTTGTGGTGGAAACTGCCGGCGCGCTCCTCGGCCGTCATCGCCGCGAGCGTCTGGGCCGACGGTGTCGAGGCCTCGCTCTCGTCGCCGAAGAATTTGACGTAGCCACCGAGGGGGATCGCCGAGATCTTCCAGCGGGTGCCATGGCGGTCATTGAAGCCAACCAGCTCAGGTCCGAAACCGAGTGAGAAGGTCAGCACGCGAACACCCGCCCAGCGCGCGACCAGGAAATGGCCAAGCTCGTGGAAGAACACGACGATGGTCAGGACGAACAGGAAGGGAACCGCGTAGCCGAGGAGCCCATGGCTCAACGTATTGAAACTATGGACGAAAAAGTCGATCATCTATTTCCCTCATCCAGCGCCGCAAGGCCCTGGCACCGAACCAACTAGGATGCCTTTAAGGCAATTTGAGGCAATAGGGCGGCAGCCCTATTTCGCGCAACATGGTCAACGGAAATTGCATCGTCGGCGGATGTCAGGGGCGCCTGGTTCCCGCCCTTGATCCAGTCGTCGAGGGTCGCCTCGACCAGCCGGGCAATCGCGCCGAACCGGATCTTGCCCGCGATGAAGGCGGCGACCGCGACCTCGTTGGCGGCGTTGTAGACCGTGGTCGCCCCTTTCCCCGTCCGGAGCGAATCGTAAGCCAACCGAAGCCCGGGGAAGCGCTCGAAGTCCGGCGCTTCGAAAGTCAGCTGGCCGATCTTGGCGAGGTCCAGCTTGGCCGCCGGCCCCTTGATGCGATCGGGCCAGCCGAGGCAATGCGCGATCGGCGTCCGCATGTCGGGCGCACCGAGCTGGGCCACGACGGAGCAGTCGGAGAACTCGACCATGCCGTGGATGATCGACTGCGGATGAACGAGCACGTCGATCTCGTCGGGCGCGAGCGCGAACAGATAGGACGCCTCGATCACTTCGAGCCCCTTGTTCATCATCGAGGCGGAATCGATCGTGATCTTCTGGCCCATGCTCCAGTTCGGATGCTTCAGCGCCTGCTCGAGCGTGGCCTGCTCGATGTCGGCGGGCTTCCAGGTCCGGAATGGACCTCCCGAGGCCGTGATGATGACGCGGACGAGTTCGTCGCGATTGCCTGAGCTCAGCGCCTGGAACAGCGCATTGTGCTCCGAATCGGCCGGCAGGATGCAGGCGCCCGCCTTTGCCGCGCGCTGCATGAAGAAATCGCCGGCGCAGACCAGACACTCCTTGTTGGCGAGCGCGACATGGGCACCGCGATCGACCGCCGCCAGCGCCGGCTTCAGACCGGCCGCGCCGCTTACGGCCGCCATGACCCAGTCGGCCGGACGCGCGCCGGCCTCGATCACCGCGCTTTCGCCGGCGCCGCATTCGGTGCCGGTGCCCGCAAGAGCGGCCTTGAGCTCGGCGAGCTTGGAGGTGTCGGCGATCGCGACATAGCGCGCGGAGAACTCCCTGGCGAGCTTGGCCAGCGCCGCGACATTGCCGTTTGCCGTCAGAGCCTCGACGCGGTAGCGCTCGGGCGAGGCGCGCAGCAGATCCATCGTGCTGTCGCCGATCGAGCCGGTGGCGCCGAGAACCGTGACGCTGCGGACGTCGGACGCCGCAAGCCTGTTGTTACGCAATGGGACCGCGCTCATATCCTCACCAAACCATAAGACCGCTTCCGGCGCTATGCACACCGTGGCGGAGAAAGCCGATAATCCATGCCGCCAGGATGGCGGCGACGAAACCGTCCAGGCGGTCCATAAGCCCACCATGGCCGGGAATTAAGTGACTGGAATCCTTGACACCGAAGCGCCGCTTCACTGCGGATTCGAAGAGATCGCCGAGTTGCGATACCACCGACAGGACGGCGCTGACGAGCAGCAGTGGAACCGCCTTTCCGATCCCACAGGCGGCAAAGCCGGCCGCAACCGCAAGACTCGCCGCAAAGCCGCCGAGCGCTCCGGACCAGGTCTTTTTCGGGCTCACGCGGGGCCACAACTTCGGCCCGCCGATGCTGCGGCCGGCAAAATAGCCACCGATGTCGGTCGCCCACACCACGAGCAGCACGAATATCAGCGCAGCGAAACCGTTGACGAGATCCTGCCGCACCAGGATCGAGGCCAGCAGCGCCGCCGATGCATAGGCAAACCCGGTCGCCGCCCAGATGAACTTCTTCCGCGCAATCAGCGTCACGATCGCGCCGCCGATGAAGCCGCTGATGACTGCGGTCTTCAGGGCGCCGAAGGTCACGCAGAACCCCATGATGGCGATGACGATCGTCCCCGCCCCTGTCAGCGCGACAGAGCTCGCGCCCACGACCATCAGCCATTCGGCGAACAGTCCGATCGAGACCAGGGTGACGAGAAGTGCCCAGAGCCAGCCGCCGGCGTAGGCGAGCGCAATGGCGAGCGGCGCCAGCACCAGCGCTGCGAGGACTCGCAGCACGAGGTTGCTCTGGGCAGGCTGAGAGCCCGCCGGTGCGGCGTTGGGCTCGCTCACGAGGCGGTTTTCGCGACCAGGCCGCCGAAACGGCGCTCGCGCCTGGCAAATTCGGCAATCGCGCTTTCCAGCGCCGCCTTGTCGAAGTCGGGCCAGTGGATCGGCACGAACACCAGCTCGCTATAGGCGGCCTGCCACATCAGGAAGTTGGACAGGCGCTGCTCGCCGCTGGTGCGGATGATGAGATCGGGATCTGGAATGTCGGGCGCATCGAGATGCGCCCCGAGCGTCTCGGCGTCGATCGTGGCGGGATCCCGCTTGCCCTCCGCGACCTCGCGGGCCAGCTTCTGCGCCGCCTTCGCGATCTCCTGCCGCGACCCGTAGTTGAACGCGACGACGAGCGTCAGGCGCGTGTTGTCGCGTGTGAGCTCCTCGGCCTCGTTGAGAAGCGTGCAGATATCGCTATCGAGCCCCTCGCGCTCGCCGATGATGCGAACCTTGACGCCGTCGCGATGCAGGCTCGCCAGATCGTTGCGGATGAAGCGCCGCAGCAGGCCGAACAGATCGCCGATCTCGCTCGCCGGGCGCGACCAGTTCTCCGAAGAGAACGAGAAGATGGTGAGATAGCGAATGCCCAGCTCGTGCGAGGCGCGTACCACGCGGCGCAGCGCGTCCACGCCGCGGCGATGCCCTTCCGCACGCGGCAAGCCGCGCGCGGCCGCCCAACGCCCGTTGCCATCCATGATGATGGCGACATGCGCAGGCGCCTCGGACCGGTCGGGTCCTTCCGTTGCTGGCGCGGCGGCGTTGGACATTATGGCGGCCTCAAAGCATGATCCGGAAAAGTGCGAAGCGGTTTTCCGAAAAGATCATGCGCAAACAATAACCTAAAGCGCGATGACCATTCATCGTGCTTTAGACGGTGAGGATTTCTTTTTCCTTGGCGGCCAGCAACTGGTCGATCTCGGCGATGGTACCGTCGGTCGCCTTCTGCACCTCGTCGGCATGACGCTTCTGATCGTCCTCCGACATCTCGTGATTCTTCTCGAGCTTCTTGAGCACGTCGAGGCCGTCACGACGGACATGGCGCGCGGCGACCTTGGCGGCTTCGGCGTATTTGTGCGCGACCTTCACCAGCTCCTTGCGCCGCTCCTCATTGAGCTCGGGGATGCGCAGGCGCAGCACCTGGCCCTCGGTCGCGGGCGACAGACCGAGATTGGAATCGACGATCGCCTTCTCCACCGCCTTGACCATCGACTTGTCCCAGACCTGCACCGAGATCAGCCGCGGCTCCGGGACGCTGACGGTGGCGAGCTGGTTCAGCGGCATGTGGCTGCCATAGGCCTCGACCTGAACCGGATCGAGCATCGAGGCGGAGGCGCGGCCGGTGCGCAGGCCGCCGAGTTCGTGCTTGAGGGACTGGACGGCGCCCTGCATGCGGCGCTTCACTTCGTTGAGGTCGAAATTACCCGTGGCCATCACGTTTCTCCTTCAAAATCCCGGCGACCGCTCCGCGCCCTTCCCTCGGGGCGCGCAAGACGAGCCGTCAGCCGGCGACGATGGTTCCGTGGCCGACGCCACGCAGAATCGCGCCGATCGACCCCGGCTCCGCGATCGAGAATACGATGATAGGCAGCGATGTCTCGCGGGCAAGCGCGAAGGCGGTCGCATCCATCACCTTGTAGCCGCCCTCGATCGCCTGCGAATGCGTCAGGCGGTCGAACCGGGTGGCGGTCGGATCCGTCTTCGGGTCGGCCGAGTAGACGCCGTCGACATTGGTCGCCTTCAGGACCGCCTGCGCCCCGATCTCGGCGGCTCGCAGCACCGCGGTCGTGTCGGTGGTGAAGAACGGATTGCCCGTCCCGCCGCCAAGCAGCACGATCCGGCCCTCGGCCAGGTATTTGTGTGCCGCTGTGCGGGTAAACAGCTCGGAAATCTCCGGCATGACGAAGGCCGACAGCGTCCGCGCCGGAGTGCCCTTGCGCTCGATCGCCGCTTCCAGCGCGAGGCAGTTCATCATGGTGGCGAGCATGCCCATGGTGTCGCCGGTCGTGCGCGACACCCCGCGGGAGGAGACCTCGACGCCGCGGACCATGTTGCCGCCGCCGATCACGACCGCGACCTCGGTGCCGAGATGGCGGGCCGCGATCAGGTCGTCCACAACCCGGTCGACGGTCGGCTGATCGACGCCAAAGCCTTGCTGTCCCGCGAGATATTCGCCGGACAGCTTGATCACGACGCGACGATAGACCGGATCAGTCATGAGCACTTTCCTTGTCCGGGCGCCGCTTCCGGCGGCACGCCGGAAGGAACGTTCCGGCGCTTACTTCTTGCCGCTGGCGGCGGCGACCTCGGCCGCGAAGTCGCTTTCCTGCTTCTCGATTCCCTCGCCGAGAGCATAGCGCACAAAGCCCGCGATCTTCACAGCGCCGCCGACCTTGCCCTCGGCCTCCTTCACCGCCTGCGCCACCGACTTGCCGGTGTCGTGGATGAAGGCCTGCTCGAGCAGGCAGACTTCCTTGTAGTAGGTCTTGAGGCCGGACTCGACGATCTTCTCGATCACATTCTCAGGCTTGCCCTGCTGACGGTACTTGTCGGCGAGCACGTCCTTCTCGCGCTTGACCACGGCCGGATCGAGCCCGGACGGATCGAGCGCCAGCGGGTTGGCGGCCGCGACATGCATCGCGATCTGACGGCCAAGCGCGGCGAGCTCGTCGGCCTTGCCCGGCGATTCCAGCGCCACGATCACGCCCATCTTGCCGGCGCCCTCGATGACGGCGCCGTGGACGTAGTGCGACACCACGCCCTGGCTGACTTCGAGCTGGGCGGCACGGCGCAGCGTCATGTTCTCGCCGATGGTGGCGATCGCATCGTTGATTGCGGTTTCGATCGTGACGTCGCCGACCTTGGCGGCCTTGATCTTCTCGACATCGGCGCCGACGTCGAATGCGACCTGGGCGATCATCTTGACCAGACCCTGGAACTGGCCGTTGCGCGCGACGAAGTCGGTCTCGGAATTGACCTCGACCACGACCCCCTTGGTGCCCTTGGTGAGCGCGCCGATCAGGCCCTCGGCCGCGACCCGGCCCGACTTCTTGGCGGCTTTGGACAGACCCTTCTTGCGCAACCAGTCCTGCGCCGCTTCCATGTTGCCGTCGTTCTCGGTCAGCGCGGCCTTGCAGTCCATCATGCCCGCGCCAGTCGACTCGCGCAGATCCTTGACCATCGCAGCTGTGATCGTTGCCATCGTTGAAATCCCTTGTGCCTGCCGGTTTGCCGCAGCGTGGCATGGTAGCGCCCCGCCGCGGTCCATCTCAGCAATTCGCGTCAACTGAAATGGTGGCCGGATCCTATCCGGCCAACCCATCGCTCTTTTTGACTATTCCGCTTCCGCGGTCAGCGCCTTGGCCTTGGCGACCCAGGCATCCGCTCGGCTCGGCAGACCGACTTCTTCGCCGATCGTGTGCGCGGTGTCGTGGTCGAGCTCGGCGAGCTGCCAATAGTGGAAGATGCCGAGGTCGTTGAACTTCTTCTCGATCGCACCCGACACGCCCGGGAGCTTCTTGAGGTCGTCGGCGGTGCCGCGCGGACCGGCAAGGCCCTGGAAACCGCTAGAAGACGCCGCCGGCAGCTCTTCGGCGAGCGGACGGGTCGAAGCGCCGATGTCGATGCCCGAATCACCCTGGGCGCGCGAGATGCCGTCGATCGCCGCACGCGCGATGAGATCGCAGTACAGCGAAATGGCGCGGCCGGCATCGTCATTGCCCGGCACCACGTAGGTGATGCCCTTCGGGTCCGAATTGGTGTCGACGATCGCGGCGACCGGGATGTTGAGGCGCTGGGCCTCCTGGATCGCGATGTCTTCCTTGTTGGTGTCGATCACGAAGATCAGGTCGGGCAGACCGCCCATGTCCTTGATGCCGCCGAGCGAACGGTCGAGCTTGTCGCGCTCGCGCTGAAGCGTCAGACGCTCCTTCTTCGTGTAGGAATTGGCTTCGCCGCCCGAGAGCACGTCGTCGAGGTGACGCAGGCGCTTGATCGAGGCCGAGATCGTCTTCCAGTTGGTCAGCGTGCCGCCGAGCCAGCGCGAATTGACGAAGTACTGCGCGCAGCGCTTGGCCGCGTCTGCAACACCGTCCTGCGCCTGACGCTTGGTGCCGACGAACAGGATGCGGCCGCCCTTCGCAACCGTGTCGCTGACGGCCTGGAGGGCCTGGTGCAGCATCGGCACGGTCTGGGCGAGGTCGACGATGTGGATGTTGTTGCGGGTGCCGAAAATGAACGGAGCCATTTTCGGATTCCAGCGGTGAGACTGGTGACCAAAGTGCACGCCAGCTTCGAGCAGCTGACGCATGGTGAAATCGGGTAGCGCCATCGTTCTAATTCTCCGGTTGGTTCCTCCGGAAACGTGTGAGCAAAACGGAGCGTTCTCGCCCCGGTTGCCACCGGACGGCCTTGTGAGCCATGTTTCCGTGTGAGATGGCGCGCTATATAGCGCCATTTCGGCCAGAAGCAAGGAAATAACGGCCGTTGGGGACGCCTCTAGGCTGCCGTCGCATCCTAGCGTCCCCCGCCCCTTGAGCCTCCTAACACTTTGGCTGGCCCGGCGGGCAGCTCTTCGGTGGCGGGCCAGCCGGCCGCGGGGGCGCATGCGGCGCCGGATGCGGCGCGGCGGCCATCGGCGGCGGCGCCGGTCGGGCGACCGGAGGTGGTGGCGGCGGCGCTGGCCGTGCAACCGGCGGCGGAGGTGGTGCCGGCCGCGCCATCGCTGGCGGAGGCGGCGCCGGCCGGGCAACAGGTGGCGGTGGCGCCGGCCGCGCCACGGCCACGGGCGGAGGCGCCACTCGTGGCGGCGGAGGTGGCGCAACGCGCGGCGGAGGCGGCGGCGTCGGCCTTGCCAGAGCCTGGGGACGCGGCGGCGCAGCGGCGGGCCTGGCGGCCTGCGGCGGCGGTGGCGCGGGCCGATGATCCTGAACTCCGGACGGTGTCCGCGCCGCTACGGGCGGCGGCGGAGGTGTCGCGGGTTTGACCGCCGTCGGGGCGGCGGGCTTGCCGGCGGCCGCGCTCGGCGGCGGCAAAGCGCCCGGCTGGGGCCCGGCCGGCCTGCCGCGCAGGTCGGGCACAGGCGGGGTCGTCGTCCCCGGCGGCCTGGGCAGGGCCGCCGACGGGGTCGCCGCGTTTCCGGAAGCTGGCGGCTGATTGGGTGTTGTTGCCGCCTTTGGCTGCGCCGGCGGGACGTTGCCGCTCGGTGCCGTCGCGGTCGCGGCGGGCTTGCCAGGGGACGGGACAGTTCCGGGCGCAGCCCTTGCCCCAGCCGGCGGCGGCCCGCCGGGGGTGCCGGGCACCGGCAGCGTATTGGCCGGCGACGGCTTGGTCGGGACCAGCGCTTGTGGGGTTGCTGCAGCGCTGCCGGCGGGAGCGTTCGCGGCCGGACTGGGCGTGCCGCCGGGCGTCCCCGTCGCGGGCAGCGCTCCGGCCGGCGGGCTGCCGGGAGCTCCCGGCGCCGGCGCGATATTGGCCTGCGGCGGCTTGGCGCCTGCGGGCGGCGGCGCTGTCGTGCCAGGCGCGACATTGGCCGGAGCCGGTGTCGCGACACCCGGCCGCGCCGTCGGCTGGACGGTCGCGCTCGGCGGCATCGGCGCCTTGCCTTGCTGGATCAGCGCGGCGCGCTGCACGACTGCCTGCGGCACGGCGGGACCTGCCGGCGTGGCGCGGCCGGCCACCGCCGGCGCCAGATTGCCCGGACCGGGCGCTGGCCCCGCGGCCGGCGGCGGCGCCGGCGGGCGGTTGATCACCGTGTTGATGACGGTCGTGTTATGGATGTTCTGGTAGATGATGTTGTTCGGCGGCGGCGCGACATAGACCGGCGGCCTGACGAACACCGGGATCGGCACGAACACCGGCTGCGGCAGCACGAACAGGCCGACCACCGGGAGCGGCGGCGGCAGCACGACGAAATCCGGCGGCGGCGGCGGCAGATAATAGACCGGCGGCGGCGGTGGCGGCACGAAGCCGAAATCGGGATCGCTGAAATACAGCACCGGACGGTCGACATAGATCACCTCCTCCGGCGGCGGTGGCGGCACGTCGTAGTCCAGCATCGCGAAAGTCGGCGGCGGCTCGAGCGGCGCAGTCAGGATCGCGAGCCTGCGCCGGGCATCGCCCGCATGCGGCCCGCGCGGGTAGCGGCGCAGATACGACCAATAGGCGTCCGGCGTGTCGGCGCGATAGGTCCGCCGCCAGGTGATCGCTTCGCGGCGCGCCGCCACGATGGCCATCACACGCTTTGCGAGCGGGTCGTTCGGATAGGCCGCGAGAAATTCCTCATAGGCCGCCAGCGTGTCGCGCTCGAGCGCGGCGGCATAGGCATCCTGCACGCCGAGATCGCGGATCGGCTTGTTGCGGATCGCGGCGACCTGGTCGGGCGCAGCCTCCGGCGGCGGCGCGTCGGGCCCACGCTCGAAGAACGAGAATTGCGCCGATATCTTCTGCTCGTTCCAGGGCACCTGTGCGCCCTTGGAGGCCTCGTTGACGCGCAAGCGCACGCGGTCGAACACCTCGGGCAGCGGCAGACCGCCGGTGCGGATCATCTCGGCGAGCGACTGTGCGTAGATGCCGTACGGCCCCGGCTCCTCCGGCGCCACCGTGCCGGGCGCGGCGTTGAAGGCGATCAGCATGTTCGCCTCGGGCTCGACCAGCGCCAGACCGCTCGCGATCGGCTGGCCGCCCTCGATGAAGGGTTGCGCGCGCGCCGCGTCGAGCACCACGATGCTGGCCTTGAGCGGAATGGACGCGAGCTGGCGCGCGTAGTCGCTGATGCGCAGGGCCTCGGTCGGTATGTCGGTGTCGCGGGTGATGTTGGAATCGACCGGGATGAAATAGTTCTCGCCGGCAAGCTGCACGCCGTAGCCGGCGAGATAGATCATCGCGACGGTGCCAGGTCCCGACGCCTGGGCCTTCTGGATGAAATCGCGCAAGCTCTTGCGCAGCGTGTCGCCGTCGAGATCGCGCGCGCCGACCACGTCGAAGCCGGCCGCCTGGAGCGTCTGCGCGATCAGGCCGGCATCGTTGGCCGTCGTCGCCAGCGGCGATTTGGCGTAGGCGCCGTTGCCGACCACGAGCGCGAGGCGCTTTTCCGGCTGCTGCGCGGTCGCGGGGTAAGCCGCCGCAAGCAACAGCATCGGCAGCAGCGCGAAAATGAAGAATCGGTGAGTCCCACGCATGGCTTGTCCGCCGCTGTTTTGAAGCCCCCACCGTACACTAGGCGCGTGGCAGCCTGAACGGAATTTGAACGAAAAGCATTTGAATGCGGCAGCGGATGGCCTGGCCGAACGCCTGTTCTGCAGGCCACCTCACGCGAAGGTGGGAGGCGCACGACACGGCGAGCCGGAGCTGTGGGACGCTCGTCCGCACCACCGCGCCTGCCCCGCCTCAGCGATCCAATTTATTGCATTGCGGTCGCGTGGTCCGGCCCACGCCACTCCGTTTGACAGCCGCACAGCACCGCGGCCGCGGCGAGCAGCGTAACCACGCATCATCCAAGCGCCTGCCTGTCCGAGCGTGAGGCCAGCGCGAAGCAAGCCTCTGATTGCATCAGAGTCAGCATCGTTGCCCTGTGCCGAAATCCGCCGGCCTCTGAAGGAAAAAGAGGCGGGACCGCCAGGCCGCGATGCTTCGGGTGGGCTCAGCCCTGGGCAAGCAGCTCGACGCTTCCCGTGCTCAGCCGATAGATACCGCCGACAACCTTGAGCTTGCCCTGCTCGGCCGCTGCGTTGAGGATCGGGGCGGCCGATTTCAGCTTGGCGACGTTGTCGAGGACATTCTGGCGAATGGCGTTGTCGAGCGCGTTCCCGCTCTGCTGAGCCGCCGTCTTCACCGCCGGCGCGATCGCGGCGACGAGCGAGGGGATGTGCCCCGGCAACGGCTTGTCGTCCTTCAGCGACTTGATGGTCGCATCGACGGCGCCGCAATTGTCATGGCCGAGCACCAGGATCAAGGGCGTGCCGAGCACCGCGACGGTGTATTCCATGCTGGCGACGGTTTCCTCGCCCGCAAAGTTTCCGGCGACGCGGCACACAAACAGGTCTCCGCGTCCACTGTCGAAGGCATATTCGGGCGCGATGCGCGAATCGGCACAGCTCAATACGGCCGCGTAGGGATTCTGACCGCCGACCAGCGCCTCGCGCTCATGCTTGAAGTCGTGGCGGCGCGACACGCCCGAGACATAGCGCGCATTGCCTTCCATCAGCCGCTTCAGCGCCGCATCGGGCGACAACACGTTCTGCGGCTTCGGCGGCGCCTTCGCCTCCTTGGCCAGCGCGGACCCGCCAAAGGCCGCGGACGCAAATGCCGAACCGGCCAACAGCATCATGGCGCGCCGGGAGGGAGTAACGGGGTGATGCAGGTTGTCAGAGCATTGGTCGCACATGATTGTTGTTTTCCCTGGTTTCCCGCCCGAACGAGATTGTCGAGACGACAACTGATAGCTGCGCTCGCTCAAGCTTGAAACCACGTGCGAGGCAAATAGTTAAGCTTTGGTTTGCAGCGATACGGCAATGTCAGAGCTGCTGCACGTCCACCACGCCCGCGACCGCCTTGATCGCGCCCGCGATCTGGGGCGAGACCTTGAAACGGCCGGGCAGCTTCATCTCCACTTCCGTCTCGAGGTCGAGCATCATCACGAGCGAGACCTCGCCGTCGCCGTTGGATCGCGGTGCGATACCGGGACTGCCGACCTTCGGCGCACCGCCGTTGGAGCCCGCCATGTCGGGTCCGGCGAGACGCTTGGCGATCGAGTCCAGCGGCTTGGTGTCGCGCAGGAAGATGCGCAGGCCCTTCTGCGTCTTGGCCGCGGCGTCATCGAGCGGCTCGGCATGCAGCACGCGGGCGCGAACGTCCTCGCCCTGAAGCTCGGCCCCCAGCTGCAGCAGCACGGCCGCGCCCGGCTCCAGCACGTCGCGATATTGCGCGAGCCCTTCGGAGAACAGCACCGCCTCAAAGTGTCCCGTGGGATCAGAGAGCCCCATGATGCCCATCTTGTTGCCGGTCTTGGTGCGCCGCTCCATGCGCGAGACCACGGTGGCGGCGACCTTGCCGGCGGTCGCCCCGGTCTTCACCGCGCGCGAGAACTCGGCCCAGCTCTGCACCCGCAGCCGCTTCAGCACGGTGGCGTAATCGTCGAGCGGATGGCCGGACAGGAAGAAGCCGACGGCGTCGTATTCGCGGCGGAGCTTTTCGGCCGGCAGCCACGGCTCGACCTGCGGCAGCATGATGGTCGGCGCATCCGCCGACATGCCGAACATGTCGTTCTGGCCGATGGTCGCGGCCTCATGCGCGCGCTGGCACGCGGCGAGGATCGAGTCAGCACCGGCAAAGACGCGCGCCCGGTTCGGCTCCAGCGTATCGAAGGCGCCCGCGGCAGCGAGACTTTCGATGATGCGCTTGTTGATCGCGCGCGGCGAGACCCGCGCGGCGAAATCGGCGAGCGAGGTGAACAGGCCGCCTCTGGTCCGCTCCGCGATGATCTGCTCGATCGCCTGAATGCCGACGCCCTTGAGCGCTGCGAGCGCGTAGTAGATCGTCTTCTCGCCGACGTCGAAGGTCGCGCCCGACCGGTTGATGTTGGGCGGCTCGACCTTGATGCCGAGCCGCTGCGCCTCGGAGCGGAATTCGGAGAGCTTATCGGTGTTGTTGAGATCGAGCGTCATCGACGCCGCGATGAACTCCACGGGATAGTGCGCCTTCATGTAGGCGGTGTGGTAGGACACCAGCGCGTAAGCCGCCGCGTGGCTCTTGTTGAAGCCGTAGTCGGCAAACTTCGCCAGGAGTTCGAAGATGGTCTCGGCCTGCCCCTTCGGCACGCCGTTCTTCACCGCGCCCGCGACGAAGATGTCGCGCTGCTTGTCCATCTCGGCGCGGATCTTCTTGCCCATGGCGCGGCGCAGGAGGTCGGCGTCCCCGAGCGAGTAGCCCGACATCACCTGCGCGATCTGCATCACCTGTTCCTGGTAGATGATGACGCCGAAGGTCTCCTTGAGGATCGGCTCCAGCACCGGATGCAGATATTCCGGCTCCTCGTCGCCGTGCTTGCGCGCGCAGTAGGTCGGGATGTTCGCCATCGGGCCCGGGCGATAGAGCGCGACCAGTGCGATGATGTCCTCGAAACGGTCCGGACGCATGTCGATCAGCGCCCGCCGCATGCCCTGGCTTTCAACCTGGAACACGCCAACGACGTCGCCGCGCGCCAGCATCTGGTAGCTCTCGGCATCGTCGATCGGCAGCGTGGCGAGATCGACATGGATGCCGCGCGGCTCGAGCAGTTTGACTGCGACGTCGAGGACTGTGAGCGTTTTCAAGCCGAGGAAGTCGAACTTCACGAGCCCGGCGGGCTCGACCCATTTCATGTTGAACTGGGTCACCGGCATGTCGGATTTGGGATCGCGGTAGAGCGGCACGAGCTCGCTCAACGGGCGATCGCCGATCACGATGCCGGCCGCATGGGTCGAAGCGTGGCGCGTCAGGCCTTCGAGGCGCTGGGCGATGTCGAAGGCGCGCGCCACCACCGGGTCTTCGTCGCGAAACGCCTGGAGCTTCGGCTCGCTCTCGATCGCGGCGGCCAGCGTCACCGGTGCAGCAGGATTTTGCGGCACCAGTTTCGTGAGCTTGTCGACCTGGCCATAGGGCATCTGGAGGACGCGCCCGACGTCGCGCAGCACGCCGCGCGCCTGCAGCGTACCGAAGGTGATGATCTGCGCGACCTGGTCGCGGCCGTAGCGCTGCTGCACGTAACTGATGACCTCGCCGCGGCGGTCCTGGCAGAAGTCGATGTCGAAGTCCGGCATCGAGACGCGTTCGGGATTGAGGAAGCGCTCGAACAGCAGGCCGAACTTGATCGGATCGAGGTCGGTGATGGTCAGCGCCCAGGCGACCAGCGAGCCGGCGCCGGAGCCGCGGCCCGGCCCCACCGGAATCCCTTGCGACTTCGCCCATTTGATGAAGTCGGACACGATCAGGAAGTAGCCCGCATATTTCATGCGGGTGATGACGTCGAGCTCGAAGGCGAGCCGCTTGGCGTAGGTCTCTTCCGTCGTGCCCTGCGACAGGCCATGCACGCGCAGGCGGTTGGCGAGCCCCTCCTCCGCCTGGCGCTTCAATTCAGCCGCCTCGACTGCAGCGGCGTCCGAGCTCGACGCGGCGCCCACGGTGAAGAACGGCAGGATCGGCTTGCGCGTCATCGGCCGGAACGAGCAGCGCTCGGCGATCTCCACCGTCGAGGCCAGCGCCTCCGGGATGTCGGCGAACAGCACCGCCATCTCGGCGCGCGTCTTGAAGCGATGATCCGGCGTGAGCTGCTCGCGCTCGGTCTCGGCGATCAGCCGCCCTCCGGCGATGCAGAGCAGCGCGTCATGGGCTTCGTAATCGTCGGTCGCGGCGAAATACGGCTCGTTGGTCGCAACCAGCGGCAGTCCCTTGGCGTAGGCGATGTCGATCAGGCCGCTTTCGACGCGCCGCTCTTTCTCGGTATTGTGACGCTGCAATTCGACGTAGAGGCGGTCGCCGAACAGGCCGGCCAGACGCTCGCAGCGCGCGCCGGCGAGCTCGGCATGACCGCCCGCGAGCGCCAACGAGATCGGCCCGTCCGGTCCGCCCGTCAGTGCGATCAGGCCTTCGGTCTCGCCCTCGAGCCAATCGAACTTGATGAACGGAGCATGGCTGTCCGGCGATTCCAGGAACGCGCGCGAGTTCAGCCGCATCAGGCTGCGATAGCCGCGCTCCTGCGCTCCCAGCAGCACCACCCGCGACGGCCCCATCGCGTTGCGCGCATTCGGATCCTGATCGCCGAAATCGATGGCCAGCTCGC
This sequence comes from Bradyrhizobium sp. RP6, assembly GCF_003837805.1. GTDB lineage: Bacteria > Pseudomonadota > Alphaproteobacteria > Rhizobiales > Xanthobacteraceae > Bradyrhizobium. Next base: position 682,276 of record NZ_RQIT01000001.1, on the reverse strand, counting down.
AGCCGACGATCGGCTGGATGCCGGAACTCGCCATCTTGTCGGAGAACTCCAGCGCACCGAACAAATTGTCGGTGTCGGTCAGCGCCAGCGCAGGCTGGTGGTCCTTCTTCGCAAGCTCGGCGAGCTTGGCGATCTTGATCGAGCCCTTGAGCAGCGAATAGGCCGAGTGAACGTGAAGGTGAACGAATCCGGCGCTCGGCATGGTCGCGTGACGGCCTCTTGCAGATGAAATGGAGCGGTCGCCAGCGCCGGGAGATGTCAGGCAGATCAAAGAGGATCCCGCATCGCCCGGCCGACTCGCCTCACAATGGTGGGGCGTCACTGCTCCAGAGTCCACGCCGGACCGGCGGATCGGCCAAGTCGTCCCGCTTTTCCCCAAGCGCAAGCGGCACGCTCACCGGCCTAGAGCTGCGGAATCACCTGCGCCCAGATCGCGATCATCCCGACGAACAGCGTGATGGACGCCAATGCGGCGGCTTCTTCCACGAAAACCCTGAACATGGCCTGCTCCCTTGCTGGAACGTATGAAGAACATTGTTCTCATTTTGTTCAGGGGAGTCAAGCGATCCGAGACCGCCGCGAAACGCGATGGTTAACTCGCTGAATGCAAACAACAAAAAAGCCCCGGCCGAAGCCGGGGCTTTCGTCAGCCGCTCGCGTTGAGCGAGCTGTCTTAGTAGCGAGCCATCAGCGGGCCGCCGAACTTGTAGTTCAGGCGGACGAGGCCCATATCGACGTCCTGCTTGATGCGGTTGACCGCACCACTGGCGAACGTGACATTCTGGTCGCCGAGGAAGATGTGGTTGTACTCGACACCGACCGTCCAGTTCGGAGCGAAACCGAACTCCAGGCCTGCGCCAACCGTGCCGCCCCAGCGGGTCTCGTCCGCGTTATCGAGGTTTGCACCCGTGGCAACGCTGTAGACGTCGTACTTGTTGCTGACGACAGCCGCACCGCCCTTCACGTAGAGCAGGACGTTGTTCCAGGCATAGCCAACCTGACCGGTGATGAGCCCAAATGCGTCCATCCTGGTCCGGTTACGATTGCCGGGGGCGATCAGGCTGATGTTGTCGCCCGAGAAGTCGGCCCAGTTGCCCTGGCCTTCCACACCGAAAACGAACTGGCCAGTCTGCCAGCGATAGCCGATCTGGCCACCGACCGTCCCGCCGGTCGAGTTGTGCGAACCTTCCGGACCGAAGTTGACGAGGTCCCACGACGTATCCGCCGAACCGCCGCCACCGTTGACGCCGATGTAGAAGCCGCTCCAGTCGTACACGGCTGCGATCGCCGCCGGCGGAGCTTTGGTGTAGGGCCGCGCCGCGAGGTCAGCAGCCATCGCCGGTGCAGCCGCGCTGAGCGCGACGAGGCTGACAGCGGCAAGCAACAAACTCTTCTTCATTTGATTCCCGTTCCAGTTTCTTCAGTAGGCCCCCGGGCCGTGCGCAATGTCTTAGCAGTGGACGACGGAATTGCTGTAACCGCGACGCAACAGTTAGGTCCAAAGGACCTCGCTGATTAACGAATGTTTATCAGCAGGTGTGCGGAAACCCTATGAAACAAGGGTTTTCACGAGTTCCAATGTCGACTAGAGGACATAAACTGCACGTGCGCGTACCGGCATCGCGCGCACATTCGCGTGATTGGAGAATCGAAATGCGCGGTCGAGTTCCGTTGCCCATTGTCGCCACATTTTCGCTCGCATTCGCCACATTTGCGTTCGCATCAGGTGCAAGCACCCCGGCGCACGCATTCGGCAAAAATCATCCATTCTGCCTCACCGGTGATGAATGGCCGGGACTCAGCAATTGCAGGTTCGACACGTACGCGCAATGTCAGGAGAGCGCATCCGGTCGCGCGCTGACCTGCATCGCCAATCCGTATTTCGTCGGACAAAGCGACGATCCATACGCGTATCAGAATCGTCCGCGCGCGCAGACGCCCGGCTATTTCCTGCCACGCTGAGATGCGCCGGGCCCGCCTCGCGCTCATCGCGATCGCCCAGCTCTTGGCCGGCGGACTTGCGCATGCACAGACCTACGATCCGAGCTATCCGGTCTGCATGCAGATCTACGGGCCCGTCGGCTATTTCGACTGCCGCTACGCATCGCTCGCGCAGTGCCGCTATCTCGCCGTCGGGCGCTCCGCGAGTTGCGTGGTGAATCCATATTTTCCGTCAAGCAAACCGGCGCCCCCTCACCGCCCGAGACGCCCCGCCGGATGATCAACCGTTTGGCTGATGCCAGGCATCCCGTGACGGGGCGGCTGCGTCGCCTCAACTTTGCCAGGGCGTGTTGCGGATGCGTGTGCACGCGTTCGGCTTGCGGAAGCTCGGATCGTGATCTTCGATGTAATCGAAATTGACGGTCCCGAACGTCGTCTGCGGCTTCTTCAGCGCTGAGCAGGTCTGCACCTTCAGGAACTCGTTCTTGAAGTCGCCGCGCGGGTACGCGGAGATCACCTGGTCGCGCTGCTCCGGCGTGTACTCGTCATATCCAATGCCCACGACGTCCACCAGGACGCCTGCGTTGGTGAGCGCGATCTCCGGTCTCATATATTGCGGAATGCCGGGGGTGGTGTGTAGCGCGATTGCTTCCCACACCAGGTCGGACTGCGGCTCGGCAATGCCGCGCGCCCGCAGAAAGTCGCGCGCGGCGTCGGCGCCGTCGACCTCAAATCGCTTGGTCTCGGTGTGGTAGCGATCGACGAGACCGAGGTCGTGAAACAGCGCCGCGACATACAGCAGCTCGGGATCGAACTTCAGCTTCTGACGCAGCCCCTTGATCGCGCCGAATATGTAGACGCGAACCGAATGGTTGAACAACATCTCGCCTTCGTAACTGCGCACCAGTTCGGCAGCCTCGCGCGCCAATTGACTGTCGGGAATTTTGACGCCGGAGATCACGCTCGTCATTTTCAGGCTCCTGCTTTCTGTTTCGGCCGATGTCATTCGTCGTCAGGCGGCACTCGCGAGCACGGCCTGCGGCGTTTTCCGGAAGCTGGTCGACATGCGATTGTATGCATTCATCAGGCTGATCGCGATCGTGAGATCGACGAGCTCGCGCTCATTGAAGATCTTGCGGGCGGCTCGATAAGCATCATCTGGAACGCTGGTCTCGGTGACGCGGGTGACCGTCTCGGCCCATGCAAGGGCGGCGCGCTCGCGCTCGTCGAAGAGATCGCCTGCCTCCGCCCACGCCTGCACCAGCGCCAGCTTTTCGATCTTCACGCCACTCTTGAGCAGGTCGCGCGTATGCATGTCGAGGCAATAGGCGCAGTTGTTGATCTGCGACACACGGAGATAGACCAGGGTGACCAGCGTCGCGGGAAGCCCGCTCTGCATGACGTAGCCGTAGACACCGCCCAGCGCCTTCGCGCCTGCCGGTGCAACGTGGTTGTAGTCGAGACGTTCACTCATCTGCTTGCTCCTTCACGATCGGAGGGACGAACACTCCCCGTTGCCCTTTAGGTGCCCCTGCTCTGGTCCACGAAAAAGCACCAAGAATGCACAAAAATCGTGTACCAAGCAGGCATGACCAAGCCGTTGCGCCTGGACCTGGATCGATTTGCGAAGACGCCGTTGGCCGAGCAGATCCACAGGGGAATCAGGGCCGCCATCGAGAGCGGCGTGCTCGCCCCGGGCGCGCGCCTGCCCTCCTGGCAGGATCTGGCCGCTCAGCTCGGCGTCGCGCGCGGCACCGTGCGCGTCGCATACGAAAAGCTCTCAGCCGCCCAACTGATCGTCGCAAGCCGCGCGACTGGAACACATGTCGCGGACCGGCCGCGCCTTCCGGTGCGGCGGGACAAGTCTCCTGCCCCGGGCTCGTTCATGGAGATGTACCAGGAGCTCACGGCTGGCCCGGCGATCTTCCAGATGGGCGTGCCTGCGCAGGAGACGCTTCCCGCGACGTTGCTGGCGCGGATACGCGCGCGGGCGGTCCGTATCGAGACGAGCGCACCGGCGATCTATCCTGATCCGCGCGGCGAGCCGGCGTTGCGGCGCGAGATCGCGGCCTACCTCGCGCTGGCGCGCGGAATCGAATGCGCGCCCTTCCAGATCATCATCACCGGCGGTTTCAGCGGCGGCCTTGGCCTGACGCTCCGCGTCCTCGGCCTCGAGCAGAAGAAGGCCTGGATGGAGGACCCGGGCTTTCCGTTCACCCGGCACGGCCTCACGCTTGCGCGATCATCGATCGTGCCGATCCCCGTTGATGCCGACGGCATCGATGTCGATTTCGGCCTGAAGCATGCTCCTGATGCCGCACTGGTGGTCGTGACGCCGGGTCAGCAGGCGCCGCTCGGAGCGACATTGTCGCTGGCAAGACGCTCACGCCTGCTCGACTGGGCCACGCAAAGCAAGGCGTGGGTGATCGAGGATGACTATCTGAGCGAGCTTCAGCTCGAGGGCCGGGCGACACCGGCGCTTGCCTCGCTCGACCGCGCCGGTCGCGTCATTCACATAGGAACTTTCAGCAAGACCGTGACGCCGGCCCTGCGACTGGGCTTTGTGGTTGCACCCGCCGCTCTGGCGTCGCGATTCGCCGAAGTTGCGGCGTGCCTCGCGCCTGCGCCTGGACGCGCGGTGCAGCTTGCGCTGGCTGATTTCATGAGCGACGGCCATTATCTCCGGCATCTTCGGCGCACCAAACGGATCTACGCAACGCAAGCCGATGGTTTGCTGAAATACCTGCGCCCGCGCACTGCAAACGTTGCGATTGCCGGATTGGCTGCGATCCTGCGCTTGCCGGAGGGAGCACCCGATCTGGCCATCGCCAGGGAAGCGGCACGGCTTGGCCTCGCGCCTACGCCGCTATCGCTCTGGTCTGCGACGCATGCTTCTGCGCGCCCGGGATTGTTGCTCGGCGTCGCAATGTCTCCTCTCAAGAAGATCGAGGCGTCCTGCGGTCGGCTCCTTCAGATCATCGATCGACTGACGTGATCAATGCGCGTCGGCATATTCCTCAAAGGTCTTCTGGCGAAAGCCGGGACAGCGCCCTCTGAAGGCGACATGCAAGGGGACATATCTATCCGAAGATCGTCGGGTACGAGCTTCACCGCCGGATCGACATCGCCGCAAAGCGCAATGGGATGAAGCTCGATGCCCGCGGCGATCGATTCAACCTGAAGCCATTCGCTTTGGAAGCCGGCGTGCTTCGAATCGAAGGGCGTCTGACGCGACGCTCTCAACTCTCGTCGAGCAGATTGCGAATTTTGGCGGCCAGGTCTTCGATCGCAAAGGGCTTGGACAGCAGATGCTTGCCGGCGTCGAGCACGCCGTTGTGGACGATCGCATTGCGCGTATAGCCGGTGGTAAACAACACCTTCAAGCCCGGATGTCGTTTCGACAGCTCTGCCGCGAGTTCAGCCCCGGTCATTTCGGGCATGACGACATCCGTGAACAGCAGATCCGGAATGGTGCCGTTTTCGATCGTCCTGATCGCCTCTCTGGCGCTCGCAGCTTCGATGACGCTATAGCCGAGCTCGCGCAGGCTTTCGGATGAGATGCTGCGGACACGCTCGTCGTCTTCCACGACGAGAATCGTCTCGTTCTGATGGCTTGCGCCTGGATGGATGACTCCGCGCGCGGAGTCCGCGATTGCCTCCTCGCCGATGATACGTGGAAGGTAGATCTTCACGGTCGTGCCGACGTCGACTTCCGAGTAGATTTTGACATGGCCGCCCGACTGCCGCACGAAGCCGTAGACCTGACTTAGTCCGAGGCCGGTGCCCTTGCCGACGACCTTGGTCGTGAAGAACGGATCGAAGACCTTTCCCAGCATCTCGGCCGGAATTCCCGTGCCGTTGTCCGTCACGGCAATCAGAACGTATTGCCCGGGTGCCAGGGCGTATTCGCGGGCATATTTTCGATCTATCGAAGCGTTGCTGGTTTCGATTGTCAGCCTGCCGCCCTTCGGCATGGCATCACGCGCATTCACCGCGAGATTGATGACCGCGCTTTCCAGCTGGGCGGGGTCGGCTTTGACGCGCCAGAGACCCGCAGCGAGGACCGATTCGAGGTGGACCAGCTCGCCAAGCGATCGCTCGAGCAACTCACTCATCCCGCCGACCATCCTGTTGACGTCCAGGACTTCCGGCGCAAGAGGCTGCTGACGCGAGAACGCGAGCAACCTTTGCGTCAAAGTGGCTGCGCGGTTTGCGCCGTCAATGGCACCCTCGATGAAGCGCTCAACACTGACCTCTCCTTTGCTGAGCCGCCGCTTTGCAAGATTCAGGCCTCCCAGTATCACAGCCAGCATATTGTTGAAGTCGTGGGCAATGCCTCCCGTCAATTGCCCGACGGCTTCCATCTTCTGCGATTGCCGCAATTGCTCCTCGGCCTTCATGCGCTCGCCTATCTCGTCGGCGACACGTTGCTCCAGTTCGGCATTGAGCGTCTCGAGCTTGGTCAAGAGCCGAGCGTTGTCTATGGCCGTCGCGGCATGACCGGCAATGCCGAGCAATGCGGCCTCATGCTCTTCGTGGAACTTACCTACCTCCGCGTGGCCGAAGAAAAGCCCACCGAGCACTTCGCCGCTTCGCGAGACCACGGGGACCGCCAGGTAGGAGCGGACCGGAAGATGGCCCTCGGGCATGCCTTTGCGCGGCGCATTCCTGCCATAGCGCGGGTCCTGCAGAATGTCGTCCGACCTCACCACGCCCGTGCCCTTGAACGTCGGCTCGAACACGGCGGTGTTGCGCGGCATTGGGAAGTTTTCGAAAGCGGATCGGGGTGCGCCGGACAGCGAGTACAGCATGTAGCTGCCGCCGTCCGCTGCCAGGACGTTGTAGAAGAAGGCTCCGAATTGAGCAGCCGTCAGCTCGACGCCGGCGTCTGTCACGATCTGAACGATCTTCTCGAGATCGCGCTCGCGGGCAACCGATGTCCCCGTATCGTTGAGGATCCTGAGATGACGTTCGGTTTTCTTTTGTGCGGAGATATCCAGCACCGTCCCAATGAAGCGCGTAGCCTGGCCTCCGGAAAAAATTGCGCGACCAGTGGCGGCGATCCAGCGCTCGACGCCGTCCTCAATACCAACAGTTCGGTATTCGATGTTGTAGCTCGCCGGAGAATGGGGCTTCAGGGCTGCCGATACGGCCTCATGGGCGCGCTGCCTGTCGTCGGGATGAATGCCCTTCAGGAACGACGCTTCATAGCTGACGTCGGCGTCCGGACGGAGACCGAACACCTCCTTGCAGCGGCTATCCCATCGGAGAACGTCGTTGAGTGGATCGTAGTCCCAGGTGCCGATGCCCGCCGCCCTGTTCGCGAGGACCAGCCGTTCGGCCGCTTCCCGGGCTGCCTGCTCCGACCGGACGCGCTCGATGTGCGCCCATGATCGCTCCGTCACCTCGGTGAGCAAAGCAAGCTCCCGTGGCGTCCAGAGATGCGGGCCCCGGTGATGTATCGCCATCAAGGCAGTCAGTCGCCCCTCCTTCACCAGGGGCATGCAAATCGTCGAACCTATGCCGATGCGCTGGAAAGCCGCGGCTTCCTCCGGCGCGATCTCCTTCAGATTGTCGTTGATGACGAGGGGCCTGCCGGCGCTCAGCTCTCGCACCGCCTTCTCACCGAAGTCAGCAAGGCTATAGTGCCCCAGGATGTGCATCGCACCGGGGGCTGCCCAGTCTCCCCGTATGGTGAAGCCGTCCTGATCAGGATCCATGTCGGCATAGGCGCAGTTCGAGACGCCGAGATGCTCACCGACCATTCTCGTCGTCACCGCCATCACGCCGTCGGCATCGCGGATCTTGGCCGTCTCCTTGTTGAGGGCGTCAAGGAAGAGCAGCCGGGCTTCGTTCTCGCGCACGGCCGTTTCCGCACGGCGGCGTTCGACCGCGGTGCGCGTGCGCTCGGCAACATCGCGGATGAGCTCCAGCTCTTCAGGGCTCCATTCGCGCGGTGCGGCATTGTTGAGGTACAACAGCGCCACGACCCCGTCGGGCTCGGAGATCGGCATGTTGACGAGCGCGCGTGCAGAGATCGCCTCGAGAGCTCGGGCGCGGTCGCCGATGCGAGGATCTTTTTCGGCATCGGCGCAGATGACCGTTTCGCCCCGCTTCAAATCCTCGATATAGCTGCCGTAGTCGCGAAAGCGCAGCACGCCGGCCAGGCTTGAGATCCCGGGAGCGTTCCAGTCGCGAACGATAGTGATCGTTTCGGCGGAGGTATCAACGGTGCCGTAACCTGCCCGGCTGACATTGAGGCTGCGGCCAAGCAGCTCAGCCGCGGCATAGGCGAGATCGTCGGGGTTGCCGATTTCTCGAATGTAGTCGCCGAGGGTGGCTAAGACGGCATTCCGGTCGGCCGAGCGCAGCCCGGTCGCTGTCGTCATCGGTCTTCCCCGGACACTTCCCTGCCTCCATTCAATAGACTGATGAAACTGTATTCCGCGTTGCGCAGTTCACTTCGATTCGGGGCAGGCCGACCTGACGTCGATGTCGACTGGCCGACCAATTAACCGCTGGGTGACACCTGGGTTCCCTGGCCCTTGGGATCCGGCTGAAGGCGCTCCACGTTCGAATTGTGCTCGGAACGAGATCTGCACCGGTCGTATTCGAAGGCCGGATTGGCTTCGAAGCGAGACGCTCTATTGAATCAGTCTCCGTCCTACACCGGCGTATAGATCACGAGCTTCAGCGCGGGATCGTCGTTGGCCTGGAAGCTGGTGTGCTCGAAGTGCAGCACGCCTTTGGCCGGATGGTTCATGGTCTTGCGGCCCGAGATGGTGCTGCGGATGTCGTGCGCCTCCCACCATTTGACGAATTCCGGACTGCCCTTGCGCAGTCGCGTGAGCAATTCCGTGAAGGCGGGATCGCCGGCCCAGATGTCGTGGGTTGCGCGAAACATCGCCACCATGGCCTTGGCGACGTCCGCCCAGCCGCCGCCGTAGGATTTTCGCGTCTGCTTGTTGGTCATCATGAGGAGCAGCGTGTTGCGATCCTGCTCGGGCAATCGCCCGAAGGCGAAGACGTCCTCGGCCGCGTCGTTCCAGGCCAGCACGTCCCAGCGCCGGCCGGTGACGTAGGCCGGCTGGTGCAGGCTCTCGATCATCCGCTGGATCGGCGCCGGCACGATTTCGCGCCTGAACGCGCGCTTGTCGCCGTCGCGCGCCAGCGCCTTCAGGTGCGCATGCTCGGTCTTGCTGAGACGCAGCGCGCGGGCCAGTGCGTCGATCGTGGTGACGGACGGGCTGACGGTGCGGCCCTGCTCGAGGCGGATGTACCAGTCGACGCCGATGCCGGCGAGCTGCGCGACCTCCTCGCGACGCAGCCCCGCGGTGCGCCGGCGCCGGCCCATCGGAAGCCCGACGGTCTTCGGCGACAGCTTTTCGCGGCGGGACCTCAGGAAGTCGCCGAATTCAACCCGGCGTGGATCGGCCATGACGAGCTCCTGCAATGGAGGGCCTGTAGAATGCTAGGATAATACCAGGCCTTCCTGTCCCCTCCAAGGCGGCGCATAGGGCTTCACCCGACCTTGAGGTGAACATCATGAAAGCTGCCGTACTCAAGTCCTTTGGATCGCCGCTCGTGATCGAAGACGTTCCGGACCCAGCCATCGGCACCGGCGAGGTGATCGTCGACGTCGTCGCCACGCGCGTGCTGTCCTACATGAACGAGGTCCTCGACGGGACGCGCAATTATGCGCTCGACCTGCCGATCGTGCCGGGCCCCGGCGGCATCGGCCGGGTCCGCGCGATCGGTCCGGACGCGACCAGGCTTGCCATTGGCGACTGGGTGTTCTGCGACCCGACTGTGCGCTCGCGCGATGACTCCGTTGCGCCCGATATCGCTCTGCAGGGGCTGACCGCCGCCGGGCCCGGCGGCATGCTTCTGCAACAGCACTTTCGCCATGGCTCCTTCGCCGAGCAGATGCGCCTGCCGACCGAGAACGTCAAACGCCTCGGCGCGATCACGTCGGAGGAAGCGACGCGTTGGTGCGCGCTGGGGACGCTGCTGGTGCCTTATGGCGGCTTCCTCGCTGCAAATCTTCAAGCCGGCGAGACCGTGCTGGTGAGCGGCGCCACCGGCAATTTCGGCAGCGCGGCAGTATCCGTTGCGCTGGCGATGGGCGCAGCCTGCGTGGTGGCGCCGGGCCGCAACGAAAAGATCCTCGCCGACCTCGTCCGTCGCTTCGGCGACCGCGTGAAGCCGGTCAGGCTCACCGGCAACGAGGACGACGACCGCGAGAGCATGAAGCGCGCCGCACCGGGCCCGATCGACTGTGTGTTCGACATCATGCCGCCTTCGGTGAGCCCGACCGTCGTGCGCGCGGCGGTCATGACGGTGCGCGCTTATGGCCGCGTCGTGCTGATGGGCGGCGTCGGCATGGCGGGCGGCGCGGGCCTAGAGCTGCCCTACCCCTGGATCATGCGCAACTGCATCGGCATCCACGGCGTCTGGATGTACCCGCCGGATGCGGCGAGTCGTCTGATCGCGCTGGTCCGCGCGGGGCTGCTGCGGCTCGACGCGTACGAGACCACGGCCTTCGACCTCGACCATGCCAATGCGGCGGTCGAGCACGCCGCCGCCAATGGCGGGCCGTTCAAATTGACCGTGATCAGGCCTTGAGCCCTCAGGCGGTGGCCGAGCGCCGTCGCCGATTTTTGCGTCAGTTCCGCCAAGCACTTGGCTACTGTGCATGGGGTTGTTTTCGCAGTTCTGCTAGTCGAGCTCGACCACCTGGCCGTTCGAGAGCGAGACGCGCCGGTCCATGCGGCCGGCGAGCTCCATGTTGTGGGTCGCGATCAGCATCGACACCCGCGTCGCCTTGACCAGCTGCATCAGAGCCTGAAACACGTGATCCGCCGTGTGCGGGTCGAGATTGCCGGTCGGCTCGTCCGCAAACAGCACGCGCGGCGCGTTGGCGACCGCACGCGCGATCGCAACACGCTGCTGCTCGCCGCCGGACAGCTCGGCCGGGCGGTGGGTGATGCGGTCGCCGAGGCCGAGATAGCCCAGGATCTCCTTGGCGCGCTTGACGCTCTCGGACTTCTTCAGGCCGCGGATCATCTGCGGCAGCATGACGTTCTCGAGCGCCGAGAACTCCGGCAGCAGCCGGTGCGACTGGTAGACGAAGCCGATGTCGGTGCGGCGAAGCTGCGTGCGCTCGATGTCGGGCAGCTGAGAGGTCGGCGCGCCCGAGACATAGACCTCGCCGGAATCGGGCGCTTCGAGCAGCCCCGCGATATGCAGCAGCGTCGACTTGCCCGAGCCCGACGGCGCCACCAGCGCGACGGATTGGCCTGCCCACAGCGCCAGATTGGCTCCGTCGAGGATCGTCAGCGGCACCTCGCCCTGCAGGTACTGCCGCTTTATCTCGTGGAGATAAATGACCGGTACATCTTCCGCCCCCTGCTGCTGCTCCATCAGCCCCTCACTCGTACCGCAGCGCTTCGACGGGATCGAGGCGCGCGGCGCGCCACGACGGATAGAGCGTCGCCAGGAACGACAGCGTCAGCGCCATGATGACGACGGCCGTGGTCTCGCCCACGTCGATCTCGGCGGGCAGTTTCGACAGGAAATAGAGTTCCGGCGAGAACAATTCGGTGCTGGTCAACCATGACAGGAATTGCCGGATCGATTCGATGTTGAGGCAGATCACCAGGCCGACGCAGAAGCCGACCAGCGTGCCGACCACGCCAATCGAGGCGCCCGTGATCAGGAAGATCCGCATGATCGATCCCTGCGAGGCGCCCATCGTGCGCAGGATCGCGATGTCGCTGCCCTTGTCCTTCACCAGCATGATCAGGCCGGAGACGATGTTGAGCGCGGCGACCAGCACGATCATCGTCAGGATCAGGAACATCACGTTGCGCTCGACCTGGAGTGCATTGAAGAAGGTCGAGTTGCGCTGCCGCCAATCGACCAGGAACACCGGCCGACCCGCCGCCTCCGTCACCGCCTTGCGAAAGCCGTCGATCTTGTCGGGGTTGGTGGTGAACACCTCGATCGAGGTCACGTCGTTGCTGCGGTTGAAATAGGCCTGCGCTTCAGCCAGCGGCATGAACACGAAGCCGAGATCATATTCGGACATGCCGATCTCGAACACGGCGACGATCTTGTACGGCTTGATCCGCGGCGTCGTGCCCATCGGTGTGACCGCGCCCTTCGGCGCCACCAGCGTCACGCTGTCGCCGGCATGCAGCGACAGCTGGTCGGCGAGACGCCGGCCGATCGCGACGCCCTGCCCGTCGTCAAAGCCTTCGAGCGAGCCCTGCTTGATGTTCTTGGCGATCGAGGTGAGGTTGTTGAGATCGTCGGAGCGGATGCCCCGCACCAGGACGCCCGAGGCGTTCCACGGCGATGATGCCAGCGCCTGACCATCCACGACGGGCGCCGCGAGGCGGATGCCCTCGACCTGACTGATGCGCTCGGCGACGTCCTTCCAGTCGGTCAGCGGCGATTCCAGTGGCTGGACCAGGATGTGGCCGTTGAGCCCCAGGATCTTGTCGAGCAGCTCTTTGCGGAAGCCGTTCATCACGGCCATGACGATGATCAACGTCGCAACGCCGAGCATGATGCCGAGAAAGGAGAACCCGGCGATGACCGAGATGAATCCCTCCTTGCGCCGCGCCCGCAGATAGCGCGCCGACAGCATCCACTCGAATGGCGCAAAAGGCGCAGTTTGCACGGTTTCGGTCATGGTCTCATCCATCGCTCGATAATCCCATGATTCGGGGTCAATTGTGGCCGGATTGGCGGCCGCGATCTCGGGCGATGAACAATATTCAGCCGACCAGCCGGGCAATCGCGTCGGCAGGCGACATGGTCTCGCGCGCGCCGTCGCTGCGTCGTTTGATCTCGACCTTGCCGTCGGCGAGCCCCTTCGGCCCGATCATGATCTGCCAGGGGATGCCGATCAGGTCGGCCGCGGCGAATTTGGCGCCGGCGCGCTGATCGGTGTCGTCGTAGAGCACGTCGACGCCCTTGGCCGTGAGTTCGACATAGAGCTTCTCGCAGGCCGCGTCGACGGCCGCATCGCCTTGCTTGAGGTTGAGAATCGACACGCGGAAGGGCGCGACGGCCTCCGGCCATTTGATCCCGGCATCGTCATGGCAGGCCTCGATGATGGCGCCTAACAGGCGCGAGACGCCGACGCCATAGGAGCCGCCATGGATCGGCACGTCGACACCGTCGGGGCCCGCCACGAGCGCCTTCATCGGCTCGGAATATTTGGTGCCGAAATAGAAGATCTGCCCGACCTCGATGCCACGGGTGTTGACCCGCTTGTCCGCGGGCACTTCCCGCTGGAAGCGCGCGGCGTCGTGGACGTCCTCCGTCGCCGCATAGAGCGAGGTCCATTGCTTGATGATCGGCGTCAGGTCGCCCTCATAATCGACATCCTCGCCCGGCACCGGCAGGTCGAGCACGTCGCGATTGATGAAGACGCCGGATTCGCCAGTCTCGGCGAGCACGATGAACTCGTGGCTGAGATCGCCGCCGATCGGACCGGTCTCGGCGCGCATCGGGATCGCCTTCAGCCCCATCCGCGCGAACGTCCGCAAATAGGCGACGAACATCTTGTTGTAGGCAACCCGCGCCGCGGCCTCGTTGAGGTCGAAGGAATAGGCATCCTTCATCAGGAACTCGCGGCCGCGCATCACGCCGAAACGCGGACGCTGCTCGTCGCGGAACTTCCATTGGATGTGATAGAGATTGAGCGGCAGGTTCTTGTAGGACTTGACGTAGGCGCGGAAGATCTCGGTGATCATTTCCTCGTTGGTCGGCCCGTACAGCAGCTCGCGCTTGTGGCGGTCAGCGATGCGCAGCATCTCCGGGCCATAGGCATCGTAGCGGCCGCTCTCGCGCCAGAGATCGGCGAGCTGCAAGGTCGGCATCAATACCTCGATCGCGCCGGATCGGTCCTGCTCCTCACGCACGATCTGTTCGATCTTCTTCAGCACGCGGAAACCGAGCGGCAGCCAGGCATAGATGCCGGCGGCCTCCTGCCGGATCATGCCGGCGCGCAGCATCAGTCGATGCGAGACGATCTCCGCCTCTTTCGGATTTTCCTTCAGGATGGGCAGAAAGAACCGCGACAACCGCATGGTAATACTCTGGGAATCAGTGATCGTCCGCAGTGAAACCGGATTGAGAGCGAAAATACAAGACCGGGAATGAGGAAAAGCCGCTAACGCAGCGAAATTCCTCGTCATTTTTCCGTCGGCTTCAGGTTCAGCTTGAGGCGTTGCTTGCGAAAGGCGGCGTTCCAGAGAGCGACCGTCACGAAAGCCGGCAGCGGCAGCCCGGCAAGATCGCGGCCCCCAAGGAATGAGCGCCGCATGCGCACCGCTCGCGAAGCTGGCAATGAAGAGCAGCGTCGCGAGCGCAGCGGACACCTCAGTCTTCTGACAGGAGATTCACGCCAGGCGCGGACGCCTTGACCTCACGCGAATGCCGGCCCTCTCGGGCGGGATTTCGATCCAGCCGCTGACGCCGGTCTCGCATTGCTTTGGCTCCGGGGAGCCTGGATCCGTCTCATTTCATCTTCATTCCCGAGTGATCCGGCATTTTCTTCATGTCCATGTGACCCGAGTGCCCGGCATCGCCGGGCGCCTGCGCGCCGACGCCCTGGACGTCGAGAGAAACGGCGACCTTGCCGGCTTTCTCGAATTGCAGCGTCACGGGCACCTTGTCGCCCTGCTTGAACGGGCCCTTCAGCTCCTGGAGCATCAGGTGATAGCCTCCGGGCGCGAACTTCACCGTCTTGCCGGGATCGATCGCGAGCCCCTTGTCGAGCGGACGCATCTTCATCACGCCGTTGTCCATCGCCATCTCATGGATCTCGGCCTTCCCAGCGATATCGGCGGAGACGCCGATCAGCCTGTCCGCCGCCGCGCCCTTGTTCTCGATGATGAGATAGCCGCCGGCGACCTTGGCGCCGCCCGGCGTCGCACGGCTCCACGCCTGCGAGATGACGAGATCGCCCGCCTTGACGTCGTCGGCGATCGCCGGTGCTGCGCAGAGTGCAAGAGCGAACGCAGCGAGCAGCACATCTTTCAACCTTGTCTTCATATCGGTATTCCCTTTGCAGACCGAACTTCAGTGTTTCGAGAGTTGCTGTGCCGACCATTGTTCCAGATCGGAAGTTTCGGCGGAGCCCTCGATGGTCGTGATGATTCCGTCGCGAGAGATGAGCATCGTCCTAGGGATGTCGCCCTGCCAGGCAGGATCGATCTCGAACCGCAAGCGCTCGACAAAGCCGTCGTTGAAGATGAAGTTCTCGGTCGACGACAGCCCCGCCTTGTCGAGCATCGATTGCGTCGCGGCCGGCAGGTTCGGCACGAGGTCCGCGCTGACCGTGACGACATCGATTTCGGGATGGTCCTTCGCAAATTTCCCGAGCAACGGCAGCTCGACCTTGCAGGGCCCGCAGGTCACACCCCAGAAATGCACGAGCGTCGGACGACCTGCATGCCCCCTCAGCACGCCTTGCCAGGTGCCGCGTTCGAACGGTTTGAGGCCAGGAGGCGATCCCAGGGCAGACGCCGATGCGACCAGGATACCCAGACCTAGAATAGCTGCAAATCGACGTCTCATGGTTGGTCCTCGATCGCTGTGAGGCGGTAGCCATCCGCTTTCGTCATCCATGACAGGTAGACCTGTCCGCCATTGGAGACGAGCAAGGGATGGTCGGAAGTGTCGGTCGTGCTCGATATCGCCTTCGGCGACGACCAGGTCTCGCCATCGTCCTGAGAGATCGTCATCTGGACCGTTGTCTTCTCGCCATCGAACTCCTTCCACACCATCACTGTCTCCGCCGGGCCCGCGAGCACGAAGGGACGCGTCGGATTGCGATCCGGCCGCCCCAACGCCATCGGCGCAGAGAACGTGCGACCTTCGTCGCGCGAGTGGGCGTAGAACAATCCCTTACGTGCCTTTCCGTTCGTGTACCAGGCGACGTGGTAGGCTCCGTTCGGCGTAACGGTGAGGCTCGGGCCGTGGTGCGGGCAGGCATTGATCTGCCAGTCGTCGTTGCTGACCCTATGGATTTTCCCTGGCGTCGAGACGTCGATGAACGTCATGATCGCGTGGTCGCGTACGCCCCCGTCGAATATGTTTCTGAAGATCACGGCCGGCCGCCCGGGCGCCGCGAACGTCAGCCCCAATCGGCAGCATTCGCAGGTGCCGTCACGTGCGAGACTGGCGTCGGCGTAGGTGGCGCCGCCATCGCGGGATGACGAAAAGAACAGCGCTGCTCCCTCATATTTCCGTCCCGCCTCTCTTGCGGGAACACGATTGCGCTTGTCGAGCCAGGCTGCGAAAACCGTTCCATCCTGATCGAGCGCCAGCGCTTCGAAACGCTGGCTCTCATTGCTTGCGGTGATGGGCTTCAGCTCCGCGAAGCTCTTTCCGCCATCGGTCGAACGCGTGTAGAGCACCTGGCCGTTGAAGGCTTCGTCCCTGAAGATCGAGAACGCAACGACAATGCCGCCCTTGCGATCGACCACGATCTTCGGCCGCGCATCCGGTCCCCAATCGAGGTTCAGCCGCTTCGTCGTGACCTGGACGGGGACCGAAAAATTGCGGCCCGCATCCTGCGAGCTCGCGACCGAGACCTGCCCTCCCGCCATCCAGACCAGCCACAGCGTTCCGTCCGGAGCAAATGCGGGCGTCGCCTTGGTTGCACAGCGCAGCGTCGGCTCCTCACACGCCGCTTCGGACGCATGCGGAGCCCGCATCTGTCCGAGCGCAGCACCTTGCAAGAATGCGAGTGCGACGATCCCGAGCAAGCCAGTTCGGATCATGGCCCTACTCCCTTCAAGAGCCCGGATCATTTGAACGCCACCTTCATACCTGCAACAAAGGTGCGCGGCGAGCCCGCATAGATCGATCCCGTGGTGTTTGCGAGCACACTCGCAGGATTTTGAAGGCCAGCCGCCGTCACCGTGTTGGCGATGTTGTTTGCCGAAGCGATGTAGGTGCGGTCGAATACGTTCCTGACCTCGAGAAAAAGATTTAGCGATCTGAAGGTGTCCGACACCAGATCGGCCTTGTAGTGAACGTTCAAATTGACCAGCTCATAGCCGGGCGCCTTCAGCAGATTCGCATTGTCCATGTAGAAGGAGTCCTTCCACTGGAGTTCGACAAAACCTCCGAGGCCCGCAAGCGGCCCGGCGAACTCGTCGTAGCCAATTCGAGCCGTCAGCTCGTTGGGGGAGATGCCAGGAATCTTGTTGCCTGCCCGGTTGAAGCTGAACACGGCGCCATTGGTGATGTTCTCGACATATTCGGTGTAGACCTCGTCGAGATAGGTATACGCCGCCATGAACCGCCAGCCTGGATAGAACTTCCAGTCGGCGGCCAGCTCTATGCCGCGGTGCTCCGACCGTGGCGCGTTGAACGTATAGGATATGCCGGAGATCGGTGTCGCCTGACTGACGATCTCGTTGCGGAAGAACTCGTAGAATCCGGTCGCGCTGAGCTTGAGCGTGTTGTTCGGAGTCCAATCGAAACCAAGGTCGTAGCCTAGATTCTTCTGAGTTTGGAGCTGCGTATTGTTGCCCGACAAACCCGTCGGAAGGACGAAGAGGTTCGAAACCTGCGGAGTGCCGTATCCCGTGGCAACTCGTCCGCGGAAGAGCCATTCGTTGTTGAGATTGTACAGAAGCGCCAACTCTGGCGCAGCATTTTGAAACTGCCGGTCCGCGGTCGTCAGGGTTGTCGTGGTGATGCCGGTCGGACCCGCGTATGCATACGCGGTGTTTGTCCCCTTCAGTAGGGTGGCCTCCCAACCAATGCCGGCGACCGCCGTCAGCGAGGTCGTCAGCCTGAGTTCCTCCCTGGCACGCACACCATAGTTGGTCGTTTCGCTGAAGAGATTGCTCGAGAGCCTGCCGAGGGTGGCATTGCCCCCCGGCATCATATTTCGCGTATCACTCGACGCCGTCAGGGTATTGTAGAAGGCGCCGAAGAACGCGGTCGACTCCATTCCGAGAATCTCGCCGCGCTTGGTGAGATCGCTCATGTAGTTGTACGACGGAAAATCTCCGATTGAGCTGGTCTGTCCGGTCGGCTGGCTGATGTTCCTGTCGTCGAACACGAACTGGTTGCGCCAGGTCATCGTGTTGTCGAAATCGTGCTCCCATCGACCGCCAACGATGGTGCGGCGATCGTTGCGGCCGAGCCCGGCCTGCAGGGCCGTCTCCGTGTCGGTTCCGGCAGTTGCGTTGAAGCCGTTGTTGAACAGCCTGACCGTACCGCATCCCGGCGCGGCGGTGGCACATCCCTGCTGGAACGGGTTGAGGTCGTACTGGTTCAGCGACTGCCGGATCGGCAACCGCGTGCTGAGATCATTGTTGATGATTTTGACCGTGAAACGATCGTCGGGCGTCGCCTTCAGCGTGCCGAGGAAGTTGACCGTCTGCGTATTGAACCAGCTGTTGCCGATGTAGCCGTCGCCCCGCACGTCGCTTGCGAACAGCGAGCCCTCGAAATTCCCGACCTTCTTGCCGGCCGCCATATAGTTGTTGAGGTAGCCGTAACTGCCGCCGTCGACGCCATACTCGACGCCATCGATCGTGCCGCCGGGCCGTGTCCGAAAATTGAGCGCGCCGCCGGTCGCGTAGTTGCCGTAGAGCGCCGACGACGGGCCGCGGATCACGTCGATTGCGCCATAGGCGTGGGGATCGATGAGGTCGCTCCGCGACAGGCCGTCCGGCTGCGTCACCGGGAAGCCGTCCTCGAAGATCACGAGATTGCGGATGGCGAAGCCGTTGCGGGCATTGGAGCCACGAATCGAGATTCCGAAATCACGGGGACCATTCCCCTGCTTGATTGAAATGCCCGGGCTGTCGCGCAAGACGTCACTGACCGAAAACGCCGGGCGATTGTCGAACTGGCTGCGATCGATGGTCGTCGCGGTCTGGCCGGCCGGCGACTGATTGAGACCAGCCCGCGCTGCGCCGGTAGACGCGGCCAGGTTTTGGGCCGGCGCGCCGGCGGTCGCGTTCTGCGCAACGCGTCTGGCTGCGCGTCCCGCCGAAGCTGAGCGCAGTCGCGACGGCCGGGTGATTGGTTTGGGACGCGAAGGCTGCGCCGCCTCAACGGTCACCGCGGGAAGCGCTTCCGACGCACCCTGGGCCAGCGCGTCTGAGCCGATCGAGGACACCAGCCCGCAAAGCACGGGCAAGCTCGCGCGGCTGATCGCACGAATGCGTAACATCTCTTGATTCCTGACATCCGGCACGTCGGCCGGTCCATTGAGCACGCCATCGGCACGGCAACGGCGCGCGCCAATGGTTCGATTTGTCGCTACGTCAGGAAAATTGAGGAGGTGCGCGAGCCTGGGCGCTCGAACCCTTGTAAGCGGCGATGGCGGACACATTCGCCGCGAGCCACACCACACGTTCGGCGTGACGGAAGGGTATGGCGAAAGCGACCCGCGGCTGCGAATCGAGCGTCGCGTTGGCCTGGGCCAGGCAACACAGGGCGCATGCGCCGGCATGCGCGATCGGCGAGCCGGTCGGATCGTTCGGTCCGCCGCCCTGCTCGCTCGCGCTGTGGCAGATGACGGCGGCGGAAAACGGATCGGCCATAGCCTGGCCGGCCGCCCAGCACGCGGCAATCGGCGCCAGCACCTGCATCACCAGGGCGAGCAGGACGATGGGTAGGAATTTCTGTAGCCGAGCGCGCATCCGCCGAACCATTCGTTCGTCAGTCAACTAAACACTGCGATCAGGGCCGAGTCGAGGTCAGTTCCGCCGCCTGCTTGGCCCAGCGCAAATTTCTCGAAGACTGTGGTCGGCGCGCTCCACCGCCGCCGGTTCGCGATTTGAGGCAGGGAGACCCATCCTGCCTGTCCAAAAATTTCTTATATTTGTCATATATTTAGGTAGCCTGAAGCTCGATCGTTTCTTCAATTGCTCGAATTTTGAACATTCGTTGCCGAAAATGATGACAAGTGAGAAAAGTTGATCTAGCATCCCCTTGCTCAGGCTCGCCGCGAGGTCGGAGTCTGGTGGTCCAAGTCTCGGGAGGAGCCCCTGGCGCGCAAAACGCAGCGTCGCCCCGTCAATCAAGAGCAAATCTTAGAATCGGGGATAATAGGGTCGACACAATTTTCGAGCGGGGCCAGGGCCCCGCTCTTTTTTTACCCGCGCGGCTGAACTGCCGATGAACGTGGCCTCTGATCAATCCTGGACACCGCGCGGCGATCACACCCCGCCCGCTTACCAACGTCTGTTCGAGCCGCATGCGCAAGCGCAGGCGATGTTCCGCTCGAAGCCAGCGAGTTGGCGAGGGATCGATGCTCGCATTGACGATCGAAGCGATCTTCGACTTCGCCGGTGA
The DNA here is from genome assembly GCF_003837805.1 of Bradyrhizobium sp. RP6. Classification (GTDB taxonomy): domain Bacteria; phylum Pseudomonadota; class Alphaproteobacteria; order Rhizobiales; family Xanthobacteraceae; genus Bradyrhizobium. The sequence goes on along the minus strand of NZ_RQIT01000001.1, from coordinate 661,987 downwards.
GCGCCGCGGGCATTTCTGGCCGATCGCCTGCGACGTCGCCTTGCATGATGCTTACGGCACGCCGCGCGAGCTGTTCATCGCGTTCTTCGCCGTCGTCAGGGATACGCTCCGCGATCTGCTTGACGATGAATGGACGCCCGAAATCGCGCAGGCCTGGGATAGAGTGCTCGCGGATATCGACGCATTCGCCGCCGCTCCGGCCTGACGCTTTGCGCTGCACCAACCCTGGCTTGCTGCGATCTCGCGGTTGATTGCAGATTGAGTGCCAACAACTCTTGTGAGAGACTTTCGGAGATCGGTCGCGCAAGCAATGACGCGCCGACGACAAGATACATGGGAGCGAGCGATGTCCGGGACGAAAGATTTCTCGACGACGAGGCGCGATCTTCTTCAGGCGGCAGCGACCGCCGGCGCCGCAACTGCCATGCTCGGCAGCATGGGCATAACCCCCGCACTTGCAGCCGCAGTCGGACGCAGCGAAAAGCCGCTGAAGGCGGCGTTCTCCAATGCAGGCCTCCAGGCCACCTGGTGCGCGCAGGGAAAGCAGGCCGCGGAGTTCTGGGGCAAGCTGTTCAACGTCGAGGTCACCTGGTTCGACGGCCAGCTTGATGCGGTGAAGCAGCGCGCGGCGATCGACAACATGGCCTCGCAGAAATGGGACTTCGTCGCGATCCAGGCCTTCGGCATCGGCACTCTCACCCAGCCCGTGCAAAAGATGATCGACGCCGGCACGCCCGTGATCGACATGGACACGCTGATCGCGCCGCTCGACCAGATCAACGTCCACTCCTTCCTCGCCCCCGACAACGAGTTCATGGGCGCCTCGGTGACGCAGGCGCTGTGCAACGCCATGGGCGGCAAGGGCAAGATCATCATGACGCAGGGCGCGCTCGGCCACACCGGCGCGCAAGGACGGGCCAAGGGCTTCAACTCGGTGGTCAAGCAATTCCCCGGCATCGAGGTGCTCGACACCCAGCCGGCCGACTGGGACGTCTCCAAGACCGCCCGCCTCTGGGAAACCTACCTGACGAAATACCCGCAGATCGACGCGGCGTTCTTCCACAATGACGACATGGCGCTCGCCGCCGCCAACATCATGAAGGCGCGGGGCCGCACCAACATCCTGATCGGCGGCGTCGATGCCATGCCGCCGGCGATCCAGGCGGTGAGCGAAGGCCGCATGTTCGCAACCGTGCGCAATCCGTCCTGCCGCATCCATGGCGGCGCCATCATCGCAGGCGTGTCGGCCGTGGTCGGCGGCGAGAAGAGCGGACAGGGCATCCCGAAGAATGTCGTCACCGACGGCCCGGTCGTGACCAAGGCCAACGCCGCCGGGATGCAGTGGATGCAGGATCACTTCCTGATCTGAGCCTCCAAGATCTGAACTTTCATGCCTGAGGGACAACAGCCCATCCTGGAACTTCAAGGCATCACGAAGAGCTTCGGCGGAGTCGAAGCGCTTCGTGGTGTCGACTTCGCGCTCTATTCCGGCGAGATCCACGGTCTCGTCGGCGAGAACGGCGCCGGCAAGAGCACGCTGATGAAGATCATCGCCGGCGTGCATACCGAATTCTCCGGGCACTTCCTGGTCGATGGCCAGGAGAGACATTTCCACTCGGCCCGCGATGCGCACGCTGCCGGCATCGCCATGGTGCATCAGGAGCTCAGCGTCGCGCCCGACCTGACCGTCGCCGAGAACGTCTTCCTCGGCAACCAGCCGATCAACCGGTTCGGGCTTGTGCAATGGCGGCGGATGGCGCGCGAGGCGGGCGAGCAACTCGCCCGCTTCGGCATCGATGTCGATCCGATGGCGCGTCTCGGCGACCTCCCGATCGGGCTGCAGCAGCTGATCGAGATCGCCCGCGTGCTGTTCTCCGGCGCCCGCATCGTCATCCTGGACGAGCCGACCTCCGCCCTCTCCCCGCCCGAGGTCGAGCGGCTGTTCGCCACGCTCAAGCGGCTGCGGCAGGGTGGCGCTGCCATCGTCTTCATCTCGCATTTCATCGAGGACATCCTGCGCGTCTCCGATACCGTGACCGTGTTCCGCAACGGCCGCAAGGTTGCGGAGACCGCGAGCGCCGCGACCAGCAAAGGCGCGCTGATCGAGGCCATGATCGGGCGCGGCGGCGAGGCGCTCGAGCACAGCTACACCGACGACCTGATGCTGCCGCGACCGAGCGACAGCTCGGTGATCCTGAAAGTCGACCAGCTGTCGCTGGCCCGCAGCCTTCGGGAGGTCTCATTCGAGGCGCGCGCGGGCGAAGTGCTCGGCATCTACGGCTTCATGGGCTGCGGCCAGCAGGAGCTGTCGCGCATCCTGTTCGGCAAGCTGAAGCCGGACGGTGGCACGCTTGCGGTCGAGGGCACGCCGAAGTCCTTCGCCAGCACGGCAGCCGCGCGGCGCGCCGGCGTGGCGCTGGTGCCGGAGAGCCGGCGCGACATGCTGTTTCACCAGGAGCCGGTCTACAAGAACATCTCGATCAGCATTCTGGACCGCATCTCGTCCCTGCTGCTCAAGCCGGCGCGGGAGCGCGACATCGCCAAGCGCCAGGTCGAGCAGCTGCAGATCCGGCCGCCGGTGGTCGGTCTCGATCTCGGCATGCTCTCGGGCGGCAACCAGCAGAAGGTCGCCCTGGCGAAATGGCTGACCTATCCACCGAAACTCCTGGTGCTGTGCGAGCCGACCCGCGGCATGGATGTCGGCGCCAAGAACGACGTCATCAACATCGTCCGCAACCTCCGCGCCAGGGGGCTCGCCATCATTGTGCTGTCGACCGAGCCGGAAACGGTGCTGTCGCTGGCCGACCGCATCCTCGTGCTCAAGCGCGGCGCATTGGTGCGGGAGTTCAAGAACGAGCCGGTCAGCAAGGACCGCCTGCTGGAAGCGGCGTGACGGAGAAGCACATGAGCAGCGAGACCGCTTTGGCGACAGGACGGAGGGCGCGGGGCTTTGCGCCCTTCCTGCGCTCGCAGATGCGCAACATCGCCCCATTCCTGACGCTGATCTTCCTGACCGCCTTCTTCGCCTTCGCCAGCCCCTCCTTCGCGACACTCGACAATCTCGGCAACATCCTGACGCAGGTGTCGGTCACAGGCATCATCGCGGTCGGCCTCACCTTCGTGATCCTCTGCGCCGAGATCGACCTGTCGATCGCCAGCATCGCCAACGTCACGGGCATCGCGGTCGCCTACTTCACGCTGCAGGAATCCTACGTCAACATCGCCAACGTCCCCCTGCCCGGCGTCGTCGCCATCATCCTGTCGATCCTGCTCTGCGCCCTGCTCGGCCTCGTCAATGCGCTCGGCCTGACCGTGATCGGCATCCCCTCCTTCATCATGACGCTGGCGATGATGCAGATCGCCGCCGGCATCTCCGCGCTGCTGGTGCGCGGCCAGATTGCCTACAAGGTGCCGAGCCTGATCACGACCCTGGGCTCCGGCTCGATCGGGGGCATCCCCTGGATCGTCATCGTCGCCGCGCTGATGCTGCTCGGCGGCCACCTGGTGCTGACCTACACGCGGTTCGGCCGCTACGTCTACATGGTCGGGGGCAATCGCGAGGCGGCCGAATATTCCGGCCTCAACGTCAAGCTCATCCTCGGCGCGGTCATGGTGATCTCGGCAGTCTGCTCCGGCATCGGCGGGATGCTCGGCGTCGCGCATTTCGGCAGCGCGCAGCAGAACGAGTTCGACACCTACCTGCTCGATTCCATCGCGGCCGTCGTGGTCGGCGGCACCAGCCTGTTCGGCGGCCGCGGCGGCATCGGCAACACCATCGTCGGGCTGTTCGTGCTCGGCGTCCTCAACAACGGGCTCGACCACGTCAACATCGACAGTTTTTTGAAGATCCTGATCCGCGGCCTGATCCTCTTGGCCGCATTGGTCATCAACGTCTATGCGCAGCGCTTGAGGGAAAAGGCGGCGGAGTAGACACGCTCAAAACAAAAAACCGCGAAAACAACCCCATGCACAGTAGCCGGCGCCAGTGGAATCAATGGCTTGCCCGCCACGTCGATGGATTGCTGATTTTACGAAGTAAATTTTGACACGTCGGGCAAAACAGGGGTATGCTGTCATCATGCCGGCGGCTTGGATGAGCCATAGCTTGCCTCGTCATTGCGAGCGCAGCGAAGCAATCCAGAGTCTTTCGGCGGCGGCAGTCTGGATTGCTTCGCTGCGCTCGCAATGACAACGATGGCTCTCAGCGATCTTGGAGCTTCTCCGGGAGCCTTGAGTCATTTCCGGGCCGCACATCATGCGGTTGCGTTCACGAGATGGTCCGATACCGTCGAGATGAACGCGCGAAGACGCTCGAGACGCCGCAGGTCCCGGTGGTATCCCATCCAAATGTCTCGCGCTGGCGGCGGCGTCGGCAGTTTCAGTCTGCGGATACCTGGGATCTGATTGCCGACCACGCGGGGCAGGACAGCGATGCCGACCCCTTGCCTGCACATGCGCCCCTGGACGTTGCGGTTGTTCGATCGCAGGACCAGTCTGGCGTTGGGGAAACTCTCGATGAGCCACGCGATGTCAGGGAAATTCCCCGTGGATGTGTCATGGGTGATCAGCCGGAAACCGGCTCCATCGCCATATTTGGGATCAGCCGCCTCCTCGGCGATGTAGACGCCGTACTCGAGCCTGAAGAGCCGCCGCTGAACGACATCGGCAGTGTCGAACGGAACGATACGAAAAGCGACGTCGGCCTCCCGTTGGGCAAGGTTGAACCGGCGCGTGCCGGTCAGGATCTCGACATCGACATTGGGGTAGGCTTTCGAGAAATCCGCCAGGACAGGTGGGAGGACATAGGCCCCAAACCAGTCCGCTGACGAAATGCGCAGACTGCCTTTGAGATTCTGCTCCTGCCCCGCAAGCCGGCGCTCCATGGCCAGCGCGCCTTCTTCCATCTGCTCGGCCAGTGCGACGATCCCGTGGCCCTCTTCGGTCAGAACGAGACCGTCCGCTGTGCGCTGGAAGAGCGTGTGACCGATCGCCTCCTCAAGTGCGCGAAGACGCCTGCCGACGGTCGGATGGCTTGTCTGAAGAGAACGCGCGGCGCCGCCGAGCGTGCCGGATCGCGCAATCGCAAGAAAGATTCTGACGTCACTCCATTCCATCGCGACCACCCACACAAAACTGAACGCCGAGAGTACAATTATGTCACTCAAAGAACAAATCTAAGCACCTAGATCCCTGCCATCGCCTGGAGGTGCGTTCTTCTGTGGAATTCCCCCGACCCATGAGGGCCGCCGCTTGGGTGACACTGGCTGTGAACGTGCACTTCCCGCTGTGCGGGAAACTAGGGACCTTATGGGCTGGTCAGCGGCCGCGGGTTCTTTCCGCAAGGTGATGGCGCCGGGCTAATCGCGGTTGGTCGTCTGAAAACAACTCGGAGAAGAAGCAATGAAAACTTGGCTCATCACAGGCTGCTCAAGCGGCTTCGGCGAGCGGCTCGCGCTTGCTGCCGCACAGCGCGGCGATCGGGTCATCGCGACGGCCCGCAATGTCAAGACGATCGCGGAAATGGCCGAGCCTTTCGGCGGCCGCATGATCACCTTGCCACTCGACGTGACCGATGCGGCGGCAGCCAAGGCAGCGGTCGCAAAGGCGGTCGAGACCTTTGGCGGGTTTGACGTGCTCGTGAACAATGCCGGCTACGGCCTGTTCGGCGCGATCGAGGAAGGCACGCCCGAGGAATATCGGCCGATGTTCGAGGTGAACGTCTTCGGTCTGATCGAAACCACCAGAGCCGCCCTGCCCGTCCTGCGACGTGCGGGCGGAACGATCGTCAACATGTCGTCCGGCGCGGGCATCGCGGGCGGCAGCGGCGGAGGTTATTACAATGCCGCCAAGTTCGCCGTGGAGGGGATTTCCGAAGCTCTCGCCGGCGAGCTGGAGCCGTTCGGCATCCGCGTGCTGATCGTCGAACCCGGGCCGTTTCGCACCGATTTCCTTGGCCGTTCGATCACGATGGCGACCAACGAGATGCCGGAATACGCCGCGACCTCACGCAAGCACTATCGCGAAACGAACGACGGCAATCAGGCGGGCGATCCCGACAAGGCGATCGCGGTGATCCTGCAGGCAGTGGACGCCGATGACGCCCCGCTTCATCTGCCGCTCGGCCCGATCGCGCACGCGATCGCCGAGCGAAAGCTGGCCGCCTTCCGCAGCGATATCGACGCCTGGCGCGATATCTCGATCGCCACGGATTTCGACCAGCGCTGAGCGCTGGTCGCGAGCTCTGTTTGAACGTCGACATCTGACCGGAAAGCGATCATGATCGCAACTTTGAAGGGGTTTACCCAGCAGCTGGTGCCGGTGAATGGCATCAAGATCAACGCCGTCACGGGAGGCTCAGGCCCGCCGATTCTTCTGCTTCACGGCTGGCCGGAAACTTGGTGGGAATGGCACCATGTGATGCCGCTGCTGGCCGAGCATTTCAGCGTGGTGGCCATGGATCTGCGCGGCGCCGGCTTTTCCGACTGCCCGCTCGACGGCTATGACAAGGCGACGATGGCGCGCGACGCGCATGAAGTGATGGTTGCCCTTGGGCATGAACGCTACGCCGTGTGCGGACATGACATCGGCGGAATGGTCGCCTTGCCGCAGGCCGCTCTCTATCGGGAGGCTGTTACCCACCTGGCCGTCCTCGACGTTCCGCTTCCCGGCTGGACCGGATGGGAGGCGACGACCGCAAGGCTCTGGCACTTCAGCTTCCATATGAACCGAGACCTACCAGAGCGCCTGATTCATGGCCGTGAATATGACTATGTTTCGACCTTCATGGCAGAGCGGTTCTACGATCACAGCACCTTCAATCCGGCGGACATCGAGATCTACGCCAAGGCGATGGCGCTTCCTGGCCGCACGCGTGGCGGCATGGAATGGTACCGCACCCTCGCCGCCGATCATGCGACTGCGCTCGAGTACAAGAAGCAACCGCTCGAGATACCCCTGCTCGGACTGGGTGGGGACCAGCGGTTCGGTGCGCAGATGGTGCCGATGCTCAAGGAGTTCGCCACCAATGTGAGGGGCGGCTCGATCGCGCGGTGCAGCCACTATGTCGCGGACGAGCGGCCGGATGAAGTCGCGGCCGCCCTGATCGAGTTCCTCGAGGCCAACTGAAACTCGGCGCCCGCGCCGTCGTGGGCCGGGCGGATCGCTAGGCTGCGGGAAAATTGCGCTGCAGAAACGCGATGGATCGAATCAACAGCAAAGGAGACTGTCATGACCGCACCCATCATTCGCGGCGTCAATCATATCGGCATCACGGTGCCCGACATCGAAGCAGCAAAATCGTTCCTGGTCGAAGCGTTCGGCGGCCAGGTGATCTACCAGTCCTTCGGACCGCAGGATCCGCCGCGGCAGGGACCCGACTTCGAGCGAGCCGTTGGCGCTTTTCCGGGAACGGTCGTGCGTGCGCAGGCAATGGTCAAAATCGGAACCGGACCCGATATCGAGCTCTTTGAAATGCACGGTCCCGAGCAAGCCAAGCCGATCCGGGCGAGCGACTTCGGCATCACGCACTTCGCTCTCTATACCGACGACATCGACGCATCGGTCGAGCGCTTCGAGAAGGCGGGAGGCACCCTCCTCACCGCGCCACGCGCTATTCCCTATGCAACCGAGAAAGGTCCTGGAAACAAGGTCTGCTACTGCCGCATGCCGTGGGGCACGACGATGGAATTCATCACCACGCCGGACCGCATGGCCTATCATGACCAGACGGATCTGCGCAGGTGGCAGGACGAGGACTGAGCAGGGCGCGAACAGGGACCCGCATCAGTTAGTCGCGGCGATGCTGACGCTGTCGGACGGTTCGGCGAGTGCGCAGCCGCGACGGCTGTCGTGACGGATCGACCGCGCCGGCGGTCAGCCCATCCGGGTGAGCCTGACCGTCTTCAGCGCCTGTCTCATGCCGCTATGCGCTGCGAGCGGCGAAGTTCGTACGACTTCAGCTCGCAACCACCATCGCCTTCTGGCTGTGAATGAGTCCGAGCCCTAGCTCCCGATCTTCCGGTCCGGCGGCAGCCGCGAGAAGCGGAAATTGCAGTGGCTGGCCCCTCCTGCCAAGGTCTGCGTCCTTTCCAGACGGATGCCTCGCGTGGCGTAGGCGTCGAAGTCGAGGCCGCAGATGTTGGGCAAGATCTCGGTCTCGCCATGTCGCGCCGCGAGCTTGCAGAAGCCGCAGGCCCTGTAGTTGATGCCGAACTCGAATTCATCGCCGGGACCCGGCTCGACGAAATCGTAGACGAAGTCCTCCGGAAACTCCTTCTGATGGCTCTCCGTGGTGCTCCGCGCGGCCTGCTCACGCAGCAACACCTGGTTCTCCGACGACATGAACTGACGTCCCAAGGCAAGGCGTTCCGCTTCCGGCTCGGTGAGCAATTGCGCCTTGTAGGTCTCCCGCTCGATCTCACCGATCACAGGCACCGGCACGCCGTGGCGCCGGAGCACCCGACTGATGGCCATGAAACCGGTCAGGCGCATGAAGAAATCGCTCATGCGGCTGGCTGCACCACCGACATAGGGCATCTGCGTGAGGACGATCCCGAATTCGTCCATTACTTCCTGCCTGATCCCATGGACATCGGAGAGGTGCGCGCGCTCGCGCAGCATCGGCTCGGCAATGTCGAGGCGGCCACGCATGGCGGCCTCCATTGCTTCCCGATGCGTCTGGTAGAAGGGATGGATCTCGGCCATTGGACACCTGATATGATTGGCTCTGCGACGCCGGCGGCGCCGGCTTCATTCCGCGGCGATCGCCTCGATCTCCAGCAGCCATTTGCTGTCGACGGTTTGCGCAATGATGACCGTGAGCGCGGGTTCGTGTCCCGCCAGCATCTTGCGCCGAACGGCACGATTGGGCACGACCTGACTGAGGTCGGTCAGGAAAGTGGTGACCTTGACCAGATGCTTGACGCCAAGGCCGGCGGCGGCGAGCACCTCGATGACATTGCACCAGGCCTGCTCGCATTGCGCTTCGAAACCTTCGGGCACACTGCCGTCGGATGTCTCCGGCACCTGGCCGCTGATAAACAGCAGGCGGCGATGCTGACTGACTTCAAGCCCCATGCTGTAACCACCGGCGGGAGCACGGACCGTTGCGGGATTGTGGCTGACGATGTGAGCTGGGGACATAGGGTCTCTCCGGATTGCGGCTTGACCGTATCCGGCGGCAGCGCCGCGCCGCAAAGCATCATTCCTGCGGTTCAGCGCAAGAAAATCTATTGCAAGGGCTCGCTCCATCAGTGTCAAACTGCATTGCGATGACCTACGCCCTTCCCCCGCTCAACGCGCTCCGCGCCTTCGAGGCCGCCGCCCGGCATCTCAGCTTCAAGCTCGCCGCGCACGAGCTGCACGTGACCCCGGCCGCCGTGGGGCAGCAGGTGAAGGCGCTGGAGGCCCGCCTCGGCGTGCAGTTGTTCGAGCGGCTGCATAAGCAGCTCATCCTCACCGCCGCGGGCCGGTCCTATCTGCCCGGAATATCCGAGGGTTTTCGCCACATTGCGGAGGCGACCTCGCAATTGAAACCGCCAGGTGCGGTGCAACTGCACCTGGGAGTCCACGGCGGCATCGACCTGCGCCGCCTGGGGCTGGCGGAGTTTCGCAGCGCACATCCGGACATCGGCCTGCGGGTGCTGCAACCCGCGGGCTTGCACGAACTCGTCGAGGGCAAGGTCGATCTGTTGATCGGCCGCGGTCTCAGCCACCATCCCGGTTATCGCTGCGACCGGGTCGATGGGGGATCGGGCCTCGGTGATTGGCTGGTTGCACCCGAAGGTACCGCGGATTGCCCGGAGATCGTCAGCTTCCGCGAATGGCTGCGCCCTCTGGCGGCCGACATCCCGCGCCCGAGCCAGCTTCGTCCTCGCCTAGTCGACGTCAGCAGGCGTTGAACTCTCAGCCAGACAGCTCCGGCATCCAGTCCCGCAGTTTTCGCGCAGCGCCGGTGACGTCAGCAATCGTCGGAAACGCCGCCGTTTCCACCATCATCGCCCGCGCCAGGCGCACTGCCCGGGCCTCACAGGTCGCGCGCGCCTGCGGGTCTTCGATCAGCTCGAAATCGATATTGTGAGCAAGACCGAAGATGCGGCGGATGATCTTGGCCGCGGCGAAGCCGACCGTGTCGGCGAACAGACGCCGCATGTAGGCCTGCCGTTCGGCTTCCAGCCGTGCTGCCCCCTTCTCGCCCGCGAAGAGCGAGACGGGATAGCCATCGCCTTCCGCGCCGGCGCGCCAGAGGTCGAGGAATTTGCGGGCGAATTCGTTCCAGACCTGCTCGACGGTCTCCAGCAGCCACGTCTCGAACGCGCGGCGATCGCCCGGCGCGCGCTCGTGGCCGCTTGATGCAAAGTAGGCCATCAGCAGGTTCGCCAGCACAGCGCCGACATCGAAGCCCATCGGACCGTAGAACGCAAATTCAGGGTCGATCACCCTCGTCTCGTTCTCCGTCACCATGATGGAGCCGGTGTGGAGGTCGCCGTGAAGCAGCGCTTCCGGGCTTGCCATGAACTTCAGCTTCAGGCGGGAGATCGCAATGTGCAGATCCATGTCTTCGCGCAGCTCAGCGGCCAAGCCGTCGAGATAGGGCGAAGTCCAGCGGTTCTGCTCGGCGATGCGGTACGGATCGGTGAAGATCAGATCCTCCGTGATCTTGCACAGCGCGTGGTTGCCGGCAAAGGCGGCGATGCCCTGCTTCTTCTCGGCTGCGGACAGCGCGAGGTCGGAGGTGAAGAACAAGGTTTGCGCCATGAAGGTGGTGATGTCGTCCACGAAACGGGGATATCGCGTCGCCGCAACCAGCCCCTTGCGCATGATGATGTGCGGCTCGAGCAGCTCCATCACGGTCAGCGCCAAGGCTTCGTTGTGATGCAGCAGCGCCGGCACGAGGCCGGGCGCGAGCTCGGCCTGCCGGGACAGAGCGAGATATTCGTAGTGGGCCCGCGACAGCGGCAGCGGCCAGCTTTCGCCGACCAGCCGGACATAAGGCAGCGCCTGCTTCACGGCGATGCCGCCGCGCGCGCCCTTGACGATGAAGACGAGGTTGAGATTGCCGTCGCCGACCTCGGTGATCTCCCAGGAGGACGGCTCGTCGCCGAGCAGCGCCTTGAGCTCCGAAACCCCTGCGAGATAATCCCGCAGGTCGGCTTCATGTAGAATCCGATAATCTCCTGCCCAGTCCCCGGTCATGACGATCCCATCCCACATATCGACCGGATCGTTACTCCCGACGCTGGGAAGCTCGAGCCGATCCCGGCCATTCTTTTGATCGGATCGTATTCGCAATCAACGCGGTCTGCCACCCGCCTGTCGGCTGGCGCACTCCCGGCGCAGCCACCGACCCAGCCCGCCCCCCGGATCGGCCCGGCAACGGCTCCGTGCAGCGACCCATCGACGGTCAGCGCCCTGGACGAGCTGGGACGCTTGGTCGCGAGCGTGCCGATCCAAGGAACACAAGCGGGCCGAGACAGTTTTGCGTGTCTGACCTTTTGAAGGAGCTGCCAGATGCGCCGCGGAATGCCCTCCATGACTGCCCTTCTGGCAATGCTGGCCATTGCCGGATATCAGAACCGCGACAAATTGGCTGAGCTGCTGAAAGGCGCAGGGAGCGGCTCGTCCGCGGGCGGTCAGCAACCGCTTGGGGGCGTGCTCGGCAATCTCGGCGGTATGCTCGGGGCGGGCGGAATCGGCGGCCTCCTCAATGGCGGAATTGGCGAGCTCCTGGAGCGGTTCAACCAGAGTGGGCAGGGTGACATCGCCGATTCATGGGTAAAACCCGGCCCCAACAAGGAGATCTCCTCGCCGGAGCTCAAACAAGCCATCGGCACTGACGTCCTGGATAAGCTCGCGCAGCAGACCGGGCTCTCTCAGGACGAGATCGTCGCGCGGCTATCCCGCGAGCTTCCTTCCGCAATCGACAAATACACGCCGGATGGGCGCCTGCCCGAGGCATAGAAGCAGCCGCTCAACTCAGAAGAGGTGTAGACATGAGCCTTCTTTGGACCATCATCATTGGCTTTCTCGCCGGCGTGATCGCCAAGTTCATCATGCCCGGCGATAATGAACCTTCCGGCTTCATCCTGACGACCATCCTCGGCATCGTCGGCGCGTTCGTTGCCTCCTATCTCGGGCAAGCGCTGGGTTGGTATCGTCCAGGCGAAGGGGCCGGCCTGATCGGTGCGGTGGTCGGCGCCATCATCGTGCTGTTTGTTTACGGTCTCTTCGCCGGCCGGCAACGCCGAGCGATCTAGTTTAGGACTGGCGAGAGCTGCTGGCAGGCCCGCTCTCAGCGGAATGCCTGCCGGATTGCTTGCTTCACGGCGATGCCGTTGCTGCCGCGACTTGGCGCGCCTCTCAAATGCGCTGGGCCAGCCAGATGGTGTGACCACCGCAATCGGGGTCCTCGACCACGTGCGACACCGTGCGGAATCCGTTGCGGTCGAGCAGCGATCGATACTCGGCCGGATCCAGGCTGGCATGATACAGCGGCTCACCGCCGAGCACGCCGATCGCCTCGCCCTCAGCCGGGCCGCTCGTGAACATCAGCGCCGCCTCAGGCTTCGCATGATCCCGGAAGATCGGGAACATGCGGCGCTGGTCGTCGAAACAGAGGTGAAAGAAGCTATCCCAGGCAAGGATGCCGCAAAATCGCCGACCCATCGCAAGCCGGCGCATATCGGCGACGATCCATTCCTGCTCCGGGAAACGTTGTCGGGACGCATCAATCATGGCCGGCGAGGAATCCACTCCCGTCACGCGATGATCAAGCCCGATCAGGTATCTCGCCATCGGCTCTGCCGAGCCGCAGCCGAGATCGAGGACGGAGCCGGCCGGCGGCAGCAGCGCACGGAAACGGCCGAGCCAAGCCTGTTCGAACAGACCGCTCCGTGCACGGCTGTCGATCCAGTCCGATGCCTTGCGCTGATAGAGATCGATGATGTGGTCGGCGGATTGCGATGCCATTCGAGAGCTCACACGCTGCGCTCGCGACTAGCTAAAGCGCGATGCTATGAGGATGAAATTGTCATCGCGCTTTAGGTCGTTGTTTGAGCATGATCTTTTCGGAAAACCGCTGCGCACTTTTCCGGATCATGCTTTAGAAGGTCTCCCGCTCGAGGAAGCTGGAGCCGATATCGGCCTTCCTCTTGATCGGATCGAAATCACAATAGACGCCGTCCGCCACCAGCGTGTAGCTGGCGCTGACAGTGTATTTGTCTGTTTTGACCGAGTTCAGGCCGATCACCGACGTGCTCTTGCCTCCGTTCCACCTGAACGGCGTCGAGCTCTTGGCCTGCTCGCAGGCCATCACCGCCTCGTTGAAGACAGAGCCCTCGACGAACGCCTTCAGGGTGCGGACCTGCACGGCCGTCTTCCATTGGAGATAGCCAATGCCGCCAAGGCCGCCGACGATCAGCACCAGAAGCGCGACGACGATACGCTGAAAAGTCATTCGTTCCCCCAAGAAAAAACGCAAAATTCTAGGCGAGTGACGCGATCAAGCAAAGTCTATCGCCGAGGTACTCCACCTCTCCCCGGCGGGAAGAGGTGAAACTAGAACGGCATTCCCATCAATTTCGACAGGCGCTCGATCGAGAGATAGCCGGCCTGATAGGCCGCCAAGCCGATGCCGTAGACCACCGCCGAGATGATCGTGGTCCAGATCAGCTTGCGGCCCATCCGCGTCAGGATCGGCGCGCCGGGGTCGGTGCCGGGTGCGCCGACGCCATCCTCGTGCTGGCTGCGCACGCCGAACGGCAGCGTCAGGAACAGCGCGACCCACCAGATGACGAAGTAGATCGCAAGCGCGGTCGATATCTGAATGGCCATGGGGCGGCCTTACGCCTGCTCGATCTCGACCAGCGCGCCGGAAAAGTCCTTCGGGTGCAGGAACAGCACCGGCTTGCCGTGGGCGCCGATCTTCGGCGTGCCGTCGCCGAGCACCCGCGCGCCTTCCTTCACCAGCGTGTCGCGCGAGGCGATAATGTCGACGACCTCGTAGCAAACATGGTGGATGCCGCCGTCGGGGTTGCGCTCGACGAATTTTGCGATCGGCGAGGCCTGCCCTAACGGCTCGATGAACTCGATCTTGGTGTTGGGGAGCGTCGCGAACACGGTCGTGACGCCGTGCTCGGGCAGCGGAACGGCTTCCGAGATCTGAGCGCCGAACGCCGCTCCGTAAATCTTTGCGGCCTTGACGGCATCCTTGGTCGCGATCGCGACATGGTTGAGGCGACCCAGCATGGTTCTTCTCCCTCAGCGCGTGATCCCGAGACCACGCCTAATCTACACTGTCAGTACGTGTACCAGACAGGGAGGCTTTTTGCCCCAATGTTCGTTGATCACGGCCCGGACGGCGCGTCGCACCGACTCGGCCAGGGCGTCGGGATCGCGGCGGCGCGCCTTCGGCAGGCCCTCGATGGTGGACATCACGGCGTCGAAGACGATGTCGTCGAAGAGCTCGCCGGCCCTGTTCTTCTCGGGGATGCCGACGAGATCGACCTCCGGATCGTCGGCGAGCTCGCCCTGCGCCGTCATGGCGATGGCGACGAAGGCGCAGCCGGAAAAGGCCATGCGGCGACGCTCGATCACCGCGCGCGACTTGGAGTCCTCCAGAATCGTCCCGTCCTTGTAGAGACGGCCGAAAGGCACCTCCCCGACGATGCCGGGATCGCCGGGGCCGAGCTTGACGAGGTCGCCGTCGCGGCAGACCAGCACGCGCGGCACGCCGGCGGCGCGCGCCAGTTTTGCGTGCTCGTGCAGATGCAGGGCCTCGCCATGGACCGGGATCAGGAGTTGCGGCTTCACCCAGGAAATCAGGTCGCGCAGCTCGTCGCGGCGGGGATGGCCGGAGACGTGGACCAGAGCGTCGCGGTCGGTGATGATCTCGATGCCCTGGAGCACGAGATTGTTGACGATCGAGCTGACAGCCTTCTCGTTGCCTGGAATGGTGCGCGAGGAGAAGATGACGCAGTCGCCCCGGTTGAGCGTGATCTCGGGATGGTCGTCGTTGGCGATGCGCGCCAGCGCCGCACGTGACTCGCCCTGGCTGCCGGTGCACAGGGCCAGCACCTTGTCCTGCGGCAGGTGGCCGTAGACCTCGGGCGAACGGAAATTCTGCACGCCGTCGAGATAGCCGGTCTCGCGGGCAACCTGCACCACGCGCTCCATGGCGCGGCCGACCACGACGACCTCGCGGTCGGCAGCCTTCGCCGCCTCGGCCACCGCCTTGATGCGGGCGACGTTGGAGGCGAAGGTCGTCACCGCGACGCGGCCCTTGGCTGACTTGACGAGCTCGATGATGGTCCGGGCGACCTCGGCTTCCGACGGCGAGCGGCCGTCGCGCACGGCGTTGGTGGAATCGCCGATCAAGGCAAGCACGCCCTGCTCGCCGAGTTCGCGCAGCCGCTTCTCGTCGGTCGGCGCCCCAAGGGTCGGAGTCGGGTCGATCTTCCAGTCGCCGGTATGCAGCACGATGCCGGCTTCGGTGTGGATCGCCAGCGCGTGCGCTTCCGGAATCGAATGCGCGACGGGAATGAACTCGACGTTGAACGGGCCGATATCGACGCGGCCCCCGGAGGGGATCACGGTGACAGGGATCTCGGGCGCATTGCGCTCGGCAGCGCATTTGGCCTCGAACAGCGCCGCGCTGAACCTGGTGGCGTAAATCGGGCATTTCAGTTTCGGCCAGAGATCGATGATGGCGCCGAAATGGTCCTCATGGGCGTGGGTCAGCACGAGGCCCATCAGGTTCTTGCGCTCCTTCTCCAGGAAGCTGATGTCGGGCATGATCAGGTCGATGCCCGGCAGATGCTCCTCGTCGCCGAAGGACACGCCGAGATCGACCGCCAGCCAGGCGCGCTGGTGGCGGTTGCCGAGGCCATAGATCGACAGGTTCATGCCGATCTCGCCGACGCCGCCGAGGGGTGCAAACACGAGTTCGTCGGGCCTTGCCATCACGCAGCTCCCACGGAGGCAACGGGGCCGAAGAACACTTCGCCCGCAGCCACGGGCACGAGGCGGCCCTCCGCGGTGCGGACGATCAGGCAGCCGGCGTCGTCGATGGTGTCAAAAATGCCTTCCAGCGTCATCGCTCCCGTGTGGATCGCGACCTTCTCCCCGAGGCCGGCAGCGCGCTCGAGCCAGAGCTTGCGGATCTCGGCAAAGCCGCGGCCATTGTCCCAGATCCCGCGGAACTCGACCCAGGCATCCGAGAGGGCCGAGAACAGCTCCTCCGCGCTGATCTGGACGCCGAGGGCGGCCAGCGACACCGCGGGCGTCGGGGTGCCCTCGGGCGCTGCGACCACATTTGTGCCGATGCCGACGACGACAGCGAGGCCGCCACTGACGGCTTCGGCCTCGAGGCCAATGCCGACCAGCTTCTGGCCGCCGGCCAGCACATCGTTCGGCCATTTCAACGCGTAGCGGGGGCGGCCCTCGCCGAGGCGCAGAGCGGCCTCGAGGCTGACCTTCTCCAGTGCCGCCTCCTCCGCCAGTCCGGCGGCAAAGCCGAGCGTGGCGGCGACGGCCGGGGCAACGTCCATCACTTCGAGGATGCTGGCGGCGAGATTGCCGCGCGGCGCGATCCAGGCGCGCTGGCGGCGACCGCGGCCGGCGGTCTGCTCCGACGTGACGAACCACATCGGGCCACGCTCGCCGGCCCTGGCGCGCTCGATCGCCTCGGTATTGGTCGAGCCGGTCCGCTCGAAAGCTGCGAGCTTGTAGCCCGCCGACAGTGCGCGAGGACCGAGCGCGAAAGCCATCCTAGAACAGCGACTTTGCCGCGGCGGAGGCGACGCTCACCACCGGACCTGCGAACAGCGCGAACAGGATGTTGAACAGGCCCGCCACCGCCAGCACCGTCCGCACTTCGATGCGCACCGGATCGACCTGGCCGGCCGGCTCGTCGAAGTACATCGTCTTGACGATGGCGAGGTAGTAATAGGCACCCACCACGCTGGTCAGCACGCCGATGACGGCGAGCGTGAACAGGTTCGCCTTGATGGCAGCGACGAAGACGTACCATTTGGCGAAGAAGCCGGCGAGCGGCGGGATGCCGGCGAGCGAGAACAGCAGCATCGCGAACATGAAGGCGAGCAGCGGATTGGTCCGCGACAGGCCTGCGAAATCGCTGATCTGCTCCACCGCCTGGCCGTTGCGCTTCATGGCGAGGATGATCGAGAACGAGCCGAGCGTCATCGCGACATAGATCACGATGTACATCAGGACGCCCTGCGCGCCCTCGACCGTGCCGGAGGCAAGGCCGACCAGCGCAAAGCCCATGTGGCCGATCGACGAATAGGCCATCAGGCGCTTGATGTTGGTCTGGCCGATCGCGGCGAAGGAGCCGAGCGCCATGGAGGCGATCGCCACGAACACCAGGATCTGCTGCCACTGCGAGACGATGCCGGGGAATGCCGTCAGCGTCACGCGGGTGAAGACGGCGAGCGCGGCCACCTTCGGCGCGGACGCGAAGAAGGCGGTGACCGGGGTCGGCGCGCCCTCATAGACGTCGGGCGTCCACATGTGGAACGGCACCGCCGAGACCTTGAAACAGAGGCCGGCGAGCAGGAAGACGAGGCCGAAGACCAGCCCGACATTCGAGACGGTGGCCGCCGCGGCGATGCCGGTGAAGCTCACCGTTCCGGTGAAGCCGTAGACCAGCGAGGAGCCGTAGAGCAGCATGCCCGAGGACAGCGCGCCGAGCACGAAATACTTCAGGCCGGCTTCGGTCGACTTGGCATTGTCGCGGTTCGAGGCGGCGACGACGTAGAGCGCCAGCGACATCAGCTCGAGGCCGAGATAGAGCGAGATCAGGTCGCCGGCCGAGATCAGCACCATCATGCCGAGCGTCGAGAGCAGCACCAGGATCGCATATTCGAAGATGCGGCGCGACGGGTCAGACAGGAACTCGGCCGACAGGACCAGGGTCACCGCCGAGCCGATCAGGGCCAGGATCTTCATGAAGCGGGCGAAGTCGTCGACGATGAAGCTGCCGCCGAAGGTCACCTGCTTGCCCGCAGGCTGCATGTAGACGAGCGCGCCGACCACGATCAGGAGCACCACCGCCAGCGACGTGACCGTCCTGGTCGTCTCCTGCCCGCGATAGGCTCCGAGCATCAGAAGCGCCATCGCGCCGACCGCGAGCACGAGCTCGGGCAGCACCGGCGCCAGTTGATAACCTGCAGACTCAAAGCTCATGGCGATATCCTGACCTGCCCGATCACTGGAGCAGTGCGGCGGCCTTCATGGCCGTCACAGCGGTGTTGTAGTTGTTGACGAGTTGCTGGACCGAGGCGGCCGACATGTCGAGCACCGGCTTGGGCCAGACGCCGAACAGGATCGTCAGCGCGATCATCGGGAACAGCGTCAGGCATTCCCGGAAGGTGAGATCCTTCATGCTCATCAGCGACGGCTTGACCAGGGCCCCGAACACGACCTTGCGGTAGAGCCACAGCGCATAGGCCGCCGACAGGATCACGCCGAAGCTGGCGAAGAACGCGGTCGGGATCGAGACCTTGAAGGTGCCGAGCAGCGTCATGAACTCGCCGACGAAGCCGCTCGTTCCGGGCAGGCCGACATTGGCCATGGTGAAGACCATGAAGGTCATCGCGTAGAGCGGCATCCGGTTGACGAGGCCGCCATAGGCCGCGATCTCGCGGGTGTGCAGGCGGTCGTAGACGATGCCGACGCAGAGGAACAGCGCGCCGGAGACGATGCCGTGCGAGATCATCTGGAACACGCCGCCGGCGACACCCTGCATGGTGCCGGCGAAGATGCCCATGGTGACGAAGCCCATATGTGCCACCGACGAGTACGCGATCAGCTTCTTCATGTCCTCCTGCATCAGCGCCACCAGCGAGGTGTAGATGATGGCGATGGCCGAGAGCGTGAAGATCAGCGGCGCGAAGTCGTGCGAGGCCAGCGGGAACATCGGCAGCGAGAAGCGCAGGAAGCCGTAGCCGCCCATCTTCAGGAGGATCGCGGCGAGGACCACCGAGCCCGCAGTCGGCGCCTCGACGTGCGCGTCGGGAAGCCAGGTGTGCACCGGCCACATCGGCATCTTCACCGCAAAGGAGGCAAAGAAGGCGAGCCACGCCCAGGTCTGCAGGGACCGCGGCACGGCCGTGTGCATCAGGGTCGGGATGTCAGTGGTGCCGCCGTTCCAGTACAGCGCCATGATGGCGAGCAGCATCAGGACCGAGCCGAGCAGCGTGTAGAGGAAGAACTTGAACGAGGCATAGACCCGGCGCGGACCGCCCCAGACGCCGATGATCAGGAACATCGGGATCAGACCGCCCTCGAAGAACAGGTAGAACAGCACGAGATCGAGCGCCGAGAAGGTGCCGATCATCAGCGTCTCCAGGATCAGGAACGCCATCATGTATTCGCGGACGCGGCTCGTGATCGCCTTCCAGCTCGCGATGATGCAGAACGGCATCACGGCGGTGGTGAGGATCACCAGCGGCAGCGAGATGCCGTCGACGCCCATATGATAGGTGATGCCGGTGGCGAGCCAGTTCGCCTTCTCGACGAACTGGAAGTCGGGATTGGACGGGTCGAAGCGCATGACCAGGATCACCGACACCGCGAAGGTGATCAGCGTGGTCCACAGCGCGATCCAGCGCGAGTTACGCTTGGCCGCCTCGTCATCCCCGCGGCTGAGATAGACGATCAGCGCGCCGACCAGCGGCAGGAACGTCGTGACCGAAAGAATGGGCCAGGTTGTCATTTACTGGCCTCCAAAGCCGAACATGAACCAGGTGATCAGGCCGGCGGCGCCGATCAGCATGGCGAATGCGTAGTGATAGAGATAGCCGGTCTGGATCTTGACGACGTTGCGGGTGACGTCCAGCACGCGGGCCGAGACGCCGTCGGGGCCGAAGCCGTCGATGATGAAGCCGTCGCCCTTCTTCCAGAGCTGATAGCCGATCCACTTCGCCGGACGGACGAAGATGAGGTCGTAGAGCTCGTCGAAGTACCATTTGTTGAGCAGGAACTGGTACAGCATCGGCTGCGTCTTCGCGAGCTCGACCGGCAGATAAGGCCGGCGGATGTAGAACAGGTACGACACCAGGAAGCCCAGCACCATCATCACCGTCGGCAGGAAGGCGATGGTCTGCGGGATGTGGTGCATCTCCTCGATGATGTGCGGGTTCATCTTCACGGATTCGCGGAAGAATTCTTCGATGCCGTGACCGGCGAACAGCTCCTTGAACGGAAGGCCTGCGACGAACGAGCCGACCGCGAGCACGCCGATCGGGATCAGAATCCAGAGCGGAGCCTCATGCGCCGCCTCGTAGTGATGCTCGTCATGCGGCTCGCCGTGGAAGGTCTTGAAGATCAGGCGCCAGGAGTAGAACGAGGTCAGGCCGGCGGCGACGATCGTCATCAGGAAGCCGTACACCGCAAACGGATTGTGCGAGGCATAGGCGGACTCGATGATCGCGTCCTTGGAGAAGTAGCCGGCGGTGAGCGGAAAGCCGGTGAGCGCCAGCGTGCCGACCACCATCACCGCATAGGTGTAGGGGATCTTTTTCCAGAGGCCGCCCATGTTGCGGATGTCCTGCTCGTGGTGCATCGCGTAGATCACCGAGCCGGAGCCTAAGAACAGCAGCGCCTTGAAGAAGGCGTGCGTGAACAGGTGGAACATGCCGACCGAATAGGCCCCTGCCCCCATCGCCACGAACATGTAGCCGAGCTGCGAACAGGTCGAATAGGCGACGATGCGCTTGATGTCGTTCTGGACGAGACCGATGGTCGCCGCGAAGAACGCGGTGGTCGCGCCGAAGAACATCACGACGGCCTGTGCGTTCGGGGCGAGCTCGAACAGCGGCGACAGGCGCGCCACCATGAAGACGCCGGCTGTGACCATCGTCGCGGCATGGATCAGCGCCGAGACCGGGGTCGGGCCTTCCATCGCGTCCGGCAACCAGGTGTGCAGCAGGAACTGCGCCGACTTGCCCATCGCGCCCATGAACAGGAGCAGACAGGTCAGGGTCAGCGCATCGGCGTGCCAGCCGAGGAAGTTGACGGTCTTGCCGGTGAGACCGGGCGCCGCGTGGAAGATGGTCTCGAAATCGGTCGAGCCGACCAGCATGAAGATGGCGAAGATGCCGAGCGCGAAGCCGAAATCGCCGACGCGGTTGACCACGAAGGCCTTTATCGCGGCCGCGTTCGCCGACGGCTTCTGGTACCAGAAGCCGATCAGCAGGTAGCTGGCCAGACCCACGCCTTCCCAGCCGAAGAACAACTGCACGAGATTATCCGCGGTCACCAGCATCAGCATGGCGAAGGTGAACAGGCTGAGATAGCCGAAGAAGCGCGGCCGGTTCGGATCCTCGTCCATGTAGCCGATGGAATAGAGGTGCACGAG
The DNA here is from genome assembly GCF_003837805.1 of Bradyrhizobium sp. RP6. Taxonomy (GTDB): domain Bacteria; phylum Pseudomonadota; class Alphaproteobacteria; order Rhizobiales; family Xanthobacteraceae; genus Bradyrhizobium. Next base: position 640,611 of record NZ_RQIT01000001.1, on the reverse strand, counting down.
CGAGGACACGGTCGTCACCACCACCAGCATCACGGCGGTGAGCGTGTCGACGCGCAGCGTCCACCAGACCTGGAGGTCGCCGGAGAAGATCCAGGGCAGCAGCTGGATCCTGTAGTCGTGGTGCATGAATCCGACATCGACCAGCGTCATCCAGGACAACGCCGCCGAGACGAACAGCAGCGCCGTGGTGATCAGCTCGGCGCCGCGCGAGCCCGCCGCTGGCGGCTCGACCGGACCATGGCCGTGATCGTCGTGCCCGTCGCCGGGCTCATGGTGCGTCGCGTGGATGACCGAGGCGTCCTCGTTGATCGTATCGGACGCATGAGCGTGCGCGTGACCATGGTCGCCGTGATGCTCGAGCTCGTCGCCCGAGGGATTGCGAGCATGCGCGCCCACAAGCGCGATCAGGCCGGCCAGAATGGCGCCCAGCAGAGGCAGGAAAACGATTGCCTGAACCATTTGAGAGCTCAGCCCTTCATCAGATTGACGTCCTCAACCGCGATCGAGCCGCGGTTGCGGAAATAGACCACCAGGATGGCGAGACCGATCGCGGCTTCAGCAGCCGCAACCGTCAGCACCAGCAGCGCGAAGACCTGGCCGACGATGTCGCCGAGGAAGGTCGAGAATGCGACGAGGTTGATGTTGACCGAGAGCAGGATCAGCTCGATCGACATCAGGATGACGATGATGTTCTTGCGGTTCAGGAAGATGCCGAGGATGCCGAGCGTGAACAGGATCGCTCCGACCGCCAGATAATGTCCGAGCCCGATCGTCATTTCACCCACTCCGCCGCATCGGCGTCCGAGAGCCCCTGCCCCGGCGCCACCTTGCGCATCGCCATCGCCATCTCGGGCGTGCGCGCGTTCTGAACGTTGATGTCCTGCCGTTTCACGCTCGCCTTGTGCCGGAGCGTCAGCACGATGGCGCCGATCATGGCGACCAGCAGCACCATGCCCGAGAGCTGGAAGTAGTGGATGTACTTCGTATAGAGCACGAGGCCGAGCGCCTCGGTGTTGCTGACATTGGCCGGGATCGCCGCCGTGATCGTCTTGGAGACGCCGGGATTGATGACCCAGAAGCCGACGGTGAGCAGCAGCTCGAACAGGAAGATGCCGCCGATCACGAGACCGACCGGCAGGTACTCGATGAAGCCCTCGCGCAGCTCGAGGAAGTCGACATCGAGCATCATGATCACGAACAGGAACAGCACCGCGACCGCGCCGACATAGACGACTATCAGCATCATGCCGAGGAACTCAGCGCCCATCAGCACGAACAGGCCGGAGGCGTTGACGAAGGCCAGGATCAGGTACAGCACGGAGTGCACGGGATTGCGCGAGACAATCACCATGACGGCCGAGGCGACGCAGACGCCGGCGAAGAGATAGAAGAACAGCGCGGGAAGGATCATCAGGCATTCCCCGTCATTCCGGGGCGTGGGCAAAGCCCGCGAACCCGGAATCTGGAGGTTGTGGCGCGAGATTCCGGGTTCGCGCTTGGCGCGCCCCGGAATGACGAGGATATGGCGGGAACGATCATGCTCTCATCTCACCGGTACGGCGCGTCGAGCTCGATCGCTTTCGCGATCTCGCGTTCCCAGCGGTCGCCATTGGCGAGCAGCTTGGCCTTGTCATAATAGAGCTCCTCGCGGGTCTCGGTCGCAAACTCGAAGTTCGGGCCTTCGACGATGGCATCGACCGGACAGGCCTCCTGGCAGAGGCCGCAATAGATGCACTTCACCATGTCGATGTCGTAGCGGACGGTGCGGCGGGTGCCGTCGTTGCGGCGCGGGCCGGCCTCGATGGTGATGGCCTGCGCCGGGCAGACCGCCTCGCACAGCTTGCAGGCGATGCAGCGCTCTTCGCCGTTCGGATAGCGGCGCAGCGCGTGCTCGCCGCGGAAGCGCGGCGAGATCGGGCCCTTCTCGAACGGATAGTTCAGCGTCGGCTTCGGCTGGAAGAAATAGCGCATGGCGAGGAAGAACGCCGAGACGAATTCCGACAGCAGAAGCGAGCGTGCAGTGGCGTTGATATTGATACCCATGACGGCCCTCACTTCGGCGCGATGCCGGCGAAATGCAGCACGCCGGCCACCACGATCACCATCACGAGCGACAGCGGCAGGAACACCTTCCAGCCGAGGCGCATCAGTTGATCGTAGCGGTAGCGGGGCACGATCGCCTTCGCCATCGCGAACAGGAAGAACATGAAGAACAGCTTGAGCGAGAACCAGATGATCCCCGGCACCCAGTTGAAGGGCGGCAGGTCGACCGGCGGCAGCCAGCCTCCGAGGAACAGGATCGTCGCCAGCGCGCACATCGTGACGATCGCGACATACTCGCCGAGCATGAACAAGAGGTACGGCGTCGAGCCGTACTCGACCATGAAGCCGGCCACGAGCTCGGATTCCGCTTCGACGAGGTCGAAGGGCGGACGGTTGGTTTCCGCCAGCGCCGACACGTAGAACACCACGAACATCGGGAACAGCGGCCAGACGTACCAGTTCAGGATCGTGAGCTGCGGCAACCCGATCAGGCTGGCGAAACCGCGCGCGTGCTGGGCCTCGACCACCGCCGTCAGGTTCAGCGTGCCGGCGCAGAGCAGCACCGTGATGATGACGAAGCCGATCGAGACCTCGTACGACACCATCTGCGCCGCCGAGCGCAGCGCCGCCAGGAACGGGTACTTCGAGTTGGACGACCACCCGGCCATGATGATGCCGTAGATCGACAGCGACGAGATCGCGAAGATGAAGAGGACACCGACATTGATGTCGGCGATCACCCAGCCGAGATTGGTCGGGATCACGGCCCAGGCGGCGAGCGCGAGCACGCACGAGACCAGCGGCGCCAGCAGGAACACGCCCTTGTTGGCGCCCGCAGGAATGATCGGCTCCTTCAGCACGAACTTCAAGAGGTCGGCAAAGGACTGCAGCAGCCCCCACGGGCCGACCACGTTCGGGCCGCGACGGATCTGCACCGCCGCCCAGATCTTGCGGTCGGCAAGCAGGATATAGGCGATCGCGACCAGCAGGACGACCAGCACGAGGACACTCTGCGCGATCATGATGATCAGCGGCCAGAGGAATCCGGTCCAGAATGCGCTTTCGAAGAATTCCATCAGATCACGCTCACTCCGCTGCGGTCAGCATGTGCCCGGAGGCGAGGCGCGAGCATTCCGCCATCACGGCGGATGCACGCGCGATTGGGTTGGTCAAATAGAAGTCCTCGACCAGGGGCTTGAAGGGCGCCTTTTCGGGCGAGCCGCCCTTCCCCGCCAGCTTCTTGATCTGGTCGGCAGAGGCGGCCTCGATCTGGCCGAGACGGATCAGATGCGGCACCGCTTTGAAGATCGCCTGGCGCAGCGCTGCGAGCGAGTCGTAGCCGAGCTTCTTGCCGAGCGCTTCGGACAACGCGCGGATGATCGCCCAGTCCTCGCGGGCTTCGCCCGGTGGAAATGCGGCGCGGCCGGTCATCTGCACGCGGCCTTCGGTGTTGACGTAGATCGCGGACTTCTCGGTGTAAGCTGCGGCCGGCAGGATCACGTCGGCGCGATGCGCGCCGCGGTCACCATGGGTGCCGATATAGACGACGAAGGTGCCGTCCGGCGCCTTGATCTCGTCGGCTCCTAGCAGGAACAGCAAGTCGAGCGTGCCGAACGTCGTCATCTGCGCAGCGTTGAGCCCGCCACCCGTGGCGGAGAAGCCGATGTCGAGCGCACCGACGCGCGAGGCGGTCTCGTGCAGCACGCCGAAACCGTTCCAGCCGTCCTTCACAGCGCCGACGTCGAGCGCGAGCTTGGCGGCGGCGGCAAGGATGGCCGCGCCGTCGTGACGTGCGGCCGCGCCCGCACCGACCAGGATGATCGGTTTCTCAGCGTTCTTCAGCACGTCCATGAAGGAATGCTTGCCGGCCGCGAGCTCGGCGAGCGTCTCGGTGCCTGCGCCGAGATGGTCATAGTCGTAAGTGAGATCGGCCTTGGGGCCGATCACGCCGACCTTGAAGCCACCGGCACGCCAACGCTTGCGGATGCGGGCGTTGAACACGGCCGCCTCCTTGCGCGGATTGGCGCCGACGACGAGCAGCGCGTCGGCCTGCTCGACGCCCGCGAGCGTCGGGTTGAAAATATAGGAGCCACGGCCAAGCGCCGGATCGAAGGCATCGCCGCCCTGCACCGCCAGGTTGGCAGAGCCATATCTGGCGAGCAAATCCTTCAGCGCGAACATCTCCTCGACACCGGCGAGATCGCCCGCGATCGCGCCGATGCGCTTGCCGTCGGTGCGCGCCGCCTTGGCGGCGATTGCGGCAAAGGCCTCGGGCCAGGTTGCCGCGCGCAGCTCGCCGGCCTCGCGAATATAGGGCCGGTCGAGCCGCTGGGTGCGCAAGCCATCAACGACGTGGCGGGTCTTGTCGGAGATCCACTCCTCGTTCACGGCCTCGTTGATGCGCGGCAGGATACGCATCACCTCACGGCCGCGAGTATCGACGCGGATCGCAGATCCCAGGCCGTCCATGACGTCGATCGACTGGGTCTTGCCGAGCTCCCACGGACGTGCCGCGAAGGCATAGGGCTTCGAAGTCAGCGCACCGACCGGGCAGATGTCGACGAGGTTGCCCTGCAGTTCCGACGTCAGCGCGTGCTCGAGATAAGTGGTGATCTCCATGTCCTCGCCGCGGCCGGTGGCGCCCATCTCGGGGGCGCCGGCGACTTCCGCCGAGAAGCGGACGCACCGCGTGCACTGGATGCAGCGGTTCATCGAGGTCTTGACCAGCGCGCCGAGATATTTGTCCTCGACCGCACGCTTGTTCTCGGCGAAACGGCTGGTGTCGACACCGTAGCCCATCGCCTGGTCCTGAAGGTCGCACTCGCCGCCCTGGTCGCAGATCGGGCAATCCAGCGGATGGTTGATGAGAAGGAACTCCATCACGCCTTCGCGCGCCTTCTTCACCATCGGCGAACGGGTGGAAATCTCCGGCGGCTCGCCCTTGGGACCCGGACGGCAATCGCGCACGCCCCAGGCGCAGCTCGCGACCGGCTTCGGGCCGCCCTTCACCTCGACGAGGCACATCCGGCAATTGCCGGCGATCGACAGCCGCTCATGATAGCAGAAGCGCGGAATCTCGGCGCCGGCCGCCTCACACGCCTGGAGCAGCGTGTATTCGGCGGGGACGTCGATCTCTTTGCCGTCGATGATGAGCTTGGTCATGTCTCTTACTCCGCCGCGACCATGTTCACGGGATCGCGGACGCCGATATCGTCGATGTCGGCCTTGTGCGAATACTGGTCGATGCGCGCTTCGATCTCGTGACGGAAATGCGCGATCAGGCCCTGGATCGGCCATGCCGCCGCGTCGCCGAGCGCGCAGATGGTGTGGCCCTCGACCTGCTTGGTCACCTCCAGCAGCATGTCGATCTCGCGCTTGTGGGCGCGGCCCTCGGCCATGCGGGTCAGGACCCGCCACATCCAGCCGGTGCCCTCGCGGCACGGCGTGCACTGGCCGCAGCTCTCGTGCTTGTAGAAATAGGAGATGCGGGCGATGGCGCGGATCAAATCGGTGGACTTGTCCATCACGATCACGGCCGCGGTGCCAAGGCCCGAGCGCAGCTTGCTCAAGGAATCGAAATCCATCGGCGTGTCGATGATCTGCTCGGCCGGGACCATGCGTACCGACGAGCCGCCGGGGATCACGGCCTTGAGGTTGTCCCAGCCGCCGCGAATGCCGCCGCAATGCTTCTCGATCAGCTCACGGAACGGAATGCCCATGGCTTCTTCGACGTTGCAAGGCCGCTCGATATGGCCGGAAATGCAGAAGAGCTTGGTGCCGACGTTGTTCGGGCGGCCGATGCCGGCGAACCAGGCCGCGCCGCGGCGCAGGATGTCCGGCGCAACCGCGATGGACTCGACGTTGTTGACGGTGGTCGGGCAGCCGAACAGACCAACATTCGCCGGGAACGGCGGCTTCAGCCGCGGCTGGCCCTTCTTGCCTTCGAGGCTTTCGAGCAGCGCGGTCTCCTCGCCGCAGATATAGGCGCCGGCGCCGTGGGCGACGTAGATGTCGAACGGCCAGCCGTTGACGTTGTCCTTGCCGACGAGCTTGGCCTCGTAGGCCTGGTCGATCGCGGCCTGGAGGTGCTCACGCTCGCGGATGAACTCGCCGCGGACATAGATGTAACAGGCGTGCGCGTTCATCGCGCAGCTGGCGATCAGGCAGCCCTCGATCAGGAGATGCGGATCGTGCCGCATGATCTCGCGATCCTTGCAGGTGCCGGGCTCGGATTCGTCGGCGTTGACGACCAGATAGCTCGGCCGGCCGTCGGTCGATTCCTTCGGCATGAACGACCATTTCAAACCGGTCGGGAAGCCGGCGCCGCCGCGGCCGCGGAGCCCCGAGGCCTTCATCTCGTTGATGATCCAGTCGCGGCCCTTGTCGATGATGTTCTTCGTGCCATCCCAGGCGCCGCGACGCCGCGCGCCCTCGAGCCCCCAATCGTGGAGGCCGTAGAGGTTCTTGAAGATGCGGTCCTTGTCCTCGAGCATATCAGTGCTTTCCGATCAACGATTGGACTGCTTGTAGGCAAGTCCGGCGGCGCAGATGCCAAACGTCAGCGCCCAGAGCAGACTGGATTCCAGCGGCGCGTTCAGGCCGAAACGCTGAAGCAGGAAGATGAAGGCGGCGGCCACGACGGCGTGCATCGCGATGAAGCCCCACTTCTTCATGGCACCGCCCCCCTGCATTGCCGGCGACGAGAGATCACGCATCAGGTGATCTCCTTCAGCGTGGTCGGCCCGGTGATCGGCGCCGAGAACTGGCGGCCGTTCTGCGGACCCGGCTTGGGCGGATTGCCCGACGCAAAGCCATCGAGCACCTTGCCGAAGCTTTCCTTGGTCAGGTCCTCATAGGTATCCTTGCCGATCAGCACCATCGGCGCATTCACGCAGGCGCCCAGGCACTCCACCTCTTCCCAGCTGAAATTGCCGTCCTTGGAGAGATGGAAGGGCTCATGATGGATGCGATGCTCGCAGACATGGATCAGATCCTCGGCGCCGCGCAGGCGGCAGGGCGTGGTGCCGCAGACCTGGACATGGGCTTTCTTGCCGACGGGGGCGAGTTGGAACATGGTGTAGAAGGTCGCGACCTCCAGCACGCGGATATAGGGCATATCGAGCATGTCGGCGATGACGCGGATCGCGGCCTCCGAAACCCAGCCCTCGTTCTGCTCCTGCGCCCGCCACAGGATGGCGATGACGGCGGAGGCCTGGCGGCCGGCCGGGTACTTCGCGATCTGCTGCCTGGCGAATGCGAGGTTCTCCTCCGTGAACGCAAAGCTCGCGGGCTGGACTTCCTTCGGTGCTAATCGGCGAACGGACATCTCTCAATCTCTCACTGCATACGGCGCGCGGTTTTAGCATTCAGGGCATCGATCCTGTCCTGCCAGAATGCGCTTGCGGTGCCGAAAACGTTGTAGCCGACGTGGGTCGAGACCTTGATGCGGTCGAGGATCGACAACTCGGTCACCGTCTCCATCCGGTTGCTGCGCGGATCGAACACGATCAGCTTCAGCGGGGTCTGTTCGAGGATGAAGCGCGACACGGCATGAGAGCGGTCGCTGCCGTGCTCCTCGCACATGATGACGCTGTCGGCCTCGAGCAACCGGGCGCCGCCCTTGATCGCCTCGATCTCGACGCCCTCGACGTCGAGCTTGATCAGGTATTTGCCGGCGGGCGCGATCTTGCCGTCGTCGATGAGGTTGTCGAGCGCGATCACGGTCACTTCTTCACCGCCAGCCGACGGATTGCCGGCGATGCTGAAGGCCTCGTGCTTGGTGCCGGACAGCCGCGCAGTGCCGCGGGTCGCGCCGATGGCGCATTTCATGGTCTCGAAGCGGTTGCCGTTGACGCGGGCGTTGTTGGCGAGCTTCGGATAGTTCTGCCCCGACGGCTCGATCGCGATCGCCTTGTGCGAACCAAAGGGCTTGCTCGACACCAGCACCGACCAGTAGCCGTAATTGGCGCCGCAATCGAGCAGCGTGTAGTCGACGTCGATGGAGTCGGCGAACAGCAGCTCGAGCTCGTCTTCGTAGTTGTAGGAGCGGTTGAGCAGCTTGCTCCAATAGCCGTCGCCGTAGGGGAATTCGAACACGGCGTCGGGATTGAGCCTGATCGCGATGTTGCGCTCCGGCAGCGTCTTGCGCAGCAGATTGGCGCAGGCGATGTAGCCCATGTGCGAGAAGTGCGACGAGATCTTCGATCCCGTCACCAGCGCCAAGGCAGCCGTCCGCTCCCACAGGTTGGCCCCTTCAAGGGCCCCCGAGGCGCGGTCAAACTGGATTGGCGCCTGCGCCATCACCGATCGACCTCTCCGAACACGATGTCGAGCGAACCCAGGATCGCCGAGACGTCGGCCAGCAGATGGCCGCGGCAGATGTGATCCATCGCCTGCAGATGCGCAAAGCCCGGCGCGCGGATCTTGCACTTGTAGGGCTTGTTGGTGCCGTCGGAGACGAGATAGACGCCGAACTCGCCCTTGGGCGCCTCGACCGCGGCATAGACTTCGCCGGCCGGCACGTGGACGCCCTCGGTATAGAGCTTGAAGTGGTGGATCAGCGCTTCCATCGAGCGCTTCATCTCGCCACGGCGCGGCGGAGCGACCTTGTTGTCCTCGACGACGACGGCGCCCTTGCCGTCAGGCGCGTTCAGCTTCTGGATGCACTGCTTCATGATGCGCACGGACTGGCGCATCTCTTCCATGCGGATCAGATAGCGGTCGTAGCAGTCGCCGTTCTTGCCGATCGGAATGTCGAAATCCATCTCGGCGTAGCACTCATAGGGCTGCGACTTGCGCAGGTCCCAGGCCGCGCCCGAGCCGCGCACCATCACGCCCGAGAAGCCCCACTCCCAGGCTTCCTTGAGCGGCACCACGCCGATGTCGACGTTGCGCTGCTTGAAGATGCGGTTGGCGGTGAGCAGGCGGTCGAGGTCGTCCACGACCTTCAGGAACGGGTCGCACCAGGCCTCGATGTCGTCGACCAGCTTCTGCGGCAGATCCTGATGCACGCCGCCGACGCGGAAGAAGGCTGCGTGCATGCGGCTGCCCGAGGCACGCTCGTAGAACACCATCAGCTTCTCGCGCTCTTCGAAGCCCCACAGCGGTGGGGTCAGCGCGCCGACGTCCATCGCCTGCGTGGTGACGTTGAGCAGATGCGAGAGGATGCGGCCGATCTCGCAATAGAGCACGCGGATCAGCTGGCCGCGGCGCGGCACCTCGATGCCGAGCAGCTTTTCAGCGGCGAGGCAGAAGGCGTGCTCCTGGTTCATCGGCGCGACGTAGTCGAGCCGGTCGAAATACGGGATCGCCTGAAGGTAGGTCTTCTGCTCGATCAGCTTCTCGGTGCCGCGATGAAGCAGGCCGATATGGGGATCGACGCGCGCGACGATCTCGCCGTCCAATTCGAGCACGAGACGCAACACACCGTGGGCTGCAGGATGCTGCGGTCCAAAGTTGATGGTGAAGTTACGGAGATTTTCAGGTTGCTCGTTCATGATCAGACCTTCGGCCCCGCCTTCTCGTCACCGGGCAGCGGATAGTCCGCTCCTTCCCACGGCGAGAGGAAATCGAACTTGCGGAATTCCTGGTTGAGCCGCACGGGCTCGTACACCACCCGCTTCTCCTGGTCGTCGTAGCGGACCTCGACGAAACCGGTGAGCGGGAAATCCTTGCGCAGCGGATGCCCCTCGAAGCCGTAGTCCGTGAGGATGCGGCGCATGTCGGGATGGCCGACGAAGAACACGCCGTAGAGGTCGTAGGCTTCGCGCTCGAACCAGTCCGCGCCCGGGAACAATTCGATGAGCGATGGCACCTGCGTGGTCTCGTCCGCCTGGGCCCGGAGCCGGATCCGCGTGTTCAGCGTCGGTGACAGGAAGTGATAGATCACGTCGAAACGCTTCTCGCGATCGGGATAGTCCACCGCCGTGATGTCAGTGATATTGACGAAACGGCAGTTCGGATCGTCGCGGAGGTACTTGACCACCTCGACAATCCTGGCGGCCTCGATATCAACCGTGAGCTGGTTGAAGGCCACCGAATGACCGGTGGCGGCGCCCGGAAGCGCGCTAACGATCGTCTGCCCCAGGGCGTCGAGCTTGGCGTCGTCCATGACGTAAAACCTTAGCGTTCGATGGTGCCGGTGCGCCGGATCTTCTTCTGCAGCAGCAGCACGCCGTAGAGCAGCGCTTCCGCCGTGGGCGGGCAGCCCGGCACGTAGATGTCGATCGGCACGATGCGGTCGCAGCCGCGCACGACCGAGTAGGAATAGTGATAGTAGCCGCCGCCATTGGCGCAGGAGCCCATCGAGATGACGTAGCGCGGCTCAGGCATCTGGTCGTAGACCTTGCGCAGCGCCGGCGCCATCTTGTTGGTCAGGGTTCCCGCGACGATCATCACGTCGGACTGGCGCGGCGAGGCGCGCGGGGCGAAGCCGAAGCGCTCGACGTCGTAGCGCGGCATCGACACCTGCATCATCTCGACCGCGCAGCAGGCGAGGCCGAAGGTCATCCACATCAACGAGCCAGTGCGCGCCCAGGTAATGAGATCGTCGGTCGCGGCCACGAAGAAGCCCTTGTCGGACAGCTCGTGGTTGACCTCGAGGAAGAACGGATCGTTGGCGCCGACCGGCCTGCCGGTCGACGGATCCAGAATGCCCTTCGGGGCCGGCGCAATGACCGGACCGGCGGACGGTGCAGGGTTCAATCCCATTCCAGTGCTCCCTTCTTCCACTCATAGGCGAACCCGACCGTCAGCACGGCGAGGAACACCACCATGGACCAGAAGCCTGTCGCGCCAAGCTTGCCGAACGCCACCGCCCAGGGAAACAGGAACGCCACCTCGAGGTCGAAGATGATGAAGAGGATGGCGACCAGATAGAAGCGGACGTCAAACTTCATGCGGGCATCGTCGAACGCGTTGAAACCGCACTCATAGGCCGACAGCTTTTCCGGGTCCGGCTGCTGGAACGCCACGATGAAGGGCGCGATCAGCAGCACCAGGCCAATGAGGCCCGCTACCCCTATAAAGACCACGAGTGGAAGATAGTTCTGAAGAATGCCGCTCATTGACGAGCCCTTTTTCCCGCAGCCTCGGGACAGCCACGGATTCGTCCGATTTGGAATTATTCTGAGCCTTAGCGCAGTGCACCAATGGGCGCAAGACACGCTCTTTTCAGGCCCTTTGCCGCTCCCAGAACGGTGAAAATCCCGGAATCACCCCGCGGCTGGTATGGAGCAGATCGCCAGACCCAGCAAGGGCAGTCACGGCTTCCCAGGTCAGCAGTTCTGAGATTGCGGCGCAGGGCACAAGGCAGCTATCGGCTGCGCCTTGACCGCGCAAATGTACGGTTTTCCCGGTGCGGCGGAGCGTCCAAACCCCGGCAACGACCGGCGCAGGCACCCTCCGCCGCCTCGTGACATAATTGCCGAGAGCCCTTTTGCCAGGGGTCCACAGAGCAGTGCAGCCAAGGAGCCATTGAGGGCGCTGCCGCGATCAGGCCAGGCACAACAAGGCGCACCTATCCACAGCTGCAAACGATCACAGAGCCATGCGCCACGAAGGGGCCGGGGTTCGTCTGGCGAATGCGTCGGCGGTCAATTCCAAACCGGCCGGCGAGCGCGGCGGCGGCGACTTGCTGGTTGGTCGCTCGCGCCGCGCTCGGATGAGCTTCGGGCGGGGGGCATAACCGATGAGCTCATCGATCTCCTGAAGGAAGATCAGTGGAGGTCCGGCCAGGCAAAGCAGATGATCGTCGCAATCGGCCGGCCCCAGAGCCGGCCCGGCACGACGGCCCTGCCCTCGCCCGTTCTCACCACTTGTAGGAGACGCTCGCGGTGATGCGGCGACGGTCGCCGTAGTAGCATGAGGTTACGACCGCGCAGCTCGCGACGTAGATCTTGTCCGTCACGTTCGCGACGTTGAGTGCAGCGCGCCAGTGGTTGTCCCATTCGTAGTGCACGGCGAGATCGCCCAGCACGAAGGACGGAACGAGCGCCGTGTTCGCGGTGTCGGCAAAGGACGAGCCGACGTAGCGCACGCCGCCGCCAAGGCCGAAGCCCCGCAGCGGGCCGTCGCTGAATGTATAGTCCGTCCAGACCGCGGCGAACTCCCGAGGAGTATTGGGCGGAGCGGTGCCGATCAGCGCGGAATCGAGGTCCTGGCTCACGAACAGATCGTAATTGGTGTAGCTCGCCACCAGCTTGAAGTCCGGCGTGATGTTCGCCACCGCCTCGAGTTCCACGCCACGCGAAGTGACCTCGCCGTTCTGGGTCTGGAACAGCGGATTGTTCGGATCGGTGGTCAGCGCATTCTTGCGCTTCAGATCGAACCACGCGACGCTGAACCGGGCGTTGAGCCCGACCGGCTCGTACTTCACGCCGACCTCGGTCTGCTCCGATGTCTCCGGCAATTGCAGCCGTCCGGCCGCATTGACGCCGATGATCGGATTGTAGCCCGTCATGTAGGAGACATAGGGCGCGACGCCAAAGTCGAGATTGTAGATCGCGCCGACGCGGCCGGAGAACTTGCTGTCTTCGCGGCTTTGATCTGGGCCGAGCCGGTTGTGGTTGACGAGATCAACCCAGTCCTGACGGCCGGACAGCACCACCGTCAGCCGATCGAGCTTGACCTGATCCTGGAGATAGACCGCGGCCATGCCCTGAGTGAGATAGGCGTCCTGATACAGCGCTCCGTTGAACGGCGCGTTGACGCCGTAGACCGGATTGAGCACGTTAAGATTGGTGCCCGCGCCAAAGCCCTGCCGGTCGTCGAGGGCGTAATGCTTGAGGTCGACGCCGAGCAGCGCCGTGTGTTGCAGCGCGCCGGTGGCGAAGCGGTACTCGAGCTGGTTGTCGAGGTTTAGCTGGTTGGCGACGCCGCGGGCGTAGAAATTGCCGCGCATGATGTCGGCGGCCGCCGGCGTCGTCGCGTAGCCCAGCCCGTAGAGACCGGTGTAGAAGACGTCGACATGCCCGAAGCGCGCATTCTGGCGGAAGTCGAGACTGTCCGTGATGTTCTTCGCGAACTGGTAGCCGAGCGTCTCCTGCTCGCGGCGAAACTGGTCGGCGCGGGGGTCGCCGGCGAACAGGCTGGTGGGAATGCGGCCGAACGGTGCGTTGGTAACAGTGCCGACATAAGGCAGGAAGTTCTCCGCCCTGGTGTTGTTGTGCGCAGCCGTGGCGTAGACGGTGAGCTTGGTGTCGGCGTCCGGCCGCCAGGTCACCGACGGAGCGAAGAAGAAGTTGTTGTCGTAAATATAGTCGGTCTGAGTGCCGCCGCCCTGCACCTGGCCGACAAACCTGTACAACATTTGCCCGTTGCCGGACTGCGGGACCACGCCGCCGATGTCGAACGCCGTGTAGGCGTTGCCATAGTTGTTGATGCCGACCTCGAGATAGCGCACCGGCTCGGCGAGCGGCAGCTTGCTCACCGCGTTGACGAGACCGCCCGGCGCCGAGCCGCCGTAGAGGATGCCGGCCGGCCCGCGCAGCACCTCCACGCGCTCGAGGTTGAATGGTTGCAGCTTCCAGCTCGCATACGAGGTGTAGAAGAGCTGCAGGCCGTCGAGGAACAGTGACTCGTTCTGCGCGGGGAAGCCGCGGATCAAGAACCAATCGTTGCGGAAATCGGCGCCGTAGGTGCCGCCGATCACGCCGGGCGTGTAACGCAGTACCTCGTCGAACTTGCTGACGATCTTCTGGTCGCGGATCTGCTCGGCGCCGATCACGGACACCGACTGCGGCGTCTCCATGATCGGCGTATTGGTCTTGGTGCCCGAGGAGCTGCGGCCGGCGACGTAGCCGTTCACCGGGCCACGCGGCGTCTCGACGAAGCCGACATTGCGTTGCGGCTGCGGTCTGTTCCTGTTGGCGGTCTGCACAGACGATCGAGGCGCGCGGCGCTGAGGGGTCGCAGCCGCGCGGCGCCGCACTTCCCGCACGGTGACCGTCACCGACGGCAGGTTCTGCGCGTCACTCTGCGCGGAAGACTGTGCGAGCGATGGCTGCGGCATCAAGACCCAAGCGGATGCGGTCGCCAACACGGCCGACCGCAGCATTCCAAAACTGTTCAACGCGCCCCCCAAAGCTGCATGTTCGATGCATCATGCCGCCTGTCCCGGAACGGCATGTGCGTGACGGCGACGCTTATGTGAGGGTGCGCGAATCCCCTAATTGAAAGCCTCTTAGAAAGACTCTTAGAAGCGCTCCAACGTTTCCGCTGTTGCAGCGAGATCGGCGCACATTCTTCTCGCTCTCGAGCATCTCGGCGTCGCTCGCCGTGAGCTGACCGACCTGCCCCTGCATGGAATTCGTCTGCGCTGAGGCCCGCCGCTCCCGTCTCCGGACGAAACCGGCCAGGCGGAGAGATGAAACCATTTTACGGAACCCGCGAAACCATCCGGAAACAGATCGCCCTTAAGACAAAGCCATAGACGGCGGCAAAGCCCGTCGGGAGGCTCAGATGAACCACTCATTTCACTCTGCTGATCGTGCGACCCACCTGAAAATCGTGGTGGTGGCGCTGGTTGCCGCCATCGTCGTGGCCGGCTTCGGGATCGCGGCCCGCACCAATGCGGACTATAGCCAGACGGCCCAGTCGACGCCCGTGATCAAGGCCGGCAAGCCGGTGGCGGTGACGAGTGCGGCGAGGTCGGAGATCCGCTAATAAAGTCGCTCTTCCGGGCTGACAATGGCCGCCCACGGGCGGCCTTTTTCGTTTTCCAGTGCAACGCTTAGCCGAGACAGACCGGTAAAGCGCAACGTCCTTGACTTCACCATGTCCCCCCTTTAAGTCCCCCCTCGTTCCGCGCGCTTCGAGCGAACCACGCGGGAGTAGCTCAGTTGGTTAGAGCGCCGGCCTGTCACGCCGGAGGTCGCGGGTTCGAGCCCCGTCTCTCGCGCCATTTTGGCAATCCCTTCATAGCCTTAACCCGAATTTCTCGACTCTTGTCGCATCTGCGCCAATGATGGCCGACGTCCGGAGGGAACTCCGGCCATAGTCAGCCCACGCCCGAATCGTCTACGCCTTCCGAGACTTAGAGGGATCCCGACACTTTTCCGGGGCTTTCCTGTCAGTGGAATCGAGGAGGCCAGTCATGGCTAAGAAGGATTCGGCTAAGAAGGATTCGGCGAAGAAGGCAGCCGCTCCCGCGACCATCACGCTCAAGCACCTCGCCGCGGACATCGCGGAGCGCCAGGACCTCTCGAAAAAGCACGCCGAAGCCGTCCTGACCGACATGGTCGACCTGATCACCAAGCACCTCAAGAAAGGCGACCGTGTCCGCATCGTGGGGCTCGGCATCCTCCAGGTCCGCAAGCGCGCCGCCCGCACCGGCCGCAATCCCGGCACCGGCGAAGCGATCCACATCAAGGCCAGCCGGAAGGTCGCGTTCCGCCCGGTGAAGGAACTGAAAGAGGCGATCTAGCGCTTACGGTTCACTAGCCCTGATCGGAGTTCGTTCGGGCCGCATCGTGGCCGGCTTTTCTGATATACCGCCTGCTTCCCTCAATCTCGGCGGTTCGACCAGAAATGTCCTCCCTCACCTTTTCGCATACCGTGACCGAGCGCTTCCTGCGCTATGTCACCATCGACACCCAGTCCGATCCGGAATCCCCCAGCTCCCCCTCGACCGAGAAGCAGAAGGATCTCGGCCGCGTGCTCGCCGCCGAGTTGAAGGCCATGGGCGTCGAGGACGCGCATCTCGACGATTATGGCTACGTCTATGGAACGATCCCGGCCAACACCGAAAAGAAGGTGCCGGTGATCTGCTTCTGCTCGCACATGGACACGTCTCCCGACGTCACCGGCAAGGACGTCAAGCCGCAAATCGTGAAGAACTATCGCGGCGGCGACATCGTGCTGCCCGGCGACACCAGCCAGGTGATCCGCTTTGCCGAGCACCCGGCGCTGAAGAACCAGATCGGCAACGACATCATCACCACCGACGGCACCACGCTGCTGGGGGCCGACAACAAGGCCGGTGTCGCCGAGATCATGGATGCCGCGCATTTCTTCATCAACAATCCCGATGTGAAGCACGGAACCATCAAGATCCTGTTCACGCCGGACGAGGAGATCGGCCGCGGCGTCGACAATGTCGACCTGAAGAAGCTGGGCGCCGATTTCGGCTACACCATGGACGGCGAAAGCGCCGGCTGCATCGAGGACGAGACCTTCTCGGCCGACGGCGCCACCATCACCATCAACGGCGTCAGCGCCCATCCCGGCTACGCCAAGGGCAAGATGGAGCACGCCATCAAGATCGCCGCGGCCATCGTCGAGCGTCTGCCGAAGGAAGGCTGCTCGCCGGAGACGACCTCGGGCAAGCAGGGCTTTCTGCATCCGATCGGCATCGAGGGAGCCCTGGAACAGGCGACGCTCTCCTTCATCGTCCGCGACTTCACCGAGGAAGGGCTGAAGGAGAAAGAGGTTCTGCTCGAGACCATCGTCGAGGACGTGATGAAGGACTATCCGCGCTCGACCTACAAGTTCGAGGTCAAGGAGCAGTACCGCAACATGAAGCAGGTGATCGATCGGCACCCGCATGTCGTCGAATATGCCGTCGAAGCCATCCGCCGCGCCGGCCTGCGCCCGATGCGCACTGCCATCCGGGGCGGCACCGACGGCTCCCGCCTGTCCTTCATGGGCCTGCCCTGCCCCAACATCTTCGCCGGCGAACACGCGTTCCATTCGCGGCTGGAATGGGTCAGCCGGCAGGACATGGAAAAGGCGGTGCAGACCATCGTGCATCTGGCGATGATCTGGGAGGAGAAGGCCTGAGGCTTCTCGACGGCGTCCGTTATGGCCGGGCTTGCGCCCGGCCATTTGTTTTCGAGCTTACGGCACCGGCATCGCGCGCGGACTGCGATGGAAGCGATTTGAGCTCGCCATCCAGTTCGGCAACGGTTCTCCGTCGCGATGCCGGCCGCCGGCGACGGCCGCAGCCCACGCCACCGCCGCGCCAATCAGGGTCGCGGCGGCGATCGAGAACGCCACGATGATCGAGTTGCGCCGCGCCCGGTTGATGGCCGTCCTGGACTCCGCGATCAGCGCGTCGACCCGTTTTTCGGAATCGGGCGCCGCCAGACCTGTGAGCGCGGCCACCTGCTGCACGAGATAGGTCCTGTCGTCGGTGGTGACGCCACTGTGGCTGGACGACGTCATCAGGATGCGTCCCGCTTCAGCCCGTGCTTCCCTCAGATCGACATTTGGCGCGCGGCGCGGCGCGCGGAACAGCTTGTCGAGCTCATAGCTGAGCAGAGGCTCGGCCGCGGACGAATTGCTGGCCGAGCTACGCATCGGCGAACGGTCAACCGCAGATGCCCCGAGCAGGGCGAGCAGAGCCGCGCCGGCCAGTACGGCCAGGGCCCAGGACGTCAGCCCATGCAGGCCGTCCCGCCGCTCGCCATCGTCTTCGATCGTCGCCAGCGCGGGCGCCGGACGCGTCGTCCGGCCGGCGATGTAACCGCCGAAGCCGAAGCTGATGATCGCCTGGATGATCAGATACAGCCCGGAGAGCAGCGCCAGGGCTGCCGAAGCATCGCGCCATGTCGGCGAGGCCGAACTGACGCCGAGACCGATGGCAACGCCAAAGCCGATCAAGATGAACGACATTGCGCCGGCGGCGAGAGCGCCGGCGAACACCGAGCTCCACCGGATGGTCCGGCGGTCGTCGGCAGTCGCCGCGCCGCCCTCCATCACGTCTTCCCGTACGAGAGTTTCCATTGTCGTTCTCTCAGCGCAGGCCGAAGAACGACAGGATCGCCATGATCACGACGATCAAGCCGATCAGATAAATCAGTCCGTCCATTGTCCGTCCTCCTCAGTTTCTTCTGGTCGCTAATCGCGACGTATGAGGAACGTTCCAAATTCCAGCGATGCGCGGGAACGAACCGGCGAGATGCGAATTATCTGCGGGAGTCCCGAGGATGAAGATTGTGAGCACAACGGGCCTCAGCCGGTCATTCCGGCTGGGGCCCTTCCGCATTTGCTGAGACCTGATCGCTCCCCACTCCTGTCCTATGTTAACGACGCCGGCTTCGGGATCATCAAAGATGCGATCGGGGCGGGACCTCCAGATCGGGAGAGGCGCGTGGATCGCAGAACGGCGTGCCTGCATCAAGCCGACGCATTCCGGGAGAAGGCCCTCGCCGATCCCGAGCACCACGACCAGTGGATCGATGAAGCCATCAAATGGCTGGAACGGGCGATGGAGGCGAGTTGTCGCGCCGTCATTACCGTGGCGGAAGACGGCAACGACGTTCCGGAGCCGGCCCCGACGACCGCCATCGAAGCCATGGCCTCGCACCGGCGGGTCATTACCAGCCAGTGAGAGGCGCTGGCGATGCAGGCGCCGCGGCGGCAATTGTTCCAGCGACGCAACAATGTTGCGGGTCGACACTGTTCCCGCGCCCATGCTAGGCCGGGCATAGACCGCAACCAGAGTGACGTCGTGCTCGCAAACCGCCAGCCCTCAGGATCTTGCCGCCCGCGCAACTGGCGCGGGTTGCTGGCTGTGCTGATCGCGGCGGTCTATCTGCTCGCGAGCGCGTTGCACGGCTCGCACGGCATCGACGTCACCACGCCCGGCGGCGGCTCGGAGATCGCGGCCCTGGATAGCCCCGCAGGCCACGGCGACCACAAGGTCATCGGCAGCCATCATTGTCATGGCTGTTTTTCGCTGACGGTCACACAGCCGGCGCCGTCGACCGCATCGGTCGCGCTTGTTTCCGCAGCGAGCCCACAACATGCGCCCCGGCTCGCCGGAATTGTCCTCGACACCGACTCCCCGCCTCCCAAACATATTGCCTGAACGGATTGGTCGGGCGTCCCGCGCCCATTGGGTTCATCCTTTACAGGTCGACTTCATGTTCTCCAGAGGAATGGCCGCGCGCCTGGCGTGCGTGGCGGCGTGTCTGATTGCCGGACTCGCGATTGCGCCGACTCACGCCCAGACTTTGACGATGCGGAGCGCGTTGTCGCGCGCGCTGGCCGCAAGTCCGCGCCTGACGGCGGCCGAGCGCGACGTCGGCATCGCCACCGGCCAGCGCATCCAGGCGGGCGCCCTCCTCAACCCGGAACTGTCCTACGAACAGGATGATTCTTTCGGCTCGGGCAAATATCGCGGGACGCGATCGGCCGAGACCACGCTGCAGATCAGCCAGGCCTTCGAGCTGTTCGGCAAGCGCGATGCGCGGATTGCCGCAGGCGTCGCCGGCGTCGAAGCCGCCGCGATCCAGCGCAAGGCCGTCAGGCTGGAGGTGCTGTCGGAGACCGCGATCGCCTTCCTCAGCGTGCTCGGCGCACAGCGGCGCATTCAGATCCTCGACGAGCAGATTGCCGCCATCGACCGCTTGACGCCGCTCCTGCGCCGCCGCGTCGAGGCCGGCGCCTCCTCGCCCGCCGAGACCGGCCGCGCGGAGGTCGCCTCCGCCCTGGTGAAAGCTGACCGCGAGCGCTTCAAGGCGACGCTGGCCAGCGCCCGGCGCGAGCTTGCGGTGCTGATGGGCGATCCAGCCGTGAAATTCGGCGAGGTTTCCGGCCGGCTCGACACCACCGGACGGCCGCCCGCCTTCCAGGCGGTTGTCGCCGCCATCGATGCCAATCCGCAACTGGTGCGCTGGACCGCCGTTTACGCGCAGCGCAACGCCGAGCTGCTGCTGGCACGACTCAAACCCTATCCCGACGTGCGTATCGCCGCCGGCTGGCGCCACTTCAACGAAACGGGCGACGATGCGGCACGCCTGACCGTCTCCGTGCCGATCCCCGTGTTCGACCAGAACCAGGGCAACATCCTCTCGGCGCAGGAAAGCCTCGCCAAGACCAGGGCCGAGCGCGAGGCGAATCGCAACACGCTGATCGTGATTGCCGGCCGCGCCTATGACTCGGTCCAGGGCTCGCTGCGCGAGCTCGCCGTGCTGCGTGAGACCGCGATCCCCAAGGCCGTCGAGGCGTCCGAGGCGATCTCGCAGGGTTACGGCCAGGGCCGCTTCACCCTGCTCGAGGTGCTCGACGCGCAGGCGAGCGTCACCCAGGCGCGGTTGCGCGAGCAGGAGGCGCTGCAGAATTTCCACGCCGGCGTTGCGATCATCGAGGGCCTCGTCGGCAATCCCTTCACGCTGGCGCGGGAGAGCGCACGATGAAAACTTTCTCCACCCTCCTCGTCGCCATTGTTGCCGCCGCGCTCGGCGCTTACGGCTATTCCCTGCTCGCCCCGGCCAAGCTCGCACACACCGAGCACGCCGAACATTCCGAACAGAAGAAGCCGAACGACCATGTCGAGCAGGACGAGCACGGCGCCGACCGCATCCGCATCTCCGACGTGAAGCTGGCGGCTGCGGGGGTAACCCTGGCGGAGGCCGCGAGCGCAACGCTGACCGACACGTTGTCCTTCAACGGCATCCTGCGCGCCAACCAGGAAGCCGTGGTGCAGGTGACGCCGCGCTTTCCGGGTGTCGTCAAATCCATTCTGAAGCGCATCGGCGACAAGGTCGCCAAGGACGATCTGCTCGCCGCGATCGAGAGCAACCAGAGTCTCACCGTCTACGAGCTCAAGGCGCCGATTGCCGGCACCATCATCGAGCGGCAGATCTCGCTCGGCGAATACGCCACCGAGCAGAAGCCGGCCTTCGTCGTCGCCGATCTCACCACCATCTGGGTCGATCTGTCGATCTACCGGCAGGACTTGAGGCGCGTCCGTCTCGACGACGAGGTGCTGATCGATCCCGACGACGGCCGCGGCGAGATCAAGGGAACGATCTCCTACATGGCGCCGATCGGCAGTAGCGAGACCCAGACCGCGCTGGCGCGCGTGGTGCTGCCAAATCCGGACGGACGCTTGCGTCCCGGCCTGTTCGTCACGGCGCGGCTGATTCTCGCCGCGCGCAACGTCGCCGTTGCCGTGCGCCGCAGCGCGATCCAGACATTGGAAAACAGAACCATCGTGTTCGTGCGCGAGGACGGCGACAAGATCGAGGCGCGCCCGGTCGAGCTTGGGGATTCCGATCCGAGGTTCGTCGAGATCAAGGCCGGTCTTGCGGCCGGCGAGCACTACGTCGCGGAGAACAGCTTCGTCGTGAAGGCGGAGATGGGCAAGGGCGAGGCCGAGCATGATTGAGCGCATCCTCGCCTTCTCGCTCCGCCAGCGCTGGCTGGTCCTGCTGCTCGCGCTCGGCGCCGTCGCTTTCGGAGCCTGGAATTTCCAACGCCTGCCGATCGACGCGGTGCCCGACATCACCAACATCCAGGTCCAGATCAACACCCGCGCGCCCGGCTATTCGCCGCTCGAGACCGAACAGCGCATCACTTTCCCCGTCGAGACCGCGATGGGAGGCCTGCCCAAGCTCGACTACACCCGCTCGCTGTCGCGCTACGGCCTCAGCCAGGTGACGGTCGTCTTCAAGGACGGCACCGACATCTATTTCGCCCGCCAGCTCGTCGGCGAACGCATCCAGCAGGTGAAGGACCAGCTCCCGGCAGGCGTCGAGGTCGCGATGGGGCCGGTCTCGACCGGGCTCGGCGAAATCTTCATGTACACGGTCGAGGCCAAGGCGGGCGCCAAGACGCAAGGCGGCCACGACTATTCGCTGACCGATCTGCGCACCGTGCAGGACTGGATCATCAGGCCGCAGCTTCGCAACGTGCCGGGCGTGGTCGAGGTCAATACCATTGGCGGCTTCGAGCGGCAATTTCACGTGCTGCCGGACCCGGGCAAGTTGATGGCCTACCGGCTCGGCTTTCGCGACGTCATGACGGCGCTGGCCGCCAACAACGCCAATGTCGGCGCGGGCTATATCGAGCGCAACGGAGAGCAATACCTTGTCCGCTCGCCCGGCCAGGTCGGCAACGTCAAGGAAATCCGGGACATCGTGATCGGCTCACGCGGCGGCAATCCGGTCAGGATCAGGGACGTCGCGACCGTCATGGAGGGCCGCGATCTGCGCACGGGCGCAGCGACGCGGGACGGCGAGGAAACCGTGCTCGGCACAGCGATGCTGCTGATCGGCGAGAACAGCCGCAGCGTCGCCCGACGGGTCGCAGCCCGCATCGAGGACATCGCCAAATCGCTGCCCGAAGGCGTCGTGACGCGGACCGTCTACGACCGCACCGACCTCGTCGAGGCCACCATCCGCACGGTCAGGAACAATCTGCTGGAGGGCGCGGCGCTGGTCGTGGCCGTGCTGTTCCTGATCCTCGGAAACGTCCGCGCCTCGCTGGTGACGGCCTGCGTCATTCCCCTGTCCATGGCCATGACGATCACCGGCATGGTCGAGACCAAGGTCAGCGCGAACCTGATGAGCCTGGGTGCGATCGACTTCGGCATCATCGTCGACGGCGCCGTCATCATCGTCGAGAATTGCCTGCGCATGCTGGCCGAGGCCCAGCGCGAGAAAGGCCGCCTGCTCACGCTTTCGGAGCGACTGCGGGCGATCCAGCACGGGTCGAGCGAGGTCATCAAGCCGAGCCTGTTCGGGACGCTGATCATCGCCGTGGTCTACCTGCCCGTGCTGACGCTGACCGGCGTCGAAGGCAAGATGTTCACGCCGATGGCGCTGACGGTGCTGATGGCGCTCGGGGCGGCCGTGCTGTTCTCCATCACCTTCGTACCGGCGGCCGTTGCCATCTTCGTCACCGGCAAGGTGTCCGAACACGAAAACCTGTTCATGCGGGCCGCCAAGCGCGCTTATCTCCCCCTGCTCCGCTTTGCCATCGACAACCGGGCGGCAGTCGCCGTCATGGCTGTCGTCGTCGTGATCGCAAGCGGCATCGCCGCCACACGCATGGGCGGCGAGTTCATTCCGAGCCTGGACGAAGGCGGCGTCGCGCTGGCGTCGATCCGGATTCCCGGCACCAGCCTCACCCAATCGCTGGACCTTCAGAAGGCGCTGGAGAAGCGCCTCATGCAAATCCCGGAAGTCAAGGAATTCTTCACCCGCATCGGCACTGCAGAGATCGCGACCGATCCGATGTCGCCGGCACAGACCGACGGCTACATCATGCTGAAGCCCCGCAGCGAATGGCCTGATCCGGACAAGCCGAAATCGGAGGTGATCGAGTCGATCGACCATGCGGCGGACGAGATTCCCGGCAGCGCCTATGAAATCTCCCAGCCGATCCAGTTCCGTGTCAACGAGCTGATCTCGGGCGTGCGCACCGACGTCGGGGTCAAGATCTTCGGCGACGATCTCGACATCCTGCAAGGCGCTGCCAGGCAGGTCGAGGCTGCGATCCGGGGGATCCGCGGCGCCAGCGATGTCAAGATCGAGCAGGTCGCGGGGCTGCCGATCCTCACGGTGCGGCTCGACCGCCAGGCGCTCGCCGGCTACGGCCTCAGCGTCGCCGAGGTGCAGGGCATCGTCGAGATCGCCATCGGCGGCAAGTCGGCCGGGAAGCTGTTCGAGGGCGACCGCCGCTTCGACATCGTGGTTCGCCTGCCGGAGCATTTGCGCGGCAATCTCGAGGCGATCCGGGCGATCCCGATCCCGCTCCCGCCCGGTGACGAGGCCACGGCCAACATGCCGCTCCGAACGGCACTATCCGCCTCTCCCCTCGCCCAGATGCGCTACGTGCCGCTGTCGTCGGTGGCAACCGTCGATGCGACGCCCGGACCCAACCAGATCAGCCGCGAGAACGGCAAGCGGCGGATCGTCGTCACCGCCAATGTCCGCGCGCGCGATCTCGGCTCCTTCGTGGCCGAGGCCGAGGCGGCCGTGGCCGAGAAGGTCAAGCTGCCGCCGGGTTACTGGATCGGCTGGGGCGGCCAGTTCGAGCAGCTGGTCTCGGCCACGAAGCGGCTCACCATCGTGGTGCCGGTGGCACTGCTCCTGGTGTTCCTGCTGCTGTTCATGGGCATGGGATCGGTGGCCGATGCGGCTCTCGTCTTCTCCGGGGTGCCGCTGGCGCTGACCGGCGGCGTTGCGGCACTGCTGCTGCGCGACATTCCCCTGTCCATCAGCGCCGGCGTCGGCTTCATCGCGCTGTCGGGCGTTGCTGTGCTCAACGGGCTCGTGATCATCGCCTTCATCGAGCGTCTGCGCAGTGAGGGACGATCCGTTGCGGAGGCCGTGCGCAAAGGCGCCCTGACGCGGCTACGGCCGGTGCTGATGACGGCCCTCGTCGCCTCCCTCGGCTTCGTGCCGATGGCACTCGCCACCGGCGCGGGCGCCGAGGTGCAGCGGCCGCTCGCGACCGTGGTGATCGGCGGCATCATCTCGTCCACGGTGCTGACGCTCTTGGTGCTGCCGGCGCTCTATGTCCTGTTCCGTCGTGACGTCGCGCGGGAAGCGCCTACAATGGCGCCGGACTTGGCAGCTTCCGGGGAGCGCTAGAGGTGGGAAGCCACGACCATCACGGTCATCACCACCATGACCATGCCGGCGACGCCCATGATCATGGCCATGGTCACGGCCATGCCCATGTCCATGCGCCCGCCAGTTTCGGCATGGCATTCGCGATCGGCATTTCGCTCAATATCGCGCTGGTCGTGGCCGAGGCGATCTACGGCTATGTCGGCAACTCCACTGCCCTGCTGGCGGACGCAGGTCACAATCTTTCCGACGTACTCGGCCTGGTCGTGGCCTGGGGGGCCTCGATCGCAGCGCGCCGCGCGCCGAGCGGCCGCTTCACTTACGGCCTGCGCGCCTCCACCATCCTCGCGGCACTTGCGAACGCGGTGTTCCTGCTGGTCGCAACCGGTGCGATCGGCTGGGAGGCGATCCTGCGCCTGCAGCAGCCCGAGCCCGTCGCAGGCGTAACGGTGATGGTGGTCGCCGGCATCGGCATCCTCATCAACGGGTTTACCGCCATGCTGTTCGCGCGCGGGCGCAAGGACGACATCAACATCGAGGGCGCGTACCTGCACATGGCGGCCGACGCCGCGGTCTCGCTCGGCGTCGTGGTCTCGGCGGCGCTGATCATCTGGACCGGCTGGCTCTGGCTCGATCCCGTCGCCAGCCTCGTCATCTGCGCTACCATTCTCTGGAGCACGACCAGCCTGCTGCGCGGGTCCATCGACATGTCGATGGCGGCGGCGCCCAAAGGCACCGACCTTGCCGCGATCAGGGCGTTCTTGCTGGCGCGGCCGGGCGTGTCCGCAATCCACGATCTCCACGTCTGGCCGATCTCCACCACCGAGACGGCACTGACTTGCCACCTGGTCATGCCCGCAGGCAGCGGCGACGCATTCCTGATGGAGACGGCGCAGCTGCTGAAGACGTCATTCCGCATCGGCCACACCACGCTTCAGGTCGAGACGCATCCCGACAACGGCTGCGCGCTGGCGCCGGATGATGTGGTGTGACGGGGCCTGCGCGGAGAGAGCGGCGCTTACGCCGCCTTCGCCGTCACGATCCAGATCGCGCCTTGCAACTCGACGGTCTGTCCCTTGAGGAACGGCGCGAGCGCTTCGCGGATCGAGGCTTTTGCGGCCTCATAGGTCTCCGGCGGATGGCCCTGAAGCGCGCGGCTGGCCGGGCCGATCTGGAGCGAGCCGTCGACGGCGGCATCGAGACCACCGCCGATCGCGATATCCATCGCGAGATTGTGCGGCTCCATCGCCATATCGACGAAGCCCGCGCCTTTGAGGATGCGCGTCACGCGCTCCTCCGATGCGAAGGCGAACGGGCCCGGCTCCTCTGGCCCGACCGGCGGCATCTTCGGCACGTGCTTGTAGACCGCCATTAGCGGCGCCATCATCCAGGGATTTTCCTTCGGCTCGCGCCAGCAGACGAAAGCAAGCCCCCCTGACGGCTTCAGCGCGCGGCGCAAATTGATGAAGGACGCAATGGGGTCGGCGAAGAACATCACGCCGAAGCGCGACGCGAGCAGATCAAAGCTCGCCGGCTCGAACGGATGGACGGTTGCATCCGCCAGCACGAAATCGAGCGGCAGCCCCTTCGGCGCCGACGCACGCGCCTGCGACAGCATCGGCTCGGACACATCGAGCCCGAGCGCAAAGCCATCCGGCGCCACCGCCTTTGCGATCGCCACCGTCGTCGCACCGGAGCCGCAGCCGACGTCGATCACGCGCTCGCCCGGCTTCAAGCGGGCACGGTTGATCAGGAGATCGGCAATGGGCCCGAGCAGCTTCTCCTGCACCCCGTGGCGCTCGGCCCAGCGCTGCCCGCTCGGGCCGTTCCAATAGGCGATCTGGTCGGCGTTGAGTTCGTGTCCGCTCGGCTGTTCCATCCGGTCTTTGATCCCTAGCATTGTCGATCCGCCGTTCCCGCAATTGCGGGGTTCACCCTGCGTCGGGTCCCTGGCCGGATCGTAACGCAGTATTCTGCGAGGACCACAGCCGCTGCTGCCGAGAATGGCTGCGGTTCCGGCGGGAGAAGCTCGCATTGTGGCCGCATAGCTTACACTGAATGGCCGCATCCGAAGCAGACGACAACCAGATTTCGTGGATAGCATTTTCAGGTTGCTCACCTTGGAAAGGCATGACCATGCGCAGCATCGTGGCACCCCTCATTATCGCAACCCTCTCCTTCGGGACGCCGACTTTCGTGCAGGCGCAGGGAACATCGTCGCAGCCGGGAGCAGAATCGCCGCCCGCTCAGAGCACCGTCATCCGCCAGATCCAGGTTGTCGACATCAAGGACTTGCAGCCAGCAGTGCGCTCGAAGGTCGACGAGATCGTCGCACAGACAAGCGATGACGATATTCAATCGCTCCGGAAGACGATTGACGCCACTCCCCAGGCGGCATCCGCGCTCAAGGCGAAGGGTCTGACCTCGGCGCAGGTCGTTGCGATCAACATCGCCGAAGGCGTCCTGACACTATTCACCAAGACGGCCTGATACGTCCATCAGGAATGACGACGCGACACTGTGGGGCAGGTGACCGCTCCACGGTGACTGTCGGCATGCCCGGTCGCGGGTTGCAGGGTCGGGTGGCGGGGTGATGTGCCCTTCGAACGAACCAGCCAGCTCCGACCGAATGGAGGCTTTGCGCTGATGCCATGCACCAATTGGTCTCCCAGGCATGGCAGCCTGCTTGGCCCGGCAAATCGAAAAGTGGTGGGCGGTCACGGATTCGAACCGCGGACCCTCTCGGTGTAAACGAGATGCTCTAACCAGCTGAGCTAACCGCCCTCGCCGCCTCTTTAGCCCTACGGGCCCCGAACCGGCAAGACCCCAACCCCAGCGAGTTGGACCTCAATCTTGCGGCCTGCCCGGCAGCAACGGTACGGCGTCGATCCACACCGCCGCCGACTGGCACCAGATCTGCCGCACCGGTCGCAATTGATCGCGTCGCCGGATGCTGCCCCAGCGGATGCCCCAATCGTCGGCCTGGTCGCCCTCGCCGCTGGTGAACAGCGGGGAACCGCAGTCGGCGCAGAAGTGCTGGAAGCGCATCCGGCCGTTGTCGCCGCGCTTGCCGTAGATTTTGGGCGTGCCGGCGGTCAGGCGGACATCCGCCGCGGAACAGATCGCGGTGACCCGGAACGGCGAGCCCGTCAGCGTCTGACAGTCCCGGCAATGGCAGACCGAGACGGCCTCGGGGTCGATCTCGGCTTCAAAGGTGATCTGCCCGCAATGGCATTGCCCGTCGATGTGCATTGCCTCCTCCCCTTCCCCCCAAAACAAAAACGGCGCCCGAAGGCGCCGTTTTATCATCCTTTGCAAAATCTCAGTGAGCGGTCAGGCCGCCGGCGGCCTCGTCGCCATCCGGCTTCACCGTCACCTTGGTGTCCTCTTCCCAGACGATCGGCACAGGCTTCCTCACCAGCGCCTTGGCGACGACGTCGTCGAGGCGCGAGACCGGGATGATCTCCATGCCGCCCTTGATCGCATCGGAAATCTCCGTGAGATCCTTGGCGTTGTCCTCGGGGATCAGCACCGTCTTGATGCCGCCGCGGGCGGCAGCCAACAGCTTCTCCTTCAGGCCGCCGATCGGCAGCACGCGACCGCGCAACGTGATCTCGCCGGTCATCGCGACATCGTGGCGGACCGGAATGCCGGTCATGACCGAGATGATCGCGGTGGCCATGGCGACACCGGCGGACGGGCCGTCCTTCGGCGTCGCGCCTTCCGGCACGTGCACGTGGATGTCGCGCCGGTCGAACAGCGGCGGCTCGACGCCGTAGTTGATCGCGCGCGAGCGGACATAGGACGCCGCCGCCGAGATCGACTCCTTCATGACGTCGCGCAGATTGCCCGTGACCGTCATCTTGCCCTTGCCGGGCATCATGACGCCCTCGATCGTCAGCAACTCGCCGCCGACATCGGTCCAGGCGAGGCCCGTGACGATGCCGACCTGCGGCTCGCTCTCGATCTCGCCGAAGCGGTACTTCGGCACGCCGAGCAGCTCTTCCAGAGTCTTCTCGGTGACCTTGACCGACTTTTTCTTGGAGATCATCAGCTCCTTCACCGCCTTGCGGGCGAGTGTCGAGAGCTCACGCTCCAGATTGCGCACGCCCGCTTCGCGGGTGTAGCGGCGGATCAAAAGCAGCAACGCATCGTCGTCGATCGAGAACTCCTTGGTGTCCAGGCCGTGCTTGGACACCGCGTTCGGGATCAGGTGCTTGCGCGAGATCTCGACCTTCTCGTTCTCGGTGTAGCCCGCGATCCGGATGATCTCCATGCGGTCCATCAGCGGCCCGGGAATATTGAGCGTATTCGCGGTCGTGATGAACATCACGTTGGACAGATCGTAGTCCACCTCGAGATAGTGGTCGTTGAAGGTCGCGTTCTGCTCGGGGTCGAGGACCTCAAGCAGCGCCGAGGACGGATCGCCGCGGAAGTCGGCGCCCATCTTGTCGATCTCGTCCAGCAGGAACAGCGGATTGGACGACTTCGCCTTGCGCATCGACTGGATGATCTTGCCGGGCATCGAGCCGATATAGGTGCGGCGGTGACCGCGAATCTCGGCCTCGTCACGCACGCCGCCGAGCGAGACGCGCACGAATTCGCGTCCCGTCGCCTTCGCGATCGACTTGCCGAGCGAGGTCTTGCCGACGCCGGGAGGTCCGACGAGGCACAGGATCGGCCCGGTCAGCTTGTTGGCGCGCGACTGCACGGCAAGATACTCGACGATGCGTTCCTTGACCTTCTCCAGCCCATAGTGATCGGAGTCCAGGATGGCCTGCGCGGCCTCCAGATCCTTCTTCACCTTGGACTTCTTGTTCCACGGGATCGACAGCAGCCAGTCCAGATAGTTGCGCACGACGGTCGCTTCCGCGGACATCGGCGACATCTGGCGCAGCTTCTTCAATTCATGCTGCGCCTTCTCGCGCGCTTCCTTGGACAGCTTGGTCTTGGAGATCTTCTCTTCGAGGTCGGCGAGCTCGTCGCGACCGTCATCGTCGCCGAGTTCCTTCTGGATCGCCTTCATCTGCTCGTTGAGATAATACTCGCGCTGGGTCTTCTCCATTTGTCGTTTGACACGAGAACGAATCCGCTTCTCGACCTGCAGCACCGAGATCTCGCTTTCCATCAGGCCCAGCACCTTCTCCAGGCGCGTGGTGACGGACAGCGTCTCCAGGATGCCCTGGCGATCCGCGATCTTGACGGCGAGATGCGAAGCAACCGTGTCGGCGAGCTTGGCGAGATCGGTGATCGCCTGCACGACGCCGACGACCTCGGCCGAGATCTTCTTGTTGAGCTTCACATAGCTCTCGAAGTCGGACACGACCGAGCGCGCCAGCGCCTCCGCCTCGACCGACTTGGCATCGGTGTCGGCGAGCGCAACGGCAGTCGCCTCGTAATAGTCGGCGCGATCGGTGTATTTTGCCACGCGCGCACGCTCGAGCCCTTCGACCAGCACCTTCACGGTGCCGTCCGGAAGCTTCAAGAGCTGGAGCACGCTGGCAAGCGTCCCGGTCTCGTAGATGGCATCGGGCGCCGGATCATCGTCAGACGCGTTCTTCTGCGTCGCGAGCATGATCAGCGCATCGTTCTTCATCACCTCTTCGAGCGCGCGGATCGACTTCTCGCGGCCGACGAAGAGCGGAACGATCATGTGCGGGAAGACGACGATGTCGCGCAGCGGCAGCACGGGATAGGCGTGCGTTTCGCCATGGACGATGGTTGGCCGGGGTTTGGGATTGGTCATGGCCTTTTCCTTTTGCTTTGCCCCCTTGCACGCAGCCCGCTGATGATGCGCAACCGCCACAAGGTGCCGAGGTGATCCGCAGAACCGATCGGTCCTCTACAGGTTGGACCGGCTGGCCGGATGGAACTGAGGCGAATCTTGAAGAGAATTTTCGCTCGCCGCCGACATTAGGTGGCTATCGACCCGGGGGGTGTCAAGTCATTGAAAAACGCGCGCCATCAGGCGCTTACGCACGCAAATAAGCGACGCAACACGGGCTGCGGAGATACAGTTCCGCAGCCCATCTCGAGGAGACGATTGGATCGATCCAGCGCCGCCGGATCAGGCGCTGGCGTTCTCGACGGCGCGATCGGACCGATCGGCATAGATGTAGAGCGGACGCGCCGTTCCTTCCACCACTTCCCGGGAAATCACGACTTCTTCCACACCTTCCAGGCCCGGCAGGTCGAACATGGTCTCGAGCAGGATCGCCTCGAGGATCGAGCGCAATCCGCGCGCGCCGGTCTTGCGCTCGATCGCCTTGCGGGCGACCGCGCCAAGCGCCTCGTCGGCGAAGGTCAGTTCGATGTTCTCCATCTCGAACAGCCGCTGGTACTGTTTCACCAGCGCGTTCTTCGGCTCCGTCAGGATCTTCTTCAGCGAGGTCTCATCGAGGTCCTCGAGCGTCGCCACGACCGGCAGACGGCCGACGAAT
The DNA here is from genome assembly GCF_003837805.1 of Bradyrhizobium sp. RP6. GTDB lineage: Bacteria > Pseudomonadota > Alphaproteobacteria > Rhizobiales > Xanthobacteraceae > Bradyrhizobium. The sequence continues at coordinate 609,824 of NZ_RQIT01000001.1, read as the reverse complement.
TCGGGGATGAGGCCGTACTTCAGGAGGTCCTCAGGCTCGACGTGACGGAAGATCTCGCCGGTACGGCGGTCCTCCGGGGCGAGCACCTGGGCGCCGAAGCCGATCGAAGTCGACCGCCCGCGTGCGGAGATGATCTTCTCGAGGCCGGCGAAAGCGCCGCCGCAGATGAAGAGGATGTTGGTGGTATCCACTTGCAGGAACTCCTGCTGCGGATGCTTGCGGCCGCCCTGCGGCGGGACCGAAGCCACCGTGCCCTCCATGATCTTGAGCAGCGCCTGCTGCACGCCCTCACCGGACACATCGCGCGTGATCGAGGGGTTGTCGGACTTACGACTGATCTTGTCGATTTCGTCGATATAGACGATGCCGCGCTGGGCGCGCTCGACATTGTAATCGGCGGCCTGGAGCAGCTTCAGGATGATGTTCTCGACGTCCTCGCCGACATAGCCGGCCTCGGTCAGCGTGGTCGCATCCGCCATCGTGAACGGCACGTCCAGGATGCGGGCCAGCGTCTGCGCGAGCAGCGTCTTGCCCGAGCCGGTTGGACCGATCAGCAGGATGTTCGACTTCGCGAGCTCGACGTCGTTGTGCTTGGTCTGATGGTTGAGGCGCTTGTAGTGGTTGTGCACCGCCACCGACAGGACCTTCTTCGCATGGCTCTGGCCGATCACGTAATCGTCCAGCACCTTGCAGATTTCCTTCGGCGTCGGAATCCCGTCGCGCGACTTGACCAGCGAGGACTTGTTCTCCTCGCGGATGATGTCCATGCAGAGCTCGACGCACTCGTCGCAGATGAAGACCGTGGGACCCGCGATCAGTTTGCGGACTTCGTGCTGGCTCTTGCCGCAGAACGAGCAATATAGCGTGTTCTTGGAGTCGCTCGTGCCGACCTTACTCATTCCTGTCTCCGTCCGCGGTTCGATCCCGTTCCGCTCGATCGCTCCATTCCGACACGATGGCCGGCATGAAGCTTAAGTAGAGCAAATTCCGTACCAAAAAAGACCCTACGCATTACATCCCGTGCGAATCACGGTCACTCGATTCTCCCGCGATCATAGCCGATCAATCGTAGCCAACCATGCTGTCACCCGACTATCAAGAATTCGCTAATCGGACGCCGCCGGCTACCCGTGACAATACCGTGATTTCCGGTCTTGGCACGGACGAAGTGATCGAAATCACCCCGGCGTTGCTGGATTGCCACGAAAAGAGCACGAAAGCGGAACTTTCTGCTTGTCGCAGCGCGCAAAACCGCGTTTTGCGACGCGCGCACCCGCACCTAACGTGGACGCACCCCGACAGGTCCACGGCGATCTGAGGGACCGCCGCGAAGACCCCGTAGTGCTACGGGGTCTTCGCTTGCGCCGGCTCCTCGGCACGCTTGTCGATGACCTTGTCGACCAGGCCGAACTCCTTGGCGTCGTTCGCGGTCAGGAACTTGTCGCGTTCCAGCGCATCCTCGATCGACTTGTAGGTCTGGCCGGTGTGCTTCACGTAGATCTCGTTGAGCCGCTTCTTCAGGTTCAGGATTTCCTGGGCGTGCAGCATAATGTCGGTGGCCTGGCCCTGGAAGCCGCCGGAGGGCTGATGCACCATGATGCGCGCGTTCGGCAGCGAGAAGCGCATGTCCTTCTCGCCGGCCGCGAGCAGCAGCGAACCCATCGAGGCCGCCTGCCCCGTGCACAGCGTCGACACCGGCGGGCGGATGAACTGCATGGTGTCGTAGATCGCAAGGCCCGACGTCACCACGCCGCCCGGCGAGTTGATGTACATCGAGATTTCCTTCTTCGGATTTTCCGCCTCGAGGAACAAGAGCTGCGCGACGATCAGCGTCGACATGCCGTCCTCGACCGGGCCGGTCACGAAGATGATGCGCTCCTTCAACAGGCGCGAGAAAATGTCGTAGGCGCGCTCGCCACGGTTGGTCTGCTCGACCACCATGGGCACGAGGTTCATGTAGGTTTCAACCGGATCGCGCATGAGTCACCTAGGGTTTTCGAAGACGGACATCGCCGGGGCTGCCAGTTTGGCTGGAGGCGCCCGAGGGGCGGATGGACGTCCCGTGATGCAGGAACTTGGGTAAGAGGTAGAAGGCGTACCGACAGATATAGCCCAATTCGCGCCTGACAAGTGCGGAGCGCATTAAGGCTTAATCCGCCGGGGAGTTGAAGCTGATTCGCGCAAAGAGGCCCAGCCGGCCATCTGGCTAGCTGGGCCCCTTCGCTGATCATCCTTAATGGAAGACTGCTTCAAATCACTCAGGCGGCGGTCTTTTCCGCCTCGTCGTCCTTGTACAGATCCTCGCGCGAGACCTTCTTCTCGATCACGTTGGCAAGCTCGAGGATGAAGTCGACGACCTTGTCCTCGTAGATCGGTGCACGAAGCTGGGCCAGCGCCTGGGCGTTGTTGCGGTAATAGTCCCAGACCTCCTTCTCGCGACCGGGCATCGAGCGCGCGCGCTCGATCACGGCACGGCCGACTTCGTCGTCGGTCACGGTGATCTTGTTCTTCTCGCCGATCTCGGAGAGCACGAGGCCAAGCCGCACGCGGCGATCGGCGATCTTGCGGTACTCTTCCTTGGCGGCGTCCTCGGTGGTGTCCTCGTCGGCGAAGGTCTTGCCGGCGGAATCCATCTCGGCCTTGACCGAGTTCCACATCAGATTGAACTCCTCGTCGATCAACGAGGGCGGCGCCTCGAAGCGATGCGCCTCGTCGAGGCGGTCGAGCAGTGCGCGCTTGACGCGCTGGCGCGTCGCGGTCGCGAACTCGGCGGAAAGGCGCTCGCGCGCGGCTTCCTTGAGCTTGTCCAGCGATTCCAGGCCGAGCGATTTGGCGAACTCGTCGTCGATCGCAAGGTCCTGCGGCGCCTCGATCAGGGTCGCGGTGGTCTCGAACTCGGCGGGCTGGCCGGCGAGCTTGTCGTTCATGTAGTTCTTGGGGAACGACACTTTCAGTGTGCGGGTCTCGTTCGCGCCGATGCCGATCAGCTGCTCCTCGAAGCCCGGGATAAAGGTGTTCGAGCCGATCACGACCTGGATGCCTTCGCCGGTGCCGCCCTCGAAGACTTCGCCGTTGATGCTGCCCTTGAAGTTGATGGTGACGCGGTCGCCCGACTCGGCCTTCGCGCCCTCGCCCTTGGCGGCATAGGTGCGGTTGGAATCGGCGATGCGCTTGATCGCCTCGTCGACATCGCTGTCGGTGACATCGGCAACGGGCTTCTCGACCTGGAAGGTCTTGAAGTCGGCGAGCGCGATCGCCGGCACCACCTCGATCGCGACCGTATAGGTCAGATCAGACTTGCCGCTCAGCAGCTCCTCGACGTCCTTCTGCTCCGTCGGCATGGTGATCTTCGGCTCGGTCGCGAGGCGGAAGCCGCGTTCGGAGAACAGCTGCGTGTTGGTGTCGCGAATGGTCTGGTCGATGGTTTCGGCCATCACCGAGCGGCCATACACCTTCTTCAGGTGCGCGACCGGCACCTTGCCCGGACGGAAGCCGTTGATGCGGACCTTGTCCTTGAGGTCGACCAGCTTGGCGCCGGCCTTGGCATCGAGATCAGACGCGGGAACGCTGATCTTGAACTCGTGCTTCAAACCTTCCGAGAGGGTTTCTGTGACCTGCATGGCGTCCAATCTTCTTCTCGTTCGGTCCCGGCACATCGCGCGTCGGGACGCTCTCATTAATCGATCCGGCGCGAGGCAAACGCCTCGACACCGGTGGTTCATCGGACCGGCTCCGGACGGACGATCATCCGCGAGGAGCAGGTCTCGTAATCCGTGCAAACGCGAAAAGCGCTTGGTGCGGGCGGAGGGACTCGAACCCCCACAACTTTCGTCACTGGAACCTAAATCCAGCGCGTCTACCAGTTCCGCCACGCCCGCGTGAATTTGCATCAAGACCGGCCGCGATGCCGCGGGCGGCCGGGCTTATAGCATGTGCCTGACTGTTCGCAGCAAAAAAATGGCCGGTTGGAGGCATGCTTCAAGTAGGCACGATGGCTGGACTTATCCAGCACGGCATGGTCCGGATCACGTCATGAAACCGCGGATTCTTGACTCGACGCGACGTGAGGTTTTGACCGGTCTAGGGGCCTCGGCGGCCGGGTTGATGACCGGCGGCGCAGGGCCGCTCGTGACCGCCCAGCTCGCGCTTCAGGCGAGGCCGGCAACCCTGGCTTTGAAGGCGGGGCAACCAGCTACAGCAATCTGGGAGCTGGCCGCCGTAAGCCATCTCGGGACCGTCCGTCTCAAGCGCGGCGACCGCTGCGAGGTGGTGTTTCGCAACGACCTGCCTGTGCCACTTGCGCCGGTCTGGTACGGCCTCAATGCCGCGACCGCCGCCGACCCGCTGCGAGGGCGCGCGCCCGCCGCGCCGGACACGACCGAAACGTCAATCATTTCAATACCAAGCGCCGGTACCCTGCTGGCTGACTTCCGTCTCTTCGAAGGCGGTCTGAAGCAGCCCGCGCGCCCGCTCGCGATCACCGCGGCCGAGACCAGCCCGGTCGGCGTCGATCGCGACGAGGTCCTGTTGATCGAGGAATGGCGCCTGCGACCGGACGGCACCGCGGTCCCGCCGGGCCAGGACCCGAAGGACGCGACACGGCTCTACACGGTCAATGGCAAGACTTCATTCGAACTCTCAGCCGCGGCCAATGAGCGGCTGCGACTGCGCTTCATCAACGGCTCCCAACGTACTGTTCTGGCACTCAAATTTGGAAGCCACGAGGTCCGCGTGATGGCCCTGGACGGACAACCAGCCGAGCCGTTCCCCGCGCGCAACGGGGCCCTGGTGCTGGCCCCCGGCGGACGTGCCGACGTGTTTGTGGATACAGCCACCTCGGCCGCATTCCTGCTGCATGACGGCAAGGAGACGCACCAGGTGGGCAGCCTCAAGGTATCGGGCCAATCGGAGCGGCGCGCGCCGCTGTTGCCGCCACAGCCGCTGCCGTCGAATGATCTCCCCGAGAAGCTCGATCTGAAAGGCGCCGTGCGGTTCGATGTCGCGCTCGGCGCGGCCGATGCCGGCTGGGCACGGCCCGCAAGCTTCTCCACGGCCTCAGCCCCCGCCTTCCGCGCCAAGACCGGCCGCACCGTTGTTCTGGCCCTGAAGAACCCCGCCCCCGTCACCACGGTCTTCCACCTGCACGGCCATCCGTTCCGCCTGCTCGACAAGCTGGACGACGGCTGGAAGCCCTACTGGCTCGATACACTCGCGATCGAGCCCGGCCAGACCCAGCGCGTCGCGTTCGCGGCGATCTCACCCGGACGCTGGCTGATCGAATCCGTCGTGACCGACTGGGCCGCGCCGCGCCTGGTGCGCTGGTATGGGGTGGAGTGAGATGGGCCGACTAGGCGTGGGGCTTGGCAGTAAGTTCGATTCCGAGCGCCTTCATCACCGCTATCGTCGTTTTGAGCGTCGGATTGCCGTTGGCGCTGAATGAGCGATAGAGCTGCTCACGAGAAAGACCTGTCTCCTTGGCGATTTGCGTCATGCCCTTGGCGCGGGCGACGACGCCAAGGGCATGGGCGATATAAGCGGCATCCTCAGTCTTGAACGCCTCTTCCATGAAGACGGCAATGGCCTCGTCGGATTGAAGGTCCTCGGCCGGGTCATAAGTCGTCAGTTTTTCGGCCATGTCATTCGCTCCACATGACGGCAAGGCTCTTTGCCGCCTTGATGTCTTTCGCCTGCGTGCTCTTGTCGCCACCGCAAAGCAAAACGATGATCGTGTTGCCCCGCTTCTGAAAATAGATGCGGTAGCCGGGGCCGTAATGGATCCGCAGTTCGCTCACGCCATCGCCCACCGGCTCGACATCGCCAGCGTGCCCTTGAGCCAGCCGATCTAGGCGCGACGCAATTAACGCTCTGGCACGCTCATCTCGGAGACGCGATCGCCACCTCCGAAACGTCTCGGTCTGCTCGAGCTCAATCACATGTAGTTTTTGGACTACAAATGATCGTAGATCAAGTGGTCAGCGAAACAATGAACAGCTCAGTATTCGATGCCCAGCGTGTCAAAGATCCGCCGGTGCACGGCCGGCAGCGTCTCGGTCAGGTCTTCCGCGATCAGGCCCGGCCCAGCTTCGCTCGCCGCCTCGCCGTGCATCCAGACGCCGATGCTGGCGGCTTCGAAGGCCGGCACGCCCTGCGCCACGAGCCCGGCAATGATGCCGGAGAGCACGTCGCCGGCACCCGCCGTGGCGAGCCAGGGCGGCGCGTTGGCGGCGATCGTGGCGCGGCCGTCGGGGGCGGCAACGGTGGTGTCCGGCCCCTTCAGGAGCACGACGGCGCCGGAGCGCTCGGCGGCAGCGCGGACGCGCTCGAGCTTGGAGCGGCCGGGATGCTTGTTGCTGAGGTCGGAGAACAGGCGCGGAAACTCGCCCTCATGCGGGGTCAGCACCACCGCATTGTCGTGCGATGCCTTGATCGATTCAAACAGGTGCTCGGGGGTTGCGGCAAAGCTCGTCAGCGCGTCCGCGTCCAGCACCAGATGTCGTTGTGCGGCAAGCGCAGCGTGGACCATATCGCAGGTGCGTTCGCCGATGCCCGCGCCGGGGCCGATGATGCAGGTATTATAGCGCTTGTCGCCGAGCAGCTCGCCGAACTCAATAGCGGTGTCGACGGGGCGGACCATCACCGCAGTCAGTGCGCCCGCATTGATCGCGAGCGCATCGCGCGGGCTCGCCAGCGTCACGAGGCCGGCACCGGCGCGCAGCGCGCCGCGCGCAGCGAGCCGCGCGGCGCCTGTCGCGGCCGCATCGCCGGAGATCGCAAGCACATGGCCGCGCGCGTATTTGTGGCCGTCGATGCGGGGCACCGGAAAGGCGGCGCCCCAGAGGTCCGGATCATTCTCGAAGGTCTGCGGCGCGATCTCGTCCAGCACCTGCGCATCGATGCCGATGTCGGCGACCCGCACCCGGCCGCAATGCATCCGTCCGGGCAGAAGCAGATGCGCCGGCTTCTTGCGGAAGAAGGTGACGGTCTCGGTGGCGTTCACCGCCGCGCCCATCACGGCCGCGCTGGTGCCGTTGATGCCGCTCGGCAGATCGACCGCGAGCACCGGGGCACCGTTGGCGTTGATCGCCTCGATCATTTCGCGCGCCTCGCCGTCGACGGGACGGCTGAGACCGGCGCCGAACAGCGCATCGACGATCAGCGCAGGCCTTCCGATTGCCTGGGGATTGAACGGAAGCACCGGATGCTTCCAGCCGCGCGCCGCGGAGGCCGCATCGCCCTGGAGCTGGTCGCGCTCGCACATCGGGATCACCGAGACCTCCCGCCCCTGGGCGGCGAGTTCGGCGGCTGCGACAAAACCGTCGCCGCCGTTGTTGCCGGGGCCGGCGACGATCAGGATCGGCCCCTCCTCCACCAGCGCATGGGCGGCCTCGGCGATCGCCTGGCCAGCGCTCAGCATGAGCTTGAAACCGGGCGTGCCGGCCGCAATGGCGAGCTGGTCGGCGCGCTGCATCTCGGCGTTGGTCAGAACTTCCATGCCACTTCCTAGTACAAACGCCTCTTCAACAGGCATCTTCCTTGCCGATCCGGCGGCCGGGACATTGATCTGCACATATATTGAACCGTTTGCCTATTTCGTAGTCTTCGGTATTTTGTGCAGATCGGGCCACCACCCAGAGATGCTCGTTAAAAGGCTGATAACGCTCCAATAACCAGGGCATTTGCAACTTGGCATAGACCCTGCTTTCGAGGAAGCCGCTTCGGTCGTCGTGCTCACTGGCATCTACAGGGTGTGGCCGGCCGTTGTTGCCGGACTTGTCAGGGATCCCGGCACAGAGAAGACAAGATCGTGCGTTGAGAAATGCGCATCCTGACGAAGACGTTGCTATTTGATCGAAAGGCCGGGAGTCGCGCAGTGAAGAAAATCGAAGCCATCATCAAGCCATTCAAGCTCGACGAGGTGAAGGAAGCGCTTCAGGAGGTAGGTCTTCAGGGCATCACCGTCACCGAAGCCAAGGGCTTCGGCCGGCAGAAGGGTCACGCCGAACTTTACCGCGGCGCAGAATACATCGTCGACTTCCTGCCGAAGGTAAAAATCGAGATCGTGATCGGTGACGATCTGGTCGAGCGCGCCATCGACGCGATCCGCCGCGCCGCGCAGACCGGCCGCATTGGCGACGGCAAAATTTTCGTCTCCAACATCGAAGAGGCGATCCGCATCCGAACCGGCGAATCCGGGCTGGACGCTATCTGAGCCGGGTGCTATCCCGCATTTTGCGACACTCCGACAAGAAATAAGGCTGCTTCGGCGGCCTGATTTCGTTTGTGCGGTCGCGCGCGAACTCGCCAAAAGCGAGAAGAATCCTGCTCACCTGGAAACCGACCCGCAGAGCCATAAGGGGTATGCATGAAGACCGCCAAAGACGTCCTGAAATCGATCAAGGACAATGACGTCAAGTACGTCGACCTGCGCTTCACCGATCCGCGCGGCAAGTGGCAGCACGTCACGTTCGACGTCAGCATGATCGATGAAGACATCTTCGCCGAAGGGACGATGTTCGACGGCTCCTCGATCGCCGGCTGGAAGGCGATCAACGAGTCCGACATGTGCCTGATGCCCGATCCGGTGACCGCGACGATCGACCCGTTCTTCGCCGAGACCACCATGGTCATCACCTGCGACGTGCTCGAGCCGACCACCGGCGAGCCCTACAACCGCGACCCCCGCGGCATCGCCAAGAAGGCCGAGGCCATGGTGAAGTCGATGGGCGTGGGCGACACCGTGTTCGTCGGCCCCGAGGCCGAGTTCTTCGTGTTCGACGACGTGCGCTTCTCGTCCACCCCCTACAACACCGGCTTCCGCCTCGACTCCTCGGAGCTGCCGACCAACTCCGACACCGAATATGAAGGCGGCAATCTCGGCCACCGCGTCCGCACCAAGGGCGGCTATTTTCCGGTTCCGCCGCAGGACTCCGTGCAGGACATGCGCTCGGAGATGCTGGGGGCCATGGCCAAGATGGGCGTCAAGGTCGAGAAGCATCACCACGAGGTCGCTTCCGCCCAGCACGAGCTCGGCATGAAGTTCGACACGCTGACGCTGATGGCCGACCACATCCAGATCTACAAATACTGCATCCATCAGGTCGCGCACATCTACGGCAAGACCGCCACCTTCATGCCGAAGCCGGTCTACGGCGACAACGGCTCGGGCATGCACGTGCACCAGTCGATCTGGAAGGACGGCAAGCCGGTGTTCGCCGGCAACAAATATGCCGACCTGTCGGAGACCTGCCTCCACTACATCGGCGGCATCATCAAGCACGCCAAGGCGATCAACGCCTTCACCAATCCGTCGACCAACTCCTACAAGCGTCTGGTCCCGGGCTATGAGGCTCCCGTGCTGCTCGCCTATTCCGCGCGCAACCGCTCGGCCTCCTGCCGCATCCCCTACACCGCTTCGCCGAAGGCCAAGCGCGTCGAGGTGCGCTTCCCCGATCCGCTCGCCAATCCCTATCTCGGCTTCGCCGCGATGCTGATGGCGGGCCTCGACGGTATCAAGAACAAGATCGACCCGGGTCCGGCGATGGACAAGGATCTCTACGACCTGCCGAAGGAAGAGCTGAAGCAGATCCCGACGGTGTGCGGCAGCTTGCGCGAGGCGCTCGAAAACCTCGACAAGGACCGCGCCTTCCTGAAGGCCGGCGGCGTGTTCGACGACGACTTCATCGACGCCTATATCGAGCTGAAGATGACCGAGGTCGAGCGGTTCGAGATGACCCCGCACCCCATCGAGTTCGACATGTACTATTCGGGCTGATCGGCCCGAACAGACCACGACAGGCAAAAGGCGCTTCCGTCAGGAGGCGCCTTTTCGTTTGCGCTGCTGCTTCCCGCTAAGGGTTGTTAGGTCGCGGCATCAAATGGTCGAGCAGGCCGGTGGGGAGCGGAAACACCACGGTCGACGAGCGTTCACCGGCGATGTCGTGCAGAGCCGCGAAGTAACGCAGCTGCATTGCCTGGGGCTCCTGCGCCAGGATCCGGCCGGCTTCAACGAGCTTTTCGGCGGCCTGCTGCTCGCCCATCGCATTGATCACCTTGGCTCGCCGCAGGCGCTCCGCCTCAGCCTGTTTGGCAATCGCGCGAACCATGGTTTCATTGATATCGACGTCCTTGATCTCTATGCCGGTGACCTTGATGCCCCAGACGTCAGTCTGCTTGTCGAGGATCTCCTGGATATCGGCGTTCAACCTGTCGCGCTCGGCAAGCATCTCGTCGAGCTCATGCTTGCCGAGCACCGAACGCAACGTGGTCTGCGCGAGCTGGCTGGTCGCCGCCATGTAGTCGCCGACCTTGATGATGGCGCGCTCGGGGTCGACGATGCGGAAGTACAGGACGGCATTGACCTTGACGGAGACGTTGTCCCGCGAGATCACGTCCTGCGGCGGCACCACCTGCACCATCACCCGCAGATCGACCTTGACGAGTTGCTGCACGATCGGGATGAGGAGTATCAGGCCCGGGCCCTTCACACCGGTAAAGCGGCCGAGCGTGAAGACAACGCCGCGCTCGTATTCGCGCAGGATTCGAATAGCCTGGGATAGAAACACGATGACAAGCAGCGCAAGCGCCGCATACGTCAGATATTCCAGCATCATGATGTACCTCCCTCGCCTGTCCGGGCGGGTGTGCGGCGTATCAGCAGCGTCAAGTCGACGACATTGGCGACCTCCACCGTCTCTCCGGGCTTGAAGGTTTCGGCGCCGCGCGCCTGCCAGCGCTCACCGTGGGCGAAGACATGGCCTTCGTTTCCGTTCCAGTCGAGAACCTCGGCGGGCAAGCCGCGCATGGCCTGTGCGCCGACCAGCGCAGGAGCTTTGCGGACGCGCCGAAGCGAGCCAAGCACGATCAGAGCAAAGCCGCTGAACACGACCGCGGTAGTGCCGATCACCCACCACGACAGTTGGTACCCAGGCGCCTCGCTCCTGAAGAGCATCATTGCTCCCAGCACGAAAGCGACGATCCCTCCGAAGCCGACCACCACGGTCGGGTTGAAGGCTTCGACGGTGAGAAGCACGAGTCCGATCAGCATCAGGGCGAGGCCGGCATAGCTGATCGGCAGCAAATTGAGCGCATAGAGGCCGATCAGCAGGCAGATCGCGCCGACGACTCCAGGAGCGACGGCTCCGGGAGACATGAACTCGAAGATCAGGCCGTAGATTCCGACCATCAGGAGAATGAACGCCACATTCGGGTTGGTGATGACCGCCAGGAACCGGGATATCCGTCCGGGCTCGATGGCTTCGACGACAGCATCCTTTGTTGCCAGGCGTTGCGTCTTGCCGCCTGCGAGCTCCACCACACGGCCATCAACCTGCTGCAGCAATTCAGCCTGATCGCGCGCGACGAGATCGATGGCATGTGCCTCCAGCGCGCCGTTGGCAGAGAGCGTTGCGGCCTCGCGGACCGCCTTCTCCGCCCACTCCGCATTGCGGTTGCGCAGCTCGGCGAGGCTGCGGATGAGGGCGACGGCATCGTTCGTGGCCTTCGCCGTCATCGCGTCCTTCGGATCATCCTTCTTGTCTTTGCCATCCTTGTCGGGTGTGCCGCTCGGCAGGCCCGGAAGCGGCCCGCCAATCTGGACCGGCGTCGCCGCACCGATGTTGGTGCCTGGTGCCATCGCCGCGATGTGGGTCGCATAGAGAATATAGGTCCCCGCACTCGCCGCGTGGGCGCCGGAAGGAGCGACGTAGCCGATGACAGGGATGGGCGAGGCGAGCACATCCGCGATGATCTCGCGCATGCTGGAATTGAGCCCGCCGGGCGTGTTCATCCTCAGAAGCACGACCTCGGCGCGCCGTTCGCTCGCCGTGGCCAAAGCCTCCCGCACGTAGCTGGCTGACGCCGGGCCAATCGCACCATCGATCGAAACAACGAAGGCTGCACGGCCGCCCTCCTCCGCTGAGCTGGGAAGGAGGCAGCAGGTCAAAGCCACGACGGTGATCGCCGCAACGAGGGCCGCCTTCATGGTCTGCACGGCAAGGGCTCCCTTGCAGGGCATATGGTATTGTTCTCATGAACCTCAATGCTGCGCGTGGAGATCAACGTTGCGATTGTGCAACGCAATGGGAATGCCCATGCAGGATGGCGATGTGATCGGCTGAGCAGAGGTAGTGGCGGAGCATGCCGACGCCTGATCCTCCCTGCGCCAGGCGCTGCTACCGCCTTACCCTCGCGCCGTCCGCTCCGATTGCGCCGAACGTGCTCGCGATGATCTCGCTCGTCGGCTGCATGATGTCACGTAGGCCTATCGCACGCGACGGATGGAGCGGGCGGCGTGAGGCGTGAGCGCGTCTCCGATTCGACCGCACTGGTGCGATGAACCTTGCGCCGCGGAGCCTTCAGCTTTCGTTCTGCATCTGACTCCAGTTCGTTCTCAAAGAACAAATCAGAGCCGCGAAAATCGGGACGGAGCAATCCCTACTGATTGGTTTATCCAGCACAACTCGAAAGGATCGGGGAGGCTGCGAAATTCCATCCGCGGTGCAGGCCTTGATCTGGAGTTATCGGTGGATCTCATTGCGAGCCACCGGGGTCCGCGCAAAGCGCGGCCCGATGACAGGCTCCGCGAAACAATCCAGAACCCCGCCGCGGAAAGACTCCGGATTGCCTCGCTGCGCTCGCAATGACGGCGTAGCGAGATCATACCCCCACAGCGTCCCGCAGCGCTTGCCGCCTACGCCGCCGCCTTCTGCCTTGCCACCAGCGCTTCGCCAAAGGCCTCGAACAGCTTGCGGTTGATCGGGTTATGCTGCGGATCGTATTCGGCATGCCATTGCACGCCGAGCGCAAAGGCCGGGGCTTCAGCGATCCGGATTGCCTCGATGGTGCCGTCCTCGGCGACACCCTCGATCAGAACGCGCTTGCCGGGTTCGAGAATGCCCTGGCCGTGCAGCGAATTGACCCTGATCTTCTCACAGCCGAGGATTTTCGCGAACGCCCCGCCCGGCGTCAGGTCGACGTCATGGCGGTCGGCGAACACCACCGTCGGATCGGGATGGATCTCGCCGTTCTCGAGCCGGGGCATGCGGTGGTTCATGCGGCCCGGGATCTCGCGTATCTCCGGATGCAGCGAGCCGCCGAAGGCAACGTTCATCTCCTGGAGGCCGCGGCAGATGCCGAACAGCGGGATGCCACGGGAGACGCAAGCGACGGAGAGCGCCAGCGCCACCTCATCGCGGTGGATGTCGTAAGGCTCGTGCTTCTCGCAAGGATCGACGTTGAAACGGGTCGGATGCACGTTGGCCCGCGCACCGGTGAGGATGATGCCGTCCACGGTATCGAGCAGCGCCGGGATATCGGTGATGTCAGGGGAGCCCGCGAACATCAGCGGCAAGCCGCCGGAGACTTCGGCCACCGCGCGCAGATTTCGCTCGCCGACCATCTGGACCTGAAATCGATTTTCGACGCGATGGCAATTCCCGATCACGCCGACGACCGGCTTTCTCATCTGTCGTTCCGAGCCTCCCGGTAAGAAGATTCTGCAAACATGCCCCTCCGATGGAACAAATTCAACAGAAGGGATCGCGGGACGGCAATGCTATTTTCGCGCAAATGCCCGGCCTGGAGCGTCGTGGCAGGCCGGGCGGCGGCGTGTCCGATGGCTCGGAGGGACCTGCAGGCCCGCAAAGACGACGAACGCGCCAAACCGGCGCGTGTCCCGCTTGATCCCCGCCAGGATTTCGCGAAAGAGTGCGCTGGCGCCGCCTCCCTCGAAAAGGATCCAACGTGACGATTCCCAGAGATGAACGCTCCCGGACCCGCAGCGACCTGGCGCGGGACCAGGCCTGGGCGATTTCGGTCGGAGGCATCGGCGTCGTGCTGTTCACCGCACTGCTCGCATTCACATGGTATTTTGCGGCCACCCTGCTGCTGATCTTCACCGGCATGCTGCTCGGCCTCGGCCTCAACGCGCTGGTCCATGCGCTCGGCCGCCGGGTTCACCTGCCTCATACGGTCCGACTTGCGATCGTCTGCGTCGCGCTCGCCCTGCTTCTCGCGGGCATCGCCTATCTGGGCGGCGCCACCATTGCCGAACAGGCATCGCTGCTGAGCAAGACCATCAAGTCGCAGATCGTGAATGTCAGATCCTTCCTGGAAACCCACGGCGTCGACACCAGTTTCTTCGATCTCGGCAACGGTGCGTCGGACGCCTCGGCCACGACGTCGCCGGACGCGGCTCCCGCACCAGCGGCGCCCTCGCGCGGTCCCTTGCCCGGTGCCGGCGCGCTCGCCTCCAGCGGCGGGGCGATCGTGAGCCAGACCTTCAAGCTGCTGCTCGGCACCATTCACGGCGTGGGCAACATCTTCATCGTGCTGTTCCTGGGCCTTGCCTTCGCCGCCCAGCCCACCGTCTATCATGACGGCCTGCTGTTCCTGGCACCGGCGAGGCACCGCACGCGTGTCGCCCTCGTCATCGACCGTACAGCCGAGACGCTGGAGCGCTGGCTGATCGCCCAGATCGTCGTCATGATCGCGGTCGGTGTCGTGACCTGGATCGGGCTTGCGATCATCGGCATCCCCGGCGCGTTCATCTTAGGGATCCAGGCGGGCCTGCTCGCCTTCATCCCCACCGTCGGAGCCATCATCGCCGGCGTCATCGTGGTGCTGGCAAGCCTCGCCTCGGGCTGGATTCCCGCTCTGTCGGCCTTTCTCCTCTTCATGGGTGTGCACGCCATGGAGAGCTACGTCCTGACCCCGATCCTGCAGCGGCAGGCACTCGACATCCCGCCGGCCACGCTGTTCGCGTTCCAGATCCTACTCGGCGTCGTGTTCGGCATCTGGGGCCTCGCGCTGGCGCTGCCGCTAGTCGCCATCGCCAAGGTCGTGATCGACCATTTCAAGACGTATGAGGCGCCGCCGCTCGCCGAGGCAGCCTGACGTCGCTCAGGCCGTCAGGTCGTCAGCACGGTCTCGGTGTGCTCCACCTCGGGGGGCGAGGCAAAATACTGGCCGACGAGGCCGCGCCATTCGGTGAAATTCTCCGAACCGCGGAAATCGACGGTGTGGTTCTCCAGCGTCGCCCATTTCACCATCAGCCTGTAGCGCTGCGGCTTCTCGATTGATTTGTGCAACTCGAAGCCGTGAAACCCCTTTGAACGGCCGAAGGCGGCCTTGGCCTTGGCGACGGCCGCCTCGAAATCCTTCTCGCTACCCGGCTTGACGTCGATTTGCGCGATTTCGGTGATCATCGGTTTCCACCCTTTTCTCGTTCGATCGGCGTGTCTACCCCAGACGGCGACAAAGAAAAAGGCGCCGAAACGGCGCCTGGCTCGCTGGAATGTGCAGGTCTCTTGAATGCAGGCCCGGTCAGGCGAGCAGCAACACGGTGCCCGCCACGATGAACACGCAACCGACGAACATTGCGAACGGCCAATAGCTGCGGTGCTGGCCGTAGCGCCCCTGCGCGCGACGCTCGGCGATCAGCGCCGTCTCGTATTCGTCGGCGGTCGAGAACAGACAGCCGAAGCCGCCGCGTGCGGAGGCGGCGGCTGCTTCGAGCGACATCAGGGTGATTTGCGGATTCTGTCGACGGATCGATTCCATGACCGCAATGGTAGGAATCGAACGGTAAACAGAGGATTACCGCAAGGCCCCTGCGGCTCAGGCGGTGGCCGGACGCGCCTGCGGCGCGCCGATCCGTGCCGCGCTCTGGCGACGCCAGTTCTCCAGCGACAGTGGCAGCTCCTCGGCCGCCTCCACGCGGTTACGGCCGCCGCGCTTGGCCTGGTAGAGCGCGGTGTCGGCCGAGGCCAGCAGCACTTCGAGCTCGGTGCCGGCCGGACCGCCGGCAACGCCGATGCTGACGGTGGTGTCGACCGGCCCCTCATCGACCACCACGCCGGAGGTCTCGAACGCTTCGCGCACCCGCTCGGCGACCAGCACGCCCTCCTCCAGCGAACACGGCAACAGCGCGGCGAACTCCTCACCGCCGATGCGGCCCGAGAGATCGGAGATGCGCAAGTTGCTGACGACGACGGTGGAGAACAGCTTCAGCATCTCGTCGCCGGCGGGATGGCCGAAGCGGTCGTTGATCGACTTGAAGTGGTCGATGTCGAAGATCATCACGGTCACGGGCCGCCCGGCCTTGGCCTCGCGCTCGATCACACGCGCGCAGGCTTCCGAGAAGCCGCGGCGGTTGAGCATGCCGGTCAAAGGATCGGTCGACGCAGCGGTCCGGTGCGCGGTGACGGTGCGCTCCGACACCAGCATGAAGATCACAAAGACCGTGCCGACGGCATAGAGCACGAGCTCGACCGCGAACACGGTGACCCAGATGCTCGAGGAGAAGTCTGCATCGTGCGGACGCAGGAAGCTGCCGACCAGCATCGGCAGCATCAACACGCCGCCATGCAGCACCGGGACCACGAAGGCGGGCCAGCGCCGTTGCAGGCTCTTGCGCCGCTCGACCCAGAGCTCGCTCGCGGTCAGCGCCGCATAGATCGAGACGATAGCTGCACCGACGAGCATGCGCAGCATGGACGCGGCGGGATCGAGCAGCGTCGCAGCAGTGACCCAGGCGAGCGCACCAAGCACGAGGCCGGGCCAGTTCGGCTTGCGGCCGTGGAAGACGCGCGCCGCATTCCACACCATGCCGCAAGCGACGAAACCGGCGGCGTTCAGCGCAAGGTGAATATGCGGGCCCAGCCTGTCGCCCGCCGCGGTCCACAGCGCGACCGAGGCTGCACCGAGGAGATAGGCGGCGCCCCACCATTTCAGCGCGGGGCTGTTCTCCTGCTTGCCGAAAAACACCATCATGGCGCCGAGCAGTGCGGCGACCATGGTGGCGACCAAATAGAGCGTGATGCTATCGAGCGACATCATGTCGGCCCCCTCTAGAACATAGCAGTTACGCGATCGGCACATCCGATTTGCGCGCCCTTCCGAATGCGACGCTATGTCCGGCGGGTTCCATTCAGGTTTTCGCGGATCCCAAAGTTTTCGGGAAACACGCCGTCAATTTGCATACAAACGAACAGCAAAAAGGGCGCTGAATTCAGCGCCCTTTTGCATCTCTTTGAAGCCGCTTTCGCGGCGAATGCGACAAAAGCGATTAACGCTTCGAGAACTGGAAGGACCGGCGGGCCTTGGCCTTGCCGTACTTCTTGCGCTCGACCACGCGGGAGTCGCGGGTGAGGAAGCCGCCCTTCTTGAGCACGCCGCGCAGCTCCGGCTCGAAATAGGTGAGCGCCTTGGAGATGCCGTGACGGACCGCGCCGGCCTGGCCGGAGAGGCCGCCGCCGGCGACGGTGCAGATCACGTCGTACTGGCCGGAACGCTGGGCCACCGAGAACGGCTGCTCGATCATCATGCGCAGCACGGGACGGGCGAAATAGACCTCGACCTCGCGCGAGTTGACCGTGACCTTGCCGGCGCCCGGCTTGATCCAGACGCGGGCGACCGCGTCCTTGCGCTTGCCGGTGGCATAGGCGCGGTTGAATTTGTCGACCTTCTTCTCGTGCTTGGGCGCCTCGGGCGCGGCCGCCGTCTTGAGCTGCGAGAGCTGGTCGAGCGACTGGATGGATTCGGCCATGTTATGCGGCCCTCGTGTTCTTGCGGTTCAACTTGGCGATATCGATCTTCTCGGGCTGCTGCGCCTCATGCGGATGATCGGCCCCGCCGTAGACGCGGAGGTTGCCCATCTGCACGCGGCCGAGCGGGCCACGCGGGATCATGCGCTCGACGGCCTTCTCGAGCACGCGCTCGGGATGCTTGCCCTCGAGGATCTGGCGCGCGGTGCGCTCCTTGACGTGACCGACATAGCCGGTGTGCTTGTAGTAGGTCTTCTGCTCGCGCTTGCGACCGGTGAGGACCGCATGCTGCGCGTTGATGATGATGACGTTGTCGCCGCAGTCGACGTGCGGGGTGTAGGTCGGGAGGTGCTTGCCGCGGAGCCGCATGGCGACGATGGTGGCGAGACGGCCGACGACCAGACCCTTGGCGTCGATCAGCACCCACTTCTTCGTCACCTCGGCCGGCTTTGCCGAAAAGGTTTTCATGTCAGAATTTCCGTGAGGGAGACATCGGCGCGAACACCGCACCGGACTGCGCGAGTTTCTAGAGAAGAGACGCGCAACGGTCAATGCCCACGTACATAAATTACATCAGCAAAATCAATGCTTTAGAATTATGGTGCTATATTACCTGCAAAAAGTTCAAACATTTGGAATGGAATAGGTGGATGTGACGTGGGCAATCGGGTCGGGTGAGGTCCCCGACAGCAGGTTCACTTCCCCGACCGCGAGGCGCTTGCCGAGCTTGAGCAGCCGCGCCTCCGCCAGCACGTCCTGCCCGGGCTGGCCCTTGCGCAGGAAATTGATGTTGAGATTGGTGGTGACCGCTAGCCCGATGGGCCCGATCGCCGACAAGAGCACCACGTACATCGCGAAATCGGCGAGCGCCATCAGCGTCGGGCCGGACACGGTTCCGCCCGGCCGCAGCATTCGTTCGCTGTAGCGCTGACGCAGGAGGCAAGTTTGGCCGTCCGCGCTCTCGATGGTGATGTCGTCGCCGCTGAAGGCCTGGGGAAATTCGTCGCGGAGGAACTGCTCGAGCTCCGCCACGCTCATTTTCGCTAACGCCATGCCGTTCCCACCCTCGCTTCGCTTGTGCTGTTACATTAAGTTATCTGTGTCATCCAATTGCAATCATTTAGCGGAAATCGCGTCAATGTCCGTCCAGGCCGCCCGCGCCCCCTCCCCGCAACAACAGATCCTGCTGCGCGAGATCGTCGGCAGCGTCGCCGTGCTCACGCTGAACCGACCAGCCGCGCGCAACAGCCTTTCGGAGGCGATGATCGGACAGCTGCATGCGAGCCTCAATGCGATCGCCGAAGACAAGCACATCCGTGCGGCCGTCATCGCAGCCAACGGCCCCGCATTTTCCGCCGGCCACGACATCAAGGAACTGACTGCGCGCCGCACCGATCCGGATCGCGGCCGGGCTTATTTTGCGCAGATCATGACGGCGTGCAGCGCCATGATGCAGGCGATCGTGCGCCTGCCCAAGCCCGTGGTCGCTGCCGTCCAGGGCATCGCGACGGCGGCCGGTTGCCAGCTCGTGGCGAGCTGCGATCTCGCGATCGCCTCCGAGGCGGCGAGCTTTGCGACTCCCGGCGTCGACATCGGCCTGTTCTGCTCGACGCCCATGGTGGCGCTGTCGCGCAACGTGCCGCGCAAGCAGGCGATGGAGATGCTGCTGACGGGCGAGCCGGTTCCGGCCGCGCGTGCCTGCGAGATCGGGCTCGTCAATCGCGTCGTCCCCGCCGGCACCGAGCGCGATGCCGCGATTGCGTTGGCTCAGAAGGTCGCGTTGAAATCCGCCTACACGATCAAGCTCGGCAAGGAGGCGTTCTACCGCCAGGCCGAGATGAGCCTCGCGGACGCTTATCGCTATGCGGCAGAGGTGATGACCGAGAACATGATGGCGCGCGACGCCGAAGAAGGCATCGGCGCCTTCATCGAGAAGCGCACGCCGACATGGCGGGATGAATGACAACAAGAAAAGGCAAGTGATGAACCACGACGCCTATCCCGACAACTACATCCGCGGCATCCTCAACAGCGTGAAGTCGATCGCGATGGTCGGCGCCTCGCCGGTCAACGTGCGGCCGAGCTATTTCGCGTTCAAATATCTGGCGCAGCGCGGTTACGACATGATCCCGATCAACCCCGGCCATGTCGGCAAGGAGCTGCTCGGAAAGCCGTTCGTCGCCTCGCTCTCCGACATCGGCCGTCCCGTCGACATGATCGACATCTTTCGCAATTCCAGCCACATCATGCCTGTCATCGAAGAGGCGCTCACGCTCGATCCGCTGCCGAAGGTGATCTGGATGCAGCTCGGCGCGCGCGACGATGCGGCCGCGGCGAAGGCGGAAGCGGTGGGCATCAAGGTCGTCATGAACCGCTGCCCCAAGATCGAGTATGGCCGGCTGTCGTCCGAAATCTCCTGGATGGGCGTGAATTCGCGCACGCTCAGCTCCAAGCGGGCGCCGGCACCGACGCAAGGCATGCGGCTATCCCTCAATCGGATGAGCGTCGGCGGCGGGGATACCGCAGCATCGGATCGCGCTGCGAAAAACAAAAGCGAGCAGAGCTGACGCAATTGCGAAGGATTTCTTTCGCGAACGCGACAATGCGTAGCACGATCATTCCGAGGTGAAGCCGCGCCTTGACGCGGAACGCGACGCCCATCAGCATGCCGCGCGATATTCAGGCCACAAGAACAGGACGCCCTCAATGAGCGATCGCCTTCCGGGATTTTCAACCCTCGCCGTGCATGCCGGTGCACAGCCCGACCCCACCACCGGCGCGCGCGCGACTCCTATCTATCAAACGACCTCTTTCGTCTTCAACGATGCCGACCACGCCGCCTCGCTGTTCGGCCTGCAGGCGTTCGGCAACATCTATACCCGCATCGGCAACCCCACCAATGCCGTGCTCGAAGAGCGCGTCGCCGCGCTTGAAGGCGGCACGGCCGCGCTGGCGGTTGCCTCGGGCCATGCCGCGCAGGTCGTGGTGCTGCAACAATTGCTGCAGCCCGGCGACGAGTTCATTGCCGCGCGAAAGCTCTATGGCGGCTCGATCAACCAGTTCACACATGCGTTCAAGAGTTTTGGCTGGAACGTGGTGTGGGCCGATCCCGACGACATCGCAAGCTTCGAGCGCGCGGTGACGCCGCGCACGAAAGCCATCTTCATCGAGTCCATCGCCAATCCCGCCGGCAGCATCACCGACATCGAGGCGATCTCGACGGTGGCACGCAAGGCGGGCGTGCCGCTGATCGTCGACAACACGCTGGCCTCGCCCTACCTGATCCGCCCGATCGACCACGGCGCCGACATCGTCGTGCACTCGCTGACGAAATTCCTGGGCGGCCACGGCAACTCCCTCGGCGGCATCATCGTCGACGCCGGCACCTTCGACTGGTCCACGGGCGGCAAATATCCGATGCTGTCGGAGCCGCGCCCCGAATATCACGGCATCCGCCTGCAGGAGACGTTCGGCAATTTCGCCTTCGCGATCGCCTGCCGCGTGCTCGGCCTGCGCGACCTCGGCCCGGCGCTGTCGCCCTTCAATGCCTTCATGATCCTCACGGGAATCGAGACGCTGCCGCTGCGCATGCAGAAGCACTGCGACAACGCCAAGGCTGTCGCCGAATACCTCGCGGGACATCCGGCGGTGGCCTCGGTCAGCTATGCCGGCCTGCCGAGCGACAAATACAACCAGCTCGCGCGCAAATACGCGCCTAAGGGCGCAGGCGCGGTGTTCACCTTCAGCCTGAAGGGTGGTTACGACGCCGGCGTGAACCTGGTGTCGAAGCTGCAGCTGTTCTCGCATCTGGCGAACGTCGGCGATACCCGCTCGCTCGTGATCCATCCCGCCTCGACCACGCACAGCCAGCTCGACGACGCCGCCAAGATCACGTCCGGTGCCGGCCCCGACGTGGTGCGGCTCTCGGTCGGCATCGAGGACAAGGAAGACCTGATTGCCGATCTGGAGCAGGCGCTGGGGGCGTAGTCTTTTCCTGTCGTTCCGGGGCGCGCAGGGCGCGAACCTCGGGTGCGCAATTGCGCACCGGGGAACCTCGATCTTGCCTGATCCAGCTCGAGATTCCGGGTTCGGTGCTTCGCACCGCCCCGGAATGACGGCGGCCGTTTTTGGCCGCCGTCAGTTAACAGTCATTAACCACATCTGCCCCATACATCGTCCTTGGATCGCCCCTTTTGATTCGGAGCCGACGATGCTGCGCTGGATGGTGCCTGCCCTGGCCGTGATGCTGACGGTTTCCAGCACGCTCGCCGCCGATCTGCCGGCGACGCCGAAGCGGCGCGCGGCTGTGCCGCCGCAGGATCCGCCGCAGGTCTATGTCGAAACCGATCCGGATGCGCTGATCTCGCCGGCCTATGGCGTCGGCAGCTACATAAGCAACCTGCCGGGCACGCCGCTGCTGCCGGGCTCCCACGCGCTGCCGGGGTATTACGGCCGCCCCTGGAGCTACGATTATCAGGGCGCGTATTACGGCGGGAAACAGGTCGACTATTTCTGGCGCCTGCCCTACGCGTGCGGCGTTTACGGTTATTGCTGATCCGATCAGCCGGGCTCGTGATCAGCCGGGCTGGCTGACCGGAACCGCGCGCGGCTGGGCTTCCGCAGATTGTCGCGAAGCCAGCCGTTCGACCTGCATCACCGCAAGCGTCAACACTACGATCGCGACTGCCTGGTGGGCGAGCGCCAGATCGATCGGCACCTGGTTGAGCAGCGTGAGGATGCCGAGCACCGCCTGCAGGCTCACCGCCGCAAACAGCCAAAGGGCGCCGCTCGCTGCCGACCCTGCGCGCGAGCGCACCGCGTCGATCGCATGCAGCGCCGCCAGCGCGAACAGCAGGTAGGCGGTCATGCGGTGCTCGAACTGCACCGTCAGCACATTGTCGAACATGTTGCGCCACCATGGCGTCTCGAACCACAGCCGCTCCGCCGACGGGATGAACGCCCCGTCGATCTGCGGCCAGGTGTTGTAGGCGCGCCCGGCGCGCAGGCCCGCGACCAGCGCGCCGAAATAGATCTGCACGAAGGTCACGGCGAGAAGCACCGCGCTCGTGAGCCGCAGCCGTGCCGGCGCCGAGATCTGCGGCCGCTCCTTGAGCCGCCGCACCGTCCAGACGATCCCGGCGAAGATCAGAAGAGCCAGCACCAGATGTGTCGCCAGCCGATATTGCGAGACCTCGACCCGCTCGGTCAGGCCCGAGGCCACCATCCACCAGCCGACCGCACCCTGCAGACCGCCGAGCGCGAACAGCAGCCACAGCCGCCGCTTGAGCTCGCCCGACAGGCCGCCGCGCCAGAGGAAGAACAGGAACGGCAAGAGATAAGCGACACCGATGAAACGTCCGAGCAGCCGGTGGCTCCACTCCCACCAGAAGATCTCCTTGAACTCGGACAGGCTCATCCCCGCGTTGAGCTCGCGATATTGCGGAATCTTCTTGTAGGCCTCGAATGCTTCGGTCCACTGCGCCTCGGAGAGCGGCGGAACACTGCCCGTGACCGGCTTCCATTCGACGATCGAGAGGCCGGATTCCGTCAGCCTGGTCGCGCCGCCGACCAGCACCATCAGTGCGATCAGTGCGGCCACTGCGATCAGCCACCAGCGCACGGCGCGATGCGGCTCGGACGGGGTGGACATCGTCGTCATTCGGGACAAAAACCAGGCTTGAACCGGACTGCGTGCCCCTTATAGTCCCCCGCTCCCTCAGTGCAAGTTACGCGAAAGCAGCAAGCTCCCGCCCATGACGATCCGCACCCGCAAGTTCCTCGGCGCCATCCTGCTCCTGGTGCTGGCCACCGTCTGGGCCCTGCTCGGCATGGCGGCGGCGCAGATGCCGTGGATCGCCGAGTCCGGCTGGCGGCAGGCGATCTACTACGTCGTGGTCGGCATGGGTTGGGTGCTGCCCGCGATGCCGATCGTCAGCTGGATGCAGCGGCCCGACCGCGTCAAGACCACTCGCTAAGTCCGGCTCATCGCGCTGCCCGTCGGCTTCACCGGCGCAAAGGCGACACCCGACACCAGCACGCGCATCATCCGCAGCGAACACACCCGTCCGTCCCAGGAAATCCGTGGCAGCGCGCGCAGATTGGTGCGTCCCTCCGCGTCCACGATGCCCGGGATCGTCGACACAGCGCTGGCAAATCCGGCCTCCTCCGCCATGACGACGTGGCTGCGCCGAAACGAAGAGCGTTCGCCGAACGGGAAAGCGAAATGCTTGATCTCGCGGCGGAAAGCCGCTTCCGCGACGGCCTTGCCCATCGTCATCTCGCGCAGCGCGGCGGCATCCTTCATGTTGGCGAGAACGGGATAGTTGACGGTGGCGCTGCCGATCGTCACGAGCGGATCGGCGGACAGCTTCGCAAGGTCCTCCCAATCCATCGACGCCTCGCGCGAGAGCGCGGCGAGATCGATCCTGTAGCGCGTGCAGAGATCGGCGATCGCAGCCGACAGCTCCGCGGGCGGCAACGAGCGCAGCCAGCTCTCGAGATACGAAAACAGCGCCTGCTTCCCGGCCTTGTCGGTGACGGTGAAACGCTGCTCCTTGTCGCCCATCATCAGGCTGATCCGGCTCTCGCGCGCGATCACCTGTTCGAGACCGAGCCACCATGCTTCGCCGACACCGTCGGGAAAGGCGGTGGGCACATAGATCGTGAAGGGTACGGCATGGCGCGTCAGCACCGGATAGGCGAAGTCGATGAGATCCTTGGGCGCGCCATCGAAGGTCAGCGCCACGAAACGGCGCTTCTCCGGCAGCGTCACGGCGCGCCGGCAGACCTCGTCCATGCCGAGGAAATCGTACTTCCACCGCTCCAGCGCGCGAATCGCGCGGTCAAGAAATTGCGGCGTGATCTCGTTCGCGCGCATCGGCTGAAATCCGCGCCGCCGCGGCCGCACGTGCTGGAAGCGCAGGATGGCGCCGGCGCCGCGACTGCGCAGCACGGCCTGGCCGGTGAACCAGGCCAGCTCGAGACGCAGCCGTTCCAGCCATCTGTCGTCGGATGCCAAAATCCCATCCTTCGCGCCCGCCGGCGCCCGTTCCCTCTTCCATCGTCATTACCCTTTGTTGACCTTTGTTTGCAAAGGTCGGCAACAGGCCGAAATACGTATTTCCGATTTCTCGACAGGTTCCGCGAATGACCATGGCTGCGGCGATGCAAAGCCGGACGGCAGAAGCGCCAGCGCGGTCGGAAGCGAGCCGTATCGCGCAGGTCGATGTCGTCACCGATCTCGCCGAGGCCGAGGCGGTCTGGCGTGCCTTCGAGGCGAACGGCCATCTCTTCACCCCTTACCAGCGCTTCGACCTGCTCAGCCCGTGGCAACGCCTGGTCGGCGCCCACGAAGGCGCCCGGCCGTTCATCGTGATCGCCCGCGACGCCGAGCGAGCGCCGCTGCTTCTGCTGCCGCTCTCGCAACGCCAAAGCCACGGCGTGCGCACGGCCTGCTTCATGGGCGGCAAGCATACAACCTTCAACATGGGCCTGTGGAATGCGGAGTTCGCCGCGCGGGCCGCCAGCGCCGATCTCGACGCACTGCTTGCGTCGCTGCGTGAGCATGTCGACGTGCTCGTGCTGACGCAGCAGCCGCGGCGCTGGCGCAGCCAGCAGAACCCGTTTGCGCTGCTGCCGCGACAGAGCTCGATCAACGGCTGTCCGCGACTGGTAATGGAGCCGGGCGGGCCGCCGCCATCGCGGATCAGCAATTCGCTCCGGCGCCGCCTCAAGAGCAAGGAAAAGAAGCTTCAGTCGCTCGCCGGCTATCGCTATCACCTGGCCACGTCGGATGCAGACATCACCCGACTGCTGGACTGGTTCTTCCGCGTCAAGCCGGCGCGGATGGCAGAACAGAAGCTCCCGAACGTCTTCGCCGAGCCCGGCGTCGAACAGTTCGTCCGCAGCGCCTGCCTCGCACCGCGCAGCGAAGGCCGCGTCATCGACATCCACGCGCTGGAATGCGACGACGAGGTGATCGCGATCTTCGCCGGCGTCGCCGACGGCGAGCGTTTCTCGATGATGTTCAACACCTACACGATGTCCGACCACGCCCGCTACAGCCCGGGCCTGATCCTGATGCGCTATATCATCGATCGCTGTGCGGAGCTCGGCTACCGCTCGCTCGACCTTGGCATCGGTTCGGACGACTACAAGCGAATGTTCTGCAAGGACGACGAGGACATTTTCGACAGCTTCGTGCCCCTGACCTCCCGCGGCAAGCTCGCGGCGATGGCAATGTCCTCGCTCAGCCACGGCAAGCGGCTGGTGAAGCAGAACCAGGTGCTGTTCGACATGGCCCGCCGGCTGCGGCAGGCGTTCGGGTAGCTCTCTTCCCTTCTCCCCTTGTGGCCACAAGGGACAGGGTAAAATCTACTACGCCGCAACCACGCGCGGCGTCTCCATTGCATCCGAAGCCTGCACCGGCTTGCTCAGCATCGTCACCTCGCTGAAGCCGACCGCCCTCAGCTGATCGCACATCAGCGTGCGGGCATCAGGTGCCATCGACGCATCGGGCACCACGACGGCGCGGGCATGCGCCGTCAGCAGTTCGGCCGGGAGATCGGAGGCGCTGCCGGCGTCGATCAGCACGTGATCGTAGGCGCGCAGCAGCGCGTCGATCGCGAGCGCCACGCGCGGCGATTGCAGCAGGCTGCGGTCGAAGCCGGGACGGCCCGCCATGACCAGATGCAGCCGCGAGAGTTTGTCGCGGGTGATGATCTGGGTGAACGAGGCCTCGCCCTGCATCAATTCGGCAAGGCCCGGAGCCGACGCATCGACGGATACCGCGGCAATGGTCGGCGAGGATGCGGCGAGATCAACGACGACGACGCGGGCATCGCGCGCCAGGTGCCGGGCGAGCGTCAGGGTCGACAGGGTGATGGCTTCGCCGGGCGCGGTGCCGAGCACCGTGACCTTCTTCGCCGCCGCACCCGCGGCACGCAGGCGGTCGGCGAGATGCTCGATCTCGGCGAACTCCGTCGCATCGGCATCGGCCGTCATCTCCGGCTGAAGCGGCGCCGGCTCTTCCATCACGGGCTCGACGACGGGCTCCACCACCACTTCTTGCCGAGCCACCGCCGACCCCCGCCGAACCGCCGCCGGCGTGAACACAGCCGCCGCGCGCGGCGCGGTCTGACGCAATAGCTCACCGGTGACGACGACACCGGACGACAGCAGCAGCGTCGCGATGGTCGCGATCAGCACGATCGGCAGCTTCTTCGGATAGGCCGGCGTGTTCGACACGATGGCGCGCGAGATGATGCGGCCGTCCGTCGGCGCGGTGTCGATGGTCTCGCGGGTGTTGGCTTCGCGGTACTTGGCCAGATAAGTCTCGAGCAGGTCGCGCTGCGCCTTGGCTTCGCGCTCGAGGGCACGGAGCTGGACATCCTGACCGTTGGTCGAGGCCGCCTGCTTCTTGAGCTGCTCGAGGCTCACGGTCAGGCCGTCGACCCGGCCGCTGGCGATCCGGGCGTCGTTCTCGAGCGAGCGCGAGATCTTGGCCGCTTCGTCGCGGATCTGATTGTCGAGGTCGCCAAGCTGCGCCTTCAGCTCCTTGATCCGCGGGTGATTGCCGAGCAGCGTGGATGACTGTTCGGCGAGCTGCGCGCGCAGCGTCACCCTCTGCTCCGACAGCCGGCGCATCAATTCGGAGTTCACGACCTCGGATGCCTCGATCGGCTTGCCGCTCTGGAGCATCTCCTTGATCAGCCGCGCCTTGGATTCCGCATCCGCCTTCATCGAGCGCGCATTGTTGAGCTGGGTGTTCACCTCGCCCATCTGCTGGTTCGACAGCGTGGTGTTGTTAGTCCCGACGAACAGGCTCGACTTGGAGCGGAAGTCCTCGACCCTGGCCTCGGCCTCCGAGACCTTCTTGCGCAAGCTCTCGATCTCGCCGGCCAGCCACTGGCTGGCGTTCTTGGCCTGCTCCTGACGCACGCTCTGCTGGAGCACGAGATAGCCGTCGGCGATCGAATTGGCGACGCGGGCGGCAAGCTCGGGATCGGCGGACTGGAATTCGATCACGATCACGCGTGACTTGTCGACCGCATAGGCCTGAAGGCGCTCGTAGTAAGCATCGAGCACGCGCTCTTCCGGCGTCATCGAGAACGGATCGCGGCCGATGCCGATGAGCGCGGCAAGCGACTTCAGAGGCGAGATTCCTTGCAGCACCGGGTCGAATTCGGGGCGTTCCGCGAGCTTGTTCTTCTTGATGATCTCCCGCGCGAGATCACGCGACAACACCAGCTGCACCTGGCTGGTGACGGCCTCGGCGTCGAGCGCCTGCCGCTCCTCGGTCCGGTCGCTGTTCGGGCGCAGGAACACGTTCTCGCGGCCGTCGATCAGGATGCGGGCTTCGGACTTGTAACGCGGCGTGACGACATTGACGGCAGCGAGGGACGCAACGAGCGCCAGCACCGTCGGCACGATGACCCAGCTGCGCTTGCGCGCCAGTGCCGCTCCAAGCGCGCGCAGGTCGATATCGCCGGATTCGACTTGGGCCTGCTTCGTGACAACCGGCGCAGTGCCTGCTTCAGCCTTTGCTTCGAGCTTGGCCTCGACCTCGGCGTCGATCTTGGGCGCAGGCTTGGGTCGGGACTTCGAGACAGCCCGCTCGATCACCGCCTTGGCCTTGCCGGCACGCCAGAACGCTAAACGCATCGAACACTCCCGCAGGGCAATGCTGCGACTCTACCTCAACCGGGGCGATTACACTCCATTAAGGTTGCCGCGCGGTTAATCGCGACCGCCGGCGGCCGGCCGACGCGCGTCCGTCATCGTTTGTTAACCACGACGCCCCTTAATCCCTCGCGATAATTTCGTGAGAATTGTTCGGCAGTCGCCGTCGAGCTGGTTTTGATCATGCCCCCCTCTCCCGACCGGCCGCTTCGCATCCTGCACGCCGTGCGTGCTCCGGTCGGCGGCATCTTCCGCCACATCCTCGACGTCGCCAACGGCCAGGTCGACCGCGGCCATCATGTCGGCATTCTCGCCGACAGCCTCACCGGCGGGGAGCGCGCCGACAAGGCTCTTGCCGAGCTCGCGCCTCGGCTGAAGCTCGGCGTGCACCGGCTCGCGATTCGCCGCGAGCCGTCGCCCGACGATGTCCTGGTATGGCTTCGCATGCGCCGCCTGATCGCCACGCTCAAGCCCGACGTGCTGCACGGCCACGGCGCCAAGGCCGGCGCCTTCATCCGCATGCGGAGGCACTCGGACGAGACCATCCGCATCTACACCCCGCATGGCGGTTCGCTGCATTATCCCCTCAACACCCTCAAGGGCGAGTTCTACGCGCGGCTCGAGCGCGCGCTGATGGATTCGACCGACCTGTTCCTGTTCGAGAGCGCATTTGCCCGCGACACCTATCAACGCATCGTCGGCACGCCAAAGGGCGTCGTGCGTTGCGTCTTCAATGGCGTCACTCCCGAGGAGTTCGAGCCTGTCGTGACGGCCGACGATGCCACCGACCTCGCCTACGTCGGCGAGTTCAGGCACATCAAGGGCGCGGATCTGCTGGTCGATGCCGTGGCGCAGCTGCATGCGGTCGGCAAGAAGGTCACGCTGACGCTCGGCGGCGACGGCGAGGAGACCGCGGCGCTGAAAGCGCAGGTCGAGAGGCTCGGCCTGTCCGACGCGATCCGCTTCATCGGCCACGTCAAGGCGCGCTACGGCTTCTCCAAGGGGCGGCTGCTGATCGTTCCCTCGCGCGGCGATTCCATGCCCTACGTCGTGATCGAGGCGGGTGCCGCCGGCATTCCGATGATCGCGTCCCGCATCGGCGGCATTCCCGAGATATTCGGCTCCGACAGCCCCGCTCTGTTCGCTCCGAGCAATCCCGAGGCCATGGCCGAGGCAATCGCGGCTGCCCTCGATGATCCGCAAACGACGGCGCAGCGCGCGCGCTCCTTGCGCGAGCGTATTTCCGCACACTTTTCTCAACGGGCCATGGTCGACGGCGTACTCGCCGGCTATCGCGACGCATTTGCCAATCATTAACCATCCTTAAGCTCGCTTTAGAAAATCTTCCGATTTGTTCGATAATCGGAGCGCCAGGGGATGCTTGCCCGGGGCGCGCAAGACCGTGCCGCGGGATTTGGAATGGACGTGGACGCCCGTGGAACCGCTCAACGCACGCTCGATGCTCGATGCCGCGACCAGCGCTGCGGCAAAGCCCACTGACCAGCCCTTCGTGGAGCGCCGGCGCCGGCTCTCGTCCGCCGCGCTCGAAGTGGTCAACCAGAAGGTCGCTCGCGCCTACTCCCCGATCGTGATCGCCGGGTTCGTCCGCCTGGCTGATTTCGCGCTGCTGAGCCTCGTCGGCATTGCGCTCTACGTCGGCTATGTCATGCCGCTCTCCGGCGCCTTCAGCTGGATCTATCCGGCCGAGGTCGTCGCCGTCGCGGTCGCCGCGGTGGTCTGCTTCCAGGCCGCCGACATCTACCAGGTGCAGCTGTTCCGTGGTCAGCTCCGGCAGATGACGCGGATGATCTCGTCCTGGTCCTTCGTCTTCCTGCTGTTCATCGGCATCTCCTTTTTCGCCAAGTACGGCAGCGAAATCTCGCGGCTATGGCTCGCCGCCTTCTACTTCCTCGGGCTCGCCGCGCTGGTTGCCGAGCGTCTGGTGCTGCGCGCGCTGGTGCGCGGTTGGGCGCGCCAGGGTCGGCTCGACCGCCGGACCATCATCGTCGGCTCCGACAGCAGCGGCGAGCAGCTGGTCGAGGCGTTGAAGGCGCAAGAGGATTCCGACATTCACGTGCTCGGCGTGTTCGACGACCGCAACGACAGCCGCTCGCTCGACACCTGCGCCGGCGTGCGCAAGCTCGGCAAGGTCGACGACATCGTCGAGTTCGCCCGCCGCACCCGCGTCGACCTCGTGCTGTTCGCGCTGCCGATCTCGGCGGAAACGCGCATCCTGGAAATGCTGAAGAAGCTCTGGGTGCTGCCGGTCGACATTCGCCTCTCCGCGCATACCAACAAGCTGCGCTTCCGTCCCCGCTCCTATTCCTATCTCGGCGAGGTGCCGACGCTGGACGTGTTCGAGGCGCCGATCACCGACTGGGATCTGGTGATGAAGTGGCTGTTCGACCGCGTCGTGGGAAGCCTCGCGCTGCTAGCAGCGCTGCCGGTGATGGGACTGGTGGCGCTGGCGGTGAAGCTCGACAGCTCCGGCCCGGTGCTGTTCCGCCAGAAGCGCTTCGGCTTCAACAACGAGCGCATCGACGTCTATAAATTCCGCTCGATGTACCACCATCAGGCCGACCCGACCGCATCGAAGGTCGTGACCAAAAACGATCCGCGCGTCACCCGCGTCGGCCGCTTCATCCGCAAAACCAGCCTCGACGAGCTGCCGCAGCTCTTCAACGTGGTTTTTGCCGGCAACCTCTCCCTGGTCGGCCCGCGGCCGCATGCGGTGCAGGGCAAGCTCCAGAGCCGCCTGTTCGACGAAGCCGTCGACGGCTATTTCGCCCGCCACCGCGTCAAGCCTGGCATCACCGGCTGGGCCCAGATCAACGGCTGGCGCGGCGAGATCGACAACGAAGAGAAGATCCAGAAGCGCGTCGAGTTCGATCTCTATTACATCGAGAACTGGTCGGTGCTGTTCGACCTCGTCATTCTCCTGAAGACGCCGATCTCGCTGCTGACAAAGAACGAGAACGCGTATTGAGTTTCCGTCATGCCCCGCCTTGTGCGCAGTTGCGCACTGGGGCGGGCATCCAGTACGCCGCAGCGCCAGCCGTCTCCAGCAGCGCGCGCCGCAGAGTACTGGATCGCCGGTCAAGCCGGACGATGACAGCCTTGTTTGTGGCGTACGAGTAGCGTGAGCGTAATGGCGTATGCGGCGACAGCCGGTGGACCGAACGTAGCTGCGCCCGGCGTGCTGGCGCTGCAGCGCGCGCTGGTGTGGCTGGTCGGCGCCTCCGGCGCGATCGTATTCATCGAGCCGAGCCCGTACGAGATCGCGACGCTGCTCGCGACCGTTACTTTCTTCGCCACCGGCCTGCGGCTGAAGCTCGCGCTGATGCCGCTGGTAGCGCTGCTGGTCCTGCTCAATGTGGGCTACACCATCAGCGCGATCCCGCTATTCGACAAGCCCGAGGTGGTAAGCTGGATCGCGACCTCCTGGTACATGGCTGTGACGGTGGTGTTTTTCGCGATGGTCATTTCGGAAGACACGGCGGCCCGGCTCGACATGCTGCGCCGCGGACTCATGGTCGGCGCGATGATCGCCTCGCTCCTGGCGGTCGCCGGCTATTTCCACCTCGTGCCCGGCGGCAACGATCTCCTGACGCTCTACGGACGCGCGCGCGGCACGTTCAAGGACCCGAACGTGCTCGGCGCCTTCCTGATCCTGCCGGCACTATTCGCGCTCCAGAGCGTGGTCTCAGACAAGTTCGGCAAGGCGTTCCGCAACGTCATCGGCTTCGGCATCATGTCGCTTGCGATCCTGCTCGCCTTCTCACGCGCCGCCTGGGGCGGCTTGGTGCTGACCTCCGCCTTCATGCTGGCCTTGATGGTGCTGACCTGCCGCACCAACGCGCAGCGCTCGCGCATCATCGTCATGGCGATCGTCGCCGCGGTGCTGGGCCTTGCGCTGATCGCGGTGCTGTTGTCGTTCGACGCCACCGCCGAGATGTTCAAGCAGCGCGCCAGCTTCGACCAGAGCTATGACGAAGGTCGCTTCGGCCGGTTCGGCCGGCATATCCTCGGTGCGGAGATGGCGCTCGACTTGCCGTTCGGCATTGGTCCCCTGCAATTCCACCGCTTCTTCCCCGAGGACACCCACAACTCCTACCTGAACGCGTTCATGTCCGGAGGCTGGCTTTCGGGCGTATGCTATCCCGCGCTGGTCTTCACCACGGTGATCATGGGCTTCCGCCACATCTTCGTGCGTGTTCCCTGGCAGCGTGCCTATCTCGCGATCTTCTCCGCCTTCCTCGGTACCGTCGGCGAAAGCCTCGTGATCGACACCGACCACTGGCGCCACTTCTGGATGATGCTGGGCGCGATGTGGGGCATGATCGCGGCCGCGCAGGTCTACAAAGCTAACGCTGGCGAGGACGCGTCTTCAGCTTGAGTTCAGGCCGCTTCTCCGGCGGCGTGTCGAGCAGGCCCTTCAAGTCCTCTGTTGCCGCGAGCACCTCCTTGTAGGCCTCGTTGGCGAACCGCAGCAGCAGCCGCAACTCCTCGTCTGAATAGCCGTTGCAGACCTTCTCCATCGCCTGCTGCATTGGCACATAGTATTGGCCGAGGCCGGCGATTGCCTCTGGCACGACCACGATGAAGACCTTGCGGCGGTCCTTCTCGTCGCGCTCGCGGCGCACCAGGCCTGCCTTTTCGAGCCGGTCGACCACCCCCGTGATGGCACCGGTCGTGAGGCCCGTGACCTCGGCCAGCCTCCCTGCGGTGACGCGGCCTTCGAGATACAGGATGTCCATGCATTCGAGGTCGGAATTGGCAATTCCGGCAACGTTGGCAACGGTTTGCCCATAGAGCACGCCCTGCGCGGACGATCTGCGCATGGCGTCCTCGAGCTCCTGCAGCAGCGCAGTGCGCGCCTTCTTCCTTGACAAGGCCGACCTCATCTCTTAGGCGATATATATCTTAGTCACTAAGAGATTTAGTGACCGTAATTTCTCCTAGCACCACGGAAACGTCGGGAGCAAGCCATGTCATATCGTCCCCGCAAGGCCCTGATCATCGGCGCCGGCATCGCCGGGCCCGTCGCCGGGGTGTTGCTCCGCCGCGCCGGCATCGAGTCCGCGATCTACGAGGCCTGGCCTTATTCGAAGGGCATCGGCGGCGGCCTTCAGATTGCACCGAACGGCATGCATGTGATGGACGAGATCGGGCTGGCGAAGGAGCTGATCTCCCGCGGCTCGGTCGCGGAATCCTTCGACTTCTATTCCCAGCGCGGCGCCAAGCTCGGTTCGATCAACCGCGAGATGGAACGGCGTTTCGGCCAGCCCGCGGTGAACGTATGCCGCGCCACGCTGAACGAGATGCTGATCGACAAGGCCTGGTGCGCTTACGTCTCGCTGTACTTCGAGAAGCGCCTGATCAAGGTCGAGGATCGCGGCGACCAGCCGATCATCGCCTATTTCGCCGACGGCACCACGGCCGAAGGCGACTTCCTGATCGGTGCCGACGGCGTCCATTCGGTCACGCGCCGCCAGGTGGTGCCTGATGGCCCGCAACCCTTCAACACCGGCCTGATCGGCTTCGGCGGCTTCGTGCCGCACGCCGTCCTCGCCGGAAGGTCGATCGGCCGGCGTGTCGAGACCACCTTCGGCCGGAGCGGCTTCTTCGGCTACGGCTATTGCAGTCCGGATCCGGACGACGGCGTGATGTGGTGGAGCACGCAGCCCGCGCGCGGCATGGACGCAGCGATGTTTCGCGCGCTCGATCCGGCGACGCTGAAGCAGCATCTGCGCGGCTTCCACCGCGGCTGGCACGATCCGATCCCTGCCATCATCGAAGCGGCCGAGAACATCGTCGTCACCGACACGCTCGACGTCGCGACCCTGCCGACCTGGTCGCGCAAGCGCTCGCTGCTGATCGGCGACGCCGCGCACGCAACCAGCCCTCACGCCGGCCAGGGCGCTTCGCTGGCGCTCGAAGATGCGACGCGGCTCGCGCGGCTGATGCAGGAGGGCCAGGAGCTCGGCGCCACCTTTCAGGCCTTCGAGGCCGAGCGTCGTCCGCGCACCGAGAAGATCGTCGCGATGGCGCGTCGCAACGGCAACAGCAAGCGCGAGTTCAGCGCCACCGGCGCGTGGATGCGCAATCAGATGCTGAAATGGCTGCTGCCGCTGGGCGCGAAGAACATGGACTTCATGTACGCGTACGATGCCAGGGCGGTGTGACAGAGACGGTGCCGTAGGATGGGCAAGGCGCAGCGTGCCCACCACTCAGAGATGGTGCGGCACGGCGCGTTGCGCCTTTACTGACCCTACGAGAGCCGACCTAGCTCTCCACCTTGAACGTCAGCCCCGCATTGTCCTGCAGCCGCTTGATGAGCTTGTCCTGCATCGCGGCTCCCGGCGTCCAGAAGCCGCCCGGAACGTCCGCCGCGTCGCGCAACAGGCAGATCGCGCATTCGGAGATCATCTTGGAGGTCGAGCCGTAGCCGGGGTCGCGGTCGCCGGTGACGCCGGCGCGCACCATGCGGCCATCGGGCGCGATGGCGACATAGAGCAGATCGAATAGGCCGTTTTCGCGCTCCTCCTTCGAGGGCCCCTCGCCCGGCTTCGGCGCGTTCGGACCGGTCTTCTCGGCGTTGGCCGCCATCACGCGCTTGGCATTGGCCTCGCCCTTCTCGCCGGGACCGGTCAGGACCATCTCGTCGTAGACAAACTCGCGGCCGTAGGGAAAGCCCATCAGCATGTTGGAGCGGTGGACGTTGCGGGTGTTGATCAGCGCCATCATGAACGGCGCCGCCCAGGATTGCAGATCCTCCTCGTAAACCGCCCTATTGCCCTTCGGTTGCTTCGGCCCGGTGAAGCCGGGCGTCAGCGCGAAATGATCGTTGAGAATGGCGACCAGGCTGAGGTCCTTGGCAACCGCATCGAAGGTCGCCTTCGCGCTCGCCGCTGTGCCACCCGACAGCGTGCCGCGCATGTCGCGCACACGGCCCTTCACGCGCGCGGCCGGCGCGCCGAACACGCGCCCCGCCTCTTCCTGCACGAACAACGTGCCGAGCTCGAACGGCACGGAATCATAGCCGCAGGAGAACACGATGCGCCCGCCGCTCGTTTTCGCCGCAGCCTCGTACTTGTCGATCATCTGCCGCATCCACACCGGCTCGCCGCAGAGATCGAAATAATCCACACCCGCCGCGACGCAGGCAGCGAGCAGATCCTCGCCGTAGAACTGGTACGGCCCCACGGTCGTGATCACCGACCTGGTCTGCGCCACCATCGCCTGCAGCGAGGCCGCATCCGACGCACCCGCGACGATCAGCGGCGTGTCCGCCGGCGCGCCGATGGCGTCGCGCACCGATCTCAGCTTGTCGAGGCTGCGGCCCGCCATCGCCCATTTCAGCGCCTTGTCGTCCTTGTACCGCGTTGCCAGATACTCGGCGACGAGCTGGCCGGTGAAACCGGTCGCGCCGTAGACAACGATGTCGAATTTCGCAGAGCTCATGGTCGGCCTTTACTTCTTCGCGTAGCTCACGCCCATGCCGGCACGGACGTCGCTTTGAATGCCATAGGGCGGAATCGGATAGCGCAGGCCGTTCCTGGCCAGCGCCTTCATGCCTTCAACTGCCTTGGCGAGATGCGACGGCTGCAAGGCCATCAGCATCTCCTCGTCCGGCACGCCGCCATAGCGCCGTTCGGCATAGCATGGCAAGGACAGGCTGGGCTCCCCCGTCTTGAGCGCCCGCCCCCAGGAATCGGCGCAGGCGGTCTCGCCGACCACGCCCCATTCGAACTTCTTGTAGCCGGTATATTGCAGTCCGTTGATCAAGATGATCATCTGCCCCGGCGTCGCATAGACGAGGCAGATGTCGGGCGGATCGAGCCGGCCGCTCGCCAGCGGACTGACGGCGAGCGCCTGATATTGCCCGAACGGAACCACATCCAGGGCCTGCTGGCGCTTGCGCGCATCCTCTGCGGTGCCGTGCCAGACCCCGACATAGTTTTCGCCGGCGAGCCATTTCTCGTCCTGCGGCGCAAGGCCGATCACCGCGCGGCATTGCGCGCCGACGAGGTCGTCGGCGGTGATGCCGACGGTCCATCCCAGGCGCGCGGCCATGCTGACGATCTGGTCGGTGGTGTGAATTGCGTTCGGACGCCGGATCTTCGGGATCGCCTCCATCTCCGCGGCCGTTGCGAACAACTTCATGCCGATCACCGTCGTCTTCAGCCGCAGCAAGCTGTTGAGGTCGGCGACGACGCCTGCAAGATCGATCCTGTCTGCGCTCTGCTGTTGCATGGTGTTTCTCCCGGCCGGCGATCGCGCGCCGTGTGTTCTTGTTTTGCAGCCCTTGGTTCTAGTCCTTGCCCGGTCCCGGAAGCAACTCGCCGATCCTGCCCATCAGACGGTAGGCCACGAGGCCGATCCACTCGCGCACGGCCACATCAGTTCGGCGGAGCCCATCCGCGCCGATATTGGTGAAGGAAAAAAGATCGTCGCGTCCCCCCATCCGCCAGTCCACGGGATAGGCCTCGACGTCAAATCCGGCCGTGCGGAAGATCCCCATCGAGCGCGGCATGTGGAAGGCCGACGTCACCAGGAGCCACCGTTCGCCCGGCTTTGGATCCACCATTTGCTTTGTGAAGATCGCGTTCTCCCAGGTGTTGCGGGAATTGCGCTCGAGGATCAGGCGCTGCTTCGGTATGCCGAGATTCTCCAGGATCGGTGCGGAGTAGTCAGCCTCCCTCGCCTCGGTCGAAACCAGGTTCGCTGAGCCTCCGGTGAAGACGATGCGCGCATTCGGATAGCGCCGCGCGAGCTCGGCCGGCGCAAACAGACGATCGGCCGCGTGCGCGACGACGGGCGTGCGGTGTGCAGCCGACAGATCGGTGTCGACCGAGCCGCCGAGCACGATGATGCCGTCGGGCGCGCCGCGCGAGGCGTCCCACGCCGGAAAGCGCGATTCAAGCGGGTAGATCAGGAGATTGCCGAGCGGCGAGAACGCAGCGAGCCCCAGCACCACCAGCGTGACCACCGCGAGTCTGCGGCCGAGCGCGGCAAAGCGCGTCGCCATCAGCACGACCGACAGGATGCCGAGCTCGACCAGGAGATTGATCGGCAGCAGCGCGACGCCGAGGGTCTTGGAAAGAACAAAAAACAGGGGAGCCTCGCTGAAATCATCGTGCCTGCCTGTGCGGGGCTTGACCGGCCCCGCCATCTTCAGAAATCTTCTTGAAAGAGGATCGATCGCCGGGTCAAGCCCGCGGCCGATGAAACCAACCGGACGCGGCAAATGAACCATCACCACCTGCATTCCAGCTCCGAAACCTGCCATTGGGGTTTCTTCGAAGCTGCGCTTCAGCCCGTCCTCACCATTGCCAGCGGCGACGAGGTAACGGTCGATACCATCAGCGGCGGACCGGATATGCTGCCCGACCGCGACAGGTTTCATATTCCGCCTGAGATGCACGATGTTCACGCCAAGAACGAGCGCATGTTGCCCGGCCACATCCTCACCGGTCCGATCGCGGTCGAAGGGGCCGAGCCCGGCGACGTACTGGCGGTCGAGATCCTCGATGTCCAGCTCCGGCAGGATTGGGGCTGGAACATGATCAAGCCGCTGTCCGGGACCCTGCCCGACGATTTCCATGAGACACGCATCCTGAATATCCCGCTCGACCGGTCACGGATGACCGGCCGCATGCCGTGGGGCCTCGACCTGCCTCTCAAGCCGTTCTTCGGCGTGATGGGCGTTTCGCCGCCGCCGGCCTGGGGCCGCATCTCCTCGCTGATCCCGCGCGCGATGGGCGGCAATCTCGACAACAAGGAGCTCGGCGCCGGCGCGACGCTGTATCTGCCGGTGTTCGTCCCGGGCGCGATGTTCTCCTGCGGCGACGGCCACGGCGTGCAGGGCGACGGCGAGGTCTGCGTCACCGCGATCGAGACCGCGCTCCAGGGCCGCTTCCGCCTGACGCTGCGCAAGGACCTCAGGCTCGACTATCCCCGCGCCGAGACGGCGACGCACTACATGACGATGGCGATGGACCCCGACCTCGACCAGTGCGTGGTGCGCGCGCTGCGCGACATGATCGCGCTGCTCGGCGAGACGCGAAACCTGTCGCGCGAGGACGCCTACACGCTGTGCAGCCTGGCCGCCGATTTGCGGGTGACCCAGACCGTCAATGGCGCCAAGGGCATCCATTGCATGATCGAAAAGGCGATCGTGCACGGCTGAGCCCGCCGGGCCCATCCCCGACCTGCCGACACCAAGCCGCCGCCCGGTTTTCCCTGCGGCGCGCCGCGCTATGTGCGATTCTCAAGCGATTCCAACGAGGTGAGCTGCTGCCCCAGCGCCGATTTGACTTCCACCCCCGGACCTAAATAGAGTCTTAATCGTTACTTTTATGTACCCGAGTAAGAGGCTAGCGTTCGGCCATGGCCACCGAAAAAGCCGAGACTGACCGCATTCCCGTTACCTTGGCGCTCTCGACCATCGCCTATCTGGAGAAGCTGGTGAGACAGGGCACCCACGGCACCAGCGTTCCCGGCGTCGCACGGACATTGATCGAGGAAGGCATCCGTCTCGCCATCAAGGACGGGCTTCTGTCGATCCGCGACAATGGCAGGACGTGAGCACGCGCCGGACGTGAGGCGGGCGGATCTCGAGACAGCGGATGGCCGACATCTGCAACCTGGGACCGTTACACATGCCTGTTCTCTCACCGAATTCTTCACCAACCTGGACCGACGACCGTATTGAACTGTTGAAGCGGCACTTCGAGGCCGGCCTCTCCTGCCGCGAGATCGCCGCCGACATCGGCGTCAGCCGCAACGCGGTGATCGGCAAGCTGTCCCGGCTGAATCTGACGCGCGGCCGGGCGGTCGACGACCGCAAGGCCCAGGACAGAGGCTTTGCGCCGGCGCGCACGCGGAGGGCCATGCCGCGGCTGCAATATGAGATGCTCGCCACGATCTATGGCGAGACCGACGTCCCGGCGGTCGCCGGCCCCATCGACGAGGCCAATCGCTGCTCGCTGCTGGAGCTTGCCGAGAACCGCTGCCGATGGCCGATCTCGACGCCGGGCGAGGACGATTTCTGCTTCTGCGGCAACACGGCTCCCGACGGCCAGCCCTATTGCGCCGGCCACAGCCGCCTCGCCTACCGGCCAAACGGGCGCGCTCGCGTGATGCGCGGCTGATGCTGCGCCATGCTCCAGAAAACAAAAAACCTCCGGCGGGGCATCACCGGAGGTCTCTGGAGGCTTAGCGTGAAGCTAAGAGCCGCAACTTTCGTATTTGGCTGGGAGTTGTATAGCTTAGTAACTCAGGTAAGTAAATAAGTTTGAAGCCCGCCAAGCGCATGGCTCGTCTTCGTCCTTTGCGCAGGCCGCCGGGCTTTTCCGAATGCCCTCCTCCCTTGCAAAAAAAGCCCCGGCGGTTTCCCGCCGGGGCTTCATCAAGTCCGAAACCTCGAGCTTACCAGTTGCGCTGGGCGCGCAGCAGGAGGCTGTAGGTGTCCTGGTCCTTCAGCTCGTAGGTCGCCGCCGGCTTGGCGACGCTCGTCAGCGCCGGGGTCGTGATCACGCCCGAATACTTCTGGTCGAGATGGCTGTAGACGAAGTCGGCCGAGAAGGTCAGATTCTTCACCGGCGTCCAGCGGGTGATGACGCCCACCTGGCCGATGTTGAAGTCCGGATTGCAGGTCCCGGTCAGGGTCGCGAACGCGGCGCTGCCGCAGATCAGGCCCTTCGCCGTGCCGTTGTAGTTGACCGCGGCCCACGCACCGTAGAGCGCCGTATTCCAGTACGGGCTCCAGTTGTGGGTGTAGGCACCACGGAAGCCGTAGGTCTTGGTCAGCTCGAGCTGGCCGCCCGGGCCGAACACCGCGTCAGAGACGCCGGCGAAGCCGATGCTCTGGTAGGCGGCGTTCGAGCTGCCGAACATCGAGTAGCTGGTCGCGGCCAGCTCCTGGAAGTTGTAGCGGCTCGCGCCTTCGGTGTAGACGCCCGAGACGTTGATCACGTCGCCGGCGCCGGTCGGAATGTTCTTGATCGAGAGAGCGAGCTGAACCGCCCAGCCCCACTTGTCCTCGGGATGACCGGTAACTTCGGTCGCACCGTAATAGCCGGTATGGTTGTCGTGCGCAGCGACCGACGCCTGGAACAGGCCCCAGGCCTGGTCGACACGGACCGCGCCGACGATGTCGGGGGACCGGGTGCCGCCGAAATCGCTGGAGCCGTAGGCGCCGCCGAGGACGCCCGAGGTCGTCATGCCCGCGGTGTTCCAGATGTTGGTCTGGAAGATCTGCGTCTGATCCTGCGCCGAGATGGTCGCCGTCACGCCTTGGCCGAAATCGGCCGTGTAGCTGATCTGCGGGACGCCGTTGGTGGTGCCGCTGCCGCCGACGAGCTGGTCGAAGTTGTTGCCGGGATAGTTGATCCAGGGCGCGTCGAACTGCGACACCGACTTGCCGAGAGTGAAGCCGGCGAACTGGATGAAGGCGTAGTAGACGCCGAGCGAGCCGCCCGAGATGCCGCCGTCAGTCGGGTTGAGGTTGGACGTGCCGGCCGTCGTGGCACTGTAGGCGGTGGCGCCCGTGCCAGAGCCGGTGCCGACATAACTGCCGGTCGTCCAGGTGAAGACCGCGTCGAAATAGGTGCGGACGACGCCATACTCGGTCGCAGTGCGCGTGTCGATGTTGAGATCCTCACGAGCGCGCATCGAGTAGTAGTTGGTCAGGCGGTTGTTGGCCGCGAACACGCCGTTGTACTGGGCGCTGTAGTTGCCGCCGGCGTTCAGCGCCACTTCGGCACGCAGGTAGCCGCCGAGCTTGATGCAGGTGTCGCTGCCCGGGATGTAGTAGAAGCCGGCGCCGTACAGTGTGCAGATCTTGACGTACTCGACCGCCTTGGCCTTGACCGGAAGATCGGCCGCCTGGGCTCCACCGACGGCGATCAGACCCGCCGCAGTGCCGAGCAAAAGGCTCTTCACCACTTTCATTTAAAACCTCCAAGTTGCTCATTTTACGGAGACTGGACCGTGAGGCCCCCCAGATCCCCGTCTCTCTCAAATCCGCTCGGCCGCTTTGCGCTTTCGGACACACCCGCTTTCGACGCGAGGGACGTGAGCGAACCACCTGCAACGGGACGATCGAGTACCCCCCACCGTCGCGGATCAATATGCCTGCGCTGTTCCGCTAATCAAAATAGTTTATTAGCTCAGGTTATCGGTTTCGCTAAACCTGTACCCCGCGCGCAACACCCGGGCCGGACGAATCTGCTGAGCTGGTCATCTTTGTGGTTTTAGTGACAAAATTACCCTGCTCTGCACTTGCGTCAGAGCAGGCTTGCGTGGACTATGACGTTCCACGAACACCGACCTGAACAAATCGGTTCACGGAGTGACGCTGTGTCCGCGACGAGGAAAGAGGGAGCGCGCCTGCGCACCATCGGCAATCTGGATATCATCAGGCGCTTCACCTGGGAGATATCGTCGATCAACATGTATCTCGAGGAGCTGCGTCAGTTCTGGGCGAGGACGCTCGGCATCAGCGGGCCGCAATGGTTGATCCTGATGGCCATCTCCGACCTCGACAAGGACGACGGCATCCCGGTCAACGTCGTGTCCAAGCTCCTCCACGTCGACCCGTCCTTCGTCACCACCCAATCCAAGCTGCTCGAAAAGAAGGGCCTGTTGCGCCGCCGCCCCTCGCCGACCGATGCCAGGGTGGTCCGGCTGTCCCTGACCGAGAAGACGCAGAAGCACCTGGCGAGCCTCAACGAGCAGTACAAGACGATCAGGGAATTCGTCTTCCAGGAATTCGACGAAGCCGAGCTGACCGAATTCACCACCAAGCTCGCGACGCTGAAGTCCCGCCTCGAGAAGGCCTGTGTCCGTCTGAGCCTCGACTTCTGACGCTCCGTCCGGCCGTGCCGCGCCGCTAGATGCGCCCGGCGGCACCGAGCCGTGATTCCAGCCAGTCGAAGATGTATTCGTTGGCAAGGCTCGGATTGTCCGCATGGGACTGTGCCGCGCCGGTCTCGGCCGCAGTGAATACCTTCAGCATGACGTCCGAGCTGCCGAGCCTGGAGTTCTGCACGATCTGGCGCGCCCGATCGGCCTTGAGCCAGCCGTCCTCGCCGAGCGTGATCAGCACCGGGCACTCGGCGCTGGAGGCCATCAGCGGCGCATGCGGCACCGGGACGATGCTGACGTCGCTCATCGCGAATCGGCTGGCAAAGAAGGCCCGCTCGTGCAGGTCCCACAGGCCGCCGTCGCAGACGGCCGCGGCAAGCCGCGGCTCCTGCAACACCGCGCGCGAGACGAAGGACGAGCCCCAGCCATCGGCGATGATCCCGACGCGCGCGAAGTCGACGTCACCGCGGGTCTCCAGATAGTCCATGACGCCGGGGATCGCGCTCTCGAGATCCCGGCGCCGCAACAGCGTGTCGAGAAAATCGTCGCGCTGTTCGCCGAAGAGGTCGAGGGCCAGCATCGAGAAGCCGCGCTCGCGCGCATGCGGCACGAGCTTGAACAGGAACTCTTCCTTGCGGTGGCCGGGCTCGCCGATGCAGATCACGGTCGGAGCCCGCCCGCCGGCTGGCGGCGCTGGAACGAAATAGCCCTGCAGGGAGTGCCCGTCGAGCCAGGGTATCGTCACGACCTCGCCCGCCGGGCTGCGCGCGGCGAGGTAGCGGCGGGCGCAGTCCTGCATCGCCAGCACCGCGACCCAGCGGCGCTCGTCCGCCGGGTCGAGCGGCATCGCCGCGGCACCATAGTAGTTCATCGCGCGCAGCCAATTGCGTTGCGCGCTCGCCAGATGGCCTTCCGCGAACGCGGCCTCGGCACGCTGCCGGTTGGTCTGCGCCAGCTTCTTCCACTCGCGATGCCAGGACCGGTCGTCGCCGCGCTTCAGCTGCCGCGCGATCATGAGGCATTCCGCGATCGTGGCGCCGCCCTCCTGGGCCGCAGTGAGCAGCCGTGTGAACTCAGCGGAGATGTCCTCTCGGTCCGGGCAAAGGGTCCAGTCGTCGGAGAGACATGCGGGTATCATCGGCAGCTACGCTCTATCGTCGCGTTACTCGGATTGACTAAACTATTTCAGTCCGTCAACCAAGCGGCCGTGCGCCCGATGAGAGGCGTTTCAGATCACCATCGCTTGAACATCGTCATGTCGCATGCGTGACATTCCGATGGGGCATGGAGCGGGCGAACACTGCAAGCGAACATTGGCAAGAGGTGGCACGCTAAATTGCTGACGCATCTCTTGCCATGATGAACATCATACCCATATTCGCGCCGCCCGGAGGCCGCCTCAGCCAAGCCGCCAGCCGACCTCCTGCGTGAAGCTTTCGTAGAAGGCACGGTCGTAGGCCTGCTCCGGCGTGGCGCGCACGCGCTCGTCGAGGCGCTTGGCGTCCTCGCCGACGAGGATGCGCCACCGCTCCGCCTTGACGCCATCGAGAATGATCCTCGCCGCCTGCGCGGCCGTCGTCGGCGCATCCTCGAGGAAGCTGCGGGCGCGCTCGGCGAACGCCGCCTGGATGTCCTCGTCCGACATCTTGTCCGCATCCGGCACGCCGGCCGCGACCATGCGCTTGCGGGTCAGCGCCACCTCGTCGGCGTTGAGCCGTTCCGAGCCATCGGCGCTCTGCACCTTGCGCGAATTGGAGACGATCGAGGTGCCGATGTGGCCGGGCATCACCACCGAGCATTTGACGTGCGGCGCGTGCAGGCGAAGGTCGTTGATCAGCGCTTCGGTAAATCCCTTCACGGCGAACTTGGCCGAGCTGTAGGCGGTGTGCGCCTGGTTCATGCCGATCGAGGCCCAGAAGCCGTTGACGCTCGCGGTGTTGACGATGTGGGCCTCGTCGGCCGCGACCAGCATCGGCAGGAAGGTGCGCACGCCGAGATAGACGCCGCCCCAGCAGATGTTGAAGGTGCGCTCCCACTGCTCGCGCGTGTTGGTGAACAGGCTGCCGCCGCCGCCGATGCCGGCATTGTTGAACAGCAGATGGATATTGTCCGTCTTCTGCTGCTCGGCAAGCTCGTCGCGAAAACGCTTCAGATGATCCTCGATCGCGACGTCGGCGACATGCGTCGTGACGCGCAGGCCCTGCGGCAGCTTCTCGGCCTCGCAAAGCCGCTTGGTCTCGGCCATCGCGGCCTCGGAGACGTCGCACATGGCGACATTGCAGCCTTCGGCGACGAGCTGCCGCGCGAGCTCGCGCCCCATTCCCGTGCCGCCGCCGGTGATGACCGCGATCTTTCCAGCAAAATCTTTCATGGGACTTCGGTCCCTCCCCTTGTCGGTATGTTTCTTCGTCACAGCGCCGCTCAGCGGGGCGCGCGCAAAACTGTAGCAGCGC
Organism: Bradyrhizobium sp. RP6; assembly: GCF_003837805.1. Lineage (GTDB taxonomy): Bacteria > Pseudomonadota > Alphaproteobacteria > Rhizobiales > Xanthobacteraceae > Bradyrhizobium. The sequence goes on along the minus strand of NZ_RQIT01000001.1, from coordinate 565,276 downwards.
CGCATCCGGAAATGAAAGCGGATCGGCGACGCAATCTTCGGCGTTATTTCGGCGCGCGGATTATCGTGCGCTTCAGTTCGGTCGCCATGCCGTCCAGACATGTGAGGCAGCAGCGTCCGCGGCACATCCTTCGAGACGCCCGCCGTTGGCGGCCCTCAGGATGAGGACCGGAGTGCATTGCGCTAGTTTGACGAGCACCGCTGCCACAGAGCCTCATCCTGGGGAGACCTGCGAAGCGGCCGCCTCGAAGGACGAGGCGCTCGCTCCGTCGTCGCCGGAAAGCACATTCGATCTCGCTGCCGTGATCGGCCCGTGAAACACCGACGGCGCCGCGCCGAGCTTTGCTGTGCTCCCGTATTTGTCCGGCTTCGGGTTAAGAGCATTTCTTTTGCGATCCGAATCATCGGATCGGGAGGACGCTGGGTTGAGTCGGCCATGCCAGCGTGTCGTTTGCGTGCAATAGGCTCTGGCACTCCGCTTGCATCCTCGTCGTGGTCAGAAACAACCGATGAGGTGACAGGAATGTTCGTGACCGTCGTTGCCGTACTTTGCCGGCTTGGCGCAGCCAGCTCAGGCAGTTGCGTCGAGGAAATCGTGACCGACAGCAACATGACGCCCGAGATTTCGATGATGCAGTGCGCGGTCGGCGCACAGGCACCACTCGCGAAATGGATGGGCGAGCATCCGATCTATCACGCCAACTGGCGCCTCGAGCGCTACAAATGCGTGCCGGGTCATTACGAGATCAAGGGCCACGCCTGAAGGCCCCGCAAAACTACTGATCCAAGACTACCAATACGAGGAAACGCCCGGGGGCGCCTTTTCCCTGCGGCTTGCAGCGCCAGCCCCATTTCGGCCGCGCTCTGTGACAACGGTCACACCTTTCCTTCAAGCCACCTCTCGCAAGATGATCGCACGCGCCCGCCGCCCTTCCGGCGTCGGCATCAGCGCGAAGTTGTGCGGTTGCTCCCGCAAAAGATGCAGCTCAACCGGCACGCCGACCGCCCTCGCCTTTTCGGCGAGATCGACGCTGTCGGGATAGAGAAGATCGCGCGTCCCCGCGAAGATCGTCATCGGCGCGAGGGCGCGGAAGCCGCCGTTGAGCGGGCTGACGAAGGGATGGCCGATATCGAGCTCGCCGGCATAGAGGCGTCCCGCCTCGACGATCCCCGGAATGTCCTGGATCGGATCGCGCGCCGCGATCGCGACCTGCTCCGGACGGCTGACCGAGGCATCGGCCGCCGGCGAGATCAGCACCATCCGGCTCGGCTGCCGATGACCGTGATCACGCAGCCACTGACACGCAGCGAGCGCGAGCCCCGCGCCGGCGGAATTGCCAACTACCGTGACCTTTGCAGGCCCGGCGTCCTCGAGCAGCATGCGCAACAGCTCCGCCGTCGCCGGCACGACGTCCTTGGCGGTCGCGCGCGGCGCCAGCGGGTAGATCGGCACGACGCAACACACACGCGCCTTCCGCGTCATCTCGCCGACAAAGCGCCAATGCGCCGGCACGATCTCGTTGATGAACCCGCCGCCATGCAGGAACATGACGTAGTTGCAGCCTTCATGACCCGACGACGGCGCGGTGTAGTAGACCGGCCATCCGCCCATCTTCGTCAGCGTTGCCTCGACGCCGCGGCCGAGCCCCGTCGGCTCGAACGATGCCGGCGCCAATGCGAGCTTCTGTACATGCGCCTGCACCGCCTCGACTGATGCCAGCTGCTTCTTGATCGGCAGCAGCCGCAGCAGCATGTTGAGGGCGCGGCTTTGCAGGCTTGGCGCGGTATCGCGCCGGGCCGGCGGGCCGAACACGCAGCCGCCAGGACAAAACTGCAAGGCCGACACGATCCTGGCAACGCTCATGGCCACATCCCCATCTGGCGCGTTCGCGACGGCGACAAGGAGGCTTGCCGACCCGCCAATATGTTCGGCTATAATGCGAGCATTCACTCGCTTTTCCTACTCGCATTCAGATCACAAGACCGTGGCTCGCAAACCGCCCACAAAACCCCGGAAAAATGCCTCGCAGCAGCGATCCCGCGCCACCGTCGACGCGCTGGTCGAGGCAACTGCTCGCATTCTGGTCAAGGAAGGCTTTGAGAAAGCCAGCACCAACCGCATCGCCGAGACCGCCGGCGTCAGCGTCGGCTCGCTGTATCAATACTTTCCGAGCAAGGAGGCGCTCGTCGCGGCCGTGATCGATCGCCACAACGAGGAAATCATGGCCATCGTTCGCACAGCGCTGACCGAGGTTGCCGACCTGCCGATCGAGAAAGGCGTGCGAAAACTCGTCACCGTCGCGATCGAAGCCCACCGCATCAACCCGAAACTGCATCGCGTCCTCGCCGAGCAGATCCCGCGCACCGGCCAGCTCAAAGACGTCGAAGCCTTCAACCGCGAAGTCCAGACCCTGGTGCGCACCTATCTCGAAAGCCGCCGCAAGGAGATGCGCAAGATGGACCTCGATGTCGCGACCTTCATCTGCGTCAGTACGATCGAGTCGGTCGCGCACAACACGGTGCTGCACGGCGCCGAGATGCTGTCGGAGAAGATGGTGCGGAGTCTGGTGGACGAGACGACGAGGATGGTGGTGGGGTATTTCAGGTAGGAGGCGTCAATCCACAGCACGTGCGCTTTGCCGTGTGCTTGCCATTGCCTCTCCAGCGACACAACAGCGCCGGAAATAGATGATGGTCGCTTACGACAGCAAAACTGCTTCGGGTTCCTTCGATCGACTGGCTGCGTCTGCGCAAGTGATGCCCGCCTTGCCGGCGGACGATCTGGCGGACGGTAGTTGCGTGGCGGTCATCCAACAGGATGGCACAAAACATCCTAACCCGCGGCGGATCGAATTACTTCGGAGCGTCATGCTGTAAATGGATTCCCTACCGTGGACGGGGTTGCAGGCGCCACGCCGACGGTCGATCCACCCGACAGATGCTTTGAAAAAATGGTCGGAGCGAGAGGATTTGAACCTCCGACCCCTAGTCTCCCAGACTAGTGCGCTAACCGGGCTGCGCCACGCTCCGAACGTCGTTCCATTAGCTAGGATCGCCGCTTTGCGCAAGGCGAGGCCGCAGCATTTTGGTGTAGCCGCTCAATGCGCCCGGAACCCACCGCCCCTACCCGTCCTTCAGCGCCTGATCCAGCATCTCACGGCAGGCGACGAGGTCGGCGAGCGCCCGGCCGAGGCGCTCCCGGTCCAGCGCGCTGGGGCCGGCGGGCGCAGCAGCGGCGCCGCCCTTGCGGAAGGTGGTGAGGATCTCCTCGTCGTCGATCTCGCTGAAGCGGAAGTCGATGCCTTCCTCTTCGTCCCCTTGGAAGTCGTCATCGTCGGTGTCGGTGGCGCCCTTGATGGGCGCCTCGTCCTCGGGCTCCATCAGGCTCGCGCCGATGGCGTCCTCGATGGCGCCGAACGAGACCGCGGCCGCGCTGTCGGCGAGGCCCTGCACCGATTTGACGCCGTGCTCCTTCAGGATCCGCTGCACCCCGCGGATGGTGTAGCCCTCCCCGTAGAGCAGCCGGCGGATGCCCTTGAGCAGGTCGACGTCGTCGGGGCGGTAATAGCGGCGGCCGCCGCTGCGCTTCATCGGCTTGATCTGGGAGAACCGGGTCTCCCAGAACCGCAGCACGTGCTGCGGAATGTCGAGTTCCTGCGCTACTTCGCTGATGGTTCGGAACGCATCCGGCGCCTTGTCCAAATGCCAAATCCTTTGCGGAAGGGTTACGCCTCTTGTTGAGCCTTGCTGGTGGCGTCGCCATTGGCGCGGTGCTGGCCGTTGATCCGCTGCTTCAGGATCGCCGACGGCTTGAACACCATGACCCGGCGCGGCGAGATCGGCACCTCGGTACCGGTCTTCGGATTACGGCCGATGCGCTGACCCTTCTTGCGCACCATGAAGGACCCGAACGAGGACAATTTCACCGTCTCGCCCTTTTCGAGGCAGTCGGTGATCTCCTTCAGCACGAGTTCCACGAAAGCGGACGATTCCGTGCGCGACAGCCCTACCTTCTGGTAGACGGCTTCGCAGAGATCGACACGCGTTACGGTTTTACTTTGATCGGTCATCGCCCTGCCCCACATCACGGCGAACAATTGTTGTCTGAAATTATGAGGTTACGAGACGGCGGTCAACAGCGCTCATCAATGCGGACGCATCGATAATCGGCACTGATTCCGGCAAAATTTTATCGACTGTGGCTTACCAGCGCACCAGCGCGGAGCCCCAGGTGAAGCCGCCGCCCATCGCCTCCAGGAGAACGAGGTCACCCTTCTTGATGCGGCCGTCCTTGCGCGCCTCGGACAGCGCCAGCGGGATCGAGGCCGCGGAGGTGTTGCCGTGGCGGTCCACCGTCAGCACCACCTTCTCCGGCGCGATGTGCAGCTTGTGGGCAGAGGCGTCGATGATTCGCTTGTTGGCCTGGTGCGGCACGAACCAGTCGATGCTGTCGGCATTGAGCCCGGTCGCCGTGAAGGCATCGACGATGACGTCGGTGATCATGCCGACCGCATGCTTGAAGACCTCGCGGCCTTCCATCCGGAGATGGCCGACGGTCTGGGTCGAGGACGGTCCGCCGTCGACGAACAGCTTTGCCTTGTGGCGGCCGTCGGATCGCAGATGCGTGGTCACGATGCCGCGGTCGGTCGCGGCATTGCCGGGCTGCTCCTGCGCCTCCAGCACCACGGCGCCGGCGCCGTCGCCGAACAGCACGCAGGTGCCGCGGTCGTTCCAGTCGAGGATGCGCGAGAAGGTCTCGGCGCCGATCACCAGCGCGCGCTTGAAGGCACCGGTGCGCAGGAAATTGTCGGCGGTGGCAAGCGCGAACACGAAGCCCGAGCATACCGCCTGGAGGTCGAAGGCAGCGCCATGGTTGATGCCGAGCCCGTGCTGCACGGCGACAGCCGTCGCGGGGAAGGTGTTGTCCGGGGTCGAGGTCGCCAGCACGATCAGGTCGATCGACTGCGCGTCCATGCCGGCATCGCTGAGTGCGGCCTGCGCCGCCTTGATTGCCAGGTGCGAGGTGAACTCGCCCTCGGCCGCGATGTGCCGCTCGCGAATGCCCGTGCGCTGAACGATCCACTCGTCGGAGGTGTCGATACGGGCCGCCAATTGGGCGTTGGTCACCACCTGCTCCGGCAGATATGAGCCGCAGCCGAGCACGACCGAACGAATTTGAGTCACGAAACATCCTCCGGCGCGGGCTGCACGAAACTGAGTGCACCACCCTCGCGGTTGAGCATCTGATTGATCTTGTTCAGGAGATCGTAGTGAGCCATCTCATAGCCAACATCGATCGCATAGGCAAAGCCTTCGGCGTTGGTTCCGCCATGGCTTTTGACCACCACCCCCCTCAGTCCCAGCAGCACGCCGCCATTGGACTTGTTGGGGTCCATCTTGTCGCGCAGGGCCTGGAAGGCGCTGCGGGCGAAGACATAGCCGAGCTTGGAGAGCCAGCTCCGCTGCATCTCGTTACGGAGCAATTCCGCCATCTGGCGGGCGGTTCCCTCGGCGGCCTTGAGCGCGATGTTGCCGCTGAAGCCCTCGGTCACGATGACGTCGGCCAGCCCCTTGCCGATGCCGTCGCCCTCGACGAAGCCGATATAATCGAGCTCCGGCAGGTTCCTCGCCCGCAGGATCTCGCTGGCTTCGCGGATCTCCTCGTGGCCCTTGATCTCTTCGGCGCCGATGTTGAGCAGTCCGACCGTCGGCCGCTTCTTGTTGAACAGCACGCTCGCCTTGGCTGCGCCCATCACCGCCATCGACACCAAATGGTGGGCATCGCCGCCGAGGGTGGCCCCGAGGTCGAGCACGACGGATTCGCCGCGCATGGTGGGCCATATCGCGGAGATGGCGGGGCGGTCGATGCCCGGCAGCGTCCGCAGGTGGAAGCGCGCCATCGCCATCAGCGCGCCGGTATTGCCGGCGGAGATTGCGACGTCCGCCTCGCCCTTCTTGACCGCATCGATCGCGAGCCACATCGAGGAGGTCTTGCGGCCGCGCCGAAGTGCCTGGCTGGGCTTGTCCTCCATGCTGACAGCAACGTCGGTATGGACGATCCTGGAGGCGGCTTTGAGCTTCGGGTGCTTGCCGAGTTCGGGCTCGATCCTTGCGCGGTCGCCAACCAGCAGGAACTCGGTATCGCGATGCCTGCCAAGCGAGATCGCGGCGCCCGGAATGACCACGGCGGGGCCGACATCGCCTCCCATGGCGTCCAGCGCGATGCGAACCTTGCTTGGCATAGAAGTCCTGGAAACCTGGTCTGGTGCGGTCTTGGATCAGCGGGGCCGCAAAATGAATTCGCCACGGACATGGCGATCGGCCGAGCGCCACGCTGTACCCGGGCCGGGGCGCGACAATAGCGTTTTGTCACCCCGAAACAACCTCTTGCCCCCAGCCTTTTGTATTTGGCGCGATGCGGCCACGAGCCCCGGATGTAGCAGGAACGGCATTGAAATCAGGAGGATAAACGCTTCTTTCAAACCATCAAGGAAAATGCCTCGCGTCCCCTCGCAAGACGGCCACAAGCGGACAATGCCCGCCTATTGGCCCTTCTTCCTGTCCTGAAGCGCCTTCAGTGCCGCGAAGGGATGGTCCTCGGGATCGGGGGCGGCGACCTCCGCCTCGAACACGGCCCCCTCCTTGCGCGGATAGGGATCGATCGCCAGGAACAGCGCGTCGGTGGCGAGCCGGCCGAGGTCGATGATGCCACCGGCGATCGGCTCGGGAGGGTCGGCGACCGCAGGCGGCCCTTCATCGTCCTGTCCCTCCTCGATCAGATCGGCCAGGCGCCGTGCCTCGGCCTCGGGGGCGAACATCAGGTCGACCTCCTCCTCGATCTCGCTCTCGATCGGATCCAGCGTGACGACGCAGGTCTGGCCGATCCGGCCGCGGACAAGCCCCGTGACCTGGACCCGGCCACCGCTTTTCGGCACGACATCGAAGCTGGCATGCGCGGACAGGATCTCCCGCACGCCCGCGAGCTCCGCCATGGCCTTCCGCTCGGCCGCCGAGGCCTCGAGCTCGCGATGCAGGCCTGCGTCGGGGATCTGCGCAACGATGACTGGCGCCCGCCAGGGATCGGGCTCGGATCCGGCATTCGGTCGGCTCATGGCGTGACATCCTCAGGGAGTGCTGGAGGAAACTTGAAGGAGGCGCGCAGCAGCGCGGCCTCGTCGGCCCGGCCGAGCTCGGCCTCACTGGCCCGGGCATAGGCCGCGAGCTGCTGCGCCTGGCCAAAGCCGGTCCCATTCAAGATATTCTTGCAGATCGCCGATGCCAGCGCCTCGCCGCCGCCTTCCATGGCCTGATCATAGGCCTGGACGCGGCCGTAGAACGCCTCGCCGAAGGCCCGCATCCGCTTCGGCACGGTCTGGTCGCCAACCCCCATTTCGCGCAGATTGTCGTCCATGTCCTCGCAGAAGCGGTCGAACAGCGCCTGGGACAGCTCCGTGGCGCCTCCAGTGCCGCCTTGGACCGTGCGCAGGCGGCGCAGCAGCAGCCAGAGATGCAGCAGCAACAGGTCGAAACGCCCGTTAACCGTATCGGGCACGCCCAAGTCACGGTAAAATATGGGTTCTCGCGCCTGCGTCACGATCATGCCATAGATGGCTTCAATGGTGCCCGGCGGGGTTGATCGGGGTTTCCTGAAGTGATTGAACGGCCAAAGCATTGTGGTTTCCGCAAGCGGGCGCGCGCGTGTTGCATTCAGAGCCTCCGCCCGGTACTTCAGCGCCTCGCGCGACGCAAGGGGACGGAATCAGTTCCGCTATGACGACAACGAACAAGACCAGCCTGCGCGCGAGCCAGCGGCGAGGCCTTCACGCATGCTGGCGCGGCTTGCGCATGCTCGCTGCCGCGACCGTCGTCGGCGCGGCACTTGCGGGCTGCACGGGCGAGCAGTTCCAGAAGGGTTACATCCTGCCGCCCGGCGCGCTCGAGCAGATTCCGATCGGCGCAAGTCAGGACCAGGTGCTGATCGTGATGGGCACCCCCTCGACGGTCGCGACCCTCGACGGCGAAGTGTTTTACTACATCTCGCAACGCTCGGAGCGTCTGGTCGCTTTCATGAACCAGAAGGTGGTCGACCAGCGCGTCATCGCCATCTATTTCGACAAGAACCGCCGCGTGCGCCGGCTTGCGAATTACGGTCTACAGGACGGCAAGATCTTCGACTTCATCAGCCGGACGACGCCGACGTCGGGCCAGGAGATGAGCTACCTCACGCCGCTGTTCAAGCTGCTCAGCTTCAACTGAGACTCCAGCGCGCTTTCGCGCGGAGTCGATCACGGCTCGCGCGGAAAAAAATGCGTTCAACACGCAGCCAGAGCCCTTCCAATTCCGTCGGAAGGTAAATCGCTCCAAGCTGCGGCGTCGTGCCGCCCTGCGCGCGCCACATGCCGTCGCACGCGACTTGCGGTCGCACGAGCTGTTCCCTACGGTCCCTGCAAAGTAAGAAGCAGGGAGTGGATTCGTGCCTAAGCCTTTGTTGTCCCGCCGTCGCGTGCTCACCGGCGCTGCCGGCCTTTCAGCCGCAGCCATACTGCCGCGATCGAGCCTCGCCGACTGGAAGCCCACCGAAAACGTTCGCCTCGTCGTGCCGGCTGCGGCCGGCGGCTCGACCGACGTGATGGGCCGACTCCTTGCGGCGCATCTGCAAACCGCCTGGGGCCAGTCGGCGGTCGTGGAAAACCGCTCGGGCGGCGGCGGCACCATCGGGACTGCCGAGGTGGTTCGCGCCAAGCCGGATGGCCACACCATCCTGGTCGGCAATCCCGGTCCGAACGCGATCGCCTACAGCATCTTCAAGAATCTCACCTACAAGCCCGACCAGCTTCAGCCGGTCTCGAACATGATCCGGATCCCGAACATCGTCTCGGCGCATCCGAAGACCGGCATCAAGTCGATCCCCGAGCTGATCGCCTATCTCAAGGCCAATCCGGACAAGCTCAGCTACGCTTCCTCGGGCGTCGGCCAGAGCCCTCACCTCACCGGCGCCTGGTTTCTCCAGCTCACCGGCCTGAAGATGACGCACATCCCGTTCCGCGGCGCCGGACCCGCGCTTCAGGCGGCCCTAGCCGGCGACATCCAGATCCTGTTCGACAACCTCTATCCGAGCCTGCCTCAGGTGCAGAACGGCACGCTCAACGGTCTGTGCGTCACCACGACCGAGCGCAGCGACCTCGCGCCGAACCTTCCGACGATGCGGGAGAGCGCGCCGGAGCTGGCGAATTTCGACATATCGTCCTGGTTCTCGGTGTTCCTGCCGAAGGGCGTCTCACCCGAGGTGCTCAACGCACTCAATCTCCAGGTCAAGGCGATGCTGGAGCGCGAGGACATCAAGAAGCAGATCGCCGCCATGGGCGCTCGCGCCGACTACGGCACCCCGCAGCAATTTGCCGCCTTCGTGGAGGCCGAGACGAAGAAGTTCGCCGGCATCATCCAGAAGGAAGGGCTGCAGATGGACGTGCAGTAGTTTCTCGTGTCCCGGATGCCGCCTGCGGCATCCGGGACTTGAGCAACTGCTATCCGGTCGTGACCCCGTCGATCGGACTGATATCTCCGACGAAGCGTAAGAGATCGCTCATCAGGAACGTGCCCGGAGTCTTCGCCGGCAGCGTCGGCTTCCAGCTCCGCTGGCTGAGATAGGATTGGTTATCGCCGGCGACGATGCCGATGAACACCTCGGCCACGATACGCGCGCCGACCGGACCGAGCCGAAGACCGCCGCTCTTCACCTGGGCCTCTTTGAGGATATAGTACCAAAGCGGCGTCTTTCGATCGAAGCCATGCGCGGCCGCAGCCGCGCCGTCAGTGCCGGTTGCGATCTCCGCCGGCTTGAGCACTGGTATCCCCATCGCACGAGCCACGTCTTGACCAGACGGCAATCCGAGATTGACTCCGCGCTGCAGGTTGCGGAGCGGCAGGCTACCGCCGCCGCCTGGAAGATCGTGCAATTTCGGAATCAGGAACGGATCGATCTTGCGCGAATGATTGAACAGGAAGTTTGGCGTCGGCGCGATCGCCGGATCGAATTCGTAGAAGCGGCTCCAGTCGATGATCCAGTCCGTGGGCAAGGTGCTGACGTTGGGTGGGGAATTGGGCGCATTGGGAGTAGTGCCGGCAATTTCGCCCAGGATGCGGCCGGAGAGCCCGGAGAAGAAGAACTCGAGATTGAGGCTCGCCGCAGCAAAGCCGCCGGGCGTGAACACATGGTTGTGGCTGTAGGTCTCGCGAACCATGCTGTGTCCCAGCCGGTAAGCTGCCGCCGAGAACTCGACCGGCATATAGGGCACCTTCTGGAATCGATAGAACTTCCGGCCCTCGTGCAGAATCTTGGCGACGATGCCCTTCTCCGTTAAGCGCTCGACGAAATCGTGCAGCACCATCCATTGATAGTGCCAAGTCACCAGCTTTCGTGCTTCAGAGAAGAGCTTGTCGGGCGCCGGCGCGTTGGGGCCGGCCGCGAGCATGTCGACGACCTTGTTGTGGAATTTCAGAAACGCAAGGTGCGTCTGCGCGACCAGCAGATTCTCGTCATTGCGATGGTCGCCGATCAGGGCTCGCCCTTCCGAATTCCGCGTCAGATCATTCGGAAAGACGCCGGCCGCGCGCGGCGTGGGCTCTGTCTTGCCGAGCAGGAATCTCGGCCCGGGCTGTGTGACGTTGTTGGAGTCGCGCGCGTAGAGTTGAGGGCTGCCATCCGGTCCCAGACCGTAGATGCTGTCCAGATCGAGCCTCGGCGTGCGGAAGTTTGTGGTCGCGTTGGGATCCTCCTGCTTCTCGGCAAGCGAAGTGAGATCAAGCGTAATGTCATGATCGACGAATTGGCCGAGATAGGTGAAGCCCGACGGAATGTTGGAGTTGTCACCGGTCACATCGTCCGGAGCGGCGTCCTTCATCGCGGCGGCAAGCGCCTGCAGCGCAGCCTCCGGCGCCGTAAAGGCCGGCAAGTCGAACATCCTGCCGAACAAGCCGGGGTCTGCATTGGCGCTGGGCGGTTTCAGACCGGCCCTGGTCGGCTGGCGTCCGGCTTTCCCGTGTCGTGGATTCAGGTTTACAGCTTGCGTCATTCTTCCCTCCAGTGGGTGAGACAGCACCTGCAGGGTAGCCCTCCGAGGGAAGACACTTTGTAATTGATCTCACAGTTCCGCTGCGACAATGCAGCTGCGAAGGAACGATATCGTGAACCAAAAACCCCCGCGGCTCGCACCGCGGGGGTTTGTCGTGCCAATTTGTGACGCGGCTCAGTGCGCCAGGATCGCCAGCAGCAGCAGGGCCACGATGTTGGTGATCTTGATCATCGGATTCACCGCGGGGCCGGCCGTGTCCTTGTAGGGATCGCCGACGGTGTCACCGGTGACGGCCGACTTGTGGGCATCAGAGCCCTTGCCGCCGAAATGACCGTCCTCGATGTACTTCTTGGCGTTGTCCCAGGCGCCGCCACCCGAGGTCATCGAGATCGCGACGAACAGGCCCGTCACGATCACGCCGAGCAGCATTGCGCCCACGGCCGAGAACGCCGCCGACTTGCCGGCCGCGCCGCCGCCCGCGATCGCGTAGATCACGAAGTAGACGAAGATCGGTGACAGCACGGGCAGCAGCGAGGGGATGATCATCTCCTTGATCGCCGCTTTGGTCAGCAGGTCGACCGCCTTGCCATAGTCCGGCTTGTCGGTGCCCTGCATGATGCCCGGCTTCTCGCGGAACTGACGTCGCACCTCCTCGACGATCGCGCTCGCCGCGCGGCCCACGGCCGTCATGCCCATCGCGCCGAACAGATACGGCAAGAGGCCGCCGAACAAGAGGCCCACCACCACGTAGGGGTTGTTGAGCGAGAAGTCCGGATTGACGCCGGCGAAGTAGGAATGCTGCGCGGAGCCGGCAACGAAGAACTTGAGGTCCTGATTGTAGGCTGCGAACAGCACCAGGGCGCCGAGACCGGCGGAGCCGATCGCGTAGCCTTTGGTCACCGCCTTGGTGGTGTTGCCGACCGCGTCGAGCGCATCGGTCGATTTGCGCACCTCCTTCGGCAGGCCCGCCATCTCGGCGATGCCGCCGGCGTTGTCGGTGACGGGGCCGAAGGCATCGAGCGCGACGATCATGCCGGCGAGCGCCAGCATGGTGGCGGTCGCGATCGCGATGCCGAACAGGCCGGCGAGGCTGTAGGTGACCAGGATGCCGGCGATGATCACGATCGCGGGCAGCGCGGTCGCTTCCATCGAGACGGCAAGGCCCTGGATCACGTTGGTGCCGTGACCGGTCACCGAGGCCTGGGCGATCGACTTCACCGGACGGTAGTCGGTGCCCGTGTAGTATTCGGTGATCCAGATGATCAGCGCGGTGACGACGAGGCCGACCACGCCGCATTCGAACAGCGCCATGCCGGTGTAGTCGACGCCCTCGAGCTTGCCGAAACCGATCAGGTAGTAGATCACCAGCGCGATGCCGATCAGGGACAGGATGCCGGTCGCGATCAGGCCCTTGTAGAGCGCGCCCATGATCGATTGGCTCGGCCCGAGCTTAACGAAGAAGGTGCCGATGATCGAGGTGATGATGCAGATGCCGCCGATCGCGAGCGGCAGCGTCATCATGTTGGCGATGATCGGCGTCTTGGCGAAGAAGATCGCCGCCAGGACCATGGTGGCGACCGCGGTCACCGCATAGGTCTCGAACAGGTCGGCAGCCATGCCGGCGCAGTCGCCGACATTGTCACCGACGTTGTCGGCGATGGTCGCCGGGTTGCGCGGATCGTCCTCGGGAATGCCGGCCTCGACCTTGCCGACGAGGTCGCCGCCGACATCCGCACCCTTGGTGAAGATGCCGCCGCCGAGACGGGCGAAGATCGAGATCAGGGAGGCGCCGAAGCCGAGCGCCACCAGGGCATCGACCACGACGCGGCTATCGGGCGCGAGCTTCAGCGAGTGGACCAAAAAGCCGAAGTAGAGGGTCACACCCAGCAGCGCGAGACCCGCCACCAGCATTCCGGTAATCGCTCCCGCCTTGAAGGCGAGCTCGAGCCCGCCGGCAAGCGACTTCGTCGCGGCCTGAGCGGTACGCACATTGGCGCGAACCGAGACGTTCATGCCGATGAAGCCGGCAGCGCCGGACAGGATCGCGCCGATGGCAAAACCGATCGCGACATAGAGCCCGAGGAAATAGACAAGCAGCACGAAGATGACGATGCCGACGAGACCAATCGTGGTGTACTGGCGCCGCAGGTAGGCCTGTGCGCCTTCGCGCACGGCTCCTGCGATCTCCTGCATGCGCGGCGACCCCGCATCCGCGCTCAACACCGAAGACGTCGCCCAAATCGCGTAGACGACGGAAAGCACTCCGCAGAGCACTATCAACCATAATGCTGTCATGTGATTTTTGCCTCAGATCCTTGATGTACCCCCGGCGCCTTTTGTTGTCCGTCGTGCGGTGCGGCGCCTTGATTTCGAACAAGGCCGCCCCTTGCCCAAAAGGGGCGGCCTCAGTCGGTTGCGAGCTTGCCAAAATCAAATAGAGGGTGCAACGCCGGATAAGGCCGAAAGCGCCGATCTCGGCAGGTATTTAGGACCAAGTGCTGAGAACCAAGATGCCGGTCTGGAGCAATTCCTAGAAGTGGCTGTAGGACAGCCGCGTCAAGGGTAGTTCCTGGCCCTGCCCGTCCAGGAAGCGCGGCCGCTCACGACCCTGCACGATCCTGCCGATCACGGTCACCGCAACGCCCCTGGCCCGCCCAGCGGCGACCAGCGCGTCGCTTTGCGCCGGCGGAACGGTGCACAGCACCTCGTAGTCATCGCCCCCCGCAAGCAGCGTCTCGACGCAAACGACGTTGCTTGCGAGCAGGCCGGCCGCCGCCGCCGAGAGCGGCACGCTTGTCACGTCGACCGAAGCCGAAACCCCGGACGCTGCACAGAGTTTGGCCAGATCGCCAGCGAGACCATCGGAGACGTCCATTGCTGCGGTCGCATGGTCGCGCACCGCCCGCGCCAGCACGTTGCGCGGCTGCGGCACCCGATAGCGCGAGACCAGGGCTTCCCTCGCGGCAGGATCGGACGCGAGCGCTGCGGCAGCGGCACCGCCGGTGAGCACGTCGAGACCGAGCGCAGCATCGCCGATCGTTCCCGTCACGAGGATGCAATCCCCTGACTTTGCACCGGTGCGCCCGACCATCCGCCCCTGCGGCACGCGGCCAAAGGCAGTGATCGAGATCATCTGAGGCCCTGGCGTCGACACGGTATCGCCGCCGAGCAGCGGGCATGCGAATGTCCTGGCGTCCTCGCCCAGCGCGTCCGCAAAGGGACGGAGCCAGGCATCCTCTCGGCTGCGCAGCGCCAGCGTCAGCGCGAAACCGGCCGGCACCGCGCCCTTGGCGGCGAGATCGGACAGGTTCACCCGCAGCGCCTTGCGCGCGATGGTCCCGGGCGGATCGTCGGCAAGATAATGCACGCCCTCAACGACGGCGTCGGTGGTGACGACGATGTCCTCGCCGGATGACGACAGGACTGCGGCGTCATCGACGAGCCCGAATGCGCCGGGATCGGTCGCCAGCGGCTTGAAATAGCGCGCGATGAGGGAGTCTTCGGCGGAAGCCTGGCTGTTGTCCTGTTTCACGATAGCAGACCCGTCATCCTGAGGTGCGAGCCCTTGCGAGCCTCGAAGGATGCACGGCCAAGGTGCGTCCTCAGCGCGGCACGCCGCCGCCCTTCGAGGCCTCCGCTTCGCTCCGGCACCTCAGGGTGACGGCAACGGCGGAAGTCGTCTCAATTACCCCCGCCCGAACTCGTCGCCACGGAACTGGCGGCCGATCTGGTCGAGCACTGCGTTGACCATGCCGGTCTCCTCGCGGTCGACGAAGGCATTGGCGACGTCGACATATTCCGAAACCACCACCCGGCCCGGCACGTCCTTGCGCTGCTGGAGCTCATAGGCCCCGGCCCGCAGCACCGCGCGCAGGATGGCCTCGATCCGCTTCAAGGGCCAGCCCTTCGACAACGCCTCGTCGATCAGCGGATCGAGCTTCTTCTGGTCCCGTACCACACCCGAAACGACGTCGCGGAAGAACGCCGCCTCAGCCGGCAGGTAAGTGTCGCCCTCGACCTCGTTGCCGAGCCAGTGGCTCTCGAACTCGGCGAAGATGTCGTTGATACCGGCACCGGCGATATCCATCTGGTACAGCGCCTGCACGGCTGCGAGCCGCGCCGCACCGCGCCGGTTCGCCTTCTTCTCCGGAGTGCCTGCCGGCTTCTTGCTGTTGTCGGCCATGGCTTCAGGCCTGCGCAAGGCGGCGTTTGATGCGCAGCATCGCCAGCGCGGCGCGCGCGGCATCGCCGCCCTTGTTGAGCTCGCTGGCGCGCGCCCGCGCCCAGGCCTGCGCCTCGGTGTTGACGGTGAGAATGCCGTTGCCGAGCGGCAGTTTTCGCGCCACCGCGAGGTCCATCAGCGCCCGCGAGGATTCCTGCGACACGATCTCGAAATGAATGGTGTCGCCACGGATCACGCAACCGAGCGCGATCACCGCATCATAGGGCTTGCCGTTCGCCGCCGCGGCATCGACCGCGATGGCGACAGCCGCCGGGATTTCCAGCGCACCGGGAACCGTGATGACGTCATGGGTCAGGCCGGCCGCCTTCAGTTCAGTCACCGCGCCATCCAGAAGCGCGTCCTGGAGATCGTCATAGAACCGCGCCTCGACAACCAGCGCGCGCGCGCCGGAAATGTCGGTCTGGTCCTTCAGGGGTGCGCGCCGCGCGTCTGCCATGGTCAACCTATTCTGTCATTGCCGGGCTTGACCCGGCAATCCATCGGGCTAGCCCCTCTTAAGAGGATGGATGCGCGGGTCAAGCCCGCGCATGACGATCTTTGCTCACCGTCACTTCATCTCCGTCAGCCGCGCCGCGTAGCGGGCCATCAGGTCGACCTCGATATTGACCTCGTCCCCCGCCTTCCAGGTGCCGATCGTCGTGACCGTCAGCGTGTGCGGGATGATCAGCACCGAAAAGCTCACGTCCTTGACCGTATTGACCGTGAGCGACACGCCGTCGAGCG
Organism: Bradyrhizobium sp. RP6; assembly: GCF_003837805.1. GTDB lineage: Bacteria > Pseudomonadota > Alphaproteobacteria > Rhizobiales > Xanthobacteraceae > Bradyrhizobium. The sequence continues at coordinate 549,239 of NZ_RQIT01000001.1, read as the reverse complement.
TGATCGAGCCCTTGGTGGCGATGAAACGCGCCAGCCCCCGCGTGGTGGAGAGCTCGAACCGCGCCATGTCGGGCAGATCCTCGCGGCTGAGAAGCGTCGCGATGCCGTCGGCATGGCCGGCGACGATATGTCCGCCAAGCTCATCGCCGATCTTCAGCGCGCGCTCCAGGTTGAGCTTCGTCCCCACCCTCCAGTGCTTGGCGGTCGTCAGCGCCAGCGTCTCGGCGGCGGTATCGACGTCGAACCAGGTCCTTTGAGCAGATCCCCTGCCGCCTTCCACGCCCGAGGCAACCACCGTCAGGCAGACGCCGTTGCAGGCGATTGAGGCGCCGTCGGCAATCGTGCTCTGATCGTAGCGGCAGGCGATGCGCAGGCGATGCAGCTGCCCCTGCGCCGTGGGCGTGAAGCTGACGATCTCGCCGATATCGGTGACAATGCCGGTGAACATTAGGCGCGCTCGTAGATGGTGAGAGTATCCTTGCCGAAGGTCTCGCTAGCATGAACCTTGTAGGCCGGCGACTGCGTGATTTTCGACAGGGGCAATGCATCGAGCGCATCGACGCCGCCACTGCCCACCGCTTCCGCCCCCCGGAACAGCCAGATCTCGTCGACGAGATTGGCCGCGACGAAGGACGCGGCGACACGGCTGCCGCCCTCGACCATCAGCCGCGTGATCCCTTTCTCGGCCAGCGCGTGCAGCGCGGCCGCAAGATCGAGCCCGGACGCGCCCTTCGGCGACACGCGAATGATCTGCGCACCGGCCGCACCAAGCCGCATGGCGGCAGCAGCCTCGGCGAGCTCGGACCCTACCACCCAGAGCGGCGTCTCGCGCGCGGATCGCACGAGCTGGCTCGATGCGGAAATGCGCAGGCTCTGGTCGAGCACCACGCGCACCGGCGAGCGCGCCATCATGCCCGGCAGGCGGCAGGTGAGAAGCGGATCGTCCGCCAGCACCGTTCCGATGCCGACCAGGATCGCATCGCTGTGCGCGCGGAGGAGATGCACGCGGTCGCGCGCGGCTTCGCCCGTGATCGCGAGCGGATTGCCGCCGGCCGCGCCGATCTTGCCGTCGGGCGAAACCGCGAGCTTGAGGATCACGTGAGGGCGGTGATCCCTGATGCGGCGGAAATGGCCGGCATGGTCGAAGGCAGCCTCCGCCGCGCAAGGACCCACATCCACATTGATGCCGGCAGCGCGCAGACGCGCATGCCCCTGGCCCGCGACCTCAGGATTTGGATCCTCGATCGCCGCCACCACCCGCTTGATGCCCGCTGCGATCACCGCATCGGCGCAGGGCGGCGACTTGCCGAAATGCGAGCATGGCTCCAAGGTGACATAGAGCGTGGCGCCACGCGCCGCCTCCCCCGCGCGCCGCAAGGCCTCGGGCTCACCATGCGGTCGCCCTCCAGGCTGCGTCCAGCCGCGGCCGACGATGACGCCGTCCTTGACGATGACGGCACCCACGGCCGGATTGGGCCAGGTCCGCCCCTGCCCGCGCTTGCCCAGCGAGAGCGCCAGCTCCATGAAGCGGCGATCGGCGTCCTTGGCCTCGCGGGCCTTCTGCGCGAACTGGTCTTCCAGGATGCGGAAGATCATTTGCGGATCGCGGCGAGCCGCGCTTCCTCCTCACCGGAGAGCTCGCCGAGCACGTCGGCGAAATCCTTGGCTTCGCGGAAATTGCGGTAGACGGAGGCAAAGCGCACGTAGGCCACGTCGTCCAGCGTGCGCAGATGCTCCATCACGGTCTCGCCGATCACCTCCGAGGAGATCTCGGCCTCGCCCCCGGTCTCGAGCTCGCGCACGATGGTAGAGACCATCTTCTCCACCCGCTCCGGCTCGACCTGCCGCTTGCGCAACGAGATCTGCACCGAGCGCATCAGCTTGTCGCGATCGAACGGCACGCGCCGGCCGTTGCGCTTGATCACCGTGAGCTCGCGCAGCTGCACGCGCTCGAAGGTGGTGAAGCGGAAATTGCAGGCGACGCACACGCGCCGCCTGCGGATCACGGACGAGTCCTCGGTCGGACGCGAGTCCTTTACCTGCGTATCCAGACTGTTGCAGTTCGGGCAGCGCATCCGTGTGACCTTTATTTTCGCATGATCTTTTCGGAAAACCGGCGCCCACTTTTGCGGATCATGCGGCGCCTTACTGGTAGATCGGGAACCGGTCGGTGAGCGCCTTGACCCGTTCCTTGATCGCAGCTTCCACCAGCGGCGCCTTGCCGTCGGAGGATTGCGCGATCGCGTTGAGGACCTCGGCGATCATGCCGCCGACCTGCTGGAATTCGGCCACCCCGAACCCGCGGCTGGTCGCCGCCGGCGTGCCGAGCCGGATCCCTGAAGTGACGAAGGGCGATTCCGGGTCGAAGGGAATGCCGTTCTTGTTGCAGGTGATGGCCGCGCGGACCAGTGCCTTCTCCGAGACGTTGCCCTTCAGGCCCTTCGGCCGGAGATCGACCAGCATCAGATGATTGTCGGTGCCGCCGGAGACGATATCGAGACCATGGCCCTTCAAGGTCTCTGCCAGGGCCTTGGCGTTCTCGACGACGTTCTTGGCGTAGACCTTGAAGTCCGGACGCAGCGCCTCGCCGAAGGCCACCGCCTTCGCCGCGATCACGTGCATCAGGGGACCACCCTGCAGGCCCGGGAAGATCGCCGAGTTGAGCTTCTTGGTCAGCGTCTCCTCATTCCACAGCATGAGGCCGCCGCGCGGACCGCGCAGCGATTTGTGCGTCGTCGTCGTGGTGACGTGCGCGTACGGCACTGGCGAAGCGTGCACGCCGCCGGCGACGAGCCCGGCGAAATGCGCCATGTCGACCAGGAGATACGCCCCGACGCTGTCCGCAATCTCGCGGAAACGCTTGAAGTCCCAGGCGCGCGAATAGGCCGAGCCGCCCGCGATGATCAGCTTCGGCTTGACCTCTTCGGCCTGCTTGGCCACCGCATCCATGTCGATGATCTGGTCCTCGCGGCGCACAGTGTAGTGCGCGGCCTTGAACCACTTGCCGCTCATGTTGACGGGCGAGCCATGGGTGAGATGGCCGCCGGCGGCGAGATCGAGCCCCATGAAGGTGTCGCCGGGCTGCAGCAGCGCCAGGAACACCGCCTGGTTCATCTGGCTGCCGGAGTTCGGCTGCACATTGGCGAAGTTGGCGCCGAACAGCTTCTTGGCGCGATCGATCGCAAGATTCTCGGCGACGTCGACCCATTCACAACCGCCGTAATAGCGCGCACCCGGATAACCTTCCGCGTATTTGTTGGTCATGACCGAACCCTGCGCTTCCAGCACGGCCCGGCTGACGATGTTCTCGGAGGCGATCAGCTCGACTTCATGGCGCTGCCGGCCGAGCTCGCCTTTGATGGCGGCGGCGATTTCCGGGTCGGCCTGCTCGAGCGAGGCGGTGAAAAACGAATCGGGCGCGGAGGCGGTTTTGGGTGCGGTCATCTTGCGAATATCTCCACCGCCGCAGCTTTTGGCGGGCTACGGGCGGGTCTGGTGTGGCGATCGGAAGCGGCGAGCGCGATCTACCACATCGCCCGCAACAGGCCAAGTGGTTGCGGGTCGGACCTGATATTTATGCAAGATGTGGTGGGATTGGAGGTCTTCAGCGCGGGAGCGGTTCTATGGAACCACCCCTCTGCAATATCTCGACAGGGCCGCTGTGGGCCTCATCTCGCGCCAAGAGTCACCGGCCGGACCCGGTGCCGTCTCACAGCCCCGTATACCCCGCCTTCACTGGATCCACGCTGCCGTCGAGCTGGCGCAGATAGGTCAGGCCGCAAACCGTCAACCTGTGAGGGTCCTTCTCGCCGGCTTCCATCAACGTATTGAGGTAGTTCGTGACCTTGGCCCGGGCCTCCTCGCTGGCCGCGGCGGTGCGGTTGGCGAGCAGGTCATAGGTCTTCATGATGCGGTCGATGGCGGCTTCCATGGCATCCTCTGGTTCGTCGCAATTCTGGGGGTTTGGATCAGGCAACCACTCTGGCCTCGATCAGCGCCTGGAACCGGGCGATCGCCTTGTTGGCCAGCCTGATCCTGTTGAATTCGCCGTGCTGGGTCAGCTTGACGATAATCCCGAGCAGGCGCTCGTCGGTGACCAGCGAGTCGGGGATCGCGCCGGAGCGGCGAAGGTAATTCGCGGCGATGCCGTAGGCCTCGCTTACGAGTTCCACGTTCATTGCCTGAAGCCCTCGCTCGACCAGCATCGACATCCCTCCGATCCGAAGGAGATAAGCGCGGGGCCCGGAACTGGTTCCTCAAGGCCGGCTCTTTTTTTCGCAGGTGCGAAGACATAAGGCGCACCGGTCCGGAAAATCCGGGCCGGCGCGCTTGGGGAGGTCAGGCACGTTCGGGAGGGCTGCCGGTCTTGTTCCGGGCCGGCTTGGCCTTGATCCCTTCAGAAAACTCAGAGGCGATAGAGGATCTGGTCGGTCCAGAACCGCTCGAGACGGTGCAGCGACTTGTTGAGGGTCGCGAACTCGTCGCCGGAGATGCCGCCGACCTGCTCCACCGTCTTGACGTGCTTCTGGTAGAGCGCATCGACGATGCGGCGGATTTCCTGGCCCTGCGGGGTCAGGCGGATGCGCACCGAGCGGCGATCAACGCGCGAGCGCTGATGATCGAGGAAGCCGAGTTCGACGAGCTTCTTCAGATTGTAGGAGACGTTGGAGCCGAGATAGTAACCGCGCGTGCGCAGCTCGCCCGCGGTCAGCTCCTTGTCGCCGATGTTGTAGAGCAAGAGCGCCTGGACCGAGTTGATGTCCGCACGGCCGCGGCGATCGAATTCATCCTTGATCACGTCGAGGAGCCGGCGATGCAGCCGCTCCACCAGAGTCAAAGCTTCCAGATAGAGCGACTGCACCGAACCCTGCTGGCCGGAGACGCGCTCTGCGGTATCTGCCGCAGTTGCGACGGCTTTCATCATGACACTTCCCCTGTTGTCGTTTTTATCGACACTTATTCGACGAAACTTGTGTCCCGCCTGATAGGTGCAACTTAAGGGGGCCGTTTGAAGATCGGCTTAAATAAGAGAATAAAGAGATCATGAATTTAAGACAGTGAATTGCGGATTAAGCCTGTGCCACAAGGGCTTTTCGAAAGCCTCTGTTGACCTTCGCAAGGTCCTGTTCACCCTCCGTCCGCCCCTGTTGTCGCATTCCAGAACAGCCCCGCCCCGTTTCGAAACGCGCGCTTAAGAGCTGTGGCGAAAGCGGCTGGTTAGCGAAAACTTACGTCAAATTTTACGCAACCAACGGTCAACCAAGAGCGCACAACTCCGCAAGCGCCGCTGCCCTGTCCCGGACGAGCGAAGCGAAGATCCGGGACTCACAAAGCCACAAGCGAGATCGCGGAGAGATGGGCCCCGGCTCTGCAGCGCATCACTGCGTGCTGCGCAGCGTCCGGGGCACGGCAGAGTGAGCGTTGAATAATCGTCGGCTATGGCGGCCGTTCGCGCGCGGCCATCCAGGCGAGCGCAAGATAGGCGGCAAGCATGAAGACCTCGACGCCGACCACGACGAGGCTGCCGCCGTAGATGCCGGGGAACATCAGCTCGATCACGGCCATCGACACCACGGTCGTGAGCCACACCACCGCGCCCCAGGGCGTCGCGAGCCAGAGGCCGACGGCGGCCACGAGCTCGATCACGGCGAAGTAGACGGTCGCGGCCTGCCAGGCCATCGACTGGTTCTCGAACGCCTCGTCCTCGCCGCCGACGAAACCCGTCACCTGCGCCCAGTGATAGAGGCCTTTTAGGATCGAGAGCAGCGCCATCACCCGCAGGAACAGCACCAGTCGGCGCGTCCAGACGTTATCATCGGACTGGGTGCGCTCCGACGAAATCGCCGCCACCGACAATGCGCTGTCTCTGGCATTGTCTCGGGCGGCGTCCCTGGCATTGGCGCCGTCGCGGGCCGCATCGCGGGTGGAGATCTCGGACATAGCCCCTTCTGGCTGCTTCGCCCCGCAAAATCAATCGGCTGCCATCCCTTGCGACAGGTCAAGCCGCGGTGACGGGAACCATGCGAGCTGGTATAAGAATAATTCCAGCCGGAGGAAGAGTGATGGCGATCAAATACGGACGTCCGATCGAATTGCGCGAGGTTTCGCGCCGGGATAGCACGGCGGTGCCCCATGCCCTCGATCTGACCGTCCGTCCGCGCCGCAACCGCAAGGCCGAGTGGGCCCGGCGCATGGTGCGCGAGAACGTCCTCACCACCGACGATCTGATCTGGCCGCTCTTCCTGATTGACGGCCACAACAGGCGCGAGCAGGTCGCCTCGATGCCGGGTGTCGACCGCCTTAGCGTCGACCAGGCCGTGCGCGAGGCCGAGCGCGCGATGAAGCTGACCATCCCCTGCATCGCGCTGTTTCCCTACACCGACCCGTCCTTACGCGACGAGGAAGGCTCGGAAGCCACCAACCCCGACAACCTGGTCTGCCAGGCGGTGCGCGCGATCAAGAAGGAGTTTCCGGAGATCGGCATCCTCTGCGACGTCGCGCTCGATCCCTTCACCAGCCACGGCCACGACGGCTTGATTTCCGACGGCAAGATCCTGAACGACGAGACGGTGGCCGTGCTGGTGCGCCAGGCGCTGGTGCAGGCCGAGGCCGGCTGCGACATCATCGCCCCCTCCGACATGATGGACGGCCGCGTCGCCGCGATCCGCGAGGGGCTGGATCGCTCAGGTCTGCTCGATGTGCAGATCATGGCCTATGCAGCCAAATATGCCTCCGCCTTCTACGGCCCGTTCCGCGACGCCATCGGCTCGGCCAAGGCGCTGACCGGCGACAAGCGCACCTATCAGATGGACAGCGCCAACACCGACGAGGCGCTGCGCGAGGTTGAGCTCGATATCGCCGAAGGTGCCGACATGGTGATGGTCAAGCCCGGCATGCCCTATCTCGACGTGGTCCGCCGCGTGAAGGATACATTTGCGATGCCGACCTTCGCCTACCAGGTCTCCGGCGAATACGCGATGATCGTGGCCGCCGCGAACAACGGCTGGCTCGACGGCGAACGAGCCATGATGGAGAGCCTGCTCGCCTTCAAGCGCGCCGGCGCCGACGGCGTGCTGAGCTATTTCGCGCCGAAGGCAGCGGAGAAGTTGCGGACGCAGGGGTAAGCTCAAGCTCCATCTTTGGGGGCGTCCCTGCGAACGCAGGGACCCACCGCGTGATCCATCTATGATACACGCTAGTCGTACAAATGTCGGCCCCCGACCATCAGGTCTCCCCCGCCCCCGAATCGCCGGAATATTTCGGCTTGTTATTGCCCGCGCGCCCTTGGCATCGGGATGGCCTGTTCCCATGTCGTGCACCGAGGGTTTTCATGTGCTTCCTCTCGGGAGGACGGACCAATGTCGTATGATACGGGCGGTTCAGGCGTCTGGCGCAATGACGGCGGGGTGCAGCCGCACGCCTACGATCCCTACCTGCACCCGGAACTGTTCCGCGGCGTGGCGACGCGGCGGGTGTTCGCGTTCCTGATCGACATGGTCGTGATCTCGGTGCCCGTGATCCTCGGCTACGTCTTCATCGCATTGTTCGGCGTGGTCACCCTGGGCATCGGCTGGGCCCTGTTCTGGATCGCCTGGCCGGCCTCCGTCATCTGGGCCATCGTCTATTACGGCGCCTGCATCGGCGGTCCGTCGTCCGCGACGATCGGCATGCGGGTCATGGACCTGGAATTGCGCACTTGGTACGGCGCGCCCGGTTATTTCGTGCTCGGCGCCACCCACGCCGTGCTGTTCTGGGTCACGGTCTCGTTCCTGTCGCCCCTGGTGGTGCTGGTCGGCCTGTTCAACGGCCGCCGTCGCCTGCTGCACGATTTCGTGCTGGGCACGGTCGTGATCAACAATTCCGTGCGCGCCCCCGTGCCTCACGCGGCAAGGCCGTACTGATCAAGAACCTATCAATCGGGACCGACTAAGCTGAGTGATCCGACCCGCCGAGCAGACCGATTGACCCGGGGCTTCCGTAGCGCGATGCTGATGCTCAGTTCGGAGGCCCACGACGTCCCTTGACCCAGCACTCGCGCGACACCCCCCAATTTTACCTCACGGCGCCCTCGCCATGCCCCTATTTGCCCGGCCGGCATGAGCGCAAGGTGTTCACGCACCTCGTCGGCGACCGCGCCGGCGACCTCAACGACCTCTTGACCCATGGCGGCTTCCGCCGCAGCCAGTCCATCGCGTACCGGCCGGCCTGCGACCAGTGCCGCGCCTGCGTCTCGGTCCGTGTGATCGCCAACGAGTTTCGGCCCTCCCGCAGCTTCCGGAAGGTGATGGCGCGCAACGCCGATATCATCGGCGAGCAGCGCAGCGCGGTGCCCACCTCCGAGCAATATTCGGTGTTCCGCGCCTATCTCGACGCCCGCCACCGCCACGGCGGCATGGCCGACATGACCGTGCTCGACTATGCCATGATGGTCGAGGACAGCCATGTCGAGACCCGCATCATCGAGTACCGCAAGCGCGGCCCCGACAGCGGCATCACCGGCCGCGGCGAGGAGTTGATCGCGGTCGCCCTGACCGACGTGCTCAGCGACGGCCTGTCGATGGTCTATTCGTTCTTCGAGCCGAGCCAGGTCGGCCGCTCGATGGGCACCTTCATGATCCTCGACCACATCGCGCGCGCCCGCCGGCAAGGCCTGCCTTACGTCTATCTCGGCTACTGGATCGAAGGCTCCAAGAAGATGGACTACAAGGCCCGCTTCCTGCCGCAGCAGCGCCTCGCGCCCTCAGGCTGGCTGCGCATCGACGCGCAGGGCGACGTCGCATCCGAGCCGCAGGATTGAAGGAGCGAATGGTGAGTAGCGAATAGCGAATAAGTCACCACTCACCCGAACAGCGTATCCGCCAGCAGCTTCACGTTCAAAACCACGATGACGCCCGCGACGATCCACGCGATCGCCGCGACCGATCTCGGTATCGCGAACTTGCCCATCTTGCGGCGGTCGGAGACGAAGCGGACCAGCGGGATCACCGCGAAAGGCAGCTGCATCGACAGCACCACCTGGCTGAACACCAGCAAATCCGCCGTGCCGCGCTCGCCATAGATCGCCGTGACGATGATCACGGGAATGATGGCGATGCCGCGCGTCAGCAGGCGGCGCGCCCAGCTCGGCAGGCGCAGGTCGAGGAAGCCTTCCATCACGATCTGGCCGGCGAGCGTTGCCGTCACCGTCGAGTTCAGGCCGGAGGCGAGCAGCGCCACCGCGAACAGCGTCGACGCGATGCCGAGGCCGAGCAGCGGCGACAAGAGTTCGAAGGCCTGGCCGATCTCGGCGACATCGGAATGACCGCTCTTGTGGAAGGTCGCAGCGGCCACGACGAGGATCGCGGCGTTGATGAACAGCGCCAGCATCAGGGCGATGGTGGAATCCGTCGTCGCCCATTTGATCGCCTCGCGCCGGCCGGTGTCGTTGCGTTCGTAGGCACGCGTCTGCACGATCGAGGAGTGCAGGTAGAGATTATGCGGCATCACGGTCGCGCCGATGATGCCGATCGCGATGTAGAGCATGTCGGAGTTGGTGAAGATCTCGGTCTTCGGCACGAAGCCGCGCAGAACCTCGGCCACCGGGGGCGCCGCAGCAACGATCTGGATCGCGAAGCAGACCGCGATCACCGCCAGCAGCGCGATGACGAAGGCTTCCAGGAAACGGAATCCGCGATTCATGAGGAGCAGCAGCAGGAAGGCGTCGAGCGCGGCGAGCAAGGCGCCGCCGATCAGGGGAATGCCGAACAGGAGTTTCAGCGCGATCGCGGTGCCGATCACCTCGGCGAGATCGCAGGCGATGATCGCCGCCTCGCAGGCCACCCAGAGCAGGAAGTTCACCGCCGGTGAATAGGTGGCGCGGCAGGCCTGGGCGAGGTCGCGGTCGGTGACGATCCCGAGCCGCGCGGCGAGAGACTGGAGCAGGATCGCCATCAAATTCGAGAGCAGGATGACGGAGAGCAGCGTGTAGCCGAACTTCGACCCGCCGGCGAGGTCGGTCGCCCAATTGCCGGGGTCCATGTAGCCGACCGAGACGAGATAGCCCGGACCGACAAACGCGAGCAGCCGCCGCGACCAATGGCCGGCTCTCGGGACCGCGACCGTTGCGTTGACCTCGGCGAGGCTCTTGGTGGTGGGCGCGTCGGCACGCCAGCCGGCGGAATCGGGGGTTAGTTGAGGCGATCGGGCATCCATGCCGACACAATACCCAAGTTCGTTCTTATTGCAACTCATTTGCAACTGCATCTAGCCGCGCCGTTCGGGCGCAAGTCTGGGCGACCCCGCCTGTTGTCGGGAAGCGGGTGGGCCTGGTGGCCGCCGAGGGCGAACATTGGCGCCAATTCGCCTTTGCAGGATATGAGCCATGTCAACGCCCCCTCGCCTCCCTGACACTTTCAACCGCCTCGCCTGGTCGAACCTCGCGGCGCAATCGGCCGAGCAGATCGCGCTCGCCGCTGCGCCCATCGTTGCCGTGCTGACGTTGGGGGTGGCCGAAGGTCGGACCGGCCTGCTCCAGACTGCGCTCACCTTGCCCTTCGTTCTGTTCGCCATTCCCGCCGGCGTGCTCGCGGACCGCATTTCCCGGCGCCGGCTGATGGCGGGCGCCGAGGCGTTGCGGGCCGCCGCGCTCGCCGCCATCTTGCTTCTGCTGGTGCTGGGGGCACTCGACTTGCCGCTGCTGGCGCTGCTCGGATTCGCTGCCGTGTGCGGCACCGTCGTCTACAGCGTCGCCGCGCCGGCGCTGGTGCCCTCGCTCGTGAGCTCGGAGCTGTTGCCGGCGGCGAATGCCCGCATCGAGCTTGCGCGCACCATCGCCTTCGCCAGCGGCCCTGCGCTCGGCGGCGCGCTGGTGGGATGGTGGGGCGCAGGCCCGGCGTTCGGCTTTGCCGCGGGGCTCTCGGCTATCGCGGTGGTGCTGCTCTCCGGCATCTACGAGCCCGCGCGCGTACCTTCGCCGCAGCGACATCCCTTTCAGGAGATCCGCGAAGGCGCGGCCTTCGTGTTTCACCATCCACTGCTGCGGCCGGTGTTCATCACCCAGTTCATCTTCAACACCGGCTGGTTCCTGCAGATCGCCGTGTTCGTGCCCTACGCCGTACGACATCTGGGCTTGACGGCCGCCGGCGTCGGCACGGTGCTGACGATGTACGGCGTCGGCATGGTGATCGGCGCGCTCCTCGCCACACGTGTGATGAAGCGCGTGGCCTTCGGCACGGTCGTCGGACTCGGCCCCGTCACCGGCTTCGTCGCCGCACTGGTGATGGCGCTGACGGTGTTGCTCCCCTCGCCCTGGCTCGCCGGCCTCAGCTTCTTCCTGCTCGGCGTCGGTCCGATCCTGTGGGTCATCTCGACCACGACTCTACGCCAATCGGTGACACCGCCGCGCCTTCTTGGACGCGTCTCCGCCATCAACATCATGAGCTACGGCGCCCGTCCGATCGGCTCGGCGCTGGGCGCGCTCGTCGGCGGCCTCTGGAGCGCGGAAGCGTGCCTCTATCTGGCGGCGGCAGTGTTCGGCGTGCAGGCCCTGGTGATCCTGCTGTCACCGGCCGTGGGGCTGGACCGGCAGCCGGACATGGTGGGAGATGAAGCTGCAGCGCGATGCTAGCTAGATCGTCGCCGCGAGTTCAATTCGCCAGGTAGCGCTCATAGCTCCCCGTCACGGGCTCGCTCGCGTCGACCTCCGGATCCAGTGTGTAGAGATCCTGCGCGCGGCCGATGCCGCGCAGCGCATAGCGGCCGGTGGAGACGAGATAGCGGCGGCCGGCGGCATCGAGGCCACTATAGAACTCGGATGAGGCCAGCAGTTCGCGGTCGACCGAGCGGCTCATCGACGCGATGCGGCTGACCTCATTGACGGTCGGACCGACCACGGTGAAATCAAGCCGGTCCTCGCTGCCGATATTGCCGTAGAAGACCTCGCCGACATGCAGGCCGACATAGGCCGACGTGGTCGGGCGGCCCTCCGCCGCCCGCCGCTTGTTCAGCGCAGCGACGTTCTTGCGGAACAGGTGCTCGGCCCGCAGCGCGGCCCGTCGCGCATCCGCCATATCCTCGCCCCAGAACATCGCCAGCACGCCGTCGCCGATCAGTTTCAGCACGTCGCCGCCGGCGTGGTGGATCGCGTCGATCACGGTCTGCGCATAGTCGTTGAGGAACGGAATGATCTCGTCGGGACCGATGCTCTCGCTGATGCCGGTCGAGCCGCGCAGGTCCGAATACCACAGCACGGCATTGATGCGCTCGGTGACGCCGCGGGAGATGCGCCCGCGCAGCACCTGCTCGGAGGCATCGCGACCGAGATAGACCCGGCCGAGCGTGCGCACGATGTCGACCTGCTGGGCCGACTTGATCGCGAGCCCCAGCACCGGCACGAGATCGCGCAGCGCTTCCAGCTCCAGTCCGGAGAACCCGCTCTCGCGGCGGGTGGTCCAGCACGAATAGAGGCAATCCATCAGGCCAAGCGCGCCATTCTCGCCGAACCGGTGCACGAAGGCGAGATAGTGCTTGTGGCCCTTCTCGGCGAGCTCGCCGATCTGCGAGAAATCCATCGACGGCGCATCGGCGAGATCAATCACCATCTCGTCGTGGCCATTCTCGAGCATGTGGAAGAACACCGAGCGGCGCCAGCTCTTTGCCGCGTCGCCGTCGGCGGTCGAGCCATATTCGAACGCATCGCTCTCGTTGCTGGGCCGGTCGCTCCAGCGAAAGCCCCTGCCCTCATAGATCGGATGCAGCGTGTCGATCACGACGAGCCCGCGCGACAGTTCCAGCCCCTCGGCGCAGCAGCGCTCGCAGAAGCCGCGGAGCAGCTCGTTTTCGGGCAGGCCCGTGAGCCCCTGGCCGGTCAGCCAGTTCATCAGCGCAAGGCGCGAGGTCAATTGCATGCGCCATTATGGCGTGCATTCGTGACGAGCGAAAGGCGCAGGCCCGACGTGTGCACCAGGCTCCCGTCCCCTGCAGGTCGAATATGTCGCGGAGCCGGTTGACGCCCTCGCCGCGCGAACGGCAAATGTCGGCGATGATGACTTCGTCGGCCGAAATCGGAAGCCCGTGCGGATGACCCAGCGCCAGCTTCCGATCATCCTGGCGCTCGGCACCACGCAGACCCTGGCCTGGGCCTCGAGCTATTATGTGCCGGCGCTGCTCGCCGATCCCATGGCGCACGACCTCGGCGTCTCCTCCAATTGGATCTTCGGCGCGTTTTCGGCTGCGCTGGTGATCTCGGCCATGCTCGGCCCGCGCATCGGGCGGCAGATCGATCTCGTCGGCGGCCGTCAGGTGCTGTCGGCCTCGAACCTGATCATTGCCGCCGGCCTCGTGCTCCTCGGGCTCTCGCAATCGATCGCGGTGATGGCGATCGCCTGGCTCGTGCTCGGCGTCGGCATGGCGATGGGGCTCTACGACGCCGCCTTCGCAGCTTTGGGGCGCATCTACGGCACCGAGGCACGCCGGCCCATCACCGGCATCACGCTGATGGCGGGCTTCGCCTCCACCGTCGGCTGGCCGCTCACCGCCTGGGGCATCGCCCATATCGGCTGGCGCGACACCTGTTTTGCCTGGGCCGCCGCCAACGTGCTGATCGGACTGCCGCTCAATTTGTTGATGCTGCCGGCGATCAAGGGCGCGAAGCAGGCCGCGGCCACGGCCGAGAAGCCGCATTTGCCGCTGGACCGCACCATGATCCTGCTGGGCTTCATCTTCGCGGCGGTCTGGACCGTCACCGGCGCGATGGCCGCGCATTTCCCGCGCATCCTGGAGGCGACGGGGGCCACGCCTGCCGAGGCCATCGCGGCCGGTGCACTGATCGGCCCGGCGCAAGTCGGGGCGCGCATGCTCGAAGCCGGCTTCCTCAGCCGCTTCCATCCGCTGTGGTCGACGCGGCTCGCCTGCCTCACCCACCCCGTAGGAGCGGTGATCGTTGCGATCTTCGGCGGCGCTGCGGCGAGCGCGTTCGCGCTGTTCCACGGCTCCGGCAACGGCATTTTGACGATCGCACGCGGCACGCTGCCGCTGTCGATCTTCGGCCCGAAGGATTTCGGCTACCGCCTCGGCATCATCGGCGCCCCGGCGCGAATGGCGCAGGCGGTGGCGCCACTCGCCTTCGGCCTGCTGATCGACCTCATGGGCGCCAAGGTGCTGATCGTCTCATCCGCACTCAGCCTCTTGGCGCTGGCGGCGCTGTTCCTGATCCGCCCGGAGCGGCGGCCGGATTGACGGAGCAGCCGCTTTCGCGCACAAGCGAGCCATGAGCGACGACGCTGGCCCGCCCCGCACATTCAAGAGCCTCCTGCGCTGGGCGACTACGCCGCCGCAGGCATGGGGCGTCTATCTCCTCGCCGTCCTCCTGATATGGCTGCTCTCGTTCTATGCCGGGACGCTGAAGCCGAAGAAGTCCCCGGACGCGAGCCAGCCGACGGCGACCGCGCCGCGGAGCTAGGCCGCCTTTACCTCGCTGGTCGCAATCCAGATGCCGGCGAACACCGCGACCAGCCCGATCAGAAGATTTCCCGTGATCGGCTCGCCGATCAGCAGCGCCGCCAGCAGAGCCGCGGCGATCGGATTGACCGTCATCGTATTGGCGACCCGGGTCGGCGTCGCCCGCGCCAGCGCCATGACCCAGAGGATGAAAGCGAGCGCGCCGCCGCCAATGCCCAGATAGACGCCGGCAATCCACTGCGCCGCCGTGAAGTGCTCGAGCGCCGCAAAGCTACCTTTAGTCAGCCCCACCAGCACAAGCGCAATTGCGCCCGCGCCCATGCCGACGGTGAGAAAACCGAGCGCGCTGGAGCGCTGCATCAGCGGACGCGACAGCACGTTGTAGAACGCCATGCAGAACACGGCGCCGGTCATGATCAACTCGCCGCGCCAGGCGCCGGGCGGACTCTGCGCGAGCCCCGCTGCAAGCGCCGCCGCCACGCCGAGCACGGCGATGCCGACGCCCGTGACCTTGCGCGCGGACAGGGGCTCCACGCCGAGCAGCGCGCCGACCATCATGGTGTGGAGCGGCAACGTCGCCAGCGCGAGACTAGCGCGCGCGGCGGTCGTGTAGGAGACCGCGATGTTATAGAGGATGAAGAACAGGCCGAAGAAGCAGATGCCAAGCAGCATCACCACAGGCCAGTCGGGCCGTTGCGGCCACCGCACGCCCAGCAGAAGCGCGCAAGGCAACAAGCAGAGAAAGCCGATCCCCCAGCGCAGGATCGCGAGCAGGATGGGATCGGCGCCGTCGACAAGATAGCGCGTAATGGCCGCAGCGGTTCCGCCGAAGCTGCTCGACGCCAGTGCGATCGCAACCCCGGCCCACTCGCCCACCACCATCCCCCGTCACGAAGTTCCTCCGGGCGTTAGCACGGTGCTGCTGCCAGCATGGTGGCAGCAGCACAACGGCGGGTCCGTTCGCGCGGCCCGTCAATGCGGGCAGGTCTCGACCTCGACCGTGACGTGGCTGAGGCCCTTCAATCCCGCGAGCCGCCGCTTGTACACGGCCGGCTGCTTCGGCTTGTCCGACACCACCGAGAGTAGCACGGCGCAATGGCCGGGGCCGACCTGCCAGAGATGGAGGTCGGTCACGCGATCGTCGCCGACCTCCATGCGGGCCCGGATCACCCGCTCCAGCTTCTCGTCGGCGCGCACGTCGAGCAGCACCGCACCCGATGACCTGATCAGGCCGTACGCCCAGCTCGCGATCACGACGCTGCCGATCAGGCCCACCGCCGGATCGGCCCAGACCCAGCCTGAATACATGGCGACGGCGAGTGCTGCGATCGCCAGCACAGAGGTCGCGGCATCGGTCATGACATGGACATAGGCCGCGCGAAGGTTGTTGTCGTGGTGATGGTGATGATGATGGCCGTGATGATCGTGGTCGCGGTCGTGATCGTCGTGGTCATCATGCGCATGGCCATGGCCGTGACCGTGACCGTGATGGTAATGATCGTGGCTATCGCGCAGCAGCCACACGCTGGCGAGATTGACGCACAGGCCGAGGGCAGCCACGGCCATGGCTTCGCCATAGACGATCGGTACCGGCGTGATCAGCCGCAGCACGCTCTCATAGGCGATCTCGACCGCAATCAGGCCGAGGATGATCGCGCTGGCGAAGGCGGCAAGATCCCCGAACTTGCCGGTGCCGAAGGTAAAGTGCGCATTCCCCAGGTGCCGGCGCGCGAAACGATAGGCGAAGGCGGCAATGCCGAGCGCGGCCGCATGCGTGCCCATGTGCCAGCCGTCGGCCAGCAGCGCCATCGAACCGAACAGCGAGCCTGCCACGATCTCGCCAACCATCATGACCAGCGTCAGGACGACCACGAGCCAGGTGCGGCGCTCGTTCTCGTCGTGCTTCTCGCCGAGGAAGGCGTGGTCATGGGTCCATTGTTCGATGGAATGGGAATGCATCGAATTCTCCCGAAGATTCAGGTCTGCCGGCGCGCAATATAGACGGCAGGCACCAATTTTCTAAGGTCCAATCGTCCCGCGGATTGACAGTACTACTTAGTTTCGCTGTAATCTGCGCCATGGGGATTTGAGCGATCTCCCCACGAGGCGACAGGCCCAAGCATCGCGTCCCGTTCGTTTCTTGCGAGGACGCATCATGTCTACATTCACGACCATTTCGTCTGACAAAATGGCACGGCTGATCGGCACGGCGAACGCGCCTGTCCTGATCGATGTGCGCACCGAGGAGGATTTTGCCGCCGATCGGCGGCTGATCCCCGGCTCCATCAAGCTCAGCCACGACAATGTGACGGACTGGGGGGACGCTTTCTCCGGCCGCCGCGCCGTCGTGTCCTGCTTCCGCGGTGAGAAGCTCGCGCAAGGCACCGCGGCCTGGCTGCGCCAGCTCGGGGTGCAAGCGGAGACGCTGGAGGGCGGCTTCGAGGGCTGGAAGGCGGCCAAGCTGCCGCTGCTCGATGCCCGCAAGCTGCCGCCACGCGATGCCGAGGGCCGCACCGTCTGGGTCACGCGAGCGCGTCCGAAGGTCGATCGCATCGCCTGCCCGTGGCTGATCCGCCGCTTCGTCGATCCCAGCGCGGTGTTCCTGTACGTCGCGCCGTCGGAAGTGGTGGGAGTCGGCGAGCGCTTTGGTGCCGCCCCCTTCGACATCGAGAACGTGTTCTGGAGCCACCGTGGCGAGCTCTGCACCTTCGACGTGATGATCGAGGAATTCGGGATCGCAACGCCGGCCCTGCTTCGCCTCGCGACGCTGGTGCGCGGCGCCGACACCGCGCGGCCGGACCTCGCGCCGGAGGCACCGGGCCTGCTCGCGGCCTCGCTCGGGCTGTCCCGGATGTACGACGACGACCTCGAACAGCTCGAGGCCGGCATGACGCTCTACGATGCCTTCTACCGCTGGTGCCGCGACGCCACCACCGAGACGCACAACTGGCCGACCAACAAGGTGAAGGCGTAAATGGACATCCGTAACGTTCAGGCAGGAGCTGACGCCGGTCACGGCGTCAGCTCCAATGAGGCCTTTCGCGTCTGGCTCCGCGTCGCCTGCCTCAGCTTTGGCGGGCCCGCGGGCCAGATCGCGGTGATGCACCGCATCCTGGTCGAGGAAAAAAAATGGATCTCGGAAGGCCGGTTCCTGCATGCGCTGAATTACTGCATGCTGCTGCCGGGACCCGAGGCGCAGCAGCTCGCGACCTATGTCGGCTGGCTGATGCACCGCACCGCCGGCGGGCTGATGGCGGGCGGGCTGTTCATCCTGCCCGGCATCATCGCCATCATGGGCCTCAGCTACGTCTATGCCGCGTTCGGCAATGTCAGCTTCGTCGAGGCGCTGTTCTTCGGCCTCAAGGCTGCCGTGCTCGCCGTCGTCGTCGAGGCGGTGGCGCGCGTCGGCAAGCGCGCGCTGAAGAACCGCATCATGATCGCGCTCGCGGCCGCGGCCTTCGTCGCGATCTTCTTCTTCGCGGTCCCCTTCCCGATCATCATCATCGCCGCCGGCCTCATCGGCTATGCCGGCGCCCGAAGCGGCCGTCCGGAATTCGCGCCGGCCGGTCACGGCCATGGCGGCAGCGGTGCCGCGATCGACAGCATGCTCGGCGAGGCCGTGCCCGATCATGTCCGTCCCAACGCGGCACGGGCGATCCGCGTCGGCGCAATGTGGCTGGCGCTCTGGCTTGTCCCGGTGATCGCGCTGCTGTTGTTCGTCGGACAGGCCAATGTGTTCAGCCAGGTCGCCCTGTTCTTCTCGAAGATGGCACTGGTCACCTTCGGCGGCGCCTACGCGGTGCTGGCCTACGTGGCCCAGCAGGCGGTCGAGCACTATCACTGGCTGAAACCGCACGAGATGCTCGACGGCCTCGGCATGGCCGAGACGACGCCGGGGCCCCTGATCATGGTGCTCCAGTTCGTGGGCTTCATGGCCGCCTTCCGCGATCCCGGCGGCCTGTCGCCGATGCTCGCGGCGACGCTCGGCGGCCTGCTCGCGACCTGGGTCACCTTCACGCCCTGCTTCCTCTGGATCTTCGTCGGCGCGCCTTATATCGAGCGCCTGCGCGGCAACACGGGCCTCGCCGGTGCGCTCAGCGCGATTACCGCCGCGGTCGTCGGCGTGATCCTCAACCTCTCGATCTGGTTCGCGCTGCACGCGCTATTCCGCGAGACCGTGCCGGTGCACGCGTTTCCGCTGGATTTCGACAGGCCGGTGCTGACGAGCGTTGATATCCCCGCGTTGCTGCTGGCCATCGCGGCGGCGACGGCGATCTTCCGATTCAAGCTGGGGATGCTGACGGTGCTGGCTGGCAGCTGTGCCGCGGGCGTGGCGCTAAGATTGGCGGGAATGATCTAGGAGAGCCGCTACGCTGTCCGGCCTTGCATGTCCCGGGTGGTCGATGATCCGGCTTAGCATCAGGCTGCGGTGTCCAGTTGACCGAGCGCGGCCTTGATATCCTTGGCCGGCGGCAGCCCGAACATGCGCCCATACTCTCTCGTGAATTGGGAGACGCTTTCGTAGCCTACTCCGAAGGCCGCGCTGCTCACGTCCGAGCCCTCGGACAGCATCATCCTGCGCGCCTCGATGAGCCGCAGCTGCTTCTGAAATTGCAAGGGAGTGAGTGATGTAATCGCGCGGAAGTGCTGGTGAAACGAGGAAGGACTCATGGCAGCCGCTTCCGCCAGGCGCTCGATCCGCAGCGGCTTTGCGTATTCGGATCGAATGATCGCGACGGCGCGCGCAATGCGTTGCGCATGACTGTCCGCGACGCCGAGAGCCCTTATCGCCGCGCCGTGTCGCCCCGCCAGCAGCCAATAGTGGATTTCGCGAATGAATTGAGATCGCAGAACCGGCAAGGAGGACGGACGCTCGAGCAGCCGCATCAAGCGGAGCGCGGCATCGGCAACCTCCGTTTCGGTCGGATCGACGCGCACGGGAATGCCTTGCTGCTCGGGAGCAAGGTTCATCTCCACGATCAGGCTCGCGATCACCGCCGGGTCGAGCTCGACGACCAGGGAATAATATGGGAGCTGCGCACTGGCACGGGTAATCTGGCTCACCGTTGGCACGTCCGCCGAGATCAGGAGCGACTCTCCTGCCCCGAAGTCGAAGGTGTGGGCTCCCATCGTCACGCGCTTTCGGCCCTGCAGGACGAGCGCGACAAGCGGTCGGTTGATTGCGTATTGGAGCTGGCCCGGCGTCAGCGCCCGTATGGCCGTAAGGCCCGGAATCGGCGTCCTGGCCGTGCCGTTTTGGTCGGAGTGCGAGTCCGCATAGCGGCGAACCGTTTCAAGGAAGGTCGTCGTCATTACGCGAATTTACACCAGCCGCGGGCTCCGGCAACCGACATGGCCGGACTGCTTCAACTTTGGGCACGTGAATTGATCGTTCGACGCAGCGACGGCCGGGCCTGAGGGACGCTCGCGGTCATTTGGAGGAATAGGCAAGAAGGTTCAAGGATCCGGCAACTCGAATGCCGCGGTGTCTGCCACCTTCGCCGTGTCAAACGAAGGAGACATCACATGGCAAAAATTGCAATCGTCACCGGCGCGAGCCGCGGCCTTGGCCGCAACATGGCCGTCAACATCGCGCGCAAGGGCAGCGATGTCATCATCACATACCGGAGCCGTGCGGACCTCGCGGAGAGCGCCGTTTCCGAGATCAAGGCGATGGGACGCCGGGCCGTGGCCTTTCAGCTGGACAGCGCCGACGTCGCCAACTTTCCCTCCTTCGCGCAAAGACTGGGCCTGACGCTGAAGGAGACATTTGGTCGCGAGAGCTTCGACCACCTCGTGCACAATGCCGGCGATGGCCTCTTCGCTCCGCTCGGGGAGACCACCGAAGCTCAGTTCGACCAGCAGATGAACCTGCATGTCAAAGGCGTATTCTTCCTCACCCAGGCCTTGTTGCCGCTGATGGCAGACGGTGGCTCGATCGTCACCATCGGCAGTGGCTTGACGCGTGTCACTTATCCGGGCTTCGCTGTCTACACCATGGCGAAAGCCGCCGCTGACATGATGGCGGTCTGCATGGCCAGAGAACTTGGGCCGCGTGGCATCCGCGTCAATAGCGTTGCGCCCGGCGCGATCGAAACCGACTTTGGCGGTGGCCTGGTCCGTGACAATCCCGACGTGAACAAGCAATTCGCCGGCATGACCGCGCTGGGCCGCGTTGGTGTCCCGGATGATATCGGCCCGATGGTCGCGAGCCTGCTGAGCGAGGACAATCGATGGGTGACCGGGCAACGGATCGAGGTATCAGGCGGTCAGACGATCTGAACGCCCCCACACTCGGTGTCATCGCCCGGCTTGATGTGCAGACCGGGCGATCCAGTACTCCGAGGCAGCCGAGATTGAGAAGAGAGGCCGCGGCGTACGGATGCCCAAATTCGCGGGGCATGAGACCGTCGTCGCGGCACTACCGCATCATCATTCGCGCGATCGCCTCGCCGATCACCACCGTCGTGAAATGCGTGTTGGCCCGGCAGTCCGACGGCATGATCGAGGCGTCGGCGACGCGCAGGCCCGCGATGCCTTTCACCGTGCCATCGGGGTTGACCACGCCGTCTGAATCTCCAGCGCCGCTCATGCGGCAGCTGCCGGCGGCGTGCTGGATGTCGCCGGTCTCACGGCGCAGCACCGCATCGAGCTCGTGATCCGGCAGGCTGGCGGCTTGCGGCAATGTCAGATCGGTGTCGGCGAGCCGGATCCAGTCGGAAATCCCAGATAGCGCCGGCTGCGAGGTGATCACCGCAAGGCGCCTCACCGCATCCATCATCCGCAGCATGTCGCGGGGATCGGCCAGCATGTTCTCCTCGACGATGGGATCGATCGCGGGATCGGTCGAGGCGAGCTTGAGCGTGCCGCGGGAGTACGCGTTGAACAGCCCGGCACCGATCGCGCCTGGCACGCCGACGCCGCGGTGATTGAAGGCGATCAGGATCATGTCGCGCTTGCCGCCATTGGCGAGGCCCGAAGAGTAGGTCACGCAGCAATTGGTGTGTCGCGTATCGGGATCGGTGGGACGAAGTTCCTCCCGGAGCTGGATGGTGGCACGAAAGAGCGGGTGGTCAAAGAAATGACGGCCGACCGGCAGATCGCGCGCGACCGCGATCCCCATCGCCCGCAACTCCTCGGCCGGTCCGATGCCCGAGCGCAGCAGGATCGCCGGACTGTGAATGGCGCCGGCGCACAGCACGATATGGTGCGCCGCGATCTCGCTCGTGCCCTGTCCTTCGATGTGAACGCGGACGCCGGTCGCCCGGCCGTCGCTGATCAGCACGCGATCGACCAGCGCATGCCCGCGGATCTCCAGATTGGCGCGGCCGCGTGCGGGCTCCAGATAGCCCTCATTGGTGGTGATGCGGCGGCTGTCGCGGCTGTTGATGGGATAGCAGGCGACGCCCTCGCCATCAGGACCGTTGACATCGGCACACCAGGGGTATCCGCTCGCCAGCGCAGCGTCGCGCAAACCGCGATCGATCGGGCCCCATGTCTCCGGCGGCGCGCGATAGACCGGCAACGGCCCACCGCGGCCGTGGCCCTCGGCATCGCCGAATTCCAGATCGTCCTCGATCACGGAGAACAGCGGCATCACCTCCTTCGCCGACCAGCCGATGCAGCCATTGGCCGCCCATTCGTCGAAGGCGTCCGCAACGCCGCGGATCGCGATCTGGCCGTTCATCATCGATGAGCCGCCGAGCCCCTTGCCGCGCCAGTAGAAGCGCGGCTCCTGCCCCGCCACCCGGCGCGTCAAGAGGTCAGGCCATTGCCATTTCTGCTGGTATTCGCGCTTGTGAATGATCGGGATCGGATTGGGCGTCCGCACCTCCCAGGGCGCCTCGTCGGCGCGCCAGTCGCGTCCCGCTTCCAGCAGCAGGACGCGCCGGCCGGGATCCTCGGACAGCCGTGCCGCAACGGCGGCGCCGGCGGAACCACCGCCGACAACAATGACATCGTACATCGCGTTACTTCTCAACGTTCCAGAACACCGGGATGGCGGACGGTATCAGACCGCGCAAGGTCGCGCGATAGGCGGCCGGTTGAGCGAACTGGCCCCACGGAATTGCGGGTGCCTGATCGTACATGACGGCCTGGATCTCGCCCGCGATCTTTTTGCGGTCCTCCTCGGCCGGTGCCTTGGCGAAGGCCTCCATCAAGGGCGTGATGCGCGCATCGCAATGCCAGCCGGTGAAGTCGGCGCAGTTGAAGGCAACCATGACATTGGTCAGCGGGGAGCCCAGATCGAAACCGCCGGCGTGAACGCCGTAGACGCTCCAGCCGTCCTTCTTGGCGCGGCGCGCCAGCACGCTCGCCCAGTCCATGACCTGCAGATCGACGTTGAAGCCGGCAGCCTTCATCCGCTCGGCGAGCACCTGCGCCGAGACGCGCGGGGCTTCGAGATCGTTGGCCTCCATGACGACGACAGGCTCGCCGGCATATTTGGTCGCCTTCAGAGTGGCCTTCGCCGCTTCGATCGACGGCTTCGCCGCCGCTTCGGTGCCGGCCGTGCTCTCATAAGTGGTGCCGCAGGTGAAATAGGTCGCGCAGGGCGTGGCGTACTTGGCGTCGAGTCCGAGCGCATCCAGCACTTCGCGCTGGTCGACCAGCTTCCACAGCACGCGCCGGATCGCGGGATCGTCGAACGGTTTCGACGCGGCGTTGAGGCGGTAGGCGCCCGCGAACATGTTGCCGCCGGTGAAGTTGACGAGCTTGATGCGGGAGTTCTTCTCCAACTGAGGCAACAGATCGAACGGGGCGTATTGCATGAAGTCGATCTCGCCGGCCTGGAGCGCGGAGGCTGCGGTCGCACCGTCGGGGATGACGCGGATCTCCAGCGTGTCGATATTGACGCGTTTGCCGCCGGCGAGGAAGTCGGCGGGCTCGGGGCGTGGCACATAATCGGCGAATTTCTTCAGAACCATGCGATCGCCGGTGCGGTGATCGGCCTTGCTGTAGACAAAGGGACCCGAGCCGATGATCTCGGTGATGCGCTGGTCGCCCGGCGTCTTGGCGATGCGCTCGGGCATCATGAAGGCGACGGGGCTGACGGGATTGCCGAGCGCGTCGATGACGAGACCCGACGGCTCCTTCAGCGTCAGCACGAAGGTCCTGGCGTCGGTCGGCTCGAGCGATGCGGTGATCGCGAAGATGCGGCGGCCGAGCGCGCTGCGGGTGCCCCAGCGGCGCAGCGAGGCCACGCAATCGGCCGCGGTGACCGGCTGGCCGTCATGCCATTTCAAGCCGTCGCGCAGGGTGAAGCTGTAGGTCAGACCGTCGGACGAGACTTTCCAGTCCTGCACCATCTGCGGTTTGATGTCTCCCTTGGAGTCCTTCGCAAACAGCGTATCGAACACCATGTAGCCGAACGTGCGCGAAATATAGGCCGTGGAGAAATGCGGATCGAGGGTGACGATTTCCGCCTCGAGCACCGCGACGAGATTGCCCGCCGCATTCGCCGGCGCCGCCACCAGCGCGAGGCCGAACAGCGCCGGAATGAAAGCCTTCAGTTTGAACATGGATGTGGTTTTGCCTTTTGACTGAAACGTTCGCAGTCGCCAGCAAAAAGCAATGTTCGTGCCCGTACTTATGCGATCGTGGGTATCTGCCACGCGTTTGCGGGGTACTCAATGTCAGTTGGAGAGCAGCGCAATCTCCTCCGCGTCATTGCGAGCGCAGCGGAGCAATCCAGAGTCTTTCCGCGGCGGGATTCTGGATTGCTTCGCTACGCTCGCAATGACGATGTGGGGACAGATGCGCGCCACATCCTCGTGCCCCGGACGCGGCGCAGCGCTTCTTCAGCGGTGCGCCGCAGAGCCGGGGCCCATGTCCCCGAGCAATCCGCGCAGCGTGGGTCCCGGCTCTGCGCAGCAACGCGAAGGGCGGTGCAGCGCGTCCGGGACACGAGAGCCGCCCTACCCGATCCCCCGGCCGAACTTGTTCGACTTCGGGAAGCCCTTCGGCGGCAGGCGGCCGGCATCGGCGCGGGTGCCTTGCCACTCCGCGAGCTCCTTCATGGTCGCGGAGAATTCGCGACCGGCGGAGTCCTTCCAGGTCAGGCCGGCCTTGGCGTCGAACACGGCAATATCCGAAAGGCCGCCATCCTTGTACTTCTGCAAGCGAACGCCACGGCCGCGCGCCATCTCCGGCACCTGGTCGAGCGGGAAGACCAGCATCTTGCGGTTGTCGCCGATGACCGCGACGGTGTCGCCGAGCACCTCGGTGATCGCGCGCGCCTCGTTCGGCATGTCCACGTTGAGGACCTGCTTGCCCTTCTTGGTGGTGCCGACGCAATCGTCCTCGTGGACGACGAAGCCCTGGCCCTCGTGGCTCGCGACCAGGAATTTGCGTCCCCCCTTGTGCACGAACAGCGCGACGGGCGCGGCTTCCTGCTCGAGGTCGATGAACAGCCGGATCGGCTCGCCGTGACCGCGGCCGCCCGGCAGCTTCGCGACGTCGAGCGAGTAGAACTTGCCGTTGGTCGCGAACAGCAGCAGCTTCGAGGTCGTCTCCGCGAAGAAGGCGAAGCCGAGCTTGTCGTCCTGCTTGAAGGCAAGGCCCGAGAGATCCTCGACATGGCCCTTCATGGTGCGGATCCAGCCCTTGTCGGAGACGACGACCGTCACCGGCTCGCGCTCGACGAAGGCCTCCTCGATCGCGGCGAGATCGTGCTCGGGCGCGTCCGCAAAAGTGGTACGGCGCTTGCCGAGCGGCGTCTTCGGTCCGAACATGTCGCGGACCTTGCCGACCTGCTCGCTGACCTTCTTCCACTGTTCGGCTTCGGAGGCGAGCACCGCATTGATGCCCTTGAGCTCGCCGCGGAGGTTCTTGTCCTCGGTGCGGATCTCCATCTCCTCGAGCTTGCGCAAGGACCGCAGGCGCATGTTGAGGATGGCTTCGGCCTGAACCTCGGTGAGCTTGAAGGCCTTCATCAGCTCGGGCTTCGGCTCATCCTCGGTGCGGATGATCTTGATCACCTTGTCGATGTTCAGATAGGCGATCAGGAATCCGCCGAGGACTTCCAGCCGGTGCTCGATCTGCGCCTTGCGATAATTGCTGCGCCGGATCAGCACGTCGCGCAGATGATCGAGCCATTCGCGCAAGCACTCGGCCAGGCCGACCACCTTGGGCACCTTGCCCTTGATCAGCACGTTAAGGTTCAGCGGGATCTTGCTTTCCAGCTCGGTGAGCCGGAACAGCGATTCCATCATCAGCGCCGGATCGACGTTCTTCGATTTCGGCTCGATCACGATGCGGACGTCTTCGGCCGACTCGTCCCTGATGTCGCCGACCAGCGGCAGTTTCTTCTGGTCCAGCAGCTCGGCGACCTTCTCGATCAGGCGCGACTTCTGCACGAGGAAGGGTATCTCAGTGACGACGACGACCCAACTGCCGCGGGCGCCTTCTTCCTGCTCCCATCTCGCACGGACACGGAACGAGCCCCGGCCGGTCGTGTAGGCTTCCGCAATCGCCTGCTTGGAATCGACGATGATGCCGCCGGTCGGGAAATCCGGTCCCTTCACCCATTTCAGCAGCGCCCTGGATTTCGCATCGGGCTTCTCGATCAGATGCAGCGCGGCATCGCAAAGCTCGGCGGCGTTGTGCGGCGGGATCGAGGTGGCCATGCCGACCGCAATGCCCTGCGCGCCATTGGCGAGCAGGTTCGGGAAGCCGCCGGGCAGCACGACGGGCTCTTTCGACTGACCGTCGTAATTGGCGCGAAACTCGACGCCGTCCTCGTCGATGCCCTCGAGCAGAAGCCGCGCGACGTCGGTCATGCGCGCTTCGGTATAGCGGTAGGCGGCGGGGTTATCGCCGTCGATGTTGCCGAAATTGCCCTGGCCGTCGACCAGCGGATAGCGCGAGGAGAAATCCTGCGCGAGGCGAACCATGGCGTCGTAGATCGCCTGGTCGCCATGCGGATGGAACGAGCCCATCACGTCGCCGACGATCTTTGCGGATTTCTTGAAGGCCGTGCCGGGGTCGAGCCGCAGCAGCCGCATGCCGTAGAGGATGCGCCGGTGCACCGGCTTCAGGCCATCGCGTGCGTCCGGCAGCGCGCGGTGCATGATGGTCGAGAGCGCGTAGGCGAGATAGCGCTCTTCCAGCGCCTCGCGCAGCGGCACGTCGTGGATTTCGGCCGGTTCTTCCGGCGGAACGATTCGTTTTCCCATGCCGCCCGGTTAAACCGTGGAAGCGAATCGGGCAAGGATCGAATGGTTCCCCTGGAGGCGGCCTACTGGCCTGCCCAGCCGGCGGTGAATGTCTGGGTTTTGGCCTGACCAGGCGTTTGGGCGGGTGTCGGCGCATTGCTCACGCAACGGCGGGCGGCTTCGATTTCGGCCTCGGTCGCGCCATGGGCCCGCGCCCATGTCTCTGCGGCGGCAGCGGAATATTTCGCCACATAATACCGGACGACCGTGCAGGATGCCCGGCGAAACAAGCCAGGTTGCGGCTCCCCGGCCGTGGCATCGGGCACGAACGTAAGCAGCGCCGCGGACAAGGCGAATCCCCTGATCAACATTTAGGCTGCCCCCATTTGTGGAACCTGAAGGCCGACCCGATTTCGTTCCGGGGAACTCCATGCGGAGGGGCAATGCAGAGCCCCGATGTGCTCATGGCGCTGGGAGCGCCACCCTCGCCTGCTGCCGTATCAGGGCATTGATGAAGCCGGCCCGGGCATCGGAATGGCCCTGCCCGCGCGGCTCCAGCACGTGACGCAGCAGGAACAGGCCGGTGAGCCGAAAGCCGTCCTGGAGATCCTGCTCGGTGAGATCGCTCGCTGTTTCGCCATGGCGCAGAAAAGGCGGCAGCCGCAACAGCCGGTCGCGCCACGGCTCGCCCGCGCCGCGCGACACCGCGCCACCGGATTTCGGCGAAACATAGATCAGGTCCGTGGTCTCGCCGGTCACCGCGCAATTGTCCAGCGCAAGGCCGAAACCCAGCTCTGCGAGCATCGCCATCTCGAAATGGATCAGGTGCACGGCGGCGCTGCCGATATCGTCGAAATTGTCGAGCGAATGTTCGAGCAATGCAAAGATGTCTTCGTGCGGATCGCGCTCCGGCAAGAGCCGCGCAACCGAGGCGAGATGAGTGACGCCATAGACCCCGTGGGACGATGCCAGCAGCGTCGCCGCGCGCAGCCTCAATCCCTCGATCGCATAGGTCCCGAGATGCTCGTCGAGGCGCGCCCGCCACACCGCGCTGACGCTGTTGCCGGGCTGCAAGAGCGGCCGCATCCGCGAGCTGGCACCGCCGCGGACGAGGCCGAGATGACGGCCATGCGCGCGCGTCAGGAGCTCGACGATGGCGCTGCTTTCGCCATGCCGCCGCACACCCAGCACGATGCCCTCGTCGGTCCATTCCATGGGAGAAGCTTACAGGATTTCGATCAGGAGCGCAGCGCCATCCCTATCATTCCGGGGCGCCTCGAAGAGGCGAACCCGGAATCTCGAGACCTCACGCGTTGAACCAGCCCTGCGCATCGCCGGTGAAGGAGAAATAAAGGCCCATCGTGGTCAGCGCGCAAGAGACGATCTCGATGGCACTGTCGAGCTCCAGGCCCTTCTCCCCGATGATCTGGCCGAGCGAGATCACCGACAGCGCGAGCGCTGCCGCCAGCACCCAGCGCGGCCAGTTCTTGCGCCGATACGCAGCCAGCCAGACGAAATAAACCAGCAGCAGGATCATGCCGCCGGCGAGCAAGGTCGCCGTCATGATCATCTGCTCGGTCATCTCGGCGTTGGGCGTGCGGTCCTGCACCGCGACCGAGAGGGCATCCAGCATCAACGATGCATAGAGCAGCGCTTCGAAGCGCCGGACGTTACTGGGCACGCTCATCGGTGACCTGTCTTTTCTTGGTTATTCCCTGGGGAAGTCCAGGCCCATCTCGCGGTAGCGATCGGGATCGTCGCCCCAGTTCTCGCGCACCTTGACGAACAGGAACAGATGCACCGGCACGTCCAGGATCTGCATCAGTTCCTTCCGCGAATCCGCGCCGATCGACTTGATTGTGGCGCCGCCCTTGCCGAGCACGATCTTGCGCTGGCTTTCGCGCTCGACGAAGATCGTCTGCTCGATCCGCACCGACTTGTCCTTGCGCTCCTCCCATTTGTCGGTCTCGACCGTGGACTGGTAGGGCAATTCCTGGTGCAGCTTCTGATAGATCTTTTCGCGCGTGATCTCGGCCGCGAGCTGCCGCATCGGCGCGTCCGACATCTGGTCCTCGGGATAGAGGAACGGGCCCGGCGGCACCATGTCCGCGAGCGTCTTGCGGATGTCGTCGACCCCATCGCCGGAGATCGCAGAGATCATGAATGTCCTCGCGAACTTCATGCGCTCGTTGGCAACTTGCGCCAGCGCCAGCAGCTTCTCGCGCTGGACCAGATCGACCTTGTTGATCACCAGGATCTTCTCGTGATTGACGCTGGCGGCCTTGGCGAGAATCGCCTCCGCTTCCTCGTCGATCCCCGTCTTGGCATCCAGCAGCACGCAGACGAGATCGGCGTCATGCGCCCCGCTCCAGGCGGTCGAGACCATGGCGCGGTCGAGCCGGCGCTTGGGCGAGAAGATGCCGGGCGTGTCAACCAGGATGATCTGCGCGTTGTTCTCGATGACGATGCCGCGGATCAACGCGCGCGTGGTCTGCACCTTGCGCGAGACGATCGTGACCTTGGCACCGACCAGCGCGTTGACCAGCGTGGACTTGCCGACATTCGGAGCACCGATCAGCGCCACGAAGCCGCAGCGCGTCGCAGTGGGCGCCTCGCCGCTTGCTTCAGCCATCATTGCCGCCGCCAACGCCTTCACGCTCGATCATCACTGACGCTGCCACCTTCTCTGCCGCGCGCTTGCTACCGCCGATACCTTCGGCCGGCGCCAGCCCCGGCAGATCGACCGCGACACGGAACTGCGGATCGTGATGCGGGCCGGTGCGCTCGACCTCGCGGTAAACAGGCGTCGGCAGTCCCTTGCCTTGCGCCCATTCCTGCAGCACGGTCTTGGGATCGCGCAAGGGACGGCGCGGCTTGTGCATGCGCTCGGTCCAGTTGCGCTTGACGAATTCGGCGGCCGCGGCATGGCCGCCGTCGAGGTAGATGGCGCCGATCACGGCCTCGCAGATGTCGCCGAGGATGGATTTGCGCAGGCGGGCGTCGGCGCTGGAGCCGACCGAGCCGAGCTTGATGTCGTCGACGAGACCGAGCGACTTGGCGACGTCCGCGCAGCTCTCCTTGCGCACGAGTTCGGCGAGCCGCTTGGACAGCTCGCCCTCGTCGGCGTTCGGGAAGGCGTGATAGAGCATGTCGGAGACGACGAGCCCGAGCACGTGGTCGCCGAGGAACTCCAGCCGCTGATAGCTATCACCGCGCTTGCGCCCGGACTTCAGCGCCGACACATGCGTGATCGCCTGCATCAACAGGTTTGGGTCGGCGAAGCGGTGCCCGATGCGCGCCTCGACCGCCGCGTTGGCATCCGCGCCCTTGGCCTTGCTGCTTCGCGCCCGCTTCTTCTTGGCAGGCGTTTTCGGTGCGGCTTCGCTCTCGGGAGCGGCTTGCGCCTCGGTCGGTTGGATCGCGATGTCCTTGGCTTCGTCTTTCATCGGACGATTTTGAAGAAACGATTCCAGCGTACCGCCCACGGCCAGCGCCAGAACATCCAGGCATGCTCGCCCTCGGCGATGGAGAAGAAGATCATCTGAGCGCGGCCGATCAGATTTTCCTGCGGCACGTAGCCGACCTGGCCGAGGAAGCGGCTGTCGGTGGAGTTGTCGCGATTGTCGCCCATCATGAAGAAGTGACCGGGCGGCACCGTGTAGACGTTGGTGTTGTCCATGTAGCCGTTGTCGGCGCAGTCCAGCGTCTCATAGGACACGCCGTTCGGCAGCGTTTCCTTCCAGCGCTTCACCCGGGAGATGCCGCCGCCTTCCGAGCCGCAGGGGTCCTCGCCGACATATTCGCTCATGCGCTGCCGCTCGACGGGCGTGTCGTTGATGTAGAGCAGACCGTCCCGCATCTGGACGCGGTCGCCCGGAAGCCCGATCACGCGCTTGATGTAGTCGGTGGAATCGTCCTTCGGCAGGCGGAACACGACGATGTCGCCGCGGTTCGGATCCGAGCCCCAGATTCGCCCCGAGAACAGCGGCGGCGAGAACGGAATCGAATAGTGGCTATAGCCGTAGGAATATTTCGAGACGAACAGATAGTCGCCGACCAGCAACGTCGCCTTCATCGAGCCGGACGGGATGTTGAAAGGCTGAAACAGGAAGGTGCGGATCACCAGCGCGATCAGGAGAGCATGAATGACGACCCGGATCGTTTCACCGACGCCGCTCTCAGTTTTCGTTCCTGAAGTCACGCTCATTGCTCTCTCAATTCCGGCCGGCGGTCACAGAGCGCCCTCCTTGGCGCGAACAGCCCATTGCTTCGCGGCCCATGGAGATTGTCCTGATTCTGATAGTGAGGGCCAATTCCGGCGTAAAGCCGAATTCGCCCAGGCTGATTTGCGTCGGCGGACTTTTAGACGGTTGTCGGAGGCCACGCAATCAAGGATCGCATCAAAACTGAGTAAGACTTTGATTTCAAACGCGAATTATAAAATCGAGCGGAGCGCTTCAGGGCTTCGCCAGCGGCACGGCGGAAATGATGACAAAGGCCTGCGCCAGCGGCCAGTCATCGGTGATCGAAACATCGATCCGGGCTTCGAAGCCCTCCGGCGTCAGGGCCTGGAGCCGGGCCAGGGCGCCGCCGGTCAGCTGCATGGTCGGCCGCCCTCCCGGCAGGTTGACCACCCCCATGTCGCGCCACCAGACGCCGCGCCTGATGCCGGTGCCGAGCGCCTTGGAGCAGGCCTCCTTGGCGGCGAAGCGCTTGGCGTAGGTCGCCACCACCATCTTCTCGTTCTTGGCGCGCCGCTCCGCCTTGGCCCGCTCGGCCGCGGTGAAGATGCGGTCGAGGAAGCGCTCGCCATGCCGTTCGATCACCTTGGCCACGCGGGTGATGTCGATCAGGTCGGAGCCGATGCCGATGATCATGCCCGGCCCCGGCCACGGTCCATCGCCGCGCGCATGTTGCGCACGGTCTCGGCCAGACCCACGAACAGCGCCTCGCCGATCATGTAGTAGCCGATATTGAGCTCCATGATCTCAGGCAGGGCCGCGATCGTCTCCGCCGTGGCATAGTCGAGCCCGTGCCCGGCATGGACCTCGAGCCCCGCATCCTTGGCCAGCTTCGCCCCCGCCACGATCCGCCGCCATTCGACCGCGGCCTTGTCGGCGTGGCCGTCGACGACGGCGTCGCACCAGGCGCCGGTGTGGATCTCGATCACGGGCGCGCGCAGTCGTGCCGCCATTTCGATCTGGGCGGGATCGGCGGCGATGAACAGCGAGACCCGGATGCCGGCATCGTTCAGCCGCGCGATATAGGGCGCGAGCGCGTTGTGCTGGCCGACCACATCCAGCCCGCCCTCGGTCGTTACCTCCTGGCGCCGCTCCGGAACAAGGCACACCGCATGCGGCTTGGTGGCGAGCGAGATGCGCAGCATGTCGTCAGTCGCCGCCATCTCGAAATTGAGCGGTTTGGAGATCTCCGCCTTCAGCCGCGCCATGTCCTCGTCGCGGATGTGCCGGCGATCCTCGCGCAGATGCGCGGTGATGCCGTCGGCGCCGGCCTCGATCGCGAGCAGCGCCGCGCGCACCGGATCCGGATTGCGGCCACCGCGCGCGTTACGCAGAGTCGCGACATGGTCGACATTGACGCCGAGGCGGAGCGGAGTTGCGGGCATTTCAGGACTCGCGAATTGACATTTCCCAACTTGTCATGCGCGGGCTCGACCCGCGCATCCATCTTTTTTGAAGAGATGGGTTGCCGGGGCAAGCCCGGCAACGACAAGCATCATCCATTAACACGTTCGACTTTGGCGACGACCGCCTTCGCGCGCAACTGAGCCAGGATCGCGCTCAGGTGCTTCAGATCGTAGACTTCGAGATCGATCGTCGTCTCCGTGAAGTCGGGCGAGCGGCGCTGCATGCTGATGTTGTCGATGTTGCCGTCGTGCTCGGCGATCACGGTCGCGATCTGCGCCAAGGCGCCAGGCTCGTTGACGTTCTCCACCTTGATGCGGGCCGGGAAGCGCTGCGGCGCGGAATCCTCGATGTCCCACCGGACATCGAGCCAGCGCTCCGGCTCCTCCTCGAAATCCTTCAGGGCGGGCGCCTGGATCGGATAGATCGTGATGCCCTCGCCCGGCGTG
Organism: Bradyrhizobium sp. RP6; assembly: GCF_003837805.1. Classification (GTDB taxonomy): domain Bacteria; phylum Pseudomonadota; class Alphaproteobacteria; order Rhizobiales; family Xanthobacteraceae; genus Bradyrhizobium. The sequence goes on along the minus strand of NZ_RQIT01000001.1, from coordinate 516,554 downwards.
ACGATGCCGACGATGCGATCCCCGGGCACGGCGCCGCCATTGGGCGCGAACTTGATCGGCAAGTCGGAGTTGATGCCGCGGATCGGAATCGCGACCGGGCTGCGCGGCGGCTCCGAGGCGCCCTTTTCCTTGAGCTTGGCCGCAAGCCCCTTCTTGACGCCGTAGCGCGCGATCCGTTCCTCCTTGTAGTCCGGATACATCGCTCGCGCGACGTGGGACGCCTTGATCTCGCCGCGGCCCACCGCCGCCATGACGTCCTCGATCGACGTGCGCGCGAGCCGCGGCAGCGCGCCCTTGAGCTTGTCGTCGGCATATTCGATCTTGGCGCGCTCGAACAGGCGCTCGACGATGCGCCGGCCGAGTCCGACATATTGATCCCGCACGGCGGTGCGCGTGGCGCGGCGGATCGCGGCGCGTGCCTTGCCGGTGACCGCGAGCGTCTCCCAGGCCGACGGCGGCGCCGATTGCGCTTCCGATGTCAGCACCTCGACCTCGTCACCGTTCTGGAGTTCCGAGGAGAGCGGCGCGAACTTGCCGTTGATCTTGCAGCCCACCGCGCTGTTGCCGACGTCGGTGTGCACCGCATAGGCGAAGTCGATCACGTTGGCGTGGCGCGGCAGCGCGATCAGCTTGCCCTTCGGGGTGAAGCAGAACACCTGGTCGTGGAACAGTTCGAGCTTGGTATGCTCGAGGAATTCCTCGGGATTAGCGCTCTCGGAGAGGATTCCGATGGTGTGGCGCAGCCAGGCGAACGCGTTGGACTCGCGCTTGAGGTATTCGGTCGGCGAGCCTACGCCTTCCTTGTAGAAGACATGCGCGGCGATGCCGCGCTCGGCAATCTGGTCCATCGCCTCGGTGCGGATCTGGAGCTCGACGCGCTGGTTGCCGGGACCGATCACGGTGGTGTGGATCGAGCGGTAGTCGTTCTGCTTCGGCGTCGAAATGTAGTCCTTGAAGCGCCCCGGCACGACCGGCCAGGTGGTATGGACGATCCCGAGCGCGCGATAGCAGGCCTCGATATCGTTAACGACGAGGCGGAAGCCGAAGATGTCGGACAATTGCTCGAAGCCGACCGACTTGCGCTCCATCTTGGTCCAGATCGAGAACGGCTTCTTGCGGCGGCCATAGACCCGCGCGCCGAGACCCCTGTGGCGCAGATTGTTGGAGAGCTGATCCTCGATCTCGCCGATCAAATTACGGTTGCGCTCGGCGAGCGCGTCGAGCCGCTGCATCACCACCGAATAGGCTTCCGGATCGAGGGTGCGGAAGGACAGATCCTCCAGCTCCTCACGCATTTCCTGCATGCCCATGCGCCCCGCCAGCGGCGCGTAGATGTCGAGCGTCTCCTCGGCGATGCGCCGGCGCGATTCCGTCGGCACGAAATCCAGCGTTCGCATGTTGTGCAGTCGGTCGGCGAGCTTGACCAGAAGCACGCGGACATCGTCGGCAATGGCCAGCAACAATTTGCGCAGGTTCTCGGCCTGCTTGGCCTCGCGCGACACCAGCTCGAGCCGCTTCAGCTTGGTCAAGCCCTCGACCAGCGCGCCAATCTCCGGCCCGAAGATCTGGTCGATCTCGGCCCGCGTCGCCTCGGTATCCTCGATCGTATCGTGCAGCAGCGCGGCCACGATGGTGGCGTCGTCGAGCTTCAGGTCGGTGAGAATCGCTGCCACTTCGAGCGGGTGCGAGAAATACGGATCGCCCGAGGCGCGGGTCTGCGAACCATGCGCCTTCATGGCATAGACATAGGCACGGTTCAGCAGGTCTTCGTTGGTGTTGGGATTGTACGATCGGACGCGCTCGACGAGGTCGTATTGACGCATCATGCGCGCGCGGGGCCTGGCCGGGCGCGCGACCGGCGCAGTCGGGGCCACGGCAACCGATTCGGTTGCGGCCTGCATCTGCGTGGATCTGCGGCGCCGATATACCATTCCGTCCTGCCTTCAAACGGGCCCTGAGCCGGCCCGTTGTATACATCCTAGCTCCGATCGCGCTTGTGTCCGATCAATTCAGTGACAGGGCGCAGCGCCAACGGGCAACGTTATGGTAACCACGAAAACGTCAACAAAAGCAAAGGCCCGAACAAGGGTTCGGGCCTTTGATCAGATCACAAGGAGTCGATGGATCGCGACGGAGAAATCACTCGTCTTCCTCGGGCTGCTCCTCGGGAGGCGCGAGGCCTTCCAGACCCTTCAGGAGCTCCTCTTCGGTCATGCGCTCCACGGCGACTTCGGTGTCGTCCGCGTCGACGCTCGCCCCTGCGGAACCGATCAGCGGCACCGTATCCGGCTCGGGCTCGTCCACCTCGACGAACTTCTGGAGCGAGTGCACCAGCTCCTCGCGGAGGTCCTCCGGCGAGATCGTCGTCTCGGCGATTTCACGCAAAGACACAACAGGGTTCTTGTCGTTATCGCGGTCAACCGTTAGTTGTGAACCTGACGAAATCATGCGGGCACGGTGGGCGGCCAGCAGGACCAGGTCAAACCGGTTGTCGACCTTGTCGATACAATCTTCTACGGTGACGCGAGCCATGGACTGTCGCTCCGCTGTGGGTGGGACGAAATATGTGGATGATTGGGGCTAGTTATAGGGGCCGCGACGATTTCGCAAGGCCAATTTGTGATTTGGCCTCGCCAAACGGCTCTGCTAACGCCACATTGGGGCTGGGACGGGTGGTTTTCCGGGCTGCCATCGAGGGCAGCCCCGGGTGTATGCAAGTCCGCCATAACTATACCTTGATTGCCACCACTTCTCCGGACTTGCGGTTTCGACGGGTCTCAGCGGCACTCTAGAACTGCGCGGCTTGCTGTAGCCGCGCCAACAAAAAACGATCAATCACGAACGTTACGCGAGCAAACTGAATGTCACCTTCTCCTACCAACAAGATCGCGCTCTTCATCGATGGGGCCAATCTCTACGCGACCGCGAAGACTCTGGGCTTCGACATCGATTACAAGCGCCTGCTGAAGGAGTTTCAGAGCCGCGGGACGTTGTTGCGGGCGTTCTATTACACCGCCATCATCGAAGACCAGGAATACTCCTCGATCCGCCCGTTGATCGACTGGCTGGACTACAACGGCTACACCGTCGTCACCAAGGCGACCAAGGAATTCATCGACGCCTCCGGCCGCCGCAAGGTCAAGGGCAACATGGATATCGAGCTCGCGGTGGACGCCATGGAGCTGGCCGAACACATCGACCAGATGGTGTTGTTCTCGGGTGACGGCGACTTCCGCTCCCTGGTCGAGGCCGTGCAGCGCCGCGGCGTGCGGGTCACGGTGATCTCCACCATCGCCAGCCAGCCGCCGATGATCGCCGACGAGCTGCGCCGCCAGGCTGACGTTTTCACCGACCTGGTCGAGCTGCAATCCAAGCTCGGCCGCGATCCGTCCGAGCGCCCCGCCCCGCGTGACCGCGGCGAGCGTGGCGAACGACACCACGCCCCGCAATTCCTCCAGCGCGCAACCACGATTTCGCCGAGGGGCGGCGATGAAGACTTCGAGGAGTGAGGCGGCCCGGTCAAGCCGCCAGCCTCTCGCCGTCGTTCCCGACCGTGACTGTCCGCTCTGTCCGCGCCTGGTCGCCTTTCGCGAGGCGAACCGCACACGCGAGCCATCGTGGCACAATGCGCCGGTTGCGCCGTTCGGCGACCTCGAGGCGCGCCTTCTGATCGTGGGCCTCGCGCCGGGAATGCAGGGCGCAAATCGCACGGGACGGCCGTTCACCGGCGATTATGCCGGCGACCTGCTCTACGCCACGCTGATCGAATACGGCTTTGCCAGGGGGACCTATCAGGCGCGTCCCGATGACGGCCTGAAACTGGTCGACTGCCGGATCGCCAATGCGGTGCATTGCGTGCCGCCGCAGAACAAGCCGCTGCCGGTCGAGATCAATACCTGCCGCCAGTTTCTCGTGGCGAATCTGGCGTCGATGCCGAATCTGCGCGCGATCGTCGCGCTCGGGCGGATTGCGCACGACAGCGTGCTCAAGCCGCTGAATCTGAAGGGTTCGCAGGCCCCCTTCGGCCACGGCGCGGTGCATCAGGCTGGCCGGTTCAAGCTCTACGACAGCTATCATTGCTCGCGCTACAACACGAACACCGGCGTGCTGACGCCAGACATGTTCCGGAGCGTTTTCGCGAGGATCAAGGCGGACCTCGACTAGATCTGATGCAATGGGGCCGGCTGGTCGTGGCTCTCCTCTCCCCAGCGGGGAGAGGTGCACACTCGGCTCACATCAACCAAAACTCATCCGACCTTAGCGGGCGATCCTTTGGCCGGATTCGCCTTCAGCCAGTCGAGCACGTCGCCCGCGTTCCGGTCGGGTGGAAATACCGGATAGAACACATGGGTGATCCTGGCGTCGTCGACGATCAGCGCGAGGCGCTTGATCAGCGTCAGGCCAGCGACCTCCATGGTCGGCAGGTTCAAGGCGTGCGTGAGCGCCAGCTTCTCGTCCGAGAGCACCGGGAACGGCAGATGCAGGCGCGAGGCCATCTCGGTCTGGTACGTGTTGCTCTGGGTCGAGAGGCCGAACACGTGTGAGGCGCCGGCAGCTTTCAGTTCGGCGAACAGATCGCGAAATGCGCAAGTCTGAGGCGTGCAACCGCGCGCCCCCGGGATCATGTCCCAATCGTCGACCAGCGCGATCTTGCCGGGCTCGCCAGTGCGGGGATAGGCGAACACGACGGTGCGGCCACGCAGCGCCGACAGCGTGACCGATGTATCGTCGGTCGCGAGCAGGCTGATCGGTGGCAACGTCATGCCCTCGAGATGCGCGGCGCCGCCGTCGTCGGAGGGCGCGGGAATCTGGCTCCAATCGACCTCGAGCAGGTTCCGTTGATTCATCACGTCACCCCCTCGCCCGCATCAGCCGGCCCTTCTCCCGACTCCAGTCGCGCTTCTTCTCGGACTCGCGCTTGTCGTGCAGCTTCTTGCCTTTTGCAACCGCCAGCTGCAATTTGGCGCGCCCGCGCTCGTTGAAATAGAGCTTGAGCGGGATCAGCGTCATGCCCTCGCGGTCGACCGCGCCCATCAGCTTGTTGATCTGACGGCGGTGGAGAAGCAGTTTGCGCGGCCGCTTGGGCTCGTGATTGAAGCGGTTGCCCTGGAGATATTCGGGAATGGTGGCGTTGATCAGCCAGATCTCGCCGTCCTTGGAATCGGCGTAGGATTCCGCGATCGTGCTCTTGCCGCTGCGGATCGATTTGACTTCGGTGCCGGTCAGCGCAATGCCCGCCTCGATCGTATCCTCGATCGCATAGTTGAAGCGGGCCTTGCGATTTTCCGCCATGACCTTGATTGGACGTTCGTTTTTATCGGCCATGAGAGGCAAACCCGATCGAGATGCGCAGCAAAGCTAACAGTTCGGATGAAGTGCGCGCGTCACTTCTTGAGGAGGTCGCGGATCTCGGTCAGCAGCTCGACCTCCGCTGAGGGCTTGGCCGGCGCGGCGGGCGCCGCCTCCTCCTTGCGCTTCAACGTGTTCATGGCGCGGATCACCAAGAACAGCACTAAGGCGACGATGATGAAGTTGATCGTCAGCGTCAAGAAGCTGCCGTAAGCAAGTACGGCGCCTTGCTTTTTCGCATCCGCTAAGTTGGTGGCTGTGACCGCCTTCGACAAGGGGACGAAGTAGTTCGAGAAGTCGAGGCCGCCGGTGACGGCGCCGATGATCGGCATGATGATGTCACCGACCAGCGACGTCACGATGGCGCCGAAGGCCGCACCGATGATGACGCCGACGGCGAGATCGACGACGTTGCCTTTCATGGCGAACTCACGGAACTCCGTGAGCATCTTCCTGCCCTTCTCGTCGACGCTCATGAACGGCTCCCCCGCAATGCTCGCCTCAGTTGATCAAGCCAGCGTGCACCATGGCGCTGCGGACCGCAACACGGGTCGGCTCGGAAACAGGCACCATTGGCAAGCGCAGGGTCTCGTCCAGCTTGCCGAGCAGCGACATCGCATACTTGATCGGCGCCGGATTGCTCTCGATGAAGAGGTTGTTGTGCAGCGGCATCAGCTTGTCGTGGATCGCGAGCGCCGCCTTGGTGTCGCCCTTCTGCCAGGCGGCGTGGAAATCCGAGCACAGGCGCGGCGCAACGTTCGAGGTCACCGAGATGCAGCCATGGCCGCCATGGGCCATGTAGCCGATGATGGTGGCGTCCTCGCCCGAAAGCTGGTTGAAGTCCTCGCCCATCGCCGCGCGCTGCTGCGACACGCGCACCATGCTTGCGGTGGCGTCCTTGACGCCGGCGATGTTCTTCAGCTCCCACAGCCGCTTCATGGTGTCGACCGACATGTCGATCACCGAGCGCGGCGGGATGTTGTAGATGATGATCGGAATCCCGATCGCGTCGTTGATCGCCTTGAAGTGCTGGTACATCCCTTCCTGGGTCGGCTTGTTGTAGTAGGGCGTGACGATCAACACGGCGTCCGCGCCGGCCTTTTCGGCATGCTGGGAGAGCTCGATCGCCTCCTTGGTCGAGTTGGAGCCGGCCCCCGCGATGACCGGCACGCGCCCCTTGGCTTCAGCGATGCACCATTCGACGACCTTCTTGTGCTCGTCATGGCTGAGCGTGGGGCTCTCGCCGGTAGTGCCGACCGGGACCAGGCCGTTGGTCCCCTCGGAAATCTGCCAGTTGACCAGGGAGCGGAACGCCGCCTCGTCCAGCGAGCCGTTCTTGAACGGCGTGACCAAGGCGGTGAACGACCCCCGGAATTTCGTCTTGGCTGCCATGGACTTCCTCCGTACGCGGCTATCTCTTGAGCAAGGCCCATTCATATCGGGTCTATCCTGCCGGTAAAAGGCCCGCTTCTGGGCGAGGGCAACGTTTAGGCCGCGATTTTGCCGCGGTGATGGTGCAAATCGGCCCGAGGTAAGCGGCTGTTGGTATTTTGTCCGCATATTCAATCAAACTTAGCTAGGTCTTGAGCCACTTCACTGATTCGGGGCGACGAAACTCCGTGACCTCCTTTACTCGTGCCGCATGGCGATCCACCGGTCTGGTTGTGTGCCTGACGGCAGCGCTGTCGCTGGGTTGCGCCGCCCTCGCCAAGTCCAATGAGACGGCCGCGGAGACAGGCAAGGATACCGCGAAGCCAGCGGCCAAGGATGCCGCGAAGGGACCGGTCAAGGGCTCGACCAAGGAACCCGCGAAGGAAACGGCCAAAGGTACGGTCAAGGGGGCCGGCAAGGAGCCGGCGAAAGGCGCGAGCAAGGGTACGGCTGGCGCCCCCGCCAAGGAAGCGGCGAAGACGCCAGCAAAGTATGCTACCGGTCGGGAACCCGCGAAGGACAAGCCGAAACCCGCAGCAGCAGCGCCCTCGCCAAAATCACACCCGACGAGCAACGGGTCGCCCGCCAAAACCGCACCCGTGCCGGCCGCGACGGCCACCGTCAAGCCCGCCGCCCCGGCCGCCGCCAGGCCGCTCGCCGCTCCCGTGCTGGCCCCCGCGACCCGCCAGCATGCAACGCCACGCAAGCCCGCCATCCCCTCCGCGGTCGCGGCGACATCGTCGACGTCGCAAGCCGACAAGGACACGCTGGAGAGCGTCATCGAGCTCGTACGCAAGCGCAAGGCCGGCGATGCCACCGATGCCGCGGCCGGCATTTCGGATCCGGTCGCGCGAAAGCTCGCCGAATGGATCATCCTGCGCAGCGAGGACAACGGCGCGACCGTGGAACGCTACCGGGCCTTCCTCTCCGCCAATCCGAGCTGGCCATCGCAGACCTTCCTGCGCCGGCGCCTCGAGGCCGCGATGTGGGACGACAGGCGCGACGATTCGGTCGCGTGGTCGTGGTTCGAGAACGAGTCTCCGATCTCCGCCAAGGGCCGCTTCACGCTCGCCAAGGCGATGCTGGCGCGCGGCGACCGCGCCAATGCCGAGCGGCTGGTGCGCGAGGCCTGGCGCGGCGATCCGATGTCGGAGGACACCGAGAACAATGCGCTCGACCAGTTCGGTGCCCTGCTGACGGCGGGCGATCAGAAAGCGCGGATGGATACCCTGCTTTACGGCAGCGAGACCGAGGCGGCGCTCCGCGCCGCAAAGCGCCTCGGCGCCGGCTATGTCGCGCTCGCCAAGGCCCGCATCGCCGCAGTCAAGAAAGCGCCCAACGCACGGGCGCTGCTCGACGCGGTACCGCGCGAGCTGCACAATGACCCCGGTTTCATCTTCAGCAAGATCCAGATCCTGCGCCGCGAGGAGAAGTTCACTGAAGCCGCGCAGCTGATGCTGTCGGCGCCGAAGGATCCGGGCCGCCTCCACAATCTCGACGAATGGTGGATCGAGCGGCGCCTGCTGGCGCGCAAGATGATCGACACCGAGGAATTCCGCACGGCCTATCTGATCGCGCGCGACGCCGCCCTGCCCTCGCGCGACATCTACAAGACCGAGCAGGAGTTCACCGCCGGCTGGATCGCGCTGCGCTTCCTCAACGATCCCTCCACCGCCGCCCAGCACTTCGCCCGCATCGGCGTCGGCAGCGTCAATCCGACCGCGCTGGCGCGGGCCGGCTACTGGCAAGGCCGCGCCGCGGAAGCTTTGGGCCGCCAGCAGGAGGCGCGCAACGCCTATGCCCGCGCGGCCGAGCAGTCGACCAGCTATTACGGCCAGCTCGCCCGCGCCAAACTCGGCCTGCCCCAGATCGAGCTCAACAGCCAGCCGCGCGGTCGCGGCGCCGAGCGGCTGGAGATCGTGCGCGCTGCGCAACTGCTCTACGAGCTCGACGAGCGCGAGCTCGCGGTGCCCATGCTCGCCGACATGGGCGAGAACGGCGATCCCGAGGCGCTTGCCGGCCTTGGCGAGCTCGCCCAGCGCCATAGCGACGCGCGCGGCATGCTGCTGCTCGGCAAAGCCGCGCTCAATCGCGGCCTGCCGTTCGACTTCTATGCCTACCCGGTCAACGGCATTCCGCAGTTCACGCCGATCGGCCCCGAGGTCGAGCGCAGCATCGTCTATGCGATCGCGCGACAGGAGAGCGCGTTCAATCCGCGTGTGGTTTCACCGGCGCAGGCCTATGGACTGATGCAGGTGACGCCGGACGCCGCCCGCTACGTCTGCAAACGCCACGGCGCGACCTACGACCTGGGGCGGCTGAAGAACGATTCGGTCTACAACGCCGCGCTCGGCTCGGCCGAGCTCGGCGGATTGCTCGAGGATTATCGCGGCTCCTACATCATGACCTTCGCCGCCTACAATGCGGGCCGCGGCAGCGTGAGGAAGTGGGTTGAGCGTTACGGCGATCCGCGCGACCCGAAGGTCGACGCGGTCGACTGGGTCGAGCTGATTCCGTTCTCCGAGACGCGCAACTACGTGCAGCGGATCATGGAGAACCTTCAGGTCTACCGCGCCCGCTTCGGCGGCGGCACGCGCTTGCAGATCGAAGCCGATCTGCGCCGCGGCGCCGCAAGCATCGAGTGACGCTGCCCCGTTCCGATTCGCGGCCGAGCATGGAGCGAGCGACGCCCTCGTCGGGATATGAATCGCCGAGGCATAGCCGGCCCCACCGGCAATGATCCTCAGCGAGCTCTTCGGACGCGCCCCTTGAGCGCTGCGACCGTTGTGGCCCGATCGGCCAAACTCGCCGGATCGCCGGCTGGCTGATGAACCGGTGCCCTCACAGATGAAGGCGTGGGTCGCTCCTGCTGCGGAGCCAGATCGTCGGGCGTTTGTACGGTTGGGCCGGGCATCGACGGCTTCTCTGCGCCCCCGGTCGGAGACGGCTTGCAGCACATCGGTCCACAGTGACTTCCATCAGGTCGCAACGAAGACCGCGAAATCAACAGAGAGTGGCGGCACCAGGTCGGACCTGCCCTAAGCGAAGCAGCATGCGACCGCCAAAAGAAAAACCCCGGCGGTTGCCCGCCGGGGTTCTCTGTCAGGTCGTTAGACCGAACTTACCAGTTGCGCTGAGCGCGGAGGAGCAGGGTGAACGAGTCCTGATCCTTGAGCTCATACACCGCGGTCGGCTTGGCAACGGTAGCAGCCGGAGTGATGAGGGCCGTGCCGGCATACTTCTGATCCAGACGGGTCCAGTTGAAATCTGCCGAGAAGGTCAGATTCTTCACAGGAGTCCAGCGGGTGATCACACCCACCTGGCCGATGTTGAAGTCGGGGTTACAGCTGGTGACACCGGCCACCGCCATCACACCGACGAAACCGCCGCCGCCACAGATGGCGTTCTTAGCCAGCGAGCCGAACTGGGCCGATGCATAGGCACCGTAGATCGCCGTGTTCCAGTAGGGATCCCAGTTGTGGGTGTAAGCACCACGGAAGCCCCAGGTCTTGACGCTCTCCTGCGCGCCGCCGGTCACGAACACCGTGTCCGGAGCATTGGCGAAACCGATGCTCTGGTAAGCGCCGAGGACGCCCGTGCCGCCGTACATCGAATACGAGCTACCGGCCAGGTTCTGGAAGTTGTAGCGGGTCGCACCATCGGTGTAGACGCCCTGGATGTTGATCGTGTCACCCGCGCCGGTCGGGATGTTCTTGATCGACAGAGCGAGCTGAACCGCCCAACCCCACTTGTCGTCGGGGTGGCCAGTGGTCTCGGTCGCGCCGTAATAGGCGACGTGGTTGTCATGCGCGGCAACCGACGCCTGGAACAGACCCCAAGCCTGGTCGACACGGACCATAGCAACGAGGTTCGGCGAACGCGAGCCACCGATGGCGTTGGAGCCATACGAACCGCCAGCGATACCAGCAACCGTGGCGCCCGTCAGGTTCAGATTGCCTGCCTGATAATAGGCCGTCGCATCTTCCGCCGAGAACGACGCCGTGATGCCCTGACCGAAATCAGCGGTGTAGGTGAACTGGTTGACACCAGTGACCGTGCCGCTGCCGCCGACGAGGCTGTCGATGTTGTTGCCGGGATAGTTGGTCCAGGGCGCGTCGAACTGCGACACGGCCTTACCCATGGTGAAGCCGGCGAACTGGATGAAGGCATAGTACACGCCGAGCGAACCGCCCGAGGTGCCGCCATCGGTCGGATTGATGACCGTGTTACCAGCCGTCGTGAAGGTAGCGGCGGTCGCGCCCGTGGGCGAGCCGGTGCCGACGTAGCCAGCGGTGGTCCAGGAGAACGTCGCATCGAAGAACGTGCGGACGACGCCGTATTCGGTTGCGGTGCGCGTGTCGATGTTGAGATCTTCACGAGCGCGCATCGTGTAGTAGTTGCTCAGGCGATTGTGAGCGCCGGCGGGTGCGCCGTTCTGAATGCCGTAGATGCTGTTCGTGTTCAGACCGACTTCAGCGCGCAGATAACCGCCCAGCTTGATGCAGGTGTCGGTGCCCGGGATATAGTAGAATCCAGCACCATACAGGGAGCAGATCTTCACGTACTCGACCGCCTTGGCCTTCACGGGGAGATCGGCTGCCTGCGCTCCGCCCACGGCGATCAGACCCGCCGCTGAGCCGAGCAAAAGGCTCTTAACCAACTTCATGTTAAACCTCCAAGTTGCTCTTCAGGGAAGGTCACTGACCGGACGGCCAATTCCCAAACCCCCTCTAAATCACCGCTTCGAGTCCCTTCGCGCCTTCGGACACACCCGCATGAACGCGAGGGACTTAAGCGAAAGACCTAAACGGGACGACCTCGGGATGCCCCCCTCCGTCGCTCAGCCACAATTACCGAACGCCTTTGCACACACAACAAGAGAACGCTCCGAAACGGGCCGATGAAGCGTGTTTTCCAACGGGTGTTGCACAAATAACACGCAGATGTGATCAAACCGCCCTCGCAACGCATTGTTTACATTAGCGTTTTTTCGACGGTTCCATTCGCCATCAAAGTTCCCCACATGAGGCGCACAGCCGAGACGTCGGATGGGAAGGGCTTTCGACGAGTTCGAATCGTGGAATCAGAAGGGAGACTCAATGAGGGGCATCAACCGCCTCCGCAGCCGCCAATTTGATGCGGGCAGGTCCACTGCTACGCCTGATGTAGCCGGCAAACACTCTTTATAGAGGCGGGATTTTGTTCCAGCCGCGCGTCCGTTCTCCCGACGCCACACTCTCGCCCCGAGAACCAGGCCCGCCTGGCCTCGAAAATCGCTGGGAATATTCGAGCGAAAACACCCGCTTCCAAATTGACCGGCCCAAGCAATTAGAGGCATAAGGCTCGCACCGGAGAGGTGGCCGAGTGGCTGAAGGCAACGCTTTGCTAAAGCGTCATACGGTCTCAAGCTGTATCGAGGGTTCGAATCCCTCCCTCTCCGCCACCCAGCAGCAAGAATCAATCAAGGTCTCTGCGTTCTTTCAGCTGAAAGCGATCGCGAAGCCGGCACAAGAGCCTGGCGCCAGGATGAGCACAGCGAGCTCAGCCCGATTCGCGTGCTCCTTATATATGTGTGCGCGCACCTAGATACCGGACCGCCATATTCGCCAATGCGAGGGCGATATCAGCACAGCCTCGCCGGCCCAGACATTGAACCAGACGCCGCCCTTGCGCCGGCACGGAAAGGACCAGGGCCGAATTCCCATCTTGTGAAGACATCCGAGTTCCAGGTCGCACTCGTCAGGAGCGATCTGAATCGGAAGCCATCGTCCATTCGTGACTTGATCGCCCATGCCGTCGGATTTTATCCGCGGCCCGGCGGAGACATTTGCTCCAGCGCAACCGGCCTATCCGTGCAAACACGGATCGGAGGCGGTTCTCATCTCAGTGCGAGGAGACCCAGGCCCTCGCCTCGCGCTGGGCGGCGGAGATCTCGGCATCCGACATCTGTCCGGCGACTTCCTGGCGCAGTGCCACCGCGTCCTTGCGGCCCTTCAACGCCGCGAGGTTGAACCATTTGTGCGCGGCGACGAGATCGACGATCCCGGAGCGGCCGCTCGCCCAATAGATCCCGCGCTCGAACAGCACGTCCGACAGCGCGCTTGCGTCGATCGGCGTCGCCGTCTCTAGATCGAAGGTACCCTGAAACATCACGCATCCCCTTTATTCTTGTGCCGTCTCGCTCCACCGAGCGCGGCTCCCGTCCAAACAACTGCTCAACTCTTCCCCGAGTCTTCTTGCCCATGCCGTTTGCCGGCTTGTTGGAGGCGATGATGGCGGGCAAATTTGAATGGCAGTTTAAGTATCGCGATGAAGCAGACGTAAACGCGAGCGCGCGAGGCGTGTACGGGAAATTCAAAAAGTCCCTGATTTGCAGACACTTCTGCAATTCCTCAGATTCGGTTTACCCTGAGATATTGGGACATCGATAACCATCGCGCGCGGTGGCGCGTCTCACGTGCCGCCCCACCCGCCGTCGTCACCTGCGACCCGGCTACGCCAAGGCCTCGCCGGGGGCATGCGGTCTCGGACCGCCGAAGCTTCCGCGAAGGCGGCAGGCGGACGGCCCCTATCCCGGAGGCAGCAGTTATCCGCCGAGAAGCTGCGGCGCACCGGATCGTCAGGTCGAGGCCGGGCGATGACACCACGCGCGTGGAACGCCCCGCGGCTGCGGCAGGCACCCGACGACATGCGCACAACCCTCGCCTACACCAAGGCAGCGCGGCCGCGTCGCGGTCAGATCAGCAATGTCGGGGGAAAGGAATGCCGGCAATACCCCGGCCTCATGAGAACGAGGGCGTCGGCGAACACGTCAGGACCAGATTCCACTTCGGCCCGAAGGCCTCTCGTGAAATTGCGGAGCCCTTTCCGGAGAACCGCACCGAACGAAGAAAACTCGTTTCTTCTGCCGGACCGCGAAGAAAACGGTCCGACCGTTGACCTGATGTCTCGCCGACACCCTCTATCGTCGACCAGAACCCTCTAGGGGGCGCTGATGACGTGCCGGCTATCTGGAGCCGGCAACTTCAGAAGCGAAGTTACTTCTTCTTCTTCGCGACCTTGCGGGTCTTCTTCGCAGTCTTCTTCACTGCGCTCTTCGCCTTCTTCGCCTTCGCCTTCTTCGCTTTCTTGGCCATGTTGCCCTCCGATGTGTGAGATGGCTTTAATCGCTGCGTGCACTCGGGGATCGAATGCACTTCATCCCGAATACACCAACACGAAGAAAAAAACAGCGTCTCGCTTAAAGAAGTGTTGACGGCGCAACGCGCCTGCGCTTGGCGAGCGCGACGCAAACGCACCGCACGAGGTGCACCTGCGATCGCGGAGAACACGCGTAGCGCCGACGTTCGCGACTGATGCGATTGCAGAAAAACACTATGCAGCAAGTATTTTCCTGCACGCGCGCATCGCGCGCGATCGAGGCGACGATGTGCAGCACCATTCCTCCGATCACCTCGCAGAGGCGCTTCGCGGACTCTGAGTCGCGACTTTTGGCAACGAAAAAATTTTCTTCGTTAACGTCGCGAACGCTCGTCGGAGCGCGCGCAAGTCGCCGTTTTGCGCGAATCGCGTGACGGCGATTCGGTGGCCGCGGCACTGTCGATCAGGATGAAGTTTGCTGCCGAGGATGCGCGCGAGCGTCGCAGCGACAACCGAAAGCGAGGCGGCGAAGCATGTCCGCCACCTCGTTCGAACGCGCGAGGCTAGAGGCCGAGCTTGGACTTGAGCAGGTCGTTGACGCTCTGCGGGTTGGCCTTGCCGCCGGACGCCTTCATCACCTGGCCGACGAACCAGCCGAGCGACTGCGGCTTGTCCTTCACCTGCGCGGCCTTGTCGGGATTGGCCGCGATGATGTCGTCGACAACCTTTTCGATCGCCGAAAGATCCGTCACCTGCTTCATGCCGCGGCTTTCGACCAGCGCGCGGGGATCGCCGCCTTCCTGCCAGACGATCTCGAACAGATCCTTGGCGATCTTGCCGGAGATCGTGCCCTCGCCGATCAGGTCGACGATCGCTGCCAGCTGCTCCGCATTGATCGGAGAGCCCGTGATATCCCGGCCTTCCTTGTTGAGGCGACCGAACAGCTCGTTGATCACCCAGTTCGCCGCCATCTTGCCGTCGCGGGCGCGGTTGGCAAGCTTGTCGAGCACCGTCTCGTAGAACACCGCGCTCTCTCGCTCGGCGACCAGCACGCTCGAGTCGTAAGCCGACAGGCCGAAATCGGCGACGAAGCGCGTCTTCTTCTGGTCCGGCAACTCCGGCAGCTCCGCCTTCAGCGCGTCGACGAACTCCTGGCCGAACTCCAGCGGCAGCAGGTCCGGATCGGGGAAGTAGCGATAGTCGTGCGCCTCTTCCTTGGACCGCATCGAACGCGTCTCGCCCTTGTTGGGGTCATAGAGCCGCGTTTCCTGGTCGATCTGGCCGCCGTCCTCGAGGATCTCGATCTGCCGCCGCGCCTCGTACTCGATCGCTTGGCCGATGAAATTGATGGAGTTCATGTTCTTGATCTCGCAGCGGGTGCCGAGCGGCCCGCCGGGCTTGCGCACCGAGACGTTGACGTCTGCGCGCAAGGATCCCTTCTCCATGTCACCGTCGCAGGTGCCGAGATAGCGCAGGATCGAGCGCAGCTTGGCCACATAGGCCTTGGCCTGCTCGGCGTCGCGGATGTCCGGCTTTGACACGATTTCCATCAGCGCCACGCCGCAGCGGTTGAGATCGACATTGGACATGGTCGGCGACCGGTCGTGCAGCAACTTGCCGGCGTCCTGCTCCAGATGCAGCCGCTCGATGCCGACGGTGACGCTGCGGCCGCCGTCGAGCTCGACCAGCACCTCGCCTTCGCCGACGACCGGCGATTTGTACTGGCTGATCTGGTAGCCCTGCGGCGAGTCCGGGTAGAAATAGTTTTTCCGGTCGAACACCGAACGCAGATTGATTCTGGCGTTCAGACCGAGCCCGGTTCGGACAGCCTGCCTGACGCACTCCTCGTTGATGACGGGCAGCATGCCCGGCATCGCCGCATCGACCAGCGACACGTGCGTGTTCGGCTCGCCGCCGAATGCCGTCGAGGCGCCCGAGAACAGCTTCGAGTTCGAGGTCACCTGGGCATGGATCTCCATGCCGATGACCATCTCCCAGTCACCGGTTGCGCCCTTGAGAAGCTTGTGCGTGGCCGTGCTCATGTCCTGCTCCCGAGCAGCGTGGCAGCGATCCGCTCCCACTCCGCCTGTAGTGAATCCTTTGCCGCCGGCTGGCCGGCCTGGCGATACCAGTAGCCCGCATTGCCGAGATCGCCTTCGACGCGGTGCAGATAGGCATGCACCCAAGCCGCATCACGGCTGCTCTCGTCCTGAACGATCTTGTGGGCGCGGTCCCAATCCCCCTTCGCCGCCCACCAGAGGCCGGCGAGCGGCGCGGTCAGGTCCGGCGCCGGCGCCGCGCCGTCGAGGCTCGCGATGAAGGCCGCGACATTCACCACCACCTCGCGGGCGTGAAGCGGCCGGCGGCCTGCTCGATCACCTCGCCGAGCGAGAACAGCGTCTCCTCGTCGAACGGGCGGCCGATCAATTGCAGGCCGAGCGGCAGGCCCTGCGCGTCCTTGCCGGCGGGCACGGCGATGCCCGGAAGGCCCGCCATGTTTACCGTCACCGTGAAGATGTCGTTGAGATACATCTCGACCGGATCGGCACCGCCCTTCTCGCCGATGCCGAAGGCCGCCGACGGCGTCGCGGGAGTGAGGATCGCGTCGACGCCTTTCGCGAAGCAATCCTCGAAATCCTTCTTGATCAGCGTCCGCACTTTTTGCGCACGCAGATAATAGGCGTCGTAATAACCCGCCGAGAGCACATAGGTGCCGATCATGACGCGGCGCTTCACCTCGGCGCCAAAGCCTTCGGCGCGGGTGTTCTCGTAGAGCTCGATGATGTTCTTAGCCGGCTCGCGCAGGCCGTAGCGCACGCCGTCATAGCGCGCGAGATTGGAGGAAGCCTCCGCCGGCGCCACGATGTAATAGGCCGGCAGCGCATATTTGGTGTGCGGCAGCGAGACCTCGACGAGCTCGGCGCCGGCGCTCTTGAGCCAGTCCGCGCCCGCTTGCCACAGCTTCTCGATCTCGGCGGGCATGCCGTCGAGCCGATACTCCCTGGGGATGCCGATCTTCATGCCCTTCACGGACTTGCCGATCGCGGCCTCGTAATCCGGCACGGGAATGTCGACCGAAGTCGTGTCCTTGGGGTCATGCCCCGCCATCGAGCGCAGCAGCATCGCGGCATCGCGGACGCTGCGTGCGATCGGACCGGCCTGGTCGAGCGAGGAGGCAAAGGCAACGATGCCCCAGCGCGAGCAGCGGCCATAGGTCGGCTTGATGCCGACGGTCGCGGTGAACGCCGCCGGCTGGCGGATCGAGCCGCCGGTGTCGGTCGCGGTCGCGCCCATGCACAGCAGCGCCGCCACGGCCGAGGCCGAGCCGCCGGACGAGCCGCCCGGCACCAGTGTGGTGTTGCTGCCGTCGCGCCGCCAGGGATTGCCGACGGGCCCGAAGCAGGAGGTCTCGTTCGACGAGCCCATCGCGAACTCGTCGTTGTTGAGCTTGCCGAGCATCACGGCGCCGTCGCGCCAGAGCTGCGAGGTGACGGTGGACTCGTAGGTCGGCACGAAATTGCCGAGAATCTTCGAGCACGCCGTGGTGCGCACGCCCCTCGTCGCAAACAGGTCCTTGATGCCGAGCGGAATGCCGGCGAGCGGGCCGGCATCGCCCTTGGCGATCCTGCTGTCCGCCTCGCGCGCCATTGCGCGCGCCTGGTCGGGCGTCTCCATCACGAAGGCATTGAGCACGCGCGCGGCCTCGATCGCGGTCAGATGCGCGTCGGTCAGCTCGAGCGACGTGAAAGTCTTGTCGGCGAGACCCTTGCGGGCCTCGGCGAGCGTCAACGATGTCAAATCGGTCATTTATTGATCGGGCTGCAGAAGAACGGAGACAGGGTCTTGTCGTTGGCCGGATCGTCTTTTTTGGCGGCGGCTTTCGCAGCGGCCTCGATCTCGTCGAGCACGGCATTGACGGCGACATTGGGGTCGGCAGCCTTGCCCTGCCGCTCCATCTTGTCGAGGTAATTCATGTAGGCCTGGTAGGCCTTCTCATCGTCGCAAAGCAGACACATCGGACCACGTCCTAAGACTCTTTGATTTGACGCGTCGTCTTCGCGCGAACCGCTTCCGCTTCGCTCGAAAACGCCATTCTATTCGACGACCTTGGGAACCAGGAAGAAATGGCCTTCGGTCGCAGGCGCGTTGGCAACGATATCGTCGGCGATCTCGCCGTCATTGACCACGTCCTGCCGCTTCTTCATCTGCATCGGGGTGACCGAGGTCATGGGCTCCACGCCCTCGACATTGACCTCCGAGAGCTGCTCGACGAAAGCGAGCATGGCGTTGAGCTCGCCCTGCAGATGCGGAACCTCGTCCTCGGAAACCGCAATGCGCGCCAGATGCGCGATGCGGCGGACGGTAGCGGCGTCGACGGACATTATATAAGGCCTCTCACGGCAAAACCCATGTGCCGTATAGCAGAGGCCGCTTTTGCGCCGCAACCGGCGCTGGCGCATGATCCGGAAAAGTGTGAAGCGGTTTTCCGAAAAGATCATGCGCAAACAAGAACCTGGAGGCCTATCCGGCCAGCGCTTTCAGGCGAGCCAAGGCCGATTTGGCGAGATCCCGGGTCAACTCGGCGGCGGGGACCTCGCGGCCGAGTGCAATGGCCTGTCCTGCCCAGAGATTGGTGAAATCCACCCTGCCCTGCTTTTCGGCAGCGGCCTTCAGCGGCCCCAGCGCGGTCGCGGCATGGGGAAACGGCGGCGCCTCCGGCGAGACCGGGCCGGCCTCGCGCATCAGACGGTTCTGGACGCCTCGCGCCGGTCGGCCGGTCATGACATTGGTGATGACGGTGGAATCGTCCCGCGCCTCGGCGAGCGCCTTGCGGCCGCCCGCGCTGACCTTGGATTCCGGGCAGCGCAGATAGGCGCTGCCGATCTGCACGCCAGAGGCACCGAGCGCGAAGGCCGCGGCAATGCCGCGCCCGTCGGCGATACCGCCCGCCGCGATCACCGGCACCTTCACGGCGTCGACGACCTGCGGCACCAGCGCGAAAGTGCCGGGCTGCTCGGCGATCTTGTCGGTCAGGAACATGCCGCGATGGCCGCCCGCTTCCGCACCTTGCGCGATCACGGCATCGACGCCGCGTTCTTCCAGCCAGACCGCTTCCTTCACCGTCGTCGCGGACGAGATGACGCGGCAACCCGCCGCCTTGACGCGCTTGAGCAGCGCCTGCTCCGGCAGACCGAAATGGAAGCTGACAACCTCCGGCTTCAGCTCCTCGACAACCTCGCAGAACGCCGCATCGAACGGCGCGCGGTTCGCCGCAGCGATCGGCGCCGCCGGATCGAGACCATGCTCGGTGTAATAGCTCGCGAGCCGCTGCTTCCAGCGCGTTTCGGCCTCGGCCGTCAGCTCGACGGGCGTATGGCAGAAGAAGTTCATGTTGACCGGCGCCTTGACGCGCTGGCGGATGAGACCGACCTGCTCGCGCGCTTTCTCGGCCGAGATCATCGCGCAAGGCAGCGAACCAAGTGCCCCGCCTTGCGCGGCCGCAATCACCATTTCCGCATCCATCGCCCCCGCCATCGGCGCCAGCACGATCGGGAATTCGGTCTTGAACAGATCGATCAATCGACGGTCAGGCCACATGGTTGTTCTCTCTCGTTCTTTCTTACCCTCCCTGGAGGGTAAAGAATTCTACGCCGCGACCACCGAGTTTCTCCGCCCAGCAAGAAGCTGCTCCGCCTCGGCCGCAATTCGCTCGACGATCTCGGCCGCCGGTGGAATATCATGGATCAGTCCGACCGCCTCGCCGGCGATCACCGCGGCGACGTCGAAATCGCCAGCGGCCTTTGCCGCGGCATAGTCGGCCGCGACTGCGGCGACATTCTGCATCAGCTCGACCTCGCGCCCGACCCAGCGCCTGGCATGGTCGTTGACCAGACACCGTCCCGTGAACGGTGCCGGCCAGACATTGTTGCGGGAGAGATCGAAGATGATGCCGCGCACGGTCGAGCCGCTGCTCGCCGCACAGATGCGCCGCTTCGCCTCCTGCGCGCCATCCGCCTCCCGGCTCGCATAGAAGCGCGTGCCGAGCAGCACACCGCTTGCGCCCAGCATCATCATGGCGGCGAGCCCGCGCCCGTCGGCGATGCCGCCGGCCGCCACCACGGGAACGCGCCCAGCGGCGAGATCGACGATGGCAGGTACGAGATCGACGGTGGTGCGCGAAGCGCCATGACCGCCCGCCTCCGTGCCTTGCGCGATCAGGATGTCGGCGCCGGCATCGAGCGCCTGCTGCGCCATCGCTTCGTCCTGAACCTGGCAGATCAGGCGCGCGCCGGCGGACTTGATCCTGGGCGCGAACGGCGCGGGATCGCCGAACGACAGCATGATCGCCGATGGCTTTGCGCCGAGTGCGATGTCGAGAAGCTCGGGCCGCTTGGCGAGGCTCCATGTGATGAAGCCGATCCCGAACGGCGCACGCAGTTCGGCGAGCTTCGCCGTCTCCTGCTCCAGCCAGACCCGCTCGCCATAGCCGCCGCCAAGAATGCCGAACCCGCCGGCGCGGCTCACCGCCGCGACCAAACGGCTGCCGGCGACGACATCCATCGGCGCCAGCAAAATCGGATGCTCGATCTCCAACAGCGTGGTCAGCGACATCGTCAGCGGCATGGCTCCTCCCCGATCTGGACAGCGAGACTAGGCGCGTCTAACATTCTCTAAAAATGAATTGTTGCGAACGCTATCATCTCAAAAGCGAAACGAAGCCATGGAACTCAGCGATTTCCAGACCTTCGCGGCCGTGGCCCGCACGGGCGGCATCACACGCGCCGCCGAAGAGCTCAACACCGTGCAGTCGAACGTCACCCAGCGCGTGAAGGCGCTGGAGGCGGAGATCGGCACGGCGCTGTTCGAGCGCCACAGCCGCGGCATGACGCTGACCGGCGCCGGCAAGCGCCTGCTCCCCTACGCGCAAAAGATGGCGGCACTGTCGCGCGAAGCCTTGCTCGCCGCACGTGACGATGGCGAGCCGAAAGGACCGCTCGCGATCGGATCGATGGAGACGACGGCGGCCGTGCGCCTGCCGCCACTGCTCGCCGATTTTCACCGCCGCTTCCCCGCCGTGCGGCTTTCCTTGCGCACCGCGCCGACGGCCGACCTCGTCACCGCCGTGCTTGAAGGCTCGCTCGACGGCGCCTTCGTCGCGGGTCCCGTCACGCATGCCGATCTCATCGCGGCGAGCGCCTTCCGCGAGGAGCTGGTGCTGGTCAGCGCGCGGCGCTGGACCTCGCTTGCCGAGTTGCGCGCCGGCACGCCGGAGTCCGGGCCGACCGCGCTGGTGTTCCGCACCGGCTGCACCTACCGCCAGCGGCTCGAACAAGTGTTCGTCGAACTCGCCTGGCCGTCGGCCGCACGCTTCGAGCTGGGTACGCTCGACGGCATGATCGGCTGCGTCGCCGCCGACATGGGCGTCACGTTGCTGCCGCGCGCGGTCGTCGAGCGCAGCGCGATGAACGGCAGCATCGCGATCCACGCGCTGAGCCCGGCGCACGCGCGCGTCGAGACACTGTTCATCCACCGCCGCGCGGGCCATCAAACCAGCGCGCTGAGCGGTTTTGCCGACTGCCTGAAGAAGGACGAGGACGTCATCGCGGCCTGACGCGACACTGCGTTCCACTCCACGAAATTCGTCACAAATCCCCGCGGCCCGCGTTGCGTTCTGCCGCGGCAACGCAGCACATCAAAAAACTTTGAAGCCCGCGATCATTCTACGTTAGGATGACTGACTGGCCAGCGCAAAACCATAACGAAGCCAAAACATCGGCAAGAACATCGGGAGGACTAACGATGCGCAATACGCTCGTGTTGTGCTGTGTCGCTGCGTTGTCGGCGATATCAGGAACTGCAAGCGCACAGGACTGGACCAAGTCTAAATGGGGGCCGAACGACGAGATCGGCGCCGCCAACTACCTGACGCCCGAGATCGTGGTGAAGGCGGCGTCGCTGGTGAAGACCGGCAAGACCTACGCCCTTGGCATTCCCGTCACGTCGCAGACGCCCGCCTATCCGCCCCGCACCTTCAAGATCACGGTGGTGCAGCCGGGACAGGCCGGCAGCGCCGGGCTTGGTCCGAACAAGGCCACCTACAACGATGACATACTCGACACCTGGGTCGGCATCGGCAGCCAGCTCGACGGGCTCGGCCATCTAGGCATCGAACATGTCTATTACAACGGCAACAAGCTCGCCGATTTCGCCGATCCGACCGGACTGAAGAAGCTCGGGATCGAAAAGGTGCCGCCGATGGTCACCCGCGGCGTCCTGCTCGACATGGCCGCCTATTTCAAGACCGACGTGGTGAAGGAAGGCACCGCATTCAACGTCAAGGAGATCGAGGAAGCCGCCAAGCAGCAGAACGTCGAGATCCGCCAGGGCGACGTCGTCATCTTCCACACCGGCTGGCTCAGTCTGCTCGGCAAGGACGACAAGCGCTATTCGGCCGCCGAGCCCGGGCTCGGCGTCGAGGGTGCAAAATATCTGACTGGCAAGGGCGTCGTCGCCGTTGGCGCCGACACCTGGGGACTGGAGGTACTGCCGTTCGAATCCAAGAACGTGTTCGAGGTGCACCAGATCCTGCTCGCGATGAACGGGACCTACATCCTGGAAAATATGGACACGGCCGCGCTCGCCAGAGACAAGGGCTACGAATTCCTGTTCGTGCTGGGACAGCCGCGCTGGACCGGCGGCGTGCAGGCGATGATCAACCCCATCGCGATCCGCTGACGCGCGGCCCGCGTCGCAAGCCCCGGGTGAGGGCCATCGGTGTCTCGACAGAGCACACGGCCCCTCACCCGAAAGCCGCGTCGGTCCCCACTCCAAGAACCTGGGTTCCTAGATTCGAATGTCCTCATAGGACTCGATCCGCCGCGGGCCGACCGAGGTCGCCTCGTGCGAGTCCGCGTCGGCAAGATTGCCGAAGTCGAGCTTGGTCAATTTCGCGAGGTCCGCGATCGAGACCTGGAAGACGCTGACATCCTCCTCCGACATCCGCTCGAGCAGCTCCGCCTCCTGGATTCGGTCGATCTCCATAACCTGCTTTCGCTGGCTCATCAGGAACGCCGCCGCCTTCAGAGCGTCGTCATCGTCGTTGCGGCGGATCAGAATCTTCCAGAAATACTTCGGAATTTGAACGCCGCCGAAGCTCGGATCCCTGTGCGGCCGGCCGGCCGGATTGGGCAGATCGGATCCTTCGGCATCCGGCCCATCGAACACCGGGCCGTTCATGACGATGCCCTTCTCCTCGCCTTCGAGCAGGACATCGCGCGTGTAGTCCTCCAGTCCAGCCCAGAGCTGCTTACCCTGGTTGAACGAGAAGAACTGCGGCGAGCAATTGGTGAAATGGAAGGAATCGTCGCCATGCTGCTTGGCCGCGGCGACGGTGTCGCCCCAGGTCGCATCCAGTCTGCGCACCAGATGACCGCGGTCGAACGGATTCTTGCTGCGGTCGGCCTCGAAAGTAGCCTGCTTGCGGTAGAACTCGTCGCCGATCTGGGCATCCTCGTCGATGCGCGGATCGCGCAGCCAGGAATCACCTTCGCGCTTGCCGACATCCTGCTGCTTGCTGCCGTCGATATTGACACAGCTGAAGAAGGCAAGCCTGCGCTCCTTGTTCATGACGACGCTGTAGTTGAAATATTTCAGCTCGGACTGCCTGGAGCGGCCCTTGAGCATCGCGATCCTGGACTTGAGCGCGGCCGGAATCTTCGGCAAGGGAACCGAGAATTTGCCAGTGCCCAGAAAATTCGCCTTGTATCCTGGACGCGATTTCAGCGTGCTCTGATCGATATGCACGGCCTCCATCGGCAGGCCGTTCCTCGCACTGATGTGCGGCAACAGGCCGGTCGGCGGCGCAATCAATGGTATGCCGCCGTTGCGCTCGCCGCCGTCCGTGCCGCCGTTCGGCGTCCGGCCATTGCCATGCCCCCCCGCCGGGCTCGGCAGCGGCGCCGTTGGAGCGAAAGGAATCTCCTTCTTGAACATCGGCAGCGGAACGCGGATCGGGACCACCAGAGACGTGCCGTCGACGGATTGCTCGACCCAGACACTGGCGCCGTACGGCATTGCGGCAACCGGCGACGGCGAGGCTCTCTCGATTTCGGGCCGGCCTGGCGGGTCCATCTCGTCCAGCACCGGCCTGATCAGAGGGTGAGAGCCGACGGCCACCTTGAGATCGGCGACGATCGCGCTGATCCGGATGCCTTCGTTGGCAATCCAGTCGATCGAGGATTCGTCCATCGACGGCTTCCACACCTTGCCGTCCTTGGTCAGGGTGCGACCCTGCGCATTCTTCCGGGGAACACCGCTGTGGTGCAGCGCGACCACCTGCCAGAAGCGGTTGAACGCGGGCGAGCCCGACGATCCCGCCGTCGTGTCGGTGTTGTACCAGAGGAAGTCGCCGACATATTTGAGCAGCTTGTTCTCGCGGACGCAGACCTGCTTCATCTGCCCGCTGGGATGCTGGATGATGGTGAGGTACTCGCCGGGATCTGCCTTGCCGGGCGCACCGCTGAGCGGCAACCACCCGAAATCCTCGAGCTCCTCTCCTCCCGACAGCGAGGTCGGCGCCACCGCGACAATCGAAAAATCCAGCCTGTCGTTGGTGTAGAAGAATCTTCCCGGTTCGAATCCGAACCTCACCGGCACACGCTCCTGTCCCGAAGCGTCCAATTCGTAGTTGAAATCGGCGATCGAATTGGCTGCGTCGGCCGGCCGACCGAAGACATGATGGTTCGTCAGCAGCAGGCCGGGCCCGATCAGAAAGCCGGAGCCATAGCCGAGCAGATTCGACTTGGTATCCCTGAGCTGAATACGGCAGACCGAGCGCGAGGCGGCGGTCCCCTTGGCGAGATAGTTGATGCTGTCGAGATCATTGCCCTGGATGATCCGCTCCAGGCCGATCTCGGCCTTCTCCACGTCCTGCGTCTCGGCCAGCAGCTGGCGCTGGCGCAGGCGCATCTTTTCGACGGTCATCTCGATCGGACCGTCGCCCAATTTTCGGTTCAAGGCCTCGGGTGAGAACTCGGCTTGCTTGAATCGCCTTTCTGAGCCCGCGATCAGGCTTGGCTTGATGAGCATCGTGACCTCTCAAATGGCTGGGCGAATATTGGACGTGGTCGGCGCCCCAAGAAATTGACGCCAAGTTGCAACGCGGGCCGGACTGCCGGTCGCCGCCGATCGTTCCGGAAATCGGGGGCATGCACCCGACACTACTTTAGACCTGTATATCTACTGCCGCGCAACCACGCGGCATCATGCCATGGTCTGCAACCTCACCAGTGTGAGATTTCCCACAATTGATCGATACAGCTGGGCATCACGATTTCGCGCGGCTTGCGGCCGCCGGACGATCTACCGCTTCAGGTACCACCGTCGCAGCGCCACGACGGCCCAGATCGCTTCGACCACACCGAACGGCCAGGCGCCCTGCAGAAAACCGTAGACCGAGCCGAGCGCGCAGGATGCGGCGAACAGCAGCACGAACCAGTGGCTGCGGTCCTCCAGGGCGTAGGTGACCAGCATCGCCGTCACGGCGAACAGGCCGAATAATGTCAGCGCATCCATCTTCCGGGTTCACTCCGCTGCGTGACGCGTGATATGCGCTAACGCCATGCCGGCTCTTATCCTGCCCCTCGTCGATGCTGCAACCCACTGGCCCGCGCGCGGCGCGCTGGTCGGGCTGGATCTCGGCAGCAAGACCATCGGCGTTGCCGTCTCCGACCCCGATCGTCGGCTTGCGACCGGCGTCGAGACCATCGCCCGCAAGGCGTTCAAGCAGGATGCTGCCCGGCTGCTCGCGGTCGCGGCCGAGCGCAAGGTGGTCGGCTTCGTGCTCGGCCTGCCCATCAACATGGACGGCAGCGAGGGCCCGCGCGCGCAATCCACCCGCGCCTTCGCCCGCAATCTCGCCGGACTGACCCAGCTCCCCATCGGCCTCTGGGACGAGCGTCTCTCGACCGCGGCGGTCGAGCGCGAGCTGATCGGCATGGACGTCAGCCGCGCCAAGCGCGCCGAGGTGATCGACGAGCACGCGGCGATCTTCATCCTGCAAGGCGCGCTCGACCGTCTGGCAAATCTGCGCGCGGCGCCGGGGACGGACTGATCCATGCCGGTCGTGATTGCGGCGCTGCTGCCGGTCTTTATCCTCATCGTGCTCGGCGTCGTGCTGAGGCACAGCCTGATGCGTCTCGACACGCAATGGCACGGGCTGGAGCAGCTGACCTATTTCGTGCTGTTTCCGATGCTGCTGATCCAGACCCTGGTCAAGGCGGACCTCTCCAGGGTGCCCGTCGCCGGCGTCGGCGGCGCGCTGCTGCTGTCGGCGCTCGCGATGTCGCTGCTCTGTCTCGCGCTGCGGCCGGCGCTGTCGCGGCTGAGCATCGACGGTCCCGCCTTCACCTCGATCTTCCAGGGCGCAACGCGCTGGCAAACCTTCGTGGCTCTGTCGATCGCCGCCAACATGTTCGGCGATCTCGGACTGGCGCTGGCCTCAGTGGCGATGGTCGCGATCATCCCGCTGGTCAACGTGTTCAGCGTCGCCGTGCTCGCTCATTACGCCGCAAAAGAGAAGCGATCCCCGCGCGTCATCGCCATGACGGTGATCCGCAATCCCCTGATCTGGGCCTGCGTGATCGGCCTAGCCGTCAATCTGATGCACCTGTCGCTGCCTAGGATCTGGCACGAGGTGGCGGACGCGCTGAGCCGGTCCTCGCTTGCCATCGGCCTCCTCGTCACCGGCGCGGGCCTGCATCTGAAGGGCCTGTTGCGCCCCAGCCTGGGCGCAGCCATCGGCGTCGGCCTGAAGCTGGTGCTGATGCCTGCGCTCGCGCTGGGGCTCGCGGCCTGGTTCGGCATCACCGGCAGCAGCCTCGCGATCGTCGCGATCTGCGCGGCCGTGCCGACTTCGCCCAGCGCCTATGTGCTGGCCCGCCAGATGGGCGGCGATGCGCCGTTGCTGGCGCAGATCATCACGCTGCAAACGATCCTGGCGGCCATCACGATGCCGATCGCGATCGGGCTGGCGGCCTAGCTCCCCAGCCACATCGTCAGCACCACCGCGGTCAGATTGTTCAGCGAGTGGAGCACGATGGTGACCCATAGCGAGTCGGAGCGATAGCGCATGTAGCCGAACCACAGGCCGATGGCGAAGACCTCGGCGAGGAAGTATATGTCGTATTGCAGGTGCACGACCGTCCAGATCAGCGACGACAGCAGGATCGCACCTGATACGCGCAGGAAGCTCGCCGACCAGCCGCGATAGAGAAAGCCTCGCGCCAGAATCTCTTCCGACATGGGCGCGGCGACGCTGAAGGCGAACAGGAGTAACAGCGCAGCGCCCTTGTCGCGCCCGGATTTCAGCAGATCGGTCATGAAGCCCGGCGTCGCCTCCCGCCCCAGCGCGCGCGACATCGTCTCCCACACCAGCACGATCAGGATGAGCCCGACGGCGCCGAAAAGCAGCTGCTTCCACGACGGCCAGTGCAGCGCGAGATAATCGACGAAGGACGCCTTCTTGATGCGAATGGCGAGCCAAACCGCGGCCAGCGTCGCCGGCAGGCCCGTGATGACCGAGAGCGCGAGCGCCTGCGGCTCACGGCCGACGACCTGGAGCGAGGCGAGGTCCATGGGAAGACCACGCTCCACCGCCAGCAGAACGACGGCGCCGATCTGTCCGACGAACATCGCCACGAAGATGAAGAGACCCCACAGCGCCGAGCCCCAGAACTTCCAGACGCGTGGCGGCGCCGGCGTCTCGGTCAGCGGCGCATGATCGGGGTTGAGGGAGTCCATCAGGAGGCTTTCGCTAGAAATTCACCGTCATTCCGGGGCGATGCACAGCATCGAACTAGGGTGCGGGCTCCCGCACCCGAGAATCTCGAGATTCTCAGGTGCGCAATTGCGCACCATAGTTCGGTTCGGACCGCCCCGGAATGACGGGATCAACAATCACGGCAGCGCCCTCGCCAGCAGTTCATGCACATCGGGGCCGCCCAACTCCACCGCGCCATACATGCTGGCGTGATTGGCGGCTAGACGCGTGCTCGCGAACAATTCGGCATTGCGCGGCGATACGCCGTTGAGCGCAGCCGACGCGGCAAGCAGCGCCAGCTTCTCGACGGCAAGGCGCGCAACGCGTTCGCCATCGGCGCGGCGGAAGGTCTTGCCGATGAAGGTCACCGCCTCGCCTGCCCCCGGTAGGCTCTTCGTCTCGACCGCCAGCGATTGCAGCACCGCCATTGCCGCCTCCGGCTCGCGCGAGAGCGCGCGGAGCACGTCGAGGCACATAACGTTGCCCGAACCCTCCCAGATCGCGTTGACCGGCGACTCCCGGTAATGGCGCGCCAGAATGCCATCCTCGACATAGCCGTTGCCGCCGAGGCACTCCATCGCCTCGTCGAGGAACGGCGGCGCGCTCTTGCAGGTCCAGTATTTGATCGCGGGCGTCAACAACCGCATATAGGCGGCTTCCGCCGCATCCTGCGGCATGCGGTCGAAGGCGCGGCAGAGCCGCATCACCAGCGCCGTGCTCGCCTCCACATGCAGCGCCATGTCCGACAGCACGGCCTGCATCAGGGGCTGGTCGGCAAGATGCTTCTGGAACACGCTGCGGTGCCGCGCATGGTGCAGCGCATGCGCGAGCCCAGAGCGCATCAGCCCGACGGAGGCGATCGCACAATCCTGCCGCGTCAGCTGCACCATCTGGATGATGGTGCGGATGCCCTTGCCCTCCTCGCCGACCGCTTGCGCATACGCGCCGACGAACTCGACCTCGGACGAGGCATTGGAGCGGTTGCCGAGCTTGTCCTTCAGCCGCTGGAACTGGATGGCGTTGACCGAACCGTCCGGCGCGAAGCGCGGCATGAAGAAGCAGGTCAACCCGCCCTCCGCCTGCGCCAGCACCAGGAACGCATCGCACATCGGCGCCGACATGAACCATTTATGACCGGTGATGCGATAGCCGTCCCCGTCGCGCACGGCGCGCGTCATGTTGGCGCGAACGTCGGTGCCGCCCTGTTTCTCGGTCATGCCCATGCCAAGCGTCATGCCGCGCTTCTGCCACCAGGGCGCAAAGCTGGGATCATAGCTCTTCGTCGACAGCACCGGCATCACGCGCGCCAGCAAGTCAGGCTGCATCGCCAGCGCGCCGACGGAGGCGCGTGTCATCGTGATCGGGCAGAGATGGCCGGTCTCGACCTGCGCGGCGATATAGAATTTCGCGGCACGAATGACCTCGGCGGCATCGCCAGCAGGTCTTCCATCTGCCGTCCAGGTCGAATTGTGCACGCCCGCATGCGCACTGTGCGCCATCAGCTCGTGATAGGCGGGATGAAACTCGACCTGGTCGCGGCGATTGCCCTTGGCATCGAAGGTGCGCAGCTTCGGCGTGTTCTCGTTCGCGAGGCGGCCGCGATCTGCCATCGCCGCCGAGCCCCATTGCTTGCCGAACTCCGACAGCTCGCGCTCCGCCGCCGCGCCGCCATTAGCCCTCACCGCTTCGACCAGCGGCCGGTCCGCAGCGAACAGGTCGACGTCCTCGAATGGCGGCGACTGGTTAAAGACCTCGTGGGTCGCAAAGCTCGGCTGGGTCATGGTACTTCCATCGATGTCATCTCGGCTCGGGCAGCGCCACCTCTCCCGACGGCAGAGGCAACCCCGCTTGCGGCTGCTTTCGTTTCAATCGAACTCTACCTCGTCCGCGGCTGGATCGGGAAATCATAGGCTGCCCCGCCCGCCCCCGGCAGGGAAAAATGCCACCACTCCTTCGAATAGTTCACAAAGCCTTGCCTGGCCATCGCAGCGACCAGCCGCTTGCGCCAGGTGCGTTGCTCCGGATTGATCGACGTTACGGCGGTATGCCCCTTCGCGTCGGTACAGTCGTAGCCCGTGCCCATGTCGACGCTGCCTTCGGGCGCGCGCAACGCGACCGGCGCAGTGCAGTCGGCATAGGTCGTCGACGGATCGTATTTGGCGGAATTGTCGGCCTTGAGATCGACCAGCGTGAGATCGAGCGCTGCACCCGTGGAATGCTGCGAGCGGCTCGCAATGTAGCCGAGGCGGAACAGCTCGGTCTTCGGGATGTTCGGATTGTAGCGCCGCTCGGCCGCCGTCTCATGACCGTTCTGCGACCACTTCACCATGTCGCGCGAGGCCCGCGCCGGGCGGTAGCAGTCGAACATTTTCAGCGACAGGTTCTGTGCGGCCAGTTCCTGCTGGACCGCCTTCAGGCGCAGCCCGACCTCGCGCTTCACCACGCATTCGCCGGCGCCGTAGCCGGCGAGCGGACGGCCGACGAAATTGTTCGACGTCGCGTAGCGGATGTCCTGGATGATGCTGGGATCGATGTCGCGGAGGTAAACGAAGCCGCCGGGGAGAGGTTGGGCGTGGGCGGATGAGATTATGGTTATGGCAACGCTCGCAATCAGAAATGATTTGAGGAGAGACATACGCATTTTTTCTCCGTCATTCCGGGATGGTCCGAAGGACCAGACCCGGAATCTCGAGATTCTCGGGTGCGGGAGCCCACACCCTAGTTCGATGCTTCGCATCGCCCCGGAATGACGACAAGGAGACAGATCAGGGGATAACTCACATCCTGGCCTTTGCCCCTTGCTCCCCCCGCCGTCCGCCCCTATAGCTCTGCTTTTAATGACATCGAAATCGACCTTCGTCCTCGGCCACCGGCATTTGCTGGGCATCGAGGGCCTTTCCGCGGCCGACATCTCCGGCCTCCTCGACCTGTCCGAAGAATACGTCGAGGTCAACCGCCAGGTTGACAAGAAGCGCACCGTCCTGCGTGGACGGACGCAGGTGAACCTCTTCTTCGAGGCCTCCACCCGGACCCAGTCCTCGTTCGAACTCGCCGGCAAGCGGCTCGGCGCCGACGTCATGAACATGTCGGTGTCCTCCTCCTCGATCCGCAAGGGCGAGACCCTGATCGACACCGCCGTGACGCTGAACGCGATGCACCCCGATATCCTGGTGGTGCGCCATCATGCCTCCGGCGCGGTGGAACTGCTGGCGCGCAAGGTTGACGGTTCCGTGATCAATGCCGGCGACGGCGCGCACGAGCATCCGACGCAGGCGCTGCTCGACGCCCTCACCATCCGCCGCAACAAGGGCCGGATCGAGGGCCTCGTGGTCGCGATCTGCGGCGACGTGCTGCATTCGCGCGTCGCCCGCTCCAACATCATCCTGCTCAACACCATGGGCGCCCGCGTCCGCGTCGTCGGCCCCTCCACGCTGCTGCCGCCGGGCATCGAGCGGATGGGCGTCGAGGTCGCACGCGACATGCGCGAGGGCCTGGAGGGCGCCGACATCGTCATGATGCTGCGGCTGCAGCGCGAGCGCATGAACGGCTCCTTCGTGCCCTCGTCATCGGAATATTTCCATTATTTCGGGCTCGACCAGAAGAAACTCGCCTACGCCAAGCCGGACGCTCTCGTGATGCATCCAGGTCCCATGAACCGTGGCGTGGAGATCGACTCGATCGTGGCCGACGGCGCCCAGTCCCTGATCCGCGAACAGGTGGAAATGGGCGTCGCCGTGCGCATGGCCGTGCTGGAAGCGCTCGCCCGCAACCTGCCCAACGCGTGATGCCGATGCTGACCGATCGCCGCCCCATCCTGCTCGCCAACGCCCGCGTCGTCGATCCCTCCAGGGATTTCGACGGCATCGGCGACGTTCTCATTGCCGATGGCACCATCCGCGAGACCCGCCGCGGCATCGGCGCGGCCGGCGTCCCCGAGGGTACCGACATCGTCAACTGCTCCGGCAAGATCGTGGCGCCGGGCCTGATCGACATGCGCGCCTTCGTCGGCGAGCCCGGCCTCAGCCATCGCGAGACCTTTGCCTCGGCGAGCCAGGCCGCCGCGACGGGCGGCATCACCACCATCATCTGCCAGCCGGACACCTCGCCCGTCATCGACAATTCGGCGACGGTCGACTTCGTGATGCGCCGGGCCCGCGACACCGCGATCGTCAACATCCAGCCCATGGCGGCGTTGACCAAGGGCATGCACGGCGAGGAAATGACCGAGTTCGGCCTGTTGAAGGCGGCCGGCGCAGTCGCCTTCAGCGACGGCGACAAGAGCGTGACCAACGCGCAGGTCATGCGCCGCGCGCTGACCTACGCCCGCGACTTCGACGCGCTGATCGTGCATCACACCGAGGACCCTGATCTCGTCGGCGAAGGCGTGATGAACGAGGGCGAGTTCGCGACCCGGCTCGGCCTGATGGGGATCCCGAACGCCGCCGAGGCCGTGATGCTGGAGCGCGACCTGCGCTTGGTCGCGCTCACCGGCGGCCGGTACCATGCGGCCTCGCTCACCTGCATCGATTCCCTCGACATCCTCCAGCGCGCCCGCGACGCCGGGCTCGCCGTCAGCGCCTCGGTCTCGATCAATCATCTGGCGCTGAACGAGAACGACATCGGCCCTTACCGTTCGTTCCTGAAGCTGTCGCCGCCGCTGCGGACCGAGGACGACCGCCGGGCGCTGGTGGCGGCGATCGCCTCCGGTCTCCTCGACGTCATCATGTCCGACCACAATCCGCAGGACGTCGAGGTCAAGCGCCTGCCGTTCGCGGAAGCCGCGCCGGGCGCCGTCGGGCTCGAGACCATGCTGCCGGCCGGCTTGCGGCTCGTGCATAATGGCGAACTGGAACTGAAGACGCTGATCCGGGCGATGTCGACCCGGCCAGCCGAGCTGCTCGGGCTGCCGGGTGGAACCCTGCGCGTCGGCAGCCCCGCCGACGTCATCGTGATCGATCCCGATACGCCCTGGGTGGTCGATCCGGCCGACCTCAAATCGCCTTGCAAGAACACCCCGTTCGACGAGGCCCGCTTTACAGGCCGCGTGGTGCGCACCATTGTCGGCGGCCGGACGGTCTACGAGCATGTCTGACATACGCGATCGTTCGACACGCGAATCCTGCCTTTGGAGCTGCCGTCATGGGGCTTGAAGCATTCTTGCCGGTGGCCTTCGTCATCGGCTATCTCCTCGGCTCGATTCCATTCGGACTGATCCTGACCAAACTCGCGGGCACGCAGGATATCCGCTCGATCGGCTCCGGCAGCATCGGCGCCACCAATGTGCTGCGCACGGGACGCAAGAGCCTCGCGGCGGGCACCCTGCTGTTCGACGCGCTCAAGGGCACCGTGGCCGTGGTGATCGCCGGCTACATCGCCGGGCCCAATGCCGCGATGGCAGCCGGGCTCGGCGCCTTCCTCGGTCACCTCTTCCCCGTCTGGCTCAAGTTCAAGGGCGGCAAGGGCGTCGCCGTCTATATCGGCGTCCTGCTTGGCCTGTTCTGGCCTGGCGCCGTCGTTTTCTGCGTGCTCTGGCTGGCGACCGCCTTCACCACCCGCTATTCCTCGCTCTCCGCGCTGGTGGCGGCGTTCATCACGCCGATGTTCCTGTGGTGGTTCGGCCACCTCGCATTGTCCGCGCTGACAGCGGTGCTGACGCTGCTCTTGTTCTACGCGCATCGCGAGAACATCAGGCGCCTGCAAACCGGCAAGGAAAGCCGGATCGGCGAGAAGGCCTGAAGCATGATCCGGAAAAGTGCGAAGCGGTTTTCCGGAAAGATCATGCGTGAACAACAACCTAAAGCGCGATGACGATTGATCGAGATATCGCGCTTTAGAGCGTTTTCGAGCGAAGTGGATGCCGGTTCGCGTCAAGAAAACGCGTCAAACAACAATCTGAAGCCGGAAAAAGTACGGATATCGCCGCACACCTTCCGCATTGTATGCCAAATTCTGTTCGCAACTTCGCACCGCTCGGTGCAGGCAGTAGCGAACGGGTTCCATGCCTGTCATCCTGACACAGGAAACGGCGTTACGCGGTTGCTCAGAATGAGCGAGATGATTGTCGACGCGCATGACAGGGTTGGTTCGCTCGGTGCTTCCGGCAGCGCAGCAAGCCGGCTGCTTTCGGCGACCAATATCTGGTCCGATGCGCCACCGCCCGCGCACGTTTCATCGCAAGTGCCGCAGCCTGCGCCCGTCGCGCAGGCCGACGCTCCGCGAGACGTCGGGGTCACCAAGGCTGCAGCGGTCGCGCTCCCGCAGGCGCGTTCCGGCCAATGGCCGCCGCGAAAACTCTCGCTGGCGCTCCAGGGCGGCGGCACCTTTGCCGCCTTCACCTGGGGCGTGCTGGAGCGGCTGCTGGAAGAGCCCGACATCGCGATCGACACCGTCAGCGGCGCCAGCGCCGGCGCCATCAATGCGCTGCTGCTCGCCTGCGGCCTTGCCGAAGGCGGCCGCGAAGGCGCCCGCAGCCGGCTGAACCGGTTCTGGGTCCGCCTGATGCACGAGGCCTCGTTCCGCTCGCTGATGCTGGTCGGCGGCTTTTCGCCGGCGGGAAGCTCCGTCGCGTTCGGCCCGACGCTGCGCTCCGGGCAGTTCGATCCGTTCGATCTCGATCCGCTGCGGCAGGCGCTGTCGCGCGACATCAACTTTTCCATCTTGCGCGACGCAGGGTGCCCGAAGCTGCTGATCGCGGCGACGCGGATCCGCGACGGGCAGCAGCAGATCTTCGCCAACGACGCCATCACCGCAGACGTCGCGCTGGCCTCGACCTGTCCACCGCTGGTTCACTGCGCCGTCGAGATCGATGGCGAGGCCTATTGGGACGGCGGCTTCGGCGGCAATCCGCCGCTGCTGCGGCTGGTCCGGGAAACCGCGGCGACGGATCTGCTGCTCGTCCAGGTCACGCCGACGCGCGACAGCTATGTGCCGATCACGCTCGCCGCGATCGACCGCAGGCTCGACCAGATCGCGGCCAACGCCGCGCTCAATGCCGAGATCGCGGCGATCGAATGGGCACAGTCGTACGCCACAGCGCCGCTGCGCCTCACCAGGATCGCGGCAGAAGACTCCTTTGACGGCTTGGCGCAGCGCTCATCGACCGATCTCGGCCGCGGCTTCATTCGCCTGCTGCACCGGAGCGGTCGCGAGGCCGCCGCGCGCTGGCTCGGGCAAGGTACGGGTGCGACGCAGGGAGCCGCCCCCGCGGCGGCCGAGCCGGAACTGGTCTGATCCCTCGCCTCACACGGCAAGGCCTGACCTGGCCGGCGCCTCACGCAACGGCTCGATCGCCAACCGATAGCCGGCAAGGCGCGCCATCGGCGCAAGCACGGCGAACAGCAGCTTTTGCAGCCAGATCGGCACGCCAGCCAGATACATGTGATTGCGATAGGCGTGTAGCACCAGTGCGATCAGCAGGAAGTTCGGATCGCCGGCGCTGGAGAACCATTTGGGCTGCTTCACCGTGAGCGTGACGAAATTGGCGAAGAAGCGCAGATGCTGCTGCGCCGGCGTGAACGAGACCTCGAGCTCGGCGTTACCGTCGCCGGCATTGGCGAAATAATGCGGTCTGCCACGCGGCACGGTCACGCTGCCGCCTGTGTCCACCAGCTGCTCACGCCCGTCGACGACAAACTTGATGCGTCCACTCCTCACTGCAAAGTGCTCGTCCGCGCCGGGATGCACGTGCATAAGCGCGTTGCCGCCGCCCGAGCCGCCCTTTTCGAGGATCACACCGAAACGTGCGACGTCACCTTCGTCGAGCAGTCCGGAGAAGACAAACGTCTCCTTGTTGAAGGCATTGCGCAGCCGAGCGCCGCGGGCGAACTCTGTCGACATGTTTGCGTCTCCTTGCGAAGTCTGAAGACGCGCTGGTAGCCGCCTCAGTGAGAAACGTATTGTAAAAATCCGACGACGCGAGTTCGTCATTCCACCTCTGTACCCTGTCGGTCGCGACACGCCGGCAGAACACGTCCGGCGAGCTTCCCGCGAAAGTACGGAAGTCGCGGATCAGATGCGCCTGGTCGGTGAATCCGCCCGCATGCGCGACATCCGCCCAATCGGCGCCGGAGCGGCGCGCCGCGATCGCCTGCAGCATCCGCTCGATCCGTGCGAACCGCTTCGCACTCGCTCCGATCTCGGTCTTGAAGCGGCGCTGCAGGCTGCGTTCGCCGATGTCGAGGCGATCGGCGAGGGCACGCATCGAGATCGCCGGGCTCCGCCTGATCGCCCGCATCGCGCGTGCAACCAGCGGATCGAGGCGTGACGGCCGCCGCCTCTGCTCGAGAAAGCCCTGCATGCAAGTCACGCGCGCAGCCGCGCTGCCGGCCCCGGCGAGCCGTCCTTCAAGCCGTGCGGCCGCGTGGTCACCGAAGATGTCGCAGATTTCGACGCTGGCATCGAGCAGGTCGGCAGGCCTGACCCCGAGCACGCGATCGGCCGCATCAGGCTTCAACCGCACCAGCACGACACCGACCGGGCCGCTCGGCTTCAGCGCCGCCGCGCGCGTGTGCATGCCGTTGACGGCGTGCTTGTAGACTCCGCGTTGTGAGGCCATTGGCGATCGATAGTGCACGATCAGCACCGGCGACGTCGTCGGCAGCACCTTGATCGTTCGCGCGCAGGCGGTCGCGGCATCCGCGAGATCGACGTCACAAAATGCCTCGACAATCTCGCCGAGACTTTCGCTCGCGGCAAAGAACTGCGGGCCGCGCGGGCCCTGTCGGTGCGGAAGTGTCATGAGCTCAATTGGTCGGCCGGGCGCCGGTGCAGGTGCCTCCGCCGCGTTCACATAAGATTGAGGCGCACATTCACGCCCGGGCCAGCGCGTCCTCGAGAAACCAGGCCGCCGCAAGCGCGAGCGGATCGTTGCCGAAGCGGGCGATCACCTGCACGCCGATCGGCAGGCCGCCGACCTTCAGGACAGGCACGTTGACGCAAGGATTGCCCATCAGCGTCCAGAGCCGGTTGTAGCGGGGATCGCCAGTGCTCGCGAGTTCCTTGGCCGGCGCCGTGCCTGGCGCCGAATAGGTCAAAAGCACGTCGACACCTTCGAAGAGCTCGCCGAGCTCGCGCCGGCCGCGACGGCTGATCCGGCGCGCCTCGTCATATTCCTTTGGCGTCAGCCCGACGGTCGCATCGAGACTGGCGCGCAGCATCGGCGCGATCTCGTCATGCCGCTCGGAGAACTCCCAGGCCAGCGCGCGATGCGCCTCGAAATCCTGGATGATCGGATGGATGCGCCAGGCTTCCTGCACCGCCTCGGGCAGATCGACGGCCTTCACGCTGGCACCGGCGCGCTCGGCCGCCTTGATCGCGGCCAGCAGCCCCTCTTCGGCCGCCGGCTCGACGGCGCCGGCAAACTCCTGCCGGACCACCCCGATGCGGGGCGACTTCGCCGGAGCAATGCCCGAAAATTCGGTGCGGCCCGTCATCGCGAGCAGCCCGCGCGCGAGATCCTCCGCGCGCGCGCCGAACAAGCCGACCGTGTCGAGCGCCCACGAGTAGCACTTCACACCGACCGTCGGCAGCATCCGGAACGACGGCTTGATCGCGGCCGTCCCGCAATAGGCGGCGGGCCGGATCACCGAGCCGCCCGTCTGGGTGCCCAGCGCCAGCGGGATCATGCCGGCGCCGACGGCCGCCGCCGAGCCGGAGGAGGAGCCGCCCGGCGAATGACCCGTATTGTGGGGATTGCGCGTCGGGGTCGGATCGCGCGAGGCAAACGCGGTCGTGGTGGTCTTGCCGATGATGGTGGCCCCTGCCCGCTTCAGCATCATCACCACAGGTGCGTCGGCGCGCGGCTGCCAGCCGCGATAGATCTCCGAGCCCATCTCGGTCGGCATGTTGGCGGTGTCGATGATGTCCTTGATGCCGACCGCGATGCCGCGCAGCGGCCCGGAGCCTTGCGCCCTCGCCGACTTGTCGTGGCGAACGAAGGCGTGGACGTCCTTCTCTTTGGCTTCGATCGCCGCGTGCGATTGCGCGATGGCGGCGTCAGTCGAAAGCTCGCCCGCTTCGATGCGGCGCTGAAGGTCGGCAAGTGAGATCATGGCAAAATCCTTCTTATTGGGATCGCTTTTAGCATCGCAGCAAGGTCGCGCAAGCGCAGGTCCCTGTTGCGCAACGCCCTCAGGTTGTTCCATGCTGTCCCTGCAAGGAGACACCGTGGACGCCATCAATCCAAGCGTGGAGCTGACCGAGGCTGAGCGGATCGACCGCCTGCGGCTGATCCGTTCCGACAATGTCGGGCCGCGCACCTTCCGTTCGCTGGTCGATCATTTCGGCACCGCGCGGCTGGCGCTGGAGCGCCTGCCTGATCTGGCGCGCCGCGGCGGTGCGCAGCGGACGGGCCGTATCTGTAGCGCCGATGAGGCGAAGGCCGAGCTCGCCGCGAGCCGCAAGTTCGGCATCGCCTGGCTAGCCCCCGGCGAGGACGGCTATCCGGCGCGGCTGGCGATGATCGACGACGCACCGCCGCTGCTCGCCGTACGCGGCGACACGAAAACCCTGATGCGGCCGATGATCGCCATCGTCGGCTCGCGCAACGCCTCCGGCGCGGGCTTGAAATTCGCCGGCCAGCTCGCGCGCGAACTTGGCGAAGCCGGTTTTGTCGTCATCTCGGGCCTCGCCCGCGGCGTCGATCAGGCCGCACATCGCGCAAGCGTTGAGAACGGCACGATCGCCGTGCTCGCGGGCGGCCATGATTGCATCTATCCGCCCGAGCATGGCTACCTGCTCGCCGCAATCCTCGACCACGCGGTTGCGGCGATCTCCGAGATGCCGCTCGGCCACGAGCCGCGCGCCCGCGACTTTCCACGCCGCAACCGGCTGATCTCGGGCGCCTCGCTCGGCGTCCTCGTGGTGGAAGCCGCGCACCGCTCGGGGTCGCTGATCACCGCGCGCATGGCGGCCGAACAGGGCCGCGAGGTGTTCGCGGTGCCCGGCTCGCCGCTCGATCCGCGTGCCGCCGGCGCCAACGACCTGATCAAGCAGGGCGCAACGCTCGTCACGGAAGCCGCCGACATCGTCAACGCGGTGCAGCCGATCATGGAACGGCCCCTGATGCACCCCGCAGGCGAGCCCGACGGCGAGCCGTTCGAGAGTGATCCGCAGGGCCATGACCGCGATCAGATCATCAACCTGCTCGGCCCAGCCCCTGTGACGATCGACGATCTCGTACGAATGTCCGGCGCCTCGCCCACAATCGTGCACACGGTGCTGCTGGAGCTCGAGCTCGCCGGCCGGCTCGAGCGCCACGGCGGCGGATTGGTGTCGCTGCTCTAGTGGTGTGCCTTCGATGTCGTTGACTGGAAAGGCGTCATTCCGGGCGTGAACTGTCGAGCCGCAACGCTAGTCTAACCCTCGTTGCGCGCATCGAACCGCGTGCGCGCGGCCGCGATCTGCTCCTGATGTTCGATCGCCCACTCCCCGAGCGCCTTCACCGGCTGCTGAAGACCGCGGCCGAGATCGGTCAGCTCATAGTCCACCCGCGGCGGGATGGTCGGGAAGATCGTGCGCGTGACGAGGCCGTCGCGCTCGAGACCGCGCAGCGTCAAAGTCAGCATCCGCTGCGAGATGCCGTTGATCATGCGCTTCAGCTCGTTGAAGCGCTTCGGCCCGTCGCTGAGCATCATGATCACGAACACGCTCCATTTGTCGCCGACACGGGACAGCACGGAGGCGACACCGCGGCAGTCCGCGTGGTTGCGATCCGGCATCGGATCGGGACTCTGATGTGGCCTTGGGTTTGGCCTCGGCGGAGCAGGCAAATCGGTGTTCTCAGGTTTCAAAGATGTGCCCATGGCTCAAAAAAGTGCGTTCTTGCGGGGATTTCAACAGTCACTCATGTAGCGCTGGTTACAAACCTATACCAGGGTGACCCCAAATGAAACTTCTCCATATCGACTCCAGCGTGCTCGGCCCCCACTCCGTCAGCCGGCAGGTTTCCGCCGCCATCGTCGACCGTCTCGGGCAGGCGACGCCGTCGCTTCAAGTCGTCTATCGCGACCTGACCCAGACCCCGCTTGCCCATCTCTCCGGCTCGCATCTCGCGGCCGCGCAAGGCGCCCCCACACCGGCGGAGCTTGCGCCCGACCTTGCCGCAAGCGCGGCGGTGCTGGAGGAGTTCCTGAGCGCCGACGTCGTGGTCATCGGTGCACCCATGTACAACTTCACGATTCCGAGCCAGCTCAAGGCCTGGATCGACCGCATCCTGGTGGTGGGGAAGACTTTTAAATATGGCGCGGCCGGGCCCGAGGGGCTCGCCGGCGGCAAACGCGTGATCGTCGCGATCTCGCGCGGCGGCTATTACGGCGCCGGCTCGCCAGCCG
Organism: Bradyrhizobium sp. RP6; assembly: GCF_003837805.1. Taxonomy (GTDB): domain Bacteria; phylum Pseudomonadota; class Alphaproteobacteria; order Rhizobiales; family Xanthobacteraceae; genus Bradyrhizobium. Next base: position 476,486 of record NZ_RQIT01000001.1, on the reverse strand, counting down.
CAGCGCTGGAGCACCTCGAAAGCTATCTGCGCGGCGTCTTCGGCTTCATCGGCGTCCGCAATGCCGAATTCATCATCGCCGACGGCATCCAGGTCGGACCGGATCACCGCGAGAAGGCGCTCGCGGGCGCGCTTCAAGCCGCCACCAGCCTGCGGGCGGCCTGACGCCGGGCCGAGATCGGCCGCCGCCGAAATACGCGGCGGCTGATGGCTGCACGATCTGCAGAGCTGGAACCAGACGCCCTAAATGCCCAGGATCACGGCAACAAGCGAGACGAACAGGCCCATGCCGCACAACAACGCGATGGCGACGAGCTCGGATGTGTCGGAGCGCCTGGCCGGAACGGAGGATCTTTCGGTGAAGATGCGCGGTGATGAAAGCGACGAGAAAAAGCTGGCTGCTTTCGGCATGCTAGACTCCCTATAGATAATGAGTCTGCCCGTCCCTTAAGAGGGTCTTTGCAGCTTCCGCGAAGGTTCAACACCTCGCGCAAAGGTTCAGTCAATGCACCTGGCCGGACGTCGGAACCGACCGGCGCAACCGCATAGGCTGCGCCGGCCAGTTCGATTTGCGCCTGGTTTGATCAGCCGCGATAGATCGGCGCGCCGCTCGGGGAGGCCACCGCGCCGCCGTCGACGAAGATCTCCTGCCCCTGCACATGCGCGGAATCATCGGAAGCGAGGAACAGCACCGTCTTCGCGACGTGATCCGTTTCACCGATGCGGCCGAGCGGCGTCGATAGCGCGATCCGCTTCTCGAACGCCTTCTCGGCTTCGGGTGTCGCGGTCGCGGGCCCCCAGATCGGGGTGCGGATCGCGCCGGGCGCCACGACATTGACGCGGATTCCGCGCGGCGACAGCTCCGAGGCCATGATCCGCGCCATCGCCCGCACGCCGGCCTTTGCGGCACCGTAAGCGGAGTAACCGGGAATGCCGAGCACGGAGATCACCGAGCCGTTGAGGATGATCGAGGCATTGTCGTTGAGAAAAGGCAGCGCCGACTGCACGGTGAAGAACACGCCGGTCAGATTGGTGCTGATGACCTTCTCGAAGACTTCGGGCGTCGCCGAGCCCAGCGGCGTGCCGCCCGCGATGCCGGCATTGGCAAACACGATGTCGAATTTGCCGAACTTCTCCGCGCCCTGCTTGATGGCGGCTTCGGTCGCGGCGATGTCGGTGGCGTCGGCGGCGAGCGCGAGCGCGTTCGGCCCGAGTTCCTTCGCGGCAGCCTCCAGCGTCTGCTTGTTGCGCCCGGTGATCACTACCTTGGCGCCTTCCGCCGCAAACAGTTTTGCCGTCGCAAGCCCGATGCCGCTGTTGCCGCCCGTAATCAATGCCGTCTTGTCTTTCAGTCTCACGCTCGCCTCCTTAGTTGCATGATGAAACTAGATTGCCATCTAGGGCAAGCGGTTTTATGATGCAACCGCACAAGCGCGTGATCGGCGCTGACGCCGTGCGAACGCGATAGGACAGACTGCGATGGTGAAACGAACCAGCTTCGAGGGCGATTCCTGCCCGATCGCACGCTCGCTGGAGGCGCTCGGCGACTGGTGGTCGCTGCTGATCATCCGCGAGGCGCTGTTCGGCGTCCGCCGCTTCGGCGAGTTTCAGAGCAGGCTCGGCATGGCCAAGAACATCCTGGCGGCGCGCCTGCGATCGCTGGTCGACCACGGCATTCTGGCAACCGCCCCCGCCTCCGACGGCAGCGCCTATCAGGAATATCTGCTGACGCCGAAGGGCCGCGGCACCTTTCCGATCTTGGTGGCACTGCGGCAATGGAGCGAGGAGTTCGACGATCACCCCGAGGAGATCGCGACCATCCTGGTCGATCGTGCGAGAGGCCGCCCGGTGAAGAAGCTGGAAATGCGCGCCGAGGACGGGCGCCTGCTCAGTCCCGCCGACACCACGCTGAAGCCGCGGCCGGCGCGACGGCGATCGGCGTGATTGCGGCGGCGAGCTGCCACCACACCTTCTGTGCGAGCGCAGCGAACTCTGGCTAGCATCCGACCAGGGTAGCCCTCCGAACCGTCTTCTGGCGATTTTCGCGTTGGCGCCGGCCGAACTCGGCCTCGTAGTTCAGATCATAAACACAGCCGACCTTCATGGCGGCGAAGTCTGCATTCCGCTCGATCGCGTAATGACCGGAAGGCTCCGTCTTGAGATGGACGCGGCCGGGCTCGGACCAGGCCTGATCGACGCCGCGATAGATCACCCGATCGGTCGAGCCGACGGTCGCAAACCACAGGATCAACCCTGCGACCAATGTCAACATGATCACGAGGCTACGAACATCGTTGCGGAGCCTATCCGCAAGGCTCGAAAGATTGGACGCGTTCTTCACATTGGCTTTGTCGCCGTTCGAACGCGCAGTTCACGACAATCCACCTGGTCTTGTCACGAGAGCTTGCGCTTGGTCCGTAGCCGCAGATGCTCGTCCGCCTCGAGCTTGGTCATGCCGAGGAGATAATAGAGCACGTCGAGCTTGTGGCGCTCGGCGACCTTGCGCAATGCTCCGGTCTGCTCGGCGATGAAGGCCACCGCCTCGTCCGCGCCGCCCTCCCCTGGTTCTTCATGACGCGCGCCTTCACGCGCGCCTGCTGCGGCGCGCCTCCGTTTCTTTGGCTTAGTTACCAAGACCCCACCCGAATCCATGGCCCCAGCGGCAACATTACGCCCACATCGACCGCAACTCCAAGGTGGTATTTTGCAACTTTTTCGATATGAAACTTTTCCCATCGAGGCGGCTTTCAACACCCCTCGATTTGACAGCGGAGGCCTCACCACCCATGTTCGGGTCGAAACGGCCGACCCGAATCCTTTCGTTTTCGGCCCAAGATTTTCCCGTAAGTTACTGGAACTACATGAATATCGTCATCGTGGAGTCGCCGGCGAAAGCCAAGACGATCAACAAATATCTGGGCTCGTCCTATGAGGTTCTGGCCTCGTTCGGCCATGTCCGCGACCTGCCCGCGAAGAACGGCTCCGTCGATCCCGATGCCAATTTCAAGATGATCTGGGAGGTCGATCCCAAGGCGGCCGGCCGGCTCAACGAGATTGCCAGGTCCCTGAAGGGCGCCGACCGCCTGATTCTCGCCACCGACCCTGATCGCGAGGGCGAGGCCATCTCCTGGCACGTGCTGGAGGTGCTGAAGGAAAAGCGCGCGCTGAAGGACCAGAAAATCGAGCGGGTGGTGTTCAACGCCATCACCAAGCAGGCCGTCTCGGACGCAATGAAGCATCCGCGCCAGATCGACGGCGCGCTGGTCGACGCCTATATGGCGCGCCGTGCGCTCGACTATCTGGTCGGCTTCACTCTCTCCCCCGTGCTGTGGCGCAAGCTGCCGGGCGCCCGCTCGGCCGGCCGCGTGCAGTCGGTGGCGCTGCGTCTCGTCTGCGATCGCGAGCTCGAGATCGAGAAATTCGTGCCGCGCGAATACTGGTCGCTGATCGCAACCCTGCTGACGCCGCGCGGGGATGCGTTCGAGGCCCGCCTCGTCGGCGCCGACGGCAAGAAGATCCAGCGTCTCGACATCGGCACCGGCGCGGAAGCCGAAGACTTCAAGAAGGCGCTGGAGGCAGCCAGCTACACCGTGACCGCGGTCGATGCCAAGCCCGCTCGGCGCAATCCGCAAGCGCCCTTCACCACCTCGACGCTGCAGCAGGAAGCCAGCCGCAAATACGGCTTTGCGCCGGCGCACACCATGCGCATCGCCCAGCGCCTCTATGAAGGCATCGACATCGGCGGCGAGACCACCGGACTCATTACTTATATGCGTACCGACGGCGTGCAGATCGACCCGTCCGCGATCACCCAGGCGCGCAAGGTGATCGGCGAGGATTACGGCAACGCCTACGTGCCCGATGCGCCCCGTCAGTACCAGGCCAAGGCCAAGAACGCCCAGGAAGCGCACGAGGCGATCCGACCGACCGACCTCTCCCGCCGCCCCGACAGCCTGAGCCGCAGGCTCGATGCCGATCAGGCGAAGCTCTACGAGTTGATCTGGAAGCGCACGATCGCGAGCCAGATGGAATCCGCCGAGCTCGAGCGCACCACCGTCGACATCACGGCAAAGGCCGGTTCCCGCACGCTGGAGCTGCGCGCCACCGGCCAGGTCGTCAAGTTCGACGGCTTCCTCGCGCTCTATCAGGAAGGCCGCGACGACGAGGAGGACGAGGATTCCCGCCGCCTCCCCGCGATGAGCCCGAACGACGCCCTGAAGCGGCAGAGCCTGTCCGTGACCCAGCATTTCACCGAGCCGCCGCCGCGCTTCTCGGAAGCTTCCCTCGTCAAGCGCATGGAGGAGCTCGGCATCGGCCGTCCCTCGACCTATGCCTCGATCCTCCAGGTCCTGAAGGACCGCGGCTACGTCAAGCTGGAGAAGAAGCGCCTGCACGGCGAGGACAAGGGCCGCGTCGTGATCGCGTTCCTCGAAAGCTTCTTCAGCCGCTACGTCGAGTACGATTTTACGGCGGGCCTGGAGGAACAGCTCGACCGCATCTCCAACAACGAGATTTCCTGGCAGCAGGTGCTGAAGGACTTCTGGCGCGACTTCATCGGCGCCGTCGATGACATCAAGGATTTGCGCGTCGCGCAGGTGCTCGACGTGCTCGACGAGATGCTTGGGCCGCACATCTATCCGCCGCGCGCCGATGGCGGCGACGTCCGCCAGTGCCCGAACTGCGGCACCGGCCGGCTGAACCTGAAGGCCGGCAAGTTCGGCGCCTTCGTCGGCTGCTCGAACTATCCGGAGTGCCGCTACACCCGTCAGCTCGCCGCCGATGGTGAGGCGACCGCCGACCGTTCGCTGGGCCAGGATCCTGATACGGGTCGCGATGTCTGGGTCAAGGCCGGCCGCTTCGGCCCCTATATCCAGCTCGGTGAGCAGAAGGATTATGAAGAAGGCGAGAAGCCCAAGCGCGCCGGCATTCCGAAGGGCACCTCGCCCGGCGATGTCGACCTCGAGCTCGCGCTGAAACTGCTGTCGCTGCCGCGCGAGATCGGCAAGCATCCGGAAAGCGGTCTTCCGATCACCGCCGGCCTCGGCCGCTTCGGACCGTTCGTGAAGCACGACAAGACCTATGCCAGCCTGGAAGCCGGCGACGAGGTGTTCGACATCGGCCTCAACCGCGCGGTGACGTTGATCGCGGAAAAGGTCGCCAAGGGCCCGAGCCGCCGCTTCGGCGCCGATCCCGGCAAGGCGCTCGGCGATCATCCGACGCTCGGCACCGTCACCGTCAAGAGCGGCCGCTACGGCGCCTATGTCACGGCCGGCGGCGTCAATGCGACGATCCCGGCCGAATTCGAGAAGGATACGATCACCTTGCCGCAGGCGATCGCGCTGATCGACGAGCGCGCGGCCAAGGGCGGCGGCAAGGCCAAGACCACCAAGTCGGCGAAGAAAGCGGCGAAGCCAGCCAAGGCCAAGAAGACTGCAGAGAAAGCTGCGGACGGTGAAGACGCTGCGCCAAAACCGAAGAAGCCGGCCGCGAAGAAAACCGCAGCCAAGACCAAATCCGAATCCACCAGCAAGGCTCGCGCCGCCGTGCCCTCGACCGCCAAGACGTCGCCGACCAAAACCGCCGCCACCAAGAATCCTGCAAATACTCCGGCCAAGAAGAGTGCCGGCAAGAGTTAGAGGCTAAGTGAAACGCACGAATGACCGTGGCTTTCCCGACAGGAACGCCATCGTCGCCTTCATCAAGTCAAATCCGGGAAAGGTCGGAACTCGCGAAATTGCGCGCGAGTTCGGCCTGAAGAACGCCGATCGCGCCGAGCTCAGGCGCATGCTGCGCGAGCTCGCCGACGACGGCGTCATCAAGAAGAAGCGCCACAAGGTCTCGGAGCCGGACGCTCTTCCGCCCACACTGCTCGCCGACATCACTGGCCGCGACAGCGACGGCGAATTGATCGCCTCCCCCGCCGAGTGGGACGAGGTGGAGAGCGGCGAGCCGCCAAAGATCCTCATCGAGATGCCGCGCCGAGCCAAGCCGGGCATCGCGGCCGGAATCGGCGACCGCGCGCTGCTGCGCGTCGAGCCGACCGACGAGACCGAAGGCCCCGCCTGGCGCGGCCGCATCATCAAGGTCATCGACAAGGCCAAGAGCCGCATCCTCGGCGTGTTTCGCGAGCTTCCCGAAGGCGGCGGACGGCTCGTCCCCGTCGACAAGAAGTTCGCCGACCGCGAGCTGAACATCGCCAAGACCGATGCACAAGGCGCACAGGACGGCGACCTCGTCAGCGTCGACATCGTCCGCTCGCGCGGCTTCGGCCTCGGCTCCGGCCGCGTGAAGGAGAAGCTCGGCTCGGTCAAGTCGGAGAAGGCGATCAGCCTGATCGCGATCTATGCTCACGACATCCCGCTGCAATTCTCGTCCGCAGCCGAGCGCGAGGCGGAAGCCGCTGAGCCGGCGAACCTGAAGGGGCGCGAGGACTGGCGCGACGTCCCGCTCGTCACCATCGATCCGCCGGACGCAAAAGACCACGACGACGCGGTCCACGCGCAGCCCGATGACGATCCGAACAACAAAGGCGGCTTCATCGTCAACGTTGCCATTGCCGACGTCAGCTTCTATGTCCGCCCGGGCACGGCGCTCGATCGCGACGCGCTCGACCGCGGCAACTCGGTCTATTTTCCCGACCGCGTCGTGCCGATGCTGCCCGAGCGCATCTCCAACAATCTCTGCTCGCTGGTACCCGGCGAGCCGCGCGGCGCGCTCGCGGTGCGGATGGTGCTCGGCCCCGACGGGCGCAAGCGTTCGCACAGCTTCCACCGCATCCTGATGCGCTCGGCGGCCAAGCTCGCTTACGCGCAGGCACAGGCCGCGATCGACGGAAGGCCGGATGACACCACCGGTCCCCTGCTCGACCCGATCCTGAAACCGCTTTATGCCGCCTATGCCTGCGCCAAGCGCGCCCGCGACGAACGCGATCCGCTCAATCTCGATCTGCCCGAGCGCAAGATCCTCTTGAAGAGCGACGGCACGGTCGATCGCGTCGTCGTGCCTGAGCGGCTCGACGCGCACAAGCTGATCGAGGAGTTCATGATCCTCGCCAACGTCGCCGCGGCGGAGATGCTGGAGAAGAAGTCTCTCCCACTGATCTATCGCGTGCATGACGAACCGACGCTGGAGAAGGTCCATGCGCTGAGCGAGTTTCTGGAGACGCTCGACGTTCCCTTCACGAAATCAGGCGCGCTGCGCCCGACGCTGTTCAACCGCGTGCTGGCCCAGCTCGAAGGCCATGACTACTATCCGCTGGTCAGCGAAGTCGTGCTGCGCGCCCAGGCGCAGGCCGAATATTCCTCCGAGAATTACGGCCATTTCGGCCTGAACCTGCGCCGCTATGCGCATTTCACCTCGCCGATCCGCCGCTATGCCGACCTCGTCGTGCACCGCGCGCTGGTCCGCGCGCTCGGCCTGGGCGAAGGCGCCCTGCCCGACAGCGAGACGCCGGAGACCTTAAGCGAAGTCGCCGCCCACATCTCGCTGACCGAGCGGCGCGCGATGAAGGCCGAGCGCGAGACCGTCGACCGCCTGATCGCCCATCATCTCGCTGATCGCATCGGCGCAAGTTTCCAGGGCCGCGTCTCCGGCGTCACGCGCGCCGGCCTTTTCGTCAAGCTGAGCGAGACCGGCGCCGACGGGCTGATCCCGATCCGATCCCTCGGCACGGAATATTTCAACTATGACGAGAGCCGACACGCGCTGGTCGGCACGCGCAGCGGCACCCTTTATCAGCTCGGCGACGTCGTTGACGTCCGTCTGATAGAAGCAGCACCGATCGCGGGCGCACTGCGCTTCGAATTGCTGTCGTCGGAGGCAGATGCCGCGCCGCGCGACCGCAGGCCGTTCCGCCCGCAGCGCAAATCGTCAAAGGCCCATCCCGGACGCAGCCCAGAGAAAAAACGCAAGCCGGAGAAGCAGAAATCTGCCAAGGGCAGGAAGGCCAAAGGAAAGAACAAGAGCAAAGGCAAGGGACAGAAGGGCAAGGCATGGTGACGATGAGCACGGCCCCAAAGATCTGGACGCGCGAGAGCGGCCTCGTCGAGAAGCGCGACGTCTGGACCGCGATGAGGCGCGGCTTTCGCGGCCGCTGCCCGCGCTGCGGCGAGGGAAAGCTGTTCCGCGCCTTCCTGAAGACGGCGGACAATTGCGCGACATGCGCCTCGACTTCACGCCGCATCGCGCCGACGATCTGCCTGCCTATCTCGTCATCGTCATCGTCGGCCACATCGTGGTGCCGGCGGTTTTGTGGATCGAGAGCAATTACACCACGCCGGTCTGGATCAGCTTCGCCGCCTATCTGCCCTTCACCTTCCTCGCCTCGCTCGCGCTGCTGCAGCCGGTGAAGGGAGCTGTGGTCGGACTGCAATGGGCTCTGCGCATGCACGGGTTTGACGAGAACCCTCCGGATGGTATTCCGCCAGTGTAGCCAATAAGCAAGAAGCGGTTTGGGTGAGGACATGACGGATATTTCGCAGGCCGAGGAGAAGGCAAAAGTTCACGAGGCGAAGGAAGCCGACCATCACCCCTATTTCCGCCCGAGGGATGCGGCGACGCTGATCCTGGTCGATCGCAGCGGCGCCACCCCGAAAGTGCTGGTCGGCAAGCGCCACGACAAGGTCGTGTTCATGCCCGGAAAATTCGTCTTCCCGGGCGGCCGCGTCGACAAGGCCGACTATCGCGTGCCATGTGCTGCGCCGATCACCGCGGAGCTGGAGGCCAATCTCGCCAAGGGCAGTCCGAAGACCCCGGCCTCGCGCGCGAAATCGCTGGCGATTGCCGCGATCCGCGAAGCCTGTGAGGAGACCGGTCTCTGCCTCGGCCGCAAGGCCGAGGGCAAGGTGACGAGGCTCGACGGCGCCTGGAAGCCGTTCGCGGATGCGGGCCTGCTGCCCGATCCCTCCGGTCTGTTCCTGATCGCGCGCGCGATCACCCCGCCCGGCCGCGTCAAGCGCTTCGACACGCGCTTCTTCACGGCCGATGCGTCCGCGATCACCCATCGCGTCGAGGGCGTGATCCATGCCGATGCGGAGCTGGTCGAGCTGGTCTGGGTCGAGCTCGGCTCAAAACCGCTCGCGGATCTGCATCCGATGACGCGCAACGTGCTCAACGAGCTCGACACCCGCCTTGCCACCGGCCCGCTCGGCCACGACGCGCCGGTGCCGTTCTTCCATTTCTACGGCGGCAAGATGCAGAAGGATATTTTGAGCTAGGGGTCATTGCGCGGCTCTCTCCTCGTCATTCCGGGCTCACGCCAAGTGGCGCGCCCCGGAATGACGTGCTGAGAGATCTGAAAAAAACAAAATAATCTTCCCGCCCTCCCCAATGGCGGAGCTCCGCCGCGTCCCTATGTCTTTCCGAGCGTCACCAAAAACGGACACCGGGCAATGGCACAACGGCAACTCAAGCTTGGCGCGTTCATGCGCCCGATCAGCATCCACACCGGCGCTTGGCGCTATCCTGGGGCCTGGCCCGACGCCAATTTCAACTTCTCGCATATCAAGACGCTGATCCGGAAGCTCGAGGCCGGCAAGTTCGACGCCTTCTTCATGGCCGATCACTTGGCCGTACTGAACATGCCCACCAACGCGCTCAAGCGCAGCCACACCGTGACCTCGTTCGAGCCGTTCACGCTGCTGTCGGCGCTTTCGGCCGTCACCGAGCGGATCGGCCTGATCGCGACGGGCTCGACCACCTTCGACGAGCCCTATCACGTCGCCCGCCGCTTCGCCTCGCTCGACCATCTCAGCGGCGGGCGCGCGGGGTGGAATATCGTCACCACCTCGAACCCGGACGCGGCGCTGAATTTCGGCCTGGACGACCACATGGAGCACGCCGAGCGCTACAAGCGCGCCCGCGAATTCTATGACGTCGTCACCGGCCTGTGGGATTCCTTCGCCGACGATGCCTTCGTGCGCGACGTCGAGAGCGGTCTCTTCTTCGATCCCGCGAAGATGCATGTGCTCGACCACCACGGCAAATATCTGAAGGTGCGCGGCCCTCTCAACATCGCACGCCCCGTGCAGGGCTGGCCGGTGATCGTGCAGGCCGGCGCGTCTGAAGACGGCAAGCAGCTCGCGGCCGAGACCGCGGAAGCCGTGTTCACCGGCGGCGGCAGTCTCGCCGATGGACAAAGGCTCTATGCCGACATCAAGGGCCGCATGGAGAAAGCCGGCCGCGACCCCGAGCACCTCAAGATCCTCCCCGGCGCCTTCGTCGTGGTGGGCGAGAGCGTCGATGAGGCCAAGGAGAAGCGCGCTTTGCTCGACAGCCGCGTGCACTACGACAGCGCCATCGCTTCGCTGTCCGTCATCCTCGGCACCGACGCCTCCGGCTTCGATCCCGATGGCCCCCTGCCCGACATTCCCGAGACCAACGCCAGCAAGAGCGGCCGTCAGCGCATGGTCGATCTCGCCGCGCGCGAGAAGCTCACCGTGCGCCAGCTCGCCCAGCGCGTCGGCGGCTATGGCGGGCTTTCGTTCGTCGGGACGCCCAAGACCATCGCCGACCAGATGGAGGAATGGCTGGTCGGGCGCGGCTCCGACGGCTTCAACATCATGTTCCCGTTCGTCCCTGCCGGACTGGACGATTTCGTCGACAAGGTGGTCCCGGAGCTGCAGAAGCGCGGAATTTTCCGCAAAGAGTACGAAGGGGCCACTCTGAGAGAGAATCTGGGCTTGCCGCGGCCGAAAAACCGGTTCTTCGAGGCCTGATCGGCCCGATTTGAGTGGTTTTTCGGGCCTAAATCCTTGACTTCCAGCCGTTTCTGGCTAGGTTGCCGGCCAACGCGGGCCGTCTGGCCGGCTCCAGATTCCCCAATTTTCTGAGGTTCAGAACATGGCCAAAGCGGTCACCATCAAGGTCAAGCTCGTGTCCTCGGCCGACACCGGCTTCTACTACGTCGCCAAGAAGAACTCGCGCACCATGACCGACAAGCTCGTCAAGAAGAAGTACGATCCGGTCGCGCGCAAGCACGTCGAATTCCGCGAAGCCAAGATCAAGTAAGATCGCGAGACATTGAAGACTTTGACGGGGCCCTCTGGGCCCCGTTTCATTTGCTCCGCGACATGTCCGGGACGCGCTCCAGCGTGCAACGCTGCTGCGCGAAGCCGGGACCAAGAACGCAACACAGCCGACCGCGGCTCTCGATCCCAACAGTCAACGAACATCAACGCCGGCTTGTGTGCGAGCGGCCCGCGCAACGACGCTAGACGCATTCATGGCGGCGTACCAGGCCCTATGGAAATGTGAGCTGGTCCACAGATTTTCGCTCGGAATTATGTCAATCTGGCTAACAGGTTTGGCGATGGGATGAGAGCAGCATTCATGGAAACCGTGAAACATTGTCGTGCCCAGTCCGCTGAATGCCTCAGCCTGATGCAATCAGCGCGGGACGAGACTGAAGCAAGACTCCTCAAGTCTCTGTCGCAAAGCTGGGTCCGCCTCGCAAGCCAGCTCGATCGGTACGGATCGTTTCGTTCGACGCGTGACAATCGGCCTACACGCGCAGCTGCACGATCCATTCTGCTCCAGGAAATCCGCGAGGGGATAGGCCGGAAGCGCCCGGCGCCAGACGTCGGAGATAACCGACGTCTGGCTCGAAGATAAGTCAGCTCGGCGACGCGCTCACCACCCAGCTGCTGATGACCGTTGCATCACCAAGTATGATCGGCAGGTCGGTTCCTGCCGGTGGATAATCGTGCAACCCGGAATTGGTCCTCAGCCACACCTTCGCTCCGGTCTCAAGTGTCCAATGCGTCGTATGGCCCGCCATTCCATGTCTTGGTCCCTGTGGCGAAGGGCGTGCTAGCGGTTTTGCGATGAGACGACTTGATGTCCGACAAGTCCAGGAGGGATAGGTTGGGCATCGTCGCGCTAAACCTTCTCGGGATGACCGAGCTGGCTGGAGGCGCTGCTTCCTGCCACGCAAGTGAGCAGGTTTCTGTGGCTCGTATCCCGGCAAACGTGATCGGTCGGTCTGGGTCAACCGAAGCTCTAGACTAGACGTTCGCTCTGGGTCCGATGCTTCCATTGAGGGAAGAGCGACCAGCGTCCGCTCTGCCTGCTAGAGCAGCCCTATGCGGCTTCCCGAACCCCTTTCCCTTCGGGCCAACAGCAGACCCATCGAAGCATCGGCGGACGACAGGGCAGAGCGGAATACTCTGCCCGCACAAATTGGCCGCTACGGGGCAAGAAAGACTTTATTCAGGTCACACCTCGTCCTTCTGCGCCAGGAGAGATTGCTTCAACCGCGCTTGGCTCTCGATACGTAACCGGCGGTCACCTCATCTTTGTGGCTGGCAAACGCAGCCAGTACTTCGGTCTTCTCGCGCTTCGGAACCTTGGCGAAGTCAAGCGTCCGTCCGAGTTCAGCTGCAACCTCGTCGAATTCCGCCGGAGAGATCCGCAAGGCCCGGTGCGCCTCCTCAAGGCCGAGGGGCGTCGTTCCCGGCCTCGTGGCTTTGAACTGGAACGGCCCACCCGAAATGTCACAGACCCAAAGCGTTCGCATGAACTTGAGGCCAGGCAAGCGCTTCAGATTTTTGGTGTGCCATTCCCTCAACTGCGGATTTTTGGACTTCTGACCAACAATGGGGTTCTTTACGACAGCGTCGCTGAAGTGATCCACGACCGCTGCAATGGCGAAGACGCCGCCAAGTCGTTCATACAGGCTTTGATCCCGAGTCGTTTGCTGGGTCTGCGCATGCGCTTGATTGGTTCCAGCCAAAGCCACGGGGGCCGTCAGCGCCAATCCTGCGACCACGCTTCTTCTGCTGATGGAAATCGAACGATCCCTTGCCAAGGGTCCCTCCTTGAATTGGTTTCGTGAGGCATTGCGGCCCAGCATCATCCCTTGCAAACGGCTGTCGCGCGCGCACTACCGCCCGGCGGCCTTATCGATGATTGCCGTGCTCCCATCGGATGGTTCGGAATAGAAATAGTTCCCGTAAAATTTGGAGCTGGATGTAAACACATGCGCCGGCACGTCAGTCCGAAATGTCCGTCTTGGTCAAAGACTGCCCATGGCTGCGTAGATACACCGTTCGGCTCACATCCTGAAAGCGGATGTCCTGGGCCTGTGAGCGATGGGGCAGCCCGTGGGCCAAGTGTAGACAAGGCACTACTAGCGAACGAGTGCTTCACGGCGTAACTTCCCAAGACCGGCCCTTGAGAGGCGGGCGTAATTTTCGGGAGGACGCCAAGATGTTGTGTAACCGCGCTATAGGATTATCGTTTGCCGTCATGCTGCTCAGTACGAGCTTTAGTACTGGGTACGCGAAGCCCCTCATGATCGTCGGGCTCGATGAGAAACTGCTGTGGGACGAGAGCGGCAAGCCCATTCTCTCCGCGTCCGGCAAGGATCAGGTTCTGATTGTCGATCTCGCCTCTCCTGAAACCCCCAAGATCATCGCTGCCCTGCCGCTCAAGAACTCGGTTGTCGGACCGCCCGTGAACGTTGCGATCGATCCCAGTGGAGCGGTGGCCCTGGTCGCCGACTCCGTCGATGTCATCAAGGACGGCGACTCGCTGAAACAGGTGCTTGACAACAAGATCTACGTCGTCGACCTGCAGTCCAGTCCGCCCAAGCTGGCCGCAACGCTTACTGGCGGGAAGCAGCCTTCCGGGCTCAGCTTCAGTCCAGATGGCAGGATGGCACTGGTCGCCAATCGCGGCGATAATTCGATCAGCGTCCTCTCCGTGAATGGCACAGACGTGAAGATCACGGACACCGTTGCGATGCCGGACAGTCCGTCGCACGTAACGTTCACCCCGGATGGCAAGCGAGCCCTGGTCGCCCGCTTCCCTGCTCACAAGATCTCCATGCTGGACATCGCGGGCGATAAGGTGACGTACAACAAGATCGACCTGCCGGCCGGCCAATGGCCCTACAATGTCGCGGCAGTACCAGGCGGGAAAGTCGCCCTGACCTCGGACAACGGCAACGCAGGTGCTTCCGATGGAAGTGTGGATACCACGAGCGTCATCGATTTGGAGGCCAACCCGCCGCGCATCATCGATCGCGTGGTGGTGGGCGACGGCCCCGAGGGACTTGCAATCAGCCCCAAGGGGGACGTCGCGGTTGCCGTGATTCTTCGCGGTTCGAACATGAAGAACGCATACTTCTACGAAAAGAACGGCAGCATTTCGGTGCTCAAGATCGATGGGAAGAAAGTGAGCAAGACCGAGGACATCGAGGTCGGCGGCTTGCCCGAGGCCGCAGTGTTCACGCCTGACGGCCAGTACCTCCTCGTCGGCAACTACCTGACACAGGACTTCTCGATCCTGAAGGTCGATGGCAATAACCTTACAGACACCGGCAAGCGCTTCCAGGTGCCCGGACATCCCGCCTCGGCCAGAATGGGACCGTAAAGGTCTTGGTCCATTCCACCATCCCTCAAGGCCCGCTTCACCGCGGGCCTTCACTGTTTCGTCGGCAACAACAAGTGGCTCGGCGGCAGCTTTAAGCTGGCTAGTTTGCGATCGAGCGAGCAGCTTCACATAGTGCGCCGGGCCTAACCCACGCACGATCTCTATTGCGAAACGCAGCCGGTCCATACATGTGGGTCAAAATGCGAAGAACTCAGGTTGAGTAAATCTGGTCCGCGCTGCCGCGATGAGCAGACCTCCGACCGATGAGGCGCAACTTCGCAGATGGGTCAAAGGCGGGACTCCTGCACCGCAGCAAAGCGGCGCTTCTACTCGATGACCTCATCAGCGCGGACGAGTAGTGAAGGTGGCACAGTGAGGCCGAGCATCTTGGCGGTCTTCATGTTGATTATCAGCTCGAATTTCGTCGGTTGCTCTACCGGTAGGTCGGCAGGCTTGGTGCCTTCGAGAATCCTATCGACGAGCCTGCCTGCACGGCGGAATAGATCGGCCGTATCTGCGCCGTAGACAGACAATCCGCCATTGGCATAGACCCGAAACAAGTAGTTTGCGGGTAGACGATGTTTCGCCGCGAGTGCGATTATTCGGGGAGCCTCGACATAGGTGAGGGGATCACCGAAATCAATTATAGCATCGGCGTTTTGGGCAGAAGCCGAAGCAAAGGCGATATCGAGTTCCTCGGCGGTGGCCGCTTCAACTGTCAGCAGCTCCATGCCGCGCCTGCGCGCCAGGTTGCGTATTTCTTCCACTAGGTAGATCATTGGATTCTTTGGATTGATTAAGACCGCAATTTTCGAGGCGCCGGGAACGAGCTCGCGAAGGATTTCGAGACGTTTTCCGAAGAAGTCCTCAGGGACGTTGGTGGTTATACCCGTTATGTTGCCATCCGGTCGCGATAGACTTTGCACGAGGCCGATGCGGACGGGATCGGCCACAGCCACGAATACAATCGGAATGGTGGTAGTTGCCGATTTCAGGGCCAGGGCCGCTGGTGGTCCTGCAGCGACCAGTACATCGGGATTGAGAGTCAGCAGGTCGGCGACTGAAGCTGGCAATTGATCGGGAGGATGAGAAAAGCGGACTTCGACAATTAGTTTTCCATCCACCCAGCCGCGGTGTCGCAGCCCATCAAGGAATACACGCTCGGCTTGATTAAGAGCCCGCCCGCTCCCATCACCTACAGCAAGAAAGCCGATGCGCCGAGGCTTCCTGTGCGCCCACAGACGCTGAGGCGAAACGAGCAACGCAGCAGTAACCGCTAGGAACCTCCGCCGCTTCATTCGATCCTCATCTGATGTTGAGGACGCCTTGGCGAGGGTATCACGTCCGAATGGTCGCACTCGATGCGGGCATAGGTCGCAGGTCCGCCTTGGGTCACGATCGGCCCATCACGACCAAACACCGGGACGTCCGCTGTAAGCTCCCAAGCTGACCAAAGCGACCAGCCGCCCTTGCTACGCCGTCCGCAACACCGGCGCCGGCGGTTGCGACGGGCGGATCAGCGCGAACGCGACCTGCACGATGCCGCCGGCGAGGCCGAGCGCGACGCCGATGCGCCAGGCCATGGTGTAGGAGCCGAGCGCATCGTAGAGCACCCCTCCCCCATAGGCGCCGAGAAAGCTGCCGATCTGGTGGCTCATGAAGGCGAGGCCCTGGATCATCGCCTGCCAGCGCAGGCCGAACATCTCGGCGACCGCGCCCGCGACCAGCGGGCCGACGCCCATCCACAAAAAGCCCATGATCGCGCCGAACAGCAGCGTCGAGAACGGCGTCGCCGGCAGCGTGAAGTACCAGGCGAGCGCCAGCGAGCGCAGGATGTAGATGCCGCCGAGCAGTGCCAGCTTGTTCCAGCGCTGGCCGGCCCAGCCGAAGAACAGCGAGCCCAGCACGTTGAAGCCGCCGATCATGCCAAGCGTCTGCGCGCTGAGCATGGGATCGAGGCCGCAGATCGCCAGATACGACGGCAGGTGCGTGGTGAGGAACACGAGCTGCATGCCGCAGACGAGATAGGCGCAGGTCATCACCACGAAGGAGGCATTGCCGAATGCGGTTCTCGCCGCTGCCGCCGCCGTGGCATCGTCGATCTCGTCGGCGGCCGGCTTCGGCAGCGGGATTCTGTCGACACGGCCGGCATACCAGGCGGCGGGTATCATCAGCACCGACATGACCACGAAGCCGGCAAGCCCGATGCGCCAGCCGAAACCCTCGTTGAGCATCTGCCCGATCGGCGCCGACAAGAGCGCGCCGAGCGAGCCCGCGCCGGAGACGATGCCGAGCACGGTGGAGCGCACCGTTTCCGGCACCGCGCGCGCCGCCACCGACATCGCGATCGCCGCCGCGGTGCAGGCCAGCGACGTCCCGATCAGCACGCCCGCTCCGATCATGATGCTGATGAGCCCGTTCGCGGTTGCCATCAGCGCGAGCCCCGCAATGTACATCAGCGCGCCCGCGATCATGATCGGGCGGAAGCCGTAGCGCGCGGTAAGCGCGCCGGCGGGTGGCTGGAGAAAGCCCCAGGCGAGGTTCTGCACGGCGAGCGCCAGCGTGAAATCCGAGATCGAGATGTGGATGTCGTGCGTCAGCGGCTGCATGAAGATGCCGAGGCTCTGCCGCAGCCCCATGCTCAGCGTCAGCATGATCGAGGCGCCGATCAGGATGGGCAATGTCGGACGCAGGACCTGCAGCAGAGGCATTTTCTTCTCCCTCGTCGGCACGGCGCAAATGCCGTCGTCTGCTTTTGCCGTTGATTTTGGGTACACAGACCTGTTTACATAGGCTATGGATGTCAGGTGCTGTCAAGCGAACAGGACGCGTGCTGCCGCATGGCTCCCCCGCCCAAACAACAGACGATGAAAGAGCGGATCCTCGAGACCGCCGACAAGCTGTTCTATCTACAGGGCATTCGCGCCGTCGGCGTGGACACCATCGCGGCCGAGATTGGCATCAGTAAGCGCACGCTCTACAACCACTTCCCCTCCAAGGACGCGCTGATCGCGGCCTATCTCGAGCGCCGCTTCGTATCTCAGCGTCCCTCCGACAAGCCGCCGGCCGAGCAGATTCTTGCGACCTTCGATTCGCTGGAGCGGCGGTTTGCGGCGAAAGATTTTCGCGGCTGCCCGTTCGTCAATGCCGTCGCCGAGCTGGGACCTGCGGACCGCGCCGTGAAGAAGATCGCGATCGCCTTCAAGGAAAGCCGCCGCATCTGGTTTCGCGAGCAGCTGAACGAGCTCGGCGTTGCGGACGCGGATGCGCTGGCGACGCAGCTCGTGCTTCTGGTCGACGGCGCCATCGCCCAGGACCTCGTGCGAGACGATCCCGAGATGGCGCGCGCCGCAAAGGAAGCGGCAAAGGTGCTGCTGCGCAATGCGGGCGTGGATATGGAGGGTGATGCGGTGATGCAGCATAAGCGCACGCCACAATGATCACTGTCGTCCCGGACAAGCGCAGCGAGGCGGAGCGCAGAGCCGGGACCCATCACCACAGGGAGAAGTTGGGCGAAGACTCGTGGTTGCCAGCTCACGCCATAACCGCTCCCTGGGGTTATGAGTCCCTGCGTTCCCAGGGACGACAGTGAGAATGTGGCGGAAGCGTCGACACCCAACTACACGTCAGGACCATTTCGCGACGCTACCAACATGCTCCTGTTTTGCCCGACAAGTCAAATCGCGCCGCCGACAGCGCAATCCTTTTGGCCACCCGCGTAACCCATTGATCCGACTAACGCCGGCTACTGTGCATGGGGTTGTTTTCGCAACTTTGTGCGGGCGGCTCACGCCGCCTGCGACACCACGCGATTGCGGCCGTCGTGCTTGGCGCGATACAGCGCAGTGTCGGCGCGCTTGAGAACGTCGGCAACCGCCTCGCCCTTTCGCTCCAGCGTGGTGAGGCCGATCGAGATCGTGACCTCGATCCGCTTGGTGCCCTTGTGGATCGCGAACGGCTCGCCCGCGATCGAGCGGCGCAGGCGCTCGGCGACCATGCCGGCGACGTGAAGATCGGTCTCCGGCATCACGATGACGAATTCCTCGCCTCCGTAGCGGCAGGCGAGATCGATGCCGCGGATCGACTTGCGCACGCGCACCGCGAACTCGCGCAGCACGTCGTCGCCGGCGTCGTGGCCGTAATTGTCGTTGATCGACTTGAAGTAGTCGATGTCGAGGATCATCAGCGCCAGCGGCTTGCCGCGGAGCGAGGCCTGCTCGGCGAGGGTCGCGAGATGGCTCTCCATGTAGCGGCGATTGTGCAGGCCGGTGAGCGCGTCGGTGATCGCCATCTCGATCGAGTTCTGCACGTTGTCGCGCAGATGATCAGTGTAGCGGCGGCGGCGGATCTGGGTGCGGGCGCGGGCCAAGAGCTCGGTCTTGTCGATCGGACGCAGCAGATAGTCGTTGACGCCGATCTCGAGGCCGCGGAGCAGCCGCGTCGAGTTCTCGGGGTCCGCGATCGCCAGGATCGGCACATGCCGCGTGCGCTCCAGCGAGCGCGCCTGGCTGCATAGCCTGAGGCCGTCGAAATTGTTGAGGTCGAGCGAGACGATCAGGAGGTCGTAATTGCCCTCGGCGGCGTGGAACAGCGCCTCCGTCGGGTTCGGCTCGACGTCGACGGTGTGCTCGGCGGCGAGGATTGTCGCCAGCCGCTCGTAGGAGGACTCGCGGTCGTCGACCAGCAGGATGCGGCCGCCCTTGCCGGTGTCGGCCACGGCACTGCGCTCGGGCGCCTGCATGCCGATCTCGAGCGAGGTGATGGCGCGCATGCGCAGCTCGTCAGTCATCATCTTCAGCCGGGTCAGCGAGCGCACGCGCGCGATCAGCACGACGTCGGAGACGGGCTTGGTGAGGAAGTCGTCGGCGCCGGCTTCCAGGCCGCGGTTGCGGTCCGCCGGGCTGTCGAGCGCGGTGACCATCACGACCGGAATGTGGTGCGTGGCGGGATCGGTCTTGAGGCGGCGGCAGACTTCAAAGCCGTCCATGTCAGGCATCATGACGTCGAGCAGGATGATGTCGCATTCGGCGCGGCGGCTGATCGCCAGCGCCTCGGTGCCGTTCGAAGCGGTCATCACGTCGAAATATTCGGCGGACAGGCGGGCTTCGAGGAGTTTGACGTTGGCAGGAACGTCATCGACAACCAGGATACGCGCGGACACTTTGAACTCACTTCCTATCCGATAAAACGCCGGACCGTCTCAATGAATTTGCCGACCGAGATCGGCTTGGACAAATAGGCCTCGCAGCCGCCCTCGCGGATGCGCTCTTCGTCGCCCTTCATCGCGAATGCCGTGACCGCGACGATGGGAATGCTGCGCAGCTCCGGATCGTCCTTGATCCAGCGCGTCACCTCGAGCCCGGAGACCTGCGGCAACTGGATATCCATCAGCACGAGGTCGGGCCGCATCTTGCGAACGAGATCGAGCGCCTCGTAACCGTTGCTGGTACCCGAAGTCTGATAGCCATGCGCTTCCAACAGGTCGCGGAAGAGCTTCATGTTGAGCTCGTTGTCTTCCACGATCAGGACGGTCTTAGCCATCCCGTCCTCCTGATTGGCACGAAGCCGGATACATGTGACGCCTCAGGCGCCGCTTCCCGGCGCTTCGAAAACTGGATTCAAACTAGCCTCAGATTCGCTCTAGTTTCGTTAAAGCCGAGGGGCCACTTTCTGCGATGTGGTTTCCACTTGCTTGCCCCGGATCGCAAGACTCAAGGCGGAGACTCGGGCATGATGCAAAGTAGACACCGAAAGTTAACGGAAAGGCAAACCGGGCCCGTGAAAAAGCCTGTTCACAACCCCCGCGAAGTCGCTGAAATCGTTGCGATTCAAGCGCTGTCCTTCGTCGCGAGCGAGCCCGAGCGGCTGGGCCTGTTCCTGGCCGAGACAGGTGTGGGCCCGGAGACCCTCCGGAACGCCGCCTCGGACCCGAATTTCCTCCTTAACGTGCTGGATTTCGTGCTGCGCGATGACGCCACCGTGAAGGCCTTCGCGAGCGCCTCGGAGCTGCATCCGACCAACGTTGCCGCAGCGCGGCAAGTCCTCGGGGATGCGCTCGGCGACCGCTCCTGGGAGCGCGACGTGCCGTGACCGCCCCCGACCCGGCCGGGCCCCGCTGCTTCTGCCGGGATTGTCTGGCCGATCTGGACATGGGCGTACGGCGCTGTTCCGCCTGCGGATCCCCCCGCCTCGTCCGCCACCGGGCCCTTGCAGGCCTGACCATCGCCCATATCGACTGCGACGCCTTCTACGCGACGGTCGAGAAGCGCGACAATCCTGACATCGCCGACAAGCCCGTCATCATCGGCGGCGGAAAACGCGGCGTGGTGTCGGCCGCCTGCTACATCGCCCGCACCTATGGCGTGCGCTCGGCGATGCCGATGTTCAAGGCGCTCGAGGCCTGCCCGCATGCGACCGTGATCCGCCCGGACATGGCCAAATACGTCCGCGTCGGCCGCGAGGTGCGCCAAGCCATGCAGGCGCTGACGCCGCTGGTCGAGCCGCTCTCGATCGACGAAGCCTTCCTCGATCTCTCCGGCACCGAACGGGTGCACGGCATGATCCCGGCAAAGGTGCTGGCGCGCTTTGCCCGCGACGTCGAGCGCGACATCGGCATCACCGTCTCGGTCGGCCTGTCCTGCAACAAGTTTTTGGCCAAGATCGCCTCCGACCTCGACAAGCCCCGCGGCTTTGCCGCGCTCCACCAGGAGGAAGCCCGATTGATGCTGGCGGAAAAGCCGGTCGGCTTCATCTTCGGCGTAGGGCCAGCGACGCAGGAGCGCCTCGTGCAGCGCGGCTTCCGCATCATCGCCGACCTGCAGAAGGCCGACGAGATCGAGATGATGCGGCAGTTTCCGAGCGACGGCCGCCGGCTGTGGCGGCTCGCGCGCGGCATCGACGACCGCCGCGTCGAGCCCGACCGCGGCGCCAAGACCATCTCCAGCGAAACCACCTTCGAGACCGACATCCGCGACTTCGCGACCTTGGAGAAGATCCTGTGGCGGCTGTGCGAGAAGACGTCGTCGCGCCTGAAAAGCAGCGAACTCGCCGGCTCGACCGTCACGCTGAAGCTGAAGACCGCCGACTTCCGCCAGCGCACCCGCTCGCAGTCGATCGCAGCGCCGACGCAGCTTGCCGCAAAGATTTTCTCGATATGCCGCGAGATACTGGCCAAGGAAATCGACGGCACCGCCTTCCGCCTTATGGGCGCCGGCGTCAGCGCGTTGCGCGAGGGCTCAGCGAGCGACGACACCGACATGCTCGACCGCCGCGCCGCCCACGCCGAACGTGCGGTGGACAGCCTGCGCAAGAAGTTCGGCAGCGCTGCGGTGATCCGCGGCATCGCCTATGACGGGCCGGAGAAGGCGCAGGAGTGATGACGGGTGAACGCGATCTCAAGGCGCTGCTGGGCAACATGAAGCCGGAGATCCTGGACGGCATCTTCGTGTTTTGCACGCTTGCGCCGAACGCGAGTATTCCAGCCACCATCAGCCCGATGCTGACGTTCCGCGAACGCGAAGGAACAACGCTGGTGATACTGCAGAAGGAGGCTGAACGTGCCGGACTACGCCATGAATTTCCCTCGCGCCTGATCACCCTGACAGTTCGCTCCGCGCTCGATGCGGTGGGCTTTCTGGCGGCAATCACGGCGCGTCTGGCCGAAGCCGGCATCAGCGTGAACGCCGTGTCGGCCTTCTATCACGATCACCTGTTCGTGCCGGTGGACAAGGCCGACGAGGCGATGACGGTTCTGCAGGCGATGTCCAAGGCCACGTGAGCGTGGCAGGGATTCAGTCCGCGACTGCGACCGCCTCGATCTCGATCAGCCATTCCGGCGCGGCGAGCGCGGAGACGCCGACCAGCGTCGAGGCCGGCGGCTCCATGCCTTCGAAGAAAGCCGAGCGCGCCTTGCCGATGATGGGCCGCAGCTCCGGCTTGTAGTTCACGACGAAAGTCGTGATCTTGACGATGTTGGCGTAGGTCGCCCCCGCCGCCTTGAGCGCGTGGCCGAGATTCTGCATCACCTGCGTCGTCTGTGCGGCGATATCGCCCTCGCCGACGATCCGTCCTTCCTCATCCACCGACACCTGGCCGGAAATGTAGATGGTGCGCGCACCGGAAGCAGTGACGACGTGGGAATAGGCCGGGTTGTGATGCAGGCCGCTGGGGCGGAGATGGTCGAGCTTCGGCATGGAGGCGCTCCCGGAGTTTGTGGTTGGGGCAGAGCGTAGCTGGAGAGCGAGCTGAGAGCCAGCCCCGTCATTGCGAGGAGCTCTTGCGACGAAGCAATCCAGAATTTTTCCGCGGCGAGATTCTAGATTGCTTTGCTGGCTCGCAATGACACAGGAGAGAGCGCGACCGCCCTCAATTACAGGGCTTGCTGTCCTTCACGTCGAACTTGCCCATCGAACCCGAAATCACAAAATCGTTGTAATCGAGCACGAGCTGGCGCGAGACGCCGTTCTCGTAGAGCTCGAACGACATCGCATAGACCGGCGTCTGCTCGCCCTCTTTCTGCTGGACGTCGCGATCGAAATAGCTGACGGTGACGGGCCAGCGTTTCAACGACTTCATGTGCTCGTCCGAGGTCGATGGGTCTGCCGAGGTGGCACGGTCGGCGGGGATCGGCTGGCCGATCACGGTCAGCGTGTTGTAGACTTTCTGGCCGTCGTCGGAGCCGTCATAAACGGAGAGCTCGAGCAGCGACTTGCCTTCTTTCGCGGCGGCGATAATGCGCTGGATCTGCTCGGTCGGAAACACGACCTTGCCGTCGAGCGTAAAGCTCTTCGGCGCCGGCAGCTTCAGCTTGACGTTGATATGGTCGCCGTCGCGCTCGGCCGAGCCGTCGACCCGGCCGGCATCTGCCTCGTTCATGCGCGTCTCGATCTTGAAGCGGTAGCTCTTGCCCGCGGCGTCCTCCCAGGAATTGGACCGGAGGTCGCTGAGCGTAATCTTGCCCTCGCCGCTGTCGAGTTCGGAGACCTGACGGAATTCCGAGGTATAGCCCTCGCAAGCGTTCCCCGTGAAATTGTAGAGGATGCGGCCGCGGGCGCTGTTGACCGAATTGGAGCGCGATTTGACGAGGCTGAGGTCATAGAGTGCCTGATGCGCGAGAAACGGACCATTGGCGGCCAGCGCCCCGCCGCCGGGGCCAAAAGCGGCCGCTGCGAGCGCCATCACACCGAGCGAAGTCCGGAAAAGGTGCACCATGTCTGTTCCCTGAGGAAAGCGCAGATTTGACATTTTACTGACCGTTCCATTGCGTCGCAACTGAGGCGGCTGTACGCAAAGTTGCCCCTTCGCGTTGGTCTGCCTCAAACAAATGCGTCCCCTTCCGGTTGCTTGCATGTGACGGCACGATGGGCGAAACAGGGCCCGCCCGGCCTTCAAACGGACGCGCCGGGGCGAATGATTTTGGACAACGAGGTCGGACATGGCGGGCACGGTCGAGCAGAAACTGGCGGAACAGGGCATCAAGCTGCACGAGGCCCCCACTCCTGTCGCCAACTACGTCCCGTTCGTGCGCACCGGCAATCTGCTGTTCGTCTCCGGCCAGGTCTGCTTCGACCCCGCCGGCAAGCTGATCGCCAAGGGCAAGCTCGGCGCCGGCGTCTCCATCGAAGAGGGTGCGGCGGCCGCGCGTGGCTGCGCGGTGAACCTGCTGGCCCAGGTCAAGGCGGCGCTCGGCGATCTCGACAAGGTCGTGCGGGTGGTGCGCCTCGGCGGCTTCATCAACTCGGCGCCGGACTTCCTCGACGGGCCAAAGGTGCTCAACGGCGCCTCCGACCTGATGGTCGCCGCCTTCGGTGACAAGGGCCGCCATGCCCGAACCACCGTTGGGGTCGCCTCGTTGCCCGCCGATGCGGCGGTCGAGGTCGAAGGCGTGTTCGAGGTCGCCTGACACGAATGCGTGCTCCGGATTGGCTGACAGCCCGGCCGGTCGCCCACCGCGGCCTGCATGACATTTCGCGCGGCATCGTCGAGAACATGCCGGGCGCGGTGCAGGCTGCGATTGCAGGCAATTTCTCCATCGAGGTCGACATCCAGCTGTCGTCCGACGGCGAGGCCATGGTGCATCACGATCACGCGCTGGGCCGCCTCACCGAGGCCACCGGGGACGTCATCTCGAAGACCGCGGCGGAGCTGAGGGCGGTCAAGTTCAGGGATACCGCCGAACGGATGATGTCGCTCAGCGACCTCTGCGCCATGGTGGCCGGCCGGGTGCCGCTGGTGATCGAGTTGAAGAGCCATTTTGGCGGCGACCGCAAGCTGGTGACGCGGATGGCCGAGGTGCTGGCGTCCTATGACGGCCCGGCGGTCGGCATGTCGTTCGATCCCGACCAGGTGCTGGCGCTGCGCCAATTGCTGCCCTCCCGTCCGCGCGGCATCGTCGCGCAACGGACCTATGAGGACGAGTACTGGGCCAAGCTCACCCGGGAGCAGCGCGACAGCATGCTCTACCTGCGCCACGGCTTCCAGACCCAGCCCCACTTCGTCGCCTTCAAGGTCGACCACCTCCCGGCCCCCGCACCCTGGATCGCCCGCAACGTGTTCGGCTGCGCCCTGCTCGGCTGGACCGTCCGCACCCCGGAGCAGCGGACGCGGGTCGCCCAATATGCGGATCAGATGATCTTCGAGGGGTTTGTGCCGTAGGAGGCGCTGTCGCCGCCACACATAAACTCTCGTGTCCCGGACGCGCTGCAACAGCTCGCGTTGCTGCGCAGAGCCGGGACCCAATCTCTCCACGAGCACGCTTCCACATAGGCCCCGGCTCAGCAGCGCACCACTACGCGCTGCGCTGCGTCCAGGGCACGAGACCTGTGTTGCTCCACCCCTTGAAGTCGCTGCTGCAATGCACGATCTTGGGCGCAATGGCATCATCCGACATTACGCTCGAAGCCGTCCCGTCCATTGGCGAAATCTCGCCCGAGGATTGGGACGCTTGCGCCAATCCCGGCGGCAAGTGCGAGGAGCATCGTGCGGGAACCTCATCCGCCCCTCCGGGCGATTCCCTTGGCCTCTCAAGACCTGCCTATAACCCGTTCGTCTCGCACGCATTTCTATCCGCCCTTGAGAAATCGGGTTCGGCGACCATCCGCACCGGCTGGGGTCCGCGGCATCTCGTGGCCAAGGTCGACGGCCGCGTCGCCGGTGTCGTGCCATGCTATTTGAAATCGCACAGCCAGGGCGAATACGTCTTCGACCGCGGCTGGGCGGACGCCTATGAGCGGGCCGGCGGACGCTACTACCCGAAGCTTCAGGTCTCGGTTCCCTTCACGCCGGCGACAGGGCCGCGGCTGCTGGTCCGGGACGGCGTCGACCGTGCGCAGATCACCAACGCCCTGGCGAGCGGACTGGTGGCGTTGTGCGGAGTCAGCAAGGCGTCCTCAGTCCACGTCACCTTCGCACGAGAGGCCGAATGGAAGCTGCTCGCCGAGCGCGGCTTCCTCCAGCGCACCGACCAGCAGTTCCACTGGCACAACGAGGGCTTTGCGGGTTTCGACGATTTCCTGGCGACGCTGAACTCCCGCCACCGCAAATCGATCAAGCGCGAGCGGCGCGACGCGCTCGCGGCCGGCATCACCATCCACTGGCTCACGGGCAAGGACATTACCGAGGATGCCTGGGACGCCTTCTTCGAGTTCTACATGGAGACCGGTTCGCGCAAATGGGGCAGGCCGTATCTGACGCGCGAGTTCTTCTCCCTGATCGGCGAGACCATGAGCGAGGACGTGCTGCTGGTGATGGCCCGCCGCAACGATCGCTGGATCGCGGGCGCTATCAACTTCATCGGCTCGGACACGCTGTTCGGCCGCAACTGGGGCGCGGTCGAGCACCATCCGTTCCTGCATTTCGAGGTCTGCTATTATCAGGCGATCGACTTCGCCATTAAACGCGGCCTCAGGCATGTCGAGGCCGGCGCGCAAGGCGAGCACAAGATCGCGCGCGGCTACCTGCCGCGCACCACCCATTCCGCCCACTTCATCGCCGATCCAGGCCTGCGCCGCGCCATTGAGGATTACCTCAGGCGCGAGCGCGCCTATGTCGCCGAGGCCGGACGGGAGCTCGCCGAACTCGGCCCATTCCGCA
This sequence comes from Bradyrhizobium sp. RP6, assembly GCF_003837805.1. GTDB lineage: Bacteria > Pseudomonadota > Alphaproteobacteria > Rhizobiales > Xanthobacteraceae > Bradyrhizobium. The sequence continues at coordinate 450,024 of NZ_RQIT01000001.1, read as the reverse complement.
AAGGCGCCGACGAGGCGCCTTGACGCCTCGCCGTTGCTGGTGACAGTAAGCGCAAAATCTCGAGGAGCCCGCCGAGGAGCTATCATGACCGCCTACGACACCAACAACATCTTCGCAAAGATCCTGCGCGGTGAGCTGCCCTGCTACAAGGTCTACGAGGACGAGCACGTCTTCGCCTTCCTCGACATCATGCCGCGCGTGCCCGGTCACACGCTGGTGATCCCGAAGGCCCCTGCCCGCAACATCCTCGACATCAAGCCGGACGACTACGCCCATGTCGCCCGCGGCGCGCACAAGATCGCCGCTGCGGCGATGAAGGCGTTCGAGGCCGACGGCATCACCGTTCAGCAGTTCAACGAGCCGGCCGGCGGACAAGTGGTGTTTCACCTGCACATGCACGTGATGCCGCGTCACGACGGCGTCGCGATGCTGCCCCCGGCGAGCCGCATGGAAGACGCCAAAGTGCTGGAAGAGCACGCGGCGAAGCTGATCGCGGCGTTGAAAGCGGGCTGACGCCACACGCTCCGAGCCAACGGGTCCGCGCGGCGCGCGGCCCGATGACAGGCTCCGCAAAGCAATCCAGAATCCCTCCGCGGAGTCAGTCTGGATTGCTTCGTCGCAAGAGCTCCTCGCAATGACGGGGTTGGAGCGCTGCACCCCTCACTCCGTCTCGAAATCACCCTTCTGCGGCGCGGCCAGTGGCGTGAACTCGCAGCGGTCGGGCTTGAGGTCGATCAGCGGTGTGTTGTCGAGGCAATCGAGCCCACGCACCAGGATCGCATTGCCCTCGATGCCGACCAGCTTCACGATCGACGTCCCGATCGGGTTGGGCCGAACCGGCGAGCGCAGCGAGAACGTGCCGCGGGTCTTCTCGTTGTTCTTCGGGCTTTGCAGAATGATGTCGCGGCGCGACTGGTCGAGCCAGTAGAGCACTTCGAGATTGCTGTAGAAATCGACGCCCTTGATCGCCGGCACGAACGGCTCGAAGATCTCGAGCCGGCATATCGGGCCGTCCTGACGCCCCTGCCGCGGCGTCTCCAGGCGCGACGTCCAGGGCGTGCGGATACGGCCAATGAAGACGAGACCGGCATCCTGCGTCGGCGGCAGCTCGATGGCGACCTCGCCCTCGCGTAGCTCCTGTTCGCGAACCATATTTCAGTTCCTTGCTGTTCGCCGGCGGTTTTAGCCCAACCACCACTTGCCGGCCAGCATGAAGACTTCGCCCGTGGCCACGCCGGCGAAGATCGAGCGGCGGGTCAGCAGGAAGACGACGAGTCCGGCGCCGACCGCGCCATAGCGCAGCACGTCAGGCACAGTGGCAAGCGCCCCTGGCGGCTCCACCACGATCTGGGCGATGACGCCGGCCAGGATCGCGGTCGCGACCGCCCGCACCCAGACCAAGAGCTCCGAGCCCTCGTCGATGCCACCGCCGAACCACAGCCCCAGCATGCGCCAGATCTGGTTCGGAACGACGCCGGCGACGAACAGCACGGCGAGCGCGTGCCAGTCGCCGATGAGCTGCGCAAAGCTCATGCGCGCACCTCTCGCCACCAATGCACGCCATAAGCGATCGTGCCGGCCACCACACCGCTGACGAGGATGTCGAGGCCGGAGTTCATCCTGGCGGCCAGCGGATAGAGCACGATCCCGAGCGCCAGCGCGACGAGGTCGGCGACCTCGCGGCTGTTGCGCGCGGTCGAGAACAGGAAGGACAGCGGCGTCAGCAGCAAGATCGCCGCTCCAAGCGTCTGGGTCAGATTGGCGGCGAGGAAATAGCCGACGGTATTGGCGACGAGGCACACCGAAACGAGGCCACAGCCGAGCCCGTGGACGAAGGCGATGCGCCGCTCCCGCGGCACAAGCGGCAGGAAGCGATGGCACTCGACCCACAGCGTCACCGCCGTCAGATGCGCGGCGAAGACCAGCTCGCGTCGTTTCGTCGTCGGCGTTCGCATCAGCGGCAGCACCGAGACCACCATCGGAAACAGGCGAATGGCGCTGACCGTGACTGCAAGCGCCGACTGGATGATGGTCGCGCCGGAGCCGAGCGTGGTGATCAGGATGATCTGCGCGGGACCGGCCCAGACGAACAGCGTCGAGACGAGCGCCCAGAGCAGGCTGAAATGGGTGTCATGGGCGAGCGCTCCGATGCCGAGATAGGTCACGAACAGCACGATGGTGAGGATCGTCTGCGTGATCGAGCGCAGCCCCCACGCAAACGCGCGCCACGGACTTTGCCATTGAGGGGAATCGAGCGGGGGAAGCGCCACGGGAGTGTCGGTCGGGGTTACGGAATCGTGCCCGCATAACGGGCAATGGGGGCATCCGCGTCAAGGAAGCCCGCGGCGGGGCTGGCATGCGCGACACACCCACCGCCGTCATTCCGGGCGCGCCACTTGGCGCGAACCCGGAATCCATCTCGCGACGGTCTCTGTGGCCGATGGATTCTCAGGTGCGCAATTGCGCACCATAGTTCGATGCTTCGCGTCGCCCCGGAATGACGACCAGGGCGAATGCGCTCTATCCGCTCACACCACGGTTCTTCAGCACGAAGCAGGCGCCACCCGCCTTGCGGATGCGGTTGCACAGATCATCCGCCTCGGCTCGGGTATCCGCGCCGATACGCACCTGGTAGAAGGCGCGCGTGCCGCGGCTGCGCATCACCGAGCTTAGCAGGCTAGGATCTCGCTCGCCGATCACGGCGCTCAGCTTCGTGACCGCCCTGGAATACATCGCCAGCGCCTTGTTGCGGTCGAAGCCGGCCGCGAGCTGCACCCCCCAAATCTTTGCAGCGGCAAGCTCGACATGCTGCTCGAGCTCGGCGACGAACGGATTCGGCGCGCGCTTGAGCAGCGCCATCAGATCACGGCAGCTCGTCGGCGGCGAACTCGGCGGTCCCTTGCCGGTGCTGCCCGCCTTGGCCCAGGCATCGACGCTCGTGCCGGTGATGGCGAAGACGTAGTTGCGGGTCTGCTCCGGCATCGGCCCGGTGCCGGCGAGCCATTCCTGCACGCGCCGGGGACCGGCATTGTAGGCGGCCGCGGCGAGGCCGAGATTGCCGAACTGGTTGCGCAGCTCGTTCAAAAATTCGGCCGACTTCGGCAATGCCTGCACCGGGTTGAATGGATTGAGCAACCCTCGCTCACTTGCCGTCCCCGGCATGAACTGCGCTATCCCTTGTGCGTGCTCGCCATTGCGCGTCATGGGGCCCACCGCATCGGCCTGGAAGCGGCTTTCCTGCCAGATCACACGGGCGAAGAATTCGAGCGGGAGATTGGCATCGCGCGCGGCCGCCTCCACGATCAGGCAGATCGACTCCCGCGTGTCGCTCTCGCGCGCATCCGCGGGTTTCTCCGCGGGCTTCTGGGGCTCCTCGGCATTGGAAGGCACGACAGGGGCCGGCGTCTCGTCTGCGAGCACCGGCGACAGCACGAAGGCGTGGCACAAGACGGCGATGACCCGAGCTATTCGCATGGCAGTGACGCTATCGGACAATTCGGACCTTGACTTGGAACCCCAGCCAACTAGCACAAGCGGCAGTATCAACGCAGGTTTCGCCCGAATGGTGACAATCTTTTTTGATCTCGACGGCACGCTGACCAATCCCAAGCCGGGGATCACGCGATCCATCCAGTATGCGCTGGAGCGGCTCGACCAGCCTGTCCCCAGCGAGGACGAGCTGACCTGGTGCATCGGGCCGCCGCTGCATGCCAGCTTGAAAAAGCTCACCGGAACCGATGAACTCGCCGATCGCGCGCTGCTGCTCTATCGGGAGCGCTTCAGCGATATCGGCCTGTTCGAGAACGAGGCCTATGCCGGCATCATGGATACCCTCACGAGGCTTGCCGCGACAACTCCGCGCATGTTCGTCGCGACCAGCAAGCCTGCGGTCTACGCCACCCGCATCGTCGAACATTTCGGACTGAAACCGTATTTCGAGCGTGTGTTCGGCTCCGAGCTCGACGGCACGCGCGTCGACAAGCGCGACCTGCTGCGCTTTGCGCTCGACGAGACCAAGGTCGACGCGCATAACGCAATCATGATCGGCGACCGCAGCCACGACGTGGTCGGCGCCAGGACCAACGGAATGACCGCAATCGGCGTGCTCTATGGCTATGGCAGCGAGACCGAGCTGCGGGACGCCGGCGCGCATCATATCTGCGCCGCACACCCCGAACTGCTCGGGCACTGCGTCGCGTAACGTAGGCCCGTGTCCGCGCGGCCGCGATCAGCTTGCCGCCGCCGCGATCTCCGTGGGCTCGACGGCATCGACCGGCAACGCGAACTGCTCGACGCGCTGGTACCGCTTCTTGTTGAGCAGCAGCCGCGTCACGTCCGGCCGCGAATAGTGCCCGGCGGGATCGGCAGCGTTCTTGGCGACGCCGATGGCACCGAGGTCGATTTCGGCGATCAGCAGCCCCTCCTGGTCCGGCGCCAGCCTGTCGCCGATCTGGCTGCCGTCGGGGCCGTAGATCGCGGCAAAGCCGCCGCCGGCATGCAGCAGCGCGTGCTTATCCGGCCGGTCGCAGAGCTCGTCGATCATGGCCTGCGACACCGTCGCGCAAGGCGCGAGCACGAAGCAGGAACCCTCCACCGCATAGTCGCGCGAAGCCGCATTGTTGACCTCGGCGCCGAGCGCCGGCGCGAAGGGATCGTAGAGCGAGAAGCTCGGCCAGGCCGCGACATGGACCTGCTCGTTCTGGGCGTACATCGCGTATTTCGACAGCGGCTGCAGGTGCTCCCAGCAGCACAGTGCCCCAAGGCGGCCGATGTCGGTCCTCGCATGCACGGCAAGGTCGCTGCCGTCGCCTTCGCCATAGACGGTGCGCTCGGCATGGGTCGGCCGCAGCTTGCGGCGCTTTGCGATGGTCTCGCCATCAGGGCCGATCAGCCATTGCGCGAGATAGAGGCTGCCGCCGTCGCGTTCGGACAGGCCGATCACGGCAGTGAGCTTTGCCTTGCGCACCGCCTCGCGCAGCCGGTCGGCCTGCGGGCTGTCGTAGGACAGCGAATTGTCGAAATAGCGCTGCACGAAGCCGCGGCCGATTGCCCAGGCCGGCGAGTCCATCCAGATGTGCCAGGGGTAGCCTGGAATGAAGGCCTCGGGAAAAGCGACCAGCTTGGCGCCCTTTTCCGCGGCCTCCCTGATCAGCGCGATCGACTTGTCGACCGAGGCGTCGAGGTCGAGCCAGGCCGGCGCCGCCTGTACCACCGCGACCTTATACTTCGGATGTTCGATGCCCATTCCCGCCTCCATGCCGGTTGATCGGAAGCCATGTCCGATGCAGTCTATTGGGCAAAGCCAGACGACGGGTGCTCGACCGCCGCGGAACAAAAACTCGACTGGACGCTACCGCCAGCCGGTACGGAGTTTGCCTTCGGTCAGGCTAGATCTGCGCCAACATGCGGTTTTGCTGGATGTGAAAGGGAGGCTGTCCAGATGCCAATCCAGTTCACGACGGACGGCAGCCCCGGCTATCGGCGGCTCGCCCTCTGGCAGGACATCGTCTGCGACGTCTTCGTCGGCCTCGACTGCAAGTCCGACCTCGGCAGCGCCTTTCGGGGCTCGGTCACGCAGGCTTCGCTCGGCAAGGCCGCATGCTCCGAAGTCTGCTCGGACCGCCAGCACGTGTTCCGCACGCCCTCTCGCATCGCGCGCTCGGACCAGGATTTTGTTCTCATTGCCCTGGGCAATCGCGGCAGCGGCGGCGTTGTGCAGGACGGCAGGGAGACCGTAATTCATCCCGGCGAGTTCGCGCTCTATGACACCACGCGTCCGTATGAGCTGAAGTTCAACGACGCCTTCACGCAGACCATCTTCAAGGTGCCGCGCGAGATGCTGAGGCGCCGGCTCGGCGGCACCGAGACGCTGACTGCAATGTCGTTTGGCGCCGACGCGCCGCTCGAGCGGCTCGCCTATGATTTCATCTTCCGGCTTTGCCAGAGCGCGGACGGGCTGGCCCCGGACACCGCGACCGCGCTGTCGGAGCAGGCGGTCGATCTGCTCGCCATGGCTTTGAGCGAACGGCTCGGCAGGACATCGCAGCCGTCCTCGACCCACCGCTCGGCCCTGCTCTACCGGTTGAAGACGCACATCCGCGCGCATCTCTCCGATCCCGACCTCTCACTCGCGGAGACCGCGGCCGCGCTCGGCATCTCGCCGCGCTACGTCAACGATCTTCTCGCCGACGAAGACACTTCCTTCCAGCGCCATGTTCTTGCTGAACGCCTCGCTCGATGCCGGCGCGACCTCGCCTCGCCTGTGCTCGCCCATCGCCACATCAGCGAGGTCGCGTTCGGCTGGGGCTTCAACGACCTCTCGCATTTCGGCCGCGTCTTCCGCGAGCATTTCGGAATGTCGCCACGCGACTTCCGGCAGAGCCAGTTGCGGCATTGAGATCCCTTTCAGTCAGCGATCCCCTATAGGCTATCCCGAAGCAAGGCCGGTATGTGAGCGCGTGATAGGACGCGGGCCCTGCTTGCACTATCCTTTGCCACCGAACCGCAGTGATCTATCGGCGGCCAGCCAGGGAGCACATCGATGGAATACCGACGCTTGGGCCGATCAGGCCTCATGGTGCCCGCCTTGAGTCTTGGCACCGGCACCTTCGGCGGCGTGGGCCGCCTTGCGGCTTGGGGCACGACCGACGCGACCGAAGCGCGGCGCCTTCTGGACATCTGCCTCGAAGCCGGCGTGTCGATGTTCGACACGGCGAACGTCTATTCGCTCGGCGAGTCCGAGCGGGTACTCGGCGAAGCCATCAAGGGCCGCCGCGACAAGGTTCTGATCTCGACCAAGGCGACGTTCCGCTTCGGTGATGGACCCAACGACATCGGCTCGTCGCGTCAGCACCTGCTCAAAGCCATCGACGGCTCGCTGAGCCGCCTCGGCACCGATTACATCGACCTGTTCCAGCTCCATGGTTTCGATGCCTTCACTCCGCCCGAAGAGGTGCTTGGCACGCTCGATGTGCTCGTGCGCGCCGGCAAGATCCGCTATGTCGGCGTCTCGAATTTCTCGGGCTGGCACCTGATGAAGTCGCTTGCGGTTGCCGACAAGCACGGTTTTCCGCGCTACGTCGCCAACCAGACCTACTATTCTCTGATCGGACGCGACTACGAATGGGAGCTGATGCCGCTCGGCATCGACCAGGGGCTTGGCGCGGTGGTCTGGTCGCCGCTCGGATGGGGCCGTCTCACCGGAAAAATTCGGCGTGGCCAGCCGAAGCCGGAAGTCAGCCGGCTGCCCAAGACGGCCGAGTTCGGACCGCCCGTGCCGGACGAGCATGTCTACCGGGTCGTCGATGCCATCGACGAGACTGCGAAGGAGACGGGCAAGAGCGTCTCGCAGATCGCGCTCAACTGGCTGCTCCAGCGTCCGACCGTCTCGACGCTGATCATCGGCGCGCGCAACGAGACCCAGCTGCGCGAAAATCTCGGCGCGGTCGGCTGGTCCTTGACCAAGGACCAGGTCGCAAAGCTCGACGCCGCGAGCATGGTGACGCTGCCCTACCCCTATTGGCACCAGCGCGTGACTTTCACCGATCGCAATCCGCCGGCGGTGTAGCGGGCAGCAGTGACGTTCGGCCTCGTCGCGTTTTACTTCTTCGGAGAATCGACAGCGCGCTCGTGAGGCTGCGGAGGCCGCCCCAGCCCCATGCTTGCCGCGTCGGGAGATCTGCTTCCGCTACGGGAACTGGCGGTGTCCTAACGGGTTGCTGTCGATCCGGCGATTTCCTATTGGGAGATGAATCACGGCTCCAATCCACCGCGCCTCCATCATGTCGCCCGCCCCGATCGAGCATGCCGACGGCCTGCCGCAGCCGCAGCGCAACCAGGCGGTGCTGACGATTGCGCTCGGCATCATCATGGCAGTGGTCGACAGCGCCATCGCCAACGTTGCGCTGCCGACGATCGCGGCCGACCTCGACGCAAGTCCGTCCTTCTCGATCTGGATCGTCAATGGCTATCAGCTCGCGATCACGATCTCACTGCTGCCGCTGGCTTCACTCGGCGAGATCGTCGGCTATCGCCGCGTCTATCTGGTCGGACTGGTGCTGTTCACGCTGGCCTCCGCCTTCTGCGCGCTGGCGCACACGCTGCCGCTGCTGACGCTCGCGCGCATCCTCCAAGGCTTTGGCGCGGCCGGCATCATGAGCGTCAACGCGGCGCTGGTGCGCTTCACCTATCCGCGCAGCCAGCTTGGCCGCGGCATCGGGCTCAATGCGCTCGTGGTCGCCTTCTCGGCAGCTGTCGGCCCGACGCTCGCCGCCGGCATCCTTGCCGTCGGAAGCTGGCCGTGGCTGTTCGCCATCAACGTGCCCCTCGGTGCGGTGACGCTGCTGATCGGCCTGCGCAGCCTGCCCCACACCAGGCCTGCGAGCCGTTCCTTTGACTGGCAGAGCGCGGGCCTGTCCGCGATCACGTTCGGTGTCGGCATCGCCGCCGTCGACAGCGTCGGTCATGGTGAGGCCGCCATCACCTGCCTCGCGCAATTCGCCATCGCCATCGTCGCTGGCGCGCTGCTGATCTATCGCGAAACCCACATGAGCTCGCCGCTCTTGCCGGTCGATCTGTTGCGCATCCCGGTGTTCGCGCTATCGATCGCGACTTCGATCGCATCGTTCTGCGGACAGATGCTGGCCTTCGTCGCGATCCCCTTCTATCTCCAGAGCCGCTTCGGTTATTCGGCGGTCCATATGGGGCTCTTGATCACGCCCTGGCCGATCGCGGTGGCATTCGCAGCGCCCCTTGCCGGCCGCCTCGTCGAGCACTATCCGGCGGGCCTGCTCGGCGGCATCGGCCTCACGCTGTTCGCCTGCGGCCTCGCCGCGCTAGCCTTCCTGCCCGCAAGCCCGACCCCGTTCGACGTGATCTGGCGCATGGCGCTGGCCGGCGCCGGGTTCGGTCTGTTCCAGACCCCGAACAACCGCACCATGATCGCAGCCGCCCCGCGCGAGCGCGCCGGCGGCGCCAGCGGCATGTTGGGCACAGCGCGCCTGCTCGGCCAGACCACGGGGGCAGCGCTGGTGGCGCTGCTGCTCGGACGGTATCCGGTTGAGGGCACCAGGCTGGCGCTCCTCGTCGGCGTCGGATTTGCGCTCTGCGGCGCGGTGCTGAGCATGCTGCGGTTGTCTCCCGCAGGCGCGCGCGGTGCCGAGCACGTCCGCGTCCAGGACGATCAGCGCCTGCGCGGCGATTAGAGCGTTAGCCGATCAGGTTGCAAATAGCCGGCGGCGGCGAAGTAGTTTTTGGATCCAGTGGGCGTGTAGGTGTCGACGATGCGCCCGATCGCGTCCCAAAGGCCGCCGACGGTACGTTCGGCGGCCTTTCGCAAGTGCGCCTTGAGCTTGGCGAAGGCGTTCTCGATGGGATTGAGGTCGGGGCTGTACGGCGGGAGATAGAGGAGCGTGGCGCCGGCCGCCTCGATCATCTCGCGTATGCGTGGCCCTTTGTGGCTGGACAGATTGTCCATGATGACGATGGCGTGCTCGGGCAGCTCGGGGACGAGCACTTTTTCGACATAGGTCTCACGCCATGTTGGTCGATGCCCAGGTCTCGTCAATGAAGACGAGGCGATCCCGGTCGAGCTTGTCCTGACGCTCGCGCCAAGCCTCGCGCCCCTTCAAGACATCCGGACGGTCCTGCTCTGCGGCATGGGCAGTCTTTTTTTGCGCGTGATCTTGTGACGCGCGAAGAAGCGGCGGATCGTGCCATAGCCGAAGGATAGGCCTTGTTTTGCTCAAGCTATGCCGCAATTCCTCGATGGTAATATCGGGCGAAGCCTCCAGCAGAGCCATGATCGTCGCCTGATGGGCATCAATGCGGTGAGACTTGCGGTCGCCGCCTTGGGCCTTCGGCAGAGCATCGCCTTGCTCCCGCTCGCGCGTTCGCCAACGGCTTACGCTGGCCGGGCTCACGCCAAATCGCGCAGCAGCCTGCCGGCCTGAAACGCCGCCTTCAATACAGCCTAGAACACGTTCGCGAAGATCCATCGACAGCGGTTTCGCCATGCCCGCCGGCCTCCAGTCCCCGGCAGACAGTTTGAATCATTAAACCGCTGATTTGGGAATCCCAAACGATTCAATCAGGTAGGCTACCGCTCTAGCGCAGTCTCACGCCCAGGCCCGCTCTGTTTTCGTGCACAACCTTTGCGTGGCTTACCTATCCCGACCTGCGCCTATTGCACTCGCGCTTCGGTTGCGCTTCATTGGCGCCGGGACAAGGGGCATTTCATGCGTTCATTTGGAATTATGGCGCTCAGCGTCATGCTGGGCGGCTGCGCGTCGGTCACGCGCGGCACGACCGAGAATATCAGCATCTCATCGACACCGTCAGGCGTGGAAGCCGTGGTCTCCGGGCTCGAAGTGCCCACCACCTGCACCACGCCTTGCGCCGTCGTCGCCAAGCGTAGCGCGGACATCACGATCACCTTCGAGAAGGAGGGCTACCAATCCCAGACGGTGCAGCTCACCAAGGAAGTGTCGGGTACCGGCGCCGCCGGGTTCGCCGGCAATCTCCTGGCCGGCGGCCTCATTGGCATGGGCGTCGATGCCGCAACGGGGGCGGCCACCGATCACAAGCCGAATCCAGTGATCGTGACGATGCAGCCGTCAGCCCCGCACGCCGCACCGCGCACTCCGAGAAAGCCGCGGCCGCCACGCGCGCCGGAGGCTGGAACGTAATGCCGCTGGTTCGGCGTCCACATAAAAAAGGCCGGCTTTTCAGCCGGCCTTTTCGATTCATGGCGTGCCAATCAAGCCTTGACCAGGGGGCCCTTGGAGGTCGGCCCCTTCGAGCCGCCGGGACCGCCCGGCTTCGACTTGCCCGGCGGACGCTTGCGGGCACCGGGCAGCTTCTCCTGCTTCGGCGTGACCGGCCCCTCGACGAATTCGAAGCCGATCTTCTCCTTGGTCTCGTCGGCCTCGTCCTTGACGAGAACAACGCGGACGTGACCGCCGCCCTTCAGCTTGCCGAACAGCACCTCGTCGGCCAGCGGCTTCTTGATGTGCTCCTGGATCACGCGGGCCATCGGACGCGCGCCCATCTGCTCGTCGTAGCCGTGCTGGACCAGCCAGGTCTTGGCAGGCTCGGACAGCTCGATGGTGACGTCGCGGTCGCCGAGCTGCGCTTCGAGCTGAAGCACGAACTTCTCGACCACGGTGCCGATCACCTCGACGCTGAGATGGCCGAACGAAACGATGGCATCGAGACGATTGCGGAATTCCGGCGCGAACTGCCGGTTGATCGCCTCGTGGTCGTCGCCTTCCCGCTTCGAGCGCGTGAAGCCGAACGCCTGCTTGGCGAGGTCCGCCGCACCGGCATTCGTGGTCATGATCAGGATCACGTTGCGGAAGTTGACCTGCTTGCCGTTGTGATCGGTGAGCCGGCCGTGATCCATGATCTGGAGCAGCACGTTATAGAGGTCGGGATGCGCCTTCTCGATCTCATCGAGCAGCACCACGCAATGCGGATGCTGGTCGACGCCGTCGGTCAGCAGGCCGCCCTGGTCGAAACCGACATAGCCGGGAGGCGCGCCGATCAGGCGGGACACGGTGTGCCGCTCCATATACTCCGACATGTCAAAGCGCAGCAGTTCGACGCCGAGCGTCGCCGCGAGCTGTTTTGCCACTTCCGTCTTGCCGACGCCGGTGGGCCCTGAGAACAGGTAGCAGCCGATCGGCTTCTCTGGCTCGCGCAGGCCGGCGCGCGCCAGCTTGATCGAGGCGGCGAGCGACTCGATCGCCTTGTCCTGGCCGAACACGGTGCGCTTCAGGGTCTGCTCGAGATGCTTGAGCACCTCGGCATCGTCCTTCGACACGCTCTTCGGCGGAATCCGCGCCATCGAGGCGATTGTGGTCTCGATCTCCTTGATGCCGATGGTCTTCTTGCGCTTGTTCTCGGCGACCAGCATCTGCGCCGCGCCGGACTCGTCGATCACGTCGATCGCCTTGTCGGGCAGCTTGCGGTCGTGGATGTAGCGCGAGGAGAGCTGAACAGCGGCCTCGATCGCCTCGTTGGTGTACTTCAGCCGGTGGTAGTCCTCGAAATACGGCTTGAGGCCCTTGAGGATCGCGATCGCATCCTCGACCGTCGGCTCGTTGATGTCGATCTTCTGGAAGCGCCGCACCAGCGCGCGGTCCTTCTCGAAGTGCTGGCGATATTCCTTGTAGGTGGTCGAGCCCATGCAGCGGATCGTGCCCGACGCCAGCGCCGGCTTGAGCAGGTTCGAAGCATCCATCGCCCCGCCCGACGTGGCGCCCGCACCGATAACGGTGTGGATCTCGTCGATGAACAGGATGGCGTTGGGATGCGCCTCGAGCTCCTTCAGCACCTGCTTCAGGCGCTCCTCGAAGTCGCCGCGATAACGCGTGCCGGCAAGCAGCGTGCCCATGTCCAGCGAGAACACGGTCGCGGCCGCCAGAACCTCCGGCACCTCGCTATCGACGATGCGCTTGGCAAGGCCCTCCGCAATCGCGGTCTTGCCGACCCCGGCCTCGCCCACGAACAGCGGGTTGTTCTTCTGCCGCCGGCACAGCACCTGGATCGCGCGGTTGATCTCTGAATTGCGTCCGATCACCGGATCGATCTTGCCGTCGCGCGCCTTCTTGTTGAGGTTGACGCAATAGGTCTCGAGCGCCTCGCCCTTCTTCTTGGCGTCCTCGTTGCCCTTGGCCTCCGTCTCCTCGTCGACGCCGCGCACGGGGCGCGCCTCGGACACACCCGGGCGCTTGGCGATACCGTGGCTGATATAGTTGACCGCGTCATAGCGCGTCATGTCCTGCTCCTGCAGGAAATACGCGGCATGACTCTCGCGCTCGGCAAAGATCGCGATCAGCACATTGGCGCCGGTCACCTCTTCGCGACCGGAGGATTGCACGTGGATCACCGCGCGCTGGATTACGCGCTGGAAACCGGCGGTGGGCTTGGCATCGTCGGCGCCATCCGTCACCAGGTTCTCGAATTCGGTTTCAAGGTAGTTGACGAGGCTCGTGCGGAGCTTGTCGAGATCGACGCTACAGGCGCGCATGACGGCGGCTGCATCGGAATCGTCGATCAGTGAGAGCAAAAGATGCTCGAGCGTCGCGTATTGGTGATGACGCTCGTTTGCGATCGCCAGCGCACGATGCAGGGATTGTTCAAGGCTTTGGGAAAAAGTCGGCATTCGCGTCCTCTATGGCCCCCACCATCATGATCGCCATCGCCCGGTCAGGCAACAACAACCTTTGTCACATATAGTTATACAAGATCGCGGCGAAAGACCGGTTCCGCGACTCGGCGGCGACACACCTGCGGTATTTTTCGATGCAAGACCCGTTCCGATTTGGGCGGGATCGGCGCCGGCGCAGAATTCCGTAGTTTTGCCGGCAGCATCGCGCGCAGCCGTCACTGCAACAATCACGCCGCGCCTTACACGAGAGCCCGCTTCAAACGCTCCGCAAGGCGTCTTACTTCTTTTCCATCACGCATTGCAGCGGATGCTGGTGCTTGCGGGCAAAATCCATCACCTGCGTCACCTTGGTCTCGGCGATCTCGTAGGTGAACACGCCGCACTCGCCGATGCCATGATGATGGACGTGCAGCATGATCTTGGTGGCCGCCTCGACGTCCTTGTTGAAGAACTTCTCCAGCACGTGGACGACAAACTCCATCGGAGTGTAGTCGTCGTTCAGGATCAGCACGCGATAAAGGTTCGGCCGTTTGGTCTTGGGCTTGACCTTGGTGATGACCGAAGTGTTCGGACCCGAGGGGCTGCCCGAACGGTTCTCGTCATTGCTCATGCGAGGAGCGTCGGCGGCGGCTGGCGCGGACAGGTCTATACTGGAAGTCAATTGCGGCATGGCACAGGCGTTCAAATTCCCCACGGAAGCGCATGGCGGTCCCCGCGCGACTCCGCCCTTCGGAGCCTGGCGCAGGCGCGCCGCCTCGTTGGATCGCCGCTCCCGACACATCCGGCTCGAGCCGGACCGTTCGCCAGCAATATGGGCCTGCCCAAGGCTGGCCGCAAGCATACGGAGATCAGGCCGATGCGGCCGCGGCAGTCCCGATTCCCGGTCCGGGCGATCCATGTCAGGTTAATCAATCCGGACCGATTTGACAAAAATTTCCGCTCGCCATGTTTAGAACATGTTGACCAGGAACCCGGCCATTGACCCGCCTGCGACGGTTTTTCGCGCATGGCTCCGGCTTTCTACGGTTTAATTTACCTGCCGTTCAATGGCGTGCCCCGAAATCAGGCAAAACCCGGATTTCGTGGATAGCCATGTCTCGCCTGCCCCTCCTCAGCCGCCTTGGTCGACAACTCGCCCGCTTTGCAGTGGCCGAGCAAGGCAATATCGCCATGATCTTCGCCATCGCGCTGGTCCCGGTGCTGACCTTCGTCGGCGCCGCGATCGATTATAGCCGGGCCACCCGCGCGCGATCGTCAATGCAGGCTGCCCTGGATTCGACCGCACTGATGCTGTCCAAGGACCTGACAGCCGGTACCATCTCCCAGTCCCAGATCAGTCAGAAGGCCGCAGACTATTTCAAGGGCCTCTTCACCGATAGCGAAGCCGCGGATACGGCGGCGAAGACAAGGGTTCAGCTATCGGCAACCTACACTGCGGCGACCACAAATTCGGCGGCGAAGATCCTTCTGCAAGGCTCCAGCAACATCGATTCCATGTTCATGCAAATCGTCGGCTATCCGACGCTCGGCTTCAACACCACTTCGACCGCGACCTGGGGCAACGCAAAGATGCGCGTGGCGCTCGCGCTCGACAACACGGGGTCGATGGCCCAGAACGAGAAGATGACGGCACTGAGAAATGCGGTGGCCGGAACCGGTGGCCTGATCGACCAGCTCAGCAAGCTCAGCAAGAACGATGGCGACGTCTACATTTCACTCGTTCCCTTTGCCAAGACGGTCAATGTCGGAGCAAGCAAGTACGGCCAGAGCTGGATCGACTGGACGGACTGGCTCAATCCGCCTACCGCACAGCCGGCGAACGTGCTCGGGAATTACCAGGCGAATCTTCCGATGAATTGGCATGCGGTGGGACCAGGCGCGCGATGCCCCTGGTCAAACGGCAGCGGCGGCTTCTACTGCACGAGCGGATCAGCGAACAACAGCTCGAAATACACGGTCAACGGCTTCAATGTCGTTCCGTCGAGCGGGTACATCTGCCCGAGCGTCGACGCAAATTCCCACACGATGTACAATGGCTGCTGGGAGAGCAAATTTGTGGGCAATGGAACGTTCTGCTCGGGCAGCTCAAGCTGCAACTGCCCGGTCGACGCCTACGGCAACAGCGTCTCCGGTTGCAGTTGTTCCGGCAGCGGCAGCAGCAGGTCGTGCACCGGCAAGCTCTACACCCACGACTGGACACAGCCCGGGCCCAACGACCTCACCCACAATCTAAACCAACCGCGGGTGAGCGCCGTCGTCGGCTTCACCAACAACAAATGGACTGCCACCAACTCAACTCCTACCGTCCAGAACAATTGGCAGCAGGCATCCACCAACCCGATCAACACATGGACGGGCTGTATCACTGATCGCACCCAACCCAACGACGCAACCGGTACGTCCCCTTCGTCGTTCAACACCGCGACGCTGTTCCCGGCCAACCAATATTTCGAGAACAGCACCGCTTATTGCAGTGACAGCTCATCGCCTCAGCTCGAGCCGATCATTCCGCTCACGTACAATTGGAGTACCCTGAAGTCGGCGGTCAACGCCATGCAGCCCACCGGCGGCACAAATCAGGCGGTCGGTCTGGCTTGGGCCTGGCAATCTCTGCTGCAGGGCGATCCCCTGAATGCGCCCGCAGAGGGTGGAACCGTCAACACCACCTACAATCGGGTGATCATCCTGCTGTCGGACGGACTTAATACCGAGGACCGCTGGCCGGCATATGGCAACGGCAGCAGCCAGACCACGACCTACGGCAACAGCACATTCCCCGGTTCGATTGACGCCCGGCAGCAACTGCTGTGCGACAACCTGCACAACGCCAAGGACTCCAACGGCGTATCGATGTACACGATCTACACGATCCAGGTGAACACCAGCGGCGATCCGAGTTCGGCCATCCTCAAATATTGCGCGAGCAGCCCGGACAAGTTCTACGAGATCAAGAGCTCGACCGAGATCGCGACTATTTTCAATACGATCGGAACCGCGCTGAGCAAGCTGCGCGTCGCGCAGTAACTCAAGTCCGCAACCCGCAAACGAAAAGCCCGGCCAATCCGGCCGGGCTTTTGATTCCAGGAGCGTGTTGAGCGGGTCAGTTCGCGGCCGGGGTGAACTTCGACACGATGGTCTCGACCGGCTTGAAAGCCTGCTTGGCGAGGTCGCTGTAGAGGCCGGCGATCTTCTGCGATTCCGCAACGAAGGTCTCGTAGGTGGAACGGGCAAAATCGGTCTGCGCTTCCATGGCCTTGTCCAGCGACTTCACGCCGGAAAGCTTCTCGACGAAGGACTTGGTGTCTTCGAACGACTTCTTCGTATAGTCGCCATAGGCGCTGGCGATCGCCTGGAGGCCGTGCTGCACCGAAGTCGCGGAGGCAACGCACTGCTCGAACTGCTCTTTCCCGTAGTTCTGAAAGTCTTCAACCTTGAACATGTCGGAATCCTTTTCCCTGGCTCGCGTCGGGAAGCCCCGGCTCCCTGACTTCGCCCAAAAATAGTGCAACGCACAAAAAAGTCAAGAATCTTGTGCGCCGCACAAAATGCGACGCAAATCGCCGAAATTCCCGGGATTTCCCGCAAGGGTTTCTTAAGCTTTTGGAAACCGCCGGCCCCTACCTTGATTCCCTGGACGTGTTCACTTCCACAGGCGGCCAAAGTCGTTTGAGAACATCACCTTAGCCAGAACAGCGGCTCGGGTCCAACGTCCCCCGCGGCAACCACCGGCGGAGGGACAGCCTGAGCAGGTAATGATCCCGGGACCATTGGGCACAATTTCGCCTCACGGGCCGGTGATCAAAGTCAGAAACGGGGACGGGGTTCCATGCTTCGTAAAAACTTGTCTTCCTCGCGCTTGGCGCGGGTTGGCGTTTTGGGGCTTCTTACGGTCACCATCGCCGTCATAATCACCACCGATGCAGCGGAGGCGCGGCGCCATCGCCGCCACCATGCCCATCACCGCGTCCAGCGCGATGTGTCCGAGAGCTCCAGCCCGAAGTTCGCGTCCATCATCGTCGACGGTAATTCCGGTGCGGTGCTCCAGGCGACAAGCCCTGACGGTATCCGCCATCCTGCCTCGCTGACGAAGATCATGACGCTCTATCTGCTGTTCGAGCGCCTCGAATCCGGCAAGATGAGGCTCGACACCGAGATGCCGGTGTCCCAGCACGCCGCCGATCAGGATCCGACCAAGCTGAATCTGCGTGCCGGCCAGACCATTCGGGTCGAAGACGCGATCAAGGGCCTCGTCACCCGCTCGGCCAACGACGCAGCCGTGGTGATCGCCGAAGCAATCGCCGGTAGCGAGAACGATTTCGCCCAGATGATGACGCGCAAGGCGCGCTCGCTCGGCATGTCCAGAACGGTCTACCGCAACGCCAATGGCCTTCCCAACGACGAGCAGGTCACGACCGCGCGCGACCAGGCCACGCTCGGTCGCGCCATCCAGGAGCGCTTCCCGCGCTACTATCGCTATTTCGCGACCTCGACGTTCAATTGGCGGGGGCAGTCGATCCGCAACCACAACCACCTGCTCGGCAGCGTCGAGGGCGTGGACGGCATCAAGACCGGCTATACCCGCGCCTCCGGCTTCAACCTCGTCACCTCGATGCGCCGCGGCAACCGCCACCTGATCGGCGTGGTACTGGGCGGCCGCAGCGGTGGCTCGCGCGACGCCATCATGCGCAACCTGCTCGCGGAGAATCTCGAGAAGGGTGCGACCGTGCACACGGTTGCCGCGGTCACCGAGCGTAATGGCGCTGACGCCGCCACCGATGTTGCTGCCGCCTCGGAAACTCCGCCGGCCCGTCCCGCAGCGCAGGTCCAAGCCGCCGCTCCTGCTCCCGAGTCTGCCCCGTTGCGCCTTGCCGCCCGCCTCTCGACGCTGGCTGCCGCGACGGCTGCGGTGCCGCCGGCCCCGATCAAACCCGAACCCAGCAAGCCCGAGGTTCGGCCGACGGAATCCAGGACTGAGCCCGCGCCGCTCACCAACGGCGTGATCTCGAGCCAGCCGCTCTCCATCATCCCCGGCTCGTCCGAGCCGATGAAGCCGGTTCGGGTCAAGACGGTTCAAGTCAAGGCCGGCGCCGTGAAGGTCGCTTCCGCGGCCCCGGCTCACGTCGCGCCGCCGGTCACCAACACCATCCCGCCCCGTTCCGATGTCGCGGAAACCTCCGGCGCCGTCGTCGCCCGGGCGGATCTCATCAACAGGCCCGAGGCGGTCAGCCAGCCGGAAGCACCGAAGGCCGAGATTGCCCGCACCGAACTGCCCCGGCAGCCGGCCGGCTTCGGCACCGGCAACGGCATTCTCGGTGTGCTGCCGGCGGCAACCGCCGCTGCGCCCGCCCCCGCCGGTCCCAAGCTCGCGTCCGCCGACGCGGCGCCCCAGCCAATCCAGATGAGCAGCACCACCAAGCCGGCCGTCACCCACAGCGGCTGGATTGTCCAGGTCGGCGCACTCGAGAGCGAGAATGAAGCCCAGCAGCGGATCGACGCTGCCCGCAGCTCGGCCCGCGGCCTGCTCAGCAAGGCCGATCCGTTCACCGAGACGGTTGTCGCCAAGGACAATCGCAAGCTCTACCGCGCCCGCTTCGCCGGGCTCGAGCGCGACCAGGCCGAAGCCGTCTGCCGCACCTTGAAGCGCGCCGAGATCTCCTGCATCACCGTGCGCAACTGATCTCTCTTTTCCGTTCCGGACCAAATGCCCGCGCCTTGCGCGGGCATTTTCGTTTTGGGGATGCGGCGATGCCGGGGCTGATCCTGCCAAGGCTGTTCCGCGACAACCTCTCGTCAAGGATTTACGGTTAAAACTTTGCTCAAGGGATCGACCACGCCGACAATGGCGGGCATCGGGGCGACGGCAGACGGAGCAGGCGGAGCTCACGCGGTACGGGCGTTTGTAGCGTAGTGCCGGAGTTAGCCGTTATGCGTGCGAAGCAGAGTATCCTTGGCCTCGTTTACCCGGGCAGCGAGATACGTCGAGCCCCCCTGGTCGGGATGGAGTTTCTTCATCAGGGACTTGTGGGCCCGGCTGATGTCGTCGCGTCCCGCCCCCGGCTGCAAGCCAAGGATCTGATAGGCTTCCTCCGCCGTCATTTTGCCGCTCGCCGCCGTGCGGCGCTGCCGCCCTGCCGCATCGCCTTGCGCGTTCTGACGCCAAGCGGGAAACCGGCGGTCCAGATAGCTTTCAAGTAAGGCCACGCTCTCGGCGTCGAACGTCGGGACCATCGCCAGCAGGCTGGCGAGATCGAACTCGTCGAGATTGCGCCCGGCGTGAGGTCCCGCGACGATCTGGCCTGCAAGCTGCCCCGAATCGTGGTCGAGCCGCATGTCGAGGAATTGCGAGCGCACGCGTGAAGCCTGCCCTTGCGCCGGCGCCGCACCGCCACCGAACAGACCGCCAATATTGCCGATTCCGGCATTCGCCAGTGGCGTCCAGCCGAGCAGCCCGGCGCCGAAGATTCCGAGCGGGATCGCAACCGCCAGCTCGCCCCGCAAACCCGTGAAGGCCGCGACCGCCAGCGCCAGCACGCCGCCCCCGAGCTTGATCGTGCGCGCCAGCACCGCCGGATTGGCGGCGCGAAACATCTGAAGCAGCAGATAAAGCGTGATAACGGCGACAGCGCCGGCAATCAGGGTCATGGCCGGAATATAGTCACCCTCGCGGCAAAATGCATCGCATCTACCGCCGCCGCGAGCCGCGCCGGCCTGATCGCTACTTCATCTGGCCGATCAGATTTGCCGCTCCGCTCGCGGTCTTCGCCAGTTTCAGCAACGCTTCGCGTCCGCCGGCTGCATAGGCCGCAGCTGCCCGCAACAGTTCGCGCAGCTGCGCCGCCGCGCCGGGATCAAACCGGCACCAGGCGCCACCGGTCAGGTGCGCGATCTGGCGGAAGGCCTGCTCGGCGACGGCGTCACGGCCTTCCTGAAACACGAACACGGGCACCTTGAGCATACCGAGCTCGCCGGCCTTGGCGCAGAGCTCGTCGATCCTTTCCTCCATGGCATCACCGACGAAGACCACGGCCCGCACGCCGGATGCGACCGCCTCGCGCCGGGCCTCGCTCAGCACCTTGCCGATCTGGGTATCGCCGCCGCGGCAATCGATCTTGCTCATCAGCGCCGCCAGCTTGGCGCTGTCGGAGATCCATCCCGTGGCACGGCACTCGTTGAAGCCGCGATAGTAGACCAGCCGGATGTCGAGACTGCCGAACGCCGCGGTCTCGCGAAACATGTCGGCCTGGAGCGCGCAGGCCATGTCCCAGGTCGGCTGCCGGCTCATCGTCGCATCGAGGGCGAAGATCAGCCGCCCCTTCGCGCCCGATGCATGCGGTGACAGCGCCCGCGCCTTGGCAACGAAGGCGGCGATGTCTTCGGAGGTGGAGGTCCCCGCTTGCGGGAGCGCACCGTCGGCTTGCGCCGAGATGGCATCGCGACCGCGCGGTTTGATGGGTTCGCCCGACATCGCTGCTTGCACCTTGCGTGAGCAGCTAATGTGGTCAGCGCATGCGGCCCGGTCAATGCGCAAAGCCTCCGCGGGCGGCGCCGGCGGAGGCTTTGACGATCGGTGCAATCGAGTGGTGACGTGAGCTCTTGTACGTCAGCTCTTGGCGGGTGCCATCAGGGCGACCGGACCTGGCTCGAGGATCTTGGGCGGGGAGGATCGCGTATCGACCGGCGCCACGTCGCTGTCCGTCGCGCTCAGGAACTTATCGAGCATGGTCTGGATCGAGCTCTTGGCCGCATCCGGACCGGTGTCGCGCATGTCGTTATGCTGGAATTCGGTCTTCACGACCTGAATACCCGCTTTCTCGCATTCCTCGTCGGTCGGGAGCACGCCTGCATCGGTCTTGAACTGCGGATCCTGGGAGCGGAACGACAGGATCTTGAACTTGCCGGCGGTGACGAAGGGCACGCGCAGATTGTCCAGCGTGACGACCTTCTTGACCTCATCCGGATAGTGCTTGGCGAAGTACATCGTGATGTCGCCGCCCATGGAGTGGCCGACCATCGTCACCTTCTCATAGTCGGCGTTGGGTTGAACCTTCTTCATCTCCTGCACGGCGAGATGGATATTGGCGACGCCGCGCAGGATCTGCGGCAGCCGGCCGACATAGAGCTCGCCGGGCTTGGTCACCATCGGAGGATCGGTGGGCAGGTCATGCTGCGGGCTCAAAACCATGTAGCCGCGCGCAGCGAAGATGTTGGCGAGGAAGCCGTACTCGGTGTTCTTGACGGTGTTGCCGTGATTGATCACGGCAACCGGCAGCGTGATCATGCCGGCATTGGCCTGCATTTCCTTGTCGCGACGCACCGCGACGTAGACGGGCACCGGACGATTGTCGCGCGACGCGTCGTAGAAGGTGATGGTCTCGTGCTTGATTGCCCACTTGCTCGCCGTGAAATAGGCGATGCCGCAGAGGGCACTGACTGAAACCAGAACGGCAATTCCACGCTTCATTTTCGTCCTCAGCCTCAGGCCTAGCGGCCTGAATCCCTGTTGAAAATCGTGTTCTTCCGAGGCTCTTCGGCCCCTTGTCGCCTTTCGCTAATATATGTCACAGCAGCGTGACAGGAAGGCTAAATATTGTGAAATCGCCGCCCTTCCATTGTGCGTCGCACACGTTTTCTGTGCGCCCCATTCTCTTACCACTACGTCAGGTGCTGCTTACCATCCTACGCGACCGGTCTCGATTGGGTTCAATTTCGCGGTCAATACCGGGTAAAAAACGTAACGGAGTAAAAACGCGGCGAGCACAGCCTCGGTTCCCACAGGGACCGGCCGCTCGGATCGGCGAAAGTAGCAATTTACCGCCGCCTTAGACGCCCAGGATGTCGTGGACCTCGAGCGGCTTGTCGACCTGATTGAACCATTCGGCCCGGTTGGCGGCGCGGCGGCGACCGCGCTCGTCGAGCGGCAGCTTGAGCTGGCGGAGCAGGCTCGTCACCTCCTCCCGCGCGGTAAGATGGCCGAGATTGGGCCGCATGCCGAGCGTGGCCTCGTCGATCTCGTCGAGGGCGGTCAGGCCACGCGGGAAGAATTCGCGGTAGACGACGCGTTCGGCGAAGCCGTCGACATAGCGGAAGCCAAGCCGCAGCGACAAATCCTTCAGGCCCTCGGCGACGAGTTGCTTGTTGCGGGAGCCGAGCATGGACAGGCGATTGCGCACGACGATCCAGTCGGTGGTTGCGCCGTCGAGCTGGCGGCGCTTGCGCCTGACGTCGCGCACCATCTCGGCATAGTGACTCTCGCCCGTCACCGCGTAGTTGGCGGGATCGACGGTCCCGAGCACGTCGAAATCGAGGAAGCTGTCGTTGATCGGCGTCACCAGGGTGTCGGCCATCGAATGCGCGAGCCGCATCAGATAGCTGTCAGTGCCGGGCGTATCGACGACGATGAAATCGAAGCTGCTCTCGACGGCCGAGACCGCTTCCATGAACTGCTGGAACTCGGAATTCTCGTTCTCGGCGATCTGCATGTTCACGCCGAGCTTGATGCAGCGATGCACTGGCAGCTCGAGATCGAGCTTGGTGCGGCGGGCCCAGGCGGCTCGGTTGTCGATATAGTGGGTGAAGCTCTGCTGGCGGCAGTCAAGATCGATCGTGGCGACGCGCTGGCCGGCCTTCAGGAGCGCGACGGCGATGTGCAAGGCGGTGGTCGATTTGCCGGAGCCGCCCTTCTCGTTACCGAGCACGACCACATGCGCCGAGCCGGATTGGCCTTGGCTAGCCTGCACAAGCATGGTGATCCTCAACGCCCCTGGCGAATATCTTCGAGTTGACCGCGCCTGCGGTCAAGGGAAATGCGTGACAGGTCATGCAAATCCCAGCGTTCGCTGCTTTCGCCATGAATCGCGGCGCCGTCCTTCGTCTGTGATCCTGCCTGCAATGTCGCGACGTGCTGTGCCACCTTGCGCGGGATGCTGTGCCGCATTCGGGTGCATGGCGTCCACGATCGCCACTTGTTATGGTTAGTCGGCCGGGCGCCCGCACCTGCGCCGATTCCCAATCAGTCGAGTCCTGATGTCAGCAAGCCCATTGATCGCCCGCACGGTCCCCGCCCTGCGACGCGCCGTCGACAATCTCCGCAAGCGAAAGGCCACCATCGCGCTGGTCCCGACCATGGGGGCCCTCCATGACGGTCATGTGTCGCTGGTTCGCCTCGCCAGGCGGCGCGCCAGCCGCGTCGTGGTGTCGATCTTCGTCAACCCGACTCAATTTGCCCCGACCGAGGATTTTGGCGCCTATCCGCGCACCTGGAAGGCCGACATCGCCAAGCTCGCGGCCGAGGATGTCGACATCGTCTGGCATCCGGGCGTCGAGGCCATGTATCCGGAGGGCTTTGCCACCCGCATCGTGCCGGAAGGACCGGCGCTGGCCGGCCTCGAGGACCGCTTTCGCCCGCACTTCTTCGGCGGCGTCGCCACCGTCGTCGGCAAGCTGTTCACGCAGTGCCGGCCGGATTTTGCGATATTCGGCGAAAAGGATTTTCAGCAATTGCGAGTGGTGACGCAGATGGCGCGCGACCTCGACCTCGGCGTCAAGGTCCTCGGCTCCCGCACCGTGCGCGAGCGCGACGGGCTCGCGATGTCCTCGCGCAACGTCTACCTCTCACCCGAGGAGCGGCAGACCGCCAGCGTCCTCTACCGCGCCATGAAGGAGAGCGCCGGGCGCATCCGGGCCGGCGATTCGATCGCACCGGCGATGGCGGGCGGCGCCGAGATGATCAAGGCGGCCGGCCTGGCGCTCGACTATTACGAGGTCCGCCATGCCGAGACGCTGGCGCCGGTCACCTCGCGCAAGGACGGGCCCCTGCGCATCCTGGTCGCAGCCAAGCTCGGCACCACCCGGCTGATCGATAATATCGCGGTCTAAAGCGCGACGACGCCATCGCGCTCCAGGTTATTGTTTGAGCATGATCTTTCCGGAAAACCGCTGCACACTTTTCCGGATCATGCTCATAGCAGCCCGAGATCACGCAGCTCGCGCCGCATCGGCTCCGGCATCGCCGCGATCGAGCCGGCTGCGGACTTGCCGAGATCGGCCGGCACGGAATCGTCGGTGAGATAGCGCCAGCCCTGGAACGGGCGCATCGGCCGCGGCGAGACCGGGATCACCTTCGGCTGCATCACGATCCGGCAGCGGCCGATGCCGTCCTTGTCGCGGAACGGCTCGATGCCGATGATCTTTTCGCGCGCGGCAATCTCGCCCTTGATCACCCAATAGAGAGAACCGCCGGCAAGGATTTCGGCATCACGCTTGGGCACCATGCGGGTGATGTGGATGTGACGTTGCGGCAGACCCTTTCTCTTGGCGGTCTGCATCCGTTCGGCGACCCACTCCTTCAATTCCTTGACGGAGTCGCAGCCGACGGCGAGCTTGATCAGATGGAGTGGCATGCCCAAGCTTTAGCCGCGCAGCCACGCATTGGGAACGACGATCTACTCGTTATCCGCAGCTGCCGGAGCCGCCGCCGAGGCCGGCGGCGCCAGCGGAACCGGGGCGGCAGCCGGCGCACGCGCGGCCTTCGGCGCCGGCGGTTTCTTGGGGGCGGGTGCGGCAGCCTGCGCCGAGGCTGCGGCCGGTGCGCGCGGCGCTGCGTTGGCTGCCGGCGCCGCCTGGCGCGCCGCAGTGGACGGCTCCGGACTCATGATGCTCACCGGCGGCGTCGACGAAGCGCTCGGGAACTCCGCATTGGTCGGCCTGCCCGTCGGCATCGACGGCGGCAGCCCGGCAAGCGCGGCGGTGGCCGGCATCGCCGGCGCTGTTGCGGGCGTGTTCCAGGTCGGCGCATAGCGCGCGACCAGCGTGTCGTAGAGATGGGAGCCCATGTTGGCGGCGACCTGCTGCTGGTCGGTCAGCGAGCGGAACGCGGCGCAATCGAACTGCGTGCAGCCGTCGCGCACGATCAGCACATGCGCGACAAGGCCGTAGCGATCACGCTCCAGCGACTTGCGCAGCACCTTCATCTCGAGTGTCAGGCTCTTCTCGGCCGTGGCGACGTCGCCGAGCGCGGTCAGCCGGTCGATCCTGGCGGCGGTGTAGGACACTGCGGCAGCCGCGGCATCAGGCGCGCCGAACAGCGCCTTCTCGCAGCCAGCGGCGACGGCATCGCCCGCGAGATCGTCGAGACAGGCCAGCGCCGGCAGGCTCGCAGCAACCGTAGCCTGCACGCGCGCTTCGGCCGGGGCGGCCTGCCCGTCCGCTCCATAGACGCGCACGGTGGCTGCCCCCGCGATCGCGATGGATAGCAGCGTAACGACGGTCAGCGCACCGTTGGCAACCGATCTGTCGGCCCGCTGCAGCGTGACCAGGAGGATCAATCCGAAGAATCCGGCGGCCACCAGCGTCATCCACATCGGGAAGGCCGGCGAGTGCCAGATTTGGTCGAGCGAAGTGGCCCATGCCCAGTTCATGCGCGACGTCCCCTCACGCGAGCAAAGAGCGAATGGTCAAGCGAGCACCGCGGGTCGGCAACTGCCCCGGCCCACCTTGTGAAGGTGAAGCGGGCCTTTTGACGGCGCGGGACACAAATCACTGATGGCGCCAATGCGCGGGTGCGGTCAGCCTTCAGGAGAGCGCGAGCTGGCTTTCCTTGGCGACGCGCTCGAAGGCTTCGGTCGAGCTCTTGATCCGGTACTGGCAGTCGTCGCCGTCGGTCGGCAGCAGGCGGATGACTTCGTACGAGCCGCTGGCAGCGGGACGCGCAACGTTGCTGGCCGTGAACAGGACGCGCGATCCCACGGGAAATTTGTGCTTCAACACCCTCTCCATTACTCAAACAGCGCCTGCCTCGCCCAGTGTCCCACTGCGATGGCCGGCCGGAAACCCGGGCGGTTATATAGCACGCGCCGCGCTGTTTTGGCCAGCGCCATGGCAGCATGGCAAGTGTTCGAATTTTTCAGTCATTTCAGAATGATAGCGGGACAATCGGCGGGCCGATGATACCATTGGAGCGGCTCGCTCCGCCGACATGTCGCAGGCCGGTGTCGCAGCCTCCGATCCCACCGCCCCTCGCTCATTGCCGGCCTGGGGGCCGCCAGCCGGCGCGCGGTCGGCCGGCCCCGTCAAACCTGCGGTCAGGCGTCCTCGAACTTCGCGATGACAAGCGTTTCGGCAAGCCCGTCGCGCGTCCATTCCTGGAATGCCGGCAGCGCCATCATCGTCTCCATGTAGGCTTTGGTGTCCGGCGTCACCTCGATCGCGTAGGTACGAAAGCGGTGCACGACCGGGGCATACATGGCGTCCGCCGCGCCGAAGCGGCCGAACAGGAACGGTCCCTTCGCGCCATAGCGGGCGCGGCACTCGCGCCAGATCGCCTCGATGCGGGCGATGTTGGCCTTGGCGTCCGCCGACAGCGCCACGGGGCGGACCGGTCGATGCAGGTTCATGCCGCATTCGTTGCGCAACGCCATGAAGCCGGAATGCATTTCGGCGCACACCGAACGCGCATGCGCGCGGGCCGCGGCATCGTCGGGCCACAGCTTCACTTCCGGGTAGCGCTCGGCGATGTATTCGATGATGGCAAGCGAATCCCACACCGTGATGTCGCCGTCGACCAGCACCGGCACCTTGCCGGCGCGACTGAAGGACAGGATCTGCTCCTTGTCCGCTGGATTGTCGGTGTAGAGCGGGATGAGCGTCTCCACGAACGGGATGTCGTTGGCGCGCAGCGCGAGCCAGGGCCGCATCGACCATGACGAGTAGTTCTTGTTGCCGATCGCGAGTTTCAGCGCAGCCATGTCATCAATCCTTCCCGAGACGCCTTGAAGCGAGCCGCTTTTAACGCCATCGCCTGCTGCCAATCAATCGTTGCTGCGCCCCGTCATGCGTGGCAATCGTTGCGATCCGCGCCAAGAGACGGACACGAGACAGACATGAGCAGGCACTGGGTCGACATTACCGCCGTCGGCTTCTTCATCATCGAATGGCTGGTCTACGCGCTGACGCTGGAACATTCGACCTATGGCCGCGACAGCCTATCGGCGCGCATGAACCGCTATCGGGAGGTCTGGGTGCGCCGGATGCTCCACCGCGAGACACGCATGGTCGACATGCAGATCATGGCCTCGCTGCAGAGCGGCACCGCCTTCTTCGCTTCCACCAGCCTGTTCGCGCTCGGCGGCGCGCTGGCGCTGCTGCACGCCACCAACGACGCCATCACGATTCTGAGCAAGCTGCCGGTTGACCTCAGCACCTCGCCCGCGATGTGGGAGCTGAAATGCGTCGGCCTCGTGCTGATCTGCGTCTACGCCTTCTTCAAATTCGCCTGGGCCTATCGCCTGTTCAACTACGTCGCGATCCTGTTCGGCGGCATGCCGCCGGCTGACCGGCGCGATACGCCGGAGGCCGAAGCTCATGTCATTCGCACCTCGCGCCTGTTCGAATCCGCCGGCCGCCATTTCAACCGCGGCCAGCGCGCCTTCTTCTTCGCGCTCGGCTATCTCGGCTGGTTCGTCAGCCTCTGGGTGCTGTTCGTGACCACAGCGGCGGTGGTGGTCGTGACCTGGCGACGGCAGTTCGCGTCCAGTGCATGGGCCGCGATGGCGCCGGAGGTGGTGAATGGTGAGGAGTTGCGGAAGCGCGGTCATTGAGACACGTGCTGCTCTGCGTCCGCATTTCAACTCGCAGACACGCCTTCGCGTTCTCGCGGCTGAATTCGCCCGAGCTTTGCTTCGTCGCTCACCCTGTCGAGCCAAGAGGGCACAGGGAAGACCGGGTGCCGACAGGCACCCGCGGTCCGCTGCGCAAAAGGTGCACGCAGAAAACCCCACAGCAGCATACAGGTGGTGCCGATCACTCGGCCTTCCCTGCGCGATGGTCGGACGGCTTATACCGTGCTCTCCCGAGAGCCGAGTTCCTTCTGGCCTCCCTCGCCCCAGCGAAATTCACCGGCGCCGCGCCGGTTGACGCAACTGCCGCATCCGCAAGAGCTTGACCGTAGCAACGACGGCCAGGACCACACGGTTTTGCCGTACGCGCGGCTCGCTTGACCCCACCGGCTCCGACGACGTTGTGCACGTTGCCATCGAAGACCGCCGGGACGAACCTGTCAGCGCCGCTCGTCCGCACGCCGTTCCGGGCTCACGGAGAGCAATCCGCCCCGCCCTTCACCTCTCGTGCACGACGCTGCCGCGTCCACCGCAAGCCCGGCTCGCGAACATGACGACCACACGATCGCCCCTCAAGGATGAGCCGGGATGGGCGACACATACGACAAATCCGAATTTCGGTAAAGCGGAATATTTCCGCTGCGGCGGCTTGACAGCCGGCGACACAGCCGGATCCCGTAGCCCGCGATCAGCGAAGCGACGTCCGGATTAATGAGTGGCTTCCCGGGAGTTAGCTCCCGAAATCCTTCGGGCTGAACGGCAAATCCAACACCTTCCATTCCCCGTACAAATTGGCCGGCAGCATCTTGTAAGGCTGGCAGTTCTGCAGCGCGCTCATTGCGGACTTGACGATAGCCACGCCCTTCACGGACGGCGGAGCTTCGAGCAGGATCGGCTCGCGGGCCAGCGTGCCGTCGGTGGCGAACACCGTGCGCAGCTTGACATGAACGTTGTCGGTCGGCGCGACCCCGGCCGGCAGCTTGGCGCAGCTCCGCAAATGGCGGCGAAGCTCGGCAATGACTTCGGGCGGCAGCTTGGCTCCGATCGAATCCTTGGCGTCGCCGCCATCGTCCTTGGGGGCTTCTTTCGGCAGCTCCGGCGGCAGTTCAGGCGGCAGGCCCAGCATGACGCCGTATTTGACGGTGACGTCCGGCTCCGGAGGCAGATAGGCCGGCGGCGGCGCGGCCTGAGGCTGCTGCATCGCCTGTGGCGGTTGGGACTGCAGCTGCTGAGGCGGCGGTTGCTGCGGCTGAGGTTGCACATTGGCCTCGCGCTGCTTCGACGTCTGTGAGGATTGCGGCTGCTTCTGCTGTGGCTCAGGCGAGGCCTGCGGTGATGGCGATGGTGCAGCGGCCTCCTGCTTGGCTGAGGGCTTCGAGGCTGTGTCTGCCTTGTCGGTGACATCCAGCTTCGGCAGCTTGAGATCGGGGAGCGGCTCCGGCGGCTTCTCCTTCTCCTCGGCCTTCTCGTCCGCTTTGGCTTCTTCCTGCTTCACCTGCTCCGGCGTGACGATGTCCACCGTCACAGTCTCGGGCGGCGCGGCATGGAACGGATGGACTTCGCTGATCAGGATGATCAGCCCCACCAGCATCAGATGCGCGATCGCCGACGCCGCAATGTCCGTCCGTATGGTCTTCCGCAGTTCCATCGACCGATCTTGAGTTGCCGCCGCGGTCCTAGCATAGTGGAAGTTCCCCTCAATCCCATTTCGGCGCGAAGCCAAAGTCGGTCAGGCGGCCTTTCGCGTTGGCGAGCGAGGCAATCCGGCCCATCTCATCCTCCGACAGCTCAAAATCGAAGATATCGATGTTTTCCGACAGGCGCTCGACGCGTGAGGTGCGCGGGATCGCAGCGACATTTTGCTGCACCAGCCAGCGCAGGCACACCTGCGCCGGCGTCTTGCGATGGGCGCGGCCGATCTCCGCGAGCGTCTGGTCGGACTTGATGCGACCCTTGGCGATCGGGCTGTAGGCGACCAGCGCGAGGCCGTGCTGGTCGCAGGCCGCCCTTACCTTCGCCTGGTCGAGGTAAGGATGGTATTCGACCTGGTTGCAGACGAGCGGCTCCGCTGACAGCGCGACCGCCTGCTCGATCAGCGCCACCGTGAAATTGGATACGCCGATGTGGCGGGTCAGTCCCATTTGCCTGGCATGCGACAGCGCGCCGAGCGTCTCCGCCAGCGGCACGTGGGGATTGGGCCAGTGCAGCAGCAACAGATCAACAGAGGGAAGTCGCAACCGGGCGAGGCTCTCCTTGACCGAGCGTTCGAGATCGTGGGGCGCGAAATGGTTGGTCCAGACCTTGGTCGTCAGGAAGACGTCGTCGCGGCGCACGCCGGAGGCGCGCAAGCCGTCGCCGACCTCGCGCTCATTGTCGTAGACCTGCGCGGTATCGATGTGACGGTAACCGAGCCGCAGCGCCTGCTGGACCACGCGCGCGGCAGGCTTTCCGCTCAGCTCCCAGGTCCCGAGCCCGATCGCCGGGATTCTTGCGCCGTTGGCCTCGACGAACAGCATGAGGAATCCTCTCTGTTGCGGCAAGAAATCTCATTATGGACCCGACCCATGATGCTGCCAACGGATGCCGCAACGGCCGGGCCGAATATTCAGTGCAAGACTAACGAGAGGTGTGCGTCAGACCTTGGCGAGCGCCTGGAACACGGTATCCGGCGCATGTGCGATCACCGCGAGCAGCGCGCGGGCGGGCCCGCGCGGAGCGCGCTTGCCCTGCTCCCAGTTCCGGATCGTCTCGACGGGGACGCCGAGCTTGGCGGCGAACTCCATCTGGGTCAGGCAGGCGCGGCGGCGCAAATCGCGCACCGCGAGCGGGCCGGTATCACTCGGCGCGGCATTGGGCGCAGGCTGGACCGGAAATTCCTGCCCATCCCGCAATTCGACGATCCGTCCGTCCGCCTTCAGCCGCAACCGCATGCGCATTCCCCAAAGCACAGGCGATGATGCGGCAGGTCGCTTAAGTTCAGATTAAAGATGCGAGGTCTGGTGCCCCGGACGCGCCGCAGCGCGCCGGGGACACGAGAGCGCGCAGCAATCTCTCTACTTCAGCCCGAACCACAGGGTCGCAATGCCGAGGAAGGAGAAGAAGCCGACCACGTCGGTCACGGTGGTGACGAAGGTGCCGGAGGCCACCGCCGGGTCGGCCCGCACGCGATCCAGTGCCATGGGGATCAGGATGCCGCCGAGCGCGCCGGCGACGAGGTTGCAGATGATGGCGAGCCCGATGACGATGCCGAGGCCCGGGATCTTGAACCAGGCCACCGCGGCAATGCCCGTGATCACGGCAAAGGCGAGGCCGTTGACGAGGCCGACCAGGGCCTCGCGCATCACGACGCGCCAGGCGTTGGAAGAGCCGAGCTCGCGCGTCGCCAGCGCCCGCACCGCCACCGTCATGGTCTGGGTCGCGGCATTGCCGCCCTGGCTCGCCACGATCGGCGCCAGCACCGCGAGCGCCACCATCTTCTCCAGCTGCCCCTCGAACAGGCCGAGCACGGAGGACGCCAGAAAGGCGGTGGCGAGATTCACCAGCAGCCAGTTGAAGCGGCCGCGCGCAATCGTCAGGAAGGTGTCCGACAGCTCTTCGTCACTGGTGACGCCGCCGAGCGCCTTGAGGTCCTCGTCCGCCTCCTCCTCGATGACGTCGACGACGTCGTCGACGGTGATGACGCCGACCAGGCGGTCCTGGGTGTCAAGCACGGGCGCGGCGACGAGATTGTACTTGCCGAACATGCGCGCCACCTCTTCCTGGTCCTCCAGGACGGAGACGCGGCGGCGGTCTTCATCGGTCAGTTCGGTCAGCGCCACGGGACGCCGCGTGCGCAAGAGCACGTCGAGCGGCACCGCGCCCAGCCAGTGCTGGTCCTTGTCGATGACGTAGATCTCGTAGAAGCGGTCGGGCAGATCCGGCGTCTCGCGCATGTAGTCGATCGCCTGGCCCACGGTGAAATCCTGGGGCACGGCGATGAATTCGGTCTGCATCCGGCGGCCGGCGGAGTTCTCCGGATAGAGCAGGCTGCGCTCGAGCGCGACGCGCTCCTTGAGCGGCAGCTTTTCGAGGATCTCCTCCTGTTCGGCCTGGTCGAGGGTTTCCAGCAGTTCGACCGCATCGTCGGATTCGAGCTCGCGGACGCCCTCGGCGACCGTCTCCGGCGGCAGCTCCTCGAGGATCTCCTCGCGGACGGCCTCGTCGACCTCGTTCAGGGCCGAGAAGTCGAAGTCGCGCCCCGTCAGCTCGACCAGGCGGACGCGGTCGTCGGGCTCCAGGGCGCCGATCAGATCGCCGAGATCGGCCTCGTGCAGCTCGGCGACACAGGCACGCAGCGCAGCGCTGTCGCCAGCCTCGATCGAACGGGCAATTTCTTCGACGAATTCGTGCCTGATATCGCCGTCCTCATTGCGCATCGGCACGTGGTCGAGTACCGAATCCGAGGCGGATGGGGCAACGTCCATATGTTCATCCATGGCGCGCCTCGCCGGTTGACAGGTTGGAACCAGTGGTCTGAGCTGATGGTTCAGGCAATACCCACAAGGCAACTCCGAGCGCAATGACAAAGATGCTTCGACTGAAATGGACATCGATGACGGCGGGCGCGGCCATCGCGGCCATCATCGGCATCTCCTCGGCCGATGCCGCCGAGTGCCCGCGCAAGGATGCGCTCGGCACTTCGCGCATCCTGAGCGTTGACGCCAAGACGTATCCGCGCGTCGGCCTGAAGAGTTTCCCCGCGACGCTGCCGCTGGCAGATCACGAGGTCGTGCTGACCTTCGACGACGGCCCATTCCCGCCGACGACGTCGAAGGTGCTGGCGGCACTGGCGAACGAATGCGTGCGCGCCACCTTCTTCCTGATCGGCCAGCACGCCGCCGAGTATCCCGACATGGTCAAGCGCATCGCCCGCGAGGGCCACACCGTCGGCCATCACACGTGGTCGCATCCGTTCATGGCGCATATCCCGTTCGACAAGTCGAAGGCCGACATCGATCGCGGCATCGCTACCGATGAGATGGCGCTGCACGGCACCTCGACGACGACACCCTCGACACCGTTCTTCCGCTTTCCCTATTTCGAGTCGACGCCAGCACAGCTCGACCTGCTCCAGTCGCGCGGCATCGTCGTGTTCGGGGCCGATCTCTGGGCCAGCGACTGGGAGGAGATCACGCCGGAGCAGGAGTTGAAACTCGTCACCGACCGCCTCGCGGCGAGCGGCAAGGGCATCATCCTCTTCCACGACAACAAGGTACGCACGGCCGCTATGATGCCGGCCTTTCTGCGGTATCTGAGGGAGAACGGCTATCGGGTGGTCCACGTCGTACCGGCGGGCACGTCACAGAAGAGCGCCGATGCGCATTGATGCCGGAATGTCACGCCGAAGCAAAATGGGGTGATCCTGGCCCAATTAACACTCTGTTCATGCTAGCCCATGCAAGGTTGTAGCGGATATTGCACCTGAACCATTCCGGGGCGTCTCCGACCTATTAAGGCGGCAATCGCATGAGGGCAGACGGGGTTCAT
Source organism: Bradyrhizobium sp. RP6 (assembly GCF_003837805.1). Taxonomy (GTDB): domain Bacteria; phylum Pseudomonadota; class Alphaproteobacteria; order Rhizobiales; family Xanthobacteraceae; genus Bradyrhizobium. Next base: position 416,715 of record NZ_RQIT01000001.1, on the reverse strand, counting down.
GATCGGAAGTAGCGTTGTTTCGCGGACGCGATCCTGGATCGTCCTCTGTCTGGGAATGCTCACTATCGGCGCGCCGGCGGCCTTCGCCGCCGACTGTCCCGGCCACCCGGATGCCCTCGGCACCTCCCGCACCCTCGTGGTCGATCCGCGCGAGCATCCGCTGATCGGCACCATGCAGTACCGCGAGACGCTGCCGCTGAAGGACCATGAGGTCGTCCTGACCTTCGACGACGGTCCGCTGCCGAAATATTCCAACCAGGTGCTCCAGATCCTCGCCGACGAGTGCATCAAGGCGACCTTCTTCATCATCGGCAGCCAGGCCAAGGCCAATCCGGAAGGCGTGCGCAAGCTGGTCGCGGCGGGCCACACCGTCGGCACGCACAGCATGGACCATCCGCTGACGTTCGACCGCATGCCGATCGACAAGGCCGAGGCCGAGATCAACGGCGGAATCGCGTGGACCTCGGCCGCGATGACCGATCCGACCCAGCTCGCCCCGTTCTTCCGCATTCCCGGCCTGATGCGCGCCGAAGGCGTCGAGAATTATCTGATGTCGCGCGGCATCCAGGTCTGGAGCGCCGATTTCCCCGCCGACGACTGGCGGCATGTCTCGTCCGACCGCGTCTACCAGCTCGCGATCCAGCGGCTGGAGGCCAAGGGCAAGGGTATCCTGCTGCTGCACGATATCCAGGCCCGCACGGTGGCGGCGCTGCCCAAGATCATCCGGGACCTCAAGGCGCGCGGCTATCGCATCGTGCATGTGGTGCCCGCGACCGCCGAACGGCCGGCGACGCCGACCACGACGGTGGAATGGCTGCTGCATCCGCCGACCGAGACGACCCCGATCGCACGCTGGCCGCGCGTGCCGAACTTCGTGTTCACGCAGACCCGAACGCTGCCGGCGCCCGCTCTCGCCGACCTCAATGCGCAGGCCGAGCATCAGCAGCTGCTTCCGCTCCGAACCATGGCGCAGGCCAATGTCGCGGCCACCCTGCCCGTGCCCAGCCGCGCGCTCTTTGCGATCCCCGAAGGCTCGGTCGAGGTGCTGCTGTCGACGACCTTGTCGCGGCGTGCCGCGACGCGGCTGGCGATGGCAGCCGAGACCTCTCGTGCGGCCAGGGACAAGGCAGCACAGGCCAAAGCAGCAAAGGGCAAGGCTGCCAGGCTGCAGGGACGGCGCACGGCGCATGCGGCGCCCGCGGCACCGGATCATGCCGAGCAGCCCAAAGGCACGACCACCGGCGCTGCACCCAGGGGCTCGGCATCCAGGAGTGCGACCAGCCGCCCGACCCGCGTCGCCAGCCTGAAGAAGCGCGCTTAAGCCCTCACTGCCGCGTGATTGCGGCGACGCAGAGCAGCACGATCAGCGCCAGGAAAAACAGGTCCATATAGGACTTGAGCTCGCCATCGCGCCGCAGCCGCGCAACGTCGCCGACGACCTGCCTCCGCGCCGAGGCTCCGCCCGAACCGTCATTGATCGAAGCCTGAAGGCGCCTGGTCTCGGCCTCCAGCTTCTCGATCTTCTGGAAGAAGTAGAACGCACGCAGCGTCGAGGCGGCGCGCATGCCGGCATAAACCAGCACCAGGATCGCCAGGATCGCCCGGTTCGGATACTTCTCCATGAAGTTCAGGCTGAAATAGACCACCGCCATGAAGGCGAAATTCGTGAGGAAGCGGTAGACGAAGCTGAGAAAGGCCATGCTGGCTCGAACCTTTGGGGACGCGCAACTCATTCATGTTGCGAAATTTCGGGATCGGGGGACGCGGACCGGAACGGCCGGCCTGGATGCGGCAGCGGCCCGTCTACGCCAAGTTTGTTTCAACAAAGATACTATCGTCCCGCAACTTGCCGCCTTTTCGCCGAGACGCGGCCACAAGTCGGGCCGGAGCATGGCCCATCCGCCTGCCCGCGCGCGCCCGCGAAGGGCTCAATGGCGATTTGGCGGAAGTCGCGGTAAACTCGACCGCCGCGATATGTGGGGTCTGCCGATGCCGAAGAAGGGAATCACGGGCCACGACGACTGGGTTCTGACCGAGGCGCTCGCAACCGCGCTGGTCGCACTGGAGCAGCTCGAACCAAAGCACCAGCCGAACGCGCATATGGATGACATCCGCAAGCTGCTCGCGAACGGCAAGGAGCCGGCGGCGGTGAGCCTGCACCTCGCGCAGGCCAAATGCCGCCTGTTTCCCGGGCTCGACCCGCTCGAGATCTACCGGGAATACGGCATCGGCGAGGAGTATGGTTGAGGCCGCCGGTCGACGCTAAGGCCCGCCCGCGACCGATCCCGCGATCACCATGGCCAGCGCGCCGAGATCGATCTTGCCGTTGACGGTCAGCTCCTCCGAGCCCTTCGCCTCTTGCGCGCCCTGGACCTTCAGCGCTTGCGGCCGGTCGGCGGCCTGACGCTGCAACTCGCCAACGATCGCTTCCTTGAGTTTTTCTTCCAGCATGCGCGCCTCCTCAGGCCGCCATCGCGCGGCAGGATTGGGCGCATGAGCGGCACATCGCGACGCATTCGTCCATGCCGCCGATCCGCTCGCAATCCTCAGCGCATTCGCTGCAGATTTCGGCGCACTCACCGCAGGTATGCTTGTGATGCGGCGTGTTGATCAGCATGAAATGCGCAGCCGTCCGGCACATCTCGGCGCAGGCCATCATCAGGCGGAAGTGCTTCGGCTCGACGTGCTTGCCGCCGGTCTCGAGGCAATGGTTCATCGCCGTGCCGAGGCATGTGCGGTAGCAGCTCATGCAGAGGTCGATGCAGCGGGTCATGTCTTCGGATTGAGCCATCGGTTGTCTCCTGTTGCGCCCAGCCCGCCCCGCTCAATCAAGGCGAGGCAAGGCCCTTCGTTCCAGTTCCGGTCGATTGCGAAGCGCGCCTCCTGCGGCCCGGTCAGGCCAGTCGCGGCGGCAGGCTGTTGTGGATCGTGCAGGCGGCAATTGCGGCATGGCCGAACGCGACCGCGATCTGGTGCAGGTCGGTGACGACGTCGCCGATGCCGTAGAGCCCATCGATCGACGTGCGCTGATGGTCGTCGACCTTCAGATATCCCTCCCCGCTGTGTTCGGCGCCCATCGCCATCGCGAGCTGCGAGCGCACCTGCGCACCCATCGCGGGATAGATCGTGTCGAACTGCGCCGTGCGGCCCTCGGCGAAGACGGCTTCCACGAGTTCGCCCCTCCGCCGCAACCGCAGATCGGGCGCGAACAGGACGTCCACATCGGCCTCGGCCAATCGTGACGTGACCGCCTGATCGTCATCACGATCCGTTGCGAGCAGCATGACGTCTTTCGAATAGCCGCGCAGGAACAGCGCCTTGCCCGCGGCGCGAGCGAGCGGGCCGATGACGCCGACGCGGCGGCCGGTCGCTTCGAAGGCGTCGCAGACGGGGCAGTAGCGCAACAGCCCATCCGCGACCGCCGCGCGCCATTGGTCGAACGGAGGATGGGCATCGACGATCCCGCAGGCGAGGACGACGGCGGCAGCCGCATGCGCGCGGCCGTTCCAGCTCGCCAGAAAACCCTGATCGTGGCGCTGCAGGGCGGTGACCTCGGCATCCACGCGCGTGACGGCGAGTTCGTCCAGCTGGGCCGACATCCGTTCGATCAGTTCAGTGCCGGACAGGCCGTGGACGAAGCCCGGAACATTGTGGCTGCGCGGGATTAGCGCCGCCCGGCTCGCGCCCGCGTCCACGACGCAGACGCGGCGGCGGAATCGCGCGAGATAGATCGCGGCCATCAGCCCAGCCGGCCCACCGCCAATAATCAGGCAATCGAGCGGAGGCGTGCCGGTCATTTGGGGTTCGGGTCCGCAACACCGGCACCGGGATCCCCGAGGCGCCCGCTCCTTGCAAGCCGGACCGCGTTGCCCAGCGCGCGCGCCGCATTCTGCACCTCCTGCTGGAATTCCCTGTCCTCGTCGAGATCGCGATGCGAGGTGGCGTATGGCTCCATGTAGCCGACATAGCCGTCGAGCTCGGCGAAGCGCCCCGCCGAGATCAGCTGCATGTCGGTCAGCCAGTCGGACAAGGCCCGGCGCACGCCCTCGGCGCCGACCGCATCGCCGTGAACGACGACGCCGAAATGACGGCCGGCGAGATGGCGCGGATAGGGCCAGCCCTTCAGCTCCATCGCCTTGGCTTCGCTGGCGTTCTTGCCGTGGGTCGAGGTCGGATCGGGATTGCCGCCGTCGGCGCAGACCATGCGGTCCATCATCGCCTTGAGGCCGGCGGGCACGTGATACCAGTTCACCGGCGCCACGATCAGGATGCCGTGGGCGGCAACCCAGAGCGGATAGATATCGTTCATCCAGTCGCCCGTCTGGCCGAGCGAATGGTTCGGATAGCAGCTGCACGGCCAGTGGCAGAGCGGCATGGCGGTGCCGACACAGGACTTGCAGGGATGAATGGTCTTGCCGAACTCCGAGGCGAGGCGCGACAGATCGAGGATGTCGACGGCAAACCCCATCTCGATCAAGACGGGCTCGGCCAGCTTGACCAGCCGCCAGGTCTTGGACATCTCGCCGGGACAGGTGTGTTCGCTGCGCGCCGAGCCGTTGATGATCAGGATGCGCGGCGTCTCGCGCGCATCGTCGTGACGCCGCTGCGCTTCCAGGATTTTTGCGCGCGCCTCGAGCCAGTCGACGGCAAGATCGTAGTCGGGGTCGGAGAAGCCTGCACCGGCCTTCCGCGTCAACGGCGCCTTGCGCGAATGGCTGTAGGCGTCCCAGGCCGCAGCGGTGATGGCATCGAGCTCACGTTGCAGCGGAGCAAAGGCGGGATCGACGAACTGACCCTTGTAACGCCGCTCGAACTCCTCGCGCGATAGCTTGACGGGCGGCATCCCTTTGCGAACGTCGGCTTCCGTCATGCTGGCTCCTGGCGAAGTCGGTCATCGACCAACCCGGCGCGCAGCGCACGGTTCCCCGAGCTCTACTGGCGAGCAGCCTCCCGCGGCAGATCGAATTGCGCGATGCGTTGGTCGAGCCGCCACAGCTCGATACGGTGGACCAGCACGAGCGCGGCCGCTTCGCGTTTGGCCTGCTCGTCATCGTCGCAGACCAGATTGATGCACCCGAATACATGTCCGTCCGGATCGATCTGAAACGCGCGGTAATGCTTGATGCTCCCCATCAGGAGTGTCCCCGTCTTGGAGACACGGGCGCGCTCAGCCAGTCTGTCAGGTTCGAGGTCACCTCGTTCTGCTTGGCGCGTCGCAGCAGCATCTCGCGTTCCCTGCCGGGCGGCAGGCTGCGCGCGCGGTCGCGGGCGTTCTCGGCAAAGGCGGCCAGGCGCTCCTGGAGCGATTGGGTCTGTTTCCTGCGGTTACGTTTGGCGGTCATTGGGCTTTCACGTTGGATTTCGGATGGAGAAAGCTGGCCCCGGCGGGAGGTTGGGCGCCGGGACCCAAGTTGCCTGTCAGTCAAGTCGCTGCCGGTTGGGGCGGCCCAGTTCCGGAAGCGCGTTTGTAGCTTCCGCCGCAACTTGCGGTTCCAGCATTTCAATAAGTTAACGCGGTACGATTTTGCGCGAGCGACGTGCGAACCACCGATCGATCCTCACTGCGCCGGAACCGAAATGCTGATTCGCATGTTCAAGAACGACTTGAAGGAGGAACATCATGGCAAAAGCAGCATGGAAGCGGCCGGGCTCGCCGATCGGCCGCAAGGGACCGCGCAAGGCAAATCCCGCCTACAAGCGCCGCGCGCGCGAGCGGTGGACGCCGGCGGATGTGAGCAAGCTGAAGCAGCTGGCGAAAGGCAACACGCCGACCGGCGTGATGAGCATCAAGCTTCAGCGCCCGGTCGCGGCCATCCGCAGCAAGGCGCAACGCGAAGGGATTTCACTGAGGCCCGTGAACCGCTCGCCCTACAACCGGCGAACCAAAGCTGCCAAGCGGCGTTGATTCCCGCACCGCCGGGTGACAACCGGACGCAACGGGGACGATGGACGTGGTGCTCATTTTTCCGGTTTCTGCCCACGACACCAGCGCATCGGTACGCGCCGACATCTAACCCGTTCCCGGCGCGTGCAGCCTGACAGGCTGCACGCTGGCGGCCGCATGCCTAATCCGGCGGCTGCAGGCCCGGTGACCGCAGCCATTCGCTCATCTGAGATCCCGTTTCCGCCTGACGCGCCTTGCGCAACATCTCGTCGCGCGCCGCTCCGGGCGGAAGCGAGCTGGCCTGTTCACGCAGCCGCTCCGCCTCGGCGGCCAAGCGCGCTTCCAAGGTCTCTGCATGCTTGAACCGATGTCGCACCGTCATCAGGCGTTCTCCCTGCTGCATGAGGTCGAACGCGCCGTTGCGTTCTGGCGTTGGCGGGCCCAGCCGCACAGGTTCACCGACTATCAACGTTCCGGAAGGGGAACGGTTGCGCACTTCCGTAAAAAGACCGGAGTTATGGTTTCTCGTTGTCCCGGCGCGCCTTGATCTCCGAGCGCAGCATCGCGCTATCCATGATGGCCAGACGCAGATCGTTGACGGTTTCGCCGTAATGGCCCGCAGCCTGTCTGTGCTGCTCCCGGAGGGCGCGGCTCTCTTCAATAGCACGTGTGGCGCGGGCAAACAGAGCGTCGGGCATCCGCCATCATGCACCGAAGCTCATGAGCACGCCCTTGCATAGGTTACTCAAATCGCGCCAACCGCTCAAAAAGCATCGCTGACTAACCTGGATCAAGCGTTCACAACCGTTTTCGAGGGGTCTTCAACCAGAAGCAGCGATCGGAACGGAACTTGACCGGCAAATCCCCCGATTTCGTTGGCCGAGATGCTGCGGCAGGTGTACGGTCACCTCATCATCAGCTGAGGCTCCGCCCGTAGGCGCTGGTGGCTGAGAGACCGATGGCGCTCCCGCCTGCATGATCAGGGGAGCGCGCTCGATGGCGAAGCAGACTCACTATCCTTCGGAATCCGATCAGAGGCACGTACAGCAGGTTCGCGAGGCTATCCGCAAGGCGCGAAAAGTTCTGGAGCTTCCTCAGCCGGATACGTTTCTCGGCCGGCGAATGCACGAGCCTTTTCCAAGCGAACAAGCTGATGATGCGCAGGATGGGCCACATCGCAAGCCGGCATGATTGCGAACAGGATGGTCTCCCGCCCTGACCCCGTGTCACCGACGCAACGCGTCCGAGCGCAGGAACGCCGGCCTCACCGCGTCGCTTCGGCCGCTCGATACGGTTGCAGATAGCTCGGCGAGTACAGCGCCGCATCCTTGAGCGCATCGAGATCGGGAATGGTCAGCGTCCGCTCGCGCAATATGATCAGACCCGACGCGCGTAGCTCCTGAAGAGTCCGATTGAGGTGAACGACGGACAGTCCCGTCGCGTCGGCGAGATCCATCTGCGTCACGGGCATCACGCAGGAATTTCCGTCGACCATCCCGACGGGGCGAAGCCGCTCGAACGTCTCGCAGAACAGATGGGCCACGCGCTCCAGCGCAACGCGACGACCGAGATTGGTCGCCCATTCGCGCTGAATGGCGGCGCTGACGAGGGTCTCGCACCAGAACGCCTCCGCGAGTGAGCGATCGCTAGCCATCAGGTTCTCGAATCGCGCGCGCTTGATCTCGCTGTAGACCACCGGCGTCATCGTCGCGATAGAATGATCCATCACCGAGAGCAGGAACGCATGCGCGTCGCAGCTCTCGCCCGGGAAGATGAAATTGACGATCTGGCGCCGGCCGTCCTCGAGCGTCTTGTAGCGGCAGAGCCAGCCCGACAGCACGACGCGAACGCTGTCGACTGGGTCGCCCTCGGAGATCAGGTCCTCCCCCGATCCGGCACGGTGAAGGCCTTCGAGCATGGCATTTTCGAGCGATGCTCGGGCCTCGGTAGACAATGCCTGAGTGCGCTCAGCCGGCGAATGACCGGCTCTGCGACGCTGCGTTCGAGAGTCGACAACGGCATCAGCCAGCCACCACCGGTGTATGGAACGTGCGCTTGTCGAGGGGAATTGCGATCGTGCATTCCAACCCCGCAGGGTCGAATGTCATCGTAGTCTGCCCCTTGAATTCGAAAGCTAGCGTCCGCTCCAGAAGCTCCGTGCCAAAACCCTTGCGCGACGGCGGCTTGACCGGAGGACCGCCGCGCTCGCGCCATTCAAAGACGAGCTCGCCAGGCTCCCTGATCTCGTCGAGACGCCACGTGATCTCGACGCGCCCGCCGGGCTGGCTCAGGGCGCCGTATTTCAGTGCGTTGGTCGCAAGCTCGTGAATCGCGAGCGCAAACGTCTCCGCGGCCTTGGACCGGAAGCGCACCTTCGGCCCAGAGACCCGCATCTGGTCGCCTTCGCGCGCGTTGTAGGCCACGAACTCCTCGACCACGAGATATTCGAGATCGACGCCGCCTTCGGGATCGCGCGTCACCATCGCCTGGGTGCGAGCAAATGCGCTGAGCCGGCCGTCGAGATGGGAGGCGCATTCCTCGACGGTCGTGCTGGATTCGGCCGAACGGCGGGCGATGGAGCGCACCACGCCGAGCGTGTTGCGAACGCGGTGCTGGAGCTCGGCGAGCAGCAGGCGCTGGCGCTCCTCGGCACGGGTGATGGCGGTCACGTCAACGAAAGTGATAACGACGCCCGCGATGAAATTGTCGATGCTCCGATATGGCAGGATGCGCACGATGTAACGCGTGCCGCTGTCCGGCGCGCTCAGCTCGCGTTCGACGCCGGCGAGCGTGCGCAGCACCCGACGGATGTCGTCATAGAGCTCCTCGATCGGGATGCGCGCCTTGATGTGGGCGAGGGGCCGGCCCGTATCCGTCTCGACGAGATGCAAGATCTGCGCGATGGCAGGCGTGAAGTTCATCACGCGCAGATCGTTATCGAGGAACACGGTCGCGATCTGCGTGCTCTCGAGGAAGTTCTTGAGGTCGCTTGTGGCGCGCGTCAATTCCTGGACACGGTGCGCCAGCTCGCCGTTGACGGTGGTCAGCTCCTCGTTGACCGACTGCAATTCCTCGCGCGAGGTCTCCAGTTCTTCGTTCGCCGACTGAAGCTCTTCGTTGAGCGACTGGTATTCCTCGTTGGAAGATTTCAGCTCCTCGTTGGTACTCTCAAGCTCCTCGATCGTCGCCTGCAGACGTTCGCGCGTCGCACGCAACTCGCCTTCGAGACGCTCGATGTGCTCGGTGCGAACCAACACATTCGGATTGCTCTGATCGGCATCGACGACGCGAGTTGGACCGTCCTTGAACAGGACGACGAAGTTGCGCTGGCCGCCGTTACCCTCCTGAATCGGCTCCACGGTGATATCCACCAGCACGCGGTGACCGTTCTGTCCGAGCTGCACCTGCTCGGCATGGGCCGCTTCGTTCGATTCCGCGGCGCGGCCGAGCGCCGTGCGCAACTCCAGGCGGAGGTCACGATGGATCAGTTGGAGCAGGTCGAGCGTGGCGGCGCCCGCCGTCGGCTCGATGTAGCGGCCGGTCCGTCCGGAGAAATGCAGGATGTGGAAACTGTCGTCCGTGATGACATAGGCGGGCGCATAGCGTTCCGCGATGCGCTGCGCGCGGCGCTCCAGTCCGACATCGGGGCCGAACGAGCGCAAGGCCGTAACTTCGGCCGGCGCCCTGCCCGCCGCCGTCGTGATCGGAAACTCCGGCGGCAGCCGCGTTCCGGTTTCCAGCTTCTTGAAGATGCGCGCGCGGCGGTCGACAGGCACGAACAGCTTCGGGTGCCGCGTCACGTTCTCGGAATTTCCGAGGAACAGGTAGCGGTCCGGCAGCAGCGCGAAGTGGAACAGCGGGATCACCCGGTTCTGCAGTTCGGCATTGAGATAGATCAGCAGGTTGCGGCAGGAGACGAGGTCGAGCTTCGAGAACGGTGCGTCCTTGATGACATTGTGCTGCGAGAAGATGCACATCTCGCGCAGCTCCTTCACCACGCAGTAGGTGTCCCCCTCACGCACGAACCAGCGCGCCAGGCGCTCGCTGGTCATGTCGGCTTCGATATTGCTGCGGTAGCGGCCGACGCGCGCGCTCGCGAGCGCGCGTCCGTCGATGTCGGTGGCGAAGATCTGAACCTGCGGCGGGGACTCCATGCGTGCCATGTGCTCACGCAGGAGAATGCCGATAGAATAGGCCTCCTCGCCGGTGGCGCAGCCGAGCACCCAAATGCGCACCTGCTGGCCCGCGCCTTTTCCCTCGAAGATCCACGGAATGATCTGGGTTTCCAGCACCTCGAACTCGCGCTTGTCGCGGAAGAACTGAGTGACGCCGATCAAGAGGTCGTTGAAGAGATGCTGCGCTTCGTCCTTGTCGTTGCGCAGGAGATCGACATAGGCGGAGATGTCGTCGATCTGGGCCACCTGCATGCGCCGCTGCACGCGGCGCAGGAAAGTGTTCTGCTTGTATCCATTAAAATCGTTGCCGGTCTTGGCGCGAAGGATGTCGGCGACCCGCGACAGCGAGCTCGCCGCCGCGGCCAGCACCTCGTCGAATCCCTGCTTCGCGTCCAGGCGCCGCAGGTGCCGGGCATAGACCTGGATGTGCTCGGGGATCTCCTCCGGCGGCAGCACGTAGTCAGCGATCGAAGCGGGCGTGTTGCCGTCGGCCAGATGCGCGGCCTCTTCCATCCCAGCGACCTTTTCCGCGATCGCGATGCCGCCGTGATCCTTCAGCGCCGCCGTGCCGAGCGTTCCGTCACCGCCGGTCCCGGCAAGGATGACGCCGATGGATCGTTCCGCGCGCTCCTCCGCCAGCGAGACCAGGAAGCTGTCGATCGTGGCGCGCTCGCCTGGCGCCTGTTCCGCCTTGCGGATCGCGAACCGGTCGCCCTGGATCGTGGTGATCATCGCCGGCGGGCACAGATAGATCGTACCGCCCTCGATCGCGTGGCCATCCCGGACATCGGCGACGCTGCCGCCATTTGACGCCTGCACGATCCCGCGCAGCCGTTGCTCGTCGAAAGTCCCATGATGTTGAAGCGCCAGCACGATGGCCTGATCGGCCCCGACTGTCAGCGAGGCAAAGAAGCGCTCGATACTGTCCAGCGCACCGGGCGAGGCGCCCACCCCTATGATCAGCGGAGTCTTGATCCGGCGCTCTCCTTGAACCGGCTGGTCGCCGACTTCCTGCATGGCTCTGGTGGCTCTCGTTCGCGCCGGACCAATAGGCACCCGGCTCCTGCAAATAGCAGAAATCGATATTACCCCAACACATTAAACGCAAAAACGTCCCGAAGCCCCAACGTTGTTGGCGCCGGCGGTCAGGTCCATACTCGGCCAGCACGGCGGAGGGAACCCGCCATGCGAGGTCTGAGGATCTCGATCAGGCGCGCCGATCGCGCCAGTGCGGACGCCCGCCCCCGCCCGGAAAGACCGGGGCCAGTACGCCGAGCGGCAGCTTGCTGCCCTGATCAACAGCTCAGCAGGCCAGCCGCCTCTCCTAACCAGCCTCGACCTCCTGCCGAAGATACGCGACCCGCTGCGCGATCAGGACACGGTGGCGCTCCCATTCGACCAGGGTCTGCTTGAGCAGGCTGACCAGCCGCTCCGCCTGCTGCGTGTCGTGTCCGCCGGTCATCAGCTCACGCACCCGATCTTCCTGATCGCGGATGCGCTGCCGCCCCTCATCGAGGTCCTGATCGGCCTTCACCAGGAGACGTTGCTCGGCATCGAGCTGCGCGGTGCGTTCGGCAAGCGAGATGGCCATGATAGCGCTTTCAGGCCTCCCATTTGCCTACGGAAGGGTCGAGCGACTTTAGCACGACGCGTCGGATCGTGTCGGCATATTCGCGGTATTCGAGTGCCCGAGCCTCGTACATCTCCGCCACGGCTGCCCGTCCGCTGCGCCTGCCGTCGGCTGCCATGCGCTGCACGAGCTCCGCGCGCTCCTCTATGATCCGCAGCGCCACGCGCAGGGCCTCGTCGACGCGCCCTTCCTGCTCCTTGGCGAGGGCATCGGCGGTGAAACCATGGCCGACCTGGCAGCGGAAGCGCATCGGACGGGCATCCTTGACCTCGGACAGCACACCCCCGCAGGCGGGACATGTCAGTGCGACGGGCTTTCCTATCGAGGTCAGTTTGTCGCTTCCGATCCGCTCTCCGGCCGCAATCTCGACCTCGAGCCTGATCTCGGGCGGGATCGGCAGCGCGGCTCCAGCCGGCTCCCTGACGAGTTCGGACAGCACGTCGCCCATGGTTGCGCCGGGAACGCAGAGATCGACCGTCGTCGCCTCCATTGCGCGCCGCGGCATCTCGTCGGAAATTGCGTCCGAAGGGTCCTGCACCACGGCCATCCCGCCGCAGCGCTTGATGGCATTGAGGCCGGCCGCGCCGTCGGACAGCAGCCCGCTGAGAAGCACGCCGATCACGCGCGGGCCGTGATAAAGAGCCGCTGAACGAAACAACGCATCGATCGCCGGCCGAACCATGTTCTCGCGCGGGCCACGGCCCAGGAAAATGTGATCCCCGGACAGCAGCAGGTGATTGTCAGGCGCGGCCAGATAGATCTGGCCGGGCTCGATCTTCATGCCGCTCTCGGCCTGCCGGACCGGAAGCGGGCCGGCACTGCTGACAACCGTCGAGAGAATGCCGATGCCCTGCGCCGGAATGTGCAGCACGATGAAGACGGCAGCCGGCAAGTCCGCGGGCAGACGGCCTAGAATCTGTTTCAACGGCTGCGTGGCTCCAGCCGAGCCGCCGATGACGATGACGTCGCGATTGCTCATGGAACCTGGCACCGATTGCATCGTTTGCACCAAACTGGCTTCAGGTCTTATGTTCCTATTTGCCTGAAGGGATTGCTGGAGGGATCATGTCTGGTTCGCTCGCATCGTCTCCTCAGCGCGCGCCCCTGGCAGGGCGCCGTATCCTTGTGGTCGAGGACGAATATTTTCTCGCCGACGACATCGGCGCTGCGCTGCGCACGCTCGGCGCGGAGATCGCGGGTCCCGTCGGGGACATCGAGGACGCGACGGCGATGCTGCACGGGGGCGTAGCACTTGACGGCGCCGTGCTCGACGTCAACATCCGGACGGAGATGATCTTTCCGATCGCCAGGGAGCTCAGGGCGCGCGACGTGCCCTTCGTCTTCACCACCGGGTACGAGAAGGTGAGCATCGCGCCGGAATTCCACGACGTACCGCTCTGGGAAAAGCCGATCGATATCGTGGCCATGGCGCGGACCATGGCGGGGCTCGTCGGCGACCGGCGTGCATGACGTGCAGCGCGGCACGTTCTGCCCACTTCTCGCATTGGAGAGTGACGTTCGATGATCTACACACCTGATATCGACCTCGACAAGCAGCTGCTCAGCCAGTCGCGCGAGCTGGTGCGCGAGGGCATGGCGCTGCTGCGCAGCACCGACCATCTCGTGAGCGGGCAGCGGCTGCGCGATGAGCTGGCGCAAGAGCGCCGCAAGCCGCCGCACCGGGACAGCCAGAAAGCGGGCCGCGCCCGCTCATCTGAGGGCGCGCCGGATCGATCATCAGAGCAGATGCGCGAAAGCAATCCAGGCCGTCACCGCCAGGCACAGGATAACAGCGGCGTAGGGTAGCGCGACGCGCAAGACGGCAAGCTCCCCCCGTTTAGCTCATCATCATCCAGACGATTGCCACCATCATCACGAGAAAACCCGTGACCGCAGTCGCGACAAAGGCCTGCTCGATGCGATCCATCGCCATCGCAGTCTGTTTCAGCCCGTACAATTTGGACCGTTTCGGGGCCGCTGCGCATTAGGCTATGTGAATCGGCTTTTTCCCTTCGCCCGTTCGCAGGACGGTTCGCGCAGCTCCGCGCGACTGCGACGGCGTCGCTCTACGACCGCGCGGTGCCCGGCTCCGCCATCTTGCGATGCTGCTTGGCCAGCAACTCGTTCGGCGTGACGTTGGCGACCGTCGTCTGGATCTTGTTCTTCAGCCCGGTGACGATGTCGGAGTCCCCGCGCAGCATCGCGTCGAACCCGGCCTTGGCGACATCGTAGGCGCCGTCCTTCTTCTCGGTACCGACCTTGGTGTCCATCATGCCGGCGCGGCGGAAGAACTCGGTCTCGGTCGCACCCGGCATCAGGCAGGTGACGGTCACGCCGCTGTCGCGCAGCTCCTCACGCAGCGCAAACGAGAAGGAATCCAGGAACGCCTTGCTCGCGTTGTAGGCGGCCTGGAAACTGCCCGGCATGAACCCGGCGATCGAGCCGGTGATCAGGATCCGGCCCGCATTGCGGCGAAGCATTTCGTTGCCGACGCGATGGATCAGATACAGCGTGCCGGTGATGTTGGTGTCGATGAGGCGTTTCACCCTGGCAAAGTCCTGGTCGAGGAAGGCCTTGCCGAGACCGATGCCGGCATTGGCCAGCAGCGCATCGATCGGCCGGTCGGCGACGGCGGCACAGAGCTTGTCGACGCCCTCGGTGGTGGAAAGATCGGCCTCGACCGGCTCCACGCTGCCGCCGACCCGGCGCAGATCGACCGCAACCCGCTCGATCTGAGGTTCGTCCGCGGCGATGACGAGGTTGAAACCTGCCTGCGCGCAGCACCTGGCGAGTTCCAGGCCGATACCGGTGGAGGCACCTGTGACGACGGCGAGTTGATTGGCGGGCATGCGCATATCCTTGGAATTGAGGTCTTGGAATTGAGGCGATGACGCTCAATGGCTGCCCTGCTCCCTCGTTCCTATTTGCGCAGTGCGAAGAATTTGCGCGCGGCGATAGCAACCATCGTTCATTCCTGGACTTAGATCGCACGTAGCTCAACCGGGAGGACGGAAGATGAAGGCGCTGGTCTGGCACGGCAAGGAGGACATCCGCTGCGACACCGTCACAGACCCGGAGATCCAGGATCCGCGCGACGCGATCATCAAGGTCACGAGCTGCGCCATCTGCGGCTCCGACCTTCATCTCTTCCACAATTTCATTCCCGGCATGCTGCCCGGCGACATCATGGGCCACGAGACCATGGGCGAAGTGGTCGAGGTCGGCTCGGGCGTCGATGGAAAGCTCAAGAAGGGCGACCGTATCGTCGTGCCCTTCACGATCATTTGCGGCGAATGCGACCAGTGCAAGCGCGGCAATTTTTCGGTGTGCGAGACCACCAACCGCAAGCGCCATCTGGCCGACAAGGTGTTCGGACACACGACGGCCGGCCTGTTCGGCTATACGCATCTGACCGGCGGCTATCCCGGCGGCCAGGCTGAATATCTCCGCGTGCCCTTTGCCGACGCCACTCACATCAAGGTGCCCGCCGGCATCCCCGACGAGCAATTGCTGTTCCTCAGCGACATCTTCCCGACGGGCTGGCAGGCCGCCGCGCAATGCGACATCGAGCCGACCGACACGGTCGCGATCTGGGGCTGTGGGCCGGTCGGCCAGATGGCGATCCGCAGCGCCATCTTGCTCGGCGCCAACCAGGTGGTCGCGATCGACTGCCTGCCCGATCGGCTCAGCATGGCGGAGGCCGGCGGCGCCACCACGATCAATTTCGAGACCGAGAGCGTGGTGGAACGGCTGAACGAGCTCACCGACGGCAGGGGCCCGGAAAAATGCATCGACTGCGTCGGCATGGAATCGCATGTGATGGCTTCCCTGCCCGACACCCTGCTCGACCGCGCCAAGCAGATGGTGATGGCGGAGAGCGACCGGCCTCACGTGCTGCGCGAGATGATCTATGTCTGCCGTCCCGGCGGCATCATCTCCGTGCCGGGCGTGTACAGCGGCCTGTCCGACATGCTGCCGATGGGCGCCTTCATGAACAAGGGCCTGACGATGCGCACCGGCCAGACTCACGTGAACCGCTGGACCGACGACCTGCTCCGCCGCATCGAAGAGGGCGAGATCGACCCGTCTTTCGTCATCACCCACACCGTCCCGCTCGAACAGGGACCGGAGATGTACCAGGTGTTCCGCGACAAGCGAGATTCCTGCGTCAAGGTCGTGCTGAAGCCCTGAAGGAGCAAATCCATGTTTCATTTCTCCAACATCGTGCGGACCAAGGGCGACCCCAAGATCATCGAAGGCGGCCCGAGCCTGAAGCAGCCGGCGGACCAGCTCGCGCGCGCGCTGGGCTGGTTCAGCATCGGCCTCGGTGTGGTCGAGCTCTTCGCGCCAAGGCGCGTCACGCGCACGCTGGGCATGGAAGGCAGCGAGACGATGGTCCGGGCCTTCGGGGTACGCGAGATCCTGGCCGGGATCATGTCGCTCTCGGTGGACAAGAACGCCGGCCTGTGGGCCCGCGTCGGCGGCGACGGCCTCGATGCCGCCGCGCTGCTTTCAGGGCTGACGTCGGACAACCCCAAGAAGGGCAACATCGCGCTCGCACTGCTGATGGTCGGCGGCATCGCCGTGCTCGACTACCGCGCCGCGCAGGACACCAAGCCGCGACGTCCGCCGCGCGACGCACGGCGCAAGCTCTATCCGAGCCGCAGCGGTTTCCCCAGGGGAATCGAGAGCGCCAGAACCGCAGCAAGGCAGATCGCAGCTCACGCTGGGCATAACGAGGTGAAGCCAGGCGATGAGCATCGCGTCCCGTGACGAGGCGGCATGGTGGGAATCCGCCGTCATCTACGAGATCGCGCTGATCTCCTTCCAGGACTCCAACGGCGACGGCAAGGGCGACCTCGCCGGACTGATGTCGCGCATCGATTACCTGAAATGGCTCGGCGTCGACGCGGTGTGGCTGACGCCGATCTACAAGAGCCCTTTCCGCGACCTCGGCTACGACATCTCCGACTATTGCTCGATCGATCCCGCTTTCGGTAGTCTCGACGAATTCGACCGCCTCATCGAGGCGCTGCACGCCGCAGGCATCCGGCTCATCCTCGACCTCGTTCCCAATCACACCGCGAACGATCACGCATGGTTCGTCGAGAGCTCGAGCTCGCGCAATAGCGCGAAAGCGGATTGGTACATCTGGGCCGATCCTGCCGAGAATGGCGGCCCGCCCAACAACTGGCTGAGCCGGTTCGGTGGCAGCGGCTGGGAATGGTGCGAGGCGCGGCGGCAATATTACTATCATTCCTTTCTCGTCGAGCAGCCCGATCTCAATTGGCGCAATCCGGCGGTGCGCGCCGCGATCGCCGATGCGATGCGCTTCTGGCTCGACCGCGGCGTCGATGGCTTTCGAGTCGACGCCAGCGCGGTCCTGATCAAGGATGAACTTCTGCGCGACAACCCGCCAAATCCGCAAGCCGAGGGCAAGCCGCCGCCGCAGCGCCACACGCCCGTCTTCACCGACGATCGGCCCGAGACGATGGATTGCATCGAGTTCATTCGAGAGGTCATCGACAGCTATCCCGCCCGGATGCTGTGCGGCGAGGTTCAGGGCAAGACAGACCGCATCGGGCACTTCTACGACAACGACCGGCCGCGCCTGCACCTGCCGCTCAACTTCGCGCTGCTCGACTCGGAATGGGATGCGCTGTCGCTGCAAGCGACGATCGATGCGTATTTCAACGCCATACCGGAACATGCTTGGCCGGTCTGGGTGATCGGCGGGCATGACAAGCAGCGGATCGCGAGCAAGATCGGCGCGCCGCAGATGCGCGTGCTGGCGATGCTGCTGATGACGCTGCGGGGGACACCGTTCTTGTTCATGGGCGACGAGATCGGCCGCAAGCGCGTCCCGATCCCGCCCGACCGAGTCCGCGATCCCTTCGAGAAGCTCGTACCGGGCTATGGCCTGTGCCGCGATCCCGAACGCGCGCCGATGCGATGGGACGACAGTCCCGAGGGCGGCTTCACCACGGGCCGTCCATGGCTGCCGCTGGAGCCCTCTGATAGCGCCGCCAGCATCGCCGGACAGCAGCACGACATGCATTCGATCCTGACACTGTTTCGCGCGCTGATAGCGCTGCGGCGCGAGCATCTATGCCTACGTCGGGGCGGTTACGAGCCGCTGCGGTCGCAGAACGATGTCCTTGCCTACAGACGGATCGACGGCCGCAACGAAATCCTGGTCGCGCTCAATGTCGCGGCTGAACCACGGACATGGCACTGGCAGGGTCGCGGCCGCCTCCTGATGTCGACGCAGCTGGATCGGGCGCCCGAGCCAATGCCGGATGCTTCCATCCTGCTGCGGGGCAATGAGGGCGTGATCATCGCGCTCGAACCTCGGTGACGGCGAAGGAACCATCGGCGCCTCGAAGAGTCTCATCAACGCTTCCGGCATCTCCCCCGCCGCCGGAAGCAATTCGGACGAAACCGCAGCCCCGGTGCTCAACGCCCCCTTCATGCGCCGGGGTAGCGGCGCGCAGCCGGAGGCAGGACATATTGGAGGCAGCTCATGGGCAAGACCAAAGGTCTTCAGCAGCGGATCGCCGGCAAGACCAAGCAGGCCGTCGGCGAGATCATCGGCGACCAGGATCTGCACGATGACGGCAAGGCGCAAGCCGAGCGCGGACGCGACGAACAGGACAAGCCGAGCGAGCTCAATCCGCTGAAGAAGCTCAAGCAGCTGACGTGAACGCCGAGCCGCGACCAGCACTTGGCAGTGGGGCGCGGCGCACCACCGGCGAACGGCGGCGTTCGCGCTGGGTCGCCGCGGCCGAACTCGGCCTGATCAGCAGCACCTTCTCGACCATCGTCAGCCAGCTCTTCGCCGCCCGCATCGGCCGCGACGCCGCGGTCGACTGGATGACGGTCGCCGCCATTCCCGCGCGCGATTGGGCGATCAGCTCCGAGCCGTCCTGGAGCGCGATCCTGACCGGCATCGCTTTTCACCAATGGGCGGATTTTTCCTGGGCGTTGTTCTTCTTCGGTGTGCTCGGGCGCTGGACCGAAGACCTGCGGCCGGTGACGATCCTCATGCTCGCGCTGCCCTGGGCCGTGTTCTCCTCAGGCATGGAATGGTTCGTGCTTGTGCCGCTGTTTCCGTTCTGGCAACCGCTGTTCACGCTGCAACAGCCGTACTGGATCGGGCTGCTGGTCCATGCCTCCTCCGCCCTAATGTACCCCCTGTTCGCCCGCCTGCGCTGGCGGGCCGGGACTGCGCCGGGACGCGATGTGCGCTTCACCAACATGTGGAGCACCGGTGCGGTCGCTGTGGTCGCCCTGCTCGGCATCACCGCGCTGTTCGGCAGCCGCGGCTACGAGCTGCCGTGGATGGGCCGCGACAGGGATCTGGACCAGGCTTACATCCGTCACATGACCGCACACCATGCGCAGGGCATCGAGCTGGCGCAGGTGGCCGCGGCGCGCGCGCAAGATCCGCATCTGAGAAAGCTCGCGATGCTGATGGTCGCAAGCCAGGCCGGTGAGGTCAGGATCTTCGAGAATTGGTGGCTGAGCTGGTTCGACACGGAGATGCCCGATTGCAGCACCGAGGAGCGTGCGGCGATGCCGGGCTTCCTGACGGCGGCCGAGATGCGACAGGTCAAGACCGCGCCGCCGGACCAGTTCGACACGCTGTTCGTCGAGACGATGAGCAAGCATCACCGCGGCGCGGTCAGGATGGCCAATCGGATGTGGCACAGCGGCGGCGATCTGCGCCTGCGCATCATGGCGCACGCCATTCGCCACGAGCAGCAGGGCGAGATCGCGCTGATGCGCGGCACGAGCGGCGTTGCCGCCGTCGTCACCGCCTTTCGCAACATGCTCGGCGACAACGTCAATTGAGCGCGAGGAACTTTGGTTCGGCGAGCCGATTGAGGAATGTAGTTCCCTGAAATCAAGCGATCAGATGCAACGGATGGCCGGCGTTCTCCTTGCTCTTGCAACCGCTTTGGCGGGATGCCAGCGGGAAGAGCGGCAATTGCGGCTCGATCCGCCGATCGCCGACGCGCTCGACAAGATCGCGCTGATGCCGAACCGCATCAGCGGCGCGCCCCCGGATGTCTATTTTGTGCTCGGCAAGCCCTATGAGGTCAACGCCTACAATCTCAGCCAGGGCAAGCGGCTCTATGCGTGGTTCGGCTGCAAGAGCTGCCATGGCGACGGCCAGGGCGGCAGCGGGCCGGGCTTCCTCGACGGCTGGTGGTACTACGGCCCCGAGATGGTCTCGATCTTCGCCTCGATCCGGGATGGACGGCCGCACGGCATGCCGGCGTTCGGCGACAGGATGACGACGGATCAGATCTGGCAGCTCGCCGGGTATGTGCAGACCATCGGCTCCTACGAAGGCAAGACCGCCGCGCCGAGCCGCAACGACGAGAAGCAGACCCGGCCCGCCGAGAACCGCGCGCCGGCCAAGCTGTTGTTCGATGAAGGCCCCTCGCCCGTACATCCGGATCAGGGACCGACACCGTGATCCGCGCCGTCCGCAAAGCCTGTTCGAGCGCAATGCTCGCGACGCCGCTGGCTGGCTGCGGGGGCAACTGGCAGTCCGCGCTCGACGTCTACGGCACCTCGGCGATCAGCCTGAAACACCTCATCATCCTGATCGTCGCGGTCTGCTCCGCGGTCTGGATGCTGGTGATGGCTGCGCTGATCGCCGCGCTGTGGCGCGGCCGCGATGCGCGGCCGGCGCCTGCCGAACCGGGCCGTGAGCGGCGATTGACCATTGCCGTCATCGGCGCCGTCGTCGCCACCGTTCTCATCATCAGCACCTTCACCATCATGAGCTTCATCGCGACCCGCGCACTCACCGTCGCGGGGCAGGACGATCTGACGATCCGGGTGCGCGGCCTGCAATGGTGGTGGGGTCTCGAATATGTCGGCCCCGATCCTTCAAGCCGGTTCGAGACCGCCAACGAGATCCACATTCCCGTCGGCCGCAATGTCCGGCTCAAGCTCGAAGGCGTCGACGTGATCCATTCCGTTTGGGTCCCGAGCCTCGCCGGCAAGCAGGATCTCGTTCCCGGCCGCCCGAACGAGCTCACCATCCGCGCCGAGCACGCCGGCGTCTATCGCGGTCAATGCGCCGAGTTCTGCGGCATGCAGCACGCACATATGGCGCTGCTGGTCATCGCCGAAACGCAAGACGATTTCGATCAATGGGCGGCTGCACAAAGGCAGGCGGCGGCGCGACCGCCCGACGAGGAAACCGCCGCCGGATTGCAAACTTTCCTGGCGAAGCCCTGCGCGGCCTGCCACACCATTCGCGGCACAGCGGCGGCCGGCACCAGCGGGCCCGATCTCACCCATGTCGGCAGCCGCCGCACCATCGCCGCCGGCCTGTTCGAGACCACACGCGGCTCGCTCGCGGCCTGGATCGCCGATCCCCAGACCATCAAGCCCGGCAACAACATGCCGATGGTGCCGCTGACGCCCGACGAGCTGCGCGCGGTATCGGCCTATCTGGCGAGCCTGAAATGAACCGTCCTGCTACAACGACCGGTATGCGCGACATCGATATCGCGCGCACGAAACTGACCGGCGCGCTGGCGGAGACGTGGACGACACCATCCGGCTTCTGGGGCGCGCTCGCCACCGTGGACCACAAGATCATCGGCCGTCGTTACATTTTCACCGCCTTCGTCTTCCTCGCCCTCGGCGGCGTGCTGGCCGCCCTGATGCGCATTCAGCTCGCGCAGCCCGAGGCGCGCCTGCTCGGTCCCGATCGCTACAACCAGATCTTCACGATGCACGGCGCGAACATGATGTTCCTGTTCGCCGTGCCCGTGATGGAAGCGGTGGCGGTCTATCTCGTGCCGCTGATGGTCGGCACCCGCAACATCGCCTTCCCGCGCCTGAACGCCTTCTCCTACTGGATCTATCTCGCCGGCGGCATGCTGCTCTGGACCGCGTTCGCGCTCGACATGGGGCCCGACGTCGGCTGGTTTGCCTATGTGCCGCTGTCGGGCCCGCAATACGGCGCCGGCAAGCGTGCCGACATCTGGGCGCAGATGATCACCTTCACCGAACTTTCCGCGCTCGCCGTCGCGGTCGAGCTGGTCGTCACCATATTCAAGCAGCGCGCGCCTGGCATGACGCTCGACCGCATCCCGGTATTCGTCTGGGCCATGCTGGTGACGTCGTTCCTCGTGATCATGGCGATGCCGGCGATCATGATCGCGAGTACCAGCCTGATCCTCGACCGCCTCGTTGGCACGCATTTCTACAATCCGGCCGAGGGCGGTGACGTGCTGCTCTGGCAGCATCTGTTCTGGTTCTTCGGCCACCCCGAAGTCTACATCATCTTTCTGCCCGCCGCGGGCATGGTCTCGACCATGATCGAGCCGTTCGCGAGACGGCCGGCCTTCGGCTATCTCGGCCTCGTGATGGCGCTGATCGCGACCGGCATCCTCTCTTTCGGCTTGTGGGTGCACCACATGTTCGTGGCGGGGCTGCCGCGGCTCGGCGACAGCTTCTTCACAGCCTCCAGCATGGCGATCGCGATCCCCGCCGGGATCCAGATCTTCTGCTGGATCGCGACGCTGTGGGACGGCAGGCCGGTGTTCAAGACCCCGCTCCTCTTCATCATCGGTTTCATCGTGACCTTCGTCATCGGCGGACTGACCGGCGTGATGGTCGCTTCCGTACCGTTCGACACCCAGGTGCACGACACCTATTTCGTCGTCGCGCATTTTCACTACGTGCTGATCGGCGGCGCCGTGTTTCCGTTGCTTGGTACCATCCACTACTGGTTTCCCAAGCTGACCGGGCGCATGATGAGCGAAACGCTCGGACGGTGGTCGTTCTGGCTGATCTTCATTGGCTTCAACGCGACGTTCTTTCCCATGCACATCCTCGGGCTCGAGGGCATGCCGCGCCGCATCTACACCTATCAGCCCGATCTGCCCTGGCACGGACTTAACCTGTTCATCAGCCTCAGTGCAGTGATCCTCATAGCCGGCTTCCTGCTGTTCTTCGTCAATGTCATCCGGAGTGCGCGCTCCGGCGAGGTTGCGCCGGACAATCCCTGGGATGCGCCGACCCTGGAATGGGCGACGACATCCCCTCCCCCGAGCTACAATTTCGCGATGATCCCGGTCGTCGGCAGCCTGCACCCGTTGTGGAGCGAGCGTGATACTCTCCCTGTCGCCGACGGCCTGCGCACCGATCGCCGCGAGCTGATCGTGACCACGCTGGCAACGGCCGAACCGCAGGCGCGCGACGCCTCGCCGCAGAATTCGATCTGGCCGCTGTGGGCGGCGATTGCGACCACGATCATGCTGATCTGGTCGATCTTCTCGCCATGGGCCGTGGTCTGGGGCTCCATCCCGGTCGCGGTCGCGCTGATCGGCTGGTTCTGGCCCAAGGGTACGCCGGAGGACGAGTCATGAGAGAGAGGATCGTGCTCGATCTCGGCAAATTGCCGCTGCACGGTTTGGGGACCGCGAGCGTCACCTGGTGGGGCACACTCGCCTTCATGCTCATCGAAGGCACCGGCTTCGCGCTCGCCATCGCCGTCTATCTCTACCTGATGAGCATGGCGACGGCCTGGCCGATCAATACGCAGGCGCCCGATCTGCTCCCGGGCACGCTCGTGACGTTGATCCTGCTGGCCAGTCTCGTCCCCAACGTCCTGCTCTCGCGCTGGGCGGAGCAGCAGGACCTGGGCAAGGTCCGGATCGGGATTGTGATCATGTCGCTCCTCGGCACCGTCCCGCTGATCGTGCGCATTTTCGAATTCCCCGCCCTCAAGGTGAGCTGGGACAGCAACGCCTACGGTTCAGTGGTGTGGACCCTGCTCGGCCTCCACACCATCCACATCATCACCGATCTCGTCGATACACTGGTGCTGGCGGCCCTGATGTTCACGCGCCACGGCCATAGCCCGAGGAGGTTCGGCGACGTCCAGGACAACGCCATGTATTGGAACTTTGTCGTCGCGACCTGGCTTCCGATCTATGGCTGCATCTATTGGCTGGCACGGCTATGAGCGCATCGAAGCTCTTCACCCATCTCTCGATCTGGGTAGGCCTCTGGTTCGCGCCGCTGGTCTGGGCTGCGAACATGCAGCTCGGGCAGGTCCTGCCGTATGCCGATTGCCGCTCGCAGCTCCATTTGTCCGCCGCCACCTCGTTCATCGGTGCGGCGTTCACGATAGCGTCGAGCTTCGCATCATGGCTGTCTTCGCGCCGGGTGATCGGCGGCAGCGGCGAGCACCGGAGCAATGCCGATTTCGGCGGCACCGTGAGCGCGCTCTCCGCGACCCTCTTCACTTTCGCCCTGCTGATGCAGGGCGTCGCTGCAATGGTGTTGACCGGATGCGAAAAATAGCCTTCGCCGCGATAGCCTGGTCGATGCCGCACTCGGTCTATGCCCATGGTTCGCCGCCCGGGGCTGCGGCTCCGAGCTGGACGACCGATCCGTGGATTGTCGCGCCGCTGATGCTTTTCGGCCTCATGTACGGCATCGGCAGGCTGTTGCTGGCGCGCAAAGGCCGCAAACGCATCGCGCAGGATATCGTCTGCGGCGCGGGCTGGCTGACGCTGGCAGGCGCGCTGGTGTCCCCGCTGCATTGGCTCGGGGAGCGCCTCCTCTCGTTCCACATGATCGAGCATGAGATTCTGATGGCCATAGCGGCACCGCTGCTCGTGATCGCAAGGCCGGTCGGACCGTTGCTATGGTCGTTGCCGCGACACGCACGGCTCGCGATCGGCTGGGCGATGCGACATCCGCTCACCACGCGGCTCTGGACCCTGCTGAGCGCCGGCCGCAACGCTACACTGCTGCATGGGATCGCGATCTGGGCCTGGCACGCGCCGGCGCTGTTCGATGCCGCGCTGGAGAATATCGTCCTGCACCGGGTGCAGCATCTGAGTTTCTTCCTGACCGCGATCCTGTTCTGGTGGTCGGTGTTCCGGCGCAGCCAAACCGGCAGTGCTGCCTGGCATGTCTTCGTCACCATGCTGCACACGAGCATCCTCGGCGCGCTGATGGCGCTGGCGCCGCATCTCCTCTACCGGCAGCAAGCCGACGCCGCGGCGGCCTGGGGCCTGACGCCGCTCGAGGACCAGCAACTGGCTGGCATCATCATGTGGGTCCCCGCGGGGACGATTTATGCCGGCGCTGCGCTCGCGCTGATCGCGCTCTGGATCCGAGGCGCCGGGCAAGACAGGGAGCGTGCCGATGCGCTTCACGCGCTCTAGCTGGTCAGCCATCGCATTGGGGACAGCAAGCCTCCTCATCGCTGCGGCGGTCGCGACGGGCTTCGCGCGCAATGAGCGCCGGCAGAATGAAAGCATCGCCCGCACCATGACGGGGGGTGATCCGAGCCGCGCGCCGGCGCTGATCCGCCGCTATGGTTGCGCGGGATGCCACACCATCCCAGGCATTCCCGGCAGCGACGGCCAGGTCGGTGCTTCGCTGTCCGATCTCAGGACGCGCGTCTACATCGCCGGCGTTGCGACCAACGCGCCGGACAATCTGGTCCAATGGATCGTGACGCCACAGGCCTTCTCGCCCCGCACCGCAATGCCCGCCACCGGCATCACCGAAGCCGAGGCGCGCGATGTCGCTGCCTACCTTTACGCGCAATGAGACGTTCTCATGGATTGGGGGTCGGCCGCGACGGCAATGATTTCACGAAGGCGGCGATCGCTAGGCGATCGCTCTCAGGCAGCATTGCAAGATTGGTGACCACATCGGCCATCGACGAGCCGACCCGGCCATGGTTCGGCGTGATCCCGGTCCTCAGCATGTCCGCCAGTTGCGCCTCCGACCAATCGCCGAGGCGCGCGGCCGTGATGTTGGGATAGAAGCCGGTGCCCACGGGGTCCTGCCCGCCGGCATAGCGCGTGCTCGATTTGATGCCACCAAACATGTTGCGGGAGGAATGGCACTCGGCGCAATGCGCCAGCGCCTCGCTCAGATAGCGGCCGCGATTCCATTTTTCGTCGTGAGCCGGATCCGGCGCGATCGGGCCCGGCTCGAAATACAACGCTTTCCAGAACCCGACGAAGCGGCGAATGCCGAATAGCGGATTGAGCTGATGGTCCGGCGGACGCCCCTTCACCGCGGGCAGCGTACGCAGATAGGCCATCAAATCCCGCACGTCCTCAGGACGCATATGCGTGAAGCTCGCATAGGGAAAGACCGGATAATAATGGCTTCCATCCGGAGACACGCCGCGCAGCAGTGCATTGGCGAGGTCCTTGGCGGTCCAGTTCCCGATGCCGTCGATCCGGTCCGTCGAAATGTTGGGCGCACGAAAGCTCCCGTAGGGGGACGCAAGAGCGAGTCCGCCACCAAGACGCAAACGGTCGGACTGGCCCGGCGAGGCATGGCAGGAGGCGCAATCGCCAGCCGCGAACACGAGCTTGCCATGCTCGACGTCGCCGCCCGTATCGGACACGGCATCCGCTGCGGCCGAGCCGAAGCGCTCCGGCGCGGTGATGAACCATACCCCCGCCGCAGCGGCTGCGCTCGCGACGAGGACTGCCGACACCAGCCAGAAGCGCCTGCGCATCCGCTTATCCATTTCCTCCATGGGACTGTCCATCCGGTAACGGACGCAAACCGCGGCTGTTCCTGCCCGACAGACGCCACTGCGCTCGGATCAGCCCAACCGAAAGGAACATCGAGCAAGGCGGCTCGTCGAGCCACTCGGCTCGCCGGATCGGCCGACGCACCGGAGCGAACCTATCAAACGTTAATGCTTTCTGCCGTCATTCTCGCTCAAACTGGACGCGGGCGGCGGCTATCGGAGATCACATGCAGGCAGGATTCGCTTTCTCGAAACTCGCCGATCGCCTGACGAGCCTCGTCGAACTGAGCACCGACGATCTCGACCTGCTTGCCGACATGCCGAGCAGCATTGCGCATTTCGGCGCGCATCAGACGATCTTGCGGCACGGTGACGAGGCAACGCAATGCTGCCTGCTGCTCCATGGATATCTGTCCTGGCAGAATCACGAAAGCGCAGATGGCCAGATCACCGCGATCTGCGTCCCGGGCGACATCGCGAACCTGCACACCCTCTATCGCCCGCGCATCGACGGCAATCTGATCGCGCTCGGCCCCGCCATCGTCGCCCTCGTGCCGCACCGCTTCTTTAGCGAAGTCGCGGAGCGTTCGCCGGCGATGTCGCATGCCATGCTGTTGATGCTGCTTGCCGATCACGCGATCCAGCGCAACTGGACGGTGAACCTCGGCAGCCGGGATGCATTGACCCGCGTGGCCCATCTGCTCTGCGAGATTACCGCGCGGCTGCAGATCGTGGGGCTCGCCAGGGATTTCAGATTGTCCTCGCCCTTCACCCAGTCCGACCTTGCCGCGGCCTGTAGCATCTCCCCGGTCCATGCCAACCGCACCATCCAGGAGCTGCGCCGCTGCAATCTGTTGCAATGGCAAGGCAAGACCTTGACGATCACGGACTGGCCGGGCCTGGTCCGGCTCGCTGGCTTCGACCCAGCCTATCTGAGCGTTCGATCCGGTGCGGACGATGTGCGGCCGCCATACGCGAGATCGGTCACGGCGGACGTCGCCCTCGCCTGAATCGCTTCGAGGGGCGCCAGCGCGTTACGCGCCTCTGCGATTGCGGATCAAATTCCGCTTCCTACTCCCGCCAGAACTCGGCCAGCTCTTCCGCTGTCACCAGGTCGACCTGACCGTGAAACCGGGTGCGGTACATCGTCATGAGTGCATCGTGCCCGACGTCGGACGAGCTGCACAGCCCGTCTTCGACGATGACGACTCTGAAGCCGAGATCGACGGCGCTCAGGACGGTCGAGAGCACGCAGACGTCCGTCTCTGCGCCCGATATCACGACGGTGGCGACCTTCTTTTCGACCAGCAGGCTCGCAAGACCGGGATTGCTGAACGCGGAATAGGCCGGCTTGTCGATGACGGCAGCAGGCGGAACGAAGCGGTTCAAGGCCGGCACGAGCTCGAGGGCAGATGGCGGCAGATGCCTGCGGGTCGCCTGGTGCCAGCGGCGAAAATAGCTCTGCCACTGTCCGGGACGATCCTCTGGATCCCGCGGGGCGATGAAGCGCGTGAAGATCGTTCTCTCCGGATGGCGCGAGACCACTGAAACGATCGTCGGCAGGACACGCTCCATCCAGGGCGTCGCCCAGAGGCCGCCCGGCGCGAAAATGTTCTGCATGTCGATGCACAGGTGAACGGCGTCCCTGA
This sequence comes from Bradyrhizobium sp. RP6, assembly GCF_003837805.1. Lineage (GTDB taxonomy): Bacteria > Pseudomonadota > Alphaproteobacteria > Rhizobiales > Xanthobacteraceae > Bradyrhizobium. The sequence goes on along the minus strand of NZ_RQIT01000001.1, from coordinate 388,826 downwards.
TGTCGGCAACATCCGACGAGCTGTCCCTCATCGTCGTTCACCCCTGGTCATGTCGTCCTCATCCAGCATTCACGAGGCCGAAATCGGAGCCTCTCCGCCGTCGGCGATCTCGGGAGGGACGTCCTTGAATAGGCGTACCGGGACGGATTTGGCGGCGGGGACCTTGCTGCCTTCCGCGTAGTGCCAGAGCGGAATGAGCACGTTGCACTCCGGGTAGTAGGCCGCAATGCTCCTGCGCGGAATGCCGTAGGGAACGACCTGGAGCTCGCTCAAGCTGCGCGCGACGCCGTCGCCCGCCTCCGTCACCAGCGTAACGGTATCTCCCGATTTCAGCCCGTCGTCTTCCATGTCGGCGGGATTCATGAACACGACATAGCGGCTGCCCTTGATACCGCGAAAACGATCGTCTTCCGTGTAGATCGTGGTGTTGAACTGTCCGTCGGCGCGCATCGTCATCAGCTCGTAGACGCCGTCGCTCTCGCGCGGCGGCGCGAAGGCCGACCTTGGAACGGTGAAGTTCGCCTTCCCGCTCGGGGTCTTCCACTTCCGCTCGCGGGCCGCGAGTGGCCGCGGAAAGCCGCCCGGCTCGAACATGCGCGCGTTAAAATCCTCGAACTGGTCGGGATAGGTACGCTCGATAGCATCGCGAATCCGTGAATAATCGGCGGTCCAGGCGTCCCAATCGACCTTGGGATTGGGCTTCAATGTCGCCTTTGCGAGCGCGGCAACGATCGCCGGTTCGGACAGGAGATGTTCGGCCACCGGATTGCGCTGGCCCTGCGAGCCGTGAATGCAGGCGGTGGAATCCTCCATCGACACCGCCTGCGGACCGCTTGCCTGCCGGTCGATCTCGATCCGGCCGAGACACGGCAGCAGATAGGTGACTTCCCCCGGCACAAGGTGAGTCCGGTTGAGCTTGGTCGCGACCTGCACGGACAGCCGCAGATCCGACCATGCGGGCTCCATCAACGAGCGCTCGGGAACGGCGCGCAGGAAGTTTCCGCCGAGGCTGACGAAGCCGCGTACCTCGCCTTTCAGGATGCCCTCGCAGGAGTCGACGGTGGACAGCCCCTCCCACCGCGGCGGCTCGAAACCGTAGAGCTCGGCAAGCTTGTCGAGCGGCACGAGCTTGGTCTTCTCGGAAATACCGACCGTGCGCTGGCCCTGGACATTGGAGTGGCCGCGGATCGGCGAGATCCCCGCGCCAGGCTTGCCGATATTGCCGCGCAGCAGCAGCAGGTTGACGATCATCTTGGTCGTCTCGACCCCGTGCTTGTGCTGGGTGATGCCCATGCCGTAATTGGCGATCACGGCGTTGGCGGTCATGTAGGTGTTCGCGGCCTGGCGCAATGCCATGCGCGAGAGCCCCGAGGCCCGCTCGATCTCGTCCCAGTCCTGCGCGCGGCAAAACGCGGCGAACTCCTCGAAGCCGGACGTGTGCTGATCGATGAACGCGACATCGACGACGCGCGAACTCCCATCGGCGCGAGCGAGGTCGTCCGTCTCGATTACCCATTTGCAGATTCCCGTGATGGCGGCGGCGTCACCGCCGACCCGCACCTGATAATATTGCGAGCTGATGCGCGTGCCGCCCGCGATCATCTGAACGGGATTTTGCGGATTGACGAAGCGCTCGAGGCCGCGCTCTCGGAGCGGATTGAAGGTCACGATCGGGACACCGCGTTGCGCCGCCTCCTGAAGCGGATGCAGCATGCGCGGCGCGTTCGTGGTGGTGTTGTGTCCGAAGAAGAAGATGCAATCGGTGGTCTCGAAATCCTGCAGCAGCACCGTGCCGACAGGAACTCCGATCACCTCCGGCAGCGCCACCGACGTGCTCTCGTGGCACATGTTCGAGCTGTCGGGGAAATTGTTGGTGCCGTACATGCGGCCGAACAATTGATACATGTAGCTCGCTTCGAGCGAGGCGCGGCCTGACGTGTACATGACGACGGAGCGCGGATCGAGCCGGTTCAGCTCTGTGCCGATGTGCCGGAAGGCTTCGTCCCAGTCGACCGGCAGGTATTTGTCGCTGGCCCTGTCGTAACGCATCGGCGTCGTCAGGCGCCCCTGCTCCTCCAGCTGATGATCGGACCAGGTTCGCAGCTCGGCGAGCGTATGTTGCGCAAAGAACTCAGGCGTCACGGTCTTGCGTGTCACCTCCCAGGCGGTCGCCTTGGCGCCGTTCTCGCAGAACTCGAACGGGCGCGGCTTCGCCGGCTTGGCCCAGGAGCAGCTCACGCACATGAATCCGTCGGGCTTGTTCTGCTTGAGCAGGATTTCGCTGCCGAGGATCGCAATCTCCTCCTGCGTGAGAATATGAGCGACGGCGTTGAGCGAGCCCCATCCGCCGGCCGGAGCATCATAGTTCTCGACCTTCGCCTTCTGCCGCATGACGTTTCCTTCGATTGCAGGCCCCGCACCCAGAACCCGAGATGCCTTCGCAAGTTCCTGAGCGCTCGGAACCTTTGCGCCGGCTTGCGCGTCATGACGGGACGCAGGACGAGCATCCATGCACGGCTCTCAATTTGGCGCACGCAATCACGCATCGACGCCCGCGGCCGCGGCCGCGGTCAATATGCCAAGGCTGACCTCGAGCGGCGCGCGTGATACGCGCGTCATGGCTGAGGAATGTCCCGTGGCACTCGTCTACGACGGAACGACAGCCGCCGTTCTGATGGCCACCCCGGCCGATCTGCCCGACCTCGCCCGGGGTTTTAGTCTCACCGAAGGGATCATTCGCGACATCGGCGAGATCGAGGAACTCACGGTCGTGCCCGGTCCCGACGGCATCGAACTGCGTCTCTGGCTGCGACCGGGCGCGGGGCGCCGGCTGAAGGAGCGACGGCGGCAGCTCGTCGGGCCGACGGGGTGCGGACTGTGCGGCATCGACAGCTTGCGCGAAGCGGGCCGGATCGCGCAAGCCGTCGAGCACGGCACGTGTCTCACCTCCGAACAGATCGGCACGGCGATTGCGGCCCTCACCGGGTCTCAAGTCCTCAATCACTGGACTCGCGCCACCCATGCCGCGGGTTTCTTCGAGCCGGACGGAGGGACCATGCTGGTCCGCGAGGACGTGGGTCGCCACAACGCGCTCGACAAGCTTGCGGGCGCTCTCGCCCTGGAGGGGAGATCCGGATGCAAGGGCGCCGTCATCCTCACCAGCCGGATATCGGTCGAGATGGTGCAGAAAACGGCGGCGATCGGTTCCGGCATCGTCGTTGGCATGTCAGCGCCGACGGCACTTGCAGTCCGGACAGCCGAAGCCACCGGCATCACGCTTGTCGGCATCGCACGGGGAAACGAGTTCGAGATATTCAGCCATCCGACGAGGGTCGGGATGCCCGCGGCGGAAATGGATCGCGCCCAAAAGCCTGGACCGTAGCGCCGGGTTGGCCTTGACCTCTGCGCTGCTCGGCAGAGATCCGACCTTTCAATGCTGGCGCCGGCGCCATCATCGGTGTGCTCGCAGGCAGCATACGTGGATAGCTCGCCGAAGAGGCGCACCAATCTCGCCCCTTGCGGTGTTCAGCGCGTAGACCCAACCCTTCCCGGGCTCACCCGCCTCAGCGCCAGGCTTTCTCGTTCTTCTGTTCGTAGTCCTTGAAGGCCTTCTCGAGCCCACCGAGGACTTCGGCGGACGTCTCGAACATCGCCTTCAACTGCGGTTCGTCGACCTTCTCGATGTCCTCGCGCAGATGGTTCCGAATGTCCGCAAGCGTCTTCTGCATCTTCTGCGTATGGTGCCGGGGATCGCGATCTGCCGCACTTGCCATGGCCTGTCTCCTCGCTCCTAATATGCCTCCGCCGGACACAGGAGCTCCGGCGGGACGCCGAGTTAACGGACCGTCACGAGCGTCGTTCCAATTACGAAATCCGATAACGGGAACATGAAGTACAAGGATTTGCTCACGGGATTCATCAGGCTGCACATTCTGCACCACGCCGCGGAACATGAAATCTATGGCCAGTGGATGATCGAAGAGCTGGCTCGCCACGGCTACAAGCTCAGCCCCGGGACGCTCTATCCGCTGCTTCATGGCATGGAGCGGAAAGGCTATCTGCGGTCGCGCAAAGAGCATCCCGGACGAACGGCACGCACCCTCTATCGGGCGACGCCGCTCGGCAAGCGCGGACTCGCATTGGCCAAGTCGCGGGTCCTCGAGTTCACCGGCGAGGCCCTCAAGAAGTAGCGATCATGCATATGTGATCAGCCCGGCGAAGCCTTCGTCCATGTGGTTTGATGATGGCGGTGGAACGAGGTCGGTCCGGGGCCGTCGGCGGCGAAATCGACCTCGGCCGTGGAGTATTTCGGCATGCTGATCGTGTCCTTGATCACCCCGGCGGTCGGCTTGTTCCTACCTTCGTGATCTCGAACGAGTGGCGATGCAGGGGCATGGGATGCTCCTCGCCGCTATTGTTGTTCAGCACCAGACGGTACCGCTTGCCCCTGACGACGGTGAAGACCCTGTGCAGCCGGGAGGGTTCTCGGATCGCCTAACCCAAAGCCCTCGACGGTCAGAGCAACTGGAACTCGAAGCCATGCAGCTGCGCTGGTGATACCCCCTTCAGCACAATGGCATCCTGAGTGGCGGGCGATGTAATGATCGTGTCCGGGCCGGCGTCGGTTGCTGCAGCCAAGATCTCGGCAACACTGCCGAACAAGTTACGACTGATCGCTATCGTATCATTATCGACATCGAAATCGCCGATTGTTGCGGTGCCAAAATTCTCATTGAACACGAAATTGTCGCTTCCTCCTGCGCCGAAGATCGTTTGTCTTGCAGCTCTTCAATGATGTCGATCATGATGGTCTCGAGTGCGCCTTCCGACCACGACGGCGTTATGACCTTCCCATTGCGCGCCAAGAGCACGCACGATCCGATCGCTTCTGCCACACGGCCATGCTGGTTCAACAGCGCCATCCCGGCGAGCTCGCATGATCTAGAACCGCTGAGACAATCGCCTTTTATCGAAATTCGATGACCGCTAGAACGACTGGAACGATGCGGGACGGAGGACAAGTCATGAGCGACGACGCGATCGAGGACAACAAGAGCGCCACCTCGCCTGCCGAAGTGCTCCTGATCTTCCTCAAATTGGGGCTGACCTGCTTCGGCGGTCCGATCGCGCATATCGGCTACTTCCGCGATGAGTTCGTCGTGCGGCGGAAGTGGATCGACGAGCACGCCTACGCCGATCTGGTCGGGCTGTGCCAGTTCCTGCCGGGCCCGGCCAGCAGCCAGGTCGGCTTCTCGATTGGATTGATGCGGGCAGGCTACCTGGGCGCGCTCGCAGCCTGGACCGGATTCACCCTCCCCTCAGCCGTGATCCTCGTCCTGTTTGCCTACGGCGCCAGTGCACTGAGCGGGTCGGTTGGCGCCGGCCTGCTCCACGGGCTCAAGCTGACCGCCGTCGCCATCGTGGCACAGGCGGTCTGGGGCATGGCGCGCAATCTCTGTCCCGACCGGGAGCGTGCGTCGATCGCGGTGATTGCGGCATTGATTATACTCTTCAGCACCGCTTCGATCGCCCAGATCGGCGCAATCGTTCTCGGCGGGCTCGCCGGCCCGTGGCTGTGCCGCAGCGAGGTGCCGGCAGCGTCCGGACACGTTGAAATCCGGGTGTCGCGGACCGTGGGCCTGATCACGCTCGGGATGTTCTTCGTCCTGTTGGCTGGGCTGCCCGCGCTGCGAGGCCTGACGGGATCCACGGGCGTCGCGCTGTTCGATGCGTTCTATCGCTCCGGCGCCCTTGTCTTCGGCGGTGGTCACGTCGTGCTACCGCTGCTGCGCGAGGCCTTCGTCGCCCCCGGCTGGTTGAGCGACGACGCCTTCCTCGCCGGCTACGGCGCTGCGCAGGCGGTCCCGGGCCCGCTCTTCACCTTCGCAGCCTATCTCGGCACGGTGGTCTCTCCTGAGCCGCACGGGCTCGCCGGCGCGGCGCTCGGCCTCATCGGCATCTTCCTGCCAGGAATTCTGATCCTGCTCGGCGCCCTCCCGTTCTGGGACACGTTCCGGAAACGCGCCGGTGCCCAGGCCATGATGCGGGGCGTCAACGCCGCCGTGGTCGGCGTGCTCGGCGCTGCGCTGTACGATCCGCTATGGACGACGACCGTGCATTCGCCACGCGACTTCGGCATCGCTCTTGTCGGCTTCGTCCTGCTGATCGCCTGGCGCGCCCCTCCGCTCATCGTCGTCGCCTTCAGCGCTGCCGCGGGCATGACTATGACGCTTGTTTGAGTTCATGCGTGGCTACGCCAGTGCTCTCTCACGAGCGAGCCAAGGTTTCCCTGGCGAGGAATTGGCCTACTGAAAACATGACCAAGCCAAAGGGACCAGCGCTCGAGACGCGCAAGATCGGGAAGCGAAGGATGCCGCCGAAGGCACGTTCGCGGTCTGGAGCAACAGGACGAGAGGAGAAGCCGCGAAATCTTTTTTCGTAACAGAGGCTTATCGCCCTTGGTGCGCTCGGAGGGAACCAAGTTGGGCTATTACCTATTGATTTCATTCGGTAATTTCGCCTGAAGACCTCGCCCTGTATCCCAAATTAATCCCAATTTGTATCACAGTAGCGCACCCCGATTCCGGTGCGCCGGGACTCCATTTCCGTCCTGCCGGTGCCTACATCCGCCACATGCAAAAGCGTATCGAGTATTGCTCGCCGAAGGCCGTGACGGCCGCACCGGCCGGTCCCGAATGGATACACGAAATCAAGCTCGACGGCTATCGCGGTCTTCTCGAACGCGACGACGACAACGTGCGGCTACGGTCCAAGTCTGGCCTCGATTGGACGTGGCGCTACCCGCTGATCGTCGAGGCCGCCCTGAAGCTCCGCGCCAAGCGCTTCGTGCTCGACGGCGAGATCGTGATCCTGACCGAGACCGGCGACGCAGACTTCGACGCCCTCCACGGCAACCGGCGGAACTCGGAAGCCCAACTCTACGCCTTCGACCTCTTGGCGCTCGACGGTGACGACCTTCGGGAACTCCCCCTATTCGAGCGCAAGGATCGCCTGGGTCGGCTTCTCCCCGATCCCACGGCCGCGATCTTCGCCGCCCCGTTCCAACCGGGCGAGCTAGGACCCGGCCTGTTCAAGGCGGCGTGCAAGGCCGGGCTCGAAGGCATCGTCTCGAAGCGCCGCGAGACCCGCTACCGGCCCCGCACATGCGATTGGCGCAAGATCAAGAACCGCGCCCACCCTGCATATTCGAGGGAGTTCTAGGCTACCGGGTAGCCAACCCTATGGAACCCGCTACAATCGCCGCGAATCGAGGTTCCGATGGCTATTCGCGGCATCACCGACGCAGACTTGAAGCTCATTCTCTCCGAAAACCTTACGCCTTCGGATTCGATTAAGACACCAGAACGCCTATTTGGGCGCGAGCGAACCCTGACCACCATCGACCGGGCATTTAGCTCGCCCGGCCGCCAGATTTTTATTTACGGTGATCGGGGCGTCGGTAAGACTTCTCTCGCCCTCACGACCGCCTTCATGCATACCGGCGTAGAAAACCTGCCGATCTACGTCATGTGCGGGCGCACAAACAACTTCGGGCAAACGATCCAAGCAATCGGCAACGCACTAATCCCCGTCGAGCAGAGACTTGAGAAAGCCGCTTCCGGGGGCGGCTTCAACTTTAGTTTGCCCGGCGGATTTGGCGGAATTGGCGTGTCCGATGGCACGCAAGCTTCTTCCAATATAACCGCGCCGCAATCGCTCAATGAGGCTCTTGACATCATTCGGTACGTCGCCGCGAAAAGAGCGAACACCACGATCATCATCGTGGATGAGATGGAGAGAATCGAGAGCCAAGCAGAGCGAGAGAAGTTTGCGGAGTTCATCCGCAATATTCCTGAGCTAAACGCAGACGTGCGTTTTATCTTCTGCGGCATCATGCATGACGTGTCTGAGCTTTTACAGACACATCCATCGGCAGGCCGCATCCTAGAGACAATCGAGCTTAAGCGCTTGAACTATTCCGATCTGTGGAAAATTCTGACGGTCGTCGCAAAGAAGCTCAACATCGAAATTCAAGAGGAAGCGCTGATCCGCATCGGGCAAGTGAGCGATGGCTTTCCTCACTACGTTCATCTCATTGGAGAGTGTCTTTTTTGGGGGATGTTCGATGACCCCGACGAAGTGACGAGATCAAATGCCGATCACTACAAAATCGGCATCACGGGCGCTCTTCAGAGAACAGAAGCGGCCTTACAGGCTGCCTATGAGAAAGCCACTCGCAAAACGCGAAACACAGAAGACTATGAAGAGGCGCTTTGGGCGCTCGCCGACAGCACTTCCGACAAACGTCAGATCAGCGACATTTACGACCAGTCGTACAAATGGATCATGATGAAGCGCACAGGCAGGTCGATGCTATCGCGAGAACAGTTGAATCAACGCTATCTTGCAATGCGCAAGGATTCTCACGCCAGAATCGTGGCAGGATTCGGCTCCGGGTGGTTTGCGTTCCGCGAAAACATCATGCGAGGATACGTGCGGTTGCGCGCGGAAGCCCAGGGCATCGACCTGGGTCGGCATGAAAATACTGCCGGAAGGCCCTAGGAGCCGCCCCGAAGGCCGATCAAGAAGAACCGCGCCCACCCTGCCTTCTCGCGCGAGTTTTAGGCGGCTCTGAGCCCGTGCCCGGCGCGACTAGGCAGATCAGCGTCGGTCGCCGCGTTGCGCCGCTATCGACCCGGCAGCGTCGGCAGAACAGCACGTCCGCAAGCGAGTGGATCGGCCGCTCCCGTGACCAGACGAGATCGGGCAACGGCACGCGCTCGACGTGGCGGCAGGCGGGGCATTTTACTTCGAGCAGCGTGAAGCCCGCCGAGATCGCCGCGCCGATGGTCGGCGAGGGATCAACCTCGCCGCCCAGGAAGCGCCGCGCGTTCCACTCTTCGCAGGCCAGCCGGTGGGCGACCTCATATGCGGCGAGCATCCGCGCCTCAAGATCAGCGTGCAGCCGCTCGGTGCGGGCAAGCTCGCGCGCGTAGTGCTTACGGTCGCCGCCCGAGAGCGGCATCATGCGGATGATGCGGGCCATGTCTCGATCCTACCGCCGAAGCAACGCGAGTCCCAGCCGCTAGGTTTCGTGGTTAAGGCACCGTCTAAACACAATGAGACCCGCGCGGGTCTCCCCGGCGGGTCTCTTAAAGCCGTGTCGCCCACGGCTCCCTAGCTGTTCTCAAGGCATTTTTGCGGATCGCGGTCGTCGGAACGGTAGCGACTCTGTTGCGTTGCCGGGCGGGTACGAAAGCCGCCGTCAGAACAATTTCGGGTCTTGGATTAAGGGCTCGAAAAAGGTGACATGAGAGAAGGGGTTTACTTCTTCATGACGGTGCTCCAAGTCAGTTGCGGAAGTCGTCCGCCTCAACGGCGATGGCTTACAGTAGCGATTAGGAGGCCCGTGACATGCCCATTCGAGTAGCCCTCATTGCCGCCGCCCTGCTTGCCGCAACCGCCTCTGCGCACGCGGCGAAGCGCCTGGAAGTTGGACAATCCGGGGTGTTGCACACAACCGCCCTGGCCTGCCCTACGCTCGAAGGTTTGCAGGCCGTGTTGAAGACTGCGAAGACGGACTTTCAAGCGGGGCTCGCGAGGGGCGCGGCCGAAGGGTGCAAGTCATACGGCAAGGGCATGGACATCTTCGTCGTTGAAGTGCCCAACGCCTTGGTCGCGTGCATTCGGCCGAAGGGAGAGAAGTCCTGCGTGTGGACGACGCAGGAGAACGTCTACGCTATCGACTAGACGCCCGCCATTGCGAAGATCGAGCTTCTGATCGCCGACGCCGACATGAAGGACAGGAACTCTGCGCCGGGAAGCGCCGGATGTGCCTTGTCGGGATCGACATAGAAGTCAGCATTGCCCGTGCCGTTGGTAGCGCCGATTGCGCCCGTGCCATTGAGCCACGAAGACGTGGCCGTGGACACCGGAGCGAAGGCGCACAGCGGATCAGCGAACTGAGCAACTGCCGCACCAATCGCGCCATCGGTCGCGATCTGTGCCGCGCTCGGGCCGCCAGCACCGGCCTGACAACCGAGCACAACAATCGGCGTCTTCGGATACGCTGCCCGCAAAGCCTTGTAGGCGAGCAGCGCTTCAGCGGTAATCGCGGCCGGGGTTTGCGATGCGTCGTTGTAGCCGTGGGAGATCACGAAGAGATCGAACGGCGCTTGGTTGGCGTAGTTGGGCAACTGGTCGCGCAGCTTTGATCGCGTACCCCCAGCCGTCGAGATGTAGCCCGTCGATCCCACGGCTAACTGACGACAATCGCGGATGCCAAGCAACTCGCAAGTCAGCACCGGCCATGCCGCGTTGGGGACCGGATAGATCGAGGCCGCGCTATTGGTTCCCTCGCCATAGCTATCGGCGAGCCAACCGCAGCGGATCACTTCCGACATATTCGGCTTCCAAATCGAAGCCGTCTGAGCGACACGGATCGACTTGATCAGCGACGGCCCCTTCGAGGGAAGCGAGGGAATGAGAGCACGAATGCGGCGGACCTTGCGCGACGCAAACGTCAGAAGGAAGAACGTGTCCGCGTTGTTCGCCGCGTTACCCGGCGTGCCAGCGAAATCGACATACTGCCCGTCAACCTGAAACATATGCTTGACGGCGCTCGACGTGTAGAAGCCGAACTGCACCTTGTCGCTATCCGTCAGGAACTCGATTGCACTCGCCCACTGATTCTTATCGGCCAAACCCGAGCCGATGTTGCCGTTGGTCGAGGGCAGCACACTCGAAACCGGCATGGCGACATACTGAGTCAGGATGGGAGTCGGCACCCCACCGTACCAAGCGATCTGATTGAGCGCCGCAGAGGTAAGCGCACCCGCCGCCGCGACCGTGAAAAACTTCAGAGTCGCGTCCGACCCCGAACTAACCGTGATGGTAGGCGGCGTCGCCATTGCAGGCCGCTCATAGGGGTTGTTGTTGAGCGCTGCGGCCATGATGGTCCGCAGACGAGCCAGCCTCGCGTACCCCGTTGCACTAAGATCGACCATGATTTACTTCCCTGCCAACGTCACGACGGGTTGGTTTTTGTTCGTGCGGTCCGTCACGCGCTCGCCGGTCGCGCGATCAGTCACAAACTCCCAACGGAATCCCGTGGGAGCGACTTGACCGTTTGCGAAAGCAGCGGCGCTCGCCCCGGCAGCGGGCTTGGTAATCTTGATGCCAAGACCGAGGCGCATTAGATCGCGCCTTCCAATCCGGTTGCCGTCGCGGCCGTAACGTGCGTCGCCCAAAGCGTGCGCGTTTCACCGGCGACGAAGTTGAGCGTGCGGCTCGCGCCGGTCTTCTTCATCGTTACGGTAACGGTGCCATCAGTGTTCGCGCGGATCGCGCGGATCGGCTGCGCGAGCGGATCGGCGCTCGGGAGAATCGGCACCCAATCGAGGGCGGGACCATCGAAGGGAACGGCGTAAGGATTCGAGGGGCGGGGCACGGGCATATCCTGTGAAAGTCAGAGACAGGAAAGCCCGTCGCACACCGCCGCGCGAGATCAGTTCAGTAGCCCATATTCCAATCTTCGTCGGGCTCGACGGACTCGATGAAGTGATCATAAAGCCAGCGCGGCCACGGCACCTTCGATGCCCAGCCGCCCTTCAGGATCGACTTGCCCAGGCGGCTCGAAATGGTCTCGTCATGCCAGCCGCCGAGAACCGCGTTGGCAAGCTGATCGATGGCGATCAGGATGTTCCAGACGTAGTCCCAGGCGACCTTCACAGCAGCACCCAATACAGGAAGAGCATGAACGCGGCCCACTCCGATTCTTCGCAGAGGCAAAAGATGAATGCGAGCAACAACAGCATCACGCCATCTCCTTGGGCATAGCGCTCGCCAGACGCGGGAAGGCAGCGGGCGTTTCCAGCTTGATCTCGCACCGCTCGCGCACGCCCCACGTCTCATGAATGAGGAAGAGCCATTGCTGCGGCGGCTCCAACGCGGCGCGCAGGCCGTTGCCGTATTCGCTGTAGCCGGGGAACGCGCCGTTCGAGAACACGTTGCCGGGGTTGCCCGAGTGGTGATAGTGGCCGTGCATAATGATGTCCGGCCGCCGCCCCGCGCGAGCTTGCTGCGCCTCGACCTTCTTGGTGCCGCGCACGATGGGGAGCATCGGCCCGGCAAAGCCCTGGCCGCCGCCGGTGCCCATCTTGTCGCCGTGCGTCAGGAAGGCCGTGCGGCCGAGCACCGGGATCACAGCGTCCGTTGCCACGGTGATCTGGAAAGTCACGCGAGGATCGCCCGAAAAGGCGTCTGCGACCATCTGAGCGATAAGCGTGTCATAGGACAGCTTCGCATAGAGCTTCGCGGTCGGCTTGAACGTGGTGCGGGCATGATTGCCGGGCACCGACGTAACGTGGATGCGGCGATAGGCCTTGAGCAGAAGCTTGATACCGGCGACCAGAATCTTGACCACCATACGGACCTGCTCATGCGAGGTCAGAGCGTTCGTGATCCGAAGCTCTTCGTGGATGTCGCCGGAAACCAGATCGCCGCCCAGGTTGAGCAGCAACCCTTCGAGCTTGGTGTCGGACGCCCAGCGCGGCCCGATCTCGCATGCGGCTTGGAAGAACTTCTTGGCGCGCTGCTCGGCGATGTGCGGGTTGAAGGCGTTGAGCCCGAGGATTTCATCGGGATCGACGACCTCGCCCATGTGCAGATCGGTGAAGAGCATCGACATGACCGAACGCGCGCGGTTGGACGTGCTGGCCTTCAGCAACCATTCCGGGGCCGGGATGTCGAGCGAACGGATGCCGCCGACTTCTTCGAGAAGCTTTTCGATGTGCGCCAGTTCCTTCTCGGCCGCGTTGTAGCGCGTGCGCCAGTAGGCGCTATCGTGGACCTCCCGGCGAGAGGGCAGCTTCTTGTCGCCCGGCGCGACGTACAGCGACCAGTTGGGCAGGAAGTTCTTCTCGCCGCGATTGGCGAGGGAGTCTTGCGCCCGCACCCAATCCGTCAGCGTGTTCTTGTTCAGCTTCAGGCGGCGCGTGGCTTCGAGAACGGCAGAGCCCTTGCCGCGATGCTCGGACCGATACGGCACGAAGCCCTCGCGCAGGCAGGTCTCGATGGCTTCTTTCTTCTGTTTGTCGGTGGTCACTTTGCTTTGCCTTGCGTCAAGAGAAACTGATCGAAGCGCTCGCCGATGCGATCCAACGCCCCAACCAACCGCTCTTCGATCCGGTCGAGCAATTGAATGGTCGCGTACTCGGTGGCGACCTTCTCGCGGAAGTGCGCGAGGTCGCGTTCGAGCGATGCGGCGAGACGCTGCGCTTCGGCGGCTGCCGCCTTGGCCTCATTGGCAATGGCCTGCCCTGCCTTGGCCGACGCTGCGTTCTGCGTGTGCGCGACTGCGTTGCGGATCAGAAGCGCGATAACCGCGCCTGCGCCGGTGCCGAGCAGGCCAATGAGCCATTCGGGGATCGTGATCATTTGACTTGGGCCTTCAGGCGCACGTTGCGCACGTTCGATTTGGAAGTAACGAGGCGGCGAGCGTTCTCGTCTGCACGCGCCTCTTCCAGCTTCCATGCAACGCGCGCGTCGATGCCGGGCTTGATCTGCCTGCTCTTCGGGGCCGGGTCGAGAACGAGAGTCGACTCGTGCGGCACCGAGAACTCGGGCTGCGGGCTAACGCTTGCCGTGGTTTGACACGCCGCCAGCGAAATCGTCAGGAGTGAGCAGGCAAGCAGCGTTCGGGCGATCCTTGAGGCGCTTTTCATAGTCATCGATTTGGTCCTGAGCTTCTTGGGCGCGCTGCGCCGCTTCATCACGTTGCTTCACGGCGGTCTCGGCTGCCTCGAACACCATGTTGAGGCTCTTGCGCTGCCCCTCGATCACGCCGTCACGGGCAGAGATCGCTTCGCGCAGCGCCTTGGCTTCGGCTCGGCCATCCGCGAAGCGGTAGCCGACAAGGAATGCCTGCGCCGCCAAGAAGACGTAGACGAGAACCGCCGCCACGGCGGCGTAAGGCGCAACCATCGGGAGCTTGCTGATGATCGGGAAGTGGCCGACGATCACGCAGACGAAGACGAGAGCCGCGAGCGAGAGGATCACCACGTCGGAGGCCGCGATCTGCCAAAGCAGATCGCCGAGCCCGAGCTTGTCGTTCAAGCTCACAAAAAAGTCCCTGATCATTCCTTCTCCAACCAAATCCAGAGGGCGAGGCCGATCAGGATGAAGGTGCCCAGGGCGACGATCACCTTCCAATCCTGAAGCACGCCCAGGAAGGAAGTGACCGACAAGCCGCCGAACAGGCCGGATACGGCAGTGATCTTGCTCTTGATGAACGCCTTCAGCCTGTCCGGCTTCGTCGCGCTTTCATCCCGCACGCCGCTGTGCGGTTCGAGCGTGACGGGCTCTTCGCCGGACTCGTCGGAGTCGTGGCGCTCGCCGTCTTCCGGCATCGCCATCAGACCCACCGGCTTGTAGGGCAGCGCCGAAGCGCGCAACTGATCGAGCGGATACAACGGATTGGTATCGATCTTCCGACCGGGTGAGATCATCCAATGCGTGATGATGTCCTCGATCTTGAAGGTCTCGGCGAGCGCGGCGCAGAGGTCGGTGACGGCCGCGATCTGCTCGGGGCTGTAGTGGAGCCAATAGCCCGCCCCGTGCGCCGTGGTCTTCGCATACTCGACCTTCAGCGACGGGTCCTTGTTGGTGTCGATGGTGCAGACATCGTTCTTGTAGACGCCGTCCGACACCTTCTGAAGCTTGCCGGGGTTGTCGATCTCGATGCCGACCGCATAGCTGTTCAGAAACTTCAGCCCCTTCCATTGGGACTGCCCGGCGTGCCACGCCACGACATTGAACGGCACAAGCTGGGTGATCTTGCCCTGACGGCTCACGACGACATGCGCCGAGACCTTCGCCGCCGGATTGGTCAGCCACGAAATGTCGCCGTCGTCCTTGAGGCCCGAGGCAGTGTCGTGGATGACGATGAAGCGCGGCTTCAGCGCGCCGCCGTGGTTCGGGCTCTTCTTGAACGGCATCGCCACGCCGTTTCGAAAGCCCATTCCATTCTTGATCGTGATCGACATGGATGTCTCCGTTTGCTGAAGACATCATTGCCAATCGTTGCATTCCGCGCAGGGCCGTTCGGGTAGCCCTACTCCCCGCCGCCGCCGCCCCAAAAATCATCGCTTCCCTCGCCCGAAGTCTCGCAAGAGATGCGCGTCGTGAGGCCCTGATCGTTCAGGCGATGCGTCGCCGACTTGATCGTGTAGCTGCCGTCGCAGTCGGGATCGAAGCCGATGGCCGTGATGCCCGCACCGGCGAACATCTCAGTGCGACCCAGGAAGTTGGCGGCGAAGACCTTCTTGCCGCGAGCGAGCGCGCCCTTCGTGGCCTTGGCCTGCGCCTCCGCCTCTTCCTTCGTCTTGAAGAGCTTGCGGCTGCGAAAGACCGGCGACCCGCCGCCTTCCTTCACCCACTCGCGCTCGCCCTTCTTGATGTTGTGCCACGCGGCCTCGACCGACTTGTAGTCACCGCGCGTCGAGCCGGTGCAATCCCAATCGGTGACGCCGACTTCGGTCAGCACGAAGACAGGGGCCGCGCCGCCGCTAGGGAGCACGCCAGAGCCCGCCTTGTTAAAGATGACCTTCTCGTCAGCCAGCTTGAAATTCGCGCCCACGCGGCCCGCCAAGCGCGTCAGGAAGTTCAGGTCGGACTCGCTCGACTGATCGATATGGTCGATCTTGATCCCGCCGACCTCGCCGTTGACGATGGCCGACAACCCGTTGCGCCCGGCGATATACTGCACGATGTCGTCCACGCTCTTCTCATGATAGGAGCGCGACTTCGGCGATTTGATCTCGGTCGTGAGACCGGCGGCCTTCGCCGTCACGGTCATGATCTTCGGTCGCCCCTTCTTCGTCCAAGAGTCGATCAGGAAGGTGCCCATGTAGTTGACGCCGGTCTCGACGAAGCCGAGCGAGACCTGAAGCTTCGAGCCCTTGCCCGGCGCGGGGATGTACTCGCGATTGTCGATTTCAAGCTCGCAACTATCGGACTTCTTGCCTTCGTTGTCCTGAACGGTCAGCGAGAGCAGCGGTCCGCCGCCCAGGACGCCGCCGGGGATGACATGCCCGCCGCCTTCCAAGGGCAGGCCGAACGGGGCCGGGATCAGGTTGGCCGTGATGTCGCGGCCGTCGAGCAGGATGCGCGCAGCGGGCGTCACGACCAAATCCTCGCGGCCGTCTTGGCCTTCTTCACGGTGAAGGCCGGGATGTTGATGGTCATCCCCTGGGGGAGCTTCGTCCCCGCCGCAGCAAGGCCGGGGTTCGCGCGCAAGATCGCCTCCGTCGCGCCGTGCGTGACGCCGAAGCGGTTGTAGGCGATCAGGTCAACCGTATCGCCTTCGATGGTGATGTATTGCTCCATCAGACGTAAGCCTTCAGTTCAATCGTGAACTCGATCTTACGGGGGGCGCCGTCCGACATCAGGGTCTCTTGCCCCTCCCTGATCTTCTCGATCACGTAGTTCCCGAGATAGCGGCCGAAGCCGGTAACGAGAGGGAGCGGCTGCCCAAGACCGGCTTGCGCCCGCATCTGATCGACCTGCCGCAGCCCGCCGCGATAGTGCGGATAGATCACGCCATCGAGCGTGATCGTGTCCTCGCCGGGGCCGACATACTGCGGAGCCGGGGCCATGCCGATGCGCTCCGTGGACGGCCAGCGCCATGCAGAGGTCCGGTCGAACTTCTGGTAGGCGGCATTGTTGATCGAGAAGCGGTACGCGCCGAGCGCGAGAAGAACGGTGCTTTGCATGATCAGTCGCTCAAGAGTCCGCGCTGCTCGGATTCGAGTCGCGCGAAGGCCGCGTAGACCGCGTCTTCAGCCGCCCGACGAACATCGTTGGGGTTGCCGCCGTTTACTTGGACGGTGATCTGCGCGGTGTTGCTGCGCGAGACCGTCGTGCTGCTTTCGTTCGAACTCGCAACGGCCGAAGCGCCGTCCGCCGTGAGACTGCGCAGACGGTTGTTCGGCTCGATACGGCCGGACATGCCGGGCACGAAAAGCTCGGGGCCTTGCTCGCCAACCAAATACGGCTTGCCGAAGCTCACGGGTCCGCCCTTGGCGCGAGCGCCTGCGATGGGCGCAGGGGCCGCGCCCCCAGCCGGTGCCGCTGCCTTGCCGCCGCCGCTGCTAAAGATGCCCTTGATCGCGCTGCCCAGCGACATCGCCTTGTCGATGGCGGTGCCGAAGAACCCAATGAGGCTTTGGATCGCGGAAATCACGTTCCGCACACCCGCCGCCGCGACGCCGCCAACCGTCTGGCCCCACTCACGCCACTTCGCGTTGGTCGCGTCGAGCGGGCCAAGCAACTGCGTCATCCAGTTGTAGACGGAGCCCAGCCCATCGGCGATAGCCTTCACGGCAGGACCGGCCGGTCCGAGCCCTTCCATGAAGCCTTGGCCGAACCCGGCGAAGAACTCCTTGATGCCCGCCCAATTGTTGTAGACCCACACGCTCAAGGCCGTCAGGGCGACGACCAGCGCCGCGATGATCAGGCCGACAGGGTTGGCGACCAGCGCCCACATGGCGACGCCGATGGCCCGCAGAGCCGTCAGGGGGAAGAGCAGGATCGACCGCCCCAGGGCGAGCAGAGAGCCGCCCAGGGCCGAGAGCGTCGCCCCTGCCCCGAGAGCCGTCAGCATGCGGAAGCCCACTGCCATCGCCGCCAAGCGGCCTACAGCGGCAGCCCCGACGCCAGCGATCACCCCGGCGAGCAGGCGGAAGGGCAAGAGCATCCCGAGCAGGGCGAAGTTGAGGCCGCGCATGGCGAGCATGGCGACGCGACCGAGCGAGCCCAGGACGAAGAGCAGCGGACCGGCAGCCGCCGCCGCAGCCGCGAAGTAGACGCCCGTCTTCAACAGCGCAGGGTTCGAGGCCGACAAGCTTTGCAGCGTGTCCGCGAGCTTCGTGAAAGCGTTCGCGATGTCGTTGCCGACCGACTCGACGACAGTGTTGCGGAACTTTTCCCAGGCAGCGCCGAGCTTGAGCAGGACGGCGGGCAATCCTTGGTTGGCGATCTTGTATTGCTTCTGCGAATAGCCGTCTGACTTCTCTTCGACCTCCCTGATCATCGCGGGCAGATCGGCCTTCAGCAAAGCCATGTAACGCGAGATATGGCGCGCTTCGAGAATCTGCGCGATGTCGCCGGTGGTCGCGACACCGTCGTCCATCTTCTTCTTCAAGTCGGTCATGAACTTCGTGATGTCCACCTTCGACCCGGCAGCCGCGACGGCATCGTTGACCGACTCCGAAATCTTGTCGGCATCGACGGCCGACGAACTGCCGATCGCCCCCTGAACCGCCTTGGTGATCGCGGCCGACAGCCCGGCATGATCGCCCTTGTTGTTCTTGATCGCGTCGGCGATTTGGCTCTTCACGCCGCTCGCGTCGATGCCATCGGCCTTCAGGTTCTCAAGGACCGTGTCGGCCGTTACGGGACGCGCCTGGGTGTAGTCGGACAGGTTCATGCCGATCCGGCTCAACGCCTTCATGCCGCCCTTCGGCATCTTGACCAGACGCACAATGGCAGAACGCAGCGCGACGCCCGCTTCGGAGCCGAGCACACCGGCCTTTGCAAAGGCCATGACCATCGCCGTCACGGAGTCGAGAGAGTTGCCGGTCGTCGCCGCAACGCCGCCCGCATACTTGAACGACTCCGAGATGTCCTTCATGGACGCGACCGTGGACACCGCCGCGTAGACCATGCGGTCCGTAACGATGGTCGAAGACTTCATCGCCTGCTCATAGGTCTTCATGGGCATGCGAAATTGCGTGATGGTCTTGCTGAGCGACGCGCCGACATCAGCGGGCGTCATGTCGCCCGCAAGAGCGGACGCGGCCAAGACCTGTTCGAGCGCGCCCTTGGCCTGCTCGAACGTGAAGCCCGCCTTCAGAAGCTCGGTCGCAGATTTCATGATGCCCGTGGCACCACCGGCGTCAAATCGACCGGCCAAGTCCTGCGCCATCTTGGAGAGCTCTAAGCGCTGCTCTTTGGTGGCTTCTCCCAACGCCTCGACCATGTTGCCTGCCTTGGCGAACTCGGCGGCATCCTTGATCATGTTCGCGCCGAACCACGCGCCGGGCGTCGTGACACCGAGCGTCGCGTTGCGGCCGTGCCGCTGGATCGCGGCCATGCGCTTCGAGGTATTGGTGAGATGTTGGTTCACGGCCGCGAACGGCGCGTTCATTTTCGCAGCCATCGACGCGAGCGAAGCACTCAGGCCATTGACCTGGGTCTTCGCTGCGTTGACTGCGGCGTTGAGGCTCGGGCTGACCTTACCCCCGATATTGACGAAAACGGAGAAGCCGGTCGCCATGTTACTTTGCCTTCATCGCCTTGTTGATGTCGGCCTGAAGCTTCGTGGCATCTTCAAGCCAGCCGTAGAAGTCGTCGAGGGACATTTCCTCGACCTCGCTGATCGTGACGCCGCCCTTGGTCAGCCGAATGAGCGTCAAAATCCCCTTGCGGAGATCGCTTAGCTCGACTGACCCCCACGAAAAGCATCGAGTTGTTCGCCCAACTTCATGGCGTCGATCTCGTCAAGCTCTTCGATCACGTCCGGCGAGACGTTGCAGAGATCGGAAAGAAGCAGGATGCCCTTGTCGGCGTCATGCCCCTTGAACTTCGCAGCCTTCAGCGAGTCCTTCGTCTTCGGCCGACGCATAGTCAGCGACTTGTAGGTCTTGCCATCGACCTCGAACGGAAAATCGAGGGTGATTTCCACGGACAGGCGAAGGTCTTTCTTCTTGTCGGTCACAGTCTAGTTCTCCCGCTTAATTGTGGCCGACCCGCCGTAGCGAGGTCGGCCGTTGGTGGTGGTTGGTTACATGCCCATCGCAGTGCGGATCGACGCAAGCTGATCCACGCCGTTGACGATGCGGATCATGTTGTCGATGTCGATCTCGACGACGACGGTGTCCTGAATCTGAATCTTCAGATACCGGATGGACATCTCGGCTTCGTTCTGCGTCAGGTCGCCCGCTTTCCAGGTGCCCAACGTGTTCTTCTTGAAGCCGCCGTGCAGATCGACAGTCATCGGGACCGCAGTCTCGCCGTCGCGCTGAAGAGCGCCGCGAAGCTGGATACGGGCGGCGTTGCCGTCCATGTTGCCCCAAAGGCCGAGAATCTGGTTGGCATATTCGCCGAAGGTGAACTTGGCCGTCAGAGTCTCCAAGCCCATGTCCAATTCGACATTGCCGTCCATGCCGCCGCCCCGATACTCTTCGGTCTTGACGGCAAGCTCGGGCAGTTCGACTTCGCTGATGCGACCGGCATAGCCGACGCCATTCACGAAGCTGTTGAAGTTGCGAAGTACGCGCGGGATCATCTTTCGTCCCCGTTATGCGAAGAGGTTGCGGATGTAGTCCGAGACGAGATGCGACCGGAAGGTCACGCGCTCGGCCGGGTACGGCGGGGTAAAGTCATACGAGAACGTCACATGACCCTGGGAGATGTCGGCTTCGGTGTTGAACTCGGGATCGACCCAGCAGTCGCCACCGAGGATCGCACCGCGCACGCGAAGCTGGCGCATGTACGCGCGAACCGACGCGGTCACGTCCTCGAAATACTGCTTGGTGATCGAGCGATCCACCGCCCAGCGATGGGCCTTCGCGATGGAGATGTCGATCATGTCGCCGGTACGCGAGACGGACAGGAAGGCGAACTTCGGATCGGCCGAGCAGGTGCGGTTGCCCCACAGATACCAACCTTCGTCGCGAATGAACGTCGCGATCTCATTCTCGTTGAGAATGTTCGCGCGGCTGTTCTTGTCGCCGTAGGCGTAGTCGATGGGACGGCCCAGGCCGCCGATGCCATAGACTTCCTTGTTCGACGGCGACTCCCAAAAGCCCTTCTCGTTGTCCACGCGCGAGATCAGGCCAGCCACACGGGCGGATGCGCGTTCGAGCGAGTAGGTGTTGGTCTTCACGGACCAGCCGGACACGGTCGGATCGACGATGAAGACGCGGCGGGTGCCGTGGTCGTTGCGATAGGCGAACGCGGCGGCATCGGTGGTCGAGGGACCATCGGCGATGATGTGCGCCTTGAAGCCATCGGCCAGCGACTTCAGTTCGTTCACGACCGGGTTCGCCGAAGCGCCGATCTGGATCGTGACAGTCGCGCCGGTGCCGTCGCCATTGATGGTCGCCGTCAGCGGCGACACGATCCCGTAGCCCAGCGAGTCGAACTCAAGGCCGGTGATCTTGCCGCCGGTGATGATCGGCTTCGCGGTCGGCAGCACGGCCCCTGCGCCGCCGCCGGTGAAGGTTACGGTCGCCTGGGTGTAGTTCTGGCCCTGCGCGGTGACGGTGTGACCGGCAACGCCAAGCGGGCGCTGATGCGTGAAGCCCGGCGCGATCAGGATCATCGGAGACACGCCGCACTCGGCTTCGGCCGCGCGGAAGACGTGAATGCCGGTGAACTCGCCGGTGTTCGCATCGACGCCGCCGATGACCTTCGAAAGCTGCTCATTCTCGTCAACGTCATCCTCGACGCGGACCACGACGACGAGCGCGCCGCCCTGATCGTAAATCGCGTCGATGGCCTGCGGCAGCGTGCCGGTCGCGCCGATCATGGCGGCGGCCTGACGGCGGTTGACGAGGACGGGCTTGTTGAGGGGGAACGCCACTTCATTCGCGGCGGGAGCGGTGCCGATCAATCCGATGACGGACGAACGGACGGTCTGGATCGGCCGGGGGCCGCTATCGACGACGACAGTCTCGACGCCGTGAAGGAAATCGGTAAGGGACATCTGTTCTCTCAATCCTCAGTATTGGGATTGAGCGTACCCTACCGATCGCCCTGCCCGGCGTCGGGACCGTTTCGGTATCCTTTCAGAAGGTCTGCGCGAGCAGAAAGAGCGCCCTCAACTCTTCGGGGCTCTTGTTCAACTGCTCGGCTGCGCCGACAACGAACGGATGGGTGCTTTCGAACTCAGTCGTCCATTGCCAGCTATCTTGCACGTCGCGCGACTGCGATGCCACGTACTCTTCGATGTCGTCGCGCAGATTCGTGGCGTTCATCGCGAGCCGCAGTTGGCGGGCGCTCGCCTTCAGAACGGCCGGTTGCGTGATGACGACTTGCTTCACCACGCCGTCAACGCGCTCGATGTTGGTGCTCACGACTTCCTCGCCAGCGGGCACCGTCGCCGGTGACACCTTGAAGATGCCGATAGCCGCGAGGTCTGCGTCTGACCAAAGCTCGACAACTTGCCAGCCATGCTGCACGTTGCCGACAGTGAACGACTGCCCGATGACAAGTTGGGTGAAAGTCCCTGCCGGGGACTCCTGAACGACGATCTTATCCACGGAAACTCCGATTCAGCTTAGGTCCAAGACATAGTTGCAGATGCGTTCGCGCCGCCAGTTGCTTGCGGCTGGTAGACGTAAAAGCGGCTGGGTCCGCCCCCGCCGCCGGTAACAAGCGTGTAGCTCGACCCTGCCACCGGAGCGCCGGGATCGAACCAATTCCACGTCCTGCTGACGAAGCCGCCCCGACCGCCATTGCCGCCGTAGTAGCCAGCAACGGGGCCTGCGCCGGCCCCCCCGGCGTTGCCGCCGCCGGTCGTGTTGGTGGTGCCGCCGCTTGCGGTGCCCGGCGATCCGCTCGCGCCGTTCTGTTGAAGGTTGAAGTTGCCGTTGCCGCCGCCGGTGCCGCCGTTGGCAATAAGGGTGACTCCCGGTGCCGCAAAGTAACTCTGCCCGCCAGTGCCGCCCCACTCTTCGTTTGCACCGGTTGAAGTGTCGGTATCGAGCATGTTGCCGCCACCACCGCCCGCCCCCCAAATTTGCATCGTGAGCGTCTTGTAGACGGGGATTACAACGCTCCGCGATCCCGCACCCCAATTTTGAGAGCCAGGAACAGAGGGCGGTTCGAGGCCGCCCACCCGAATGCGACTGATGAAGGGAAGGATAATCACGAAAGTTTCCACCCTGCGCCAAGCCACTGCGCATAGTTCGCGTTGTAGACTCCAGTGAAGACCAGCGCCCAACCATTTGCCCCCGTCGCCACCGTGGGAGCGATGCCGTTCGGGAAGCGGACGTTGCTATTCCAACTCACGGTCCTTCCGCCGGTGGCATCTTGCACGAACGTCACGTCAACGTTCTGCCCATCCTTCGGATTGAGGAAGTTGACGGTCACGTTGCCAGTGAGGACGACGCGGAAGCGGACGCCGTTATTGCAGTCGATGTTGAGGTTCCCGCTCCCGCTGACGCCAAGGTCAACGAAGCCTGCGGCGTCCCAGGCTTTGTCGGTGGTGATGAGATCACTGCCAGTCTTGGACCGGATGGCCGCTGCGGTGGCCACATTCGCGGCGGTGAACACCTTCACCCAAGCGGTCCAAGTCGTGCCGTTGTACCACCGCTCATAAACAATCCCGAGGTCATGTGCGTTGAGGCGCTGGTAGACGTACACGCCCCACTTCTGCACCCACAAGGTGCAGCCGTTGGACGACGGACTATTCCCTAACGCGGTGCCCATATAGGCACCGTTCTTCGACGTGAGAGTATTGAGGTCGGTGCCGTTCGCCAGCGTCACGCCCGCCGGGCCGAACGCCTCCATGTCGAGGTTGATGCGGGCATTGCTTTGCTGCGATGCGGACAACCCCTGAGAAGACGTATCGACGCGAAGACGGTTCGCGAGAGCGGTGAGGATTCCAGAGATGGCCGTGTCGTCCGCAGTCAGCTTGTCGGCGATCTCCACCAGGGTGTCATAAGCCGGACCGACGCCACCCTTCAGGGCATCAATCGCCGCAACGATCATGTCCTTCACGCGCTTCACGGCGGGCACTGCATCGAGCACCGTTCCGGCCGTTGCCTCTGCCGCCGTGGCGAGCCGCACGTCGCCCGTCGTCGTCTCGGACGCAATCGGCGGCTCTACCGCCATGCTATCGATGTCTTCGCTGATCGTCTGAATAGCGTCACGAATCCGTTGCGCGTCTTCACGCGCAACGTTGTCGGGATGCGGAAGCGGATAACCGCGCGTCGTGAGATCGTTCGGCATGACCTATTAACCCGTGGTGGACTTGACTGCGACGGCGCGAATGTTGCGGGCGTTCGAGCGAGCAGCGGGGCCGCCGCCGATCTTCACGTAGGCCCGCGTCACCGCAAGGTTGACGTGGTCGAGCATGTACTGACGCTCTTCCCAGCCATCGCCGAGCGGCGTGGCCTTTTCGAGCGTCAGCGCGTTCGAGGCCGACCAAACCGGCAGGCCCGCGTTGACACCCGTCTGAATCTTCGCCTCGAAGGTCGCGTTACCGGGCAGGTAAACGTCGAGGATCAGTCGGACCTTGGAGTCGGTGCCCGCTTCGAAAGCGCGCGTGATGTAGTCGCCGGTCGGCTGGATCGCACCCGCCACGACCTGAAGGTACGGCAGGATGATCGGCCAAAGATTGTTCGAGCCGGTGACGCGCAGGCGAACCTTCAGCGTGCCGGTGATGGCCTGGGGCAGCGAGACGTTGACCGCCGGGGCCGTCACGTACTTCGCGCCGTTCGGGGCCTCGAACTCGACCTCGATGGACGTGCCTTCGGGACGCTCGGCCGCGAGCAGCGGCATCAGGTCCGAGCAGGACACGACGGGCAGATCACCGAGTTCAATGGTGCGAACCGCCTGCGCATACTTGGCGCAGCGGAGCCGGAAGCCGAGCGAACGACCGGGCTTCGGCAGCCAGGTGCGCGAGTCCGAGCCGTCGAGGAAGGTGCCCAGCGGGAAGGCGTTGGAAGTCACCCAGCCATTGATCTGATCGAAGCCGCCCAGGTCGGCGATAGCGACCGAATGGGTCGGGTCTTCGGTCAGAAGCGTGATGGCATAGCTGCGATCCTCGCGCAGCGTCACCGGGCGCTCGAACGCGGCGAAGGTCCAATCGCTTTCGACGCGCGGCTGAACCGAGAGCGGGTCGATGACCTTCACCGTATTCATGTCGAGGATCGACTCGGCGACAACGCGCTCGGTCGGAATACCAAGCTCGACCTCGCGGATTTGCACGCGGACCGGCTTGGTCTTGTCGCCGACCTTCGTGAACTTCACGTCCACGCCGAGCGCCTGCCGGGGCTCGCTCAGACGGAAAGTCTGCGCGAGCGGATCGGCGCTATACCAGAACGTCGTGACGACGGTCCGTTCATTGTTGATCGTGGTCAGCCAGCCATGGGCGGTGTAGAGCGCATTGGCGGTCGAGCCGCCGAAGCCTTCGAAGGCGACGTGCTTCACGCCGACAGGGACGTTCGCCGGAATCTGGAACGCCGAGGTCAGCGTGCCGTTTTCGTCGGCGCGGATCGTTCCCGCCGGGGTCACGTCGATGTCGTCGAACGTCACCTTCTTCAGGACTTCGTTATAGCCCCACTTGTGGATGGTGAAGCCAACCGATCGCTGCCGGATGGTCTCTTCGGCGACGGTCGTGCTGTTGACGATGCGATCCGTGGTCTCCGTGGTCGTCCCGATCAGCGGGCCAGCGGCGAAGTTCGTGCGCTGCCAAGCGACGCGCGACGTGAAGACTGAGGTCCAAACGTCCTGCGTGTCGGTCCAAAGATCGACGGAGGGGTTGAGGGCGACATCGGTCGCCGGGGCACCGAACGACGCATACGGGTTGATCTTCGACTCGCCGGTGATCTGGCGCTGCTCAAACACGTTCTCGAACGTGTAAGTGAGCGTCGTGTCGGCGGGCATGGTCGTGACGGTCGGGATGATCGGCAGCCAAAGCAGGCCGCCGAAGATCGCGCCGGTCTGCGGAAGGCCCTGATCGCGCATGTCGTCATCGAGAAGCGGATCGACGAACACACCGCGCTTCGAGGCGACTTCCTTGCGGTCCACGTCGCGCTGAAGGCGCTCTTCAGCGACCAGCGCGTAGAGATCGCTGACCATAGTTTCGAGGCTGCGCAGGTCGGCGAAGGGCATGCGGACGGTCGCGACCTGCTTAATGGTCGGGACAAGTCCCCAATTGTTGTAGACATCGGCCAACTTGTGAAGCGTCGGCGCGACCGTCGTCGGCTGCGGCGCGTAGAGGGAGCTAATGCCCTTCAAATAGGAGATCGCGCCTTGCTGATCGACCACAATCGCGTCATAGCGCGGCAGCTTGGTCACATACTTGACAAACGCAGTCGTGTCGTTCGCAGCGCCGGTGATGTCGAACCCGTCGCGCGTGATGTTCGTCGGCGCGACGTTGGTCAGGTAGCGATACGTGACCTGATAGGTCGAGCCCGGCGCAACTTCGGCACCGTTCGGCGACCAATCGACGGCGGCGCCGGTCAGCTTGTAATCGGCCGTGGGTGCATAGACGGTCGCGCCCTGCTTGACTTCGCGGATCGAGAGCACGGTCGGATCGGGCAGCGCATCGGAAACGCCTGCATAGGTGCCGTGCGTCAGCGTGACGGTCTTCTCGGCGATGATCGTCACTTCCTCAACAGAGGCGATCGGAGCGAAGCGCACCTTGATCGTCTGCGTGCCGGAATTGACGGCATGCGGCTCGTCGTCGATCAGCATGATCTCGGGCTCTTCCGTCACGCGAAGGCGTGCGGAGGCAGGCCGAGTCCGCTTGTAGCCCCAAACGTTGATGGTGCCTTCCGAGATGGTGAAGTTCTGCTTGCTGTTTTCGTCGAGGCCGAGCGCCTTGACGTTGAATCCCTCGACGACATAGCCGCCGTGCGCCTCGCGGTCATACCGCGCGAGCAGATTCGCCCAGGCGTCGTCGATGCCCGGTTCGACCGGCGTATCGATCACGCCATCCTTGATGGTGTAGATCGGGAAGAAGTCGCCTTCCTCGCCGTCTCCCTCGAAGCCCCAGCGGCCGAGCATCGCCAGCGCTGACGCACCGGGCTCGCCCTGCGCGCGCGTGCCGGGAGCCATGCCCTTCAGAGTCGGGTCCTGCTCATAAGTGACGGTGAAGGTGCGCAGGCGGATGCCGATGACGACGGTCCCAACCGCCGAGATAACAAGGTTCCGGGCCTCGATGTCATGCACCGCGCCGCGAATGTAGACCTTGGCAGCCGCCAATTGCGCCTCGACGGTCGCGTTGATGATCGGCCCGAGCACGATGGCCCCGCCGCTGACAAGCGAGCCGTCGCGCCAGAACGCATCGGCGACGCCCTTCAGGCGGTTCGCTTCGATGTCCTGAATGACGTTGATCTCATTGCTGGTCAGGAAGCGGTCATAGTGCGCAGCAAGACGCTGATAGCCCTTGGTCTTATCGAAGGTGTTGATGTAGGCCGGAAGTTGGTCGCGAGCGTCTGCCATTTTCAGATCACCAGAACGTAAGAGAATCCCTGCCGCTCACTCGGGGAGCGAACCTTGCCCGCGAAGCGGTCGAGCAAAAGCAAGTATCCCGGTTCGGCGACCTGATCGGGAGTCAAGTACAGTTGCCCTTCAGGCACCCCGGTGGCCCGCGTGCCATCGACGAAGATGCCGACTTCGCGGATCGTCTCGTCAGCCGCTTCGAGGTAGTCGAAGAGCACGCTGCAATAGAGGTAGCGGGTCGCAGTCGCCGAGATCGTCCAACGCTGGCCGCCGGGCGTGCTGATGCTGCCGTTGTCGTCCGGCACAACGAACTCCACCGACGACGCGATGCGGCGGCCAACTTCGCTGACAAGGGCGGTTTCCTGGGAGCCCAGGGCGGGCGTGCCGTACTGAACCTGCGCCTGGACGGTTGCGCCCGGCGCGATCTGACCGCCGTTCACGCGCGTCACCAAGCCGGTGTTGGCGTTGAACGTGAAGTCGCGCGGCGTCTCGAAGGTCAGCGCGTTGTCCGTGCTCTTCAGCGAGAGCGTTGAAATCGGCGCGTGATCGAGCGTGAAGCGTTCCGGCGAGCCCGAGAACGTCATGTTCTTCACGTCCGTCTGCCCCCACCAAGAATCCCCTCGCCCCCAGGCGAAGAACATAGTGCGAGCCTTCAGCGCGGCGGCGAGACCTTCGCGCCCGCTATTAACCAGAAGTGCCATCGGGTCCTCCGTAAATCGTGAACTGTTCAATGTTGGAATAGGAAACACTCGGCCAGGGCACGCGCGGCCAAGGCATCAGCGCTTCCTTCGCGTAGTCGATCTGCTCGCCCGAGAGCGACGCCTGAATGGAGACGACGGACGGCTCAACGACCTCGCCATCGAGCAGCGAACGGTCGAGCACGAAGCCTTCCTCGAAGCGGGCGACGCCCTCGACCGAGTTGAAGACACCGCCATCCATCTCGACGTTGAAATCGACTTCCTCGCCGTGCTGGCGGCCAAACGAAAGCTTCGGCTTGATGCCGGGCAGATAGACGCCGGACCAATCGTCGAGCAGCGAGCCATCAAGGCGCATCATGTCGAGCCGCATCGGTCTGATGTCATAGCCGCCATAGATGCGGCCCAGGACGCTCGACGCCTTCTTCGAGAGGTTCGCCAAGCCGATCAGGTTGAGCAGCGTGTCTTGGTCGGGCCGCTCCGTGAGGCCGATTTGGAACAGGCCCCAGCGCACGGCCTTATGGTCGCCGCGCTCATAGAAGCCGTCGAGGCCCAGCCAATCGAAGACGATCTCATAGGCTTCCACGCGGCCACGGAGCGTCTGCCAGCGCTTGCCTTCCTTGTAGAGGCGCTGATGATCGGCGACGAACTCGGCCGCATCTTCGAGGCCCCAATGGCGCAGCAACCACGGCAGGACGTTCTCAGGGATCACGTCGAGATAGCGCACGTCGATGATCGACTGCACCAACGGCGCGTAGCGCGAGCGCGAGTCGATAGTCTGCACAACGGACCGCTGAAGCGGCGTCGTGTTGCGCGGGACGATTTCGATCAGGTCGGTCATCAGTAGGACCGACCCTTGAAGTTGACCTTGACCGTTCCGAGCGCCACGGCCTCATTCGGCTCCGCGCGCGTGTAGTCGTCCGCAGCGGGCGCGACCATGACGATCCGGCGGATGCCGGACGTGCGCAGGGAGGCGATCACGAAGTCGGCCGTAAAGTCCCACCCCAGGCGGCGAGCGGCGGCGAACTCGGCCTTGAGGCGATCTTCGGCCGTCTGCAACTCGCTCGCCGGTGCTTCCGGCAAGAGCCACACGTCCGCCTCGACGTTGACGACACGGATCACCGCCGGGACGACCTCGACGTGATCGTTGTCGCCCAGGACAAGCGGATCGTTCAGCGCGGCATCAACGGTCGCGAGCAGATCGGGGCTGGCGACGCCGTCGCCTTCCTTCGACAGGATCGAGACCTTGACCCCGCCCATGGCATCGCCCGTAACGCCCACGTCAGCCACGCGGAGCGGGTCTGCGGCGAATGCGTACCTTTTGTACCAATTCTCGGTGAAGCCGCCCTGCCCCTTCTTACGCTCGCGCAGACGGCGTCGCAGGTCTTCGAGAGACTCGCCTTCCGCCTGCGTCATGTTCCAATCGCTCGCCTGCGCGAGCAGGTCCGCGCCCTGACCGAAGTCGAGCAGCGTCGCGCGGAACGTGTCGTTCAGCGACGTGACGTAGAGCAGATCGCCGTAGGCGGCATGGCGGCAGAAGTTGTTGATCGGGTCCGAGCGCAGCATGTACGTGTCCCAATTGAGACCGGCGGTCTCAAGCAGGCCACGCATCTGCGTCAGCCGGGCGTCGAACAACGCCTGGAATGCGGGCTCGCGCTCGATGACGGGCAGCGGCAGATTCGGAAGCGGCGCGTCCATTAGACGTAGCTCCCAACGATCAGGTTGTCCGACAGAACGACACGGCCGCGCGCGTC
This sequence comes from Bradyrhizobium sp. RP6, assembly GCF_003837805.1. Taxonomy (GTDB): domain Bacteria; phylum Pseudomonadota; class Alphaproteobacteria; order Rhizobiales; family Xanthobacteraceae; genus Bradyrhizobium. The sequence continues at coordinate 359,137 of NZ_RQIT01000001.1, read as the reverse complement.
GCGAGCTTCTGAGTAGTCGCCGAGATGGCCGCGCGGGTAATAGATGCCATCAATATCGAATTGGGCGTGGCCCTGATCCGTCATGTCGGCAAGCTCCATCTGAATGATGCGGAAGCGAGGCTCTTCCGCCATCAGGGACTCGGGGTTCTTGCGAATGATCGCTTCCGGCACGGCCGCGTAGAAGTCGATCAGCGTGACGGGCGAGACCGCATGGTCAACGAGTCGCGGCATCTTCGAGCCGAAGTCGCGGGCCATAACGAGCGACTTCAGGGAAGTGCTCAGAATGGTCGCAATCGACTGCCAGACATCGTCGATGCCTTCGAGAGGCTTGCCGGTGTTGAGGTCAATGGTCGCCATAAGGCGCACCGTGCCGCGTCGGCACGGTCGCTTACAGACTGATCCGGTCGCCCTATTGTCAGCCGGGCTTCGAGAAGGCTTTCTTCGCCGGGCCAGCTTCGGTCATGACCTTGATGGGCGGACGCTCACTCGGATCATCAAGGCCCACGTAGGTCATAGCCGCGACCGCGAAGACATCGGCCTCATGGAGCGACTGACCCGTCTTCGTCTTGATCGTGTCTTCCGCCTCGATCTCGACGTTCTCTTCCATCTCGACCTTGAAGTTCTTCGCAGTGAACGTGATCGTGCCGTCCTTCATGACCATCTTACAGCCCGAGCCTTCGAGCGTGATTGAGCCTTTGTTCTTGATGCCCTTGATCAGCCAATCGCCGGTGTTGCGGTCATAGCTGATCTCGCCAAGGATTTCGTCTTCCTCGCCTTCCTCGCCGCCTTCGCCGCCTTCGCCACCTTCACCGCCGCCCTCGCCACCTTCACCGCCCTCGCCATTTTGGCTCTTGGGCTTTGCGAAGATTTTGCGCCAGACGCCCGCCTTGTCGGTCGTTTCCTTCTCGTCTTCGTTCTCGGGCGTGTACGTGCCCGCCGGGTAGACCTGCGCGGTCGCAAGCTCGCCGCCCTCCGCGAGCAGCACGACCTTCTCGCCCTTCTCAAGGAAGTGCGTCTCGCGGTCGCCCTTCGCCCGCATGCCGCCAGCCGGGAGCCAATCCGTGATGTTGTGATTGTCTTCGTCGTTCTCGTCACCGATCAGGACGCGATAGGCCGGGGGCTGGCGCTTGTAGTCCACTTCCTTGATCTTGCCGAACTTGACGACATCCTGCGCTCGCCGGTCGATGTCCGTCGCTTCGGGATCGGCAACGCCGCCGGTGCTCGCGGGATCGCGGAGAAACTTGACCATGATTACCTGCCCGCCAGGAAGTCCGCCATTGCGGCGTCAATGTCGTTGGCCGTGGCGCGCGGTCGCCATTCGGTGCGATAGATGATCTGCCAAACGAGGCCGATTGCGCCAACGGGACGCTTGACCTGATCGGTGATCACGTCGATGTCGGACTCGAGCAGCCGCATGCGGGCGGACTCGAAGCCGGGGATCACGAAGCCCTCGAACGCGGCCTCCATCTGCTCTGCGATGTCGTCGAGCTTGTCGTCAACGGTCTCGCCGCCGAGCAGCATGGCCTCCGTGACAAGCGTCAATTCGCGCTCGATATAGGTCGCGTCGCCCTCCACCCCGTAGTCCTTCTCGGGATTGTACTTCTCCATGCGCGCGTAGACGAGAATGGCCGGGCCATCCTCTTTCAACTCTTCCTCGCTCACGGGAGCCATCCGGCTCGCATACACGCGGCTCTGCGCGGCCGTGCGGTACTCGCCGTCAACACTCTCGGCGAGCCGGGCTCGAAACGCTTCGCGGATACGCTTGCGGGGATGCGCCATGTCAGTCGTTCGCCATGAGCAAGAGCAAGGTCAGGCCGGTGCCGTCCGGTCGCTTGTCCTCGATCCGATACTCTTCGCCCTTGATGGTCAGCTTCTCGCCCTTGCGACCGCCCTTGAGCAGATCGGACGTGCGGCAGAGAAACGTCGGGCCGGTGGAAGTGACGCTCGCACCCATCTGCATCTGGAATTGCGTCCCGTTCCAACGGTTCGGATTCCAATTGCTGCCTTCGTCGTCGAACTGCCCAGGAATGTCCTTGGGCTCGACGGCTGGGTCGCGGCTCACATAACGCGCCTCAACCCCGAACTCGTCGGGGTTGAGGAAGATCAACAGATCGTTGTCGGTCTCGACCGGCATCAGACGCCCGAGGCGCGCAGCGCGAGAGCCGCGTCGATCTCTTCGTCGGTGACATCGAACCCGACGATCTCTTCAATCGGCTTCTGCTTCGGCTTGCCCTGACGCTGACCGGACTTGAAGAAGTCCTTCTTTTCGTCGAGCAGGTCGATTGCGGACGCGATGTCCACGACGCGAGTGCTCGCGCCGTCCGTCTGATGCGAGGCGGGAGGGACTTCATCAGCGGACGGCGCGTCGCCGGGGGCATCACCGGCGGACTCGACACCAGCGAGCGTGCTGGCCGATTCCAGAGCGATCTCGGCGACGGCCGAGACCAGATCGTCAGCGAGCTTGACGCGAGCAGGCCCGAGGGCTTTCGCTTCATTCTCGCTCATTTCGATGGGCGTGCCGGGCGGAAGATACCGCCCGTCACGCTTGATCGTTACGAGGCCGCGATAGATCGGCATTACTTCACCTTCGCGCCCAGGGTGCCGTTCACGCGATAGGGCGCGATCAGCGGGGCGGACTGACCGAGGATGTACCGCACGGACGGGTCCTCTTCCTCCCAAGACTTCACGAAGAAGTCGCGGGGCTGAAGACCGGCCTTCAGGTCCATGATCGCGCCGAAGTGACGGACGCCCTCGATCTCGCGCGAAGCCATGACGACTTCACCGGCCGGGAGCACGTCCTTCTCGACGCCGTCGAGCGGATCGACGTACTTGTCGGCGTGGACCCACAGGCGGTAGTCGCCGAACTGAGCGACCAGACGGATGCCGGGGGTGATCAGGATCGGGCCGAGCGACGCACGGGCCGACTCCAGGGTCGCCTTGGTCATGTCGATCTGAAGACGCATCGCCTTGGCGACCGCATCGGTGTCGGGACCGGCCAGCTTGGCGCGGATGGTCTTCCACACGTCGCTCGCCATGATCACGTCACGGCAGGTCAGCGACGAATGATCGAAGATCATCTGACCCCAATCCTCGATGTCGTCGAGCGGGTTGACGGCGGCGTTGTCCCACTTGTCGGTGCCGGTCAGGACGATGCTCAGTTCGGCATCGCGACCGAAATCGACAAGCTGCTCGGGATAGTCGTCGCCCTTCAGGACGAGCTTGCCGGTACGCAGAACTTCGGCCGACATGACCTCCAGGCGGCGGGTCCACATATCCAACTGCTCGCTCACGGCGAAGCCGATGGACGCAGCAAGACGCTGCTCGGGAGACAGGGAGCCTCCGATCTTCTCGCCAGCGCGGCGCTTGAACTGGCCGCTCGGCTTGAAGACGCGCTTGTCCTTGATGTAGGCCGGTGCGAGCGACTGAGTCTTGTAGCCCTTCTCGCGGATCACCTTGCCCGCGACGATGGGCGAGACGAGCGGCGAGATCAGGCGACGACCCTTGACCGAATCGAACTTGATGTCTTCGGTGTTCGAGGTCTCGGCGACCGTGAAGAACGTGTTGAGGAAGAACGCCGGGTTGAGCGGCAGTTCCTCGACAACACGGTTGAGGGCGGTGGTCGAAAAGAGGTCCATAGTAGGGCTTCCCGTTGCTTTCTTCGAGGTTGTCTCGGTTAGCCCATCGGCTTAACGAGCCAGATCGACTTCGTGCGGAAGACCGCATCCACCGATCCGAGGGTGTGTCCGGCGCCGAGGATCAGCTTGTCCTGATCGACTTCGCCAGCGATGTAGACGATGGCCTCCACGTCAGCGGCCGTCGCATCGACATCCGCACTGAGGATCGCGTCGGGCACTTGCGAGCCATCGTTGGCCGCAGCAATCGACTTGAGGTACTTCTTGTCGGCCGTGATCTGGCCGAGCACGGTGCCACGGCCCAGGACGCCAGCGCCCGCCTTGATCGTCACCTTGCGGGCGCGGTGGTGGCCGAGCATCAGCACGCTCGGGACGTATGCGCCTTCGTTCTCAAACTTCGCCACCGTTGCGGCTCCTTAGTTGCCGGACGCGAGCTTCATCGCGCCGAGAATTGCGTTGACTGCGGCTTCGTCGCCCTGCGCCTTTTCCTGACCCTGGGACGGAGCGACGCCAGCGTTGGCTTCGGTGTCCGTCTTGATGTCAGCGGCGCGCTCGGTGCGCTTGGCCTTTTCAGCAGCCACGATCATGGCCGAGAACTCATGAGCCGAAGAGCCCGTTTCGATAGCCTTCTGCGCAGCGGCTTCGTAACCCGGCAGGGTCAGGCCCATGATCTCGGTCACGCGCTTACGCTCGACCACGACGGGGTCCTTCGCGGCGGCTTCGGCGGCAGCGGCGGCTTCCGCGTCGGCCTTCGCCTTGGCTTCGGCATCCGCCTTCGCCTTGGCATCGATCTCGGCCTGCATCTCAGCGCGAACCTGCGCTGCGAATGCAGCCTTTTCAGCATCGTTCATTTCGACTTCTCCACTTTGGCCGGACGCGGCCGGGTTAAAACCGAAGGAAGCCTTCGGACTTTCGCCGCGAGCCAAGCTCGCGAGAACCTGTTCGAACGTGGCGATGCCATCGGCCATTCCGGCATCGACTGCCGCCTTGCCGATCAGGACATCGCCCTGCCCGAAATGTTCGAGTGCATGTTCGACGCTCACGCCGCGATACTTCGCGACCGTCTCGACGAACACGGCGGCCATTGAGTCGACGCGCGCCTGAACGCGGTCGCGGCCTTCCTGGGTATTGATGTCCACGCGCTTGTAGGGCGACTGCGAAGACACGAACTCGATGGTCTTGATGCCGCGCGCCGCGTCCTGCGCAGACGTATCGCGGTAGCCAGCGACGACGCCCATGGAGCCGAGCGCTGCGGTCGGGCCGATAATGAACTCGTCAGACGCAGTGCCCAGCCAGAACGCAGCGGAGGCCGCCTGATCGCCTGCATAGGAGACGATGCGCTTACGGCCGCGCACTTCGTTGATCGCCGTGGCAAGCTCCGCAACGCCCGCAGCCTCGCCCCCAGGCGAGTGGATGTTGAGCAGGATCGCCGTGATCGAGGCGTTGTCCATCGCAGCCTGAAGGTCGCGGCGAACGGTCTCGTATGCGGTCGCGCCGCAGAACGTCGTCATGAGGTTGGCGCGCTTGAACAAGGGGCCAGCCACGTCGATCACGGCGACATTGCCGCGCCGGGTCGCGCGCTCGGAACGCTCAAGCTCTTGGCCGCGATAGGCTTCGAGCATCTGCGGAGTGATTTGGTTCTCGCGCGCGGCGATCTCCATGATCTGGCGCAGAGCCCCTTCTTCCATAGCCCAATTCGCCGTGAGCGCGGCGTCGAAGATCAGCGGATTGCGGACGTTGAAGGTCATTGCTTCTTCTCGGGCTTCTTCGGCGTCGGGGGTTCGTCGTCGTCTTCGCGTTCGCTCACGTCTTCCTTGACTTGCGAGCCCATGCCGGACGGCGCGAGGATTTCAGGTTCGAGCTTCGCCGCCGCACGGGCCTGATGCTCGCGAGCACGCTGCGCCGTGGTCTGCTCGAAGTCGTCGCCGCCGCGCTCGATGATCACGGCTTCGATGGTGCGAGCGCCCAGGTTGACGGCCTCCGTCTCGGCCTTCCATTCCTTGAGCGGGTCGAGAATGATCCGCGCGGGACCGATCCACTGAGCGCCGAGCCACGCGGCACGCTTCACGGGATCGTTGAAGAAGCCGGGAGCGTCGATCAGGCCAGCGTTGATCGCGTCGGTCAGGAACCACTCGTAAACGGGCGCGCAGAAATTGCGGACCAGCCAGGTACGGCGGTCGCGGAAGAACTGTGCTGCCATTTCCAGAGACGCCCTCGACGCGCTGTAGCTCGCCGTGAAGTGCATCATGAGCAGTTCGAAGGGGATCGACAGCGCGACGCCGATCTGCCTCACGACAGATTGGAAGAACGGGTCGAAGTTCGCGGTATTCGCGGGCTGCGCCGTCTGAATCTCTTCGTCGGTGCCGATGTCAACGATGGTGCCCGGTCCCATCGTGACTTCGTTCGAGCCCATGCCGGGATACGCGCCCTGAATGGCCGGTGCGATACCATCGTCGCCCTGGGTCTTCAGGAAGACGGTGAAGAACGACGACACGACGGCCTTCATCAACTCGGCTTCGCTGTAGCGGTCGAGTTGCTTCAGGATTTCGATGACAGGGGCAAGCTGCGGAATGCCACGGTTCAGGCCGGGACGCATGCGCTCGAAGATATGGAGCACCATCTGCTCGCCGGACTTCTTGCCGAAGGCCGGGACCTCCGTGAAGCCGTTGACGGTGTACGTCACGCGCTCGCCGGGATGCTCATTGAGCACGAAATAGCTGACCGGCGCGCCGTCTTCGTCGATCTTGACGCCGTCGCGGATCAGGTACTCGCCTTGCAACTCGGTCGGCGTGGCGACGCGGTCGGCCTCGATCACGTTGAGGGCGAGCGGCACAACGGCGTTCGGACGCTTCGGCACGCGGCGCAGGACGAACGTGTCGCCGGACTCGAACACCGCGTTGAAAACGAGGCCCTGAAGCTCATAGAAGTTCTGCGTGAGCGTGATGTCGCAGAGCTTGGACTGCGCCCAAAGGTCGAACAGCGTCTCGGCCTTGCGCTCCCACAACTCGGCGGCTTCCGGCGAGAGGCCGAGCAGCTTCGGGTTCAGCTTCGAGCGCACGCGCAGGCCGGTGCCGACGACGTTGCTCTTGGAAGTCTGCTTCGCACCGGCGGCGATGGGGTTGTTGCGGCCGAGATCGCGCGAGCGGCTGCGCAGCGCCGGGAGATCGCCCAGCGAGTCGGAATCGGCCGAACCGGGATGCGTCTTCCACGCCTTCAGGGCAGCGCGGTTCGATTTCGCACCGGCGTATTGGCCCATATAGTTGAGCGAGAGGCGCGCATGATAGCGGCGCGTCGCGAAGTTGGGTGCGACGCCCGCCAGAAAGCGGTCCATCAGGGTCGGGGCGACGGGCTTAATCACAGCGGGATCACCCGCTGAATACGGAGACCGCCCCGCTTGGCACGCTCGGCCTGCTTTTGGAGACGCTGAGCGCGCTGATCGAGTTGGCGCAGATCGGCGCGCCAAAGCTCACGATCCTTGATCGTGTAACGCTGACCGCTCTGCTCGACCGTGGAGATCGAGTTCAAGGTCTCTTCAAGCTGCTCTTCGACGGTCTTTGCCATGCCCCGAAGCTACGGGACATGGGCCGCTTGAAAGAGATCGTTCCGGTCGCCCTTAGCGCGACTTGTCTTTGAAGATCACAACATCGTCGGGCGGCACTCCACCGGCGAGATAGATGCGCAAAAGCATCTCGATAGTGCCGGACACGGCCGATTTGCCCTTCTCCATGTTGTAGACATGGTCCGTGCCGTGATCTTCGGAGAGACCAAGGGCGCGCACAAGCTCTTGCGCCGTCAGCGGGCCGCCGCCGGGCTTCCACATTTTGCCGAGCGCTACTCGGGCGGCTCGCACGTCTTTTCCGGTCATCATGCTTTTCATCTAACCGCTCAATTCTTAACTTTCAACGCCACGGCTGCGGATGCGACGCCGCCCAAAAACGGCCTGGGGAGCCGCCGGGGCGGGTTCAGCATTCGGAACGGCTTGTTGCGGGGCCGCATTCAGCGCGTTCGCTGCCGCCGCGCGCAGAGCCATCAAACGGCGCTCCATGTTGATCCCCAGCGAGAGCCGCGCCGCGATGTTATAGACGCGGAGGTCGAGCGGTTCGTTGCGCTGATGGACCTTGTGCCATTCCTTCGTGACGAAGCCGCGCCTATCGGTCTTCAAGATGGCCTTTTCAGCCGTCAGGCCCTCGAAGAACTTCTTGTCATAGTTTTCGAGCAGCGGGTAATGGCAATATCCGGGGCCGGGCTCTTTCACTTCGAGCCGCTTGTAGTGCATGTCCTTGGCTTGATCGACGCCCAGGACGAAGATCGTGACGTTCTTCGCCTTGTTGACGGTGCCCTTCACGGGCCAGATCGGACGGCCAGGACCGCCGATACCCTTAATTGCGTAGACGCGCCGCGCAATGCGGGGGCGCACGAAGTTGTAGACGTGCTGCGTGAAGTGGCCGCCAGAGTCGATGCAGGCCGCTTCTACGCGCATCTCGACGCCGGACGGATGCTTGAACGTGCGCAGCAAGGCGGTGTCGATGACCTCCCAAAAGCCTGGAGTGTTCGGCGCGCCATAGTGGACCTTGTAGTCAAGCGACCACGATTCATCGTCCTGCCCCCAACCGCACCACTCGACTTCGGCGCGGTCGTCCTGAATGTCCACGGACGCGGTGATGCAGCCGACGCCGCTCGGGAGGATGATCGAGGCGTCATAGTCTTCGCGGCGGGCATAGATCGAATCCGGGTTGGCGCGTTCGCCGCGCTCTTCCCACGTCTCCGCGAGGCGCGTGTTCACCCAGGTCTTCAGACGCTCGGGATGCTTCTTCACCAACACGAAGTCGCGCACCATCTCGCCAAGGGCGCGCCAGGGCGAGGCGATGCGGTTCAGGTGGAAGCCAGCGTGGCCCTTCACTTCGGGCTTCGTGGCGATCCACACGCCGCGCTGGATCGCCTTCAGCCGCTCGGCCTCGCTCCATCCGTGATCGCACAGTTCGCCGGTGTCGGGATCGGTGTATTCGCAGTGATAGCGTGCCGCGAGCGGATCGTTGTCGGGCCATCGGACCTGCGCCCAGCGCAAATGCTGCATGTGGCCGCACTTTGGGCAAGGCACGAAGAACCGGCGCTGATCGCTTTCCTCATACGAGGACTCGATGCGCGACGCGCCCTTGATCGTCGGCGTCGAGACCAGCGCGATCTTGCGATTCCAGAACGTCGTGGTGCGCTCGATAGCGAGCGAGACGGGGTCGCCTTCCTTACCGGCGCTCGCCTCATAGCGATCAACTTCGTCGCAGAGCAGAATGCGGATCGGTCGCGAGGCGAGCGACGCAGGTGAGTTTGCGCCCGCCATGGTGATATGGCCGCCCGCATACTTCTTGTGAAGGATCGTGTCTTCGGAATCGCGCGCGCTGTTGCCGAGCTTCGCCGCGAGCGGAGGCGTGTCGCGGATCATCGGCGCGAGACGATCCTTCGAGTAGGCTTCGGCCATCTGCAACGTCGGTTGCAGAATGAGCATCGGGCAAGGATCGAGATGGACGTGGAATCCAGCCACGTTGTTGATGACTTCCGTCTTCACCGTCTGCGCCGCGACCATACAGGTGATGATCTCGATCTCGGGATCGGCGAAGGCATCCATGATGCCGCGCGACGGCTCGACGCGCGCAGTAGACCACTTGCCGGGCTCGGACGACGCTTCCGGTGACAGCACGCGGTATTCGTCCGCCCATTCGGAGACGGTCAGCTTCGGCGGCGGACTGAAGCTCTGCGCAATGATCTCACGGACCTGCGCGCGAAGCCGTGCTTCATACGCAGTATCCTCATGAAATTCATCGACGACGGCGACGGCGGCGGTCATTAGGCATCCGGCTTGCGCTGATATTCAGGGCAGCGCTGACGCGCATCGGTCGGCTGCTCGAAGTTCACAGATGACGCGCGCTGACACACGCCATGCCATTCCCCTTCCCGTCTCCAGGCGGTGCAGACTTCGCAACTATTCGGCGGCCACTTCATCCAAGAGGGCTTGAACTCACTCGTCGTCATCTTCTTCTTCGTTCTGTTCGAGGGGTTCGGTCGGCGGCTCGGCGTGAGGCTCTTCCTCGACCGCGTCGTCCGCCGACATCTTGATTTCGTTCAGGGCTTCGAGGATCAGCCGCTCAACTTCGTTGACGAGCTTCTTCGTGCCTTCAGGCGCACCGACTTCGAGTTGGATTGCGGGGCGCAGTTTGGATGGGATGCCGAGCAGTCGCGCGCGTGCATTGGCGATTTCGTTCGAGAGCACCTTGGCGACCATGTCGATGGGGCGCACAAGCTCCATCTTCGTCGCCAACTCCAACTCGGACAGCTTCGCCTTCGCGATCTCATTGCGGAGGCGCGCCTTATCGATGGTGATCTCTTCACCGCCTTCCTTCAGCGTGGCGGCCGTATGTGCCTTGCGCTCCGCGCGCTCGCGCGCGAGCAGCCACTTCAGCACGTCTTCGGTGTCGAACTCGAACTGCTTGCCACGGCCGCCGTGCGACTTGACCGGCATTCCGTTCTCGACCCATGCGGAGATCGTCGGCAGCGAATAGCCGAAGATGTCCGCAAGCTCTTGTCGGTTGACGGTCTTGCCCATGTCAGTCGAGCACGTTGCTGCGGTCCGTCCGCGCGATCAGATCAGCGACGATGATGTCCATCTGCCGGAACGTGGATGCCATATCGCCCTGGTAGTTCATGACGCAGCGATGCGCGTTGACCTCGACCTGCGCCTTCTCGGTGCGGTGTTCCTGGGGGATCAGGCCGGGTCGATGGACCTCGACCACCCATCCGCCCATTCGTTCGATGGCCTCGCCCTCATTGGCGTGACGCACGTCCTCGAACACGACGCGCTTCGGCGCGCTCATGTAGAGCTTGTCGGTCTCGGTCCCGATCCAGAAGTCCGAGCCCATGTGATCGCGACCCCAAAGGCCGCCGAGCCCTTCCATGGCGTGCCGGGGCGACTTGCCGCCGAGCCAGGGCGTCGGCAGTTCCTTCAGGTCGCCGTCGATCATGCGCTCGATGGTGCGTTCGTCGCAGCGCCGGTAACGCAGGTAAGCGCGCAGCATGTCCTTCAGCGCGCCAGCGAACCGGCCGCGTACAAATCCGTGGTTTTCGATGAGATGGCGGGCCACGGTAGTCTTGCCGGACCCGATAAGGCCCTTGAGGCCGATAACGATCATGGATGGAGGCTCCGATTGAGAGCCATACGGTCTCAATCGGTATAGTTTCTTTCGAGCGTGTTTTGGTCGCCCTTGGGCGCGACGGACGGACGCCGGCTCAAAACATCAATTTCGCCCACGAAAATCGCCAATCTGATGTTTTCAGGGGCAGGCCGGGCCGGGCCTGGGGCCCGGGTTCCACAACCGATCCGAGAACAGAAAGTCGCTTTTGAAATTTTATATCTAGCGGAGTCGAGCGGTCGCGCGTCACCCGCATGCGGAATGGCCCTGGAAGGACCCAAAGTGCTACAACGCTGCGAGATGCTTGAAGCTGGCAACACGTGCGAAGAGCTAGATCATGGAGGAGATGCTGATCCCGAGCGATGTCGGTTCCGATATTGGCCGGTGCGCCCTCTACGTGCCCATGGCCCCGTCAGGTTCTCGAAAGTTAGCCCGAGTAGAAGACCTGCGCAGGCTATCTTGAACGTGAGGCGAGCGTGGATACGCAAAACTTTAATCGATTTAATGTACCAGCTTCGTCGCAGGTGCAGCAGGAGGTCTCCGAAGCGCCGCAGACAGACGAGGCCGTGCAATTTGAGCAGCACTTGGCCGAGGCAAGCCAGGCTGCTTCCGTCGCCATCAGGCGTCCTAATGACTATCCCCATTTGACTGAAGAGGACCGGAACCTTATCGATACCGTGATTGCTCGATATGCGGCTCAGCAAAATCTACAACCTAATACGGCTAAAGGTTATACGCAGGCACTTCGTCGACTGGTGAATGACCTCCGCCGTGGCGGCCAAACGATCGACTTCACGGACCACAAGTCCCTGCTCGATCACGCAAATACGCACTTTCCGAAAATCGCACGTATGAGGCATGCATTAGGAGTCCTTCGTGCGTATTATGCCGCCAATGATAACGCCGCTCATTCGAGGGCAGCGAAGAGACCGAGGACGCTGAACGATCTGGAAGAGGTTGTGGTATACGGACAACCAAGTGCAAACGCCGCTTCAGGAGGAAGTAGCGCAGCACCGCAGGTTGCCTCAACAGGCGTCATAATCGGGGGGCAGTCGGGCGGGCGGCCACCTTATTCCGAGGATGCTGCCGCCGTCCGGGGGCTTATGCAGGCCCTCATCCAGGGCGGCATGACCTACAACTGGGCACGTTATCTTGGATCCGTCCTTGGCGGCTTTAGCCGTTGGCTGTCCGAAAACAACAGACCGAGCATTGTTGCTCGGCTGGACAGCAAGTCGCTGAGCGCCGATGGTGCCATACAAATGTACCCCCGAGGGAGTGATGCCAATCTCCTCAAAGCCTTAGACTATTTTCACACCTTTTGGACCACGGGAGTGGTCGTGCCCGCGAAACGCCGCCCCCCTCGCGCTAACCTTAATCCTCCCCCCCAGAACGTGCCCCTGATCAATCCCGAAACCGTCGCGCTGATGGAACCGCTGCGCATCGACGACGCCGGTGCGCAGCACAGCGCGTCCCAGCAAGCGAACACTCGGCTCGAGGAGCTTCAGGAGGAACAGGACGGTCAGCACGCCCCCCCCGCTTTCATTCAGGAGCAAACCGCATTCCAGTCAGAGCAGCTCCCTCAGGGGGAGCTTCGGCGAGTGCTGGATCACCTCGATGATCAAGCCATGCCGTCGCCGGTCTCCGCAGAGGAGCTTCAGCGTATGGAAGAACAGTTGCATGACGAGCTTCACGGATTAGGACGCAATCAACCTGCTCTGTCGTTCTCCATCGATCCGGAAGACCTTACGTTTGATCTCGACCAGTTCCCTCCAGGGGAGCTTCCGCGGCTGCTTTATGACGAATCAGCAGAGGAGCTTCAGGAATGGCGAGATGATCACTCCGCCCCGTCGACTTTCATTCAGGCGCGAGCCGCATTCGATTCAAAGCAGATCCCTGAGGGGGAGCTTCGGCGGGTGCTGGATCATCCGGATGATGAAGCGATGCCCTCGGCAGTCTCCGACCCCTCAGAGGAGCTTCTGCGACTGGAAAAACAGTTGCATGACGAGCTTCAGGGACGACGGGACGACCAACCTGCTCCGTCGTTTTCCATCGATCCGGAAGACCTTACCTTTGATCTCGACCAGTTCCCTCCAGGGGAGCTTCGGCGGCTGGTCCATGACGAACCGGCAGAGGAGCTTCAGGAATGGCGAGATGATCATCCGCCCGTGTAGGCGATGATCGGCGCGACATTGCCGGACACGATCCCCTCCACCACCTCCGCCCCGGCACAGAAATGCTTCGCGCTGATCCTGAGCCCGCCGGGGGCTTGGTCGAGGGGGCCGACATCGATGGCCGTAATCTGAGTAATTTGCATTTTCTGCAAAGTTGTCGCGGTCGAGATGCCGGTCGGCGCGTGCAGATCGTCAGCGAGTGCCATCCGGATCGTTGGTCGAGAGATAGCGAGCGCGAGCAGAACCGTGCGCGGCCTACGTGCGAGGGGGGTGTGAGTCATTTCGCTCATGAACCTTCCCGCTCGAATGGGGTGGGAGTCGATTCGCTCATGGACCCTCTATCGCGTCGCTGCATTGACCACCGCCCGATAGAAGTTCTGCGGGAAGCGCGCCTGGAGGACGCCAGGCACGGTCCCGAGGAAATCCCAATGCTCATTGATGGTCGCACTGCCCTGAAGCACGGCGAGCGTTTGCAGCGGCAGACGCTTCTTCGTGCGATGACGCACGATCAGCACCTTCTTGCCTGACACGATCTGGAACGTCTTGCGCTTCTGCCTATCCGTGCGCTTCAACTGATGACGCACCACGGTATGAACCGGGGCGCTGCCAATGGAGCCGTAGGGTTTGATCAGGATGCCGCCGGGCGCGAGTCGGCCGCTGCTATTGCGATTCGGTGGATCGAGAGCGCGTTGTCGGGAAGCCCGCACCGATGACATGGCGCTCCATGTACTTGTCGATGCTGCCAACCACTGACGTGAGGTTGCTGCCGTTCGCCGGGCGAATGCGCTCACGACCAAGGCCAACGGTACGGAACCATGGCCCCGTCAGGTTCTCGAAAGTTAGCCCGAGTAGAAGACCTGCTCAGGTTATCTTGAACGTGAGGCGACGTGGACCCGCAAAACTTTAATCCATTTAATGTACCAGCTTCGTCGCCGGTGCAGCACGCGGTCTCCGAAGCGCCGCAGACGGACGAGGCCATGGAATTTGAGCACCACTTGGCCGAGGCAAGCCAGGCTGCTCCCGTCGCCAGCAGGGGCCCTGATTATCCCTACCTGTCTACAGAAGACTTGAGCCTTATCGACAGCGCGGTTGCTCAATATGTGGCTCGGAAAAACGTACAACCTGCAACGGCTACAGGTTATTCTGCGGGACTTCGTCGACTGGTGAATGACCTCCGCCGTGGCGGCCAAACGATCGATCTAGCGGACCACAAGGCCGTGCACGATCACGCAAATACTCACTTCCCGAAAGACACAAATGTGAAGAGAGGGGTGACCGTTCTTCGTGAGTATCATGGCCCCGCCTATCCCCATTTGACTGAAGAGGACCGGAACCTTATCGATACCGTGATTGCTCGACATGCGGCTCAGCAAAATCTACAACCTACTACGGCTAAAAATTATACGCGGGCACTTCGTCGACTGGTGAATGACCTCCGCCGTGGCGACCAAACGACCGATCTAGCGGACCACAAGTCCCTGCTCGCTCACCTAAATACGCACTTTCCGAATAATGGAGATATGAAGACAGCGGTAGGAGTCCTTCGTGCGTACTATGTCCCCAATGATAACGCCGCTCATTCGAGAGCAGCGAAGAGACCAAGGACGCTGAACGATCTGGAAGAGGTTGTGGTATACGGACAACCAAGTGCAAACGCCGCTTCAGGAGGAAGTAGCGGTGCACGGCAGGTTGCAACAACAGGCGTCATAACCCACAGGCATTCGGACGAGCGGCCTGTTTATGCCGAGGATGCTGCCGTCCTGAAGCTTGAGCACGCCCTCATAGAGGCCGGCATGAGTAGCAGAAAGGCGCATGTGCATGGAAGCCGCCTGATTGATTATAGCCGTTGGCTCTTCGAAAATAACCGACCGAGCATTGTTGCTCGGCTGGACAGCAAGTTGCTAATCGACGATGGTGCCATACACAAGTACACTGGGGGGAGTAGTGCGACTCTCCTCAAATCCTTAGATCATTTCCGGACCTTTCGGGCGACGGGAAGACCCGTTGTGCGTGCAGCACGCCCTAGCGCTGAGCGCAATGGTTCCTCCCAGACCGTAGAGCTCATCAATCCCGAAACGGCGATGCTGATGGAACCACGGCGCATTGACGGCGCCGGTGCGCAGCACAGCGCGTCCCAGCGAGCGAACACGCGGCTCGAGGAGCTTCAGGAGGAACAGGACGGTCAGCACGCCCCCTCCGCTTTCATTCAGGAGCAAACCGCATTCCAGTCAGAGCAGCTCCCTCAGGGTGAGCTTCGGCGAGTGCTGGATCATTCGGGTGATCAAGCCATGCCGTCGGCAGTCTCCGACCTTTCAGAGGAGCTTCAGTTGCATGACGAGCTTCACGAACTAGGAGACAATTATGCTCTGTCGCTTCCCATCGATCCGGAAGACCTTACTTCGGATCGCGAGCTGTTCTCACCAGATGAGCTTCTGCGACCGGACGAACCAGCAGAGGAGCTTCAGGATTGGCTAGACGGTCACCCGGCGTCGTCGCCTTTCATTCAGGCGCAAGCCGCATTCCATTCAGAGCCACCTCCGCAAGGGGAGCTTCGGCGAGTGCTGGATCACCTCGATGATCAAGCCATGCCGTCGGCAGTCTCCGACCCTTCAGAGGAGCTTCGGCGACTGGAAAAGCAGTTGCATGACGAGCTTCACGGACTAGGAGGCAATCAACCTGCTCTGTCGTTCTCCATCGATCCGGAAGACCTTACTTTTGATCTTGACCAGTTCCCTCCAGGGGAGCTTCGGCGGCTGCTTGATGACGAACCAGCAGAGGAGCTTCAAGCCGCATTCCATTCAGAGCAACTCCCCCTAAGGGGAGCTTGAGCGCGTGCTGGATCATCTGGATGATCAAGCGATGCCCTCGGCGGTCTCCGACCCCTCAGAGGAGCTTCAGGAATGGCGAGATGATCATCCGCCCGTGTAGGCGATGATCGGCGCGACATTGCCGGACACGATCCCCTCCACCACCTCCGCCCCGGCACAGAAATGCTTCGCGCTGATCCTGAGCAGGCCGGGGGCTTGGTCGAGGGGGCTGACATCGACGGCCGTAGTCTGAGTAATTTGCGTGCGCGGCCTACGTGCGAGGGAGGGTGTGAGCCATTTCGCTCATGAACCTTCGCGCTCGAAGCGGCGGGGAGTCGATTCGCTCAGGGATCTCTATCGCATCGTTGCATTGACCACCGCGCGATAGAACTGGTGCGGGAAGCGCGCCTGAACGACGCCCGACACCGTCCCCAGGAAATCCCAATGCTCATTGATCGTCGCGCTCCCCTGCAACACGGCGAGCGTTTGGAGCGGCAGACGCTTCTTAGTGCGACGACGCACAATGAGCACCTTCTTGCCCGACACGATCTGGAACGTCTTCCGCTTCTGCGTGTCCACGCGCTTCAACTGGCGACGCACCACGGTATGAACCGGGGCGCTGCCAATGGAGCCGTAGGGCTTAATCAGGATGCCGCCGGTCGCGAGACGGCCGCTGCTATTGCGCTTCGAGTGGATCGAGAGCGCGTTGTCGGGATACTTCTCCTTGCCCGCACCGATGACATGGCGCTCCATGTACTTGTCAATACTGCCGACGACTGCCGTCAGATTGCTGCCGTTCGCCGGGCGGATGCGGATGCCGCTGATTACCCAGGGACGACGCAGGATGAAGATGCCTGGGATTTGCACGCGCAACGCTTGCTGCGCATCCCGCGCGGTGAAGGTCAGCGCCTTAGCAGTCGCGGTGTTGATGCTGCGATCACGAAGCTGATCGAGCCGGTCGAGCATCCCCTTCGTGAGCGTAAGCGTGATCTGCACTAGAGATAGCTCCGCACGATCCGCTCGACTTCGTCGGCAAGCTCTTCAGGGGTGGGAGCCTTCGCCATGATCACGGTGAAGCCGAGAGCCTGAAGCTTCGGATGACGATCCTTCTGCGCCTTCGAGCGCGACCCCTTGGGCGTCTTCAGTTCGATGCTGAGCAGAAACCCGCCGGTGATATAAACGCGAACGTCGGCCTCGCCCGCCGTAAGGCCCGTGACCTTGGCTTCCATGCGCTCGCGTCGCGAACGCTTCGCTCGGTTCATATCACCGGCGCAGGTGATCGGGAGACCGGCATCTTCGAGCGCGTGAAGGCGCGCGATGACTTCAGCCTGATAGCGCCACTCGGGGATGTTGTTGACGACGCGGGTTTCCATGCGCGAATGCTCGCGTGGTTGGATGCGCAGGTCGAGACCAGTCCGGCAACCGCAACGCCTCGCTCCCTTTGGGGAAACGGAGCCATAAAGAGCGGCCTGAAGCCACTCTTGGTAGAAGCACAGGCGTTCAGTCCGCTACATAGGGTATCGCCGACCGCTTGATCGTGAGACGCATGCCGTGTGAAGACAATAGAGCGTCCACCGCGCAGGTCTGCTGATGCCCCAAAGCGGGGCCGATGATGATTTCCTCGATGCCCCAGTTATTGGGGTGCGTGGCTGCATTGTTGATAACGACCTTGTCAAACTGAAAAGCCCGGTAAGGAACCAAGCCGGCTGGTGAGAATCGCGTCTTCAGTCCAGGGGGCCAGGAAACACCAACCCAAACTAGGCGCGACTCGTGCTCCTCTTGGAAGTGCTCGTTCTTGAGAACGAGAGCTGCCTTTAGTGCATGCGGCCACCATGTCCTGACTTGTGCGCGGGGGTCTTCCGGACCATCCGTCCCTTCCAACAAGCGTTCAATGAGCAGGGTTACTGCCTTGTCAGCCGCCGCTCGTTGGCTCTCTGGCTCATAGAGGACGGGCGTGATATCAAATCCCTGTGCCGCGGCGTTCTGCAAAAGCCAGCTCGCGTTGAAGCCGATCGAGAAGCCTTGTCCACGATTGTAGCCTCGCCATTGCGAGAGCAGATCGCCTTTAGACGTCAATGACCCGATGAACCCATGAACTTCGTCACTGTGTTGACGAAACAGTGCGACCGTCTCCCAGGCAAGCGATGAGAGCTCCCTGATCTCGGCGCCGCGACGATCGATTGCCTCGAGCACGATCTTCCAGCCGTGCTGAAACTCCGACGTGTCGTTGAGGAAGCGGTAGTGCGAGGTCCACAGCGATCTACTGGCCATGATGCCATGTAAACCTGCGGCGGACGTGTAGTGGTACAAAGGCATTGTTTCCTCGATCCTCTTAGTAGAAGAGTTTCGGCCTCGTACTTTGCGACTTCTGCTCCGGGGTCATACGCGGTAATGTCGGGTCTGATCGTGAGATTTCCGCTCGGCCCTAGAGCGCCGACTCTGCGCCGCCTAGAGCGATGAAGACTGTGAGATTTCACGTGGGCACCGGCAAGCACTAACCTTGGTAGGTCTCCCCACGACCCCCTCTCCCGCTATAATCCGCTTTATCCCGTGGTGTGACAGCCCTCACGGGAAAGCCGGGTGGTTGGCCTCTTGACGCCGAGGCTGACTACTGAAGTTGGCGGCACGTGTTAGGGACAGCGCTTTCCTTGCTCAGCGGAAGGCGTTCAGGGTCACGTCGCCGCTAACTTCCCCGGCCGTGTGAGCGCGGTAGGACATCGCCTGCCGTCAAAGTGACGAGCCGCGCTCGCGCGACTTCAGGACCGATACTGATGAACAAGGGATAACGATCAGTCCTGGTAGTTGTGCTAGGGCGTTCGCCGAATGATACCACACCCCGTCAGCTTCTTCCGCTGCTTGAGGCTGACCGTGGTGAAGTTAGCGGTGCGTGGCAGGGACAGCGCTTCCGACAAAGCGCCGAGTCACGTGCCGCTAACTTCTACTACGGGTCCGCATGGGCGGTGACAATCAACCCTTCAAACCTTCGCTCGTCGAGCTTTGATCGACACATCACATCCCTGCGGTCGCAAGCGCGTGCGGTGCTTGCAGCCAATCAGGCGCGCGCGGCCGATCAGGCTCTGCGCCTGTCAGATCGCCCAGTCGCGACAGTAAAGAAGCCTGCCGCCCTCGCCGATCACCGGATCGCCGTACTTCCGCATGAAGTATCGCGTCCCCAATCGCCCCCGATCCGACGTGCGGACCACAGCCGACCGAATGGTGCCCATGTTCTCGAACATCTCGCCGATGATGGCGACCCGGTCGCGAGCGATCTTGCCCTTGTTGGCGATCTCGTAGGCGGCAATGCCGGATGCGGCGGCGGCTTCGATGTAGGAGATCATCCGCTCTTCGTCGGTCAGGTTCTTCGAGAGCCGCCGCTTCCCCTTCGGCTGCTCGGCGAACTGCTCTGAGCCAGCCGGGGCAAGATCGGGCTGCGTCTGCGCGACGATGGGCATGGTGTGCGGCCTATCGAGCCAGAGTGCATCACGGAGCGCCGCAACGGGAATGGCGGGGTGTTCCTTGGTGAACGTCCGGCAGAGGTTCATCAGGTTCGTCGCCTCGACGGCGATGGCGAACTTGATCTCGGCCTTGAGCGCCTGATGCTCGTTCCATGCACCGCCGGGATCGCGGCCGAGCAAGAGCCTGATCTTCAGGAACGTGGGATGCGCCTGGGTGAGGAAGCCAGCCAGGGCGGGATCAATCAAAGGCCGCTGCTCGACGCCGAGAGCCTTCGGCCGACCTCGACCGGGACGCATCGCTGCCGGGAACACTCTGCCGTGCCCAGCGCGCATCGAGAGCCAGATCAGCTTCTTCCGGTGCAGATACCGAGCGATGGCCTCTGCCTCGCTAGGATGGCACGGCAAGGCGTTGGCGAAGCCAACGAAGGACCATCCGTCGTCGGGGATGTTGAGGAACGCCGCCTTGGCGTCCCACTCTGACATGACCTTCCTGCGCATCGGATAATATCAACTCCATCCGTCGAATTTCGGTTCCGTCCGTCAGAGCCGATAACATCAACTGCCCGTTTAGGGGGTTTCGCCCCTATATATAGAAGTAAAGTCCTCCACTCACATCTTCTTCAGGATATATTACAAGTATATATTACCATTATATATATAGGAGATACCCTCCGACCCCCCGTCGGCCCGCTTCGCGGATAGCGGGTTTAGTTTTGCGGCGGTTATCGCTCGAAACCGAAACCGCCTCCAAAAGATAATATGGAGTTGGCGATTTCTATGCGCGACTTCGCCTCGCCCTTAACGGCCTGCTTACCATAGCCCGCCGGTCATCCCTCGATAACCCTATCATAACTCTTGCGCGACGGATCATCCATCGTGTATCCGTTGGCTCACGCGAGACCGGCTGATTCTGCCGGACGGGGACGGGAAATCCACACCGCACATCGCTGATCGGAACAACGCCCCTTCGGGGCGAACGGGAGAGCTTTGTCTATGTCGCAGAACTATCCGAACAAGCCGGGGTCGAAGGGCGGGGGCGCTTCGAAGGACGCGGCGGAACAGATCGTCACCCGGGCAGCGATGCTCCGCATCGCCATCGCCGAACTAATGCTCAACGGCTACCGCCTGACGGCTGACGAGATCGCAAAGCAACTGAAGGAAAGCGTCCTTGCGATCCGTCCGCGCGTCTCGGAACTCGTCAGGATCGGCACGCTCGTCAAGCTGAGCGACCGCCGGAAGAACGTCAGCGGCATGACGGCTCACGTCCTTCATCACAAGGACAGCCTGACCGCCGTGGATCTCCCCCAGCCCACCCCCGCAAAGCCGCGTCGCAGGCAATGCACTCGGATCAGAACGCCTTGTTCGGCTGGAGGGGGACGCCATGACTGAATACCTGCTCACGCATCAGGAAACGATGCTCACGCGCCGCGCGCTCGGGCTCGAACACGGCAACTCGATCAGCCGCAACTTCGTCGCCGCTCATGACAACGGCGAAGACATCGGTGTCGCACAGCGCCTTGTCGGCAAGGGCTACATGGTTCGCAACCCCGTACGCGACTTCGGCTCGATGCGCGTCTTCGTTGTCACGGCGGCCGGGGCCAAGGCCATCGGCAAGAAGCTGCCGCCCGCCTACGTCCTTCTGCCCGCCGCCGCCTGAACCTCCTTCCCCAACCTGCAAGAAATCCTTGCAGGTTCGCCTCCCATGAAAGTCACCTCCATGCTTCGTCTCTTCTACGGCATCGCCACCGGAGGCTTCGGCCTCGCGCTCGCAATTGACTCGTCGCTCGCGGGCCACTCGCTGATGGCCGCCCTCTTCACCACCGGCGCCATGGTCCTTCTGCTCTACGGTTGGTTCGACCTGAAGGACATGACCGCGACCAAGTCGCACGTCGATGTCGTTCGTGACAACGTCAACACGTTGCTCAAGATGAACGCCAAGCGCTCGGCCGACGCCGCGCTCTACGTGAAAGCGTTGCAAGACATCCGCGACACGCTCTATTCGCGCAACTTCGCCGCAGCGACCGAGGTTTGCCACGACGCGCTCGCAGAGTTTAACGACCCGGCCACCGCCGTCCGCTTCTGCGTCGATTGGATGACCGACCTCCTGCACGACGCCAACAAGCATTGGTGGACCGATCCCGCCACCGGCGCCGATCTCCGCAACGAACGCTACATCGTGCCGACGAAGCTCATGCTGACCGTCAGCGAGATCGCCGAAGCCATGGAGGCCGACCGCAAGCAGCTTCCCGATGACAAGCTTCCGCAGTTCGATGGCCTGACCGTCGAGATGGCCGACGCGCTCTTCCGCATCTTCGATCTGGCTGGCGCAAAGCGTCTGCCCATGGGTGACGCCGCCGCCGCGAAGTTCATCTTCAACATCTCCCGGCCGGATCACATGGCGAGCGCCCGCATGGCGGTCGGCGGAAAGGCGTACTGACATGGACGCGCTTATCGCCCAGGCGCAAGCCTTCGTTGACCGCAAGTACGTCGTTCGTGCTGACGAACGGCAGAAGTCGATGGGGCTCGGCTACGTCACCGCTGAGCGTACCGACCTCGCTCGCGAGATCGCAAGCTTCACCGCCAACCGCGTCGCTGAACTCGAAGCGGCGCTCGCCGCGTCCGAGAGGCGCCTCACGGCGCTGCGGGCAGCCTATCGCGTGGACGGTGGATCGTGAGGACTCTCGTCCGCCTCCCGATCTCCCAGGCGGCATATGCGGAGATCGCCGAGAAGCTGCGCGCCGCTGACTACGGCCACTGCTTTCTGATCGGCGGCGGCATCTCGCTCGATGGCATCGCCGTCGAGCCTGATCCGAACGCGGTCATGCCGCCGCACATAGTCGAGGTTGATCCCAAGGACATCAACCGCGACCGCTTCCGCGAAATCTATGGACTCGACAAGTTGGGGAACGACAACAGTGAAGCTTGAGAATTTCCATGCCGTCGCCGAACTGATCAAGGAACGCGACTACCTGCTTGGGCTGCTGATCCGTCTCGGCTCGGAAACGAAGATCACGATCAAGACGCCGATGCAGAGCAACCAAGACATCCGCCCCGATCTGGTCGAGCGTATGCTGCCCGAGTTGAAGCTGGTCATCGAGCAGGGCATCGCGGTCGTTGGCGAGAAGCTGGCCGCGCTCGGCGTTACCACCGACAAGGATGCCGCGTGATGGCGCGTATCCTGACCAACGTTGACGTGAAGATTGTCCACCGCACTCGCGCGAACGGCAATCCGTTCGCTGAGTTGCTGCATACCTGGGTCGAAGACGGGCAGCATCGCCACGCTCTGTCTCGCGTGCCGTGGCCCGTTCACGACACGCCGCACAAACGCGCCTTCCACATTGCAGCGTTCAAGACGCGACAGGCGCGCGTTTAGAGCGATCCAAATGACTACGCGCAGGGACAGGATTCGCGAGAAGGTGATGTCTCGCGTCGAGATCGTTCAAGGGACGGTGCTCGACACACCCTGCCACGTTTGGACAGGGCCAAGTTCGGGGAACAAGGGCAGAGGTAAAGACTACCCGCGCATGTGTCTCGATGGCGGCACCATGGCCGTTCATATCGTGATGTACGTGCTCGAACACGGTCCGATCCCTCCGCGCAAGCAACTCGATCATCTCTGCCGGACACGCCGCTGCGTGAACCCGGATCACCTGGAAATGGTGACGCACAAGGAGAACATGCGTCGCCGAGACGAGGCCAAGCGGTTCGAGTGTGAAGCCGTAGCGGCCTGATAGGAGAAAACATGAAGCGCCTTATCAGCGCGGTCGCAATCGCGGCCGTGATGGGAACCTCTTTGCCTGCGTTCGGGTCCGACCTTCGGTCCGTCATCAACGCCGCCGCTGACGCGGAGGGCGTTCCTCGCGTTCTCGCCCAGGCCGTTGCCAAGGTCGAGAGCAGACTTCAACTGCCATCTGCGCGGCAGCGCAGGGGAACGCAGCATCATGCAGGTCAAGCCTCAGACGGCGCGTGAAATCGGCATCACCGGGAACCTGTTCGACTGCGTCACCGGCGCTCGCGCTGGCGCGCGCTACCTGCGCATCGCGATCTCGAAGGGCGGCCCCGGCTGCGCAGGCGTGAGCCTCTATCAGCGTGGCGTCTACGCCCGGCCTTCTTGCACGGCCTACGGCCGCAAGGTGATGCGAGCCGCCGCGCTGCATTAATGCACCGGGGCGTTGCCTATAATTGACATCCGTATTCTAACGGATGCGCTTCTTCGGTAATTACCGCGTGATTGTTGCCGAATGATTATTGACGGATGATCCGTCGAACAAATAAGACAACCAAGACGCGGCTAGAATCCGCGCCTTGGTTGAGCATCACCGAGGGGAAGAGCCGGGGGACGCCCGGCAGAAAAGGACGAAAATCGTGCAGAAACGGGGTGACGCGCTTGCGCTGGCTGTAGCGTTAAGCGGCGGGGACGAAGTGACTCTAGGGCCGACCGATAGCGCCATGTGCGCGGAAGCTCTGAGGTTCTATGCCAACGCTCGATTGAAAGAGCGCTCTTTGGGGGTCATGCGGCTCCCGGCAATCGCCATCGCCGCACTAGTCGGTGTGGCTGCTTTGAGCGGTTCGACTGCCGTCATCGGCAATCCCGCCACGAAGGCCGCGCTGGCCGACACCGCCGCTGTTACGGCGACATCTGTCCGTAGACTTCCGCCGATCCCCCATATCTCGCCCGATTCGCTCGCTGCCCAGCACTTCGCTTCAGCCTACCCCCACGACAGCTAAGCTGATCAATCATCACTGGAACGAATTAGCCCGCTTCGCAGCGGGCTTTTTTTTCGTCCTGGGTGATCCCCGTAGGAAACCGGGGGCGAACCCCCGGTTAATCCGTCGTTCATCCGTCACAGTGCGAACCACCGATGCGAAGGCCGACCGCCGGTCTTGGTCGAGGCGAACCGCTGCTCGATGACCTTGGACTCGAGAAGCTGTTGCGTGATGTCGTTCAGGCGGCGCAGATCGAACTCGCCGTTGACCATCTTCTTCAGGGTCGAGCTAGTGATCCCCGCCGACCCGGCTTCCTTGATCCAGCGGCGGACCTTCAGGTACTCGGCCTGCTTATCGTTGTTAGCCAGGCGGTCGCTGACCTCGACAATGCAGTGACGGGTCGAGAGCTCGGCCAGCTTCGCCGCCCAATCGACCAGATCGCGCGTGAGCACCGGCCGGGTCGGATCGACGCCGATGGCGACGATATGAGCGATGCGAAGCGCGACCTCCATGGTGCGGGTCCACAAGGCCGCCAGATCGGGCGAGCACGCCTCCCCGCGCCGCTTGAACGCCAGCCGCAACTCCATCCACCGTTCCTTCGCACCGGCTCCCCAATCGGCCACGCGAGGCCGCAAGATCGGGCGCGCCGACGAGTCCGGCAGGTTGCCCGCCCCGTTGTGCGTGATGATCGCCCGGCAATCTTCGATCAGCTTGGTCGGCGGTTCCTGGGACAGCTTCGGCTCGACGCCGTCGGCCGGGTCGCCGGTGATCGTGAGGACAAGCCAGCGCGGCAGGAAGCCGTCCGAGATGCCCTTGCCGGACATCGACGCCCAAAAGTCGTGAGGCGTTGACGTGCCATAGATCGAGAAGTTGGGGTTATAGATCGGCACTGCGCCTTCCGCCGCCGACGCGGTGCCCTTGTAGAGCGAATCGGCAGAAGTGAACATCTGCATGAGCATCTGCCTCATGCCCGTCTGATGCGTCCCGGCGCGCCGGTCCATGATCTTCCCAACGAACGCGCCCAACTCGTCCATGAGCGACAACTGCGAAGGGTTGTGCTCGATGGTCTTACGCAGGGCCGAGTCCGAGAGGTAGTTTTCCGGCGCCAGATAGCGGTCGAGACCGGCTTCCACGGCCAGCCGGGACAGAGCCTTGCGAGGATAGTCCTTGCCGTAGCCAGCGGGGGCCAGGGCGGCGATGTAGAGGTTGGTGCGGAGATTGGTAGGCCCGGCGTGGTGCCGCCCCGCGAGCGTCCCCACGAAGCCCAGAGCAGGCCCCAGGGCGAGCGGACGCGACGGGCTCGACGTTGACCCGGCGATCCAATCCATGATGTCCCCGACCAACCCAGGCGGATGGCACAAGGCTTCCAATTCGGCCATCGTGGGCGTGCTTTCGCCGTGCCCGGCATCGATAGCAGGATCTTCAGCGGGCTCGCCAGCGGGCTCCGCAGCGGCCTTGGCGGGCAGGTTCTCGACCGTCGCGAGCGCCGCCACTTCATAGGGCTGCGGGTTGGCCTTGACCCACGGCGGGTTGAAGCCTGCCGCCATCTGGCGCTCGACCCAAGAGCCGGGCTCCACGCTCGGCGCGGCCTCAAGGATCGCCTTCTCGCGCTCGGCGATGCGCGCCGCGTCCCGCTCGGTGGCTTCGGCCATCTGCGCCGCTTCCTTCCGGCGCGAGCGCAGGTCGATCTCGACGCCGAAGTTATAGCCAAGCTGCTCGCCCAGCCATTGCACGGCTGCATCGCGCTGCGCTTCACCAAGCTCCATCACCTTCATCACGACGTTGATCGGCGTGAAGGTCTCCATGGTGCCGAAGTCCTGAATGCCGCTCGGGTCGAACGACAGGTTCGGATGACGCTTCGCCATAGGACGGCCCGAGCCCGACGAACGCCACGGGGCGACCGCCCGGTACTTGGACCCGAGCCACCTTCCCTTCGGCAGCGCCAGCTTGCCAACCCACGCATGGAGGTTCGCCAGCGCGTCTTCGTTCAGCTTGCGGAAGAAGTCGGTCGAATGGACCTGGGACACGTCGGGGACCTCAGCCACGGGCTCATAGCGCCGATCAGCCTGGGGCTCATAGCCATACGCCTTCAGGACTTCCGCGATCTGTTCGGCGATGTCATCGGGCAACTCGGTCAGTTCGTTCAGCGACACGTCGAGCAGCGTGTCGGTCCACCAATAATAGGGCTCGCCGGTGTCAGGATGAATCGACGGCGGCAAGGCCGTCTGCTTACCTTCAGAGAGCAGATCGACAAGGCCGACGCGCTCGGGCGTGCGGAAGTTGCGCGAGCGGATGACATCGGTGTTGCCGCGATAGAAGAGCGAGATGCCCTTGCGGCCCTTCTTCTGCACGCTCGAGTGCGGCAGCATCGCGAGCAGCGCGTCCATCGCGGGCTCGAAGTCGATGTCGATGCAGATAAGCCCCAGGCCGCACGCCACGCCAACACCGGCGTTCGGCCACTTGGCCCAATAGTTGATCTGCAACTGGCTCGGCCGCGTGGTGCAGAACTCGTTCCAACCCTTGTAGGCTTTCCAGCTATCGTCGGCATACGTGCCAGGCAACTTGCTGTTCGGCATGATCGGGATCGGGTTGTAGCCGTTCTCAAAGAGGCCCGGTCCGGTTTGTGCGAAAGGCGATTCAATCACGGAAGACATTCCTGCTTAGAAGGGTGCAACGGCAGCGGTCACGCGCTTGCGCATGTTCTCGCCGTATGAGTTGAGGATGGTGGTCAGGAAGTTGCCCCACTCTTTCTCGGTCAGATCGGCTAAGCTGAACTTGCCCAGGCGTTCGAGGTACGCGCCAGCTTCAGCGCCAGCGTCTTGAAGCGCGAGGGCTTCGGTTGCAGTCAGAGTCTTCGGGACCATGTGAAAGACGTCCTTTCCAAGAGAGATACATTCGGGAGCTTCGCAGAGCCAAAGGATCGGCTTGCCACCCTTCGGGGCGAAGCCGATGCCGGTTGCCTCGCGGCGGCAGACGCCGCAGCAAATCGGTTCAGGGTCAAACACGCGCATTGTTGTCGTTGCTCGCAAGATGTCGGCGGATCGCGCGCTTGATCTGCGACACGGCATTGTCGGCAGACCGGCAGTCACCGGCGCTCGACGGGAAGAAGAACTTCAAGGACTTCCCCTCGCCTAGCTGCACAACAACATACGGATGCTTCGCGGCGTGGAACGGCTCGAACGAGTAGCCGTGTTGCGTCAGGTAAGCGCTTAGCTTCTGATACGACTCATTGCGCCGCATCGACCTTTGAAAGTTGTTCCCCATGTCGTCCCCATCAAAACGGAATGTCCTCGTCGAGATCGGTGTCCCAAGGCGCACGCGACTTCGGCAGCGGCGGCGTGATCTGCGCATTCCACGGAGCCGTGGGGCGGATCATCGCTGCCGGTTTGACGTGCCCAGGCATCACGGCCCGATGGTTGTCGTTCGCCACGGGAGCCTTCTGCCAAGGCTTCGCCGCAAGGGAAGCGCGGCACGCTGCCGCCTCTTGGGGCTTCCCGTTCAGCTCGAAGTTGCGGGCGATCATCTCGTCGCGGCTCGGCAGCGGCGCCGAGATGAACGACTGCGACTGACCTTCAGGCGCGATCTCGCCCAGCTTGCGCGCGACGATCTCCCAATGCTTGCCGTTCGCCTTGATCATGATCTCGGCGGTCTCGCGAAGCTCTTTCGCGCGGTTGAAGGTGTCTTGGATCGTGAACGGCGCGTCGTCCTTGCCGCCGTGCTGCCGCCACCACTTCTCGAACTTCACGCGGGCGTAGCCCTGATGCTCGGGGCAAATCCATTCCTTGTGAGAGACGGAGCCGCACAAATATTCGACGCGGATGCTCGGCGTGCCGCCCGGCTTGTCGTGCCGATAGAACGCGCGCCGCTTCACCGGCACCCAATCCGGCTTCGACGTTGACAGGATCGGCGTCACGTCGGCGGTCTGCTTGATGTTCTTCTCGACATCGCGCTCGAACTTGAAGCCGCAGTCGGGGCACTCCATGACGCTCGCATGGATCAGCGAGTGGCACTCGGGGCATTCCTTGACCGGAGCTTCACCGCCGCCCTTCCCCGGCTTACGCACGGTGACGGCATCGACCGGGCCATGGCGACGGACGTTGCCAGCGAAGTCGAGCACAAGGCAGTCGGACTTGCCGTTGCGGATGGACTCTTCAATGTCCTTGCCCATGCATCGCGTGCCGCGACCGACCATCTGCACATACAGCGCCGTCGACTCGGTCGGACGGAGCATCGCGAGCAAATCGACACGCGGCGCGTTGAAGCCGGTCGTCAGCACGTTGGCGTTGGTCAAGGCAGTGATCTTGCCAGCCTTGAACTCTTCGACGATCCGGCTGCGCTCGCCCTTCTCCGTCTCGCCGTGGATCGTCTCGCACGTATAGCCGCGCTCGCGGATCGCATCGCGAACATGGATGGCGTGATCGACGCCGGTGCAGAACAACAGCCATGACCGGCGCGGCTTCTCATTGCTGCTCGCGAAGCCGATCACTTCCTCTACCGCCGCCTGGGTGACGGGGTTCTTATCGACCGCGCGCTGAAGTGACTTGTTATTGAAGTCGACGCTCGACCGCGTGACGCCCTTCAGATCGAACGTCGTCTGCGTTGCCTTCGAGACCAGCGGGCAGAGGTACCCCAGGTCGATCAGTTCCTTGATCGTGATCTCATAGATGATGTCGGTGAAGAGCGCGTCGTCGCCCTCCGTGAGCAGGCCGGAGTCGATCCGATACGGCGTGGCGGTCAGACCGAGGATCAGCATCTTCGGATTGATCGCGCGCAGCGCCTTGATGAACTTGCCATACATGGCAGCTTCATCCGGCGGCACTAGATGCGCTTCGTCGATGATCAGCACGTCAACGTGGCCGATCCGCTCCGCTGCGCGGAACATGGTCCCGATGCCGCCGCAGACGATCTGCGCGTGCGCCTCCTTGCGACGCAGGCCCGCCGAATAGATGCCCGCCGGGGCGAAGGGCCAGATGCCCATCAACTCGGCGTAGTTCTGCTCGATCAGTTCCTTGATATGCGTCGCCATGACGATGCGCGTCGTCGGCTCGAAGCCGATGAACTCTTGCGTGATCGTTCCGAGCACAAGCGACTTGCCGCCGCCGGTCGGCAGGACGATTAGCGGATTGCCGTTCGGCTTGGTCGCCCAATAGTCATAGAGCGCATCGCAGGCTTCACGCTGGTACTTGCGCAGTTCGAGAGCCATCAGATTCCCCCGAACAGCGAGTTGTCGTTGGTTGCGCGAGCCGGATGGCCCGGCAGATGAAACAGGTTCGGGACGCCGCCGGTCTTTCCGACTTCGTTGCCCCATTGGTGCCAACCGGCGCGCGCGTGGCGTGCAAACAATTCGATGTACGGGCCGTCAAGAAGGCGTTCGATTCGGTTGTAAGCTTCGAGCGCCTTCGCGGAGTGTTCGCCGCGCGGCGCGAGGATTGTCTTCTCGTCTGGATCGAGATCGAGGGCCAGGCGCTCGACGGCCTTGCCGTTGCGCTTCGGCTTATCGCGCGTGCCGAACAGGCAAATCTCGGGATTGGCGCGGGTCCAATAGCCCATACCCATGTGCGGGCGCAGGCCGCGGCCGACCTTCACGTGGTAAAAACGGACGCTCTTGTAGCTGAAGCCCCACTCGGCGAGCACCTTAATGCCTTCGTCGACCGTCGTGTCGATGACCCAAAGGCCGCAGGCCGCGTCTCCTGGCACGATCTCGCGCACCGGCAGAGCCTTGATCTCGGGCAGCGGCATGCAGTCATAGTGCTCTTGGGGCGAGCGATCCTTGCCTTCCTCGCTCCACGTCTCGAACTGCCAAGCCGGATCGGCGTAGACGAACGGAAAGCTCACTGAAGAACCTCCGTCAGATCGGGCTCATGATCGGTGTCGTTGTCGAGCGAGGTCGCTGACAGATCGAAGAAACTGATCTTCGCCTTCTTGACCGGTTGATGGGTCGCCTTGTGATGGCAGTCGCAGAACGACTTCTCGTCGGAGGTCGGCGCGCCGCACACGAAGCCGTGCATGCCGGACTGCCCAGGCAGGAAGAACATGCACTGGCCTCGCTTCGTCTCGACGAAGCGAATTTTGAACGGATAGGCAGACATGCGCGTTATTCCCCTTGCGCTGCGTAGTGATCGGTCAGGCGGATGAACTCGGCGAAGCTGATCTCTTCGGAGAGAGGTTCGGTGTCGCGAGGATCGGGTTCGCCGGGGAGCGTCGCGAAAAGGCTGCCGCTTTCGGGGTGGTGCCAGTATTGGCGCTCGGGTTCGGGCTTCACGCCATCGCGCCACTCGCGGCCGTCGTGCAGGGTGTAGAGCGCCCACTCTTCTTCATCGCTCGCGTCGATCAGCTCGCCTGGGACGAGCGACGGGAGGAAGAGATGCGCGGGGCAGGCTTGCTTCTGCTCGGCGAGCGAGAGCGGTTTATTCCAGCGGGCGCAGGACCATGCGGCGTCGCCGAACATCTCTGGCGTGGCGTGGATGCAGGTCCGGCAAGAGATGCGAGCGAAAGCATGCTCATGGCAGTTAGCCAGATGGTTGCACATCGTCCGGCACTTGAACGCCATCTTCGCATTCGGATTCTCGTGCAGACGCGGCGGCGGATTCGGGTACTTGACGATGCGCTCCGCGCGAGCGAGCAGCCGGATAGCTTCGGCGTGATCGGTCTCGATGCGCTCGCAATGGACTTCGCCGGTGTTCTTGTTGCGGCAGATGTAAAGACCGCGCTCGAAGCCGAAGAGATGGCAATAGACGTTCAACTGAACCCAATGCGTGAAGTAGCCCTCGCGGACACCCAGCTTCTTCACCTTGTCCCAATAGGTGTCCTTCATCGACTTGGCTTCGACGACGTGCCAAGTCTTGGGAGCTTCCTGAAGGCCGAGCACCTTGCCATCCGTCTTACCGCGAACGTGTCCCGAGATCGCCGTCACGCGGTATTGCTTGCCGCGAGCATCGACATCGTCCACTTCGCAGCCGATCATGCGCAGCGCGTTGAGCAGCCGCGTTTCCTCGATCTCGCCGGTCTCGAACGTGATGGCCTTCAGGCCGTCGATGACTTCGGGCTGCGACGCCCAGCGGAAGGTGTACCAAAGGGCGCGCTCGCACTCTTCGCCGAGCAGCGAGATCGAGATGCCCAGGGAATCCCAAGCTTGGCTGCGCGCCTTTGCATAGGCGGCATAGATGGCTTCGGTGGTGGCGCTAAAGGGGCGCGGGATCGGTGCCATCAGGCAAGCCTCTATCGTTCGCGCCGAAGCGCGTTGTGCAGACTGAATTGTAGGGGGGATGGAAGAAGGTGCCGGGGCCGAAGCCCCGGCGTTAGTCGCGTCTTAGGCGGTCCGCTGCCAAGGCATCTGCCGAGCACCACCGGCAGCCGGTGCGGGCTTCGTCGCCTGGGTGGTGGTCGCCTGGGTGGTGGTCGTGGCCTTCACGTTGTCGTTGGCGGGCGCGGCCTTGCTCGGCGGCGGTTCGTTCGCGTTGCCCGCATGGATGAACTTCTTCACCGTCATGCGTTCCTTGTCGCTGCCGTCGCGGCCCTTGTAGGTCTCGACATCGAGATCGGCGTAGAACGGCTGGAAGAGAAGCTGATCGGTATCGGTCAGGTTGGCCTTGCCGATGCCGGTCGCTTCCGCGAGAGCCGCCAACTGCGCCTGACCGATCTTCTGCGCGGTCAACGTCTGATGGGTGACGTTGATGTTGCCGAAGATTTTCACGCCAGCGAACTCGCCCTCGACGACTTCGGCCTTGTACTCGAAGAGATCGCCGGTGTTCTTCGAATTGCGCTTGACCTCGCCCTCGACGATGTTGAGCAGATAACGGTCGCGCGGGATGATTACGCCGCCGCCGCCTTCTGCGTCCTTCTCGTTAACGTCGGCGAGGTTCACGTTCAGTTGTGCCATGTTCTTCTCCTATGGCGTTCGAGTGTTTTGGTAGTTGGTGGATTAGGCGGCTTCGGCGAGGGGCGCAGGCAGGTACTTGGCGAGCGCCGCGTAGCCTTCACCCTTCTTGAACTGCAACTCGGCGGGCATGCTGAAGCGGTTGCCAGCGATGAAGCCGGGGCGCTCTTCGAGGAACATCCAACGAGTGCCGCCGCCTTCGGCGTGCGTAAGCTGCTTGTTGAAGCCCGCATCGACCTTCTTGATCGAAGCCTTGAAGTTGAGGAACGCGATCACGTCGCTGTTCGCTTCGATGATGTCGGCGGCATCCTTGTGCAGGTTGACGCGATAACGCGAATACGGGTCGGTCGTCGGCGACTCGAAGCGGCTGATGTCGCAATGGCCGAGTTGGATCACGGCCATCTGACGGAGCGAGCGCAGCGTCATGATGCCGTCGATGTATTCGAGGAAGATGCTCGCGGCCACCTTGTAACCCTTGCCGTAGCCGGGGTCTTCGATGTTCTTCCATCCGTTGCGGGCGCAGGCTTCCGCACGGATCAGGTTTTCGAGGCCGGTGGTCGAGTCGAAGATCGCCGTGGCGTAGTTGTGCTCTTCGTTGACCAGCGCGCCGATTGCGTCGCACAGATCGTTGTAGCTGCGCACTTCGATGGTGTCCGCGACGATGCCCGCCGGGACGCTTTCGCCCGCAGCCGTCTGAATAAACACCGGACGCGGAAACTCCGCAGCCAGCGAGGACTTGCCGATCTTCGGCACGCCATAGATGGTGATGATCGGCTGGTCTTCGGCAGCGGACTTCTTTTTGATGCTGCCCTTCAGTGAGATTGCCATGTGGCTCCCCGGTTAGTGCTCGACGGCGTCGAGCTTCAAAGTCTTCGTCCACACCAGCCGGTCAACAAGCCGGTAGCCGGTGCGATTGATCGTCTCGATCTTCACGGAATGAGGTTCGGTCTTGGCGCGGATGCGCGACATGAACATCGCGACGCCATGGTCCGGCCGATCTTCGGTGCCATAGAGAACGAGCATTGCCATCTCTTTGGTGACGGTGTCGTAGGAGAGCAGCGCCAGGAAAAGCTCACGCTCTTTCGGCGTCAGCGGCCAGTTGGCGGGAAGAGCAGCGCATGCGACCATGCTTTGGCGCAGGTCTGCGAACTTCCGTTCGAGCACCCCTACCCGCTCGGCCAGCGCCTCTTTCGTTAACTGAACCATTTCCATCCGTCGATTACCGCTTGACATCCGTCGCCCATCCGGATTTATACCGAAGTCAGCTGGCAACTTTTCCGTGAAACCGCTGAACCTTCAGTAACGGACGGAGTTGTGGATGTCAACGGATGCCGACGGATGGAAACGCAAAATACGGCAACCGTCCGTCGCCTGATACTAGACAGGGTATGTTTCTTCGATAGCGGCCCACTAAGACGTGGTCTAAAAAGGAGCTAATCGAAAATGGTGATCAGTAGAGTAAACAGGGGGCTAAAGAGAATGAAGGCTAGAGCAGAAGAGAAGCGCACCAAAGCGCATCCGGCGCTCGAAACCATCAAGACACGAATCGCAGAGCGTCTTGAGGCAGCCGGACTATCGGGAAGAGAGGCTTCGGTCCGAGCAAAACTCGGTCTGACATATGCAAATGATATACTTGGCGGACGGTCTCTAAATCCAACCCGCGAAACACTAGCGAAGCTCGGCGCAGTTTTAGATACAGACGCCGACTATTTCTTTGGCACTCAAGAAACACCGCGCCTTCCGGCTTCTAATCTCGCGCCTGCCCGTTCCAACATTGTCGCTGAAGCCCGTATTCCTGCCGCAACTATTCCACTTTTTCAGATCGGCTTGACCGATCCTGATGGGTTCTTTGCACTCAATGCGGATCGTCGCTCTGCCTACTCTTCGCCGCTCATTTCGAACCGCGACGCCTTCGCGATTACGGTTCCCGACGACTGTATGGCTCCGCGCTATCGTATCGGCGAAGTGGTTGTCGTGAGCCCAAGCAAGCCCGTAGTTCACGGGGGGTTCGCTTTGGTCAGACAAACGGACGACCGCGTAGCGATTCGTCAGATCGTCACGATCTCAACCGACAAGATCACTGTGCGATGCCTAAACACTGAAGGCGACATCGACATTCCGCGTTCCCAGGTAAAGGCGTTGGAACGCATTATCGGTTCCTGTGAATTAGTTTGATTTGGTTTATCCGTCGCCATCCGTCAGCAACCGTTGACGTAACGGATAGATACCCATATGGTCCGTTGCTGCTCGGGAGGGGCAACGGATCATGCAAAGCATCAAGTTGGTTGTACTGGAATCGCCCTACGCTCGGGCGGTTGACGACAATGTCGCCTATGCGCGGCGTTGTCTGAAGGATTGCGCGCTGCGCGGCGAGAGCGCCCAGGCGTCGCACCTTCTGCTCACTCAAGTTCTCGACGACACGAAGCCTGACGAGCGCGCCCTGGGGATCGCGCTCGGCCTCGCTTGGCGCGAAGTCGCGCACTACTCGGTCTTCTACACGGACCGAGGATGGTCGAACGGAATGAGGGCTGCGCTCGATAGCGCCATCCTCGAAAATTGCCCCTTCAAGCTTCGCGCATTCGGCCGCGTGGTCTATCCGCCTCGCGTCGATCTGCCTCTGTCTGTTCTCGACGAAGTCGATGCAGAGCAGGCCGCCCGTAAGGTTGCGAGGGCTCATGTCGCATACTGACAAGCTCGCACTTCTGCGCGCTGGCGCGGCTCTTAGCGTGGGCGACTCAATGGTCGCTCGCCGCCATCTCGCAACGCTCGACGACGTTGCGGTCCGTGACGAGATCGAATCGCTGATCCGCGCCGATCTGCACGACGACGCCAAGCACCGGCTGCATCTCTACACCCATCCGAAATTTCGGTCCGTTGACGACTGCGAAGCGCACGTCGGCAGCGAGCACCATTACCGCATCACCATGCAAGGGGGCCTTCTGTGAAGTTCAAGATCAATCGTGACACTCTCACCGACATTGTTGCGCGCGGTGTATCCAGCGCACCGAAAAATTCGCCCGCTGTGATCGCGAACAACGCGCGCATCATTGTGCAGGATGGCACGATCTCCATTGCCACGACCGACTTTGAGATGATGGTCGAAGCAACCGGCGCATGCGAGGTCGAGGCCAGTGGCGCAACGACCGTCGATGCGATGAAACTGAAGTCCGTCGTGGATCGGCTGCCGAAAGGCGTAGATGTCACCTTCACCATGGACACGGCAAAGTACGAACTGATCGCCAAGGCCGGGCGCTCGCGCACTACCTTCCCCACCCTCGCCGCCGAAGACTGGCCTGCTCGCGACTACGCTATGGACGGCGCACAGTTCGCCATTGAAGGCGCTGATCTCGTCCGGCTGTTCGGTCACACCGCCCAGGCTCTTTCGACGGTGCCCAGCTCGCCGATGCAGGGCGTCTTCCTTCACGTCGCCGACGAGGGAAAGCGCCTCGCCGCCGTTGGCACCACCGGCACGATCCTGTTCAAGGCAACCGTCCCCGCGCCGGATGGTGCCGAAGACATGCCGCTGAACGACGGCCGCCCCGGCGTGATTCTCTCGGCCGAGACGGTCAACGCTGTGCTTCGGCTCTATCGCAGCGCCGACGTTGTCAACGTCATCGCCAACGCCAACTCCATCTTCTTCTACACCGACTCGACGCGCTTTTGCTCTTCGCTGTTGGTCGGCACGTATCCGAACTATCTTCCGCTTGTTTCGAACCCGGCTCCCGAGAGCATCGTCGTCAGTCGCGAAGCGTGTTCCAGCACGGTCGCGCTGCTCGAAACCTTCGCCTCGAAGGAATTGGGCCATCGCTTGCAGTGCGCGGGTTCGGAAGACGGCTTCGTGGTCGCGGTCGGCAGTCAGACCGGCGGCAGCGTGGACGTGGTCGAGGCAACGATCAACGGCGAGATTGCTGCGTTCGGCATCAACGGCATGTTCATGAAGACGATGCTGAACTCGTTCCGCGCGAGCACCATCGCGCTCCATCCCGACCATCGTAATCGTCGCATCATGTTCCAGGCGGACGATGAGCATCTGACCGGCGTCATCGCCATGATGAACATCGCCACCGACCTCGCGTCGGGTCCGAAGCATGAGTAGAACCCGCGACCGTGCCAATCGGCGCACGGTGACGATGCCGGAGCGCGTCGGCCCTCATGTGAAGCTTGTCTTCGCGGAGATGGCGCGGCTCCGCGTCACCTATGACGAGACGGAGGAAGGCTCTGGCGTTCGCCGCGCTTCGATTAAGGCGTGGCGGCGCAAGAACAAGCCGGGGCTCGAGTCTCTCGAAGCGGTGCTCGGCTTCCTGGGCTGGGATTTCGTCGCGGTGCCGCGCGCCAAAGTCTTGCCTGAGGAAGTCCGCGCAGAGCTTCAGCCCATCGCCGACAAGCTCGGCCTGACCATGCCGCAGACGGTGACGGCTTTGATCGAGATCGTCACCGGCATCCATGAGCGCTTCCCATTCCTACGCGACCCGACCGCGATCCGGCCGGTGCGCTTCAAAGGGAAAGAACGGCCGACGATCCACCCCGACCAGCACTCACTCTTGCAGGACGCTCCGACCCATGTCGCTCACTGACATTCAAGACATCACCACCCAACGCATGATCGAAGCGTGCAGATCGCGCAACGCGACGCCGACCCTCGACTCCGTCGCGCTCGCTCTGCTCGACGCTCGCTTCCGCGCCTTCGAGATCAACATGCGGATCGACGCCGTGATCGCTGGCGTGCGCGGCGTCGCGCGCAACGTCGAAGTCGAAATCGAGACCGTGTGATGAGGGATCGGAGCGAAGCGCTGAAGGAGCAACTTCGCCGGGACGCAGTCGATCCGGCGAAGGCGGAAGAGCGCCGCGTGACCATCGCGGCAAAGCAAGCCAAGCGGATGCGCGGCGTCGTGGTCGAGATCAGAAGGAAGCGTCCGCGCGATCCCGCGTCGTTCAATGCCGTACCCATCAACCTCGAAGTGGTCGTGTCGCGATGAAGGTCGCCAATGACAACGCCACCGGCAAGATTTCTGCCGATGGCGAGATCACAATCGAAGTGCTCGAACGCTGCCTAGACCGGCTTGCTATCGCTATGGAGCGCGCGCCCCATGGCGGCGAGGTCTATCTTCCGATCTTCGAACGGCTTGAGTCCGAGATCGAGGCGAAGAAGGCGAGCGAGTCCACGATGGCTCGCGCGCTCCGTCGCGTCAGACGATAGACGGATCGAACGGATAGACGATCTTCATCAACTCTTCCTGATACAGCTTCAATGATCCGCCCGAGCCGTATTGCTCGCGGTCGATGGCATGCCCCATCAGAATCTTCCGCAGTTCGTCGTCGATCCGGCCTTCCTTCAGGCGATCCTCGAACGTGTGCCGGAAACCGTAGAGCGTTTCCTTGCCGGTCGGCTGTAGCTTGTTTTCTTTGAGATAGCTGTTCACCGTCTGCGACAGCGTGCCGCCGTTCTCTCGGTAGCGCGGGAAGCCGTCAGGGTGGTGCTTCATTGCTTCGAGCGCGACGCCCACTAATGGGATGCGGCGGACCGACGACACCGTCTTCACTTCATGCGGCTCGTCAGGGTCGAACGATGGCTCGACAAGGATGTGCGGCACCTTGTCGTGAAGCTTGATGCGCTCAGCACGCAAGTAGCGAAGCTCGATGGGGCGAGCCCCGGTCTCGATGCAGACAAAGACGATATGGCGAGCTTCCTCATTCATGCCCGCGAGCACGCCGGGCTTCAGGATCACGTCGCGGACCCACTCGATCGGGAACGGCAACCGGCGCTTCTTGAACTTCTGATTGAAGGTCAGGCCCTCGAATGGATTTGGCCTCCCTTCGACACCGATATGGGCATAGTAGCGCTTGTAGAGGATGCTCATGTCGCCCAGGCGGCGCTTGCCGAGCGAGGCCGACTTCTTGGCCGCCTTGGGGTCCTTCGGCGCGATCAGCCCCTTGAAGTGATCGTGCATCTTCTTGGCGTGGTCGCGCGTGATGTCGTCCATCGCGAGGTCTTCGCCGATGACCTTAACGAAGGCATCGACAGCGTACTTCTTGACCTTCTTCCACGCCTTCTTCTGCTCTTCGCTCTTGCCGACGATCTCGACGGCCGCGATCTCGTCGCAGTAAATTTCGAAGGCTTCAGTGACCTTGACCTTGGGGCGATCCACGCCGCCCAGGACGGCCGTCTCGACGGCCACCGGCGTCCGCAGATCAGAGATCGCCGCGAAGCGCCTGACGAGGTCTTCGAGTGGTAGCTGCGCAACTTCCACCGCCGGGCGATAGGCGAACCCAAGAGCCTCTGCACGGGCTCGGGAGACCTTGTGAGCGGCTATCGCCGCATCCGTCTTGCCGTCCGTCAGCATGGAGGCCCATAGCACGTTGTCGGCTTCTTCGAGGATGTCCCGCTGCGCCCTAGCCTTCGCCAGATCGTCCGTCTTGAGCGATTGCCGGATCACCGGCGCGCGGTCTTCGAGATGCACGACGACCTTCGGCACGCGCCGCCAGTAGTAGTAGACACCATCCCGCAAGAGCAGGAATCGATCCTGATTTTCCTGCCTCACCAAGGTGCGCTCCCCGCCCGTGTGTCACAGAACATATCACGATCTGTATCACACAAAACGCGACAACGGAAAGCGACCGAAAATCGCGGCAAGGATTTCGCTGCGTTTTCAAATGGATAGCGATTTGAGGGAGAGACTTTATTGGTGCGCTCGGAGGGACTCGAACCCCCACGATTTTACTCACTGCCACCTCAAGGCAGCGCGTCTACCAGTTCCGCCACGAGCGCTTTGGGGATACCGGTCTGAGGCTTGAGGGCCGACCGGATCAACGGCGCCGATCTAACAAATCCATCAGAGGGGTACAAGCCTGCAAAGGCCCTGAATTCCACAAGCTTTGCAGGAAAGTTCCAGCCCTCTACCCGAATCGGCCCGTGCTGGTCCCCAGGGCCGCTACCGCCTGCCCGGGGCCCTACCGGGTCCCGGGCGTGCGCGGCAGCATCTGCTTGACCTCGACCGCGATGCGGTTGCGGTCGACCAGCACGACGCCGGAGGCGACGGGCAGATTGTTGGCCAGGACCTTGACCTCGTCGGCCTCGGTAGCATCCAGCTCGATGATGGCGCCGCGGGAAAGACGCAATACTTGATGGATCGGCATGGTGGTGGTCCCAAGGACGACCATGAGATCCACGGTGACTTTATCGAGAGTGGGCACTGTCAGGACCGCCGCGACATGGGACTCTTCATTTGCGCCTGCGATCATCACCACGTTATGGTTAGCCAATGGTTAATTCGCCTGAAAACCCCCGCCAGAACCAGCGTCAAGAGCTCGATCTGACGTCGTTTTCCGCCGCAGGCGGCGAGCCCGTCGAATGGCTTATCTCGGATGCTCCGGTGCCCTATCCGGATGCGGTCGCCGCCATGGAGGCGCGGGTCGCCGCAATTGCGGCGGGCGAGGCCCCGGAATTGGTCTGGCTGCTCGAACACCCCCCGCTCTACACCTCGGGCACCTCGGGCAAGCAATCCGACCTGCTCGATGCGCGATTCCCGATTTTCGCGAGCGGGCGCGGCGGGCAGCTCACCTATCACGGGCCAGGCCAGCGGGTGGCCTATGTCATGCTGGACCTCAAGCGCCGCCGGCCGGACGTTCGGGCCTATGTCGCGAGCCTGGAGGAACTGATTCTGCGCACGCTGGCCGTCTTCAATATTCGCGGCGAGCGGCGTGAAGACCGGGTCGGCGTCTGGGTCAGGCGGCCCGACAAGGGAGCGGACCACGAGGACAAGATCGCAGCGATCGGAGTCCGCCTGAAGCGCTGGGTGTCGTTCCACGGCATCGCCATCAATGTCGAGCCGGAGCTGTCGCATTTCGCCGGCATCGTGCCCTGCGGCGTCGCCGATCCCCGCTACGGCGTCACTTCGCTGGTCGACCTCGGGCAGCTCGTGACCATGGCCGACGTCGACATCGCGCTCCGGCAGGCGTTCGAGGAGCTGTTCGGATCGACCCGCGCACTGGTGCCGGAAGTGGTCGCCT
Source organism: Bradyrhizobium sp. RP6 (assembly GCF_003837805.1). Taxonomy (GTDB): domain Bacteria; phylum Pseudomonadota; class Alphaproteobacteria; order Rhizobiales; family Xanthobacteraceae; genus Bradyrhizobium. The sequence goes on along the minus strand of NZ_RQIT01000001.1, from coordinate 319,304 downwards.
AGGCGCTTTCCTGTTCGCCGTGCGCGGCTCTCGTTCTCTGCGGCCGCGGAATCAGCTAGCTTATCCCGGTGCCGCCCACGCCTCCCCCCTCCGCCGGGAAAGCAGACTTCATGCCGGGCGAATTGATCATCGGACCGACTGTTCGAGCGCTGGGCATAAGGAGGGATTGCGATCATGCTCGCAATGGGAGGTTCTCACGATGAAATTGTCTGCGCCGATCTATCATCTCAAGCGCAAGGCAAAGCGCCTGTCCCGCGAGGACGGCATTCCACTCCACGACGCGCTTGACCGCGTCGCCACCACGGAAGGGTTCTCCGCCTGGAGCCTGCTCGCGGCGAAAGCCGCGGCGGAGACGCCGGCCGGCAAGCTGTTTCCTCAATTCCGGCCGGGTGAGCTGGTGCTGCTCGGTTCGCGGCCCGGTCATGGCAAGACGCTCATGAGTCTCGAACTTGCGGTGGAGGCCATGAGGAAAGGCAGCCGCGCCGCGTTCTTCTCGCTCGAATACACCGAGAGAGATGTTCTGGACCGCTTGCGGGCGATCGGCGTGGATCCCGCGCAATTCGACGGATTGTTCGAGGTCGATTGCTCCGATGCGATCAGCGCCGATTACGTCGTCAAGCAGATGGCCGCCGCTCCGCGCGGCACATTCGTCGTGATCGACTATCTGCAACTGCTGGACCAGCGGCGGGAAAATCCCGACCTGACCGTTCAGGTGCGCGCGCTGAGATCGTTCGCACGTGACAAGGGGCTGATCGTCGTCTTCATCTCCCAGATCGATCGATCCTATGATGCCGCAGTCAAGCCCTGTCCCGATCTCAGCGATGTCCGCTTGCCGAACCCGCTGGACCTGAAGCTGTTCGACAAGACGTGCTTCATCAACAATTCCGAAGTCCAGTTCCGCGCAGCGAGCTGACGATCCCTCGCAACCGGTCGCGGGTGAGATTGCTCACCCGCGATCAGGCATCACGCCGCCTGCAGCGAAACCTCGAGCTTGCCGGCGATGTAGCGCCGCTCCTGGGTCAGGCCGCCAAAGCCGTAGGCGTCGCCCTTGACCTCGTCGACATGCAGGTAGGTCTCGGGATGCAGCGGACCCAGGACCTCGGCCATGCGCTTGAACATTGCAGCGAGATAAGCCGCCTTCTCGTCCTTGGTGTTGGTGCCCTCGCTGACGTGGACGTCGATCCAATAACTTGCGAGCTTCTGCTCGGCGAGCGACTTGCCGCCGGCGAACCAGTCGTGGGCATCCACGGACTTCACGATGATGGCGGTGACCCTGGGATCCTTGTGCAGAATCTTTGCGGTGAGCTCTGACACGGCATTGGCGATGTCGGCCTTCAGCGACGGCGACTGGCGAGACGTGGCGTAGGACACGGTGATCAGGGGCATGGTGGTTCTCCTCAAGATGCTGCGCAGGGCCTTGCGCGGCGTTGGTGACAAGCTAGACCCGGGAGCATGATTTTGGTATCTTATCGAAGCTTATATCAGTGATAACAATCCATAATGAACGCAACACTCGACATCGCCACGGTCCGGGCCTTCCTGCTGGTTGCCGACCTCCAGAGCTTTACCCGCGCGGCCGAAGCGCTGGGCACGACGCAGGCGGCTGTCAGCCTCAAGCTGCAACGGCTGGAGACGTTGCTGGGGAAACGCCTCGTCGAACGCTCGCCGCGCGCGGTTCGGCTCACTGCCGATGGTGCTGATTTCCTCGATCGCGCCCACGCGCTCATGGAAGCGCATGACCGTGCGTTCGAGGCTTCCGCCGCGCAATCGCTCTCGCTCGGCATCTCCGACCATGCCGCGGGCCCCGAACTGGTGCCGCTGCTCGAACGGCTGCACGCGATGTCCGCGAATCTCACGCTCGCCGTCACGATCGGCTTCTCGCGCGAGATGCAGGATGCCTATGACGCGGGCGAGCTGGACGCCGTGATCGTCCGGCAGGAGGGCAGCCGCCGTGGCGGCGAGAAGCTGGCAGATGACGAGTTCGGCTGGTTCGCGTCGCAGCGCTTCATGGTCCGAAAGGGCGAAGCACTGCCGCTCGCAACGCTCGCCCCGCCTTGTGGCGTCCGCGCCATCGCCGTGCGCGCGCTCGACAAGGCCCGCATCCCCTGGCGCGAGCGTTTCGTCGGCGGCGGTGTCACGGCCGTGGTCGCGGCGGCGCTTGCCGGACTTGCAATCGCGCCGCTGGCGCGGCGGATCGCACCTCCGGGCTTGGTCGATATCGGGCCGGCGCACAAGCTGCCGAGGCTCGGCAGCTCGAAGGTGGTGCTGCATTCGAAAGTCAGCGATCCCGCCAAGCTCGCGGCACTGCGCGCTGTGGCCGCGACGTTCCGGAGCCGGGCGACGAGTTAGCGGCCCGTCCGAGGAGCCTGATCGCCCGGCGGCCACCGTATATGGTGCGGATATTGCCTAAAAATGTCCCACAGACTGGGAACAAATCCGCCATGTGCGGCGTTTGTCCCCGTCGAGGCGGGGTCCGGAATGACCGAAAAGTTCAGTCAACAGAGAGACTTGTTCGAGAGCGAGCGCAGTTTCCGGCTGTTGGTTGAGGGAGTCGCCGACTACGCGCTCTACATGCTTGATCCCAAGGGGATCATCACCAGCTGGAACATCGGCGGCGAACGCATCAAGGGCTATTCGCCCGAGGAGATCCTCGGCCAGCATTTTTCCCGCTTCTACACCGAGACCGATCGCGCCAATGGCAGGCCCGCGCGGGCGCTCGGCATTGCCCGGGAGAAGGGCCGATACGAGGAAGAAGGATGGCGCGTCCGAAAGGACGGCACGTTCTTCTGGGCCAGCGTGGTAATCGACCCGATCTACGAGAACGGCGCGCTGATCGGCTTCGCCAAGATCACGCGCGACGTCACGGAGCGCCGCAATGCCCAGCTCAAGCTCGAGGCAATGCAGAAGCAGCTCGCCGAGTCGCAGAAATTCGACGCACTCGGACAGCTCACCGGCGGGGTTGCGCACGACTTCAACAATCTTCTGATGATCATCAGCGGCAGCCTTCACATCCTGAAGAGGAGCGCCACCGACGACCCCAAGCTCGAGCGCGCCATGTCCGCGATCGAGACCGCGACCAAACGCGGCGCCGCGCTGACAAACCAGCTCCTCACGTTCGCGCGACGGCAGAGCGTGAACCCGCAGGCGATCGATTTCGCCGAACGCATCGCGGCCATCCGCGAGGTGCTCGACGCCGGCGTGGGCAGTTCCGTGCGTCTCGCCTTCGACATTCGCTCCGACACATGGCCGATCAAGGCCGACGTCTCCGAGCTCGAGACCGCGCTGCTCAACCTCGTCATCAATGCCCGGGACGCGATGCCGGACGGAGGCACGGTGACGATCGGAGCGCGCAATGTCGTGCTGAACGAGCCACCCCTCGCCGGCGATTTCGTCGCAATCGACGTCACGGATACCGGGCTCGGAATACCCTCCGACGTTCTCGACAAGGTCTTTGAGCCGTTCTTCACGACCAAGCCGATCGGAAAAGGCACGGGTCTCGGCCTTTCGCAGGTGCACGGCTTCGCCCATCAGGCCGGCGGCACGGTAAGGGTCGCAAGCGAGCTCGGAAAGGGCACGACATTCACCATCATCCTGCCGCGCGGGACAGATGCGCCGTCGCGCGAGACATCGGGGACGCCGTTCCGTGGCAGCGGCACGGTGCTGCTGGTCGAGGACAATCCCGACGTTGCTCTGGTCAGCATCGGTCTTCTGGAGCAGCTCGGCTATCAAGTACGCCGGGTCGCCGATGCCGAAGCGGCATTGCGCGAGATCGAAAGCAACGGCGTCGACTTCGTGTTCTCGGACATCGTCATGCCCGGCAAGATGGATGGGCTCAGCCTCGCCCATCGCCTCCGCCAGATCCGCCCCGGTCTGCCGATCCTGCTTGCCACCGGCTACAGCGAGGTAGCCGCCGGCGTTCGCGGCGATTTCCCGATCCTGCGCAAGCCCTATGAGATCCACGAGCTGAGCGAGGCGATCGCCAAGCTGCCGCGATGAGGGTTCGCTTCGAGAGCTTGAGGCACCTAAGCCTCCTCTCCCTCATGGCCGGGCTTGTCCCTTCTGCCCGGGCCTGACCACTTCTTGTGAGCGTTTACGCCGTCGGCAACACCGAGAACGCCTCTCCTGGCCGGCGCAGATTCAGCTCATCCACGCTCGCGGTTTCACTCGTGACACTGTCGACGCGCGAGGACGGCGGGCCGTGGCGGCACAGCGCGACCATGTCGGCAACGTGCTTCGGCGCGCCGGCGAACAGCGCTTCCACGCTGCCGTCGCGACGGTTGCGGACCCAGCCTTCGAGGCCGCTCGTCGTCGCCTGATACTCGACCCAAGCCCGATAGCCGACGCCCTGCACGCGTCCGCGGATCATGACCTGGAGAATTGCCCGGCTCATTTTGTGAGTCCGAGGACATCGGCGCTGCGCGCCCTGGCCTCGCTCTCGCGCATGACACGGGCCATCAGCTCCGACGATGCCAGGCTCTTGAGACTTTTCGGCGCCGTGCCCTCGCGCAAGGCTTTCTGCGTCTCGTAGACGGCCTGCGTCGCGGCGGCGATCGGTGCATGACCCTGCAGCGCGATGCGTACGCGCCGGCTTGCAAGGTAATCGAGCGCGTTCAATTCCTCCTGCGCGCCGCCGAGCACGATCGGCAGGCGCGTGGCGGATGCGATGGCCTCGAGTTCGGCGCGCGACGTGATGCCGGTGAAGAACAACGCATCGACCCCGGTCTCTTCGTAGGCCTTGGCGCGGCGAACCGCATCCTCGATCGAGGTGATCGCGGCAGCGCCCGTGCGGCCCATGATCACCAGCGACGGATCGCTGCGGCCGACAAGCGCCGCTTTCATCTTGCCGACGCCTTCTTCGAGCGAGATCAGCTGCGTCTTGGTTTCGCCAAAGGCAGCCGGCAGCAGCGTGTCCTCGATGGTGAGGCCGGCCGCGCCCGCCATCTCAAGCTCCTGGACCGTGCGGCGCACGTTCAGCGCATTGCCGTAGCCATGATCGGCGTCGACCAGAACGGGGAGCGTTGCGGCTCGGGACATCCGCCGCATCTGCTCGGCAAGCTCGGTGAGCGTGATCAGCGTGATATCGGGGTCGCCGAGCACGGCGAGCGAAGCCACTGATCCCCCGAACATGCCGACCGGAAACCCGAGGTCCTCGGCAATACGGATCGAGATGGCGTCGTAGACCGAGCCCGGATGGACACAAGTCCCGCCCGACAGGATGGAGCGAAGTTTCTCGCGGCGGGAACGAAAGGCCATGGTTGCCTCACTCTCAATTCCTCGCCCTTCGAGACGCCGCGCAAGCGCGGCGCCTCAGGGTGAGGGTCGACTATTGTGCTCCAGAGCGCTTACGCAAACTCCAGGATCAGCGCGTCCACCGCCAGCGTCGCGCCCGCGCTGGCGTGGATTTTCTTCACCGTGCCGTCCTGCTCGGCGCGCAGCACGTTCTGCATCTTCATGGCTTCGACCACCGCGAGCGTCTCGCCAGCCTTGACCTCCTGCCCCTCGGTCACCGCGATCGAGACCACGAGGCCCGGCATCGGGCAGAGCAGCTTCTTGCCGGTGTCGGAGGCCGTCGTCACCGGCATCAGCCGCGCCGAAGTCGCCTCGGCTTCGGTCCAGACATAGACCGGCACCTCGACGCCCTGATGCGCGAGGCGGATGCCGTTGGCAATCGGGCGCGCCTGCACCGCGACGAAATGGCCGTCGATGGTGCCCTGCCAGACCGGATCGCCCGGCTTCCACGGCGACTGCAACAGATGCGCATTGCCGGCCTTGCCGTCGGCATCGATGAAGCGGATCGCGATCGCCTCGCCCTCGCGTCCGACCTCGAGCAGGATCTCCTCGCGATCGAGCCAGAGCGCGCGACGCCGCTCGCGCTGCACGACGCGCCCACCCATCTGGCCGGAGATCTGCCGCTTGCGCTCGCCCAACACGTGATCGATGGCGGCGCCGACCGCTGCGATCCGCCGCGCCACCTCGCCTTCGGGCACCCGCACTGCAAAGCCCTTGGGGAATTCCTCGGCGATGAAGCCGGTCGAGAGCCGTCCCTCGCGCCAGCGCGGATGGTGCATCAGCGCGGACAGGAACGGGATGTTGTGCCTGATGCCATCGACGTAGAACGAGTCCAGCGCGGTGGCCTGCGCCTCGATCGCGGCCGCGCGCGACGGCGCATGCGTGACGAGCTTGGCGATCATCGGATCGTAGTGGATGGAAATCTCGCCCCCCTCCTGCACGCCGGTGTCGTTGCGGATGGTGATGCCGTCCTTGCTGGCTTCCGCCGGCGGGCGATACTTCACGAGCCGCCCGATCGAGGGCAGGAAGTTGCGGAACGGATCTTCGGCGTAGAGGCGGGATTCCACTGCCCAGCCGGTCAGCGTGACGTCCTTCTGCGCGATCGCGAGCTTCTCGCCGCTCGCGACACGGATCATCTGCTCGACCAGATCGACGCCCGTGACGAGCTCGGTGACGGGATGCTCGACCTGGAGGCGCGTGTTCATCTCCAGGAAGTAAAAGCTCTTGTCCTGCCCTGCGACGAACTCGACCGTTCCGGCGGAGTCGTAATTCACGGCCTTGGCCAGCGCGACGGCCTGCTCGCCCATCTTGCGGCGGGTGGCTTCGTCGAGCAGCGGCGACGGCGCCTCCTCGATGACCTTCTGGTTGCGGCGCTGGATCGAGCATTCGCGCTCGCCGAGATAGATCACGTTGCCGTGCTTGTCGCCCAGCACCTGGATCTCGATGTGGCGGGGATCGACGATGAACTTTTCGATGAAGACGCGGTCATCGCCGAACGAGGCCTTTGCTTCCGCTTTTGCCAGCCCAAATCCCTCCTCGACCTCCTGGGTCGAGTGGGCGATTCGCATGCCCTTGCCGCCACCACCGGCGGAGGCCTTGATCATCACGGGATAGCCGATCGCGTCGGCGATCCTGACCGCATGCTTGGCGTCTTCGATCACGCCGAGAAAGCCCGGCACGGTCGAAACGTCGGCCTTGGCCGCCGCCTTCTTGGATTCGATCTTGTCGCCCATCGCCGCGATCGCGCCGGGGTTGGGGCCGATGAAGACGATGCCGGCCGCCTCCAGCGCACGCGGAAACGCCTCGCGCTCGGACAAAAAGCCGTAGCCGGGATGCACGGCTTGCGCGCCCGTCTTGCGGCAGGCCTCGACGATCTTCTCGATCACCAGGTAGCTCTCGGCCGCCGCGGGCGGCCCGATCAGCACCGCCTCGTCGGCCATCTCGACATGGAGGGCATCGCGGTCGGCCTCGGAATAGACCGCGACCGTCTGAATTCCCATCTTGCGGGCGGTCTTGATGACCCGGCAGGCGATTTCGCCGCGATTGGCGATCAGAATCCGTTTGAACATGCTTTTCTTGGGTCTCGACCTTGGGCGGGACCCGTCTCCTGGCCGTTGGGGCCTATGGGGCGGGCCGTGTGGCTCCCGTGGTACATCAAAATGGGCCGGAGGCAACGGTCTAAATCCGGGGCCTCTGGCGTACCAGCGCAAGACCGAAATGGGCCCGGCGAGCCCCTAGGGACGCCGTTCCGCTTCCCGGGGCTTCCCGGCCTTGGCCACGTCCCGGACCAGGCCGTGAATGAAGCCGAGTTTGGCGACCACCGCGGGCGATAGGATGAAGGGATAGAGGTCGCGCAGGCCCATGGCGCGGTTGACGCTGTTCATGGCGAAGGTGAAGGGCAGCCATGCGTTGACCAGCGCCTCGATATCCCTTGCCTCGTAAGGGTTGAAGCGGATGCGCGCCGTCAGTTCCCCAACGCGGTCGACCCTGGGGCGCACCTCCATGCCGAACTCGGCGGCCATCTCCAGCGTGTCGACGATGTGGAGGTAGTGCGCCCAGGTCTCGGCAAAGTCTTCCCAGGGATGCGTCGTGGCGTAGGCCGAGACATAGCTCTGCTGCCAGTGCGGCGGCGGGCCTTCGGCATAGTGCCGCTGCAAGGCCTGACCGTAATCAACGGAATCGTCGCCGAACACGGCGCGACATTGGTTCAGCTTGCCGCCGTCCCGCACCAGCACATCCCAAAAGTAGTGCCCGACCTCGTGGCGGAAATGCCCGAGCGGCGTCCGGTAGGGCTCGCCCATCTCGAGCCTGCGCCGCTCGCGCTCGATGTCGTCCGCCTCCTTGAGCGCAATCGTGATCAGGCCGCTGTCGTGGCCAGTCATGACCTTCTCTCCGCTGTTCGGATCGTCGGCTAGGAAATTGAAGATCAGCCCATGCCCGGGATTGTCCTGCCGGGTCTGGAGCGGCAGCCTCCAGCGGATCAGGGAATAGAATAGACGGTGCTTGGCCACCTCCAGCTCACGCCATCCAGCAAGCTGCGCCGGATCGGAAAGGTTCGGTACTGTCCCATTGTGGCGGCAGGCGCGGCAATATCCGGTGGTATCGCCCGTATCCGTCAGCCAGTTGCAGGCGTCGTACTCGGCATTGCGGCACAGCATCCGGCTTTCGCCATTGTCGGCCAATGTCCTCCAGGCTTCTCCGTCGGGCTCGATCGCCGACATTGTCTCCTTCTCCGGCAGGAAGGCGACACGATGGCCGCAACGTTCGCAGGCACGATTCTCGAAATAGAGAACGTTGCCGCAGGCCTGACAGACGAAGAGCTTCAAGATTTAGCCTCTTTGGAAAGGGATTTTTATGAGAGGATTGGCACCTCGCGAAGACGCCTCGATCAGCCGATCGTTCCAGTCTCCGGAACAAATTGCCAGGCCAGACGTTGCCACCGCGTCGTTCTTCGCGTGCAGGCACGCGCTCCTATTTTCCGATACTTTGCCCTCTAAACAATGGCCATCACGTTCCGTCTGTGTGAATATCGGTCCGGCACGTGCGCACTCGCATCACAACGGCCGATGCCTTGAACGATCCCTTGCCCGAGACCATCGCCGCCGAAAGGCTGCGCCAGCACCTCGAAGCCGTCGCGCGCGAGCGCGATAACGCCTATCGCGCGCTCCAGGAACGCGAGGCCGAGCTGGCGCGCATCCAGCGTATCGGCAAGGTCGGCGGCGTCGAGGTCGATTTCCGCGAAGGCTTCAAGAACCGTCGCTCGCCCGAATATCTGATCATCCACGGCCTGCCGCCGGAAGCTGCCGAGGAGTCGCACGAGGATTGGGTCAATCGCATCCATCCCGACGACCGCGAGGCGGCCGTCAAGCATTTCTTCGAGGCGCTCGCCGGAACGAGCGAAGACTACAGCGCCGAATACCGCATCATCCGCCCCAGCGACGGCGAGACCCGCTGGATTCGGGTCGTCGCCAAGATCGAGCGCGACAAGGACGGCCGCGCCATCCGCCTGGTCGGCGCCCATATCGACATCACCGACCAGGCGCTGGCGCGCGAGACGCTGCGCGAGAGCGAGGAGCGCTTTAGGCTGATCGCCGACAGCGCGCCGGTGCCGATCTGGGTCACCAAGCTCGATCGCAAGCGGTCCTTCGCCAACCAGGCCTATGTCGATTTCGTCGGCCTTCCCTACGATCAGGCCATCGACTTCGACTGGCGCAAGGTGCTGCATCCCGACGACCTGCCGCACGTGCTCCAGCAATCCGTCCAGGGTGAAGCATCCCTCAAACCCTTCGTGCTGGAAGCGCGTTACAGGAACGCAAGCGGCGAATGGCGGTGGCTTCGATCGGAATCGCAGCCGCGCTGGGACCCAACAGGCAAGCATATCGGCTTCATCGGCGTCGCCCACGACATCACCGTCGCCAAGCAGGCCGAGATCGAGCTCAGGCAGCTCAACGAGACGCTGGAGCAGCGCATTGCCGAGCGCACCGCCGAGCTCGAATCCAACGAGGCACGGCTGCGCGCGATCCTGGAGACCAGCAATCAGTATCAGGGCCTGGTCAATCTCAAGGGTGAGCTGCTTTACGCCAACAAGACCGCGCTGGATGGCATCAAGGCGTGCTCGTCGGATGTGATCGGAAAGCCGCTCTGGGACACGCCCTGGTTCACCGGCACGGACGGCATGAGTGCCGCCGTGCGAGAAGCCTTCGACACGGTGCTCAAAGGCGAAGCGGTGCGGCTGGAGATGCGCCTGCGCCTTCCCATCGGCGAGCGCGATTTCGATTTCGGCATGCGGCCCGTGCTCGACCGCCACGGCAACATCACCGGCGCGGTGCCCGAGGCGGTCGACGTCACCGAGCGCCGCCGCGGCGAGGAAGCGCTGCGGCAATCGCAGAAGATGGAGGCGATCGGCCAGCTCACCGGCGGCGTCGCGCACGACTTCAACAATCTCCTCACCATCATCCGCTCCGCCACCGACTTCCTGCGCCGCCGCGAGCTGCCGGAGGAACGCCGCCGCCGCTATGTCGACGCCATCTCCGAGACGGTCGAGCGCGCCTCCAAGCTGACCGCGCAGCTTCTGGCGTTCGCGCGCCGGCAGCCGCTGAAGCCGCAGATCTTCAACGTCGGCAGCCAGGTCGAAGGCGTGGCGCAGCTGGTCCGGCCGCTGGCCGGCGGCCGCATCGAGATCGCCGTGGAGGTTCAGGATCCCGATTGCTTCACCGTGGCCGACATCGCCCAGTTCGAGACCGCGCTGATCAACCTCGCCATCAACGCCCGCGATGCGATGAATGGCGAAGGCCACCTCACCATCGCCGTGCGCAAGGTCCATGGTATCCCTCAACTGCGCGCGCAATCGGCGCGCAGCGGCGACTTCGTCGCCATCTCCGTCACCGACACCGGAAGCGGCATCGCGCCGGAACATCTCGAACAGATCTTCGAGCCGTTCTTCACCACAAAGGAGGTCGGCAAGGGCACCGGCCTTGGCCTCAGCCAGGCCTTCGGCTTCGCAAAACAGTCCGAGGGCGACATCGCGGTGACGAGCACGCAAGGCAAAGGCGCAACCTTCACCATCTATCTGCCGCGGGCCCAAAGTCCCGCGACGGACAAGGAAGCCGCGGCACTGACCCATGAGGTCACGGCGACCGGACGCGGCTATCGCGTGCTCGTGGTCGAGGACGACGACGAAGTCGGCCGCTTCTCCACCGAACTCCTGGAGGATCTCGGCTATATCGTCCGCCGCGTCGCCAACGCCAACGCGGCACTGGCGATTCTCGGCGAGAACGAATTTGCCGTCGACCTCGTGTTCTCCGACGTCATCATGCCCGGAATGAACGGTGTCGAGCTTGCCGGCATCATCCGCGAGCGCTATCCGGGCCTGCCCGTGGTGCTCACCAGCGGCTACAGCAACGTGCTCGCCGAAAGCGCCCATCGCGGCTTCGAACTGATCCAGAAGCCCTACTCTGTGGAGTCGCTGTCGCGCATATTACGCAAGGCGATCACGGAGAAACTGTCGGTGGCGCGGTGATTGCCTGTCCCCGTCCTCCGGATAACCGCGGCTGCTTGTCCGGAACGACAGCGGTGTGTTCGGCGGACCGCCGTTCGCAGATAGAACGTTCATAGCTCAAGCCGTACCGTCGGTGCCGGCCGGACAAATTTGAGCCTCGATCGAGAGATGCATGTCGAGCCAAGACCTTGATCAGGCGAGGCGCGCCGGCCGCGCGCTGGACGCTGCCAATTTCTTCCTCGCCGACGTCCGCGACGGGCTCGGCCCTTATCTCGCGGTCTATCTTCTCACCGAGCAGCATTGGAACGAAGCTCGCATCGGCCTTGTGATGTCGATCGCGACGATCGCCGGCATCGTCGCACAGACGCCGGCCGGCGCGCTGCTTGACGGCACGCGGGCGAAGCGGCTGGTGATGGTGGCCGCTGCGATTCTGGTGACCCTCGCCTCGCTCTCACTGCCGTGGTTCCCCAACCTCCTGCCGGTGATAATCTCGCAAGGCATCGCGCAAGCCGCCGCCGTGGTCTTTCCACCCGCGATCGCCGCTGTCTCGCTTGGCATCTTCGGGCATGCCGCATTTACCCGGCGCATCGGCCGCAACGAGACTTTCAACCACGCCGGCAACGCCGTCGCGGCGGGCATCGCCGGCCTCTCCGCCTATTGGTTCGGACCGACCGTCGTGTTCTACCTTCTCGGCGCCATGGCGATCGCGAGCCTCGTCAGCATCCTGGCAATCCCCGAACGGGCCATCGACCACGATCTCGCGCGCGGACTGCACCACTCTCGTATCAATGGCGGACCCGAACAGCCTTCGGGGCTTGGCGTGCTCCTGAGCTGCCGTCCTCTGCTCATATTCGCTGTCTGCGTCGTTCTGTTTCATCTCTCCAACGCGGCGATGCTGCCGCTGGTCGGACAGAAGCTCGCGCTCCAGGACAAGAACATCGGCACCAGTCTGATGTCGGCATGCATCGTTGCGGCGCAAGTGGTGATGGTTCCGTTCGCGGCGCTGGTCGGCGCGCGGGCCGACCGCTGGGGGCACAAGCGGTTCTTCCTCGCCGCATTGTTGATCCTGCCGATCCGCGGTGCGCTCTATACACTCTCCGACAATCCGTTCTGGCTGGTCGCCGTACAGCTGCTGGATGGCGTCGGCGCCGGCATTTTCGGGGCAATCTTCCCCGTCATCGTCGCCGACCTGATGCGCAACACCGGCCGCTTCAACGTCGCACAGGGCGCCGTCATCACGGCCCAGAGCATTGGTGCGGCGCTGTCGACGACACTGGCGGGCCTGGTCGTGGTCGGCGCCGGTTACAGCGCAGCATTCATCACGCTCGGCGCCGTGGCGGCGATCGGTGCGGTGATCTGCCTCCTCGCCTTGCCCGAAACGCGGCAAGGCGACGATGGCGATCCGCGCCCGCGGGGGAAGACAGCGGCGCCCGCATCGGCTATCGCTGCCGAATGACTCCATTCCCATTCGAGAACTGAACCGTGCCGTCTGACGCCATCTGGACCTGGAGCATCATCGTCGTCGCGACCGCAGGCGTCATCGTCCGGCCCTTTCGCCTGCCCGAGGCGCTCTGGGCCGTGATCGGCGCCGGCGCGCTGCTGCTGTTTGGTTTGCTGCAATGGCCGGATGCGTTGACCGGTATCGAGAAGGGCGTCGACGTCTATCTCTTCCTGATCGGCATGATGCTGATCGCAGAGCTGGCGCGGCTCGAAGGCCTGTTCGATTATCTCGCCGCGGTTGCGGTGGAGTATGCACGTGGCTCACCGCAGCGGCTGTTCCTGCTGATCTACCTCGTCGGCACTCTCGTCACCGTGCTGCTCTCCAACGATGCCACCGCGATCGTGCTGACCCCGGCCGTCTATGCCGCAACGCGCGCGGCCGGCGCAAAGCCGCTGCCCTATCTGTTCGTCTGCGCCTTCATTGCCAATGCCGCAAGCTTCGTGCTGCCGATCTCCAATCCGGCCAATCTCGTCGTGTTCGGCGCGCGCATGCCGCACCTCACCGAATGGCTGCGCCTGTTCGCCCTGCCCTCGGCGGCCTCGATCCTGCTCACTTACGTGGTCCTGCGCCTCAGCCAGCACCGCGCGCTCAAGGAGGAGACGATCGCCCGCAGCGTGCCGCACCCGAAGCTTGGACGCGGCGGCAAGCTCACGGCAATAGGCATCGTCGCGATCGGCATCGTGCTGGTGACCGCGTCAGCGCTGGACAGGCAACTGGGCCTGCCGACCTTCAACTGCGGCGTCGCGACGGCAGCGATCGTGCTGCTGATCAACCGGCAATCGCCTTTGCCCGTGCTGCACGGCGTCTCCTGGAGCGTGCTGCCGCTGGTCGGCGGGCTCTTTGTGATGGTGGAAGCGCTGGTGAAGACCGGCGTGATCGCGCAGTTGAGCGCGCTGCTGCACCAAGCGGTCGCGCAATCGGTGCCCCAGGCAGCCTGGAGCGTCGGCATCGCCACAGCGATCGCCGACAACATCGCCAACAACCTTCCGGTCGGCCTCGTCGCCGGCTCGGTCGCCGCAAGCGATCATCTGCCCGCGCCGGTCGTCAGCGCCATCCTGATCGGCGTCGATCTCGGGCCTAATCTGTCGGTGACGGGATCGCTCGCTACCATCCTCTGGCTGGTCGCGCTCCGGCGGGAGAAGATCGAGGTCGGCGCCTGGCCGTTCCTCAAGCTCGGTCTTCTGGTGACGCCGCCTGCCTTGATCGGTGCACTGGCGGCTGCCATCAGGTAGCGGCAAGGCGCGCCGGCCAAATAAGTTCAGCCGTTTGCGGTGCATCAAGGCCGGCATTGCGGCGACGGCTAGACTTCACTTGTCGCGAGCTTCAGACAGCTCGCGGCAAGGAAGGTTGATCATGCAGATTCGATCAAAGTCGCTGTCGCGCCGGTTCTCGTTGCGCCGCGAAATTCAAGGCTTCGTCGCGCCCGGCCAGGGCCGCACGGAGACGTCCCATCCCCTGCTCGTCTTCTCCGTCGTGGTGCTGCTGGCCTTGTTCGCCATCCTGGAGATCGACGTGCACACGGCCCAGCTTCAGGCCATCGGCCTGCTCGGCCATGGCACCGGGATCGATCCCGTCTTCCTGAGCCCGTAGCGGACGGAGCCCGATCGCGGCCACAAGGCCGCGACCGGGTCACACGTCAGTCGTTCTCGTAGCCGTAGACTTCCGGCAGGATGAAGATCGCGGCGAGCAATCCGATCAGCGGAAAGATCGCGACGAACAGCGTGGCGTTGGCCTGCCCGATCGCCGCGAACAGCGACGGGAAGAGGAAGATCGCCAGGAACGACGGCAGCTTCACGAACATGTAAGCGAAGCCGCTGGCGGTGCCGCGATATTTCGGCTTGGCGACCATGGTCGGAATCGTCATGCAGTTCGACGCGTCCCAATAATGGCCCCACAGCATGGCGGCGGCCGCGAACGGCAGCAGTATCTTGTTGTCGGTGTAAAGCGCGAAGGCCGCGACCAGAAGTGAAGCCAGCACGATGCCGAAACCGGCGATGGCGATGCCACGATGGCCGATCTTCGGCGTCAGCAGCGGACCCACCCAGCCGGACAACGCGGCGAAGCAGAACAGTCCCATCGTCACCAGGTTGTTGCCGAGCACGCTCGACACGCCGACCATCACGAACAGCACCGGCAGGTAGAACGCGAAGGTCGAGAATTCGCTGCCTTGCGCGAAGCAGGCGATCCAGCCGTAGATGGTGGCGCGCCAGCGGATCGGGTCCTTCTTCAGGTCGGCGAGAAACGCACGCGTCGAGACCTTCGGCACCTGGACGTCCCGGTCCGGCAGCATGTCGAGATTGTCGTTGAACATCTCGCGCGCGACCTGCTTGGCCTCGCGGTAGCGCCCCTTTTGCACCAGCCACACCGCCGTCTCCGGCACGTCGTGCCGCATGATGAGGATGATCAGCGCCGGTACCGCGCCGAGACCGAGCGTCACGCGCCACAGCATCTCGTGGTTCATGTCGATCAGGAGGAAGATCACGATGACGCCGATGGTGAGCACTTCACCGACGGCGAACATGAACTGCCAGCGGTTGCCCATGACCTCGCGCTCGCCCTTGGCCATGGATTCCATGATGTAGGTGTAGCCGGTCGAGATGTCGGAGCCGAGCGGGATGCCGAGCAGGAAGCGGATCACGACGAGCCAGGCGACATCAGGCACGAAGGCCTGCGCCAGCGCCAGCACGATGAACATCACCATCGTCACCAGGAACATGACGCGGCGGCCGATCTTGTCGGACAGCCAGCCGCCGAGCAGCGCACCGATCAGGGCGCCGCCTTGCGTGCCGGCCGCCGCAAGGCCCAGCATCAGCGGATCGGGATTGTACTGCTCCTTGATGAAGATCAGCACGAAGGCGATCGAATAGAGATCCCAGGCCTCGACCAGGATCGAGGCCATCATCAGCCAACCGACCTTGTTGCCCTTGGGGCTGTAGTTCGTGATCAGGTAGCGGACCGCGGCCTCGCTCGCGGTCGGTTGTGGCAGAGCCATCGTTGACATTTTCTTGGTCCTCTCTTCGAAACTCTCTACGTGTCGAGCAGCGGCTCGATGCTGCAATCGAGCAGCCGCGGATCGATCCCCGCTTCCATGCCGGTGAACATCGAGTCCATGTAGTCGATAAGGGCATCGCTCGCCTTCACGGCATCCTCGACATGGCGGCCGGCAACGGCACTGAGAATGGCGAGGTGATGATCGATTGTGCCCGACAGATCCGCCTGCCCCGGCATGAAGCGGTGGTGGATGTAACCGATGCGCCGATACAGCGTGTGCAGTGGCCGCATCGTATGCACGAGGAACGGCTCGCCGGCCGCCTCCAGCACCAACGCGTCGATGCGACGGTCGAGGCTGTTGAATTCGTCGAGCGTCAGGCTGGCGCGGCGCTCGCGCAGCAGACGCTCGATGTGCAGCGCCTGATTGCGATGCGAGAGGCTGGCGCGATCGGCCGCGAGGCGGATCACGAAGCGCTCCATGTCGCGGCGCAAGGCCAGCAGCATGCGTTCGCGCGCAAGATCGATCGGCGCGATGTGCAGGCCGTGACGGGGCCGGATGATGATGAGGGTGTCGGCTGACAGACGATTGACGGCGTGATGCACCGGTGTGCGCCCGAAACCGGTGATGTGCTGCAATTCCAGCATCGTCATGAATTGTCCGGGCTTGAGCTCGCAGTGAACCAGGAGCTCTTCGATCTTCTGGTAGGCCAGCTCAAAGAAATTGAGCCGGTTGCGCCGCGAGGGCTTGCCCTCGCCGTCGTCGTCGTTTCTCACCACCTCGAGCGCGCGCTTGCGCTTTGGCATGTCGTTCTCTCCCGTCGGCCGCGCTCTCGTCGATGGATGGCGCCGTGTTTGTCCGAGCCTTAAAACATGTTGTGATATATTACAAGCCAGCGTAAGACTCCCGCACGGCCTGCAACATGTTGCAGCGCAAAATGAGACGACAGGCGCGGGACGTCTGTGATGGGAGGATTGTTGCCGTGAAGATCACATCGATCGAGACGCTGCGCACCGAGGAATTTTCCAACGTCATCTGGGTGCGCGTTCACACCGACACGGGTGTGATCGGGCTCGGCGAGACATTCTACGGCGCGGGCGCGGTCGAGGCGCAGATCCACGACACCTTTGCCGGCCGCCTGCTCGGCCGCAATCCCCTGCACATCGAAGCCATCCATCGCGACATGCTGAACCTGCCGATGGCGCAGTCCTCGACCGGTGTCGAATATCGTGCAGCCTCCGCGATCGACATCGCGCTGTGGGATTTGTTCGGGAAGGTCTGCGGTCAGCCGGTGCACCAGATGCTCGGCGGCCTCTGCCGCGACAAGCAGCGCATCTACAACACCTGCGCCGGCACGCAATATGTCCGCTCGACCAATATCAGCCCGGTCGCGAACTGGAATCTCGGCGCCTCCAAGGGGCCTTACGAGGATCTCGACGGTTTCATGCATCGCGCCGACGCGCTCGCCGAGAGCCTTTTGGAGAGCGGCATCTCCGCCATGAAGATCTGGCCGTTCGATCCGGCGGCGCAGGTGAACAAAGGCCTCTACATCACCGCCGCGCAGATGAAGCAGGCGATCGAGCCGTTCGAGAAGATCCGCAAGGCGGTCGGCGACAAGATGGAGATCATGGTCGAGCTCCACTCGCTATGGAATCTGCCGACGGCAAAGCAGATCGCACGCGCGCTCGAGCCCTACAAGCCGACCTGGTACGAAGACCCGATCCGCATGAACTCGCCGCAGGCGCTGGCCGAATATGCGCGCTCGACCGACGTCTGGGTCTGCGCCAGCGAGACGCTGGGCTCGCGCTTTCCCTACAAGGACATGCTCGACCGCGACGCCATGCATGTGGTGATGGCGGATTTGTGCTGGACCGGCGGCCTCACCGAGGGCCGCAAGATCGCGGCGATGGCCGAGACCTATCACCGGCCCTTTGCTCCGCACGATTGTATCGGCCCGATCGGCTTCATCGCCGCCATCCACATGTCGTTCAGCCAGCCCAACACGCTGATCCAGGAATCGGTGCGCGCCTTCTACAAGGGCTGGTACAACGAGCTCGTCACCACGATGCCTGTGATCAAGGACGGTTACGTCTATCCGATGGAAGGACCCGGCCTCGGCGTCGATCTCCTTCCCGCCGTATTCGACCGCTCCGATCTCACCGTGCGCCGTTCCAACGTCTGAGGATTTTTTGCGATGAGCACCTCCCTCTTCGATCTTTCCGGCCGCACCGCGCTCGTGACCGGCTCCTCCCGCGGCCTCGGCTGCGCCATTGCCGAGGGCATGGCCAGGGCCGGCGCCAGGATCATCATCAATGGCGTCGATCCCAAGCGCGTCGAGCAGGCCGTCGCCGAGTTTCGCGCCGCCGGCTATCAGGCTGAAGGAGCCGCCTTCAACGTGACCGACGAAGCCGCGATCGTCGCCGCGTTCGATGACTTCGACAAAAAGGGCATTGCGGTTGACATCGTCGTCAACAATGCCGGCATCCAGCACCGCAAGCCGCTGGTGGAGTTCACCACCGACGAATGGCGCAAGGTGATCGAGACCAACCTCACCAGCGCCTTCGTGATCGGACGCGAGGCGGCCAAGCGCATGATCCCGCGCAAGCAGGGCAAGATCATCAATATCGGCTCGCTCGGCAGCGAGCTCGCGCGTCCCACCATCGCGCCCTACACCGCGGCCAAGGGCGGCATCAAGAACCTGACCCGCTCGATGGCGGTGGAATGGGCGCAGCACGGCATCCAGGCCAATGCGATCGGCCCCGGCTACATGCTGACCGACATGAACGAGGCGTTGGTCAACAACGCCGACTTCAACAACTGGCTGATGGGCCGCATCCCCTCGAAACGCTGGGGCAAGCCGGAGGAGCTGGTCGGCGCTGCGATCTTCCTCGCCTCGGACGCCTCGACTTATGTCAACGGCCAGATCATCTATGTCGACGGCGGCATGATCGCCGCCATGTGATCCGCCACACGCTGAGGAACAAGAGCATGCGCGCCGTCGTCATTCACGCCCCGAAGGACCTGCGGATCGAGAGCTATCCCGATCCGGCCCCAGGCCCGGGTGAGATCCGCGTCAAGATCGCCAATGGCGGCATCTGCGGCTCGGACCTGCATTATTACCATCACGGCGGCTTCGGCGTCGTCCGCATCCAGCAGCCGATGGCCCTGGGCCATGAGATCGCCGGCGTCGTCGCTTCCGTCGGTGACGGCGTCACCAGCGTGAAGCCCGGCTCACGCGTCGCGGTCAACCCGAGCAAGCCATGCGGCCAATGCCTGCATTGCCAGGAGGGCATGCGCAACCAGTGCCTCGACATGCGCTTTCTCGGCAGCGCGATGCGCTTTCCCCATGTGCAGGGCGGCTTTCGCGAATTCATCACCGTCGATGCGACGCAGGCCGTGCCGATCGCGGAGAAGCTCTCGCTCGCCGAAGCCGCGGTCGCCGAGCCGCTGGCGGTCTGCCTGCATGCGGGCAAGCAAGCCGGCCCCCTGCTCGGCAAACGCGTGCTGATCACCGGCTGCGGTCCGATCGGCGCGCTGATGATCCTCGTCGCACGTTTCGGCGGTGCCGCCGAGATCGTCGTCACCGATGTGGCGGACGCACCGCTCGCGGTCGCGAAAAAGCTCGGCGCCACGCACGCCATCAACGTCGCGACCAATGCTAGCGCGTTCGACCCCTGGCGCGCCGGCAAGGGCGTGTTCGACACGCTGTTCGAAGCCTCGGGCAATCAGGCTGCGCTGCGCGCCGCGCTCGACGTGCTCAGGCCGGGCGCGACGCTGGTGCAGCTTGGTCTCGGCGGCGAGATGACGCTGCCGATCAACTCCATCGTCGCCAAGGAATTGCAGCTCCGCGGCACCTTCCGCTTCGATCCCGAGTTCGAGCTCGCGGTGCGATTGATGGGCGAAGGCTTGATCGACGTCAGGCCGCTGATCACGGCGACCATGCCGTTCGAGAACGCCGTCACCGCCTTCGAGCTCGCCAGCGACCGCTCGCAGTCGATGAAGGTGCAGCTGACGTTCTAGCGCTATCGGCTCTCGATCAGCTGGTCGCTGACCAGCCGCACGGCACCGCGCTTCCACGAATAGTCTGCGCCCATGCGCAGGCCGCTGTCGCCGCGCGCCAGCACGGTGCCGGTCCTGGCATCGCGCAGCTGGAAGCCGAGCGTGTATTCGGTGCGGCTCACCCGCCGCACCACGCCGATCAGCGACTGATCCGCGCCGAGCTCCTTCGCGATCGCCGCCTCGCAACCGCCGCAATCGCGCAAGGCACGCCTGTTCGCCGCCTCGCCGCGCGCACCGCCGACATCGACGAGCCGATAACGGCCGGATTGGCCGAGCACCTCGCGCACACCACCGGTGGCCTCGGCGAGATACGAGGCGTCCGAAGCGGCCGACGCGCCGGCCGGGGCTGCGGTCGTATCCTCGAGCTCGAAGTCGAACACGGCCAGCGCAACCGGCGCGGGCGTTGCCAGCGCAGCCATGACCTCGCGGGACACGAAGATCTCGGCCCGCTCCCAGGATTCATCATTGTCGCCGCGGAAGCTGTAGAGCTTGTCCATCACGAGCTTCTTGGCGCCGATTTCGATCACAGCGACCTTGGCCCATTGCACCAGCGTGCTGGTCTTCTGGATGCCGCCGATGACCTTGAACGCCGCACCGTCCTGGGCGGACGGAACCAGGCGGTAGCGCGGGTCCGCGCCGATATCCCTTCGAAGCGCGGCCATGAACGCCGCCAGCCGTCGCTCGTGGGCGGCGGTCTGGTTGATCGGCTCGGCCGAGGTATCGGTGTAGCTGAAATCGTCGATGGCAACGCCAATCGTGCCCTCGGCAACGGCCCGCGAACAAGAGAGGACGAAGAGGAGACAGACGACAATCAGCCCGGAACGGTACATGAAACGACCTCATGGGACGGAACGGCCACGCAAATCTGGACGGGTTGCCTGACACCATGCAGCCGCGGCCGTCCCGACGAATGCCGGGAAAATTTCACGACGTTGCACTGCGGCAAAGCGGGAACGCTTCCCGCCGCTTGCGTTCTGCCTTCTAATGAGGGCGCGACAAACCCGTTCGCGTCAGGTGCCCCCATGTGGAATCGCCCGAAGTTCGATCTCAAGGTCCGTCTGACGCTGCGCGTGGCCGCCATATCGGCCGTCTGCTTCGCCGCGATCTCCGCCTATTTCCTCGTTACGGCCAACAGCGCAGCGCATGCGCGCATCGACAGTATCGCCGCCATCGTGGCGAAGACGCTGGAGCTGCAACAGGGCAAGGTCCAGTGGGTGGCCAGCCCGCGCTCGGACTTTCCGAACCTTGACCCGGTTTCGGCCCATGTGATGACGCCCGGCCTCTGCCTTGGATTCCGGAGCGTGAGCGGTGAGATGCTCCAGCGTTTCTGTAGTGGCGCGCCTGCCCCGGCGAGCCCGCCGCCGCAGGCCTTCGCCGCCTTCTATCGCAGCCTGTTCGACCCCGGCCGCGAGGCGGCACGGCCTGTGATCGTCCGCGGAACGAAGCTCGGCGAGACCGTGGTCTCGGTCGATGCGGCCGTGCAGACGGCCGAGGCCTGGCACGAGGCCGGCCGCCTGATGATCGCGCTTGCAATCGCGCTCCCGCTGCTCTGCGCGCTGGTCTATGCCGCGCTGGCGCGCGCCCTGCGCCCCACCCGCATGATCGGCGACGGCCTCGAGCGGATCGCCGCCGGCGACCTCACCGCGCGGCTGCCGCCGTTCGACCTCGCCGAGCTCTCCGCCATCCGCGATGTCTTCAACCATCTCGCCGAAAGCCTCGACACTGCGCTTGCTGAACGCAACGAGCTGACGCGGAAGCTGATCGCGCTCCAGGACGAGGAGCGCCGCCATCTCGCGCGCGAGCTGCATGACGAGTTCGGCCAGTCACTCGCCGCGATCCGCGCGCTTGCCGCGTCCGCCCGCCAGACTGCGGCGCAGGACTGTCCCGGCTTGTTGGGAGAGTGCGACAGCATTGCCCGGACCGCGACCGGCATGATGGAGACGCTGCGCGGCGCGCTGTTCCGGTTGCGGCCGCCCGATGTCGAAGAACTCGGCCTCGTCGCGAGCCTCGAAGGACTGGTGTCGGGGTGGAACGGCCGCAGCCGCGGCCAGCCCCGCTTCGACATCCGGTTCGACGGTGCCTTCGAGAGCGTGCCTGCCTCGGTCAGCGCCAATCTCTACCGCATCGTGCAGGAGGCGCTCACCAACGCGGCCAAGCACGCCGGCGCAACCAAGGTCAGCCTGCATCTGACGATGGCCGACGATGACATCGCGCTCGCGATCGAAGACGACGGCCGGCCGAACGAGGCTTCCGTCAAATCCGGCATGGGCCTGCTCGGCATGCGCGAGCGCGTCGCCGCGCTGCGCGGCCGGCTGAGCTTTGAGACCGGCCCTAACGGCTCGGCACTGCGCGTGTTCATTCCGCTCGCGGCCGCCGATCGACATGCGCTGGAGCATGCGGCATGAGCGCGGCCGACGCCACCATCCTGCTGGTCGACGACCATTCCGTCGTCCGCGAGGGCTACCGCTCCGTGCTCCAGAAGCAGCCGGGCCTGCGCGTCGTTGCCGAGGCGGCCGATGGTGCGGAGGCCTATCGTCTGTACAAATCCGAAGCGCCCGACCTCGTCATTATGGATCTCAGCATGCCCGGCATCGGCGGCATCGAGGCGGTCAGGCGGATCAGGCAGTGGGACAAGACGGCACGAATCCTCGTCTTCACCATGCACGAAAATGCCGGCTTTGCCGTGCAGGCGATCCGCGCCGGCGCGAGGGGGTACGTCACCAAGACCAGCCCGCCCGAGACGCTGGTGCGCGCGGTCAAGGACGTGCTCGCCGGCAGGATCGCCATCAGCCCCGACATCGACCACGAGCTTGCGCTCAGCCGCATCAGCGGCGAGAGCTCGGCCGCCGACGTGCTGACGCCGCGCGAATTCGAGGTGCTGCGGCTGCTGCTCGCCGAGAACACGACGGAGGAGATTGCCGAGACGCTGCATGTCAGTCCAAAGACGGTGGCGAATCTGCATTCCCTGATCAAGGACAAGCTCGGCGTCGGCTCCGACATCGAGCTGGTCCGCCTGGCGCTGCGC
Organism: Bradyrhizobium sp. RP6; assembly: GCF_003837805.1. GTDB lineage: Bacteria > Pseudomonadota > Alphaproteobacteria > Rhizobiales > Xanthobacteraceae > Bradyrhizobium. Next base: position 296,443 of record NZ_RQIT01000001.1, on the reverse strand, counting down.
CAGGGATTGTTGACGGAAGTCTGATTGCCGCTGCCTTTACGGCTCCAGCCTCGCGCCGTCAGGCGAGAACGCCTCCACCGTGTCATCGATCCTGAACGACATCATGTCACGGCCGACGAGCAACGGCCCCTTGTAAGCGGTGCGCGTGCGCAGAATCAGCGGCTCCTCGGGAATGTCGGGCGCGGGCTTCAGCGTGCCGAACACGATATGGGAATAGACCGCGAGTTTTGGCCTGGCGGCCGCAAAGATCTGGCCGGCCTCCTCGGGCGAGGTATGGTGCGCCTGAATGTCCTTGTAGACGGGATTTTTGACCAGCAGCTCCGGCTCGATGACCGCGACCTCGTGGATCAGCAGGTCGGCGCCCTCGGCCGCCTTCGCGACGCGCTCATCATACCTGGTGTCGCCCGACAGCACGACCTTGTGGCCGGCATATTCGACGATGTAGCCGAACGAAGGCTTGATCTTCTCACCGTGGTTCACCTCGATCGCGCTGACTTTCACGCCGTTGTTCTCATAGACCCGCCCGGCTTCGATATCCTTTGCCGCGAACGTGACCGCTACTGGATCGAGGTGCTCGTCATCGATGCGGATGCGGATATCGTCGGCGAAAGCTTTGGTGAGGTTTTCCGTCATGGCGACGGTTCCCTTCGGGCCAAAGAGCTTCATCGGCCCCTTACGCGAAGCCCAGGGCGTGGCGAGCCAGCCGGTCAGCCACATGTCGGGAACGCCGACGACATGGTCGGAATGCAGATGCGTGAGGAAGTTCGCGGTGATCGCGCCGAGCGGAATCTTCAGCTTGCAGAGCTGGATGGTCGCGCCGCGGCCGAGATCGAACAGCAGTTTTTCGCTCCCTGCTTCCACCAGCGTCGACGCGCTGAAGCTGGTCGGTCGCGGCGTCGGCACGCCGGTGCCGAGCAGCGTGACCTTCATCGGTTCGGCGGAGGCGACCGTGGTGAACGCGAGCAGCACGAGGCCCGCCCGCAAAAGGGTTTTGCGCATGCTTCTTTTCCTGAGTGTCAGATTGTTGGCCGCGTCTCACTCGCGCGCGATCACCTGGTCCAGCCACGCGCAGTTGAGCGGCGGCACGCGCGGGTCGGCGACGCGCACCCCACGCGCGGCCGCATCGAGTCGCATGTCGCGCAGGCGCTTGCGTTGCTCTTCCGGCATATGCAGCCGCTCGTGCCCCCATAGCGAGGGCCCGTCAAAGGTCTCGTGCGGCTGCCAGGTCTCAGGATCGATGACGCGTCCGCCCCAGCCGTATTCGATGAAGAAGCCGGACGGCGTATTCACGTAGAACGAGGTCATGTGGTCGTTGGTGTGCCGGCCCAGCGTATAGGCGATGCGCCCCTCGTCCATCTGCGCAAGGTCGTAGCCCTGACCGACATCATCGAGACTGCCGAGCTCGACCATGAAGTGGTGCATCGCCTTCCGCCCCGAGCCGACCATCGCAAAGGAGTGGTGGCGGCCATTGACGTGGAAGAAATAAAGCCCATAGGGCTTCAGCCCGAAATCGGAGACGTGAAAGCCGAGCACGTCACGATAGAACGGCAAGAGCGGCTCGACATCCTCCACATTGAGCACGACGTGCCCCATGCCGAGCGCGCCGGTGCGGAAGCCCGAGATCGGGCGGCCGGGTCTGAACGGCTCGCTCGCAAGCTCCGGCTTGCAAAAAGCTTCCAGCCGGTTGCCGGCGGGATCGGCAAACGCGATCAGCTCGGCGACGTGCCGCTCGTCAGCGAGCGCGCGCGAGCCTCGGGCCACCTTGATGCCATGGCTTTCCAGCCGTCCTGCCAACTGGTTCAGTTCGGCGGTCGAAGCAACTTCCCAGCCCATCAACGCGAGGCCGGCGTCGCTGCCGCCGTCGACGATCAGCCGCTGCTTGCGATCGTCCATGCGGAAGGCGCGCATCTTGCCGCCGCGATCGACCTGCTGCATGCCGAGCAGCCCGGTCGCCATCCGGCTCCACTGGTCGAGCTGGGATGAGTTGATTCCGATATAGCCGAGCGCGGTGATTTCCATCGACGTCCTCCCGAAGGCATCGCGATCACCGCACCGCGGCGAGCTTGATACCGGCCGCGCGCGATCCTACGGTGGCGTTCCGCAATCGCTTCGCGTTCGCAACGACGATAGCCGCGCCGCGATGTGCCACAAGGGAGGAAATACGAAGTGTCCAAGGAGCGGACGCCGAACGGCCAGCCTCGGCAGTCTGAGGGCGTCCGCGCCTTCAAGCGCGGGCTCGACGTGCTGCACGAGGTCAACCGCTCCGGCGGCATCCGTGCCGGCGACATCGCCCGCGCGCTCGACCTGCCCCGACCCACCGTCTATCGCCTCCTCGAAACTCTGGAGGAACTCGGCTATATCGCCCGCAGCGCCAGCGACGACCGATTTCGAGTCACCCGGCGCGCATTGAGCCTCGGCGACGGCTACGATCCTGGCGTGGTGATCTGCCAGGCCGCGGCGCCTTTTCTTGCCGAGCTCAGCAAGAGACTGGTTTGGCCGGTCGATCTGTCCACCTATGAGAACGCTGCGATGGTGGTGCAGGAGACCACGCATTCGCGCAGCCCCCTTTCGATCGATCGCGGCATGATCGGCAAGCGCCTGCCGATGCTGCGCACGTCTGCGGGCCGCGCCTATCTCGCCGCCTGCCCCGCGCGCGAACGCGATCTGATCGTCAATCATCTCCGCCGCATCGATGAGGTCGACGACCGCCCCTTCCTCGACGAGGGCCAGCTCGACCGAATGATCGCCGAGACCGCCGCGCGAGGTTATGCAATCCGCAGCGAGGGCGAATACAATCCGAAGACGGCTTCGATTGCCGTTCCGATCGTGCGCGATGGTGTGGTGTTCGGCTGCATCTCCATCATCTGGATCAGGACGGCGCTCGGGATCGAGGAAGCGGTGACGCAGTTTGCGGCGCAACTTCAGAAGACGGCATCCGCCATTCCGGTCGAGGTGTAGTGCGCTCACGTGTCCAGGCCGTCATGCGCGGGCTTGACCCGGGCATCCACGTCTTCCATGCCGGGCCGCACGGCATGGACGGCCGGGACAAGCCCGGCCATGACGAGCGGCGGGAGGCCGTCCGCTGGGCGGACACTTGACGCGGCGGCATTGATGCTGCGGCGCAGCTTGGGGAAGAGATAGCCCCATGCAAGATAAATCCGCTCCTGAAGAGTTTGACGTCGTGATCGTCGGCCGCGGCCCCGTGGGCGCCACGCTCGCCAACCTGCTCGGCCTGTGCGGTGTGCGGACGCTGGTGCTGGAGCGCGAGGCGCGGACCTATCATTTGCCGCGGGCAGTGCATTTCGACGACGAATGCATGCGCGTGTTCCAGACGATCGGACTTGCCGAGACGATCCTGCCGCATGTCATCCTCAGTCCCGGCATGCTCTTTCTCGATGCCGCCGGTCGCATGCTGCTGGACTGGTCCCGTCCACGGACGCTGACGCCGATGGGCTGGCATCTCAGCTACCGCTTCCACCAGCCGGATCTGGAGGACGCGTTGATCGGCGGACTCGCCCGCTGGCCACACGTCACCCTGCGCAACCGCTGCGATGTGTTCGCGCTCGATCAGGACGAGGATGGCGTGCGCGTGCGCTACGAAGACCTCTCCAGCGGGAAGCTCATGGAAGTTCGCGGCGGCTATGTGATCGGCTGCGACGGCGCCCGCTCGCTGGTGCGCCGCTTCATCGGCTCGGGGATGGACGACCTCGGCTTCCACGAGCGCTGGCTGGTGATCGACGTCCTGCTCAAGCGCGAGCGCAACGACCTAGGCGACTACAGCCTTCAAAATTGCGATCCGCAACGGCCCGCGACCTATGTGCGCGGCACCGGCGCGCGGCGGCGCTGGGAGATCACGGTCCTCCCCGACGAGGATTCCCAGGAGGTCGCGCAGCCCGCGAAGGTCTGGGAGCTGTTGTCGCGCTGGATCACGCCCGACGATGCCGAAATCGAACGCGCGGCGGTCTACACGTTTCATTCCGTCATCGCGCAGCAATGGCGGAACGATCGACTGCTGCTCGCGGGCGACTCTGCGCACCAGACCCCGCCCTTCCTCGGCCAGGGCATGTGCGCCGGCATCCGCGATGCCGCGAACCTGGCCTGGAAGCTCGCCGCGGTCATTCGCGACGGCGCCCCGCCCCACCTGCTCGACACCTATCAGAGCGAGCGCCAGCCGCATGTGCGCGAATTCATCGAGCTCGCCATTCGCCTCGGCGGCATCATCAACACCAAAGCGATCGAGGCCGGCCTTGCCGCCGGCGAGGTGCGCGAAAATGCGCCGGTCAAGCTGGAGGTGAAAAAGCCCCTGCTCGGCCCCGGGCTCGCGCTCGCCGATCTGCCCCTCGCCGGACATCTCGCGCCGCAGTTCGCGCTGCAAGACGGCAGCCGCAGCGACGACCGGATCGGCTACGGCCATGTCCTGCTCGTCGATAGCTCGGCCACGCCCCCTTCGCATTCCGCTCATTCACTGCCAGGGATCGATATCCTGACCAGCAATGATGCCGAGGCCGTCGGCCCTTGGCTGCGCGAGCACCGCATCATCGCCGCACTCGTTCGCCCCGACCGCTACATCCGCGGCACCGCCCGTAACGAGACCGATCTCGACCGGCTCATGGCCGCCATCACACCTCCAACCCACATGCCGTCCGCGGCCTGAGCGAACATCCCAAGGACACCCCATGAAGCTGCTCTCTTTCATCGCCAACGGCCGCACCTCGTTCGGAGCCTTCAAGGACAATGGCGTCGTCGATCTGGGCTCGCGCATGACGGGCTGCACAACGCTACGACAGTTGCTTGAAGCTGGCCGCGTCGCCGAAGCGGCCAAGCTTGCAGCCTCCACTGCCCCCGATCATCCGCTCGACAGCATCACCTTCGCACCCGTGATCCCCGATCCCGGCAAGATCATCTGCGTCGGCCTCAACTATCGCGACCACGTGGCCGAGACCGGCCGCACCGTCACGGAGAAACCGGCTCTGTTCGTTCGCTTCCCATGCAGCCAGGTCGGCCATCTCCAGCCCATCGTGAAACCGAAGGTCAGCGACGACTTCGACTATGAAGGCGAGCTCGCGCTCGTCATCGGCAAGGCGGGCCGTCACATTCCCGCCGACCGCGCGCTCGACCACGTCGCCGGCTATTCCTGCTACAACGAAGGCAGCATCCGCGACTGGCAGCGCCACACCAGTCAGTTCCTCGCCGGCAAGACCTTTGCCGAAAGCGGCAGTTTCGGTCCGTGGCTGGTGACGACGGACGAGATTCCCGATCCGTCAAAGCTCACTTTGCAGACCCGGCTGAACAGCAACGTCGTGCAGGACACCACGACGGATCTCCTGATCACCGCCATTCCCGCGTTGATCGCCTACATCTCCACCATCTGCCCGCTCGCGCCCGGCGACGTCATTGTCACGGGCACGCCGGGCGGTGTCGGCGCCAAGCGCACGCCGCCGCTGTGGATGCGCCCCGGCGACACCGTCGAAGTCGAGATTTCCGGTATCGGCATCTTGCGCAACAAGGTGATCGCCGAACCGGCGTGACCGTCAGCACCGATCGATCAACGATAAACTTGAGGAAACGCCATGGGCACGACCCGAACCACCTCCGCCGCCCTCCTGCTGATGACACTCGCGCTCGCGGGCTCCGCTGCGCGGGCCGAGATCAAGGGCGACGCCATCCGCATCGGCGTCCTCACCGACATGAACGGCGTGTTCGCGACCGCCATGGGTCCGGGCTCGGTCGAAGCGGCGCGGATGGCAGCCGAGGAGTTCGGCGGCAAGATCAACGGCAAACCGATCGAGATCCTGCAGGCCGATCACCAGAACAAGCCGGATCTCGCCGCATCCCTGGCGCGGAAATGGTTCAGCGACGGCGTCCAGGCAATCGCCGACGGCGGCAGCTCCGGCGCGGCGCTGGCGGTGCAGGAGCTGGTGCGCGGCAATGGCAAGATCTTCCTCGTCTCCGGCGCCGGCGCCAACCAGCTGACCGACGAGGCCTGCGCGCCCACCAGCGTACAATGGACCCAGGATGCCTACTCCACGGCGACCGCCGTGGTCTCCGGCATCATGCAGACCAGCAAGGAGCCGTGGTTCTTCATCACCGGCGATTACGCCTTCGGCCATTCGATCGAGGCGACCGCGCGCGAGCGCATCGCCGCGCTCGGCGGCAAGGTCGCCGGCGGCGTCAAGGCGCAGCTCGGCACGCCCGATTACAGCTCATTCCTGCTCCAGGCGCAGTCGTCGGGCGCCAGGATCCTGGCAATCAACGTCGCCGGCGACAACGCCACCGCGATCAAGCAGGCCGAGGAATTCGGGCTCGCCGACCAGGGCATGAAGATCGTACCGATGTCGTTCCAGAACGTTGACATCGAGGCCGTGGGCTTGAAGGCCACGCGCGGTGATCTCATCGTCACCTCGTTCTTCGAAGATGTCTCGCCGGCAGCCCGGAAATTCTCCGATGCGTTCTATGCTCGCCGCAAGGCGATGCCGTCGCAGATCCAGGCCGGCGTCTATTCCGCCGTGCGCCACTATCTGCAAGCCGTGAAGGACACCGATTCCGACGACAGCGCGACCGTGATGGCGAAGATGAAGGCAACCCCGGTGTCGGATGCCTACACGCCCAACGGCCGCATTCGCGAGGACCAGCGCATGGTGCACGATCTCTATCTGGTGCAGGTCAAGACTCCGGAGGAATCCAGGGGCCCGTGGGACTTCGTCAAGCTGGTCGCGACGATCCCGCCCGACCAGGCCTTTCGTCCGCTCGACCGCAGCAAGTGCCGCCTGGTCGGCAAATAATCGCTAGGCCAGATAGCGCGTCAGATAGCCTTCCATCGCATAGAGCGCGCAGAGCGCGAGGCTCGACCACACCGCGGCGCTGAAATACAGGAACATCCAGGTCAGCTCGCCCTTCCAATGCGCGATGTCGTGGGTCACGACCCAGCGCGTCGAGACGTCGTGCAGGCCTTCGAGAAAGCCGAGGAACCTGTTGCCCTCGGCGTGCCCTGCCCGCCAGCGGCTGAGATACATCGGCACGTCGACGGTGATGAGGAAGGCGAGGAAGCAGGCGATGCCGACGACGCCTGACATCAGCGCCCAGCGCACCACGCCCTGGAATTCCGGCATCAGACGGCACAGCGCAATTCCGGCCAGGAAGAAGGTCACCGCCCAGAGCGAATTCTCGATCGCGTTGTAGAGGTAATTGGTGGTCACCACCGCGTACCAGGAGAAACACTCCGCAATGATGATCACAGGGACGATCGCCCACGCGATGTTCACCGCCGTCTCGGCGCCGGTCATGGTCCCGAGCTGATGCAGGATGATCGCCCATTGCGCGGCGAAGCAGACCTCGGCGACGGTCGCGACCGAGCGGCCGACGAAAACGCTCGATAGCCAGGTGTCGAACAGGCAGATGCGCTGCACGTCGGCGCGCGGCAGCACCGAGCGGAAGGCACAGCCGAACACATAGCCGGCGCACAGCAGGAACATCAGCCCGATATCCGAGCCGCCGCTGATGCTGCCCGCCACCGTCGGATAGAACTCGCGATAGAGCATGAACCAGACGAGAATATTGGCGCTGCTCACAAGCGTAAGGGATCCCCACCACCACGCGAGGGGATTTGACCGCGCCTGCCACTGCAACATGAGCCGCTCCGCAAAATTATCGATCTGACATGCCGTCGTAATAATCCTGTCACAGGACGGCATGCAACCGCGACAAAAATCTGTCTGCTCGGTCATTTGAGAGCTGCCTCTCACGGAAGCGTCCAGCATGGTAGCGTCCACATATCGGACAATATCTACGCAAGTGGCGAATCTATTGGACATAAGAGTTCTGCCTGTCTGATAATTAGGAATGGCCCCGACGAGCTCATCCAAGCCACGACATCCGCCCTCGTCCGCCGCAGCGGTGCTGGCGGACAGCGTCGACGACGCCGCTTTCGCCACGACGCTGGCAAAAGGGCTCGTCGTGCTCGAAGCGTTCAAGGCGGGGAGCACGCTGCTCGGCAATATGGAGCTGTCGACTTTGACGGGCATCCCGCGGCCGACGGTGGCGAGGCTGACCCATACGCTGGCCGAGCTCGGCTATCTCCGTTACGACGCCGAGCGGGCGAAGTACCGCGTCGGTGCGCGGGCGCTGCGTATGGCGCATCCTCTGCTTGCCGGAATGCAATTCCGCCAAGTGGCGCGGCCCATGATGCAGGAGCTGGCGCACAGCGTCCGCGGCACGGTCTCGATCGGCCTGCTCGATGCCACCTCGATGATCTATGTCGAGACTGCGCGCTCCGGCGATGTCGGCCCGCACGTGCCTGACATCGGCATGCCCATTCCCGTGGTGTTGACCGCCATGGGCCGCGCCGCGGCCTCGACCTTGCCGCCGGCCGATGCAGACCGGCTGGAACGGAATATCGCCGCCGAAGATGCCGAGCTGTGGTCGAGGGTCCGGGACAAATACCGCGCCGGAATCGCGCAATGCAAGAACCGCGGCTTCTGCACCTGCTGGGGCGAGTACATGGCCTCGATCCATGCCGTCGCCGCGCCGCTGTTTCATGCGAGCGAATCGAAGCAGTCGTTCTCGATCAATTGCGGCATCCCCGCCTTCCGGCTCCAGCCAGGTCAGCTCGAGAGCGAGATCGGTCCGCGCATCGCGGCGCTCGCCGACAGCATCCGCGCCATCGTCGGGCAGGCCGAGCTTACGACGCCGCCGCGCAAAACCAAGAAGATCACAAGCGGCGGGACATGACATGGTTGGGCCGCTCGAAGGATTGAAGGTTCTCGACATCGCGACGATCATCGCCGCGCCGTTCGCCGCCACGCTGCTCGCCGACTACGGCGCGGACGTGCTCAAGATCGAGATGCCCAGGAACGGCGACGGGGTGCGGTCGTTTCCGCCGTTCAAGGACGGCAAGCCGCTGTGGTGGAAGGCCGCCAACCGCAACAAGAAGTTCGCGACGCTCGACCTGCGCACTCCGGAAGGGCTTGCGCTGTTCAAGCAGCTGCTTCCGCGCTTCGACGTGCTGATCGAGAATTTTCGTCCGGGAACGCTGGATCGCTGGGGCCTTCCCAAGGAGGTGCTGTGGTCGATCCAGCCACGCCTCGTGATTCTGCGCGCCACCGCCTTCGGGCAGGACGGCCCCTATCGCGAGCGCCCCGGCTTCGCCCGCATCTTCGAGGCCATGGGCGGACTGACCTACATCACCGGCGAGCGCGAGGGCGAGCCGACCCATCCGGGATACCCGATCGGGGATTCGATCGGAGGCCTGTTCGGCGCCGTTGGCGTGCTCGCGGCGCTCTGGAAGCGGGCACGCGACCCCGACGCTCCCGGCGAGGAGATCGATCTCGCGCTGACCGAAGCCGTGTTCCGCCTGCTCGACGTCCTCGCCATCGAGCACGACCAGCTCGGCGCTGTTCGCAGCCGCATCGGCAACGCCAACGGCTATTCGGCGCCGGCCGCCGTGTTTCGCACCAGCGACGATCACTGGGTGACGCTCGCAGGTTCGACCAACGCCCTCTTTGCCGCGAACTGCCGGGCGATCGGACGGCCCGACCTTGTCGATGATCCGCGCTTCGCCACCAACGGCCAGCGCGTCAAGCACGCCGCGGAGCTCAACGACATCTTCGCGGCCTGGTGTGCTGCACATCCGCTCGACGAGGTCCTCGCGAAATTCAACGCCGCGCAGGGAACGCTCGCCCCGATTTATTCGATCGATCAGATCGCCGACGATCCGCAAGTGAAGGCGCGCGAGGTGATCACCCGCGTTGCCGACCGGGATTTCGGCACGGTCGCCATGACCAATGCCGTTCCTCGCTTCACCGTCGACCCCGCGCGATTGCGTCACGCTGCGGGCGACGTCGGCCAGGACAATGACGAGGTGTTCCGGAACTGGCTCGGCCTTTCGGATCAGGAGATCGAACAGCTCACCCAACGAAAGGTGATCTGACGTCGCAAGAAGACCAACAACACAAGAAGACCAACAACAAGAGGGAGGACGAAAACGGTGGCATCATTCAAGGTCACACGCCGAACGCTGCTGGGCACAATCGCAGGCGGCCTTGCAGCGGGATCGGGCTTGGCAGCGCATGCCGAGGACGCCTGGCCGTCGCGCATGGTGCGGCTGATCTCGCCTTACGGGCCCGGCGGCTCCAACGACATCTCGCTGCGCCTGCTAGCCGAGGAGTTCGGCCGCAGCCTGCGTCAGCAGTTCATCGTCGAGAACAAGCCGGGTGCCGGCACCCGCATCGCCAACGATATGGTCGCCCACGCGCCTGGCGACGGCTATACGATCCTGTACGTCGCGGCGCCCTACGCGACCGCCGAGGCGCTGTTCGGCAAGCTGACCTATGACCGCAAGGATCTGCAGCCGGTCGCGATGGCGGTGATCGCGCCGTTGTTCCTCATCATCAGTGCCGACGCGCCGTTCAAGACGCTGCCCGAGTTGATCGCCTACGGCAAATCGAAGCCGGACGGGCTGACCTTCGCCTCTCCCGGCGCGGGCTCGCAGCCGCACCTTGCCGGAGAGCTTCTGTTCCGCGATGCCGGCGTCAAGGGGCTGAACATCCCGTTCCGCGGCGATGCGGCCTCCTACACCGAGCTGCTCGCCGGACGCGTCGACGCGACGCTGACGGCGCTGCCGACCGCCCTGCCCTACATCCAGAGCGGCAAGTTCATCGTGCTCGGTGTTGCCTCGGCCGAGCGCAGCGGGCTCTACCCGCAGGCGCCGACGCTGCGCGAGCAGGGCTTTCCCAACGTGGCCGCCGCCGGCTGGTACGGCTTCATGGCGCCGTCCACGACGCCGCGCGCGATCGTCGACAAGCTCCAGGCCGAGATCCTGCGCGCGCTCGCCGAACCCGCGATCAAGGACAAGCTGACCGCGCAGGGCCTCGAAATACGCGCCGGCACTGGCGCCGAGTTCGGCCGGTTCATCGACAGCGAGACGCAGAAGTGGACCAAGCTGATCCGCGACGCCGGCCTCAAGGGCGAATAACGGAAAGGGGGAAATCATATGAAAAACGTTCTCGTCAGCCGCATCGCGGCCTCCACGCTCCTGCTCACGTTTTCGATCACGGCAGCGCAGGCGCAGAAGAAATACGACCCCGGCGCGTCCGACACCGCGATCAAGGTCGGTCAGACCGTTCCGCTCAGCGGCCCGGCCTCGGCCTACGCCGTGATCGGCAAGACTCAGGCCGCCTATATGAGGATGATCAACGACCAGGGCGGCGTGAACGGCCGCAAGATCGAGCTGATCCAGTACGACGATGCCTATTCGCCGCCGAAAACGGTGGAGCAGACCCGCCGGCTGGTCGAAAGCGACGAAGTCCTGCTGACGTTCCAGATCATCGGCACGGCGCCGAACGTCGCCGTCCAGAAATATCTCAACGCCAAGAAGATCCCGCAGCTCTTCGCCGCGACCGGCGCGGCGCGCTTCACCGACCCCAAGAACTTCCCCTGGACCATGGGCTTCAACCCGTCCTATCTCGTCGAGGGCCGCATCTATGCGCAGTACCTGCTGAAGAACCACCCGAACGCGAAGATCGGCGTGCTCTACCAGAACGACGACCTCGGCAAGGATTATCTCGCCGGCCTCAAGGCCGGCCTCGGTGAGAAGGCGAACATGGTCGTGGCCGAGACGTCCTACGAGATCACCGAGCCGACGATCGACTCGCAGATTCTGCGGTTGAGGGATGCGGGTGCCGACGTTCTGTTCAGCGCAACGACCCCGAAGCAGGCGGCCCAGGCGATCAAGAAGGTTGCCGAGATCGGCTGGAAGGCGCTGCACATCATCGACATCAACGCCTCCTCGGTCAGCGCGGTGCTGAAACCAGCGGGGCTCGACAATTCCAAAGGCGTCATCAGCGTCGGCTACGTCAAGGATGCTGCCGACCCCGAATGGAAAGACGATCCCGGCATGAAGCGCTATTTCGCATTCATGGCCAAGTACTATCCCGACGGCGACAAGGATTCGAACCTGAACGTCTACGGCTACATCACCGCGCAGCTGCTGGTGCAGGTGCTGAAGCAGTGCGGCGACGATCTCACCCGCGACAACGTCATGCGACAGGCGGCCAACCTCAAGAACGTCGAGCTCGACCTGACGCTCCCGGGGATCTCGGTCACGACCTCACCGACCGACTATCGGGTCAACAAACAGTTCCAGATGGTGCAGTTTGACGGCCTGCGCTGGCAGAAGCTCGGCGACATCGTGACGGACGAAGCCAGGGAGTGACGCGGCGAGAGCATGATCCCGCTTCAGAGCCCGTTCGGCCGGCGCTCAATGCCCTTCGGCACGCCGGCCGCCGCGGATGAGGTCGTCGCTTTCATCGGCATGGCGCTGATATTCGGAGATCGCGCGGTTGGCCATCCGGATCCGGTTCGTCTGCCCCTCCTCGACCATCATGGTGAGACGCTGTGCGAGGAACACGCAGGCCTCGAACTCGTCGCGGATGGCGCCCGTACGCGCGAGAAAGTCCCAGGCGATCTGATAGGCCTGCTCCGCGGCGGGATTGCGGTAGTCGCTGAAGATAATGTGCGTCATGACAGGCAAAGCCGGGCGGCCACGATCGTTCCTGCCCGTCGACACTCCCCGGGCTGGCGGCGCGAAAAAACCACCGGCCGCCCTAGCGCGCCGGTGGTCGATATCGGCAAGGATCGCGGAGCTACGCGGCCTGGCGCTGATGCGTCAGGTACTCCATCGTCACCTTCTCGACATTGGAGTCGATCCAAGCAGCCATGCGTTGCTCCTCCTTCAACGACATCTCGAGCGGTGCCTTGGCCTCCGGCACGCCGGCGGCGCCGCAGAGCGCCAGGAGCGACTTGTAGGCGGCGATCTCGAAATTCTCGAACGCATTGTTCGCGAAGGTGTTCTTGAGAATCTCGTCGCCGGCAGCCGAATGCGCCAGGGCCATCATGTTGGCCATCACCGACTGCGCCGTGTCCTTCAGAGTGGACGTGCTCTCACCGCAGGCTTCCAGACATTTTTCCAGCCGGCTCAGTTGCTCATTGGTCTCCTGAAGATGAGCGGTGACCTTCGCCTTGACCTCGGGATATTCGTCCAGCCGCTCTGACTGGCGCTCCATCAACTCTCGCGCCTGCACTTCCATCGCATGCGCATTGCGTAGTCCCACCACGAACGTATCACGGGCTGCATTAGCCAATTTCCTGTCCTCCGTTTTGACTGGCTTCGTTCGCGCAAACCGGGAAGCACGGGCGATTGTTCCTGGGAGGACCGGGCTGATTGCCGCAGGACGCCTGACTATCTCAACGAGTGTTCCAGCCGAAGGACCCGGCGCTAACCTGCGATAGCTAAACGCCAAGCAGGGAGATGGTGGCGCCTCGCACGCGATGTTCTCGCTGAACCGTTCGCCGAGTTCGCCGTGCCTCTCCATCAGCGTAGGAACGCTTGGCGTCAAGCGTGATTGATCCGTCGCAAACCTCAAGGAGAAACAACATGCGTAAGACAATTCTGACGGTCTTCACAGCCGCGATACTTGCCGCTGCTTCGGTCGGCGGAGCGTTCGCGCAAGGCGCGGGCGGCGGCGCTGGCGGAGGTGCCGGCGGCGGAGCCGGTGGCGGCGCGGGTGCAGGTGCAGGTGCCGGTGGTGCGGGCGGCGCAGGTGCCGGAGCCGGCGGAGGCTCGGGTGATGGAGGCGGCGCGGGCGCGGGAAGCGCCGGAGGCGGCGGCGGCATCACCCATGTGGAGCGCGGCGGACAGGGCGCTTCCAGCCCTCCGGGCATGCGCAACGAGACGACTCCGCCGTCGAGCGGCAACGTCCCTCGGCGCTAGCCGGACCATCGACCAGGCCGCTTCGAACGTTGATCGCGACCGATTGACGCGCGTGAGTGCGGCTCCGGCGAATCCTCTCCGCCGGGGCCGCACCTCTTTCAAGCTGGTGAAGGCAAGCTGCTGAAGGATGGACTTTAGAATGCGTTCGTGGGCGATCCGTCGTTCCGGACGTTGCGAAGCATCGATCCCCAGTCAGTTTGTCTCAGCCTTTCAGCCCCGCGACATACGCCGCCAGCTTGTCCATCGTCTGATAGCCGTATTCGACGGCGCCGAAGCCGATCATGCCATCGCGCTGCTCGGTGCTCGAGGCCAGCTGGCGCAACATCAGCACGGTCTTGCCGTTGCTCTGCTCCGCGAATGTAACGGTGAAGCGGAACATGCCGGGATCGTCGTCCTGGTCGAGGCCGTGATCCATCTCCATCAGAGTCGGCCGCTCGATGCGGCGGAAGCGCATCCGGTTCGGATAGACGGTGCCGTCGGGACCGATCATGTTGAAGCGCCAGACGCCGCCGACGCGCACGTCGATCTCGAAGGTCTCGACCTTGAAACCCTTTGGGCCGAACCATTGCGGCAGATGTTTAGGGTCAGACCACGCCTCGAACACCAGATCGCGCGGCGCGTCGATCACGCGCGACATCACGATCTCGCGGTCGAGCGACCATTGCGACAGAGCGGGATTGGCAGAATTGGTCATCACTCGGAACCTTTCCGTTTGGTTGTTCGGGACGGCCGCTTGGCGCCCGCCCTCTCCTTCTCTTTCTTGAGCTTCATCACGTAAGCCTCGAAGCGGTCGAGTCGCGCCTCCCAGACGGCACGCAGCTGCTGGAACCAATCTTCCGCGCCGACAAGCGCATCCGGGCGGAGACGGCAGGTGCGCACGCGGCCGGATTTCTCCGACAGAACGAGCCCGCTCGCCTCCAGCGCGTGGACGTGCTTCATGAAGCTCGGCAGCGCCATGTCGAAGGGATCGGCAAGCTCGCCGACCGACGCCTCGCCGGCACATAGTCGCATCACGACCGCCCGCCGCGTGGGGTCGGCAAGCGCTGCGAAGATCTGGTCGAGACGGGACGATTGGTTAGCCATGAAGCTAACTATAGCGCCGCTGCCATGCGCCGTCAATGATTGTTAGCTCATGAGCTAAGTAATTTCGAGGTGCAGGCGCCGCCTCAGACCGAGCGTGTCAGTCCTCCGTCGACACGGATGTTCTGGCCGGTGATGTAGGCTGCGCCGTCGGAGGCCAGGAACGAAATCGTCGCGGCGATCTCCTCGACCTTGCCGTAGCGCTTCATCGGCACGCTGTCGCGTCGCGCGTCCTGCTGCGGCAGGCTGTCGATCCAGCCCGGCAGGACGTTGTTCATGCGAATGTTGTCGGCGGCGTAAGTGTCGGTGAAGATCTTGGTGAAGGCGGCAAGGCCGGCGCGGAACACCGCCGAGGTCGGGAACATCGCGCTCGGCTCGAATGCCCAGGCCGTCGAGATGTTGATGATGGCGCCACCCTTTTGCGCCTGCATCAGCGGCGTCACCAACCGCGTCGGACGGATCACGTTCAGGAGATACGTGTCGAGGCCGGTGTGCCACTGCTCGTCGGTGATCTCGATGATGGGCGCCCGCGGCCCGTGCCCGGCGCTGTTGACGAGCACATCGATCCGTCCCCATTTCGCCATCGCACCGTCGACGAGGCGCTTCAGGTCGTCGTTCGACTTGTTCGAGCCGGTGACGCCGCAGCCGCCGAGCTCGGCAGCCAGCGCCTCGCCCTTGCCGGAGGACGACAGGATCGCGACACGAAACCCGTCCGCTGCCAGCCGCCGCGCAGCCCCCGCCCCCATGCCGCTGCCGCCGGCGGTAACGAGCGCAACCTTTTCTGCTGCCATGACCGATCATCCCTGTGTTGAGGCGAGCCGCCGGCTCGGCCTATCATGGGGGTCTTCTACAGCCAGACCTCGCCGCAGGTTCATGGACGAAGGCAGCCATCATGAGCGACTCGAGATGAGTGATCTGCAGATCCGCAATCTGCGCCCCGACGAAATCGCCCTCGCCGTCGACTGGGCCGCGGCCGAGGGATGGAATCCCGGCCTCGCCGATGCCGCCTGCTTCGCCGTCCCCGATGCGCAAGGCTTCTTCGTCGGCGAGATCGACGGCGAGCCGGTCGCGACCGTCTCCTGCGTCAATTACGGCGACCGCTTCGCCTTCCTCGGCTTTTACATCGTGCGCGAGCGCTTTCGCGGCGCGGGCCATGGCCTGCGCATCTGGAACGCAGCCATCGCGCATGCGGGCCCGCGCGTGATCGGGCTCGACGGCGTCGTGGCGCAGCAGGACAATTACAAGAGGTCCGGCTTCCAGCTCGCTTACGCCAATATCCGCTATGGCGGCGTCGTGGCCGCGCCGCCGAGGCCACCTGCCGAGGTCGTCGCGCTCGACAAGGTCCCATTTGCAATTGTCGAAGCCGACGACGCCACCGTGTTCCCTGCCGCGCGCAGCGGCTTCCTGCGCGCCTGGATCAACACATCAGGCCATATCGGCCATGCGCTGCTGCGTGACGGCAGGCTCGCCGCATGGGGCGTGATCCGTCCGTGCCGGACGGGCTACAAGATCGGCCCGCTCGTCGCCGACGATCGCGCGGCGGCGGAAACCGTCATGCAGGCCTTGCTGGTAAGCACGCGCGGCGGCGGCATTTTCCTCGACGTTCCCGCCGTCAACCGCGAAGCGATCGCGCTCGCGGAGTCGCTCGGCCTGATGCCGGTTTTCGAGACGGCGCGGATGTACACCGGGCCGATCCCGCCGCTGCGCATCGACCGCGTCTTCGGCGTAACCAGCTTCGAGCTGGGTTAGCTCAGTAGCAGCGCATGATGTTGACGGTGTGCTCGCTGCCGCCGCGGCCGGGCACCGTCACCTGCTCCGTCGGGCAACTCGGCACATAGGGCCGGTTGGACGGCACGACGTTCGGCGGATAGCGATGCGTCCAGTCCCAGGGAACATCATAGGTGTAGGTGTAACGCACGTCGCTGGAGAGCGGCTGGCCGGCATCGACGAAGGGCTGGCTGGTGCCGGCGCCGTCGTAGAAGAATCCGCCGCCGCCCGGCCAATACACCCACGGAGCGCTGCGGCGGTGGAACCGGGCGCCCGGCGCGATCGGCGCACGCGTTCCAGCCGGCGGCGCAGCGGCGGCCGCCACGCCAGGCGCTGCGGCCACAGCAGGTCCGGCCGAGCCGTCACTTGCAGTCAGGAGCAGCGCGGCTGCGCTGAGTGAGGCGAGCAACGCCCCATGTGATCTGGCAATCATGATACGCACCACACTGGTTTGGCTTCGCGATAGCGGCTCCCCGCGAGAGGCTAGGCCGGGCTGTCGCCCACCCGCAAACGTATATTTAATTGTTGGTTAAGGCGCGGGATTAGCAGGGAACCGGGTGCGGCAGAACGCCCGGAATTCCCGTCGCATGCCGGCCATTTCGTTCCGCGGCGCGCCCCTCAGAACCAGTTGATCGGTGTTGACCACTCACCGGCCCATACGTCCGGAACGCTCCCGCATTGCAACCGTTGGCTCCCGACAGAAGCAAGGAGCATCTCCAATGCAGAACAAGGCAAAACTCCTCTGCCTGATCACGGCATCACTGGTCGCGGGCACTGCCGCCGCCTCGGCGCAGGGCTACGACTGGAACGGACCGTCCGTGGGCTGGGACCGCACTGCGCCCGCCTATGAACCGGTTCAGCCGCGCGCATACTATCCGGATGCCGGACCGTATGGCGCACTCAACGGCACCAACCATCCAACCCCGAGTTCGACGCAGGGTGATGTCGGCCCTGGCGGCAACAACAACGGCACGCTGACCGGCAGATATCGCTGGTAAGGCTGCTTGACGCGAGGCCCACCGTCCACAATGGACGGTGGGCCTTCGCGCGTCAGCGTCCCTGCTGCTTGCGCAGCCGACCGCACCGGGGGCGAGTTTCCGGCACAATCCTTTGCGTTGCCCGACAGGCGAAACACCCAAACCATCGGTCAAGACGCTTCGCCGAAAATATTCCGCTTTGCCGAAATTCGGAAACGGCGTATGTATCGCCGCAACCCGGCCCAAGGAAGAGGGGCGTATCGCGATCGTCACGAACGCGGGCCGGGCGGCGGTGGACGCAGGTGACATCGGCGCGAATGGCTTTCGCAGGGCGGGCGACCGTGAGCGGAGGCGTCGCGCACACGACCGGTGTGATCGGCGTACGGCAAAATCGTGTGGTCCTGGCGCCCGGGGTCTGTGCGCCAAGTCTTGCGGTGATGTGGCGGCCCGACCGGGTTCGCGCATCAGTCATCCGCAAGGCGACGGGGGCAATAGTGCATCGCTCCCCGGGGAGAGCACGACATAAGCCGTAAAACCACTGCGCAGGGAAAGGCCGGGATGTCTCCGGTTGCCCCGTTACCCGCTGTGCATCGAAGCGCACGCAGTTTGCGTCCGGCATGGCGGTCCACGGGAGCCAACCGGCTCCCGGTCTTCCCTGCGCCCTTTTCATGAGGGTGAGACACCAAGCAAAGCTCGGGCGAGATGAGCCGCGAGAGCGTGAAGGTGTGTCTTTGGACGATATGCGGATCGGAAGAGCGATGGACGCCGCCTCACATTCCGTCATTGCGGGCGCAGCGAAGCAATCCAGAGTCTTTCCGCGGCAGGATTCTGGATTGCTTCGCGGAGCCTGTCATCGGGCCGCGCTTCGCGCGGACCCGTTGGCTCGCAATGATGCTGTCGATGCAGTTGCGCGCGGACACTCCAACTGTCGTGCCCCGGCTCTGCAGCGCGACGCGGTGCGCTGCAGAGCCGGGGCCATCCCGGCCCTTGCAGCGGCAACGGTCCTTGTAACAAGACTGTCATCCAGCGAAACTAAACGAAGCTCTGGAGGCCGCGTTCGCGGCCACGCCGGCTCACCGCAGGGAGAGAATTGATGCGCCGTTCACTGGTGTTGCTGTCCGCCGGACTGACTGTGCTGTCCACCGGATTGGCGTCTGCCCAGAACAGCACGCCCCGCAACCTGATCCTGTTCATTCCCGACGGTCTGCGTGCGCTGAAGGTCACACCGGAAACCGCGCCGGCGATGGCTGAAGTCCGCGACAAGGGCGTCCACTTCAAGAACCCGCATTCGCTCTTCCCCACCTTCACGATGGCCAACGGCTCGGCGATGTCGACCGGCCATTATCTCGGCGACACCGGCGTGTTCTCCAACACGATCTGGACCAACTACACCTCCGCACCTGCGGGTGACACCGTCGTCCCCTTCATCGAGAACGACGCCGTGCTCGGCGACATCGACGAGCATTTTAGGGGCGACTACCTCAACGAAGAGACAATCCTGAAGATGGCTCGCGACAAGGGGCTGAGCACCGCGGCGATCGGCAAGGTGGGCCCGACCTACCAGTTCGACCACACCGACAAGCCTGAAAAGCCCGGCCAGCATTCGATCGTGTTCGACGATTCCACCGGCGGCAAGAACGGTGTCGCATTGTCCGACGAGGTGAAGGAGGCCTTGACCAAGGCCGGCCTGCCCCTCGCCACGCCGGCGCGCGGCGACAACTCCAAGGCGGGCGATGCCAGGACGCCGGGCACCACGGTCGCCAACGTCGCGCAGCAGGCCTATTTCGCCGACGTCGCCACCAAGGTGGTGTTGCCGATGTTCAAGGCGCGCAACAAGCCCTTCGTGCTGGTGTTCTGGTCGCGCGATCCTGACGGCAGCCAGCACAATACCGGCGACAGCCTCAACCAGATCATGCCCGGAATCAACGGGCCGACCTCGATGGCCGGCATCAAGAACGCCGACGCCAACCTCGCCCAGCTCCGCAAGGCGCTCGACGAGCTCGGGCTCACGGCCTCGACCAACATCATCGTCTCCGCAGATCACGGCTTCTCGACGATCTCCAAGGAGAGCAAGTCCAGCCCCTCGGCCAAGGTCGGCTATGACGACACGCCGAAGGATTTCCTGCCGATGGGATTCCTGGCGCTCGACCTTGCCAAGGCACTCGACCTGCCGCTGTTCGACCCCAACGACAAGAACGCGAAGGTCGAGGGCAACAAGCATCCCAGGGCGGGCAACGGGGTGCTCGGCAAGGATCCGGAGAAGCCCGATCTCGTCGTCGCCACCAATGGCGGCTCCGACCTGATCTATCTGCCGAACAAGGACAAGAAGCTGGCGGCGAAGACCATCAAGGCGCTGCTCGAGCAGGACTACGTCTCCGGCCTGTTCGTCGAGGATTCGCTCGGCCGCTTTGCCGGGACGCTGCCGCTGTCGAGCATCAACCTGCGCGGCAAGGCTGCGACGCCGACGCCGTCCATCGTCGTCAACTTCCGCTCCTATGCCAGCGATTGCGGCGAGGCGCCGACCAACTGCTCGGTCCAGGTCGCCGACACTGTGCTGCGCCAGGGCCAGGGCATGCATGGCAGCTTCAGCCGCGGCGACACCATGAACTTCATGGCCGCGATCGGGCCGGACTTCAAAGCCGGCTATGTCGACGAACTGCCCGTCAGCAATGCCGACGTCGGCATGACCGCTGCCCAGCTCATGGGCCTGCGCGTTTCGCAGAAAGGCGACCTGGTCGGCCGCGTGATGTCGGAGGCCATGCCGAACGGCACCGTGCCCAAGGCCTATGTCGGCACGCTGAAGTCCAAGCCCGCCGAGGGCGGCCTGATGACCGTGCTGAACTTCCAGCGCGTCGGCAGCCAGCGCTATTTCGACGCCGCCGGTTTTCCGGGCCGCACGCTGGGGCTCGAGCCTGACACCGGCAAACAAAAAACGGCGGGGAAATGACCCCGCCGTCCCCTCGCGTCCTCGAGTGACGCACAAATCTTAGATGTCCAGTTTCTTACATCCCGATGTCGAACACGTTCGGCAATTGGCCCGCCAGAGGCAGCGCAGTCGCGCCGACGAAGGTCGCTACCATTGCCATCAGGCGACGGTTATTCTGGCGCTTGCCGCGCATCTGGCCGGCGATCCACTCCAGCATCTCGCTGTTGACCTTGGAGGCATAGGACGGCGCCCAGCTCTCGATCTCGGTGTCGGCCGACAGCGCCACGCTCCGCGGCGGCACCTTCAGGCCCGAGGCGCTCGCCGCGTAATGGGCAACCGCCTTGGCGAGCAGGTCGTCGAACCGGCCGCCATCAGTGCGCTCGGTCGCGGCCTCGTTGATCTCGAACAGGCGTTCGGCTTCACCGCGGCTGACCGGCTGGTCGTTGACGGCGGTCGCGGTCAGGATGCGCAGGCACCAGGCGGTGTCATCGGCATCGAGCGAGCGGGAGAAGTGGACGCGGCCCTTGGTGGTCGGCCCCTCGCCCGTGATTACGCCGTCCCGCACGATGGAGAGTGCATGGGCCGCGGTATCGCGGCAGGACGGTTCGAGGGACGGCGACTCGACAGACTTCTCAGCGGATTTGGGCGCAGCGGCAGACATAGTTCACTTCCAGACTTCTTCTGATCGGCCAGCATTTTCATGCCGGCGTAAAGGGGTGGTTAACGATTCGATACGGGGATCGCGACTTTTCGAGATGGTTGCCAATTGGTCGCTGTCAGGACCATTTCGGTTCCGGTACGCGCCGGGCGAGCGTGATGGAAGTCATAAAAGGCATTAGCGGGGCGAGCGAGACCGTGTGACCCCGGATGGGGATGTTTCGCCGCAGGTGCCGCTGTAACAATAAGTTGCTAGGAAATCGGCCCTTCAAGCAAGGAATTCACATTTTACTTGAGCCGGTTCAGTCGGCGTTCACTTGGCCTTGTAAGGGCCCTATACTGAGGGTGACGGCCTGAGACGAATCTTCCAGTAAATTCAATGCGATGAGGTAAAATCATGACACTTCCGATCGGCGCTACCGCACCCGACTTCGAAGCCGAGACCACCGAAGGGAAGATCAAGTTTCACGACTGGATCGGCAACAGCTGGGCGCTCTTGTTTTCGCACCCCAAGGACTTCACGCCGGTGTGCACCACCGAGCTTGGTGCGCTCGCCAGGCTGAAGCCGGAATTCGACAAGCGCGGCGTCAAGCTGATGGGGCTCTCGGTCGATCCCGTCGACAACCATGCCAAATGGTCGGAAGACATCAAGGAGACCCAGGGCGCCGCGCCGAACTACCCGATGATCGGCGACACCGATTACAACGTCTCGAAGCTCTACGGCATGCTGCCGGCCGCGATCTCGGGCGATCCCCTCAAGCGTACCGCCGCCGACAACCAGACCGTCCGCAACGTCTTCATCATCGGGCCGGACAAGAAGATCAAGCTCGTGCTGGTCTATCCGATGACCACGGGCAGGAACTTCCAGGAGATCCTGCGCGTCATCGACTCGCTCCA
This sequence comes from Bradyrhizobium sp. RP6, assembly GCF_003837805.1. GTDB lineage: Bacteria > Pseudomonadota > Alphaproteobacteria > Rhizobiales > Xanthobacteraceae > Bradyrhizobium. Next base: position 274,374 of record NZ_RQIT01000001.1, on the reverse strand, counting down.
ACTCACTGCCAAGCACCGCGTGGCGACCCCGGCCGACTGGACCCAGGGCGATGACGTCATCATCGCGGGCTCGGTCTCCAACGACGAGGCCAAGACGATCTACCCGCAGGGCTGGAAGGAGCCGAAGCCTTACCTGCGCATCGTGCCGCAGCCGAAATAACCAACTGTCATCCCGGGATGGTCCGAAGGACCAGACCCGGGATCTCGAGATTCTCTGGTGCGCAATTGCGCACCAGAGTTCGGTCCTACGGACCGCCCCGGGATGACTGTAGCGATTACGCCGTCCGCACGCGGTCGAGGAAACCGTCGACCTCTGCCTTCAGATGCAGGCTCTCGCCGGACAGCGCCTGGGCCGAGGCAAACATCCGGCTCGAGGTCTCGCCCGTCTCGCTGGCACCCTTGGCGGCGTGCCGGACGTTGACGGCGACCTCGGTCGTGCCTGAGACCGCCGCGCGAACGCTCGCCACGATGTTGTGGGTTGCGCTTTTCTGCTGCTCGACCGCAGCCGAGATCGAGCCGGCAATGCCGCTGATGCGCTCGATGGTCTCGCTGATCGCCTTGATGGCAGCGACCGATTCCTCGGTCGCAAGCTGCATGCTCTCGATCTGGTTCGATATCTCGTCGGTCGCTTTCGCGGTCTGGCCGGCGAGCGTCTTGACCTCCTGAGCCACCACCGCAAAGCCGCGGCCGGCATCGCCGGCGCGAGCGGCCTCGATGGTGGCGTTCAGCGCCAGCAGGTTGGTCTGCTCGGCGATCGAGGTGATCAGCTTGACGACGTCGCCGATGCGCGTGCCGGCCTCCGAGAGCTGCGCAATGCGCTGGTCGGTCGCCTCTGCCTGCCGCACCGCGTCTGCGGAAATCTGGTTCGATTCCTGCACCCGGCGGGTGATCTCGGAGATGGATTGAGACAGTTCCTCGGAAGCCGACGCCGCCGAACGCACATGCTCGGAGGCGGTTTCGGACGCTCCGGCCGATTGCGCCGACAGATCGGCCGTGGTGCGCGCGGCATCGGTGAGTTGTCGCGCAGCGCGCTCGAACTCGCCGGACGATGCGAGCACCTTGTCGAGAATGCCGCCGACGCTGCCGCGGAACTCCTCGACGAAGCTGCGCAGTTCGGCCTTGCGCTGCTCGGCTGCGGCAGCGGTTGCCGCCGCCTGCTCGCTGCGCAGGCGCGCCCGCTCCTGCGAATTGCTCTTGAACACCGCAACCGTGCGGGCGATCTCGCCGATCTCATCGGCACGGTCCTCGCATTCGATCGCGACGTCGCTCTGGCCCTCGGCAAGCGCGGTGAGCGAGCGCGTGACCGAGGTGAGCGGCCGGGTGATCCGGCGGACGACCAGCAGGGTCAGAGCCAGCACCAGAAGCGCGGCAAGCCCGGCGGCCGCCGCCATGCTCTCGATGGCCTGGGCCAGCATGTTCTCGTACTGGATCATCGGGATGCCGACATAGAGAATGCCGGCGACCTTGCCGGTCGAGTCCAAGATCGGGAAATAGGCGGTCATGAACGTCTTGCCGAACAGCGTGGCCGGCCCCTTATAGGCTTCGCCACGGCGCAGCGCGGCCTGCCCCGGATGATCGGCGGCAAGCTGGGTGCCGACGGCGCGGTCGCCGTTTTCCTTCTTCACATTGGTGGAGCGGCGAACGAACTGCCCGCTCGCCGCGTCGAACACGAACAGGGTCGCATTGCCGCCGACATAGGACACCGCGCGATCGACAATGGCATGGTCCTTGAAATCGGGCATCTTGGGGATCTCCGCGCGCACGACCGCGCCGTCCTGGACCGTGATCTTGGCCTCGGGAACGGTCTCTGCGAACGCCAGCGCCAGCGTGCGCAGGCTGACGTCGATGTCGCGGAGCGCGCGATCATTGAAGGCGGAGGTCAGCGACCAATAGCCGGCGCCGACCACGAGCCCCGTATTCATGGCGATCAGCAGCACTGCGCACAGGACAGCCTTGGTGCCCAGCTTGAACTGCGGCAGGAACTTCGAAGCTTTGAACATGGTTGGAATGGCCCCAGTAATTCCTGCATATTCGTGCAATAGGCTTACGGCGGCATTAACGACCATGATACCGCTGCAGGCGGCACGCCTTTCCAAATCGTAAACGAGGATCCCCCCTGACCGCGCCAAACGTGCCGCCCGTCATTGTCTGGTTTCGCGACGATCTCCGCCTGTCCGACCACCCCGCCCTGCACGCCGCCGCGAAGACCGGAGCGCCGGTGGTCTGCCTCTATGTGCTCGATGAGACAACCGGGCGGGCACTGGGTGGCGCGGCGCGCTGGTGGCTGGCGCAGTCGCTGCGGGCGCTCGGGGCCGAGATCGCCGAGCGCGGCGGATCGCTGGTCCTGCACAGGGGACCGGCCGCCAGGGTCATCCCCGAATTGGTGCGCGAGAGCGGCGCCCGCGCCGTCTACTGGAACGGGATCGCCCAGGCGCCGCATCAGTCGGTTGAGCGAGCGCTCGAAGCGGCGTTGGCAACGCTCGGAGCAGACTCGCAAAATTGTCCCGGCGATTTGCTCGTCCCACCCTCGGCGATCCGCAGCAAGGACGGCCGGGGTCTGCGCGTGTTCACACCATTCTGGCGGCGCGTGCTGTCGCTCGGCGATCCGCCAAAGCCGCTGCCCGCACCGAAGGCGCTGCGCCCTGCACCAAGGATCGCCGGCGATCGTCTGGAGAGTTGGGGACTGGAGCCGAGCAAGCCTGATTGGGCCGAAGGCCTGCGCGAAACATGGACCCCGGGCGAATCCTCTGCACGAGAGCGCTTGCGCGACTTCCTCAAGCACACCGCACGCGGCTATGTCGGCGACCGCGACCGCCCGGACCGGGACGGCACCTCACGGCTATCGCCGCACTTGAGGTTCGGCGAGCTCAGCCCGCGCCAGGTCTGGCACGCCGCGCGGTTCGCCGCGGCCGAAGATCCGGCGCTCGGGCCGGGCATCGAGAAATTTCTGAGTGAGCTCGGCTGGCGCGAATTCTGCCGCCACCTCCTCCACGACCATCCCGACCTCGCCACCGAAAACCTGCAGACGAGCTTCGATGGCTTCCCGTGGATGCGCGATGACAAGGCGCTCGCTGCCTGGCAGCGCGGGCGCACCGGCTACCCGATCGTCGATGCCGGTCTGCGCGAGCTCTGGCACACCGGGGTGATGCACAACCGGGTACGGATGGTTGTCGCCTCCTTCCTGATCAAGCACCTGCTGATCGACTGGCGCGAGGGGGAAGCCTGGTTCTGGGATACGCTGGTCGATGCGGACCCCGGCAGCAATCCCGCCAACTGGCAGTGGGTCGCCGGCTGCGGTGCAGATGCTGCACCCTATTTCCGCGTGTTCAACCCGGTGCTCCAGGGCGACAAGTTCGATCCGGATGGCGCCTACGCTCGGCGCTGGGTGCCGGAACTGAAGAACCTGCCGGCCAAGCTGATCCACCAGCCCTGGCAGGCAACGCCGATCGAGCTTGCGAGCGCGGGCATCACGCTCGGCAAGACCTATCCGCAGCCGATCGTCGATCATGCCAGGGGGCGCGAGCGTGCGCTCGCCGCCTACGCAAAGATCCGCAGAGGTTGAGCGATGCTTTGACACAATTTCGAAACCCGCTATCGTCATCACTCCTGTCAAACCGCGGGGGACGATATGGACGACGAAAAGCCGATCACCGAACAGGCGATGGACACGATCACCAGCGCCGTGGACGCGACCAAAGACGCGGCGGTCAATGCCGTCAAGCAAGTCAGGAAAGCCGCCAAGAAGGTCGCGAAGAAAGTAGGCCCGAAGAAGACGTCCAAGAAGAAGGCCAAGAAGGCAAAGACATCCTCGAAGAAAGCGGCCAAGAAGACCGCAAAGAAGGCCAGCAAGAAATCTGCGAAAAAAGCCGCCAAGAAAGCCGCCAAGAAGAAGAAGGCCAAGAAGGCGAAGCGCTGATCGCAACGTTCAGAGCAGGTCTCCAGGTGCGGATGTGCCCGGAGACCTGCCCTGCGATATCCTACCCTTGCCGCTTGGCCGCGCAGCGGCCCGGGTGGTGCTTGCCGTCGGAATCGCGGAATTCACTGCGATGGCCGCGCCGGCCCGCGGCGTTGAATCGGCGCCGCTTTCCTGGTGCCCCGAACCGCTTGATCAGCCGTCTTCCGATGCGCCAGCTCACCCACATGACCGGGAAGCTGAAAATGCATCCCGCCTACCACGAACGTGCCCCGCACGGCAGGGATGTATTCCAGCGCCCGTTCCGTCCGCCTAGAAGCGCCGGTTGACGACGAAGACCGCCGCCGCGCACATCGCCATGCCGGCAATCGCCAGCGCATCGAGTCTTTCGCCGAACAGCAGATAGGCCATCAGCGCGGTGACGGCGGGCACCAGGTAGAACAGGCTCGCGACCGAGGTTGCTGCAGCGTGGCGGATCAGCCAGTACAACAGCCCGATCGAACCGATCGAGAGCGCCACAGCGAGCCAGGCGAGCGCGAGCACGAACTCCTGCGTCCAGTGCACCACACGGTCTTCGAACAGGAATGCCCCGATCGCGAAGAAAATGGTGACGGCAACGTATTGCACGAGATTGCCGGTTCGCCAGTCGATGTGGTTGCAGTAGCGGCGCTGATAGAGCGTACCGAGCGTGATGCTGATCAGCGAGACCACTGAGGCAAGCCAGCCAAGCCCGGCTTCGCCGGTCATGGGGCGGTTGTGCAGGATCAGCACGACGCCGCCCAGGCCGAGGACGAGGCCGGCCCATTGCACCGGCGTCACCTTCTCGCCGAGCCAGCGGTTGGCGATGGTCGAGGTCAGGATCGGCTGCAGGCCCGGAATCAGAGCGGACAGGCCGGCCGGAATCGAATGCGCGATCGCGATCGCGGTGCCGCCGAGATAGAAGCCGTGGACGAGGATGCCGGCGACCGCGCTGTGCGCAATGCCAATCCGGTCGGGCCATTTCGGCCGCGCGATCCCGGCGATGATTGCCATCAGGCCGACCACGATCGCCATGCGGATGGTGAGATAGGTCAAGGGATCGGCATTGTTGACGACGTATTTGGTGCCGATGAATCCGGTGCTCCAGAGCAGGACGAACAGGATCGGCGCAGCGCGGGCGGCCAGGTTTTCTTGATTATGGTTCATTCCCGCCCTCATTGCCTCAGTGGAAGGCCATGCGGCAATGCGAATTTCATCCGGACGATGCTGCGCCGCGGCGGATGACAGCGGCCTGGCTCAGCTGATCACCATTCTTCCGGACAAGGATCGATGATCTTCCAGAGCTCGACGCCGTTCTTGATCTTTTTCATGTCGGTGGTGAGCCCACCATTGCGACGAATCCAGTCCTTCACCTTGTCGGGATAATAGGACATGAGATCGGAGGTGCCTTCGGCGCTGGTGACCTTGATGCCGAAGGTGAACGCCTTGTCGTAATAGGCCTGGTGGAAGCCGAGGCTCGCGCGCGGCGTCACGCAGATCTTGTTCATCGGCACGATGCCGAGCACCAGCGTGCAGGCCGAATTGCAGATGCCGTCGATGATGACGCGCTCGCCTTTCTCGCGCACGCGCTTGTATTTGGCCTTGTACTCCTCGACATAGCCGCCATGGTCGCGGGTGATGTGCAGTTCGGCCCGCGCCGGCATAGCGGCGGCGAAGGAGAGCAACAGCAGGCTCAGAAGCGTGATGCGCATGGCGAGGTAACGGCGATGGCCTTCAATGAACCGGCCTCGAAGGACCCGCAAAATGATCCCTGGGGCCGGCGACAGGATTCTTACCAGAATGCTCTTTGGTCATACTTGTGTGGGGAATTCGTTAAGCATCCCGAAAAGGCCAAAAATGGGCAGCTTTCGACCGCATGTCCGGCAATTCTGTCACACCCGACCGGCAATCTGCGGGACTGGCCATGATTTCGAGCCTCCGCAGCAATGCCTGACCGCTCGAAATTGCTATAAATAGCTGATCTATTCGAGCGGGTTCTGGAGAATCGAGATGAGCAAATTGACGCTTGTAGCCGCGGTTGCGGCCCTGACGGCTGCAATTCTGGCCCCCGGCCTTGCGGAGGCGCGCGGACATCACCGGCACCACCGCTTCCATGCCAACGCGCTGCCCTACCCGATCAGCTACCTGCACAATTACGGACCCGGCATCACCCCCGGCACCTTCGCCTATTATGACGGTCCATCGACCAACGCCTGCTATCGCAGCGCGGCCGCTTATATCGGCCAGGACGGCCGGCGGCACCCCTGCTACTGAGGCGCCGCGCCCTCTGCGGGTGCCCTATTTCGCGGCATCCGACAGCAGCAATTGCTTCTCGATCTCGTAGACCGGCAGCTTGACGAGATCCTTGCTGACCTCCCCCTGAAGCGCCTTGCGCACGACGTCAGAATAATCGGCCCGGATCATGCCCAGCGCGCGCGGTGAGGCCACCATGGTCAGGGCCTTGGTCTCGCCGGAGCTGACGGCGGCATCGAGCCGGCCGGCCAGTCCCCGCAAGAAGGCGCGCTCGGTCTCATCGTGCCAATCGGTCTGCTCGACCGAGCTGCGCGCCCCGCCGGCCGCCGGGTGCAATCGGCCCGGCGCATCGCTGCCTTGCGCGGTGGTCGAGGGGTTGGGCTGCTCATGCACTTCTCTGGTGTGGAGATTCGGAAACTTGTCGTCGCCGAGGTTCTCCAGAATCAGCGCCTTGCGCCCGTCACACACGACCAGCCAGTCACCCTTGTCCATTCTCATCTTGTTCATCACAACTTCTCCTTGACACATGCAGATGCCGCTTCGGCATCAGAGCTGCTCTTCGAATTCCTCGAAGGACTCGCCGAATTGCGCCATCGCTTCTTCCAGATAATCGGCGAGCATGGGCGTGCCGATCAGGTAGGAGGCCGTGCGCTGGTTGTGCGCCTGTGCGGCCTGAGCGCGCAGTTCGCGCCAATCGGAGAGATCGCCGTCGCCGCGGCCGAGCCAGGTCAGCGCCACGAGATCAATCTGCTCGTCGACATTGAGATCGCGGATGAAGCCCGCAAGCTCCGCACGATCGGTGGTTTCGCCGCGGCCGCCGCGACCGTAGCCCATATCGTCGTCCCCGGATTCCAGGATGACACCGCTTCCCGCTGCTTCGCTGTCGGATCGGCGCGACTTCGAGATGACGAAGAAGACCTTCTCCGGCGAGATCGATAGATTTGGAATGACTCGCATCCGCTCACCTTGTCCGGCAGCAGGCACCGCGCCGCTGCCATATCGGTGAGACTAAAGCCAAGGCAGACTTGCGAATTGCGCAGGATCAAGGTCTAGGGCACGGCATTGCTCTACGGCCAAGCCGGTTGGCGCGCTGGGATTGAGCCGGGCCAGATCGCTGAAGGTTTGTTCATCAGTATTACATTTCGGTTCCGCCACAATTTGATCAGAACAACTTCGATATCCTTGCATCGCGTAAGCGGAGGAAGACATCATGAATCTCAAGACTGGCCTCGTCGCCGCGTCCCTGTTCGGCGCCCTCGCGGCATCGTCGGCGGCATCCGCCATGCCCATCGCGCCCGCGCCTGCGACACCGCGGGTCTCCGGCGTCGAGCAGGTCCGCATGGTCTGCAACGCCTGGGGGCAGTGCTGGTGGCGCCCGAACTACTACGGGTACTACGGACCGCGGCCGTATTACGGCCCACGGTACTATGGGCCGCCGCGCTATTACGGTCCGCGCTATTATGGTTACCACGGCTACCGCCGCTGGTGACGTTTGAAGGGGCCCTTAGGGCCCCTTCGCTTTTGCAACGTCATCTTGCGCGGCCGAACCCGACCCGGATCTGATCTGGATCAAAGTTGAAATTAGCCGATACCGTCATTCTACATCCTGATGAAGCGACGAAGTTTCGTCCTTCGCACGTCAGCTTGCATGCAGCATTTCATTCACCTCGCTTCCGGCGAATCGATGAACCGAGAACGTGCGGTGACTTCAATCCGGCGGATCGCATGACATGATGCCCGCAATACTACGGTCCGGAATCCGGTTTACTGAAACGCGATGTTTCGCCATTGATGGTGCATCGACGTTCATTTGATTGTCTTATTTCAGCAGCCGACCAGAACCATGTTGTTCGACGAACTCACGCCATCCTCCGCACTTCAACTGATCGGCTTTTCCGACGTCGATGCGTTTCGGCCGATCGAGACGATGGAGGATGCGAGAAGCATTCCGCTCGACATCCCGAACTTCGCGGCGGCCCGCGCCGTCGTCTCCCTGCCGGCGTGCCGCATCATCATGATGAAATCGTTCGCGCGGATCCTCGATACCGCCTATCGCATGCCGGGCGGGATGGTGATCCTGTCCATGACCGACGACCTTCAGGTCAACTTCAATGGAATGGATCTCGACGCCCGCTTCTTCGTTGCACTCCGCGGCAGCGATGAGTCCCATTTCGTCGAGCCGCGGACCAATCATTATGCCATGATCATCTTCTCCCCCGCGCTGAGAGACCGGGGCTGGTTCGACCAGATCGACGATTTACGGGTCCATGTCGCGAACCGGGCCGCCCTGCTGCACACGCGACAACTCCTGCTCGATATCCTGCGCACCGCGTCAATGCAGCCGAGCCTGTTCGAAGCCACCGAGGTTGCGGCCCATCTCCAGGAAGGCCTGCTGCTCGCGCTCGACGATCTGTTCCGGATCGATTCGATCCCAGATCGGAGCACCTCGGTCCAGGGCGAGCGAGCGATCAAGCTCGTGCAGCGCATCGACGATTACGTCGCGGCCTATCCCACGACGCCGATCTATACAGCCGATCTCGCCCGGGAGTTTGACGTGTCGATCCGGACGCTCGGCGGCGCCGTCGGCAAGGTGCGCGGCATGAGCCTGCACCAGTACATTCGCCTGAAAAGGCTGTGGGCGACCCGCGTCCGCCTGCTCAAGGGCGGCGGCGCCACCGTTGCCACCTGCGCACGCGCCCACGGCTTCCACCATCTCGGTGAATTTGCCGCAGCCTACCGCGCGATTTTCCGCGAGGCTCCCTCCGACACGCTGGCACGCGGCCGGCGAAGCGGTGTCCCGGCAGGCTGATCGATCCCGCAGGCACCCGACCGTGATCGGCGCTAGCGCCGTTTCGGAACATATCTAGAACATTAAAAGTGGCGCGCTCGGAAGGATTCGAACCTCCGACCCTCGGAATCGAAATCCGATGCTCTATCCAGCTGAGCTACGAGCGCCCTGGCCCGGGCACCGGGCCACCGATATTCGCCAGACCGCGCCGGTGACAAGCCAGCACACCGGACGGCGTTCGGATTGGTTCGAATTAGCAGAGAGCCCGGCCAATAAAAAGCCCTTCCCGCCTCGATCGAGGCGGGTCGAAGGCGCTGTCACCAGGTCGTGTTGAACAGACCGAAATGCGGCTGCTGAGCGACCTGCATCATCGGCCGGCCGGGCTGCGGCGCCGGATGCGTCCTGACGATCTTGCGCTTGGGTTGAGGAGCCGGCGCAGGAGAAGCTTGAGCCTGAGCAATCTGAGATTGAGTGGCCTCTGCCTTCTTGGCCGCGACGGTATTGGCCTTCGGCTCCGGCGTGAACTGGGCGAAGGTCTCGCGCACCCGCGTCTTGGCTGACATCTCGGCCAAAGCTGGCGATAGGCCCTCCGGCTGCACCGGCGGCTGGGGAGCCGCAACAGCGGCAGTCGTCACCGCGGGTGCGGCAATTGTCGGCTGGCTGGTGTCGAGCACGACACGCTCGGGCAGGTGCCGATCAGACCGGATTCGGATCAGAGGCTGATCGTTGCCCGCGGTCACGACGGCTTGTGCCACGGGAGCCGCCGGGAAAACGAAATCCGCCGCGAACAGCAGTGCCAGCAAGGCTCCACCGACAAAAATGAAATACCTAAAGATGGGCATTGGCCGCGCTCCGCCCCCCGCATTCCCGCGTAGGCTCTCCGCCTCAACAGGCGATCTCTCAATTGGTTCCTGGCCCAGCCGTTCGGTTCAAATGGCGATGCATGGCTTTTTCGCCAAGTCCGCGGAGAGTAACTTTTCCGCTACCTGAACGTGCCGCCTTCAGGCGCGGCGCGCTGCGACCAGCGAGCATTTCGCCTGATCGGCATTCACGTTAACGAAGCCGACGGGAATACGCGCAAAGGTCTTGCGACTCTTCATGCTGACCGCATCCGCCAGCACGCGGCTACGGTCGGTAAGATGAGTGCCATCGCGCCGCGTAAAGGCGCAGACGATCTCGACATCCTTTACGGCATAGTCGTTGTCGTTTCGCAGTGTGAACGTCACCAGAGCTTTGGAGCCAAGGCCGCCGCGGCGCCAGGTCTGCGATGAAATCCTGAGACGGCTGAGTTCCGCCGAAACCGGTGCCGGAACTTCGGACGCCGACGACACCACGGCGGAAGCATCGCCCGAAGGAGCCGGCTCAACAGCCGCCAGCTCCGGCCTCACCGGCTCGGCACTATTGCTTTTGGAAAGGGGCAGCAGCATCCAAATGCCGCAGCCGACGATGATTGCGGCCAGCAGCCACAGAAGGCTGCGGCCAAACGAGACGCTCGCGATCGTTACGGCCCGGGCCAATCGTTCGCCGCTCCCGGCGAAGCGCCCCAATCCGATCCGGTCGAGCCTGGCACCCATGGTTCCATCACCGATCGCGGCCGGGCACCATCAACGATGGACTCGGCCACTGCTTACCTTAAGCCGGGCGACGAACTAAGGTTCCCGCACTCGATGCGAGTCGGCGAGAGCGGTGGCGACCACCGGCCCAGGCCGCTAACATGCGCCGGCAACATCGAAAGACCCCGTTGGGAGAATATGAAATGCCGATCGCCGTCACTTGGGATCACGTCCATCTCCGCAGTCCCGACCCAGAGGCCACGGCGGCCTGGCTGCGCGACATCCTTGGTGGCGAGATCGTGCGCGCCCCCGGACGGATCGAGGTGAATCTGGGCGGAGCCAGGATCTTCATCGCACCACTCGAAGGCGACAGCGCCGTCAACCCGCCGCCCCCGCATCCGCATCAGGGTCTCGACCATTTTGGCCTGACGGTGAAGGACCTCGACGCCGTCGCCGCCGAGATCAAGGCCAAGGGCGTCACCTTCACGCGCGAGCCGACGACCATCCGGCCCGGCGTGCGCATCTGCTTCATCCGCGGCCCCGAAGGCATCTCCATCGAGCTGCTCGAGCGCGACAAAAAGTATACCTGACGTGACGCGGCGCGGGCCGTCTCAGGCCTCCACCGGGGGACGTGACACCCCGTGGGGCTAAGTCATGCTACCGGGCATAAAGCAGCGGATAGTGACGCCCATGTAGCCGTAGATCGGCCAGACCATGGTGCGTCCCACCCGGTTCGGCTCCGAAATCACGGCCTCCTCGGGGACGTCGACCCAGACGAGTTCCTGCTGCTGGCCGTCGAGCGCGTACCCGTAGCGCGGGACGCGGACGCGATAGTGCCCGTCCTTGCTATCCCAGTCGGAATCCGAGAGCGCCGAACCATCAGCATCGGAGCAGCAAGGCCCCTTGCCGCTCCGCAGACTGTCGAACCAGGCCTTCAATTCGGGATTGGTGTTGGCGAACTGCCCACGGTCGCGCGCGTGCCCGAAGGGGGCCGCGAGCGCAATCAAGGCCAAGGCGCACGCCAGCCTTGTCAGGTTGCGCCGGCGTATCGCACTGCCAATCCGCCGTTGCTCGCTTTTATAATTCGCGGGACGCGCACGGTACAGACGCGGCTCATCGCCGCCGGAATCGATCCAGCTGGTCACGTTCGTCTTGCTCCAGCACCCCGCGGCCAGTGCAACAATGATTATGCATTTCGCGGGCCAACTCTAATTCATAACGGCGGGCCCGCTTCACCATCAGAGCGTCATGACAGCGTCCCGCGCAAGTCGGGACAACTACGGCTCGCCGCTGCAGGCCTCCCGCGACCTGCCGCCAAACTGCCGCGTTGCGCGAGGGGATCGGCTTTGGCATAAAAGCCGGACCGGTGACGCCATTGGGCGATGGCGGCCGGCCTGCGGGACGTTATGAAGAACGGCCTCTATTCAATTCACGTGACCCTGCTCGATGGTCGAGTCGGCAAGGGCAGCGGCGTGATTCTTTTCCGCGACGGCAAGATTCTTGGCGGCGATGCCTACCTCTATTACACCGGCAGCTACACGGTGAAGAACAACAACACCTTCAAAGGCGAAGTGCTGGTGCAACGGCACACTTCGCCTCGGGGCGACGACAATCCGCTGTTCGGCGGCCCTGCCCCGGTCGGCATCGGCGTCAGCGGTACCTACACGGACACGCGCGCGGAGATGACGGGCACGGCGCTGGTCGGCAAGGCCAGCCTGATTTTCGGCGCCACCCTGCACAAGCTCGTAGACGTCGATTAGCTATTCCGCAGCCTGCTCGAGCGGCGCCACGCGCGGCAGGATGATCTGGATACGCGTGCCGCCGCCAGGTTCGGAATCGAGATCGAGCCGTCCGCCGAGCCGGTTCGTAACGATGCTGTAGACGATGTGCAGCCCAAGGCCGGTGCCGCCCTGGTCGCGCCGTGTCGTGAAGAACGGATCGAAGGCACGGCGGCGGACGTCGAGCGACATGCCGCAGCCATTGTCGGAGAAGATGATCTCGACATTGTCCTTGCCGGATTCGCGCACCTGGATCTCGATGGTCCCAGGCCGGCCGTCCGGGAAGGCATGCGCCACCGAATTGAGGAAGAGGTTGGTCAGCACCTGGCCGTACGGGCCGGGATAGCTGTTCATGGTCAGGTCCGGCTGGCACTCGACGTTGAGCGTCAGGTTGTGCTTGCGCAGGCCCGGCCGCAGGCTCATCACCACCTGCTCGGTGAGATCGCCGAGATCGAAAGTACGCTGGTCCGAATAGTTGCGGTCCGCGGCGACCTGCTTGAACGACTGAATCAGCTCGGCGGCACGGTTGAGATTGGAGACGAGCTGCGAGGACGCATCGCGGCTGGTGTTGAGGAAGTCGTTGAGCGTGGAGCGGCGCAGCTCGCCGCGCTCGACTTCGGCCGTGAACATCGCGGTCTTGCGCTCCAGCGCGGAGGCGACCGTGAGGCTGATGCCGACGGGATTGTTGACCTCGTGGGCGACGCCGGCGACCAGGCGTCCGAGCGCGGCGAGCTTCTCCGCCTCGATCAACGAGGCCTGGGTCTCGCGCAGATTGCGCAGCGCGGTTTCGGCGGCTTCCTTGGCCTTGCGCATCTCCTGCTCGCCGCGCTTACGCTCGCCGATGTCGAGCGCAACGGTCACGATCCGCTCGATCTCGCCCTCGGCATCGAGCAGCGGCAGCTTGTTGACCAGCCATTGCCGCATATTGCCGGTCACGTCCTTGTACTCCTCCTCGTAGAAGCCGAGTCCTTTGCGGAGCTTGAGCACCCTCTTGTCGCTCTCGTCGGACTTGGCCGCGCCATAGCGCGACATCAGATCGGCCGTGGTGCGGCCGAGCGCATCGCCGGGCTCGATGCCGAATATGCCCGCCATGTAGCGGTTCATCAGCACGTAGCGCAGATCGCGGTCCTTGACGTTGATCACCGCTGGCACGGTGTCGATGACCTGCTGGAGCAGGCGCCGGCCCTCGGCGATGGCGTCTTCCGCGCGCTTCTGATCGGTGATGTCGCGCAGGGTACCCTCGTAGCGGACGATGTTGCCCTGCTCATCCCGCACACCCGTGGCGCTGTCGGAGAGCCAGAGGATGTTGCCGTTGCGCTGGCGCACCTGGTACTCGAATTCGCGCACCATGCCGTCCCGCGCCATCAACCGCTGGTATTCGACACGCGCCTCTGGATGGACGTAGATCGTGTGGGCGATGTCGTTGATGCTGTCGATCAGCTGCTGCGGACTGTCATAGCCCATCATCCGCGCCAGCGCCGGATTGGCGTTGAGGAGGTCACCGGCCGGCGTCGTCACATAGATGCCGTCGACCGAACCCTCGAACAGCTTGCGGTAGCTCTCTTCGGCGAGACGCTGCTCGGTGAGCGCGCGCACCGCCGCCTCGCGCGCCCTGTCGGCCTCCTCCAGCGCGCGGCGGAACACTTCGGCCGCCCGCGCGATGTCGCCGATCTCGTTGTCGAGGTCGGCGGACGGAATCGACGTGTCTTTCCGGCCGGCCGCAAGCGCGCGAATGGATCGCGCGATCTGGGCGAGCGGACGCACCGTCCGGCGCACGACGAACAACGCAGCGCCGATGCCGATCAGCACGCCGATCGTACCGAGCACGATGCTCTGCCACCGCGCTTCGGTCAGCGTACGGGCAAAGTCGCGTGACAGCACATGGCCGCGCCTTGCGCTGACCTCGCGCAGCAATTCGGTGACGCGGCCGATCAATCGGCCCTCGGTGCCCAGCACCTCGCGGTCGATGTCGGCGATCTGCCGTTCGCGGACGGCGACGGCCATAATGGCCTCGGCATAATCGTTCACCGCCGACTTCAGCCTGGCATCGCCAATGTCAAGCGCCCGCATCCCCTGCGCAGCCTGCTCGGCGGCGGACGGGTTGCGCGCGAGCAGCCCGACCGAGATCCGGCTCTGCGCCTCGGACAGATGGGATGCCAGCTCGCGGTCCGCGGTGCCTGCGACGGCAGCATCGAACCGCTCGCGCAGCGGCGGCAGGCCGGCAAGCAGTTGGGCGCGGCGGTCGATCAGGGTCGAGATCCGCTCCAGACCGTTGCGATAGGTCGCAAGCCGCTCGGTGACCCCGTCGATCATGTCCTGCTGCTCGGGCGCGAGCTCGATGCGGGTCTTCTTCAGGATGTCGCTCAGGGTCGAGGCCGCCTCGCCCACCTGCTGGAACTGGATGCCCGCGCCGGGGTCTGTGACGAAATCGCGCGCGGCGAGGCGCAACTCGTTCATGCGGCGGTCGATATCCTCGGCGAGATCTCCGACGCTCTGGAGCCGCTGCAGCTCGGCGAAGGTCGTGTCGATGTGCCGGATCGCGATCACGCTCGCGGTCGAGGTGACGATGATCACCGCCAGCATCAACAGAAAGCTGCCGAAGGTGAGCTGGCCGATGGAGAGCGAAAATGTTCGCCTTTTCTCAGGGGACGGCGTCAATTCGGCGGACATTGGTGGTTGAGGACCGGGGCTGCTGAAACCCCAATATACGACGTATTGCCACCCGGGGGGAACATGCATCGGGGCACGGAATATCCCTAATATCGGGCCTGCCGCCCTCTCCAGCCTCGGCCTACGACAGTTTGACGCTGGCTGACCTGCGGGCCGGGATGGTCATGGCGGCGACGCCGAGGACGACGCAGGCAAGGCCGATCCAGGCGGTCCGGCTCAGGGTCTCGCCGAGGAAGGCAACGCCGATGGCAACCCCGATCGGCACACGCAGATAAGCCTGCGCGGTAGTGCCAACCGAGCCAAGGGCCTGGATCAGGCGGAAATAGATCGCGAACGCTGCCGCGGTCGAGAACGTCGCGAGCGCCGACAGCGCGAGCACGGAGCTCAGCGAAGGCGACAGCGTCCAGGGCTGCTCGAGCACCAGCGAAGCCGGGATCAGGACCGCGGCACCCGCCAGCAGCGAGCCGGCCGCCGGCGCCATGGGATCGAGGTCCTTGAAGCTGCGGCCGAAAATCGCGGCACAGGCGTAGCAGAGGGTGGCGGCAACGATGGCGGCCTCGGCGAGGGGGCCGCTGCCGATGCCATGAAAGGCATCGGCCCCCACGATCAGCAGGATGCCGGCTATTCCCGCCAGGACCCCGAACAGCTTCCGGGGCGTCGTCGCCTCGTGGCGGCTGACGATCGCCGTGAGCAGGAAGGTGAAGATCGGTCCGGCCGAGTTGAGGATGGTCGCGAGCGCGGCATCGACGTGACGCTCGCCCCAGGCGATCAGCGTCCAGGGGATGACGCTGTTGAGCACGGCCTGGAACGCGAAGCGCTGCCAGCTCGCCCCATCCCTCGGCATCTTGATCCCACGTGTCCACATGACCGCCAGCAACAGCAGCCCGGCGATCGCGGTGCGCGCCGCGATCAGCGTGATCGGCGGGATGGTGGCGACGCCGAGCTTGATGAAAGTGTAGGAGCCGCCCCAGAGCGTTGCGAGCAAGACCAGCAGTGTCAGCTCGACGGCGATGTTGGTGTTCTGACGGTTGTCCATGGCGCGCATTCCGTCCTTCTCGGTGGACGGAACCTAACCCGTTCGGGCTCGCCATACTTCGTTGCGTATCGAAGTGTACTAGCCGACCGCTCCGACCTCGAACACCTCGCCGTCATAGCCGGCTTCGCGGGGGATGCGGAGCTGGCGGCCGGTTTCGGTCTTGGTCATGACCGGCATCACCGTGACGATGGACAGGCCGCGGGCGTGCTCGAGCGCCGCGCTCACGTTGGGCTGCTTCGCAAGCCGGATCAGATTGCGCGTGGTCGGAAACGGCAACTTGAAGCGGCCGCTCTCACCGCCCTCCACCGCTTCGCGCGGCGAGACCCAGATCGAATCCGTGGACTCGCGGCCGTCATGGGCGCCGAGTTGATCGGGCGGAGCTGCAGCGAGGAAGAACCAAGTGTCGAAGCGCTTCGGCATGCCTTCCGGCGTGATCCAGTGCGCGTAAGGCACGAGCGTGTCCAGCGCGAGTTGGAGACCGTTGTCGGCCAGAATCTCGAGGAAGCTGATCTTGTGCTCGTTGAGCGCAACGCGGTGCCTATCTGCGATCTCGCCGGCACGTCTGGCATCGACCGGCGTCCCTGTTGCCTTCGACCGCGCCAGCAGGATGCCGCTCTCCTCGAAGGTCTCGCGGATCGCGGCGATACGAAATCCGCGGTCCGCTTCGCTGAGGCCCTCGCCGCCCGAATACAGGTGCGAGCGCGCGACGATCTCCTTGTCGCCGGCATCGACGCTGCCGCCGGGAAACACCAGCGCGCCCGAGTTGAACTCGATCTGATGATGGCGAACCATCATGAAGACCTCGACTTCCTGCGCGGCACCGTCGCGGAGCAGGAGGATCGTCGACGCCGGGCGTGATGCTGATGCTTCGACCATTCAACTAACCCGCGGCACTGGATTGCGGGCCGAGATTGGCGCGCTTGTCGAAACGGGCAACGCGCGACAGGAGGTAATCCACCTCGGCCTTCGCCGTCGCCGTCATGGTCGCGCCGGGCTTGCGCTGGGCACTGGAGGCGATGACGCCGCGCTTCTGCAGCACGTATTTGCGCACGGTTAGGCCGACGCCGGGCTGCTGCTCGTAGCGGATCAGCGGCAGATGCGCGTCGAACAGGTCATGCGCGGCATCGCGCTTGCCGGCCCTGGAGAGGTTCACGACGTCGATCAGAAGCTCGGGGAAGGCGTAACCGGTCATGGCACCGTCGGCGCCGCGCTCCATCTCGAAGTCCAGGAAGGTGCCGCCATTGCCGCAGAGGATCGAGAGCGGACGCAGCGAGCCGTCCTTCTGGAAGCCGCGCAGCGTCGTGATCTTCTCCAGGCCCGGCCAGTCCTCGTGCTTGAGCATCATGCAGTTCGGATTGTCCATGACGATCTTGCGGATCACGGCGGGGGTGAACACCACCTGCAAGGTGAGCGGATAGTCCTGGAGCACCCAGGGCACATCCGGGCCGATCGCCTCGGCGGCCTGCTTGAAATAGCCGATGATCTGGTCGTCGGTGCGCAGGCTCGGCGGCGGTGCGATCATCACGCCGGCCGCACCCGCATCCATCGAGGCCCTCGCCAGCGAGCGCATGGTGGCAAAGCCGGGCGCGGAGACGCCGACGATCACCTGCATCTTCTTGGCGCGCTTGACGTAGCGCACCGCCACCTGTTCGGCTTCAGTGGCATCGAGCTTCGGGGCCTCACCGAGGATTCCCAGCACCGTGACGCCGTCGCAGCCGACCTCCTCGTAGAAATCAGTCAGTCGGTCGATCGAGCGCTCGTCGATCCGGCCGTCGTCGTGGAACGGCGTCGGCGCGATTGCGAAGGTGCCCTTGGCGTCGGCGGTGAGTTTCATCAGTCCTTGTATCCTCTTGTTCGTCATTTCAGGGCGATGCGTCAGCATCGAACCCGGAATCTCGAGGTCCCGGGTTCACGCTTCGCGTGCCCCGGGACGACAACAAAAGCTAGAACCGCCGCGCCCCCATCTTGATCTGTTCCTCGGAGAAGAAGATCTCCTTGGCGTGATCGACGATATCCTGGGCCTTCCAGCCCGTGTGCGGCGGCTTCCAGCCTTCCATTTCCATCATCCGCATTTCGCGCACGCCGCGGGGCCCGGACACGCCCAGCACCTTGCCGGTCTGGTCGCCCGACAAGTCGCTGACCATGTATAGCACGGCCGGCGCGATGCCGTCCGGGCCCAGCGCCGCGCCGGGGTTCTCCTTATAGCGGGGCAGGTCTGCGGTCATGCGGGTCAGGGCGCCCGGAGCCAGCGTCCAGATCCGGATATTGTATTTGCGGCCCTCGATCGCCAGCACGTTGGACAGGCCCCAGATGCCGCCCTTGGCCGCGCCGTAATTGGTCTGGCCGAAATTGCCGATCAGCCCTGACGTCGAGGAGGTGTTAACGATGACGCCGCCGCCATTTTCCCGCATCCAGCGAAACACCGGCAGGGTGCAACAAAAGGTGCCCTTCAAATGGACCTTGATGACCTTGTCCCAGTCGGCTTCCGAGGCCTTGGCGAAGGTCTGGTCACGCAAAATGCCGGCGTTGTTGACGAGGATGTCGGCGCGGCCAAAGTGCTTGATTGCATCGTCGAACACCGACTGGCCGCCTTCCATGGTGGAGATGTCGGCTCCGTTGGCGACCGCCTTGCCGCCTTCGGCCTTGATCGCGTCCACGACCTGCTGCGCCATGGACTTGTCGGCGCCGGAGCCGTCGCGGGGACCGCCGAGATCGTTGACGACGACCGAGGCCCCTTCCCGCGCGAACAGCTTTGCGTAGGCCTCACCGAGCCCCCCGCCCGCGCCGGTGATCAGCGCAACCTTGCCGTCGAGTAGTCCCATGGTGGCTTCTCCCTGTTCTTGTTTTCTTGCGTCCCGGACGCGATGCAGCGTGAAAAGCTGCTTCGCAGAGCCGGGACCCAGTTCTTGGTTACGGCCTCTGGGCCCCGGCTCTGCGGCGCATCACTGCGTGCTGCGCCGCGTCCGGGGCACGAGACCAACTAACCCAGCACCGTCTTGCCGTTCTTGATCACGGTGACGCCGCGCGACTTCACCTTGGCTTCGAACGAGACCACGTTGCCGTCCTTCCAGAGGTCCATGGTCACGGTCTCGCCGGGATAGACCGGCGAGGAGAATCGCGCGACGTGCTGGCGGAAGGCGCTTGCGTCGTAGTCGGCATAGGTCTGGAGCACGCCGCGGCAGGTGATGCCATAGGTGCACATGCCGTGCAGGATCGGGCGCGGGAAGCCGGCCTTCTTGGCGAACTCCGGATCGGAGTGCAGCGGGTTGCGGTCGCCGCAGAGACGATAGACCAGCGCCTGGTCCGGACGCGTCGTGATGTCGATGGTCTTGTCGGGCGCGCGCGAGGGGATCTTGTGCGGATCGGGTTGGGTCAGGCTCGGACCGCCGAACCCGCCGTCGCCGCGGGCAAAGCGCGAGGCGACCAGCGTCGCCAGCTTATCGCCTTTTTCGTTCTTCAGCACGGTCTGGTGAACGATGACGACGCCCTTGTCCTTGCCCTTGTCGTAGACTTCGATCACGGAGGAGTCGGCGGTGATGTTGGCGGCGACCGGCAGCGGCTGGTGGAAGGTGATGTCGCGTTCGCCATCCACCACCATCACGCGGTTGAGATTCATCTCGCCCGGGCCCGAGCCCCAGGCCGCGACCGAGGCGAAGGTCGGCACCACCTTCAGCGGCCGCGGCGTGAACGTGCCCTCGTTGACGAAGGCGAGTTCGTTCTCGTCCATGGGATCGGCGCCGAGCCCGATGCCATAGGCATAGAGCATGACTTCGCGATCCGTGTAGGCGTATTTCTGGCCGAGATTTTTCAGGCCTTTGAGCTCTTCGTATCTGGCGGACATGTCGTCTGTCTTCCTCCCGGTCTCTCCGCGAGCAGCGGCGCCCGTTGATGTGCCCTCTCCCCTTGCGGGAGAGGGCAGCACCGCCCTTGCAACAAACTCACTCGGGTGAGGGGTTGGCTCGCAGTGACACTTCTCTTGTGGAGAGAGACCCCTCACCCGGCAGCCTTCGGCTGCCACCCTCTCCCACAAGGGGAGAGGGTTACATCGTGCTTCGCGTCAAGCCACCGTGAAGAACGGCAGCGGCGCGCCGTCGGTCGGCTTGAACACCACCTTCACCTTCTGGTCGATCTTCAGCTTCTCGAGATCGCAGTCGACGAAATTGGTCTGCACCGACGGTCCCTCCTTCAGCGTGACGTAGCCGATCGCGTAAGGGCCGGTCGGCGACTTCCGCATCAGACTGTAGGTGTAGATTGTGCCCTCGCCCGAGGCTTCCTCCCACACCGTCTTATCGGAGTAACAGAACGGGCAGATCGAGCGCGGGAAGTAATGCGCTTCGCCGCAGGCGGTGCAGCGCTTGATCATGAACTTGCCCTCTTTCGCCGCATCCCAGAATGCGGCGGTCTCGGGGTTCGTCACGGGGGCCGGATATTTCTTCGTCTCGCTCATCACACGCGCTCCAGAATGGCCGTCGAAGCGGCATGGCGAACGCCCAGGAGGCCGCCGGTGCCGTGGGCGATGGCGAGATCGCAATTCGGAACCTGCACCTTCGGATGCGCCTCGCCGCGCAGCTGCCTGACAGCCTCGAGGATCTTGGTCATGCCGCCGCGGTTGACGGGATGGTTGCTGCAGAGGCCGCCGCCGTCGGTGTTGAACGGCAGCTTGCCGACGCCCGAAATGAGATTGCCGTCGGCGACGAACTTGCCGCCCTCGCCCTTCTTGCAGAAGCCGAGGTCCTCCAGCTGCATCAAGACCGTGATGGTGAAGCTGTCGTAGATCGAGGCGTATTTGATGTCCTTCGGCGTGATGCCGGCTTCCTCGAATGCACGCGGACCGGACCAGACGCCGGCGGAGTAGGTAAGATCGAGATCCTTGCCGCCGCGCGGGCCCTTCATGGCTTCGCCATGGCCGATCAGGCGCACCAGCGGCTTCTTCAGGCTCTTGGCGATCTCCGGCGTGGTCACGATCAGCGCGCCGCCGCCGTCCGAGACGACGCAGCAATCCATGCGATGCAGGGGATCGGAGATCATCGGCGAGTTCAGGACGTCCTCGACGGTGACGACGTCCTTGAGCATCGCATGCGGATTGTATTGCGCGTGATGGGAGGCCGCGACCTTGATCCAGGCGAGTTGCTCGGAGGTGGTGCCATAGTCGTGCATGTGGCGCATGGCACACATGCCATAGGCATTGTGGGTGGTCGCGCCGTAAGCGGATTCGAAATCGGCCTCGGCGCCGGCGGCGCGCGGCGGCATCACGCCGGTGCGCGGCTTACCGGCCAGGGTGATCAGCGCGATCGAGCACTTGCCCGCCGCGATCGCTTCTGCAGCGTGGCCGAGATGGATGATATAGGAACAGCCGCCGGTCTCGGTGGAATCGACATGGCGGAGCTTCTTGGTGTTCAGGCCGAGATAGTCGACCATCGGCCAGGCGCCGCCCGGGGCATCGCCGGCGCAGAAATAGCCGTCGACGTCGTCCTTGCTGATCCCGGCATCCTCGATCGCGCCCTTGGCGACCTCGGCATGGAGCTGGGCGGTGGATTTGTCCGGCGCATGCCGGGTCGGGTGTTCGTAGATCCCGGCAATGTAGGCCTTGCCCTTGATGGTCAAAACAGAGGTCTCCGCTCGCGTTTCTTCTTGCTCCGTTTTTCTGAACCGCGAGGGCCTGATTGGCAAGCGCGGAAATATTCCGTCGCGCGAGAGGGTGGTGGGTGGCGCAAAAGGGTGCGCCGATATCGGGCCGAGATAGGCGGCCACCCGTCCCGCCGCGTCGTCATTGCGAGGAGCCCTTGCGACGAAGCAATCCAGAGTCCCTCCTCAGATGGATTCTGAATTGCTTCGCTGCGCTCGCAATGACGGAGTTCGCGGAAATCGAGGTTGCTCTTCCACTCCCAGCTGAATCGCAGTCGCAATTCCGCATCCTCGCGGCGTGTTTTCGCCCGAGCTTTGCTTCCGCCTGGCTCCCTCACAAAATAGAGGGCGCAGGGAAGACCGGGTGCCGGCTGGGCACCCACGGTCCGCTGTGCGCGAATTGCGCGAAGAACAATTGCACAGCGGCATACAGGTGCGGCCAAACATCCGGCCTTCCCTGCGCAGTGGTTTTACGGCTTATGTCGCGCTCTCCCCGGGGAGCGATGCACTATTGCCCCCGTCGCCTTGCGAGCGACCCGCAAGACTTGACGCACAGACCCCGGGCGTCAGGACCACACGATTTTGCCGTACGCGAGCCGCGCCCGTCGTGCGCGCGAGACGATCGCTCGTGCGACGCAGCCCGCGTCCACCGCCGCTCACCCCGCGTTTCGTGACGATCGCGATACGCCCCTCTGACTAGGATGAGGTGGCGAACGAATACGACGATTCCGAATTTCGGTAAAGCGGAATGTTTTTGGGAATGCGGGTTGACCATAGCGTGGGTGTTTTGCCCGGCGGGCGGCACTAGGCGTGGTGTGTAGGGTGGGTTAGCCGAAGGCGTAACCCATCACTTGCTCTCAGCGGAGGCCGAAGCGGTGGGTTACGCCTCGCGAACGCGCTTCGCGCATTCGCGAGGCTAACCCACCTTACAAGACCGGCTACTCCGCGGCGATCTGCCTCGGCGCGGGCGGCGGATTGGCCAAGTCCGCGGCGAGCTGGGCGTAGCGGGCCTTGGCGTCTGCGACCGCCTTCTCCTTCACCGGGCCGTAGCCGCGGATGCGATCGGGCAGCGACAGCAATTCCACGGCGGTGTCGATCGTGACCGGCGACAACAGGCCGAGCACGGTGGCGACGTCCTTCTCATAGCCGGCGATCAGGTCGCGTTCGAGCTTGCGGTCGGCGCTGCGGCCAAAAATGTCGAACGGCGTGCCGCGCAGGAACTTGAACTTTGCCAGCACGCGGAAGACGTTCAGCATCCACGGGCCGAACGCGCGCTTCTTCGGGCGTCCGAGCGCATCGACGCCGCTCGCCAAAATCGGCGGCGCCAGGTTGAAGCTGAACTTGAAGTCGCCCTCGAACTGGTCGCGGAGCTGCTGCTCGAACGCGCCGTTGGTGTAGAGGCGCGCGACTTCGTATTCGTCCTTGTAGGCAAGGAGCTTGGCGTAGTTGATCGCGACCGCCCGCGGGAGCGCGTCGCCATAGCCGCCCTGCTTGGCGGCATCGCGAACCTGGTCGACCAGCTTGCGATAGCGTCTTGCCAGCCGGCTGTTCTGATAGGCGGTCAGGTGCTTGGCGCGATGCTCGATCACCTCGTCGAGCGTCATTGCCTCCAGGGCTTTGGGCGCGATGACCTCGTCGCCCCCCTTCAGCATGTCGGCGAGGCGCTTGGGGTCCGCGACCGCGAGGCGGCCGAGGCGGAAGGCTTCCTTGTTCATCTTGATCGAGACGCCGTTGACCTCGATCGCCTGCTCGATCGAGTCCGCCGACAGCGGGAACAGGCCCTTCTGATAGGCGTAGCCCATCATCATCATGTTGGTGGCGATGGCATCGCCGAGCAGCTGCTCGGCCGGCCTGGTGAAGTCGAAGAACACCGAGTCCTTGTGTAGTGCCGTCTCCAGCAATCCGTTCAGCTTGCGGGTCTGGAAGTTGAAATCGCGGTTGAGGACGAAGTCGGCAGTGGGGATGACGTGGCTGTTGATGATGCCGCGGGTGCGGCCGGAATCACAGAGCGAGATCGTGTCCTTGGCGACCGCGACCACCTCGTCGGCGGCCAGCACGAGATCGGCCGTGCCGGTGACGATGCGCGAGCAGGTCACCTCGGCCGGATGGTCGGACAGGCGGACGTGGCTGAGCACCGCTCCGCCCTTCTGCGCGAGGCCCGACATGTCGAGGATCATCGAGGCCTTGCCCTCGATATGGGCGGCCATGCCGAGCAGCGCCCCGATGGTGAGCACGCCGGTGCCGCCGACGCCACCGACGGCGATGTTGTAGGGCTTGTCGAGTGTCGGGCGCGAGGCCGGCTCGGGCAGCGCACCGATCTCTTCAAGTTCGGCCGGCGCACGGTGACGCGGCTTGCCGCCATCGACGGTGACGAAGGACGGGCAGAAACCCTTCAGGCAGGAATAGTCCTTGTTGCACGAGGACTGGTTGATGGCGCGCTTGCGGCCGAACTCGGTCTCCAGCGGTTCCACCGAGATGCAGTTGGACTGCACCGAGCAGTCGCCGCAGCCTTCGCAGACCGCAGGATTGATCATGACGCGGCGCGCCGGATCCTCCATCAGGCCGCGCTTGCGGCGGCGGCGCTTTTCGGCGGCGCAGGTCTGCACGAAGACGATCGCCGAGGTACCCTTGTATTCGCGGCACATCTTCATGACGCTGTCGAGCTCGTCGCGGTGATACTTCTTCACGCCGGGCGCGATGGTGTCGGCCGGATAGGTGTCGGGCGCCTCCGAGACCAGGTAGATCTCGCGGATTCCCTCGGCGTGGAGCTGGAAGGTGATCTGCTGCGGCGAGAGATCGCCGTCATGGCGCTGGCCGCCGGTCATGGCGACGGCGTCGTTGTAGAGGATCTTGTAGGTGATGTTGGTCTTGGAGGCGACCGCCTGGCGGATCGCCAGAAGCCCGGAGTGGAAGTAAGTGCCGTCGCCGAGGTTCGCGAAGATGTGGTTCTCGTTGGTGAAGGGCGCGATGCCGACCCACGGCACGCCCTCGCCGCCCATATGCGTGAACGTCTCGGTCGAGCGGTCCATCCACAGCGCCATGAAGTGACAGCCGATGCCGGCGAGCGCGCGGCTGCCTTCGGGGATTTTTGTCGAAGTGTTGTGGGGACAGCCGGAGCAGAAATAGGGAGTGCGGGAGACAGGAGCGACCGCCTGCATCTGGGTCGCCTGGCGGCCGTTGAACCAGTCGGCCTTGGCGCGGAGCATCTCCGCGATCTCGGGGTTGAGATTAAGTCGAAGCAGGCGTTCCGTGAGCGAGGTCGCAAGCGAGGCGACGCTGAGCTCGGCGGCGAAGGTCAGGAAGCGCTTGTCGTGCTCGTCCATCTTGCCGACGATGCGCGGACGGACATCATCGCGCCAGTTGAACAACACCTGCTTGACCTGGTTCTCGACGATCTCGCGGCGCTCCTCGACGATGAAGATCTCTTCGAGGCCGACGGCGAATTGATGCACGCCTTCCGGCTCCAGCGGCCAGGGCATGCCGATCTTGTAGAGGCGAAGGCCGATCTTTGCGGCGACCTCCTCGGTGATG
The DNA here is from genome assembly GCF_003837805.1 of Bradyrhizobium sp. RP6. Taxonomy (GTDB): domain Bacteria; phylum Pseudomonadota; class Alphaproteobacteria; order Rhizobiales; family Xanthobacteraceae; genus Bradyrhizobium. The sequence goes on along the minus strand of NZ_RQIT01000001.1, from coordinate 249,209 downwards.
CCGAGCTCACGCAGCGCCTGGCGCACGTCCTCATAGCTCTTGCCCGACGCCATGATGCCGAAACGTGCATTCGGCGAATCCATGGTGATGCGGTTGACCTTGTTGGCGCGCGCAAAGGCGATGGCGGCAAAGCCCTTGTAGTCCTGCAGGCGGCGGTCCTGCTCGAAGCGGTCGTCGGGCCAGCGCAGGTTGAGGCCGCCAGGCGGCAGCTCGAAATCGGTGGGGATGATGAAGGGCTTCATCTCGTCGGTGAGGTCGATCTCGGCGGTGGTCTCCACCGTCTCCGTGATCACCTTCATGCCGACCCAGCAGCCGGAATAACGCGACATCGCGATGCCGAGCAGGCCCATCTCGATCATCTCGTGGATGCTGGAAGGATAGAGATAGGGCATCAGCGCCGAGATGAAGGCGTGGTCGGACTGATGCGGAACGGTCGAGGATTTCGCGCCGTGGTCATCGCCGGCAAGGCACAGCACGCCGCCGTTCTTGGCCGAGCCGGCGGCATTGCCGTGGCGGAACACGTCGCCGCAGCGGTCGACGCCCGGGCCCTTGCCGTACCAGATTCCGACAACGCCATCATATTTGGCACCGGGCGAGAGGTTGAGCTGCTGCGAGCCCCAGACGGCAGTGGCCGCCAGATCCTCGTTCACGCCGGGCTGGAACTTGATGTTGTATTGTTCGAGATGCTTGCGGGCGGCGAAAAGTTGCTGGTCGTAGCCGCCGAGCGGCGAGCCGCGATAGCCGGAGATGAAGCCCGCGGTATTGAGGCCGTTGGCGCGGTCGCGCCGGATCTGGGCCATCGGCAGGCGGACCAGGGCCTGGATGCCCGTGGTGAAGACGTGTCCGGTTTCCTGGGTGTATTTTTGATCGAGACTGATCGGACCCTGGTTGATGCCCATGCTGTCCTCGTTTGGCCCTGCTCAGGCCTTGGTTACTTAAGGTCGCTTAAGCCGTTGCCTTCCCGTCTTTTTTAGCTAGGGCGCGCCGACCGTCGCCGCCACTCTATGTCGGATATTTCATGATCCGCACCACAAATCTGGATGAAAGGGCGCGCCGGGCAAAAATCGCAATTTCGTGGCCTCAAACACGCCGGGCATTTTCAATTTGTGTCACCATACCCCCGCCGTCGCGAAATGAATGGCCGCCCTCATGGCGCCGATGACGGCGATTGGTCGCAGGAGAGGCCCAAGCATGCGCACGATTCTGGCTTTGATTGCGTTGTGCAGTGCAGTTGCTGGCGCGGCGCTTGCCGCCGAGCCATCGCCGGAGCTGATTGCCTATGGCAAGGCGCTGGTCGAGGCCGGCGACTGCGCGGGCTGCCACACTGCCGATCCGGCCAAGCCGTTCGCAGGCGGCAAGCGCATCGACACGCCTTTCGGCGCGATCTTTGCGCCGAACCTGACGCCGGACCGCGACACCGGCATCGGCGCCTGGACGGACGCCGATTTCGTGCGCGCGGTGCGCACCGGCATCGCGCCCGACGGCTCGAACTATTATCCGGCCTTTCCCTATCCCTACTTCACCAAAATGACGAAGAACGACGTGCTGGCGATCCGCGCCTATCTCGGAACGCTGGCGCCCGTGGCGAGCCGCAACAAGCCGCCGGAGCTGCGCTGGCCGTTCGGCTATCGCGGCCTGATGCGGCTCTGGAACGCGATGTATTTCAAGCCCGGCCTGTTTGAGCCGGATCAGAGCAGGAGCGCGGCCTGGAACAGAGGCGGCTATCTCGTCACGGGGCTCGGTCATTGCGGCGCCTGCCACACGCCGAAGAACTATTTCGGCGCCGACAGGAATGGGCAGGCGCTATCCGGCAATGAGGTCGGCGGCTGGTTTGCCCCCCGCCTCGATGGCGCCGCCCGCACCGGGCTGAAATCGTGGAGCGAGGAGGACATCACGGAGTATCTGCAAAGCGGGCGCAACGCCAAAAGCCATGCCGGCGGGCCGATGGCGGAGGTCGTCGTCAACTCGACCGCGAAAATGAGCGATGCCGACGTGCGTGCGATCGCGCAGTATCTGAAGAGCCTGCCGCCGGCGCGGCGCGAGACGATCGTGACGCCGCCGGATGATGCCGAGATGAAAGCCGGCCAGGCGGTCTACGCAAGACTCTGCATCGCCTGCCATGAGGCCGACGGCTCCGGCGCCCCGCGCATCTACCCGCCGTTGCCCGGCAATGCGCTGCTGCAATCCAACAACCCGTCCTCCACGTTGCGCATCATCCTCGACGGCGCCCACACCGTGACCACGCCGCGCGCGCCCAACACCGGCGAGATGCCGGGATATGCCAAGCAACTGTCCGACGACGAGATCGCGGCGGTGACGAATTACATCCGCAATTCCTGGGGCAATGCGGGCCCGCTGGTGACACCGGCCCAGGTGGCGAAGGCGAGGAAGGAGCCGTAGCCAACTTCCTCTCCCCGTCATCAGCGTGAGGCAACGTGACTCTACCTCTCCTCATCCCCGGTGAACACGAATTTCGGCATCTCCCATCTGTAGTGCACCGCGAGCAGGCGGAAGCTGAGGCCGAGCACGAAGGTCAAGATCGTCCAAAGTTCGGCATGGAGATTGAAGCCGAACGCGGTGGCGTAGAACAAACCCGTCACGACCGAGACGCTGGCATAGAGCTCGGATCGGAACAGCAGCGGCACGTCGTTGCAGAGCACATCACGCAACACGCCGCCGGCGCAGCCCGTCACCATGCCCGAGACGATCACGATCGGCAGCGAGGCATCCATCTGCCAGCCGACGTTGCAGCCGATCATGGTGAAGACGACGAGGCCGATCGCATCGAGCACGATGAAGGCGAGGTGCAGCCGATGCACGAGGCGCGCGATCAGGATCGTCAGCAGCGCCGCCCCCCCCGGCAGTGCAAGGTAGATCGGGTGGGCCACCCACACCAGCGGATAGTGACCGAGAAACAGATCGCGCAGCGTGCCACCGCCAAGCGCGGTGATGCAGGCGAGAAGACAAACGCCGACATAGTCCATGCTGCGCCGCCCCGCGGCCAGTGCCGCCGTCATGCCCTCCGCCGTCAAGGCGACGAGAGCCAGAAAGTGAAGCACGCTATCGGTCGGCGGCAGACTCCACATCGGCTTCGTTCCCTCGTCGCGGCCATGGAACTCGCCTCCAGTTCCCGAGTGAACAGGTTCCCGATTCCCGGCGTGAGGGCAACATGCGACGAAAGCATTACGTGGCGCGGAACGGAATCTCGCACCTGAGGGTTGTCCCGACGTCATAACCCGAGGAGACCCAATCGATGGCTGACGACCGTTTTCCCAACGATCCGTACCGCCCGAACCTCGCCGACGATGAATATTCTCGCGCGGCACGCCGGGATGCCGACCTTCAGGCCGATCCCGAGCTCGGGGAAGGCCCTGCCTCCAGCGGCAAGATCGCGCTGTTCGCGGTAGCGGTCGCCCTGGTGCTGGGCGCGGTGTTCTACGGCTTGAACAACACCACCACGACCAACCAGGCCAGCAACACGCCGGCCTCGCAGACCGCGCAGACGCAGCCGACCAATCCGGCGGCGCCTCCTGGCGTGCGCGACGTGACGCCCCGCAACAACGCCGAGCCGGGCGTGACCACCGGTGCGGCGCCGAGCAGGCCGGCTGCCCCGGCTCCCGATACGCCTGCTGCAAAGCCGGCGCCGGATTCGCAGACGCCGTCTAACGGCGCGAAGTAACGGTTCGCAATGAGACGTGAGAGCGGCGGGATGCACCATCCCGCCGCATTTCGTTTGCCTAGCTGAACATCTTGTTGAGCTCGCCGCCGGGATAGCCGCCACCGAGCTCTGTGAACGTTCCCTTCTCCGCCATCTCCTTTGCAGCGCGCATGAAGCCGCCCCAGGCGGCGCGGGCGAGCGAGCCGCCCACACTGATCCGGCGCACACCGAGATCTCTGGCCTCCTGCAGCGACAGGCCGGACGCGCCGATCAGGAGATTGAACGGTTTGGGATGCACCGCCTTCACCACCGCGGCGATGTCCTCGCGGCTCTTCAGGCCCGGCGCGTAGAGACAGTCGGCGCCGGCATCGGCATAAGCGGTCAGCCGATCGATCACGAGCTTGAGGTCGGTGACGCCCCACAAATAAGCTTCGCAGCGGCCGACCAGCAGCGTGCCGCTGTCGCCGATCGCCTTGCGGGAGGCCTTGATGCGCTCGACCGCCAGCGCGCGGTCATAGAGCGGCTTGTCCTTGTCGCCGGTGGAATCCTCGATCGAGAGGCCCGCCACGCCGGTACGCACGCCGCGCTCGACATTGTCCGCGACCCTGTCCGGCTCGACCGCAAAACCGCCCTCGAAATCGGCGTTCACGGGAATGTCGACGGCCGAGCTCAATGCTGCCAGATGCTGACAGACGTCCTCGACGCTGACGTGGTTGTCGGCCTTGCCGATGGTCCAGGCAAGTCCCGCGCTCGACGACGCGATCGCCTTGAAGCCGAGATGCTGCAAGGCTTTCGCGCCACCGACATCGACCGGATTGGGCAGGATGAAGCAGCCGCTCTCGTGCATCTTCCTGAACGTCGCGCGCTTGTCCGCAGTCGTCACGTGCATAGTTTCTCTCCCTTGTTGGCCGCGCAGAGATAGGCGCGCCTTTTCAAGTGCGCTAGTGCCCGTCGTGCACCGCGCGACTGTCCTTCGGAGCCTGCTCGCGGTCGGTCATGCTGTAATCCCGGATCACGCTGGCGATGCGCAGATGATAGTCCGCGAAGATCTCTGCGCGGCCTTTCGCCTGCGTGCGGCGATGCTCCATCGTGTTGCGCCAGGCCGCGACGGCTGCCTCATCCCGCCAGAACGACACGGACAGAATCTTGCCCTTCTCGGTCAGGCTCTCGAAGCGCTCGACCGAGATGAAGCCGTCGATGGTCTGCAGCAGCGGCTTCAGATCGGCCGCGAGATCGAAATAGTCCTGGCGGTGTTCCGGCTTGGGCCAGACCTCGAAGATCACGGCGATCATGGGCATCTCCTGCTGTTGGTAGGCTACAATACCACCTTGCGCAGGAAGGTGCGCTCTTCCGCAAGGATGAATTTTTCCGCCTCCGCGAAGTTGAAGTTTGCCGTGCCGTCGAGATCGGCGCGCAGCCGCTTGCGGTAGGACTCGTACGCCGCCAGGCTCTCGAACGAAATCAGGCCGAAGGCGATGTTGTTGGTGCCCTCATGTGGCATGAAGTAGCCGATCAACTCGCCGCCGCATCTCGGGATGATGGTGAGCCAGCGCTTCGAATATTCCTCGAACTGCGCCCGCTTGAACGGATCGAGCTGGTAGCGGATGAAGACGGTGACGGACATGACGGGCTCCTGTGCTTGAAGCAACACGCTACGCGCTTGCCCAACTACGATGCTTCGGCTATCATCGAAGCATGAAATCAGGTCCCGACATTGCCATGGTCGCCTCCCTCGTCGGCGACCCCGCCCGCGCCAACATGCTGACCGCGCTGATGAACGGCCGTGCGCTCACCGCGAGCGAGCTGGCGCAGGAGGCCGGCATCACGCCGCAGACCGCGAGCTCGCATCTGTCGAAGCTCGAGGCCGGCGGCCTGATCGAGCCGGAGAAGCAGGGCCGGCACCGCTACTACCGACTCACCGATGACGACGTCGCCGGAGTGCTCGAGGGCCTCGCCGGCCTTGCCGCGCGGACCGGCCACATGCGCGTGCGCACCGGACCGAAGGATCCGGCGCTGCGGCGCGCGCGGATCTGTTACGACCATCTTGCCGGCGATCTCGGCGTGCAGATGCTCGACACCATGCGCGAGCGAAACCTGATCAGGCAGAAGAAGCAGGACATCGAGCTGACGGCCGAGGGCGAGCGCTTCCTCGCCAAGCATCTGCAGATCTCGCCGGAGATGCTGGCGCATCCGCGCCGCCCGGTCTGCAAGGCCTGCCTCGACTGGAGCGAGCGGCGGCATCATCTCGCCGGCACGCTGGGCGCCGCCATGATGCAGCGCTTCGCCGAGCTGAAATGGGCTTCGCGCGATGCCACGCCCGGCAGCCGCGTGGTGAATTTCACCCGCACCGGCGAGAAGCATTTCGCCGTGCTGTTCGGCAGCGGGCAGGACTGATCACGCAACGCGCGTGGGTTCGCACGTTTGCGTGTGAATGCGCGCTCTGGTCATGGCCGGGCTTGACCCGGCCGTCGACGTCTTTATGCGCATTGTCATTCCGGGATGGTCCGAAGGACCAGACCCGGAATCTCGAGATTCCGGGTTCGTGCTGCGCGCGCCCCGGAATGACTGCTCCAATTACGAGACCCTCCATGAACCGCGCTCTCCCGGCCGCACTCGCCGCCGTCCTTCTCGTCTCTCCGTTCACATCCGCCATCGCCGCCGACACCGCGCCGCGCGAGCCCTATGGCATCGCGCTCGAAGGCTTTGGCTATCCCTACCCCGTGCACCTCATGCCTGTTGTCAACGATGGCGAGCAGCTCAGCATGGCCTATATGGATGTTGCCGCTGCGCAGCCGAACGGCCGCACCGTGGTGCTGCTGCACGGGCGCAATTTCCCGTCGAGCTATTGGGCACCCGTGATCAAGATGCTCGGCGAGGCCGGCTTCCGCGTCGTGGTGCCGGACCAGATCGGCTTCGGCAAATCCTCCAAGCCGCAGGGCGAATTGCATTTCGACAATCTGGCGCGCAACACAATCGCGCTGCTCGACCATCTCAAGATCGACAAGGCCGAGATCGTCGCGCATTCGCTTGGCGGCATGCTGGGCGTGCGCATCGCCCGCGCCTATCCGGACCGCATCGCCCATCTGGTGCTGACCGCGCCGATCGGGCTCGAGGATTACCGCCTTTACGTGCCGCCGACACCGACGGAAAAGATGATCGAGACCGAGGACAAGCTCACGGCCGAGGGCTATCGCAAGCAGCTCCAGACCAATTATGCGATCAAGCTGCCGGCGGAGGCGATCACGCCGTTCATCGATGCCCGCTTCAACATCAAGGGCAGCCCCGATTATCCGCGCTGGCTGCGCGCCTTCGTCAGCTCCGGCCAGATGATCTACCGAGAGCCGGTGGCGCACGAGATTCCGCTGATCGCGGTACCCACCCTGTTCGTGATGGGCGCCGACGACCACAACGCGCCGGGCCGGCCGCTCGCGCCGGAGGCGGTGCGGGCCAAGATGGGACAGAACGCCGAACTGGCGAAGGCGCTTGCCGCCAAGATGCCGAATGCGCGGGCCGAAGTGATCCCGAACACCGGGCATCTCGTCTTCCTGGAGGCGCCCGAGAAGTACAAGGAGCTCGTGCTTGGATTTCTCGGCCGCTAGCGACACTAGCGTGTCGTCTGAGGCCAGATGCGCGGAACGTTCATGCCGCATTCAGGTCATGATTGGCAGGTTTGGATCACGACGTGTCGGCACGCTCCAGATTTAACGTGTCGAATCGTGTCTCTTGATTCATTCTGCGCCGCAAGCGCCGTTCCCCTAGCCTGCCTAAGGACGAGAAGGAAATCCCAATGAAATACCTGTTTGCCGCCGTCATGCTCGCCAGCGCGGTCGTCGGTTTCAGCGAGGCGGCCAGCGCCGCCGGCGGTTGCGGCCCGGGTTGGTATCGCGGCCCCTATGGTGGCTGCCGTCCGATGCGCGGCCCCGTCGTCGTTCGCCCCGCTCCGGTAGTGGTCGCCCCGGCGCCGGTCGTCGTTGTGCCTCGCGCACGTGTGTGCCCCTACGGCTTCCGCTGGTACGCCGGCCGCTGCCGCCCGTTCTGACCTCGTCCATTTGCGTTCAAAGTGGCCGCGCGGCGGAAGCCAGCGCGGCCATTTTTTTGGAGTTGCTGCCAACGCTTCGTCCGCCGTGGAACTGAAGCGCCTCCAGAATCGAAACGGGGACCGCCGGCGGCGATCCCCATCCCATCCACAAATTTCGCGAGCTTACCAGTAATGGCGGCGGTGCCAGCGTCGGCGATGCCGGCGCCAATGACGGCGGTGCCAACCCCAGTGGCGGTGATGGCCGTAGTGAACCTGCTCTGGCGCCAGCTTCGCGGCTTCCTCGCTGGTGGTGACCGCGGGATGAGCGTCGGAATTGCCCTGCGGCATACGGGCGGGATCACCGACCGGCTGCGGTGACAGCGGCGCGGCCTGCGCGGCCGTCGCGGCGAAGGCGGCGGCGCCCGCCGTCACTCCCAATGCAAGTTTCAAAAAGTTCCGGCGCTCCATCATTTCTTCCTTTGGTCATCGTGACTGTGATGCAGAGGAAGTGTCGCGTTCACGACATGAACCGGAGCTGAATCGCGCGTCCCGATTCATCGAGCTGCGGAATGTCTTCCGCTTATTTCGCAAACTCCTGCGCCAGCACCAGCGTTTCGCGCGTGCGCTTCACGTCGGGCCAGTCGCGATTGAAATCGGCGACGAGCTTCTGTAGTGCGTCACCTTTCAGCATCGCATTCAGCTTGGCCTCGTCATCGAACTGATACATCGCTTGGTGCAGCGAGGGATCGTCGAGGCTCCAGAACCGCCAGGCCTTGGCCACGCCGAACGTCTTCACCGCGTCGGGCAGGTGTTCCGTCTCATACCATCTGTCGAAAGCAGCGCGCTTATTGGGATCGGTGACGATGGCGCGGACGATGAAGAATGCTGATGGCATCGGATTTCCTCCTGTTGTTTGAACCGAGACTAGCCGGTTAAGCCGCCGGCGACAAAAAGAGTTGGTGCCGCTGTCGGAATGGACGCCCTTCGTTCGTCCTTTGCCTCGAACCAGGACACGGAGACAGCAAATGGCCGACCTCACCCTGACCACCTTCGATTGGGTTCCAGCAGCGCCGCGAGGCTTCGTGCGCGACTTCCGCGTGCGCTGGGCGCTGGAAGAAGCCGGCTTGCCCTATCGCGTCGCCAGCGTGCCGTTCGACGATCGGGGGCCTGCGCACTTCGCGCACCAGCCGTTCGGCCAGGTGCCGTGGCTGACCGACGGCGACCTCTCGATCTTCGAGACCGGCGCGATCCTGCTGCACCTCGGCGGGCTCAGCGAGAGGCTGATACCGTCCGATCCGCGCGGTCGCGCCGAGGCGACGAAATGGGTGTTCGCGGCGCTCAATTCGGTGGAGATGGCCAGCCTGCCCTGGGGCATGTCGAAGTTCATGGGCCATCCGGCCGACACGGCGGCGTGGACATTCGTGGACGACTTCCTCAAGCTTCGGCTCAAGCATCTCGAGCCGGTGCTGGGCAGCCGCGAATGGCTGGCGGGCTCCTTCTCCGTCGCCGACATCCTGATGGCGGACGTGCTGCGCCCCGTCGATCGTTTCGACGGGCTCGCGGACCATCCGGCCTGCCGCGCCTATCTCGCACGCGCCACCGCCCGCCCGGCCTTCGCCAGGGCTCACGCCGATCAGATGGCGCATTTCGCCGCGGCGGATGCGACGCGCGAGACGTGATGTGGCTCACACATTCAATCCGGCTCTTGGACTAAAGTCCCCGCCGCCGGAATGAAGCAAGTCGCCGTTCGATTATTTCCCCGAGAGGGTGAACATGGCCCGCATCGAATATCTCAAGCAACAGATCGCCCGGGTCGAGCGGTTGGCAAAAGCCATCCTCGACCGGCAGACCGCCGAGCGGCTTCAAGCCTTCGCCGCAGAATGCCACACGGAATCGTCGGTGCTGACGCTCAAGACGGCCGCGTGAGGCACGCTGGCGCTGGTTGCGTCACACCAGCTTCAAAGGAGCATCGGCGACCAGGCGAAGGTCGATGCGTCCGATCAACGCCGCACGCCGCGCCTCCGCGGCAGTAATGGCGTCATCCGTCTGCCGCAACGTAGAGACATTCGAGCCGAGCGAGACGATCCCGCCCAGCACCAGCGCGATCGATCCAAGGGCGGCGGTCTGACCGAAGCCAAATAGCCCGAGGACCGTCATCAACAGCAGCACCGCCCCGCCACCGATGGCGATCTTGGACGCCAGGATGTACTTGCGGCAGCGTTCAGCGATCTCGGCAAGCCGCTCAATCCGGTCTTCGATGTCGGAGATTTCGTCGGTCGGATCGTCTTCGGTCATGAGATTTGTGAGCGCGTAGATCGGGAGACAAACGAACTTCAGTTATAGGCACCTAGGACACCGGCACAACGCACGCAGGGATAGGCCCAATCGACATAGCCGGCTCGTATGAAGACCCGTCAGGGTTGGCCGGCATTTGGGAAGCGTTTGCAGGGTCGGGCAAGACCGTGACGCGAACAGACACTCGGTCCCGCCTTCGATCGGTAATCGCTTCGTATCGGAGACTATCCGGCCCGCTGTAACCGGGTCGAGCCAAGTAGAAAACGCTTATGCCGCGGACCCAGCGCCCGATACAAGCCTGATCCCCTCCAGAGTCGCCGGCGACCTCGAAATCCTCGATACGATAACAGACGAACCCATGTTCTGGTAGCTTCATGAGCAAGAGCCGGGGGAACTCGATCAGCGCACAGGTATTGTCGGCGTCGGCGTAACCTTCGATAACGGTCTCTTCTGGCGTTCGGACGGCAACGGTCAACTCGCTGTCTTGTGCGAAGCACGACATGTCCGTCGCCAGGACTGCGGACAACGCACCCAATATCAGGGCGCACCATCCGTTGGCACTCCGCCGCAAGCTTGATCGTCGACGCCAGATTGCCACCGACGTCTCCGCCCGTCACAACGGCAAATTGTCGTGCTTCTTCGCCGGCATTTCCGTCTTCTTGTCCTTCAGCATCGCCAGTGCCCTTGCGATGCGCTTCCGCGTCGAGTGCGGCATGATGACGTCGTCGATATAACCGCGCTCGGCGGCGATGAACGGCGACAGGAAGCGGTCTTCGTATTCCTTGGTGCGGGCGGCGATCTTGTCGGGGTCGCCGATGTCGCTGCGGAAGATGATCTCGACCGCGCCCTTGGCGCCCATCACGGCGATCTGGGCGGTCGGCCAGGCGTAGTTCATGTCGGCGCCGATCTCCTTGGAAGCCATGACGTCGAAGGCCCCGCCATAGGCCTTGCGGGTGATGATGGTGACGAGCGGCACGGTACACTGCGAATAGGCGAACAGCAGCTTGGCGCCATGCTTGATCAGGCCGCCATATTCTTGGCTCGTGCCCGGCAGGAAGCCCGGCACGTCGACGAAGGTGACGATCGGGATGTTGAAGGCGTCGCAGAAGCGGACGAAGCGCGCGGCTTTCCGCGAGGCGTCGCTGTCGAGCACGCCGGCCAGCACCATCGGCTGGTTGGCGACGAAGCCGACGGTGCGGCCGGCGATGCGGCCGAAGCCGGTGACGATGTTCTTGGCGAAGGCTTCCGCGATCTCGAAGAAGTCGCCCTCGTCCACGACCTTCAGGATCAGCTCCTTCATGTCGTAGGGCTTGTTCGGATTGTCCGGAATCAGCGTGTCCAGCGACATGTCCACCCGGCCGATGTCGTCGAAGCTCGGCCATTCCGGCACGCCGTCGGTGTTGTTGGACGGCAGGAAGTCGATCAGGCGCCGCATCTGCAGCAGCGTCTCGACGTCGTTCTCGAAGGCGCCGTCCGCGATCGAGGAGCGCGTGGCGTGCACCGAGGCGCCGCCGAGTTCTTCGGCGGTCACGACCTCGTTGGTCACGGTCTTCACGACGTCGGGGCCGGTGACGAACATGTAGCTGGTGTTCTTCACCATGAAGATGAAATCGGTCATCGCAGGCGAATAGACGTCGCCGCCGGCGCAGGGGCCCATGATGACGGAGATCTGCGGGATCACGCCCGAGGCCAGCACGTTGCGGCGGAACACGTAGGAATAGCCGGCGAGCGCGGCGACGCCTTCCTGGATGCGGGCGCCGCCGGCATCATAGAGGCCGATGATGGGCGCCCTCGCCTTCATCGCCATGTCCTGCAACTTGGTGATCTTGAGCGCGTGGGTCTCGGACAGCGAACCGCCGAACACCGTAAAGTCTTTGGCAAAGACAAAAGTCTTGCGACCGTTGACGGTGCCCCAGCCGGTAACGACGCCGTCGCCCGGCACCTTGGTCTTCTCCATCCCGAACTCGGTCGAGCGGTGCTCGACGAACATGTCGAACTCCTCGAACGACCCCTTGTCGAGCAGCAGCTCGATGCGCTCGCGCGCCGTCAGCTTGCCGCGGGCGTGCTGCGCCTCGATGCGCTTCTCCCCGCCGCCGAGTTTTGCGGCGGCGCGACGGTCTTCAAGGGCGTCCAGGATGTGTTTCATTTGCTCCCGCCAGTTCTTAAGTGATGCGGGGTTCTAACACGGCATTTTGCGGGCCGGGAAGCGGCTTTCGGCGGCGCAGGGCTGCCCTGCCGCAGCGTGAAAGCGCAAGGAATTACAGAGCTTTGCTGGGAGACGAACATGACCGAAGGAACGGGCGCGGCGACAGGCGGCGTCAACATCCTGCTGCGGCTGGAGGGCCTGACCCTGTTCGCAGGGATGGTGATGCTCTACTGGGCCTGGGACGGCTCCTGGCTGGTGTTTGCCTTGCTCTTCTTCGTGCCCGATCTGAGCTTCCTGGCATACCTGTCCGACGCAAAGTTCGGCGCGATGGTCTACAACGCCGCCCACAGCTACATGGCCCCGGTGGCGCTGCTGACGTTGGGCTTCGGCCTCGCCTCGCCCCTCACTTTGTCCATTGCTTTGATCTGGCTTGCCCATATCGGCATCGACCGGGCGCTGGGCTACGGCCTGAAATATTCCGCTGGATTCGGCTTCACGCATCTGGGCATGATCGGCCGGCAGAAGGATGCCTGAAGGGGGGCGCCCACTCGCAATGGCGTTGCTGAGAGACCTGCGGTCGCAATGACGAGGACTTCTTTGCGGTCCGCAATGAGGCGCGATCACTGCATCCGTCAGACCGCGCCGATCTCGGCAAGACAGGCTTGCGTCAGCGGCATGCGCTCGCCGACCAGACGCGGCTCCTTGCAATCCATGTTGAGCGCGAACACGGTGTGCGCCTCGCCCTTCTCGGCCCAGCCGACCATCCAGCCGAGCGACGGCTCGCCGCGCTCGGCCCCAAGCAGGCCCGACTTGGCGCGGATGATGCTGTCGCCCAGTTTGGTCACCGGCAGGATGTCGGCGACGAGGTCCTGGCTGCGCTTTGAGATCGGCAGCACGCGGCGGCGCAGCCGGTCGACGAAATCGACCTGCTCGACCGGATCGATGCGCAGGGCGCCGGTGAGCCAGAACTGGTCGATGCCGCCGCCGATGTCGCGATTGCCGTAGTCGAACTCGTCGACATATTTTTGCATGCGCTCCTGGCCAATGCGCCGTGCAATCTCCTGAAAGACCGGCACCGCGCTGACCGCGATGGCGCTGCGCAGCGTGTGATCCTTATTCCAGGCCTCGATCGGACGCTTGACGCCATCCCAGGGAAACACGTCCTTGTCGGGGTCAGCGACCACGCCGGTCTCCAGCGCGATCAGCGCGTTCGGAATCTTGAAGGTCGAGGCCGGCAGCTTGCCCTCACCCGAGCGCTCCTTGTCACTGGCGACGATCAGATAGTCCTCGACCTTGTAGCCGACGAAAGTGCCTGACGTGCCGAGATCGGTGAAGCGTTTTGCAAGACTCTCACGGATTTCATTGCGCGGCGGCGCGACGTGGGCGCGCGCGCGGGATGGCAGGACCGCGGCTGCGGCGAGAAGACCGAGGGTGGAACGACGGGTCAGCAAGAGCGATATCCGTGACTGTGAGAAGCCGCGCGACCATGCAGCCGCTACGTGGTGAAACGATGACAGGTTATTCTTACCGCCCCCGGCCCGACAGCCGCAGAACGAACACCAGCACCTCGGCGACGGCCTTGTAGAGATCGGGCGGGATCTCCTCGCCAAGCTCGACCTTGGACAGCGCGCCGGCCAGGACCTCGTTCTCCTCGATCGGGATGTCGTGGGCCTTGGCGATCTCGACGATCTTATCGCCGATCGTGCCCCTGCCCTTGGCGACGACGACAGGCGCGTTGGTGCCCTTCTCGTAATGCAGCGCGATCGCGAGCTTGGATGGATCGCTCATGTCGCACGATCCAGGAAGTGCCCGGCGCGAACAGGCGCCGGTTGCGGCGGCGTGCCGTCGCGGACCACGATGTCGCCGGGCTTGAGCTCGGCCCTCGTCAATGCCTGGCTGAGCTCACCGACGCCGGCACGAAGCTGCTGCGCCGTCGCCGGCCGCTCCGCCCACATCCGCACGAAGGTCGTGTCGCCGTTCAGCGTGATCAGCGCATGCACGGGTCCGGCCGGCTCCACATCAAGAGAGAAGCGCGCGCGCCAGGCGCGCTGGGCGGGATCGACGGACTCGTTGCCGCCATCGCGCGATATCTCAAACTGCGCCATCGCAGTGCCCTGCGGGGTCGCGAACGGAATCTCGAAACTCCACTGCGGCACGGCCGGATCGATGCGGTACCCGCTGGCATCGGCGCGATCGGGCAGCGACGCAATTTGCAGCAGCGTCTGCCGCGCGAGCGCCGCGTCGGTATCGTCGAGCAGGCGATGCACGGTGGCTGCGAGCGGCGTGTCCGGCGCGAGCGATGGCGCGGCGATGGACTGCGGCGCCGGCAGCGCACCGCGGAATGGCGGGGGCGTCGCGTGTGCAGCGGCCTCGAAGCCATGGCCCTCCGGCACGGCCTTGTTGGACCCTGGCACGTTGCCGGTCAGGCGCGGCAGGTCTTGCGTGACCTCTTGCAGCAGGCTCGCGGCAAGGCCAGCGGACATGATCCGCGACGTCGCCGCGCCGCCGGCGAGATCGGCTGGCACGGCACCCGCGGGATTGACGCTGCGCGGCGTTTGCGGCTGTTGCGCGGTTGATGGCGATCCCGCCTGCGCCGCCCCACCTGCTGCCGGAGCCGGCGAGGCGCCTTGCGTCGGTGGCACGTCCCTCTCAATCGTAGCCAGTGCCTGGCGCAGCACCAGCAGCGCCGCCTTCAAATCGGGCATTGCGCGGGACGACGGCGGCGCGCCTGCCGCAAGCGAAGCCTCGAGGAACAGCCCTGATTTCTGGAAGGCGGATTCAATATCGCCGCCGGCAAGCCCGGTACTGAGCGGGGTCTGCTGCGCCAGCACGTCCAGCACCGCCTGCTTCAAGCCGGCGGGCAGATTGCTGCCGGTGACGACGGCGGCCAGATTGGCAAACAGCGGCGCCTGGCTGCCCTGCCTGGTGACGGCCTCGGCCGAAGCCACCGTGACGGCGACTTGCTCTGGAGGTGTCAGCGCGCTGCGCGCGGCGCCCGCCGACGGCGCAAGCGGCGGGCTCTCCACCAGCGAGGCCGCACGCGGCGTCAGCGTGACCACGTCGGCGGCCCCCTCGCCCGCCCCGCCCACGACGGCAAGACGGATGGCGGCGTCGTTCTGCGATACCGCCAGCTGGAGATTTTGCCCGGGCGACAGCGCGACTTCCGACATCACGTCGAGCGATAGATTTGCGATCGCGATCCGCACCAGATTGTCGGCGAGGACGCTGACGACCCTGGCATCGACGACACTGCCGGCTTGAAGCACAAGATCGGGTGTCGCCGCATCAGCCAAGGGGCCGGCGGCGCTGACGGGAGCAATGGAAGTGACCGGCGTCGGCATCTCAGCGGCCTCAGGGAGCGCCGGCTACCGTAACGCTGCGCCGTAAACCTCCCGTTAAGAACCTGTGGTTGCGGCAGGCTTTGCGGCCGCCAGCACAGCGACGGCGGCCTCGAAATCCCTGAGGCGGATGGCCCGGCGGCTGGCTGCCTCCTCGTCCACGCCCCATTGCTCGGCGTTCCAGTCCTCATCGACATGGGCGGCGGCCCAGACCTGGCCAGCGTCCCGTGCGCCATGGGCGAGTGCCAGCGCCAGCAGCGCCGAGCCGGTCAGGGTCGTCACCACATGAAGGGCGGCGACCGACCAGGCATCCTGCGGCAGCGCCTCGCGCGCCGCCCGAAGCGCTTCGTCCGGCTGCTTCACATGCATGATGCCCTCGGACAGGATGAAATGCGCTCCCAGCGTCTCCGCCGCCCAGAACAGCACGGGATCCCAATGCGCGGCCTCGCGGGCGACCAGTCCCTCCGGATGGCCGGCACGATAGAACAGCAGGTCGGACTCGAAATATTTGGCGAGGTCGTCGCTGACGAGCTCGACGCGATCGACGACACCTTCCACCACGCTGTTGGCGATCCGCGTCAGCGGCATGCTCATGGGGTCGATCGTCTCGCCCTGGGCCGCCCATTCCGCGGCCACCCCATCGGCGAGTTCGCGCGAAGGGATCAAGACCTGGCGACCGGACGGCGTGCGGATCGGCTTCCCGTCCAGCGCAATGGCATACCCGCCCTCGGCCTCGCTCACGCCCGCCTCCTTGTAGAAGCGCTTACGCTGGGGCGGGCGCGCCGACTGGCGTGCCGCCTCGCGCGGATCGGGCGGGCTTTGCCCCGCAGCTTCATCGAACAATTCGCGCATGTCGTTTTTCGGTCCCTACCGCTGAATGCCAAGCTTTTACGATATGACCGGCGGCCGATAAAGCGAGCGGCGGGCATGAGGGAACTTGGCGGGCGTTGCGGCCCTGTTCGCCGGGTCTGGCCGCTGGATCGACCCTAGTTCGCGCATCTGAGCGCATAGGTGCCGCGGTGAGCGGGGCTCAGCCCCGCGCCAGCGGCATCCTCGAGGCACTTCGAAAAGCGATCGCCGAACGAATTACGCGGAAGCGGCCGGTAATTGTAGCTCGGCGGCGCATCGATCCGCGGCATCTTCGGCACGTCGAGCTTCGGCGGCGGTGGCGGCGAAGGCGGCGGAACGACCTGCGAGGGGCCCGGCAGCACAATTTGTGCCAGTGCCCCCTGCCCCATGAGCAACGCGGTCAAAACCATCAGACAGATCGAGAGCCGTTTCATGGGCGATATGTTGTGCTCCGATCACCCCCGTTCAACCTGACTTAACTATTCTTCAGGCGCGTTCTCGATCGGATCAAACCTGGTTGCATCCAGCCCGAGCAGGTTCCAAGACTGCTGCATATGTGGCGGCAGCGGCGCGGTGGCGTCGATCACGCCGCCGCGCGGATGCGGGATGACGATGCGGCGTGCCAACAGATGCAGCCGGTTTTGCAAGCCGCCCGGCAGCTGCCAGTTCTCGATGTTGAAATATTTGGGATCGCCGACGATCGGATGGCCGATATGAGCCATGTGGGCGCGCAGCTGGTGGGTGCGGCCCGTCACCGGCTTCAGCGACACCCAGGTCAGCTTGTTGCCCGCGGTCTCGACCACCGCATAATAGGTCACGGCGTGGCTCGCGCCCTCATCGCCATGCTGGGCGATGCGCATGATGGTGTCGTCCTCACCCTCCTCTTTCGCCAGAAAGGTCGAGATGCGGCCCTGCTTGGGCTTCGGCAGGCCCGGTACCAGAGCCCAATACACCTTTCGCGCCGACCGCGAGCGGAATGCGCCGGTCAGGTGCGAGGCGGCGAAGCGCGTCTTGGCGATCAGGAGACAGCCCGACGTCTCCCTGTCGATGCGGTGCACGAGGCGCGGCTTCTGGCCCTTCGCGTCGCGCATCACCTCCAGCATCTGGTCGACGTGCCGCGTCATGCCCGACCCGCCCTGCACGGCAAGGCCGGCCGGCTTGTTCAGGACGAGAACATCGTCGTCCTCGTAGATCGTCATCTCCTGCAGCGCCTTGAGCGTTTTTTGCGCAGCGTCCGAGAGCTCCCCGACGACCTTCGGCGCGTCGAGCTTCAGCGGAGGAATGCGGACGCTCTGACCCTCCTCCAGGCGGTCCTTGCTGTCGACGCGCTTGCCGTCGACGCGCAGCTCGCCTTTGCGGACGACGCGCTGGATGTGGGAGAACGACAGGCCGGGAAAGCGCGCTTCGAGGAATCGGTCGACGCGCATGTTGTTCTCGTCGGCCGTCACGGTGACGGTCTGCACCTTGGTCGGCAGAAATGCCTCGACCGGCTTTGCAGGTGCGGCCCTATCCGGCTCAGCCTTGGGCGCGCGCCGCTCGGCGCGCTCGCCCGCAAAGCGCGGTGGCTTGCCGCCCGGCTTGCCTCCTGGGCGCGGTCCTGATTTCTTGGCGCCACGTGCCTTGAACGGGCGCGCCTCCTTGCGCTCGTCACGCGAACGGGGCTTCGGATCGGTTCTTTTGATGCGGCGGCTCATGGCTGCCTGCGTACCCTAAAAGGCGGCTGTCGTCACGGCGAAATGGCCGCATCTAGCCCGTCCCACCCCGCTCCTTGCGCAGCTTGGCCCAGTAATCCAGCCGCTTCCGGATCTCCCGCTCGAAGCCGCGTTCGGGCGGGTCGTAGAAGGTCTGGCGGCCCAGGGCTTCCGGGAAGTAGTCCTGGCCCGAGAAGGCGTCGGGAGCGTCGTGATCGTATTCGTAAGCTGCGCCGTAGCCTTCCGACTTCATCAGCTTGGTCGGGGAATTGAGGATGTGTTTCGGCGGCAGCAGCGAGCCGGCCTGCTTGGCGACCTGCATCGCCGTGCCGAAGGCGGTGTAGACCGCGTTCGATTTCGGCGCGGTGGCGAGATAGACGACGGCCTGCGCGATGGCGAGTTCGCCTTCGGGGTGGCCGAGGAAGTCGAAAGCATCCTTGGCGGCATTGGCGATGACGAGCGCCTGCGGATCCGCAAGCCCGATGTCCTCGACCGCCATGCGCACGACGCGGCGGGCCAGGAACAGCGGGTCCTCGCCGGCATCGAGCATGCGGGCGAGGTAATACAGCGCCGCATCGGGATCGGAGCCGCGCACCGACTTATGCAGCGCGGAGATCAGGTTGTAATGGCCATCGGCCGACTTGTCGTAGATCGGCGCGCGGCGCTGCAGGATGTCCTGCAACTGCGCGGCATTGAAAATCTCGTCCGCCCGCGCCGAACGCCAGACCTCTTCGGCAAGCGTCAGCGACGCACGGCCGTCGCCGTCGGCCATGCGCACCAGCACCGCGCGCGCCTCCGCATCAAGCGGCAGCTTGCGGCCCTCGACTGCCTCGGCATGCGCGAACAGCTTTTCGATCGCGGCGGCATCGAGCGAACGAAACACCAGCACGCGGGCGCGGGACAGGAGCGCCGCGTTGAGCTCGAAGGACGGGTTCTCGGTGGTGGCGCCGACCATCACCACGGTGCCGTCCTCCATGACGGGCAGAAAGGAATCCTGCTGGGCGCGGTTGAAACGATGCACCTCGTCGACGAACAGCAGCGTGCCCTTGCCCATCTCGCGGCGGGCGCGCGCGGCATCGAAAGCCTTCTTCAAATCGGCGACTCCGGAGAACACGGCCGAAATCTGCTCGAAGTGCAGATCCGTCGCGTCCGCCAGCAGCCGTGCCACCGTGGTCTTGCCGGTGCCCGGCGGGCCCCAGAACACCAACGAGCCGAGCGTGCGCGTCTCCAGCATGCGCGTCAGCGCACCGTCGGGGCCGAGGATATGGTCCTGGCCGACGACCTCCGAGAGCGCGCGCGGACGCAGCCGGTCCGGCAGCGGATGCGGCGCCTCGTGGTCGAGCCCCGCCGCGGCAAAGAGAGTCGGCGTCTGCTGTGGTCGCTTCGGACTCATCCGCCCAACGTGACGTTGATCTGCTGGCCGCCGCGCACCAGCGTGATGCGCCAAATCCGCGGCCGCTCGCTTGCGGCCTTCTCGAGGTCGCCGGTCTTGCTGATCTTCTGGTTGTTGACGGCCAGGATGATGTCGCCTTTCTGGAAGCCGACGCTCGCGGCTGCGGTATCGCCGCCGACATTGGTGATGACGACGCCTTCGGCGTCGGCGTCCAGATGCAGCTCGTCAGCGACGGCCGGCGTGATGGTCGAGACCTTCGCGCCCTGGAACGGCGAGCGCGCGGTGACGACGAGCTCGTTGCGGCCGATGTCGGGCGCGGTCTCCAGCGCCACGGTCAGCTTGAGCGGCCTGGTGCCGCGCTGCACGTCGATCTGCGCGGTGCCGCCGAGCGGACGGGTCGCAAAACGGTAGTCGAAGGCGTTGGGATCGTCCACGGTCTGGCCGTCGATCCCGGTGATGAGGTCGGAGGATTTCAGCCCGGCCTTCGCTGCGGGGCCATTGGGCACCACGCTTGCGACCAACGCACCGGTCGGCGAGCGCAGGCCGAGGCTCTCCGCGATGTCGGGCGTCACCGCCTGCAACTTTGCTCCCAGCCACGGCCGCTTCACCGCCTTGCCACCGCTCTTGGCGGAGGCGACCACGACGCGCACCATGTTGGCGGGAATGGCAAAGCCGATGCCTTGCGAGCCGCCGGAGCGCGAATAGATCGCGGTGTTGATGCCGGCGAGCTTGCCGCTCATGTCGACCAGCGCGCCGCCGGAATTGCCGGGATTGATCGGCGCATCGGTCTGGATGAAGAACTGGTAGTCGGTGATGCCGACTTGCGTGCGCGCCAGCGCCGAGATGATGCCGTGCGTCACGGTCTGGCCGACACCGAAGGGATTGCCGATCGCCAGCACGACGTCGCCGACCAATAGCTCATCGGAATTCGTGAAATCGAGCGTCGGGAATTTTTCCTTGGCGTCTTTCAGGCGCAGCACGGCGAGATCGGTACGCGAATCCTTCAGCAGGATCTCGGCCTCGAACTCGCGCTTGTCCGACAGCGACACTTTCACCTGGTCCGCGCCTTCGATGACGTGGACGTTGGTGACGACGAGACCGGAGGCATCGACGATGACCCCGGAGCCGAGCGAACGCTGCATCTGCTCGGGCTGCTGACCCGGCACGCCGAAGAAGCGGCGGAAGATCGGGTCGTCCAGCAGCGGATTGCGATTCTGCACCACCTTGGCGGCATAGACGTTGACGACCGCGGGCTGCACCCGTTGCACGATCGGCGCATAGGACAGCCGCAGTTCGGCCGGCGACGACGGGACGCGGCGGTCCTGCGCTGAGGCCGGATTGAAATGGGCCGAAAAGGCTATGCACAAAGCCGTGACGACGGCGGTCCAGGTCGATCGAAACATTCCTACCTCTTGGAAAAGACGCCGGAATATAGGCGCGTTCGCCCCTCAATAGAAGGGCGCGGGGCGGCAATATTCGGTCTCCTTCCGGTGTCTCCCGAATGCATGCCCGGCGTGCGATTCGGCAATCTGCCGGAGCGATGGATTGGCATGATGCGCGTCATCCAGCATGGTGGAGTGACGCGGATTCGGTTGCGGCGAATTTGCACCAGTGGGAACCGCGCAACCGGGCGCAGCGTCGCGGGGCAGTCATCGATCACACCTAGGCTCCGCAAACAAGTTGGGGAAGTTCGTCAAACGATGGAGTCGTGACGTGAGCAGGACAAGACTTGCAGCAACAGCGATTGGTCTCGCCGGTGCGCTGGCGGCCTCGCAGGCCCAGGCACAATCGGCAAGCAGCAGCGAGCAGGAGATCGCACTGCTGAAGCAGCAGTTGAAGATGCTGGAGCAGAAGCTCGACAAGCTCCAGAGTCAGACCGCGGCGAACACTGCGGCCACAGCGAAAGCCCGGGCCGAGGCGAAGGCGGAGGCCAAGGCCGAGGCGCGTTCGGAGGCAAAGGCCGTCGTTGCCAACGCCAATGCGGCGATCCCCGTCAAGGGACCGGCCCCGGCATCCGGCGTCGTCGTGACGATGCCGAACAATCGCCCGACGATCTGCACCGCCGACCAGGCCAACTGCGTTGCCATCACCAGCCGCCTGCATTGGGATGTCGGCGGCTATGACTATCGTCCCAATACCGCGGCCACTGTGCCGCAGAAGCTCGACAGCGGCCAGAACGTCCGTCGCGCGCGCATCGGCGTCGCCGGCAAGTTCTTCAACGACTGGAACTTCGCGCTCGTCTACGATTTCGGCGGCTCGTCCGACGGATTTGGCGGCGCCGCGACAGGATCGCTGCCGGGCGGCGGCGTCTCCGGCGTCGAGAACGCGTATATCAGCTACAACGGCTTGAAGCCGTTCGGCGGCAAGATGGCGATCGAGGCCGGCATCATGGATCTGCCATACACGCTCGACGAAGCGACGAGCTCAAACGACATCATGTTCATGGAGCGCGCCTCGCCCGGTGTAATCGCGACCAACATCGGCGCCGGCGACTTCCGCTCTGCAGCCGGTGCGCGCTGGTTCAACGACCAGCTCTGGATCGGCGGCTATGTCACGGGGCCCTCGACCGGCGCGATCCATTCCGCCTCGAGCGCTTCGCCGCCGGGTACGAGCGAGCAATATGGCGCCGTGGCCCGCGTGGCCGGCAATCCCATCAGCGGCAAGGACTACTCGGTACATATCGGCGCGGACGCGCAATGGCTGATCCAGCCGCCGCGCAATCTGATCGCCAATACGCAGACGCTCGCGCTCAGCGATCGACCGGAATTGCGTCTCGATCCGACCACCCTGATCTCGACCGGCGCCATCGCCAATGTCTCGGGGGCGCAGGTCTACAGCGTCGAAGCGGCGGCGACCTACGGGCCGTTCATCGTTCAGGGCGAGTACTTCTGGTACAACGTCGATCGCACCGCCAACACCGGCGTGCCGCTGGTCGGTGCACCGAGCCTGAAATTCCAGGGCGGCTATGCGCAGGCCGGCTACGTGCTGACGGGCGAAGGCCGGACCTACAATCCCGCGGCAGCGGCCTATCAAGGCGTCAAGCCGGCGCATCCGTTCTCGCTCGACGGCGGCGGCTGGGGTGCGTGGGAAATCGCGGGGCGCTTCTCGACGATTGACCTCAACGATCAGCTCGCGACCGCGACCGGTGTCGCCGGTGGCCGGCAGACGGTCTACACCCTCGCGCTCAACTGGTACGTCAACGGCAATGTCCGCTTCATGCTGGACTATCTGCACGGCACGGTGTCGCGACAGGCCTCGCCGATCTCGACCGCTGACGTCGGCTCGAAGTTCGATGCAGTCGCGATGCGCACACAGTTCGCGTTCTGACGCTCACCTTTTCCGGGAGCGGTACGATCCGCTCCCGGAAACTCACGCCGCGCGCTTCGGCTTGCTCTCTACCACCGGCGGAGGCGCGCAGGACAGCCGCTCCTGATGGCTCTCGCCCCAGGCTTTCAGGATATCGATGACCGGCTTGAGACTCTCGCCAAGCTCGGACAGGCAATACTCCACGCGCGGCGGCACCTCGGCATAGACCTTGCGGATGACCAGCTTGTCCTCCTCCAGCGCGCGTAGCTGTTTCGTGAGCATGCGCTGGGTGATGCCGGGCATCCGGCGGCGCAGTTCGCCGAAACGCTGGGTGCCGCTCTGGAGGTGGTAAAGGATCACGCCCTTCCATTTGCCGTCGATCAGGTCCAGCGTCGCCTCGACCGAGCAGCCGGGACGACGGGCAAAATTGCGCCGCTTCATGCGTGTTTTCCCAATAGTATCCAAACAGGGACTATATCCCCGAATTTACAGTACTTGCCAATTTGAAGCCAGGGCGACAGTTAGAGCGGCAGGCGAACAGCCCATCTGATGGAGACAAGCCATGAAGGCCGTCGGCTACAAAAAATCGCTTCCGATCGAGGATGCGGATTCACTGATCGATTTCGAGACCGCCAAACCCGAGCCCAAGGGGCGCGACATCCGCGTCGCCGTGAAGGCGATCTCGGCCAATCCGGTCGATTACAAGGTGCGCAAGCGCGCAGCTCCGCCCGAGGGCGAGACGAAGATCCTCGGCTATGACGCGGCCGGCGTGGTCGATGCCGTCGGCCCCGACGTGACGCTCTTCAAACCGGGCGACGAAGTGTTCTACGCCGGCTCGATCCTGCGCCAGGGCACCAACGCCGAGTTCCACCTGGTCGACGAGCGCATCGTCGGCAACAAGCCAAAGAGCCTGTCGTTCGCGCAAGGAGCCGCCCTTCCCCTCACTTCCATCACCGCCTGGGAATTGCTGTTCGACCGGCTCGGCGCGGTCCCCGGCAAGAGCGTCGATCCGCGCACGCTCTTGATCACGGGCGGCGCCGGCGGCGTCGGCTCGATCCTGATCCAACTTGCCCGCCGGCTCACCGGGCTGACGGTACTTGCCACCGCGACGCGGCCGGAGTCGCAGAAATGGTGCCTCGATCTCGGCGCCCATGCGGTGATCGATCACGGCAAGCCGATGAAGGAGCAGATCGAGAAGCTGAAGCTGCCCCCAGTCGCACTGGTGGCGAGCCTGACCTTCACCGAGCAGCACTACAAGGCGATTGCGGAGTTCATGGCCCCGCAGGGAAGGTTCGGCTTGATCGACGATCCCCCGGAATTTGCCATGAGCACGTTCAAGGGCAAGGCCATCTCGGTGCACTGGGAATCGATGTTCACGCGCTCCTCGTTCCAGACGCCAGACATGATCGCGCAGCATCATCTGCTCAATGATGTCGCCGACCTCATCGACAAGGGCGTGCTGCGCACCACGCTCGACCAGACCTTCGGCACGATCAACGCAGCCAACCTCAAGCGCGCCCATGCGCTGCTCGAGAGCGGCAAGTCGCGCGGCAAGATCGTGCTGGAGGGGTGGTAGACCAACTTCGTAGAGCAAACGGGTCAGTGGTGGGCAAGCTTCGCTTTTGCCCACTACTACTGCATCTTTTCCTGCGGACGCGTCGCCCGCTCGATGAATCCCTTGGCGAGCGCGTGATAGATGCCCTCCTCGCAGACCATCCGCGAGGTCGCGTGCGCGATCAGCGCCGCCGTCATCAACGGCACGACCATGCCGTGATTGTCGGTCATCTCCGTCACGATCACGAAAGCGGTAATCGGTGCCTGCACCACCCCCGCGAAATACGCGACCATGCCGAGCAGCATGATCGCGCCGAGTGGCGCATCATGGAAGAACGAGGCGATGTTGCTGCCGATGCCGGCACCGACGGCGAGCGACGGTGAGAAAATGCCGCCGGGTATGCCGCTGATCGCAGCAAAGGTGGTGGCAAGAAACTTGAGGGCGCCGAAATCGTGCGGCAGCGGCGAGCTGTGTTCCAGCGCCCCCTTCACCTGCACGTATCCGGTGCCATAGATCGTATCGCCGGATACCAGGCCGCAGATCGCGACGGCGAGACCGCAGGCGAATGCAAACCACAGCGGATGGCCCTTGATCGCGCGTCCGAGAGGATTATTGAAACCGCGCGCCATCGCGATGACGATGCGACTGAACAGGCCGCCCGCGAGGCCGCCGGCCACCCCGCAAAGTGGAACGGCGAGCCAGTCCGCTCCACGCGCCAGCGACGTCGCGCTGCTGCCAAAATAGGCGTAATTGCCGGCGAGCGCGAGCGAGGTCAGACCGGCGGCGATGACGGCCGCAATGATGAGGCTGGACGTGCGGGTTTCAAAAGCACGGCTCATCTCCTCGATGCCGAAGACGATTCCGGCCAGCGGCGTGTTGAATGCCGCGGCTACGCCAGCGGCGGCACCGGCTAGAATCAATCCGGGCTGGCGGCGCGGCGAGACGCGGCCGAGCGCGAACATGATGGAAGCACCGACCTGCACCGTTGGCCCCTCCCGCCCAACGGAGGCGCCACACAACAGACCGAATAGAGTGAGGATCACCTTTCCGACCGCAATCCTGATCGAGACCAGGCTCTCTCGCGCGCCCTGATCGGTCAGGTGCCGCGCCGCAATTGCCTGCGGGATACCGCTGCCCTGTGCGTTCGGGAATAGACGGATGGTCAGATAGGCCGACAGCATGAAGCCGAGCGGCGTCACCGCGAGCACGGCATAGCGCGACTTTGCGAGCAGCAGCGCAAAGGCGTGCTGGGCGAGGTCCGCAACTTGCGCCAGCGCCACCGCAGTGGCGCCGACTCCGATCCCACCGAGCAGAAAGATCGCCCGCCGCCGCCACCGCGCGGATGTCAGCCTGAACAGACGTCTATGGCGGGTCGACATGGGCCAGAGCATAGAGCTTCATTTTAGCCTGCCGGGCGTCAAATTGAAGCGCCAAGTAGGCGGATCAGCTAAGCTGGCACTACACCTTCCACGAATAGCAGCCGCCGCTCGATCGCCGTCTCCCGAAGCTTAAGTGCATCGGCATATTCCGCCGATGCGTACCATTCGCGCGCCCGGGCCATCGAGGGAAACTCGACGATGATGATGGCTTGGCCGGCGGCGCTCCCTCCACCACTTCGGCAGCGCCGCCGCGCGCGAGATAGCGACCGCTATATTGGGCAATGGTCTGCGCCGCGAGCGTGCGGTAGGCCTCCATCGCGGCTCTGTCGCGCACCTCGACTTCTGAGATCACATAGGCCGCCATGCCCATCGTCTCAGGCGATCGTGTTGACGATGCCGCCCTCGGCGCGCAGCGCTGCACCGTTGGTCGCAGACGCTTCCTTAGATGCGGCATAGACCACCATGTTGGCGATCTCGTCGACGCTGGCGAAGCGCTGCAGCAGCGAGCTCGGGCGATGTTGCCTGACGAAATTGGCGGCGGCTGCATCGACCGATTGGCCGTTCTGCCGGGCAAGATCCTTGACGAACGTCTCGACGCCCTCCGACATGGTCGGGCCCGGCAGCACGGAGTTGACGGTCACACCGGTACCGCGGGTGAGCTGCGCCAGGCCGCGCGCGACGGAAAGTTGGGCCGTCTTGGTCATGCCGTAATGGATCATCTCGACGGGAATGTTGAGCCCGGACTCCGATGAGATGAAGACGATGCGACCCCAGTTGCGCTCGAGCATGCCCTTCATGTACGCGCGCGACAGCCGCACGCCGCTCATCACGTTGACCTCGAAGAAGCGGGTCCAGTCCTCGTCCGGGATATCGAAGAAATCCTTGGGCTCGAAGATGCCGGCATTGTTGATGAGAATGTCGACCTCAGGCAGCGCAGAGACGAGCGCCTTGCAGCCCGAAGCGGTCGAGACGTCGGCGGCGATGCCGCGCGCCTTGGCCCCCGTCCCTTCCAGCTTGCGCACGGCGGCCTCGACCTTGTCCTGACCGCGGCCGTTGATCACGACGCTCGCGCCCGAGCCGGCGAGGCCCTTGGCGATGGCGTAGCCGATGCCGGCGGTCGAGCCGGTCACGAGGACGGTCTTTCCGGAAAGGTCGATGTTCATGCGATGTCTCCATGGATGCAAGTGGAGATATCGGGAGCGGCCTGTGACGCCGCAATCGGTCTCACTGAGCCGTGAGGAAGCGCATCTACAGGGCGAAGCCGCCCCTGCGCATCCAAACAAAAACGGCGCCCGCAAAGGCGCCGTCTTCAATTCATATCCGCTGACTGGCTTACGCCGCCTCGGCTTCCTTTTCCTGCACCGGGCCGGAATCCTGGCCCTTGGCATCGACGTCGCGATCGACGAACTCGATCACGGCCATCGCGGCGTTGTCGCCGTAGCGGAAGCCGGCCTTGATGATGCGGGTGTAGCCGCCCTGACGGTCCTTGTAGCGGGGCGCGAGCACGTCGAACAGCTTCTTGACCTGGTCCTTGTCGCGCATCTCGGAGATCGCCTGGCGGCGCATCGAGAGGCCGCCCTTCTTGCCGAGGGTGACCAGCTTCTCCACGATCGGGCGCAATTCCTTCGCCTTCGGCAGCGTGGTGACGATCTGCTCGTGCTTGATCAGCGCGGCCGCCATGTTTGCGAACATCGCGCGGCGATGCTCGGCCGTGCGGTTGAGCTTGCGATGAACCTTGCCGTGACGCATGTGTGTAGTCCTTCTTCGATTGTGTCGCGGTGGTTCAGCGACTGGTTTTCAGGTGGGCTTCCTGCGTTCGCCCTGGGTCGCGAGTGGCGAATGGTGAGTAGCGAATAGTTCTTCCCTATTCGCCACTCCCTACTCGCCATTCGCTCAGTAATGATCCTCGAAGCGCTTGGCGAGCTCGTCGATGTTCTCCGGCGGCCAGCCCGGCACTTCCATGCCGAGGTGCAGACCCATCTGAGCCAGCACTTCCTTGATCTCGTTCAGCGACTTGCGGCCGAAATTCGGGGTGCGGAGCATTTCCGCTTCGCTCTTCTGCACGAGGTCGCCGATGTAGACGATGTTGTCGTTCTTCAGGCAGTTGGCCGAACGCACCGACAGCTCGAGCTCGTCCACCTTCTTGAGGAAGGCCGGGTTGAAGGCGAGGTCCGGAATGATCTCCTGGGCGACTTCCTTGCGCGGCTCTTCGAAGTTGACGAACACGTTGAGCTGATCCTGCAGGATGCGCGCAGCGTAGGCCACCGAATCGTCCGGCGTGAGCGCGCCGTTGGTCTCGATCGTCATGGTCAGCTTGTCGTAGTCGAGTATCTGGCCCTCGCGGGTGTTCTCGACCTTGTAGGAGACCTTGCGGACCGGCGAGTACAGGCTGTCGACCGGGATCAGACCGATCGGAGCATCTTCGGGACGGTTGCGCTCGGCAGGCACGTAGCCCTTGCCGGTCGATACCGTGAACTCCATGCGGATCTCGGCGCCCTCGTCGAGGGTGCAGATCTGCAGGTCGGGGTTGAGCACGACCACATCGCCGACAGTCTGGATGTCGCCGGCGGTGACGACGCCCGGACCCTGCTTCTTCACGACCATGCGCTTGGGGCCTTCGCCCTGCATCTTGATCGAGATGTCCTTGATGTTGAGCACGATGTCGGTGACGTCCTCACGGACGCCCGCAATCGAGGAGAACTCGTGCAGCACGCCGTCGATGTGCACCGACTGCACCGCCGCGCCCTGGAGCGAGGAGAGCAGGATGCGGCGCAGCGCGTTGCCGAGGGTCTGGCCGAAGCCACGTTCGAGCGGCTCGGCGACGATGGTCGCGAAACGCGAGGGATCGCTGCCGGGCGTGACCTGGAGCTTGTTCGGCCGAATCAGTTCTTGCCAATTTTTCTGGATCGTCACTGTTTCACCCATACAGGCCAGTCAATTTGACAGTTCAAATACTGGCGTTGGAGAAAGGCCGCAGATCATTCCCGCGGCTTCTTAGTAAAGTCGTCGCGGGCGCCGATGCGCCCGCAACTTGGTATCAAACGCGCCGACGCTTACGGGGACGGCAACCGTTGTGCGGAATCGTGGTCACGTCACGGATCGAAGTGACGGTGAAGCCCGCGGCCTGGAGCGCACGGAGCGCCGACTCGCGTCCCGAACCGGGACCAGCGACTTCGACCTCCAGCGTGCGCATGCCGTGCTCCTGCGCCTTCTTGGAGACGTCTTCGGCGGCGACCTGCGCGGCGTAAGGGGTCGATTTGCGCGAGCCCTTGAAGCCCATCGTGCCGGCCGAGGACCAGGCAATCGTGTTGCCCTGCGCGTCGGTGATGGTGATGGTCGTGTTGTTGAACGACGAATTCACATGCGCAACGCCGGAGGCGATGTTCTTGCGTTCACGACGACGAACGCGAGTGGCTTCCTTGCCCATTGGGTCCCTTTCCTGAAGATCTCAAACGCCGCCGTAGTGCCAGCGGCTACACCTGTGGAACGAAAAGCGCGTGGCGAACGGGTCATCCCCTCTTCGCCACACGCCGTGACTGGATTCGAAAACTTATTTCTTCTTGCCGGCGATGGCCTTGGCCGGGCCCTTGCGCGTGCGCGCATTGGTGTGGGTGCGCTGACCGCGCACCGGCAGACCGCGACGATGACGCAGACCGCGATAGCAGCCGAGGTCCATCAGACGCTTGATGTTGATACCGACCTCGCGACGCAGATCGCCCTCGACGAGGTAGTCGCGGTCGATGACTTCGCGGATCTGGAGCACTTCGGCGTCGCTGAGCTGATTGACGCGACGGTCCTCGGGGATCTTCACCTTCTCCATGATCTCGCCGGCGATCTTCGCGCCGATGCCATGGATGTACTGGAGCGCGATCAGCACGCGCTTGTTGGTGGGAATGTTCACGCCGGCAATACGGGCCACGGCCTTCTCTCCTGTCGCCGATCCTCGTCAGGATCGGGCTTTAAGTGCTTGTGTTCTCGGGCAGGTGTTCACAAACGCGAACACGACGCCCACCCCCGGTCTTCCTGGGGCCCGGCATCGTCTGAAACTATCCGACTTGGATGCGGGGCTTATTAGGGGATTCCAGGGGCTTTCGTCAACCGCTGCTAGCGCTTGGCTCGCTTTTTCGTGACCTTTTTTGCCGACTTTTTGGCACCCTTTTTGACGGCCTTCCTGGCGGTCGTTTTGGCTGCCTTTTTGGCCGTTTTCTTGGCCGCCTTCTTCGGGCCCTTCACGGCTTTCTTGACCGTCTTTTTGGCGGCTTTGGCCGATTTGGTCGCCTTTTTGGCTGCCTTCGCCGGTTTTTCGGCAGATTTCTTCGCCGCCTTGGCCTTTTTGGCCGGCGCCGTCTTGGCCGCGCTTCTGGAGTGGGTCTTGGGCTCGACCGCGCCGAGCGCCAGAAGCTGGCGGTGGATGGCGCGGGTGACCTCGTCGATGGCCATCATGCCGTCGATGGTCGAGAGCTTCCGACGCTCGGAATAATAGTGAATCAGCGGTTCCGTCTGGCTGCGATAGCTGGCAAGCCGCTTGGTCAGGACCTCCGGGGTGTCGTCCACCCGAACCTCCTCGCCACGCTCGCGCATCTGGGCGACGCGGGTCTCGACCCTGTTCAGCAACGCGCTCTCGTTGACGCGGAGTTCGATCACGGCGTCGAGCTTGAGATGCTTCTGCTTGAGCAACTCATCCAGCGCCTCGGCCTGCGGCACGGTACGCGGGAAACCATCGAGGATGAAACCGTTCCTGGCGTCCGGCTGGTCGATCCGGTCGGAGATGATTCCGACCACGACCTCGTCCGGCACGAGGCCGCCGCTGGCCATGATCTCCTTGGCCTTCAGCCCGACCGGCGTGCCGGCCGCAACCGCTGCACGCAGCATCTCGCCGGTCGAGAGCTGGACGATGCCATAGCGCTGCACCAAGAGCTGCGCCTGGGTCCCCTTGCCCGACCCCGGCGGTCCCAGAAGTATAATTCTCATCGGCGTACGCCCCCCGGATTGGTGAGCGATACGTCGCGCACCTGCGTTTGAAGATCAAGAACAGTGCAAACCATAATCGGCGCCGCACCGCTACCCATATCATAGGGGAGCGAATGCCCGGACGCCAAGAAGGCCTTTGAAATCAGTGATTGCATCGACGTGGGAGCGTCTCTGCCCATGCGACCGAGCCGCTGACTGATCGGCTCTGCGGCGCCGCACGTTGCTCGTGCGGCGAATCGGCGGCACGTTCGCGCCGCCTCTCGAGCGACTCCGTACTTAGCGGCGGCGGCCCCGGAGCTTGGACTTCCGGATCAGGCCTTCGTACTGGTGCGCCAGCAGATAGCCCTGGACCTGCGCCACCGTGTCCATGGTGACGCTGACGACAATCAGCAGCGAGGTGCCGCCGAAATAGAACGGCACCGACGCGTAGGAGATCAGGATCTCGGGAATCAGACAGACGATCGCCAGATAAATCGCGCCGAGCACCGTAATGCGGGACAGCACGTAGTCGATATATTCCGCCGTGCGCTCGCCCGGACGGATGCCCGGAATGAAGCCGCCGTGCTTCTTCAGATTGTCCGCGGTCTCGGTCGGGTTGAACACGATAGCGGTGTAGAAGAAGGCGAAGAACACGATCAGCGCGAGATACATGATCAGGAACAGCGGACGGCCGTGGCCGAGCTGGGTTGTGATCCACTGAAACCACTCCGGCCCACTGCCCGCGTTGAAGTTCGCAACCGTGGTCGGCAGCAAGAGCAGCGACGACGCGAAGATCGGCGGAATTACGCCCGAGGTGTTGAGCTTGAGCGGCAGATGCGAGGACTGGCCCTCGAACATCTTGTTGCCGACCTGGCGCTTTGGATACTGGATCAAGAGGCGGCGCTGCGCGCGCTCCATGAACACGATGAAGGCGATCACGGCAACGGCCATGATGATGACGACCAGGATCAGGCCGGTCGACATCGCGCCCTGACGGCCGAGCTCGAGCATGTTGGCGAGCGCCGCGGGCAGCTCGGCGACGATGCCGGCGAGAATGATCAGCGAAATGCCGTTGCCGATGCCGCGCGAGGTGATCTGCTCGCCGAGCCACATCAGGAACATGGTGCCCCCGGTCAGCGTGATCGCCGTGGACAGGCGGAAGAACATGCCGGGCTCGCTGACGACGTTGCCGGCGCCTTCGAGGCCTACTGCGATTCCGTAGGACTGGAATGCGGCCAGGATGACCGTCAGATAGCGGGTGTACTGATTCAGCGTCTTGCGGCCGGCCTCGCCTTCCTTCTTCAGCGCTTCCAGCTGTGGCGAGACGGTGGTGAGCAGCTGGATGATGATCGAGGCCGAGATGTACGGCATGATGTTCAACGCGAAGATCGCCATGCGGTGGATACCTCCGCCGGCGAACATGTTGAACATGCCGAGGATGCCCCCCGCCTGGGACCGGAACACCTGCTCCCAGATGTTCGGATCGATACCGGGCAGCGGGATGTAGGTCCCGAGCCGATAAACGAGCAGCGCACCCAGAGTGAACCAGATGCGCTTCTTCAGTTCGTCGGCCTTGGCAAACGCGCCGAAATTGAGATTGGCTGCCAGTTGTTCCGCTGCTGAGACCATCTTGGACTTTCTCCCGCCGCCTGTTGCGCCGTCATGCCCGCGGCCGGGCTAGTTTAGCGGACGCCGGACATTATCTGGGGCTCGGCTTCGATAAGTCCACGTCCCGCATGCGTAAAGGCCCGCAAGCCGCGGGCCAATGACGCAGTTGTTACGCCGCCTCGCCTTCTTCCTTGGCAGGGGCGAGGATCTTCACCGAGCCGCCGGCCTTCTCCACCGCCGCAATTGCGGTCTTGGTGGCGCCATGCACTTCGATGTTGAGCTTGGACTTGAGCTCGCCGCGGCCGAGCAGCCGCAGGCCGCCCTTGGCGCGGCGCAGCACGCCGCCCTTCACCAGGGCCTCGACGTTCACGACGCTGCCGGCGTCGATCTTCTTGGCATCGACCGCTTCCTGGAGCCGGTCGAGATTGATCTCGGCGAACTCGATGCGGAAGATGTTGTTGAAGCCACGCTTGGGCAGACGGCGATGCATCGGCATCTGGCCGCCTTCGAAACCCTTGATGCGCACGCCCGAACGCGCGGTCTGGCCCTTGCCGCCGCGGCCGGACTGCTTGCCCTTGCCGGAACCGATGCCGCGGCCGACGCGCATACGCTTTTTGCGCGAGCCGGCGTTGTCGGCGATATCGCTGAGCTTCATCGCCCTTCTCCTTGTGTCTTGCGCACGATCTTCACCGAAAACCGCTTCCCGCTCTTCGGGATCGTGCGCCTTTGCTTACTTCTCGTCCACGATGCGGACGAGATGGTGAACCTTCTCGATCATGCCGCGCACCGCCGGGGTATCAGGCAGTTCGCTGGTGCGGCCGATCTTGTTGAGCTTGAGCCCGATCAGCGTCGAACGCTGCGAGTGATGGCGGCGGATCGCGCTGCCGGTCTGCTCGAGCTTGATCGTCTTTGCGGCCTTGGCCATGGGAGTCTACTCCGAAGCTTCCGTTAGTCGGCAGCCGCCTCGGCATCGCCACCGATGCGGCGCGACTGCAGAGTGGACACCTTGATGTTGCGGCGGGCTGCGACCGAACGCGGCGAATCCTGATGCTTCAGCGCGTCGAAAGTTGCGCGAACCATGTTGTACGGGTTCGACGAGCCGATCGACTTCGCCACCACGTCCTGGACGCCCAGCGTCTCGAACACGGCGCGCATCGGGCCGCCGGCGATGATGCCGGTACCGGCGGGAGCTGCACGCAGGTAGACACGGCCCGCGCCATGACGGCCGGCGATATCGTGATGGAGCGTGCGGCCCTCGCGCAGCGACACGCGCGTCAGGTTGCGCTTGGCGGACTCGGTCGCCTTGCGGATCGCCTCGGGCACTTCGCGCGCCTTGCCGTGACCGAAGCCGGCACGACCCTTCTGGTCGCCGATCACGACGAGCGCTGCGAAACCGAAGCGCTTGCCGCCCTTGACGACCTTGGCCACGCGGTTGATGTGGACGAGCTTGTCCACGAACTCGCTGTCGCGCTCCTCGCGCTCCCTGCGTTCACGTCCGCCGCCGCGTTGATCGCGTCCACCACGTTGTTCGCGTTCAGCTGCCATGGTTTTTCCAATCCTTCAGAGGCTTACGCCCCAATCTTCAAATTCTGTTAGAAGCTCAGCCCACTCTCACGCGCCGCGTCGGCCAGAGCCTTGACACGCCCGTGATAGAGATAGCTGCCGCGATCAAACACGACTTCCTTGACGCCCTTCTCGGCGGCGCGCTCGGCCAGCAACTTGCCAACCGCCTTCGCCGCATCGATGTCGGCACCGGTCTTGCCGCCGTCGCGCATCGACTTCTCGAGCGACGAGGCGGAGGCCAGTGTCTCGCCTTTCAGGTCGTCGATGACCTGGGCGTAGATGTGCTTCGACGAACGGAACACTGACAGGCGCGGACGGCCGCCGGCGGAACGGCGCAGCTTCAGCCGCACGCTCCGCTTGCGCCGGGCATTCGTAACCTTGGCTTTCGACATGACCGGCTCCGTTACTTCTTCTTGCCTTCCTTGCGGAAGATGAATTCGCCCACATACTTCACACCCTTGCCCTTGTAGGGCTCCGGCGGACGGTAGGAGCGGATCTCGGCGGCGACCTGGCCGACGCGCTGGACGTCGCTGCCCGCCACCGTGATCTCGGTCGGCTTCGGCACCGTGATCGTGATCCCCTCGGGGATCGGATAGATCACGTCGTGGCTGTAGCCGAGCGCGAGCTGCAGGTTCTTGCCCTGCATCGCGGCGCGATAGCCGACGCCGGTGATCTCGAGCTTCTTCTCGAAGCCCTTGGTGACACCCTCGACCAGATTCGCGACCTGGGCGCGAGCGGTACCGTACAGCGCGCGCGCGCGGTTGGTCTCGGCCCGCGGCTTGACCTTGACCTGGCCGTTCTCGAGCTTCACCTCGACGTCGTCATGAACGATGAACTGAAGCTGGCCCTTCGGCCCCTTCATCTTGACGGTCTGCCCATCGACGGTCGCGGTAACGCCCGACGGCACCGGGACAGGCTTTTTGCCAACACGTGACATGGATCGAAAATCCTTCTCAGAACACCGTGAAGAGGACTTCACCGCCCACATTCGCGTCGCGCGCGCTGTGGTCGGCCATGATCCCCTTCGGCGTCGACAACACCGAAATGCCGAGTCCGTTGTTCACCCGCGGCAGGTTCTTCACCGAGGCGTAGACGCGACGCCCGGGCTTGGAAACGCGCTCAATCTCGCGGATGACGGGCTCGCCGTCGAAATACTTCAGCTCGATCTCGATCTCGCTGCGCCCCGAGGAATGCTCGAGCGTGGCGTAACCGCGGATGTAGCCTTCGGTCTTCAGAACCTCGAGCACGTTCTCGCGCATCTTCGAGCCAGGCGTGGAGACCTTGGTCTTCGAACGCATCTGCGCGTTGCGGATACGGGTGATCAGATCGCTGATTGGATCGTGCGTTGACATCTAAACGACCCTCCTTACCAGCTGGACTTCACGAGGCCCGGGACCATGCCCTTGGAGCCAAGGTCGCGCAGCGCGATACGGGACAGCTTGTTCTTGCGGTAGTTCGAGCGCGGGCGGCCCGACAGCTCGCAGCGCAGGCGGATGCGGGTCGCCGACGAATTGCGCGGCATCTCCGCCAGCTTCAGGGTCGCGGCGAACCGCTCCTCCATCGGCAGCGTTTTGTCGGCGATGATCGCCTTCAACCGCTCGCGCTTGGCGGCGGCGTTCTTCACCATCCGCTTGCGCCTGTTGTTCTTCTCGACTGAACTCTTCTTTGCCATGCTTGGCTCCTGGGTATCCGCGTTTGAGAGGCTTTAGGTCAGCGTCTCACTGCCGGAACGGGAAATTGAAAGCGGTCAACAAGGCCCTCGCCTCTTCGTCGGTCTTGGCCGTGGTGCAGACGGTGATGTCCATACCGCGGGCTTCCGTGACCTTGTCGAAGTCGATCTCGGGGAAAATGATGTGCTCCTTGATGCCGAGCGAGTAGTTGCCGCGGCCGTCGAAGCTCTTCGGATTCAGGCCGCGGAAGTCGCGGACGCGCGGCAGCGCGACCGTCACCAGGCGATCGATGAACTCGTACATGCGGGCCTTGCGCAGCGTGACCTTGCAGCCGATCGGCTGGTTCTCACGCAGCTTGAACGTCGCGATAGCGATACGCGAATAGGTCACGATCGCCTTCTGGCCGGCGATCTGGGTCAGCTCGGCAGCAGCGGTCTCGGCCTTCTTGCGGTCGTTGACGGAATCGCCGACGCCCATGTTCAGCACGACCTTGTCCAGGCGCGGAACCTGCATGACGTTCTCGTAACCGAACTTCTCGGTCAGAGCCGTGCGGATCTTCGCATCATATTCCGCGCGCAGGCGCGGCGTGTAAGCGGCCTCAGCCATCGATCTCAGCTCCCGAGCTCTTGGCGATGCGGACCTTCTTGCCGTCCGCCAGAATCTTGAATCCGATGCGGGTCGGCTTTCCGTCCTTGCCGACATACGCGATATTGGACAGTTGGATCGGCGCCTCTTTCGAGATGATGCCGCCCTCCTGGGCCTGCGTCTGCTTCTGGTGACGCTTGACCACATTGATGCCGCGCACGAGCGCGGTGCCGGCGTCGGGACGCACCTCGAACACTTCGCCGGTACGGCCTTTGTCGCGGCCCGTCAGCACGACGACCTTGTCGCCCTTGCGGATCTTCGCAGCCATCACAGCACCTCCGGCGCGAGCGAGATGATCTTCATGTGGTTCTTGGCGCGCAGCTCGCGCGGCACGGGCCCGAAGATACGGGTGCCGACCGGCTCGGACTGGTTGTTGATCAGCACGGCAGCGTTGCGGTCGAAGCGGATGACCGAACCGTCGGCGCGGCGGATGTCCTTGCGGACGCGCACCACGACGGCCTTCATCACGTCGCCCTTCTTCACCTTGCCACGCGGAATGGCTTCCTTGATCGACACGACGATGATGTCGCCGATCGTGGCGTAGCGGCGCTTGGAGCCTCCGAGCACCTTGATACACATGACACGGCGTGCGCCAGAATTGTCGGCCACGTCGAGGTTGGTCTGCATCTGAATCATTGATGCACCTCGTCCTCTTTCTCTTTGCGCCAGCCCAGCCGGCGCTCAACATTTACCTGAAATCGGTCGGCTAGAGCCAACAAATCAGGCGCTTTTCTTGTGTTCGCCCCGGATCACGACCCAGCGCTTCAACTTCGAAATCGGCTTGGTTTCCTCGATCCACACCATGTCGCCCGGCTTGAACTGGTTGCTCTCGTCGTGCGCGTGGTAATTCTTGGAACGGCGGATGGTCTTCTTGTAGATCGGGTGCGTGAAGCGGCGATCAACACGCACCACGATGGTCTTGGCTTGCTTGTCGCTAACGACCACGCCCTGCAAAGTACGTTTCGGCATCTTCGTAAGCCTCTTACTTCTTCTTGGCGCGCGTCTGCGCGGCGACGGTCTTGATCCGGGCGATGTCACGGCGAGCCTCGCGCAGGCGCGAGGTGTTCTCGAGCTGCCCGGTGGCGCGCTGGAAGCGCAGGTTGAAGCGCTCCTTCTTCAGGTTCAGGATGGCGTCATCCTGCTGGTCGGGGCTCATCGCGCGGATGTCTTCGATCTTCATCTGGGCCATGGCCATTACTCCGCAATGCGCTCGACGAAGCGCGTCTTGATCGGCAGCTTGGCTGCCGCCAGGGTCAACGCCTCACGCGCGGTCTGGGTGTTGACGCCGTCAATCTCGAACAGCACCCGGCCCGGCTTGACGCGCGCGACCCACAATTCCGGCGAACCCTTGCCGGAACCCATGCGGACTTCGGCCGGCTTCTTGGACACAGGAACGTCGGGGAACACGCGGATCCAGACGCGGCCGGCGCGCTTCATGTGACGGGTCAGCGCGCGACGGGCGGCTTCGATCTGGCGCGCGGTGACGCGCTCAGGCTCGGTCGCCTTCAGGCCGAACTGGCCGAACGCCAACGTCGCGCCCGAAGACGCAACGCCGTGGATGCGGCCCTTATGCGCCTTCCGGAACTTCGTTTTCTTAGGTTGCATCATGGCTTTAAGCCCTCAAATTCCTGGTGCAGATCAGGCTGCAGCCGTATCGCGGCGCTGACGGCCACCTCGATCGCCACTACCACCGGTCTCGCCTTCGGCCATTCTCTTGTCCTGGGCCATCGGATCGTGCTCGAGGATCTCGCCCTTGAAGATCCAGACCTTGACGCCGCAGGTGCCGAAGGTCGTGAACGCAGTCGCAACGCCGTAGTCGATGTCGGCGCGTAGCGTGTGCAGCGGCACGCGGCCTTCACGGTACCACTCCATGCGCGCGATTTCCGCGCCGCCGAGACGTCCCGAGCAGTTGATGCGGATGCCTTCCGCGCCGAGACGCATCGCCGACTGCACGGCGCGCTTCATGGCACGGCGGAACGCCACGCGGCGCTCGAGCTGCTGCGCGATCGACTCGGCCACCAGCGTCGCGTCGAGTTCCGGCTTGCGGATTTCCACGATGTTGATGACGACGTCGGACGAGGTGATGTCCGCGACCTTCTTGCGCAGCTTGTCGATGTCCGCGCCCTTCTTGCCGATCACCACGCCCGGGCGGGCCGAGTGGATGGTGACGCGGCACTTCTTGTGCGGACGCTCGATCACGATGCGGGCAACGGCCGCCTGCTTGAGCTCCTTGTGCAGGATCTCACGGATCTTGACGTCCTCATGCAGCAGCTTGCCGTACTCCTGCTTACCGGCGAACCAGCGGGAATCCCAGGTCCGGTTGATGCCGAGACGCAGACCGATCGGATTGATCTTTTGACCCATCGTGTTCTCCTGCGCCCTTAAGCGGCTGCTTCGGCTTCGACCTGACGAACGATGATCGTCAGCTGCGAAAATGGTTTGTAGACACGGCCCGAGCGGCCGCGGCCGCGGGCGGCAAAGCGCTTCATCACGAGGCCGTTGCCGACGAAAGCCTGCGCCACGACGAGATCGTCGACGTCGAGGTCATGGTTGTTCTCGGCGTTCGCGATAGCCGATTCCAGACACTTCTTCACATCGACCGCGATCCGCTTGCGCGAGAACTGCAGGTCGGCGAGCGCGGCAGACGCCTTCCGGCCGCGAATGAGCTGGGCGACCAGGTTGAGCTTCTGCGGGCTCACCCGCAGCATCCGGGCGACCGCCTTGGCCTCGTTGTCGGCGAGGCTCCGTTCGCGCTTAGGTTTGCTCATCGTTTAATCCTCAAGCCTTCTTGGCTTTCTTGTCGCCGGAGTGGCCATGGAAGGTCCGGGTCGGCGAGAACTCGCCGAACTTGTGACCGACCATTTCCTCGTTGACGGCCACCGGCACGTGCTTCTGACCGTTGTAGACGCCGAAGGTCAGGCCGACGAATTGCGGCAGGATCGTCGAGCGACGGCTCCAGATCTTGATGACGTCATGACGGCCGGACGCGCGCGCGGCATCTGCCTTCTTGAGCAGAGAACCCTCGACGAACGGGCCTTTCCAGACTGAACGAACCATGTCCGGCGTTCCTTACTTCTTCCGCTTGTGGCGGCTTAGGAGAATGAATTTGTTGGTCGATTTGTTGGTGCGGGTCTTCTTGCCCTTGGTCGGCTTGCCCCACGGAGTGACCGGGTGGCGACCGCCCGAGGTACGACCTTCACCACCGCCGTGCGGATGGTCGATCGGGTTCATCGCGACACCGCGGTTGTGCGGGCGACGGCCCATCCAACGCTTGCGACCGGCCTTGCCGATCGAGGTGTTCATGTGATCCGGGTTCGACACCGCGCCGATCGTGCCGCGGCAACGGCCGTGAACCAGGCGCTGCTCGCCCGAGTTCAGGCGGATGATGACGTAGTCCTGGTCGCGGCCAACGAGCTGGGCATAGGTGCCCGCGGAACGCGCGAGCTGACCGCCCTTCCCGATCTTGACTTCGATGTTGTGGATGATCGTGCCGACCGGCATGTTGCCGAGCGGCATGACGTTGCCGGGCTTCACGTCGACGTAGTTGCCGGCGACGATCGTGTCACCCACGGCCAGGCGCTGCGGCGCCAGGATGTAGGCCTGCTCGCCGTCCTGATACTTGATCAGGGCGATGAAGCCGGTGCGGTTCGGATCATACTCCAGCCGCTCGACGGTCGCGGGGACGTCGATCTTCTCACGCTTGAAGTCGACCGTGCGCAGCGTCTGCTTGTGACCGCCACCGCGAAAGCGCACGGTGATGCGGCCGGTGTTGTTGCGGCCGCCCGAGGACTTCTTGCCCTCGGTGAGCGCCTTGACCGGCTTGCCCTTGTACAGGGCCGAACGATCGACCATGACCAGCTGGCGCTGGCCCGGCGTCGTGGGATTGAATGTCTTCAGTGCCATCGTCGTACGACCTTACAGACCGGTGGTGACGTCGATCCGGTGACCCTCTTCGAGGGTCACGATCGCGCGCTTGCTGTTCGACTGAGAACCGAGATTACCGCGGAAGACCTTGACCTTGCCCTTGCGGACCAGCGTGTTGACGCTCTTGACCTTGACGTCGAACAGCTTCTCGATCGCTTCCTTGATCTGCGGCTTGGTCGCCTTCGCGGCCACCTTGAACAGCACCTTGTTGTGCTCCGAGGCGATCGTCGCCTTTTCGGTCACGACCGGCGACAGGATCACGTCGTAGTGGCGAGGCTCGATGTTCTTCGTCATTTGAAGCGCGCCTCCAGCGCATCGATGGCGGCCTTGGTCAGAACCAGCTTCTGACGGCGCAGGATGTCATAGACGTTGATGCCCTGGATCGGCAGCACGTCCATGTTCGGGATGTTGCGGGCCGCAGCGGCAAAACCGTTGTTGAGCTCGGCGCCGTCGATGATCAGCGCGTTGGTGAGCCCGAGGCCCGAGAAGTGACCGAGCAGCGCCTTGGTCTTGGCGGCCTCGAGCGCGGCCTTCTCGATCACGACGAGATCGCCATCCTTGGCCTTGGCCGAGAGCGCATGCTTCAGAGCGAGCGCGCGGACCTTCTTCGGCAGGTCGGTGGCGTGCGAACGCACCACCGGACCGAAGGCACGACCACCGCCGCGGAACTGCGGCACGCGAGCCGAACCGTGACGAGCACCGCCGGTGCCCTTCTGCTTGTACATCTTCTTGCCGGTGCGCCAGATCTCGGCGCGGCCTTTGGCCTTGTGCGTGCCGGCCTGGCGCTTGTTGAGCTGCCACTGCACGCAGCGCGCGATGATGTCTTCGCGCGGCTCGAGGCCGAAAATGGCGTCGGAGAGCTGGACCGAGCCGGCTTCCTTACCTTCGAGGGTGGTGACCTTCAATTCCATCTCACGCCTCCTGCGCAGCCGGAGCGGCTTCCGCGTCGCCAGCAACCTTGAACTTGCCGGGCTTCGGAGCTTCCTTCGGCAGCGGCTTCTTGACGGCGTCGCGCACGCGGATCCAGCCGCCCTTGGAGCCGGGAACGGCACCTTCGACGAGGATCAGGCCGCGCTCGACATCGGTCTGAACGACGCGAAGGTTGAGCGTGGTGATGCGGTCGACACCCATGTGGCCGGGCATCTTCTTGTTCTTCCAGGTCTTGCCGGGGTCCTGACGGCCACCGGTCGAACCGATCGAGCGGTGCGAGATCGACACACCGTGCGTGGCGCGCAGACCGCCGAAGTTCCAGCGCTTCATGCCGCCGGCGAAGCCCTTACCGACCGAGGTGCCGGTGACGTCGACGAACTGACCGACGACGAAGTGATCCGCCTGGATTTCGGCGCCGACCGGGATCATCGCATCCGCGCTGACCCGGAACTCCTCGACCCGCCGCTTCGGCTCGACCTTGGCGACCGCGAACTGGCCGCGCTCGGCCTTCGGCATGTAAACGGTCTTGCGGCTGCCAGAACCGAGCTGGAGCGCGACGTAACCGTTCTTCTCTTCGGTACGGTGGCCTACGACCTGGCAATTGCCGAGCTTCAGCACGGTCACGGGGATATGTTCGCCGGCCTCCGTGAAGACCCGCGTCATCCCGACCTTTTGTGCGATCACTCCGGAGCGCATCGGCTTGCTTCCTGTTCTTTCTGTCCGCTTTGAGCGAACGGGATCCAAAATCTTAGAGCTTGATCTCGACGTCGACACCGGCGGCCAGGTCGAGCTTCATCAAAGCATCGACGGTCTGCGGGGTCGGATCGACGATGTCGAGCAGGCGCTTGTGTGTGCGCATCTCGAACTGTTCGCGGCTCTTCTTGTCGACGTGGGGCGAACGGTTGACGGTGAACTTCTCGATGCGGGTGGGCAGCGGAATGGGTCCGCGGACCTGCGCGCCGGTGCGCTTCGCCGTGTTCACGATCTCACGGGTCGACGTATCGAGGATACGATGGTCGAACGCCTTGAGACGGATACGAATGTTTTGGCCGTTCATTGCCGTGTCTCTCTTCAGTGGGTGGCGAATAGCGAATAGCGAATGTCACCATTCGCTACTCGCCGTCCCTTTTCTCGTAATTACTCGATGATCGAGGCGACGACGCCGGCGCCGACGGTGCGGCCGCCCTCGCGGATCGCGAAGCGGAGCTTCTCTTCCATCGCGATCGGCACGATCAGGTGCACTTCCATCGCGATGTTGTCGCCCGGCATCACCATCTCGGTGCCTTCCGGCAGGTGCACGACACCGGTCACGTCGGTGGTGCGGAAGTAGAACTGCGGACGGTAGTTGGTGAAGAACGGGGTGTGGCGGCCGCCCTCTTCCTTGGTGAGGATGTAGGCCTCAGCCTTGAACTTGGTGTGCGGCTTGACCGAACCGGGCTTGGCCAGAACCTGGCCGCGCTCGACGTCCTCGCGCTTGGTGCCGCGGAGCAGCGCGCCGATGTTGTCGCCGGCCTGGCCCTGATCGAGCAGCTTGCGGAACATTTCAACGCCGGTGACGGTGGTCTTCTGGGTGGCGCGGAGACCGACGATCTCGATTTCCTCGCCGACCTTGACGACGCCGCGCTCGACACGGCCGGTCACCACGGTGCCGCGGCCCGAGATCGAGAACACGTCTTCAACCGGCATCAGGAACGGCTGGTCGATCGGACGCTCCGGCTGCGGGATGTACTCGTCGACGTTGCGCATCAGCTCGAGGATGGCGTCGTGGCCGAGCTTCTTGTCGGAATCTTCGAGAGCGGCGAGCGCCGAACCCTTGATGATCGGGATCTTGTCGCCGGGGAATTCGTACT
The DNA here is from genome assembly GCF_003837805.1 of Bradyrhizobium sp. RP6. Lineage (GTDB taxonomy): Bacteria > Pseudomonadota > Alphaproteobacteria > Rhizobiales > Xanthobacteraceae > Bradyrhizobium. The sequence goes on along the minus strand of NZ_RQIT01000001.1, from coordinate 206,441 downwards.
TCGACAGCAGCTCGCGGACTTCGAGCTCGACGAGCTCGAGCAGCTCCGGATCGTCGACCATGTCGCACTTGTTGAGGAACACGACCAGCGCGGGCACGCCGACCTGGCGGGCGAGCAGGATGTGCTCGCGGGTCTGCGGCATCGGGCCGTCAGCGGCCGACACGACGAGGATCGCACCGTCCATCTGGGCGGCGCCGGTGATCATGTTCTTCACGTAGTCGGCGTGGCCGGGGCAGTCGACGTGGGCGTAGTGGCGGTTCTGCGTCTCGTACTCGACGTGCGCGGTCGAGATGGTGATGCCGCGGGCCTTCTCTTCAGGCGCCTTGTCGATCTGGTCGTACGCGGTGAACGTCGCACCGCCGGTCTCGGCGAGGATCTTGGTGATCGCCGCGGTCAGCGACGTCTTGCCATGGTCGACGTGACCGATGGTGCCGATGTTGCAGTGCGGCTTGTTACGTTCAAACTTTGCTTTGGCCATTTGACTCTCCGTTCAATCGTCAGCTTGAGACCGACGACAATCAGGCAAACTTCTTCTGGACTTCTGCCGACACGTTGGCCGGCGCTTCTGCGTAGTGGTCGAACTGCATGGTGAAGGTCGCGCGACCCTGGCTCATCGAGCGCAGATTGTTCACGTAACCGAACATGTTCATGAGCGGCACCATCGCGTTGATGACGTTGGCGTTGCCGCGCATGTCCTGACCCTGGATCTGACCGCGCCGGGAATTCAGATCGCCGATGACCGAGCCGGTGTAGTCCTCCGGGGTCACCACTTCGACCTTCATGATCGGCTCGAGCAGGACGGACTTGCCCATCTGCAGCGCTTCGCGGAAGCAGGCGCGCGAGGCGATTTCGAAGGCGAGCGCCGACGAGTCGACGTCGTGATACTTGCCGTCCACGAGCGTCACCTTGACGTCGACCACGGGGAAGCCCGCAACCACGCCGGACGACAGCACGCTCTCCAGACCCTTCTCGACGCCGGGGATGTACTCCTTCGGCACCGCGCCGCCGACGATCTTCGATTCGAACTCGTAGCCCTTGCCGGGCTCGTTCGGCTCGACGATGAACGACACGGCCGCGAACTGGCCAGTACCGCCAGTCTGCTTCTTGTGGGTGTAGCTGTGCTCCACCCGCCTGGTAACGCGCTCACGGAACGCCACCTGCGGCGCACCGATATTGGCGTCGACCTTGTAGGTGCGCTTGAGGATGTCGACCTTGATGTCGAGATGGAGTTCGCCCATGCCCTTGAGGATGGTCTGGCCGGACTCGTGGTCGGTCGACACGCGGAAGGACGGATCCTCCGCAGCGAGCTTGGCCAGCGCCACGCCCAGCTTCTCCTGGTCGGCCTTGGACTTCGGCTCGATCGCGATCTCGATGACCGGCTCGGGGAATTCCATCTTCTCCAGGATCACCTGCTTGTCGGGATCGCACAGCGTGTCGCCGGTGCGCGCTTCCTTCAGGCCGGCCAGCGCGACGATGTCGCCGGCATAGGCTTCCTTGATGTCCTCGCGGTTGTTCGCATGCATCAGGAGCATGCGCCCGATCCGCTCCTTCTTCTCGCGGGTCGAGTTCACGACGCCGGTGCCGCTCTGCAGAATGCCGGAGTAGATGCGGCAGAAGGTGATGGTGCCGACGAACGGGTCGTCCATGATCTTGAACGCGAGCAGCGCCAGGGGCTCCTTGTCGTCCGCCTTGCGCACGACTTCGTTGCCCTTGTCATCGGTGCCCTTGATCGCGGGCACGTCGAGCGGCGACGGCAGATAATCGACGACGGCGTCGAGCAACGGCTGCACGCCCTTGTTCTTGAAGGCCGAGCCGCACAGCACGGGATAGAAGGCGCCGGTCAGCACCGCCTTGCGGATCAGCCTCTTCAGCGTCGCCTCGTCCGGCTCCTTGCCGTCGAGATAGGCGGCCATGGCATCGTCATCGAGCTCGACGGCCGCTTCCACCATCTTCTCGCGGTATTCCTTGGCCTGGTCGACGAGGTCTTCCGGAATGTCGACATAGTCGAACTTGGCGCCGAGCGACTCATCGTTCCAGACCACGCCCTTCATCTTCACGAGGTCAACGAGCCCCTTGAAGTTGTTCTCGGCACCGATCGGAAGCTGGATCGCGACGGGCTTGGCGCCCAGGCGGTCGACGATATCGGACAGACACTTGAAGAAGTCCGCACCGATCTTGTCCATCTTGTTGGCGAAGACGATGCGCGGAACCTTGTACTTGTCGCCCTGGCGCCAGACAGTCTCGGTCTGGGGCTCGACGCCCTGGTTCGAGTCGAGCACACAGACGGCGCCGTCGAGCACACGCAAGCTGCGCTCGACCTCGATGGTGAAGTCGACGTGGCCAGGCGTGTCGATGATGTTCAGGCGCTTGCCGTTCCAGAACGCGGTGGTGGCAGCCGAAGTGATCGTGATGCCACGCTCCTGCTCCTGCTCCATCCAGTCCATCGTCGCGGCACCTTCGTGCACTTCGCCGATCTTGTGGCTCTTGCCGGTGTAATAGAGGATGCGCTCGGTCGTCGTGGTCTTGCCGGCGTCGATATGCGCCATGATACCGAAGTTACGGTAGTCCTCGATGGCATGTTGGCGGGGCATGGGTCGTTCCTTGCGAGTCCGAGTGTGGCGCCGTTACCAGCGGTAGTGCGAGAAGGCGCGGTTGGCTTCCGCCATGCGGTGCACGTCTTCGCGCTTCTTGACGGCGTTCCCCCGGTTATTCGACGCATCCAAGAGCTCCGCCGAGAGCCGCTCGGTCATCGTCTTCTCGTTGCGCTCGCGCGCAGCGGCGATCAGCCAGCGGATGCCCAGGGCCTGACGGCGGGTCGAGCGAACCTCGACCGGAACCTGGTAGGTCGCGCCGCCGACGCGGCGGGAGCGCACCTCGATGGTGGGCATCACGTTCTCAAGCGCCTGCTCGAACACGCCGAGCGGGTTCTGCTTGGTCTTGCTTTCGATGATGCCGAACGCGCCGTAGACGATCCCTTCGGCGACCGACTTCTTGCCGGCGTACATCACCGAGTTCATGAACTTCGTGACGATGATGTTCCCGAACTTCGGATCGGGAAGGACTTCACGCTTTTCAGCAGAATGGCGACGAGACATAGACCTGGTTCCCGCTTACTTCGGACGCTTGGCGCCGTACTTCGAACGACGCTGCTTACGGTTCTTGACGCCCTGGGTATCCAGAACGCCGCGGAGGATGTGGTAGCGCACGCCCGGCAAGTCCTTGACACGGCCGCCGCGGATCATGACCACCGAGTGCTCCTGGAGGTTATGGCCCTCGCCGGGGATGTAGCCGATCACCTCGAAGCCGTTGGTCAGGCGCACCTTGGCGACCTTACGAAGCGCCGAGTTCGGCTTCTTCGGGGTCGTGGTGTAGACGCGGGTGCAAACACCACGCTTCTGCGGCGACTGCTGCAGCGCCGGCACCTTCTTGCGCGACTTCTGCACTTCACGCGGTTGAGCGATCAGCTGGTTGATCGTCGGCATCCTGGCCTTACCCTTTGTTCTGCCGCGGCCCCTTCCGGGTCCGCTGTCTTGCCGCGGCCCGTTGCCGGAACCGCAAATTCTTTCGAGCCACCCGCCCGACGAGGCCGCTTCATGCGGAACAATCCACACAAAGCGAAATTGCGCCAACCGCTCCATTACCGAGCGGAAAGCGCTTCGACGCCACAGAGGACCGCAGTAATGAGGCCATTCGGCGTGAAGCCGCGGCCCGCGCACTGAGGTCATGCATCCGAATTCGATCTCAAGAGAACTTGCTCAAGAGAACTAAAGTCGCACTGGCATTGCCTAGCTATGATCGACAGCGTTTGAGCGGCATTCGTCGAGGTTGGTGCCCGTCTTGCACGATCCCTCGTGGACTTGGTCCTTTGGGATCAACGGGTGGCCCGTTCCGACGCTGGCGATGCTCACCGCCTGTCGTTAAGTGAGGCGCTTTCTATAGGCGAGAATCGGTCCAGTCAAGGCGAAACGAGAGTCAGAAAGCGCTTCATGCGCCTGCAGAAACAAGCCTCTTCGGCGCCTTCACCGCGCCAGCCCGATCGGGGAACAAAGGGCCTGCCCGTCAGCTCCGGCGACATTATACCCGGATTAAATATACTTTTATTGCCAGAATGAAGCTCTTTTCCCAGCTTATGAACGAATCCGCCTTCTGCGCGGGGATCCAGCGCAATCGCCTGTCGTGACGCCAGGTTCGCCAGCGATCTCCGGGCGGCGCGGATCGATCGGCAGAAGTCGATGCCGCCGACCTGAGGAAGCCAATAAATCAGCGGCTCCTCTCCAGCCGAACGATTCTCATCCGGGAATCACTGAGCCGGAGCTGCAATGCACGGCCCCGGGTCACTCCTCGTCCTCTTCGTCATCGAGATCGTCTTCATCGCCTCTGTCGTCGTCGTGAGCCGACGCGCCATGCGGCTGATGGATCTGGTCGTTCCACAGCTTGCGATAGGTGCCGTTCTTGGCGAGCAATGCGGCGTGGGAGCCGCGCTCGATCGCCCTGCCCCCTGAAATCACGATGATCTCGTCCATCTCGACCACCGAGGTCAGACGGTGAGTCGACCAGATCATGGTGCGGCCCTTGGCGATCTTGAGCAGCGTGCGGTTGATCGCGGCCTCCGTGGTCTGGTCGAGCGCCGATGTGGCCTCGTCCAGCAGCAGCACGGACGGGTTACGGATGATTGCGCGCGCGATCGCGATGCGCTGGCGCTGGCCGCCTGACAGCGTGTCTCCACGCTCGCCGACCGGCGTGTCGTATCGCTGCGGCAGGCTCATGATGTAGCGGTGGATCTCGGCCTTCTTGGCCGCCTCCTCCACTTCCTCGTCGGTCGCCCCCTCCTTGCCCAGCCGGATGTTCTCGCGGATCGACATGTTGAACAGCATGTTCTCCTGGAACACCACGGCCATGCTCCGGCGCAGCGAATCCAGCGTCACCTTGCGGACGTCGACGCCATCGATGGTGACGCGGCCTTCGTCGGGCACGTAGAGCCGCAGGATCAGGTTGAGCAGCGTGCTCTTGCCGGAGCCGCTCGGTCCGACGATCGCGATGCGCTTGCCCGCATTGAGCTTGAGACTGAGATTGTCCAGCACCGGGGTCTGACTGCCCTCGTACTGAAAGGTGACGTGATCGAACGTAATGTCGTGGGTGATGCGCGGCAGATCGGGCGCGCCGGGTCGATCGGCGCTCCGCGTCGGCTCGTCGAGCAGTTCCTGGATGTGGCGGATCGCGGCGGCCGAAGAGATCGACACCGGGATGAAATGCATCACATGAGCGATGTTGTAGGAAACCTCCCAGAACGCGCTCTCGAAGGTGACGAAGGTGCCGATGGTAATCTGGCCCTTGGTCGCGAGATACGCGCCGATCGCGAGCACCACGAGGTGCAGGAGGAGCACCGAGATGGTGACCGTCCGCTCCACCATGGTCGAGAGGAACGCGGCCGAGGCGATCTTGTTGCGGGTCTCATCGTTGCGCAAGGTGAAGAAGCCGAACATCTTGCGTTGCAGGCTGAACGCCTTGATCACAGCCTGGGCGGCCACGTTCTCCTGCACCATGCCGAGCAGCGCACTCTCGTTGAGCTTCTGCTCGTAATTGGCCTGCACCGCCTTGGGCGTCAGGATCCGCGGGCCGATCAACGTGATCGGGAACACCAGCAACGCGACCACCGCAAGCTGCCAGTTCAAGAACAACATCAGGATAATGCCTGCGACCAGTTCCAGAAATGGCAGCGCAGCGCTGTTTGCAAAGGTCTTGACCGAGCCTTCGAAAGCCGAGAGGTCGACGGAGAAGCGCGACAGGATCTCGCCGCGCTTGGTGCGCCCGAAATAGGCTGCCGGCAGGTCCTGGACGTGCTCGAACAGGCGCCTGCGGACGTCGGAGATGATGCAGGCGGCAAGCCGCGCGTCCCAGCGCTCGTACCAGACGGCCACGATCGAGGTGAAGATGCCGGCGACCGCAAGCACGCCGAGGATCTTGTACAGCGCCTGGAAATCCTCCTCCCCGAGCGCCTCGTCGATCAGGAACTTGAGGCTGAGCGGCATGATGACGTTGAACAGCGTCTCCACGAAGACGCCGAACGCCACGAATGACAGCATCCGCTTGTAGTTCGTCAGATAAGGTTTGACGAATCCGACGATGGTCGCGAGCGCGCCAGCCGCTTCGCGCGCGGTAAAAACGACGAGGTCCTCGTCCTCATCGTCATCGTCGAGCTCGTCATCCCCCTCGTCTTCGCCGTCCTCGTCATCTTCGAGGTCCGGCCTGGCAGCGGAGGCGAGCTTGTCGTCGAGCTCGGCCGCCTCTTCCGCGGCGAGCTTCTGTTTGTCGGGCGAGTGAGGCTTGGACGCCATGAAACCAACCGATGCTGACGGCCGGCATGACCGCAGAGAATGCAGGAATAGCGGCAACCGCTATTGCACCGATTCTATGCGATCAAGATGAATTCGGCAAAACAATTGGCGAATCCGATGCACGCCGTGCGGCTAATCCTCGTCCTCATCTTCGACCTTGTCGAAGAACGAATAGCGCAAGCTGTCGGCGTCGGCGTACCACTGTCCCGGCCCCTTGTTGGCGGCGAGCGTCGCCTCCCAGAGCGCATCGGTGCAATCCTTGCGGTGCATCGACAGGTCGAAGCCGTTGCCGAAGAACAGTTCGGACCATTCCCACCAGGTGCCGAGTTTCTTGACCCCACGCAGGAGATCGTAGCGATCGATCAACGCGGGCGCCATGTCCGAGGTGATCGAGCCGAACACGAGGCCGGTCTTGACCACGCGGTTGAGCTCGCGGATCGCACGGGCCACCTGCTTCGGGGAAAGATGGCAGAGGCTGGTCTCGAACACGAAGTCGAAGGCACCGTCCTTGAACGGCATGTCCGTGATCGAGCCGAGCTTGTTGTACTTCTTCAGCGCTTTCGGCGTCTTGGCATGGATAGCGCGGTTGTTCTCGATTCCCCATGCATCGATGCCGCGATCGCGCAGCGCGCCGACCAGTTCGCCGCTTGCGGAGCCCGCCACAAGCAGCTTGGCGCCTTCGGCCTTGTTCCAGACGATGCTGATCAGCTTGGCGAGATAGTCGGGATCGGTGAAGTGGCGCCAAGCCTCGTGATAGGGACCGAGGCCGCGGTAGTTCTCGAAGTAATCGCGATCGATCTTGTCGGAGAGCGGCTTGTCCCCCTGCGCGCGCTGCCGGCGCAGACGCATCATCTCGGTGAGGATGATGTCTGTGGCGGCGTCCGAGGAGTCGAGCAGCCCGTTCAGCGTCGAGTCGAACAGGTAGTCGCCGACCACGACGACGCCCGGATGCTCCTTCGGCTCCGGCCGGTGGTTGGTCATGACGTCGCGCACGGGCAAGCCGCCCGGAATCGCATTCACCGACGACAGCCAGCGGTGGATCTTGCCTTCCATGAAATGCAAACGCGCATCGCCGAGAGAAGCGGGCAGCGATTTCAGGGCGGCATCGATTAGCTCCTGATCCGACAGATTGGCAAATGCCAGCGCATCGGATCCGGGAATGAGCCAGTTCAGAACGCCATGCTTGCCGACGTCGTGGCGCGCGCCCTCGTTGTAGACGCAGCAGCCGCCGAAAGCCTCCGACATGAACCAGGCGCCCGGAATCTGCTCGCCCCAGAACGGCTCGTCGAACAGGATTGAGACGCGCAAATAGTGCGCGGGGCGGTCGAAATAGGCAACGTGCTTGACCATCGACTTGCGCAGTTGCTCGCCCTCCCAACTGAGGGTGGCGAGCCAGGAATGCGGCAGGCAGACCAGCACGAGATCGAAGTCTCGGGTCTCCGGCCCCTTGCCGTTCATCATCTTGAGCTGATAGCGGCCGGTCGGCGCCTTGCCGACGGTGAGCACGCGGTGATTGAGCTGGATGTCGGCATTAACCTCCGACTGCAGGCATTCGATCAGCTGCTCGTTGCCGTTCTGGATGGAATAGAGGCCGATATAGCCGTCGACGTCCATGAGATAGTTCTTGAGCGCGTTGAGACCATTGGTGTTGTGGCTCTCGGTCGCGATGTCGGAGCGCGCCATCACCTTGAAGAAGCGCTTTGCCGTCTCGTCCTCGACCTCCTCGTCGAGCACCTGCTCGGCGGTCTTGTAGGCCCAGGGATTCTCGTTGTCGTGCGCGCCGACGCCCTCGTAATATTCGATCGGCGACATCACCTCGGTGCATCGCTTGCGGAATGCCTCGATCGCCGCTGCGGTCTTGGCGCCGTATCTGCGGCGCATGCCCGGCACGTCATTGAGGAGCTCGCCGCCGAACTGCACCTGCTCGGCGTCCATCGGAATGGTCTGGAGGCCGAAATGCTGGATCAGCTCGCGCAGCGGATCCGGTCCCGTCATCGAGTAGTCGTAGATCTCGGCAACCCCGGCTTCGTACATCGCGGGCGCCGAATCGAATTTGCGCGTGGCGATCTTGCCGCCCAGCCGGTCTGAGGCCTCGTAGATGGTGACGCGACAGAGATCGCCGAGCTTACGCTTCAGATACCAGGCGCTCATCAGCCCGCCGGGGCCGCCGCCTACGATTGCAAGATCAAGCATGAGAGTTCCGTGGTCTCCGGCCTGCCCCCTTCACGGGATCACCGGTCTAAGCTCTCCTAGCAGAAGCGCTTTTACGGCTGAAGGAAAGATGAACAAAGGCTGATCCTGCATCGCAGCAAGGAAACAAAGCAGCAAAAAGGCCGGCAAAAAGCCGGCCTTTTCATTGTCCTCGGTATTCCTACGGATGAACGATCATTCCGCAGGCGGCAGCGCAGGAAGCTCGGCTTCCGGCGCGGGCGACACGACGGCCGCCTGCTTCTCGCGCTCGTCCAGGATCAGCTTGTCGCGCTTCATGGCGACTTCGCGGATCTTGGCCATGGAGGCGCCGGTGCCCGCCGGAATCAGCCGGCCAACGATGACGTTCTCCTTGAGGCCTTCGAGCGGATCGATCTTGCCGTTGACCGCCGCCTCGGTGAGGACGCGTGTGGTCTCCTGGAACGATGCCGCCGAGAAAAAGGACCGCGTCTGGAGGCTCGCCTTGGTGATGCCGAGCAGAACCGGCGTTCCCGTGGCGGGCTTCTTGCCCTCTTCCTTGGCCTTCACGTTCAGCGCGTCGAACTCGATCTTGTCGACCTGCTCGCCGGAGATCATGTCCGTATCGCCCTGATCGGTGATTTCCACCTTCTGGAGCATCTGACGGACAATCACCTCGATGTGCTTGTCGTTGATGAGCACGCCCTGCAGCCGGTAGACCTCCTGGATCTCGTTGACCAGATAGGCCGCGAGTTCCTCGATGCCCTTCACCGCAAGGATGTCGTGCGGCGCCGGATTGCCCTCCACGATGAAGTCGCCCTTTTCGACGACGTCGCCGTCCTGAAGGTGGATGTGCTTGCCCTTCGGGATCAGGTACTCGCGCGGCTCGTCGGTCTTGTCCATCGGCTCGATCGAGATTCGGCGCTTGTTCTTGTAGTCGCGCCCGAACCGGATGGTGCCCGCGATTTCGGCGATGATCGCCGCATCCTTCGGCCGCCGAGCCTCGAACAGTTCCGCCACCCGCGGCAGACCGCCGGTGATGTCACGCGTCTTGGCGCTTTCGGTCGAGACACGGGCGAGGATATCGCCTGGCTGTACCTTGGCTCCGATGTCGACCGAGAGAATGGCGTCGACCGACAGCATGTAGCGGGCATCGCCGCCACGGGCGAGCTTGAGCACCTTGCCGTCCTTGCCCTTCACCACGATGGCCGGACGAAGGTCCGAGCCGCCGCGCGTCGAGCGCCAGTCGATGACCACGCGCTTGGCGATACCGGTCGCTTCGTCGAGCGTTTCCGAGATCGACTGCCCCTCGACCAGATCCTCGAAGCCGATGGTTCCTTCGACTTCGGTGAGCAGCGGACGGGTGTAGGGATCCCACTCGACGATACGCTGGCCGCGCTTGACCATGTCGCCCTCGTCCACGTGCAGGCGCGAACCGTACTGGATACGGTGCGTCGCACGCTCGGTGCCGTCGGCATCGACGATCGCGACAACCATGTTGCGCACCATCGCGATCAGGTGACCTTCGCTGTTGCGGGCGATGGCCTTGTTCCTGATCACGATCTTGCCGTCGAAGTTGGCTTCGACGAAAGACTGCTCGTTGAGCTGCGCCGCACCACCGATGTGGAAGGTGCGCATGGTGAGCTGGGTGCCCGGCTCGCCGATCGACTGCGCCGCGATGACGCCGACCGCTTCGCCGTGGTTGACCGGCGTGCCGCGGGCGAGGTCGCGGCCGTAGCACTTGCCGCAGATGCCGTTGACGAGCTCGCAGGTCAGTGCCGAGCGGATCTTCACCTCCTGCACGCCACCCTGCTGAATGGCCTCCAGATGGCTCTCTTCCATCAGCGTATCGCGCTTGATGATCACCTTGCCCGAGCTGTCACGCACGTCTTCGCAGGCCGTGCGTCCGAGGATGCGCGAGCCGAGCGAAGCAACCACGGTGCCGGCATCGACGATGGCGCGCATCTTGATGCCGAGCTTGGTGCCGCAGTCGCTCTGCGTGATGATGCAGTCCTGCGCCACGTCGACGAGACGACGCGTCAGGTAGCCGGAGTTCGCGGTCTTCAACGCGGTGTCCGCGAGGCCCTTGCGGGCGCCGTGGGTCGAGTTGAAGTACTCGAGCACCGAGAGGCCTTCCTTGAAGTTCGAGATGATCGGCGTCTCGATGATCTCGCCCGACGGCTTGGCCATCAGGCCGCGCATGCCGGCGAGCTGGCGCATCTGGGCCGGCGAACCGCGGGCACCGGAGTGAGCCATCATGTAGATCGAGTTGATGTCGGCTTCGGCTCCGCTCGCCGTCTTCTTGGTGGCGGAGATCTCCTTCATCATCGCCTTGGCGATTTCTTCCGTGGCCTTCGACCAGGCGTCGACGACCTTGTTGTACTTCTCGCCATGCGTGATCAGACCATCGTTGTACTGCTGCTCGAAATCCTTCGCCAGCGTACGGGTGGTATCGACGATCTTCCACTTGCCGTGCGGCACGACCATGTCGTCCTTGCCGAACGAGATGCCGGCCTTGAACGCGTTGTAGAAGCCGAGCGCCATGATGCGGTCGCAGAAGATCACCGTCTCCTTCTGTCCGCAGTGACGGTAGACCTGGTCGATGACGCCGGAGATCTCGCGCTTGGTCATCAGCTTGTTGATGATCTCGTACGAAATCCGCGGGTTCTTCGGCAGCAGATTGCCGAGCATGACGCGGCCGGCGGTGGTTTCAATCCAGCGCTTGGAGACCTTGCCGGTCTCGTCCATGCCTTCCCACCGGTACTTGATCTTGGTGTGGAGGTGGATGACCTTCGCGTGCAGCGCGTGCTCGAGCTCGGCCATGTCGCCGAACACCTTGCCCTCGCCGGGCAAGCCTTCGCGCATGATCGAGACGTAGTACAGGCCGAGCACGATGTCCTGCGACGGCACGATGATCGGCTGGCCGTTCGCCGGATGCAGGATGTTGTTGGTCGACATCATCAGGACGCGCGCTTCCAGCTGCGCTTCGAGCGACAGCGGAACGTGCACGGCCATCTGGTCGCCATCGAAGTCGGCGTTGAACGCGGAGCAGACCAGCGGATGAAGCTGAATTGCCTTGCCCTCGATCAGCACGGGCTCGAACGCCTGGATGCCGAGGCGATGCAACGTCGGCGCGCGGTTGAGCAGCACCGGATGCTCGCGGATGACCTCGTCCAGGATGTCCCAGACCTCGGGCCGCTCCTTCTCGACCAGCTTCTTGGCCTGCTTCACGGTGGTGGACAGGCCCTTGGCGTCAAGCCGCGAATAGATGAACGGCTTGAACAGCTCGAGCGCCATCTTCTTCGGCAGGCCGCACTGATGCAGACGCAGCTCGGGACCGACCACGATCACCGAACGGCCCGAATAGTCGACGCGCTTGCCGAGGAGGTTCTGGCGGAAGCGGCCCTGCTTGCCCTTGAGCATGTCGGCGAGCGACTTCAGCGGGCGCTTGTTGGCGCCCGTGATGACGCGGCCGCGGCGGCCGTTGTCGAACAGCGCGTCGACGGCCTCCTGAAGCATGCGCTTCTCGTTGCGGATGATGATGTCGGGCGCGCGCAGCTCCATCAGCCGCTTCAAACGATTGTTGCGGTTGATGACGCGGCGGTAGAGGTCGTTGAGATCCGAGGTCGCAAAGCGGCCGCCGTCGAGCGGCACTAGCGGACGCAGGTCCGGCGGGATCACCGGCACCACGGTCATGATCATCCATTCCGGCTTGTTGCCGGAGTGGCGGAACGCTTCCACGATCTTCAGGCGCTTGGCGAGCTTCTTGTGCTTGATGTCGGAGTCGGTCTCCTGCATCTCGACGCGCAGCGAGGCCTCGAGCTTCTCGAGGTCCATGCCCTTGAGCAGCTCGCGGATCGCTTCGGCGCCGATCATGGCGGTGAAGGAATCCTGGCCGTACTCGTCCTGCGCCTTCAGATACTCGTCTTCCGACAGCAGCTGACGGTCCTTCAGCGCGGTGAGGCCCGGCTCCAGCACGACGTAATATTCGAAGTAGAGGATCCGCTCGAGATCCTTCAGCGTCATGTCGAGCAGGAGGCCGATGCGCGAGGGCAGCGACTTCAGGAACCAGATGTGGGCGACGGGAGCTGCGAGCTCGATATGGCCCATGCGCTCGCGCCGGACGCGCGACAGCGTGACCTCGACCGAGCACTTCTCGCAGATGATGCCCTTGTACTTCATGCGCTTGTACTTGCCGCACAGGCACTCGTAGTCCTTGATCGGCCCGAAGATGCGGGCGCAGAACAGGCCGTCGCGCTCGGGCTTGAAGGTCCGGTAGTTGATGGTCTCCGGCTTCTTGATCTCGCCGTAGGACCAGGACAGAATCTTCTCTGGGGACGCGATCGAGATCCGGATCTGGTCGAAGACCTGCGCCGGCGTCGTCGGATTGAAGAGATTCATAATTTCTTGGTTCATCGTCTTCTCCTCGCGTGCCGGTCGCCTCCGGCCGCAAATTCGAAAATCACTCAAGCGGGGCGCCCTGCCCTCAAGGCTTCAGGCGGGGCGCCGATGCCCGGCCGCGAAGGCCGGGCATGAAAGGTCGAATTACTCGGCCGCTTCCGACGTCGGCGCCGGTCCCATCTTGGAGTTGTGCAGGTCGACGTTGAGGCCGAGCGAGCGCATTTCCTTGACCAGCACGTTGAACGATTCCGGAATACCGGCCTCGAACGTGTCGTCGCCGCGCACGATCGCCTCGTACACCTTGGTACGGCCGGCGACGTCGTCCGACTTCACAGTCAGCATCTCCTGGAGCGTGTACGCCGCGCCGTAAGCCTCGAGCGCCCACACCTCCATTTCGCCGAAGCGCTGGCCGCCGAACTGCGCCTTGCCGCCCAGCGGCTGCTGGGTGACGAGCGAGTACGGACCGATCGAACGCGCATGGATCTTGTCGTCGACCAGATGGTGCAGCTTGAGCATGTAGATGTAGCCCACCGTCACCTTGCGATCGAACGGATCGCCGGTGCGGCCGTCATAGACGGTCGACTGCCCCGAAGCGTCGAGACCGGCAAGCTTCAGCATCTCCTCGATGTCGGCTTCCTTGGCACCGTCGAACACCGGCGTCGCGATCGGCACGCCGCGGCTGAGGTTATGGCCGAGTTCAAGCAGCTCGTTGTCGTTGAGCGACTTGATCGTCTCGTCCTCGCCGTAGACCTTCTTCAAGGTTTCCTTCAACGGCTTGATGTCCTGCTTCGACAGGTACGCATCGACCGTCTGGCCGATACGCTTGCCGAGACCGGCGCAGGCCCAGCCGAGATGGGTCTCGAGGATCTGTCCGACGTTCATGCGCGAGGGCACGCCGAGCGGATTGAGCACGATGTCGGCATGCGTACCGTCTTCGAGGAACGGCATGTCCTCGATCGGCACGATCTTCGACACCACGCCCTTGTTGCCGTGGCGGCCGGCCATCTTGTCGCCGGGCTGGATCTTGCGCTTCACCGCGACGAAGACCTTGACCATCTTCATCACGCCGGGCGGCAATTCGTCGCCGCGCTGAAGCTTCTCGACCTTGTCGAGGAAGCGCTGTTCCAGCCCCTTCTTCGACTCGTCGTACTGCTTCCGCATGGCCTCGATCTCGGCCATCAGCTTGTCGTTCGGCGAAGCGAACAGCCACCACTGCGACTTCGGGTACTCCTCGAGCACCGCACGGGTGATCTTGGTGTCCTTCTTGAAGCCTTTCGGACCCGCAATGCCCTGCCGACCCTCGAGGAGTTCGGCGAGACGGTTGTAGACGTTGCGGTCCAGGATCGCCTGCTCGTCGTCGCGGTCCTTGGCAAGGCGCTCGATCTCTTCCCGCTCAATCGCCAGCGCACGCTCGTCCTTGTCGACGCCGTGACGGTTGAACACGCGCACTTCCACGATCGTACCCTGCACGCCGGGAGGAACGCGCAGCGAGGTGTCGCGGACATCGGAGGCCTTCTCGCCGAAGATGGCGCGCAGGAGCTTCTCTTCCGGCGTCATCGGACTTTCGCCCTTCGGCGTGATCTTGCCGACCAGGATGTCGCCGGCGCGCACTTCCGCGCCGATATAGACGATACCGGCTTCGTCGAGGTTCTTCAGCGCTTCTTCCGAAACGTTCGGAATGTCGCGGGTGATTTCCTCAGGTCCGAGCTTGGTGTCGCGGGCCATCACCTCGAACTCCTCGATGTGGATCGAGGTGAAGACGTCTTCCTTCACGATCCGCTCGGAGAGCAGGATCGAGTCTTCGAAGTTGTAGCCGTTCCACGGCATGAACGCGACCAGCACGTTGCGGCCGAGCGCGAGCTCGCCGAGATCGGTCGACGGACCGTCAGCGATGATGTCGCCCTTCTTGACGATGTCGCCGACCTTCACCAGCGGACGCTGGTTGATGCAGGTCGACTGGTTGGAGCGCTGGTACTTCATCAGACGATAGATATCGACGCCCGACTTGGTCGGATCGAGATCTTCCGTCGCACGGATGACGACGCGGGTGGCGTCGATCTGGTCGATCACGCCCGAGCGGCGTGCCGCGATCGCGGCACCCGAGTCACGGGCAACGACGCCCTCCATGCCGGTACCGACGAACGGCGCCTCGGCGCGAACCAGCGGCACCGCCTGACGCTGCATGTTCGAGCCCATCAGCGCGCGGTTGGCGTCGTCGTTCTCGAGGAACGGAATCAGCGCCGCGGCGACCGAAACGAGCTGCTTCGGCGACACGTCCATGTAGTCGACCTTGTCGGGCGTCATCGGCACGACGTCGCGGGTCCCGCTCGAGCGGCAGACCACGAGGTCTTCGGTGAAGCGACCCTTGGCGTCGACCGGCACGTTGGCCTGGGCCACCGAGTAGCGCCCCTCTTCCATCGCCGACAGGTACACGACCTCGTCGGTGACGCGGCCATCCTTGACCTTGCGATACGGCGTTTCGACGAAGCCGTACTTGTTCACGCGCGCGAAGGTCGCAAGCGAGTTGATCAGGCCGATGTTCGGACCTTCCGGCGTCTCGATGGGGCAGATGCGGCCGTAATGCGTCGGATGCACGTCGCGCACCTCGAAGCCGGCGCGCTCGCGGGTCAGGCCGCCCGGTCCGAGCGCCGACAGGCGCCGCTTGTGGGTGATCTCCGACAGCGGGTTGGTCTGGTCCATGAACTGCGACAGCTGCGAGGAGCCGAAGAACTCGCGCACGGCGGCGGCCGCCGGCTTGGCGTTGATCAGATCCTGCGGCATCACCGTGTCGATATCGACCGAGGACATCCGCTCCTTGATCGCGCGCTCCATGCGCAGCAGGCCGATGCGGTACTGGTTCTCCATGAGCTCGCCGACCGAACGCACACGGCGGTTGCCGAGATGGTCGATGTCGTCGATCTCGCCCTTGCCGTCGCGCAGATCCACCAGCGTCTTGATGACGGAGAGGATGTCTTCCTTGCGCAGCGTGCGCTGGGTGTCGGGCGCATCGAGGTCGAGGCGCATGTTCATCTTGACGCGACCAACCGCGGAGAGATCGTAGCGTTCGGCGTCGAAGAACAGCGACTGGAACATGGCCTGCGCCGATTCCAGCGTCGGCGGCTCGCCCGGACGCATCACGCGGTAAATGTCGAACAGCGCATCCTCACGCGTCATGTTCTTGTCGGCCGACAGCGTGTTGCGGATGTAAGGGCCGACATTGACGTGGTCGATGTCGAGCAGCGGCAGCTCCTTGTAACCCTGCTCGTTGAGCGCCTTCATCAGCTTGTCGGTGATTTCCTCACCGGCCTCGGCGTGGATCTCACCGGTCTTCGGGTTGACGAGATCCTCGGCGACGTAGTTGCCGACCAGTTCCTCGTCAGCCATGCGCAGCGCCTTCAGCCCCTTCTCCTGGAGCTGGCGGGCCGCGCGGACGGTGAGCTTCTTGCCGGCCTCGAGCACGACCTTGCCGGTGTCGGCGTCGATCAAATCGTTGACCGTCGAGTAGCCGCGGAAACGGTTGGCGTCGAACGGAACGCGCCAGCCTTCCTTGGTCCGCTTGTAGAGAATCTTCTTGTAGAATGTGGACAGGATCGCCTCGCCGTCGAGGCCGAGGGCGAACATCAGCGACGTCACCGGAATCTTGCGGCGACGATCGATACGCGCATAGACGATGTCCTTGGCGTCAAACTCGATGTCGAGCCATGAGCCGCGATACGGAATGACACGGGCGGCGAACAGCAGCTTGCCCGAGGAATGGGTCTTGCCCTTGTCGTGGTCGAAGAACACGCCGGGCGACCGGTGCATCTGCGAGACGATGACGCGCTCGGTGCCGTTGACGATGAAGGTGCCGTTCATCGTCATGAGCGGGATGTCGCCCATGTAGACGTCCTGCTCCTTGATGTCCTTCACCGACTTGGCGCCGGTTTCCTCGTCGATATCGAACACGATGAGGCGCAGCGTCACCTTGAGGGGCGCAGCAAAGGTCATGCCGCGCTGGCGGCACTCGTCGACGTCGTATTTGGGCTGCTCGAACTCGTAGCGGACGAACTCCAACATCGAGGTGCCCGAAAAATCGGAGATCGGAAACACCGAGCGGAACACTGCCTGCAGACCTTCGTCGAGACGGCCACCCTGGGGTTCGTCGACCATCAGGAACTGGTCATAGGACGCCTTCTGAACCTCGATGAGGTTCGGCATCTCGGCAACTTCCTTGATGTGTCCGAAGAACTTGCGAACGCGTTTGCGACCGGTGAATGTCTGCTGCGCCATCGTGGCCTCTCATTTTCGTCGCCCGCTCTGGGCGCGCCGTCCGGAACGCGGCTGCCACCGCTCTCCGGGTTGAATTTTCGAACCCGTCTTGGGGCCGGAGACGCAGTTTCAGGCGAGAATGTCCTGATTCCGTTCTTCGGACCTTCAAAACGCAAAACGACGCGCGGGGCGCAAGAGCGCGCCCGCCCGTCACAACGATCGTCTTCACGGACTGAAAAAGCCCGAAATAGCCTGCTCTCCCAACGGCTTACAGGGAAATCCGACATCCCTGCCCACCGCGCTTTCGTGCTGCCGACCCGATATGGGGCGACAATAGTGTAGATTCGAGGGTTAGGCCCTCAAATCCCCACACTTTTTCGTGTTCGGCCTGCGTCGGGACGTTCCGTCGCACGCCTTTTGCATCTGGCCCACCCTCTTGAGGAGCGGACCGGGATCCCGGACCTCGTCGATGCGCGGCCGGGATCCCGCCAGCAAGCGTTGCTTACTT
The DNA here is from genome assembly GCF_003837805.1 of Bradyrhizobium sp. RP6. Taxonomy (GTDB): domain Bacteria; phylum Pseudomonadota; class Alphaproteobacteria; order Rhizobiales; family Xanthobacteraceae; genus Bradyrhizobium. Next base: position 188,783 of record NZ_RQIT01000001.1, on the reverse strand, counting down.
GAGCTCGACCTTGGCGCCGGCCTTCTCGATCTGCGCCTTGATCTTCTCGGCTTCTTCCTTGTTCACGCCTTCCTTCAGCGGCTTCGGAGCACCCTCGACGAGGTCCTTTGCTTCCTTCAGGCCGAGACCGGTGATGGCGCGGACTTCCTTGATGACCTCGATCTTCTTGTCGCCGGCGCTGGCGAGAACGACCGTGAACTCGGTCTTCTCTTCCGCCGGAGCGGCGGCAGCGCCACCAGCAGCGGGGCCGGCCACGGCGACAGCCGCGGCAGCCGAAACGCCCCACTTCTCTTCGAGGAGCTTCGCGAGTTCGGCAGCTTCGAGCACGGTGAGGCTCGAGAGGTCGTCAACGATCTTCTGCAAGTCAGCCATTGTTCAGTTCCCTTGAGTGTAAGTCTGGTTCGGGTTTGAGTTTTGCGAAGGGCGTCAGGCCGCTTCGCCCTTTGAGGCATGAGCCTGGATGACGCGCGCGAGCTTGCCCGCGGGCGCGTTGGCGAGCTGGGCCAGCTTGGTCGCCGGGGCCACGATGAGGCCGACGATCTTGCCGCGCAGTTCGTCAAGCGACGGCAGCGAGGCAAGCGCCTTCACGCCGTCGACATTCAGGACGGTCTTACCCATCGAGCCGCCGATGATGACGAACTTTTCGTTCGCCTTGGCGAATTCGATGACGACCTTCGGCGCCGCTACCGGATCGTTGGAAGTCGCGATCACGGTCGGCCCCTTCAACATGGGGCCGATGGCAACGACGTCGGTGCCTTCAAGAGCAATTTTGGCGAGACGGTTCTTCGAGACCTTCACCGAGGCGCCAGCCTGCTTCATCTGCGTGCGCAGCTTCTGCATCTGGGCGACGGTGAGGCCGGAATATTGAGCAACGATCGCGACGCTCGTGGTCTTGAAGACCTCGTTGAGCTGTTCGACCGCCTCTTTTTTTGCCGCTCGTTCCACAGCAAGCTCTCTCCGGTTGGCGGTCATCGCGAGAAGCGGGACCGCCGGGTTGCACCCATCGTCCCGCCCGAACCTGAACCTCCGGGCCAAAAACCCATCGGACACGCCGGGCAAGACGACAATTCAAAGCCTGCCCTCCGGGAGTCCCCTTGGAGACCCACGGCGTGTCGAGGTCCGAACCAGACCCGTTTCGCGAACCCAACCGTTAAGCTGGGCGCGAAGTGAAATCCGGTCTTCACCCGTCTATGCAGGCCATGCGATTAAGCCGTTGAGAAATCGAAATTTCCCGCAGGCGCCTGCAGTCTTGGACAGGACGAGGCCAGCCGGCGAACCGTCCGACCTCTGCCCACACCCCATCCAACCGACGGTCTTTCCTTCCTTTCCGGGCAAATCCTTGCGGACGTCCTGAAAAGGAATGATCTCCTGTCATGCCGGTTTTTCGGAATGCGTGCACGAACGCGCCAGCCGAGGCCGGTACGTTCGGAGGCGGTTCTTTAACCGCTCCGCGCCTGCTTGCCAAGAGCAAAATTCACACCAGTTCCAGTCGATTGCCGGCCAGGCTTGATCTCGGCCAACAAGGCCCGATTCAGGCCGATTTGACGGCGTAAGGAAGCGGCTTGCCCTCGAAGAACGCGGTCAAGTTCGCCAGGACGCAGTTCTGCATGGCAACGTGCGAATCCAGGGTGTGGCCGCCGATATGCGGAGCGAATACCACGTTCGGCAGCGCCGTCAGCGCATCAGGGGTGTGCGGCTCCGTCGCAAAGACGTCGAGGCCGGCGCCGGCTATGGCGTTGTCAGCGAGCGCCGCGACCAGGGCTTTCTCGTCTACGACTGAGCCGCGGGAGACGTTGACGACATAGCCGTCCGCGCCGAGGCGCCGAAGAATATCAGCATTGACGACATGCTGGGTCTCGGCCCCTGCCCGGACCGCGATCATGAGCACGCTGCACCAGTCGGCCAGCGCCTCCAGAGACGGAAAATATCGATAGGGCAGGTCGTATTGGGTGCGGCTGAAATAGCCGACCTCGGTCTCGAAAGCCGCGCAGCGCGCGGCGATCTTGCGGCCGATCTCGCCCATGCCGTAGACGCCGATGCGGCGGCCGGGCATGCCGGCCTGGGGCCGCATCATCGCCGACTGTTTTGACGCCGCCCAGTCGCCACTGCGGACATATTGGTCGGCGGCCAGGAGCCGCCGCGTCGCCGCGAGCATCAGAGTCATCGCGATGTCGGCGACCGAGGCCGCATTGGCGCCCGGACTGTGGCCGATGGCGATATTGCGCGCGGCGGCCGCCTTCAGGTCGACGCCGTCATAACCGGTGCCGTAGCAGACGATGGCGCCGAGCTTTGGAAACAGGTCCATCGCCTCCGCGCCGAGCGGGGTGCCGCCCGCCGTCAGCATCGCGCGGATGCCGCCGAGCTCATCCGCCGAAAACACCTCCCGCGCCGGCTTGCCAGCGGTGTCGAGCAGCTCGAACCGCTCGGCAAAACGCGCCATCATCGTTTTCGGAAAACGCGAGTAGATCAGGACCTTGTCAGCCATTGTTCTTGTTTCCGGTCAACGCCGCCACAAACGACGAGGGGCGGAATCGGTTGCCCAATTCCGCCCCACGCCTCATGTCATTTCGAAATCTCAGCCGAGAATGGTGCCCGGCTCGACCTTCACGCCGGGGCCCATCGTCGAGGACACCGCAACGCGCTGGATGTAGGTGCCCTTGGAACCGGCCGGCTTCGCCTTGGAGACAGCATCGGCGAGAGCCTTGATGTTCTCGACCAGCTTCTCCTCGGAGAACGAGGCCTTGCCGACGCCGGCTTGCAGGATGCCTGCCTTCTCGACGCGGAACTCGACTGAGCCGCCCTTGGCACCCTTCACCGCACCGGTGACGTCCATGGTAACGGTGCCGATCTTGGGGTTCGGCATCAGGCCGCGCGGGCCGAGCACCTTACCCAACCGGCCGACCAGCGGCATCATGTCGGGGGTAGCGATGCAGCGGTCGAAATCGATCGAGCCGTTCTGCACCTTCTCGACCAGGTCCTCGGCGCCGACGACGTCGGCACCCGCGGCCTTGGCCTCATCGGCCTTGGCGCCGCGGGCGAACACGCCGACGCGGAGCGTACGGCCGGTGCCGTTCGGCAGGGTCACGACACCGCGGACCATCTGGTCTGCATGACGCGGATCGACGCCGAGATTGATCGCGACCTCGATGGTCTCGTCGAACTTCGCCTTGGCGCGTTCCTTGACCATCTTGATGGCGTCCGCGAGCGGGTAAAGCTTTTCGCGGTCAATGCCTTCGCGGGCTTTGTTCAAACGCTTTCCGATTGCCATGACCGCTTACCCCGCAACTTCCAGACCCATCGAACGGGCCGAGCCCTCGACCATCTTCATGGCCGATTCGATGGTGTCGCAATTCAGATCCTTCATCTTCTTCTCGGCGATCTCGCGCACCTGCGCCTTGGTCACCTTGCCGGCCTTGTCACGGCCCGGCGCCTTCGAGCCGGACTGGATCTTGGCGGCCTGCTTGAGGAAGTAGGACATCGGCGGCGTCTTCATCTCGAAGGTGAAGGAACGGTCCGCATAGATGGTGATGATCACCGGGATCGGGGTGTTCTTCTCTTCCTTCTGGGTCTGGGCGTTGAACGCCTTGCAGAACTCCATAATGTTGAGACCGCGCTGACCAAGCGCGGGACCGATCGGGGGCGAAGGATTCGCCGCACCGGCCGGGACCTGAAGCTTCAGGTATCCGGTCACTTTCTTTGCCATGTATCACTCCTGTTGTGCCGGCATGCCGCCGGCGGTTCAGGTTCGTGGTCGGGATCGATGTGCGGCTGGCAACCGCCCTCGTCCTCCCACGGCCTCTCCTGGAGACGTCCCCGCCTCCACTCCTCCCGTCATGCCCGGACTTGATCCGGGCATCCATCACTCTTCGCAAAAGCATTCTTGCGAAGCAGATGGATTGCCGGGTCAAGCCCGGCAATGACAGCTCGAGTCAGACCTTCTCGACCTGACCGAATTCCAGCTCGACAGGCGTCGCGCGGCCGAAGATCGACACCGCGACCTTCACGCGCGAGCGCGCCTCGTCGATTTCCTCGACCACACCCGAGAACGAGGCGAACGGGCCGTCGGCCACGCGGACATTCTCGCCGATCTCGAAAGACACCGACGCCTTCGGGCGTTCCACGCCCTCCTGCACCTGGTGCAGGATGCGCATGGCCTCTGCTTCCGAGATCGGCATCGGCTTGTTTTCCGCGCCGAGGAAGCCCGTCACCTTCGGCGTGTTCTTGATCAGGTGGAACGCCTCGTCGGTCAGCTTCATCTTCACCAGCACATAGCCCGGGAAGAACTTGCGCTCGGCATCGATCTTGCGGCCGCGGCGCACCTCCGTGACCTTCTCGGTCGGAACCAGCACCAGCTCGAACAGTTCCTCGAGCCCGCGCTGCTTGGCCTGCTCGCGGATCGATTCGGCGACCTTCTTCTCGAAGTTCGAGTAGGCGTGAACGATGTACCAGCGCTTGTCGGACACTTGAGCGGTTGCTGTTGCCATCAGTGAATGCCCAGGAGGAAGGTGATGAGGACACGGATGATCTGGTCGGCGGCGAAGAAGAAGATCGAGGCGACGGCGACCATGACGAAGACCATGATCGTGGTGATCGTGGTCTCACGACGGGTCGGCCAGGTGACTTTGGCGGTCTCCGAGCGCACTTCTTGCAAGAACTTGAACGGGCTGACTGCCATCGTTTGATGTCCAACGTCCGTCGACAGACGCGAATGAATTTCGGGGATCCGAACAGCCGCCGTTGGCCCAGCCCTCTGTCTCGAAGGATGAGCCGGAAATCGGGCTCGATTGTTCGGGGATTTCAAAGCCGCGCCGGAGATCCGCGTCTAACGGGCCGGCTGCGAGTGCGGGGTAGATACTGCGGATGGGGCCAAAGGTCAAGGTATCGGAGCTGATACGGGCAAGCCGGCGTGCTTGGCGCCCGTGCCCAGTCCAAGGGGATCAAGGGTCTATTTTCCCCGTCCCAGCGGAGGCGAGATCAGCGTCCGCCCGGGTCCTCCCCGGCCAGCCCGCCGCCCGGGTCAGTCGGCCCGGTCGACCATGGAAACACCCGGGAGCGGCACCACGAATTTTCCACCCTCAGCGAAATAGCGGGCGTGCTTGGCCCGGATCGGATCGACATAGCGCCAGGCGAAGACCACGACGAACGCAGGCTTGCGCTCGTAAAGGGCGGCCGGGGGCAGGATCGGAATGTCGTAGCCCGGGCCCGCCATCACGTTTCCCTTCTTGGGGTCGTCGTCCACCAGGAAGTCGATCTTGTTCTCCAGGCCGAACTGCGGCAGCAGCGTCGTAGTGCCGACCGAGACACCGTAGCCGGCGACCAGCTCCCCCCGCGCATGGGCGGCATCGGCCATGGCGACCAGTTCGTCGCGGATGGCCGCGATCCTCTTCACATAGGGCGCGTAATAGGCCGGCTGATCGACGCCGAGCCGGTCTTCCTCGGCGATGAACTTCGCGACCTCCGCGGACGGCTTCTTCGCACCGCCGGCGCGCTGGACCGTCACGCGGATCGAGCCGCCCTTGGTCCAGATGTGCTGGACGTCAATCACTTCCATGCCGAGCCGCGCAAAGAAGCGCGTCAACGGCTTGATGTTAAAATACGATAGATGCTCATGATAGACGGTGTCGAGCAGGTTCTTCTCGGTGACATCGACGCCGTACTGCGTCTCGAAGACGAACAATCCGTCCGGCGCGAGTACGTCGCGAACCCCGATCACCAGCGGATCGAGATTGTCGACATTGGCGATCATGTTGTTGGCGATCACGACGCTCGCCGCACCATGGCTCTGCAGGATGCGGCGCCCGATGGCATCGGTGAAGAAATCGCCGATGGTCTCGATCCCGGCTTCCGTCGCACGCCGCGCAATGTCGACGGCGGGATCGACGCCGAGCACCCGCATGCCACGCTCCTTGAAGAAGCCGAGCAGCGATCCGTCGTTGCTTCCGAGCTCGACGACCAGCGAGCCCGGAGCGACGCCGAAGCGACTGACGACGTCGTTGGCATAGCCTGCGAAATGCTCCCGCAGGCCGAGCGAGAGCGAGGTGGTATAGACGTAGTTGCGGTACTGGATCTCCGGATTGCCGACATGGAGAATCTGGAGGTGGCCGCAGTCCCTGCACAGATGCAGCGCCATCGGTACCGCAGCCCGGAAAACAGGATCGTCGACGCTGGCGTTCGGCACCTGGAAGTTCGGCGTGCCGATGGGCATGCCTGCCATCGGGACGACCAGCTCCTGCTTGTCCGAATGGCAGAGGCGGCAAGTATGGCGGACGTAGAACAGGTTTTTCATCGTGGAACCGAAATGTGAGATACGCGAGCGAGTGAGACAATCCCACCCTGTGAAGACCAGATCGGCAACGGGCTCAAGCAGGTCATGAGTGGCTCGAAACTTCGGTGCCCTGCCCCAGCGCGAAGCCTGGCCCCTCCTCCGCCGCCTTGGCGGCTCTGTCCGCGGAATACGACCCGCGCTCCGGACTGGCCAGCCAGATCACGCCGCCGAGGAGCCCGATGATCACGCTGATGGCACCCAGCAGAAGCGAAACCGACAGCGCCTCCTCGGACGGCACACCTGCCAGACCAAGGCAGGCGACCATCGCCCCCTCACGCACGCCCCAGCCGCTGATCGAGATCGGAACGGCCGTCAACAACACGACCGGCGGGATCAAGATGCCCGCGTCCAGCACGGAAAGCTGCGCTCCGACGCCGCGCGCCAAGGCGTAGCAGGCCGCTGCCGTCACCAGATGGATGAGGAGCGCAGATCCGAACAGCAAACCGCGGCGCTCGGATTGCAGCAGAAGAAACCTGACGAGCGTTCCGAACCGGACGAAGCTTGCGATCGCGGGAAGCGCAATGAGGCGTTTCGGCAGACGGTCGAGCGTCAACAGGACCACGGTGCCAGCGACGCCCGCCAGCGTCAGTCCGCCGATGGCCAGGATCGCGGCCGGATTGGACACGCGTGACAGCAGAAACGGCAATCCGGCCACCATCAGCACGATCAGCCCGATCAACGCCGTGAAGCGGTCTGCCGCAACGCCCTTGACCGCCGCCGACCACTGCACGCCACGTTGGCGGAGCAGCCACATCCGCACCGCGTCCCCGCCGACCGACGAGGGCAACACCTGATTGAACCAGAGGCTGATCATGAGGATTCGCCAGCCGGCGAACCAGTCCAGCGACACGCCGAGCGCGCGCATGATCAGCTCCCACCGGCCGTTGAGGACGAATGTCTGAAAGAAGATCAGCGCCAGGGCGACGACGAACAGGACGGGATCGACGGAGACGAGACGAGTTCGCAATTGCCCCAGGTCGAGACCACGCGCGATGTAGACCAGCACCGCGACCGACAGCAGCAGCTTCACCGAAAACAGGGCCGCATGCTTGAATCGCGACTGCATCGGATGCCCGCCTCAGGCCGCCGGATATTCCGCACGACCGATGACGAGGTCGATTGCGGCCATCATCCAGAACTGGTGCGTGGTCTCGACAATGTTGTAGCTGCGGCTGTCGACCCAGAAATTAACGTCACCGAGATTGCGCAGCGGATTCTCCGCATTCATGCCCGACAGGGTGATCACGTCGAGCTTCATCCTGCGCGCCTGCGCAACCGCATTCAGAATGTTCTTCGAACGTCCCGACGAGCTGATCGCGACGAGGCAATCGCCGGCGCGGGCATTCAGGCGCACTGCGTGCGCGATCCAGTCCTCGAAGCCGTAATCGTTGGCTAGGCACGACATCATGCTCGCATCGCTGAAGCAGAGTGCAGGCACCGACGCATTCTTCGCCAGATCGATCGCCAGATGCGAGGCGATGCCGGCCGAGCCACCATTACCGATGAAAATGACGCGACCGCCCTGCTCTCGCGTGCGCAACCAGGACGCGCGCGTGGCAGAGATCCTGGCAAAAATACCGTCGTCGATCGCCGTCGCGCGATGCAGGCGTCCCACGTAGTCGTCGAGAAAGGCCTTGTGGTCGGGATCGACGGACTCGGCGGGCATGGGCTGGCGGCTCGATTGCAACATGTCCGGGTGATACCGACTATTACCATGGATTGCAAAGGTATAATACTTGCAAAGTTTGGGAGCGGCTGATAGTCGGCTTTCGGGTTTCACTCAACATTGGCGAGCCTGTTTCGCTGGGCATTCGCGTCACGGATGTTCCCCATGAAATGTATTGTTACTGGCGGCGCCGGCTTCATCGGAAGTCACCTCGTCGATCGGCTGCTCGATGACGGCAACGAGGTCATTGCGCTCGATAATTTCGTTATCGGACGCGCCGAAAATTTGGCCGCGCGCGCCAGTTCGAGGCAGTTGAAGGTCGTACGGGCGGACGTCACCGACCTCGACGCGATCAAACCGTATTTCCACGGTGTCGATTGGGTCTTCCATCTCGCGGCACTGGCTGACATCGTTCCCTCGATCGAGTCCCCGATCCCGTATCACCGCGCCAACGTCGACGGAACGGTCAACGTTCTCGAGGCTGCGCGGCATGCGGGTGTCAGCCGCTTCATCTATGCGGCCTCATCGTCCTGCTACGGTATTCCCGACGCCTATCCGACGCCGGAGAGCGCCGAGATCCGGCCGATGTATCCCTACGCGCTCACAAAGAATCTCGGCGAACAGTGCGTCATGCACTGGTGTCAGGTCTACAAGCTGCCCGCTGTCGCGCTGCGCCTGTTCAACGTGTTCGGACCGCGCCATCGCACCACCGGCACCTACGGTGCCGTGTTCGGCGTGTTCATGGCGCAGAAGCTCGCGGGCAAGCCCTTCACTGTGGTCGGCGATGGCGAGCAGACCCGCGACTTCACCTTCGTCAGCGATGTCGCCGATGCCTTCGTGACCGCCGCGCGCTCCGATGTCTCGCACGAAATATTCAACGTCGGTTCGGACAACACCTACAGCGTCAACCGGCTGGTCGAGCTTCTCGGCGGCGCCAAGGTCCACATTCCCAAGCGTCCCGGCGAGCCCGACTGCACCTACGCCGACATCACCAAGATCAAGCGGGTTCTGAAATGGACGCCGAAGGTGAAGTTCGAGGACGGCGTCGCGACGATGCTGACGTCGATGGACCAGTACAGGGACGCGCCCCTGTGGACTGTGGACAAGATCGCCGACGCCACCAAGGACTGGTTCAAATATCTCGGTGACGGCGGCGATGCGGCGTCCGGCACTCCGCAGAAGGCGGGCCGTTGAACAGACTCGTTCGACCTCGACGTCCGCGCCGCCGACCAATCATTTCCGGGCCGGCCAGACCGACCTGCGCTTTGGATAATTCACATGGATAATGCTCCGACCGACAAGCCGACTGTCCATCCGGCACCGCACCAGAAGATCAAGACGATCGAGGAACTGGGCGAGATCGCGCGGGCCGCTCAGGCCGAGGGCCGGAGCGTTGCGCTCTGCCACGGCGTGTTCGATCTCGTGCATCTCGGCCACGTCCGGCACATCCTGGCGGCACGCAACGAGGCCGATGTGGTCATCGTGACCGTCACGGCGGACCGCTTCGTCAACAAAGGCCCGGGACGGCCGATCTTTCCGGAGAACATGCGTGCCGAGATGCTCGCCGCGCTCGGCACCGTCGATTGGGTCGGCATCAACCGGACATCGAGCGCCGAGCCGATCCTCGATACCGTGCGCCCCGACATCTACGTGAAGGGCTCCGACTACGAGAATCCCGAAGATGACGTCACCGGCAAGATCGCTGTCGAGCGGGAGGTCGTCGAACGCCATGGCGGCCGCATCGTCTTCACGCGCGACGTGACCTTCAGCTCGTCGTCGCTGATGAACCGCTATTTCGACATCTACGATCCTCCTCTGCGCGATTACCTCCAGAAGGTACGCGAAGGCGGTGGCGCCGAGCGCCTGCTGAAGCTGATCGACAAGATTCAGGACATGCATGTCGTGCTGGTCGGCGATACCATCATCGACGAATACCAGTACGTCACGGCGCTCGGAAAGGCCTCGAAGGAGAACATTGTCGCCACTCTGTTCAAGAACGGCGAGCAATTTGCCGGCGGCGTCATTGCCGCAGCCAATCACGTGGCGAGCTTCTGCAAGTCGGTGGAGATCGTCACGACACTGGGTGGCAACGACTACCCTGAAGAGTTCATCCGCGCGCATGTCCGCCCGAATGTCACGCTCACCCCGATCCGCATTCAGGGTCGCCCGACCACCCGCAAATTGCGGTACGTCGAGATGGGCTATCTGCACAAGCTGTTCGAAGTCTACACCATGGACGACACGCCGCTCGACGAAGCCGAGCGCAAGGAGATCGACCGTGTCACCGCCGAGCGCGTGCGCGGCGGTGACGTGGTCATCGTCACCGATTTCGGTCACGGCATGATCGCACCCAGCACGATCGACACGCTGATCGCGAACTCCAAATTCCTGGCGGTCAACGCCCAGAGCAACAGCGGAAACCACGGCTACAATCTGATCACGAAGTATCCGCGCGCCGACTACGTCTGCATCGACGCGCCGGAAGCGCGCCTGGCGGCCACCGACAAGTTCAACGACATCGCGTCGGTGATTCAGGACCGCCTGCACCGCAAGATCGATTGCGACAACATGATCATCACGCACGGCTCCTTCGGCTGCTACCCCTTCTCGTCGAAGACCGGCGTCGCGCGCGTGCCCGCCTTCACCAAGACCGTCGTGGATACCGTCGGTGCCGGCGATGCCTTCCTGACGATCACCGCGCCGCTGGTGGCAGCCGGCGGCAACATCGAAGACGTCGCCTTCATCGGCAACGCGGCGGGCGCGATCAAGGTGGGCATCGTCGGCCACCGCAGCTCGGTCGAAAAGGCGCCGCTGGTCAAATTTGTCACCGCGTTGTTGAAGTGACGCGAACGGGGAAATCTGGAGAACGACAGTGATTGGTCAGAAATGGAACGTGATGGTTACCGGCGGCGCCGGCTATGTCGGCAGCGTGCTGGTTCCCCGATTGCTGGCGGCGGGCCACAAGGTCACCGTGCTCGACCTGTTCATGTATGGCGAGGACGTGTTCAACGGGGTCCGCGACAATCCCAATCTGCGCCTGATCAAGGGCGACATCCGCGACGAGGCCGCGATCAACGAGGCCTTGCGCGGCAATGATGCTGTGATCCACCTCGCATGCATCTCCAACGACCCCTCGTTCGAGCTGGATCCGGCGCTCGGCAAGTCCATCAACTACGACTGCTTCCGTCCGATGGTGCGGGCCGCGAAGAAGGCCGGCATCAAGCGCTTCATCTATGCCTCCTCCTCGAGCGTCTATGGCATCAAGGACGAGGCCGAGGTGACCGAGGAGCTGTCCTGTGAGCCGCTCACGGACTACTCGAGGTTCAAGGCGATGTGCGAGACCGACCTTGCCGAGGAAGCCGCATCCGGCTTCGTCACCTGCACGGTTCGCCCGGCCACCGTCTGCGGCTACGCACCGCGGCAGCGGCTCGACGTCGTCGTCAACATCCTGACCAATCTCGCGGTCAACACCGGCCGCATCCGCGTATTCGGCGGAACGCAGAAGCGGCCCAACCTGCACATCGAGGACATGTCCGCGGCCTATCTGTTCCTGCTCCAGCAGGATGACGCGAAGATCGACGGCAAGACCTATAACATCGGCTACGAGAACCACTCGCTGATGAAGATCGCCGACATCGTCAAATCGGTGGTCGGAAGCAATGTCGACGTGGCCGTCGAGCCGACCGATGATCTCCGTTCCTATCACGTCTCCTCGGAGAAGATCCGCCGCGAGCTCGGATTTGCGCCGACGCACACGATCGAACAGGCCGTGTCCGGTCTCGTCGACGCCTTCAAGGCCGGCCGCCTGCCGAACTCGCTCAACGACCCCAGGTATTTCAACATCAAGATGATGCAGAACATCAGCCTGAAGTGAGCGGCGTGCGGATCGGCATCGACTTCGACAACACGATCATCTGCTACGACAAGGTCTTTGCCGCCGTCGCGCGGCAGCGTGGGCTGGTGCCGGAGGGCTGGGACGGGCTGAAGACCGAGGTGCGGGATTATCTGCGGTCCCGCGCGGACGGCGAGCTTGCCTGGCAAGGACTGCAAGGCTTCGTCTATGGCAAGGGAATTGGCGGCGCCGAGATCTATCCTGGAGTCCGCCAGTTTCTCGCAACGTGTCGCAAGGCCGGCGCGAGCGTCTATATCGTCAGCCACAAGACGCAGTTCGGCCATCAGGATCCCAACCGTGTCGACTTACGCGAAGCCGCGCGCGGCTGGTTGAGGGATGCGGGTCTCATCGACGCCGCCGGTGCGGCGCTGGCCATAGGCAATATCTACTTCGAGGACACGCTGGCGGCCAAGGTCGAGCGGCTTGCGAGCCTGCAGCTCGACATCTTCATTGACGATCTCGTCGATGTCTTCGAGCAGCCGCATTTTCCGAAGACGACGCGATCGATCCTGTTCACGCAGTCGCGGCCTCCCCATCCTGATCATTGCGAGCCGATTGCGACCTGGGCCGATATCCACCGCGGAGTGTTCGCGCAATGAGCGAGCCGGACATCAGCGTTCAGGACGCGGTCTCGATCGGCAGCCGCCTCTCTGGCGCGCGGGTCGCGTCCGCCCAGCCGGCGCGGTCCGGCGGCAACAACCGGGTGTTTCGGCTGGAGATGGCGGACGGACCGCCCCTCGCTCTCAAGCACTATCCGTCCGATGGACGTGATCGCCTGGGACAGGAATACGACGCGCTCTCGTTTCTGTCGCACCACGGCATCATCTCGACGCCGCGGCCGATCGCGAAAGATCCGGCTGCGTTCTGCGCGTTGTATCAATGGTTCGACGGTGATGCGGCGGTCCTGCATCCCCGGGACGATGATGCCGACCAGCTGGCCGATTTCCTGATCGAGTTGCAAAAGCTGCGCAACGCGGGCGGCGCGCGGAATTTGCGGAACGCATCAGCCAGCATCTTTTCGCCCGAGGAAGCCATCGCGCAGTACGAGCAGCGCCTTGACGGACTACGTCGCGCATCGCATGACCATCCGGACCTGCGCGCGTTCATGGACGGCAGCCTGGTTCCCAGCACCGCCATCGCGATCCGGCAGCTCCGTCGACGCTATGCGGAACTGGGCCTGGATCCCGCGGCGGACCTCGCACCAGCCCATCGCGCATTGAGCCCGTCGGATTTCGGGCTGCACAACGCGCTGCGCGCCGACGACGGCAGACTGCGATTTATCGACTTCGAATATTTCGGCTGGGACGATCCGGTCAAGCTCGTGTCCGACACCGCGATCCATCCCGGCAGCGATCTGCCCGAGGCCGGCGCGAACCGATTGATCGGACGGCTTTCGCACGCCTTCGAAGCTGGGGATGACGCGTTTGCGATCCGCCGTGACGTACTGTATCCTGTGTTCGGGGCGATTTGGTGCCTGATTGTCCTGAATGCCTATTTGCCGGAAAGCCGCTCCCGGCGCGCTCTGGCTGCGCAAGGTGGCGATCTGACGGTCCGCCTTGCCGGCCAGCTCGACAAAGCCCGCCGGCTCCATCAAACGATTTGCCAACGTGATCCAGATCTCACCCCACGCTGAAGCCGCTCTCACCTGCCCGCTGGACGAGCGCAGCCTTTATTTGCGCCGCCTGGTCCTCGGTTCTGTCCGCTCGGCCGGACGCGGACATGTCGGTCCGGCCCTGTCGCTGATCGAGATGGTTCGCGTGCTCTATGACGATGTCTTGCGGATCGATCCGAAGAATCCGCGCGATCCCAATCGCGACCGCGCGATCCTCAGCAAGGGACATGGTTGTCTGGCGCTCTATGCGCTCTTGGCCGATCGCGGCTTCTTCCCTCTGTCGGAGCTGGACGGCTTCTGCGGCACCGACAGCATCCTGGGCGGACATCCCGAATACGGCATGGTGCCGGGGGTCGAGGCCTCGACCGGCGCGCTCGGCCATGGCCTGTCGATCGGTGTCGGCCTCGCGCTTGCCGCGCGCATGCGCGAGCGCAGCTACCGGACCTTCGTGCTGCTCGGCGACGGCGAGATCAACGAAGGATCGGTGTGGGAAGCCGCCATGGGCGCGGCCAAGCACGGGCTCGACAACCTGATCGCGCTGATCGACTACAACAAGCTCCAGAGCTACGGGCCGACCGACTACGTCCTGCCGCTGGAGCCGCTTGCGGACAAATGGCGCAGCTTCGGCTTTGCCGTGCAGGAGCTCAACGGCCACGACGTCGGTGCCCTGCGCACCGTCCTGAAGCAGGTCCCGGCCGTTCCGGGCAAACCTACCGCGATCATCTGCCATACCGTCAAGGGCAAGGGTCTGCCGGCTGCGGAATCCAACGCCGATTGGCATCACAAGAACAAGCTGACCGATAGCGAGCTCGACGCCATCCGCGTCGCCGTCGGCGATTTTTGATCGGCTCCCCATGCGCAACACCGCCATGAACATGGTCCACAAGCTCGCCGCGCGCGACGAGCGTGTGCTTTACATCGGCTCCGATCCCGGCGCGGGCACCTTGCGCGCGATGAGCAAGGAGTTTCCCAAGCGCCATCTGATCGAGGGTATCTCGGAAGCGCACATCATCGGCATGTCGGCCGGTCTCGCGATGGAGGGCTTCGTGCCCTACGTCAACACCATCGCGACCTTTCTCACCCGGCGCTGCTACGAACAGGTAGCCGTCGACCTCTGCCTGCACAATCTGCCGGTGCGGCTGATCGCCAATGGCGGCGGACTCGTCTACGCGCCGCTCGGGCCCACTCACCAGGCGATCGAAGACATCGCCATCATGCGGGCGCTGCCGAACATGACGGTGATCTGCCCGTGCGACGCCGACGAGGCGGCGCGCATGATGGAGCAGACGCCCGACTGGAAAGGTCCGATCTACATCCGGCTCGGAAAGGGGGGCGACGCCATCGTCTCCAAGGCCGAGCACGGCTTTGAGATCGGCAAGGCCATCCTGATGCGGCCGCCGGGCGAGGTGCTCATGGTGACCACCGGCATCATGCTCCAGCGCGCCCTCGCTGCGGCCGACCTGCTGGCCGCGCAAGGCATTCGCGCCGGCATCCTGCACATGCACACCGTGAAACCGCTCGACACCGCGGCGCTGCTGCAGGCGGTCCGCGGCACCAGACTCGTGACGACGCTGGAGGAGCACGTGCCCTCCGGCGGTCTCGGCAGCGCGGTCGCAGAGGCGTTGATCGACAAGCTCGGCTCCGGCCTCCCTGCGATGCTGCGTCTGTCGCTGCCGGACCGCTTCATGCACAATTACGGCTCGCAGGACTCGCTGTTGAAGAAGCATGGCCTTTCCGCTGGCGCCATCGCGACCTCGATCGAGCATGCGCTCGCCGCCTCGCACACCTCCTCTCCTCAACTTCATTCCACCTGACGGGTCACATGTACGACGTTCGATATTCATATCTACTCGAGCAATTCGCCGACCCCGCTCCGATCCTGGCCGAGATCGGCCGGCTGGTGGCGACCGGCGACTTCACCCTTGGCAAGCCCGTCGCCGAATTCGAGAAGCGCTTTGCCGAGCTGATCGGCGTGCGTCACGCCATCGGCGTTGGATCGGGCACCGACGCGCTCAAGCTGCCGCTCAAGGCACTCGGCATCGGCCATGGCGACGAGGTCATCACCGCGGCCAACACGTTCATCGCCACGGTCGGCGCGATCGCGGAGACCGGCGCGACGCCCGTGCTGGTCGATTGCGACGATTCCTTCTGCATGAACGTCGACTACGTCGAAGCCGCGATCACCAAGAAAACCAAGGCGATCATGCCGGTCCAGCTGACCGGCGAGGTCACCGACATGGGCAAGCTGATGGCGATCGCCCAGCGCCACAACATCCCCGTGGTCGAGGATGCCTGCCAGGGCATCCTGTCGGAGTTCGCGGGAAAGCGCTCCGGCACCCACGGCATCGCCGCCGGCTTCTCCCTGCATCCGCTCAAGAACCTCAACGTCTGGGGCGATGCCGGCATCGTCGTCACCAATGACGACGGCATGAACGAGAAGCTCCGGCTGATCCGCAACCACGGCATGAAGAACCGCGACGAGATCTCGATCCTCGGCTGCAACTCGCGGCTCGATTCCCTACAGGCCGTGGTCGGCAACTGGCTGATCGGTCAGACCAGCGAAATCACGCGCCGCAGAATCGAAAATGCGGCCTATTACGATGCGGGGCTTGCCGGCCTGCCCGGCCTTCGCATCCCGCCGCGCCGGCCCAACGTGAAGCACGTCTACCATCTCTACATGGTGTTCGCCGAACGACGCGACGAGCTCTACAAATACTGCCTGGACAACGGCATCGAGGCCAAGATCCACTATCCGATCCCGCTGTATCAGCAAGAAGGCCTCAAGCATCTCGGCTACGCGCCCGGCACCTTCCCGGTCACCGACCGCCACGCGAAGGAAGTCATCAGCTTCCCGGTGGACCAGCATCTGACGCGCGCCCAGCAGGACCGCGTCATCGAGACCGTCCGGAAGTTCTGCCATGGACGCTGACACCGCCCGCCGGCGCATCGGTTACGTCAATCTTCCCGCGCAATTCGAGGAAGAGCGCGGCGAGATCATGCAGGCGGTGGAGGGCGTGTTCCAGCGCGGCGATTTCATCGGCGGGGCTGCGGTTGCAAAGCTCGAGGAGGAATTGTCCGCCTATCTAGGCTCGCCGCATGTCGTGACGCTGAATTCCGGCACCGACGCGCTGATCCTCGCCATGCGGGCGCTCAACATCGGCCCCGGCGACGAGGTCATCACCCCGCCGAATTCGTTCGTGGCATCGACCGCCGCGATCATCGCGGTCGGCGCCGCGCCGGTGTTTGCGGACGTGCTGCCGGACCAGAACATCGATCCTGCCGCGGTCGAGGCTGCCGTCACTTCGCGCACCAAGGCAATCATGCCGGTGCATCTGACCGGGCGCATGGCCGACATGACCCCGCTGATGGCGATCGCGAACAAGCACGCGCTCGCCGTGATCGAGGACAGCGCCCAGGCGATCGGCTCGACCTATGACGGCCGGATGAGTGGCACCATCGGCACGTTCGGCTGCTTCTCCGCCCACCCCTTGAAGAATCTCAACGCCGCGGGCGATGCCGGTTTCCTCGTCACCGCCGACGCCGATCTCGCCGCGCGAGTCCGCCGGCTGCGCAATCACGGCCTCATCAACCGCAGCGACGTCCAGGAATGGGGGATCGTGTCCCGGCTCGACACGCTTCAGGCCGAGGTGCTGCGCATTCGGCTGCGCCACCTGCCTTCGGTGATCGAACGCCGGCGGCGCAACGCCGCCCAATATCGCGCCGAGCTCGCCGGCCTGCCCCTGTTCATTCCGCCCTGCCGCAACGTCGAGTTCAACACCTTCCACACCTTCGTCGTGCAGACCGACCGTCGCAACGATTTTCAGAAGTATCTTGCCGACAAGGGCATCGAGACCGCGATCCACTATCCGGTCCCGATCCACCTGCAGCCGGCAGCGGCGCATCTGGGTCATGGCCGCGGGGCGTTCCCGGTGACGGAACGGCAGGCGGACCAGATCCTCACGCTTCCCATCAACCAGTTCCTGTCGGTCGCCGACATCAGCTATATTTGCGCGACCGCCCGGGAGTATTTTGCATGACGGACACGGACTTCCTGCACGCTGACGAGCAGGCGCTGGCGCAGCGCTTCATCGACGATGGCTTCGTCACTACCCCGGCCGACGATCGGACCGGGCTCGACCGGATCCAGCGTCGTGCCGCCGAGCTCGCGGCGGACTATCTGAAGCTGCCGCACAGCAACGATCCCTACGCGATGCTGGACACGATCCACACGCGGGTGACCGTGGATGATCTCAACGGCCTGCGGCTGCACGTCTTCAACGGCCTCAACGCCGAGCCCTGGTTCCGCCCGACCTATTTCCGCCTGGCGCGCTCGACGATCGAGACCATCGTCGGCAACGAACTCTGCATGCAGCGCCGCGTCAATCTCAGCATCCAGCTCCCCGGAGACAGCTCGTCGCTGCTCGCAACTCACTCCGACGTATGGTCGGGCGACTCGCCGTTCGAAGTCGTGGTGTGGGTGCCGCTGGTCGATGTCCGCCGCACCAAATCGATGTATCTGCTGCCGCCGTCCCTCAACGGTGAGATGCAGGACCGCATGGCGGCCTTACGCAGCGCCGAAGAGCTGTACAAGACCATCAAGCCGCACGCGACCTTCATCGAGATCCCCTACGGTCACGTGATGCTGTTCAACCAGACCCTGATGCACGGCAATCGCGTCAACGAGGAAGCCGGAACTCGCTGGAGCATGAACTGCCGCTTCAAGAGCATCATGTCGCCCTACGCGGACAAGCGCTTCGGCGAGTTCTTCGAGCCGATTCTGCTGCGGCCGGCGACGCGGGTCGGCATGCAGTACAAGCTGCCGGGAGGCTTCCATGGCTGAGAGAACCGGCCATCGCGGCTATATCGGCGCCAGGCCGCTGAACGGCAGCCGCACCCCGCAGCACGTCCAGAACATCGTGATCCGCGACTATGCGCGGCGCAAGAACCTGCACTATCTGTTGAGCGCCGCCGAGCACACCATGCCCGGCAGCTACATGGTGCTCGAGGACATCCTGGACGAGCTGCCGCGGCTGCGTGGTCTGATTCTCTACAGCATTTTCATGCTGCCGCCCGACGAGGCACGGCGGCGGCAGATCTATGACCGCGTGCTGCGCGAGGGCTGCGACCTCCACGCAGCAGTCGAGGAGATCACGCTCTCGTCGCAGAAAGACATCCAGGCCGTCGAGGACATTCTGCTCGTCAATAAGTTCGCGACGATCCTTTGACGATGCCGCGGATCGGTTGGCCCCCATGACCGCGATCAACCTGCTCCAGCCGATGCACGCATCGACAAGGCGGAACTACGTCCAGCGCGTGGTCGAGCATGACAAGGCGGAATCCGCCACCGTCGCGCGGCAATGGGGACGCGACTACTGGGATGGCGACCGGCGCTACGGCTATGGCGGCTATCGCTATGACGGTCGGTGGCGGCCGCTGGCCCAGACCCTCATCGATCGCTACGGCATCAAGCCCGGCATGAGCGTTCTCGACGTCGGCTGCGGCAAGGGCTACCTGCTCTACGAGTTCACCCAGCTCGTCCCCGACCTCAGAATAGCCGGCATTGACATCTCCGACTACGGCATCGCCAATGCCAAGGAAGAGGTGCGGCCGCTGTTGACTGTCGGCAGCGCCGTCGAGCTCCCCTATCCCGATCACAGCTTCGATCTCGTGGTGTCGCTCGGCGTGCTGCACAATCTTCCGCTCGAGGACGTGTTCCGCGCCGTGCCCGAGATCGAGCGCGTCGGACGCGGCGCCTCGAAATATCTGATGGTCGAGTCCTTCCGCAACGAGCGCGAGAAGGCCAATCTGCTTTACTGGCAGCTCACCTGCCTGAGCTTCCACGGTCCGGAAACATGGGCCTGGATCTACGACAGATGCGGATACCGGGGCGACCATGGGTTCATTTTCTTCGAATGAAGTAGGCCAGCGCCGGCCGACCTCGTTGCGCGCGCAAAATGCGGAGGTGTTCTATTCGGACGACGCCATCGTCACGGCGGACGACGCCACGATCGCGGAGCTGAAGCGTATCGCCGCCGGCAACCCACGTCTGCGCAGTCGGCTGTGCACGCATCCCGATCCCTCCTCTGGCCTGCACGAGATGCTGATTGTGCATCATCGCGAGGCCTATGTGCGGCCCCACAAGCACTTTGGCAAACCTGAATCGTTTCACCTGATCGAGGGTACTGCGCAGGTCGTGATCTTCGAGGACGACGGCCGAATTCGCGACGTGCTCGAGATGGCACCCTACGGCCAAGGCGCCCTCTGCTATTACCGGATGCCCGAGAAGGTCTTCCATTCGATCCTGATCACCTCGGAGTGGCTGGTGTTTCACGAAACCACCGCCGGCCCGTTCGATCCGTCCCGCACCGCATTTCCCGACTGGGCGCCCGATGGCAGCGACGCTGCCGCGGTCCAGGACTACGTTACAAAGATCAGTGCGCTCGCTGCAGAACATCGAGGCGGCTGAGACAAGGCCTGGGGACGATGGACGAGTCTGCCAATTCCGATAAATTCTGCATGACGGCGACAGAAGCCGCGGCTCTCCGACGGCGACCGGGCATCGGATTTGTCTACGCGGGCCTCGCTCTTGCTGCCATTGCAAGCGCGCCAGCGCTGCTCGCGCGTGAGGTCTTCGGCGACGACTGGACCGTCTATTACATCTATTGGACCGAAGGCTCAGCCGGCGTCGCCCGCGTGCTGTGGGAGTCGGCACACGCCGGCTTCGCGATTCCCATGACGCTGTTCGTCTGGCTCCTGAACGATACTCCCGACGTCGCCGCACGCTTCGCTGGACTCGCTTGCCACCTTGTGAACGGCGTATTGCTCTATTCCGTCCTATCGCGGTCAGCTCTAACAAGAATGATCGCGGCACTTGTTACCGCCCTGTTCTTGCTCAGCCCGTTCTATGCAATTCGCCTGACTCAAAATGCGGTCTATGATTTCTTCCTGCTCTTCTATCTGCTGTCTTATGAGCTGTCCTATTCGAAGGTCCGCGCGCTTCGATGGGCCGCGCCATTTAGTCTGCTTTTCTCGTTGTCGCTCGAGACTCTGATCGCTCTCGAACCGCTCCGCGTCGTGCTTGCGTGGTCTAGCTCCGAACATTGGAGGCAGAAGCTCACGCGTCTTGTGCCGTTCTGGCTGGCTGTTGCAGCCATGATCGTTCTGCGACTGACAATTCTGGGGAAGAGCGGTCACTACGCCGGACAATATAGTTTCGCGAACGATTTCACGATCATAGGCAATGCGCTGTATGCTCATCTCATGGCTTTCCCGCGCGGCCTGAGCTACGCCTACTCTCACGGGTTCGCGCTGCTGGGGCGTCCCGTTTCCGCGGTACTGACATTGGCCGCGATCACCGTGTGTGCTCTGTTCTCTTCGACCGCATTATGGACCCCCTGGGTACTGAACAGCCGCTCGACCAGGAATGCGACATTTGTGCTGCTGATGTTGGGAGCCGCGATCGCCCTCATTGGCGCGCTGCCCTACGCACTTACCGGAATTTATGGCGACGTGACGCGGGGCGAGTCGAGGCTGCTCTTTCCCTCGCAGTTTGGCGTCTTGATCCTGATGGCGACTGTTGTACAGGCAATTCCGGGATTGCGCGTACGCGCTGGGGTCGCGGGGGGCTTGATCGCGATCTGCGCATTCTCGTTGGCTCACGATTCCAAATGGTTGCTCTACGACGGGTTATTCAGTAGCGACATGCTGCGGCAAGTTCGAGCAGCTTTGCTCGCGGATCCCGAGCCCAAGGTGGTGAAGCTCCAGGTCGAGAATTCGCACGTGTTCTCGTTCCGCTCACGATGCCTTGGCGCCAATGATATGAACGTGGCGCAGATGATCTTGCGCGACGAAAATCGCGAGCGGTCGTTCGTCTATACTGATTATTGCGGGGATTTCACCGATCCTCATTTCGTCGTGAACGGCAACTGCCCGGTCTCCTATCTCGAGACCTTTCCTTGTCCGCCCCGCCGCGAGACCTGGCGTTATCGCGCCGCACCGGGACTTCCGCGGCCCGACGACATTGGCTTCGTCGCGTTGCTGACAGCGGTCCTCGGAAACAACCTCTCGGCCACGGAAGGCCGCGGTGAACTGATGCAACTGAAGGACGGAGAGCCCGCGCCTTTGGCGAGAGCCGAGTATCGGCCACCTTGCAACCGGTCCGGCGTCCGTGCGTCGGCCTGGTTGCTGGCTCTCCCCGCTCCCGCATGTGAAAGTGCCGCCTCTGGAGGTCGCTAGACCACGCTTCACCATGATTGAGCCGGCACGCGCGTACCGGACTTTTGGTCCGAAAGAACAGGCATGCCGTCAGCCATGGAGAGTTCCAGCGCCCATCATTCCAGACGCGAACATGCCATGGCGGAAACAACCACGGGCTTCGCGGGATTGTTCAAGGAACGCTGCGGTGGTAGAAGCGCGGCGCAAGGGGAAGTTGCGGCAATTGGGGACTGGACGTGATTTCAGTGAGAGTTAGATTTTCCGCTGTGTTCGACGCAGCCTTCTCCCCGACTTCCATCGTAGCAAGCCTCGAGACCTCCTAGTGCAATACACAAGGGAATACTCGATCGCTGCCAGAGCCGTCGTGGCCGCCCTGCTGGGATGCGCCGTCGCCTACGTGCTGCTGCTGCTGTTGAAAAGTCACCTTCCGTCGTTTCAATCGAATTTCGTCGAAGGCTTCGATATGGCCTTGGCAGATAGGAATTGCGACTTCTGCAAGAAGGCGTTCTACGGCTCGTTCTTCCTGTCCGGGCCGATTGCGGCCGCAGCTGCATTGTATGCGACGCATCGATCATCGGGCTCGCTCACACTGAGCGCCATCACGGCGAGCCTCGTCTACCTCGCACTCCACACCGCCAACGATGCGGGCAGGACCGGGATCGCGATCGCCTTGCTGGCGGCCGCAGCCATCACCGTCAGCCTCAATCGAGGCGCCAACAATTACTTTCCTCCCGCGAAACCATCGACCGACACCCCGTTCAGCGTGGGGGCGGCCGATCTGCTCGTGATCGTATTCCTTACCCTGCTGCTGATCCCCTCCGATCTTGAAGCCGTAACGGCGGCCGTGAGGGACGAAGCGCATAAGGTAAGTTACTTCATCGGCCCGGCGCTCTATGGCTATGCCCCCGGTCTCGTTCCGGGACTGGACTTCCATTCGCATTATGGCCCCGCGCTCGGCTGGTTCTTTCATCTCATCATGGGAGATGGCTGGAAATCGGCGGCGATGCGAGCGGTCGGATTGAACATAGCGATCACGCTCGCGACGTACGTGCAGGCCTACTTTCTTCTGAGCTACTTGATCCGGTCGAAACTTGCCGCGATCGCCATCATCACCGCTCTCGCGGTACTGGCCTTCTCCACAACCGGCCAGTTCTACTCGCCGTCTGCCTACCCGACGCGATTTCCTCTCTTAATCGTCTTTGCACTCGCGATCAGTCTGCATTGCACCGCTCCCGGGCGCCTCATGTGGCTGATCGTATCGGCCATCATGTGCGCCATCTCGCTGCTCTGGCAGACCGAGATCGGACTGTTCTTCCTTGTGACGGGTACCTTCGTTGCCGCGATCGCCGGAGGCTTTCCGAACTATCGGAATGCGCTCGTGTTCGCAGTCACGTCGATCGGTGCCGCAATCCTGATGTGCCTGGTGCTGTTCGGCTCGAGAGCCTTCTCCCTGGAGTTTCTGATCGAATGCTTCCGCCCGCTCGTACTCTACGGGACGGGGTGGGGAAGCACGCCCATCAAATGGGACTTGGGCTGGGGCATCATCTACAATCTGCCACTCCAGATCGTCGGATGCATCACCGTCGGCTGGGCCGCGATCCGGCTGTCACGGCCCTCCGATTCCTGGCATGACCGGTTCGTGACCGGACTTCTGCTGACGCTGTCGATGATCGGCATGGCCCTGATGATCAAATGGGTCAATCGAACGCTGGACGCCGTCTGGCACCAGAACGCGTTGCCGCTGGTGATCGTCTCGGCCTGGTGGATCCGTCAGTTTTCAGCCGGGTGGCAACCGTCGTTCCGGAAAGCCGCCGGCGCCATAGCGGCCGCGGCGACCATTCTTGCGCTGCTGTTCGTGCAGGACAAGAATAATCCACACCTCTACGGGCTGAGATCGTATGCGACTTATCCCAGCCTTCTCAGGTGGCCGTTCGTCTCGAATCCACCAGTCACGTGGCAGGAGGACCTTGACCTGATCACCGAGGCTGATGCGAAGTTCATCCGGGATAAAACCAGGCCAGACGAGAGGGTCCTGGTGATAGCCCTCAGGGATTGGGCCTATCTGGCGCAGGCCCACCGGGCGCCAATGGCCTATTTCATGCCGTTCTTGGTTTCCTTTGACGCGCGGTTCCTGGATCGCTCGATGAACCCGGCGGACCGGCTGTTTTATGATAGCATGGTTGAGCGCAGGCCGGAGTACCACCATGTCCAAGAGGTCATGAGACGGGTCAAGCGAGATTTCGTGGCCGTGGAGACCAGGGGTAATTTGACACTCTATGAGCGGCGGCATTGACCTCGGCCGTGCTCGCGGCCGTTGAGAGCGCACTTAGCTGGCCGTATCCACCTCCGACTGATGGGCGGCGGCACGTCTTGCAAGACCTATCGACGGCTGCTACCTGCTTTGGCCGAGAATGCATCGGCCGGAGGAATGCTCCGCGCAACCGGATATGATGTATCCGGGACCGGCTCGTTGCCGGCCGCGCCGGTTTTCATTGAAGGTCGCCTCGTCAGACCTGCCCAAATGCGAGAATAATCAGTGACCGATCATTGCCGCCTCTGCCATTCGACCAACCTGCGACCGGTGATCGACCTCGGCCTGATGCCGATTGCACATCGGCTTCGGCACAGTCGGAACGAGCAGGAGGAGCGGTATCCGTTCGAGGTGCTGGCGTGCGGCGAGTGCGGCCTGCCTCAGATCGTCAGGCCGATCGATCCCGACATTCTGTATCGACAGTTCAACTACAATTTCAGCAGCTGGAAGCCGGAGCCGCACCAGGTCGACGAACTCGATACCATCGCGAAATTCTCGACGCCCCAGTCCGTGTTCGAGATCGGATGCAACGATGGCCTGTTCATGGACAAGCTGCGCGAGCGCGGCGCGAAGGTCTTGGTGGGCGTGGAGCCGAACCCCGTGTCGGGCAAGATCGCCAGCGAGCGCGGCATCAAGGTCTATTCCGACATGATCAGCCCGGAGCTGTGTCACGACGCCGTTGCCCAGGCTGGCAAGTTCGATCTCGTGGTCTCGCGTCAGGTGCTGGAGCACATCGTCGATTTCGAGAACTTCTTCGACTGCGTGAAGATCGCGCTGCGCGACGATGGGCTGCTATTCATCGACGTGCCTGATTTCGCGCCGGGGTCGACGGCAGGCGATCTTTCCGTCCTCTGGGAGGAGCACGTCAGCTATTTCACCGAACCGACCCTGCTCGCTCTACTGGCGCGCCACGGCTTCGAGGCGGTTTCCGTGAAGAAGTACAATTTCAGCGGCGGCAGCCTCGCGGTCGCAGCCCGTCGAGCCGCGGGCCGCGTGACGCCGCCGCCTGCGCCGTCCGGCGTCGGCGAGAAATTCGGTCAGCGCGCACGGGAATATGGCGCGCGCCTTCGTCCGATTCTCGCCAAGGCCCGGGCCAACGGTGCCGAGATCGCCATCTATGGCGCCGGCTGCCGCGCCTGCACCTTCACCAATGCCCACGAGCTGGCCGATCTCGTCGACCTCTCGGTCGACGACCAGAAAGAGCGCCAGGGCTTGTTCCT
Organism: Bradyrhizobium sp. RP6; assembly: GCF_003837805.1. Lineage (GTDB taxonomy): Bacteria > Pseudomonadota > Alphaproteobacteria > Rhizobiales > Xanthobacteraceae > Bradyrhizobium. The sequence continues at coordinate 163,543 of NZ_RQIT01000001.1, read as the reverse complement.
GCCCGGCACCGGCATTCCGATCCGCTCGCCGGAGGATCTCGCCGGCAAGTCGGATCCGCTCGTCTGTCTTCTCGCCGTGAACCAGGAGAACGAAGTCAAGGTCAGTAGCCGGCTGCGCGAGAACGTGAAGCGGCCGCTGCACATCGTTTCGATCTTCGCACCCTCCGACATCTGGAGCGAGCTCGATCGTCTCGAGGCGGCGCTAAGGTCGCGGCATGGCTGAGGAAAAGCTCTTCAACTACTACGAACGTCAGGACGTTCTGCCGACGTTCGGAAATTTCAAGTCGTCCGCCGAGCTCGAAGCCTACGCCAGACAGCGGCGCGAACTGTTCTCGGACAAGCTGGTGCTACCGCCGCGGCTGTTCCGCAATGCCGAGGTGCTCGAATTCGGTCCTGATTCCGGCGAGAACGCCCTGGTGTTTGCTGGCTGGGGCGCAAATATGACGCTGGCCGAGCCGAACCGGCATGCACACCCGAAGATCCAGGCCTATTTCGCGCATTTTGGCCTGGCCGAACGTCTCCGCGAGCTCGCACTGGCCGATGTCGAGGGATTCCGCAGTGATCGCGGGTTCGACATCATCGATGCCGAAGGATTCATCTATACGGTGCAGCCGACCGAAAATTGGCTTGGCATCTTCCACCGGCTGCTCAACCCCGACGGTTACGCCGTCGTGTCCTATTACGAGCGCCATGGCGGCTTCTTCGAGCTCGCGCTCAAGGCGATCCACGCCGCCGGCAAGGATCTGACAGACCGTCCCGCGCTGGAGACGGCGAAGCTGCTGTTCGAGCCCAAGTGGAACAGCATTCCGCACACCCGCAGCTTCGAATCCTGGCTGATGGACGTTCTCGAGAATCCCTTCGTCCGGTACCGGTATTTTCTCGATGCGGCAGCCCTCTGCACGGCGGCGCATGAGCAAGGCTTCGACGTCCATTCGGCATGGCCGGCCTATCGCGACAGCCTGGACATCTATTGGCACAAGAAAGTCTTGCCCGGCGACGAGAAGCTGCGGCGCACGGCGCGCCATCTCGACCGCAGTCGCCTGAGCTTCCTTGGCGGACGAAAGCTCTACCTGGTCGGCAAGGCGGATACGGTGGAGGCGATCGCGGCGTCGATCGAGGCGCTGGTTCTCGACGTCGACGCGCTGATCGACGACCCCTTCGGCGCGAGCCTGCCGCGCGTGGTCGCGAACCTTGCTTCGCTGCGCGAGACGATCCGGACGACGGACATTCTCGCCGACGATGTTGCCGACATCGAAGCCATCACGGCAACGCTCGACAGTTTTCATCGCATCTTTGGCGCGATCGGGCGACGGGATGCATCTGCGATCACTGCCCTCACCCAGACAGATCCAGCGTTCATCAACACCTGGGGACAGCCGGCGCATTTCCTCGTTATTCGAAAGCGCTCCAAGGGATCGTAGCCAGTGAAGCCAGGCATTGGCATCATCGGGACGGGCATGGTCGGCCAGATGTGCCACCTCGCCAATTTCGCTGCCAATCCCGCCTGCCGCGTCGTCGCAATCGCCGATCTCCGGCCGGATCTCGCTGCCGCCGCGGCGCAGAAGTTCGGCATCTCGCGGGTCTACGGCACGCACCGGGAGCTGCTTGCGGACAGCGAGGTGTCCGCCGTGGTCGTCGTGACGAAGCGGCGCGCGACCGGGCCGATCGTCCTGGACGCGTTGAACAGCGGCCGCCACGTGCTGTCGGAAAAACCGATGGCCTACACGACGGCTCAGGCCGAGTCGCTGGCCGAAGCGGCGCGGCGACAGGACCTTGTCTATAGCATCGGCTATATGAAACGACACGATGCCGGCGTGGCACGTGCGCTGGCCGAGTTGGCGCGTATTCGCGCGGACCGGTCGCTCGGGCGCATCGTCGCCGCGCGAGGCTGGTGCTTCGGCGGCGACACGGGCCGGGCGCAGGATAATTTCGTGATGACCGGCGAAGCACGACCGGACGGGCTCGAACTCTGGGAGGATGGTCCCGACTGGATGCCGCGCGCGATGCGCCCCGGCTACGACAATTTTCTGAACGTCTTCAGCCATATCATCAATCTGGCGCGCTACCTGCTCGGACCATCGCCGACGCTCGCTGAAAGCTCGATCGAGACCTCCGGAGCCGCGCGCCTGACCCTCGACTTCGACGGCATCGCTTGCACGCTGGATCTCGTGAACGGGTCCGAAGGTGCCTGGCGCGAGGGACTCACGATCGATTTCGAGCGCGGTGCGGTGACCTTGAAATTGCCCCCGCCCTTCGCCGAACAAGCGGCGGAGGTCATTGTCGAGCACGACGGTCAAAGCACGTGGCTGACGGGAGAAGCGAGCTGGGCATTTCGGCGCCAAGCCGACGCCTTCGTCACTGATATCGTCGAGCGAAGAATACCCTTGGCCTCCGGCACGGATTCAGTGACCGACATCTCACTTGCAGAGACGGTCTGGAAGCGCACGGGCTAGTGGCAAAGCATGATCGCGCTTTAGCCGCGGCACCCTTGCTCGCGCTGTCGAGCGGATGGCCGCCGTCATTCAAAGGGAAATCAGGGTCAAGACTCTCGGACGGAGGAGAGGCATCGCGGCATGCGGAGCGCTGGGCTCTCTTGACCGGAAAAATACGACCTCCTATAGACTTTTGCTCTGGCTGGGCCTGAGAGGCGTCCGGGGCGATTGACGCAATGAACATGCTACCGGGCCCGGCGCAGGCAGCCGCGATTGGTCTCAGCATCGTCTTTCCACTGCTGTTGCTGAGTTACGCGCGCATCGCCGCCACCGGCGGATCAGGCCGCCGCTTCCGGCTGGCCTGCGTCAGCGTCGTCGTGCTATTCGCGATCGCCTGTATCGCGCTTCCAGGTCGACGCCACCTCGACGACGTGCTTGGCGGTCTGCTCCTGTTGGCGACGGCAATGATGTTCTGCTACATCCTGTTCAGCCTGCTGGCCTGGGGTTTTACGCTGACGCTGCTCACGGCACTGGTCAAGTCCGGACGTCCCCTCACCTTGGACCAATGGGCTGCGGCCTACATGCAGGGCGGCGATCTCGACACCTTCACGCACAACCGCCTGAAACTCCTGATCAGCTCGGGGCTGGTGGTGACGGCAGACGGCCGACTGGCCCCGACGGCCAAGGGGGTAGCGGTCGCACATCTCGTCAAGCTTGTTCGTCTGTCGACGGGCCTTGGGTGAGCGGCACAATGTCCTTCGCTGTCGGACTCGTCGCCGCCGTCGTCTTCGCCCTGCTGGCGCCTGCCTTGCAGCTCGCGGCCCGCGCTCGCGCATGGTCGCTCGGACCCGTGATCCTGCTCGCGATCGCCGCGGTCGTCGCTCATGGTCTCGGCGTGATGCTCGGAATTTTAGCCCTCCCGCAATTTCAGTATTGGGACGCGGCGTCGATATTCGGATTTTGCGTCATAGCTTACGTTTTCGCCTTTGGCGCAGTCTATAAATCGGTTTCTCTGGACATCCTGCGCGGCCTCGTCGACCGGCCCGACCGGAGGGCCCCGGTTTTGGAGATCGCTGAAAGGCAGGTTCCAGATCTGTTCCGGGGACGAATTGGGAACTTGGTCGATGGCGGCTTGGTCGAACCGGTCGATTCGCACTTCAGGGCGACCGCGGAGGGCCGGAACATGGCAGGCCGCATCGGACGGCTGCGTCGCGCCTTCGGCATAGGCGATACCGGTCTCTACGATTTTTCCGACTAGTTGCGCGAAACACACAGATCCCGGGTTTCGTGTCCGGCTGTGTGGACGATGTCCGGCAGCCACATTGTTCGCCCGGCTCAGATGACCTAGAGTTGCCCCGGGGTTCTACCAGTCAAGGGTAGCCGGCAACGGCGGCATAAGATGACACCTTCCAGGGCGGCAAAAAAGCTTACGATCGTCATCCCTGCACTGAACGAGCAGGACAAGATCGCCGACACCATCGACGGCGTGCTGCCGCTCGCCCGCGAGTTGCTTGATGATTTCGAGATCTTCCTGATCGACGACGGCAGCACCGACGCCACCGGCGCAATCATGGACGGGTTCGCGGCCGGCGAGCCGCGCATCATCGTGCATCACAACGCCGAACGGCGGGGTGTCGGTGCCGGCTTCGAATTCGCACTGTCGCGCGCGAAGTTCGATGCCATCACGCTCATCCCCGGCGATCACGCCTTTCAAAACGAAGGGATCGCCCGGATGTTCAAGGCGGCGGGCGCCGCCGACATCGTCATCACCTACCGTGACAACCAGTCGGATCGCTCCATCAACCGCTCCCTCCAGTCGCATTCGCTGCGGTTCATCCTGAACTGCCTGTTCGGCTTCTGGCTGTCCGACTACCACAGCATGATCGTCTACCCCGTGAAATGGCTGCGCCAAATCGCGGTCAAGGCCGACGGCTATGGCTATCAGATCTGTGCGCTGATCTCGCTGCTCCAGCTCGGCCTCACCTACGTCCAGGTCCCCGTGAGCCTGAATGCGGAGCTGAAGGGATCGTCCCGCGCACTGCGCCTGCGCACCTATTTCGAGCTCGGTGGAACCATCGTCTCGCTGCTGCGCCGTGTTCCCATCCGGAACGTCGATTTCAGTCAGCTCCCGCTCGACGGGGAACGGACCCCCGCACGTTAAGCGACGCCTCGCTGACCTCGGCGCGGGACTGCGAACATTTGGGCCGGATTTTGGCTGTTCGTACGTGGGACGCCGTGTCCCTATCCCGCCAGCATCTAATCTAAGTGACTGATTTTACTGGCAGGAGTGGCAGGGCTCGAACCTGCGACCCCCGGTTTTGGAGACCGGTGCTCTACCAATTGAGCTACACTCCTACGAACCCACGTCACCGCGGATCAGGGGCGCTTTCAAGCACAGGGGACGGCCGGTTTGCAAGGGTGAACCGCGCCGGCTTCGCTTGTTTGTGCCGGGGCTTCTGGGCCACAGTCCGTTGACGATAACGAAAAGCAACCGGGAGTGCCCATGACCGCCGCAGCGACCGCCACAGCCGCCCCTCAGGCCACAACCGCGCCCCAGACCCCGCCCTTGCCGGAAGCCCGCCCCGAGACGCTCGGGCTGTCGCGGCCCCGTCTCCAGGCCATGTCGGACGCGTTCAAGCGCGAGATCGACAAGGGAACCGTTCCCGGCATCACCGTGCTGGTAGCGAGGCGAGGCCAAATCGGCTGGTTCGAGGCGCTCGGCCAGCAGAGCCCGCTTGGTGCCACACCGATGGCGCGCGATTCGATCTTCCGCATCTTCTCGATGACCAAGCCGATCGTCTCGGTCGCCATCATGGCGCTGGTCGAGGACGGCCACCTGCTTCTCGGTGACGCGGTCGCCAAGTTCATTCCCGAGTTCGCCGAGCAAAAGGTCGGCGTCGTCAGTGGCGGGCAACTGGAGTTGGTGCTCCCGACGCGGCCGATGACCGTGCAGGACCTGCTCCGCCACACCTCGGGCCTCACCTACGAGCACCAGGGCGACGGCCCCGTGCACAAGCTCTACCAGGAGTCCCGCGTCCGCAGCCGCAAGATCAGCAACGCCGAGCACGCAGCATTGGTGGCGAGCTTTCCGCTGGTCTGCCAGCCCGGCGCGGAGTTCAACTACAGCCGCTCCACCGACATCCTCGGCCGCATCATCGAGGTCGTCAGCGGCAAGTCGCTCGGCGCGTTCCTAACCGAGCGCGTGCTCGTGCCGCTCCAGATGGCCGAGACCGGCTTCTCGACTAGCGAGGCCAATGCCGGCCGGCTCGCCGAGCCGTTCGCGGCCGATCCCTGGACCGGCGACAAGGTCGCGCTGTTCAACATGCTCGAGCAGCCGGTGATGGAGTCCGGCGGCGGCGGCCTGGTCTCGACCACGATGGACTATGCCCGCTTCTGCCTGATGCTGCGCAACGGCGGCACGCTCGACGGCAACAGGATCATCGGCCGCAAGACGCTGGAGCTGATGGCATCCGATCACCTCGCCCCAAGCGTCGCCATCAACGGCACGCTGCTGTCGCCCGGCCACGGCTTCGGCCTCGGCTTCGCCGTGCGCAAGGAGGCCGGCATCGCGCCCTTCCCCGGCAGCGTCGGCCAGTATTTCTGGAGCGGCATTGCCGGCACGTTCTTCTGGATCGATCCGAAGGAGGATCTGTTCGCGGTGTTCATGAGCCAGGGCCCCGGCCAGCGCGACTACACGCGGACACTGGTGCGGGATCTGGTGTACGCGGCGATGGACTGAGGTCTCTTGCCCCGGACGCGCTGCAACGCCCCAAGCGCGTTTACGCGCGTCTTCGACGCGCTATGGCGTTGCTGCGCAGAGCCGGGGCCCATGCATTCGCGATCTCGTTCTCGGCTTTCTGAGCCCCGGCTCTGCGGAGCAGCGTTACGCGCTGCACCGCGTCCGGGACACGAGATCATCAACTGATCGTCGCGCCGCCGTCGATCACCATGGTCTGGCCGGTCATGAAGTCGCCGGCCTTCGATCCCAGGAACACCGCCGCGCCCGCGATCTCGTCGGGGATGCCGATGCGCAGGAGCGGCGAGCGCGAGGTCGAGGCTTTCAGATTCTCCGGATTGTCCCACAGCGCTTTCGCGAAATCGGTCTTGATCAGGCCGGGCGCGATGCAGTTCACGCGAATGTTGTGCGGGCCGTATTCACAGGCGAGGTTGCGCGCGAGCTGCATGTCGGCGGCTTTCGAAATGGCGTAAGCACCGAGGATGGTCGAGCCCTTGAGGCCGCCGATCGAGGAGACGATGATGATGGAGCCATCCTTGCGCTCGATCATCTGCGGCACCACCATCGAGATCAGCCAATTGTTGGCGACGATGTTGTTGTCGAGGATCTTCCTGAACTGATCGTCGGAGATGCCTGCGAGCGGGCCGTAATACGGATTCGAAGCCGCATTGCAGACCAGCACGTCGATCTTGCCGAAGGCACGGTTGCTCTCGTCGACGAGGTTTTGCAGATTCTCCTTCGACGAGATGTTGGCGGCGATCGCGACCGCGGTGCCCTTGCCGAACCTGCCGTTGATGCCCTTCGCCACCTGCTCGCAGACGTCGGCCTTGCGCGAGGAGATCACCACCTTGGCGCCGTGCTCGGCCATGCGCTCGGCGATCGCGAGCCCGATGCCGCGCGTCGATCCCGTGATGACGGCGACTTTCCCCTTCATGTCGAATAAGGTCATGTGTCTCTCCCAAATTCTAATTTTCACTTTGGATGTCATTCCGGGGCGGTTCGCAGGACCGAACCCGGAATCTCGAGATTCCGGGTCTGGTCCTTCAGACCATCCCGGAATGACAAACTCTTCAGGCCAGCTTCTTGACTTCCGGTCCCGCCGGCTGATGCATCGCCGCGTGCGCGGGATCGGCGATCCACGGCTGCTGATTCACCATCGGCAGCCGCCACACCGTGCGATCGGGGCTCGCAAAATAGTCCAGCCGCGTCACCGAGCAATTGTCGATGTCGAACGACAACCCGCGCTCCGGCTGGCCATCGAGCGCGAGGCCCAGCGCCGCCTTGATGGTGCCGCCATGCGCGACTGCGACGATGTCCTGTCCGGCCGCCTCGACATTAATCCGCTCGATGGTGCGGCGCGTACGGTTGTAGAGGTCCATGAAGCTTTCGCCGCCAGGCGCAGGCTCGTTGATGTCCGCGAACCAGCTCGATCCGACGGGGCGGCTGGCGATGAACTGGGCGCGGTTCATGCCCTGCCAGCGGCCGAGGTTCTGCTCCGCGAGATCCGCTTCCCATGTCATCGATGCAGGCCTCGGGAAGCCGGCCGCCCAGATCGCCTCCGCGGTCTGGTGCGTGCGCATCAGGTTGCTCGAATACCATACGGCCGTACGTGGCAGCACCTTGGCAACAGCATTGAACACATAGGTGTCGCTGGTGTCGCAGGCGATGTCGGACTGTCCGTAGATGTTGCCCCCGTCATTGCGCACCGGCGCGTGACGGACCCACCACCACCGCGTGACGACCACATTGGGCTTGCCTGCAGCTGCCATCGAAACCCTTCCATCCCGTTTGATGTCGCTGTACGTCAGTAACGAACGTGTCTCAAGACACTTTACCGTTTGAAATCTTGTTTGAAATTCCATCGCGCGGCAAGCGTCGCGCGCGAGCAAAAGGGAGCTACGCATGGGCCGCCTGCAAGGCAAATCCGTCATCATCACCGGCGCCGGCAGCGGCATCGGGCGCGCCGCTGCGCTGCTGTTCACCCGGGAAGGCGCCAGGCTGATCGCGGTCGACCGCACGGAGGCCGTGAAGGAGACCGTCGAGGAGGTGAAGCAGGCCGGCGGCATCGCGGAAGCCATGATCGCCGATGCCGGCTCCGAGAAGGACGTCATCGCCGTCATCGACAGGGCCGTGAAGACGCACGGCCGGCTCGACGTGATCTGGGCCAATGCCGGCATATCCGGCGGGCTCATTCCGATCGCCGAGCAGACGGTGGAGCACTGGCAGGAGATCTTGCGCGTCAACCTGATCGGGCCGTTCCTCGCGGTGAAATACGCGATGCCGCATATGGTGAAACAGCAGTCCGGCGCGATCGTGCTGACCGCTTCGGTTGCGGGCCTGAAAGCGGGCGCCAGCGGCCATCCCTATGCCGCCAGCAAGGCCGGCGTGATCAGCCTGGTGCAGACCACGGCCTATTCGCTCACCGGCACCGGCGTGCGCATCAACGCAGTCTGCCCCGGCCTGATCGAAACGGGCATGACTAAGCCGATCTTCGACCGCGCCAAGGAGCGCGGCACCCAGGACAAGATCGGCCAGCTCAATCCGCTCAAGCGGCCCGGCCAGCCGCATGAGCTTGCCGCGATGGGGCTGTTCCTGGCCAGCGACGAGGCGTCCTATGTGAACGGCCAGGCGTTCCCGGTCGACGGCGGCTTGACGGCGTCGATGCCGTATACGGGCAAGCCGGTTTAACAATGGTCTCGTGTCCCGGACACAGCGCGCAAGCGCTGCGGCGCAGAGCCGGGACCCAGGGCGCCGCACGGTTCGCTGTGATATGGGCCCCGGCTCTGCAGCGCACCGCCGAACCGGACGATGCTTCGCATCGCCGGCGAGGCGCTGCGCTGCGTCCGGGGCACGAGAGCGGAATTTGGCGCGCAACTGCCGCCACCGTCATTGCGAGCGCAGCGAAGCAATCGAGACTGCCGCTGCGGAGACGGTCTGGATTGCTTCGTCGCAAGAACTCCTCGCAATGACGGAGTATCCGGTACGCAGCTTGCGTTCAATTCGCATCCTCATCGCAGGCACACCTTCGCATTCTCGCGGCGCATTTCGCCCGAGCTTTGCCTTGATGTCTCACCCTCTGAAATGAAAGAGGGCGCAGGGAAGACCGGGAGCCGGCTGGCACCCGAGGTCCACTGTGCGAAATCTGCGTGGTGAGAAGCTGCACAGCGGCATACAGGTGTAGCCAGGACATCCCGGCCTTCCCTGCGCAGTGGTTTGACGGCTTATGTCGCGCTCTCCCCGGGGAGCGATGCACTATTGCCCCCGTCGCGTTGCGGATGACTGATGCGCGAACCCGGTCGGGCTGCCACATCACCGCAACACTTGGCGCACAGACCCCGGGCGCCAGGACCACACGATTTTGCCGTACGCCGATCACACCGGTCGTGTGCGCGCTGGGTCTCGCTCACGGTTGCCCGCCCTGCGATGCCTCTCGCGCCGATATAACCTGCGTCCACCGCCGTCCGGCCCGCGTTCGTGACGATCGCGATACGCCCCTCTTCCTTGGGCCGGAGTGGGCGCTACATACGCCGTTTCCGAAATTCGGTAAAGCGGAATGTTTTTGGCGGCACGGATTGACCGACGGTTAGGTGTTTTGCCCGACTACCGGTACAAGGTCTCGTAGCCCCGATGTTGATTTGCCCGACCGGCCACGGCGTTGGTATGGTTCGTGCAGGCACCTCAGCCTCCATCTTCCTCCGACAAAAACGTGACAATGCCAAGCTCGAGACCCGATCGCATCCGAAAACTCCTCGCCGACCTCGTCGCCTTCGACACCGTCAGCGACCGCACCAATCTCCCCCTGATTGCCCATATCGAAAGCTATCTCGCCGCGTTCGGCATCAAGGGCGAGCGCATCGTCGATGAGACCGGCGAGAAGGCTTCGCTCTGGGTCACGATCGGACCGGAGGACCGGCCGGGCTTCGCGCTGTCGGGCCATACCGACGTGGTGCCTGTCGTGGGCCAGGACTGGAGCCATGATCCGTTCAAGCTGGTGGAGCGCGACGGCAAGCTCTACGGCCGCGGCACCACCGACATGAAGGGCTATGTCGCGGTGTGCCTTGCCATGGTGCCGGAGATGATGGAGGCGAAACTCAAGACGCCGATCCATCTGGCGATCTCCTATGATGAAGAGATCGGCTGCGTCGGCGTGCGGCCGATGCTGCGCGAGGTCGCGAAGAAGAAGGTCAAGCCGCTCGGCGCCTTCATCGGCGAGCCCACGCAGATGCAGGTGATCATCGGCCACAAGGGCAAGCATGGCGTGCGCGCGACGTTCCATGGTCTTGCCCGTCACTCCTCGATCGCGCCTGAGGGTGTCAACGCGATCGAATATGCGGCCGAGTTGATCGTCGAGATCCGCCGCCGCGCCGTGGCGCTCGCGGCCGCGCGATCAACGGACAGGCTCTACGACGTCCCGCACTCGACGCTGCTGACCAGCATCGTGCATGGCGGCGCCGCGCTGAACATCGTCCCCGACACCTGCACGGTGGATTTCGAATGCCGCGGCATCGGTATCACCGAATCCAGAGAGGTGACGGATGCGATCGTCGCCTGGGCCAAGGCCGAGATCGAGCCGGCGATGAAGGCGAGGCATCCTGAATGCGGCATCGATTTCGAGGAGATCCTCGACTACCCCGCCCTCGACACGCCTGCAGATGCCGCGATCGTGACGCTCGCCAAAAGCCTGGCGGGGCGCAACGACCATGCCAAGGTCGCGTTCGGCACCGAGGCCAGCCTGTTCTCCAGCATGACCGACATCCCGTCGGTGGTGATCGGCCCGGGCTCGATCGCGCAGGCGCATACGCCGGATGAGTTCGTGGAGATGGCGGAGCTGGAGAAATGCGCGGGGTTCGTGGAGAGGCTGATCGCGCATTGTAAGAACGCGTAGGCAATATCGGTGACGTGACTGGGGTCCCGGCTCTGCGGAGCAGCACCATAGCGCGTCGAAGACGGCGTGAACGCGCTTATGGTGCTGCACCGCGTGCGGGACACGAGAGTTGTGCACGCCAATGAGAAAAGGCGCGGCCAGATCGGCCGCGCCTTTGTCATTCCTACACCGCGCCCGCCTTCTGCGCGTATTCCCACGACGCCTTCGACAGGGGCACGGTGCGCTTGGCGGATTCGAGCGCCTTGGCGTTGGCGGCGGTACCGTCGCGGACGCGGCCGGCGATGCCCTGGGTGATGCCGGCGAGACGGAACAGGTTGTAGGCGAAGTACCAATTGAGATCAGGCACCGTCATCTTGGTGACGTTGCCATAGATCTGCGCGGCCTCTTCAAGGCTGGGGATGTTGAGCGCCTTGAGGTCGGCGCCCTCCAGGCCCGGCATGATCCATTGCATCAAGAGATAGGTGAAGTCGGCCATGGGATCGCCGAGCGTCGACAACTCCCAGTCCAGCACGGCCTGCACGCGCGGTTCCGTTGCGTGGAAAATCATGTTGTCGAGGCGGTAGTCACCATGGACGATCGAGACGCGCGCCTGCTCCGGCACCGTCCGCGGCAGCCATTCGGCGACCTTCTCGAACTCCGGAATGTGCTGGGTCTCGGAGGCCCGATACTGCTTGGTCCAGCGGTCGATCTGGCGCGCAAAGTAATTGCCGGGCTTGCCGAAGTCACCGAGGCCGATGGCGTTGGGATCGAACATGTGGAGCTTCGCCAGCGTCTCGATCTTGCTGGTGAAGATCTTGCGCCGCGCTTCCGGCTCCTGGCTCGGCAGCGTTGGATCCCAGAACACCCGGCCCTCCTCCATCGACATGATGTAGAAGGCGGCGCCGATCACGCCATCGTCCTGGCACAGCGCATAGGCGCGCGCGACCGGAAAGCCCTGCTTTCCAAGCGCGGCGATGACGCGGTACTCGCGGTCGACCGCATGCGCCGATGGCAGCAATTTGCCGAAGGGCTTCCTGCGCATCACGTAGGAACGGTTCGGCGTGTTGAGCCGATAAGTCGGGTTGGACTGGCCGCCCTTGAACTGGAGCACGACCAGCGGTCCCTCGAAGCCTTCGACGTTCTCGCGCATCCAGGCCTCCAGCCGCAGTTCGTCGAAGCGATGACGCTCCTCGACCGGCTTGGTGCCCGAAAACTCCTCGTCTTTCCTGACGCCGTCAGCCACGGTGACGCTCCCTCTTCGCTCCGAACATGATCCTAATCGGTAACCGCTGACGCACTTGCGTCAAGCGGTTACCGCAATTGGATCATGTCCCGTCGTTCTTCAAGTCGGGAGCGCCGCAGGGCTCCCCCGCTTAGTGATTGGGAGAGTTGGCATACTTCCGAACTTCGAGCCTGGCAATGGCGCGATTGTGGACCTCGTCCGGACCGTCGGCGAGACGGAGCGTGCGGATGTGGGCGTAGTCCTTGGCAAGGCCGGCCTCGTCCGACACACCGCCGCCGCCGAACGCCTGGATCGCCTCGTCGATGATCTTCAGCGCCATGTTGGGTGCTGCGACCTTGATCATGGCGATCTCGGCCTGCGCGGTCTTGTTGCCGACCTTGTCCATCATGTCGGCCGCCTTGAGGCAGAGCAGACGCGTCATCTCGATGTTGGTGCGGGCTTCGCCGATGCGCTGCTCCCACACGGAGTGCTCGACGATCTTCTTGCCGAAGGCGGTGCGCGAGGTGAGCCGCTTCACCATCTTCTCCAGCGCCTCCTCGGCCTTGCCGATGGTGCGCATGCAGTGATGGATGCGGCCCGGACCGAGGCGGCCCTGCGCGATCTCGAAGCCGCGGCCTTCGCCGAGCAGGATATTCTCCTTCGGCACGCGCACGTTCTCGAGCAGCACCTGGGCGTGGCCGTGCGGGGCGTCGTCGAAGCCGAACACCGGCAGCATCTTCTCGACCTTGATACCGGGAGTGTCGAGCGGAACCAGGATCTGCGACTGCTGCTGGTGCTTGGCCGCCTTGAAGTCGGTCTTGCCCATTAGGATCGCGATCTTGCAGCGGGGATCACCGACGCCGGACGACCACCATTTGCGGCCGTTGATGACGTAGTGATCGCCGTCCCGCTCGATGCGGGTCTCGATGTTGGTGGCGTCGGACGAGGCGACCGCAGGTTCCGTCATCAGGAAGGCCGAGCGGATCTCGCCGTCCATCAGCGGACGCAGCCATTTGCGCTTCTGCTCCTTGGTGCCGTAGCGCATGAACACTTCCATGTTGCCGGTATCAGGCGCCGAGCAGTTGAACACCTCCGAGGCCCAGGTGATGCGACCCATCTCTTCGGACAGGAGCGCGTATTCGAGATTGGTCAATCCCGCACCACGGAATTCATCATCTTCATGCTCGTTCGGCGGCATGAACATGTTCCAGAGGCCCTCGGCCTTCGCCTTCTTCTTGAGGTCTTCCAGCACCGGGATGACCTTCCAGCGGTCGCCGCTCTTGTCCTGCTGGTCGTAAATCGGCACCGCCGGGCGCACGTGCTTGGCCATGAAGGACCGCACGCGTTCGAGCCATTCCTTCTGCTTGGTCGACAGATCAAAATCCATGGGACGCTCCTCGTTTCTCTCTCGCTGGTCCTTTTGCGCCGGACTGTCCTCCCGCCGCGCGCGGCCCGCAAGCGCGAATGCGCAAACTTGCGTGGTGCACAGGAACCCATCGCACTTGCGAATGAGTCTTGATTGCGGATTGACTTTTCCCGGCCTTCAAACAATAGTTTCATACAACTGTTTGAATTGCAACTCCCTCGCTCACGACGTCATTCCGTGACAGCCCGCAGGGCTGAACCCGGAATTTCGAAATGTGGCGCGAGATTCCGGGTGCAACGCTGACGCGTCGCCCCGGAATGACGGGATAAGAGCCATGGCCAGCGATCATACGAGGTCTGCCATTCTCGCCGCCGCCGAACGGCTCTATGCCGATCGCGGCTTCGGCGACGTGACGCTGCGCGACATCGTCGCGGAGGCCAATGTCAACCTGGCGGCGGTGAACTATCATTTCGGCTCGAAGGACGAGCTGATCGCGGAACTGTTCGTCACACGCTCGATCGCCACCAACCGCGAGCGCCTGCGCGAATTGAAGGCGGCGGAAGAGCAAGGCGGCGGCCGCGCGCCGATCGAGGTGATCTTGCGCGCCCTGGTCGGCCCGACCTTGCGCGGCTGCCTTGGCCCGCAGAACCAGCGCTCCACCGCAGCGCGCTTCATGATCCGCGCTTCGATCGAATCCGTGCCGCCGATCCGCCGCATCAAGAACCGCGAGATCGACCATTTGCGGAAATTCGCCGGCGCAATGCGCCGCGCCCTGCCCGAGCGCAGCGACGTCGATATCTACTGGGGCCTCAACTTCGCGCTCGCGATGGCGCACCACACCATCCGCGAGAGCGAGCGGCTGACCAAGCTGTCGGAAGGCAAATGCGATCTCGACGACGTCGAGGACGTGGTTGCGCGCGTGGTCAGCGTCGCGACGATGGCGCTGACCGCGGGGCGGACGGAGAGCAAGGCGCCGGTGCGAGCACTGGCACGCGATGCACGCTGATCGATGAGCCCGATCAAAGCAGGGGCGAGGCACTCCCGCGCGGGAAAAGACACCTGAATTTGCGCGGCTGCCGCCGGCGGGCTTAGACCCGCTGCGGCATCTCCTCGGCCTCTTCCTTGGCGAGCAGCAGCAGCATCTCGATACCCATCTCGCCTTCCTGCGGCGATCGGATGAACTTTATTTCGTCGGCGCTCTGCCGCAACGCGGCAATGATGGCGATGGCCTGATTGGCGGTGGCCGCCTCGGTCGCCAGAATGGCCTTCTGGTCCTTGGCCTGGAACCCGATCGTGTAGGACATTCGCTTCCCTCCCGAACTCAAGTGGAGAGATCGAATCAGAGTCTCGCGCGAAGGGGAAGCCTGTGCGACTACGGGCCGGGATTATCTGGGGATTGCGGGCAAGCTTCAGGCAAGCCCCGGTAGCGCGCGTGCGTCCTCGGCCGTCGCACGGTCGCGCCGAGGCTCACGTTCCCTCCGGCTAGATGATCCCCTGCTGCTTCAGCTGCTCGATCTTGCCCGCATCATAGCCGAGCTTGCCACTGAGCACCTCCTCGGTGTGCTCCCCTAGCAGCGGCGGAGCGCGGTAGGTCTCGATCGGCGTCTCCGAGAGGGTCAACGCGTTGCGGACCAGCGAAAGATCGGGCTTGAAGGGGTGATCGACCTTCACCCGCATGCCGCGCGACTGGACGTGCGGGTCGGAAAACACCTGCTCGAAATTGTTGATCGGACCTGACGGCACACCCGCCTCCTCGAGCTTCTCCAGCCAGTAGGCCACCGGCTGTTTCAGGAACAGGCCGGCGAAGATCGCCATGATCTCCTTGCCGTGCACGACGCGGTCGTTGTTCTTGACGAAGCGCGGATCGTTCGCGAGCTCGGGCTCGCCCAGCACGGCGCAGGTGCGCTGAAACTGGCCGTCATTGCCGACCACCAGCATCAACTCGCCGTCGGCGCAGCGGAACACCCCGGCCGGCATGCCGCCATTGCCCCAGGTGCCGCGGCGCGGCGGCGTCTTGCCGTTGACGAGATAGATCTGCAGCCAGTGCGACAGGGATGCGATGACGGTGTCGAACAGGCACACGTCGATGTGCTGTCCCTGTCCGCCATTGGCGTCGCGATGGTAGAGCGCCGAGAGAATCCCGATCGACGCGTTCATGCCGGTCATGTAGTCGACGATCGACGGGCCGACCTTCATCGGGCCCTCGCCCGGCTCGCCGTCGATATGGCCGGTGACGCTCATCAATCCGCCCATCGCCTGCAGGATGGCATCATAGCCGGCACGCGGCGCATACGGCCCGGTCTGGCCGAAGCCCGTCACCGAGCAATAGATGATGCCGGGATTGATCGCCTTGATGGTCTCGTAGTCGAGGCCGTAGCGCTTGAGATCGCCGACCTTGTAGTTCTCCATGAAGACGTCGGCGTCCTTGGCGAGCTCCCGGACGATCGCCTGCCCTTCCGGCTTGGCGATGTTGACGGTGACGGACTTCTTGTTGCGGTTGGCGCAGAGGTAGAACGAGTTGTTGTTGTTGGCCTTGCCCTCGGGGTCGTTCAGGTAGGGCGGTCCGAAGGCGCGCGCGTCGTCGCCGGTGCCCGGCCGCTCGATCTTGATCACCTCCGCGCCGAGATCGCCCAGCATCTGGGCCGACAGGGGCCCGGCCAGCACGCGGGTGAGGTCAAGGATCTTGATGCCTGAGAGCGGCAAGGCCGACATGTCGGTTTCCTCCGGGGAACTGAATCTTAGAGCTGATTTTGGCGCGGCGGCGAGATCGAAGGCCGCGCTCCCTGCGGATACACTATTTTCGTGCCATGAGCACTGCACTGACGGCATACGGCCATCTCCTGCGGGGCAGCGGCGCCAATTCCCGCTCGCAACTTTCCGCGCCGCGAATATCGCCTCGACGTCTCAGGTTGCGGCCGCCGCGACCACCCGCGGTCGGCGGCGGCCGAGCAGGACCAGGATCAGCACCGTGGCGCAGGAAAAGACGAAGGTGAGACCGAGCGCACCGCGGCTGCCGAACTGAGTCAGCAGGCCGACGAGGAGCGGCGGCGAGACCGCTGATGCCAGATTGAGCGGCAGCGCGATCATCGACATGGCCTTGGCGAACTCGGCCTTGTCGTAGAACACGAGCGGGATGGTTGCCCGCGCCACCGCCATCGCGCCGCTGCCGGCGCCATAGAGCAGGATGAAGACCGCGACCGCCCAGGTGGCGCCCTCGCCCATCATCAGGAGCAGCATGGAGATCGGCAATGCGGTGCCCGCCACAAGCCCGGTGGTGATCCCGTCCCATCGGCCGCCGCCGAGGAAATCCAGCCCGCGGGCGCTGACCTGGATCACGCCCAGCATCGAACCGAACGCCAGCGCCTGAGCCGGCGCCAGCCCCTCCGCCCGCAACAGCTCGATCAGGACGGCGCTGATGCCGAAATTGACGAAGGCGTTCAGCGTGATCGCGGCTACGACGAGGCCGAACGTGCTCCTTGGAATCGCAGGCGACCGCGACCGCCTTGTCGGCTCGGCGCCCTCGTCCTCCGCGACGGACCGGCGCGGCGCAAAAAACGCATAGGGCGGGAGACTGACGACGAGCATCATCGCCGCGTAGACGAGGCATGTCCCCCGCCAGCCGAGGTGACCGCTCAGGAACGAGGTGGTCGGCCAGAAGATGCTGCTCGACAGGCCCGTCACCAGCATGAGCGCGCCGATCGCGCTCTTGGCCCGCCGACCTGCGACCTCGTTCAGCATGATATAGGCGCCCGTCGACAGCGTGGCGCTGCCGGCCATGCCGAGCACGATCCACGCTGCAAAATAGAGCATCGGCTCGCGCGCGAGCGAGAGCAGCACGAAGCCCGGCGCAGTGACGATCGTGCCGACCATCATGACCGTCCGCGCACCATGCCGCGCAAACGATTTGGCGAGCAACGGGCCGCACAGCCCCATCGAGACGTAGAGAACGGATGTCCCGGCGAACACCGCCGGCAGGCTCATGCCGAGATCGGCCGCGAGATCGCGTCCGACGATGGCGGGAAGGCCTATCGTACCCCATCCGACCAATTGCGTGATCGCGAGCACGAGCAGGACGCCGATCAGCCTGCCGTCAGATTTCAAGAACCGCATTCCAAACGTCGCCTGCCGCCAGGCGCAGATCGCGCCGGCTCACCTTCCTTACCTGCAGATTGATGTCACGGGAATGTCGGTTCCGAATGGCACCGCGGCGCCAGCCGCAGAGCAAACCCGCATCACGCCGTGCGACCGGGATCGATGTGCTTCGGCGTCTTCTTGGCGCGCTGCGGTGTCATTTTGGCCGGGTCAGGCGCGCCGGGCACGCCGCGCGGACCGAGCTGCTCGCGCTGGATGTCGTCCTCGGACTGGGACGGCTCGACGCCGTTCTGCTCACGGGGCTTGGTCACCTCGGCCTCCTTCTCTCGCACGCTTTTCTGCCGCCAGACGCTCTACACACCGAGCGCGTTGTCGCCGGCTTCGCGGCCAGGCACGCTGACATGGACTTCATGTCCCTCGCGAAGGGCCAGGGATGCCGCGGCCACCGCGGACTCGAAGGCGGCTTCCTTGGTGGCGTATCTGCTCTTGACGTCGCCGTCATGTAGCACGCCCCA
This sequence comes from Bradyrhizobium sp. RP6, assembly GCF_003837805.1. Classification (GTDB taxonomy): domain Bacteria; phylum Pseudomonadota; class Alphaproteobacteria; order Rhizobiales; family Xanthobacteraceae; genus Bradyrhizobium. Next base: position 145,316 of record NZ_RQIT01000001.1, on the reverse strand, counting down.
TTCGTCCTGCACCGGTACGATGGCATATTGAGCAAGGCCCATTGTCGAACTCCTCCCGTTCTCGATGTCTAATGTTGCGTCAGTTGCGGATGCGCCGCGCTCACCCGCCAGACCGTGTTGCCGCTGTCGTCTGCGATCAAAAGCGCGCCGGTCTTGTCGATGGCGACACCGACCGGACGGCCACGCGCCTGGTTGTCGCTGTTGAGAAAGCCCGTGACGATGTCTTGCGGCGGGCCGCTCGGCTTGCCGTCCGTGAACGGCACGAACACGACCTTGTAGCCGTTGAGCACGTGCCTGTTCCAACTGCCATGCTCGCCGACAAACGCGCCGCGGCGATAGGCCGCCGGCAGACCGGTGCCGGTGTTGAAGGCGAGCCCGAGCGGCGCGACATGCGAGCTCAGGGCATAGTCCGGCACGATCGCCTTGGCCACGAGATCCGGCCGCTCCGGCTTGACGCGGGGATCGACGTGCTGGCCGAAATAGCTGTAAGGCCAGCCGTAGAATCCGCCGTCCTTCACCGAGGTCATGTAGTCAGGGACGAGATCGGGGCCGAGTTCGTCGCGCTCGTTCACAACCGTCCACAGCGCGCCGGACTGCGGCTCGAAGCTGAGCCCGTTGGGATTGCGCAGGCCGCTTGCGAATACACGCCAGCGGCCGCTGGAGCGATCGATCTCGAGGATGGCGGCGCGGTTGTGCTCGGCCTCCATTCCGTTCTCGGTGATGTTGCTGTTGGAGCCGACGCCGGCATAGAGCTTCGAGCCGTCGGGGCTCGCCACCAGGCTCTTGGTCCAGTGATGGTTGATCGGTCCGCCCGGCAGCGGCGTCAGCACCGTGCCCGGCGCGGTGATCTTCGTATCCCCTTCCGTGTAGGGATATCTGACGATGGCGTCGGTGTTGGCAACATAGAGATCGTTGCCGACCAGCGCGACGCCGAATGGCGAATTGAGATGGTCGAGAAAGACGCTTTGCGTGTCCGGCACGCCGTCGCCATTGCTGTCGCGCAGCAGCGTGATGCGATTGCTCGGGCCAGTATCGCCGCCGGAGGTCGCCCAGGACTCGACGAAGCCCATCACAATCTCTTTGGGCCGCTTGATCGGCGCGCCCTTCGGCGCCTTGGATTCCACCACCAGCACATCGCCATTGGGCAACACGTAGAGCGAGCGCGGGTGCTGCAAGCCCGTGGCAAAGGCCTTGGCCTGCAAGCCTTGCGCCACCGTCGGCGTCTCGTCCTTCTTCCAGCCGACGATGCGGGCGATATGGATCGGCGGCAGCAAGTATTGCTGGATGTCGGGGAGCGTCGGGTTGGCGCCGGTTTGCGCCCTGGGATCGCCGCTGCCGTCATTGCAGCCGGCCAGAAAGAGAAGCGCCGAGCACAACAGCGCATGGGAAAACAAGAGCTTCATCGCGCAACTCCCACGCCGTGGCGATAGACCATGGCCCAGCCGAGCCACCCCGTAATCGCCAGGATCAGCACGGTGATCGCGGACAGAACGAGCCCGCTCGGCCATACCGAGGTCCAGGCATCGCGGGTGTGGATCATCGTGTTGAAGATCGCCAGGATCAGCGCCACCGTATTGCCGATCAGGTGCGGCCAGGCCGGCGCCTGCGCCCGCACCAGCCGGTTACCGAGGAAATCGATCAGGCCCGCGATGGCCGCCAGCACGCCGAAGATGACGCCGACGAGCAGAAGCCAGGCCGAAAAATCCGCCCACATGATCTCGGCGCTGACGACATAGGCGATGTCGGTCAGCAGCGCCCCGACAAAACACGCGATCGGGATCGGCACCAGCATCGGATGAATGGGATGACCCGCGATCTGCGCAGTGCTGCGCACGCGCACGTCTTCTTGCACGATTGGCCTCGTGTGACCTTTGGCCCCTGCCCGTGCGGCCAACTCAGGCTAGCGATGAAGGTTCCTACCGTTGTGCAGCAAGCCTTGCGCAGACCTCACACGCCGCCCCTGCGCGCTTTCGCCATCGTGAAGCGAGGCCATAGCTCACCCGCGCGCCCATATCTGCCGGGCTATCGGCCGGACCAAATCCTTCACAGTCCACGAGAGGTTTTGTCGCGAGTTTCAGGCCCCAGGGCATGAAACTCGACGCAGCCTCATCCGCTGATCGGCTTGACGTCGATAACATCTCCGTCATCGACGTGGTCCCGAATCGCTTCGAGCTCTGCCGCATTGATCTCAAGCAGCCACTTTCTCCACTCCCGCGGATGTCCCTCCGGGGCGGCGAGTTCGCCGCCCGCCGTGTACCGGTACTTCGCCAGCGCGCCCATGGCCCGTTCCATTGCGCTCCCGTCCCTCAAGGTTACAACGCACCGCATCAGAAACCTCACGTGTTTCAATTATTGATAAGGATTCCACGGCGGCCCGGCGTCACATTGACGGGGATCAAAGAGTCAAATCAGCGCCTCAACCGTCTTCGCAGACTGGACAAAGGCAGCGTATTGATCACGTCGGATGGCCCTAGCCAGCCGCGGCGTGCCTGATCGACACCAAATCGCATGTTGTCGAAACCAGCCACCGCATGCGCGTCGGTCGAGATGGCGAGCTTGACGCCCGCCGATTTGGCCGCATGGGCGTGAATGTCCATGAGGTCCAGCCTGTCGGGATCGGCGTTCAGCTCGAGACAACAACCGCGAGCGGCGGCGGCCGCGACCATCGCCTCGACATCCACCTCGTAGGGTTCGCGCTCGCCGATGAGCCGCCCAGTCGGGTGGGCAATGATGGACACGTGCCCGTTGTCCATCGCACGGATGATGCGCTCGGTCTGCAGTTTGCGAGACATATCGAACTTGTAGTGCACGGCCGCGACGACGATATCGAGCCGCGACAGGATCTTGTCCGGCAGATCGAGGTGCCCATCGGCAAGGATGTCGACCTCCGCTCCCTTGAGGACGACAAAGCCGCCCAGTTTCTCATTTAGTCGATCGATTTCATCGATCTGCCGGCCCAGCCTTGCGGCATCCAGACCATGCGCCACCGTGACATGTTGGCTGTGGTCCGTGATGGCGATGTAGTCGTAGCCTCTGGCTTTCGCCGCGGCCGCCATGTCTGCAACCGGCGCCGTACCATCGCTCCAGTTGGAATGGACATGCAGGTCGCCCCTGATATCGCCTAGCGCAATCAGCCTGGGAAGCTTACCGGCTCTTGCGAGCGCGATCTCGCCGCGGTCCTCGCGCATTTCCGGCGGAATCGCTGCAAGGCCGAGCTTGCGGTAGATCTCCTCCTCGCTCGCGCCTGCAATGCGCCGCTCGCCGTCGAACAGGCCGTATTCGTTGAGCTTCCAGCCACGATCGTTGGCAAGGCCGCGCAGGGCAATGTTATGCGCCTTCGACCCCGTGAAATACATCAGCGCCGCCCCGTAACTCGCCTTTGGGACGACCCGCAGATCGACTTGAAGGCGAGAGCGAAGGACTACTGTCGTTCTGGTCGGGCCGTGCGCGAGGACCTTGGCGACATTCTCGTACCTGGTGAGCTTGTCGCCGATCGCCGCGCCGCCGTGCGCGGCCACGACAATGTCGAGATCACCCACGGTATCGCGCCTACGGCGATAGCTTCCGGCAACCGCGATCTGATCCGGCTTGGTACTGCGCAGATAATTCAACAGCGCCTCCGCTTCAGCCTCGGCCTCTGAGAGCTTAAAGCGCCTTTCCGCCTGCGGCTTGGCCAGCGCAGCCGCGAGCTTCTCCTCGCTCTTGGCTCCGAAGCCTTTCAGCTCCCGCAATCGTCCCGACCTGATCGCCCGGCGCAAATCCTCGAGCGAACGGACACCCAGCTTGTCGTACAGCAGCTTCACTCGCTTGGGACCGAGCCCGGGAAGCGCGGCAATCTCACCGAGATCACCCGGCAGCTCGCGCTTGAGCCGGTCGAGCACATCGAATTTGTGCGTCGCGACGATGGTTTCGATCTTGCCCGCGAGATCCTTGCCGATCCCCGGTAGCTCGGAAAGATCCTCGCCTGCTTTCAGCAAACTCGTGATGCTCTTCGGCAGGCGCTCGATCAGACGGGCCGCATTTCGATAGGCGCGGGAACGGAAAGGATTGTCGCCCTTGATCTCCAGGAGCTCGGCGGTTTGGTCGAACATCTCGGCGATTTCAGCGTTCTGAACCGGCACAGGCGCTCTCCATGCCGTAATACGCTAGGCGCACACCGGGCGTTCGCTTTGATCCAGATCAGAAGGACTTGCGGCAGAGGCCTACCTCATTCTCAGGTCGACAGCGGCTGCCATTTGTTGGAGCCGGGGCGCCACCTGGACGGGATACGACGAGCGGCTTTGAAGGCCTTCGAAACCTCTCGGCAATCGTTCCAACTGCGTCCGGGCGTAGGCGCGGATGTCCTGGAGCGGCGGCTGACGCGCGATCGGACGACCCTGTTGCAGCACAGGGACGATCAGGGCCTCTCCTTCTTGAACGTCGTCTTCTGTCGACAGAACGTCCGACGCCATATAGCCGTCGGCATCGTAGCGGCGCCACACCTGCTTGCGGCCGGGCCAGGTCGCCTTGCCGGTCGAACGCTTCCGCCGCGGCTCGCCGGCATATTCCTGCAGCTTATAGGCGCAATCGAGCGCCGGTACGTCGGACGACGTCGCCAGGCTGGTGCCGATCCCGATGCCGTCGATGGGAGCGGCCTCGTGGACAAAGGACAACAACGTTTCTTCCTCGATGCCGCCGCTGACGAAGATGGTGACGTCGTTGAGGCCACCCTCATCAAGGATCTGCCTCACACTTCTCGAGAGCGCCACCAGATCGCCGCTGTCGATCCGCACCCCGCGGATCGTAATTCCGAGCGCCCGCAGTCGCGGAGCCAAGGTCACGACCTTCCTGGCCGCCACCTCGGTGTCGTATGTGTCGATCAACAGCACGAGGTCCTTCGGACGCGCGCGCGCAAACGCTTCGAAGGCGGCCATCTCGTCGTCGAACGACTGGATGAATGAATGCGCCATCGTGCCATAGGCAGGAATCCCGAAGCATTTTTCCGCGAGAACTGTGGCGGTGCCGGCAAAGCCCCCGATATAGCTGGCCCGCGCAGCCAGAAGACCGGCTTCGGCGCCATGGGCCCGGCGCAGCCCGAAGTCAACCAGCAGCTTGTCCGGTGCGAGCAGCGCCATGCGGGCGGCCTTGGACGCGATCAGCGACTGGAAATGCAACACGTTGATCAGCCGGGTTTCGAGAAGCTGAGCTTCGGGGAGCGGCGCCGTGACGCGGAGGATCGGTTCGTTGGCGAAGAACACCGTGCCTTCCGGCATAGCATGAACGTCGCCGCTGAACTGGAAATCGGAGAGATAGTCGATCAGGCGCGCGCTGAACCTGCCGCTGCGGATGAGCTAGCTCAATTCGTCATCGGAAAAGCGCAGACCTTGGAGGAATTCCAGCGCCTGCTCGAGCCCTGCCGCCATCAGGAAATTGCGCTGCGGCGGAAGCTTGCGGACGAAGAACTCGAAGACCGCGGTCCCGGTCTGGCCCGCCTCCAGGTAGGCCTGCACCATATTCAACTGGTACAGATCGGTCAGGAGTGCGCTTGGTGACGTGTCCATGCCAATCCCGGAAATTCTCGTCTCCCGGCAGCCTGAAAGCTCACGAGGTTGGTGCCGTCGTCTTCTTAGCCGGGAACCGCTTCAGGATTGCGACGACTTCGTCATCGCTGACCTGGCTGAAATCACGGTAGTAGTAGCCGATCGCGCCAAAGTCGCGCGGCGTATCCAGGCAAACGATCGTGTCGACCTCTCCGTGCAGTCGCTGCAGCGTCTCGAGAGGCGCCACCGGTACTGCGAGGATCAGTTCCTTTGGCCCCCGATTTCGCAGCGCCCGGAACGCTGCGAGGGTCGTCGCGCCTGTCGCAATGCCGTCGTCGACGATGATCGCGACCTGTCCTTTGACGTCGGACCGGGCGCGATTGCCCAGATAACGTTCGCGTCGCCTGTCGATCTCGACAAGCTCCTCCTTGCAGATGGCGTCGAACGTCTCCTCGCTCACGCCGGTCAAATCGACGACGTCCTGGTTGTGAACGATGACAGGCTCCTCCCCGTCCACGACCGCGCCCATCGCAAGTTCCGGCTGCATGGGCGCGCCAATCTTGCGCACCAAAACCAGATCGAGGGGCGCTTCCAACCGTTCCGCCACCTCCGCCGCCACGGGAACGCCGCCGCGCGGCAGTGCCAGGACCACGGGATGGCGGTTCTTGTACTTCACCAAGGCTTCGGCCAACTGGCGGCCGGCATCGTTTCTGTCTCGAAACAGCATATCGGCAGATCCGCTTGAATTCGGCTCAGACTATTGCGCAAGCGGCAGGGATCGTTGATCAGCGTCAAACCGTATCGCTGTTCGTTTGGCAATAAGTTGTCATGCTGGAGCGTCAGGACGAAGTTTCGATCGAGGATGCCGCGAACGACAGCATCTCTGCCTTGATCCGCAAGGTCGCTTTCCTGAGCCGACCCGAGAGCTACAGCCCCGTTCCCGACCGCCTTCAGGTGCGCGAGACCCACATGTCCTGGGTCTTCATGGACGGCGCGCGGGTCTACAAGCTCAAGAAGCCGGTGCGCTTTCCCTATCTCGATTTCTCCACGTCGGCTCGCCGAAGGACCGCGTGCCTGGCGGAAGCGAGCCTCAACCGCCGGCTTGCGCCTGACGTCTATCTCGGCGTCGTGCCCCTGACCGAAAGTGCCTCGGGCTACGCGATCGGCGGCCACGGTCCAGCCGCTGACTGGCTTGTCGTGATGCGCCGGCTGAACGAGGATGAAACGCTCGAAGCCATGCTTCGCAGCGTCAAAGCTCGCAACGCCGACGCCGAGCAGCTGGCGACCGTTCTCGCGCGCTTCTATTCGCATGCCGCGCGGGTCCTGATCGAGCCGGAAACTTACCTCGCCTCGCTGCACGAAGCCGCCATCCTTGATTGGCGAGTTCTCCTGAACAGAAGCTTCGGCCTGCCGCATGGCACGATCCTGCGTGTCGCGTCCGCTCAACGGCGATTTCTCGAACAGGATTCTCAAACACTTATCGAACGGGTCTCGCGAAGGCTCGTCGTCGATGGTCACGGCGACCTGAGGCCGGAGCACATCTGGCTGACGCCTCCTTATCCCATCATCGACTGTCTCGAGTTCAATTCCCGTTTGCGAGCCGGCGATGCATTGGACGAGATCGCGTTTCTGCATCTGGAATGCGAGCGGCTCGGCGGCCGATGGTTCGGTGACGCGATCCGCCGACGGTTGGCACGCACGCTGCAAGACGATCCCGCGAGCGGCGTATTCCTGTTTTATCGAATTGGTCGCGCGATGCTGAGGGCACGCTTGTCCATCGCGCATTTGCTCGATGAGCACCCGCGCACACCCGATAAATGGCCCCGCCTCGCGCGTGCCTATCTCGCCCTCGCCGAAGCCGACGCAAGGCGGCTCGAACGGCTGCTCGTCCCATGATCGAAGCAAGGCTCCGTCAGGCCTGGTACATCAACAGATCGGCCAGAGATTCGTTCTGATGTAGCCGTCTGATGGCTTCGGCGAGCAGCGGAGCCGCCGAGATCACCTCGAGCTTGGCACGCACAGGCCCGGGAGGAAGCCTGAACGGCGGAACGGTGTCCGTGGCGATGATGTGATCGATCGAGACGTCCGCAAGTGTCGTCTCGGCCCCCGGCATGAACAAGCCGTGGGCAACACACGCAACGACGGTTGTCGCGCCATGCGCCCGCGCCGCCTTTGCCGCACGGACCAGGGTTCCCCCACTGCTGATCAGGTCATCGACCACGACACAGAATGCATCCGTCACATCACCGGCAAACAGGTCGCCGGACACCCGGCCCGAGCTGCGATGCTTCTCGACGAAGGCCTTTCCTATTGGCCTCCGCAACGCCTTCTCAAGAGCCTCGCGCAACAGATCGGCTCGCTTTCCACCACCCAGATCCGGGGACACGACGCTGATTGGCCTGTCGCCTGCGATCGACCTGATCTTTTCGATCAGCAGCGGCGCCGTCGTGAGTGCAACGGAAGGACAGCGAAAGGCGTTCTCGAAGGCAGCTTCGTTGTGGACGTCCAGCGTCACGATCCTGCTCGTACCGACGGCCTCGAACAGGGACGCCAGATAGCGGATGGTCACGGGATCATTATCCTTGGTTCGGCGATCCTTTCGCGCATAGCAAAGATATGGCGTGACCGCAGTCACGCTCGTGGCGCCCGCGTCCTTCAGCGCGCCGGCCAAGAACAGCAGACGACAAAGCTTGTCATTCGGGCTTTCGACGGGGCCACCATGAAGACTGTGAACGACATAGACGTCGCAACCGGCCACCACATCGAGCGGACGGATTTTGTGCTCGCCGTCGCCAAAGCTGCGCTCTTCATGAGCAGCCAGCGTGCAGCCCAACGATGTCGCGATGCGCTCGCCCAACTCGGTGCTGCCGTCCAGGGCGAACAGGCGCAGCCGATCGCTACGGGTCAATGCGGTCCGAGGCATCCAGCTACTATCCATCATGGGCACTCCACAATGCGATGATGGAGCACCTAGGTCCGCAAGCCGTGCTTGTTCAGAACCCTGACTGTGCTGGCCTGCGGCCCCTTGTCTCCGAGCTCCTCAACAAAGCTGACTTGCGAGCCAACCGCGATGTTCGCGCGCCCCTCCACAACGCTGTTGCAATTGAAATAAATCTCTTGGCCGTCGGTCCCTTCCAAAAAGCCGAACTCGCCGCTGGGATCGATACGCACGACGGTTCCAACCGGCTCTCCGTCGTGGAGCTTAGTCTGGCCTTGCATCACACGCACCTGGTCCTGCAGCTGCCGCCGCGCGCGCTTGAATGCATCGTCCACCGCAAAGGTGAGATCGGCGTACCGCTCGTCCTCCTTGGGTGTCCGTCCGACATTGACCTCGCGCCCTTCGGGAAGAGACAGCCGGATGCTCACCTGGTACTGACCGCCTGTCTTGTGACGGTTACCGGGGCCTCTCACGATAATGCGGCCCGCTGTCGCTCGACCGTAGCGCTTTTCCAGCTCGGCGATGTGCCCGTCGATCGCAGCTTGCAGCTTCGGGGACGGCATCACGTGTTCGAATTCGATTTGAGCCGGGGTTTGCATGGTTACGCTCCTCCTGTCAGGCGATTAGTCTGAGCACACGATGCGTCCAGAGCTTTGCGCGAGATCAACCCGATGCGACTGGCAATCCAGGTGGGGAACCTTGCGGCACATCAAAGCAGGCCGGCCCGAGCCTACAGATAATCGCCGACCTGTCTCTGATCCGGGAGCAACATCATGAGCACATCCACGGGTGTGACTGCGTTGGACCATTCGGTCCAGGAAACAAATGTCTGGCTCAAGGCCATCGACGAGCAGCTGGCCCTGGAAAACCGTCATCAAGCCTACAATGCGTTGCGAGCCGTCCTGCATGCGTTGCGCGATCGCCTGCCGCCGGAAGTCGCTGTCAAGCTCGGGGCTCAGCTGCCGATCATGGTGCGCGGCATCTACTACGAGGGCTGGCATATAGCGGCAACGCCGACCAAGGAACGGCACATCGAGGAGTTTGCGGCACATGTCGCCAGGGAGCTTCCGCCGCAGTTCCCCATCACTGCGCTCGGGGCAGCCCGCGGCGTTTACGAAGTGCTGTGGGAGAAGTTGGATCCCGGCGAATTCGAGAAGTTGATGGCCCATCTTCCGGCGCCGCTCAAAAATCTGCAGGGCTGACCGGACCATGGACGATTCATGAAACGCGACCGATCGCTCGACGTTCTCATTCCGCCGCTGGAGCTGGCAGGAACGCTGACGCTGCCGGAAAAGGCTCGTGGCCTGGTCGCGTTTGCGCACGGCAGTGGCTCGAGCCGGTTCAGCACCCGGAATATTGCGGTCGCGCAGGGACTGAACGCACGCGGCTTCGCGACATTGCTATTTGATCTTCTCACGCCGCAAGAGGAGCAGGACCGCTCGAACGTCTTCAATGTTGCAATGCTTGGACAACGGCTGGTCGGGACTGTCGACTGGCTTCAAGGCCTTGAACCTGCGGTTGCCAGCCTCCCTGTCGGATTGTTCGGCGCCAGTACCGGCGCCGCGGCCGCCCTCATCGCGGCCGCTCAGTTGCCTCACCGAATTGCCGCGGTGGTCTCTCGTGGCGGACGTCCGGATCTTGCCGGCGAAGCCCTGCCCCATGTTCGCGCGCCGACCCTGTTGATCGTCGGCGGCGCCGATCTCGGCGTGATCGAGCTCAACAAGGAGGCGCTCTCCTGGCTTGGCGGACCGTCGGCACTGGAAATCATTCCCAATGCAACGCACCTGTTTCCCGAGCCGGGCGCCATGAACGCCGTCATCGAACATGCCGGCCGATGGTTCGGGCGGCATCTGCAGGCGCCAACGTCAGTCCGCGCCGCAAGCTAGGGGAGAGACCATGCAGCTCCTGTCCAGTGCTTTTGCCGACCGATCGGCTATTCCGCGGCGCCCGGTACGGCCTGAGCAGGATCAGTTCGGTGCCGATCAACCGCCGCAGAATGCTCAAAATGCCCAGGGGACTTTCTCATGACCAACATCATGGTGGCAACCGACGGATCGAGCGGCGCATGCCGCGCGATCGACGTGGCAGCAGAGCTTGCCAGAGCGTTGGCATGCGATCTCCTGATCGTCACGGTTGCCGATCGACTTCTGGGGGAAGAGGTTCGCCAACTTCCGCACACCGGAGCCACCGCCGGTGACCTGTTGGAAGCGTTGACGGGGCAGACCCTCAAGGCCGCGCAAGCCCGTGCGCGCGAAGCAGGACCCATCCGCATTGAAGTTCGAACATGTTGGGGTGACGTCACGCAATCCCTGATCGATCTCGCGGCCCAGACGTCGACCAAGATGATCGTCGTGGGACGGCGCGGACGCGGCCAGCTGGCAGGCTTGCTGCTCGGCAGCGTCTCCCAGAAGCTCGTCAGCCTCGCTCCTTGCGCTGTCGTCGTCGTTCCCTAACGCACGATCCGGAAACGTGCGAAGCGGTTCTCCGAAAGGATCATGCTCAAACAATAACCTAAAGCACGATGACGTTTCATCCGAATCTTATCGCGCTTTTAGAGCCGAACGGCCGCAAACCGCGTCAATGCTCTCAGGCCGATCGGAAGGTGGCAGCCGGGATGGTTTTTCGACAACGCGCACTTTCGAAGGTCTACCAGCTGATCGAGCCCGGCCCCGTCGTTCTGCTGACGACGGCCAGCCGCGGGCGCCCCAATGTCATGACCATGTCGTGGCACATGATGGTGGAGTTCGAGCCGCCGCTCATCGCGTGCATCGTCAGCGAAGCCAATTTCAGCTTCGCCGCGCTCCGCTCGACTGGGCAAGCCGTGATCGCAATTCCGCCACGCAGCCTTGCCGATACGGTCGCCGGGATCGGCAATTGCTCGGGCCGCAACAGCGACAAATTCGAGCGCTTCGGGCTAACGCCTCTGCCGGCGACCCTGGTCGACGCCCCTCTGGTCAAGGAATGCTTCTGCAATCTCGAATGTCGCGTGACGGACACCAGCATGGTCGCGCGCTACAATCTGTTCGTTCTCGAGGTCCTCCGCGCATGGATCGATCCCGCCCGGAAGAATCCCAAGACGCTTCACCACCGCGGATACGGCGCCTTCGCCGTGGACGGCGCCACGATCAAGACGCAGTCCAAGATGAGGTAGTCGCGCAACGCGCGAGTCCGGAGCAACTCAGGCCGCGGGAGCGATGCTTCAGCGGTACCAGCAATGACCGCGCCGGCAGACGCGATGATGAGGATAGATCCAGCGCGGGCCCCAGCAGGAACGATACCAGTGATAGCCGGTCTCGCCCAACCGGTAGCAGCCGGCCACCGCGCTCGTGGGAGCTAACGCGCCGGTCGCTACGATCACAGCGGCGGCGGCGAACATGACAAGTTTCCTCATCTTGTTCTCCTCGAAGAGCCCAGAAGCGATGTATTTGTCTCGATTAACCGACGTTGCGCGTTGAGTTAAGTCAACCCATGAGAAAGCCTCGCCGCCGCTCGTTCATGGCCCCTCCGGACATTGGACATTATCCGCGGCAGGCGAGTTCAGCGCCAAGGGGCCCATCCGATCATCGCGTAGCGTCGCCAGGCGAAGGGGCAGATTGGAACGGGTGAAGGGAATCGAACCCTCGTACTCAGCCGGGAAGTCTTCGATTTCCTTTGCAGTCTCAATGCAGCTTCTGACAATTCACGGCTTTTTCGCTCGTTGAGATCGTTAGAGAATTCTTCGTTGTCAGAATACCGTCGTGCCGGCTGCAGACCCGCAACACGGCATACGCCTTGGTACGATCCACGACTTCACCTTAGCTCTGAACTTTCGGAAGTGGGCTGGGGATCTCAGCGAAGGGGACCAGTCCGCGCGCTTGCTGCAAGGCGCCCGTCATCTCCACCCAGCAAGAGCCAGCGTTAGCCAGCGTGGGGCAGCCCAGTGCATCAAGGGCCAATTTGAGCAAGATTCGGCCAACCGGTTCAAACAAGGGCGAGCTCCAGATACCCCCGGCCACCACCATCTCGCAGCCCATTAAAGACGAATTCGGATTCAAAATCAGAGACCCGCTCCATTGCTCCTCGGTTTTCCTGTCGGGGCGCCGTTCGGTGGAGGCATTCTTTACGGACCGCTGGAATCGTCGACGGTGCTTTCTTACTATGATCCCCGGTGCAGACCCCAATCAGGGAGAGACCAATCTTTTGCGGACAGCATAGCGAACCAGCTCGGCGGTGGACGACATCCTGAGCTTGCGCATGGCCGAGGCGCGGTGTGTTTCGACCGTCTTGACGCTCAGCTTCAGGATCGCGCTGATTGACCTGTTGGTGTGGCCTTCTGCAATCAGTTGAACCACGCTCTCCTCGCGCGACGTCAGCAGCATATCGGCCCGGTTCTGCTTGTTCGCCTGGTAGTCGCGGAGCAGCTTCTCCAGGAGAACGCTCGTGAAGTAGGGCCTGCCATCGAGCAGAGCTTCGACCGCGGAAAGGAGATGATTACGAGCGTCCGACTTGAACAGGAAGCCTCGGATTCCGGCCAGAATGGCTTCTGTCAGGAGCTCCTCGCTTTCATGCATCGTGAGGATGAGCACCTCGGTTCGAACGTGAAGCGCCCTGAGGCGGCGGCTGACCTCCAGACCGTTGATGATCGGCATCGAATAATCGACAATCACGATGTCGGGCCTGGTTTCCAGCGCGAGCGTGACCGCCTGCTCACCATTCGTCGCCTCGCCGCTCACGATCCAGTTGGACCGCGTTTCAACGATCGCACGAAGTCCGGAACGCACGATTTCATGATCGTCCGCAATCAAGATGCGTTTCACGGGTCGTTCCCGTTTGCCTAACCTCGCCCAAGCCAGATGGGATTGGGCGGTCATCGGCCGATGTCGAACGATCATACGGCGTCCACAAGAACGGGTTATCCAGCAAAACCCTGAGAGATGCAGGCGAAGGTACTGACAGCCATGGACGGCCACGGCTTGCGATCAGGCCTCGATCAGTCCGGTCCGCACCGCGTATCGCACGAGGCCCGCCGTCGAGTTTACCTCCAGCTTGCGCATCGCCGCTGCACGATGTGCCTCCGTAGTTTTAACGCTGAGGTCGAGGATCGCGCTAATCCCCTTGTTGCTGTAGCCCTCTGCAACCAGCTTGACGACGAGCTGCTCGCGCGCCGTCAGCCCATGGTGGTGACGCTCGCCGTGAGAGCCCGGCCCACCATCGAATTCGGCAATGCTGTTTGTACAGAACGGCCTGTGCATCAGCAGCGACTCGACAGCCGCGAGCAGCAGCTTGTTCGCATCAGACTTCACCAGGAAAGCGCGGGCGCCGGCCTCGAACGCCTGCTGCGCGATCAGACCCGAATTGTGGACGGAGAAGATCAGGATCTCCGTTTGCAGCCGATGGTCCCTGATCCGCCGCGCCACCTCCACGCCGGTCATCTTCGGCATCGAGAAATCCAGGATGGCGACGTGGGGCTGGCTCTGGATCGCCGCGGCGACTGCCTTGCCTCCGTCAGTAGCCTCGGCCACCACTTCCCAGTCCGCCCGCTGTTCGAGGACCGCCCGCAAACCCGATCGCACCGCTTCGTGATCGTCGGCTATGAGGATACGTTTCATGCAGCACACTCCTCGTTCTTGACGGCGGTTCGGGTCGCGCCCTCGACCCGCCGCCGCTGGCTAGTGTTCTTTCGCTGATCGTGTGCCTGTACTGGCCCTCGTATTGATCGTGGTCCTTCGTCGATTGCGTCTATTCACTGCAAGCACGTACGGGAAGACCGCGGATAGAACGGTGCCGGAATGCGGCGCCATCCGGTTGGACTCGATGGCGAGCGTACCTCCGATCTTGTGCAGCCTGGCGCGCATCGCGGGAATTCCGACGCCGCTCGACAGCGTCTTGACGCCGGGCCTGCCGGGGTTAGGAAAACCGCGTCCATTGTCGCTGATCGTCAACTGGAAACGGCTGTCCACAACATCGATGACGATCGCCACCTCCGTCGCTTTCGCATGACGGAAGACGTTCGTCAGTGCCTCCTGAATGACGCGCATCAGCGAGCGCTTTACCTCATCAGGCAGCCGCTCGACCTCCGGCACGATATTCACCCTTACATGCAACGAGGTACGCGCTGCGAACCCTTCCGCGTAGCCTTCGATTGTGTCCTTCAACCCGTCACCCGTCAGATCCCGCGGATGCAGCAGATAGGCGAAGGCCCGGAGTTCCCGGAGTGCTTCATCGATCGACGCGTCGATTTCGTCGCAGAGCCGTTCGGCGGTTTGCGTGTCGCCAAGCTGGCCGCGGATCCGCATCAGACCGAGGCTCGCGGCAATCAGATGTTGACAGGTCGAATCGTGAAGATCGGAGGCGATCCGCTGCTGAATGCTCTCCTGAACCGACAGCAGGCCAGCTTCGACATCCAGCCCGTTCCTCCATGTGGTGGCGTCCTCGAAGCAAATGTCGCGCGACTCGCAATGGCAGCCGATCAACCGGACGACTCCGCGCGTCGCAGGATCCATGACCGGCATGACCGTCGTTTCCATCGTGCGGAGCGAACCACCGAACGACAGCCGCTGGCGGATCCTGATCTCAGCCTCCTCCGCGAGGCTCGCCCCCAGCGCCTCGCAGACGGATCTCGCGTCGTCCGCGCTCAGGCAATCGAATACGTCCATGTCGAGTACGTCTCCCGACGACACGCCGAGCCGAGACTCGAATGCCGGATTGATGCTCTCGTAGACGAAGTGTCCGCAAAAGGAGGGGCGCGCGACGAAGAGGAGATCTCCAGAAGAGTTCCAGTAAAGCTCCTCGGTCGATGGCTGCAAACCTACGCGCAGCCAGCGCTTGGGACTGGTTTGCCTCGACTCTCTGGTGGGGGAGCCATGTAGCTTCACTGTACTACTCACTCTATACCGGCGACTCAATAGCGGGGTCTCTCCCCACCCCGCCGGCGAGAAATCCTCCACCGAATTCGGAATAGCGCACCTGCGGGGTCAATCAACTATACACCCAGCGAACCGCTCGTTCAACATTAGGTAGTATTCGTGGGAGATTGAAATCCTGGCCTTCATAAGGGCCGCCGAATCTCAAATCCGATGCAATAGAGAGTAAAAATGTCGATGCGCGGCGAGGTGAGCCCGAACGACATCGTCGCGCCGCCATCCGTGGTCGCCGAGTGTCCTCCACCGTCCTCCTCGCATACAGCGATGGACGGGCTCGCCGGCCAGGCTAACGGCTATTGCTCGTGTCCGACTTCTTCTTTCTGGTCGCCTTCGCGGGCGGTGCTGCCGGGGCCGGCACAATTGCGAGCGGGTGAGATGGTTGCTCCAGACGGCGCGTCGCGGCATCATCCCGAAGTGCATCGGTATCAAGTCGATGGCTACGATCGACCGCATCACGAGGATCGGCCTGCACGACCGTCGTCGTCATGCTTGAGACGATGAGGCAGGTCAGCATTAGAGGGCGTCTTGCCGGCATTTCTCGAGCACCTCTCAAAAGGCGAAGTCCAGCCGCGGACCGATGCGAACATCCCTGTATCGTCGCAGAGGGACGTTCGACGTTCGAGCTTCGTACAGCACTGTAGTCGTAAGCGATACGTTGGTGGCGAGATTATACTTCAGACCCACGTCGATCGAATAGAGCTGATCCTGACGACCGGCATTGAGTCCGTCGGTGAACCAAGCTGCCTCGAACAATGGTGTGCTCACGACCGACCATTCGGGATCCAGCTTGATCTCAATCCCGAGCACCGCATCAAAGCGCCACCGGCGCGCTTCGGCCAGATCCGAGAAACGATAGGTCAGGAGCAGCAATGGCGAGAGGGTCACATTGCCGATGGGGAAATCACGGGCCACCGAGCCCATGACGTCGTTGGAGGTGAACGCCAGATCGCGGAAGACGCCGTCGAAATCGTAGCGATTCTCATAAATTGCTGAAAAGCGCCAGTCGCCCCAATTCTGCGTCAGGCGTGCGCCCATGCGAGCCACAGCGAAGTTGCCGTCCTTCTCCCGTGAAAAGGCGTCGTACTGCGCGCGCGCGTAAAGCCGGTACGAGAGATCGTGACTGAGGTTGCCGTCCAGCCTGACGCTCACGTCGGGCTCGTAATAGCCGTCCGCCCGGCGGTTGTCGCGTGAAAACAGCGCATTGTCGGTGAAGGTCGGCGAGATGGAACCGACGACGCTCCAGGACGGAGCGGAGAGGTACGGCACGGCCGTGCTGGCTTTGAGTTCCGTGAGGTCAAGATCGGCCGCGTTCGCGGCATGTGCACTCAGCAGGCCGAAGATCGGCAAGAGAATCCCGCACCTTCGCATCGCGCCCTCCCGACGGCTAGATGCATCGCGACTCAGCTTTAGGTTGAGATCGAATTATGGCGTGTTAATGTTCTCCGCACAGATCAGTGGTTGATCTTCTCGGCCGGACAATTCTGCGGTGCCGCTAGTAGTCGGCGGCATCTCTGATGATCGGGCAGGTCATGCAGTGACCGCCCCCACGACCTCGTCCGAGCTCCGCACCGACGATGGTGATCACCTCGATCCCCTCCTTGCGCAGCAAGGTATTGGTGTAGGTGTTGCGATCGTAGGCGAACACGACACCGGGGGATGCGCAAACGAGATTGGCGCCGCTGTCCCATTGGGTTCGCTCGCGCAGATAGGCGTTGCCCCCCGTCTCGACCACGCGGAGCTTCTTCAGCCCGAGCGCCTCCGCCACGACATCCACGAAGGGCTTCTCGTCCTTGCGCAACTCGATTCCGGCGGAATTGTCTGCCGGCCGGTAGGAGAACGCCGTGATGTTGTTGACGATGTCGGGATAAAGCAGCACGCAATCCCGATCAGCGAAGGTGAAGACCGTATCCAGATGCATCGCCGCGCGGAGCTTGGGCATGGCCGCCACAATGACGCGCTCGGCAGCCTTTTTCCTGAAAAGAGCGGCAGCAAGCTGGCTGATCGCCTGTCTCGATGTCCGCTCGCTCAGTCCGATCAGGACATTGCCCTTCCCGATCGGCATCACGTCACCGCCTTCCAGTGTGGAAAGGCCGTGATCCTGAGTCGGATCTCCCCACCAGACATTGACCTTGCCGGCGAAATCCGGATGGAACTTGTAAATGGCGGCGGCGAGGATCGGCTCCTCGTGACGCGCTGGCCAGAACAGAGAGTTCAGCGTCACTCCGCCATAGATCCAGCAGGTGGTATCCCGCGTGTACAGCGTGTTCGGCAGCGGCGGCAGCAGATACTCGGTCATGCCGGCCGCCTCCCGGATCAACCGGAGCATTTCACCGCCATGTGCGTCGGGGAAATCGTGGGTCGACAATCCGCCGATCAGGGTTTCCGCCAGCTCGCGGGGGGCGAGGCTTTCCAGATATCCGCGGAGCTCGTCAATCAGGCCGAGACCGACCTGGTTTGGGACCACCTGATTGTCGAGGATCCATCGCCTCGCCTCCGGGATGGCGACGGTGTCCGTGAGAAGATTGTGCATCTCGACGACCTCGATGCCGCGGTCGCGCATCTTCTGCACGAAGTCGAAATGGTCGCGCTTGGCATTGTCGACCCACAGAACGTCGTCGAACAGCAACGTGTCGCAGTTGGTAGGGGTGAGGCGCTGGTGCGCGCGGCCCGGCGAGCAGACCATTACCTTGCGCAACTGACCGACTTCCGAATGAACGCCAAAAGGAAGCGCTCCGTTTGATGTCTGTTGTGCCATGAGCGCACCTCCGCAATCGATCCGCCTAAATCGTGATGTAGCCGGTGGCGAGGCCGTGAATGCCGACGGCCGCGCCAATCGCAGCTACGATGAAGATGCCCCACTCCACCGGTGCAAAAATCCTCGCCTTCTGTTGGACCCGCGCCCAGACATACAGTGCCGTACCGGGCACGTAGAGTAGCGCGGACAGCAGCAGGTATTTCATTCCGGCCGCGTAGATCAGGAAGAGCGTGTAGATGACGGCGATGCCGGTGAAGATCAGATCGCGCCTGTGCTCGCCCGCGCTCTTCTCATACGTCTCGCCGCGCTTCACCAGCAGCAATCCGTAGGCGGCGACCAGGAAGAACGGAATGAGGTTCATGACGCTCGTGAGATTGAGCATCAGCGAGAAGGCATCACGGGACCAGTAGGTGCTGATGACGAAGAGCTGCACCACGATATTGGTCAGCCAGAGCGCGGCAGCCGGCACGTTGTTGGCGTTTTCGGTACCGAACACGCGCGGCATATCCCGGGTCCGACCGGCCGCGGAGAGCACCTCTGCGCAGATTAGCGACCAGGCGAGATAAGCGCCGAGCACCGAGACCAGGAGCCCGACGCTGACGAAGACGGCGCCCCAATGCCCCACCACCGCCTCCAGCACCGTCGCCATTGACGGTTGCCGCATGCCGGCAATCTCCGCGCGCGGCAGCACGGCGTAGGGCAGCAGGGTGACGAGCACCATGAGGCTCGTGACGACCAGGAAGCCCAGGATCGTCGCCGCGCCGACATCGGACCGCTCCTTGGCGTAGCGAGAATAGACGCTGGCGCCTTCGATCCCGAGGAATACGAACACCGTGACCAGCATGGTCGCACGGATCTGCTCGAAGAGCCCCTTGTCCGGCATGCCCTCGCCACCCCAGAAGTTGGCACGGAACAGGTCGGCCTTGAAGGCGAAGATCAGGATGGCGATGAAGATCAGGATCGGCACGATCTTGGCGATGGTGACGATCGTATTGATCGCGGCGGCCTGTTGCACGCCGCGCAGGATCATGAAGTGGAATAGCCAGATCCCGATCGAGGCAACGACGATCGCAATGACCGTGTTGCCGTCGCCGAACACGGGAAAGAACGCGCCCAAGGTCGATTTGATCAGGACCCAGTAGGACACGTTGCCGATGCAACTGCCTATCCAGTAACCGAGCGCCGACAGGAATCCGGGATAGTCGCCGAAGCCTTCTTTTGCATAGGCGTACACGCCGGCATCGAGATCTGGCTTTCGCTCGGCAAGAGACTGGAACACGCGCGCCATAGTGTACATGCCGCCGCCTGCGATGCACCAGGCGAGGATGGCGCCAAAGGGACCTGTTGCAGTGCCGAAGGTACTGGGCAGCGAGAAGATGCCGGAGCCGACCATGGAGCCGACGACCATTCCCGTCAGTGCGAACAGTGAGAGCTTCTGGGCCGATGTCGTCGCAGTCATTGGATGGCCTCGAAGAGCAAGCGAAGACCGGCGCCGTCATCGATGTCTCGAACGATGCGTTGCCGACCTCCCCATTTCGAGATCGAACCATGCGCCGTGGCCTCGGCCCGGCCCATCAGGTGATTACCTAGTCGACGCCCGGGATTACCCTCGCGCCGAGCTGGAAGCATCGGAAGCTGGCGCCATTTCTTTGCCGCCGAACCAGGTGACATACAAGGTCGGCAGCAGCACCAGAGTTAGAACGGTTGCGACGAGCAGGCCGCCCATGATTGCAAAGGCCATCGGCCCCCAGAAGACGGTCGGCGCTATCGGGATCATGCCGAGTACGGTTGAGACGGCCGTCAGCATGATGGGACGAAAGCGAGAACTGCTGGCATCCACTGCCGCCTGCCAGGGCCCCTTCCCTTGCGCGCGCTCCGCCTCGATTTGCCCGACCAGGATCACCGCATTCTTGCTAGTCATGCCAAGCAGCGCCAACACGCCGAGGATGGCGACGAAACCCAGCGGCCGTCCGGACACGAGCAGCGCCGCGACGACGCCGATCAGGCCGAGCGGCGCGACGCTGACGACCATCAATAGCCGCGGAAAGCTCTGCAGCTGCACCATCAGCACCGTGAACATGACGAACAGCATCATCGGCACGACGGCCATCACGGAAGCCCGCGACTTCCGGCTCTCCTCCACTGTGCCGCCGACCACGACGTCGTACGAGCGCGGCAGGGTGGCTCTCAGCTTGGCGATAGCAGGAGCCAGCCGATTGACCACCGTCTCCGACGGTAACTCCTCGGCAAGGGCGGCCCGCACCGTCAGGGTAGGCACGCGATCGCGCCGCCAGACCAGCGGAAACTCCTGACCGTATTCGAAATTGGCGAACTGGCTCAGCGGAACGGTGCGTCCCCCCGGTATCGGCACTTGCAGCGTCCGCAAGCTCGCCAATGAGACGCGTTGCTCGTCCGTTGCGCGGGCCACCACGTCCACGAGGTAAATATCGTCCCGCACCTGGGTCACGGGCGCGCCTGATATCACAGTGTTCAGAACGATTGAGATCGCCTGCGAGCTCAGGCCGAGACGGCGCGCCTCATCCTGGTTGACGCGAACGCGGATCTGGCGATCCGGCTCCATCCAGTCGAAGTTGAGGCTCTTGGCCCTGGGATCGGAGCCGACGATCCGCGCGACTTCGACGGCGATGTCGCGCACCCGCTCGACATCGGGACCGCTGACACGATATTGCAGCGGCCATCCGACGGGCGGACCGAGCCCGAGCGGCGAGACCGAGGAGATGGCGTTCGGGAATTGATCCGCAAGGAACCGTTCCAGCTTGGCATGCAGGCGCTCGCGGGCCGCAATGTCTCTGGCCACAACAACCGCCTGGGTGAAGAACTCGTTCGGCAGCTCGACACTGAGCGGCAGATAGAAGCGGATCGCACCGCGCCCGACATTGGTGCTCCAATGACCGACGTCGGGGTCGCCGATCAGTACCTCATCGAGGCGTTTCGCCGCCGCCTCGCTGGCAAAGATCGATGCATTCTGCGGCAGGCTGATGTCCACCAGAAGTTCCGGCCGATCGGACAACGGAAAGAACTGTTGTGGAACGAGGGGAAGCGCGAGCACGGAAGCGAGAAAGAGCGCAGCCGTCGCGCCTATGGTCAGCCATTTGGCGCGGATCGCCAGGACCAGGAAATGCCGATACAAGCGAAAGACTCGGCCGGGCTCATCGGCTGTCGCCTTGGGCGGCTCGAGGATGGCGACGCCCAGCAGCGGCGTGAAGATGACGGCGACGAACCACGATGCCAGGAGAGCGATCGCAACCACGACGAACAGCGAGAACGTGTATTCGCCGGCAGCACTGGCCGCAAAACCGACCGGAATGAACCCGGCGATCGTTACGAGGGTTCCCGTGAGCATGGCAAAGGCATGCGTGCGAAAGGCGTAAGTCGCGGCCGCAATCTTGCCGTCGTCCAGCGCCAGGCGATTGAGCGTGGCATCAGTCGTGGTCATGGCGTCGTCGACCAGCAGCGCGAGCGCGATGATGAGAGCGCCGAGGGAAATTCGCTGCATATCGATGCGAAGAAACTCCATGGTCGGAAACACGATCGCAAGCGTGAGCGGAATAGCCAGTGCGATGATGAGACCCGGCCGAACGCCGAGACTGATGAAGCTCACGACGAGAATGATCGCGATCGCCTGCACCAGCGACGTCATGAATTCTCCGATCGCCTCGTCCACCACGGCGGCCTGATCCGCGACGAGGCTGGGTTCGATTCCGATCGGCAGATCGGCCGTGATCCCTGCCATCGCGGCCTTGATGTTCCTGCCGAGAGCGAGAATGTCGCCGCCCTCCCGCATCGCGATCGCGAGCGCGATCGCCGGACGACCATCGACACGGAACAGTGGTTGTGGCGGATCGGCGTAACCCCGCCGCACCGTCGCAAGATCGCTCAGACGCAGCGTGCGGCCGCCGGCCGTGAAGTTGATGTCGACAATGTCCTGCTCGGACTGAAATCGTCCGGACACCCGAAGCGAAATTCTCTCGGTCCCCGTCTGGATCGTACCGGCCGGGATCACGATATTCTGCGCCCCCAGGGCGGCGATCAGGGCCGCGCGATCGACGCCGAGACTTGCCAGCTGCTGTTTCGAGAACTCGACGAAGATCACTTCGTCCTGATTGCCCAGCAGCTCGATCTTAGCGACATCGGGCACGCCCAGAAGGCGCGAGCGGATTGCCTCGACGCGGTCACGCAGCTCGCGCGGGGTAAATCCGTCGCTGGTGAATCCATAGATGATGCCGAAGGTATCGCCGAAATCGTCATTGAACGCCGGTCCGATGATTCCCGCCGGCAGGGTGTGGCGGATGTCCCCGATCGTTTTCCGAACCTGATACCAAGTATCGGAAACGTCCCTCGCGTTGGCGCTCCCCTTCAAGTTCACGAAGATGGTCGTGAGGCCGGGCCGAGTGAAGCTGCGCAGGAAATCCAGATGCGGAGTCTCCTGCAGCCGGCGCTCGAGCCGCTCGGTGACCTGCTTCATCGTCTCATCGGCTGTTGCTCCCGGCCAGGCCGCTTGAACGACCATAGTCCTGATGGTGAATGCAGGATCTTCGTTCCGGCCCAGCCGCAGATAAGACAGCGCACCGGCGATCACCGCGGCAATCATCAGATAGATGACGAGCGGGCGACGCCCGAGTGCCCATTCCGAGAGGTTGAACCCGGTCAAGGCTCCGACCCGAGTACGCGCACCCGCTGACCCGGGTGAAGTGCCTGCACGCCTGCGGTCACCACGATCTCGCCGGTGTCCAGGCCTTGCGCGATGATCACCTGCGCCTGATCAAAGCGCAGCACGTCGACATTGCGGATGGACACTGTCTTCGTCGACGGGTCCAGGATCCAGACCGCCGCCTGCCGATTCATCCTGGTCAGCGCGGTCGCCGGAATGTCGATCATTGGCCCGCCGCTGATCTCGACGTGCCCTGTTACAGTCGCCCCCAGTCGCATTGCGGCGGGCGGATCGTTGAGTCCAACCTTGACCTCGAAGGTTCGCGTCACCGGGTTGGCCTGCGCTGCAATCTGCCGAATGCGCCCTTTTGCTGTCACCGCCGGGTCATCGGCCAGACTAACACTCACCTGCAGATTGGCCGGGGCCGCGCGCGCGAATTGGGCCGGCACGTCGAAGACCGCATCCCGACCATCTTGCCGCGCGATCCGCGCAATCGTCTGTCCGGCCTGTACGACCTCTCCGGCGGCAGGCCCCGTTTCGGTGATCTTGCCGGGCGCGTCGGCCCGCAACTCGGTGAAGCTGACCTGGTCGTGGGCAGAGCTCAACTGAGCTTCTGCCATTTCGACATTCGACTGGGCCGTATGTTGCGCCTGAGTTGCAGCCTCGAAATTGGCGCGCGTCGTCCATCCCTGTGCCAACAGCGTCTGCTGGCGTTCGAAATGATTGCGGGCCTGAGTGAGCTGGCCTTGGGCTGCGGCAAGGGCAGCCTGCGCCTGCCGCAACGCGCTCAGTTGGTCCTGAGATTCGAGCTGCGCCAGCAGCTGGCCGCCTTCGACGCGCTCACCGAGCCGGATGTCACTCGAATGCAGCCGGCCGGAAATTCGAAATGCCAGGCTCACTTCGTCTTCAGCTTCGATGCGGCCGGAAAACGTGAGAGGCTTCAGTTGCTCCCGCTTCTCGACCGTCACGGTGCGAACGGGACGCGGAGCCGGCACGGCGTCCGTCGCCTCGTCCCTGTCACAAGCGCTCAGCAGCCACGCAGCAAGCGCTCCAACAAGCGTCGTATTCAGAGATCGCAGCTGCATGAGTCGCCCCATCCGCGCCACTGAGGATTTTGCGGAGAATTCATCCCACTTGTATCAGCAAATCTACTTAGCGTCCTCGGGTATAATCGCGATCGAGCAATCCGCGTCGCGGCCCGGAAGATTCCCGCAGCGAAGGTCAGGCGATCACCTGATACCCGACATGCGCAGACAGTGCATAAACCCGGAGCTGCCACCGTTGCGGCGCGTGCGGCGCATTCGCCAAAGCAGCGGCGGGTTTGACGAGCCCGCGATCAGGGCTGCGGGCGATTGGTAACGAGAGGAGACACCGAGATGAGAAAGCTGGTTTTGCTGTCCACCGCCGTCTTCATAGCGCTCAGTGCCATGGGTTCGTGGACGCCAGGACAGGCGCAGGATCTGTCGTGGTGCAGAAAGTTCAAGGGAACGTTGACCTGCATGTACGATACGCGGGCCCAGTGCCGCGCGTCGGTCAGCGGGCGGCATGGGACCTGCGTCCCGAATCCGCGCCGCTAGGGACCAATTGATGGCCGAGGTATCAGCGATGGGGCGGCGCGAGCGATGTCGCTGTGCGCCACCCCTTCGGGAGCAATCATCAGCGTCCAAACTCCCATCGGGACATTCCCTACCGAGGCCTAGGGTTTTCTCCGATCGCCCGAGGCGACGCCGGCGCGGTAGCTTCCCCGGGTCCCCTTGCTATGCTCCAACCGGGAGGTCTTCATGTCCGATCTGGTCGCCATCGTCTATCCGTCGGAGGCGAAAGCCGAAGAAGTCCGTCAGCGATTGCTCAAGCTGCAGAAGGAATATTTGATCACGATCAACGACGCCGTGATCGCCGTCAAGACGGACCAAGGCAGCATCAAGCTCAATCAACTCGTCAACACGACGGCCATGGGCGCGGTGACGGGGAGTTTCTGGGGCCTCCTGATCGGTGTTCTCTTTCTCAACCCGATCCTCGGAGTTGCCGTAGGCGCTGCGTCCGGTGCGCTCGGCGGCGCTCTTTCAGACGTCGGCATCGACGATGCTTTCATGAAGAGCCTCTCCGCCAACCTCCAGCCGGGCAACGCCGCCCTGTTCGTCTTGATCAAGCACATGACCGCTGACAAGGTGATCAAGGAGATCAAGGACGCAGGCGGCGTCGTGCTCAAGACCTCCCTCGACGAGACCAAGGAGAAGGCTTTGCGCGACGCCCTCGCTAGCACGGTGGAGCAGCCGGCGCCCTGAGCCGCCGCCTCCCTCAACGTCGCCCGCCTGCAAGACGCAGCAGCATCAGGAAAAGGTTTAGGAAATTGAGGTAGAGTGACAGCGCGGCAATGACGGACTTTCGCCCCGCAGCGGTGTGGTCATCCGTGCCGTCATACATGGCCTTGATTCGCTGCGTGTCATAGGCCGTCAATCCGGCGAACACGCCGACCCCCACGATCGAGATCAGCCAGTCGAGCGCGGTCGACCACAGGAACAGGTTGACGATGCTTGCGACAATGATTCCGATCAGTCCCATGAGCAGGAAGGTCCCTAATCCCGAAAGGTCGCGCCGGGTCGTGTAGCCGAAGAGACTGAGCGCCCCGAACATTGCCGCTGCAACAACGAAGACACGGGTGATCGACGAGCTGGTGTAGATGTGCAGCAGGATCGAGAGCGAAATGCCGACCAGGGCGGCGTAGACGAAGAATAGCAGTCGCGCGGTCGGCACCGACAAGGTATCGATACGCGAGCCGAGAAAGAACACCAACCCAAGCGGCGCCAGGATGAAGACCCACATGAGCGGGCTCTGCAGCAGCGCGGGACCGGTGACCTGGTAGGTCAGGCCGGCGGCGACGGCCGTCAAGGCGACACCCGCGGCCATATAGCCATAGATCCGTAACATGTACTGGCGTAGTCCGGTATCCACGGTGATACGGCCGACAGCGACGTCCGTCGCGGCCAGGTTCTCATCGAGATTCGACATCGCATCCTCCTCTTGGCTTCCCAGCACACGACAACGCTAGGGTCTGCCGCGACTGAGCAACATCGGACAATCACCCGAGGACGTCCGGTGAAAACACTCTCTCCCGAAGGGGCCCGGCCCTCATTGCCGATCCGTAAGGCTGGAACTTCCTTCGACCTTTGGCTGAGACACCTTGCGCTTTTGTCACTGGAGACGGGAGGCGCGATGACCTAACCGGAAGCATGCGCTTCTTCTTTCATATTACCGACCGATACGGTGTCTCGCCCGACGGGATCGGATTCGAATTCGGCGAGGAGGACGCGGCCGTCCTGCACGCCAGGTGCCTTGCCGCCGAACTTGCAAAGTCCGGCGAGCTCTTCCGTGGCAGTGTCGTGCTGGTCGCCCGGGAAACGGAGCCGGCGTCCTGCCACGCGAGTGAGGACGACACCGCCGCTTACCGTCGCGAAACCTGACTCGGCGGCCGCCGATTTCCTGCCCCTCTCCCTACAGACAATCCCTGATGTGCCTACGCGGAAGCCGGCCTTAAGGTCTGGGCAAGGAGGCCGCGAGTGCAGCCGCCTCGTATCGGAAGGCATCCATCATGGTTGCTTCGACAAGCGAGGCCGATCGGAAGCTTTCGCGCAATGCGCTGATCGCCCTGGTGATCGGGTCGATGGTCGGCTCCGGCATCTTCGCATTGCCGGCTCAGTTCGGGCGCACCACGGGCGCTTTGGGAGCGATCATTGCCTGGATGATTGCTGGCACCGGCATGTTGACTCTGGCCTTCGTGTTCCAATCCCTATCCCGGCGCAAGCCGGAGCTCGATGCAGGCATCTACGCCTATGCCAAAGCCGGCTTCGGTGACTACATCGGCTTTGCGTCCGCCGCCGGCTACTGGATCGGCTGTTGTCTTGCCGACGTTGCCTGCCTCATCCTGATCAAGGCCACGCTCGGCCAATTCTTCCCCGTGTTCGGCGACGGCACGACGCCGGTAGCCATCGCTTCGGCCTCCGTGCTGCTGTGGAGCGTCCATATTCTAGTGCTGCGCGGCATCAAGGGGGCTGCCGCGCTCAACACCGTCACAACTTTCGCGAAGATCATCCCCATCGTGCTGTTCATCGTGGTGGCTGCGGTCGCCCTGAACCGCGGGCTTTTCTCCGACAATTTCTGGGGAACGACGGAGCCCGACGCCGGGCAGGTGTTGAGCCAGGTCCGCAGCACGATGCTGCTCACGGTGTTCGTCTTCGTCGGCATCGAGGGCGCGAGCGTGTATTCGCGCTACGCACGAAGGCGCGACGACATCGGCATCGCGACGGTGACCGGCTTTCTGACCGTTCTCTGCCTTCTCGTGCTCGTGACACTCCTGTCCTACGGCATCCTGCCGCGGAGCGGTCTCGCGGACCTACCGACACCATCGATGGCAGGCGTGATGGAGGCCATGGTCGGCCCCTGGGGCGGTGTGTTCATCAGCATTGCATTGCTGATCTCGATCCTCGGCAATTACCTGTCATGGTCCCTCCTTGCGGCCGAGATCCTGCACTCAGCGGCCATTCAGCGCACGATGCCGGCCTTTCTGGCGCGCGAGAACGTTCACAAGGTCCCTGTCGGCGCGCTTTGGCTCACCAACTGCGTGATACAGGCGTTTCTTCTTGTGAGCTGGTTCGCCGAATATGCCTTCACGCTCGCCCTCAAGATGACGAGCGCAATGACACTGGTCCCGTATTTCCTCGTGGCGGCGTACGGCCTGAAGCTCGCATGGAGTGGTGAGGCCTATGCTTCCGGCGAGCGCGCCCGCACCAGCGAGGGGATCTTCGCTTTCGTAGCGACGCTCTACGCGGCGGGCATGATCTACGCCGGCGGGGCGAAATTTCTCCTGCTGTCCGCGATCCTCTACGCGCCGGGAACGCTGCTGTTCCTGATCGCCAGGCGCGAACGCAAGGAGCGGCTGTTCAAGCCGGTTGAGTCCGTCCTGTTCGGCGCAGTCGCCATCGCCGCAGGAATCGGAATCTACGGCCTGGCCGTCGGAGCCATCTCGATCTGACCGATTGTCGCTGACCACATGGAGGCGAGGATGAAGATCTGGACCAGCTATCGTACCTTGTTCCTCGGCGCGTTTGTGGCGGCCGCCGTAGCATCGAACATTTCCCTAGCGCAGCCGAAGGACGATACCGTGGCTCCGCCGAAGCAGACCGGCACGGCCGCCACGGGCGATGCGAGGCCCAATACCAACACGAATCCGTTCAAGCATCGCTATTGGCGTCATCGCGGCGGCAAGCATCCGCACTATGGCAGCCGCCGCATCCGCACCTGAGGCAGGGTCACATGACGGCGGACCGATCAATGAGCGATGCCCGGATCGGGCCTGAGCGGGTCCGCGGCAGCTTTCGGAGCGAGAGCCCGGCAGACCAATCGGAACACGCAGGGCGACGGAGCCCGCTTGCAATCGGCCTCACCTTTCTCGCCGCAGCCGTGGCCCTGTTCCTGGTCTGGCAAACGGTCTCCAGCCTCTTGATCGTGTTCGCGGGAGTGCTCTTCGCGGCCTTCCTCGATGCCGCGGCCCGGGCTCTGGCACCTGTGCTGCCGCTCAACCGCATCTGGCGCCTGACATTCGTTCTTCTGCTGCTGTCGGCGCTATCCGGCTTCGGACTGGTGTGGGGAACCGGCAAACTGCCGGAGCAGACGCGTCTGCTGCTGAAGGTCATGGATGCCCAGGTCGACATCCTCCAGGAGCATCTGTTGTCCTATGGCGTGGACCTGCTCGGCCCGGAATGGGGGCGCGACTTCGCACAATGGCTGTTCGCCGATCAGGGCCGATTCCTCAGCCATGCACAGTTCCTGCTCGGCGGCGCCTCGAGCCTTCTGACCGCCGTGCTCGTGATCCTGTTCCTCGGCATTCTCTTCGCCTTCAATCCCGTCAGCTACCGCGAGAGCCTGGTCGTGCTCGTCAGGCAATCCTACCGCGCCCGCACGCGTGATGTGATGGACGAGATGGGTAGCGTGATGCGATTGTGGTTCGTCGGCCAGTTGATCCGCATCATCTTGATGACGCTCTGCGTCTGGCTTGCGCTCTATCTCATCGGCCTTCCAGGCCCATTCGTTCTCGGACTTCAGGCGGGACTATCGAACTTCATTCCCTATCTTGGGCCGATCGTCGCAGCATTACCGATCGCGCTCGTTGCGACGCCGCTCGGGGCGTCGCTGCTGATCTGGGCGGTCGTTGTCTACACCATCATCCAGTCGATCGAGGGGTACGTCATCGGACCTCTGATTCAGCGCCATGCGGTCGAAACCCCGCCGGCCTGGACTTTGGTTGCGATCGTCCTGCTCGGGGCCTTGTTCGGCGTCATGGGGATTGCGCTCGCGATGCCGCTCGTCGCAGTCGCGCGGGTGGCGGTCGTCAGGTTCTATATCGAGGACTATCTCGGCGATCGGATGGCAGCGGCAATGACCGATCAGCTAGTCGGGGGCGAGCAGCCATGAGCGAGATCGATACACAGCAGCACAACGACCATGTACCTCGACAAGCGCGTTCCGGAATGGCGCGCCTTCTCTGGCAGCAGCTTCCCTATGTCGTCGCGCTCCTGCTCGCCATCGCAGGTGTTGCCTACACCAACGTCTCGCACCAGCCGCTGGTCGGGTATTGGGAATTCCTGGCGCTGGCGATCGGCGCGGTCTGCGTCGTCACCAAATGGCCGGAGACCGAGGGCCGGGAGGGCCAGATTCGCCTGATCTGGACCCAGGCGCTGCACTGGATCGCAGTCCTGATCACGATGAACATCATGCTGGTCTCAGGAGTTCAGCAACTGCTCCCGACGCCGGCAAGCGGTCTCGTCCTGCTGACCCTGCTTGCGCTCGGCACGTTCCTCGCGGGGATCAGCCTGTTGTCGTTGCAGATCGCCTTTCTCGGCCTTGCAATGGGCGCAGCCGTCCCGGCGATCTCGTGGCTGAAGCAATCCATCTTCTTCTTCCTGCTCGGCGCCGTGCTGCTGATCGGGCTGGCCATCTCATTCTGGCTGCGCCAGGACGGCAAGCCATCGCGCGCCCCACCTGAATCAAAACACCAGGCAGAGGCTTGAATGCGACAGTCGCAATATCTCGCAGCCATCAGCGTCGTCGCTGTCCTGTTGGCCATCCCATCATTCGCAAGCGCAGAGAGATTTAGGGTCGGCAGACTGTTGTGCTTCTCGGAGCCGCGCGTCGGACTGGTGCTTGGCTCGACACAGGCTCTGCGCTGCGTATTCGATGGGCTACGGCCGCCGCGCCAATACACTTACGAGGGACGAATCAGGCGTGTCGGCCTCGACCTCGGCGTGACCAGCGCCGGCACGCTATCCTGGGCCGTGTTCGCCAGGACGTCGCGCCTTGGTGCCGGCACATTGCGCGGCAGCTATGTCGGCGCGAGCGGCAATTTCGCCTTTGGCCCCGGCCTCGGCGCCAACGTCCTGATCGGCGGCTCGCGCAGGAGCATCATGCTGCAGCCGATCTCGATCGAACGCTCTATCGGGCTCAATCTCGCGGCCGGCGTGAGCCATCTGACACTGGGGCCGCGCGGCCCGCGATGAGGTGCCTCCCGGCAGGAAAGCTAGCAACAAGTTGGAATGAGAATATTCCCGCCCCACAGCTACGGGTTTCGTCCGATGTTGGACTTGCTGGTTCAACGCTACGATCGAAGGCGTGTCGATCGGGGCGTGACCAGCCAGGAGGTTCGCATGACAGTTTACGACAGCCGCGACGATTTCAACGCGCTGGGAGCTCCGCCGCTGTGGGCTTGTGCCCTCCTCGGCATCGTGCTGATCGCCGCCGGGTTCGCCGCCCTCGGCGATCTCGCCTTCGCCACCGTCATCAGTGTCAAGTTCATCGGGATCACCGCACTCGCTGCCGGCGCTTTCGAGATCGCGCATGCGTTCTGGACGAAGGGCTGGGGCAGTTTCGCGTGGAGGATCGTCCTCGGTGCGCTCTACCTTGCCTTCGGCTTAATCCTGCTCACCCAGCCCGCCTCAGGCGCGCTGATCCTCACTTATCTCCTGGGCGCGATGCTGCTCGCATCCGGCGCCGTTCGATGCGTGCTGAGTTTCGCCTATTGGCGGCAGAACGGCTGGATGATGCTGATCTCCGGCGTATTCGCCATGATCGCAGGCGTGCTCATCCTGTTCAGCTTCCCTAACATCAGCGTCTGGGCTCTCGGCTTCCTGCTCGGTGTGGACCTGATCTCACATGGCCTCGCCTGGCTGCTCTACGCCCTGCAATCGCTGCGATCGACCGCGTGACATAGGAGGACAACACATGGATGCTGCTGCCAGCCGCCGTGCCCTTCTGGGCTTTGCAACCAATGCCATCGCCGCCGCCGCGGTCGGTGCCGCCGGGGTCCGCTTGATCGGTGTAGCTGAGGCGATGCCGGTCGATCCAGATCCCCGACGCGCCATCAAGTCATCGGACCTGATGCAGGCGCAGTGGGGACCACCCCCGCATCCCGGCTGGGGCCGTCCGGTGCGCCGACGCCGGCACCGGCGTTGGGTCTGCTGGTGGCATCGCGGCCGACGCCGCTGCGGATGGCGTTGGGTGTAGGCCGTCTTGCCGAGGCCTTGCGAAGCTCATGGAGGTAAGGATGCGCGACAGGAACCAATGGGCGCCTGCCGTCTTGCTGGCCGGTCTGATGGCCGCGGCGAGCTGGTTTTGCGTGTCGATCTGGCGATCGACGCCGATGCCACTCTATGGAAACGTCATCCTGACCGGAGCCGTGGTTCTGATCCTCATCCTAGGCTGCGGCCTCATCGCACTGATGTTCTATAGCCATCGCAAAGGCTACGACGAGCCGGCCCGCAGCAACAGGACGCAGCGGGAGTAACGCAGTCCGCCGGCCCCCGAATGAAGTGACTTCGGCGGTTCGGAGCTCTGGAGCACGGACGACCATGAACCTTGCTGACGTCGCGATCAGATTGCTGGCGGCAGGATTGGTGACCGTCTCGATTGGTGGAGCCGTCCGGACGCAGCCGGCGCCTTCCACGCCTGCTGTCGGTGTCGTGGAGGCAACGCGCCGGCCGATGACCCAGACCAGCGAGTTCGTCGGCCGGATCGAGGCGATCAACCGGGTCAACGTGACCGCCCGTGTCACAGCCTTTCTGGAGCAACGGCTGTTCAGCGAGGGAGCCGAAATCAGGAAGGGCGATCCGCTGTATCGGCTGGAGCGCGGCCCATTCGAGGCCGATCTGGCGGCCAGGCAGGCTCAAGTTGCGCAGCTTGAAGCAATGCTGGAAAACGCCAGGCTCACGACGGAGCGCGCGCGCACCCTTCTCGGCGGTCCGGCCGGGCAGCAATCGACCTATGACACCGCGCTCGCCAACCAGCGTAGCCTGCAGGCCCAGGTTCAGGCCGCGCAGGCGCAGGTCCAGGCCTCGCAGATCAATCTCGACTACACCGTCATCAACGCGCCGATCGACGGCAAGGTCGGTCGCACGGCGGTGACCGAAGGCAACATCGTCGGGCCCTCCTCCGGCGTGCTGACTACGATCGTCAGCCAGGACCCGATGCACGTCACGTTCCCGGTGCCGCTGCGACAAGGCCTCGAATTGCGCGAGCGGTACAGCCCGCAAGGCGGGCTCGAGGCGGTGACAATCAGGCTGCGGCTACCCGATGGCCGTATGTACGGCCAGTCCGGCAAGCTGAACTTCGTCGACAATAGCATCGCCCAGAATACCGACACGATCACGGTTCGCGGCGAACTCGCCAACCCGGTTTTGCGCGCCGCGTCTTCCGCAGGCGTGACCGCGCACGAATTGACCGATGGCGAGTTCGTCACCGTACTGCTCGAGAGCATCCACCCGATCGAAGTCCTGGCAATCCCTCGCGCGGCGGTGTTGTCCGACCAGCGCGGCGACTACGTTCTCGTGGTCGGTCGGGACAACAAGGCCGAGCAGCGGCGCATTCAGCTCGGACAATCGACGGCGACAATTGCCGCCGTCATCGGCGGGCTCGCAGCCGGCGACAAGGTGATCGCCGAAGGGCTGCAACGAATCCGCGCGGGCCAAACGGTCGCGCCCGATACGGCGAGCGCGCTCCTCTTGTCGAGCATGAACGGCGCGGCG
Source organism: Bradyrhizobium sp. RP6 (assembly GCF_003837805.1). GTDB lineage: Bacteria > Pseudomonadota > Alphaproteobacteria > Rhizobiales > Xanthobacteraceae > Bradyrhizobium. The sequence continues at coordinate 112,460 of NZ_RQIT01000001.1, read as the reverse complement.
CCGCCGAGCGGCCACGGCACTCCGGCCCGGCCTCCCGCGGCGGGCGGCACCCCATGATATCGGGTGTCTTCGTCGACCGCCCGCGTCTTGCGATGGTGATCGCAATCGTGATCACCATCGCCGGCGCCTTGGCGCTCACGCAGATCCCGGTGGCACAATTTCCGGATATCGTGCCTCCGCAGGTCACAGTGGCCGCGACCTTTCCGGGGGCATCCGCCGAAGTCGTGGAAAGCAGCGTCGCCCAGCCGCTCGAGGCGCAGGTGATCGGCGTCGACCGCGCGCTCTACAAGAAATCGACAAGTGGTAACGACGGCAGCTACGCGCTCACCATTTCATTCGCGCACGGCACGAATGCCGACATCAATACGGTCAACGTCAACAACCGTGTGCAGAGCGCCCTGTCCCAGTTGCCGACGGAAGTGCAGCAGCAAGGCGTGAGGGTCCAGAAGCGATCCTCGTCGATCCTGCAGTTCCTCGTGCTCTACAGCGCCGACGGTCAGCAAGATCCCCTCTTCATTACCAATTACGCCATCATTAACGTCCTGGACGCAATCGCCAGCACGCCGGGCGTCGGCCAGGCCAACCTGTTCGCGAAGATGAACTACTCCATGCGTATCTGGTTCGATTCGCAGCGGCTCACCAGCCTCGGGCTGACCCCGTCGGACGTGATCGCCGCGATCCGTATGCAGAGCGTCCAGGCCGCGCTCGGCCGGATCGGCGCGAGGCCGATCAGCGACGACCAGCAGTTCCAATTGAACGTGCAGACCCTCGGCCGTCTCGCCAGCGCCGATCAATTCGCCGCTATCGTGCTGCGTGCCAATCCCGATGGATCCTCGCTGCTGGTGAAGGATGTCGCGCGCGTCGAGATGGGGGCGCAAAACCTCGACAGTGAGGCGCGGATCGATGGGCGCGCCGCCGTTCCGATCGCGGTCTATCTTGCACCAGGGGCCAACGCGGTGACGACGGCGCGGGCGGTGGCGGACACGATGCAGCGACTGTCGACGCGATTTCCGCCGGGGCTGAGCTACCTCGTGCAATACGATTCCACGAGCTTCGTTCGGGAGACGATCGGCGAGGTCCTGCGGACGTTGGGCGAAGCCTTCGTCCTCGTGATACTGGTCGTCTATCTCTTCCTCGGTAGCCTCCGCGCGACGGTGATCCCGGCCGTCGCCGTCCCGGTGAGCCTGATCGGTACATTCGCCGTTCTGCTCGGGTTCGGCTATTCGGCCAACACGGTATCGCTGCTCGCAATGGTTCTTGCCATCGGCATCGTCGTCGACGATGCCATCGTCGTGGTGGAGAATGTCGAGCGCGTCATGGCGGAGGAACCTGGCCTTGGTCCGGCCGGGGCCACCAAGAAGGCCATGACCCAGATCACCGCGCCGATCATCGCGATCACGCTGGTGCTGCTCTCCGTCTTCGTGCCGATCGCGTTCATTCCCGGCATTTCGGGAACGTTGTTCCGCCAGTTCGCCGTGACGATCAGCGCCGCAATGTTGATTTCGGCGCTGAACGCCCTGACGCTATCCCCTGCACTGTGCGCGCTGCTGATGCGCCATGACAGACCGCCCCGCGGCATCATCGGCCGTGTACTCGGCGGCATCGACTGGTTGCGCGAACGCTACGGCAACAGCGTCCGCTACCTCGTGCGCCGGGCCGCCCTCTCGTTGCTGCTGGTTGCCGTCTTCGCCGCCGGCATCTTCGGTGTCTCGCTGCTAACCCCGACCGGTTTCCTGCCAGAGGAGGACCAGGGCGCCTTGTTCACCTCGGTGCAGCTCCCGGACGGCGCGGCGGTCGCGCGCACCAGCCAGGTTACCCGCCAGGTCGAGGACGCCTTGAAGCAAATGCCGGCCGTGGATCACGTGCTCGCGGTGATCGGCTTCTCCCTGCTCGACGGTGTTTCCGAACCGAACAGTGCACTGGTGGTGGCACGGCTTAAGCCGTTTTCCGACCGGACGGCGGCCGCGGACTCGGCGCAGGCGCAGATCGCCAGGACGTTCGCAGCCGGTGCACAGGTGCGACAGGCCAATGTGTTGCCGTTCAACCTGCCGCCGATCATCGGCCTCTCCACCGGCGGGGGATTCGAGTACCAGCTTCAAGCTCTGGAAGGACAGAGCCCAGCCGCGATCTCCAGCGTGAGCAACGCTCTGATCGGCGCCGCCAACGCCGATCCGCGGCTCACGCGCGTGTTCTCGACTTTCACCGCGACCAACCCGTCGCTCCATCTCGACGTCGACCGCCGCAAGGCCCAAGCGCTGCGCGTCGGAGTCAATGACATCTTCACTGCGCTGCAGGCGACGCTCGGCGGCGTCTACGTCAACAACTTCAACCTGTTCGGACGCACCTGGCAGGTCAACGTTCAGGGCGAGGCATCCGATCGCGCCGACGTCTCGGATATCTGGCGGATCTACGTGCGCAACAACAGCGGCGAGATGGTGCCTATGCGGGCGCTGGCCGACATCCGGGTCGTGACCGGGCCGCAAGTCATCACCCGCTACAACAATCATCGTTCCGTGACGGTGAACGGCAGCCCTGCGCCGGGGACCTCCTCGGGCACCGCACTGTCCGCGATGGCGCAGATCTCCGACGCCGTGCTGCCGTCCGGCTACGACTTCGCCTGGACCGGCACCGCCTTTCAGGAGCAGGGAGCGGCAGGTCAGACCGGAATCGTGCTCGCGCTGGCCGTGTTGTTCGCCTATCTGTTCCTGGTCGCACTTTACGAGAGCACGGTGATCCCGATCCCGGTGCTGCTGTCAGTGGTCGTCGGTGTGCTCGGATCCTATCTCGGCATCATGATTGCGCGCCTCAATCTCGATCTTTATGGCCAGATCGGGCTCGTGGTGCTGATCGCTCTTGCCGCCAAGAATGGCATCCTGATTGTGGAGTTTGCCAAGGATCAGCGCGAGAGCGGAGTGGCGATTGGCGAAGCCGCGGTTCAGGCAGCCCATATGCGCTTTCGTGCGGTCATGATGACGTCACTTGCGTTCATCCTCGGCCTTCTGCCGCTGGTCTTTGCAACCGGAGCTGCCGCGCTCAGCCGCAGAGCAGTGGGCACCGCTGTCTTCGCCGGTATGCTCGCAGCAAGCTCGATCGGGATATTCCTGGTGCCAATGCTCTACGCCACCTTCCAACGCATGCGCGAGCGCGTGAAGGCGGCGTTCAAGCCAGGCCAGCGGCTGCCTCCGACCGACCGCAGCGAGACCTAAGACTGGCATCCGCAAGGGCTGGTTGGATCGGATTCTCTTGAGCAGAATGCACTCAATGAGGGCTGGCGAAAGCACCGGGACTCACGCAGACACAGCTCGTAAAACCGCTGGGCCGCTAACGATTCTTATGCGGCGATGAGTGAGGGCGACGAAGTTGTTTTTGAACTCTCGCTCCAATCCATCATGAGCAAGCGTCAGGTAGGTCCAGGCATTGTAAACCAACGCAACGAGCGTCGACCGATCATTATCCCTTATCGGCAAAGCTCTACTTTGGCCGGGGGTGAGAACGTCAAGGAAAAGTGAGAGTTATCCTCTACTCCGATCTCACTAGACCTTCGGAGTTTTTCGCCTCCCTCAACTGTCCCAGCACGCCTTATGTTTTCCTTATCTTCTGTTGAGTTCTTACCGAACGCCATGATTGGATAGTGCAGCGCTTTCTCAATGCCTGCCATTCCTCTCTGGTCGACTTCAACTCCACGGAGGCAGAAGGAGATCGAAGATGCCTCGCTCGGAACCTATTGCCTTGAGACGAACTATCCGGCGGCATCACCTGCGCGAGATGATTCCCACTCTATTAGTTGGAACGACATTTCGTCGTTGATTTGCAAGCAGATTTTTCAGGGCTGACGGACAAATGCCTCCAGCCTTGTGCTCTTGAATTCACAGAACAATTTGAGCCGATTGCGCTTTCGCAGATTTTCCCACCTGTCGAAGTCAATCGAGTGATCTGCGCTCCCGGCATCGTCAAGACTGCGTCAGCGCCCGAGTAGGGCGGATATTGAAATGCCGTCAGAGATTAGGAGCGCACTCGTCCGGTGGTTCGATGGCCTGCGAGATCAGGTTTTGCGGATGGCCGCAAATTCCACCCATTGCCTCCTAACGACCCTGCCGAGATCGAGCCGAGCGCTAGCGCGGCCAGAAGTTCGGTGGGGCGCCTGTATCTCGGGCCCGGCAATCTCGTCCGCAACCGAAGTGGAGCCGCCATCATCTTAGTAGGAACGCGCGAAGTCACCTTCCTGCTTGATGTCGGTAAACACCGGAAAGCGCGCCTTCCACGGCGTGCCCTTGGCGGTGGTCAGCCTGTTGAGGTGCTCCAGCACGCCGAGGCCATCCTTGCGCAGGCTCGCCGACACTGCCGCGCGGTCCGGGAAATTGTTCAGGACGGCGTCCAGCCAGATGGTGCGCCCGGCGAGAAAACCGCTTGCGCCTGCGGCGTAGGAGTACTCGAGGACGCGTTCAAACCTCTCCGGCGTGGCGCCGCCCGACAGCAGCACCCATGGAATGCTACGTTCGCGGCAGATGGCGCCGATCGCATCGAATTCCCTCTGCGCAGCCTCGGCTTCCGCGCTGCCATCGCGGGCCGGCAAGCTGTTGGCCGCGAGAGGGCTTTCCAGCTTGAGGAGGTCGACGCCATACTCCGGCTTGGCGAATTCGCGCACGCTGTCGATCACGAGGGCGGGCAGCTTGCCGGGCGATTCCACGTAGTCGGCAGTGTGGTTGACGCTGCCGAGGAACGGATAGACCAGCAGTTCGAGGACGTAGGGAATGTCGTGGCGGGCACAGTCCTCGCCGATCTCGCGCACGAATTTCTTCTGGTGCTCGTTCACCGCGGCATCGGCGTCCGGCCGGTACCAGGCCAGCACCTTGACGGCATCGCCGCCCATGGCGCGGATCTTGTCCACGCTCCAGTTGCTGATCGCACGCGACTTGCGGCCACCCGCGGTCTCCTCGACGCGGTGCTCTTCCAGCGTCATGATCAGGCCGCACCGTGGCGGCAGCAGATCGATTGCGGCGGGCACCGCAAAGTTCGGATCGAACAGCATCGAGCTGCAATGCGGCGCGAGATTCTCGACCAGGAGGCGCTTCGCCGCCGTCACATCGGAATATTCGACCTGGTCCCACGTGATGCCTTTCGCTTTGGCGATGGCATCGAACAAGGGCGGCCGCTGGTCCAGCGCGACCATGCGAAAGTGGCCATCCGCGTCAGCAAGCCGTGCCAGGCCGCGGTTCTTTCCAATCGTTCTCATGGCTTCGTCCTCATGAATACAAGACACTCGTTGATGGTGGGGATTCCATTGCGGCCGCCGGCGTGGCGGCATTTCATGGCGGCCGTGGCCGCCGAAAACGCCATGGCGGCGCGCACGTCGAGACCGGCGCCGATCGCCAGCGCATAGGCACCGTGGAAGACGTCGCCCGCGCCCGTGGTGTCGACGACGTCGACGGCATAGGCGGCCTGCCGATGCAGCTCGCGGTTCTCATACCAGCTCACACCGCCCTCGCCGCGCGTCACCGCGATGACGCGGCAGCCGAAGCGCGCGAGCGCTGCGAGAGATTCATCCTTGGCCGAACCGGCAAAGGCGGTGAGCGCGGGCTCGGAAAAGATCGCGTGGTCGGTCAACGGCAGCAGCCGCTCGAACACCTCGGCGTCGGCCATGTCGCCATCGAGCACCGTCGCAATGCCCTGCGCCCGCGCTTCGCGGAACAGCGTTGCGGCACCCTCGACCCAGCGTGGATCGGCCAGCACGGAGGACGCGCGCGCGACGGTTTTGAGCGGAAGCCAATCCGCGCCTTCGGGATAGAGGCCGCGGAAGTTGACGATCTGCCGTTCGCCACTGCTATCGACGATGATCCCGGAGACGGACGAGCGGCCCTCGGCAAACAGCCGGAAGTTCTCGACATCGACGCCTGCGGCGGTGAAGGCCGACTTCATCTCATGGCCGGCGGCGTCATTCCCGGCCCGCCCCCAGAATGCGACCGACGCGCCAAGCTTGGCCACCGCCACACTCGCATTGGCCGCCATGCCACCGCCGAGCGTGCCGTACTCGACAGCCTTGATCTTCTCGCTTCCACCCGCGAACGGCCGATCGACCCGCCAGACCTGGTCGAGCGCGGACAGTCCCAGGCAGATCACCTGCACAGGCTTCGCCCTGGATGCGACATCCGCCAGTGCCGAGAGATCGGCAATGTTGACCGGCGCGCTCACCGCAACACCTGTCCGTTGGCGGCATCGAACAGATGCGTCTTGCCGGGCTGCGGACGCAGATTGATGCGATCGCCGACCTTCGGCCGGAGCGACGGATCGACCCGCGCGATGGCCGAGACGCCGGCGAGATCGAAATGGATCAGCGTGTCCGAACCGAGCGGCTCGACCAGCCTGACGCTGATCGCGATGCCATCGGCGGCATCGGTCGCGACGGCAAAATGTTCGGGACGAATGCCCAGCACGGCATTGCCGGCCTTGCTCAGGCGGGTTGCGGGCTCGCCGTCCAGCGGCACCACCGTTCCACCTTGCGAGAGGACGGCACGCTTCTGGCGCCATTCGACCGGAAAGAAGTTCATGGCAGGCGAACCGATGAAGCCGGCGACGAACTGGTTGGCAGGCCGTTCGTAGACCGTCTCCGGAGTGTCGTATTGCTGGATCGTGCCGCTCTGGAGCACCACGATCCGGTCGGCCATGGTCATGGCCTCGATCTGGTCGTGGGTGACGAAGACCATGGTGGTCTTCAGCTCCTGCGACAGCGCCTTGATCTCGGCGCGAACCTGTCCGCGCAGCTTCGCGTCCAAGTTGGACAGCGGCTCGTCGAACAAAAAGGCCTTGGGATTGCGCACGATGGCGCGGCCCATGGCGACGCGCTGGCGCTGGCCGCCGGAGAGCTCCTTCGGCTTGCGATCGAGATAGGCCTCGATGTGCAGCAGCGCGGCGGCGCGCTTCACCCGGGCGTCGATCTCGGCCTTCGGCGTGCCCCGCAATTCCAGCGCAAATGACATGTTGTCGTAGACCTTCATGTGCGGATAGAGCGCGTAGTCCTGGAACACCATGGCGATGTCACGTTGCGCGGCCTGCACGCCATTGACGCGCTTGTCGCCGATGTAGAGGTCTCCCGACGAGATCGGCTCGAGGCCGGCGATGATGCGCAGCAAGGTCGACTTGCCGCAGCCGGACGGACCGACGAAGACGACGAATTCATGGTCCGCGATCTCGAGATTGAGATCGGGGATCACGGTGAAATTGCCATAGCGCTTAGTGAGATTGCGGATTGAGATCGAGGCCATGATCGCTCAGTCCAGCGCCAGCACGGGCTTGATCAGCTCGCCCTTGGCGAAACGGGCGAAATTATCAGGGAGAGCCGCCAGGCCGAATTCGCCGTCGACGAGGACGCGGTATTCGTCCTTGTACTTGCGCAGCAGCTCGACATTCGGCTCGAAATCCGAGACCGGGAAGTAGAAGGTCCGGATCATGTAGAAGTCCTTGCGGCGGAAGACCTTGCCTTCCTCGATGGTCCAGGGCGCGGCATTCTCGCCGACCAGCACCAAGGCGCCGCGCGGCAGCACGAGCTCGATACCGAGATTGCGCGCCACATGGGCGCCGGAGCATTCCATGATCAGCCCGAAGCGCTTCGAGGTATCGCCGACGGGGTGGGCCTTCGCGCCCAAGGATTGCGCGATTTCGAGCCGCGCCGCATTGGGATCGGCGACATGGACGTCGTCATAGCCGAGCGCGCGGAGCGCCAGCACGACACCGAGACCGACGGGCCCTGCCCCCATCACGAGCACCGGGCCGGATTCGCGTGGGGGGACGACGCGACTGACGAAGCGCACGGCGTGGCCCGAGGTGCCGATGGTGTCGAGCAGCAGCGGCGCGAGACTGTCCTCGATATCATCGGGCACCGGCAGCAGGCAGTTTTCCGGCACCGGCACATATTCGGCATAGCCGCCCGGCCTGTTCCAGCCGATCAAGCTGGAGACTTCCAGGCACATCTGGGTGTCGCCGCGCTTACATGCCGCGCAGCGGTCGCAATGCAGGGGGATGTAGACGGCGCAGCGGCGACCGTGCAGCCTGTGACCGGGCTGTTCGACGACACCGAAGATTTCGTGGCCGGCGGTAAACTCGGCGCCCTTGTGCCAGAGCTTGAAGTCCGAACCGCACAGAGCGGTGCGCGAGACGCGCACCAGCACCTCGCCGGTGCCAGTCTCGGGAATCGCCACGCGCTCGATGGTGATGCGGTCGTTGCCGTGGAAGACCGCGGCCTGCATGATCGAATTTGGACGGGAGAATACGTTCATCGGATCAGCCTTTCACCGCGCCGAGCGTCAGTCCGGACACCAGCCAGCGCTGAACCAGGGCCGCCAGCACTAGCGGCGGCAATGCGATCAGCGTCGCCGCGGCCATAAGAGCGCCCCATTGCGTCGAGCCTTCGCCTATGAAGTTGAAGGCCGCCGCGATCAGCGTCTTGGTGTCGCCGTTGGAGAGCACCAGCGCAAACAGGAAGTAGTTCCACGAAAACACGAAGGCGAGGATCGCCGAGACCGCGATCCCGGACGCGACCAGCGGCATCGCGATGCGCCAGAGGATCCGCGTGACGCTGCACCCATCGACCTGCGCGGCCTCGAAGACACTGCGCGGAATGGCGTCGAACGACGGCAACAGCACCCAGATCACGATCGGCAACGTGATTACGGCGTGGCTGAGGATCAGCGCGGTGTAGGAGCCGATCATGCCGATCTGCCGGAACATGACGTACCACGGCAGCAGGAACAGCGTGCCCGGCGCCATGCGCGCGGCGAGCGTCAGGATCGCCGGCCACGTGATCCTCGTCCAGGAAACGGCGAACGCGGCGGGAATTCCGAACAGAAGCCCGAGCGCGGTCGAGCCGACGGTGACGATGAGGCTGTTGAGCGCGTAGCTCAGGAACGGCGTGGTCCTGGTCAGCTCGACATAGTTCTCGAGCGTCGGCGAGAAGATCAAAGTCGGCGGATAGGCGGTGACCTCGAAGGACGGCTTGAACGACGACAACACCATCCACACCGTCGGCGCCATGATGAGCACGCCGGCGAGCACGAGCTGCAGCGTGTTGAGCCAGCGGATCCAGCGATCGGTGTTGGCGGCATCGCTCATGAGATCACCACGCCACCGCGCCGCGCAGGCGGTTGAAGGCGAGCACGGCGCCGAACACGATCGCCGTCAGCGTCAGCATCAGCGCGCTCGCATAACCGATGTTGAAGAACTCGAACCCAACCCGGAAGCCGTAGATGTTGAGCGTGTTCGAGGCGTTGCCGGGGCCGCCCTGGGTGGTGATATAGATGATGTCGAAGAAGCGCAGGAGATCGACGCTGCGCAGGATCGCCGCGGTGACGATGGTCGGCAGCAGCAAGGGCAATGTGATGCGCTGGAAGGTCTTGAACGCCGATGCACCATCGATCTGCGCGGCTTCGTAGACGCTCGGCGGCAGCGACTGCAGGCCGCCAAGCACGATCAGTGCGACGTAAGGCGTCCACTGCCAGCTATCGATCAGCGCCACGGTCGGAATCACCCATGTCGGCGAGGCCAGCCAGTCCGAGGGCGGCAGGCCGCACGATTGCAGGATGTAGTTGGCCGCGCCCAGCGAAGGGTCGAGGATCACCAGCCACATCATGCCGGCCACGACGGGCGGCATCATGAAGGGCGAAATGAACAGCGAGCGCACGATGCCCGGCAGCCGCTTGGCATGGAACAGCACCAGCGCGAGCCAGACGCCGAACACGAGCTGCAGCACGAGCGACAGTACGAACAGCGCGATCGTGATCCACAGCCCGTGCCAGAACTCGACGTCGGAGATCAGCTTGGAATAATTGGCGAGGCCTGCGAACGACTGCTTGCCCGTCGAGGTGAACGTCTGGAAGCCGAGCCAGATCGTATAGACGACTGGAAACGCGATCATCGCGACCGTGAACAGCACGGCCGGCGCCGAAAGCGCCGCCATCTCCAGCTTCTGCCGGTCCTGCGTGAGTGTCGCAGCCGCGTCCGACATGCGTCCTTGTCCCTGGGAGTGAAGAGCCGGCAGGCCGCAAGCCTGCCGGCGTGAGGCCGTTACTTCTGGGCGATCAACGCATCGAGCGCCTTGTCGGCGTCGGCGCAGGCCTGATCGATCGGCTTCTGCTTCAGGATGAGGTCCTGCACCGCCTGGCCGATGAATTCCCGCGATTCCGGATTGGCGACGATGGGATAACCGACCTCGGAGGACCCCTTGGTGGCGAGCACGTCGAGCGCGGCTTGCCATTCCTTGCGGACCGGCTCCTCGTCGATCCACTTGCGGTACTCCGCGTCTTTCGCCACCGATGGGCGCGGCGGGGCAATGCCCTGGAGCGCCATCTTCTTCTGCACCTCGGGACTCGTCGCCCACTGCACGAAATACCACGCCGCCTCGGGCTGCTTGCTGTGCGAGGACACCGCCATGCCCCAGCCGATCGTGGTCGGCACCTGACCGGCCTCACCCGCCGGGAACGGCAGCAGGCCGGTATCCTTCAGCCGCGCACCGCCGTCCATCACGGTGCGCAGCTCGTTGGAGGATTCGAAGGCCATGGCGGCACGGCCGCTGCGATATAGCGCCGAAATCTGCTGGAAGCTGTAATTGACGACGCCGGGCGGGCCGAAGTCGCGCAGCAGCCGGCTATAGGTGTCGAGCGCTTCCTTGCCCTTGGCCGAGCAGAGATTCGACTTGCCATTGGCGATGTACGCGCCGCCGAAATTGTGCAGCATGTTGCTGAACGTATAGGCCACCGCGGGCTTGAGGCCGCGCGAGACGAACGGCGTCACCGCGCTGTCGCAGGTCTTGATCTTCTCGGCGGCGACTTCGACGTCCTTGATAGTCTTGGGTGCTTCGAGGCCGCACTTCTTGAAAATATCGGTGCGGTAGTAGAAGATCGGGCCCTCGATGTTCATCGGCATGCTGGTCAGCTTGCCGCCGAAGGTCGCGGCCTTGAGCAAGGCCTGGCTCAGTCCGCTCGGATCATAGTCCTTGGCGACCTCGTTCTTGGCCATCGCGGTGAGATCGCCATACCACCCTGCAGCGGCGAACTGCTCGCCCTCGCGCGAGGGCAGCGTCATGAAGACGTCGACCTCGTCGCTGTTCGCGTTCATGACCGTGACCAGACGCTGGCGCATCTGCTGTTCCTGATAGGCGTCGACCTTCAGGGTCATGCCGGTCAGCTTCTCGAAATCGGCCTTGTAGGTCAGCAGCGCCTGGGACACCGGATTGTTGTTGGCGAGAAAGGTGACGGTCTTGCCCTTGAACTTCATCCAGTCGAAATCGGCAGCCTGCGCCTGCGCGCTGACGGCAATGACGAGAACGGGCAGCGCGACATGGGTCGCGAGCATCCTGGTCTTCATCGAACTCTCCTCCCGGCTGGCCGCCTTAAGCTGGCGGACCATTTTGAACGCGTTTGAGCACCACTTGAAAACGGTTACAAAATAGGCCTCACATCGGCCGTGTCAAGCGATGGACAAGTCGCACAATCTGCGGCAGATTTGCGATCTTATCGCTACCACGCCGCTCGCAGCACAGGATGTAACGTTACATTCATGGGGTTGACCAACGCCAAGTTTGTGAAACAGGGCATCCGCGCCGTGGCGGCCCGCGCCGGGGTCTCGACGGCATCGGTCTCGCGTGCGCTCAATAATCCCGATGCGGTGAGCCCGTCCTTGCGCGCGCGCATCGAGCAGGCCATCGACGCGCTCGGCTATATCCCGCATGCGCCGGCGCGCATCCTCTCGTCGCGCCGTTCACGTACCCTTGGCGCCATCGTGCCGACGATCGACAACACGATGTTTGCGCGCGGCATTGCCTCGCTCCAGCAATATCTGTCGTCGGTCGGATACATGCTGTTCCTCACCACCAGCGGTTACGATCTCGACGTCGAATTGCAGCAGGCGCGCAATCTGATCAGCCGCGGCGTAGACGGCCTGGTGCTGCGCGGCGATTGCCATCACGACGGATTGCGCAAGCTACTCGCGGACAACGCGGTGCCCTTCATCAATGTCGGCATCTACCAGCCTGACCGTCCTTACCCTTGCGTCGGCACCGACAACGAAGCGGCCGCCCATCGCGCCGCCGCGCATGTCATCGAGCTCGGTCATCGCCACATCGGGATCGTCTCGGCGCTCCAGCGCAACAATGATCGCGCCAGCGCCCGCGTCGCAGGCTTTCGGCGCGCGCTCGCAGAGAACGGGCTCGAGCTGCCACCGCAATGGCATGTCGAGGTGCCCTATACGCTGGACGACGCGCGCGAGGCGGCCCGCCATCTCCTCAACCTCAAGGACCGCCCGACGGCCGTGGTGTGCGGAAATGACGTCATCGCCTATGGCGTGCTGCTGGAGGCGGAGCGCGATGGCTTCTCCGTGCCGCGCGACCTGTCGGTGGTCGGCTTCGACGACCTCGACTGGAGCCGGCATCTGCGGCCGAGCCTGACCACGATCCACGTTCCGACCGGCGAGACCTGGCAGCGCGCCGGCGAATATCTGGTGCGCAGCCTGGCCGGCGAGCAGACCATCATGCACCGCGAGATCGATTTCTCGCTGGTGGTCCGTGAATCGACCGCCCCGCCGCCGAAATCCCTGCAGTGAGACAATCCCAATGACTTCGAATTTCTACCTCGCGCCCGGCTTTCATGCCGTCGTGATCGGCGGAGCCGGCGACATCGGCGCGGCGATCAGCAACCAGTTTTGCGACCTCGGCGCGACGGTCACGGCAACAGGCGCCAATGAGGTCGATCTCGCCCGCACCCTGCTCAAGCCGCGCGCTGGCCTCACGCTTGCGACTCTTGATGTCACCGACGATGCGGCGATCACGTCATTCGTCGGACAGCATAAGCGTGTCGACGCGCTGGTCAATTGCGCTGGCATTCTTGTACGCGACAAGGAATTCGAGATCGAGATCTTCATGAAGGTACTCGACGTCAACCTCACCGGCACGTTCCGGACCTGCAGGGCGTTCCATGCGCTGCTCGCGGAGACGAAGGGCTCGATCGTCAACATCGCCTCGATGAACGCGACGCTGGCGCTACCGCGAATCCCCGCCTATTGCGCGAGCAAGGGCGGGGTCGTGATGCTGACCAAGGCGCTGGCCTTGAAATGGGCCGAGGACGGCATTCGCGTCAATGCGGTTGCGCCCGGCTATATCGAAACCGCGATCAACGCCGCGGGCCGCACCGACCTTGCGCATTACCAGCGGATCGCCGACCGCACCGCGTTCAAGCGTTGGGGACGCCCGGAAGACATCGCCGGCGCGGTTGCGTTCCTCTGTATGCCGGCGTCGCAATATGCGACCGGCACTGTCGTTGCTGTCGATGGTGGATTTCTTGCCGGCTGACGTCGCGCGATCATCCGCGGCTGTAAGTCGGCTCACGCCTAGCGACGAATCGTCACCTTCGAACCACCCTCGTCGGGAACGCGCGCCCCGAGTTCCGGGCCTGCGCGATGACGCGTTCCAATGGCACGACGCGCGGCGACTTTGCCGCGGTTGACTTGTTATAACATTTCGGCAAATGTCCTAACTAACCGGAGCCAGAATCCGGATTTTCGGGAGGACAGCATGACGTCATTCAAGCCGACGCGACGAACGCTACTCAAAACCGGAACCGCAGCCGCGGCTCTGGCGACGTTTGGGCCTGGCATCCTGCGGCACGCGTCCGCACAGGACGCCGACCTCGCACCCTACAAATCCGCGCAAATCGACTGGCAGCAGGTCTCCGGCGAGACCATCACGGTTGCGGTCATCCCGGCGAGCTATTTCGAAAACCTGATCACGCTGGCGCCGCAGTTCAAGGCGCTCACCGGCGTCGACGTCCGTTTCGAGAAGATTCCGCCTGCGCAGATCCGGCAGAAGAGCGTCATCGACCTGACCTCGAAGACCGGCACCTACGCGACCCACGCCGCGGACCCCATGTATTACGCGCTCTACGCCGCGAACAAATGGGTCGAGCCGCTCGACACCTATCTCAACGACAAGACGCTGACCGATCAGGCCTGGTTCAAGCTCGACGACATCATCCCGGCCTGGCGCAGCGCCAACGGCATCGACGGCAAGCTCTACGGCATGCCCTATGATGGCGAAGTCACCATCCAGGTTTATCGCAAGGACCTCTACGACGCGAAGGGCCTGAAGCCGGCCGACACTTTAGAGGCCTATATGGCAAACGCTGCGGCGCTGAACGCGCCGAATGATCGCGTCTGGGGCGCAGCACTTCGCGGCGTCGCCGGCGCCGGCCAGAACATGTACATCTATCCGTCGATCTTCCGCGAGTTCGGCGGCGAGTGGATGAAGGGCGGCAAGCTCACCGTTAACGGCCCCGAGGCAAAGGCGGCGCTCGCCTGGTACGTCGACATCATGAAGAAGTACGCGCCGACGGCGGCAGCCAACTGGAACTGGCCGGATATCGCCGACGCATTCTCGCAAGGCACCGTCGCCAGCTACATCGACGCACACTCGTCGGCTTCGGTCATCAACAATCCCGAGAAGTCCAAAGTGATCGGCAAGGTCGCCTATGCGCGCTGGCCCAAGGGCCCCTCGGGCAAGCGCACCACGTCGATCTGGAACTGGGGCTTCCCGATCAATTCCGCGCTGCCAGAGAAGAAGCGGAAAGCGACCTGGCTGTTCATCCAGTGGGCCGCGAGCGCCGAGACCCAGGCGCGCACCGCGCACAAGTTCGCCGGTCCCACCAAACGCTCGGGCGTCAACCGAACCTCGGTGTGGAAGGATCCCGACTACATCAAGCTGATGAACGGCTTCGGCGAGAACTTCGTCGAGGCGACGATGGGCGCCCTGCAGGAGGACACCGACGTCGACTGGCGTCCGCGCGTGCCGCAATGGCCGGCGATCGGCGACACCATGGCGACCGCGATCCAGTCGGCCCTCTCCGGCCAGGCCACGGTCAAGGCCGCACTGGACGATGCGCAGCGCCGCATCGAACCCATGATGCGCGGCTGAGCCATGGCGACGACAGCGGTGACATCGGCCGGGATCGCGAGCGAGGCGCCTCGCAGCGATTTCGGCCGCGTCCTGGCGCAGCGCGAACGCCGGTTTGCAGCGGCCCTGCTTGCACCGGCGTTTCTCGCGCTGCTCGCCACGACGACGTTTCCGCTGCTCTTCCTGGTCTATACCAGCGCATTCCGGATGGACCTGGCGATGCCGTTCACCAACGGCTTCGTCGGATTCGAGAACTACCAGGTGCTCCTCTCCGACGAGCGCTTCTGGACCTCGCTGCTGGTGAGCCTCGTCTACACCGGCTCGACCGTCGCGCTGCAGGTCATCATTGGCCTCGCGCTCGCCTTGCTGGTCATGGACATGAAGCGCGGCCAGGGCTGCTTCAGGGTCATCGCCATCCTGCCCGTGGTGCTGTCGCCGGCCGTTGTGGGCATGATCTGGCGTACCTTCATGCTGGCACCGGAATTCGGCATCGTCGATTTCCTCGCCATCAACGCCGGCCTCGGCAGCAAGAACTGGCTCGGCGATCCCACGCTTGCGATGGTCTCGGTGATCGCGATCCACACCTGGCAGTGGACGCCGTTCGCGTTCATGGTGCTGCTAGCCTCGCTGGCCTCCTTGCCCGAGGACATCTACGAGGCCGCGCGGCTCGACCGCGCCTCGGCCTGGCAGCGCTTCCGCCGCATCACCCTGCCCCTGCTGCGCCCGGCGATCGTCATGGTCATCATCATGCGGACCATGGTGGCGCTAACCGCGTTCGCAGCGATCTTCACCGTCACCGCCGGCGGTCCCGGCACCGCGACCGAGATCCTCAATCTCTATGCCTACCGGAAATCCTTCACCGAATTGTCGATCGGCTACGGCTCGGCGCTCGCGGTCGCCCTCCTGATCGTGACCATCATCATTTCCGGCATCCTGTTCGCGATGCGGAGGGCGAAATGACCGCAAAGCGTCTTCGCATCTTCGCCCTGCTGGCGATCTCCATGATGTTCCTGCTAGCCTGGGCATTCCCGATCATCTGGAGCGTTTTGAACTCGCTCAAGACCGATTCCGACGTGCTGGCCTATCCGCCCAAGCTGGTGTTCGCGCCGACCCTGGAAGCCTATCGCGACGTGCTGTTCGGCTCCGGATCGATCCTGCCGAACCTCCTCTCCAGCGTCATCATCTCCGTGGGCACTACCATCGTCACGATGCTGATGGCGGTGCCCGCGGCCTACGCACTGGCGCGCCTGCGCTTTCGCGGCAAGAAGTTCGCGGGCTTCTACGTGCTCGCAACGCAGATGCTGCCGCCGGTCGGCATCATCATCCCCTACTTCCTGGTGCTGCGGAACATCGGCTGGATCGACACCTATCAGGGCATCATCTTGATCTATCTGTCGTTCTCCCTACCCTTTGCGATCTGGTTGCTGGTCTCCTATTTCGAGGACATTCCCTTCGAGATGGAGGAGGCCGCCTATCTCGACGGCGCCAGCCGGCTCAAAACCCTTTGGCGCATCATCATTCCGCAGGTCCGCGGCGGCATTGCCGTGACCGTGGTGTTCGTGTTCCTCAATGCGTGGAACGAATTCTTGTTCGCCGTAGTGCTCAGCGGCAACACAGTGCGTCCGGTTACGGTCGCCATGTTCAATTTCGTCTCCGTAGAGCAGACGCTGTGGGCCAAGCTCGCCGCGGTCTCGGTTCTCGCCATGCTTCCTGTCGTCGTCCTCGGCGTAGTCGCGCAGAAGCATATCGTGAAGGGCCTGACGGTCGGTGCAGTCAAGGGCGGAGGGCGCCGATGAGCAGCCAGGGTCAGGTCAGTTTTCGCAACATCGTCAAGATGCACGGCGAGTTCGCCGCGCTCAAGGGCGTCAATTTCGACATCAAGCCGGGTGAGTTCTTCGCCCTGCTTGGTCCGTCAGGCTCCGGCAAGAGTACGACGCTGCGCATCCTCGCCGGTTTGGACGCGCCGACCGCCGGCCGCGTGCTGATCGACGACAAGGACGTCACCTCGACCGACGCGCGCGACCGCGACATCGCCATGGTATTCCAGAGCTACGCGCTGTACCCGCACATGACGGTGGCCGAGAACATCGCCTTCCCGCTAGAGATGGCCAAGCTGCCGAAGTCCGAGATCGCGCCCACCGTGAAGGAAGCGGCGCGCAAGGTGAAGATCGACCATTTGCTCGATCGCAAGCCAGGCCAGCTCTCGGGCGGCCAGCAGCAGCGCTGCGCGCTGGCCCGCGCCATCGTGCGCAAGGCTCGCCTGTTCCTGCTCGACGAGCCGCTCTCGAACCTCGATGCAAAGCTGCGGCTGGAAACCCGCGCCGAGTTGAAGAAGCTTCAGCGCTCGCTCGGCATCACCGCGGTCTACGTCACCCACGACCAGGAAGAGGCCATGACTCTTGCGGACCGCATGGCGGTGTTCATGTCGGGCGAAATCCAGCAGGTCGGCACGCCCGCGGAGGTGTTCGCCCGCCCGAACTCGATCGACATTGCCGGCTTCATCGGCAATCCCCCGATGAACCTCGTCCCTGCCCGCTACGTGGATGGCGACGTCATCATCGCAGGCCATCGTCTCAAGACGACGGCCACGACCGCGGGTGAGCGCGACGTGGTGGTCGGGCTTCGACCCGGCGCCCTCCGCATGACGGAGGGGGGCCTCGGCGCGCGCGTCGACCTGATCGAGGATCTCGGCGATACCGCCGTGCTCGACCTCGACTGCGCCGGCACCATGATCCGCATGCGTGTCGCCGACGGCAACATTCCCGGCGAGGGCGACACGATCTCGATCACCGCCCGCCCGCAGGATATTCACCTGTTCGACCCAGCGACACGGATGCGGCTCTGACATCATGGCTGTTCAAACGCGCAAGAAGAAGCCCACACCGCTGGGCAGTGATGTGGCCGGGGAAAGCTCTACGCCCCTGCATATCCAGATCCGTGAATCCATCCGCAACCAGGTGCGTGACGGCAAGCTGATCGACGGAACCGGCCGCCTCATGACCGAAGCCGAACTGGGCCGTCATTTCGGCGTCAGCCGGATCACCATACGCAACGCCATCGCCCCCCTCGTGAACGAAGGCATGTTCGACCGCTCGCGCGGCCGCGGAACCTTCCTGCGCTCGAACCAGCCCGAGAACTGGGTCGGCCATCTCATGGGGTTCTCGGAAACCATCCGCGACGCCGGCTACCAAGCTGGCGCAAAAATCCTGCAGCAGGGCATGACCAACCGGCACGACGCCGCCGTCCGCGAGCAGCTTCGTGAACGTGCCGTCTGGCAGCTTCGGCGCCTCCGGCTCGCAGATGACACGCCGATCGCGATCGAGCACGCCTTCTATCCACCGGACATTGGTCTCGAACTGGAAAAGCGCGATCTGGTCTCGATCATCATGTATCGCGTCTTCGAGGACGAGCTTGGCCTCGCCATCAAGGACGCGCAGCAGACCATCAGCGCCGATCTCGCTGATGCCGGCAGCGCCAAGCTGCTCGGCGTGAAAGTCGGTTCGCCCCTGCTCGCCATCGAACGCGTCACCTTCGGCAAGGACGGACGGGCGCTCGAGCTGCTGCGCGCCGTCTATCTGCCGAAATATTTCCGCCTCAGCATCAGCCTGACGCGCCGCCACTAACAACGCCAACGTCAATAACGAGGACACCAGCATGCCGAATGGCGCAAAGACTTCCGACAGCCCCAACATCCTGCTCATCCTCAATGACGACATGGGCTTTTCGGACATCGGCTGTTACGGCGGCGAGATCCAGACGCCGAACCTGGATCGCCTTGCCGCCAATGGCTTACGCTATTCGCAGTTCTACAACACCGCACGCTGCAGCCCCTCGCGCGCCTCGCTGCTGACCGGCCTGCATCCGCACCAGACCGGCATCGGCATCCTCACCTACAGCAACGGCCCCGAGGGCTATGCCGGCAACCTAAACAAGAGCTGCGTGACGATCGCCGAGGCCCTGAAGAGCAAGAACTACACGTCTTACCTCAGCGGCAAATGGCACATCGCCAGCAGCCTGACGGAGCCGACCGACGCATGGCCGATGCAGCGTGGCTTCGATCATTTCTACGGCACCATCATCGGCGCCGGCAGCTTTTACCATCCCAACACGCTCACCCGTGGCAACGACAATATCGAGCACGAGGCGGAGAAGGATCCCTCGTTCTTTTACACCGACGCGATCAGCGACCAGGCCGCGGCCTTCATCCGCCAGCACAAGGCGCAGAAGCCAGACGCCCCGTTCTTCCAGTATGTCGCCTACACGGCGCCGCACTGGCCGCTACATGCCCATGACGAGGATATCGCGAAATACAAGGGCCGCTTCGACGCAGGCTGGGACCGACTGCGCGAAGAGCGCCTCAAGCGCCTCGTCGATGACGGCATCATCCATCCGAACTGGCGCCTGACCGATCGCGATCCGACCCAGCCGCCGTGGACCGACGCGGAGCAACGCGAATGGACGCTGCGCTGCATGGAGGTCTACGCGGCTCAGATCGATCGCATGGACCAGGGCATCGGCCGCATCCTGAAGGCGCTGGAAGAGACCGGCCAGATGGACAACACACTGATCATCTTCCTGTCCGACAACGGCGCCTGCGCCGAGGACATTCCGGCAGGGGTCACCGCGAAGGAATTGGTGGACCAGCTCATGATCGCCAAGGCCAGGACGCGCGACGGCAGGCCGGTGCGCTTCGGCAACGATCCGACGCTGATGCCCGGCGCCGAAGACACTTATCAGAGTTACGGCACGGCCTGGGCCAATCTCTCCAATACGCCGTTCCGGCTCTACAAGCACTGGATCCACGAAGGCGGTATCGCCACGCCGTTCATCGTGCACTGGCCGCGCGGCATCTCCGACAGAGGCGGCCTGCGGCACAACCCAAGCCAGCTCACCGACGTGATGGCGACCATCCTCGACGTCAGCGGCGCGACCTATCCCAAGGAGTATAACGGCAACGCCATCCTGCCCTGCGAAGGCGAGAGCCTGGTGCCGTCATTCGCCTCGGCCTATGGCAGCCGTGGCCCCCTGTTCTGGGAGCACGAGGGCAATGCGGCCGTCCGCGTCGGCAAGTGGAAGCTGGTGCGGAAGTATCCCGGCCCCTGGGAACTCTACGACATGGAGACGGACCGCACTGAGATGAACGATCTCGCCGTGCAACATCCGGACCGCGTCCGCGAGATGACGGCGCAGTATCAACAATGGGCAAATCGCTGCGGCGTGATCCCGCGCGAGAAGATTCTGGAGCTGATGAAGGCGGAAGGCGGCACAGCCTTCTGGGAGGAAGAGAAGCAGAAATAGGACATGACCGGGGATCGCTCACATTGTTGCACCCAGCGCGCCGCCGGCAGCGGGCCGGCGACGGGCGAGGATGCGCAAGCGGCGATCCGTCCCAGTCCAACTCCGATCTTGCGCCGCTGGAGCTCGCTGATCGGCGGAACTTTCCACATGGGATCTGCCGACATCGGCTTCGCCGAAGACGGCGAAGGCCCGGTGCGGCTCGTGACATTGTCGCCGTTTGCCATTGCCTGCCACGCGGTGAGCAATCTGCAATTCGGCGACTTCGTCCGTGCCACGGGCTATACGACGGACGCCGAACGTTACGGCTGGAGCTTTGTCTTCGACGGGCTATTGCCGGAAGAAGCACGTGCGGCCCGCAAGACGCGCGTTCAGGAAACGCCATGGTGGATCCCGGTGACGCGCGCCTATTGGGCGCAACCGGAAGGACCTACGAGCAGCATCCTCGACAGACTCGATCATCCCGTTGTCCACATCTCCTGGAACGACGCACAGGCCTATTGCCGATGGTGCGGTACGCGCCTGCCGACCGAGGCGGAATGGGAGATGGCCGCGCGCGGCGGGCTGGACCGGGCCACCTACCCTTGGGGCAACGAGCTGCAGCCCGGCGGCGAGCATCGCTGCAATATCTGGCAGGGCAACTTTCCCGACCGCAACACCGTCGATGATGGATATTTCGGTACGGCGCCGGTTCACAGTTTCGCGCCCAACGGATATGGCCTGCACAATGTCGCCGGAAACGTCTGGGAATGGTGCGAGGACTATTTTTCGCCGAGCTATCACGGCCTCACGCCATCGCGAGATCCCTTGAACCGCAAGCCTGCTCCCAACCGATCGATGCGCGGCGGATCCTTCCTCTGCCACGAATCCTACTGCAATCGCTACCGCGTCGCGGCGCGAAGCTCCAACACGCCCGACTCCGCGTCGAGCAATATCGGCTTCCGCGTCGTGCGCGCCGAACCGCTGCGAGATCCGGCGTAGGATGGCGCCGGCATCACATCCTGCGAAGCCGGCCGCTTCTCCCGGCATCCGCCTGCTGCCATTGTTCCTGCGCAACTTCGTGCGCAACCGCGAGACCGGCCTTGTGCTTGTCGCCATCGTCGTCGGGCTGCTCAGCGGCGTGCTCGTGGCTGCGATCTCGAGCCTCAGCCAGGTATCACACGCCCTGCTGTTCGACATTCCGTTCGACGCCCACCTCAGTGCCACCGGTGTGATCTCGTGGCAGCGCACGCTGCTGATCCCGGTGCTCGGTGGCCTGGTGCTTGCGCTGATCGGGCTTTTCTTCGCCCGGCGCGTCAAGGGACAGCAGCTCGCCGACGCCATCGAGGCCAATGCGCTCTATGGCGGACGGGTGTCGTTTCGAGGCAGCTTGCTGATCTCGATCCAGACACTGTTGTCCAACGGGTTCGGCGGATCAGTTGGACTGGAAGCCGGCTACACCCAGATCTGCTCGATGTTCGGCTCCCACGTCGGCCAGCGCCTGGCCGCCCGGCGCAACGACATGCGGCTCCTGGTGGCCTGCGGCGCTGCGGGAGCCATCAGCGCCGCGTTTTCGGCGCCGCTGGCAGGTGCCTTCTACGCCTTCGAGGTCGTGCTCGGCGCTTACACCTCTGCCGGTCTCGTGCCGGTCATCGCCAGCGCGGTCACCGCATGGCTCCTCGCGCGGCAATTGACGCATCAGTCCTTTCTGATGGTGCCTGGATTCCCCTCGCCGGTTTCCGTCGAAATGATCGGGCAGACGGTGCTGATCGGCATCATTTGCGCCTTCGTCAGCATTCTCGTCATGCTCGCTGTCGCATTCTCCGAGCGCTGCTTTCAGCGCATCACGGTGCTCAAGGGTTTGCTGCGGCCGATTCTCGGCGGTCTCCTTCTCGGTGGCCTCGCCCTGCTGACGCCGACCGTGCTCGGCGCCGGCCACGGCGCGATGCAGATTCTTCTGGTCAGCAATCCGACCTGGCTCCTGCTCACGACCACCATCGTGTTCAAGATCCTGGCCTCCGCCATCTCGCTCGGCTCGGGCTTTCGCGGCGGCCTGTTCTTCGCCTCGCTCCTGCTCGGCGCGCTGATCGGGCAGCTCTACAGCGTCGTGCTGACCGGCCCTCTTCCCACGATCGCGCTTCAGCCCGGCACTGCCGCGATCGCGGCGCTCGCCGCGCTCGGAACCGGCGTGCTCGGCGCGCCCTTCAGCATGGTCTGTCTCGCGCTCGAGATCACCGGCGATTTCTCGGTCACGGTTGGAGCGGTGGTCGCATCATCGGTCTGCGCGCTGATCGTCCGTGAACTCTTCGGCTACAGCTTCGCGACATGGCGCTTCCATCTGCGCGGCGAAGCGATCCGCGGCCCGCAGGACATCGGCTGGGTCCGGCAGATGAGCGCGGCATCCCTGATGCGCACCGACTTCGAGAATGCGCCGACGACGATGCCGATCGGCGAGGCGCAACGGCAGTTCTCGCCGGCGCTGGTCCGCCAGATCGTATTGCGCGATCCCAATGGCATCTATGCGGGCATCGTGCCCGCCGCCACGCTGCATTCCGTGGCCAGCCGGGACGAGGAGCTGCTCGGGTCGCTGGCGCAGCAACAGGACGAATACCTGCTCCCGACCACGCCGGTTCGCCAAATCCTGAAGGCCTTCGAACGCAGCGAGGCCGACGTGCTCGCGGTTGTCGACCGTCTCGACCATCGCGCCACGATCGGCACCCTCAGCGAAGCTCACGTTCTGCGCACTTACGGTGAAGAGCTCGAACGCCGGAACCAGGAACTGTTCTCGCGTTGATGGCCGCTAGGGCCGCAGATCCATGTCGATCCGCACGAAGTCGCCGCGATAGGTGACTTCGCCGAGATAGATCACGGTGCGGTCCGCGGTCGTGAAAATGCGGCGGACTTCTGCCACCGGAGAGTTCAGCGGCACGCGCAGCAGCCGCGCCGCCTCGATATCCGCGGTACCGATCGTCAGAGTTTGGCGCGCGCTGGCGATGGCGGGATCCCTGAGATCGTTCAGGATCGGGATCACGGTCTCGTTGCGAAAACGCTTCGGCGATCTGCGAAAGATCTTCTCGTCGAGATAGATGGAAATGACGCAGTATGGCTGCTTCTGCCGTGAATGCAGCCGGCGCATGAAGACGTACTTCTCGGCCGGCTTGCCATCGCCGGGAAGCAGCGGCGCATTGGTGCGGCTTTCCGAGATATTGATGATCTCGGGCGAAGTGTCGCGATACATGTCGGCGAGATCGGAGAGCGTCGTCTCGACCTTGAGCCAGCGATCCTGCCGCACGGTCCCCGTGACGAAGGTGCCGCGACCCTGCTGCGCCTCGATCACGCCGTCGCGGGCGAGCAGCTCCACCGCCTGCCTGATTGTGACGCGCGACACGCCGAACTCGGCCGCCAGCTCCTCGTTGGCCGGCAGGCGAAAGCCCTGGGTCCAGACGCCGCGCGCGATGCGCTGCCGGAAGATGTCGGCGATCTGCGCGTATTTGGGGACGTGACTGTCGGAACTCAATTCCATCTCGTCCTCCGGAATTCAGGCCGCGCGATCAGGCCATGACCAGCGCTGCACCGCGTTCGCCGATCATCAGGCTGGTCGCATTGGTGTTGGCCGAGGTGATCTGCGGCATCACCGAGGCATCGATCACACGCAGCCGCTCGACACCGCGCACACGCAGTTGAGGATCGAGCACGGCCTGCGCGTCGCTGCCCATGCGACAGGTCCCGACACAGTGAAATACTGTACCTCCCGTGTTGCGCGCAAAGTCCCACAGCCCGGCATCATCCTTTGCCGCCTCGCCTGGCACCATCTCGACATCCCAGAGCGGGCGAAACGCCTTCTGCTGATAGATCTCGCGCAAAATCTTCAGGCCAGCGATGATGGTCTTGCGGTCGATCTCCTCGGCGAAATAGTTTGGTGCGATCCGCGGCTGCTCGAACGGATCGGTCGAGCTGATCGCGAGCTGTCCGCGCGACTTTCCGTGGCATTGCCAGACCGAAGCGGTGAAGCCGGAATAGCTGTGCAAGGGCTCGCCTGGCTTGTCGACCGAGAGCGGCATCACGTTGAACTGCACGTCCGGCCGGCTGCCGACGGCGTATTCCGTGCAGGCCGCGCCGCCCACCTGCCCCGCGCCGACCGTCAACGGGCCGCTGCCTGCCAGCATCCACTGAAGGCCCATCTTGGCAAGGTCTAGGGGATTGCGGACCTGATCGTTGAGCGAAATTCGCTCCTTCAGGCGGACGATCAACCGGGCCTGATAATGGTCCTGAAGATTGGCGCCGACATCAGGAGAATCGGCAATGACGGGAATGCCGAGCTTGCGCAGCAGCTCGGCCGGACCGACGCCCGAAAGCTGAAGTATCTGCGGCGACTGCAGCGCGCCGCCGGACAGGATGACCTCACGTTCAGCCGTCGCTTTGTGGATCTGCCCCTTGCTGATCCACTCCACGCCGGTGGCGATGCGACCGTCGAAAACGACCCTGCTGACCTGCGCATGGGTGATGATGGTGAGGTTGGGACGGCTGGCAACGGGGCGCAGAAAAGCGGAGGCGGAACTGGTCCGCCAGTGCCGCCCGATGCCGAGCTGGTAGGTACCCACGCCCAGTGTGGTGGCGCCGTTGAAGTCGGGATTGCGCGGCAGGCCGAACTGCACACCCGCCTCGACCCAGGCCTTTGATGCCGGATTGTCGTTGCGCAGATCGGAGACCTCGAACTCCCCGAGCCCGCCATGAAACTGGCTCTCGCCGCCGCGGTAGCGTTCGTACCGCCGGAAATAAGGCAGCAGCTCGCGATAGCTCCAACCATCGGCGCCTAGGCGCTCCCAATCATCAAAGTCCTCGTGCTGGCCCCGGATGAAGATCAGCCCGTTGATCGACGAGGAACCGCCGAGCACGCGGCCACGCGGCCAGACGATGGCACGACCGCCGCTCCCTTTTGAAGGCTCGGTCCTGAACAGGCGCGAGTATCGCTCGTTGTAGATGGTCCGGTAGTAGCCGACCGGAAGCTTCAGCCAGAAATTCCGATCCGATCCGCCGGCCTCCAGCAGCAGAACGCGGCAGGAGGGATCGGCCGACAACCGGTTCGCAACGACGCAGCCGGCCGAGCCCGCGCCGACGATGATGTAGTCGTAGCCGCGTGCTGGCATCAGATCGTCCGGTAGTGTTCGATGGAGGCAAGATCGGGCGTGATGCCGAGGCCAGCCTCGTCACTGAGCGTGATCATGCCGTCGCGGACATCGAGCACGGGACCGCAGAAGCGGTCGCGCAGCGGGTTTTCATTGCAGTCGACTTCGAGCAGTCCGTCGCCGCCGACGCCGGCGAGAAGATGCGCGGATGCCAGAAGCCCGATGCCGGCCCCGAGATAGTGCGGGCAGAACATCTTCCCCGACGTTAGGATGTCGCGGGCAATGCCCGCGCACGCCGACAACCCGCCCCATTTGGCGATGTCGGGCTGGACGACACCGAGACACGGCTCGCGCACCACCTCGGCAAAGCCGGCGTGGCTTGCGATGTTCTCGCCGGCTGCGAGCGGAATGCGGATGGCTTCGAGCAATTGGGTCCATTCCTGGCGGGGGCGATCGGCGCGGATCGGCTCCTCCAGCCAGGCGAGACCGAAGCGCTCGAGCTGCGGTGCAAGTTCCAGCGCCTGCGCAATAGTCCAGCCCTGGTTGACGTCGGCTGCAAGCAAACCTTCGCCCACAAGGAGGCGCAGCGCGGCGAGATTGGCGCGGTCACCGGCCGGATCGAAGCCGATCTTCAGCTTCAACGCTCGGTAGCCGCGGTCCAGGGCCGCTCCGGCCGTCCGTTCGGACCCGACCGGATTGATGCCGCTGGCGTAGACCTTGATCTTCCGCTTCGCCCCACCGAGCAGCCGCCACAGCGCGACGTTCTGGCGGCGGGCGTGGAGATCCCAGACTGCCAGATCGATGCCGGCAATTGACTGCGCAAACGGGCCGGCTTCTCCTGATTGCAGCGCGAGCACAGAGGTTCCTTGCGTCAGACGCTCGAACGCTGCTGACGGCTCCAGCACGGTGAATCCGACAAGAGCCGGCGCAAGTACCTCGTTGACGAGCCGAACACGGTGTTCAGCACCTGGTGCTGGGAAATTGCACCACACTTCCCCCCAGCCAACTTGTCCGTCGGTGTCTTCGACGCGAACGAAGACGGCGGGCCGGTCCGTCATCCGCCCGAAGGACGTGATAACCGGCGTCGTCAACGGGTAGCGATAGCCAAAGGCCTGAACGCTTCGGAGGGTGAAAGGCGGCGGTGTCATGCGGGAAAGCCTGCGACGCCTACGACCAAAGGCGCCACTTGTATGGTCATCCTATTTATAATATGACCATGAAAACATCAACCGCAATGCGGGTGGACGCGTCGAATGAACGGAGCTGGCGTGAGACGCTTTGGTCTCGGATTGCTGCCGTGGCTCGGTGCGATCCTGCTCTGGTACGCGGTACGCTGGAGCGGCTTCGTCAACGTCTCGCTGATCCCAGCGCCCCACCAGGTCGCCGCAAAGTTCTTCGAGCTTCTCACCAGAGAAGGCCTGCTGATCGACATCTTCGCCTCGACCCGGCGCGTCTTTCTCGGCGTCGCGCTCGGCATCCTCGTGGCAGTGCCGGTCGGATTTCTGCTGGGGTGGTACCGCCCCGCCCGAACCTTCGCCGATCCCATGATCAACTTCTTTCGTGCGCTGCCGCCGATCGCACTGATTCCGCTGGTGATCGTCTATTTCGGCGTCGATGAGCTCGCAAAGCTCGTTATCCTGTTCTACGCCTCGTTCTTCTCCGGCGTGATCGTGATGTATGAGGGCGTGTCGCAAATCACGCCGCTCTATATCCGCGTCGCGCAAACGCTCGGAGCCAACCAGGCCGAGATCTTCCGCAAGGTCATCATTCCCCTCACAGTCCCGCACATCCTCACAGCGCTGCGCGTGTCGCTAGGCGTGGCCTGGGCGACCCTGGTCGCATCCGAGTTGATCGCGGCGCAGCGCGGGCTCGGCGCCATGATTCAGAATGCCTCGACCTACTTCCTGCTCGACGTCATCTATGTCGGCATCATCTGCATCGGCCTAATCGCGTTGATCATGGATTTGATCCTGCGCAAGATCACGGCCCGACTGCTGGTCTGGCAAGATCGAGCCATCGCATGAACAAGCGCGCACAGTTCGACAAGGTTTCGCTGTCGTTCGAAACGCCGAAAGGCCGCCTCAACGTCGTCGAGGACGTCAGCTACGACATCAACGACGGCGACTTCATTGCGGTGATCGGCCCGTCCGGCTGCGGCAAGACCACGATGATGAGCATGCTCGCCGGCTTTCAGAAGCCGACGACAGGCAAGGTTCTGTTCGATGGACGTCCCGTCGCCGGCCCCGGCCCCGAACGCGGCGTCATCTTCCAGGAGTATGGCGTATTCCCCTGGTTGACGGTGAAACAGAACATCGCCTTCGGCCTGACGCTCAACGCCAATCATGTCCCGACAGCCGAGCGTAATGCAATCTGCGATCACTATCTTGGCCTGATGGGCCTGTCCGACTTCGCCAATTCCTATCCGAAGCATCTATCCGGCGGCATGCGGCAACGACTTGCGATCGCACGTGCCTATGCGGTGAAGCCCCAATTCCTGCTGATGGACGAGCCGTTCGGCGCACTCGACGCCCAGACCCGCTCCAACATGCAGAATCTGCTGCTCAAGGTGCTGGAGACCGAAGGCAAAACCGTCATGCTGATCACCCATTCCGTTGAGGAGGCGATCTACCTCGCCTCCCGCATCGTGGTGGTGACCGCGCGGCCGGCACGGATCAAAGAGATCATCGACGTGCCGTTCGCCTATCCGCGCGATGAATCGATCCAGGAACGTCCGGAATTCGCCGAACTGCGAAGCCATATCAGGCAGCTCGTGATGGACGAATATCGCGCCCAGCAGGCGCAGATGCGTCCGGTCTCATTCTCGGAATAACAAGCAAAACGGAGGACACATCATGGATCGGCGGCAATTTCTGACGACGACGGCAGGCCTTGCACTCGGCACCGTCCCGGCCTCGGCACCGGCGATCGCGCAAGCGAAAACAAAAGTCCGCGTCGGCTATCTTCACACCGTCGCTGTTGACGGACAAATCTGGACCGGCATGGATCGCGGCTCCTTCGAAAAGCAGGGCCTCGATCTCGAGCTGAGACAGTTCAACACTGGCCTGGAGATCTTCCAGGCACTGATCGGCGGCAGCCTCGACGTGCTGGCGACCGGCGCCGTGCTCTCGAACTTCCCGGCGCGCGGCCAGGGCAAAGTCTTCCTTATCAACGACATCGAGGTCGCCACGGCGCAGCTCTGGGTTCGCGGCGATCAGGGCATCAAATCGTTCGAGGATCTAAAAGGCAAACGCATCGCGACTGCGACCGGCACAACGGCGCATGTATTCCTGGATACCGCGCTCCGTGCCAACAAGGTCGATCCCAAAGAGGTCGAGCTCGTCAACCAGACCATGCCGGCCGCTGTAACCGCCTTTATTTCCGGCGCGGTGCCTGCCGTCGCGCTCTGGGTGCCATTTAACGTGACGGTTCGAGACAAGGTGCTGGGCGCGATCAAGCTGGCCGATGCGTCAGCCTACTATCCAAAGGCGGCGATCATTGGCGGCTGGGCGGCCGCCAATGACTATTATGAGCCCAACAAGGAGACCCTGGCCAAGCTGATCCGCGGCTGGGCGGATGCCAATGACTATATCGTCGCGAACAGCGCTGAAGCGATGGAGAAGCTGCAGAAGAGTCATTACACTCAGACGCCGCTGTCGGACATCAACGAGTCATTCAAGGCCCAGAAGATGTTCACGTCCAAGGACTGGAAGCGGATGTACTCGGACGGGACTGTCACCAACTGGCTGCAGCAGTCGACAGACTTCTTCATGGCCAATGCGGGCATCAAGGACTTCACGCCGGCGAACAAATACTTCGATCCGAGTCTGTATTTGAAGACGATTGCCTAGATACCAAGGCACTGAGGGCCTCGGTGGTCGCGCCGGACGCATCACCTGTGCGGCACGCTCCAGTTGTCTTCATCCCGGCCGATGATCTGCTGACGTACCAAGCATATGTTGAGCACCGAAGCGAACACTCCGTCCCTTCCGCACGCTCAGGTGTGCTGCTGCACTCCCCTATTCCGAGCGTTGTGGATTGCCGCTCCAAACAGGCTAAGCTGGTCTCAGGGTCCTTTGGTCGCAGTCTCCTAGAGGCGAGAGACATCCTAGGACTACGCCATGCTACGCGATAGCTGCCTACAGCACTACTTCCACACCATTGTTCAAAGTGTCGCTATGAGCTGCTGCCGGTTTGATGGACACCGAGATCAGGTGTTTCATGAAGCCGGAGATGGGCGATGAAGAGACGGAAGTTCAGTCGCGAGTTCAAGATCGAGGCGGTCAAGCCGGTTAGGGAGCGTGGGGTGTCGGTGGCGCAGGCCAGGCGCGACCTGGATGTCCATGAGAACGTTCTGCGCAAATGGGTGAAAGAGTTCGGGTCCGATCGGTGCAGGCCTTTCCCGGCCACGGGCAGATGAAGCCGGAGCAGCAGGAGATCGAGCGGTTGCGCCGTGAGGTCGCCAAGTTAAAGGCCGAGCGGGATATCCTAAAAATGGCCGCAGCCTTCTTCGCGAAGCAAGCGAAAGGAAAGTGAACGCTTGTCAGAATGAAAATGCGCGGCTTGCCAGAATGGGAAGGCCTTGACGCGCTATGCCATTGAAATCATTGGAGCGGGTGAAGGGAATCGAACCCTCGTATTCAGCTTGGAAGGCTTTCAGCGGCTGAATACTTCCAATGTCCATTCGGACAAATATCCCCAAAACTCCTCATTGAGCGCAAACGGCTTTCTCTCCCTGTCCGAACACAAGACCGGTGTGGCCCGGGGCTATTTCCTTAAGCTGGGCATCAAGACCAACACATTCACCGCTGCTCGTACCCGAGCAGCACAACGAGCAACGCCCCCCGGTGCAAACGGGAGGCGTTGGAATTTGGGCGTCGAAATCTATGCAGGGTTCGATAATGCCATTCGTGTGCTAACAAATCAAGCGCACCGATCGCTGCCCAGGATAAAGGGGCCTCGATCATGGCCGAAGCATTCGTAGCAGCGCGGCCTAAGTCTGCCGCGCTGAAAATCGGCACACATTCGTCAGCGCCACAGCACTGACCGAGCAATCACGCGTTCGGTCGGCCGTGGCGCCATGTTGTGGTGCTCGGTGGTCCCGCCTCAACAAGCAACCCGGTCAGCCGTTCGCCAGCGACGGGTTTTGATCCTGCCTTTTCCCGTCGTCGGCCGCTGGGCCGCCGATAAACGACAGCACGGTGCCGGTCCTTCCACCGGCAGGTTGTCGATCACTTGGATCGACTAGTCCCACCCCGAGGCGAGCATATCGGGGTGACACGTTCGGCGGGATCTTTCTCCTGGGATCTGGCATCGCGCTCTTGATGCCGGAAGGTGACTCCTCAACTGGGACTTTCCGACCGCGCTTAGGCCGCCAAGCCGAGGCGAAAACCACGGCGCCGGTTAAATCCGGCAGAACCCCGCGACCCCAGCCATTGGGGAGGGAGAACGGCTGGCCCACCATCAAAGGGCACCGTGGCTAAACCGAACGGGAAGTGGGTGTTCTCGAGTCTGTGCCCCCGCTGCGCAGACGTGCCTCTTGGACAGGGAGGGAGGACAAGCGGAAAGCGGAACTATGCCCATTTAGTCCCAGTCTCGCCGCCTCCTCGAAGGCTGGCATTCCTGAAGAGCTCTCCAGCACCACCACAGGATTGGTGGCCGGATTTCTCGACACCGCAGCGATTCGGTGGCGGTCCCAAGCGTTCCCGCCCTATCCCACCGTAGCAAAATGGTAGCAAACCGCTTGCCAGGCGTTCTGCCTTGGGCGGTTCGCTCTATTGGAAATCCGCACGGGAGGAGCTGGATCTCTTGTGCTGCTCCCGATCAAGGGGTGCGCTCCCCTGAGACGCCCGAAAGACGCGGAGGGCGCCAGACACCGGGGAGTTTCCGCAGTGGGGTCTGACAACTACGACCCGCCGAAAGAGGCCGCCAACTGAGACCGGCTTATCCGCAGCACTTGCCGTTCTGCTGGATCGGGGGACAAGGCACAGTGCCGTAGGAGCAGAACACGCAGCGTCGGAGACAGGCCACCGCAGAGGGGAATTAGACAGTTGCGGAATGTGCAGCGCTCTACATCCAGTTGGGGCGGTACTGCTCAAATCTATCCGACATCATGTCGTGCACATTCAGCACTGGTATCCGCAATGCGGTTGCGACTACGTCAAAGCTGATTGTTTCGGCTTCTAGCGCCGTTCGGTATTCCAGACGCTTTTTCTCTGTGCAAAGCACAGCCAATGAACGCCAATAAGCCTTCGATTCCGCTCGGAATTGCGGCGTCAACGGTGCGGCGGGGTCCCCAAACCGGTGCATGAGGGCGTCAAACTGCTCTCTAGTGTGTGTCTTTTCATCTTCTTGGTCAAAGACGTGCATCAGCTCCTTTGCCAGCACCGCACGGCGCCAATGATCTCCCTGCGCACCGTCGCACATGGCTCGCGCCAGAACGATCAAGGCCTCGTTTGCCACCAGCGGAACCGGCCCGCCCTTCGGACCTTCAATATAGAAACCCCGGAGAACGTTTGCGTCTATGACGCCCGACCATTGCTCTTTGATCTTCGCTATATGCGAAAACTCAATAGCTCTTGCTCTCAGCCATTTAGTGCTGATCCTGTCCCCTTGAGTCTGAACTGCTTGATATAAATCGGAAAAAGACATCAAAAAGGCGCCGCATGGATATGGGCGCCTTGTATGACGTTTAGATAAATGCCCGTCAAGGTTTAGTCGGTGACGGTTTCCGTTGCTTCATCTGAATCGGCGAAAAACTTGTTGATTTCGCGCGCCATGTCCTCCGGGGACGCGTCGGCGTTGTGACCCGGGTAGAACTTGACGTTCCGAACCTTGTTATCGTCGAACAGATGCTTTTTTAGAGCTTCCATTTCAACTTGCATATCTCTACCTCCGGACCACCTGTTCCCCTAATTGCCCCGAGCTAACAGGTAGTTCTCTTGTGCTCCCGATCAGATAGGATGGTACCGTGGCGCGACTATGAGGTTCCCCAATTAACTTTTCGTAATAATCGGTTGACTTTTGCCGATTCTTAGGGCAGCGCGCTCGGAATCCATTTCCTCGTTACTTCTCCCTTAAAAGGGCCCTCCAAGTCAATGGCCTTGGGGTCCTGTCAAGAGTATTTGTTCCACTCTAGTTCGCGAAAGCGATATTTTTCGTTCGGCTGTTGCTTAACCGACTCTCCCCTTGGTTGTTCCTGCCTTCTGTATGGTTCAATCCGAGGGTGAGCTTTGACCTCCCTCAATTACTCGGAAGTACCGTTTTACCCCCCGGTCGGTTTTGGCTCTAGCGGCAGCACCGCGTCAATCGTCCAGACTCGATCCGCAACGCCGATCGCAACCGCTGGCGTGGTCCGCAGCGGTGCCTTTCTGGACGCAGCAGGGCGCCGGCGGGCTGCCCGCCCGCCTGGCCTAGCGCGATACTCGGTCCCTCGCCGACTTTAGGTCAGACTTCACCTCTGGGACTATCCCTTGGTCGGCTGGCTCCCGACTTGGCGGACGCTCGTTGAGGTCGCGAGCCCACGGTGCCCCGGACGGGCTCGCTGAAGATGGCTGCTGACTTGCGCATGCGGAGATCAGAAGACCGAGGACGGTCAGCGAGCCTGCCCATGTCATCGCCTGGATACGCATTTCGGTCCAACTGATTACCCCTCCTGATCGTTTCAAAGATGGGCCTCTCGGAGTGCCCAGACTGGCCTGCGCCATCGGCGCCCATGAAAAAAGCCCGGCGCTAGGCCCCTCGGAGGCCGACCGACTACCGCCCCAGTGGCCCGCTGCAACTTAGACAAAGAAAAAGCCCGCCGGCATGACCGACGGGCTCGCATCGCAGTCCAGCCTCGCGGCATCACGAGGCCGAGTCGATCTCCGCTCTACGCTTCGCGATCAGCCAGTCGACGCCTTCAAGACTGTCGTTGTGGCGGATGCCGCGTCCAAGCGGCTGGGGGATGTACCCCCGAGCTTGGCTATGGCGGTCCTCACGAAGGTGCGCCTCCAGCGCCCCCAGACCGGCCTGCGTAGTCGGCGCTGTGTCGACCAATTTCTTCTCAGTATCCAGAACGGCCCGGAGGGCGACCGCCGCCGGATGATCCGAGCCCACCATCCCGCACACCATGTTGCCGTTGAAAGGACAACAAATCTGCCGAGCTTCAACTTCAAGCTTGGCTGGACGGATTTTTCTCGGCTTATAACCTCGTCAGCGACGAACCCGATTTTCTTGCGCCCAAACCACAGCCTATTGCTTATTACGCCTGGATTGACAATTACTGCGCGCAGAACCCGCTCAACCCCGTTGCTCAAGCTGCCTTTGCGCTTCAGAAAGAACTGGTATCCCCCGCGCGGCGATGACGGAGCGACCATGTGAGCCGCCCGCGGCAAATTGAGTTTGTGATTGCCGCCGTGCTGCTTGCCGGTTGGGGGCTTTGTCGCTGGCTTGGCTGAGGAGAGCGCAGTCGCAATGTTGAAAGGCAGCGTCCGAGTCGGCGCTCCCACGGACAGGTCCCGAGATGAAGTCGTTTTCACACCTCCGCGCATTATCTCTGACACATTGAGGGACCATGGACGCACCGCAACAAACACCTGCACCTATATTGGGTTCGAAAGAAGCATTGGAGATGCGAGTTCGCGCGGCAGAGCGTGCTCACGACCAAGAGACTGTCTTCGGTAAGAGCGCAAATGACGCAGCCGTCAAATCGGGAGAAGAAGCCCTTAGAGCCATGATACTGATAAACGGCGGTAGTTCGGTTGCAATGCTGGCCTTCATCGGAACGATGGCTTCAAAGGATCTCGTGGCGCCGACGCAACTGGATATCATCAGTGCGCCGCTGATCTGTTTTGCCGGTGGACTCGTTGCGGCAATGATCGCGACAGCGGGAGCCTATTTCACAAATCTAATGATTGCTGGCTCATCGAATCGAAAGCAGCGTGAGTATGAGCAACCCTTCGTGCGGCCAACTAGATCTTCACGGATCCACAACTGGTTCGGCGAGGTCTTTCGCTACGTAGCGATTTTGGCCGCGGCCGGATCGATTGTCTGCTTTGCCTGGGGAGTAATCAAGGCCAATTCTGCCTTTGGCATGCTCTCGAAACCGAAGTCGGCGCAAGTGAGGTCGTGAGAGTTGGCACTCATAATTGACGAGATGGCTAATCCCCCCGGCGCCGATCGCGTCGTTCTCCGTGGCTTGGGCGTGGTCCGGCTGGTCACCCGACCAAGGCCCCCGAACTAGCGACCCTGTAAGCCGTCGCCCAGCGAGCGATTTACCGCCTCCAAAGGCCCCATTCATGCTGGGGCTACCACCCTAGCCTGGAGTTCGTTCTGACCTCCGCAAACTCTATTAAAATAGGCATTTCAGAGCGCCTCGTCAGCGACCGAGGATGGCGAATTTGCCCCCCCGCTTGCGCACGAAAATCCCCGGGCTGGCTAACGCATCGTGTTTTTGATCGGCCGCTCATCGCTTAGTATGACGCCCGAGCAGCCAGTCACAGTTTACCCGCTGGAGTGGCACCATGACGCATAACCTCGTAGCCGCGTGTGTCGTCGTGGCCTTAATTGTCATGGCCTCGATTGGCTTCGCCCAAAAGCACCATCAATGTTGGAACGGGCACGTGCTCAAAAATTGGCGGCACGGGCACGTGCTCATAACCCGAGAGCCCTGCGGGTCCGTTAGCCCCTCCATATAGAACCGGAACCCTCGGTGCTTTTCCAAACCCACGACGCGCAGTAGCTCGCGCGAGCTCCGAGGCCCAAGGGATTGATAATTTGACTCTCGGCGGTGCTGGGCTTCGATGCCGGCATGCCTCGCCCGATCCGACGCCACACCCCCACGCACGCCGACGGCCGGCCGCTCAAGATCACGTTCGGAGAGATGCGCGCGATGGGTCTGAGCGGTATCTTGGTCTCTTGCCACTGCGGGCACCATGTCGCCTTGGACGGCGCCCCGTGGCCAGACGAGGTGCGGCTGTCCGACATTGAGCCCCGCTTCGTATGTCAGGGCTGCGGCAGTCGAGGCGCCGACGTCCGGCCCGACTTCGATCGCGGAAATCCTCGGCTTGCAATCACGGGCAGCCAAGAGCGGTAGCCATCGCCTAGAGCCGCGGTCAAGGGAACTGCCGAATCGGGCGAACTTCTTCTGGGCGCTCCGTTTATGGATACACGCAGAGAAGAACAAAGCCGGATTGGTTATACTTTCAGTTGTTCTGGGCCGGAGAACGCCCGCTGACATGCAGCTTACCTAAGGGCGGACTAAGCTGGGCGGCAGCTGAGGCCGTTGGGTCTGCTCCGGCTTCAGGGGGGTCTTGGGGTACACCGGAGCAAGAAAGGAATGCGCCAGATTGCCACTTGTTCCCGATCTATAGCGATCGTGAAATCATATCTGCGAGCAGTGCTTGGGCTTATGGCCTCTGCCTAGCCGCCGTGCTCTGCCTCAGATCTCGCTGGATGACGGCTCCAGAAGCGTGCGCCCTACAACGGGGAGCTGTCCGAAAGACAATAACTCAGGCCAGCAAAGCTGCAGCCTTCTCCATGATAGCTCGCAAAACGTCATTCATTGTAGGGCAGCGATAGACGGCGAACCGAGACCGAGACGTCGCCGTGAGACCGATCACATGCCTGGCCATTTCGCTCAACGGTAGGAGGAAGTAGTCAACGACCTCCCTGTTTGTCTCTTTGTCCAAGCGCAGCGCAAGGATAAGCTCGGCCGGCTCGATCGTACGACGATGGACCAACCAACAAGGCGCGTGGCTCTTGCCGGCATAGTAGCGCGCAATCCGCACCGAAAGGGCGAGCTTGCCGGCAACTGTAAGTACCGCCGTTTGCCAATCGAAATGTGCGGTGACGCCACGGATTTTGATTTGAGCGACGAGAGTTTCTACCTGCCTTAGCAACTCAGCTTCCGACTGCTGTCGCGCGTCGGCGTAGTCGTAACTCCGCTCCGGATCAACATAGCCGACGCGACGAAAGGCTTCTCTTAAGCTGCCGAAGCGATGCGCGTACAGCGCAGGACTCGGCATGTCTTCGGTAGCAGTTAGAATTGAAGCACTTAGCTTTCCATTTGCCGAGAGCTTCTCTCGCAACTTCTTCAATAGCAGCTCATTTGATAACCTGCCTTGTCCCTCCTTCAGCATTTCCTGTGCTTTGAGGAAAATGCTCTTATCAACGACGGGCTCAAAAAGACCTGTAGCTCGAATCCATCGCTCCGGCGGATTTTGCTTTCTCGCCTGCTTCAACCGGCACGAACAACGATTGTAGACGCTATTGCCGATATAGGCCTCGTTGCTCAAAACTTGGCGGAGCATGGCATGTGACCAGGGCGCCGCCCTATGATTGGGAATTTGCTCGCTGTTCAGCCAGCGGATGATGGCCCCTCGAGACCGGCGATGAACCACAAACTCGCGGAAGATTCGGGCGACGGTGCGCTGCTCGTTTTCTGATCCAGGTCGGATTACGACCCGATCCGACTGCAGATACTTCCGTTGGCCTCTTAACAAGACCCCCTTCGAATGCCCGCCTTCATCGATCAACTCTCGTTGCAGGCCATACCCTGCGGTGCCGCCTTGCTTGAAGCCAAGGTTCGCGACGCGACATGCGCCGGCATGCACCTTGATCGAGAGTTCTCGTGAATATTCGGCCGCCATAACTCGTTTCAGGTTCTTCACGATGCTGGCGATAACGCTGCCGTCGTTGTCGAACTCCTCTGCACAGTAGCAAACCTTCATGCCGGCCTGACGGCAGGTGAACTCGTAGTAGGCGCTCTCGTCGATGTCCTGAAATCGACCCCAGCGACTCACGTCATAAACGAGAATGTGGTCGAAATCCGCTCGTCCCCTGCGAACGTCGTCGATCAGTTCAATCAGTCCGTCTCGTCGCTCTATACGAAGTCCGCTTCGCCCTTCGTCAGCATAGGTACGAACAATCACGAGGTCGTGCTGCGCGGCATAGACCGCAATGGCGGCCGCCTGGTTTTGCGTAGAGTAACGCTGGTTGTCCGTTGACATCCGGATATATTGCGCGGCCCTTCGCTCACTTGTCGGCGATGACAGATCAGAACCAGGATGAACGATGAGGACATTGGCCATGCGCGCCTCCGCTACAAAGCCGCCTACTCGCTGTGGTCACCAGAAAAATGGAAAGCCCTGCTTGATCAGCCATTCTAGCACTGCAGAGCAAGCGATGGAAAACAGGCCACCCCACAGCCAAGAACGCCCGCGCGCGGCACTGATGGATCTCAGATATAGGAATGCCCCAAGCAGGGTTCCGTAGTTTCTCCTGAAGTCACCGTTGAGCTTGGCGATCTTAGACAGTTCGTTCGGAGCTTCGATTTCATCAGCCATTGCGCTGGTCCTATCTTGACTGGAGCCAGCGCCCTATAAACTCCTGTTTTGCCCGACGGAGCAAGCGAAATTTCGGCATTTCAAAATTCAATTGAAGTTCGACCTGGTAATTTTCGGCTCAAGCGAGACCGAACCGCCATGGTCTTTGCTGCTCAGCAAAATGGCCCCCTTGACGTGCAGCGTTGCCCGGGAACTGTGGAGGGCATAGGTGTCGGGAGATCAGAGGACTGCACAACTACGTTCGTTCGAGCCGGAGTCGCACTGTCAATGGCCATTGCCGTCGTACGCGCGCTATCCAATTGAGCGCGACAGTTTACGTAGGCATCAGTGCCCGGCCGAGCCCCGTAGCCCTGACACTTCTGATCGTCTTTGGCATTGCGTTCCGCAATGAGTTGCTCGTTAGTGAGGCATCCCCCCAACGACAAGCCAAGCGCCAAGATGGCCATAACGCGCATTAAGATTCCCCCAGCCAGAATATCGCTCGCATACAATCGCAACCGCAGAGCGAAATCAACATGCCGCACCGATCAAATATGGTAGGACCGCAGCGCGAACCAGCCGACATCCCGTACGATAGTTGTAGCGGATAGGCTCAGTGTCGCGCTTGACCGAGTTGAGGTGTGCGGCCTCGGCTGCGTCGCGCAAAATCTAGCGGCTTGCCTCTTGGGCCTCTCCGCGGAATCTATCATCGCGAGAGGTCATCTGGGGCGGCCGGATCATGGGCGCGAAGATCCACGCTCAGGGAGCCCGTGAGCGCGCTCAGCAGGCCATCCGCGAGGCCGATCGGGCGGAGGCGGAAGCTTGGTCCGTCCGAATGGAGGGATATGGCGGCCGCGGCCAACCCTCCCCGACAATCGGCCAGTGCTTGAACGGCGGTGCTTGGCTGGCTGGAGGTCGAGTGCGCCCGCTGCAAGACACGCGCGAGCCTGCCACTCGACGCGATCCGCCGCTCTGGAAGCTGGAAGCTTCCCTGAAGTGCCGATCGTGCCGCACACCGCGATATGCGCCGCCCGCCCGCATGATTAAGCTAACCCGAGACGCGGCAGACCACACCTTACAATTGGGTTCATCCAACTGAAGAGCGTTAGGTTCTGCGGAGAATCAGGTTAGTCGGGTGTTATGTGCAATCTTTATTCGATCACTACCAACCAAGCCGCCATCCTGGCGCTGTTCCGTGTCGTGAACCAGTACGTCGGCAATTTAGCGGCGATGCCGTCTGTCTTTCCTGACTACCCGGCACCGGTCGTGCGCAACGCCGCCAATGGTCAACGCGAGTTGATTATGATGCGCTGGGGCATGCCACCGCCGCCGCGGGTCGGCGGGCCTCCGGTGACCAATGTGCGAAATACCAGTTCGCCGCACTGGCGCGCATGGCTGAAGCCGGAGAACCGCTGCCTGGTGCCGGCGAACAGCTTCTCGGAATACGCTCCGGAGCCGAATCCTGCGACCGGGAAGAAAGACGTGGTGTGGTTTGCTCTGGCTGACGAGCGGCCCCTGTTTTCCTTCGCGGGCATTTGGACGACGTTCAACGGTGACCGCGGCACGAAGTCGAAGCCGATCCCAGGGCCGCATCAGGTCTACGGATTCCTCACTACGACGCCAAATGCAGTTGTCGAGCCGATCCATCCCAAGGCCATGCCGGTAATTCTGACCACTGATGAGGAGCGCGATGTCTGGATGCGCGCTCCTTGGGATGAAGCCAAGGCTCTTCAGCGGCCCCTTCCCGACGACGCCCTTAAGATCGTCGCCCGCGGCGACTTGAAGGAAGATCCAGTCGTATGAAACACGTCGAAGGTCGCCCCTGCGCCGACCCGGAAGCCGCGGCGCGGCAGCTCGTCCAGCTCGCGGCGAGCATCGAACCGACCCAAGACGGCCGCATTCACGTCGAGAAGATCAACGCACCGTTTCTTTATACCCTAAGGGGCAGTGGCAGTGAGTTCGGCGCGGGCCTGGCCTGTGCGGTGGAGAAAGGCTGGCTGATGCTCCACGAGAGCGGCACTTATGTGAAGCTGCTGCCCCCAGGCAAGGATCTACTAGCCAATCGATAGGAACCACGCGACAGGCCGCGGCTTTTGCCTTGGTCCCTCCTGACTAGCCGGCGCCCAACTCTCCGAATGGAGGAATGCTCCATGAATTGCATGAACTGCGAAGACAGCGGCTGGGTTTGCGAGAACCATCGCGACCGCCCTTGGGAAGGGCCGCACGCGTGCACCTGGGGTGGTGCCGGCGCTCCTTGCCCCCGATGCAACGTTCCAGACTCCGGGGAGACGCCTCGCACGCCGCCGGGCTTCATTGTCGAGGTCGACGAGAAGACCAAGCTGCACTGATGCA
Source organism: Bradyrhizobium sp. RP6 (assembly GCF_003837805.1). Taxonomy (GTDB): domain Bacteria; phylum Pseudomonadota; class Alphaproteobacteria; order Rhizobiales; family Xanthobacteraceae; genus Bradyrhizobium. The sequence goes on along the minus strand of NZ_RQIT01000001.1, from coordinate 72,480 downwards.
GCCAACGGCGTGCACTCATAATGCCGGCTCCCCAACGTAAGGCGGAAGTCGCCCACCTTGAGCGTGGTCTGCGGCTTGTGACCCGCTGCGGACTTTTGGCTGCCGGGAGGATGCTCCAGGAATGCTCCCCCCGGCTTTTTTATGGGCTCAATTTTTCGACGCGTTTCGCGCCCACTCCAGAGAACCTGCGCCTGTGGCAGCAGCTTCCCTCACATCAATGACAGGAATTACCTCGGCATCATTCCAGTAGGAAAACTTAGAAACGAAAGAGACGATGACTGTTGGATCGTTCGTCTCAACCAACACGTATCCGCCGTCTCCCATCAAGTTAGAGACGAAGGCTTGGATTGTCAGTCCGTCCTCTGGTTTCCATTTACCGAATGCTGTGAGGAGAGCCTCGGCTGCTCCGAAATTCTGCTCGTAATGTTGCCCGTGACGAACCTTGTATTCAATCATGTACTTCATCGGACGCTCCCAATCATATGATTTTCAATATGCTTGTCCGCTGGCGCCGCATCCGGCGTTGCGGTCGCCCATCAGACACCAACGAACAGTAATCAGCAACGGGGAGCCGATCCGGTGCTATGCCATCATTTCAGTTGGGCAGGACTACGCCTTCGTCCCGCAGGTCCGGAAATGGCCCTTAGCCGAACCACGCCGATCCTGTTGTGATGTCGCCCATCGTCGGTACAGCGGACGCGAGGCCGCGCTCGCTTCGACCGCCGCTTGTGACCCAGAGCAGAAGCCGCGAGAGGCTCAATGAGCCGCAAAGCGCTTTTCTGCGTCATGGGGCCGCAGTCCATTCACGCAGAACGTTGCTTCAACGCAAACTCCTGATCATCCCCGTGCTCCTATCTGGCAAGAAATGAGATCAGATCGGAGAAACGTCCATGAATCTTCTGTCCAAGTCGCTCCTTCTCACAGTCGTCGTGCTTGGATTTGGCGGAGGTCTGCCTACCCTTGCTGCTGAGCCGCAGGCCCATGCAGGAGCGGCTGTCGCAATTCAGCTCCAGCTAGACCAGGGCAATAAATGGCAGACAGATGACATCCTGCGGCGCGGCATGAGCGAAATCCGCCTGGCCATGGCGGAGTCGCTGCCCCCCATTCACAACGACTCATTCACGCCTGCGCAATATGAAGCACTGGCGGGGCGTGTCGAGGCGCAGGTCGATTATGTGGTCGGAAACTGCACGCTGTCCGAGCGAGCCGACCAGCAACTCCACGTCGTCCTCGAGCAGATCATCGACGGCAGTGCCGCCATGAAGGCTGGGACCGGCCGCAATCAAGGTGCTGTGAAAATCGTGCAGGCGCTCGCCAAATACGGCGAATATTTCGACCACGCTGGCTGGCAGCCGCTCGAACATTGAACTCCTTTATTGGCAACTGAACTCGCTTGCAGATCAACCCAGAGCGGGGTGATAGCGCCAATTCCCGCGTTTCAGTTCGGGCTGCTGCCGAGCCGGCCTGACGCGTGCGCGAGAGTTGGCGAGACTTGTGCAAATCGAGTTGCAAGGGCTGCGCGGTTTGCTGGCGTCTGCTTCTGGCCATTGCTGGCCTCCGCTCGCGGCCTCGCACTGTCCGCTTCCGAAAGCTGAGCGGAATAGCGTCATGGAGCTGCCGAGCGCAGCCTTTGACCCATGGCGGACATTTTGGTCATCCCGCTGTGAAGAAATTGTAAATGGTGGTTCCGCTAGGGTACCACATCTCCTGCGGGATTCGAAAGAACATGAAGAACATCTTCGCGAAACCGGAAAACGTACTCACATTGTGCGGCCTTGCGCTTGCCGACATGGCGTTGCTCCTGTCGGTGCCGCAGTATGTGCCCACGCTCCATCTCGCCAAGACGTCCTTCTGGAACGGCACGAAAATTAACCAGCTTCGCTTCGGGTCTTATCCCGATGTGGGTTTGACAGAACTGGCGAGAGCCGAAGCCGCCAGGCACGCAGGGACGTGGGATGCTTGGGCCTTTGCCTGCATCGCTCTCCAGCCAAATGAAAAAGAAAAGCCTGTCCTTCTCGTGGATGCGGGAGAAGCGCCGGTCGCGAACAGCGTTCGTATCATCCAAGAGCTTCGCCTGCCCAATGATGGCCTCGGCTTGTACGGCAGACCACGGTTCAGCTTGAACGTCGACGGCCAAACCTTGCCACTGGATGAAGTGGAGACCCCGCGTTGGCATGCCTTCCTCCACAAGGGGATCAGCAAGCTGAAGGCCGCCGCCGAAAACTGGGAACGATGGAGCATCCCGTCATCCGATGAGACGGCGTTGCTTACGCCGAAGTGACGCCAAGGGCGGATATTATCCACCGCAACCCTATCCTCTGGTCTGGCGACGACTTCCGCTTGTGGCCCGTTGCCGACCTGCGCTCGAAGAGCCGAAACGTCGGCTTGCAGGACACGAGCCGAACAAGGTGAAGCAGCCTGCCAAGGGCAGCGTTGACCCAAAGCGGCCCTAGACGCCGTCAAGTTCGTCACGCAGGGGGATCGTGGTAGTCTCTGGTTCCCAACAGGCGTGGTCTTTCAAGGAGGGCACATGCGACGGCGGGATTTCATCGGAGGTTTCGGCGTCATTGGCGCGGCCGCATCAACACAGTTTGGTCGAGGCTCATACGCGCAGTCTGCGCAGAAACGGCCGATCATCGCATGGGCGGGAGCTCCGCCCGCAGGTGCGCCCGCGGGCGCAAACGTACCTCAGTTCATATTGGAGTTGACGTTCGGCAATTTTGTTAAGGGTCTCGCGGAGTTCGGTTACGTGCAAGGTCGGAATGTTGACCTCATCAAGCGATTTGACATGTTTAGTGACCGAGTAGCAACCATGGAAGAGCTGGTAGCTCTGGTCAAACCCGATATCATCGCCGCGCCTGCGACGTTGCAAGCCGTCGAGGCCCGAAAGGCGACATCGACGATACCGATTGTCTGTGGCGCGCTCGCAGACGCGGTTCATCTAGGATTGATTGCCAGCGAAGCTCGACCAGGAGGAAACGTAACGGGCATCGAGCCCTACATCTCGGGATTGCCGACCAAGCAAATTGAACTCGCGCGAGAAATCGCGCCGACGGCAGGGTGCATTGGACTGCTCACCAACATGAACGATCCCAAGGGCCCGCCTCAGGTCGGGGACTTGAAGGCAGCTTGCCAAGCTATAGGCCTCAGCGTCGTCGAAGCGGATGCTAACATGCCCAACGATATTCCGGGCGCGCTCGCTGCGCTTGCGAACGACAAGGCCGATGTCATCGTTGTCCTACAGACGAATCTGCTCCTTGTCCGTAGCGAGCAAATCGGCGCCACTGCTCTTTCAATGCGACTTCCGACCGTCTTCGGATATCGCGAGCATGTCATCCATGGAGGCCTGGTCAGCTACGGAGTCGATTTGCGCTGGTGTTATCGTCGTCTCGGCTACTTTGTGGACAAAATCCTCAGAGGTGCTCGACCGGGTGACCTACCTGTCGAATTTCCAACCGCATTTTGGTTGGCAGCCAATCTCAAGACCGCAAAGGCGCTCGGCGTGATCGTCCCGGCGGGCCTTCTAAGCCGAGCCGACGAGCTAATTGAGTAAGACCCTGTATGCTGCGGTCCATGAGTCCGCTCATGGCCCCATTGGAGAAGTTGCGCCTCGGCGGTCGGAAGTCCGCTAGTTGAGCCAGAGCGGACAGATTTGCTCAACCTGAGTTCTTCGTATTTTGACGCTAAGCTGCCTTCCGCTGCTGCGTTCGAAGGCGTCGGCCTCGTGTGAGGCAATGACCCTGACGTGTTGAAAGCCGATTTTTGGCCGTGGTAGATTACTACTTTATCCCGTTTGCATTGAAGCCGTCCTAGTAGTGCTTTTCTGTTTTGTGGAGGACATTTATGCGAAGCTCTCGCGCAATGCTTTATCTGCAACGACTTGGCGAGCTTGCCTCTCAGCTCTCAGAATTGGAAGATCTTCGAAGTCTAGTCGAAGATGCAGAACGCCTCGCCCGCGGTGCGCCTGCATTGCGCTCGAGACGCCATGCTTCGCGCCACCTTCGAGGTCGCGATCTCGGCGCCCTGTCTGTCCGTCGCCACACGCCACCAAGCAGAAATGCAGGAGGTCTCCGGCCCCCTCAGGACGACAACCAAATCGATTGGACGTTGGTTGAGCCATTTCCCGACAGTTGGTGGGCATCCCCCTAAATGCTCTTCAACGGCTGCTAGTGAAATCAAGTTTTGTCGTCTGCTTGTGGCCCGAAGGCGCCCAGTTCGAAGCTCGTCGAGACGTCGGCTGACGAGTGTAGATCGGAAGGCGCTTGCAGTGGCCCAAACGCCGGTTTTGACCCCAAGCAGACATGACGTCCGCCTTCACGGACTGCTGCGGCGCGGCACGGCGGCCTTGCTGTACCTTTCACGCCGAGGTGACCAAGAAATATATTTCCTGATAACCGGTCCGGTAACATAATGGGACACCGTAGGGCGTGGGTCAGGGGGACTCCAATGCACCGGTTTGTTTCCAAGGCCAACGTAGATCATTTTATCAACCTACTAAATGGCAGCGATCTCACGGCCGACCAGCGAGCGAACATCACCAAGCTATTGATCGATGAGCTCGATAAGCTCGCGCATGATCTTGAGCACCTCGAATTTGCCGAGAGAAAAGTGGCAGACGGGCGTGACCAGGTGAACCGTGTCAGAGACAAGCGAAATAGTCATCCCTTCGGCACTACGGAGCGCGAACAGGCCGAACGGCTCCTCGTAAGCTGCGAAAACTTGCAAACGACACTTGAAGATTTTTGTCATCGCCTGCGCACAAAGGTCTACAACTCGCCGGGCAAAACTATTTCTACAGCTCCGCGGCGAACCTGATATATTGGTTTGATCACTGGCCAGGCTCTGCCCGTAGGCGTCAGTGGCAGAGAGACCAATCGCGCTCCCGCCTGCAAAGAAGGGGAGCGAGCCATGTGGCAATCCGCAACAACGGCACCGTTTGATCGTGATCTGCAATTAGCGGTCATCGATAGCACCGGTGAACACGCGCTCGTCTTCCCCTGTCGAAGAGTGCTTCGTGGTTGGATAAACTCGCAGACAGGTTCACCGGTCCATGTATTCCCGACACATTGGCGCGAGTGGGATGGCCGTATAGAGGAAGCACCGATTGGCGAGCCAGAGCAGGAACGGTTAGCCATTGTCGAAGAGTACGCGGACGATCAGCGAGCGATCATCAAGAAGGATCGTGATGGTTTCAATTAGCCCCAGCTCCGCCCCGTGAGAATGCGCAGACCGCAAAAAAATTGCGGCACGCCAAGTTCTACCGTCTGGACTAGCCGTGAGTTCTGCTCGTGGCCCGTGGCTGACCTCCGCCTCGCACCTTCCGCTTCCAAGGGCTGAGCGGAAAGCCTTACGGAGACGCCGAGGGCAGCCTTTGACCCAGAACCGCTTCTTTAGGGCGCCTGACGATCCCATTACCGTAGCGATCACACGAAGTTCGGCTTCACGGGTCACGATGTCCAACATGAATGAAGTGCACCAGTTCCGCACGCTCGTCGAACTCAATTGACCCAAGCACGGTCATCACGGCTTGAACGCCATTGTCCGCCTCTGTCACCGTGGTGATGTCTCTGGTGTATCCTGATCCCATGCAATTCCGGGCCTGCGAAAGCAGACGCTGACCGTAAACCGCGGCATTCTCATTTCCTCGGTCTTCAGCTCTTGGGCGCGAGTTTGATCGGACATTCGCGCGTTTTTCAAGCTGAGCCTGAACCAATCCGCTATACTACAACCTTCGGTTTCGTGCGACTTTTGCACCTTTGGTGCCCGCCCAGGGCGGACAAATGTGGGCTATTTTCATAAAAGTGCACTGAGATGGCGAGGAGTGCCCGGGAGCGGACGGCCACCACACAACGGATAAAGTCGGTGCGATGATGAGCTCAACCCAAGAGGGATCCACAATGTACACCAATATTCTGTTGAGCACGGACGGTTCGGATGTCGCGGCCAAAGGCGTGAAGCACGGCATTCTCCTGGCGAAGGCCCTCGGCGCCAAGGTCACCATCATCACCGTCACCGAAGAGATGTACATCGACTATGGGAGCGGGCACGCGGGAGCGATTATCCCCTCTCAGGACGAGATGGATCGATTTGTGGCCGCCAACGAGGAGCAGGCCAGGAAGGTCCTCGACGCAGCTCGCGCAATGGCAACGCAACTCGCAGTTCCTGCAGAGCTCTTGCATATTGCAGATTCGCACCCGGCTACCGCGATCATCAACACCGCAGAATCTCGCGGTTGCGATTTGATCGTCATGTCCTCTCACGGTCGCCGCGGCCTCAGAAAGCTGTTCTTGGGAAGCCAGACATCTGAGGTCTTGGCCAGTGGAAGCGTGCCAGTGCTAGTCGTGCCGTAGCCTGAGAGGAGCGGAGAGTGAACGTCGGCTTCTGGCCCTCGGCCGACCATTGAGACCTCGCCCTCCGAGGATAGCTTTTGACCCGGAGCGGACGTCGACCGTGGGCGAGCCTCATATGCGGCCCATCGAACGATTCTCCACGTTGCCGCAGTCACTCGGGCAGTTCATGAAGCTGGCGGTATCGGCGAGATGCGAGCTGGAAAGTCCATTTCTGTCGCTAAGTGCGACAGCTTGTCCGGGTTTTTGACGATGTAGATCGCGGTGATCCCGTCCTCGCGGATGTCGAGCGCAGTCGTCTGCAGAACGCCGCGTCCATCGAGGCTAACGTAGCCTGGCAGGCCGTCGATGGTGACGACACGAAGCAGCTTCGGCGGTACGACGTATTTGCGCCGCTGCCTCGCAAAAAGGCGCAGGGCCCGCTCGACCCCCCGAATGACATTGCGGAAAGCAAGGACCTTGCCGCCGCCATCGGTATGGATCTCGACGTTCCTTGCCAGCAGCCCCGAAAGCGCCGCCACGTCCCCGTCGCGTGCTGCGGCGAAGAAAGCTCGGGTGATCCGATCCGCATCCGCGGGTTCGACGTCAAAGCGGGGACGTGCGGCCTGCACGTGCTTGCGGGCGCGCGCCGCGAGCTGACGAACAGCTGCCGGCTCGCGGCCGAGGGTGATGGCCACTTCGGTCAGCGGCACGTCAAAGACGTCGTGGAGAAGGAAAGCGGCCCGCTCAAGAGGCGACAGGCGCTCAAGGGCCAGCATCAACGTGACCGTGACGTCGTCGGCGACCGTCTCGTTCGGCTCCACGGAACCCACGAGAGGATCTGGCAGCCAGGGTCCGACGTAGGTTTCCCGGCGCGCCCGCGCGGAGCGGCGTCGGTCGAGGCACAGGCGTGTGACAATGCGGGTCAGATAGCCGGGAGGCGAATCGACGCCACCTTCCACCCCGACCCACCGTAGCCATGCGTCCTGAACGACGTCCTCCGCCTCGGTGAGCGAGCCCATCATCCGATAGGCCAGGCGTGTCAGGCGCCTGCGCTCCGCTTCGAACTCGGTGGTCCGCCGATCGTCCATCGCCTCCATCCGCCTAGTTTCCTCGCAGATCATATCCGCTGTCACCGTCGCTCGCGCATCCCGAACCCGAGAATAAGACGATCGGACCTGCCTGGATGTGACATCGGCCGCTTTGAATGGAACCGCCGAGTGCCATGTCACACCCTGACCGCTTGGCCCGTCATGGCTCCGAGCGTCGAATCTCCGGCGTTCCGAACAACGAGGCACGTCATGAGCGAGAACAAGCGGCTGGTCTGGAACGAAGTGGCACCCCACGGTGCAAAGGCGCTCTTCAGCATCCACCACTACATCACCACGGGTACCGACCTGCCCCACGAACTGATCCACCTCGTCTTCCTGCGGGTTTCGCAGATCAACGGCTGTGCGCACTGCATCGACCTGCACACCCGGGACCTCTTGGCCACCATGTCATTTGAAAAAGTCGCCCTCGTTCCGGTCTGGGCCGAGGTGCCCCACCTGTTTCCCGACAAGTACCGCGCTGCCCTCGCGTGGGCGGAGGAAGTCACGCTCGTCAGCGAGACGCACGCCTCCGACGAGGCCTATGCGGCCGCAAGCGCGGCTTTCGCGTCAAAGGATCTCGTGGACCTCACGATCACGATTGCGGCCATGAACGCGTTCAATCGGTTGGGGGCGCCCTTTCGGCTCCCGGTCAAGGCCAAGGCCTGATCCGCTTCTTTCGCATCGTCACGGAATGGCCCCAGGGCCGTTCCGATTCCACCATCAAAATCCAACCCATAGGTGCGAGCGTCGGGCTGCGAGACATTGTCCTAATCCTTCAGTCCACACGCGCTCCGCTGGCGTTATCGGAGAAGCCCGCATCATTCGGTAGGGTTCAGATCGCGTTGTGGCCCATAGCCGATCTTCCGCGATGTCCGTCGATTTGTCCGGTTGTGGCTCGTGGCTGGACCTGCCGCGACGTCCGCCAATCGTCAGCTTTTGGCCCATCTGCGACTTCGGAGGCCAGCTGCTCTTCGACCGATGTTGGCAGCAAACCGGAAGTCCAGGGACGGTTCACTAATGAGAACACGCCTTAGTTCCTTATTCGGAACAAGAATTTACGCGTCGACGACATACTCCTGAAACAAACCGCTGCTTTCATCCTCTTATCCGGGCGCGATGTTTGTATCCTTAGAAGTTTTATCCCGGGGCTGGCTTTGTGGACCTAATCTTTTGACTGGCGAATAGACTTTCCGACAGGGCCGCCGCGAAGGCGGCTCTCTTTTTGGCCGCTAGTGTCGACACCTGCGAGACTGGCCCGCTAGATGGTTCTCCGTCGGAACGATTCATCTTCGAAGGACTCGAATCCACGTGTTTTGTTGCGTGGAGTTGGTCAGTGGCGTTGCAGCGTCGGAAGCGGAAGGCGATCGGGACGAAGGCGCCCTTCCCCGGCTTCATCGAGCCCGTTCTCGCCGAGCAGGTCGAACGCGTGCCCCGTGGCGAGCGCTGGATCCACGAGATCAAATTCGACGGTTACCGCGGCCAGCTCCACATCGCCAACCACGAGGTCAGAATCTACACGCGCCGCGGCCTCGACTGGACCCGCCGCTTCCGCAAGGTGGCGCACGATGCCGACCTGATCAATGCCGGGTCCGCCATCATCGACGGAGAGATCGTGGTGCCCGGCGAAGGCGGCAAGACCGACTTCGCGACCCTGCAGAAGAGCCTCACCGGCAACGCCGACAACCTCGTAATGGTGGCATTCGACCTGCTCTATCACGACGGCCGCGACCTTCGGCAGTTGCCGCTGCTCGAGCGGAAGACCGCCCTCAAGGCGCTGCTCACCGGCACGCCTATCGAATACAGCGAGCATTTTGACCTGGACGGCGCCGAGCTCTATCGGCGCGTCTGCGCCGGCGAGCTCGAGGGTGTGGTCTCCAAGATCGCCGACTCCCCCTATGGCGGCCTGCGCGGCAATTACTGGGTCAAGACAACCTGCGCCCACCGCGAGACGCTGGCGATCGCCGGCTTCAAGATCAAGGACAACCGCTTCGACGGCATCTATGTCGGCCGGCAGCACGGCGACAGGCTGGTCTATGCCGGTAAGGTCGAGCACGGTTTCGAGGACACGGCAGTGAAGGATCTGCAGCGCAGGCTGAGCAAGCTGGTGCGCAAGACCCAGCCGTTCGCCAAGCGCATCCCCAACCGTGGGATCTGGGTCGAGCCGCGCCTCAACGCCGAGGTCGAGTACCGCGCCAAGTCAGCGAATGGCCACCTGCGGCATCCGTTTTTCAAAGGCCTGCGTGAGGATCTCTAGGCCATGGCACAGTTGACCCACGCCGAGCAGATCGAACAAAGCTACAACCTCGCCATGATGGCCCTAGCCGACTATCTCACGCACGAGCGTGATGCGGCGGCGACGGTCGAGAGGCTGATCCGCATCCTCGATCGAGATGCCCTCCGTGACGCGATTACTGAGGTACTCGTCGATTCCTGCGTGCATCCCCGGCCAGCGGCGGACACGCCAATAGCCTGATCGGGCGCAATCTGCTACTGCACCTCATCGCAGCAAGAACTGCGGCGTCTACCCGGTAAGCAGCGAGCGCGCACGATCTCGGCCCCGGTGACGCGCTCGCCGGCTAGGATCTTTGCCTCGAACTTCCGGCGAAGTGCCGGCGACGTCGCCGGAGACGACAGCTCAACCAGAGTCTGCCAACCGGCGTTGAACATCTCTTTCCGCTCGCCGTACAGCCGTGCCACCCTGAGCATCTCCGCGGCTCGCGGTTGCTCAACGTCGAATTGCTGCGCGCGCAATCCGCCGAATTTCTTGTTGCATGGCGTCATGTCACGAAGCGCGACCATCTGCCGGCCCATCTCGATATTTCGCTCGACCTGCGCGAGCCTGGCCGCGGCTGCATGTGCCTTGTGCGCGGCAATGCGCTCTTGCCGGGTTGGAGGCGGCGGCGAGGGCCTTTGCTCTGGGGCGAGGATGCGGCGCAGCTTATGCCTTAAGATCCGCTCCAGCGCGGATTGGGCCTCTTCTTCATAGAAGTATTCCAGCGCGCGCATCTGCTCGACGATGCCGAGCAGCGAGATTTGGTCGAACGCCTCTATGAGGCTGAGACCGCGATCGGTATACGGCCCGATCTCGGCAGAGACGGCCCTGATGTGCAACTCAGAAAGCGCGCCGGAGTTGGCCTCCGATTCCACAATGCACCTTAAGGTCATGACGACGTGCCCGGTGCGATCCTCGTTAAACAGGGTCGCGATATAGAGCTGGCGCTGCAAATAGAACCGCGAGCCCCCGTCGAGTGCGTCAATTTCGAGCGCGTCGAGGATGGCTTGCAGCTTCCCAGGCCACGGCTCGCGCCCCCACGCATGAACAGAGGCGGGTATCGGCCCAGACTCGCGGGCGCCATCGTCCTCGTCGGCGCTCTCCGATCGGCGACACTTTGCCATGACGATACCTCCTCCCCGGTGATGCGGCGGCTACCTACCTAGCCAGAACGTCGATCGGGCCTTCGCAGACACTGCAAAACAAGGGGTCGACAGCGGAGCCATCAGCCGAGGTCTGGCCCCCGGACGCGGTTACATCCGCCGTCGCCCGGGGGCCTTGCCGACAAGCGCGAGCGAGCCAGAAACTGGGAAGCCGACGCCGATCCGCATGGCTACGCTCCATCGCCGCGCGCCGGGAGCAACCGCCCTGCACGTCGGCGGCCGTCTCGCGTCGGCCATGGTTCGACCTGAAGGCGCATTCCTATCTCGGGGATGATACCGATCTGCTTGAAGGTCTTTGCATGGACGAACACATCGGAGCCGCCGTCGTCGGGCCTGATGAAACCGTAGCCCCGCAGGTCGTCGAACATTTTCAGGTTGCCACCGTTCATTTCGTCCTCGCGATGTACTCAATTTGATCAAGCAGCCGGTCGACTCTCTCTTCCGTTTCGAGCGCCATGTGATCTGCGGCGAGCGGATCTGGTGCGCTGGCATCGACATGAAGGCACGCGCGCAGCTCGCGCATTAACTCCCTGCGTAAGCCATCTGGCACCGAGCGCAGCACCATTGCCGCTCATGCGACCACCTCGTCGACCGTCGGCACGAGATGCAGCTCGATCTCGACGGGTCGCTCGCGCGGCTCGCTGGCGATTGCATCGCGCGCCAGCTCGGCAAGCACGGCGGCCGGGTAGTTGCACCTCGTGCCGTCGTACGCGAATCTTGGCCCGTCCGGCTGCGGCAGCCGCATCTGCCAGAGCGACTGCGGGCGCTCGGCCGGCGCGGCCGGATGATATTCAGTCTGCTCGAACAGCGCGAGTCTGCACAACTTCGTGTAGGCGCCCGTACCGATGCGACCGCGGCCCTCCCCACAGTCGGTGACGCTATCTTGGTCGCCGATGAGCATGCCGGTGTCCGCAAGCGTCCAGAGCCATACCCGCTCAGTCGCCAGATCCTTGCGAGCGAGGCCGGCGCGCGTGCGTGCAAGCACGTCCGCGGGCACCAGCGCCTCAAGGTCATCGGGCAGCGCGGCATTGACGGCGGCGTCCTCTGCGGCCGCCTCGGCAACATCGCGGACGAGAGCAAGCAGGATCGCGTTCGCCTTCTTGAGATCGGCCTGGATGCGGGACGCCAGCTTCTCGTTCGCTGCCTTGCGATCGGCATGGCGCTGGCGAAGCGCGGCGGCGTCCGCTGCGACCTTGGCGGCGGCGTCCTCGGCCTCGATCGCGTCGACCAGGGCGGCCAGACGCTCGCGCTCCGCCTGCTTCGCGTCGAAGTCTGCTTTCCACGTTGCGAATGATGCGGCGGTGCGGATCGCTGCGGCCTTGGCGGTGTCAAGTGCCGCCAACTCGGTATCGATCGCGGCTAGATCGGCGCGGGTTTGTTCTATGAGTGTCGGCTCCGACATTCGTTTACTTCCCTTTGAGTTGAGGCGCCGCGCGACCACCTAAGAGGATTCTGTAGGTCGCGCGGCGCAGGCGGGCGGCGGTGAGACCTCACCATCCGCCCGACGACTGATTCATTTCGCATGCTCCAGAAGGGCGGCAACGACGGGGTCTTCGTTGCCGCCCCCAGGTCCCGCAACAGGAGGATGCCGCCGCGTGTCTAATCGCGCCGGCAGTCGAAGAATCGCACGCGAGCGGCCTTTCATCCATCAATGAAACGCGCAAACGCGCATCCATCAGCGCCTGAAACGCGCATTGCCGCGCATTTCGGTGTACCGGACGCGCTCCACGAGCCAGCGCCCTCCTCCCTTCAGGCCAAAGCCGCCGGAGTCGATTGGGTTGAGCTCGCAGTCGCGACGGACCTGGGACTCACTGCGCCCACAGATTGCGGTCGCCTGCTTTGGCGTGATGTACACGGGCTCGTCGTCTGACGCCGTCGTGGCGCGAGCGCGATCACGCGCCCGAGCCTGGAGGTCGGCCTCGAGGATCTCGACCGCCCTGAGATGAACCTGGATTGCCACGACGATGTCGTCATCACTGGTCATCGCTCCTCCTCCCGTGGCGAGAGCTCGAAAACATCGCGGCGACGCTGGGATGAGCCGCGCCGGGCCCGGCCGCATTTCCTCACCTTGCCGGAAAGCACCAAGTGTCGAAGCGCTCGACGGGTTGCGACAACTTCAGACTCGCTCGGAATCCTCCAGCCGGGCCGTACCATCGGGCGGCCATGGCAATACGCGCAGCTCGCGATTTCGGCCGCTGTGAGGCTGGTGCGCTGCCCGAGGATAACGAGAACCGCGCGCCGCAGAGCCTTGGACCTATATGGGAATTTATTCCGGTGACGCGCGCCGTACATCAGGGGACCTCGGCTTGAAAAGAAAAGCTGGATTTCGAGCGGCCCGGCTACGCTGAAGTACTGCGCGCCGTAGGCCCGCGATGCTCAGACCTGCCGAAAGGTACCTTGGAAAAATCGCTCGCAATGCCCGATTGCCGGCCCTGGGGCGTCCCGTGGTGCGTCCGATCGTTTCTCGACAGCGGTGACGGGTACGGCTCATGGAGTCACGCAGCCCCTTGCGTCGAGACTGCCGCGCAGAACGCGAAACAAATCTTCAACTGGGACGCTGGTCGAGCGACCGTTTTTCAGCAGGCGGATTTCGCCTTCCTTTGCGAGTTCATAAAACCGCGTTTGGCCGATTCCCGCCAATTCCTTAAACCGGCGAACCGTTACGTTCGGCGGCAGGCTGTACAGCTTAACGAAGTCGGCAAAAGTCAGATCGGGCATCCGGGCATCTCCGTTGTTCGCCTTCAATCGTGCGAACAGAGATGAACCAAAGCACCGCTTCGAACATGTAATATAAAATCGGGCAGCTAAACTTTTTGCAGAACGATTGGCACCAAGCACCGTTCGCCAAATTCCCGCTCGCCGATGCTGGCAAGCAGATCAAGAAGCGGGGCAATGACCCGCCCGTCCTTCGCTTCAAGTGCATTCTTGCAGGCGGTCACGAGGACTGCGTGATGCAGGGCGTCCGCCTCGCTGATCGGCCGACTGACCTTGGTGATAAAGGCCGCAGCCCGGTTCTGTAGTGGGGTTGGCCCTACCCTGGTAACCCATCCCACGGCCTGAGTATCAGCGGGCTGGCGTCGGCGCCCCTTTTTATGTTCGACCTCGCGTCCGAAAAGACAACACACCGTCAGGTCAAAGGCGTCATTTTGCGAAAGACAAAAAACGATCTCTGCTGCCTGCGCAAATGCAAGGATGTATCGATCCGAATCTTGCTGGTACAGCTTGGGTGGCCGGCCTCGTGGCTTCCCAGTCTTGGGACTAGCCATTATGCGTCCTCGCGACGGAATACGATGCTAAGTTGAAGGGCCGCCACCGGCTCATTTCCCCTTCGCCTTCAGCCCCAGATCGACAAGCCGACGTATGGCTTCGGAACGGGATATATCATGGGTAGCTGCCCAAGCGTCTAGTCTCGCCAAGACGGTTGGCTCTAGCCGCGCGGGGATCGTCTCAGAATACCTCGTCCCGGCGGGTCGCCCGCGGCTTTTTTTGTGTACAGTTTTTGTTTGCTTCGTCATAAATATTTGTGTACATAAAAAGCGAGCCGAGGGGAAGCGGTAACCTTCCGCCCCGAATCCGGAGGCCATCCGGGCCACCTTGCGCTTCCATCGATGGTTCGATGAAATCCCGTCCAGAAGCGGCTCCTCGGAGCTCCAAGCTATTCTGCCATTGCCTCGCCATTGTTTCACTTTGAGTTCAATGGCGACTTCAACCCCGTGGCCAACGGGTAAGTGCGAAACAGATACCCGCTTTCATTGGGCCTCGGTTTCGCGAATTAGCGGACCACGACGCGCTTGTGGCTTGGCCGGCCGAGCGCCCAATGGAGACTGTTCGACTGATGTCCCGCGGCAGCCAGACGTTCAAGAATGGCGTCCTCGCCAAGGCGCTCAAGGAGGCGGCGGACGCAGGGTTGAGCGTCAATCGGTTCGAGATCGATCGTGACGGCAAGATTGTCGTGATCGCCGGCCAGCCGGATAAGAGCCATTCCGCCGGCGAGGAGACGTCGGCCGAGCTCCGGGCGCTGCTATGAGTCCTCCCCGCTCCGCCCTGCCGTTGCCGCGCTATGTCGAGCGCAAGCCGCTTCGCGCTGGTGTCTGGGCGTACTACTTCCATGTCCCGCGCTGGGCCAGGAAGGCCGGCTGTGCCGTCGAGAACAGCCCCCTCGGCACCGACTACGCTGCCGCGGTTGGGCGCGCCGAGAAGGTGCTCCTGCCGGCGTTTGACGCATGGCGCAAGGGCGACAGCTCGCTCGTCGAGTCGCCGGCCACCGTCGCGTTCGGGACGCTGGACTGGATGTTCGCCGAGTACCGCAGCGACCGCCGCTACACCAAGCTTAGCGGTAAGATGAAGCGTCTGCACGAGACGGGCTTCAAACTGGTCGGCGGCTACATCTTGAAGGATGGCAAGCGCCTTGGCGAGAAGCGCCTGACCGCGATCGACACCGCCATCGCGGACGATCTCTATGAAAAGTTGCTGGTGCTCAAGGTGGCCGGCAAAGATGGCGTGGTGGTTGAGCGAGAGCGCCGCACGACGGTCAACCATGCAATGAAGAGCTGTCGACGCGCCTGGAACGTCTGCGCGCGACGCAATCCGGGCAAGGTGCCGCTGGTCAATCCCTTCGCTAAAATGGGTCTGCAGGGCTCGACCCGAGAGACCCCGACCGCGACTTACGAGGAGTTGGTGTCGTTCCGCACGAAGGCCGCTGAGTTGGGCCTGTCGTCGCTGGCAACGGCCGCGTTGATCGCGTGGGAATGGCTACAGCGCGAAACCGACATCTTCGCAACGTTCGATGTCTCGCACTACCGGCCGAAAGAGCATCCGAACATGGTGCGGGTGGTCGACGAAAAGACCCGCGCAGAGAGCTGGATTCCACTCTTCGACGAAGCCGGCGCTGCTCTCTATCCCGAGCTGATGACCGAGCTCGACGCCATCAAGCGTAATCGGATCGGCGGGCTGATGTTGCGCAGGGATTGGGGTGAACGCGGACCGTGGCCGACTTGGCCGAAGCCGGACATGCCGGACTTCACCCATATGTCGCGGAAGACGAAAGAGATCATCCGTGCTGCCGACCTGCGCGAGGAACTGTCATTCGCATCGTTCCGGCATGGCGGTTTAACCGAGACCGGTGACGCTGAGCTAACCGACCGCGAGATCCTGGCGCAGAGTAGGCACACTACGGTCAAGGTGCTGCCGAAGTACGTCAAGCGCACCACGAAGCAGATCGCCACCGGCACCAAGAAGCGACGGGCCGTGCGAACGAAAGCCGGACATGTGTCCGAATGAGCACCAGCCCGCTTGTCCGAATGAAGCGTTTGGAGCACCGCAAGTGATTGAAAACACTGGAGCGGGTGAAGGGAATCGAACCCTCGTATTCAGCTTGGAAGGCTGCTGCTCTACCATTGAGCTACACCCGCATGACGGGCTCCCTAACACGGCCGGGCGGCGGTCTCAACTGCCGAGGAGGTCGCTTTCCCGGCTCTCACAGACTTTGCGGGCCGGCCCGGTTCCTCCGGACCCGTCTCCCCTTAACAGCGACGGCAAGGCTGCCTATATTGATGTTTCCCGAAACCAACGAAAGGAGGTGATCCAGTGTCTTATCCCAAGCGCTGTCACCTCGCTGGGATCGCCCGCTGAGCCTTGACTAAAGGCTTGGCATCGGGGCGCTCTCAGCCCTGGACCAGCGAGCAAGAAATCGGGCGCGACGGGGCCTCCCCGCCGCGCCTTTTCCTTGCGATGTCCTTGTAGCCGGAACGCCGGGTCAGCCGGCGCGAAGCCGCTCGCGCAGCGCGACGGCGGCGATCAGCAGGCCGAAGCACCAGGCCACGACGGCGCGGTGCGGCTCCCCGCCAAGCAGCATCGTGAAGAGGCTCATCCGAAGACACGGCGCGATGGCCTTTCCGGTCCGGCTCATCAGTGCGAGCAGGAACGGCATCGCCGCGATCGATATTTGCAGGACGTTCATTTTGAACGACCGGCTCGTCGAGGGGGGCTCAGACGCCGCAGATGTTCAGCGCGCGCGGCCGTTTGCCGCGCCGGCTCTCCGCGATCCGCTCGCCGCCGTTCTCGGCCGAAGTTCCATAGTAGCGGTGATGGCCGGCCTGGTCATGCAGGTCGGCCGGCTCCGACTGTCCCGCCCGCCGCGCGTCGCAGATGATCTTGATGGTGTGACCCGACATTGCCGCCTCCAGCAAAAAGCTTGTCGTTTGTGGTCCATCAGTCGCGACCAGTTCCGGCGGCGTTCACATGGCAAGGCCGCAATCGGGTTTCAGGACCGTTTCGCCGCTTGCCGGCCACGCAATATTTTGCTTCGGAATTGTCGGCACAGGCTGCCGTGCCACGTCCTTGGGACTTGCGCAGAAAGGAAACGAGGTGACGATGCTGTACGCCATCCTGGCCTATCACGTGGAAGACGAAGTCTTGTCCTGGACGCCGGAGCAGGACGCCGCGGTCGTCGCCAAAGTCATCGAGGTTCAGGCGCCCCTTCGGGCAAGCGGGCAGTTTGGGCCGGCGGCCCGTCTGGATGAGACCCGAAAGGCCCGCACCTTGCGGGGCCCCGGCGCGGGAATGGTGCTGGACGGGCCGTTTGCCGAGACCAAGGAACAGCTTCTGGGCTTCCACCTTATGGAATGCGCCACCGAGAATGAGGCGATCGCGGCGGCCCGAAAGCTGCGTGCCGTCAATCCGACGGCGGTCTACGAAATCCGCCCGGTCAAGCTTTACGTGCCAGCCGATGGGTTCGGCGCGACATCCGGATGAGTCCTACGCGCCCGGCCCGGTCCGCTTGGGAAGGAAGCGTTGGATCACGATGCCGCCGAAAGCGATGAACCACAGGAAGGGTGCGACCTGCGGCGCGAAGGCCGCAACGATCGTGCCCGGAATGAACACCAGCAGCGGAAACAGCGAGGCCATGATTTCGTTGCGCCAGCCGCCGAGGATCGTCCACCACAGCCAGGCGTTGAGGCCGGCGATCGCGGTCAAATGCAGGCCGTAGAGCACGGCGACGGCACTGCTCATGCCGTAATTGGTGTAGAGGCCGTTGGTGACCGGCAGCAGCACGATCGAGAGCAGAAAGAACAGGTTGAGGATCACGTCGCCGCGGCTGCCGACCGGCTGGCGCGCCAGCCGGCGGTGATGGCTGATCCAGAACACGCCGGCGATGATGAAGCTGAGCGCAAAGCCTATCAGCTTGCCCGAATAGACCCGGGCAAGATCGTTCCAGTCCGGCGCGCTGGTGAACACTGCGGCCTTGGGCAGATCATAGGCGAGAAGCGTCATGCCGACACCGAAAATGGTGTTGCTGAGCGATTCCAGCCGCCGCATCTCGAACTGGTCGGGCTTGAGCTCGGTCATGTCGGGAGCACGTTCTCGGGGTGGAACCTTGGACCGTCTTCCCCTAAATCCTAAACTCGCCCCCGTCCAGCTGCATTGCGATTTGCGCCGGGATCGCCGACTCTCACCCTTTCACCGGGGCGATTCGTGGCGACATATCTGGACACGCTCAATGCGGAGCAGCGCCGCGCCGTGGAGCATGGCGTGGCCGAGGGCTCGACCGTGGGCGGCCCCCTGCTCGTCATCGCCGGCGCAGGCTCCGGCAAGACCAACACGCTGGCCCACCGCGTTGCGCATCTGATCGTCGCTGGCAGCGATCCCCGCCGCATCCTGCTGATGACCTTTTCGCGCCGCGCTGCGGCGGAGATGGCCGGCCGCGTCGAGCGCATCTCCCGAAAGGTGCTCGGCGAGACCAACGCCGCGATCATGCGCGATGCCCTCACCTGGGCCGGCACCTTCCACGGCATCGGCGCGCGGCTCCTGCGCGAATATGCCGAGCGGATCGGCCTCGATCCCGCCTTCACCATCCACGACCGCGAGGACTCTGCCGACCTGATGAACCTGGTGCGGCACGAGCGCGGATTGTCGAAGACGGAGTCCCGCTTTCCGGCCAAGGGCACCTGCCTGTCGATCTATTCCCGCTGCGTCAATGCCGAGATGGAGATCGAGAAGGTGCTGGGAGTGCACTATCCCTGGTGCAGCGGCTGGGCGGCCGAGCTGAAGGGCCTGTTTGCCGCTTACGTCGAGGCCAAGCAGGCCCAGCACGTGCTCGATTACGACGATCTGCTGCTCTACTGGTCGCAGATGATGAGCGATGCGCTGATCGCGGAAGAGATCGGCGGCCGCTTCGATCACGTGCTGGTCGACGAATATCAGGACACCAACCGTCTGCAATCCTCGATCCTGCTGGCGCTCAAGCCCGACGGGCGCGGCCTCACCGTGGTCGGCGACGATGCCCAGTCGATCTATTCGTTCCGCGCCGCCACCGTGCGCAACATCCTGGACTTTCCGCAGAGCTTTTCGCCGCGCGCCGAGATGATCACGCTCGACCGCAACTACCGCTCGACGCAGGCGGTGCTGGCGGCGGCGAACGGCGTCATCGGCCTCGCCCGCGAGCGCTTCACGAAAAACCTCTGGACCGACCGCACCTCCGGGCAGAAGCCGCAGCTCGTCACCGTGCACGACGAGGCCGACCAGGCGCGCTACATCGTCGAAGCGGTGCTGGCGAACCGCGAGCAAGGCGCGCTGCTCAAGAAACAGGCGGTGCTGTTCCGCACCTCCTCGCATTCGGGTCCGCTGGAGATCGAGCTCACCCGCCGCAACATTCCCTTCGTCAAGTTCGGCGGGCTGAAATTCCTCGACGCCGCACACGTCAAGGACGTACTGGCCCTGTTGCGCTTTGTCGAAAATCCGCGCGACCGCGTCGCCGGCTTTCGCATACTGCATCTGTTGCCGGGCATCGGCCCCGCGACCGCGCAGCGCGTGCTCGACGGGATGGCGGAGAGCACCGATCCGCTCGCCGTGCTCGGCCGGCTCCCGGTGCCGGCGCGCACCGGCGACGACTGGACCGACTTCGTCCGCACGGTCGAAAATCTGCGCTATTCGGAATGGCCGGTCGACCTCGAACGCGTGCGGCTCTGGTACGAGCCGCATCTCGATCGCATCCATGAGGATTCCGAGACGCGCCGCGCCGATCTGATGCAGCTCGAGCAGATCGCGAGCGGCTATGTCAGCCGCGAGAAATTCCTGACCGAGCTCACGCTCGATCCGCCGGATGCGACCAGCGACAAATCCGGACCACCCCTGCGCGATGAGGACTACCTGATCCTCTCCACCATCCATTCCGCCAAGGGCCAGGAATGGAAATCGGTGTTCGTGCTCAACGTCGTCGACGGCTGCATGCCGTCCGATCTCGGCGCCGGCACCAGCGCCGAGCTCGAGGAGGAGCGCCGCCTGCTCTATGTCGCGATGACCCGTGCCAAGGACGATCTCCACCTGGTCGTACCACAGCGCTTCTTCGTCCACGGCCAGGCCGCCAAAGGCGACCGCCACGTCTACGCCTCGCGCACCCGCTTCATCCCGGAGCAGTTGGTCCACCTGTTCGAGCGCACCGCCTGGCCAAAAGCCGCTGCGGGCAAAGCGCGCACCGCGGCGCAGGGGCCGAAGATCGACATCGGCGCGAAGATGCGCGGGATGTGGCGGTAGACGCAAGAGGCTGGTCGCGGGACCTGTCAGGATAGCTGGAACAGCAGAGGTTCGACATGAAAGCCGTTGTCGTCGAGCAATACGCCCCCATCGATCAGATCGAGTTGAAGGAGGTCCCTCGCCCGGTAGTCGAGCCTGGGCAGCTACGCATCCGGGTGGAAGCTGCCGGGATCGGCTTCGTCGACGGCTTGAAGATCGAAGGACGCTACCAGACCAAGGACCCCCTGCCCTTCATTCCCGGGACCGAGTTCGCGGGCGTGGTGACGGACGCGCCCGGCGCACCCGGCGGTTATCACCCCGGCATGCGCGTGATGGGGATGACGCGCTCGGGCGCGCTTGCCGAGCAGATCGTCGTCAGCCCCGCAGCGCTCCATCCCCTGCCAGACGGCGTCGCGCCCGAGGTCGCCGCCTCGTTTCGCGCCAATTATCTCACCGCGCTCTATGCGCTCAGTGCACGCGCCTCGCTCTGCGCAGGCGAACAACTTCTCGTGCTTGGCGCGGCTGGCGGCACGGGAATCGCTGCCGTCCAGATCGGCAAGCTGCTCGGCGCCCGCGTGATCGCAGCCGCATCGACGCCGGACAAGCGCGAGTTCGCGCTGGCGCACGGCGCCGACGCCGTGATCGACTACACGCAGGCCGGCTGGCGCGACACGTTGAGGGACTTGACCGAAGGACACGGCGCCGACGTAATCTTCGACCCCGTGGGCGGCGATATTTCGGTGCAGGCCTTTCGCTCCATCGCTTGGCGCGGCCGTCATCTCGTGGTCGGGTTTGCCGCCGGCACCATCCCCGCGCTGCCATTCAATCTGCCGCTGCTGAAAGGCGGCGCCCTGCTCGGCGTCGACCTTGCGCAGATTCCAACGCGCGAGCCCGACGTGCAGAAGCGCCTGATGTCACAATTGACGGGCTGGCTCACCGACGGCCAGCTGAAGCCCGTGGTCGGCCAGGTCTTCGCCCTCGAGAATTTTCGCGAGGCATTCAAGACGATGCAGGCGCGCTCTGCGCTGGGCAAGATGGTGGTGCGGATCGCGCAATAGTATCCACAAACGGAAACCGAGCAATTCCGCCCGTGCGCTTGTGACCGGGCCGCGGTCCCTTAGATTTGGCCGATCCTCCCACAGAGACCTGATCGATGACCGCACCGCTTGAATTCGGACTGGATACCTTTGGCGACGTCACGAGAGATGCGTCCGGCGCCATGCTCCCGCATGCGCAGGTGATCCGCAACATCGTGGACGAAGCCGTGCTGGCCGACGAGCTCGGCCTCGACTTCATTGGCCTTGGCGAACACCACCGGGCTGACTTCGCGATTTCCTCGCCCGAGACGGTGCTCGCGGCGATCGCATCGCGCACGAAGCACATCCATCTCGGCTCGGCCGTGACGGTGCTCTCCTCGGACGATCCGATCCGCGTGTTCCAGCGCTTTGCCACGCTGGATGCGCTATCAAATGGTCGCGCCGAGGTGATCCTCGGCCGCGGCTCGTTCACCGAATCCTTTCCGCTGTTCGGCTTCGACCTGCGCAAATATGAGGAGCTGTTCGAGGAGAAGCTCGATTTGTTCGCCGCGCTCTTGTCGCAGCAGCCGGTGAGCTGGGAAGGCAAGCTGCGCCCGCCGCTGCGGGACCAGCTGGTCTATCCGCCGGTCGAGAACGGCACGCTCAAGACCTGGATGGGCGTTGGTGGCAGCCCGCAATCGGTGGTGCGCGCCGCGCATTACGATCTGCCCTTGATGCTCGCCATCATCGGCGGCGATCCCTCGCGCTTTGCGCCTTACGTCGAGCTCTATCATCGCGCATTCAAGGAATTCGGCCGCCCGGCCCAGCCGATCGGCGTGCATTCGCCGGGCTACGTCGCCGAGACCGATGCGCAGGCGCGCGAGGAGCTATGGCCCGACTATAAGGCCATGCGCGACCGCATCGGCAAGGAACGCGGCTGGCCGCCGATGGGACGCGACGAGTTCGTCAGCGAGGCCGAACATGGCTCGCTCTATGTCGGCTCGCCGGAAACGGTGGCGCGGAAGATCGCGAAGACGGCGAAGGCGCTCGGCATTTCACGGTTTCAGTTGAAGTACTCGGCGGGAGCTTTGTCGCATGAGAAGCTGATGCGGAGCATCGAGCTCTATGGGCGGAAGGTGGTGCCGATGGTGCGGGAGATGATGGGGTAGCGTGCTTTTGAGACCGTCTCGGTCCGCCTACGCCCTGCGGGCTACGGCGTGACAGCCTTCGCTCACTTCGCGCCACGAACACCTATTGCTGGCTTGCCAAGCCGAAGCTCGCGAAGCGAGCGAAGGCTGGTGGGGGAGGCAGGACTCGAACCTGCGAAGCCATGAGGCGGCTGATTTACAGTCAGCTCCCTTTGCCACTCGGGACACTCCCCCGCTCGACGGCAGCACAATCGGGCCGGACCTTGCCGGCGGACCGAAGACGGCCATGGAACGTGAAGGCCGCGACAACCCGGATCGGGGCGCGACCGGGCGCGTTTATGGGCGATGCGGTGGGGCAAAGTCAACCGAGGCAAGCAGCTAAAATCGCCCTCGCCGGCATCGAAATTGCCATATTCCGGAACCCGTGACAGAAGCGAGCCCATGAAGGATCGAAAATTCGGCCCCAAGGGGGCTCGCGGCGGAGCTAAGCCATTCAACAGGCCCGGAAAAGCGGCCGGACGCCCGGCTTGGCGCGACCGCGATTCGCAAGGTGACGGCCCCGTCATTCTCTACGGCTGGCACACCGTCACCATGGCCCTGGCCAACCCTCGGCGCCGGATCCGCAAGCTGACGCTGACCGAGAACGCCGCAAGGCGTCTAGCGGAAGAAAACATCGAAACCCGCGTGCCGCCAGAGATCGTGCGGCCGCAGGAGATCGACCGGCTGCTGTCGCCCGACGCGGTGCACCAGGGCCTCCTGGCCGAGGCCGATCCCCTGCCCTCGCCCGACATCGAGACCCTGGCGCAGGAAGGCATGGTGCTGGTGCTCGACCAGATCACCGATCCCCACAATGTCGGCGCCATCCTGCGTTCCGCCGCGGCGTTCGCGGTGAAGGCGATCGTCACCACGGCGCGGCACAGTCCGGAAGCGACCGGCGTTCTGGCCAAGGCCGCTTCGGGCGCGCTCGAGCTGGTCCCGATGGTCACGGTGCAAAACCTCGCCCGTGCGCTGACGGCGCTGAACGAGCGCGGCTTCCAGACCGTCGGCCTCGACAGCGAAGGCAGCGAGGACATCAGCGACGTCGCCTTGCGCCAGCCACTAGCATTGGTGCTGGGAGCCGAAGGCAAGGGCCTCAGGCAATTGACTCGCGAGACCTGCAGCGTCGTGGCCCGGCTCGACATGCCCGGCGAGATCAAGAGTCTCAACGTCTCGAACGCAGCCGTGCTCGCGCTCTATGTCGGCGCGAGCCGACTTGGGCTGATGAAGCGCTAGCACAACAAAACGCCCGCCCGCATCGCGCGGACGGGCGCCTCGTGGCTCTGGCCGATCAGAGATCAGTAATAGCGACGCGGCGCGCGGTGACCGCCATAGTAGTGCGGGGCGTGGCGATGGGCGTAGCCATAGCGCGGACCATGGCCGTAGTGCACGCGCGGCAGATAGCCGTAGCGGGGGCCGTAGCCATAGCGATACGGACGGTAGTACGGGCGGCGATAAGGATAAGCGGCCGGCGGCGCGACTGCAGCGGCACGATAGCCGTAGCCATAGCCGTAATTGGCGGGCGCGACGACCGCATCTTCACGATAGGTCGGATACGGCGCGAAGGCGCCCGGGCCGGTATAGGTCGGGCCCTGGTTGACGTAATAATACTGTGTGGTCGGGTCGGCGAGACGCTCAAAGCCGCCGTAGCCGTAGCCGTAGCCATACCCGTAGCCATAACCGCCGCAGCCGATGTTGCAGCCGGAATAGACCGGCGCAACCGGCGCGCAGGTGGTGAAGCCGCAGGCCGCGGCGGGCACGGTGGCGACGAACGTCACGGCAGCCGCCGCGACCAGTCCCGAAATCATCTGACGCATTACTCTCTCCTGTTGATTTCCGTTTTTTCGATTTACGTTTTTCAACCCGGCGGCCTGCCGGGCAGTTCTGTGTGCGGCAGCGGCCGAGGCGGCCGTGGACGCTCGTTGATCTCGGGCGCGTAGATCACCGGCGGAGGATCGACGGGCGGGTCCATCTGCACCGGCAGCGGCGCGGACGACGCACCCCAGCTCTCGTGGTAGCTCTCGGCTGGCTTCGGCAGTTTGCGGTTCGCGGGCGGCTCGACCTCGAGCCGGCCATAGCCAGGCCGCAAGCCCAGCGTCGGATAATAATGACCAACGTTATCGGGCTGCCGCTCTGCGATATAGCGTCCGCCATAGATCGTGGGCTGCACCTGCTGGTTTTTGCCCAGGCCCCAGACGCCCTCGACCACGGCGTAAGACGCATCGATGTTGTTGATGATGATCGGCACGCCGGGACGGCCCGGAACGACGATTTCGGAGTCGGCAAACGCCGTTGCAGGTAGTCCGATGAGAAAGGCGGCGAGCATCACAGCGCGCATGAGAGGATCCCGGTTGTCCGGCGCCACGCTATCTGATCGCAAAGCAGAGAGGGTTAAGGCCTGCTCACCAATTTCCGGTAAGCCTAATGCGTAAGGGTTGCGCGCCGCTCAAATGCTGCAAAGCAAGCTAGCGAAGTGTTAACGGCGCGGGCTCCGCCGCCGGAACAGCGCCGCCGAACTCACATCCGTTTGACTATCCAGCTGCGAAAATCCCAAGGTTGCATCGGAACGTCCTGCGCCGTCAGCGTTTAGCTCCCGTCAACAAAATGGGAGCGAAGAACCATGAACATCAAGCTTCTCGGGGCCACGGCGATTGCAGCTACCATGCTGGCAGGCTCCGCCATGGCGCAGGCGGTCGTCACCAATCCCGGCCGCTGCTCGGCGCAATTCCCCAACGCCAACTGCCAGAATCTCGGCCCCGGAAACCCCTACACCGATAGTGGCTATCGGCATCGCCGCGTGTCCTATCGCCAGACCAACGGTGATTGGAATAACGACTGGAACAGGAGCCGCACCGGCTTCTGGCCGACCGACGTCGCGGCGGGCGTCGCCGGCGCCGCGATCGGCACCGCCGGCGCGATTGCCACCGCCCCATTCCGCGCCTGGGACAATTCCTACGCCTATGACAATTCGTGGGACCGTGGCTGGAACAATCGTGGATGGGACACCCGCACCTACGCCCAGCGCAACGGCTTCGTCTGCACGCCAGGCACCTGGTTCAAGGGCGAAGACGGCCGCCGGCACATCTGCCAGTAGGGCAACGAAAGTGAGCGCGATGAATCAGGCGGCCTTCGGGCCGCCTGTTTCGTGCCTGCAACAATCATCGCGGGTTCTGGCACTTTCCAACCAAGTCTGATATTGCGACGCGCGGGCGGATAACCGACGCATATGCCGGCCCCGCCCCGCTTTCAAGCGTCGCCGGCTTAGCTCAGCGGTAGAGCAGCGGTTTTGTAAACCGAAGGTCGGGGGTTCAATCCCCTCAGCCGGCACCATGGATTTAGCCGAGACCGTGTCGTGCCCTGACGCAAGAACCAAGTTATCGGTCCGGCGTTATCCTTTGTCCACAGAGCCGTCTCGCGGAGGTCTGGCGATGGACCCGAATGATCGAGCAGCCTTAGCCCTGTCCGCTGTCGCCCTGGCCATCGCCATTGTGGTTGCATCGACAGTCACGTTGGAGCGCGTCAATACCCGTACCGCCAGCAACGACGCACCTCCCGGAACGGTAGGACTTGCGAGGCCTCACCCGCCGCTGGACCGTGCTCCCGGTGAACCGATACAGACAACAGGAACGCCGTCTAACGCAAGGCAGCGTCCCTGACCGAACACAGGCCGCGCCGGCGCCAGCGCTCGATGCTCCTGCCTCAGCCTGAACTCTTGCTGCGCTGCTCTGTTCGAAGTGCTCGACTCCCGAGCCGCCGATCTCGACCCAAGCATGTTTCGATTGCTCGAACACACTCCTTCAGCATACCAAACAGCGCCGCAACTGCATCTGGCATCGATCATCCGACATCCTCCAGCCGCCACAGCCCGAGGCTCTTGTCGCGCCAGCCACCACCGCCCTCCTCGCAGCGCTCGTTGATCAGCGCGTGCGGCGCGGGCCAGTTGAACGGCGCCTTCTCCATGTTGAGCGCCCGCCAGTCGCCGTCCTCGCAATCGCGATTGTCCTCCCATTCGGGAAAGGTGGTGACCAGCAGGAAGCGCGCGCCGCTCATCCGAAATTGCGCGAGGGCGCGACCTATGTTCGCAAGGCTCAGATGCACCAGGCAGTCCCGGCAGAGAATGATATCCGCACGCGGCAGCGCATCGCGCGTGATGTCGGCGACGAGAAACCGGCCCGGCGAGCCACCGCCTGCGACACGCCGGCGGTTGGCTTCGATCAGCGACGGCACGATGTCGATGCCGGTGTAGTCGATATCGAGCTCAAGCCGGCCAATCCATCCGGCATCACCGCAGGGCGCATCCAGCAGCGAGCGCGCGCCGAGCCGTCGCAGCAATGGAGGCAGCGCCTCGCAGACCGCGCTGGTCGCGGGGTCCTCCGAGCCGAGGCCGGACACCGAAGTGGCCGCGCCCCAAAGGTTGGTGCGCGCGATGCGTTCGAATCGTGCGGCAAGATCGAGACCCTCGAAATTCTTACGGTCGGCGAGGAAACGTTGGTGGGCCAGCACGGGAGGACGATTGGAGATCATCGGACGAGCCTCGATCCAAGTCGCGAGCCAGTGTACAGGCGATCCGTCGCCGCCGAAATCGCCTGCCTTACCCTCAAGCCGGCTTCTGCCACTCCATGACGTGGAAGAAGGGCACGCGGCGATGACGGGCGACCTGCTCGGGACTGCCGCCTGTCGGCTGCGGCTCGGCGAACAGACGCAACTGGAGACCGTGATCAAGCAACAGCGTCATGTAGGTGCTGAGCGGACGGTGCCAGTTCTGGATCCGGATGCCGTGCCAGGCGGCCCAGATCGGGCGCTCGTCCATGTAGTGGTCGATCGCGAAGCGCCAGGTGCCCTCCCCGTCACGCGTCCAGCCCTCCGGCTGGCCGGCGGTGTTGAAGCTCGTCAGGTTGGCGATCAGCAGCGTACCGCCGGGGCGCAGCGCCGCCACTATCCTGGCGATCGCCGCATCGAGATCGGGCATGTCGATCAGACTGAGATAACTGACGACCAGATCGAAACGCGCATCAATCTCCATCGTCTCGGCGCGGCCGAGGCGATAATCGCCGTCCGGGTCCAGCTCACGGGCTCGCACGAGCAACGCCTCGGTCGGATCGATACCGATGGTGCGGATGCCGGCGCGCTGCATGATGCGGCAGAAGCGTCCCTCCCCGCAGCCGACATCGAGCGCATTGCGAAAGCCGCGCCCTTCGATGCGCTCCTGCATCGGCGCGTCCAGCACGAAGCGGCGACCATAGTCGCCATCTTGTCCCTGCTCGATGATCCATGCAGCCGCGGACGCAGCCCAGCCGTCGCTGATATCCTCGCTCATAGGCAGATCTTCAGGAATGGATATTGGCCGCGCATCGCGTGGCGCGGCTACTGACCACAGATCGGATCGAAATTCAACATGAGGTAGCATGCGCAGAGGATGCGCTCCATCTCGTTCAAAGAGAAACCAGGATCGCCGCCGGTGCGGTTTCAGCCATCGTGATGACGGCCATGCGTTCGCAATCGAGATGGGATTCTGCTTGCGCCACGGATGGCATCGGCACCGCGGACCCGAGCCGCTGTGCGAGCCATCCAGCGCATGACGACGGTCGGAAATTTCGGACGTCATCGTTCAGGCAGTCGGAGACCGCTGATCCGATCAGGCCGGATCGGAACCAAAGACCTGCGTCACTCGTTCTTGCCCCATGCGGATCAGCGAAGAAAACCGAAATATAGTTCTGCTGGCGACAGTGATGATGTGCTGTGGCGCCGTGGCCGGCACGTTGACGCTGCTTGAGCCGGCGCTGGGGCCAGACCGTGAAGAGCGCGTCGCCGAGAGAGCCGTGATCGACGTTACCCGGACATCGATCCAGACCCAAGTCCGCGTGGTCGGCGCGCCGTTCGAACCCAACGTCAATCCGCGCGAGCGGTAGTGCTCACCGCGGCAAGGCCTCAGTGCCTTCAGCGGGCCGGCCGTGGACACGCGCCAATTCTTCCGCAAACGCGATCACCTCCGCCCGCTTGTCGGGCGGCAGAGACAGGAACGCGCGGATGAGCCTCAGCCCCTCCACTTCGTCCGACCGTTCTTCTTCTACAACCATTCGCTTAATGTCGGGCGATCGGGAAAAATATGCAATCCTTTTCGAACCTCCCTTGATCCGACGCAGCCGCTTTGCTGGAATGGCGCTGCTGAGGTGGATCATGAAATGGATCAGGGAGCGCGACGCACTGATTGCGCAGACACTGGCCTTCGTCCAATCGGTGACCGGCGGGAAGGATGACGTCCGTCAGCCGGATGCGCCCGCGGCTGGCTCGACCGTCGCTGTGGAGAGCGTCGCCGTGGAGGCGGTCGCCGTCGAGATCGAGTCGCCGCAAGACCCACTCCCGCCCCGGCCCGCACCTTTCCCGGCGCCAGGGGCAGGCGGCGATTTCCGCACCGAGATGCAGGCCCGCATTGCCGATTTCCGCAAGCATCAGGAGCGCTTCGAGCGCGAGCGTAAGGAATATTGTGCGGCGACCCTGACCAGATTGCGTGCAGCCATCCGCGACGTTTCCGGCCCGCCGGACCAAAAATAAGGCTGCCCGGTCAGGGGCTTACAGCCAGGACCACACCAGCAAGAGATTGGCCGCGCAGGCTCCGAACAGCCCCAGCGCCAGCGGCAGGAGCATGTGCCCGCAGGATGTCTTCAGGTCGCTCGTCATGGCGGAAAACATCCGCTGATTCCGGCCGACGAGTCCCAAGGATTCTTTTTTCCGGGATTCAGGACTCGTTAAGGACTCATAGCCGGCGGCACCCGATCACGCCGCCGTGATCGGGCGGCGGGCCGGAACCCGGACCTCGCAAGCTCGTTAACTGGGTTTCCTGGAGCGGGAAGAATGCCCTACGCCCTGTTCTGCAAAGAGGCCCAGATCAGCAAGGCCTATCCGAGTGAGTCGGACGTCTGGAAGCTCGCTCAACGGAGCGGTCTCGTCGTGGACGTGATGGCGGACGACGAGCGCCCGGGACCGCGCCGAGTGCTCGACAATGACTACGAGATCGCGCCGTGCCAGGCAGCTCAGGGCGAGGACCCCGCCAAGAACAAGGCTGAAGCCGACCAGCAGGCGAGGATGGAGCTTGAGCTGAACTCCTGAGTTCCGGCACGAAACCGGAGCGGCTTAGGGCGTGGCGGCCGCCAACGAGGCCTGCTCGCCCGGCATAGCCACGCAGGCCTTGCGGCGATGCAGCCCGCGGATGGCGCCGGTCACCTTCATGACCTTGCCCGACGGACAGGAAGCGTCCTTGACGAAGGCCACCTCATAAGGTGCCAGCATCAGAGGCTCGGATTTGAGGATTGTCTGTGCAGAGCACGGCAGGCAGGAGAAACACGAGAGCACCACTGCCGACACCAAGATACGCATGTCCGTCGTCCCACCAGCCCGTAATTGTCA
This sequence comes from Bradyrhizobium sp. RP6, assembly GCF_003837805.1. Lineage (GTDB taxonomy): Bacteria > Pseudomonadota > Alphaproteobacteria > Rhizobiales > Xanthobacteraceae > Bradyrhizobium. The sequence continues at coordinate 42,514 of NZ_RQIT01000001.1, read as the reverse complement.
TATAACGCGTTCCGGAGCGCGAGTTCCGTAAATCGCAAAAATTATTTTTGCTTTACCCCGGCCCCATGACGCGCGCGAGAAGGCGCGCCAGCCACCGTTTGTAAGCAAATGACGCGCCAGATGGTTCACGCCAAGGAAACGGCTCACGAGCGGAAAGCCCGGCAAACCAAACGCCGGCTGAGCCGGCCTTTGGTGGGGACTTGGATCGCCCGCTGGGAGTCAGTAGCGGGAGCCTGACGGGCCGCCCCAGCCGAAGCGGTAGTTCACCCCGACCTTGACGGTATGCTCGTCCTCCCGGCCACGAACACCGACGATGTCGGCCGGGCCGGAGGTAAAGGTGGTGCTGCCGAAATTGTAGTACTGGTACTCGGCCTTGGCCGACCAGCTCGGCGCGAACATGTATTCGAGGCCGGCGCCGACGGTATAGCCGTCCTTGCTGTTGCCGGTGGTGGTGAAGGCCTGTGGCACCCCGGCGATGTTCACGCCAAGGCCGTTATTGCGCCAGGCATAACCACCCTTGGCGTAAAGCAGCGTCGGTCCCCAGGTGTAGCCGATGCGCCCCGTCACCGACCCGATCTGGTCGGTGTTGGAGGTCACCTGCGTGCCCAGCGGGAAGGTCACACCGTTGTTGTTGGTCGGCAGCCAGGAATACTGGGCCTCGATACCCACCACCCAGTTGGACGCGAACTGGTAGTCGAAGCCGCCCTGTACGCCGCCCATGAAGCGGGCGTCGCTGGATTGGAAGCTGCTGTCGCCGGCAAACGCTCCACCGACATGGCCGCCGATGTAAAAACCGGTCCAGTTATAAATGATCTGCGGCGGCGTATAGGCCGGAGCCTTGGTGTAGGTGCGCGGCTGCATGTCCGCGGCGGCTGCCGGCGCCGCCAGCGCAAGCACAGCGGCTGCACCCAGCAAAATCGACTTCATGATCATCCCCGTTCTTTCAATTCGACACTCAGGAAACAACGTGGCGTGAATTGGGTTGCTTCGCGGCGATGCCAGAACGTTGATCGTTCGCTACTGTGATGGGGTGGCAACAACGCGCTTTTGTTCCGTCACTTTGCCCTGAGCTAACTGTTTTTGTCGCGTGCGCAAGGCCTGGCGCAACGATTCGTCGCAAGGCAAAACCGCCCCGTTCAAAGCTCGCCGAAATGTGATCCAGCGGCTCCGGCTGCGTCTGTCTAACATCCGGCGATGAAGGCGGGCTTTGCGCTAACGCGTCATCTTTTCCAGTTCCGGAAAGGGAGCGTAAACCGCACCGGCGCAGAGATCGCTGGTGCGGTCGACCACACGGTCCGCTCGGCCGTTGACGAAGATCACAGCCCGCTCCCGCATGGCCTTGTAGCTGCCATCGGTCTCGCGCGGGGTGAAGTGCAGGCAGCTCACATAGAACTGCCGGCCGCCGACCTCGCGCTGCACCGGATCGGCCATGCTGGCGTCGCGCACGCCGACCGGATTGTTGAGGTAGGTCCGCATCAGAGCCAGCGTGTCGCTCCGGAAATTGTCGGGAAACGGCTGAGGCCCACCGGCCTGGGTCCCGCCCATCAGCGTTGGACGGTCACCGTCGCTGCCGAAACATGCCGCAAGCGCCAACGGCAATGCCAGTATCACCGCACATCTCGCCAATCGCCCCACAGGCCCCGCTCTCCGCTCGATCCAATCAGAAGCGTTCTAGCCCCAAGCCTGCACGAAGGGAATTCGCTTGCGGCGGCGCAAACAGCGCACCGGCCCGCCGCCGGCGCCTCGGGCTTTCGCACGAGACACTGCGAACGGACCGGGCCTGAAGTCCACGCGCTGCGGCAGGGCAATGCCAGGGATGCCGCCGCGCGGGATCAGCCGTCAGTTGCGCTTGTCTGAAGCCGTCGGCTTGGTCATGTCCGACTGCACCTTCTGCGATTCCTTGGAATGATGGCGATCCTTGTGCACGGTCTTGTGCTCGTCGGTCGTGGCCGCGGCGTTCGCGTTCATCGCCTTCGACTTGGCATCCACCTTGGCGTCGGTGGCCTTGACGTCAGCAGGCTTGAGATCGGTCTTCGCGTCGGCCTTGACGCCGGCGTCCGGTTTCGCGGCGGTGGTCGCCGCCTTGGTCTGGCTCTGGTCCGCCTTGATCACCGGGGCAGTCGTGGTGGTCTTGCCGGCCTCGGCAGCGAAGGCCGGGGCTGCGATCACGGAAGCTGCGAGCAAGGCTGCAGAAATGGTCTTCAACATGGTGGTCTCCTCTTGGAAGGATCTCGAGGCGGCGCCCTCTCGCCTACCCTTCGATCGTAGGTGGGAGCCTAGGCGGGGCACATTGAACCCAGTCTGAAGCCCCTTGCAGGCTTCCGTTCATCTCGATGACAAGTTTGTCATCAGCGGCCGGGCGAATAGATCGTGCGAAGCGGGAATGTTTTCGTGCGATGGGTGTTCCGGTCTTCGGGCAATCGTGTAGGATCGCCACGTTCCCCACGTTCCATACGGGAGAATTTCGATGCGTAAACTCTCAATGCTAGTTGTGCCGGGCCTCGTCGCCATGTCGCTGGCGGCGGCGCCGGTACTGTCGAGCGCCTACGCCGCAGGCAGCGACGAGCCGTCCTCGCCGCCGAAATCGGAAAGCTCGTCCAAGAAAGGCAAGAAGAAGAGCTCTTCCGTCAGCGATCCCAAATTCCTCGCGGCCTATCGCACAGCCTACGCCGCGATCTACGACAAGCACGATTACACGGGCGCGATCGGCCAGCTGAAGTCGCTCAAGCGCGACGACGTCGCCGACGTCGCCAATCTGATCGGCTATTCCTATCGCAAGCTCGGCGACTACCAGTCGTCGAAGGCTTATTACGAGCTGGCGCTGAAGGACGATCCGAACCACGTCCGCACCTGGCAGTATTACGGTCTTTGGCAGCTCGAGCAGGGCAACCGCGAACAGGCGCAGTATCATCTGAACAAGATCGCATCGCTTGCCGGCACCGACAGCTCGGAGTATCGCTCGCTTGCCGCAGCGCTCGACAAGCCGACCGGCGCGACGCTGGTCTACTGAGACATCACACGCTAAAACGAAGCCAGCGGGCGCAACCTTCCAGTTGTGCCCGTTCCGCTTTCTCGGCTAGCCTCCGCCACCGATCTTCCTGCAAATTGGTGCGCAATGGACACGTGGCTGCGATCCGCGATCGACTACATCGGCTCCTGGATCGAATTCCAACTGACGACAATCCAGCAGCCGGGTGTCATCGTGGCTTTCGCCCATCGCGGCGAAATCGTCGCCGAGCATGCGTTCGGCCTCGCCAATCTCGATACCGGCGAGAAGCTCACCCCGCGCCACCGCTTCCGCATCGCCTCGCACTCCAAGAGCTTCACCACGGCCGGCATCATGAAGCTGCGCGAGCAGCGCAAGATCCGGCTCGACGATCCCGTGGGCGATTATGTCGGCGGCCTGCATCCGCGCGTCGCCGAGACGACGATCGCGCAAGTGCTGTCGCACAGCGCGGGGCTGACGCGCGACGGCGCCGATTCCGGCCAGTTCATCGACAGTCGCCCCTATCTCGACACGAAACAGTTGCTCGCGGAATTGAAGCTACCGACCGCAATCGAGCCCGGCACGCGCTTCAAATATTCCAATCACGGCTTTGGGCTGATCGGCCTCGTGATTGAGGCCGTGACCAGGGATCCCTATCCGGTCTGGATCAAGCGCGAGATCATCGAACCCGCGGGCTTGCGCGAAACCGAGCCGAATGCGCCGCTTGCCAGGGGCACGCCGTTCGCGTGCGGTCATACGCGCAAAGTCCCGCTGGGCGAACGCTGCGTGATCCCCGGCGACAATCCCGCACATGCGATGGCATCCGCCGCAGGCTTCATCGCCACCGCCGCCGATACCGCCCGCTTCTTCGCGCAGCTTGCACCCAACGCGAGGAAGAGCGTGCTGTCGGTCGCGAGCCGTCGCGAGATGACGCGACACCATTGGCGCATCCCGCAAAGCTTAGAGACCTACTATGGCTTGGGCGTCAATGCCGGCAAGACCGACGGCTGGGACTGGTTCGGCCATGGCGGCGGGTTCCAGGGCTACATCTCCCGGACCTGCTCCATTCCCGCTTGCGAGCTCGCGATCAGCATCCTCAGCAACTCCATCGACGGCGCGGCCCCGTTCTGGATGGACGGCGCGATGCAGATTCTGCGCACCTTCAAGACCCGCGGCGCACCCGACCGCCGCGTGCGCGACTGGACCGGCCGATGGTGGACGATCTGGGGCGCGACGGATCTCGTCCCCGCAGGCAACCGCGTGCTCGTCGCCAATCCACAGTTCAACAACCCCTTCATGGATGCCGCGGAAATCGAGGTCACCGGCCGCGACACCGGCAGGCTCGCCTGGGCGGCCGGCTATTCCAGCCATGGCGAGCCGGTGCGCCGGATCCGTGACAAGCGCGGCAAGATCAGCGACATCTGGATCGCCGGCGCGAACGTGAAGCCGGCCAAAGTCGTCGCGCGCGAAATCGCGCGGAGATACAAGCCGCGCAAACGCCGGCCTCTTTAGTGCGAGCATGATCCTGTCGGAAGACCGCTATGCGCCTTTCCGGAGCGGCGCTATTCCCTGATCATCGCCTCGACCTCGCTGCGGAACGCCTGCCGAGATCCGTCGCGCGAATAGAACATGTGGCCGCCGGGATAGACGACGAACTTCACGCGTTGCGTCACGAAAGCCGGCAGCTGATCGAGCACCCGTTTCGTTCCGAAATAGGGCGTGGCGAGATCGAACAGCCCGTGGCCGACCAGAACGTTCAGCTTCGCATCTGTGGCGAGGATCTGGCGCAGTTCCGAGACGGATTGCGGCGGGGTGATGCCGCGGCCGAAATCCCAGTGGCCCTCCACGGCACCGTTCAGGACTTCATAGGAACCGTCGGGCCGCCAGTTGAGCTTGCGCGTCAGCACGTCGACAGCGGCACTCGTCAGCGGCGCCTGGAGCGCATCGCCGGAAGGATCGCCGAAGCGTGAGCTGCTGGAATCCGGATAGGGATCGAAGCCACGCACGGAGGCGTCGTAACGTCCTGTCACCTTGCCGTTCTTGCGGTCGAACTCGCGGCGGAATTCACCGACGTCGAAGCGGCCGGCGAGCCTGCGGCTCACCGCCTGGTCGATGCCGGTGAGCTCGGCAACCTTGTCGGCCAGGCGATTGGTGGCGTCCTTGTCCGCCTCGCCCTTGACGAGGTCGGCTAAGAATTCGCCGCGCGCGTAAGTCTCGACATCGGCGAGGTCGGCGCGCTTGACCGGCCCCTTGGCCTCGCGCGCCACCGCGACATAGCTCGGCAGCGTTGCGACATATTGAAGAAGGCTGGTGCCGCTGAACTCGCGAAAATCCAGCAACGGCGACACCATGATCAGTCCCCTGACGCCGACGCCGTGCTGAAGCTGCAACTGGCGCACCACCTTAGGCCCGCGGATGCCGCCATAGCTTTCGCCGGCGACGTATTTCGGCGAGGTCAGCCGATCGTGTTTCTCCAGCCAGCGGCGGATCACGAGCGCGATCGAATTGGCGTCACCATCGACGGAGTAAAAGGATTTTCGCGCGTCCTCGCTGCTGGCGACAAAACGGCTGTAGCCGGTGCTGACGGGATCGATGAAGACGAGATCTGTGAAGTCGAGCCACGTCTCCGCATTCGGCTTCACCTCGGGCGAGGCCGAGGGCGACAATGCTTCGCCATCGAGCGGCAGCCGCCATGGCCCGGCCGCGCCGAACTGAAGCCACGCCGAGGACGCGCCGGGACCGCCATTGAACAGGAACGTCACGGGGCGCGTCGCGCGGTCGGCACCTTCGAGTTCGTAGGACGCGTAGGCGATGTCGGCCAGCGGCTCGCCCTTGCCGTCGAACACGCGGATCGAGCCGGCGGTCGCGGCGAAATTGAGGGTTCGGCCGGGCAGATCGAGCGTCTGCTTCGTGGTCGAATCCGGCGGGAGACGGTGCAACTCGGCCGCCGACGGCGACGCCTGCGACGCGCTCTGCGTACCGCCGCCGCGACCACCCTTCTGCCCGGCCGGAGCAGCGGTCTCCGGGGGCGGCTTCGGCGGATCGTCCGCGCGCGCAAATCCAGCAAGCGCGAAAGCCGAGACCGCCAGCACCAGGACCGTTTGACGGAGCGCCGGCAAATTCGTGATCATGATCGCTCTCCCTGCCCGGCTGTGACAGCCGGTGCGGACAGAAAGGTTAGCCTGGAATTGCGACGCTTTGGGGAATCCTTGTCTGGCGAGGGCCTGAACGGGCCCCCGAGGGCTCAAATCACCCGCTTCTGCCCCCAAATCCGGAGCGACAGTCTCCGTTAGCTTTGGAGGGCGGTCCTCCTCGACAATACAGGCCCACCTCGTATAGACGAGCCCGGCGGAACTTACTCGAGCCAGCGGCACCTGCCTGGGAAGCCATGACCAAGCCCTCGCGATACGACCGGATCGCCTTCGTCGCCAGCCCGAGCAGCGAGGCGCAGGCCGCCTTCGGCCAGCTCACCAGGGACTATGGCAATTACGACCCGAAGGACGCCGACGTCGTCGTCGCGCTCGGCGGCGACGGGTTGATGCTCCAGACGCTGCACCAGAACATGCACACGGGAAAGCCGATCTACGGCATGCATCGCGGCACGGTCGGCTTCCTGATGAACGAGTACTCGACGCACGACCTGCGGGCGCGGCTCGAGGCCGCGCATGAATCCGAGATCAACCCGCTCCTGATGCGCGCGACCGACATGCATGACCGGGTGCATCTGCACCATGCCATCAACGAGGTTGCCCTGTTCCGGCAGACCTACCAGGCGGCGCGCTTGAGGATTCTGATCGACGAGCGCGAGCGCATGTCCGAGCTGATCGCCGACGGCATCATGGTGGCAACGCCGGCGGGCTCAACCGCCTATAATCTCTCCGCGCAGGGACCGATCCTGCCGATCAACGCCGCGCTGCTGGCATTGACGCCGATCAGCGCCTTCCGCCCCCGCCGCTGGCGCGGCGCGTTGCTGCCCAATACGGCCTATGTCGTGATCGAGGTGCTGGAGGGCGAGAAGCGTCCGGTAGCGGCCGTCGCCGACCACGACGAGGTCCGCGACGTCCGCCGCGTCGAGGTGCTCTCCGACAAGACCATCTCGATGCGAATGCTGTTCGACCCCGGCCACAGCCTTGAAGAACGTATCCTGCGCGAGCAGTTCGGCTACTGAGCCGCCTGCCGGCCACGCCTCCGCGAGCCCGGCCGCAACCCTTCGTTAACCCCCGGCACGATATGGTTAACGAAGGTTGACCGCTCTGGCCCGGACGTCATGTTTCGCATCGACTTCAACAAGCTGCGCTTCCTCGTCTGCGACGACAATCCGCACATGCGCCGCATCCTGCGGACGCTGCTGCATTCCTTCGGCGCGCGCGAGGTCTATGAAGCCGAGGACGGCGCCACGGCGCTCGAAATGTACAGCCATTACGTGCCCGACATCGTCATCACCGACTGGGCCATGCCGATCTTCGACGGGCTCGAGCTTGCGCAGATGATCCGGCAACCCGAATCGAAGGGCAATCCTTACGCACCGATCATCATGCTGACCGGCCATTCCGAGAAGCGCCGCGTCACGGTCGCGCGCGATGCCGGCGTCACCGAATTCCTGGCCAAGCCGATCTCGGCCAAGGGCCTCTACCAGCGCATCCTCAACGTGGTTGCCAATCCCCGCCCCTTCATTAAGACCAAGACCTATTTCGGGCCGGACCGGCGCCGCAACACCAATTCCGCCTATATGGGCCCGGAGCGCCGCGTCGGCGAAAAGCACGAGGTGCTGCAGCAGCCCTCGCTGCTCGACAAGGCCCGCTCCACCATCTAGCGCAACGTCTTCAGACGAGGCAGGCATCATGGCGAAGAACAGCGCAAAGGACATCGAGGTCAAGGCCTTCGCCACGCACCACGTCATCACGCAGCCCAACCCGCTGCGCAAGGTCCTGCGCCGCGTCGATGAAAAGGACATGGACGATCCGGTCGGCCGCGCCGAACAGGCGCTCGCGAGCCTCTCCGGCGAGTTCAAGGACTGGATGACGGTCGAGGTCCAGAGACTGTCCATCGCCTGGACTGCCGTGCAGAAGGATGGCTTCACGAAGAAGCTGCGCGACGAGCTGTTCCACGCCGCGCACGACATCAAAGGCGATGCGGCGACGTTCGGCTTTCCTTCGGCAGCGGTTATCGCCGAGAGCCTGTGCCGCGTCATCGAGCACGCACCTGATCTGGAAAAGGTGCCGGCCGAGCTGTTCACGCACCACATCAATGCCATTCTCGCCATCGTGCACGAGAACACCAGGCTCGACAGTATCAGCGTCTCCGCCGAGCTCAGCCGCCGCCTGCGCAAGGTCGCCGACGATTATCTCGCCAACGTCAACCGCGACCGGCCCGAACATCTCGAGGTCATCCTGGCCCCGAGCATCGCGCCGGTGGATTAGTAAGGCTCTCTCCTCTCGCCATTGCGAGCGCAGCGAAGCAAACTCGGACTGCCTCCGCGGCGCGATTCTGGATTGCTTCGCTACGCTCGCAATGACGGAGTCTGCGGGATCCGGCTAGGCCGCGATCAGATCGTCGTACACCGTATCGATCGCATCATCCGAAACGAGCTCGTCGCAGAACAGCCGAGCCTCTTCGCGCGCGGATTCGGTGGCAAAGCGGCGCAGCAGCACCATCAGCGGCTCAGTGGCGCCCCGGTCGGTCTCGCAATGGGTAAGCACGCGCTCGACCATGCGCCGGCGCAGCCGCGCCGCGCCGTCGTCGCTATTGACGAAGCCTTGCTCGTGACAGGCATCGAGCGCGACCTGGAAGGCCGCAAACGTCGCCTCCGGAAGCCCGGCGCGACGGAGCAGCGCGTGCAGGCTGTTGCCGCCGCGATCGTGCAGCAGCGCGGAGACGCGCGCCAGCGGCAGATCGGCGAGTTCGGCAAGGGCCGCGTCGAACAGATCGAGATTGCCCGAGAGCAGTGCACGCAGGATCAACCCCGCGGTAAGCTGGCCGGTGATGCGCAAATGCCTGACCAGGCCTTGCATGTCCTCGCCGCGGGAGCGCGCCGCGATGTTCATGGTGGAGCGGTCACGTGCCTCGATCGTGATGCGGTCCGCACGGTCGGCGGTGAGCCAGTTCCGCGCCACGACGAATTGCGCCAGCGTCTGCGAGAGCTTTGCCACCAGCGCCGCGCGCGTTGAGGACGGCAGATCCTCCAGCACCAGCATGGCCTCGCGGATCGCCGCGAGATGGCCGTGGCGCTCGACGATGCGGTCCCAGGAGAACGGAGCTAGCTCGGCGTGGGGATTCTCGATCAGCTCCAGTGCGGCAGCCGCGCAGCCGACCTCGGCGATCGCGGCGCAGACCGACACCGGCAACGCGATGCGGCGGGCCACCGCGCATTGCACCTCCTCGTTGCCGGTCGCGACGATGTCGACAAGGTCGGCGTCGATCAGCAGCGGGGAATGTTCGAGCACGGGCAGCGCAACGGTCGGCTGGTCTGCCGACAATGCCCTTACGATTGCGGGCGGCGCCTCGGTGCTGCGGGCAAAGGCCTCGGCCATCGCCTGCCGCACCAGCGACGAGGGATCGTCGAGCAGCATCAGAAGCGCGCCTTCAGCGGCGATGCGGTCGTTTGCAGAAAGGTCTGAGATCAGCCAGGCCCGGGCCAACGCCCGTGTTGCCTCGGCCCGCTCGCCTGCAGGCGCCGTCCTGATCCAATGAATGAAATGCCGAACAATCATCCTGCTTCCGGCTTACACAACAAACGAAAATGGTGACGGCTCGTCACCTGCAACACAAAATAAACCATGACACTTAACAAAGCGTTCACCATAACTGTCTGGTATTATTGACGTTTTGTTAATGGAACAAGACGCCGACCACACGTGCCGCGAGCGCAGCGCCCCGGCGATGCGCTGGTGAACCGGGCCCCCTTCGAGAGCGGCGCACGCGGCATGGGCGCGGCTACACGTTGCAGTGTTTCAGCTGCGGCGCGTCCGGGACATTGAGCGGAGATTAGCTCGAGAACATGCCGCTACGATCGCTGAAGAGATCGAGCGGCTGCGGCGGCCGCACGTCCGGCGTCGCTGACGCGACCGAGGTGAGCGAGGCGTTGTTGCCCCATAATTTCTGCACCGTGGTCGAGACCGGCTGCGTGGCATCCCCGGGCTGATAGATCGAACGAAACACCGGCGCGCTCGGCGCATTGTCCGCGAGCGTCGTCGGCGACGTCGCATTAACGGGGAAGGTCTGAAGATAGACGGCATTGTCGATCGCCGGTGCCGTCGGCTGCACGCCGATCGCGCTCGCGACCTCGGTGGTCGACGGCGTGTCGCCATACATCGCCATCGCGCTGCGCGTCACTTTCGAATTGGCTGCATTGGCGTAGCGCGCGTCGAGCACCGAATAGACTTCGGAGACACTGCGGGCGCGGCCGTCTTTGGCGTAGAAGATCGAGCGATTGGCGGACGCAGCGTTAGGGAACAGCCGCGCACCGACCGCCTGCGGATTGTCCTCGGCATTGGCGATCAGTCTGGCCGCACCGCCGATCCCCATGAAATGCGCCATGTAGAGTTCGCTGTCGGACGGCCTGCGGCCGAGCAGGCCGGTGAGCTTGAAGCTGTTCGACTGCGTCAGCGCCGCCGCCATGTTGGAGGCGGCTTCGGGGTCGTCGCGCAGCTTCATGATCGACCGCTTCATCACGGGATCATCGACGGTATAGGTGCCCGCCGAGGTCCTGGTGATGGCGTCGGCATAGCTGCCGTAGCCGAGCTGGGTACCGGCTTCCTTCACGGTGCCAAGCCAGGTCTGGTCGATGAACTGGTAGAGCCCGTGCGCGGACGAGGTGGTGGCGCCCGCCGTCGGATCGAAATCCGATTCCATCTTGGCCGTGGTCAGCATGTATTGGAAGCTGACGCCGGAGATGTTCGAGGCCTGCTTGATCGCACCGGCGACGCGCGCCCGCGACGGATCGAGGCCGACCGTCTGCGTGGCACTGGAATTGTCGACCGACATGATGAAGTGCTCACCCCCCACGGCGTTGAGCGACGCCGGCAATTCGGCGCCCGTCGTCTCACCGTGGGACAGTCATGGTTAATGCGGGGTTAATTGACGCTCCGCGTCATTCCGGGGCGCGCGACAGCGCGAACCCGGAATCTCGAGATTCCGGGTTCGGCTCTTCGAGCCGCCCCGGAATGACGGACGTCATGTCTTATAGACGTCGCTCGGATCGAACAGCCGATCCGCATTGGCGAAGACCAGCTTCGCTCCCCCGCCCTCCGCCTCGACCTTGCGATAGAAGCACGACCGCCGGCCGGTGTGGCAGGCGGCGCCGATCTGCTCGACGCGGATCCACACCGCGTCCTGATCGCAATCGGTGCGCATCTCAACGACACGCTGGGTCTGACCTGAGGTCTCACCTTTTCGCCACAAGGCATTGCGCGAGCGGCTGAAGTACCAGGCCTCGCCGGTCGCGATCGTCTTGCGCAGCGCCTCCTCGTTCATGTGCGCGACCATGAGCACGTCGCCGGTGGCGACGTCGGTCGCGACGCAGGTCACGAGGCCGCTGGCATCGAACCTGGGCAGGAAGGCGACACCTTCTTCGATCTCATGGGAGTGAGCGGACACAGGACCCTCGCGAGTTTACTTGCGAGGTCAGCGCGTCGTGCCTCGCACCAGGGACAGGAAACGGGCCTGCTCCGCGGGGTTGTCGCGGAACATGCCGGTGAAGCGGCTGGTGAAGGTGGAGGCGCCATGCTTGGCGACGCCACGCACCGACATGCAGGTATGCTCGGCCTCGATCAGCACCGCAACGCCGCGCGGTTTGAGGATCTCGTCGATGGCCGCTGCGATCTGCGCCGTCAGGTGCTCCTGGGTCTGGAGCCTGCGGGCGAAGATGTCGGTCAGGCGCGCAAGCTTGGACAGGCCGACGACGCGTTCCACCGGCGTATAGGCGATGTGCGCCTTGCCGTAGAACGGCATCATGTGATGCTCGCACTGCGAGGTGAATTCGATGTCGCGCACTAGGACGAAGTCGTCATAGCCGGCGGTCTCGCCAAAGGTGCGGTCGAGCACCTCGGCCGGGCACTGGTGGTAGCCCTGATAGAGTTCGTCGAAAGCTTCGACGACACGGCGCGGCGTGTCGAGCAGGCCCTCGCGCTCGGTGTTCTCGCCGATATAGGCGAGCAGCGTCTTCACCGCGGCTTCCGCCTCGGCGCGAGCCGGGCGTGGCTGGTCGGCGCGAACGGCGGCCGCGAGGAATTCGGCGGGATCAAGCTCGGCCGGGCGGCTCTCGGGCTGCCGGTCAGAGGGCTTGTTGGGGCGGATGGATTTGATTGCAGCGTCCATATCGACTCCGTTCGACGGCCTCGCGGCCGGAGTGTCACCGGCAGACGGGGCGGCCAAGCCGCCGGACGCCTGAGCAGAACAAATTTCGGCGGAAAGTCCTGAGGTCATAACGCCGGCGGCGCATATCTGGATCACCGCCACCGCACCGCTGGACTATTTTTCCACCAGTTCCGTCCCTATATAGGACCCTGGACGGCGCCCGCCAAGGCCGATCCGGCCCGGAAGTGGCTGTGGACGTGTTGGACTCCATCACATGCTGAACGACATCTACAACAAGCGGATCATCGAACTGGCCGGGAATATTCCGCGCCTCGGGCGGCTGACGGATCCCGATGCCTCTGCCACCGCCCACTCCAAACTGTGCGGATCGACCGTGAAGGTCGACCTCAAGATGAATGGGGACACCGTCACCGACTTCGCGCATGACGTGAAGGCGTGTGCTTTGGGCCAGGCCTCTTCATCCATCATGGCAAGTCACGTGGTCGGCTCGACTGCCAGCGAACTCCGTGAGTTACGCGAAACCGTTCGCAAAATGCTGAAGGAGAACGGTGCCCCTCCCGAAGGCAAATGGGAAGAGATCAAGTTCCTCGAGCCGGTCCGCGACTACAAGGCGCGTCATGCCTCGACGCTTCTCACCTTCGATGCCGTGGTTGATGCCATCGGCCAGATCGAGGCCAAGACCAAGGAGCCGGCCGCGGCGCAGGGCTGACACTCTGATCGTTCCGGGGCGTCGCAGAGCGACGAACCCGGAATCCCGCAGCGCGAGATTCTCGGGTGCGTTCGCGCTGACGGGCGCCCCGGAATGACTGCCGCGATTTAAGAGCTCACTTCTGCGCCGCCGCAGCCGGCGCTGCCGCGCTGCCGGTCGGCACCTGGGCTTCCGCCGTCTTGGTCGACTTGGCCGCCTGCTCCGGTTCCGCGCCGAACCTGGCCTGCGTCTTCGGTGCAAGCTCCGCCATTGCCGGCGCAGAGATGTTCACATGCGGCAGAACATCAGCCACGAGGTCAGTCGTGACCAGATTGGTGAGCTTGAGCTCACCGGCGTCGAGCTCGTGCAGGTCTTCCCAGGGCGGAACGCTGAGCGCAAGCGACAGCAAGTCGCCGGCGCCACCCATGTCGAACGTGTATTTGGCGAGCCGGCCGATGTCGCGCTCCACGATCATCAGATCTTGCGCGCTGTAGCTCGCCGCCTTGGCATCGTCGGCCCGGTCGCCCATCCAGATCTGGTGGACCCGGACATGGGCGGCTTCCGGCACGTAGCGCTTCTTGCCGGCAAGCAGCAGGAACACGCACATGGATTCGCAATAGGCCTCCGGCGCGACCGCCGGGCGAGCCGACTGCCCGCCGCGCAGGCTTACGCCAACCGTAGTCAAAAGCCCGAGATTGCGGAAGCGGCGGCCGAGCGTGATCGCGTCATTTACGGACCCGCCGCTCGAATCGAGGACGACGGTCGCGCCCCCGAGCTGGCGTCCGCGCGAGAACTCTTCGAAATCCCTGGGCGTATCAGCGGTGATGATGCCGACCGCACTGATCCAGCCGCGGCAATTCGGCTCGCAGGCGACCCAGCTGAACTTCATCGGCAGCTTGCGCTCTTCCAGGGTGTTACCTGCCCGGGCCGACGACCCGAAAGTCGCGACGGCGCCAGCCAGCGCGACTCCAAAGACGGCGGTTCCCACCAGCAACCAGCCGCGAAGATTGAGCGACGTCAGACGTTTCAAACTGGTCCCTTCCCAAGCCCCAAGCACTAAGCCAAAGCCGATTCAGGCAAGCCCCGTTTTGCGTTCAATGAGTCTACACATGAACGTCACAAAAATGGTATCCGGGGGAATACAGTTCGTCCATAGATACTTGCTGCACTGCTCCCAAAAAGCATGCAAAATATGACGCGTAAACAACAGCTTACGGTTCCCTGCGCCGGAACCGGGCAATACCCCGCTTAACGTTGCAGCAAGGCGCACATGAAGCATTCAGCCTGCGGGCATTGTTCCAGCTCCATCGACGGTGTGCTCCGGCTACCGCGCAGATTTGGCCGTGCGCTGATCTGGCTGTACCGCCACACGCTGTCGCCCCTGGTCGGTTACAACTGCCGGCATTTGCCGACCTGCTCCGTCTACGGCGACGAGGCCATCGAACGGTTCGGACTCTGGGCCGGCGGCTGGATGACGCTCGCGCGCCTGCTCCGCTGCAACCCTTTCGGCACGTCCGGCATCGACAACGTGCCCCTCACCGCGCCGCAAGGTGCGCGCTGGTATCTGCCCTGGCGTTACGGCCGCTGGCGCGGGGTCAATGCATCCTGATTTTGCTGCGGTGCTTTGAACATCGCTGTCCTGATCGGAACCGGCACTTTCCGCTCGCGTTGTTTTGATGCTCCCACGGGAGGAAACAACAATGCGCTGGAAAATCAGCCCTCGTTTTCACTTCAGGCCCGGTCCGAACTTCGGTCACGGGGGACACGATCCCAGAACCATCGACCTGCTCGCCATCATCGCCCTGCTCGCGCTCGTCCTCGGCTCAGGTTGGTATCTGGCGAGGAGTTTTGCGACACAGCCAGGAACGACGACGTTCATAGTGCCGAGCCAGAGCGTGCATTGGTAGCTCAGAGGTCCAGCACCAGCCGCTCGGCGTCCGAGCCCGCCACGCAAACCATGAGATAGCGCTCGCGTTCATAGGGCGACAGGATGCGGTCGCGGTGAATTGGCTTGCCTTCGATCCATCCGACCTTGCAGGCGCCGCAGATCCCGCCGCAGCAGGAGGTCGCAATGTCGATGCCTCCCTCCTGCAATGCGGCCAGCATGGTCTGGCCGGCCCGCACTTCGATCTCGGCGCCCGAGCGCGCCAGTGACAGTGTGAACGGTTTGGCGTCGGGATCGATGACCGGCGGCGGTGCGACGAACCGCTCGATATGGACACTCGTCGCGGGCCACGCTGCGGTCACCCGCTCGAAATCGTCGATCATGCTTTCCGGCCCGCAGCAGGCGACCATCGTCTCGGATCCGCCCTCTCCGACGAGCGCTGCGAGATCGGGACGGCCGGTCCGGGACGTCCGATGCACGATGACACGGCCCTCTTCGACCAGCGAACCGAGATGCGCGGCGAGCGGCACCTCCTCGCGCACGATCAGATGCAGCGCGAAGTCGGCTTGCTTGGTTCGTTCGAGATAACGCGCCATGGACAAGAACGGCGTCACACCGATGCCGCCAGCCAGGAACACGTAGCGCGCGATGGGAGCTTGGGGCCCAAGTCCGCCGCGTGGCAACGACACGCCGATGACATCGCCGATGCCGATTTCGTCGTGCAGGGCCCGCGAACCCCCGCGTCCACCTGCTTCGCGCTTGACCGCGATGACATAGCGCGTGTTGTCTGCGGGCTCGTTGCACAGCGAATAGGTGCGGACCAGCCCGTTCGGCAGATGCAGATCGATATGCGCGGCGGGCTTGAACGGCGGCAGTTCCCACCGGTCGGGATCGGCGAGCGTGAACAGTTTGATGCCTGCCCCCGCCTCCTCGATGCCGGTGACGACCGTCTTGACCGTCGTGATGGGTCGCACGCTCATGCCGCATTCCGCACGGTGTCGCCGACCCTGACGATGCCGCCTTGCAGGATCTTGCAGTTGAGGCCGGAACGATTGATCAGGGGATCGAAGATCGCCTTGCCGGTGATCTCCTCGATATGCCGGCACGGCACCGACAGCCGCGTCGCTTCCAGCAGGGTCTCGCCCAGCCAGAAGCGGCGGCCGACGAGATGATTCAGCGGCACGCCCTCCACCGTGACGTTACGCCGATGCTCCTCCGGGCCCAGTTCGATCCCGGCGTCGCGCTTCAGCGCAACCAGCGTCTCAAGTTCGAACAGGGTGACCTGCCGGCCCTCTTCCGGCTTGTGCGAGTAAAAACCCTCTTCGTTGCCGATCATGTAGCGGTCGCCCTCGATTCCCTTCCCGGCGACGAGGGTGATGGTCTCGGCCGCGCGCATCGGCAGGAACGCACGCGGGGTGAGATGGAGAAAGCGCACCACTCCGGTCCAACCGAGCTGTGCTGCTTTTTGCGCCGAGCCGGCACTGACGATATCGAGCATGACAGAATCCTTATCAGAAGCGATGGCGCGCCGCAGGCAGCGGCGCGCCGCGGGATCAGGTCAGTTCCTTGTTCGCCGTCTCCGGCGCGAACGTGGTCGCAGTCGCGGTGATGGCAGCGCAGGCGATCAGCAGCAGCGAGACCGGCCAGGTCGCGCCGCCGCTCCACGCCATCAGAGAGGCCGCGATCAGCGGCGTCAACCCGCCGCTGATCGCCGCGCCGACCTGGAATCCGAGGGAAGCGCCGCTATAGCGCAGCCGCGCGGTGAACAGCTCGGAGTACCACGGCGCTCCGATGCCGAACATCACCATCTGACCGAAGGTGATCGCGACCACCATGGTGCAGATGACGATGGTGGGATCGCGGGTGTCGAGCAGCCAGAACAGCGGGAAAGCAAACAACGCCGAGAACAGGCAGCTTGCATAGAACATGGTCTTGCGGCCGACGAGATCGGACAGCCAGCCGAACAGCGGAATGGCGAGCAGCGCGACCAGCGATGCGGCGAACGCACCGTTCAGCACCACCGCGCGCGGCAAGCCGAGATTGGCGGTGGCATAGGACATCACGAACACGCCGCCGATGCTGGCATAGGCGATCTCGGAGATCTTCAGACCGACCGCGGTGAAGAATGGCCGGCGGTGATGCCTGAAGATCTCGAGCAGTGGTAGGCTTGCGACTTCCTTTTTGGCCTGGACCTGACGGAAGGCCGCGGTCTCCTCCATGTTGAGGCGGATGTAGAGACCGACGCCGACCAGGAAGATCGAGATCAGGAATGGGATGCGCCAGCCGTAAGCCATGAAGTCGCTCTCCGGCAGGCTCGCCACCAGCGCGAACATGCCGATCGCGGCGAGATTGCCGATGGGATTGCCGACCTGCACCATGCTGCCGAGCAGGCCGCGGCGGTGCGTCGGACAATTCTCGACCACCATCAGGACGGCGCCGCCCCATTCGCCGCCGAGGCCGATACCCTGGAGAAAGCGCAATCCGATCAGCAGCACCGGCGCGGCAATGCCGATCTGCTGGTAGGTCGGAAGCAGGCCGATCAGGAAGGTGCCGATGCCCATCACCATGATCGTGATCGCGAGCATCGCCTTGCGGCCGACCCGGTCGCCGTAATGGCCAAAAATCGCAGCCCCGAGCGGCCGCGCCAGGAAGCCGACGGCATAAGTGCCGAAGGCCGCGATGGTGGCGAGCGTGGCGTTGCCGGCGGCGAAGAAGACCTTGTTGAACACGAGCGCGGTCGCCGTGCCATAGATGAGGAAGTCATACCATTCGACTGCGGTGCCGATCACGCTCGACCACACGATCCGTCGCAAGCTCGCCGCCTCGTCTGGCGCTACGTTCAGGGTTACGTCGTCTGCTACGGTCATCGATCTCTCCAAAAGGTACCGGCGCCAGGGAAAAGCAGTTGGTTTGGTCCGTGGCGCCCGTCGGCAACCACGGCGGTAAAAATCGATCATGTTTACTGTTGGAAATCAACGCATCGGAACGCGGCAAATGCCGACGATCGCGGCAATGCGGACGAATTGCACCAATATTCGGCAATTTTTTGCGTTATACCAATTCACCTGCTCACAATATCCGCGCCTCTGCCTGAAATTTCTGCCCATAAGTTTTCTTTTGGAATACACTTGGCGGCGACCGGCGCGGCGCCTCGCCGGCGGCCGGGCTGGCAGTCGGGCGCCATCTGTTGCAAAACAGGCCCGAGCAGTTCGGGAGATTCATGCGTGCTTGACGTCAGCAAAGCCACGGCGGTCGGGGCCAATATTCGCCAGGCGCGGATTGCGAAGGGCCTGACGCTGGACCAGCTTG
This sequence comes from Bradyrhizobium sp. RP6, assembly GCF_003837805.1. GTDB lineage: Bacteria > Pseudomonadota > Alphaproteobacteria > Rhizobiales > Xanthobacteraceae > Bradyrhizobium. Next base: position 24,331 of record NZ_RQIT01000001.1, on the reverse strand, counting down.
CGAGGCAAAGCGACCTCACCCGCGGCTACATCTCGCTGGTCGAGCGTAACCTCAAGATCCCATCGCTGGCCGCGCTGCTGCGAATGGCCGCCGCCCTCGAGGTCAATGTCGCGAACTTCTTCGACCCGAACGCCGAGCCGACACCGCGCTACACGCTGTTCCGCCGCCAGGACGGCAATGTGCCGCTGTTTCAGGACACGTTCGGCGTGGTCCCGCTGGCGACCGGTCGCACCCGCAAGATGATGGAGCCTTTTCTGCTGAGCCCGCCGCACAAAGCGGCGACGCGCGCCTCGCATGCGGGCGAGGAGCTTCTGTTCGTCGTCAACGGCAAGATCGCGATCAAGTTCGACGGCGAAGAGCTCGTCCTCGGCAAGGGGGACTGCCTGTATTTTTCGGGCGAGACGCCGCACGAGGTCAGGAGCCTCGGCCGGCACAAGGCCGAAGTGCTGGTCGTCGTGGCCCAGAGCTCTTGACGCCCAACCTTCGCAAATCCCCTAAAGCGCGATGAGATTAGGATGAATCGTCATCGCGCTTTAGGTTATTGTTTGAGCACGATCTTTTCGGAAAACCGCTGCACACTTTTCCGGATCATGCTCTAGCGAAACCAGAAAAAACGTCCCTGTGACGGTGGGACCGACTCCGGCGGCCGCAGCCGCTTCGGGCGCGGCGGCTTCGGCGGCGGCTCGGCGGCCGAACTGGTCTCCGCAGCCGGCGCGGTCTCGCTGCCCGGCACCTTCACCGACAGCAGCAAATTCGATTCGTGCGTCCGCCAGCGGTAGCCGACGCCGAAATCGATCGGCTGGGCGCGCGTAAACAGTTCGGCGTAGCGCTCCTGGTAGCGGCCGGGGAATTCGTCGATCGGCCCGAGATAGCGGCCGAACGGGAAGAACCGCCACTGCCGCGCATTGTAGTTCGCGAGCGGAATGCCGGAATCGTCCTGGATGATGGTGGCACTGTTGGCGAGCAACCAGTCGCGAACGACGGTGAAGTTGCCGGAGTGCAGCAGATAGGACGCACTCTTGAGCAGGCTGTTGCCGGGCCCGAGTGTCTGGCAGAACTTCAGGAAGCCTGCGGCGCGAGCCCCGGAATTGGAGAGATCGGTCGAGAAGTAATACAACGTACGCGCTTCCCCATCGCTGCCCACAAAGGTGATGCGAATGCCGCGCGTGGCGTTTCGTCCCGGATTGTCGTCGCCGACATGCACGCCGCCCCTGTCGTCGAGCGCGATCATCTCGACATTGCGGATAGCCTTGCCGGAGCGGGCGAGGAAGACATAGAGGATCGGCAAGGTGCCGTTGACCTGGTTGGCGTTCAGGTCGACCTTCATCTGCTTGGTAATGAAAAAGGAGAAGCTCAGGATCGAGCCGAGCGAACGCTCGACGTTGTAGAGCGCGGCGGCTACAGAACCTCGCGGCAGCCGCGTCAGGTCGGGCACGGCGCCGACCGGCTCCAGCGCGCCGAGCACGTAGGTGCCGGCCTTGGAATAGAATGCATTGGCGTAGAGGAAATCCGGGCCGCTGAACATGTAGAACATGGTCGGCCGGGGCGCGGCCAAATTGGCGTCGGCCCAGCTGCGGATCTTCGACAGCTGTCGCTTTTCGAGCTGAGCGAAGGCGTTGTCTAAGAACTTTGCATGGCGCTGCCAGCCCGGATCCTTTGTGAGCGGTACCAGTGGCGAGTCGGCCGAGGGCTCCATGCCCGCAAGAAAGCGCGCGGTGTCATCGAAGCCGGCGTCGGCAGCATGCGCGGACGAGACGACCGCAGCCAGCAGGGCGATGGCGACGGCCGCAATTCTCATGAACTGAAACATCTCTATTCGCGGTGTGATGAATTGCCAGCGGCAACCGGCCGCCTGCGGAAGACAGCATAAATCAACAGGCCCGCGAGCATGACAAGCATCCCCGAAATCGACTGCACCGGCCGTTCAGTCAACAGGTAGTACATCATGAACGCGGTCACGAGCAGGAAAACGAGCGGCGTGAACGGGTATCCCCAGGCGCGATAGGGCCGCGGCAGGTCGGGATCGGTGATGCGCAGCTTGATGACGCCGGCGACCGTGAAGAACGAGCAGAACAGCAGCGCAAACTGGATGAAGTCGAGCACCGCCTCGAAGCTGCGCGTGAACAACAATAGATTGGCGACGGCGAGCTGGAACAGGACGGCATAGGCCGGCGCGCCGCTCACCGATCGCTTCGAGAACACGCGCAGGACCGGAATGTCCTCCCCCATCGTCATCATCACGCGCGGCCCGATCCACATCATCGCGCTGATCGACGAGATCAGGCCGACGCAAATCATGGCGCCGACGATCCGGCCGCCGAGGCTGCCGAAGATGGCGCTGCCAGCGACGCTGGCGACGTCGAGCTGGCCGGCGAGCGCACTCACCGGCGTGGAAAAGAGAAATACCGCGTTCAGCGCGACGTACAACACGAGCACGATCAGCGTGCCCGCAAGCAGCGCGCGCGGCAGGCTCTGCTGCGGCGTGTTCATCTCGCCGATGATATAGGTCGCGGCGTTCCAACCCGAGAACGAATACATCACGAAGACGAGCCCGATCGCGAAGGGCGCGCTGACGATGTGGGCGATGTCACCCGGCTGCGGCGTGAAGGCGATCGGCTGCGGTACGCCGATGACGAAGCCGGCGACCAGGAAGGCGACGATCAGCACGACTTTCAGGATGGTCGAGATCAGCTGGAAGGCCGAGGAGTGCCGGACGCCGGTCAGTTGCACGAGCGAGACCAGCCACACCACGCCGATGGCCAGCGGAATCGGCGGCAGATCCGGGACAACCGATCTGGCGTATTCGCCGAACGCCATCGCTGCGAGCGCAACCGGCGCCGCGAAGCCGACCGTCGCCGATACCCAGCCGGCGAGAAAGCCGAAGGCCGGATGATAGGCGCGGCCGAGGAAATTGTACTCGCCGCTCGAGCGCGGAAACATCGCGCCCAACTCGCTGTACGCGAACACCCCGCACAGCGCGACGATGCCGCCGACGGTCCAGAGCAGCAGGATCGAGAAACCGGACGGGATATCCTTGACCTGAAAGCCGAGGCTGGTGAAGACACCGACCCCGATCATGTCGGCCACGACGATGGCGGTTGCGACCGGAACGGAGATCCCGGCCGCGCCGCCGATCAGCCGGCCCGTCCAGGCTGCGGTTCCCGCATGTGATGCCGTCATCGCGGTCCTTAACCTCAGGCGTCTCGCCTCGTAGGCCGATCGTGCAGTTCGGCCCAGTCAATTCAAGCAGGGTTAACAAGGGTTAAATGAGGCAACGGCAGCGGGTACCAAAACACCGACTAATCGCGCTTTTGGAAGACGACGCCTGGATTTGCCGGATTTCCCGTTCTCCCTCCCCACAATCAGGACACGATTGCATGGTCCTTTTGAGCGTTCCGGATGTGGGGAAGTTACTCCGGACACTTAACGTCGCCTAAACGCCAGTCGGCTCAATTGTCTTAAACATTGCCGCTGGATTGGGGTCATGGCTGGATGGTCGGGGCCGTTCCGAATGTGAGAGCTGACATTCGTGTCGATCGGACGTCGTCCGGTCGGCACGGTCGTGTGCTCCGGGTCGGCCTGATCTCAGTGCCGCTGTCACTTGCGCTGGTTCAATGCGGCAAGGCGCCCGATCCGGCGGCGCTGGCGGCGAACTCGCAAGCGAATGTTCAGGTGGTCGCCAAGACCAACACCCGACAAGTTGCCAGCGCCGACACGTTCGAGGATCGCTTCCCTGCCCCGCAGTTCAGGGAGCGCTTCCCCTCGGCGAGCGAGAGCTTCCTGCAACGGCAGATGTCGGACTTCTCACCCAAACGCGCCGTGCAGCAGCAGCCAGAGCAGGCGCCCTATAAGGTCGCCTCGCTCGCGCCGCAGGTGCCGTACCAGCGCCCACCGCGCGACGACCTGACGACACTGGTCAGCATGAAGTCGTCGGCCTTTCCTTACTTCGGCAACAACCCCGCCTCCGACGCGCCCTTCCTCAACATTTCCAAGGGCGACCGCCGCGGCCACCGCAGCTTTTCCGGTCGCGTGTTCTGGCAGGACGAGACCTACAATGACAGCCGGGTGCTGGTGCACGTGCCGGAGCATTTCGACGTGCGCAAGCCGGGCGTGATCGTGGTGTTCTTCCACGGCAATGGCGCAACGCTCGAGCGCGACGTGCGCGACCGCCAGCTGGTGCCCAAGCAGATCACCGATTCCGGCGCCAATGCCATCCTGCTTGCGCCGCAGATGGCGGTCGACGCCGCCGATTCCAGCGCCGGCAAGTTCTGGCAACCGGGCGGGTTCAAGCGCTTCATGGCGGAATCGGCCGATCATCTCGCCCGCCTCACCGGCGATCCCAACAGTGCGCGCGCTTTCGCCGACATGCCGATCGTGATCGTCGGCTACAGCGGCGGCTTCCTGCCGACGGCTTGGAGCCTGGAGGTTGGCGGCATCAGCGACCGCGTCCGCGGCGTGGTGCTGCTCGACGCCATCTACGGCGAACTGGACAAGTTCGCCTCCTGGATCGAGAGCCATCGTTCCGGCTTCTTCGTCAGTTCCTACACCCGCTACACGGCGCGGCGCGACCGCGAGCTGATGAGCATGCTGCGCCAGAAGGGCATCAGCGTCGCCGAGAACATGGACGGGCCGATTCGTCCCGGCAGCGTGGTGTTCGTCGAGACCGGCGACGGCATCACCCATCGCGATTACGTGACGCGCGCCTGGACGCGGGATCCGCTCAAGGACGTGCTGGTGAAGATGTCGGCAACGCCGTCGCTCGCGCTCACGCGCGTCGCCTCGACCAGTCGATCACCGAGCCGCTAAGCCTGTATTGCTTAAGCCCAATCGGCAGCCGAGCCTTCGCCCGGTCACTATCAGTTCTTGGGCAGCTTCGGAATGCTCTCGGCAAAGCCGTTGAAGCAGGCCAGCCGCTCGTCCTCTTCCTTCAAGAATCGGCAATCGGCGTAGCCCTTGGCCTTCGCCGGCTTCGGCTTCGGCGCCGGCGGGATCACGGCGTCATAGCAGTTGAGGCGATCCTTGGTGCCGTCGTCGATCTCGAGGCAGGCCTGGAGCCGCACGGCGATCGACTGCGGCTTGCCCTTCGCTGCCGCAGCGGGCTTGGCCGCGGCCTCTTTGGGTTTGACCTGCACCAGCGGCTTATCCCCGACCATCGGTGGCTTCTCGGTTTGCGCAAATGCGGAGGCCGAATAGAGCACCGCGGCAACCGCCAGAATCATCCTCATCTCAGTCAACTCTCTTTGGTCCCCATGACCGGCGTTCTAGCGCCCTCGCGCGCGGTTTGCCAAGCGCCTTGCGCAGACCAAACACGGACGTCAGGCCGTGGCAGCGACCGGACGGGGCCGGGTCAGCACCACCAGGATCAGTGCCAGCACGACGAAACCGACCGCGACGAAGCCAAGCGTGTGCAGGAACTCGTGGGCAAACAGCAGCCCACCGATGGCGGAGCCGACGGCCTGGCCGATATAGAGGACCGAGGTATTGAGTGCGACGGTCGCCGATGCCAGCGGCGGCGCAGCCGTGACCAGCCGCACCTGCTGCATCGAATTGGTGGAGGCGAAGCCAAGGCCCCAGGTCGCGACCGCGCCCGTAATCAAGACGAGCGAGCCGGCGCCGAGCGCCCAGCCGGTCATCCCGGCAAGCAGCAGGCAGGTGAACAGCAGCGAGGTGCGATAGGGCCCCGAGGTGTCGACGATGCGGGTCGCGATGACAACGCCAAGCAAACCGCAGACGCCGTAAAGCGCGAACACCATGCCGATCGTATCGGCACCGGCGCCGGTGAGTTTGTTGAGCAGCGGCCCCATGTAGGTGAACACGACGAACTGCCCCGACATCTGCAACATCGTGATCGCAAGCAGCAGCAGGATCGTCCTGCTCCGGCCGACTGCGGCCCATGTCTTCAGATCGACGGGTGCCCCCTTCAGCCCCGCCGGAAGACGCAGCAGCAACAGCAGCAAGCTGATGCAGCCGAGCGCGCCGATCCCGCCATAGGCCGCGCGCCAGCCATAGCGGCTGGCGATGATGGTGATCAGCGGCAGGCCGACGGCGGCTGCCAGCGACCAGCCAAGGAAAATGTACGCAATGGTGCTGCCGCGCCGTTCCGCCGGCACGATCAGCGCTGCCGTGCCGGCGGCCTGCGGCGTGTAGAGCGCGCCGACTGCGAGCATCGCGAGGCGAATGACGAGGAGGCTGGCGTAGTCGGGCGCAAAGGCCGACGCGAGATTGCCGAAGGCGAGCACCGCAAGGGTCGTCGCGAGCAGCGTCCGCCGTTCGACGCGGCTGGTCAGCCAGGCCGTCAGCGGCGAGCCGATGCACAACGTGACCGCGCCGAAGGTGATCAGGAGCCCGGCCGCATAGATGCTGACCTCGAGTCCCGCCGCCAATTCCGTCAGCATGCCCGCCGGCGCCAGCACCGAGCAGCCGGTGACGAGATTGCCGAGCATCAGGGCAGTTGGCGCAAAACGGCCGGCGGCGGGGGCTTTTTCCATGCAAGTGCATGTAGAGCAGGCTTGCGGCCAGTTGAAGGGCATTGCTCGAAATAGTTGGTGCAATGTCCCGGCTTTTGCGCATCACTTTCTTGGATTTGCCGGATTGCGCAGGCCGAATCGCCTGATATATCGCTCGTTCCCGCTTACCTGCGCTCGTTCGCAGGAGTGAGCCTCAGGAGAAAAGCATGACCGACCAGCCCAAATCCGAGTCCGGCTTCCAGTACAGCCTGTCAAATCTGAAGCCCGTGACCCCTGCGGCCAAAGTCACCCTCACCTTCCCCGATGGCGCCCAGCGCCAATTCGACAAGAGCATCACCGGCCTCGAGATCGTCAAGGGCATCTCGCCGTCGCTGGCCAAGCGCACGGTTGCGATGGCGCTCGATGGCGTGGTCGCCGATCTCAACGACCCGATCGAGGATGACGCAAAGATCGAGTTCGTCAATCGCGACGATCCGCGCGCGCTCGAATTGATCCGCCACGACTGCGCACACGTGCTGGCCGAAGCCGTGCAGACGCTGTGGCCTGGCACCCAGGTCACCATCGGTCCCGTGATCGAGAATGGCTTTTACTACGACTTCTTCCGCAACGAGCCGTTCACGCCGGAAGACTTTGCCGCCATCGAGAAGAAGATGCGCGAGATCATCGCGCGCGACAAACCCTTCACCAAGGAAGTCTGGGATCGCGAAAAGACCAAGCAGGTGTTCCGCGACAAGGGCGAGGCATTCAAGGTCGAACTGGTCGACGCCATTCCCGGCAACGAGCCGATCAAGATCTATTACCAGGGCGACTGGTTCGATCTCTGCCGCGGCCCGCACATGACCTCGACCGGCAAGGTTGGCAACGCCTTCAAGCTGATGAAGGTGGCCGGCGCCTATTGGCGCGGCGACAGCAACAACCCGATGCTGACCCGCATCTACGGCACGGCCTTCGCCAAGCAGGAGGACCTCGACGCCTACTTCAAGCAGATCGAGGAAGCCGAGAAGCGCGACCATCGCAAGCTCGGGCGCGAGCTCGACCTTTTCCATTTCCAGGAGGAAGGCCCGGGCGTCGTGTTCTGGCACCCGAAGGGTTGGACCATCTTCCAGCAGCTGATCGCCTACATGCGCCGCCGTCTGACCGGCGACTACAACGAGGTCAATGCACCGCAGATCCTCGACAAGGTGCTGTGGGAGACCTCGGGCCATTGGGGCTGGTATCGCGAGAACATGTTCGCGGCGCAGTCGGCCGGCGACGAGGCCGAGGACAAGCGCTGGTTTGCGCTGAAGCCGATGAACTGCCCCGGCCACGTGCAGATCTTCAAGCACGGCTTGAAGAGCTACCGCGACCTCCCCTTGCGCCTCGCCGAGTTCGGCGTGGTGCATCGCTACGAGCCGTCGGGCGCCATGCACGGGTTGATGCGCGTGCGCGGCTTCACCCAGGACGATGCGCACATCTTCTGCACCGAGGATCAGCTCGCCGAAGAGTGCCTGAAGATCAACGATCTCATTCTGTCGACCTATGCGGACTTCGGCTTCACCGGCGATCTCACGGTGAAGCTCTCGACCCGGCCGGAAAAACGTGTCGGCACCGATGCGATGTGGGATCATGCCGAGCGCGTGATGGCCACCGTGCTCCGCGAGATCCAGTCGCAGAACAATCACATCAAGACCGAGATCAATCCCGGCGAAGGCGCCTTCTACGGGCCGAAGTTCGAATACGTTCTGCGCGATGCCATCGGCCGCGACTGGCAGTGCGGCACCACGCAGGTCGACTTCAACCTGCCGGAGCGGTTCGGCGCGTTCTACATCGACCATGACGGCGGCAAGAAGCCCCCCGTGATGGTGCACCGCGCGATCTGCGGCTCGATGGAACGCTACATCGGCATCCTGATCGAGCACTATGCCGGCAATTTCCCGCTCTGGCTCTCGCCGGTGCAGGCGGTGGTCACGACCATCACCTCCGAAGGCGACGAGTACGCCAAGGTGGTACTGGAGCAGGCGCGCCGCGCGGGGCTTCGGGTCGAGATCGACCTGCGCAACGAAAAGATCAACTACAAGGTCCGCGAGCACTCGCTGGCCAAGATCCCGGCGCTGCTCGTCGTCGGCAAGAAGGAAGCCGAGACGCATTCGGTCTCGGTCCGCCGCCTCGGCAGCGACGGTCAGAAGGTCATGAGCACGGCGGAAGCGATCGCCGCGCTCGTCGACGAGGCGACCCCGCCGGATGTCCGGCGGGCGCGCAGCGGCGTCTGATCCCTGAAATCGATCTAAATTCGCTTCCGGTTGCGGGCGTGCATGCCTATCTCGGCATGGCACGCCCGACGACCAGCCGAAGAGGATATCGCAGTGCCCGACGCCATCGAACTCCTGAAGACCCGCCGCTCTGTCAAGCCGCGCGAAATGACCGGGCCCGGCCCTTCGGCGGCCGAGCTCGAGACGATCCTGACCATCGGCGCGCGCGTGCCCGATCACGGCAAGCTCGCGCCCTGGCGCTTCATCATCTTCGAGGGAGATGCCCGCCAGCGCGCCGGCGAGGTGATCGCGAGGGTCTTCGCCCGCAAGAATCCGGGCGCGCCGGCGGCCGACGTCGAGATCGAGCGCAAGCGCCTCACCGATGCGCCATTGGTGATCGGCATCGTCAGCTTCACCAAGCCGCATCCGAAAGTGCCGGCGTTCGAGCAGGAATTGTCGGCAGGCGCCAGCGCCATGAACATCGTCACGGCCGCCACCGCGCTCGGCTACGGCGCCTGCTGGCTGACCGGCTGGTTCGCCTTCGACCGCGACGTGCTTGATGGGCTCGGCCTCAAGCCAGACGAGAAGCTCGCCGGCCTCGTCCATATCGGCACGCCGACCAAACCGAGCGAGGACCGTCCGCGACCGTGCCTTTCGGAAATTGTGACGCGTTTTTAATCGAGGGCTTGTTGACGCCCCAAACGTTGTACGGCTTTGATCCCGGCGAGGGAGGAAGCCTGGATGCGACGGCGCGAATTTCTTATCGGGGCCATGCTCGCCGGCTCGATGGTGCGAAGCCGGGCCGGCGATATTCCCGCCCCCTCGTCCGAGGGGCTCGACCGCATCACGGCGTATTTCGACAACGAGGTGACGAGCGGCCGACTGCCTGGCGCGGTGATCCTCATCCAGCAGCACGGCAAGCCGGTCTATCTGAAGACCTTCGGCGTGCGCGACACCAGGACCGGCCTCGCCATGACGCCGGACACGATCTTCGCCATCCACTCCATGACCAAGCCGATCACGTGCCTTGGCGCGATGATGCTGATCGACGAGGGCAAGCTTGCGCTCACCGACCCCGTATCCAAATACGTTTCCCTCTTTGCCAAGACCAAGGTGGGCCTCCAGACCACCGATCCGCACGGCGAACTGGAACTTGACTTTGTGCCGCCGGTCCGTCCCGTCAACATCGAGGATCTGCTGCGGCAAACCTCGGGCATCAGCTACGACTATATCGGAGCCGAGTGGGTCGAGCATGCCTACAAGGCGGCCAACATCTTCGAAGGTCATTTCAACAACAGGGAATTCGCTGACCGGATCGCCAGGCTGCCGCTGGCACGGCAGCCTGGAACGCTGTGGCGCTACGGCCATTCCACGGACGTCCTCGGCAGCATCATCGAGATCATCTCGGGCCAGACGCTGTATCAGTTCCTGAAGCAGCGCCTCTTCGACCCGCTCGGCATGAACAGCACAAAGTTCGTGCTCGCGACCGAGGACGAGCTTGCGCGGATGGCGCGGCCACTGCCGAACGATTTCATCCTGCTTGCCGGCGAACGCGAGCGCCTCGACCATCCCGAATGGCAATCCGGAGGCGGCGGCCTGCTCTCGACCATCACCGACTATCAACGCTTCTCGCAGATGCTGCTCAATGGCGGCGAGTTCGCGGGCAGGCGCTATCTCAGCCCGGCCGCATTCAAGTCCATGACGACCGATCACATCGGGCCGGGCTCCGGCGTCGCACGCGACTATTTCTATTTCCCTGGCGACGGCTTCGGCTATGGCTACGGCCTTGCGGTGCGGACCGATCCCGGCAACGCAAAACCGCCGCCGCCGGGCTCGTTCGGCGAACTGAAATGGGACTCCGGCAGCGGTACCTATTTCGGTGTCGATCCCAAGCTCGACATGGTCTACCTCATGATGCAACAGACCCAGAACGAGCGCAGCCGCATCACACCGGCGTTCAAGGCGCTCGTCTACGACTGCTACCCGCCCGCACTACGCCGCCCGTGAGGTGCGCTCACCGAAATCGGCGAGGAGCTTTCCGATTTCGGCCGCGGGCCGCGCGGCACTGAACAGAAATCCCTGCACCTCGTTGCAGCCTTCGGCGCGCAGCCAGTCGAGCTGGTCTTCGGTCTCCACGCCCTCAGCGGTCGTGGTGATGTTGAGACTGCGGCCGAGCCCGGAAATCGCGCGCACGATCGCGCCGCAGTCTGGCCGCTGCGCCAGATCCTTGACGAAGGAGCGGTCGATCTTGATCTTGTCGAAGGGAAAGCTGCGGAGATAGCTCAGGCTGGAATAGCCGGTGCCGAAATCGTCCATGGAAATGCCGACGCCGAGCTCGCGCAACTGATGCAGGATCGCGAGATTGGCATCGGTCTCGGCCAAAAAGATCGACTCCGTGATCTCGAGCTCGAGCCGCTTCGGCGACAGGCCGGACTGCGCCAGGGCCGAGATCACGACCTGAACCAGGTTGCGGCTGCGGAACTGCGCCGGCGACAGATTGACCGCGACCTTGACCTCGGCAGGCCATTTGACGGCCTCGGCGCAGGCTTCGCGCAGCACCCACTCGCCGAGCTGGATGATGAGGCCGATGTCCTCGGCAACAGGGATGAACTCCGCCGGCGAGATCATGCCTTTGTCCGGGTGACGCCACCGCAGCAGCGACTCGAAGCCGGAGATGCGGTCGGAGGCGATCGCCACCAGCGGCTGATAGTGCAGCTCGAACTCGCCATTGGCGAACGCTCGACGAAGGTCGAGCTCCATGTCGCGGCGCCGTTGCGCCTGGAGGTCCATCTCACGCTCGAAGAAGTGGTGCACGCCACCGCCTTCGGATTTCGCCCGGTACAGCGCCATGTCGGCATTGCGCATCAACTCTTCCGGCGTCGTGCCGTCGCCCGGCGACAGCGCGATGCCGATGCTGGCGCCGATCACCATCTCCTGTCCGTCGACATCATAAGGTGCCTTCACCATGTCGATCAGCAGGGACGCGCAGGCGCTGGCCTCGTTCGGCGAGACGTCGGCCGCCAAAATGACGGCGAACTCGTCACCGCCGAGCCGCGCCGCGAGATTGGCGCCGCGGACCACGGTGGTCAGGCGCTCGGCGACCTGCTTCAGCAGGCGGTCGCCCACCGGATGACCGAAGGAATCGTTGATGTTCTTGAACAGGTCGAGATCCATGTAGAGCACGCCGACCCGTTTTCCATCGGCCTGGCCCAGCGCCTGCTTCAGGCGCTCCTGGAAGTATTCACGGTTCGGCAGGTCGGTCAGTCCGTCATGGTGCGCCATATGGGCGATGCGGGCCTCGGCCTTGCGCCGCTCGGTGATGTCGACCACCGCCACCAGGTAGCCGTCGCGATCGTCGAAGGCGACGCGGCGGCCGAAGGTGAGCACCTCGATCTCGCTGCCGTCGGCGCGCAGATGCCGCCAGTTGCGCGAGGAGCGATAGGCGTCGCCGACGTGCTCCAGCGCCTCGGCGTGGCTGTCCCACTCGTCCTCCGGCCAGATCTCGTGCAGCTTCATGCGCAGGAAGGTGGCACGGCTGTAGCCGTAATGCTGAACAGCGGCGTCGTTGACGCCCAGGAACTCCTTGGTCTGCGCATCGAACACCCACATCGGCATCGGGTTGTTGTCGAACAGCAGGCGGAACGAGGCGTCTCGCCGCTTCAGCGCGGTGACATCGGAGATCGTCAGCGAAACCACGTCGGCGAAGGCGGTGGCGCTGAGCCTGAGGTAGCGTCCCTCGCTCTCGATTTCGAGCTGTTCGCCGCGACCGCCCAAAACGACCTTGAAAAGGAATTCCATCACCTCGGGCAAGGCCAGCAGCGTGTCGCCCTCGCCGATCCGTCGCCACAACAGGCTTCCGCTCGCAACCTCCAGCATCGCGCCCGCGCTCTTGTTGTGATGCACGACCTGAAGATCGAACGGCCTGCCGTCCGCATCGCGCAGCATCGCCAGGGAGACCACCGCGTCGTCGGTCGAGGAAAAGATCGCGTCGAGGAGATTGTATTGCGCGCCGCGCTCGTTGACATAGGCGCCGACCAGCGTTGCGCCCCAGCGCGAGGACGTCGGCAGCGCCAGCACGTCGTAGGTCCTGACCATGCCGTCGCGCACGCAATGCGCGCTCCCCTGGTGCGGCCGTCCGGTCGCAAGCGCGCTCGCCGCTGCTTCCGACAGCGCCGTGGCACAATCGGGCGACAGTTCGGCGACGGGAATGTCCCAGGCTTCCTCACCGAGCCATGTCTGCACGTAACGTCCGCTACGCGACAGTTCGAGCACGCCGTCGTTCTTCAGCAGCGCAATGTGGTCGGCGAGCCGTCCGAGGCTGCCGAGCATCACGTCCTCGTAGCGCGGCAGCCGCTCGCCCGGTTTCAAAGCCGCATGCCATTTGCGCAGAAGCACCGGTATGTCGTCAAACATTTCGGTGGCCGGCTTTTCCGACAACCTCTTCGCGGCTTTCATGGCAGTCCCCAACGCACTTTGCCGGCGCATCCAATGCAGACGCGCTTAATGACGTGTAAAAAGCGCGCGGGCGCGGGTTCCATTCAGCGATTATGACAGTTTTAAGTCAGGCGTTGGTTAGTGGTCGTTAGAGACTATGACAGTTGTGCAAAGGCGATGCTCACGTGTCCCGGACGCGACGCAATGCCGCAACGCGCTGCGCGCAACTGCATCAACAGCGTCATTGAGCGCAGCGAAGCAATCCAGAATCCTTCCGTTGAGACGGCCTGAATTGCTTTGCTGCGCTCGCAATGACGGAGTGTGTGGGTGGCAGCGCCGCCCTCCAATTCGCAGTTCAATCGCAGACACAGCTGCGCATCCTCGCGGCGCATCTCGCCCGAGCTTTGCTTCGATTTCTCACCCTCTGAAATGAAAAGGGCGCAGGGAAGACCGGGAGCCCGCTGGCACCCGAGGTCCACTGTGCGAAATCCTGCGTGAACAAGAAGCTGCACAGCGGCATACAGGTGTAGCCAGGACATCCCGGCCTTCCCTGCGCAGTGGTTTTACGGCTTATGTCGTGCTCTCCCCGGGGAGCGATGCACTATTGCCCCCGTCGCCTTGCGGATGACTGATGCGCGAACCCGGTCGGGCCGCCACATCACCGCAACACTTGGCGCACAGACCCCGGGCGCCAGGACCACACGATTTTGCCGTACGCCGATCACACCGGTCGTGTGCGCGACGCCTCCGCTCACGGTCGCCCGCCCTGCGAAAGCCATTCGCGCCGATGTCACCTGCGTCCACCGCCGTCCGGCCCGCGTTCGTGACGATCGCGATACGCCCCTCTTCCTTGGGCCGGGTTGCGGCGATACATACGCCGTTTCCGAATTTCGGCAAAGCGGAATATTTTCGGCGAGGCGTCTTGACCGATGGCTTGGGTGTTTCGCCTGTCAGGCAACGCAAGGGATTGTAGCCCTGTCGTCGGCTTCGGCCGGGCTGCTACGGGTGCGCGCCCGCCAACCGCTCGATCACCAGATCAAGCAGCGCGCGCAGGCGAGCCAGGCGCTTGAGGTCGCGGTGATAGCCGACGAAGGTATCGCGGCCGGGCGGCGACGTACCGATGTCAAGCGCGACGAGGCGGCGATCGCGGTCGCCCAGCGGACGCGGCAGCACCGCCAATCCGCCGCCGCTCGCGCAGAGCTCGGCCTGCGCCTGCCTGTTGTTGCTGCGCGAAGCGACTTCCGCATTGGGCAGCGCGCGTTTCAGCCAGGCGGCATCGGGCATGTCGGCGAATTCGACGTTCATGGTCACGACACGGACGCCACGCCCGTCGCCGGCGCGCGGCGGCTTGCTGCCCTTCTTGCCATAGAGCGCGTAGGGAATGTGCAGCAGCTTCCTGGAAATAATCTCCGGCTCGCTGAACGGCTTGATGCGGAAGACGAGATCGGCTTCGCGGCGCGGCAGGCTGTAGAGGCGCGCATCGGTCAGCAGCTCGACGGTCACCCTCGGATGACGCTTGCCGAAGGCGGCGATCACCGGAGAGAGCATCACCGTCCCGAACCAGTCCGACGAAGACAGGCGCAAAAGGCCATCGAGCTGCGTCTCCGCGCCGGAGGCGTGACGTTGAAGCGCGAGCGCTTCCTCCTCGATCCGCTCGGCGTGGCGCAGCACCGCGGTACCCTCGTCCGTGAGGACGAAGCCGTCGGTGGTGCGCTGGAACAGCGTCTGTCCCAACGCCTGTTCGAGCGCGCGAAGCCGCCGGCCCATGGTCGGCTGAGTCTGGCCGATCTTTCGCGCCGCAGCCCCGAGCGTGCCTTCGCGCGCGATCGCCAGGAAGATGCGCAGATCGCTCCAGTCCATCGGAATCCTCATGCAATAATGCACGACGATCGTACATTGCTGTTGCTTTCCATGCAAAAATTCATGGGCGTATTGGGGAAACAACCGGAGCAGAACGATCATGACCAAACCATCGACAATGCGTGCAACCGTGCTGGAGGCGCACAAGGCGCCGCTGCGGCTCTCGACCATCTCCACGCCCGGAATCGGCCCGCGCGAGGTGCTGGTCAGGGTGCGCGCGAGCGGAGTCAATCCGCTCGACACCAAGATCCATGCCGGCGCGGCCCCGCACGCGTGGCATCCGCTGCCTGCAATTCCCGGGATCGATCTCGCCGGCGTGGTCGAGCAGGCCGGACACGAGGTGACCCGGTTCAAGCCGGGCGAGGACGTCTATGGCATGACCGGAGGCGTCGGCGGCGTGCAGGGATCGCTGGCCGAGTTCGCCGCGGTCGATGCCGACCTGCTGGCGCCGAAGCCCGCCAATCTCAGCATGCGGGAAGCGGCAGCCCTGCCCCTGATCTTCATCACGGCCTGGGAAGGCCTGATCGACCGCGCCTCGCTAGGGGCCGGCCAGAAGGTGTTGATTCATGGCGGCGCCGGCGGCGTCGGCCATGTCGCGATCCAGATCTCGCGCGCCTTCGGAGCCGACGTGTTCGCAACCGGCTCGGCGTCGCAGCGCGCCACGATCGAAGGTTTTGGCGCGGTGTTCATCGACCGCAACACGCCGGTCGAAACCTATGTTGCGCAGCATGCCGGCGGCCGCGGCTTCGACGTCGTCTACGACACCGTCGGCGGCAAGGTGCTCGACGCCTCCTTTGAAGCGGTCCGCCGCTTCGGCCATGTTGTGAGTGCGCTCGGCTGGGGGACGCACGCGCTTGCGCCGCTGTCGTTCCGCGCCGCAACCTATTCCGGCGTGTTCACGCTGCTGCCGCTGCTCTCGGGCGAAGGGCGCGCGCATCATGGGGAGATCATGATGGAGGCGACGCGCCTGGTGGAGGCAGGCAAGTTGGTGCCGCGGCTCGATCCCAGGCGCTTTACGCTGGAGAATGTCGGCGACGCCTATGCGCTGATCCGCGATCACGCGGCGAAGGGAAAGCTGGTGGTCGATGTCTGAAGCGCGGTGCGATCGGGATGGATCGTCATCGCGCTTCAGGTTGTCGTTCAAGCATGATCTTTTCGGAAAACCGCTGCACACTTTTCCAGATCATGCTTCAGGCGAGCCTGCAGCCCGAGCCGGCTCACGAAGCTGTGCGCTAGTCCTCGCTGGACGCGGCCGAGCGGTTGCGCAGATGGGCCTGCGACAACAGGAAGAACAACGCGCGCTCGCCTTGATACTTGGCAGACGGCCGGGTGCGCTCGAAGCCATCGGCAAATATCTTGCCGGACTGGTCGCACACCTGCCACCGCCAGCCAAACCGCTTGCGCCTGGTAAGGATCACTTCGAACATGCCGACGGGCTTGGTCCCTGCTCCTTGCCGGTCTCGCAGACGCACAAGTCTGCTCCGGCTCCCCCCATGAGATGCATGCCCGACATATAACCCAGCGCGGTGGAAAGAGAATAAAATTGATCATCGGAAATTCGTATCGTGCACCGCGGTGTGATGAAGCCGCGAGGTGCGGGAATAAGCCCTGATCAACGGTGTATCCTCTGTCCCCAAGAGGCCATTCTGGTCAAAAATGCGGGCTGCGGCGGCGAAGAGCGGTTGCTCCCGACACCTGGAGCGATCTGGCGGTAACAAGGGATGCACGCCCGTGCGCTGGATGAGAACCATCGTGCGGTGCATCAACTCAGGCCGCAGGCAGCGCCGCCCGGGTTCTACCGCGCGACGACTTCGACTTCGCCGTCGACGCCGTTGACGACGTTGAAACCGCGCTCGTAGACCTTGCCCTCGTTCTTGGCGATGGCGCGGTATTCGCCTTCGGAGAGCACGACGCGCGGGAACGCGCCGATCGATTCCTTGATGACGTCGCCGCCGGGGGTCAGCACCGACCAGGCGGTGTTGGCGAGCGCCTCGCCGCCCCTGTCGCTGACGAGCTTGAGGGTGATGACCGCGGCGCGGTGGGTGATGGTCACGTCGGTAAGCTTGCCGGCCTGGACGCGGATGTCCGAGCGCACCACCGAATTTGCATCACCGTAATTGGAGACGATGTAGTAGGTGCCCTCCGGGATCAGGACGACGTCGCCAGCGGCGACGTTGGGCACCAGCGAGGCGCGTTCGCCGGCTTCGAACTGGCTGCCCTTGTAGATTGCGAACGAGATCTGGTTCTGCGGAATGCGGCTGGTGCCGACGCGGCCCTCGATGCGCAGGCCGCCGGCCGGCAGCACGAAGGATTCGCGGTCGGTCTCGGCCTTCAGGCTGACGGTGCGCACTGCGCTGACGAGGCCGAAGGCGACGTGCACGACGTAGTTGCCCGGCGGCAGCACGATGTTGGGGGCGGCATTGCGATCCTCGCGGATCAGCTTGAAGGTGCCGTTCTCGTCGGGACGGTCGGCGAACACGCGCCAGACCAGGCCGCTGGTAATGGAGGCCGAATCCTTGCCGTATTTCGCGGTCAGCGACAGCACGCCCTGTCCGGGCACGGCCGCGCTCAGCGGGGCGGCCGGCGGCACGGTCGTGAACGCGGGCGGCGGCATGCTGGGCGTAGTAGGCTGCATCAGCGTCGGCGGCAGGCTCGGAGGTCCGGCACCCGGCCCGGAGGGCGGTGCCAGGTTAACGGCGCCGCCGGGGTCGGGCACCGATGCCGGCGGCACCGGCGGCGGACGATCGGAGAAAAGCTGCGCCTGCGCGGCATTTTGGCCGGATTCGACGAGGCACGCGGCAAGGATCAGCGCCGGCAGCAGCCTGCCGCTGCGCCGCCATCCGATGATGCCGTCACCCCCGCGTGTCATGCCCCCTGCTTTCACCGAAAACGCGGCAAATTCAAGCCTCTGAAACCCCGGCAAATACGGCCGCGCGCACGATCGCTGGAACCCGACTGACGCTTACGTGATTACCCAGAGCAGACCATCCCTCGCCATACTCCTGCCCAGTGCCCTTCGCAAAGCGGCATAAACCATGCTTCACCCCTGATATGGCGGAGCGCAAAAGCGGTGCCTAGTCTGGTGATGCGGGCGGGCCTCGGCGTAGGAGGGTTTCGGTGCTGGATAGATTGAAGGGTCGAGGCTCCAATGGCGAGAAAGTGGGGCTCGGCAGCATTCGCCGGCCGGTCATCGGCCTTGCCCTCGGCGGCGGCGCGGCGCGCGGCTTCGCCCATATCGGCATCATCAAGACCCTGCTCGCCAACGGCATCGTGCCCGACGTCGTGGTCGGCACCTCGATCGGCGCCGTGGTCGGCGGCCTCTATGCGGCCGGCCAGCTCGACACGCTGGAAGAATGGGGCCGCAGCCTGCAAGGCATGCGCAATATCCTCGGTTATCTCGACATCCGTCTCAACGGCTCCGGGCTGATCGGCGGCGAGAAGCTCGCAACCCGGCTCGAGGAGGCCTGCGGCCAAATCCAGATCGAGGACCTTCCGATCAAGTTCGCGGCCGTGGCGACCGAGGTCCGCACCGGCCACGAGATCTGGCTGACGCGCGGCCGCGTGGTCAACGCGATGCGCGCCTCCTATGCGCTGCCCGGCATCTTCGCGCCGGTGCTGATCGGCGACCGCTGGCTGGTCGACGGCGCGCTGGTCAATCCGGTGCCGGTTTCGGCCGCCCGGGCGCTCGGCGCCGAAATCGTCATCGCCGCAAATCTTTCCAGCGACATCTTCACCCATTCCACGACGATCTATTCGCACGGCGCGATGCCGGAGACGGTGGCACCCGTGGCCGGGGAGACGGCGGTCAAGCGGCGCTTTCCGCGATTGTTCTCGCCGGAGAAAACCGTGAAGCGCGAGTTCTTCGGCGGCGGCGGCCGGCCCGGCATCTCCTCGGTGATGGTCGATGCCTTCAACATCATGCAGGACCGCATCACCCGCGCCCGCCTTGCCGGCGACCCGCCTGACATGCTGATCACGCCGCGCGTAGGCCAGATCGGCTGGTTCGACTTCCACCGCGCCGATGATCTCATCGCCTTCGGCACCCGCGCCGCCGAGCGCGCGCTGGATTCGATCCAGGAGGCCATCCATGTGCTGGCGCCGGCGCCCGAAGGCACCGCGCCGAAAGCGCAGGAATGAGTCCAGCTGTGAGGCCGATCAGGCCGTCTTGATGTAGTCGCGCAGGGCTTCCTGCTCCGACTCGTATTCCTGGACCCGGCGCTTGACGATATCGCCGATCGAGATCAGGCCAACCACCTTGCCGTTGTCGATCACGGGCAGATGGCGGAATTTGCCCGACGTCATCGTCTCCATGAGCTCGGCCACGGTATCGGTCTCCTTGCAGGTCACGACCTTGCGCGTCATGACCTCTGAGACCGGAGCCTCCAGCACGCCGGCGCCGCGCTCTCCGAGCACGCGCACGATGTCGCGCTCCGACAGGATACCCTCGAGCCGGCTCTGGTTCATCACCAGCACCGCGCCGATCTTCTTTTCACCGAGCAGCCTGATCGCGGCGGCCAGCTTGGCGTCGGGCTCGACGCTCACGATCTGGTGCCCCTTGGTGTTCAGAATGGAACGTACCGTCATTGTAGCCTCCCTGAATCGGAGCCGTCCGCCCTTGAGGCGATCCGAACTTGTTCTTCGAGTCTTCAACTAACAGTTTTGGCGCCGGTTTTACGCTCAGGCGCGTTGCGAAGCATCGCCGCTGGCAGCTTGCGGCTTCGGAACATTGTTCTCGGAGATGATGGATGAATTCGGGCCGCGCCGCAAGCGCCGCTTCAAATACGATTTGAAATGTCCTGTGATGACGCATCCGCAGCATCGCCTCGGATGCGCGGCACGGGATCGAACAATGCGAACAGCAACAGGCCGGCAAAGAAGCCGCCGATATGCGCCTGCCAGGCGACGCTCGTGGTTTCGGAATCGATCCCGATCGCGCCGACGCCGAAGATGATGTTGACGCCGAACCAAACGCTGAGGAAGCCGATCACCCGTCCGTCGCGCAGCGCGCGCGACAGCGGCAGCGCCGGAACTTTTGCGGCGGTATCGGCGTCCGAGCGGCTGAACGACAGGAAGCTGCCGCGGACGAAGGCGAAGCGGATTGCGGCAGCCATCGCACCCGACACCGAGGCCGAAGCGCCGATCATCGGGGCCACTGCATGCTCGTGGGTGATGAGATGGGCCAGCGCGCCGGCCGCCGCCGTCACCGCCAGGAAGACGAAGAACCTGACCGCGCCGAAGCGCCGCGCCAGCGCGCTGCCGAACGGCAGCAGCCACAGCACGTTGAAGCCGAGATGGGTCAGATTGGCGTGCAGCAGCGAATAGGTGACGAAAGTCCAGACCTTCGCACCCGCCCCGCCCGGGATCTGCAGATTGAGCAGCGAGGAATCGTAGCGCTTCGGAATGAAGCCGAATACGTCGATGGTCCAGTTCTCGAGCTCCGGCGGCAGCAGCACCCGCAGATGGATCACCGCCAAAAGTAGGATATAGGCGGTCAGCGCGGCGGGCAGCGTCAGGATCGGCTCGCGCGGAGCCTCTTCGACGACGGCAGGCACGTCCGGTGACGAATCTTGCGGGGAATCCAAGGCAGCTTCGCTTTCACGCGCGATCGGAGCAGTAGGCTTGGAGATAGTCGCCTTTACCGTCCCTGCGCAAGTGCACAAACGGAAAAGGCAGGGCCCTGGGAAAGCCCTGCCTGTCCGTGTCGGCCTTCCGGTGGCCGGAGAGATAAGGAGTATCCCCACCCCTCCCCGCGGCCCGTGACCAAACTGTCTGACGCCCTGTGTACAGGCCTTGCCGAGAACCTGGAGAAAGCGGCAAGGCTTGCGACCGCATTCACCATAGCAGGCACGCGGCCGGCGCAAAGCGCATAGTTAATTTAACGTTAACGACGCAAAGGCCGGCACAAGCTGGCCGAAAGCGCCGCTGCGGCATGGACGCTGCAAATCCCCTCCTGCACAACAAGAGAAGGGATCGCGGGTGCGCTGAAGCGGGACAGGTCTGTCCCGTGAGGTCGCGCCCGGAGGTTAGCGTTCAGACATGAAACATCCGTCGAGCCGCGCGTTCTTCGCGTACTGGAACAAGAAGCGCGGCACTGCGCGAGCCCCTGACCGGGCCGACATCGATCCGGCTGCGGTCCGCGGCCTGCTCGGCGACATCTTCGTGCTGTCCTGCGAGCCGAACCTCGGCTTCCCGTTTCGCGTCGCCGGCACGCGCGTCTGCGCGCTCGCAGGAACAGACCTCAAGGACCAGAGCTTTGCGGCGCTGTTCACTGACGCGAGCCGCAGCGAGATCGAGGAGATCGCGACAATCGTCGCCGACGAGACGCTCGGCGCGATCGCCGGCGTCACCGCGGTGCGCGAGGACGGCAGCAAGGCGCATCTCGAACTGCTGCTGCTCCCCTTCAACGCCCGCCCGCACACGCCGATCAGCGTGACAGGCGTGCTCGCGCCGTTCGACGACGAATGCGGCACGCTCTCCGCCTTCACCCTCACCTCCTGGCGCTATCTGCACCAGCCGGAGAAACTCGTGCCGCGCGCCATCCGCAAATTGCAGATCGCGCGCGGGCTGATGGTGTATGAGGGGCTGAGATAGTCTCCGCCGCGCGAGGCATGAACGCGCCTGCGGATGACCGTTTTTGCCGGATCTGCGTCATTCCTGATGTCGTTGCCGAAGGTTAGCTTCCGCCTCGCGTGACGCAACGAGGATCGGGCGACATCATCATGATATGGCGCATTCTGGCATGGAGCGCTCTCGGCTGCGTGGCGTTGCTCGCAGTCATCGGCGGAACCTGGCTGTTGCTGCTGCCCGGCGCGCCGGCTCCGGGAACCCCAGCTGCGATATCCAAGGACGAGAGCGAGGCGACGCTTGCGGCGTTGAAGCCGCCAAAACGCAAACGTCCCCTGATCGCGATCGTCGGTATCAACGACATGAGCGAGACCACCGACTATCTGATGCCGTACGGCATCCTCGCGCGCGCCGATGTCGCCGACGTCCTCACACTGGGCACGCGGCCCGGACCCGTCACACTCTATCCCGCGTTGAAAGTGCAGCCGCACGCGACGATCGCCGAGTTCGATGCTGCTCATCCCGACGGCGCGGATTACGTCATCGTGCCGGCGATGAGCCGCGAAGACGATGCCGTGGTCCTGCAGTGGATCAACAGCCAGGCCCGCAAGGGCGCGATCGTCATCGGCGTTTGCGTCGGCGCCAAGGTCGTTGCCAATACCGGGCTGCTCGACGGCCGCCGGGCCACCACGCACTGGTATTCCGTGCGCGATCTGCAAAAGCATCCCGCGATCCGCTATGTCGCGGACCGCAGGCTGGTGGTCGACCGCGGCGTCGCGACGACGACCGGCATCACCGCGTCCATGCCGATGGCCCTGACCCTGGTCGAGGCCATTGCCGGCCGCGCCAAGGCGCTAGCCGTCGCCCGCGACATCGGACTTGCGGACTGGGATGCACGCCACCGCAGCGAGGCCTTCCGGTTCACACGCCCCTTTGCGATGACGGCGATCGCCAACACGCTCGCATTCTGGAACCGCGAGCAACTCGGCATCGCGCTGACGCCTGACATCGACGAGGTGTCACTTGCGCTGATCGCCGATGCGTGGTCACGCACCTATCGCTCGCACGCGCTCACCTTCGCCGCCACGGCGGAGGCGCGGACGAGCCGCGGCGGCCTCCGCATCCTGCCGGACAAGATCGCGGCCGACTGGCCGGCAAAGCAGACGCCGCCGGCCGCCGTCGACCTGCCGCCGGCGCGAGCGCTGGACCAGACGTTGCAATCCATCGATGCGCGCTACGGGCCGCGCACGGCCGACTTCGTCGCGATGCAGCTCGAATATCCGAGATGACGGCGCGGCGACGCGCCGGCTGTCGCGTGCAACGGCCGACGCGCCGTGTTTGCGCAGAGCGCCGTTACGGCATCGCCAGATGCCAGGCGCCGTTCAGGAAGCCGTCGCCGGTGATGTCGCCGGGCTTCTGGTCCTTGGCGAAGGTGTAGAGCGGCTTGCCCTTGTAGGCCCACTGCTTCGAGCCGTCGTCGCGGGTGATGATGGTGTAGCCGTCGCCGGCGGCGTCGCCCGCCTCGGCCTTCAGCACCGGCCAGTTCGTCGCACATGGACCGTTGCAGGCCGACTTGCCGTCCGCATCCTTGTCGAAAGTGTAGAGCGTCATGCCCTTGGCATCGGTAAGCACATTGCCCTTCTCGGTCTTGCCCGACTTGGTCGGCGGTGCGGCCAGGGCGGCGGGAACGATCGCGAGCGATATTGCCAGCGCGAGCGCGAGGCGGATCGAGGACGTCATGATATCTCCTGTCATGCAATTGGCTTGCATGGTTAGGACGCCGCGCGCGGGCTCGTATTCCTCGATGGCAGGAAGATTTTTTTCGCTGCGCGCGTCAACGCAGCGGAATAAACTGAATCAACCGAGACGGAACGACGAAGTGACATGAGCAAGCCGCATTGGCGACCAGCGCACCCATCCGATCTGCCCGCGATCGGCGCCATCGCGGCGCGGATTCATCCTGATCTCCCGGAGAGCCCCGAGGTGTTCGCGGAGAAGATGCGGCTCTATCCTGACGGATGCCGCGTGCTTGTCGCCGGCGATGAGATCGCCGGCTACGGGCTCGCGCATCCCTGGAAGCAGCATCAGATTCCGCCGCTCGACGGTTTCCTCGAACGACTTCCCGCAGATGCAGACTGTCTCTACTTGCACGATATCGCCGTGCTGCCCGATCGGCGCGGCGGCGTTGCGCGCGCCTTTATGACCGCCATCGCGGAGCTGGCGCGCGCATCCGGCATCGCGACGCTCGCACTGGTCTCGGTCTACACCACGCGGCCGTTGTGGGAACGTCTCGGCTTCCGTCCCGTGGCGGCGGATGCGGCGCTGCGCGCGAAGCTAGCCTGCTACGGAGAGGGAGCGACCTATATGTTGCGCGACCTCGGTGCGACGTAACATCCCTCTCCGACCGCCCCCCGACTCACGCGGGCGTGAAACCGCCTTCTCGAACCGTGAGAGATCAGCCTCCGTCGAAGGTGTATGCGAGCCCTTCCGGTCTCGCCGAACCGAGGCTCGAGAATATCCATGAAGCTCACATTGTCGAAAGTTGCTTTAATTGCATGCGTCGGGACGGCCGCGCTCACCGCGACCGGCGCCAGCGCGGCGCAGTACCGGACCTATGGCTGCGACACCGCCTTCTTCGAAGGCTGCGGCTTCCTGATCGAGACACCGGGAGGCAAAACCCGCCCCACCACCATCCATCGCGACACCTCGCCCACCTACATGAAGCAGACCGATCCCGGCTACAGCTCGTCGATGCGTGATGCCGGCGGTGGAGGCGGA
>NZ_RQIT01000019.1 GCF_003837805.1 Bradyrhizobium sp. RP6 | reverse complement strand
GCCGCCACCTCCGCAATCCCCGCCACTGCTGCCGCCATCGCTGCTGGAACAGCTGCCGCCGTCGGTCGAGCTCCCCGAACGGTCGCTGGAAAACCAGCTTCCCAACAAGAAGCCGTCGCTTGTCCCCATATAGGTGTTCCCGCCATGACCATCGCCGCCGGCCGTGGCGCGCGAGCGCCGCTGACCCCTATTCCGGAGGTGAGCGATCCAGCCGTAGCCGATCGCGAGGACAACCCCAGCGGCAATCAATGCATTGACCGTCGCGTTGCCCATCATCGTCTCCTGATGAAACAGGGTCCATGCCGGTTGGTCGTCTCCGGCAAAGGTGCCGTTCATTGATCATTCAAACGAAATATGGAACCTTGCCCCAAAGAGTTCCCGCGTGTGATAAGGTCAAGCGCATGAAGAAGTCGTTCCTGGCAGTCGCTGCCATCATCACTCTAACCCTGACGGCCGGAACATCTGCCCAAGCCCAGCGGGGCGTCGCAGCAGGCGTGGCGGCCGGGATCATCGGCGGCGCCATCGTCGGCGGTGCGCTGGCCTCTCCGTATTATTACGGACCTGGCCCCGGCTATTACGAACCGGGCTACTACCCGCCTCGCTACTACGCTCCCGGTCCGGGCTATGTCGCCGACGACTATTACGGCAACTGCGTCTGGCAGAAGCAGCGCTTCTGGGACGGCTATGCCTGGCGCGTCCGCCGCGTCAGAGTCTGCGGCTAAGGCGCCAGAACCGGTTCGCTACGGATGTGCCGTTCATCTCGGGGCCCGAAAAAGACCGCTTTTTCTCGTCACAGCTCCGTTTGCGTTTACCGTGGGTTGACCAATTGCGCGCTTCCTAGCTGCACGGCCAAATCCATCCGCGTGTGCGTGAACCTTTGAAACCCGAGCGCCCCTAACAAGGGGAGCCCATCTCCCAGGAGAGCCTTGAGCATGAAGAAGACTTTAGTTGCCGTCCTGACGGTTGCGACGGTCGCCGGTTCGCTGGTGACCGCCACTCCGTCCGCGAAGGCCCATGACGGCATCGGCGCCGGCATCGCGGCCGGCCTGATCGGCGGCGCGATCGTTGGCGGCGCTATCGCGTCGAGCCGCCCCGCCTATGGCGGTCCCGTATACGTCGCCGAGCCCGGCCCGCCGCCCCCGCCCTGCTACTGGCAGCGCCAGCGTTATTGGGACGGCTATGGCTGGGTCGTCCGCCCGGTTCGCGTCTGCTACTGATCTGATCGCACGGCGCTCCCAAGCGCCGCGATCGAGGCCCGGCCGAGACCATCGGCCGGGCTTTTTCTTTTGGCCCTGCGCTATCGCCTCGCCTGGATCGAGCGCAGCACCGCTTCGCTCGGCCAGCAATCGACCTTGAGGCCGACCGACTTCTGATAGGCGCCGAGCGCGGCGCGCGTCTGCATGCCGGCCTTGCCGTCGATCTTGTCCTTGTAGAGCCCGATGCGCGTCAGCTCGCGCTGCATGGTCTCGACGTCTTTCGTGCGCAGCTGCTTCGAAGCCGACCACGGGGTTGCGAATGGCAGCGGACTCGTCATCCGGTCGCTGAGATGACCGACGAACAGCACGTAGAGGTCGGAGAAATTGTACTCCTTGATCACGAAGTAATTCTTCGTGGTCAGGAACGACGGACCGTAGATGCCTTCGGGCTGGAGCAGCGAGGCCTGCTGCGCCTGCTCGGCGGCGCTGAGCCTCGCGCTACGCACCGGCACAAAGCCTTCGCGCAGCCATTGACCGATCGGCTTCGTCACCTCCGGTACGCCCGTGGTGCAATCAACCTTCGCCGGGGCCTGCACCTCATAGGACCAGCGCACCCCGCTTTGCCAACCCTTGTTGACGAGCTGCTGCGCGGCGGAGGCCAGCGCATCCGGCACGGAGTGCCAGATATCGATGCGGCCATCGCCGTCGAAGTCGACGCCATGCTTGTAATATTCCGACGGCAGGAACTGCGTCAGCCCGGTGGCCCCGGCCCAGGACGAGCGCATGTCCTTGCGCGTCACCATGCCCTCGCCGAGAATCTTGAGCGAGAGAATGAACTCGTTGCGATACTGGTCCTTGCGGCGTCCGACATAGGCCTGCGTCGCCAGCACGCGCACGAGATCGTAAGGCAGCGTGTAGCGGCCGTAATCGGTCTCTCGGCCCCAGATCGCGAGCATGACGGTGGCGGGCACGCCGGAGCTTCTCTCGATCTCGGTCAGTGCGGTGCGATATTTTTGCAGCAGCCGCTGCCCCTCGCCGGCGAGCCGGGCGATCGACGCTTCCTTGACGTAGTCGGCCGGCACCTGCACGAACTCGGCCTGCGACGGCGCGCCGGTCGCGGGCCGTCCGGGCAGGATCAAATCAGGCAATTTGTAATCAGGCTCGAGCCCGCGCGTCTCTCGCTCGAACGTCGCGCGCGAGACGCCCGCGGCCTGCGCTTCCGGCCAGAGCGAGGCGATGAATTGCGTGAAGGCCGCGTCTGCTGCCCGGGCGGACGACCAGCCGCAGGTGACCACGATCACCGCAGCGATGAGCGCCCGCCGCATCAGGTCCCCATCACCGCGTCAGCTTCTTGTACTTCACACGGTGTGGAATGATGCTGTCCTGGCCGAGACGGCGCATCTTGTCCTTCTCGTAATCCTGGAAATTGCCCTCGAACCATTCGACATGGCTGTCGCCTTCGAAGGCCAGGATGTGGGTCGCGATGCGGTCGAGGAACCAGCGATCGTGGCTGATGATGACGGCGCAGCCGGCAAAGTCCTCCAGTGCCTCTTCGAGCGCACGCAGCGTGTCGACGTCGAGGTCGTTGGTCGGTTCGTCGAGCAGCAGCACGTTGGCGCCGGACTTCAGCATCTTGGCGAGATGCACGCGGTTGCGTTCACCGCCGGACAACGCGCCGACCTTCTTCTGCTGGTCCGCGCCCTTGAAGTTGAACGCCGAGCAATAGCCGCGCGAGTTCACTTCCTTCTTGCCGAGCAGGATCAATTCGTTGCCGCCCGAAATCTCCTCCCAAACGGTCTTCTTGCCGTCGAGCGCATCGCGCGACTGGTCGACATAGCCGAGATGCACGGTCTCGCCGACTGTGATCGTGCCTGCGTCCGGCTTCTCCTGGCCGGTGATCATCCTGAACAGCGTGGTCTTGCCGGCGCCGTTGGGACCGATCACGCCGACGATGCCGCCGGGCGGCAGCTTGAACGTGAGATTGTCGATCAAGAGGCGATCTCCAAAGCCTTTGCTGAGGCCATCGAAATCGACGACGTTGGCGCCGAGCCGCTCGGCAACGGGAATGATGATCTGGGCGGTCTGGGTCTGCTTCTCGCTCGCTTTCTTGAGCAGCTCCTCATAGCGCTGGTAGCGCGCTTTCGACTTGGCCTGGCGCGCCTTCGGCGAGGAGGCGACCCATTCCTGCTCGCGGGCGAGCGTCTTCTGGTGCGCGGCATCCTCGCGCCCCTCCTGCTCCAGGCGCTTCTGCTTCTGCACCAGCCAGGACGAATAATTGCCCTCGTAGGGGATGCCGCGGCCGCGATCGAGCTCGAGAATCCAGCCCGTGACGTTGTCGAGGAAGTAGCGGTCGTGGGTGACGATCAGGATCGCGCCGGGATAGTTGCGCAGGTGCCCTTCCAGCCACGACACGGATTCGGCGTCGAGATGGTTGGTCGGCTCGTCCAGCAGCAGCAGCTCGGGTTGGTCCAGCAGCAGCCGGCACAGCGCGACGCGGCGGCGCTCACCGCCCGAGAGCTTGGTCACGTCGGCATCATCGGGCGGACAGCGCAGCGCGTCCATGGCCTGGTCCACCTTGCTGTCGAGATCCCAAAGGCCCTGGGCCTCGATCTCGTCCTGCAGCTTGGTCATCTCATCGGCCGTTTCGTCCGAGTAATTGACCGCGAGTTCGTTGTAGCGGTCGAGGATCGCCTTCTGCTTGGCGACGCCCTGCATCACGTTCTCGCGCACCGAGAGCTTCGGATCGAGTTGCGGCTCCTGCTCGAGATAGCCGACACGGGCGCCCTCGGCGACCCAGGCCTCGCCAGTGTATTCCTTGTCCAGGCCGGCCATGATCCTGAGCAGCGTCGACTTGCCCGAGCCGTTGACGCCAAGCACGCCGATCTTGGCGTCGGGATAGAAGCTCAGGTGGATGTTATCGAGCACCTTCCGGGTCGGGTAGCTCTTGGTCAGGCCCTGCATGAAATAGATGAACTGGCGCGCCATCGGTCCCGTGACACCTTCGATTTGAGGAAATTTGCTTGCCGCCGATGTAACGATCCCGCCCTCAAAGGGCAATGTTTTCCGTCCGTTCACCATGGATGAATACGGACGGACACCATCCGGACGCCAATCCGGACAATTGAAACTTTCTTTTAATAAATCAGGCCAAAGCTCGGTTTCGCGCGGAAACAGCGCCGCCCGCCAGAATGAACGGGAGCACAGCGAGGCCGACCATGGCTCTGATCGAGACCAACACTCTTCCTGTTCCGGCAGAAGCCGGCCACGTCTCCGGGTTCGTCTCGGAGATCAAGGGCTTCTGGAAGCGCTTCTTCGCCACCGCCTTCAATCCCTACCGGCCCGAACTGCACTACATGCGTGGACCCGGTCCCGCCTGGCGCGCCAAGCACGGCATGGATGCGCCGTTCCGCCTGAAGCCCCGCGATCTCTGAGCCTCCTCTCCTATCGGATTTTTGAAGTCGCAAGCTGCTTGCACGCTGTCCCGATTGCGCGCAACCATGGCCCGGCCCGACGATGGCGCCCGCTTGCACCGTCACCTCTCGCCATGGATGAACGCTGATGAGCCGGCTGCGCTGTGCAATTCTCGACGACTATTTCAACCTCGCGCTCGACGTCGCCGATTGGCCGAAACTGTCCGACCGGGTCGAGGTCACCGTGTTCAGCCACCCCTTCGCTTCGGAGCAGGCCGCGGCAAGCGCGCTGGCGGATTTCGATGTCATCTGCGCGATGCGCGAGCGCACCGCATTCCCCAAGAGCCTGTTCGAGAGCCTACCGAAGCTGAAGTTGCTGTTGACCTCAGGCATGCGCAACGCCTCCATCGACATGGAGGCCGCGAAGGCGCGCAATGTGGCCATCGGCGGCACACAATATTCCCGCGATCCGACGGCGCCGCTCACCATGGGCCTGATCCTGGAACTGACTCGCGGCATCGGCCGCGAGAATGCGCGCATGCATGCGGGCGAGCCCTGGCAAACCTTTGCCGGCGTCGAGATCGAAGGCATGACGCTCGGCATCGTCGGGCTCGGCAAGCTCGGCAGCAAGATGGCGGGCATTGCGAAGGCGTTCGGCATGAACGTGATCGCCTGGAGCCCGAACCTCACGCCGGAGAAGTGCAAGGAGGCCGGCGTCGGCTACGCCAACAAGGAGGAGCTATTCGCCAAGGCCGATATCGTCACCATCCATGTCGTGCTGAGCGAGCGCTCGCGCGGACTGGTTGGAGCTGCCGATCTTGCGCGGATGAAGCCGACCGCCTTTCTCGTCAACACCGCACGCGGACCGATCGTGGACGAGCAGGCGCTGCTCGAGGCGTTGCAGCAGAGGAGGATCGCGGGCGCCGGCTTGGACGTGTTCTCGGTCGAGCCGCTGCCGGTCGACCATCCCTTCCGCAAACTCGACAATCTCGTGCTGACGCCACATCTCGGCTACGCCACCACCGACGGACTACGCATCCATTACGGCCAGATGGTCGAGGCGATCGACGCCTTCACCAAGGGCGGCGAGCTGCCGCGCAGGCTTGCCTGAAGCGACACTGGCCTCAAACGACGATGGGCGTGCCCAAGGCACGCCCATCGCAATTCGAACTTCTCTCGCAGCGCTCAGCGCACGGTGACCGGCGCGGGCAGCGGCGGCACCACCGTCGGCTGCGTGCCCGGGACCGGACCGGCCTGGGCGGACATCGGAGCCGGCCCGGCAGCGCTGGGCGTCGGTGCGGCGGAGGCGGTCGCCGTTCCCGGCGGCGGACCGCCCGGCAGCACCACCACGCGGGTGCCGACCTTGACGCGATCGAACAGGTCGGAGACGTCCTCGTTCAGCATGCCGATGCAGCCGGAGGAGACGAACTTACCGATCGTCGAGGGCTGGTTGGTGCCGTGGATGCGGTAGACCGTCGAGCCGAGATACATCGCGCGGGCCCCTAACGGATTGCCGGGGCCGCCGGCCATGAAGCGCGGCAGGTAGGGCTGACGCTCGATCATCTCGGTCGGCGGATGCCAATCCGGCCACTCGGCCTTGCGGGTGATCTTCTGCACGCCGGTCCAGGTGAAGCCGTCGCGGCCGACGCGGACGCCGTAGCGGATCGCACGGCCGTTGCCGAGCACGTAATAGAGGTAGGTGTTGGGCGTATCGACCACGAGCGTGCCGGCCGGCTCCTTGGTCTGGAACGCGACTTCCTGGCGGCGCAGGTTTTGCGGTAGCTGCGCCGGCGCAGCATCGGGCTGCTCCTCGGGCGGCAGCGACGCGATTGTCATCGGCCGGCCATCGGCATCGACGGGCGGCTGGGCGGACTGGACCGTCCCGGTCGCGGCGGGACCACCGACGGCCTCAGGCGGACGCAGGCCGTCATTGGCGGGCGCCTGCTGTCCCGGACGATTGGCATAGATCACCGGCGGCGGACCCGCGGGCCGGCCGTAGCGGGGATCGTCCGGCGACATCACGGGCCCTTGGGGCGCCGCCGAATAGACCGGCGGAGCGCCAGCCGGACGACCATAACGGGGATCATCCGGCGACATCACCGGACCCTGCGGGGCGGCCGAATAGACCGGGGGGGCGCCGAGCGGGCGACCGTAGCGTGGATCGTCGACTGGGCCGGGCGGCGGTAGCGAGGCCTGCGGCATCGCCTCGTCGTCTTCGTCCAGTGCGTCGAAATTCGGCGTGCGGTCACCGGGCCGATATTCGGCCGGGGCGCCATAGCTCGGCGCCTGCTGGACTGGATAGCTCTGAGCCTGAGCGAGCGAGGTTCCCGCCGCAGCGACTGTTGCGGCAGCGCATATCGTCAGAAAATGTTTGATCATCATCGCTCTTGTATAGTCCCGAAGCCCGATCGGACCGTTAACGGCCAGATGACGGAAGATAGCGGCACATTCAAGACATATCAGGACTATTTGCGCCGGATTTGCCGATTTGTGATCCGCAAGACGACCGTTGCCCCGTTGCATCACGGGGCTGAAATCGTATTGCGCCATCAATCGCCGCGTTATTCGGCCGTGATTTTAACGGAACGACGCGGGAGCGTTGCGATATGGTCGAATCAGCGTGATTCGCCACCTTTTCGAGCTCCGATCCCGCGTGGCGAACGCGGCAATCAGTACCGACACCGCGTTCAGATGCCTCTTGGGCCCCGGTCACGTCGCCGCTGGGGCGGAAATTCGCAATCGCTCGATGCTTCCCGGCTTTCGCTTCCTGTTTGCCGCGATCCTGTTGTCAACCTCCATCCTGGTGTTCGGCCTGGGAGCCGCCGCGCTGCTGCGGGCGACCCATCAGCAGTATGTCAGCAACCCCGCCTGGCGGAATGGCCCGCAGGAGCAGGTGTTTGCGCAAGTGCCCGAACCGGCCCGGCCTGTGCTCGCGGTATTGCGCATCGAGCCGGAGTTGAGCGCCGAGCCGGCGCCGTCCCTGCGCGACCAGGTGCCGACCATCGGGCTGCCGGCGAGCGAGCCCGAGCAGGTGGCCGCGCTGACGGCCGAAGCCGATCCGCAGCCCGAGGCCGTGGCGCCCCCAGCCGAAGTCTCGGCTGTCGAGCCAGCCGAACCCGAAGCAACCGTGGAGGCCGCAGCGCCAGCTTCCACCGACACGCTGACCCCGGCCGATACCACGGCCCCGATGCCCGAGGCCAACCCTGCCACAGCTGCCAGCGAACCAGCGCCTGCTGACCCCGGTGCCGCCCTCGCCTCCCCGGCGCTCGACGCCGCCGCGGCCAAGCTGGCCGCACTGAACGAGCCAGCGACGACGGCCGTGAAGGAGCCGCCGGCGAAGGCCAAAGCCGACAGCAAGGCCAACAGCAAGACCGACAGCAACGCCTCCGACAGCAAGGCGGCCAAACGCAAGGCGCAGGCGAAGAAGCGGCACCGCGTGGTGCGACGTCCGCCGCCTCAGCAGTTGCAGCAACAGCTCGATCCGTTTGGACAGCAGACCTTCGCGACGACAACCACACGCACGCGGTGAGGACGTGGATGGCCGGATCAAGCCCGGCCATGACGATGTGGAAGCAGCGAGGCTACGCCGGCCCCGTCGCGATCGGCGGGCCGCCGGCCTGGCCCCATTCCGACCACGAGCCGTCATAGAGCGCGGTGTCGGTGATGCCGAGGCGATAGAGCGCGAGCGTCAGCACGCCGGCCGATACGCCCGAGCCGCAGCTGGTCACGATCGGCGCATCGAGCTTGACGCCAGCGGCCGTGAAGGCGGCGCGGAGCTCATCGAGCGGCTTCATCTCGCCGGTCGCGGCATCGAACAGCAGGTTGTAGGGCACGTTGCGAGCGCCGGGGATGTGGCCGGAGCGGATGCCCGGACGCGGCTCCGGCGCGCGGCCCTCGAAACGGTCGGCGGCGCGCGCATCGATCACCTGCTCCTTGCGGTTTTCGACATTGGCGATCAGCTGCTGCATGCTGCGCACGCGTTTTGAATCGTAGCTGGCCTTGAATGTCGCAGGCTTCGGCTTGACCTCACCGCTCTCGACCGGGCGGCCCTCGGCGCGCCACTTCTTGAGGCCGCCATTGAGGATGCGCACATTGCCGTGGCCATAGGACAGGAACATCCACCACGCGCGGGGCGCGGCGACCCAGCCGCCGGCATCGTAGAGCACGACGGTATCGGCATTGGAGATACCGAGATTGCCGACGTCGCGGCCGAACTGCTCCGCGCTCGGAAACATGTGCGGCAGCGGGTTGGAATGATCCGACACCGCATCGACGTCGAAGAACACCGCGCCCGGCAGATGCGCGGCGAGGTAGTCGTCCTTCGGCAGCGGCAGCACGCCCGGCAGCTTGAAGCTGGCGTCGAGGAGCTTGACGTTGGCGTCGCCCATGTGCGCGGCGAGCCATTCGGTGGAGACGAGAGGGTCGGTTGTCATGCGTCTGTACTCTCCAGGCGTCATTGCCGGGCTTGCCCCGGCAATCCATCCTTCTTGAAATGATGGACACGCGGGTCAAGCCCGCGTGTGACAAGTTACCCCTTCTTCTTCGGCTCCCACTTCTCCGTGGGCCCGCCGGCGTCGCGCCAGGCGGCGTAGCCGCCGGCGATGTGGGCGACGGGTTTGAGGCCCATGTCCTGCGCGGTCTTGGCCGCGAGCGCGGAGCGCAAGCCGCCGGCGCAGTGGAACACGAACTTCTTGTCCTCCTGGAAGATCGGCTTTGCGTAGGGGCTCTGCGGATCGATCCAGAATTCCAGCATGCCGCGGGTGCAGGCGAAGGCGCCGGGAATGCGGCCGTCGCGCTCGATCTCGCGGGGGTCGCGGATGTCGACGATGACGACATCGCCGTTCTTGGAGATCTCGATCGCGTCCTTGGCTGTTAGCGTTTCGATCTCGCCATTGGCCTCGTCGATCAGCGCCTTGATGCCGCGGGTGATGGTCTGGGGCATGTGGTTCTCCCTCTTGTTACGTCGACGTCCCGGGCGAACTGCCGGATGTGGGGGTCACCTCTCCCGCTTGCGGGAGAGGTCGCGGAGCGAAGCTACGCGGGTGAGGGCTCTCTCCTCTCGGGGGACGTCGCTCGTGGAGAGAACCCTCTCCCCAACCCTCCCCCGCAGGCGGGGGAGGGAGCGCAGTCCCGTCGCCGCTCACTCGTGCATCAATGCGTCAATTCCTTCATCGCAGCTTCCAGCCCCTCGATCGTGATCGGGTACATCCGGTTGGCGAAGATGCGCTTGATGATGGTGGTGGATTCCGAATAGTCCCAGTGCTTTTGCTGCACCGGGTTCAGCCACACGGTGTGCGGATAGGTGCGGATGATGCGGTCGAGCCAGACCGAGCCGGGCTCCTCGTTGACGTGCTCGACCGAGCCGCCGGGCACCATGATCTCGTAAGGCGACATCGAGGCGTCGCCGACGAACACGACCTTGTAGTCGTGCGGATATTTGTGCAGCACGTCCCAGGTCGGCGTGCGGTCGGTGAAGCGGCGCTTGTTCTGCTTCCACACGCCCTCATAGAGGCAATTGTGGAAGTAGAAATACTCCATATGCTTGAACTCGCTCTTCGCCGCCGAGAACAGCTCCTCGACCTGCTCGATATGCGCGTCCATCGAGCCGCCGATGTCGAAGAACACCAGCAGCTTCACTGCGTTGCGCCGCTCGGGGCGCATGTGCACGTCGAGATAGCCGTGATTGGCGGTCTCGCGGATGGTGGTGTCGAGGTCGAGTTCGTCCGGCGCGCCGGTGCGCGCGAACTTGCGCAGGCGGCGCAGCGCCACCTTGATGTTACGGATGCCGAGCTCGACATTGCCGTCGAGATCCTTGAACTCGCGCTTGTCCCACACCTTCACGGCGCGGTTGTTGCGGTTCTTCTCCTGCCCGATGCGCACGCCTTCGGGATTGTAGCCGTGGGCGCCGAACGGCGAGGTGCCGGCGGTGCCGATCCATTTCGAGCCGCCCTGGTGACGGCCCTTCTGCTCCTCGAGGCGCTTCTTCAGGGTCTCCATGAGCTTGTCCCAGCCCATGGCCTCGATCTGCTTCTTCTCTTCTTCCGTCAGGTACTTTTCCGCGAGCTTCTTCAGCCACTCCTCGGGGATCTCCGCCTTGTCCATGGCCTCGAGCAGGCTTTCCAGCCCCTTGAAAACGGTGCCGAAGACGCGGTCGAACTTGTCGAGGTTGCGCTCGTCCTTCACCAGGGAGGCGCGCGACAGGTAGTAGAAATTTTCGACCGTGTAGTCCGCGAGGTCAGCGTCGAGCGCCTCCATCAGCGTGAGGTATTCGCGCAGCGTCACGGGGACCTGCGCATCGCGCAGAGAGGTGAAGAATTGCAGGAACATGGGTGACAGATTGCCCGTCGGGGGGCGAACGTCAAGGGGCGTAGACCGCCGCGGGACGCTGGACCGGCAGGCTTTTTGCTCTAGAATTGGCGACATCAAGGGGTTGTTTGGGGGACGTTTCCAATGGGAATTCTCGCAGCACTGATCATCGGTGCCATCGCCGGCTGGCTCGCGGGCAAGATTGTCCACGGGGCGGGATTTGGACTGGTCGGCAACATCGTCGTCGGCATCATCGGCGCACTGGTTGCGGGCTGGGTGCTGCCCCAGCTCCACATCCAGCTCGCCACCGGCACGGTCGGCGCCATCGTGAACGCCACGATCGGCGCGGTGATTGTGCTCGTCATCCTTTCGCTGATAAAACGGGTCTGAAAGCCTGACCGAACCAGGAACGGCCGCGATGCGCGGCCGTTCGCTTGTCGTGACGAAGGCATTGCCTCACGACGACGACCAACAAGGACGCGCGATGAAGTTTACCGGCACCAAGGACTATGTTGCGACCGACGATCTCAAGGTCGCCGTCAATGCCTCGATCGTGCTCGAGCGCCCGCTCCTGGTGAAGGGCGAGCCCGGCACCGGCAAGACGGTGCTGGCGGAGGAAGTGGCGAAGGCGCTGAACGCGCCGCTTTTGACCTGGCACATCAAGTCCACCACCAAGGCGCAGCAGGGCCTCTACGAATACGACGCGGTGTCGCGCCTGCGCGACAGCCAGCTCGGCGATGCCCGCGTGTCCGACATCAAGAACTACATCAAGCGCGGCAAGCTGTGGGAGGCCTTCACGGCCGAGCAGCGCCCGGTGCTCCTGATCGACGAGATCGACAAGGCCGACATCGAATTCCCCAACGACCTGCTACTCGAACTCGACCGCATGGAATTCCATGTCTACGAGACCGGCGAGACGATCAAGGCGAAGCAGCGCCCGATCATGATGATCACCTCCAACAACGAGAAGGAGCTGCCGGACGCCTTCCTGCGCCGCTGCTTCTTCCATTACATCAAGTTCCCCGACGCCGACACGATGGGTCGCATCGTCGACGTCCACTTCCCCGGCATCAAGAAGCGCCTGGTCGAGGAAGCCCTGCGCATCTTCTTCGAGGTGCGCGAGGTGCCCGGCCTGAAGAAGAAGCCGTCGACCTCCGAGCTCTTGGACTGGCTCAAGCTGCTGCTCAACGAAGACATGAGCGCCGAACAGCTGCGCGAACGCGACCCGCGAAAACTGATCCCGCCGCTGCACGGCGCGCTGCTGAAGAACGAGCAGGACGTGCATCTGTTCGAGCGGCTGGCGTTCTTGAGCAGAAGGGAAGTGTAGGAAGACTTGTAGGATGGGTGGAGCGAAGCGAAACCCATCAAGCTCTTCCCGCGATGTTGAAGTTGATGGGCTTCGCTTCGCTCTACCCATCCTACGGCGACATTGACCTGCAGACACGGCTTCGCAGCCTCGCGGCTCATCTCGCCCGAGCTTTGCTTCATTCCATCGCCCCAAAAGAAAGAGGGCGCAGGGAAGACCGGGTGCCGACGGGCACCCGCGGTCCGCTGCGCGAAAAGCACACGCAGAGAAACCGCACAGCAGCATACAGGTGTCGCCGATCACTCGGCCTTCCCTGCGCGATGGTCGGACGGCTTATGCCGCGCTCTCCCGGGAGCCGAATTCCCTCTGGCCTCCCTCGCCCCGCGAATTGACGATGCCGTCTGCCCGGTTGGGCTCGCGCGCATCTCCGCAAAGGGCTTGACCGTAGCAACGACGGCCAGGACCACACGGTTTTGCCGTACGCACGGCCCGCCATTTCGCCGCAGTTTTCCCGACCTGTCGCCAGAGCCGGAAACTTACAGACGAGACGAGCCTAGCAGCGCCGTTCGTCCGCACGTGGCCGCGAGCTCACAGAGACTACCCGCCCTGCCCGCACCTTCCGTGCCGACGCTGCCGCGTCCACCGCAACCCGGCCCGCGTTTCGAACGACTCGCGAACCGCCCCTCTTCGTCAGGCCGGGCTGTTTTGATGTATGCTCAAATTCCGAATTTCGGTAAAGTGGAATATTTTTGAGCGGAGGGGTTGACGCCGTTGCGGGGTGTTTTGCCCGACGAGGCTGAGCAAGAATTGGTTCGTTGGCGGTCCTAGGCCGTAGCGGATGGGGTGATTGCGAGCGGGGACTGAAATATTCGCCAGAAGGTCGCTAGAGCAACCTTTATGCCCTGCAGGAGGGCTGCGAGGGTGCATCGGCAAGGAGCAAGCGTCTTTGCGAGTGCGGCCAGAAACGTGTCGAACCCAAGGATGTTGAGCACGCGAGTGAAGTTGTAGCAAAGCGCCATCAGGCTCCACTCGCCGCGGACCTTGTCGAAGCCGCGGACCAGGAAATGACGATAGCCGGCACGGCATTTGAGCGTGCCAAACGGATGCTCGACGATGCCAGAGCGACGGCGCATCAGTTCGCCTGCGCCTTGCATCCGCGCGCGATGACGTTCAAGAACGTCTTCATGCTCCCAGCGACCGATCGTCCGGTAGGCTGCGTTTGAGCCGAGGCAGCGGACCTTGAGCGGGCAGGTCCTGCAGATCACTCCACGCGCCGCGTAGCGGATCTCGATGCGGCCACTGGTGTTCTTTTGCCTGCTCTTCATCGGATGTAGCAGTTGGCCGGCGGGACAACGGTAGGTGTCGGATGCACCGTCATAGTCGAAATCCTTGAGGGCAAAGCGGCCTTCCTTCTCGAGCCGAGCGTTGCCCTCCGGCACCGGCACATAGGCCGTGATGCCATCGTCCTCGCAGGCCTTCAGCTCGAGACTGCTGTAATACCCCTCATCAGCCAGCGCCTGGAGGGACTTGACCTCAAGGGCCTTTTTTGCCGCGATGGCCATCGCATGCAGCTGGCCGACATCGCTGCTGTCGTTGACCACCTCGCTGGCGACAATGAGCTTGTGCTTGTCGTCGACGGCGGTCTGCACATTGTAGCCTGCGACCCCCTGGCTGCTCTTGACCAGAAGCCGGGCATCCGGATCGGTCAGGCACAGCTGCGTCTGGCCGCTCTCTTCCAGTCGAGCAAGATCAGCTTGTGCGCGCGAGCGCTTGGCCATCAGCGCCGCGACCTTCGCGCCGATGTCGCCGCTATCTCCGCCGCCGCCGTCGGGCCCATCCTTGCCCGGCTTCCTGGCTTCTGCGGCATCATTGTCCTCAAGGGACTTGCCGTAAGCCTCGATCTCCTGGTCAAGCTTTGCGATCTGATCGGCAAGCCTCTTGCGTGTAAAGACGCTGGCCTTGCTGGCGTCGCCATGGAAAAACGAGCCGTCAATCGCAACAACGCTGCCGCCGACGAGACCGAGTTCGCGCATCAGCAGCACGAAGCTGCGGTTGGCCTCCTTCAGAGCCGCCCAGTTCTCCTTGCGGAAGTTGGCGATCGTTCGATAACCCGGCTTCAATCCCTTCAGCAGCCAGATCAGTTCCAGATTGCGGCCAGCTTCCCGTTCCAACCGACGCGACGACCGGATTTGGTTGATGTAGCCGTAAAGGTACAGCTTCAGCAGATCGGCCGGATCGTACGGCGGCTGGCCGCCTTGCGATCAGCGTGGCGAAAGCCGAGCTTGGCAAGGTCGAGGACGCCAACGAAGCTCTCGATCGCCCGGACCGGGTTGTCCGCCCCGACATAGTCCTCAACCCGCGCAGGAAGCAGACTGAGTTGTTCTCGGCTCTCGCCCGTCTTGAATGTGCGATTCGTCATGAACAGAATCGTACATCAACTCCCCAAAATGCCGAGTTCTTGCTCAGACTCGACGGGCAAAGCGGGATGAACGATCAAGGCCTCAAGCCCGAGAATTGCGAGGCCAGCGCCCTTTTGCCGCACCGAAAAGAAGCTTCACCGTCATCGGCACCTTGGTTCTCCGTCCAACGAGCGTCTTCACCAGGCCGTTCAGCTCAAACCCTTCCCCGCCGAAATACATGTCAAAATCGAATTCCGACATGTCGACGTTGAACTGATCAGCAAATCGACGCACGAACTCTCGCGCGTCATCTCCGTCGACGCTCAAATCCCAAGCGACGTCGGTGCCAAGCGCGATCTGCTTGCGCGTCAACGTCTCTGTCCGGACAAAAGAAATCAGGCTTTCCAAAAGCCATGCTTCCCGTGTTCGCTTGATGTCATTCACGACGTCCGAGTCGCTCAAGTCCCTGTGCCACCAATGGTTTATGTGATCCAGCGGCTGCTCCTTTCGTCGCCTGCCGTCTGCAGCGGCGAGCAACTTGATGAGGAGCCGAAACACGCGAGGCAGCTCAAACTCCGGAAGCGTCGCGACCTTCGCCAATTGAACCCGAAGGTTGGGCATTGCGATCAGGACGCACGGCGTAAGCGTCGGCTTCAGCTGCGACTCCGCAATTGCAACTGCCACATCTTCAGGCTTAGGCTTCGCCTGCAATATGAAGCTATTCAAGCCACGAAGCAGCCTGCGCTTGTTGTCCTCGCTCTGCGCGCTGAACCAAGCTTCCCCTTCTGCATCGTTTGCGATCCCCTGCGCCAATTGGTTCAACAGGATTTCTTCGTCGACATTCAGCATCGTGCCACCCATGGCAGCGCTGCCCCCCAGCCCACGATGAAGTCATGATGATTGCAGCAAAGAAGATAGCTCGCCTCCTCGTCACAGACATAGAATTCGAGCGGCGGGCAATCCTCTAAAACGCGAAGCAGGTCCGCACCGCACGAAAACTTCCAGATCGATCGGGCGCCTTCCAGAAACATCAAACACTGGGTCGCCCCTACATATTTCGGGATCAGCTCCCACCCATCGGGCCTCTGCCTTCCTTCGCTTTGGGCGGATGGGGCTCGATCCCATGGCGCGTGGCTCGTCACGTCGATACCAAGCCGCTCCAGCACCCTGATCACGATGCTCCGTCTCTCCGCTTCATTCAGCCCGGCGGCTTGCACGCCCGTATTCACAATCGCTGAAGCAACATGGTCAAAGCTCATCGTTCTGCTCAATCAGGGTGGATCTAGCTGTCGCCCAATTCCGGGCTACGTCAAATCAGCTTCTGCCCGCCACTTGTCCATCGACTCGAAAATGACAGTTCTGGGCCAGCTTGGATGAGGCTCCTTCTTGCCGGACTACGTCAGATGAACTTCGGCTACTCTTCCATCTCTCGACGAGATCAGAATGTCGTCGCAGTCATCGCGCCTAGCGAGCACCGCGATATCCCAACCGACAATCGGGTGGCCATCTCCAGCTTCTTTCCTCAACTCCTCTTCGATGAGGAGTCGCTCGTGCTCGTCTACGACCTGACGCCAAGGCTCGACGTATGAGTTGTCCAATGCAATCCCCCTGCGACACTTCGCACGTGCTTGGCTAACCGAGACGCGCGCCTCATAATCTCCAGGAAGTATCCGGAAGGAAAGATCGAAATGCGAGGCTCATCTCTCGAACTACCCGCGGACTTTGACGAATACGGTTGGGAAGTCGAAGCGAAGGGATGGTTTTCCCAGGCCCGGATCATTGCGTCAGGGGTACGCTACCAGATCAACTTCTATGATCAGGCGCGCCTCGGCCAAGAGATACAAGACGAGTTGGCGCGCGGCCGCGCCTTGTGTGAGCCCAACTTGGTCATCGTGCCCTCTGTGACACGCGCCCATATGGAAGCGGCTGCGGAGGAGCTGGTGCGGTCGGGCGAGGTGCACTCGCTCGTCGCTGAGCCATAAGCAAGATGGGCTACCGAGGCCTCGCAGCGGCACCGTAGGGTGGCTAGCGTCAGCGTAACCCACCTCTTTTGTCTCCGCATCGACAGAAGTGGTGGGTTACGCCGCGCGACTGCGCTTCGCGCAGCCCGCTCGCTAACCCACCCTACGCAGTGGGCTCTTCACGCCACCGCGGCCTCCGGGATCCGCGCGGCTTCCATCGGCGCCTTGCCGCGGATCAGGTCGGAGGCACGGTCGGCGATCATCATCGTCGAGGCGTTGAGGTTGGCCGAAATCATGCGCGGCATGACGGAGGCATCGATGACGCGGAGGCCTTCGAGACCGTGGACGCGGAGCTGGTCGTCGACCACCGCCCAGGTCGAATCCGCCGGGCCCATGCGGCAGGTGCAGCCGGGGTGGAAGGTGGTGGTGCCGCGCTGGGTGGCGGCTGCCAGGAATTCGTCGTCGGTGTTGACGTTGGGGCCGGGGAAATCCTCGTAGGCGTAATAGGGCGAGAGCGGAGCGGACTTCAAAAGCCTCCGCGCGAGCTTCATGCCACCGACGATGACGCGGCGGTCGAGCTCGGCATCGAGATAGTTGGTCTGGATGATCGGCGGCGCGAACGGATCGCTTGAGCGGATGCGGACGTAACCGCGGCTCTCGGGACGCTGCTGCCAGGAGGCCACCGTCATGCCGGGCTCGTCCTCGAGCTGGCCCTGCACGCCCTCCTTGTAGCTTGCGGGCGTGAAGGTGAGCTGGAGGTCGGAGCTCTCGGCGCTCTCGCCGGAATGCCAGAAGCAATAGACCATGGTCGGCGACAGCGACAGCAGGCCGCGGCGCGCGGTCGCCCATTTCAGTGCCTCGACCCAGAGCGAGAGGCCGCGGCGGAGCTCGTTGATGGTCTTGATGTCCTTCACCCGCGCCACCGTGCGCGGGGCGTAATGGTCCTGCAGGCCTTCGCCGACGGGGAGCGCGTGACGTACCGCGATGCCGTGCTGCTGCAGCAGATCCGGCGAGCCGATGCCGGAGAGCTGCAAGAGCTGCGGCGAATTATAGCTGCCGCCGGAGAGGATCACCTCCTTGTTGGCGCGCACCTCGACAGGATGACCGCCACGGCCTCCCTTCATGTAGCGCACGCCGACGGCGCGCTTGCCCTCGAAGATGATCTCGGTCGCGTGCGCATGGGTGTGCACATGCACGTTCGGCCGCTTCATCGCCGGCTTGAGGAACGCCGTGGCCGCGGAGACGCGCAGGCCGTTGTTGATGGTGCGCTGGCAGTAGGAGACGCCTTCCTGGGTCTTGCCGTTGTAATCGGGGTTGCGGGGAATGCCGAGCGAGACCGCGCCCTCCATGAAGGCCTCGCAGAGCGGATCGCGCCAGTCCATGGTGGTGACCGTGAGGCCGCCCTCGCGGCCGCGATAAGTGTCCTCGCCCTCGCCGACGCGCTTCTCCAGCCGCCGGAAGTACGGCAGCACATCGGCATAGCCCCAGCCGCGATTGCCCATCTGCGCCCAGGTGTCGAAATCCATGCGCTGGCCGCGATTGTAGATATGGCCGTTGATCGAGGACGAGCCGCCGAGCGTCTTGCCGCGCGGCGCGTAGATGCTGCGCCCGCCGGTCCAGGGCCCCGGCTCCTGCTGGTAGGCCCAGTTGATGCTCTTCATGTGGAAGGTCTTGATGAAGCCTGCCGGCAAATGGATGTAGGGGTGCCAATCCCTCGGGCCCGCCTCAAGCACGCAGACGCTGGTGTTCGGGTCCTCGCTGAGGCGGCTGGTGAGCACGCAACCGGCCGAGCCGGCGCCGACGATCACATAATCAAATCTATCCATGGTGCCTCGGCCGCTCCTAGCGCGGCTTGTCGTTGAGTTGGAATTCCAGATGCGCCTGCACCGTCGGCCATTCGGCGGCGGTGATGCTGTAGACCACGGTGTCGCGCAGCGTGCCGTTCGGCGCGATCTGATGGCTGCGCAGAATGCCGTCCTGCTTGGCGCCCAGGCGCTCGATGGCGCGGCGGCTCTGGTGGTTGAAGAAGTGCGTGCGGAACTCGACCGCGATGCAGTTCAGCGTCTCGAAGGCATGGCGCAGCAGCAGCAGCTTGCACTGCGTGTTGAGTGGGCCGCGCTGCGCGCTCATTGCGTACCAGGTCGAGCCGATCTCGACGCGGCGGTTGGCGGCATCGATGTTCATGTAGGTGGTCATGCCGACGATCCGGCCGCCGACATCGAATACGGTGAAGGGCAGCATCGAGCCCGCGGCCTGCAGGCCTAAGCGGCGGTCGATCTCCTTGCCCATGTTCTCCGGCAGCGGGATCGCGGTGTACCAGAGCTTCGACAGCTCCCCGTCCTTGACGGCCGCGACCAGCCCCTCGCGATGATCATGCGACAGCGGCTCCAGACGGGCGTGCTGTCCGCGCAGGGTGATGGGGTCGGGCCAGGGCATCGAGGTCTCTTTCCGTTGTCATTGCGAGCGAAGCGAAGCAATCCAGAATCTTACCTCGGAGGCAGTCTGGATTGCTTCGTCGCTTCGCTCCTCGCAATGACGGCTTGGCTCACTTGTTCAAAAAATTCAACGGCAAACCACCGCGCGGCCAGTCCATGGCGACGAGCTCGCCCTTGCCCGACAGCGTGATGTAGGCGGTCTTCAACTCGGGACCGCCGAAGGCGATGTTGGTGGTGACGCGGTCGCCGGTCGGAACCTGCTCGACCAGGGTGCCGTCAGGCGCGATCACCGAGATGCAGCCGGAGACGAGGGTGGCGACGCAGACATTGCCGCCTCCCTCCACCGCGAGCGAATCGAACATCTGGTAGCCGCCGAGGCCGCAGATCGGCTTCCCCCGCTCGCCGCGGTAGATTACGTCGCGCGGCTTGAGCGTGCCCGGCGCGGAGAGTTCATAGGCCCAAAGCCGCCCCGTCGGCGTCTCCGCGATGTAGACGGTGTTCTCGTCCGGCGAGAGACCGATACCGTTGGCCGGCAGGATCCCGTGCACGACCTCCACGATCTCGCTCATGCCGGGCTTGAGGTAATACATGCCGCCGACGTCCATCTCGCGCGCACGGCGCTTGCCGAGATCGGAGAACCAGAGGCCGCCCTGCCTGTCGAAGACGAGGTCGTTCGGCCCGCGCAGATCATGCGCGCCGCATTTGGTTACGACGGTTTCGACCTTGCCCGTCTGCAAATCGACGCGCTGGATCGAGCCGCCGAGATAATCGTCGGGCTGCGGGCCCGGCATGATCATGTTGCGGGTCGGGATCCAGGAGAAGCCGCCATTGTTGCAGATGTACATCTTGCCGTCGGGGCCGAGCGCGGCGCCGTTGGGGCCACCCGGCACCTTGGCGACGATCTCCTTGCGTCCGTCGGGATAGACGCGGGTCAGGCGCTGGCCGCGGATCTCCACCAGCACCACCGAGCCGTCCGGCATCA
Organism: Bradyrhizobium sp. RP6; assembly: GCF_003837805.1. Taxonomy (GTDB): domain Bacteria; phylum Pseudomonadota; class Alphaproteobacteria; order Rhizobiales; family Xanthobacteraceae; genus Bradyrhizobium. The sequence continues at coordinate 124,647 of NZ_RQIT01000019.1, read as the reverse complement.
CGACGGGGCCTTCAGGAAACTCGAGGTCGGTGGCGAGAACGCGGATGTTGGCCGTGGCATTCGACATTGGGACCCTCCCGGCTGCTTGTTATGGCTTGCACGGGATGTCCGGCACGGGCCCCATACGCAAGATTTGGCCGCGGTTATGACAAAGTCGCCTCGGCTTGCCAAGCAAGCGGGATGGTATGCCAGCGTTGCGCTGCAAAGCGCGATGAGAGTCATCGCGCTTTGCCTTATCGCTCGAGCATGATCCCTTCGGGAAACCGCCGCACACTTCGCGCTGACGCGGCCCTTCGGGTCCGGATCGTGCTATTCCCTCACCGGCAGCCAGATCTCGAAACCGCCATTGCCGGTTGCAGGATCGAACGCCTCATCGTAGCGTTCGAAATTCGGTGCGTCCGCGGCTCTGAGCCCGGATGCCGGCAGCCACTGATTCCAGATCGTGTTCACGGTGCGTCGGATCGAAGCGACGTGCTCGGCATGCGTGAACACAGCATAGCGCTGCTCGGGAATACGGATGCGGCCGAAGCGGCGCGGCAGGTCGGAGAAATCGGCGACCTCGACCCCAGCTATGTAGTCGAAATTGCCGGCATCATCGCCGTTGCAGCAGACGCCGTAGGCGACTTGAATTTTTCCTTGGCCGACCCGCGCGGGGATGTCGGCGACCTCCTGATTGAAGCGGTGCCACAAGCCGGGAATCACGGCGCCGTTGTCGCAGGAGATGCGCTCGGCGGGGCCAGCGACCAGGAAGGCCTTTGCCGTCTCGAAACGCGGTGGGGCAAGATGGTCGAGCATGGTGGAATTCATGGGGATCGGCTCCCGAAGCTTGAGCTGGCTCACGCACGTTGCCGCTCTCACCGCTTCGGGCGTGGTGCCGAAATGGTCGCGGAACGCGCGGGTGAAGGCTTCGTGCGAGCCGTAGTCGGCCTCCAGGGCCAGTGACAGGATGTCGGGGGCGCCCTTTGCAAGACTGCGCGCGGCCTCCGTCAGCCGGCGCGCGCGCACGTAACGCATCACCGGCAGACCGGTGGCTGCGGCAAACGCACGCACGATGTGGAACCGCGACACGCCGGAGATCGCCGCGATCTCGTCGAGCGTCATCGGCTCGGCCAGATGGCTCTCGATATACCAGAGCGCGCGCTGGGCTGGATTCATGGCGGTTCAGGCTCTCGTTCGAAGCGCTGCGATGATGCGCCGCTCAGCAGCGCTCTGCTTGACCGGCATTGCTGTCCTTCGCATGAGGATAGTCCGGCAATCGCCACTGGCAACGCCCCGGCGTTCGTGGCTACACTTGTTGAAACCGCTCACGAGAAAGAGGAATCGGGTCATGGAGATCACCGATGTGCGGGCGCACCATATCCGCATCCCCTATGACGCCGGTGTCGCAAGCTTCCGCCAGGGTGCTTCCGCGATTTCCGCGCTCGACATGGTGCTCGTCGAGGTCACGACCGATTCCGGGCTGACCGGCTGGGGCGATGCCTTCGCCTATGTCTGCCCCCGCACCACGCGCAGCGCCGTCGAGGAGATGATCGCGCCGCAGGCCCGCGGGCTGAAGGTGCCGGATGCTGCCGGCATTCCCGCGATGATGGAACAGATCCAGCGCAATCTGCATCTGTTCGGCCGCTACGGCATCACCATGTTCGCGATCTCCGGGCTCGATATCGCATTGTGGGACCTGGCCGCGAAGGCCGAAGGCGTGCCGCTGCATCGTTTGCTTGGCGAGATCAGGCGCACGGCGATTCCGGCTTACGCGAGCCTCTTGCGGATCGGCTCGCCCGGCAACATCGCCGACGAATGCCGGAAGGCGCTGGCGCTCGGCTATGGCGCGATCAAGCTGCACGAGACCACGGCGCCGGCAGTATTCGCCGCGCGCGAGGCAATCGGGCCAGCCATTCCGCTGATGGTCGACATGAACTGTCCCCTGACGGGCGAGCAGGCGATCGCGTTCGCGAAAACATGCCGGGAGGCACAGCCGATGTTTCTGGAGGAGCCGGTCTGGCCACCGGAAGACTTTGCCATGCTTGCCGAGGTGCGCAGCAAGGGCGGGCTCGGCATCGCCGCCGGCGAGAATGCCTGCACGGAATATCAATTCCGCCAGATGATGGATGCGGGCGCGGTCAGCCACGCCCAGCCCTCGGTCATCAAGGTCGGAGGCATCACGGAATTCCAGAAGGTCGCAGGCCTTGCCGATCGCCTCGGCGTCAAGATCGTCCCGCACTCCCCCTACTTTGGCCCCGGCCTGCTGGCGACGCTTCATCTGCTCGCGACGCGCGACGACGGGCTGGTCGAGATGTTCTATCTCAAGCGCGAAGCCTGCCTCTGGGGCGGCCGCGCCGATGTCGATGCTACCGGCCATGTCGCGGTGCCGGCGGGACCCGGGCTCGGCTACGAGCCTGATCGTGCCGTGATGGAGCGCTATCGCGTCGCGTGATCGGCGCGCTTATTTCGCCGCGTCCTTGGGTGGCGGCGCGTCCTGCTTCTTCTTCAGGTCCTCGGCCGTCTTCACCTGCGCGGCCTGGAGGTCGGCGAGCGTCTTCTGCAGGCCGGCAAGGCTCGTCTTCAGCGCATCGATCTGGCGATTGGCGGCGTCCAGCCTCTGCTGATGATCGAGGGTGAGCTTGTTGATCGTCTTCTGCAGGAAATCGACGTTGCTCTGGAGACAGCTGGTGCGACGCTCCATGGTCTTCTCGACCGTGCAGATCTCGATGCCGGGCACGTCCTGCGCGCGAAGCGGCAACGGCGCCAGCGCTGCGAGCAGCAATATCGCGAAACAAATGCCAGCGTTTCGAAGCAGCATGAAAGTTCCTCGTCCAATCGATCACGGCAATGTGCGCTGTTTGCGCGGCGCAGCGCGACGCTACCACACTCGTACCGCATTCTCGCGTTGAGCTTGCGTCCGTTCCCTTGGACGGGGAACGATGATCCGCACGCGGAGGAAGTGGGCGCTCTTTCCGCGGCTTTGTTTAGGGGAGATTTTTGGAATGGCAACGCGCGACAGACGTTTGGCGGAATTCGACGGAGCCGGAGAACCACCGCCGGGCCTGCCACTCGAAGTGCTCTGCGAGGATCACAGCGGAACATATCAGCTTCCGTTCGCCTGCCGCTACGTCGAGGGACGCTGGCAGAACCACGAGGCCGGCATTGCTGTCGAAGCAACTGTCATCGGCTGGCGCCTGCCGCGCGTGAAGCAGCGCGGGGCCGCCTGAGAGCGGTCTCTGTTTCAAAATGCGACGGCGCCGCGCTCCACCTTAACCTTCGGAACGCGGCCCGAACGAATCGCGTCCGAATCAGCCGAGAGGCCGTGTACGCACCTGTTCACGGCTAGATATCGACGCGGCTCTGCAGGCGCGTACAATATCTGCGCACCATGCGGGAAAGCCCGGGCCTGTCACCGGCGCGAAAGGTTAATCGCGGCAAGGGTATCGCGGTGAGGCCGCCGCGAGAGGACCCCCGCCCCCTAAACAGGCAGGGCCGCGCAACACCTGCCTAATATTCGACCTCGAGCTCCTCGATCTCGGCTGGCTCCTCCTTCGCCGCCGCGATCCATTCCTGCATCTCTGGCATGGCCATGATGGTATCGGCATAGGCCTTCAGGCGCGGCTCGAGCCTGACGTCATAGGTCACAAAGCGCGTCACCACCGGGGCGTACATGGCATCCGCCATGGTGCGCTGCGCGCCGAACAGGAAGGGGCCGCCCGATGTCTCCAGACAGTCGCGCCAGATGGACCAGACGCGGTCGATGTCGGCCTGCGCGCGCGACCAGATCTTGAAGCCGGGAAAGTGTCCTTTCAGGTTGACCGGCAGCGAGGCGCGCAACGTGGTGAAACCGGAATGAATTTCGCCTGAGATCGAGCGGCAATGGGCGCGCTGGATACGGTCGGCCGGCAGCAGGCCGGCGGCCGGCATCACCTCGTTGAGATATTCGGCGATCGCCAGCGTGTCCCAGACAACGGCACCCTCGTGCCGCAGGCACGGTACCAGGATCGAGGACGACAGCAGCAAAATCTCGGCGCGTGCCGACGGATCGTCCGGCGCGGTGACGATCTCCTCGAAATCGAGCCCTGAGAATTTCGTCAGCAGCCAGCCACGCAGCGACCAGGACGAGTAGTTCTTGCTGCTGATGGTCAGTGTCGCCTTCGCCATGTGGCCTCTTCCTTGGTCCCGACTTCAGCCCGGCCCGCTCTGTGCTTTCCGTGTCATGAGCAGCAAGCGACGTGCCAATTCTGCGGCGACCCAGACTGCCGTCTGGCGTCCTTATTGCATGGCAGCACGGGACGGGATGGGCGTTTCAGCATGATGTCGATGTTTTATCAGGCCTTTCAAAACCACATGGACCTGACGGCGCCATGGCGCGCAGGGGCCTCGTCGGCACTCAAATTCCTCAATCTGGTGCCGCAGGGCAGGTCGGATCAGGTGGTCGGCCGGCTGTCGGCCGCGCTGGAGCTGATCTCGCGCTCCACTCTGACCTATGACCGGCCGGCCTACGGCATCGACAGTGTCATGGTCGGCAACCGCGAGATCGCCGTTACCGAGGAGATCGCCTACGCGACGCCGTTCGGCTCGCTGCTGCGTTTTCGCAAGGACGGCGTCGGCGAGCAGCCGCGCATGCTGCTGGTGGCGCCGATGTCCGGCCATTTCGCCACGCTGCTGCGCGGCACTGTGAAGACACTGCTCCAGGACCACGACGTCTACATCACCGACTGGCACAACCCGCGCGACATTCCGCGCAGCGAGGGCCGCTTCGGGCTCGACGACTACACTGAGCACCTGATCGATTTCCTCGGACAGCTCGGTCCGCGTCCGCACATGGTCGCGATCTGCCAGCCTTCGGTGTCGGCGCTCGCGGCCGCGGCGATCATGTGCGAGGACAACCATCCCTCGCGCCCGGCGACGCTGACGCTGATGGCGGGCCCGATCGACACGCGGATCCAGCCGACCAGGGTCAACGACTTTGCCAAGAGCAAGCCGATTGAATGGTTCGAGCGCAATTTGATCAATTACGTGCCGATGCAGTGCCGCGGCGCGATGCGGAAAGTCTATCCCGGCTTCGTGCAGCTCACCGCCTTCGTCTCGATGAATCTCGAGCGTCACATCAAGCAGCATCTCGACCTCGCCAGCCACATCGCCAAGGGCGAGAAGGAGAAGGCCGCGACGATCAAGACGTTCTACGACGAATATTTTGCCGTGATGGACCTGCCGGCCGAGTTCTACATCGAGACGGTGCGCGACGTGTTCCAGGAGCATCTCTTGCCGCAGGGCAAGCTGATGCATCGCGGCCGTCCCGTGAACGCCAAAGCCATCAGCCGCATGGGCCTGATGACGGTCGAGGGCGAGAAGGACGACATCTGCTCGATCGGCCAGACCCTCGCCGCCCAGGACCTCTGCACCGGCGTCCGCGCCTATCGCCGCGTCCACCACATGCAGGCCGGCGTCGGCCATTACGGCGTGTTCTCCGGCAAGCGCTGGAACAACGAGATCTATCCGCTGCTGCGGGATTTCGTGCACGTGAATTCGTGACCGACATCCCCTGACGCGCAGGCGTTCCGGCACATCGTCAATGCTCCTGCCTGAGCAGCTCTTTCGCCTCCTCGACTTCGGGAAGACTTCGCTCCGCATCGAATTCGGCGAGCACGGGAGCGAGCACTTCGGATGTCGCGCCCATTCGACCACGCCTCTTGTGCAGGCGCGCAAGTCCAACGGCGCTGCGCAGCTCGAAAGTCTTCGTATGCTGGCCTCGTGCGATTTCCAGCGCTCGCGTGAGAGCATTCTCGGCACCGGCATCGTCGGGAGCGTTGCGGCGCAACAAAAGCTCGCCATGGACGCGGTGCAGCTCGGCATCAAGCCAACGCTGACCGGACTGTCCCGTCCAGGCGATCAATTCGCTCAAGATTTCCAGCCCGGTTTCGACATGGCCGACCTCTGCGTCCGCCATGGCGACATGCATTCCCCAAAACGGTTCGCAGAGGTAGCAATCGTTCTCGTGCAGCAAGGTCCAGCCGTGACGCATATCCGCCAGCCCGGCCATTCGGTCGCCGGCACGCCACTTGGCGAGGCCATTCAGGTAGGTGCCGGCGGCAACGTACAGGGGCATCGTATGGTCGCGCGCGAGACCGAGCGCCAGGATCGTCTCTGTCTGTTGCAACATGCCCCCGCACAGTCCGTCGAACACGGCGCGATGAACAAGCGCATTGGCCTGGGAAAGCGCCCGCTTTTCTCCTGAAGCACTCACCGCTTCCGCGGCGAGCCTGCGCGCGCGAGCGATGGTGCCGAGCGGCCAGAGCACCAGGGCGAGAAATCGCATGATCACGAACGGGAGATCCAGCGCCGAAGCCCTGAAGGTCGAGGGATCCGGTTCGGCCCAATAGATCGCCAGCGCCCGCTCGAGATGCGTTCGCGCGTTCAAGTAGTCGCCTCCGAACCAGCAGGTAACGCCGCCAGTCCAATGAGCAACGACGGCGGCCACCGGCGAATCTGGCCGTCGATCGGCGGCGATCCTGATGGCATCCGCAAGCTCCCGCATCGGAGCGAGTTCGCCGTGGGTCAGGCAGGCATTGAAGAGGCCCGAATGGACCGGCGCAAGTTCAATGGGATCATCGATACCGGCTGCGAAACGTCGCGCGCGCGTCCATGCCGCTACCGTTTCGGGAGCGTTATGGCCAAGGCCTCCCCGCAATGCACGGCCATAATCGATTTGAAGATGCAGCCTGCTCATCATCCGGCCGGGATCATCAGACAGCTCATCGGCGGCCGCAATCGCCTTGCCGAGATGCGCGATCGCCTCGTAATAGGCCGAGCGCTTGAGCGCCTGCTGGCCTGCCTTGCGCCACCATTCGAGGGCGATCTCGCTCAGTCCCGCCTCAGTGAAGTGGTGCGCCAGCACTTCCGGCTCGGTCTCGGCCACGGCTGGAAACTTCTCACGCAGGACATCACCGATGCGCTTGTGAAGTACCTGCCGTTTGCTCTTGAGCAGGCCCTCGTAGGCTGCCTCCTGAACGAGAGCGTGCCTGAAGCTATAATTTGCTTCAGGCGGAGTTCCGCGACGCACCAGCAGTTCGGCGTCTTCGAGCTGCACCAGCGCGGCGCCCAGCGTCAGATCGTCACGTCCCGCCACATATCTCAGCAGCGCGTACGAAAATTCGCGGCCGATGGCGGCGCCTATTTGCGCCACCTCTTTGACCGGAGCCAGCCGGTCGAGCCGCGCCATCAGCGAATCCTGCAGCGTTGCGGGAATGGCGAGCGGCGGGAGCGGACTATCGAGGCGATAGCGCCCGGATTCCTCCACGAGCATTCCGGACTCCAGCACCATCTTGGTCAGTTCTTCGACGAATAGCGGGACGCCATCCGTCTTGTCGATGATCTGCTTCATCATCTCGCGTGGGAGCTGGCGCCCAACCGCCACCTGCTCGACCAGCGCGCGCGTGTCCTGCCGGTCCAGCCGGTCCAGCCGCAACAGACTGACGTTGGCAAGGCCCGACCAGGAGGGCTCGAACTCCGGCCGAGCTGTCATCAGCACGAGTATCGGCAGCCCCCTGATCCGGTCGACCCCGAGATCGAACAGTTCCAGTGTCGTGGCATCGGCCCAATGCATATCCTCGCAGATAATCAGCAGGGGCTGCTCTCGCGCCAACCCCTCGAGCTGATCGAGAAGCGCAGCAAATGTCTGTCGCCGTTGTTGCGCCGGGCTCAAACCGAGCGACGGATAACGGTCGCCGGTTGGAATGGAAAGGAGAGCCGCAATGAGCGGCGTCGCTCGGGCGACTTGCTGTGTTCCAAGCGCCAGCATTGCCTCGAGCTTTTCGAGCTTTTGCTCTGACGTGTCGTGAGAGCGGATGCCGGCTGCGCGCTCGAGTTGCGCAACAAAGGGATGGAGCGCGCTGTTGGTGTGGTAGGGCGAACACTGATATCGCACCCGCCTGTGCGCCTCCAACGCGGGGCTCTCAGACAGCGTTGCGACCATGCGTGACTTGCCAATGCCCGCTTCGCCAGAAATCAACACCATCTGGCCATGTCCCTGCCATGCCAGCCGCTGGCGCGAGAGCGTGAACTCGATCTCTTCCCTGCGACCGACAAAACCGATCGAGCGCGCCGCGCGGACCGCTTCGAAGCGGCTCTCCGATGCGATCGCCCCCTCGACCGCCCAGACCGCGATGGGTTCGGCTATTCCCTTGACCTCGCGGCGGCCGAGATTGCGAAAAGTGAAGAGATCTCCCAGCAGCCGGCGCGTGGACGAGGCAACGACGACCACCCCAGGCTCCGCCAGGCTCTGGAGCCGGGCGGCGAGGTTTGGTGTATCGCCGATCGTTCCGTGCTCCTCTGACGCGTCTCCGCTGATGAGGTCGCCAACCACCACAAGCCCGGTTGCGATTGCGATTCGCAGTTCAACCCGTTCGCCATCACCTGTGTTGAGTTGCCCAACCGCAGAGATCGTGTCGAGGCCCGCTCGCACCGCCCGTTCCGCATCATCCTCGTGGGCGCGGGGATAGCCGAAATAGACCAGTATTCCGTCACCGACGAACCGGGCTATCCTGCCATCATAAGCAGCAACAACGCTCGCACAGGCGGCGCGGTAGGCGCGGATCACCTCCCACATGTCCTCGGGATCGAGACGCGCCGAGAGCGCAGTCGAGCCGACCAGATCGCAGAACATGACGGTGAGGTGACGCCGTTCGGCGTCCTGAGGAGGAACGGGCGATGCGATCAACGCGGCTGGATCGAGGTCCGCAATAGCACGCAACATTTTGCGGCGATGGCCGAGCAGGACTCCGAGCTGACTGAAGTCCTCGTCCATCAGTTCGGGAAGGACCCCTATGTCGATCCCATTTTGGGCAAAACGCTCTGCGTATTGCTCAAGCCCCAGCTTCTCGAGCCACTCCGCAATCTGCATTGACTCCACCGATCGCGTGGTTGGCGGTTAGCAGAATTTTGGACCACGGCACGCGGGACAATATACCAACGTCACCATGATGGCACGTCTTGTTTGTTGCGCGATGGCTTAGGTTTCTCAATACCGATACCGCTTTCAAGCAGTGACGCTGCTCGATGCGAACGGATTTGCTACTAAACATCGTTGGCACGCAGCGTTGGACGGCAGGGTTGCAATGAGTCGTCGTTCCAAACCAGAGCCGAACCAACACTGCGGCTTGTGCTCACGTATGGTGCCAAGCGGATGTTTTCCGCGACCGCAGTTCTTTCATTGCTCGCTCGGCGCTTCATAGCTGCGAGCCATGGTGCCCGCCGCAACTTGAAGCGAAGAACCAACCACCCAACAGCCGACGACAAACCCTATCAGGCCATTGGGGAGGTTCTGATCAAGGACAATGATGCTGACGGACAGAGTTGCGGCGATTGCCGCGACGAACGTTCCGGCCGCACTCATGATCTCCGCCACATCAGACACGTTGTATTCTTCCGAGATGCTTGAAATCGGCTTGCGCGTCACAGTACGAGACAAATCAATCCCGACATAGTAGCTGAGACCCCCATAGAGCATCGTTAGCAGCACGATCCAACCGCTCTCAAAAAGTCCACCTTTCTGACGCAGCAAGGTCGCACCGACATAGAGCCCGCAAGAGCCTCCAACAGCTGCGAGCCCAATCCTCTCAAGAAGATGGGCCGACCTGATGAGGCTGGAACGGGCAATTCCGAGATTGCCCGCGTATCTTGTTCGGGAAATTGCGCTGGAAACTGCACTGCTTATCTTCATGGCGGGCTCCTTGAAAATTAGCAGCCTCCCGGCCGATCCCGAATAGAAGCTGCGCTGGCGCGTTTCGCGATGCCCTAGATTCCAATTTCTAAAGAGATCTGTGCCAAGTGATCGGCTGGCTTGCTCGTCAGCAAGACGAGAGCCAATCCAAAGCTGCGAGCACGCGGCTTCGCAATCCTTGCATTTCACTCGTATCCTCAGTTGGCGTCGGGCGTGGCAATTTCTTGCGGGAGTGATAGCTCGGAATAAAGTAATCGAATATGAGACGGTTCACATGCCGCAGTTCTCGGAGCTCCAATCCAGTAACAACTTCAAGGCGACAAGTATTGCAACGTCGCGCACCTGTGAGCGCGGCAGCGGGCAACGGCGCTCAGTCAGCCAAGCCGTCCAGCGTTCGCCGACATCAGGCTTATGCGTTCGCCGTATCTCGTGTGCGTCAACTTATGAAGCTCGGCCGCATCAATCGAAACGCACCGTGCCTTCCCGCCTCAGGCCGACCATTCCTCGCCACAGACCTGGACGACGTGGCCGGGCGACACTTCGCGATAGTGCCGGCGAGGCGGCTGGTAATCCGCTGCGCGAACCGGGCTTCTGATCTCGTCGTTCGAGGCCTCGCGCCGGACGGCGCGAAGTGACGGATCGGGCACCGGCACGGCGGCCATCAGCTTCTTGGTATAAGGATGCTGCGGATTGCCAAACAATGCGGCGCGCGGGCCGATCTCGACGATCTCGCCGAGATACATCACCGCGACGCGGTGGCTCATGCGCTCGACCACCGCGATATCGTGCGAAATAAAGAGATAGGCGAGGCCCATGCTGGCCTGGAGGTCGAGCATCAGGTTGACGACCTGCGCCTTCACCGAGACGTCGAGCGCTGAGACCGCTTCGTCGGCGACGATCAGCTTCGGCCCGAGCGCGAGCGCGCGCGCGATGCAGATGCGCTGGCGCTGTCCGCCGGAGAACTCATGCGGAAAGCGCGCCGCCGTGTCGGCGGGCAGGCCGACGCGGACGAGCAGGTCGGCGACCTTGTCGCGGGCCTGCGCTGCCGTGGCAACGCCGTTGGCGAGCAGCGGGGCCGCGATCGCCGTTCCCACCGACATGCGCGGATTGAGGCTCGCGAACGGGTCCTGGAACACGATCTGCATCTGCTTGCGAAAATCGCGTAAAGCTCGGCCGTTCATGGCCAGCACGTCCTGGCCGTCGACCAGGACCGTGCCGCTGTCCGGCTTGAGCAGCCTCAGGATGGAACGGCCCGTCGTCGACTTGCCGCAGCCGGATTCGCCGACCAGCGCCAGCGTCTCGCCGGCGCGCAAGGTGAAGGAGATGTTCTCGACCGCGTGGACGCGGCCCGAGACCTTGCCGAACAATCCGGAGCGGATCGGAAAGCGCGTGGTGAGGCCCGCGACTTCGAGCAGCGGCCGCTCGGCCGTCGAAACGGTGTCGGGCGTTTCCACCGGCTCGTCCGAGGTGCCCGTCACCTTGTCGACGATCGGAAAGCGCATCGGCCGCGCGCGTCCGTCCATCGAGCCGAGGCGCGGCACGGCGGCGAGCAGCGCGCGGGTATAGGGATGCGACGGTGCGGCGAAAACGCGCGTGGTCGCGTCCGTCTCCACCGCCTGCCCACCATACATCACCACGGTCCTATCAGCGATCTCGGCGACCACACCCATGTCGTGTGTGATGAAGAGGATCGACATCCCCTCCTCCTGCTGAAGCTCCTTCAACAGCTCGAGGATCTGGGCCTGGATGGTGACGTCGAGCGCCGTGGTCGGCTCGTCGGCGATCAACAGCTTCGGCTTGCAGGCCAGTGCCATCGCGATCATCACGCGCTGGCGCATGCCGCCGGAGAAACGATGCGGATGCTCGTGGAAGCGGGATTTCGCTGCGGGGATGCGGACGCGATCGAGCAGGCGGATGGTCTCCGCCTCGGCGGCTGCACGCGACAGGCCGCGATGCTGAATCAGCGCTTCCGCAATCTGGAAGCCGACCGTGAGCACCGGGTTGAGGCTCGTCATCGGCTCCTGGAAGATCATGGCAATGTCATTGCCGCGAATGTTGGTCATGCTCGCCTCGGGCAGCGCGAGCAGGTCGCGGCCGGCCAACATGACGCGGCCCTCGACGCGACCGATCTCCTGCGGAATCAGCCGCATGATCGAGAGCGCGGAGACGCTCTTGCCCGAGCCGGACTCGCCGACGATCGCCACGGTCTCGCGCGGCGCGATATCGAACGAGACGTTGCGGACGACGGGAATCCATCGCCGCTCGAGCATGAAGGAGGTGGTGAGGCCGGCGACGGACAGCACGGGAGATTGTGCGCTGGCGGTGGCTTGGTTCGACGTGTTTGCCACGATGCTCATGCGAGGCCCCCGCCACCTGCCGCGAACAAGGTGCGCTTCCTCCCCCGCTTGCCGGGGAGGGTTGGGGAGAGGGTGTCTCGACAACGAAGGCTCCCCCAGAGGAGAGAGCCCTCACCCGGCGCTACGCGCCGACCCCTCCCGCAAGCGGGAGAGGTAAGAGCAGTTCGTGGCAGCACTGATGTCACCATCACCATTCCGCCCTCAGTACCCCCGCTTACGATCGACGAGCCCCGGCAGCTCCTCGCCGCGGCGGTGACGGGCGATGACGTCGAGCACGAAATCGACGGCGGTGTCGGGCGTCGTCATGCTGGCATTGTGCGGCGTCAGCAGGATGCGCGGATGGCTCCAGAACGGATGTCCTGCAGGCAGCGGCTCGGGATCGGCGACGTCGAGCACCGCGCCTGATAGCGCGCCGCTGTCGAGGGCAGCAAGGAAGTCGGCCTCGACGAGATGCGGGCCACGACCGACATTGACGAGCCCTGCCCCGTGCGGCAACCGCGCGAAAAGGTCGGCATCGAGAATCCCGCGCGTCTGGTCCGTCAGCGGCAGCAGGCAGACGAGAATGTCGGTCTGCGCCAGAAACTCCGGCAAAGTATCCCCGCCCGCGTAACAGGTGACGCCTTCGATCTCGCGCGGCGAACGATTCCAGCCCGATAGCGGAAAGCTGAACACCTTCAGCCGCTCGAGCACGGCCTGGCCGAGCTGGCCGAGGCCCATCACGCCGACACGCCGCCGCTTCGCCGGCGTGATCCGGATCTCACGCCAGACCTGCTGCTTCTGCTGGCTGATGAAGTGAAGGAGATCGCGATGCAGGCCGAGCACGGCCATGGTGACATATTCGACCATGGTCTCGGCGATGCCGGGCTCCAGCATGCGGACCAGCGGAATGTGCGGTGGAACTTTCGTGGTATCGAACTGATCGACGCCCGCGCCGACGGAGAAGACCAGTTCAAGATTGGGAAAGGTCGTCGCGATGTCGTCCGGCGGCACCCACGCCACCAGATGGCGGATTTCGGCGGGATCGCCGATGTCGGGCCAGAGCCGGAACGGCACATCCGGCGCGCGCTCCGCGAAGAAGCGCGCCCACTCGGCACCGCGAACCATGTTGGCCTTGTAGAGAACCGTCATGCCGTCCTCAGAACGGGCTGACCGGTGCGAGCCGGCGGCCGTCGATCATGCGCTTGTGGCTGTAGGCGGCGGGATCGACCAGCGGAGTCGCGCCGGTCACGATGTCGGCGGCGAGCTTGCCGGCCGCGGGGCCGATGCCAAAACCGTGGCCGGAAAATCCGGTGGCGAGGAAGAAGCCCGGCAGCGCATCGATCGCCGAAATGACGGGTATCGTATCCGGCGTGCAGTCGATCGTGCCGCCCCAGGCTTCCGCGATCTCGATGTCCTCCAACTCGGGATTCGCCTTGATCAAGGAGGCCAGCGCGGCATTGACCAGCGACATGTCGGGTGCGGGGTCGCGCACGCGCTCGGCCTCGAACGGCGACGGCTTGTCGAAGCTCCAATTCGTGCCGCGCACGATCTGGTCGAAGAACGACTTGCCAAACGACAGCTTCAGGCCGTTCTTGCGATGCTGATAAGTCGGCCAGAAGGTCCAGGCGTAACGCAACAGGTCCGGCGACAGCTCGACCGTGCCGCGGTTGCGCAGCGCCAGCGTGAAGCCGCCGTCGAGGCGGCGACGGATGCAGTAGAAATCGGTGCCGAGCGCGCCCGACGTGATCTCCGGCCCTGGCGTGGTCCGGCAGGCGGTGGCGTTGACGAGACCGATCGGAAGCTCGATGCCATGGCGGCGGCAGAACAGCGACGACCACGCGCCGCCCGACAGCAACACGGCTTGCGTGCGGATGGTGCCCTTCTCGGTGACGACGGCGCTGACGCGGCCGCCAGTCGTCTCCAGCCCGCGCGCCGCGCAGCCCTGATGGATGGTGACACCGTGCTTGCGTGCCGCGGCGGCGAGCGCGGGCACGGCCATCGACGGCTCCGCACGGCCGTCGCTCGGCGTGTGCAAGCCGCCGACCCATTTGTCGGTATTTCCTGGCATGCGCTCGGCGACCTCGGCCGGCGTCAGCACGGTCGAGTGGACCTGCATCTCGCGTGCGACCGCGGCCCAGCGCTCCCAGCTCGCGAGCTCGTCCTTGCTCTTGGTCAGGAACAGAACGCCGGTGCGGCGGAAGCCGGCATCGACGCCGGCGTCGTTCTGCATGTCTTCCCACAGCCGCAGCGCTTCGCGGGCGAGCGGGATCTCCTCGCGCGCGCGGCCCTGCTGCCGGCACCAGCCCCAATTGCGGCTCGACTGCTCGCCGCCGACATGCCCCTTCTCGACCAGGGCGACCGAAAGGCCCTTCCTCGCCAGATGATAGGCCGAGGAGACGCCGATGACGCCGCCGCCGATGACGACGACGTCCACCTGCGCCGGCAGGCGTTCATCGCTGTTGATACGGTTGAGCGGCGGGGACATGGGACACTCCTGGACTTCAGTTCGGACGAGACCTGGCTCGTCATGGGATATTCATTCGCGGATCGAGCGCATCGCGCAGGCCGTCGCCGAGGAAGTTGAAGCTGGTGACAGCCAGCGTGATGGCGAGGCCCGGCGCGATCGCAAGCCACGGCGCGCTCGTGAGATAGATCTGCGCGTTATTGAGCATGTTGCCCCAGCTCGCCGCCGGCGGCTGGATGCCGTAGCCGAGATAGCTGACATAGGATTCGAGCAGGATCGCTTTCGCCACGTTCAGCGTCGCCGCCACGACGATCGGCGCGATCGCATTGGGCACGAGCTCGCGGAACATGATCCGCAGGTTCGACGAGCCGAAGGCGAGCGCGGCGACCGCAAACTCACGCTCCCGCAACGACCGCACCTGGGCCTCGACGACGCGAGCGACAGCCATCCAGGCCGTCGCCGCGATCAGCACGGTTGTGGTGACGAGGCCGGGCTCGGTGAGCGCGGCCAGCGCAAGCAGGAGAAAGATCGTCGGGAAGCACAAGACGGCATCGACAAGCCGCATCAGGACCGCACCGACCAGGCCACCATAGAAGCCGGCGAAGGCGCCGACGGCAATTCCGACCGCCATTGCGATCACCATCGCGACGATGCCGATCGAGAGCGAGACGCGGCCGCCCATCATCAGCCGCGCCAGCACGTCGCGGCCGAGCTCGTCGGTGCCGAGGATATGCGCGCCGGACAGCGGCGGCGCAAACCGCTTCATAATGTCGATATAGGTGTCGTCGAACGGCAGCAGATAAGGACCGAACGCCGACCCGAGGACGAGAACGAGGATGATCACGGCGCCCGCGAGCGCGAGCCGGTGGCGACGAAAACGACGCCACGCGGCCTGGCCGGGCGCGAGGTGAACGGTGGAGATGGTCGCAGCCGTCATCGCTAGCCCACCCGAATGCGCGGATCGACGACGGCATAGAGGATGTCGGCGAGCAGCGAGCCGATCAGCACCATCGTCGCCGAGAACATCAGGATGCCCATCACCACGGGATAGTCGCGATAGCCGATGGAATCGAGGAACAGCCGGCCCATGCCGGGCCAGGTGAACACGGTCTCGGCGACCAGTGCGCCGCCGAGCAGCGTCGGAAACTGCAGGCCGGCCACCGTGATCATCGGCAGCAGCGCGTTGCGTAGCGCATGGACAGTGAGGATGCGCCATTCGGGCATGCCCTTGGCGCGCGCGGTGCGGATGTAGTCCTGGTTGATGACTTCGAGCATGGAGGAGCGCATGAAGCGGCCCCACATCGCGGTTTCGACCAGCGCCAGTACCATTGCCGGCGCGATCAGATGATGCAGCAGATCGAGGAAGGAGCCGTCGCCGATGGTCTGCCTGTTGCCGGCCGGCAGCCAGCCGAGCTTCACCGAGAAGATGTAGATGGTGACGAGACCGAACCAGAACGTCGGAATCGACAGCGCGACCATGGCGCCGGCGGTGGCCAGCGTGTCGAACAGCGAATAGCGGCGCAGCGCGCCCATCACGCCGATCCAGCAGCCGAGCAGCACCGCGATGACCGTCGCCGTCGCCATCAGCTCCAGCGTGGCGCCGAGATGCGAGGAAATCACCGACAGCACCGCCTCGCCGTCGCGATAGGAGTGTCCCCAGTCGCCTCGTACCGTGCGGCCGAACCAGTCGAGATACTGGATCGGCAGCGGGCGATCGAGCCCGAGCTGCCTGGTGACGCGGTCGAGATCCTCCTGCGTCATCTGTCCGGAGACGGCGAACTGCGACAGCGGACCGCCGGGCGCCAGATGCAGGATGGCGAAGCCGATCGCCGAGACGATCACCAGCAGCATGATCGCCTGCGCCAGGCGGTTGACGACGTATCGGGCCATCTCAGGCGATCCAGCGGGCCTGAGACATCATGCCCAGTACCATTCGCGGATATTCCAGCAGTTGATGGAGGTGTTGATGTTAGGACGGAAACCTTGCAGCCCTTCCTTCACGCCCTCGGCGATGAAGCCCTGGAACAACGGCAGGATCGCAAGGTCGTTGCGGATCAGCTTCTGCAGGTCGCCATAGGTCGTCTTGCGCTGGGCGAGACCGAACTGCCTGGCGCCGTCGGCGAGCAGGCGATCGGCCTCCGGGTTCTTGTACTGATAGGTGTTGTAGCCGCGGCCGCCCTTGGCGGGAATGGCGCCGGAGCCGAAGCGCGGCGTCACGTCGGGGTCGCTGCCCAGCATGAAGTTGACGGAGACCAGCACCGAATTGAACTTCGACTGCTGCCAGAAGTCGCCCCAGATCACGGCCGCCGGCATGTTGTTGACTCGCATCGCAGCCCCGATCGCGCGCCAGTCCTGGATCAGCAGCTGCTGGGTCTGCTCGCGCACCGCATTGCCCGACGTCGTCGAATTCGTGAATTCGAGCTTGACGCCGCCCTTCTCGCGCACGCCACCGGAGCCGCGAGCCCATCCGGCCGCATCGAGCAGCGCGTTGGCCTTGGCGGGATCGTATTTGTGCTGCGGCAGGCCCTGCTGAAACGACCAGGCCTGCTGCGGTACGAAACTCTCGGTCTGCGTCGGCAGACCGTAATAGAGCGCATCGATGATCGCCTGCTTGTTGATGGCGAGGTAGAGCGCCTCGCGCACGGCGCGGTCGGCGAAGGGACCGAACTCCAGATTGGGCGCGATATGCTCCACCGAGGAGGTCGAGGAGACGAAGACCTTGCGGCCCTTCAGCGTCTTCGCCTCCTGCACGAAGTTCGGCAAGATGCCTTGCAGGCCGGTGTAGTCGACCTGGCCGGTGCGGAACTGGGTGTAGAGCACGGTGAGGTCGGGAATGTACTTGAAGACCACGCGTTCGACGTAAGGTCCCTTGCCGTGATAGCCGGCGTGGGCATTCAGCAATATGTGGTCGCCGGGCACCCGCTCGCCCCAGCGGAATGGCCCGGTGCCGACGGGCGCGTTGTGGAACGGCGAGGCGTTCGGATCGGACACCTTCTCCAGGATGTGCTTCGGCACGATGAAGGTCAGCGATCCCAGGATCGACATGTAGGGCGAATAGGGCGCTTCCATGCGCCAATGGATCTCGTCGGGCGCGACGACCTTGATGTCCTTCACAAGGCTGTGGCCGACACGGCTGCGCGCGCGGAAATTGGGATCGTTGATCAGGTCGAGCGAGAACTTCACGTCCTCGGCCGTGAACGGCGTGCCGTCATGCCATTTCACGTCGTTGCGCAGCTTGATCTTCCAGATCAGGCCGTCGGCCGACAGGCCGCCATTCTCGATGGTCGGCACTTCGCGGGCGAGGTCGGGAACGAAATTGCCGGCGGGATCGATGAACCAGAGCAGCGAGAACACCTGCCACCAGATGCCCTGATCGACCTCGATACCCGGCATCAGCGGATGGAAGACGGTCGGCTCCTGCGACAGCGCCGCGATCACCTGGCCGCGCGGCTTGTCAGGCGGATTGGTGGGACGTTCGGTCTGCGCAAAGGCGCTGCCTGACAGCGTCCACCCTGCCGCGGCCCCCGCGCCGAGCTGGAAGAATTGACGGCGATTCGGAATGCCGAGATGCAGTGCCCCAACGCCGAGCTTGCCGGTGTCGCCTGCCATGACCCACTCTCCGTTTCCGCACACGGCACCGTTCTCCCGCGCCCCCGAGACCCCGGCGAAGGGACAGGAGTGGGCTTTAGTGCTTCTAAATTTTTCAGCCAAAATTTCATCATGACTAAATACGGCTGTCAATCGCATTGCTAGTATGCGCAACCTTTTCAGTCGTACTGAAGCCACGAGACCGATGCGGTCCGAGGTGAGATGATGCATGGGAGAGCGACATGGATGGTCGCGGCGATACGAACGGCACAAAGGACGCTCCGGCGATCGAAGCTGACGATGCGGTCGATCAGCGCCTCGGTGAAACCGTGCGGCTGCTGCGGCAGCGCGCCGGCCTCTCGATTCAGGACGTCGCCAACAAGACCGGGCTCTCCACCGGCATGATCAGCCAGCTCGAACGCGCGCGAGCCATGCCGTCGATCCGCACGCTGCGCCTGCTCAGCATCGCGCTCGACGTTCCCATCTCCTATTTCTTCGAGAGCAGCGATCCCGCCGACGTGCAGCGCTATATCGTGCGCAAGACCAACCGGCGGCTGCTGCGGCTCACTGCCAGCGGTGTCGTCAAGGAAGCGCTGACCCCGGCAGGCAAAGGCCAGCTCGAGCTTTACGAGCTCACGCTCAATCCCGGCGCCTCCTCCGGCACCGACTTCCTGCAGCACACCGGCGAAAAAGCGGGCTACATCCTCTCGGGCAGCCTGCGGCTGTGGCTCGACAACCAGGCCCACCTGCTGGAAGCCGGCGACAGCTTTCGTTTTCCGAGCATCATGCCGCACATGTTCGACAATCCGACCCAGCAGGTGGCGCGCGCGATCTGGGTGACGACGCTGCGCGAAGACCGCGGGGCGAAGTCGCAAGATCGGTAAGTCAGCACATCCTTCGCCGCAGCGTTGCCGATGGCGTCTCGCCGAATTTTTCGCGGTAGGCGCCGGCCATGCGGCCGAGATGGGTGAAGCCGAGGTCGAAGGCGAGGTCGGTGATTGAGACGCCGGCGGAAGCCTGCGCGAGGCGGGCGTGGAGGCCAGCGAGCCGCATGTCGAGCAGCATCTGCGAGATGGACACGCCGAAGTGACGGCGGAAGCCCAGCTGGAGCGCGCGGATGCCGATGCCCGACACACAGGCGAGTTGCGCGAGATCGAGCGGGTCGCCGGCATTGTCCGCAAGATGGTCGCGCGCGGCGCGGAGCGCACGCGGCAGGCGCTCGGCCTGTCCTGAGAATGTCCTGATCGCATCCGACAGGCCATGCCGCTGCCCGTTGAGGAGATGATCGATCAGCAGCTCGCGCCAATCGGCCATCGCGACCGGCGAAAGCCTGCCTGATGGCCCGAGACGCTCGGCGAGCGTCATCAGCCCGGCAAGGCTGGCCTGCAAGGCCCGCCCGGACGGCGCGTCCAGGTCAATCGCGGGATCGAACTCGACCACCCCGGCCGCCCTGCCCGACAGCGCCGCAGCGCGTTGCTCGACCATGCGGCGGTCGAGCAGCAGGATCGCTTGCGCGCAGTCGGCCCAGATCATCCGGGTCGGGACGGTCGGCGACAGCAGCGACGCCGTCCGGTCCGGCGCGACGTCGAGCTCGCTGCCGCCGGCACGAATGCGGGCGGAGCCCGCAAGCGGGACCTGCACCAGGAAGAAGCGCTCGAGGCAGCCGGGATCGATGCTGACCGATCCGCCATATGCGACGTAGTTGATGGAGAAGCCGTCGAAATCAGCGCAATTATGCCGGGCGGAGAAGCCGTCCGCCCGCGTCTGCGCCGGCTTGAGATCGTGCGGGCAGAAAATGCGCCCGATCTGCTCGGCCGCCTCGTCGACATCATCCGTGGTGACGCGGGCGAAGGCCGCAAGCCGCTCGGCTGCGGGTGCTCTTGCGTTCGTCTCCAGCACGGCTGCGGACATCATCGACCACGCTTCGCGTCACGGAATTGTTTTAAGCCTATAATGGTTCGTCGGGCGCGAAAAGGGCCGCGCCATGAAATCGCCGTGCTGCATGGCAACAGCCGTATCCGGATTCGTTTAGCGGATAGACAGGCGGCCCCTGGCCGGTCGAAGCTCCGTCCCCGCCGGTATCCATGAGGAGGTGAGCATGACTGCACTCGAAAAGGGCATTACTGCAAACGGCACGGGCTATGGCGGCAAGAGCTGGAACATCCTGGGCCAGGTCTATTTCCCCAAGGCCGTCACCGACTCCACCTTCGCTTTCGAGACCAACAGCGATCCCGGCCAGTTCGTGCCGGTGCACATCCACCCGACCCAGGACGAGTTCATCCTGGTGCAGGAAGGCACGCTCGACCTCAAGCTCGACGGTCAATGGGTCAAGGCCCATGCCGGCGACCTCGTGCGCATGCCGCGCGGCATTCCGCACGGCTATTTCAACAAGTCCGACAAGCCGTGCCGCGCACTGTTCTGGGTCTCGCCGATGCAGAAGCTGGAGGCGCTGTTCGAACAGCTCCACAATCTGACCGACCCTGCCGAAGTCGTCCGTATCTCGGCGCTGCATGAGGTCGACTTCCTGCCGCCCGAGGCCAACGACTAGCCGTCGCCACTTCCTCCGCTTACATCTGCTTGCAGCCCCGCCGGCCGCGCCTTGCGGCCGAACGCGGCCGCTTGCGCGAAACACACTGATTGCGAGCCATCCCATGGTCAGCCCCAAGCAAGTCTGCGTGATCGGCGCCGGCGTCTCCGGCCTTGCCGCCGCCAAAGCGTTCTCCACCCGAGGCCACCGCGTCACCATAATCGAGCGCAGCGCCGATCTCGGCGGCGTCTGGGAGCTGGCGCGCTCCTATCCTGACGTGCAGACGCAGAGCCCGAAGGAGCTCTACCGCTACACCGATCGGGCCATGCCGGACGCCTATCCGGAATGGCCAACCGGACCGCAGGTCCATGCCTACCTCGCCGACTACGCCAGGAGTTTTGGCCTCGACCACATGCTGCGCCTGAACACGGAGATCACCGGCATGGCGCGCCGCGCCGACGGCAAGCCGGGCTGGACGCTTACCCTGAAAGACAAGGCCGGCACGAGCACGAGCGAGACTTTCGATTTCGTCGCGGTCTGCACCGGGCAGTTCAACGAGCCACGTGAGCTGCATTGTCCCGGCGAGGACGCATTCCTGGCACACGGGGGCCAGATCCTGCATTCGTCGAAATACGGCGATCAGACGCTGGCGAAAGGACGCCGCGTCGTCGTGCTCGGCGGCTCGAAGTCCGCGACCGACATCGCGGTGAACGCGGTGAAGTCGGGCGCGCGCGAAGTGACGATCGTGATGCGCGAGCCGGTGTGGCGCATTCCCTATTTCATCGGCGGCCTCGTGAACTTCAAGCGCATCCTCTACATCCGCGCGCAGGAGGAGATGTTCCCGGGATGGGGCGCGAGCGCGATGGCGCGGCTCGCACATCGCATCGCCGCCCCCCTGGTCTGGGCGAACTGGCGCGGGCTCGAGAGCCTGTTGAAGGCGCAGCTCAAGCTTGCCCGGTGCAAGATGGTGCCGAAGGAGCGGATCGAGGACGGCATCAACTGCTCGGTACCGATCGCGACGCCGGGCTTCTACCCGATGGTCGCCGACGGCCGCATCAAGGCGGTGTTCGGCACGTTCGACCATTATGAAGGCGACAGCATCGTGATGAGCGGCGGCGAGCGCGTCAGTGCCGACGTCGCGGTGCTCGCGATCGGCTACAAGCTCGGCGTGCCGTTCCTTCCCGAGGCCTACAGGCAGAAGCTGGTCGATGCCGACGGACAGTACCGGCTCTATCGCCTGATCGCCAGTCCCGACCTGCCTGACATGGGCTTTGTCGGCTTCAACTCGTCGTTCTGCACCGTGCTCTGCGCCGACCTCGCCGCCAACTGGCTGGTGCGCTATGCCGACGGCCAGCTCGCCAACCAGCCGACGGCGCAAGCGATGCGCGACAACATCGAGATGATGCTGCACTTCAAGCGCGTCGAGCGGCCGGCCGCGGGCGTCTATGGCGGCCTGTGCGTCGCGCCCTATCACTACCGCCATTTCGACGAGCTGATGGCCGACATCGGCGCGAAGAACCAGAAACGCGGCGGGCTCGCAGGCCGCTTCCTCCCTCCGGATGCGGATGACTACGCGAAGTTCCTGGCTTCCGCGCCGAAGTACCCGGTGACGGCGTGAAGGCTGGAGGGTTGACGCCAACCCGAACTCGCAGCTCGCCAGTCCAGCCCGTATTGCTTACGATTCCCGCTGCCGAATCGGCCGGCCCGGGAGCCTGCGATGGAACCAAGACGTCACGCCGCGGCGATTGTCGCCGTGCTTGCCCTGCTTCTCGCGGCGCCTGCCATGGGACAAAGCGCGCCGACGCCAAGACAAGCCGAGGCGCTCGCCACCTACGAGCGCGCGCTCGCCGATTTCAAATCCATCCTCGCCGAGCGGCGGCGCCAGATCGAGGCGAAGGAGCCGCTGCCGAACCTGCCGGGCCAGGCGCTCTATCTCGCGCGCGTCGCAGTGATCAGCAGCTACAAGGACCTCACCGACGCGATGCCGTCGCGGATCGGCCGTCCCAACAAGTTCGAGATTCCGCCGGCTTATTTCGATGCCGACATCGAGCCGCTGGTCGACGAATACGGAAAGCTGTTCGACATCATGGAGGCGCCGCCTGCCAGCGCGCAGTACTCGCCAACGCCCTTCAAGGACGTCGTCGATCTCGCCGTTGCGATTGCGCGCGTCAAGGGGCTTGCGTCTGAGCATGCCGAGACCGCGGGCCGCATCAGCCTCGGGCTGTTCTTTGCGGAGACCAATGGCAAGCAGAATGTCCGCAATGCGCGCTCGAACACCTATATGGGCAGCTTCCAGACCGGCCCCTCCGAAGACCGCAACGGCCGGAGAAAATGGGAAGCCATCAAGGGCGAGATCGCAGCGATCGATCCGGCGCTGAGTGCGCGCGACGACAGGGAAGAGGCGCGGGTCCGCGGCACCGATCCCCGATTCAACCATTGGACCAACGTGCGCGACGGCCTGATGAACGCGCACGCCGATCTGTTCCATGAGATACCTGGAATCGTGAAGACGCTGTCTGACCCGATCGATCAGATGAAGCTGTTCGAGCTGATCCAGATCGTGCCGACCCCGACGCGGTCCGCCCTGAAATCGGGCGATCTCCTGAACTACAGGGTGTCCAGCCCAACGATCATGAAGCACCTGCGCAACAACAGCATCTTTGCATTCGGGCGGGCCGACCGGGCGCGCAGCTCGGCAAGCTACCGCGAGATCCTCGCCGCCATGTGGCTGTTCAGCCGAAAGTTCGAGCGCGCGATGGCGAAGTTCGCGGAGATCAGGGGGCGCTGACGGATCGGTTGCAACCGCTACCGGACGTTGTAGTCTCGCGATCTCATCGGCGACACGGACCGTTACATGCGCGTTCTCATCCTCGGCGGCAGCCAGTTCCTCGGACGCGCGATCGCAAGCCATGCTTGCGCGACCGGTCATGACGTGACCTGCGCTGCCCGCGGCCTTGCGGGGCCGATTGCCACGGGCGCGCGGTTCGTTCGGATCGACCGCGACGTCGCCGACGGCCTTGTGCCGCTCGCAGACGAGACATTCGACGCCGTGGTCGATGTCTCGCGTCATCCCGGTCAGGTCAGCCGTGCGGTCGCCGCGCTGAAGCGTCCGGGCGTGCATTGGACCTTCGTGTCGACGATCAGCGTCTATGCTGACAACCGCATTCCGGGGCAACGCGCCGACACCGCGCCGCTGCGCGAGCCCAGTTCAGCGGAGATCGCGCACAGCACCGACGCGATCTACGGCGCCGCCAAGGTCGCCTGCGAACAAGCGGTCGGCAACGACGCCTTCATCTGCCGGGCCGGCCTCATCGCCGGGCCGGAAGACCCGACCGGGCGGTTCGCCTACTGGCCGGCGCGGCTGGCGCGCGGCGGGGAGGTGCTGGCGCCGGGATCTCCGGTGGATGCCATCCAGTTCATCGACGTGCGCGACCTCGCGCGATGGATCGTGCATGCGGCAGAGATTCGCCTCACCGGAATCTATGATGGGATCGGGCCAATTCGCACGCGCGGCGAATTCCTGGCCGAGTGCGCATCGGCGCTGAACGCATCCTGCACCTTCACCTGGGTCGATCGCGCCTTCCTCGAGGCGCATGACGTGCGGCGCTGGGCAGGTCCGCGGTCCCTGCCGATGTGGCTGCCCCTGCCCGACTTCGCCGGATTCCTGACACGCGACACCTCGCCGGCGCGCCAGGCCGGACTGATCTCGCGACCGCCGGCCGACACCGCGCGCGACACGCTTGATTGGCTCAACGCCAGCAACGGTCCGGTCATCGGGCTTGCCGCCGAAGAAGAGCGAGACGTACTTGCGGCCTGGCATGCGCGAGGGGCGGCTGCGACCCGGATCTAGCCCTATCGCGCTGACGTACCATTCCGTCCCGATCCGTGAGTCCTTCAGGCCACTGTCGGAGGTCTTGCGCAGCGTGCCGCCGGTCGGTGTCGCGCCGCCTTTGATGCAATTGTGGTCGATCGTGCACTCAGTGCGAGGCGGCTTGTCATGACAAATCTGTCAAAGGCCACATCGCTCCTTGCAGTGCAAGGCCGGTGACTGCCATGGCTATGGTGTTTCACGGCCGGGCATTTGTTGGTAGCCTGCCGCACCGACAGACAGCAACCGGGGGCCACCTCATGACGCACGCGAATCCCGCATCTCCCGCAGGAGGCAAGAAAGCGTGGAGACAGGTCGGGTGGGCGTTGGCGACGGCAACCGCGGTGATCGTGCTCGCCGGCTGCGAGGACAAGAACACGTTCGTGGCGCCGCCTCCCCCCAAGGTGGACGTCGCGACGCCGGTGCAGCGTTCCGTGACGCGTTACATCGAGGCCACCGGCAACACCGCTCCGATCAAGAGCGTCGATCTGGTCGCGCGCGTGCAGGGCTTTCTGCAAACGATCGACTATCAGGACGGCACTTTCGTGAAGCAAGGTACCCAGCTGTTCACGATCGAGCCTGAGACCTACAAGCTCAAGCTCGAGCAGGCGCAGGCGGCCGAGGCCGGCGCGCAGGCCTCGCTGCGGCAGGCGGAAGCCGATTACAAGCGGCAGGCCGAGCTGGTGCAGCGCCAGGCGGTCTCCCAGGCCACTCTCGACACATCGACCTCGAACCGCGACAACGCCCAAGCCAATCTCCAGCAGGCCCAGGCCAACACCAAGCTCGCGGAGGTCAATTACGGCTATACCAAGGTGACTGCGCCGTTCGACGGCATCGTCAGCGCCCATATGGTCTCGATCGGCGAGCTCGTCGGCGTCTCCTCGCCGACCCAGCTCGCCACCATCGTTGCGATGGACCCGATCTATGTGAACTTCACCGTCAACGAACAAGATGTCCTGCGCATTCGCGCCGAAGCGGCACGTCGCGGGATGACCGCCGCCAACCTCAAGCAGTTTCCGATCCAGATCGGGCTCCAGACCGAAACCGGCTATCCGCACGAAGGTCATCTCGACTACGTCGCGCCGACCCTGAACCAGTCGACAGGCACGCTGGCGGTTCGCGGCCTCGTTCCCAACGACAAGCGGGTGCTGCTGCCCGGCTATTTCGTCCGGGTCCGCGTGCCCTTCGACCAGGAGAAGAACGCCCTGCTCGTTCCCGACACCGCGCTCGGCAGCGACCAGGGCGGCCGCTATCTGCTGGTGGTCAACGGCGACAACATTGTCGAGCAGCGCAAGGTGCAGATCGGCCCCGTCGACAACGGCCTGCGCGTGATCGAGAGCGGCCTGAAGCCGGAGGATCGCGTGGTGATCGCTGGGCTCCTGCGCGTCATCCCGGGCCAGAAGATCGACCCGCAGGTGACGAGGATCGAGCAGCCGCAGGCGTCTGCCAAGTGAAGGGGCGCCCGACATGATCTCAAAATTCTTCATCGAGCGGCCGGTCCTCTCGAACGTCATTGCGCTTCTGATGATCCTGATCGGCGGCGTCGCGCTGTTCAACCTCGCCATCGCGCAATATCCCGACGTGGTGCCGCCGACCGTGCAGGTCACCACGCGCTATCCCGGCGCCAGCGCCAAGACCGTGATCGACACCGTCGCGCTGCCGATCGAGCAGCAGGTCAACGGCGTCGAGGACATGCTGTACATGCAGTCCTACAGCGGCTCCGACGGCACCTACACCCTGACCGTGACCTTCAAGATCGGCACCGACCTCAACTTCGCGCAGGTGCTGGTGCAGAACCGCGTCTCCAGCGCACTGTCACAATTGCCGCAGGCGGTACAGAACCAGGGCGTCACGGTGCAGAAGCGGTCGACCTCGATCCTGCTGTTCGTGACGCTGACCTCGCCGGATTCGCGATACGACAGCCTGTATCTGAGCAATTACGCCACCATCAACATTCGCGACGAGCTCTCCCGCCTGCCCGGCGTCGGCAACGTCACGGTGTTCGGCGCCGGCCAGTACTCGATGCGGATCTGGCTCGATCCCAACAAGCTGCAGGTCCGTGGCCTCGTGCCGCAGGACGTGATCCAGGCGATCCAGCAGCAGAGCCAGCAGGTCTCGGCCGGCCAGATCGGCGCGCCGCCGACACCGCCGGGACAGGCGTTCCAGTACACGCTGAACGTCAACGGACGGCTCGACGACGCCGGCCAGTTCGAGAACATCATCGTCAAGTCAGGCACCAACGGCGATGTCACGCGCGTGCGCGACGTCGGCTGGGTCGAGCTCGGCGCGCAGACCTACAGCCAGATCTTCTCGCTCAACAAGCAGCCGGCGGTCGGCATCGGCGTATTCCAGTCGCCCGGCGCCAATGCGCTCCAGGTCGAACAAGCCGTCGAGAAGAAGATGGCCGAGCTCGCCAAGCGCTTTCCGGAAGGCGTCAGGTACGACACGCCGTTCGACACCACCAAATTCGTGGAAGCCTCGGTGCACGAGGTCTACATGACCCTGATCGAGGCCGGCCTGCTCGTGCTGGTCGTGATCCTCGTGTTCCTGCAGGACTGGCGCGCGATGCTGGTGCCGGCGACCACCGTTCCGGTCACCATCATCGGCGCCTTCGCCGCGATGGCGGCGCTCGGCTTCACCGTCAACATGTCGACGCTGTTCGCGATCGTGCTCGCGATCGGCATCGTCGTCGACGACGCCATTGTCGTGGTCGAAGGCGCCGCGCACAACATCGAGCAGGGCATGAACGGCCACGACTCCGCGATCAAGGCGATGGACCAGCTGTTCGCGCCGATCGTCGGCATCACCCTGGTGCTGATCTCGGTGTTCCTGCCGGCCTCGTTCCTTGCAGGGCTCACCGGGCGCATCTATTCGCAATTCGCGCTGGTGATCGCCGCGACCGCGCTGTTGTCTGCCATCAACGCGGCGACGCTGAAGCCGACGCAATGCGCGCTCTGGCTGCGGCCGCCAGTTCCGCCGGAGCAGCGCAATTTCTTCTATCGCGGTTTCAATGCGGTCTATGCCCGCGTCGAGCGCGGCTATACAAGGCTGATCACGTTCCTCGTCAGGCACGCCACCATCTCGGTCGCGTTCGCGCTGCTGATCATCGGAGCCAGCGCCTACGGCCTGTCGCGGGTGCCGACCGGATTTCTGCCGATCGAGGACCAGGGCTATCTGATCGCCGCCGTGCAGCTGCCCGACGGCGCCGCGCTGGAGCGGACCCAGAAGGTGCTCGACAGAGCGAGCGAGCTGATCAAGGACACCCCTGGAGTCCAGCAGGTCATCACCATCGCGGGCATCTCGGCGCTCGACAACAGCGCGAGCCTCGCCAATGCCGGCGTCGCCTACATCATCCTGAAGGATTGGGACGCCCGCAAAGGGCCCGGCGAGGATCTGCGCTCGCTGGTCTTTGGCCTCAACGACAAACTCGCGACCATCATGGAGGCGCGCACGATCGTGCTGCCGCCGCCGCCGATCCAAGGCATCGGCAACGCCGCCGGCTTCTCGATGCAGGTCGAGCTGCGCGACGGCAACAGCGATTTCGCCAAGCTGCAGGCCATCACCGGCGCGATGGTCAGTAACGCCCAGAGCCAGAGCGCGCTGCAGCGCGTGCAATCCTCGTTCCGCTCGTCCGTTCCGCAATTCGACGTCGAGATCGACCGCGTCAAGACCCAGACGCTGCACGTGACCACCGATCAGGTGTTCTCGGCGCTTTCGACCTATCTCGGCTCGTCCTACGTCAACCAGTTCAACAAGTTCGGCCGCGTGTTCCAGGTCTACACCCAGGCCGATCCGGCGTTCCGCCTGACCGAGCGCGACATCGCCAACATGCAGGTGCGCAACTCGAATGGCGACATGATCCCGATCGGCACCGTCGCCAAGATCACGCCGGCGACGGGTCCGTCGCTGATCAGCCTCTACAACCTCTATCCGTCCTCGACCGTGATCGGACTGCCGGCGCAGGGCTATTCCTCCGGCCAGTCGCTGAAGCTGATGGAGGAGATCGCGGACAAGACGCTGCCGCCGGGCACCGGCTATGAATGGACGGCGATGTCGTATCAGGAGAAGGCGGTCTCGAACCAGATCTACTGGGTGTTCGGCCTCGCCATGCTGCTGGTCTATCTCGTGCTCGCCGGCCAGTACGAAAGCTGGTACGCGCCGATCTCGGTGATCCTCGCCGTGCCGCTGTCGCTGCTCGGGCCGATGCTGATCCTCTCCGGGCTCAAGATCGACAACAATCTCTATTGCCAGATCGGCCTGATCCTCCTGATCGCGCTGTCGGCCAAGAACGCGATCCTGATCGTCGAGGTCGGGCTCGAGCTGCACGGTCGCGAGGGCAAGCCGATCATGGAGTCCGCCATCGAAGCCGCGCGCGCCCGCTTCCGCCCGATCCTGATGACCTCGTTCGCCTTCATCCTCGGCGTGGTGCCGCTGGTGCTCGCGACCGGCGCCGGCGCCAGCGCACGCAAGTCGATCGGCATCACCGTGTTCTCAGGCATGCTGGCCTCGACCTGCCTCGCGGTGCTGTTCGTGCCGGCCTTCTTCGTGGTGGTGCAGCGCTTCGAGAACTGGCGGGCGTCGAAGAAGGCGCCGAAGGTGAAGACGGTGGCGGAGGTGAAGTAGACGGCGGCTATCGGCCACGATCGTCATCACGAGGAGCTCTTGCGACGAAGCAATCTAGAATCTTTCCGCAGAGGGAGTCTGGATTGCTTCGTCGCTTCGCTTCTCGCAATGACGGGGAGAGAGTGCGCGCTGTCGCTCAAGCCTTCTCCGCCGGAGTCCGTCGCGCTTCGCCGCTCGACACCAGCAACACTGACACCTTCGACCGCCGGAGCACGGCGTCGGCGACACCGCCGAAGGAGAGATGGTCGGCCTGGATGCGGTCCACGCCCATGACGACGAGGTCGACGTCGGTGGTGTCGATCTCGCGGAGGATCGCCGCCTCCGGCGCCCGGTTCACCCGCAGCGTGGTGGTGATGTCGACGTCGTAGCGGGCGGCGAGATCGCTGGCGTCCTTGAGGATGCCCGCCTCCTGGCTCAGTCCGCGGGAAGCGCCGCGCTGTGCGCCCTTGTCCCGCGTCGTCGCCACATAGATCACCCGGAGCGAGCCTGATCCCGCTTGTGCCAGCGCCACCGCCGTCTCGGCACCCCGCTTGGAGACGCCGCTGCCGGAAACCGGAACGAGGATGTTGAGCGCGTCGGGTATCGGCTGCTTCAGGTGCTTGCCTTTGGCCGCGACGATCGCGAGCGGTCCTTCGAACTCCGCCGCGATGTCGTCGATCCTCCGGTCGAAGCGGTCCGTGGTCGCGGTCAACTTGTCGATGCCGACGACCATGAGATCGAAGCCCTTGCGCGCTTCGCCGGCGATCGTCGCGCCGAGCTCCGCCTGCCTCGCGCGGGTGACGACATCGACCTCGCCGACGCCTCCACCACCGTCGACGGACACCGTCTCGGCGGCCTTCTTCACCACGGCTTCGTGGCTTTCCTCCTCGTCACGTCCCTTCTCCTGTTCCTTGGCGCGCTGGCCGATATGCAGCACGGTGATCGGCAGGCCGCGCATGCCGGCGATCAGGCCCGCGACGTGGGCGGCGAAGGTGGCGTTGACGCTTTCGTCCACCGCCAGCAGGGGGCGCTCGAGATTGGCGATGAAGCCGCGCTTCTCGAACTCTTCCCGCTCCAGCCGTTCCCTCTCCTCCTCGTTCATCGGCAGCCTGGCCAGCGCCGCGCGCAGCATCGGCGGCATCGCCATCGTTGTCACGATCGCCATGGTCACGATCATCGTGAACAGGTTCTGGCTCAGCACGCCGATGGAGAGGCCGATGGTGGCGATGATCACCTCGGTCGAGCCGCGCGCGTTCATCCCGCTGGCGAGCGCCAGCGACTCCCGATAGCTCAAGCCGCCTGCGGTGCCGCCGACAAAGGCGCCGCCGAACTTGCCGGCGCTGGCGATCACCACCAGCAGGCCGGTGAGCATCAGGAGATTGGGATCGCGCAGCACCGAAAGGTCGGCGCTGAGGCCGGCGAGGCCGAAGAACACCGGCATGAAGAAGCTCGAGATCAGCCCGCGCAGGCGCTCGTCGATCTGCCGCGTCAGGATCGGGGACTCGCCGACCAGGATGCCGGCGACGAAGGCACCGAGCACGGTGTGAACGCCGATCAGATGGGTGATCAACGCCATGACGCTCATCAACAGCAGGATCACGGTGATGACGGCAGCCGCGCTGAGAAGCGTGTCGTTGGCCCAGCGGATCAGCAGGAACACCAGGCGGCGGCCGATGGTGAAGCTGACGGCGAGGAAGGCGAGCGTGCCCAGCACGGCTTTTGCCACCGAGGCGATGTCGAGCGTGCCGTGCGAGGCCAGGCTGAAGATGACGGCGATGATGATCCAACCGATGGTGTCGTCGATGACGGCGGTCGCGACGATGATCTGCCCGACGT
Source organism: Bradyrhizobium sp. RP6 (assembly GCF_003837805.1). Classification (GTDB taxonomy): domain Bacteria; phylum Pseudomonadota; class Alphaproteobacteria; order Rhizobiales; family Xanthobacteraceae; genus Bradyrhizobium. The sequence continues at coordinate 93,723 of NZ_RQIT01000019.1, read as the reverse complement.
TGCGGCGCATGAAGTTCATCTCGCGCACCACCACGGCGACGATCTTCACCGAGGAGATCGACAGCGCCGTGCCCATGAACAGCGAGGCCACGAGGCGCTCCTGCGGATTGGGCAGCAGCGCGTCCGGCAGGAATTCACCCAGGACAAAGCCGCAGACGAAGGGCACGACGATGCCGGCGATCGAGATCGCGATCGCGGCCTTGCCGACCTTCCGGACCAGCTTGAGGTCGGTCTCCATGCCGGTGAGCAACAGCAGCAGCAAGATGCCCACTTGCGCGATGCCGTCGATCATCGCCTTCTGCTCGGGCGTCTTCGGGAAGATCGCGTGCTGCGCCTCGGGCCAGATCCAGCCCAACAGCGACGGCCCGAGAATGATGCCGGCGAGCAACTCGCCGATCACCGAGGGCTGGCCGATCCGCTGCATGATCTCGCCGAGCCCGCGGCCGACCGCGATCAGCAGCACGATCTGCACGATCAGGAGGAATTCTGACGGACCGGCCGATTTGCCCGCTTCGGCACAGGCCGCAATGGTGGTGAGGACAAGCGCCGCGGGGACGAGGCCGACGGGTCGGAGCAGGCGCCAAGGCATGCAGGTGTTCTTCCCCCTTCATCTGCCCCGGCGAGGTGCCGCGGCGACAGAGATAGAACCCGCCGGAGGCGAAGGGAGTTCCAAGCTCTCGCGGCGGGAGTGGGAGGATCGAAACGAAAAGTGCGAAAACAACCCCATGCACAGTAGAGATGGGCTTGAAAGGCCCCACAAATTTCGACCTTGCCGAATCAACTTGCTCCGTCGGGCAAAACACTGGCAGAATGGCATGATCGGCAGGCACCGGGGGGAGTAACACCGCAGGCCCTGCCGCCTGCCACATCCCCCGTCATTGCGAGCGCAGCAAAATAATCCAGACTGTCTCCGCGGAGGGCCTCTGGGTTGCTTCGCTGCGCTCGCAATGACGGGGCGGAGAGAGCGGCCTCCGGGTCCCGGCTCTGCGCCGCAACGCACCGGACGATGCTTCGCATCGCCGGGAGCGTTGCAGCGTGTCCGGGACACGAGACCGCCGCGCTCACACCGTCTGCGGCGTCCTGATCTCGCGCGGCAGGATCAGCGCGGCGGCGATCGCGAACAGGCATAGGGCGGCGAAGGCGTGCAGCATGGTGACGAAGCCGCCCTGCTCGTACAGCCATGCGACGAGCCCGACGGAGGCGCCGGCCGCGGTGAAGCCAACGAAATAGCGCACCGCGTAGGCGCGCGAGCGCCACTCCTCGGTGGTGTACTTGCCGACCATGGCATCGTTCACCGTGACCTGCCCGAACGCGCCCATGACGATGCCGATCGAGACCAGGATCAGCGGCAGATTGCTCAGGCTGGCGGCCAGATAGAGGAACGGCGCCAGCATGAAGGACAGCGGCAACGCCACCGTCTTCAGCGAGTAGCGGTCGAGCAGCCGGCCGATCGTGTACTGGGTCATCGCGCCGAACACGTAGACGCAGGCGGCGATGACGCCGAGCAGCGCCGGGCTCCTCGTGAGGTCCGCGAGCCGCTCCGCAAACAGTTTTGGCAGCGCCACGGTGACCGCGTTGAATGTCGTGGAGATCGCGATCACCACGATCAGCAGGGCCAGGACCACGCGCCACATGTCCTGCCTGGCGACGCGAGCCTGCGCTGCCGCCTGCTTCGAACCCTTGCGGTCCTCGTGCACGACCGTCATTGCGAACGCGATGCCGATCAGGATCGTGACGACACCGGGAACGATGAAGGCGGATCGCCAGCCGAGATACTGGCCGATCACGCCGGTGACCAACGCCGAGGAGGCGACGCCGAGATTGCCCCAGACGCCGTTCAGCCCCATCTCGCGGCCGAGCTTCTCGGCATAGGACACGATCATCGCCGTGCCGACGGGGTGATAGATCGAGGCGAAGATGCCGATCGCAAGCAGCGCCGCGCCGAGCTGCGCGGGCGTCTGCACGAAGCCGACCGCGATCATGGAGGCGCCGATGCCGACGAAGAAGATCAGCATCATGTGGCGGCGGCTCCAGCGGTCGCCGAGCCAGCCGGTCAGCAGCGAGCCCGCGCCGAAGGCGACGAAGCCCGGCGTCGCGTAAGGCAGGAGTTCCGAATAGGCCATGCCGAGCGCCGGCCCCATGATGATGACGGCGGCGGCGAAGATCAGCATCGAATAATGGTCGATGAAATGGCCTGCGTTGACGAAACCGATCACCCGGCTGGGGCTGTTCATTCCGAATCCTCTCCTGCTCCGAAATGAGTTATATGTCCTCCCCATGACGGGGTGCCGCCAATGACTGTCTTGGAAACGCCAATCCTGCGGGAGGTCCGCAGCAACCATCGCTCGCCCTCGGGCGTGCACCTGGTCGCGCGTGACTATCCCAAGGGCCTGCGGATCGACCCGCATTTGCACCGCGAGGCGCAGCTGATCTATGCGGCACGCGGCACCATGCAGGTGACGACGCCTGAGGGACGCTGGCTGGTGCCGCCGGACCGCGCGGTCTGGGTGCCGGCCGGGCTCGAGCATGCCCTCGACCTGCTTGCCGACATCGAGATGCGCACGCTGTATTTCGACCTCGCCTGGCTGAAGCGCGAGCAGCGCTATGAGGGGTTGACCAGGGAGTTCGTGGTGCGGGTGTCGCCGCTGCTGCACCAGGCGATCCTCGCGCTGTTCGACGCGCGCAACACCGAGGAGCGCACCGAACTATTGGTGCGCCTCGTGATGCTGGAATTGCACCAGGCCGAGGATTCCGCGACCTTCGTGCCGCTGCCGCGCGAGCCGCGCTGCCGCCGTGCCGCCATGATCGTGCTTGACGACCCCACCGGCCTGCACGACATCGACACCCTGGCGCGCGAGGTCGGCACCTCCGCGCGCACGCTGTCGCGGTTGTTTTCGAGCGAGACGCAGCTGAGCTTCAAGAGCTGGTGCCAGCGCGCCCGCATCGCCTCCGCGATCCAGCGGCTGTCGACGGATGCGAGCGTGTCGGTGAAGCAGCTCGCCACCCAGCTCGGCTATGCCAGCGTGCCGGCGTTCTCGGCCGCGTTCCGTCAGGTGACGGGACGCACGCCGACGGAGTTTGCGGGGAAGGGTTAGCTCGTCACACGCGGGCGTGTCCATCCCTTCGCAAAAGGCTTTGCAATTGGAATGGATGGCCGGTCAAGCCCTGCCATGACCAAAGAGACTGACGAGACGTGCCACACCATCAAAATGACGCTTGATTGTGATCGGCTTCCGCCTAAATCCCGTGTAAGCTTCGACAACGCACAAACCGGAATTGAAAAGTCCAGATGGCCAATGCCTTCTTCTCCGACCTGCTCGCCACCATCTCCGAGCGCGGCCGCACGCTGCTTCGCCGCGGGGACTCCGCCGACACCAAGCGGGATGCCGATGGGCTGATCGAGCTATGCGATGCGTTGCTGTCGGGCCGGGGCGAAGCCTCCGGCACCGCGATGGCGCGCGAGGTGCTCGACATCTACCGCGAGCTGGATGCGGCGGGACGCCGCGCCTTCTTCGAGGGACTGGTGCGCGATTTCGGCCCCGATCGGGAGCGCCTGTCCAAGGCGATCGAGCAATGGCGCGCCAAGCCGAGCGACGAGGATGCGAGCTCGTTGCACTTCGCTTCCGAGCCGCGGCGGCAGGAGCTGATCCGCCGTCTCAACCGCGCGCCGGGCGGCACCGGCGATCTCGTCAACATGCGCGCCGATTTGCTCGGCATGATGAACGGGCACACCGATCTCGCCGCGCTCGACCGCGACGTCTCGCACCTTCTCTCTTCGTGGTTCAACAGGGGGTTTCTCGTGCTGCGCAGGATCGACTGGTCGACCCCGGCCAACATCCTCGAAAAGATCATCCGCTACGAAGCCGTGCATGAGATCAGCGACTGGGACGACCTGCGGCGCCGCATCGATCCGGTCGACCGCCGCTGCTACGCCTTCTTCCATCCTGCGATGGTCGACGAACCCCTGATCTTCGTCGAGGTGGCGCTGACCGAGACGATGCCGGGCGCGATCGCGCCCTTGCTTGCGGTCGACCGCCAGCATCTGCCGATCGAGCGCGCGCGCACCGCCGTGTTCTATTCGATCTCCAACACCCAGCGCGGCCTTGGCGGCATCTCCTTCGGCAGCTTCCTGATCAAGCAGGTGGTGGAAGAGTTGCGCCGCGAACTGCCGAAGCTCGACACCTTCGTGACGCTGTCTCCGGTGCCCGGCTTCATGGCCTGGGTGAGGCAGGACAAGGACTTGCCGCTGTCGGACGAGGACCGCGAGGTGCTGAAGCGTCTCGACGAGCCCAAATGGTTCGAGAGCCCGGAGACGGCGGCGCTGCTGCGCAGCGTGCTGGAGCCCCTCGCCGCGCACTATTTCCTCAAGGCGCGCACGCCGAAGGGCCGGCTGATCGATTCCGTCGCCCGCTTCCATCTCGGCAACGGCGCAAGGCTCGAGCGCATCAACTGGTTAGGGGACCTCTCGCCGAAGGGCCTGCGCGAGTCGGCGGGCATCATGGTCAACTACCTCTACCGCCTCGACGACATCGAGAAGAACCACGAGGCCTATGCCAATGACGGCGAGGTGGTCGCGTCGAGCGCTGTGAAGAAGCTGCTGAAGAGCGAAGGACGAAGGCTGCTGGATATGCGATTGTCGTAGGGGGCACAGCTCGCACCCGACCGTCATTGCGAGGGGCCCTTGCGACGAAGCAATCCAGACTGCCGCCGCGGAAAGACTCTGGATTGCTTCGCTGCGCTCGCAATAACGGAATTTGTTGCCGGGCTACTCCGCCAGCGCCTTCATCTCCTTGTAGAGATCCGACTTGCCTTCGAAGCCGATGCCGGGAAGGTCGGGCATGGTGATGTGGCCGTTCTCGACACGCACACCGTCGGGGAAGCCGCCGTAGGGCTGGAACAGGTCGGGGTAGCTCTCGTTACCGCCGAGACCGAGGCCGGCGGCGATGTTGAGCGACATCTGGTGGCCGCCATGCGGGATGCAGCGGCTGGGTGACCAGCCGTGGGTCTTCAGGACTTCAAGCGTGCGCTGGTATTCGCACAGGCCATAGGACAGTGCGCAATCGAATTGCAACCAGTCGCGGTCGGGTCGCATTCCCCCGTAGCGGATGAGATTGCGGGCGTCCTGGTGGCTGAACAGGTTTTCGCCTGTCGCCATCGGGCCCGGATAGAATTCGGCGAGCGCGGCCTGCAGCGCGTAGTCGAGGGGATCGCCGGCCTCCTCATACCAGAACAGCGGATAGTCCCGCAGCATCTTGGCGTAGGCAATCGCCGTCTCCAAGTCGAAGCGGCCGTTGGCATCGACGGCGAGCTGCGCGTCCTTGCCGATCTCTTCCAGCACAGCCTCGATGCGCTTACGGTCTTCCTCGATCGGAGCGCCGCCGATCTTCATCTTCACGACGTTGTAGCCGCGATCGAGATAGCCGCGCATCTCGCCGCGCAGCATCGACAGGCCCTTGCCGGGATAGTAATAGCCGCCGGCGGCGTAGACGAAAACGCGCGGATCGGCGGTCACGCCGTGACGTTCGGCGAGCAGGCGAAACAGCGGCTTGCCCGCGATCTTGGCCACCGCATCCCACACCGCCATGTCGATGGTGCCGACCGCGACGGAGCGCTCGCCATGTCCACCCGGCTTCTCGTTGGCCATCATCGCGGCCCAGACCTTGTCGGGGTCGAGATTGTCGCCGGCGTCATCCAGCAGCGACTTCGGATCGGCTTCGAGGATGCGCGCGGCGAAGCGCTCGCGGATCAGGCCGCCCTGCCCGTAGCGGCCGTTGGAGTTGAAGCCGTAGCCGACGACGCGCTTGCCGTCGCGCATGACATCGGTGACGACGGCGACGAGGCTCGTCGTCATCTTCGTGAAGTCGATATAGGCATTGCGGATCGGCGATGAGATCGGCTTGGTGATCTCGCGGACGTCGACGATGCGGACGGACATGGGGTTGGGCTTTCGGTGGTTATTGTCGTCATTGCGAGGAGCGAAGCGACGAAGCAATCCAGACTGCCTCGGCGGAAAGATTCTGGATTGCGTCGCTTCGCTCGCAATGACGAGGAGAGAGAGGCGCGCGCTCAGCTCAAGCTATTTCTTATCCCTGAAATACGGCTCCACGGGTCCGTGCACCTTGATGGTCAGCGGGTTGCCGTGGCGGTCCTTGGCGTTGCCCGCGGTGACGCGGACCCAGCCTTCGCTGATGCAGTACTCCTCGACATTGGTCTTCTCGATGCCCTTGAAGCGGATGCCGACGTCGCGCGCCAGAATGTCGGCATTGTAGTAGGGGCTGTTCGGGTCGACCGACAGGCGGTCCGGAAATTCGTCGCTCATGATTGTCTCGCTCACAACAGGGTCTCGATTTGTCGTCGCAATCCTTCGGGCCGTGCGGTCGGCGCGTAGCGCGCGACCACCTTGCCGGCACGATCCACCAGGAATTTGGTGAAATTCCATTTGATGGAGGCGCCCAAGAGGCCGGATCGCTGACGTTTCAGGTACTCATAGAGAGGATGCGCATTGGCGCCGTTGACGTCGATCTTCTCGAACAGGGGAAAGGTGACGTCGTAATTGGTCGAGCAGAACTCCTGGATCTCGCTCGCCCGGCCCGGCTCCTGCGCCCCGAACTGATTGCAGGGAAAGCCGAGCACGGAAAAGCCGCGCGGCGAGAGATCGCGGTAGAGATCCTCGAGGCCGCGATATTGCGGCGTGAAGCCGCATTTGCTCGCGGTGTTGACGATCAGCAACACCCGCCCCTCGAAATGCCTCATCGGCACCTCCTCGCCGGCAAGCGAGTTGGCCTTGAAGTCGTAAATGGCGGTCATCGCTAGCCCACGGGATCGATCGGCGACGGCGGCACGCCGCCGGCCTCGATCGCTTCGCCCGCGAGCAGGCAGAGGTCTTCGCGGTAGCGGCCGGAGACGATGTGCACGCCGACCGGGGCCTTGCCGACGAGACCGGTGGAGACCACGAGACCCGGCAGGCCCATGAAGGGAATGGCGATCTGCGGCAGCTGCGCCTCCCAGACGCGCTTGAAGGATTCGTCATCCTTGCGGTCGAGATGGTCCGGGAACGGCAGCTCGCCGGAGACCGGCGTCAGCAGCACGGCGTACTTCTCGAAGAACAACATCCATTCGCGGGTCAGCGCGGCTCTTCGGGTCAGCGCCTTGGCGTAGTTCGCCTGGTCCATCGGGGTGACCCTGGCGCGGTTGCCGCGCAGGCAGGCCAGCGCACCGGGATCGCCCTCGCGCTCGGCCATTTCGAGCTGCGCCTCATAGCCGTCGCCGAGCCAGAGCTTGATCTGCCACTCCACCGCCTCGCGCATCGGCGGCGTGTCCTCGATCACATCGACGGTCCAACCGGCGCGTTCGAGCCGCTTGCCGGCGTCGCTGACCGCGGCCTTCACCTCCGGCGTGGTGGCAAGGCCGCCCGGGTTGAGGCAGAGCGCGGCGCGCTTGTCCCGTGCGGGGCCTTCCAGCGGCGCCGGCACGAACCAGGGATCGCGGATGTCGCGGGCTGACATCGCCTCGAGCGAGATCCTGATGTCGTTGACCGTGCGCGCCAGCGGTCCCGAGACCGCCATGATCTGCGGCCCGATCGGGCGCTCCGGCAGCGCCGGATTGAAGGCGGGGATACGGCCGAGCGTCGGACGCAGGCCGTGGACGCCGCAGGCATAGGCGGGATAGCGGATCGAGCCGGCGATGTCGGTGCCATGGGCAATGTGGCCGATGCCGGCCGCGACCGCCGAGCCGGCGCCGCCGGACGAGCCGCCCGGGGTCAGCGAGGAGTCGCGGGGATTCTTGGTGTCGCCGTGGATGAGGTTGGTGGTGAACCAGCGATAGGAGAAGGCCGGGCAATTGGTGCGGCCGAGCAGAATGGCGCCCGATTTACGAAAATTGGCGACCACCGGATTGTCCTCGCGCGCGATCACGTCGCGCTGCAGCTTTAGGCCGTTGGTGGTGGCAAAGCCTTCTTGGTCGACATTGGCCTTGATGGTGACGGGCACGCCGGCGAGGACACCGGGATCCTCCCCGCGCGCGATGGCGGCATCGACGGCATCAGCCTGTTTGAGGACGTCGTCCGGCCGGTGGTCGATCACCGCGTTGAGGCGGGGATTGACGGCATCCAGGCGCGCGAGGCCGGCCTGCGCAGCCTCCCTGGCGGAAACCTTCTTGGATTTGACGAGGGTAACGAGGTCGGCGGCCGACAGGCGCCAGAGATCTTGCATGGCTTGCTCCGTGTAATCGGCGTCTTTTAGCGCCGGGAACGCGGCAAAGCCATGCGGTTTTCGCGGAGGTGAAGGGATGTCAGTGCCGCACAGGTCTCACCACGGACACGCTGCAACCTTTCCCGCTTGCTTTGCGGGAGAGGGAGCACACCTTGCGCGCCTCTAATGCCTCGTCGCGGACTGATCCGGCATGTCCAGCAGGGCCTCCGTGAAGGGAAACTCCAGCACGATTTCCCCATCATCGTCGGTCACCTCGATGACCGCCTCGAGCAGCGCCGGCTGTGCACCCTCCGACTTCACCACCTCCAGGATCATCTGACGAGCGACCTCCCAGGCGCGGTCGGGGTTGCGCAGGTCCTCGCCGTCGGGATCCACGATCAATTCGTCGCCGATACGGGTGTTGAAGAAATATCTGGGCATGCCTGATCCATGGGGTCGCCTGTAGCCGAATAGAAGCCATTCCATACTCACAACTCGTTTATCCCGACAGGGATCACGACCTATCGGTTATTTTGCGTACGGCATTCGCTCAACTTTGCGGCCGCAATGCGCTCTCTTTGCAGTGCAGCAATTCTGCCGGCCTACTACCTAGGTCGGGAAAATTTCACTGGCGAAGTTCTCCGCCGGCATTAGTCTAACGAGCGGGCGGATACGTCCCGAATTCACGAATATGGAGAGCCGAAATGGCCTGGAAAGCCCCGAAGATCATCGAAGTGCCCTGCGGCATGGAAATCAACATGTATGTGAGCGCCACCCGCAAGTAAGCGGTTGGTGAGATTGCGCTCTGCGCAGGTGGATCTTTCGGTCCGACGTCTTTCGGTCACAATACGTTTCCGGAAGACAGGATTCGTGTCGGTCTGAGATCCACCTCGCGACGTTACCTCCAGGAGACGAATCATGCTTCGCGTCGTCGTCCTGGGCGCCGGGGCCGGCGGCGGAGTTCCGCAATGGAATTGCGGGTGCGAGGGGTGCCGGGCGGCCCGTAGCGGCGGCCACGAGCTTCAAAGGACGCAGGCCTCGGTGGCCTTCAGCGGCGACGGCGAGCACTGGTTCCTGATCAACGCCTCCCCCGACCTGCGGCAGCAATTGAATGCCACGCCACAGCTGCACCCCAAGGCGGGCGCGCTGCGTCACACGCCGATTGCAGGCGTGATCCTGACCAACGGCGAAGTGGATGCGGTGGCGGGCCTGCTCTCGATGCGCGAGAGCTCGCCGTTCACAATCTATGCGCATGAGAAAGTGCTGGCGATTCTGGACAGCAACAGCATCTTCAACGTGCTGAACGAGAAGCACGTGCGGCGTCAGCCGATCGGAATCGATGAGCCATTCGAGCCCCGCCTGCCGGATGGTGCGCGCTCCGGCCTGGAGGTGCTGCCCTTCGCAGTGCCGGGCAAGTCGGCCTGGTATCTGGAAGGCAAGGCGCATCCGGGCGGCGAGAGCGGCGAAGGCGATACGCTGGGCCTGAGGATCACCGACAAGGCCACCGGCAAGTGCTTCTACTTCATTGCGGCCTGCGCCGAGGTGACCGACGCGCTCAAGGCCGAGATCGACGGCGCGGCGCTGGTGTTCTTCGACGGCACGGTCTGGCGCGACGACGAGATGATCAAAGCCGGGCTCGGCCACAAGACCGGCAGGAGCATGGGACATGTCGCCATGTCCGGCGACGACGGCGCCATCGCGCGGCTGGCCGATCTCAATATCGACAGGAAGCTGTTTCTGCATATCAATAACTCGAATCCGGCGTTGCTGCCCGGCTCGCCCGAGCGCAAAGCCGCTGAGCAGGCGGGCTGGCAGATACCCGCGGATGGAACGGAGATCGTGCTGTGAACGCCGCATCACTGACTGGAATGACCGCGCTCTCGATCGGCAGGGATATCAGGCTCAATTCGGCGGAGGAGCTCGAGGCGGCGCTGCGCCATATCGGAGCGACGCGCTACCACAGCCTGCATCCGTTCCATAAGCTGCTGCACGGCGGCAAGCTGAACAAGGGCCAGGTGCAGGCCTGGGCGCTCAATCGCTACTATTACCAGAGCACGATCCCGATCAAGGACGCGGTGGTGATCTCGCGCTTCCGCGACCGCGCCACGCGGCTGGAATGGCGCCACCGCATCGAGGACCATGACGGCGACGTCGGCAGCGAAGGCGGCATCGAACGCTGGATCAAGCTGACCGAAGGACTCGGGCTCGACACCGCTTACGTGGAATCCACCGAAGGCATCCTGCCGGCGACGCGCTTCGCGGTGGAAGCCTATGTTCACTACTGCCGCGAGAAGAGCCCGCTGGAGGCGATCGCCTCATCGCTCACCGAGCTGTTCGCGCCGAGCATCCATGAGGAGCGCATCGCCGGCATGTTGCAGCATTACGATTTCGTCAATCCCGACATCATGAGCTACTTCAAGCGCCGCCTGACCCAGGCGCCGCGCGATGCCAATTTCGCGCTCGACTATGTCAAGACGCATGCGAGGTCTCCGGAGGAGCGCGCCTCCGTCTGCAATGCGCTGATCTTCAAGACCAACGTGCTGTGGGTGCAGCTGGATGCGCTCCAGCACGCCTATGTCGAGGGCCACATTCCGCCGGGCGCGTTTGTGCCCAAAGAAAACTAGGAAGGCGAGCTGAGGGACAAGAGCAATGGCCGGGCCGCGGAACATCAGCGTCAGCGAGGCAAGCCGCCCCGTGCTGCCCCGGCATGCCAAGCTGAAATATGACGAGACGCGACAGGTCTGGGTGATCCTGGCGCCGGAACGGGTGCTGGCGCCCGACGAGATCGCAGTCGAGGTCCTGCAGCTCTGCGACGGCCAGCGCAATGTCGGCGAAATCGCCGATCAGCTGGCCGCGAAATACTCCGCGCCGCGCGAGGCGATCCTCGCCGATGTCATCGCCATGCTGCAGGATCTCGCCGACAAGGGCTTTCTCACCGAGATCAGGGAGAAGACGTCATGAGCGACGTGACCATCCCACCCAGCGACAGCCTCGCGGTGCTGGAGAAACAGCGCTCGACGGCGGAGACGTTCGGCATTCCCCTCGCCGTGCTGCTCGAGATCACCCATCGCTGCCCGCTGCAATGCCCCTATTGCTCCAATCCCGTCGAGCTCGATCGCTCGGCCAAGGAGCTGACCTCGGACGAGTGGAAGAAGGTGCTGAGCGAGCTCGCCGAGATCGGCGTGCTCCAGGTGCACTTCTCCGGCGGCGAGCCGACCGCTCGCAAGGACCTGGTCGAGCTGGTGAAGCACGCCAGCGACGCCGGGCTCTATACCAATCTCATCACCTCGGCCGTGCTGCTGACGCGCGAGAAGCTCAGCGATCTCGCCGATGCCGGGCTCTGCCATGTGCAGATCTCCTTCCAGGGCATCGAGGAAGGCCTCGCCGATCGCGTCGGCGGCTACAAAGGCGGCCACCGCAAGAAGCTCGAGGTCGCAAAATGGACGCGCGAGCTCGATCTGCCGCTCACCGTGAACGCGGTGATGCATCGGCAGAACCTGCACCAGCTCCCCGAAATGATCCAGATGGCGCTCGATCTCGACGCCGACCGGCTCGAGGTCGCCAATGTGCAATATTACGGCTGGGCGCTGAAGAACCGCGCCGCCTTGATGCCGACGGTGGCGCAGCTCGATGAGTGCACCCGCCTCGTCGAGGAGGCGCGCGAGCGGCTCAAGGGTCGGCTGACGATCGACTACGTCGTGCCGGACTATTACGCGCTGCGGCCGAAGAAATGCATGGGCGGCTGGGGCCGGCAGTTCTTCAACATCTCGCCGGCCGGCAAGGTGCTGCCGTGCCATGCCGCCGAGAGCGTCACCGGGCTCGACTTCGAATCGGTGCGCTCCAACCATTCGATCGCCTGGATCTGGCAGAACTCGGAGGCCTTCAACCGCTATCGCGGCACCGGCTGGATGAAGGAGCCGTGCAAGTCTTGCGAATTCCGCGAGATCGACTTCGGCGGCTGCCGCTGCCAGGCCTTCGCGCTGACGGGCGATGCGGCCAATACCGATCCGGCCTGCGCGCTGTCGCCGCTGCACGAGACCATCTTCAAGCAGGCGGAAGCCGAGGCCGAAGGCGAGACCAGCCGTTTCCTGTATCGCAATTTCGCTGGCGGCACCCTGGAATCCGAGAACGATGCCTGACGCGGACGCGGCCAGTTCGGTCAGGCGCGCCGATCCGTTTGCGCCGCTGACCTCCGACATGCTCGATGTCGGCGACGGCCATGAGCTCTATGTCGAGAGTGTCGGCCGCGCCGACGGAATTCCTGCGGTCTATCTGCATGGCGGGCCCGGCAGCGGCTGCCAGCCCGATCATCGCCGGCTGTTCGACCCCGATCGTTTCTGCGCCGTATTGTTCGACCAGCGCGGCTGCGGCCGCAGCCGGCCAAAGGGATCGCGCGAGCACAACACCATTGCGCATCTGATCGCGGACATGGAGAAGATCCGCGAAAAGTTCGGCATCACACGCTGGATGGTGGTCGGCGGGTCCTGGGGCGCGACGCTGGCGCTCGCCTACGCCGAGGCGCATCCGGAGCGCGTCTCGGGCATTGCGCTGCGCGCGACGTTTCTCGGCACGCGGGCGGAGGTCGAGACGGCCTTCACCTCGCGCCTGTCGCAATTCCATCCGGCGCTGTACGAGGATTTCCTGAGCGTGCTGACGCCCGAGGAGCGCGACCAACCGGTGGGTGCCTATTGGCGCCGTATCCTCGATGCCGACCCTGCCGTGCATGGCCCGGCGGCGAAGGCCTGGCACGATACCGAGCGCACCTTGTCCGAGCACAAGCCCGCACGGACGCGGCTCGACCTCGCCGCGCTGAACGTCTGGCGCACATTGCCGGGGACCCCGTTCATGGAAGCGCATTATTTCATTAACGACAGCTTCATGACCGCCGACCAGCTGCTGCAGAATGCGGGGAGACTTGCCGGCATTCCCGGCATCATCGTGCAGGGTCGATATGACCTGCTGTGTCCTCCCGCGACATCCCAGGCCCTTGCGAAAGTCTGGCCCGGTTCCGAGCTTCGCATCGTGGAAGAAGCCGGCCATTCGCTCTATGATGGCGGCGTGAGGGACGCGGTCATGAAGTCGATCGCAGACCTCGCGTCGAAGATCGGGCGATGAGAGGACAGAAGAATGCCGCTCGCCGGAAAGGGCATGCTGCTGACGTCGATGAATGTCGATGCAGCCGACGAGGCCGATTTCAACCGCTGGTACGATCGCGAGCATCTGGAAGAGCGCGTCGCGATCGAGGGTTTCCTCGAAGCGCGGCGCTATGTCGCGCATGCCGCCAATCCCAAATATCTCTCGTTGTATTCGACCGCGGCGCTCGACGTGCTCGACAGCCCTGCCTACCGGGCGCGGCTTGCGAATCCGACCGACTGGTCGCGGCAGACCATGGCGCGTTTCAAGGACATGCTGCGCGTCGTCGCCCGCATCACCATCAGCAAGGGCACCGGACGCGGCGCTGCGCTCGGCCTGGTGCGGCTGCGGCCGACGCCCGGCAACGCCGGCGCGTGGCGTGATGCACTGCAAGAGAAGCTGGCGCCGGATCCGTACGACGGCATCATCTCCATGCATCTGCTCGAAAGCGAGCCGGAATTGTCGGGCGCAACGGCGGGAATTCCGGCGACGCGCAACGAGGGCGCACGCGACTGGTTCGTGCTGATCCACGGCACGCATGTCGGCGCGGTCTCCGCCGTCATTGCCGAGCGCTTCACCGGTCCCGCGGCGGCGCCCTTCCCGCTTCCGATCTCGGTCGGCACCTACTGCCTCATGTGGGACCTCGCGAAAAGCGATATCGCGCGCGGCTGAACCAGCATCCGCATCGCAACATGTTGCACCGCACGCGCATCGCGCGCGGTCATGAATGCCATGCGCGCGTGGCTCCCATGAAAGCGAGGACCTGCGCAAATTTGTCGTTGTACTTCGGAACGGTTCTAATAAGCTAACCCAATGACGTCATTCAGAAACCAGATTGAGACGCGTTAAGCGTCCGCCAAGCTCAAACAAAAAAGGCCGCGGGGTCTTTGAGCCTGCGCGGACAGGGTAGGAATGAAACCGACCGATATTGCGGCCCCCGACTACTTTCACAAAGTGGTCGATTGCCAATGGGCCTGTCCTGCGCACACCCCGGTTCCCGAATACATCCGACTGATCGCCCAAGGCCGCTACAGCGACGCCTATATGATCAATTGGAAGTCGAACGTGTTTCCCGGAATTCTGGGACGCACCTGCGACCGTCCCTGCGAGCCGGCATGCCGGCGCGGACGCGTCGAGGAGACTCCGGTGGCGATCTGCCGCCTCAAGCGCGTCGCCGCGGACTTCAAGGACGACATCAAACAAAGACTGCCAAGGCCTGCGCCGAAAAACGGCAAGCGTATTGCGCTGGTCGGCGGTGGCCCCGCGTCGTTGACGGTGGCGCGCGACCTCGCGCCGCTCGGCTATCACTGCACCGTGTTCGACGCCGACCCGGAAGCCGGCGGCATGATGCGCACGCAGATCCCGAAATTCCGCCTGCCCAATTCGGTGATCGACGAGGAGACCGGCTACATCCTGGGCCTCGGCGTCGACTTCAAGGGCGGCCATCGCATCGAGAGCATGAAGGCGCTGCTTTCGGAAAAATACGACGCGATCTTCGTCGGCTCCGGCGCGCCGCGCGGCCGCGAGCTCGATATTCCGGGCCGGAAAGAGGCCGCCGCCAACATCCATATCGGCATCGAGTGGCTGGCCAACGTGTCGTTCGGCCATGTCGACAGAATAGGCAAGCGCGTCATCGTGCTCGGCGGCGGCAACACCGCGATGGACTGCTGCCGCACCGCGCGCCGGCTCGGCGGCGAGAAAGTCACCGTGGTCGTGCGCTCCGGCTTCGACGAGATGAAGGCCTCGCCCTGGGAGAAGGAGGACGCGATCCACGAGGATATCCCGATCCTCAACTACATGGTCCCGGTGGCATTCAAGCACGTCGCCGGCAAGCTGATCGGCGTCACCTTCCAGCACGTCAAAGCCGAATACGACGCCAAAGGCCGCCGCAATCTGGTGCCTTCAGGCGATCCCGATCAGACCATTCCCTGCGACGACGTGCTGGTCGCGGTCGGCCAGGAGAATGCCTTCCCCTGGATCGAGCAGGATTGCGGCATCGAGTTCGACAAATGGCACATGCCGAAGGTCGATCCGAAGACCTTCGCCTCGACCAATCCAAAGGTGTTTTTCGGAGGCGACGCCGCGTTCGGCCCCAAAAACATCATCTGGGCGGTCGCGCATGGTCATGACGCCGCGCTGTCGATCCACAAGATGCTGTCGGGTGAGGATATCAGCGAGCGTCCGCTGCCGGAGGTGCAAATCTCCTCGCAGAAGATGGGCATCCACGAATGGAGCTATGACAACGACATCTCCGTCGACAAGCGCTACAAGGTGCCGCATCGCGACAAGGTCGTCGCGCTCAAGGACATCCGCGCCGAGGTCGAGCTCGGCTACGACGTCAAGCTCGCGCTGGGCGAAGCGCATCGCTGCCTGAACTGCGACGTGCAGACCGTGTTCTCGACCTCGCTCTGCATCGAGTGCGATGCCTGCGTCGACATCTGTCCGATGGATTGCATCACCTTTACGGGCAACGGCGAGGAAAGCGACCTGCGCCGGCGCCTGAAGGCGCCTTCACTGCATCCGGACCAGGACCTCTACGTGTCCAGCGATCTCAAGACCGGGCGGGTGATGGTCAAGGACGAGGACGTCTGCCTGCATTGCGGGCTGTGCGCCGAGCGTTGTCCCACCGGCGCCTGGGACATGCAGAAATATTTGATCGAGATGACCCACGCAGGTTCGACATGTCCGACAAAAAGCCGATCAGCAGCGTAAACGACTTCGTCGTCCGCTTCGCCAACGTCAACGGCTCGGGCTCGGCCAGCGCCAACGAGATGTTCGCGCGCGCGATCCTACGCCACGGCGTGCCGGTGTCCCCGCGCAACATCTTCCCCTCGAACATCCAGGGCCTGCCGACCTGGTACGAGGTGCGGGTGACGGAAGACGGCCATCTCGGCGCCCGCGGCGGCGTCGACATGATGGTGGCGATGAACCCGCAGACCTGGGACAAGGACGTCGCCGGCATCGAGCCCGGCGGCTATCTGTTCTACGATTCCACCAAGCCGATGCCGTCGACCAAATTCCGCGACGACATCACCGTGATCGGCGTGCCGCTGACCGCGATCACCAACTCGACCTACACCGATCCGCGCCAGCGCCAGCTGTTCAAGAACATCATCTATCTCGGCAGCCTCAGTGCGCTGCTCGACATGGACCCGAAACTGATCGAGCAGCTGATCGGGGAGCAATACAAGGGCAAGGAGAAATTACTCTCCTCCAACGTCCACGCGCTGCATCTCGGCCGCGACTGGGCGCTGCAGAACCTGAAATGCCCGATCGGGCTCAGGGTGAAGAAGTCCGACAAGGTCGGTGACCGCATCTTCATCGAAGGCAACAGCGCCGCCGCGCTCGGCGCAGTCTATGGCGGCGCCACCGTGTGCGCGTGGTATCCGATCACGCCGTCATCGTCGGTGGCGGAGGCTTTCACCGCCCATTGCAAGAAGTACCGGCACGACCCTGAAACCGGCAAGGCCAAGTACGCCATCGTGCAGGGCGAGGACGAGCTCGCCTCGATCGGTATTGTGATCGGCGCGTCCTGGAACGGGGCCCGCGCCTTCACCGCGACCTCCGGCCCCGGCATCTCCCTGATGACCGAGTTCATCGGCCTCTCATATTTCGCCGAGATCCCGGCCGTGATCATGAACATCCAGCGTGCCGGCCCCTCTACGGGCATGCCGACCCGCACCCAGCAATGCGACATCATCGCCTGCGCCTATGCCTCGCATGGCGACACCAAGCATGTGCTGCTGTTTCCGGAAGATCCCGCCGAAGCGTTCGAGTTCGCGGCCGCCGCCTTCGATCTCGCCGAGCGGCTCCAGACCACCATCTTCTTGATGCTCGATCTCGACATCGGCATGAACCACCGGCTCTCCCGTCCGCTGAAATGGGACGACGCCCGGCAGTACGACCGCGGCAAGATCATGACCGCGGAGATGCTTGAAGAGGGTCGCGACTTCGGCCGCTATCTCGACGTCGACGGCGACGGCATTCCCTACCGCACCTATCCCGGCACGCATCCGACCAAGGGCTCCTATTTCACCCGCGGCACCTCGCGTGATCGCTATGCGCGATACTCCGAGGAAGGCACGGTCTACGCCGACAACATGCAGCGCCTCGTTCGCAAGTTCGAGACGGCGCAGGACCTCGTACCGCGGCCGCTGCAGGCCAATGCGGAGCGTCCGACCAAGTATGGCGTGATCTATTTCGGCTCGACCTCGCCGGCGATGGACGAGGCGATCGGGTTGCTCGAGGCGCGCGGGCATCAGCTGGACCGCCTGCGCATCCGCGCCTTTCCGTTCCACTCGAGCGTGGCGAGCTTCCTCGCCGAGCACGACTTCGTCTACGTCGTCGAGCAGAACCGCGACAGCCAGCTGCGCCAGCTCATCGTCAACGAGAACGGCATAGATCCCGTCCGCCTGGTGCCCATCGTGCATTACGACGGCACGCCGATCACCGCCCGCTTCATCGCAAAAGCCATTGGCGACCACCAGGATCACCTCAAGGTGACCCCGCTCCGCAAGGCCGTGTCATGACCTATATCGCAAAGCCGAAATTCCACCATCCGGGCCTGAAGAAGAACGAGCTCGGCTACACCCACCGCGACTACGAGGGCAAGATCTCGACGCTGTGCGCGGGCTGCGGCCACGATTCGATCACGGCCTCGATCATCGAGGCCTGCTACGAGCTCTCGATCGAGCCGCACCGGGTGGCAAAGATCTCCGGCATCGGCTGCTCGTCGAAGACGCCGGACTATTTCCTCGGCAATTCGCACGGCTTCAATTCCGTGCACGGCCGCATGCCATCCGTGCTGACAGGCGCCAACCTCGCCAACCGCGACCTGATCTATCTCGGCGTCTCCGGCGACGGCGATTCCGCCTCGATCGGCTTCGGCCAGTTCGCGCATTCGATCCGGCGCGGCGTCAACATGACCTATATCGTCGAGAACAACGGCGTTTACGGCCTGACCAAGGGCCAGTTCTCGGCCACCGCCGACCGCGGCTCGAAGAGCAAGAAGGGTGTCACCAATACCGACAACGCGATCGACCTCGTCGCCATCGCGCTGCAGCTCGGGGCCACCTTCGTGGCGCGCTCGTTCTCCGGCGACAAGAGCCAGCTGGTGCCGCTGATCGCCGCCGCGATCGGCCACAAGGGCGCGTCCTTCATCGACGTCATCAGCCCCTGCATCGCCTTCAACAACCACGCCGGCTCGACCAAGAGCTTCGACTATGTCCGCGAGCACAACGACGCGGTGAACCGGCTCGACGTGCTGGTCGGCCGCGATCCGATCGCGGTCGATTACGCGCCGGGCACGGTGCAGGTGGTCGAGCAGCACGACGGCAGCAAGATCGCGCTGCGCAAGATCGACGCCGACTACGATCCGCATGACCGTCTGGGGGCGATGACCTTCCTGCAGAAGCATGCCGCCAAGGGCCAGATCGTCACCGGCCTGCTCTATGTCGACCCCGACGCCGAAGACCTGCACGAGCATCTCAACACGGTCGAGACGCCGCTCAACACGCTGGAGGCGGACACGCTGTGCCCGGGCTCGGCAGTACTGGACAAGATCAACGCCAGCCTGCGGTGATCATCGGCGCCGGACCGTACCTGGCTGCCTGACTCGCACGGTGATCTTGTCGGACACGACGGGCGGTTCGAACGGATAGTGCTTCGCATCGCCGAGCACCAGCTGCAGCGTGTGCGTGCCGGGCGGAAGCTCGAGAAAAGTCTCGGTTTGTCCTGCTCCGAAATGCAGATGGGACTTGTCCTGCGGGATCGGCTCCTTGGGATCGATGGTGTCCTTGACGTCGACCAGCAAATGATGATGACCAGCGTTCTGGTAATCATCGCCGGCATGCGTCACGCCCATGTTGCGCAGGCCGAACCGGACCCAGAACCCACCACGGATCTTCTGCCCGTCCTGCGGGGTGATGAAATAGAGTTTTGCGTCTTTGGGAGCGGCCTTGCCCTGAGAGTAGGCAGCGCCCGGCAGAAATGCGAGCGCCGCCGCCAGCGCGGC
This sequence comes from Bradyrhizobium sp. RP6, assembly GCF_003837805.1. Lineage (GTDB taxonomy): Bacteria > Pseudomonadota > Alphaproteobacteria > Rhizobiales > Xanthobacteraceae > Bradyrhizobium. The sequence continues at coordinate 74,388 of NZ_RQIT01000019.1, read as the reverse complement.
GCAGCAAATGACTTTCATCAAACCTACTCCAGCTCCAAGCGCGATGCGATCAGGATGATCGTCATCGCGCCTTCCGTTGTTGTTTGAGCATGATCCTTTCGGAAAACCGCTGCGCACTTTTCCGGATCATGCTTTAGGGACTGAGCGCGACACGGAATCCATGCGTGGGGTAACGGACATTGGTATCATAGCCATCGCGGTTGGACGGCCGCACGTATCTCGAATCGTTCTTCCAGGAGCCCGAGCGCAGGACGTGCGATGAGCAGTCGCCGCTCGTCCATGCCGAACCGTCGACCGGCGCTCCCTGATAGTTCTTGTGCCAGCAGTCCTCGACCCACTGGTCGATGCCGCCGCCCATGTCGTGGAGACCGAATGGATTGGGCTTGAAGCTGCCCACCTTCGCAGGCTGCTCGGCCGCGAGGTCGCCGCAATCCTTACATCCAGCCATGCCCGGCTGAAGCTTGTCGCCCCACCAATACTTGGTTTGCGTTCCGCCGCGGGCCGCGTATTCCCATTCGGCCTCGCTTGGAAGCCGGTACTGCTTTTTCGTCGCCTGTGACAGAAAGGCGGCATATTGCTGCGCGTCAGTCCAGCTCACGTTGCTGACCGGCGCATCGTCCTTGCCGTTCGCGGTGAAACCACACGCGCCCGCAGCCGCGCAGTCGTTCCACTCCCGCACCGTCACCGGATATTTTCCGATCGAGAACGGCTTGACCGTGACCTGGTGGACGGGACGCTCGGTCGGATCATCATTGCTTCCCATCGCGAAACTGCCGCCGCGAATCGCGATCATTTCGGGCTCGCGTATCGGCGTCGAGGACGGGCTCGGCGCCGGTGCGGGCGATGAAGGCGCCGAAGCCAATGAGGGAGACGGTTGCGGCGCCTGCGTCGCCGCATCGCGCGGCGGCACTGGCGGGACCGGAGATGGAGCAGGAGAAGCGGCCGGCATTGCGATCTGCTCGCCCACCCTGCCCTGAGGCTGTGCCAGCATATACCAGAGCGCGCCGGCGGCCATGACGAGCAGCGTGAGGCCTAGGAGAAAGATCAGCGTGTTCTCGCGCCGGCTTCTTGTCTTGCCGACTGCATCGGCATCCGGGAGCACGCGATAGACGCGCACGGGATCGGTGATGTTCTTGACCTTGCGGTCTCCGAGCGACTCATAGCCGCACACGACCTTGTGCTTGATCTGTTCGTAGATCGCACCGGAGATGTAGACCTGCCCCGGTTCCGCGATGCCCTCGATGCGCGTGGCGATGTTGACGCCGTCGCCATAGATGTCGTCCGGCTCGACGATGACATCGCCAAGATTGACGCCGATCCGATATTCGAGCCGGGAATGCTTGGGAAGCGAGGCATTCCGACCGATGAGATTCTGCTGGATGACGATGCTGCATCGGACAGCCTCCACGGGACTGTCGAAGATGGCGATGAAGCCGTCGCCGGTCGTCTTCACCAGGCTTCCATGGTGCTCGATGATGCTGGGCTGGATCAGATCCCGCTCGATCCGCTTGACGCGAACATGCGTGCCTTCCTCGTCGGCCTGCATCAACCGACTGTAGGAGGCGATGTCACCGACGATGATCGCGGCGAGTCGACGAGGCACTCCGCTGTGGGGCGGCGGCTCATCCTGATTTCCGGATCTGAAGTTGCGAATTTCGCCCATGCGGGGGACTCCAGAAACTTGCAAAGCAGCCCCAGCTTACGACTGCCAAACGCGGCCGTCTGTGAAAGCTATCACATTGACGAACCGAGACAATGTCGCAGCGATCGCCGGCGTCGGGTTCCGAAGAGCCAGGCAGCTGCGCCCATTGAACCTTCTTGATCGCAGCAGTGACTAAGGCCCGGCCAGTGGCCACCGGCCTTGATCCCTGCGCGATGCTCACGCGAATGACGTGCGAATGCTGAACGGCGTGCTTCTCGCCGGCGTCTAACGGACAGCCGTTCTGTTGTGCTGCTGTCACCCGCCCGAGGCCCTCATGAAGCTCCCCCTCATTGCTGCCCTAGCTTTCGCGGCCCTGACCGGCGTCGTCCACGCCGATGAGGCCGACAAGGTCCGGGAGACCACAAAGGCCGAAGTCGACGCCTTTAATGCGCGGCTCTATGCGGGGACGGCCAGCAACAAGTCCTATGCCTGTTTCGTCCGTCGCTACGATGCCGAGCATCTGGCGCGGCATCCCAAGCAGAAGGTGGCTTCCATGAAGCTGCTGATCTCGGCGGAAATCGACAACGAGGACAAGCAGCTGCACAACTCGTTCCGTCTGGGTTTTCGCTATCGCCATCGCTCCGGCGATTTCGACTCCAGCGGCTCGTGCGGCAGCCACGCGGTGCTTCTCAGTCAGGGCGACGAGGTCCGCCTGGGCTGCGGCGTGGACTGCGAAGGCGGCGGGATCGAGATGGCGCTGTCCAGGGACAGCAAGTCCGCGATCGTCCGCCTCGAGCGGATCAGGGTCTGGCAGAACAACAAGCCGGACGACGACGCCGAGCAATCGCTGGTCGCCGGCGCCGACGACAGGATTTTCCGTCTCGACCGTACCGACAACAGCGAGTGCGCCTCGCTCGTGACCGACCGCAAGGAACTCGCCGCATTGCGCCACAAGTGATATCTGTCGCGCGAACTCAGTCCAGCCGAAGGAGATCGCCATGAACCGGCGGAACATCTTGTGGAGCGCCGTCTCGGCCCTGGGTGCGGCGCTGGGCGCCTCCAGCGCGAAAGCTGCGACGGAAGCCGGCTCGGGCAACAAGCTGAAGGTCGTCTATCATCTCAGCGATGCCGAGAAGGTCAATTTCGTCCTCGGTAACATCCAGAACCACATTGATGGCGTCGGTGGTCCCGAGCACGTGACCCTGGCGCTGGTGATCCACGGCCCGGCGCTGAAGGCGTTTCACTCGGCACAGGCCAGTCCCGATGTCAGCAAGCGCGTCGGCGAGTTCTCCAGGGACGGCGTCGAGCTCGCCGCCTGCGGCAACACGATGAAAGCCCAGAACGTCACGCTGAAGGAGCTCCTGCCCGGCTTCGTCAGCGCGGAGAACGGCGGCGTGGTTCGGCTGGCCGAACTGCAGTCGCAGGGATATTTGTATCTGCGGCCGTAGGGTTTGCGGAAAACGGCGCCACATTCTCCGTCATTGCGAGCGCAGCGAAGCAATCCAGACTTTCTCCGCGGAGACAGACTGGATTGCTTCGTCGCAAGGGCTCCTCGCAATGACGCGGAGAGGGCTGCGCCAGCCATGGCCGTAGCCTCCTGTCGCACTTGACTCACCGATAACTCACCAGTTATGCATTTATCCATAACTTCCCAGTTATGGATTGCCCATGTCCGCCGCCCACGACCTCCTGTTCCGGACGCTTGCCGATCCGACCCGTCGGGCGATCTTCGAGCGGCTGTGCCGCGAGGGGGAGCAGACGGTCGGGGCGCTGACGGCACGATCCGGGGTGTCGCAGCCGGCGGTGTCGAAACATCTCGGGGCCCTGAAGCAGGCTGGCCTCGTGCGCGACCGGCACGAGGGACGCCAGACCCATTACAGCGCGCGGCCCGGTGCGCTCAATCCACTGATCGACTGGACCGGCGAGATGGCTTCCTTCTGGCAGATCCGGCTCGACGCGCTCGACGATCTCCTGAAGAGGATGGACCAATGACCGAAACCGCGACCCAGAAGCGTTCAGTCGTCATCGAGCGCGAATTTGCCGTTCCGGCTGAACGGATCTGGCGCGCGCTGACGCAGCCGCATCTGATCGAGGAATGGCTGATGAAGAACGACTTCAAGCCGGTCGTCGGCCACCGCTTCAACCTGCGCGGCGAATGGGGCGGCGTGCTGGACTGCGAGGTGCTCACCATCGAGCCGCAGAAGACGCTCGCCTACACCTGGAATTTCTCGCATGAGGACGCCGCGTTCGACCTGAAGAGCGTGGTGACCTTCACGCTGACGCCGACGAACGCCGGTACGCATCTTCGCGTCGAGCAGGCGGGCTTCAGCCCGACGCAGAAGCAGGCTTTTGGCGGCGCGCATGCGGGCTGGAAGCAGTTTCTGGCCAAGCTGGACGAGGTGCTGGCGCGGGCAGGCTAGCTCCGCCGGCGCCAGCTTTAATAAGTTTCGAAGGAGGACCCAATGAGCACGCATATGTGGATTCGGCAGATTCATCGCTGGCTGTCGATGGCCTTCACGCTTGCGGTTAGCGCCAACATCGTGGCGATGATCATGCAGGTCCAGGCCGTGTGGATCGGGTTTCTGGCGCTGGTGCCGCTGATCCCGCTGCTTGCGACCGGGCTCTATCTGTTCGCGCTGCCCTATATCCGCCGCGGCACCCGCGTGAACGAGGCGTGATGATGAAGACGGCGAGAAAGACTGGCGCGAAGGACGCGAGTGCGGCTTCGCCTTCCAAGATGATCGACGGCCGGATCAAGGAACTCGGCGACTGGCGCGGCGAGATGCTGGGACGTATCCGCGGCCTGATCAGGGAGGCCGATCCAGATGTGGTCGAAGAGTGGAAATGGCGCGGCGTTCCCGTGTGGGAGCACGACGGCATCATCTGCACCGGCGAGACCTACAAGGAGGTGGTGAAGCTGACCTTCGCCAAGGGCGCGGCGCTGGAGGATCCGGCCGGGCTGTTCAATTCCAGCCTCGACGGCAACGTGCGGCGCGCGATCGATATTCGCGAGGGCGATGAGATCAACGAGAAGGCGTTGAAGGCGCTGATCCGCGCCGCTGTGGAGCTGAATGGGTCGAAGAAGAAGCCGGCCAAGAAGCGGTCGGCCTAGAACAGCCACACATCAACGCGCATCTCGCGTAGTGCTCCACGCAGCCAGCCCCCGTCACGCCACCGCCGCCGGGATCGGGCGCGGGCTCACGACGTATTCGCGCAGGACCTTGTCGTTGGCATCGACCTCGATCAGCGCCACGTCGTAGGTCCAGAGATCGGCGAGGTGCTGGAGCACGCGCTTGGCGTCGGTCTCGTTGAGCTGAGAGCCCTTGATGACGTGGTGATGCAGGATCAGCCGGCGGTCGCCGGAAAGATCGACGTCGACCACCTCGATGTTGGCGTCGATGAAGCCGACATCATGCTGCCGCGCCAGTTCGCGGCGAACGCGGCGGAAACCGCGCTCGTCATGGATGGCATCGACGCGGATGCCGGCGCGCTCCTCGGGATCGTCGTGCAGATGGAACATGCGGAAGTGCCGCATCAATTTGGGACTCAGGAACTGGCCGATGAAGCTCTCGTCGCGGTAATTGGCCCAGACGTCACGCAGCACGCCCATGACGTCGCCCTTGCCGGCGATGTCCGGAAACCATTCGCGGTCCTCGTCCTCCGGCCTGGTGACGATGCGCTCGATGTCCTGCATCACGGCGAAGCCGAGCGCATAGGGGTTGAAGCCCGAGAAGCGCGGATCGTCGAACTCGGGCTGGAACACGACGTTGGTGTGCGATCCCAGGAATTCGAGGAAGTTGCCGTCGGTAATGCGGCCCTGCTGATGCAGCTGGGTCATGATGCGGTAGTGAACGTAGGTGGCTGTCCCCTCGTTCATCACCTTGGTCTGGCTCTGCGGATAGAAATACTGCGCGATGTGGCGGACGATGCGGAGCAACTCGCGCTGCCAGGGCGCCAGCCGCGGCGCGCTCTTCTCCAGGAAATAGAGCAAATTCTCCTGCGGCAGGCCGAGCAGCTTGCGGCGGCGCTCGATGCTCAGCGTGGACCGGCTCTTGGCGACGCCCTTGGGCACCGTGCGCCAGAGATCGTTGAAGACCTCCTCCTCGTGCTGGCGGCGGCGCCCTGCCCGCTTCTCCTCGGCGCGCAGGTCGAGCTTCTTCTTGCCGGGATAGCGGTCGATGCCGTGCGACATCAGCGCGTGCGCGGCATCGAGCGTGCGCTCGACCTCGATGCGGCCGTAGCGGTCCTCGCACTGCATGACGTAGTTCTTGGCGAAGTCGAGATAATCGAGGATACCGTCGGCATCGGTCCACTGCTTGAACAGATAATTGTTCTTGAAGAAATGGTTGTGGCCGAAGGCCGCGTGCGCGATCACCAGCGTCTGCATCGTCGCCGTGTTCTCCTCCATCAGATAGGAGATGCAGGGCGAGGAGTTGATCACGATCTCATAGGCGAGCCCCATCAGGCCCTTGCGATAGGACGCCTCATGGAAGGCAAAGTGCTTGCCGAACGACCAATGCTTGTAGAACAAGGGCATGCCGACCGAGGAATAGGCGTCCAGCATCTGCTCGGCCGTGATGACCTCGATCTGGTTCGGATAGACGTCGAGCCCGAGATCCTTCAACGCCACCTCCTCGCAGGCATCGGTGATGCGCTGCAAGGTGCGGAAATCCCAATCGGCGCCTTCGAACAATCGTTCCGTCATGGAGCGGTCTTCTCCTGGGCAGTTTCGCGGCGCTGGAACAGGTCGTGGAACACCGGAAAGATCTCGCTGCGCTCCGAGACCTTGCGCATCGAGAGCGGAGCGCCGCTGTTGCGCAGGCGCTCGTAGAGCGTCCACAGCGAAGAGTCGGAGAGATCGAAGGCGCTGCCGCCTGCTTCCCCGACCTCGAGGTAGGCGAAGAACTGGCAGACCGGCAGGATCTTCTCCGTCAGCAGGAGCCCCGTGAGCTCGCCGTCGGAATAGGAATTGTCGCCGTCGGAGGCTTGCGCGGCGTAGATGTTCCAGTCCGACGGGTTGAAGCGCTCGCGCACGATCTCGTGCATCGCCTGGAGCGCGCTGGAGACCAGCGTGCCGCCCGAGGCCGGGCCGTAGAAGAAGGTCTGCTCGTCCACCTCCTCGGCGCGATCGGTGTGGCGGATGAAGACGATCTCGACATGCTTGTAGCGGCGCTTCAGGAACACGTAGAGCAGCATGTAGAAGCGCTTGGCCAGATCCTTCATGTGTTCGGACATCGAGCCGGAGACGTCCATCAGGCAGAACATCACGGCCTGCGCGACGGGCTTCGGCACCGTCTCGAAGCGCCGGTAGCGGATATCGAGCGGATCGATGAAGGGGATGCGCTTGGACTTCGCCTTCAGCCTCTCGAGCTCAGCGACCAGCTCCGTGCGCTCGGCCTCGTCCGTGCATGCGGCGATCGCCGCTTCCAGCTCTTCGATCTCGTCCTTGCGGGGACGCTTGAGCGCAATGCGGCGCGCGAGCGCGAGCTTCACCGTCCGGCTCACCGAGATGTTGGCGGGCGAGCCCGACATGGTGTAGCCGGCGCGCTGGATGCCCTCGCTCTCGGTCTGCGCGATCTTGCGCTTGGCGAGATCTGGAAGCTCGAGATCGTCGAGGAACAGATCGACGAACTCGTCGCGGCTGAGCACGAAGCGGAAGGCATCCTCGCTGTCGCCTTCGCCGGGGCCGGAATCCTTGGCGCTGCCCTGGCCGGAGCGCTGCAGATAGTCGCCTTCGACGAACTTCTTGTTGCCGGGCAGGACCATGTCCCGCGTTCCGCCTTCACGGCGGAAACGCGGCTCGTGCATGCCGTCGAGCGGAATCGTGACCTCACCACCCTCCAGGACGTCCTTGATGTCGCGTTCCTGCGAGGTCTTCTTGACGGCGCCCTGCACCAGGGACTTGGCCCGACGCAAGAACCGCTGGCGGTTCTCAAGACTCTTGCCGCCTGGATTCAGGCGCCTGTCAATAATGTGGATGGGCACTTTTCCATTCGCCTCCCAGGCGCCTCAACCGGCCTGCTTCACGCGCATGTACCATTCGACGAGCCGGCGAACCTGACGCTCGGTGTAGCCGCGCTCCACCATGCGTGCGACGAACTCGCCGTGCTTCTTCTCCGTCTCGCCGTCCTTCTTCGACCCGAAGGAGATGACCGGAAGCAGGTCCTCGACCTGGGAGAATATCCGCTTTTCGATCACATCGCGAATCTTCTCATAGGAGGTCCAGGTCGGATTCTTGCCGCCGTTCTGGGCCCGCGACCGTAACGAGAATTTGACCACCTCGTTGCGGAAGTCCTTCGGGTTGGCGATACCCGCCGGCTTCTCGATTTTCGTCAGCTCCTGGTTCAAAAGCTCGCGATCGAGCAGCTGGCCGGTGTCGGGATCCTTGAAGTCCTGGTCCTCGATCCAGGCGTCGGCATAGTCGACGTAGCGATCGAACAGGTTCTGGCCATAATCCGAGTAGGATTCGAGATAGGCCTTCTGGATCTCGTTACCGATGAACTCGGCATATCGCGGCGCCAGCTCCGCCTTGATGAATTCGAGATAGCGCTTCTCGGTCTCCTCCGGCAGCTGTTCGCGGCGGATCGCCTGCTCCAGCGCGTACATCAGATGCACGGCGTCGGCGGCGACCTCCTGCGGATCGTGGTTGAAGGTCGCGGCCAGGATCTTGAAGGCGAAGCGGGTCGAGACGCCGTCCATGCCCTCGTCGACGCCGGCGGCGTCGCGGTATTCCTGGACGCTGCGCGCCTTCGGATCGGACTCCTTCAGGCTCTCGCCGTCATAGACCCGCATCTTGGCGAACAGGGTGGAGTTCTCGTGCTTGCGCAGGCGCGACATCACCGAGAACCGCGCCAGCGTCTCCAGCGTCGACGGTGCACAAGGAGCCGACGCGAGCTCGGATCCCTGGATCAGCTTCTCGTAGATCTTCTGCTCCTCGGTGACCCTCAGGCAATAGGGCACCTTGATCACGCAGATACGGTCGATGAAGGCCTCGTTGTTCTTGTTGGCCTTGAAGCTCGCCCACTCCGCTTCATTGGAGTGCGCGAGGATCACGCCCGTGAATGGAATCGCCCCGATATTCTCGGTGCCGATGTAGTTGCCTTCCTGCGTCGCCGTCAGCAGGGGGTGCAGCATCTTGATCGGCGCCTTGAACATCTCGACGAACTCGAGCACGCCCTGGTTGGCGCGGTTGAGGCCGCCGGAATAGCTGTAGGCGTCGGGATCGTTCTGGGCGTAGGTCTCGAGCTTGCGGATGTCGACCTTGCCGACCAGCGAGGAGATGTCTTGGTTGTTCTCGTCACCGGGTTCGGTCTTGGCGATCGCGATCTGGCGCAGCCGCGATGGCTGAATCTTGGCGACGCGGAACTGCGAGATGTCGCCGCCGAAGGCCTCGAGCCGCTTGTAGCACCACGGGCTCATCAGGCCGGTGAGACGACGGCGCGGAATGCCGTACTTCTCCTCCAGCATCGGACCGAGCTGATCGGGATCGAACAGGCTGAGCGGGCTCTCGAACACGGGCGAGAGCTCGTCGCCGGCCTTGAGCACGTAGATCGGCTGCACTTCCATCAGCGACTTCAGCCGCTCGGCGAGCGAGGACTTGCCGCCGCCGACCGGGCCGAGCAAATAGAGGATCTGCTTGCGCTCTTCGAGACCTTGCGCCGCGTGGCGAAAGAAACCGACGATGCGCTCGATGGTTTCTTCCATGCCGTAGAAGCCGGCGAAGGCCGGATAGGTGCGGATGGTGCGGTTCAAAAAAATACGGCCAAGGCGTGGGTCCTTGGCCGTGTCAATCGTCTGGGGCTCACCGATCGCCGCTAGCAGTCGTTCGGCCGCGTTCGCGTATTTCATGGGATCGCTTCGACACGATTCCAGATATTCCGCCATCGACATGTCGTGCTGGCTTCTCGCCTCGAACGACCGAGCGAAAGCGTTGAATAGAGAATCGTTGTACATGATCCCTCTCCGCGTGAGTTCCGCCACAAGCTGAAACGAAAGCAGTTACCGGACCGTTCCTCAGGCCGTTTCGAATCAGCGTGAGCACATGACGATCATTGGACACCCGGGTGCCAACTCGACGCAACGCACAACGTAGGCACTCCATGAGTTACGAACAGGCACATGCCTGTAATTTGTGCGAATCTTTGTCTATATTGGCTCATTTCCAGAAAATGTCACTCGGTCGCAACATCCGGGCATTCCCGGGGGTCGGCTCATCCGGCAATGCAGCATAGCGATCCCGGAGCGGCGATCTTATGACACTTGTACGGCGAAGCCTTGTACGGCGACGCCTGCACCTCGAAGCCTTGGGGACCGCGTTCATCTTCCTGCTGCAATGCAGTGCGCGGGCTTCTGGCCGCGTGACAGTCGCGGCAAGCGTGCAGCAGTGTATCAAAATCGGTCGCCAGGCGCTCCGACCGGATGACGATGCGATCATCCTGCGGCTGCTGCATTCTTCAACCGAAATGTTGGCGCGATGCCGACATAGTCATCGTCGTCTCGCCGTCGCCGAGACCATCCCGGCAGTCGATGGCGAGGCTTGCGCTGAGCAAGATCATGGCAAGGCCCGCCGCGACCAGCAGCCGCAGTCGCATCGACTGGAATTTGGAGATCGTGCGATGCGTCGACGCTGACCGCACACGCAAACCGTTGCTGGCTGTCGGCGACGGCCAGCGCCAAATCTTCACGACGGACGCGCGTGTGTTTCCCAGCATGGCCATTTGCGGCCACACAACATCACAACCGCCCGCCTGGATCGCCATGATCGCGACGGAGTTACACCGGAGAGTATGACCCTCATACCCTTGATTGGTTCCCTCCCGGGAGCATGTAAGCTACAGGATAGCGCGTCAGGACCGGCGCGGAAACCCCTCGTCCGCAGGCTTGGAGATAAATAGGCATCATGAATCCCGTCAAAGAACTGGAAAAGCACGGACAAGCGGTCTGGCTGGACTTCCTGGCCCGTGGCTTCATCGCCAAGGGCGACCTGAAGCGGCTGATCGACACCGACGGCGTCAAGGGTGTCACCTCCAATCCGTCGATTTTCGAGAAGGCGATCGGCAGCTCCGACGAATACGATGCTCCGATCGGCAAGGCGCTGAAGCGCGGCGACCGGAGCGTGGCCGACCTGTTCGAGGCGGTCGCGGTCGAAGACATCCAGAACGCCGCCGATGTGCTCCGCCCCGTCTATGACCGCCTCGAGGGCGGCGACGGCTATGTCAGCCTGGAGGTCTCGCCCTATCTCGCGATGGACACCGCCGGCACGGTCACTGAAGCGCGGCGGCTCTGGAAGGACGTTGGTCGCAAGAACCTGATGGTGAAGGTGCCGGCAACGCCGGAGGGCCTCCCGGCGATCGAGCAGCTGATCGGCGACGGCATCAGCATCAACATCACGCTGCTGTTCTCCAAGGCGGTGTACCTCGAGGTGGCTGAAGCCTACATCGCCGGTCTCGAAAAATACGTCGCGGGCGGCGGTGACCCCTCGCATGTCGCGAGCGTGGCAAGCTTCTTCGTCAGCCGCATCGACTCGGTTGTCGACAAGCAGCTCGACGAGAAGATCGCGCGCGCCAACGATCCATCCGAGAAGGAACGGCTCGCCGCGCTCAAGGGCAAGGTCGCGATCGCCAATGCCAAGCTCGCTTATCAGGACTACAAGCGCCTGTTCTCGGGGCCGCGCTGGGAGAAGCTCGCCGCCAAGGGCGCCAAGCCGCAGCGCATGCTGTGGGCCTCGACCGGCACCAAGAACAAGGACTACAGCGACGTCCTCTATGTCGAGGAGCTGATCGGCCCCAACACCATCAACACGGTGCCACCGGCGACGCTTGATGCGTTCCGCGACCATGGCAAGCCGCGCGACAGCCTGGAAGAGAACATCGACGACGCAACGCGCGTGCTGGAGGAGCTGGAGCGCTCCGGCATCTCGCTCGAGGCGATCACCGAGGAGCTGGTCAAGGACGGCGTCAAGCTGTTCGCGGATGCCGCCGACAAGCTCTACGGCGCCGTCGCCCACAAGCGCGCGGTCGTGCTCGGGCCCGCACTCGACCGCCAGGAGCTCTCGCTCGGCGACGGGCTCGGCAAGGCCCTGGCTGAGAGCACCGAGAACTGGCGCGCCTCGGCCAAGATCCGCAGACTATGGCAGCGTGACAAGTCGGTCTGGACCGGCGCAGACGAGGACAAATGGCTGGGCTGGCTCGACAGCGCGGCCAAGGCCGACATTGCCGATTACGTGGACTATGCAGGCCGCGTGAAGGGTCAGAAATTCTCCGATGCCGTGGTGCTCGGCATGGGCGGATCGAGTCTCGGGCCCGAGGTGCTGGCCGAGACCTTCGGCAAGAAGCCCGGCTTCCCGAAACTGCATGTGCTTGACTCCACCGACCCCGCGCAGGTGCGGGCGATGGAGGCGAGGATCGACATCGCCAACACCGTGTTCATCGTCTCCAGCAAATCCGGCGGCACCACCGAGCCGAATGCGATGAAGGACTATTTCCACGCGCGCGTCGCGCAGGCGGTCGGGCCGAAGGTGAAGACCGGCCATCGCTTCATCGCCGTGACCGATCCCGGCTCGTCGCTGGAGAAGGCGGCGAAGAAGCTGAGCTATGCGCGCATCTTCCACGGCGAGCCCTCGATCGGCGGCCGCTATTCGGTGCTCTCGCCCTTCGGCCTGGTGCCGGCGGCGACCGCGGGCGTCGATGTCAAGACCTTCATCAAGCATGCGCTTGCGATGGCCCGCTCCTGCGGCCCGGACGTGCCGCCAGCCGAGAACCCGGGGGTGCAGCTCGGCCTCGCCATGGGCCTCGCAGGCCTCGAGGGCCGCGACAAGGTGACGATCCTGGCCTCGAAGAAGATCGCCGATTTCGGCGCCTGGGCCGAGCAGCTCATCGCGGAGTCCACCGGCAAGGAGGGCAAGGGCCTGATCCCGATCGAGGGTGAGCCGCTCGGCGAGCCCGGCGTCTATGGCAACGACCGGTTCTTCATCGACATCCGTGTCGACGGCGAAGCGGACGCCGCCCATGATTCCAAGCTTGCCGCGATCGAGGCGGCTGGTCATCCCGTGGTGCGCATCGTCATGAAGTCGATCGACCATCTCGGCCAGGAGTTCTTCCGCTTCGAGATGGCGACGGCGGTTGCAGGCGCGATCCTCGGCATCAACCCGTTCGACCAGCCGGACGTGGAAGCGGCCAAGATCAAGACCCGCGAGCTCACTGCTGCGTTCGAGAAGACCGGTGCGCTGCCGGAAGAGCAGCCGGTGGTCAGCACGGACGAGGCAGACCTCTACACCGACGAGGCCAACGCCACGGCGCTGCGCGCGGCCGGCGCCAATGGCGATCTCACCTCCTGGCTGAAGGCGCATCTCTCCCGCTCGAACCACGGCGACTATGTCGCCCTGCTCGGCTACATCGCGCGCGACAAGGCGACGATCGACGCGCTCCAGGCCATGCGGTTGGAGGTGCGCGAGAAGCGGCAGGTCGCGACCTGCGCCGAGTTCGGGCCGCGCTTCCTGCACTCCACCGGGCAGGCCTACAAGGGTGGTCCCGACAGCGGCGTGTTCCTCCAGATCACGGCGGACGATGCCAAGGATCTGCCGGTGCCGGGTCAGAAGGCCAGCTTTGGTGTCATCAAGACGGCGCAGGCGCGCGGCGATTTCGACGTGCTCACCGAGCGCGGCCGGCGTGCGCTGCGCGTGCACCTGAAGGGCGGGCTCAAGAAAGGCCTCGCGGCGCTCAATGCGGCGCTCAACGACGCGCTGAACTAAGGGAACAGTGCACATGCAACTCGGCATGATCGGCCTCGGCCGGATGGGCGGCAACATCGTTCGCCGCCTGATGCGCCAGGGACATTCGACCGTGGTCTACGACAAGGACGCCAAGGCCGTCGCGGGCCTAGCGGCCGACGGAGCGGTGGGCTCGGCGACGCTGGAAGAATTCGTCGCGAAACTCGAGCGGCCGCGCGCGGCCTGGGTGATGCTGCCCGCAGGACGCATCACCGAGACGACGATCGAGACGATCGCGGGCGTGATGCAGGCAGGCGATGTCATCATCGACGGCGGCAACACCTTCTGGCAGGACGACGTCCGCCGCGGCAAGGCTCTGAAGGAGCGCGGCATCCACTATGTCGACGTCGGCACCTCGGGCGGCGTCTGGGGCCTCAACCGCGGCTATTGCATGATGATCGGCGGCGAGAAGCAGGTGGTCGACCGGCTCGATCCAATTTTCGCCGCGCTCGCGCCCGGCGCCGGCGACATTCCGCGCACGGAAGGACGCGAGGGCCGCGATCCCCGCATCGAGCAGGGCTACATCCATGCCGGCCCAGTGGGCGCCGGGCACTTCGTCAAGATGATCCACAACGGCATCGAATACGGCCTGATGCAGGCCTATGCCGAAGGTTTCGACATTCTCAAGAATGCCAACATCGAGGCTTTGCCGGTGGATCACCGCTACGATTTCGATCTCGCCGACATCGCCGAAGTGTGGCGGCGCGGCAGCGTGATTCCGTCCTGGCTGCTCGACCTCACCTCGACGGCACTCGCCGACAGCCCCCAGCTGTCGGAGTACTCGGGCTTCGTCGAAGATTCCGGTGAAGGTCGCTGGACCGTGAATGCCGCGATCGACGAGGCAGTGCCTGCCGAAGTCTTGACTGCGGCGCTCTACACACGTTTCCGTTCCCGCAAGGAACACACCTTCGCCGAAAAAATTCTCTCTGCGATGCGTGCAGGGTTCGGCGGTCACAAGGAGCCGAAACAGTCGGGCGCAGCGAAGCCCAAATGAGATCAAGCGAGACGTAACAAGCGAAGGCCGACAATTCGTGACAAAAGACCCGCAAGCGAAGCGCAAGCCGGAAAATTGCGCCTTCGTCATCTTTGGCGTGACCGGCGACCTCACCCATCGGCTGGTGATGCCATCGCTGTACAATCTGGCGGCCGAGCACCTGTTGCCGGAAAAATTCTGTGTCGTCGGCGTCGCCCGCAGGAGCCAGTCGGATGATGAGCTGCGCGACAGCCTGCTGAAGGGACTGCGTCAGTTCGCGACGCGGCCCGTGGACGACGACATCGCCAAGAAGCTGCTGGAATGCGTGACCTTCGTCGAGGCCGACGCAAAGGATCCGCCCTCCTTCGACCGCCTGCGCGAGCATCTGGATTCGCTGGAATGCGCGCAGGAGACCGGCGGCAACCGGCTGTTCTATCTCGCCACCCCGCCCGCCGCCTTCGCGCCGACCGCGCGCGAGCTCGGCCGCGCCGGCATGACGAAGGAGAACGGCACCTGGCGGCGCCTGGTCATCGAAAAACCGTTCGGCACCGATCTCGCCTCGGCCCGCGCGCTCAACGCCGAGCTCCTGAAGATCATGGACGAACACCAGATCTACCGGATCGATCACTATCTCGGCAAGGAGACGGTCCAGAACATCCTGGTTCTTCGCTTCGCCAACGGCATGTTCGAGCCGATCTGGAATCGCAACCACATCGACCACATCCAGATCACCGTGGAGGAGAAGCTCGGCGTCGGCCATCGCGGCGGCTTCTATGATGCCACCGGCGCGTTGCGCGACATGGTGCCGAACCATCTGTTCCAGCTGATGTCCCTCGTCGCGATGGAGCCCCCGACGCGCTTCGATGCCCATTCGGTCCGTTCAGAGAAGGCCGAGGTGCTCACGGCGATCCAGCGGCCGAGCCGGGAGGAAGCGCTGAGGAGCTCGGTGCGCGCGCAGTATCTCGCCGGCCGCATCGGCGACGAGGAGATTCCGGACTATCGCAAGACCGCGGACGTCAAGCCCGGCAGCACCACCGAGACCTATGTCGCGCTCAAGCTGATGATCGACAATTGGCGCTGGGCCGGCGTGCCGTTCTATCTGCGCACCGGCAAGGCGCTGGCGCACAAGCGCACGGAAGTCGCGATCAAGTTCAAGCAGGCGCCGCTGTCGATGTTCTCGGGCACGGCGGTCGACCGCCTGTCGCAGAATTTCCTCACCATCGGCATCGCGCCCACCGAGACTATCGAACTTCAGTTCAACGCCAAGATCCCCGGGCCGAGCGTCACCATCGACGGCGTCGAGATGAAATTCCGCTACGGCGACTATTTCCAGGCCGATCCCTCGACCGGCTACGAGACGCTGATCTACGACTGCATGATCGGCGACAACATCCTGTTCCAGCGCGCCGACGGCGTCGAAGCCGGCTGGCAGGCGGTGCAGCCGTTCCTGGACGCCTGGACAAGCGCCGGCAGCAACGGCATCGAAACCTACGAAGCCGGCAGCGACGGCCCCGCCTGCGCCGACGAGCTGCTGCGGCGCGACGGGCGAAGCTGGCGGAAGTACTCGTGATGGCGGCGGCCGACCAGCCGAAGCTGATCGTCGAAGCTGATGCCGAAGCTCTTGCCCGCGCCGCGGCCGAACGGGTGATGGCGCGGCTCGCGGCGAATCCCGGGCGGATCGCGATCTGCCTCACCGGCGGCTCCAGCCCGAAGAAGCTCTACCAATTGATCGGCAGCGACGCGTGGCGCGGCAGGATTCCGTGGGACCGCGTGCACTGGTTCATCGGCGACGAAAGGTTCGTGCCCGAGAGCGATCCCCTCAACAACATGGCCGTCGCGCGCGCGATCTTTCTCGATCGCAATGCGCCAGCCGGCCATATCCACCCGATTCCGACCGCGGCCGGGAATCCGGATGCCGGCGCTGACGCTTACGCACGCGAGCTGCAGGCCTTCTATGGCGCAGACCAGCTCGATCCGGAGCGCCCACTGTTCGATCTCGTGCTGATGGGCGCCGGGCCCGACGGCCATACCGCCTCGCTATTTCCGGGGTATCCCGAAATTGAAGAGACCCGACGCTGGGTCGTCGGTGTCGCCAAGGCCAATGTCGCGCCCTTCGTGCCGCGGGTCTCGCTCACCCTGCCCGTTCTGGCCTCCTGCCGCGAGATGCTGTTCGAGATTGCCGGGCACGACAAGCAACCGATCTTGACGCGCCTCCTCAACGGCGAGAATCTGCCGGCCTTGCGCGCGCGCTCGAATGGCGAGACCGTCTGGCTGGTCGACAGGGCCGCGCTTCCGGAGGAAATTCGTGGGCCGCGCTGAAGCACCTTGTGCATTGATCGTGATGGGCGTGTCGGGTTCGGGCAAGAGCACGGTTGCGAAGGCGCTCGGCGAACGGCTCGGCTGGCGTTTCGAGGACGGCGACAGCTTTCATCCCGCCAGCAATGTCGAGAAGATGCGGGCCGGCCACCCGCTCACCGACGAAGACCGCTGGCCCTGGCTCAATGCCATCGCCGACGAGATCGCGCTGGTGTGCGAACGCGGCGAGCACGTCATCATCGCCTGCTCGGCGCTGAAGCATACCTATCGCGACGTGCTGCTGCGTGGTCGCGACGACGTGCGCTTCGTCTTCCTGAAGGGCACGAAGGAGCTGATCGCCGAGCGGCTGGCGCACCGCAAGGGCCACTTCATGCCGCCCGAGTTGCTGACGAGCCAATTCAACACGCTGGAACCGCCGGAGGCGAGCGAGCACGTCGTCACCGTCTCGATCGACGAATCCGTCGAAGCGATCGTGGACGGCGTGGTGCGGCAATTGAAGCTGGGCGGCGCGATACCGAAGGTCCTGCCATGACGCAAATCTCACTCGTGGTCTCCGATGTCGACGGCACGCTGCTGACCAAGGACAAGACGCTGACCGAACGCGCGAGGAGCGCGGTGCAGCGGCTGCATCGGGCCGGCATCGGCTTCACCATCACCTCCAGCCGCCCCGCCATCGGCATGCGCTTCCTGATCGAGCCGCTGGCGCTGTGGCTCCCGGTCGGCCCGTTCAACGGCTCCTCGATCATCGATCCCGAGATGAGGCCGGTCGAGCAGCACCTGATTCCCGCAAGCGCGGCCGAGCGGTCCTTGCGGATCCTCCGCGAATTCGGCGCCGACATCTGGCTGTTCACCACCGACAAATGGCTGATCGACAATCCCAGCGGCAGCTACGTCGCCCACGAACAGCACACGATCCGTGCCGACCCCACCATCGTGTCCGATTTCTCGCCCTATCTTGCGAGCGCCTGCAAGATCGTCGGCGCCAGTGGCGATGCCGCGGGGCTCGCGGCTTGCGAGAAAGCGATGCAGGAGGCGCTCGGCCGCGAAGCC
The DNA here is from genome assembly GCF_003837805.1 of Bradyrhizobium sp. RP6. Lineage (GTDB taxonomy): Bacteria > Pseudomonadota > Alphaproteobacteria > Rhizobiales > Xanthobacteraceae > Bradyrhizobium. The sequence goes on along the minus strand of NZ_RQIT01000019.1, from coordinate 56,640 downwards.
ACCGCGGTGCGCTCGCAGACCTACTATCTCGACATCACCCCGCCCGGCTTCGACAAGGGTACTTTCGTCCAGGCCATGGCAAAGCGCCTCGGCATTGCCACCGAAGCGGTCGCCACCATCGGCGACATGCAGAACGATCTCGCCATGTTCCGCGTCAGCGGCACCTCGATCGCCATGGGCAACGCCGCCGACAACGTCAAGGACGAGGCGACGCATGTCACTGCAAGCAACGAGCAGGACGGTTTTGCCGAGGCGATGGAGATGATCCTGACGCGGAATGGGGTGAGCTGAGCGCGCCGCGGGTTCTCTTCACCTCTCCCGCTTGCGGGAGAGGTCGGCGCGTCCCGGGCGATGCGCAGCATCGTCCCGCGCGCCGGGTGAGGGCTTTCTCCACTTGGGGACTGTCCCATTGCGGAAGCACCCTCTCCCCAACCCTCTCCCGCAAGCGGGAGAGGGGGCGCACCTCCTTCGTTGCAGCCATCAAGCCTCGTTTAATCCCACTGTTGCGCGCTCGCCTTACTTCGACCGCTGCATCGCCGGCTTCTCGCTCTTCTGCCGTGCTGCCGACAGATTGTGTGCCGTGTTGATCAGCGCGATGTGGGTCAGTGCCTGCGGGAAGTTGCCGGTTTGGCGGCGGGCCACGGAGTCGTATTCCTCGGCGAGCAGCCCGACATCGTTCGCGACACCGACCACGCGATCGAACAATCCCTGCGCCTTGTCGATATCGCCCGACAGCACATAGGCATCGGCGAGCCAGAGGCTGCAGGCCAGAAACGCGCCTTCGAGCGGCGGCTGGTCCACCGCCAGCTCGCGCGGATCGTGCCGCAGCACGAATCCGTCGCGCATCAGGCATTTCTCGACGGCCGCGATGGTGCCGCGGATGCGCGGATCGGAGGCCGGCAGGAAGCCGACGGCCGGCAACAACAGCACGCTGGCATCGAGCAGCTTCGAGCCGTAGGATTCGACGAAGGCATTTTCCTCCGCGTCGAAGCCCCTGTTGCAGACGTCGCGATGAATGGCATCGCGCAACGTGCGCCAGTGCAGGAGCGGGGCCTTGAAGCCGAAGATTTCGGCGCTCTTGATGCCGCGGTCGAAGGCGACCCAGGTCATCACTTTCGAGAAGACGTAGTGCTTGGGCTGTCCGCGCCGCTCCCAGATGCCGTGATCGGGCCGGTCCCAGACCTCGGCCAGATGATTGAGCACGGCGCATTCCAGCGCCCAGGTCTCGTCGTCGAGCTGGAGCTTGGCCATGCGTGACTGGTGGAATGCGTCGATCAACTCGCCATAGACGTCGAGCTGGAGCTGCGCATGAGCCGCGTTGCCGACGCGCACCGGCTGCGCGCCCTCGTAACCAGCGAGCCAGCCCGCCTCCCATTCCAGCAGCCGCCGCTGGCCCCAGATGCCATACATGATCTGCATGTTCGCCGGCGAACCCGCGGCCGCACGCAGCAGCCAATTGTGCCAGGCCAGGGCTTCCTCGGTGTAGCCCGAATTCATCAGTGCCAGCAGCGTGAAGGTGGCGTCGCGCAGCCAGCAAAAGCGGTAATCCCAGTTCCTGCTGCCCCCGAGCTTTTCCGGCAAGGAGGTGGTGGGTGCCGCGACGATGCCGCCGGTCGGCGCGAAGGTCAGCGCCTTCAGCGTGATCAGCGAGCGCAGGACGAGATCCTGATAGTCGCCGTCGCGGGTGCAGCGGCCGCACCAGTCCTGCCAGAATTTCTCGGTCTCCTGGAGAGCGAGCTCCGGATCGATCGACGCGGGCGGCTCGAGATGCGAGGGGCCGTAGGTCAGCACGAAGGGCACCGTCTCGCCTTCCCTCACCTCGAAATCCGAGACGGTGGTCAGGTCCTCGCCGCGGGTCTCGGCCGGCGTGCGCAGCACCGTCATGTCCTGGCCGGCGATGGCCATCAAGGAATGGTCGATCCGCCGCACCCAGGGAATGTCGGCGCCGAAGCCGAAGCGGATGACGAGCTCCATCCGCATCTTCACTGTGCCACGGATGCCGCGGACCAGCCGCACGATGTCGGACGCCTTGCCGCGCGGCGGCATGAAGTCGATCAGTGCGACGGTGCCGTCTTTCGTCTCAAAACGCGTTTCAAGGATGAGGGTGTTGCCGCGATAGCGCCGCGAGATGGAGACCACTTCCTCGCTCGGCGCGATCAGCCAGCGGCCGTTCTTGTGCGTGCCGAGGATCGCGGCAAAGCAGGCGTCGGAATCGAAGGCCGGCCAGCACAGCCAGTCGATCGAGCCGTTGCGCCCGACCAGCGCCGCGGTCTCGCAATCGCCGATCAGCGCATAGTCCTCGATCCTCTGAGACAATGTCGTGCGAGCCTAGAAATCCCCGGCCGTTCAACTCCCGCCGGGCAATGAACGTTCCCGCGTCGCGGCCTTCAAAGCCGCCAGATCGATCCTGGACGCGATCTTGTCGAGCGCAACAGGAAGGCGCTGGCGCCAGTTCGGGTGCTCGTCGATCGTGCCGGGAATGTTGGGCTGGTCGATCACGCCCAGCAGATCTTCCATCGACACCGCGAGCAGCCGGGACGGCGTGCGCGACAGGAAGGCGAGCACCGAATAGAGATCATTCGCTCGAATGCCGTTCTGGCGCAGGATCTCGTCGAGCCTGCCGAGCGCATCCCAGCGCGCCTGGTCGTTCTCGCCGGGATCGAGCCCGAGCGAGCGCTTCATCTTGAGGTCGCTGAAGGAGCGCCAGCCGGCATAGGTCGACAGGTCATGCGTGTTCAGCGTGACCAGCGCGTTGGGCCGGTAATGGTCGACATTGCGGAAATGGCCGGCATCGTCGCGCTCGAACATCATGACGAGATAGGACCAGATGCCGAAATCCTGCATCATCTCGCGAAAAGCTTCCGGCACGGTGCCTAGGTCCTCGCCGATCACAATGCATTTGTGGGCCGCGCTCTCGCGCGCCACGGCTGCCAGCAGCGCCTCGAACGGCATCTGCACATAGGCGCCGTTGTCGGGTTTGAAGCCGCGCGGCACCAGATAAAGCCGTTTCAGGCCGAGCACGTGATCGAGCCTGATGGCGCCGGCATGACGCATCGAGGCCGCGAGCATGTCCGCGAACGGGACGAAGGACTGCGCCTCGAGCCCACCGGCGTTGAAGCCGGCGAGACCCCAGTCCTGGCCGATGGTGTTGAGCACGTCGGGCGGCGCGCCGACGGCGAGATGGCGGGAAATCGCCGTCTGCTCGTTCCAGGCATCGAAGCCGTTGGACTGCACGCCGACGGCAACATCGAGATAAAGGCCGACCCGCATGCCGAGCTGGCTGGCGAGCTCCTTGGCGGCATGCAGCTGGCTATCGGCGGTCCATTGCACGAACTCGACGAACTCGACCTCGCGCTTGGCCGGGCCATTGCGCAGCTCGGCGCATTTCACCTGATCCGGCTGCTGCCATTCCGACGGCCACTCCCACCAGGGGGCGGCGAAGCGATGGCGCAGCACCTCAAAGCAGGCAAAGCGGGACAATAGCGGCGCGCGAGCGGCCCGGAAGGCGTCAAACGCCTTGCGGCGCGCCTCGCTCGCGCTTGTCACGAAGCTGTCAAAGGCGGCGCGAAGACCCAGCCATTTCAACGCCGCCATGTCGGCATAGGGGACGCGATCACCTTCGCGCAGACGGGCGGCCGTTGCGGCCGCGTCGGGCACGAGGTCTGCCGAGAATTCGGGAATTGCCTCAACGTCGATATAGAGCGGATTGAGGAAAAGCCGGCTGTTCGGCGAATAGGGGCTGCAATCGGCCGGATGGTCGTCGAACAGGACATGCAGCGGATTGAGCCCCACACCGTCGGCCCCGAGCTGCTTGGCAAGCCGGACCAGGCCTGCGAGGTCGGTGAAGTCGCCGATGCCCCAATTGCGGTCCGAACGGACGCTGTAGAGCTGGACGGCAAGCAGCCAGCCACGGTCGAAATCGCCGCCGAAGGCGCGCTCGGGCGCCACGATCATCGGCACCTCTTCCGTCACGCCTTCGGCATCGGTCAGTGTCAATCTGTGATACCCGAGCGCCAGGCCGGCGGGCCAGGCGATGACGGGCTCGCGCGTCTCGCCTGTCGCGATCACATTGCCGTTGCCGTGGATTTTCCATTGCAGCGGCGGCGCACCGATGGCCGCCAATTCCGTGCGCGGATGCCCCAATGCGCGGACCACGACCGGACCGCTGACGAAGCGGTAGACGCGCCTCTCCGGCAGGGCGTCGAGGATGGATTTGAGCGCCTCGGGCGCGGTGACCCGCAGCTTGCCGAGGGCGTCAACGAATTCGGACTGAACGCCCTTGATCCGGGCTTGAGCTAAAAGATCCATTCGGCACGCAGCTTGCAGGCCATTGTTTGGCCAAGGGCATCGATTTTAACGAGGTCGCGGAAGAGGTTAGTCAGGGGTAACTCGCAAACTGCGCTTGCCGTTCCCCAGGGAACCAATGACACACAAGCGGCTTTCTATAATGGTACCAAGCGTCGGCTCCCGGCAAGGGAAACGGGCTCCTGCTTTCTTGTCAATGGCATCACCGTGAACAAGACAATTCAAACTGTCGAAAGTGCCGCAGCCGGCAGCGCTTTCCTGATCGAGGACGTCTATCCCTCGATCGACGGCGGCCGCTTCGCTGTGAAGCGGATCCTGGGCGAACCGGTCGAGGTCTGGGCCGACATCTATCGCGACGGCGACGCCGTGACATCAGCCGCGCTGATCTGGCGCCGCGAGCAGGAGCGCGAATGGCGGAGTGAGCCGATGACCCATCACGGCAATGACCGCTGGTCCGGTGCGTTCACGCCCGTTGAGCCCGGCCAATATGTCTACGCGATCGAAGCCTGGACCGATGAGTTCGCCACCTGGTCTCACGCAGTCGCGCGCAAGCGGCGCACCGGGGCCGATGTCAGCCTCGATGCGATCGAGGGCGCCGGACTCCTGACCAAGGCGCATGGCGCGCGACAGAACGCGGCAGCGGTCATCATCAGGCAGTGCGAGGATTATCTCAGGAACGGCGACGTCACTTCGCTGCTCGCAACTGAGCTCGGCAAAGCCATGGCCGAAAGCCAGTCGCGGCCCGACCTGACGCGCTCGCCACTCTTCCCGCTGACCATAGACCGCGACAAGGCGCGCTTTGGCGCCTGGTACCAGATGATGCCGCGCAGCCAGAGCGCATTGCCGGGCCGGCATGGCACGCTGCGCGACTGCATCGCGCGCGTGCCTGACATCGCCGCCATGGGCTTTGACGTGCTCTACTTCACGCCGATCCACCCCATCGGCCACACAAGCCGCAAGGGCCGCAACAATGCGCCGGTGGCGCGTGAGGGCGATCCCGGCTCGCCTTATGCGATCGGCTCGGCCGAGGGCGGCCACGATGCGCTGCATCCCGAGCTCGGCACGATCGAGGATTTCCGCGCGCTGGTTGCGACCTGCCTGGAATACGGTCTCGAGCTTGCACTCGACTTCGCCGTGCAGTGCTCGCCGGACCATCCCTGGCTGACGCAGCATCCGGAATGGTTCAAATGGCGGCCGGACCGCTCGATCCGGACGGCGGACGGCCCTTATTCCGACATCGTCATCCCCGATTTCGCCTCGGTGGATCGCGTCGGCCTGTGGAACGCGTTTCGCGATGCCATGCTGTTCTGGATCGACCATGGCGTCACCATATTCGCCATCGACAATCACGACACTGCGCCGCTTCCGTTCTGGGAGTGGCTGATCCGCGACATCCGCCACCGTCATCCCGAGGTAATCCTGTTCTCCAAGACCTACGCACGGCCGAAGCTGATGAAGGGCCTCGCCAAGCTCGGCTTTGCGCAGTCCTTTACCTATTTCCCCTGGCGCACCTCGCGGTGGGAGCTGGAGCAATATCTCGGCGAGCTGACGCGCTATCCCGAACGTGATTTCTATCGTCCGCACATGTTCGCCAACACGCCCGACCTGCTGCCCTATCACCTCCAGAGCGGAGAGCCCTGGGCATTCAAGTCGCGCGTCGCACTGGCGGCGACGCTCTCAGGCAATTACGGCATCCATAGCGGCTTCGAGCTGCTGGAGCATGAAGCGATTCCCGGCCGAGAAGAATATCTCGATTCCGAGAAGTACCAGATCAGGCAGCGCGACTGGGACAGGCCCGGCAACATCAAATCCTACATTGCCGGGCTCAATCGCGCCCGCAACGAGAACGCGGCGCTGCAGCAGACGACGAATTTGCGCTTCCTCGGTATCGAGCACGGCGAGACGATCGCCTTCGCCAAGGAGGCGGCCGATCCGGCCAATACCGTCGTCATCGTGATCGCGCTCTCGCGCCACGCGCGTGAATGCTGGCTGCCGCTCGGCGATGTCACCGTTGACGCCGATGGACAGCGCCACCAAGTGAGGGCACTCGAAAACCTTGTCACCGGCGAACGGTCCCGCGTCGAATGGGGCGGGATCAGGTTGCGTATCGATCCCGACCGCGATCCGGCGCTCCTGTTCCGCTGCCTGGCGTAAGGGTTCACGCCATGAATGTCCTGTCTTCCGTCGACACCAAGAAGGCTGAGGCTGCCGAGGTCGTGGATGAGCTCTGGTACAAGGATGCCGTCATCTACCAGCTCCACGTCAAGGCCTTCGCCGACAGCAACAATGACGGCATCGGCGACTTCGCCGGATTGACCGAGAAGCTGCCCTATCTCCAGGAGCTCGGCGTTACCGCGCTGTGGCTGCTGCCGTTCTATCCCTCGCCCGGCCGCGACGACGGCTACGATATCGCCGATTACGGCGCGGTCAATCCCGATTTCGGGACGATGAAGGACTTCAAGCGCTTCATCCAGGAGGCGCAGAAGCGCGGCTTGCGCGTCATCACCGAGCTCGTCGTCAACCACACCTCGGACCAGCACAAATGGTTCAAGCGCGCCCGGCGCAGCCACCCGGGCTCCAGTGCGCGCAACTGGTATGTCTGGAGCGACACCGACCAGAAGTACCAGGGCACGCGCATCATCTTCACCGACACGGAGAAATCGAACTGGACCTGGGACCCGGAGGCCGGCGCGTTCTACTGGCACCGCTTCTTCTCGCACCAGCCGGACCTCAATTTCGACAATCCGCGCGTGGTCAGCGCCATCATCCAGGTGATGAAGCGCTGGCTCGATGCCGGCGTCGACGGCTTCCGGCTCGATGCCATTCCCTATCTGTGCGAGCGCGAGGGCACCTCGAACGAGAACCTGCCTGAGACGCATGCGATCATCAAGCGGCTGCGCCAGGAGCTCGACGCGTATTCGAAGGGCAAGCTGCTGCTGGCCGAGGCCAATCAATGGCCGGAGGACGTGCAGGAATATTTCGGCCGTGGCGACGAATGCCACATGGCCTACCATTTCCCGCTGATGCCGCGCATCTACATGGCGATCGCGCAGGAGGACCGCTTCCCGATCACCGACATCCTGCGCCAGACGCCCGACATTCCCGCAAGCTGCCAATGGGCGCTGTTCCTGCGCAACCACGACGAGCTGACGCTGGAGATGGTCACCGACGTCGAGCGCGACTATCTCTGGACCACCTACGCCAACGATCCGCGCGCGCGCATCAATGTCGGCATCCGCCGGCGCCTCGCGCCGCTGATGGACAACGACCGCCGCAAGATCGAGCTGATGAACTCGCTGCTGTTGTCGTTCCCGGGAACGCCGATCATCTATTACGGCGACGAGATCGGGATGGGCGACAACATCTATCTCGGCGACCGCAACGGCGTGCGCACGCCGATGCAGTGGAGCCCGGACCGCAACGGCGGCTTCTCGCGCTGCGACCCGGCCCGCCTCTACGCGCCCCCGATCATGGATCCCGTCTACGGGTACCAATCCGTGAACGTGGAGGCGCAGTCGCGCAGCCTGTCGTCCCTGCTCAGCGCCACCAAACGGCTGATCTCTGTGCGGAAGTCGACGCTCGCCTTCGGCCGCGGCACCATGACGTTCATCCGACCGGCCAACCGCGCCGTGCTCGCCTACGTCCGGCAGTACCGCGACGAGGTGATCCTGTGCGTCGCCAATCTCTCGCGTGCCGCGCAGGCGACGGAGCTCGACCTGTCGCCATGGAAGGACCGTATCCCCCAGGAGATGCTCGGCCGCACGCGCTTCCCCGCGATCGGCGAGCTGCCCTACATGATCACGCTGGGGCCGTACGGCTTCTACTGGTTCCAGCTTAAGGAGCGCGACAAGTCCGAGCCGGTGACGCCGCGCGCAGTGCCGGAGTTCGAGACGCTGGTGGTGCCGGTGAACTCGAACTGGGTGTCGCTCGCCCGCGAGCGCGGCGTGTTCGAGCGCGACGTGCTGCCGGGATTCCTGGCGCGGACGCGCTGGTATCCCGAGAACGATCCCAAGCACATCCGAACCACGCTGACCTCGGCGGTACCGTTCAGCGACATCGGCGACAACAGACCCTGGATCGCGTTTTTCGAGACGACCCGGGACGAGGTGACGACGCGGTATGTGATGCCCATGCAGATCGAATGGGTGCGCTTCGACCGCGAGCGCTTCAACCCCAGGGCGCTCGCCGCCGTGCGCCAGGGTGCGCGCGAAGGCACGCTGCTCGACGTCGCGACCGACCAGATCTTCATCGGTCTGTTCTTGCGAGGTCTGTCGCAAAACCTGGTCGTGGACGAGAACAATCTGCGGCTGGAGTTCAAGGCGACCAGTCGTTTCGCCGACTACACCATCAAGGAGCCCGAACGCATCCGCGCGATCGAGCAGTCGAACAGCACCGCGCTGGTCGACAACAAATACGTCGCCAAGATCTATCGGCGGCTCGAAAGCGGCATCAGCCCCGAGATCGAGATCGGTCACTATCTCACGGAAGTCGCCCGCTTTGCCAACACGCCGGCACTGCTCGGCAGCGTCGAGCTGGTCGACGGGAGCCAACGCAGCGCGCTTGGCGTGCTGCATGCCTATGTCGAGAACCAGGGCGACGGCTGGACCGTGACCACGGGATATCTCGACCGCTATATCGACGAGCAGCGCGTGGCACCGGCCGATGAGATGCCGCGCGAAACCCAGGAGCAGGCGCCCTATCTGCATTTCATCGCGCAGATCGGCCGGCGGCTCGCCGAGCTGCATGTCGCTCTCGCCGCGGCAGAGCCCGCCGATCTCGCACCGGCGCCAATCGGCTCCGCCCAGATCAGGGCCGCGCTGACCGATCTCAAGGCGCGTGCCGAGCGGGTTCTCGAGCTGCTGGCCGACAGCCGCGACGGACAGCGGGAGACGGACCGGCCGCTGATCGACCGGCTCATCGCCGCACGCGCGGAACTGTCCGACCGCCTGAATGCGCTCTTGCCATCCGACATCGGCGGGTTGAACATCCGTCATCACGGCGATTTCCGGCTCGGGCAAACTCTGATCGTGAAGGACGATATCTTCATCATCGACTTCGACGGCGACCCACGCAGGCCGCTGGCCAATAAGCGGCGCAAGGCGCCGGCCGCCCGCGACGTCGCCGGCCTGATCCACTCGATTGACCTTTCAGTCCACGCGGCGCTGAGCCGCGCGCGCACGGGCGCTTCGGACGAGCAAGACCGCATCGTGGCCGCGCTCGACGAATGGCGTGAGCGCGCCACCGCGACCTTCCTGTCCGCCTACCGCGAAGCCATGACCGACCGCAGGCTATGGCCGAAGGATCGGTCGTCTGCCGACGGCCTGTTGAGATTTTACCTGCTTGATCAAGTGTTCGATGAACTAGAGTACGAGCTGTCCCACCGGCCTGAGGGGCTCCATGCGCCGCTGACCGGACTGCTTCGCATTCTGTCCAGTGCCGAGAGCGAAGCCCATGCCTAAATTGCCTGCCGAGGCCTATGCGATCATCGAGGGCCGCCACTCCGATCCCTTCCACTATCTCGGGCTGCATCCCGAGGGTGGTCGAAGCGTGGTGCGCGCGTTTTTGCCCGAGGCCGTGAATGTCGAGGCAGTCGGCGAACATGGCGAGGTCGCCCCGCTCGACCGCGTCCACGACGCCGGTCTGTTCATCGGCGCCCTGCCCAATGGCTCGAAGCACTACCAGCTCCGCGCAAAGTTCGGCAACGACGTCGTCGAGTTCGAGGATGCCTACCGTTTTCCACCGATCCTGACCGATTTTGATCTCTATCTGCTCGGCGAAGGCACCCATCAGCGCATCTACGACAAGCTCGGCGCGCATCCGATGCAGCTCGAGGGCGTCGACGGCATCGGCTTCGTGGTGCTGGCGCCGAATGCGCGCCGCGTCTCCGTGGTCGGCGACTTCAACTTCTGGGACGGTCGGCGCCATCCGATGCGGGTGCGTGGCAGCGGCTATTGGGAACTGTTCATCCCGCATGCGAAGTCCGGCGATCACTACAAGTTCGAGATCATCGGCCCGCATGGTCATCTGCTTCCGTTGAAATCCGATCCGCTGGCATTCGCGAGCGAGGTGCGGCCGAAGACGGCGTCCATCGTATTCGACGAAGCGCACCTGCCGCGGCCGCGGCCGGCGCCCGACGGCATCAATTCACTGTCGGCGCCGATGTCGATCTACGAGGTCCATCTCGGCTCGTGGCGGCGCAAGAACGACAATGAGTGGCTGACCTATCGCGAGCTGGCCGAGCAGTTGCCGGCCTATGCCCGCGACATGGGCTTCACCCATCTCGAATTTCTTCCCGTGAGCGAGCATCCCTTCGACGGCTCGTGGGGCTACCAGCCGACCGGCCTCTATGCGCCAACCAGCCGCTTCGGCACACCCGACGAGTTTGCGATACTGGTCGATGCCTGCCACCGCGAAGGAATCGGCGTGCTGCTCGACTGGGTGCCCGGTCATTTCCCTGATGATCCGCACGGGCTTGGCCATTTCGACGGCACCTCGCTTTACGAGCATGCCAATCCGCTGCAGGGGCGCCACCTCGACTGGGGCACGCTGATCTACAATTACGGCCGCACCGAAGTGACGAACTTCCTGGTGTCGAATGCGCTGTTCTGGCTGGAGCGTTATGCGATCGACGGCCTGCGCGTCGATGCGGTCGCGTCCATGCTCTATCTCGACTACAGCCGGCCGCCCGGCGCGTGGATTCCGAACCAGTACGGCGGGCGGGAGAACATCGAGGCGATCAACTTCCTGCGCCGCTTCAACACGGAAGTGTTTGCCCGCTTCCCACAGGCGACCACGGCCGCTGAAGAGTCCACCGCTTGGCCGCAGGTCTCGCGCCCGGTCGAATTCGGCGGGCTCGGCTTCGGATACAAGTGGAACATGGGATGGATGCACGACACGCTGAGCTACATCAGCAAGGATCCGATTTACCGCAAGCACCACCACGGCGAGATCCTGTTCGGCCTGCACTACGCGTTCTCGGAAAACTTCATCCTGCCGCTGTCGCATGACGAGGTCGTGCACGGCAAACGCTCGATCCTCGGCCGCATGCCCGGCGACGAGTGGCAGCGCTTCGCCAATTTGCGCGCCTATTACAGCTTCATGTTCGGCCATCCCGGCAAGAAGCTGCTGTTCATGGGCGCGGAAATCGCGCAGAGCCGGGAATGGAATCACGACCAGTCGCTCGACTGGCATCTGCTCGAATACAAGTACCATTCCGGCGTCCAGGCGCTGATCCGCGACCTCAACCGGCTCTATCGCGCGGTACCGGCGCTGCACCAGATGGATTGCGACCAGGGCGGTTTCGAATGGCTGATCACCGATGACGCCAACCGCAACGTGTTCGCCTGGCTTCGAAAGGGATTTGACGAGCACGCGCGATGCCTCGTCATCGTCAACTTCTCACCCAACGTCTATCGCAACTATCCCATCCGCGTACCCTTTGGCGGCAAGTGGAAGGAAGTGCTCAACTCGGATTCCGCTCATTATGGCGGCAGCAATGTCGGGAATATCGGCGAAGTTCATGCCGATGAGGGCGGCGAGCTCCGTCTCACTATTCCACCGCTCGCCGCAACCTTCCTCGTTCCGGAAAGCTGACTGATGCGCCTGACTGCTGGATCGCCCGCACGCCTCGGCGCAAGCTGGGACGGACGCGGCACCAATTTCGCGCTGTTCTCCGCCAACGCGCAGAAGGTCGAGCTCTGCTTGTTCGACGCACACGGCCGCCGCGAACTCGAGCGCGTCGAATTGCCAGAGAAGACCGAGGATGTCTGGCACGGCTATCTCAACGACGTCTCCCCCGGCCAGCTCTACGGCTACCGCGTGCACGGCCCGTACGAGCCCGAGCACGGCCATCGCTTCAACGCCAACAAGCTGGTACTCGACCCCTATGCCAAGCGGCTTGCCGGACGCCTGGTCTGGAGCGATGCGCATTTTGCCTACCGCACCGGAAGCCCGCGCGAGGACCTGTCTTTCGACCGGCGGGACAATGCGCGGGGCATGCCGAAGGCCGTCGTGGTCGACGAGACCTTCAACTGGGGCCGCCGCGAGATCCGCCCCAACATCCCCTGGGAAGACACCATCATCTACGAGGCCCACGTCAAGGGCCTGACGCAGAAGCGCGACGACGTACCGCCGAATTTGCGCGGCACCTATGGCGGCCTGTCCTCGCCGGCGATGATCGAGCACCTGAAGAAGCTCGGCGTCACCACGGTCGAGCTGTTGCCGATCCACAGCTTCGTCGACGACCGCATCCTCGTGGAAAAGAAGCTCGCCAACTACTGGGGCTACAACACGCTGTCCTTCTTCGCGCCCGAGCCGCGCTACGCCCAGGACAACTCACTCGATTCCTTCCGCACCACGGTGGCGCGGCTGCACGACGCCGGCATCGAGGTGATGCTCGACGTCGTCTACAACCACACCGCCGAAGGCAATCACCTCGGCCCGACGCTGTGCTATCGCGGCATCGACAATGCCTCCTATTACTGGCTGAACCGCGAGAACCCGCGCTACTACGACGACTTCACCGGCTGCGGCTCATCCGTGAACCTCACCCATCCGCGCGTGCTGCAGATGGTGATGGATTCACTTCGCTACTGGGTCGAAGTCTGCCACGTCGACGGCTTCCGTTTCGATCTCGCCACCACGCTGGCGCGCGGGCCGAACGGATTCGATCGCGGCAGCTCGTTCCTGACCGCGGTCCGGCAGGATCCCGTGCTGGCGACCGTCAAGCTCGTCGCCGAGCCGTGGGACCTCGGCCTCGGCGGCTACCAGGTGGGAGCCTTTCCCTCGCAATGGTCGGAATGGAACGACCGCTATCGCAGCGCCATGCGCCGCTACTGGAGCGGGGAAGGCAGCCTGATCGGCGACATCTCCAGCCGCATGACCGCGTCGTCCGACCTGTTCAACCACGACGGACGGCGGCCGCGCGCCAGCATCAACCACATCACCGTCCATGACGGCTTCACGCTCGCCGACCTCTTCAGCTACAACGAGAAGCACAACGAGGCCAACGGCGAGGACAATCGCGACGGCTCCAACGACAATCACAGCAACAATTGCGGCATCGAGGGTCCGACCGACGATCCGAACATCATCAGCCTGCGCCGGCAGCTGCGCAAGAACGTGCTGGCCTGCCTGATGCTGGCGCAGGGCGTTCCGCTGATCCTCGCCGGCGACGAGGTCGGCAACTCGCAATCCGGCAACAACAACGCCTATTGCCAGGACAACGAAGTCGGCTGGGTCGGCTGGGACAATCTCGGCAAGGAGGGCGACGACATGGTCGACTTCGTCGCCCATCTCGCCGATATCCGCCGCCGGTTCTCACAGCTGCGCAGCCATCGCTGGCTCGATGGCCGCCCCAAGGACGGCATCTCCTACGGCGCACTGTGGCTGACGCCCGCCGGCCACGAGATGACGGAAAATGACTGGAAATTCCCGGAAGGCAGGTTCCTCTCCTATGTGATGGGGCCGATGGAACCGGGTGGGGCTGCGATCTTTATCGTACTGAACGCCGCTCCCGAAGAGATCGCATTCAAATTGCCCCAAATGACCGAATACAAGAGCTGGCAGCAGATCCTGAACACGACCGATGCCATGCTGAATACGATCGACTTCCTGCCCGGGAGCGACAGCAAGGCGCCGCCGCGCTCCGTGCTCGCCTTCGCGGGGGCGCCATGAGGCCGTCCTTCGGGGCGAGGCCGACGAAGGACGGCGTGTCATTCCGCCTATGGGCGCCCGCCGCGCGCCGCGTCGACCTCCTGCTCGACCGCAGGCACGCGATGCAGCGCCGACAGGATGGCTGGTACGTCGCTGATATTGCCGGCCTCGCCGCCGGCAGTCCCTACAAATTCAGGATCGACGACGAGATCGACGTGCCGGATCCTGCTTCGGCTTTCCAGCCCGAGGACGTGTTCGGCCCGAGCGAGGTGATCGATCACGACGCCTTCGTCTGGCGCGCGCGCGAATGGCGCGGCCGTCCCTGGGAAGAGACCGTGCTGATCGAGACCCATGTCGGCACCTTCACGCCCGAGGGCACCTACCGCGCCATGATCGACAAGCTCGATCATCTCGCAGCGACCGGCATCACCGCGCTGGAATTGATGCCGCTCGCCGATTTCGCGGGACGCCGCGGCTGGGGCTATGACGGCGTGCTGTGGTATGCGCCCGACAGCGCCTATGGCCGGCCCGAGGACCTGAAGACGCTGATCGACGAGGCACATCTGCGCGGGCTGATGGTGTTTCTCGACGTGGTCTACAATCATTTCGGCCCGGAAGGAAACTACCTCGGCCGCTATGCGCCGACCTTCTTCACCGATGCGCACACGCCGTGGGGCAGTGCGATCGATTATCGCGTGCCGCAGGCGCGAGCCTTTGCCGTCGAGAACGCGCTGTCCTGGCTCAGCGACTACCGCTTCGACGGCCTGAGGCTGGATGCCGCCAACCACATCATGGCGATCCCCGGCGAGCAATCGATGCTGCAGGACCTGAGCGTTGCCGCCGGCGAGCTCGCCAAGGCCACGGGACGCCACATCCATCTCGTGCTGGAGAACGGCGACAACCGCGCCAGCCTGCTCGACGCCGCGCAGGAGCCGCCGAACGGCAAGTATCGCGCACAGTGGAACGACGATTATCATCACGTCTGGCACGTGATGCTGACCGGCGAGCATGCCGGCTACTATGGCGACTACCAGACGCCGCGCATGGATCTCGCGCGCGCGCTCGTCTCGGGCTTCGTCTATCAGGGCGAGATCTCGGAGTTCTGGGGCAAGAGGCCGCGCGGCGAGCCGAGCGGAGAGCTGCCGCCGGCGACTTTCGTCAATTTCCTGCAGAACCACGACCAGATCGGCAATCGTGCGCTGGGCGAGCGGCTGGAAAGCCTGGCATCGCCAAAGCAGATCGAGACTGCGCTCGCAGTGACCCTGCTCGCGCCGATGGTGCCGATGCTGTTTCAGGGCGAGGAATGGGGCTCGACAGTCGCCTTCCCGTTCTTCTGCGATTTCCAAGGTGGACTTGCCGAGGCCGTGCGCAAGGGTCGCAAGCAGGAATATGCCTGGGCTTACGAAAAATACGGCGACGAGGTGCCCGACCCGCTCGATCCGGCAACGCTGCAATCCGCCGTGCTCGACTGGACCGGCCGCACCCCGCAACAGGATGCGCGGCTCGCCCTGGTGAAAGACCTGCTCGCGCTGCGTCACAAGGAGATCATCCCCCGGCTCAAGGGCGCAAGCTTCGGCGACGCCGAGGCCGCCGATGACGGCCTGCTCACCGCGCATTGGCGGATGGGCGACGGCACGACGTTGCGCCTTGTCGCCAATCTGTCGGATCACGAGATCACCTCCTCCCTCAGCGCGGGCACGCCGATCTGGGGCGGCGCCGGCGAGCGGCTCCCGCCCTGGTCGGTGGTCTGGCGTCTCGGAGGTTGAGATGCCTCCTGCCATTCCGCTCGCAACCTACCGGCTTCAGCTCACCGCGGACTTCGACTTCGACAAGGCCGCTGCGGTCGTCCCCTATCTCAAGGCGCTGGGGATCACGCATCTCTACGCCTCGCCGGTGATGAAGGCGCGCAAGGGCTCGACCCATGGCTATGACACCGTCGATCACAGCCAGTTCAATCCCGAGCTCGGTGGCGAGGCCGGCTTCGCACGCCTGAGCGAGGCGCTGATCAAGCACGACCTCGGGCTCATCATCGATTTCGTGCCCAACCATGTCGGCGTGCATTTCGCCGACAATCCCTGGTGGCTCGACGTGCTGGAATGGGGCCAGGCCTCGCCACACGCCGCTTCCTTCGACATCGACTGGGATCAACTGGCCTTTCGTGCCCGCGGCGGCGTGCTGCTGCCGATCCTCGGCTCGTCCTACGGCGAGGCGCTGGAGCGCGGCGACATCGAGCTGCGCTACGATCCCGATGAGGGAAGCCTTTCGGCCTGGTATTTCGAGCATCGCCTGCCAATCGCACCGGAGCGTTATGGCGAAGTTCTGCGCGTGATCGTCAAGGAGGCGGACGCGGCGGAAACGCCGGCCGGCAAGCGCCTGCTGTCACTCGCGACCCGCTACACGGGGCTGCGCCGTCCCAATCGCAAGGAAGCTCCCGGCTTCAAGGCCGAGCTCAAGGAGATCGCCGGCGCCGCCGACATCATCGGTCGCGGTCTCGCCGCCTATCGTGCCGGCAAGGACCGCCCGGCGCAGACGCTGACGCTGCATCATCTCCTGGAGCGCCAGCACTACAAGCTCGGGCACTGGCGGCTTGCCTCCAGCGACATCAACTATCGCCGCTTCTTCGATGTCAACGGGCTCGCGGGACTGCGCGTCGAGGACGCGAGCACATTTGCCGCCACGCACCGGCTGGTGAAGCAGCTCATCGCCGACGGTAAGTTACAGGGAATCCGGCTCGATCACATCGACGGCCTGCGTGACCCCGCACAATATTGCCAGCGACTGCGCCGGCTGGTGCGCGACGCCCAAAGCAATATCGTCCAAGGCAACACAAAGCCATTCTATACGGTCATCGAAAAGATCCTGTGCGAGCACGAGCGCCTACCGAAGTTCGCCGGCGTCCAGGGCACCACGGGCTACGAATGGATGAACGTCATCACCCATGTGCTGGTCGATCCCAAGGGCCTCGAAGCGCTGGACGAGACCTGGCGGCAGATCAGCAACCGGCCGCCGCGGCTTGCGCCTTACGTCAAGGACGCCAAGCGGCGGGTGCTGGAGACGTTGCTCGCCAGCGAATTCACCGTGCTGTCGCGTCTGCTCGCGCGTATCGCCAACGGGCATTATTCGACACGGGACTTCTCGGCCGGCAGCCTGCGGCAGGCGCTCGAGCTCTATGTGCTGCATTTCCCGGTCTATCGCACCTACCTGACGCACAGCGGCCCGACGGCACCGGACCGCAAGCTGATCGAGGACACCATCGAGCGCGCCCGCGGCGAGTGGTTTGCCGCCGACGAAGGCATCTTCGACTTCCTGCGCGATGCCCTCACCATGGACCTGCTCAAGCCCGGCCGTCCCCCGCACAGCGCCCC
Organism: Bradyrhizobium sp. RP6; assembly: GCF_003837805.1. Taxonomy (GTDB): domain Bacteria; phylum Pseudomonadota; class Alphaproteobacteria; order Rhizobiales; family Xanthobacteraceae; genus Bradyrhizobium. The sequence goes on along the minus strand of NZ_RQIT01000019.1, from coordinate 39,316 downwards.
GCGCGTGCGCCGCTTCGCGCTGAAGGTGCAGCAATTCACCGGGCCGATGATGGCGAAGTCGCTCGAGGACACCGCATTCTATCAATTCCACCGGCTGCTTGCGCTGAACGAGGTCGGCGGCGATCCCGCGAGCACCGGCCTCGGCATTCCCGCCTTCCACCAGACCATGCAAGCCCGCGCCAGGGAATGGCCGCAAGGCATGACGGCAACCGCCACCCACGACACCAAGCGTGGTGAGGATGCGCGCACACGCATCGCGGCGCTCAGCGAAATCCCCGGTGAATGGGCCAGCGCGGTGGCGCGATGGAAGGTGCTGAACGCGCCGCATCTCACGCTGCACGGCAATTTCCGCGCGCCGTCGGCGACGTTCGAATACATGCTCTACCAGACCCTGCTCGGCGCCTGGCCGCTTCAAGCGCCGGCCGATGCCGCTTTCGCCGAGCGCATCCAGGCCTATGCCCTCAAGGCCGCGCGCGAGGGCAAGGAGGAGACGAGCTGGCTCAACCCGCATGAAGCCTATGAGAGCGGCATCCGAGACTTCATCGAGAAGATCCTCGACCCCGCCCGGTCCACTGAATTCCTGGAGGCATTGCAAACGCTGGCTCGCCGCGTCGCACTGCTCGGCACGTTGAATTCGCTGAGCCAGCTCACGCTCAAGGCGACGCTGCCGGGCGTGCCGGACTTCTATCAAGGTACCGAGTTCTGGAACCTGTCGCTGGTCGACCCCGACAACCGCCGTCCGGTCGACTTTGCCGCACGCCACGCGGCACTGACCTCACTGGAAGCTCCGGACTGGAGTGGCCTGATCAAGTCCTGGCCGGACGGCCAGCTCAAGCTGGCCTGGACGCGGCATCTCCTCAAGCTGCGCAATGAGCTTGCCGACGTCTTCACGCAGGGCGACTACCAGCCGCTGGGCGTCCGGGGCGCACATGCCGACCATGTCATCGCCTTTGCGCGCCGTCATGGCCGCGCGGTCGCGATCGTCGTGGTCGGGCGTCATTTCGCGCCATTCACCCAGGCCGGCCGGGAATGGCCCGCGCCGGAGAACCTGGACGCGACTATCGACGTCACGGGCTACACCGTGCCCGGCCTTGCCGGAACCGACTTGCCGCTCGCGCAGGCGTTCCGCGATTGTCCCGCCTCGGTCATCGAGGCCCAAATCGCAAACGCCATCAGACCATCGCGACGGCGCGTACGCGCCTGAGCTTACTTTCCCTCGTCTTTGGTCAGCAGCAATTGGCCGCGCTTCCTGATCGCCGCCTGCGCCATCTCGGCGAAGCGCTGCAACAGCCAAGGCAGCACCACCTCGACCTTCACATGGTCGTCGGCGACGTCGACCTGGCCCGTCGCGATCTGCCCGAGCGCGCGGATGCGGAAATTCATGCTGTCGCCGCTCCAGCGTTCCTCCTCGACCTGCATCACCGGAATGCTTGCAGCGGCGCGGCCAAGCCCCGTCTTGAGCCGGCGTACCGCCTCCTCGCGGCCGAGACGGTGTGGGATGGAAACGACAAGCGGTGCTGACATGATCTCTGTCCAGTGATGGCTCATCAACATAGTCATGGCCGCCGGGCCTACAAAGGTTCCATGCAGGTTGGACCGTCGGCCTTGTTTCAACGTGGGAACTTTACAACCTGCGGCAAGTTGCACCCGCAGGACGGGATAGATGCAAACAACCCTTTCGACAAAGGGCTGAGGAGATTCGCATGTCAATCGGCACAATCATTCTGATCATCCTGATCATCGCCCTGCTCGGCGGCTTCAGCGGCATCGGCGGCGGACCGTTCTACGGCACCGGCTATTACGGCGGCGGCGGCCTTGGGCTTGTCATCGTCATTCTGCTGATCCTGCTGCTGATGGGACGGATATAGTGAGGCGGTCATTCCGGGGCGCGCGCAAGCGCGAACCCGGAATCTCGCGCCGCAAACCTCTGGATTCCGGGTCTGCGCATCGCGCAGCCCGGAATGACGTTTTGGAAAGCGGCCTCTACTTCACTTTCGCCGCCAGCTTCTTCATCGCCGCCTTGATCGAAGCGGCGGCATCGTCATATCCCTCCCATGCTTTCGATCGCGGCAACAGCGCCGGCACGGTACGCAGCGTGTAGCGCTTGGGATCGAGATCGCTCTTCACCTGCGCCCAGGTCAGCGGCATCGATACCGTGGCCCCGGCGCGCGCCCGCGGCGACAAGGGAGCGACCGCGGTCGACATGCGGTCGTTGCGCAGATAATCCAGGAAGATCTTTCCCTTGCGCAGCTTCTTCGACATGTTGAGCAGGTAGCGTTCGGGATCGTCGTCGGCCATCCACTGGCAGACGCCTTGTGCAAACGCCTTGGCCTCCTTCCAGCTCACCTTGTCGCGCGCACCGTGGAGCAGCGGCACCACGACGTGCAGGCCCTTGCCGCCCGTGGTCTTGCAGAAGCTGTCCATGCCGATGTCGGCGAGCCGCTGCCGCATCTCCTTAGCCGCGTCGACCACGTCGGCGAACTCGACGTCGGGCGCGGGATCGAGATCGAACACCAGCCGGCCCGGCGTGTCATAGGCATAAGGCGCGCAATTCCAGGGATGCAGCTCGACGCCGCCGATCTGCGCCACGGCGGCGAGCCCCTCGATCCGGTCGATCTGAAGGTAGGGCTTGCGATCGCCGGAAACTCTTGCGAGCTCCAGAAGGTTCGACGTCCCCTGCATCGCATGGCGCTGGAAGAAGCATTCGCCCTTGATGCCGTCCGGCGCGCGGATCAGCGAACACGGCCGGCCCTTGAGATGCACGATCATCCATTCGCCGACGGCTTCGAGATAGCGGGCAAGGTCCAGCTTCGTGACGACGCCGCCATCGCCGTCGTCGGGCCAGAGCTCCTTGTCCGGCTTGGAGATGACGACGCCCATGACCTCGGCATTTTGAGCGGTCTGCTTCGGTTGCCGGCCCGCCTTCGTGCGCGCCGCCTTCCTGGCGGAGGGCTTGGCGAGCTCGGTATCGACAGGCGTCTCCGCCTCGACCTCCTCGGCCGGCTTGTCCTGCCGCAATCCCTTGAACGCCGCCTGGCGAATATTGCCGTCGGCGGTGAAGCCGGCGAACTCGATCTCGGCGACGAGCTCCGGCTTCAGCCAGTGCACGTCCCGGGTCTTCTTCGGCGCATTCTTGCCGCCGAAGGGGCTTTCACTGGCCGTCATGGCTTTCAACGCAGGCATGATGCGCTTGACCTTGTCCGCGCCAAAGCCGGTGCCGACCATGCCGACAAAGGCGAGATGATCGCCGCGCTGCACGCCGGCCATCAGCGAGCGAAACTTGCCGCTCGTGGTCTTGTAGCCGCCGATCACCACCTCGTGGCCGGCGCGGCATTTCGACTTGACCCAGCTCTCGGTGCGCCCCGAACGATAGGGCGCGTTCAGCTTCTTCGAGACCACGCCCTCGAGCTCGAGCTTGCAGGCCGATTGCAGCACGGCATCGCCGCCGCTCTCGAAATGCTCGACATAGCGGAGCTGGCTCGCTTTCCGCTTGCGCGATTCCAGCAGCTTCTTCAGCTGCGCCTTGCGCTCCTCGAGCGGCAGCCGGCGGTAGTCCTGGCCTTCCGCGAACAGAAGGTCGAAGGCAAAGAAGATCAGCTCGTCGGTCTTGCCGTCGGACAACGCAGCCTGCAGCGAGGAGAAGTTCGGCGCGCCATTGTGGTCGAGCGCGACGATCTCTCCGTCGATCATCACGTCCGGCAGCGCGGCTGCTTCCTTGGCAATGGAGCCGAACTTCTCGGTCCAGTCGAGACCTTTGCGCGTCTTCAGCGTCGCCTCGCCGTCCTCGACCCGCAGCTGCACGCGATAACCGTCGAACTTGATCTCGTGGCACCAGCCCTCGTCGGCCGGCGGCCGCTCGACCAGCGTGCAGAGCTGCGGCGCCACGAAATCCGGCATCGCCGAGACCTTCCTGGCGTTGGTCGCGGTCGTGGCACTTTTTTTCGCCGCTTTGCCGCGCTTCAACGCGGTGCGCGGCGCCGGCTTCACCGTGCGTCCTTTCGTCTCCTCGGCACGGTTGGACTGCCAGACCGCGTCGGCCTTGCCCTTGGTGCCCTTGGCCAGCATGAACGGCTTCGGCGCGCGGCCCTTGCCTTCGGCGATCTGCTCCATCGCGCGGCCGGAGGCGACGGACTTGTCCTGATCGAGAACGTCGTTGTCCGCGCCTTCGCGGACATATTCGTCGCGATGCTTGATCAGGAGCCAATTGGTGCGCTTCTCGCCGCCCCGGTTGCGCATGCGCACCAGCACCCAGCTTCCATGCAGCTTCTCGCCGTGCAACGTGAACTTCAGGTCGCCCTTCTTGAAGCCGGCTTCCGGGTCGTCCGACTCCCACGTGCCGCGGTCCCACAGCATCACCGTGCCGCCGCCATATTGCCCTTCCGGAATCGTGCCCTCGAAGTCGCCATAGTCGAGCGGATGGTCTTCCACCTCGACTGCCAGCCGCTTGTCGTGCGGATCGAGCGATGGCCCCTTCGTCACCGCCCAGGACTTGAACACGCCATCGAATTCGAGCCTGAGGTCGTAATGCAGCCGGCTCGCGTCGTGCTTCTGGATCACGAAGCGCCGCTGCTTCGATGGCGCGACTGCTGTTTTGCCCGATGGCTCGGGCGTCTTCTCGAAATCCCGCTTCTGTCGGTAAGTGGAGAGTTTTTGCAGCACGACCGGTCCCGCTTCTCTTTCGGCATTAAGCCTATCACGGCGAAAGTCCCGCCCGGAACCAAAACCCTATGGGACGGTTGGGGTTCCAAAACGCCTTGAAAACGCTGGAGAATGGAATGGCACCGCGCGCCTATTGGAAGGGAACGTTGAAGCTGTCGCTGGTCAGCTGCCCGGTCGTGCTCTATCCGGCGACGACGGCGGCCGAGAAGACGCGGTTTCACCTGATCAACCGCGAGACCGGGAACCGGCTCAAGCAGCAGATGATCGATTCCGAGACCGGTGACGTCGTCGAGAGCGACCAGAAGGGGCGCGGCTACGAGCTGCGCAAGGGCAAATATGTGGAGATCGAGCCGGAGGAGCTCGAGGCGGTCCAGATCGAGAGCAATCACACCATCGACATCGAGAGCTTCGTGCCGCGCGATGAGATCGACCAGCGCTATCTCAACCATCCCTACTACATTGCGCCCGACGGCAAGGCCGCGGTCGACGCCTTCGCGGTGATCCGCGACGCCATGAAGGACGAGGAACGCGTCGCGCTCGCCAAGATCGTGCTGACCAACCGCGAGCACGTGATGGCGATCGAGCCGCTCGGCAAGGGCCTGCTCGGCACCACTCTGCGTTTCCCCTACGAGCTGCGCGAGGAGGACCAGTTCTTCGACGACATCAAGAGCCCCAAGATCACCAAGGACATGGTCGAGCTCGCCGGCCATATCCTGCGCACCAAGGCGGCGCATTTCGACCCCGGCAAGTTCAAGGACGAATACGAGGACGCGCTGAAGGCCCTGGTGAAGCGCAAGGCGAGCGGCAAGAAGATCGAGCTGCCGGAGCCCGAGGAACGACCCAGCAACGTCGTCAGCCTGATGGATGCGCTCAAGCAGAGCCTGAAGGGACGCGGCGGCAAGAAGACAGCGACGAAGTCACATCCGCGGCGTGCGACCGGACGGCATCGCGCCGCCAAGAAGACGCACCGGACAGCGGCGAGGCACCGGAAGGCGGGTTAATCCGTCATTGCGGAAGCAGGCGTGCGCCACAACCTCGGTCGTCATGGCCGGGCTTGACCCGGGCATCCATCCTCGCATGCCGATAGACGTGGATGGCCGGGTCAAGCCCGGCCATGAGGAGTTTGCCTCGAGCCAGCACCCGATGCCGCCGAGCTACGCTCAATCCCCCGCCTTCAGCCGGTATCCGATTCCTGTCTCCGTCAGCACATATTGCGGCCGTTCCGGGTCGGATTCGATCTTCTGCCGAAGTTGGCGGACATAGACGCGCAGATACTGCGCATCGGTCAGCTCGTCCCAGAGCTCATTGAGCAGGAAGCGGTGGGTGAGCACCTTGCCGGCATGCTGCACCAGCACGCGCAACAGGTCATACTCCTTCGGCGAGAGCTTCACCTCGCGCTCGCCGACCTTGACGATGCGGCGGACGAGATCGACCGAGAGATCGCCGGCGCGGAACACAGGGCGCTCGCCCTTGACCTGAAGCTGGTGGCGCAGCGCGGCGCGCAGCCGCGCCAAAAGCTCCTCCATGCCGAACGGCTTGGTCAGATAATCGTCGGCGCCGAGATCGAGCGCCTGCACCTTGCCGGCCTCATCGCCGCGGCTCGACAGCACCACGATCGGCACGGCTTCGTTGCGCGCGCGAATGGTGCGGAGCAGTTCGTGCCCCTGAACGTCGGGCAGGCCGAGATCGAGGATGATCAACGCCGGCCCTTCGTCGAGCTTCTCCAGCGCAGTCCTGCCGTTCGACGCCTCCAGGATCTCATAGCCCTGCGTGCTCAATCCCATCCGCAGCAATTTGCGGATCGGCGGCTCGTCGTCGATGACCAGGACCTTGATCGGAGCAGCGCTCATGCGGCGGTATCCAATGCGTGGCTCGCTGCCGGGATGGGCAGGCGAATGGTGAGGATCGCGCCACTCCGCTCGCTGCGATTGGCAGCGGAGATCGTACCGCGCATCGCCTCGACGAAGCCACGGGAGATGGCGAGCCCGAGCCCGGTGCCGGGACGGACGTGATCGCCTTTCTGCACGCGATAGAACTTGTCGAACACGCTCTCGAGCTCGTCGGGCGGAATGCCGGCTCCCTCGTCGGCGATCGCGAGCACGACATGCCCGCTCTCGCACCGGCCGCGGATCGAGATCGTGGTGTCGGGTGGCGCGTATTTGGCGGCATTGTCGAGCAGATTGAACAGCACCTGCTCGAACAGCACGGCATCGAGCTGGAGCATCGGCAGATCGGGAGCCAGCACCAGCTCGACCTTGTGGCGGTTGAGTATCTTGCTGGCGCGCCGCAGCGCGCTGCCGACGATCTCGCCGAGATCGTGCAGCGCCGTGTTGGGCACGATGGCGCCGGATTCGAGCTTGGTCATGTCGAGCAGATTGGCAATGAAGCGGTTGAGCCGCTCGGATTCGTCGATCACGGTGGCGAGCAGGTCGCGTTTCTCGGTGTCGGAAAGGGCGCCGGCGAGATCGCGCATGGTGGAGGCCGCCCCCAAGACAGATGCGAGCGGCGTCTTCAGATCATGCGAGATCGAGGTCAACAGCGCCGAGCGCAGCCGTTCGGATTCGACGGTGCGCTTAACGCGGTCCATGTCCTCGACCAGCAGCACGCGCTCGATCGCGAGCGCGCCCTGGTCGACCAGTGCATCGAGCAGCCGGCGCTGGTCCGGCGTCAGCAGCGGGCCGGTACGGTCGTTGTCGATGCCGATGACGCCGATCGGGCCACGTCCCGTGCGCATCGGCAGGAACAGCCGCTTGGCGCCCGGCAACGTGTCCGAGCCGCGGCCGGCGGGGCGATCGTTGCTCCAGGCCCAGTTGGCCGCAGCGAGGTCGGCCTGATCGAGCTCATCCTCCGGCGGATAGCCGGACTTCACGGTGAGCAGGCCCTCTTCCGGCAACAGCAGCACCACGCGCACCTTCAGCATCAACGCGATCTGGTAGGCGGTCGCCCACAGCACGTCGTCGAGCGTGGCGGTGCCGGCGAGCTTGCGGCTGAAGGCATGGAGCTGCTCGGTCATTCTGATCCGGCCGATGGCGGTATCGGCCTGGATGCGCACGCGCGCGGCGACATTGGAGACGATCATCGCGACCACCAGGAACAGCAGGAAGGCGGCGACATTGGTCGGGTCTGTGATCGTGAAGGTGTAGAGTGGTGGCAGGAAGAAGAAATTATAGCACAGGGAAGCCGCGACGGTCGCCAGCAGCGACGGCCATAAGCCATAGCGCACGGCAACCGTGACCACCGCCGTCAGCAGCACGAGATCGACGTTCTCGATGCCGAAATGGGGCTGGATCAGCTCCGCGGCGCCGAGGCCGATCAGCACGATCCCGAGCGCCTTCAGATAGGGCAGCGGGTTGAACGGCTCCGAGCGCGCAGCGGTCTGCACCGCGGTCTTGGGCGCGGCCTCGCCCGGCAGCTCGTCACCGGCGATGACGTGGACCGTGATGTTACCGGCGCGGCGCACCAGGTCGTGCACGACGGAGCCACGCGTCATCTCGAACCAGCGCGAACGCGTCGACTTGCCGATCACGATCTGGGTGACGTTGTTGCCTTGCGCGAAATTGACGACGTCGTCGGCAATACGCCGGCCGACGGCGGGAATGGTCAGCGCTTCGCCCCCAAGAGCTTCCGCCAGCCGCAACGTGTCGGCCAGCCGATCGCGCTCCTCGTCGGACAATTGCAGGGATCGCCGCGTCTCGATCGAGATCGCGGTGAACGGCGCATGCAGCCGGTCGGCCAGCCGCTTGGTGTAGCGCACGAGGCCGGCGGCGCGTGCATCCTCGCTGATGCAGACGAGGATGCGCTCGCCCGCGGCCCAAGGCCCGGAAATCGCATTCGCCTGCATGTGATTGAGAAGCTGCTCGTCGACCCGCTCGGCGGTACGCCGCAGTGCGAGCTCACGCAGCGCGGTGAGATTGCCCGGCGAGAAATAATGCTCCAGCGCCCGCTCGGCCTGCTTGGGCACATAGACCTTGCCCTCCTTCAGCCGCTGGATCAGATCGTCGGGCGTGAGATCGATCAGCTCGATCGCATCGGCGCGGTCGAACACCGAATCCGGCACGGTCTCGCGCACCCGGACATGGGTGATCTGGGCAACGACGTCGTTCAGGCTCTCGATGTGCTGAATGTTGACGGCGGTGTAGACGTCGATGCCGTGGGAGAGCAGCTCCTCCACGTCCAGGTACCGCTTGGGATGGCGGCTGCCTGCCGCATTGGTGTGGGCGAGCTCGTCGACCAGCGCAATCTGCGGCCGCCGCGCGATCACCGCGTCGAGATCCATCTCCTCGACGATCTGGCCGCGGTAGTCCAGCCTCTTGCGCGGGACCACTTCGAGGCCGCGCACCAGCGCCTCGGTCTCGGCGCGGCCATGAGTCTCGACGAACCCGACCACGACATCGATGCCGGCCTTGCGCTTGGCATGGGCGCTTTGCAGCATCTCGTAGGTCTTGCCGACGCCGGGAGCGGCGCCGACGAAGATCTTCAGCTTGCCGCTCGCGCTTTCCTCCCGGCGCGCCGCTTGCAGCAGTGCCTCCGGGGATGGACGTTGTTCGGGGTCGCGGCGCTCTCGGGCCATCAGGACGGCTTGTCTATCCGTTATTTTCTCCGCCTGTCATTTCGCCTCTCCCCGCAAGCGGGGAGAGCGAGAGGAAGGCTTCGCCATCGAATATAATCATCCGCGCGCCGCGAGCCTAGACTGCTACTTCGCGGCGATGCGATCGAGCGCGAGATTCAGCGCCAGAACGTTAACCCTGGGTTCGCCGAGCAGGCCGAGCAGGCGGCCTTCGGTGTTGGCGGTCACAAGCTGTTTGAGCTGATCCTCAGGCAGATTCCGCGCCTTCGCCACGCGGGGCACCTGGAATTGCGCCGCCTCCGGCGAAATGTTCGGGTCGAGGCCGCTCGCCGAAGTCGTCACCAGGTCGACCGGCACGGAAGCGTTCGGATTCTCGCTCCTGAGCCCGTCCACATCTTCCTTCAGCCGGTCGGCCAGCGCCTTGCTGGTCGGGCCGAGGTTGGAGCCGCCCGAATTGGCGGCGTTGTAGGGGGCCGACACCGTCTTGGTCGAATCATTCGGGTCTGGCGCAACGGTCGCCGAGAGGCGGCCGTGGAAGTATTTGTCGTCCTTGAACTCCTGCCCAATCAGGGCGGAGCCGATCACCTTGCCGTCCTTTTCGATGAGGCTGCCCTGCGCCTGCACGGGAAACAACGTCCCGGCAATGGCGGTCATCGCGAGCGGATAGGCAAGACCGGTGATGGCGGTGAGCGCCAGCAAGAGGACGATGGCGGGGCGGATTTCTCTGAGCATGTGCTTTCTCCGATTTTTCCCGTCATTGCGAGGAGCGAAGCGACGAAGCAATCCAGACTATCAACCGCGGAGGCATTTCTGGATTGCTTCGCTTCGCTCGCAATGACGAATTCAAGCCAGGTGCAAGGCGGTCACGACGAGATCGATCGCCTTGATGCCGATGAAGGGAATGACGATGCCGCCAAGCCCGTAGATCAAGAGGTTGCGCCGGAGCAGCGCGCCGGCACCGACCGCGCGATAGGCGACGCCCTTCAGCGCGAGCGGGATCAGCGCAATAATGACAAGCGCGTTGAAGATGATCGCCGACAGGATGGCGCTCTGCGGGCTCGACAGGTTCATGACGTTGAGCACGTTGAGCTGGGGGTAGAACGCCAGGAACATCGCCGGGATGATCGCGAAATATTTGGCGACGTCGTTGGCGATCGAGAACGTCGTCAGCGCACCGCGCGTCATCAAGAGCTGCTTGCCGATCTCGACCACTTCGATCAGCTTGGTCGGGTTGGAATCGAGGTCGACCATGTTGCCGGCCTCGCGGGCGGCCTGGGTGCCGGTGTTCATGGCAACACCGACATCGGCCTGGGCGAGCGCCGGCGCGTCGTTGGTGCCGTCGCCGCACATGGCGACCAGCTTGCCCTTGGCCTGCTCGTCGCGGATCAGCTTGAGCTTGTCCTCGGGGGTTGCCTGCGCCAGGAAGTCGTCGACGCCCGCCTCGGCCGCGATGGCCGCGGCCGTCATCGGGTTGTCGCCGGTGATCATGATGGTGCGGATACCCATGCGGCGCAGCTCGGCGAAGCGCTCGCGAATGCCGCCCTTGACGATGTCCTTGAGCTGGACGATCCCGAGCAGCCTGCCGTCCTTGGCGACAGCCAGCGGCGTGCCGCCGGACTTCGACACGTCGTCGGCGATCGCCTGGATCTCGCGGCCGAGCTCGGAAAGCGCGGCAGACTGCATCGACCGCGCCGTGTTGCCGGAAGCGACTGCGGTCGGAGCACCGCCGCCGACATAGTTCAGCATGGCATCGACCGCACCCTTGCGCACCGACGAGCCGCCGGCATCGACGCCGCTCATGCGGGTCTGCGCCGTGAACGGGATGAAGGTGGCCCCGAGCTCCGCCATGTCGCGGCCGCGGATGCCGGACTTCTCCTTCGCCAGCACGACGATGGAGCGGCCTTCCGGGGTCTCGTCGGCGAGCGAGGCGAGCTGGGCTGCGTCCGCCAGCTCCTGCTCGGTCACTCCGCGGACGGGGAGGAACGCGGTCGCCTGCCGGTTGCCGAGCGTGATGGTGCCGGTCTTGTCGAGCAGCAGCGTGTCGACGTCTCCGGCGGCCTCGACCGCGCGGCCCGACATCGCCAGCACGTTGAAGCGGACCAGGCGGTCCATGCCGGCGATGCCGATCGCCGACAGCAGCGCGCCGATGGTGGTCGGGATCAGCGTCACGAACAGCGCCACCAGCACGATCACCGAGATCGAGCCGCCGGCATAGGCCGCATAGCTCGGGATCGTCACGGTCGCGAACACGAAGATCATGGTGAGGCCGGCGAGCAGAATGTTGAGCGCGATCTCGTTCGGCGTCTTCTGCCGCTCTGCGCCCTCGACCAGCTTGATCATGCGGTCGATGAAGGTCGAGCCCTGGGCTGCCGTGATGCGGACGCGGATCCAGTCCGACAGCACCTGCGTGCCGCCGGTCACCGCCGAACGGTCGCCGCCGGATTCGCGGATCACGGGCGCCGATTCTCCGGTGATGGCGGCTTCGTTGACGGAGGCGACGCCCTCGATCACTTCACCGTCCGAGGGAATCGTGTCGCCCGCCTCGACCAGCACGAGATCGCCGACCTTGAGGCTCGTGCCCGGCACGAGCCTGTAGTCGCGGCCTGCGCCGCTCAGCAGCTTGGCCTGGCTCTCGGTTCGCGTCTTGCGCAGCGTCTCGGCCTGCGCCTTGCCGCGCCCCTCGGCCACTGCTTCAGCAAGGTTGGCGAACAGCACGGTGAACCACAGCCAGAGAATGATCTGGAAGGTGAAACCGAGATTTTCCCCGCCGGTCAGGAGATCGCGCAGGAAGATCACCGTGGTGAGAGCGGCGACGATCTCGACCACGAACATGACCGGGTTCTTGATCATGGCGCGCGGGTCGAGCTTGGCGAAGGCCGCGCCGATCGCGGGCATCACGATCCTGGGATCCAGCATCGCCGAGACTGGCATGCGCTTGTTGGGTTTATGGACAGATTCCATGGAGGTCACTCCGAAAAAGCTGGATCAGAACAGGTTGCCGGCGTTCATCGCCAGATGTTCGACGATCGGGCCGAGCGCGAGCGCCGGGAAGAAGGTCAGGCCGCCCATGATCAGGATGAGGCCGACGACGAGGCCGACGAACAGGCCTCCGGTGGTCGGGAACGTGCCCATCGAGGGCGGGATCGATTTCTTGGCCGCGAGCGATCCCGCGATGGCCATCGCCGGCACGATCATGAAGAAGCGGCCGACGAACATCGCGCTGGCGAGCGTAAGATTGTAGAAGAAGGTGTTGCCGGTGAGGCCCGCGAAGGCCGATCCGTTGTTAGCCGTCCCCGAGGTGAAGGCGTACAGCACTTCGGTGAAGCCGTGCGGTCCGGCATTCGCCATGGAGGCGACTGCCGCCGGATAGACCACGCCGACGGCGGTCCAGCCGAGGATCATCAGGGGCAGGACGAGAATGGCGAGCATCGCCATCTTGACCTCGCGCGCCTCGATCTTCTTGCCGACATATTCCGGCGTACGGCCGACCATCAGGCCTGCGACGAAGATCGCGAGGATGACGAACAGCAGCATGCCGTACATGCCGGCGCCGACGCCGCCGACGATGATCTCGCCGAGCTGCATGTTGATCAGCGGAATCATGCCGCCGAGCGCGGTGAAGCTGTCGTGCATGGCATTGACGGCACCGCAGGAGGCGGCCGTCGTGATCACGGCGAACAGCGAGGACGCGACGATGCCGAAGCGGACCTCCTTGCCTTCCATGTTGCCGCCGGTCAGGCCCAGCGCATGCATGGTGGCGGTGCCGGTGGCTTCCGCCCAATAGCAGACGCCCACGCCGGCGACGAACAGCACGCCCATCACCGCGAGGATCGCCCAGCCCTGGCGCTGGTTGCCGACCATGCGGCCGAACACATTGGTGAGCGCCGCGCCGAGCGCGAAGATCGACAGCATCTGCACGAAGTTCGACAGTGCGGTCGGATTCTCGAAGGGATGCGCGGCGTTGGCATTGAAGAAGCCGCCGCCATTGGTGCCGAGCATCTTGATCGCGACCTGCGAGGCGACAGGACCGACCGCAATGGTCTGCTTGGCGCCTTCGAGCGTGGTCGCCTCGACATAGGGCCCGAGCGTCTGCGGCATGCCCTGCCAGACCAGGAACAGCGCGTAGACGATGCAGATCGGCAGCAGGACATAGAGCGTGCAGCGGGTCACATCGACCCAGAAATTGCCGACGGTGCGAGCAGAGGCGCGGGCAAAGCCGCGGATCAGCGCGACAGCGAGCACGATGCCGGTCGCAGCAGACAGGAAATTCTGGTGCGTGAGGCCGACCATCTGGGTCAGATAGGACAACGTGCTCTCGCCGCCGTAGTTCTGCCAGTTGGTGTTGGTGATGAAGGAGATCGCGGTGTTGAACGATAGGTCTTCGGCGATCGCGGACTGCCCGGCCGGATTGAACGGCAGCACGGCCTGCAGTCGCATCAGGCCGTAGATGATCAGGAAGCCGCCGACATGGAACAGCAGCATGGCGAACGTGTAGGTCAACCAATGCTGCTCGCGCTTCTCGTCGACGCCGGAGATCCAGTAGATGCCGGCCTCGATCGGGCGCAGGACGGGCGACAGGAAGGTGCGCTCGCCGTCGAATACGCGCGTCATGTACCAGCCGAGCGGCTTCGTCAGCGCGACGATAATCGCACAGTAAAGAATGATCTGGAACCAACCGATGACAGTCATGGCATTAGCCCTTCAGGCTTTGGGTCCGGCGCAAGAGCGGCAGGAGCAGCGCAAGCAGGCCCGCGACGAGCGCAGCGTCGGCCAGCAGCAATTCGACAAGCAGCAGCACGGCCTCAAAACCGCTCGGGACGCAGCAGCGCGTAGGTGAGATAGATCAGGAGGCCGAACGAGACGGCGCCGGCGAGGGCATAATCGAAAATCATGATCCGCTCCCTCACAGCCGTTCGCAGGCGTAGGTGTAGCCGATCGCGAGGGCAAAGAAGACCAAGCCCAGCGCCAGCATCAGAAGGTCCATCATGGCGATACTCCTCAATTAAGACGTTCCGGCATATCCCGTCTGGATTCCGGCGGGCCGCTTGCTGCGATCGAACGCGCACGTCCGGGAACTTCACCGCGCTGACGTGCCACCGCGCGCATAGGTTTTCGAGATGAGGCCTATGGCGACGTTATAGGAATCTCATAAAGGCCGGCACGCCATGGCCGCCGGCGACGTGACGCCGGCCATACATTCCGGATGGTCTTCCGGGCCGGCAGCACAGCGGCGCGGCCCACCATCGCTCTCGCAACCGTGGTTACAGCAAGCCGCAGCCAAGGTCCTTTAAAAGAGCCCTGCTCGCATAAGCCGCCACCTTCGGCGGAGATGACGGTCGAGGATCCGATGCGCCCGCACGAAAGACTCTGTGCGCCTATGAAATCCCTATATCTCTCGCCCGATCCCTATCTCGTTTTCAAATGCCCTCCGGGCCATCTTGGTGAGGCCGGCCGACTGACCGACGCCAACTCCAGGAGGCCTGACATGACCGCCGCTCTCCGACGCTACGATCCGCCATCACTCGGCGACCGATTGCGCAATGCGCATGCGATGACGCGGCCGTTGATGCTCGACATCATTGGTCACGTCTGCCGGCGCATTCCCGCGCTCGGACAGAGCGGGCACACCGCACGCCTCGCGCGCCTGATCGACGCCGAGGCATGGGCCGATGCGGCGCTGGCGCTGATGGAGCTGGAGCTGCCGATGTGGCAGGTCCGCCGCATCGCCTATGACGAGGGCGAGTGGCATTGCGCGCTGTCACGCGAGCGCGCGCTGCCGGACTGGCTGGACGCCGCGGTCGAGGCGCGCCATGTCGACCTCGCGCTCGCGCTGCTGTCGGCGTTCCTCGAGGTGCGGGCGCTGGCGGTCGATCTGACGCGGCCGAGCGTTCCTTCCGTCCGCCCTTTGCCGGATCCGCTTTGCGAGCCGGTCGCCTGCGACCATTACGGCTAGACGTATCTGAAAGGACACGAGAAATGCCGACGCCGATTCTCGGCTTTGAACGACCCCATCTGAGGACTGAACAGCAATTGCGCATATCGAAGCTGCGCAAAGCTCGACTCGAGCGTATCGCCCTGCATGGGCTGGCCATGCTGTCGATGGGCAGCGTGCTCACCGCGCTGATCGCGCTGAGGACAGCAATCCTGTGCCTTGCGAGGTAACGACATGGTCGAGCTCAAGCTCGTCATCCTGGACGCCTTGATCAGCGCATTGCTGCTCGGCATGCGCGTGACCGCGAACCCGGCCTCGGGGTCTAGCTCCCCCGCTCCGCTTCGATCAGCCGTGCCAGCTCCGCCGCGGTGACCTCGATCGGCCGGCCGCTGCGCTCCACGCGGGCCTGGATCAGCGCGCCCTGAAGCGCCGAGGTGCAGAGCACGGCCAGCGCCTCCGCCCGGGGTCTGGCAAAGCCGTCCGCGAGAAGCTTGTCACGCAGGATGGATAATCGCACCGCATAGGCTTTGCGACCAGCATCGGACACGGCGCGCTCGCGCGGTGCAAGCTCGAGCAGCACGGTCGTAATCGGGCAGCCGTTGCGAAAGCCGGAGCCCTGCATCCAGCCTGCCAGCAGCCTTGCGTGCGCGCACAGGAGCTCGCCGGTCGAGCCGCACTCTTTCGCGAGCTTGGCGACTGTCGCCGCGACGCGGCGTCCCGCCTCCTCTACCGCCGCCACCGCGATCGAGGATTTTCCGTCCGGAAAATAATGGTAGAGCGAGCCCTTCGGTGCACCGCTGACGTCGACGATGTCGTTGAGGCCGGTGCGGGCAAATCCCTGCCGCCGGAACAGGGGCACCGCTGCGTTGATGATGGGCTGACGGTGCTTTGGCACGGCCGGCATGGCACTCTCCTCCGGTCAAAAACTATATTGATTGGTCTACATCAGCCTCCGACAGTCAAGACGTGTGACGATGACAGGGAGAGGCAGATGCCTGAGAGAGTGACCTATGAGCTGAACGGCGGCGTGGCGCGGATCGGACTCGACGACGGCAAGGTCAATGCGATGTCGGCCGCGATGCTGGGCGAGATTGCAGCCGCCTTCGCCCGTGCCGAGACGGAGGCGGAGATCGTGGTGCTGCGCTCGGCGCGGCCGGGCGTCTTTTCCGCCGGCTTCGATCTGAAAGTGTTCGCCTCGGGCGATGCCGCCAGGAGCCTCGAGATGGTTCGGGCCGGCGCGGAGCTGGCGCTGCGGCTGATGTCGTTTCCGCATCCGACCATCGGCGTGATGGAGGGCCATGCTTATCCGATGGGGACGTTCCTGCTGCTCGCCTGCGACGTCAGGCTCGGCGCACGCGGACCGCACCGCATGGGACTGAACGAGGTCGCCATCGGCATCGCACCACCCAGTTTCGCCATCGAGCTCGCGCGCAGCCGCCTGCATCCCGCCTGGCTCAGCCGTACCGCCACGCTGGGCGAGATGTTCGAGCCGGAGGTGGCGTTGACCGCTGGCCTTCTCGATCGCGTGGTTGCGCCGGAGATGGTCGACACCACGCTCGAGGAGATCATCGCTGGCTTGCGCGCCATCCACAAGCCATCGCATGCAGCTGCGAAGAGGCGCCTGCGCCAGCCGGCCATGGACGCCATGCGCATGGCGATCGACCGCGAACTGACCATGGCTGCCTACGAGGCGAGCAACCGAGCGCGCAGCGCGGTCGCGATGCCCCGTTGAAGCCGCGTCGTCCACGGAAAAGACCCGCGCGATCTGGCGCAATTTCATGGAACGGTGTAGAGCGGTTTCATGAGCATTGGCAGCGTCAACGTCGTCACCCATCCTCTGGTCCAGCACAAGCTCTCCCTGATGCGGGAGAAGGACCGCTCGACCAAGAGCTTTCGCGAGATCCTGAACGAGATCGGGATGCTGCTCTGCTACGAGGTGACGCGTGACCTGCCGCTGGAGCTGGTCGAGATCGAGACGCCGATCGCGCCGATGCGGGCGCCGAAGATCGCCGGCAAGAAGCTCACGCTGGCACCGATCCTGCGCGCCGGCGTCGGCTTCCTCGACGGCATGCTCGCCCTGATGCCGTCGGCGCGCATCGCCCATATCGGGCTCTACCGCGACCCCGAGACATTGCAGGCCGTGGAATATTACTTCAAGGCGCCGCAGGACCTGTCCGACCGCACCGTGATCCTGATGGATCCGATGCTGGCAACCGGCAACTCGGCCTGCGCCGGCGCCTCCCTGCTCAAGGCGCGCGGCGCCCGCGACATCCGTTTCGTTTGCCTTCTGGCCGCGCCCGAGGGCATCGCCCAGTTTCAGAGCGAGCATGGCGACGTGCCGATCTGGACCGCCGCGATCGACGAGCGGCTCAACGACCACGGCTACATCGTGCCGGGCCTGGGCGATGCCGGCGACCGGATGTTCGGCACCAAGTAGACAGCTCGGCACGATCGGGTTACTTCGGTTGCCATGAGCCCCAATGATTTCTCGCTGCAATCGCTGATCCGGATCGAGGCCGCCGATCCCGCCCTGGTATTCGACGGCAGAGCTGTCTCTCGCGCGGAATTCTCGACGAAGGTCGAGCAGACCGCCGCCTGGCTTGCGGCCCAGGGCATCGGCCAGGGCGACGTCGTCGCGGTCTGGCTGGTCAACCGCCTCGAATGGCTGGCACTGCTGTTCGCCGCCGCACGGCTGGGTGTGGTCGTCGCGGCCGTCAATACACGTTACCGCAGCGCGGAGGTCGCGCATCTGCTTAAGCTGTCCGGCGCGAAGCTCATAATCGCCGAGGCGGGATTCCGCACGATCGACTTTGCCGCCATCCTTGCGGGCATCGCCAAGGACGAGGTGCCGGCGCTGCAACGGCTCGCGGTGGTCGGCGCGGATACCATCTCGGCACACTGGCCCTGCGTGCGGTTCGATGCGTTCGACGCGCCCTACCCGCCGGCACAGCATGTTCAAGGCGACGTCGACCTGCCCATGCTGCTCTACACCACGTCGGGCACGACCAAGGGGCCGAAGCTCGTTGCGCATTCGCAGCGGACGCTGGCGACGCACGCCGTCTCCGTTGCCCGCGCGCTCCAGCTCGATCCGCAACGCCATTCGCTGCTGGCGATGCTGCCGTTCTGCGGCACGTTCGGCATGACGAGCCTGCTCGGCTTCGTCGCAGCTGGCGCGACCGTCCATGTGCTCGACGCCTTCGAGGCGGCGCCGGCCGTGAAGATCCTTCGGGACTGCAGGATCACGCACTCTTTCGGCTCCGACGAGATGTTCCGCCGCATCCTCGCGCTCTCGGATGAGCCACGTCCGTTCCCGCATCTCGAAGTCTGCGGCTTCGCCGCGTTCCAGCCCGGCTGGCGCGAACTGGCCGCGGAGGCTGAAACGCGCGGCATGAAGCTGTTCGGCCTGTACGGCTCGAGCGAGGTGCAGGCGCTGTTTTCCATCGCCCGTGGTAGCGATGCGTTCGCCGATCGCATCGAGGGTGGCGGCTGGCCGATGTCGCCGAGCGCGAGAGTGCGCGTGCGCGACACCGAGACCGGCGAGCTTGCGACGAGTGGCGTGTCCGGCGAGATCGAGATCAGCGCGCCCTCGCGCTTCCTCGGCTATTTCAACAACCCCGAAGCGACGCGCGATGCGATCACCGCAGACGGGTTCTTCCGCACCGGCGACATCGGCCGGCTGCGCGGCGACGGCTCCTTCGCCTACGAAACCCGCGCCGGCGATGCGATGCGGCTCGGCGGCTTTCTGGTCGCGCCCGGCGAGATCGAGGACGAGCTCAAATCGTGCACCGGCGTTGCCGACGCCCAGGTGGTTGCCGTGGATCTGAAGGGCCAGGCGCGCTGCGTCGCCTTCGTGATCCCGGCAAAGCAGCCGCCAATGCAGGAAACGCTGGTCGCGCGCCTGCGCGAGCGGCTCGCCGGCTACAAGGTACCGGCGCGGATCTATCTCGTGGACGCCTTCCCCATCACCGACAGCGCCAACGGCGTCAAGATCCAGCGCGCCAGGCTTCGTGCAATGGCGATGGAGCGGATCGCCGCCGAATAGGCGGCTTGCGCCACACAAGGCGCGTTCAGTACGACTTCGCGAGTCCCAGCACCTTTTCCGCGATGAAGCTGAGCGCAAGCTGCGGGCTGACCGGCGCGATGCGCGGGATCAGCACTTCGCGCAAGTATCGCTCGACGTGGAATTCCTTGGCATAGCCGAAGCCGCCATGGGTCATCACCGCCTGCTCGCAGGCCGAGAAGCCCGCTTCGCCTGCGAGATATTTCGCGGCATTGGCCGCGGCGCCGCACGGCATGCCCTTGTCGTATTGCCACGCCGCCGACATCACCATCAGCCAGGCGGCCTCGAGCTCGACCCAGTTCACTGCAAGCGGGTGCTGGATGCCCTGGTTCTTGCCGATCGGGCGATTGAACACGACGCGCGTCTTCGCGTATTCGGTCGCGCGCGAAAGCGCGAGCTTGCCGAGGCCGACAGCCTCCGCTGCAATCAGGATGCGCTCGGGGTTCATGCCTTCGAGGATGTACTCGAAGCCCTTGCCCTCTTCGCCGATCCGATCCTCCATCGGAATCTCGAAATCCTCGAAGAACAGCTCGTTGGAATCGACGATCTTGCGTCCCATCTTCTCGATCTCGTGGACCTTGATCCTGTTGCGGTCGAAATCGGTATAGAACAGGCTGAGGCCGTGGGTGGGCGAGCGCACCTCTTCCAGCGGCGTGGTGCGAGCCAGCAGCAGGATCTTGTGCGCGACCTGCGCGGTCGAGATCCACACCTTCTGGCCGTTGACGATGTAGCGGTCGTTCTTGGCGACCGCACGGGTCTTGAGCTGCGTGGTGTTGAGGCCGGTGTTGGGCTCGGTGACGGCGAAGCACGCCTTCTCGCGGCCCTCGACCATCGGCGGCAGCATCCGTTTGCGCTGCTCCTCGGTGCCGAACACGACGACGGGATTGAGGCCGAACACGTTGATGTGCACCGCGGAGGCGCCGGACATGCCGGCACCCGATTCCGCGATGGTGCGCATCATGATCGCAGCTTCGGTGATGCCGAGGCCGGAGCCGCCGTATTCCTCGGGCACGCAGATGCCGAGCCAGCCGGCGTCCGCCAGCGCCTTGTGGAAGTCGTGCGGGAAGCCGCCGTCGTGGTCTTTCTTCAGCCAGTAGGCGTCCGGAAAGCCTTCGCAGATCTTGGCGATGGCATCGCGAATGGCTTCCTGCTGATCGGTGAGCGCGAAATCCATGGTCTTGACCTCCCTTCGCCAAGCGTTCTTTAGCTCGAAAAACCACATGCAGATACGTGAATTTGCCCGCGAAGTGTGTCTACCATGCATAGGGTCATGCGGCGCGACGCTATGAGCGCGCCGTTATTTCGTGAGGAGGAAACCGCGATGGCCGGACTCTATTTCGAGGACTTTTCCGTGGGCCAGGAGTTCAGGCATCCGCTGACCCGGACCGTCACGGAGATGGACAACACCATGTTCAGCCTGCTGACGCTCAATCCGCAGCCGCTGCACATCGACGCGCATTTCGCCGAAAAGACCGAGTTCGGCCAGCGCATCTTCAACAGCCTTTACACCCTCGGCATCATGATCGGCATGACGGTCTATGATACGACCCTGGGCACCACCGTCGCCAATCTCGGCATGACCGAGGTCACGTTTCCAAAGCCGGTCTTCCATGGCGACACGTTGCGGGCTACGACGAAGGTGCTGTCGGTGCGGGACTCCAAGTCGCGGCCCAGGGCCGGCATCGTCGAGTTCGAGCACCACGCGTACAACCAAAGCGACGAGGTCGTCGGCAAATGCCGCCGCATGGCGATGATGCACAAGAGGCCGGTCTGATGCGTTCGATGCTGTTCGTGCCGGGCGACACCCCGCGCAAGTTCGAGAAGGCGAGCGAAGGCAAGGCCGACGCGCTGATCATCGATCTCGAGGACTCCGTCGTCGCGGAGAAGAAAGCGGAGGCGCGCGGGTTGACGCTTGCGATGCTGAAAAGTCGCAGCAAGCCACATCAGCTCTACGTCCGCGTCAACGCGCTCGACACCGGCATGACGCTCGCCGATCTTGCCGCGGTGATTCCGGGCAGGCCCGACGGCATCGTGCTGCCGAAATCGCAGGGCGGCGACGACGTGCGACAGGTCGCGACCTGGCTCGAAGCCCTGGAAGCGGCAGCCGGCATCGCGATCGGCACGACCCGTGTCGTCTGCGTCGCCACGGAGACCGCCGGCTCGATCTTCGGGCTCGGCAGCTACAAGGGCTGCTCCGCTCGCCTTGCCGGTCTGATGTGGGGCGCGGAGGATCTCTCCGCCTCGCTCGGCGCCACCGAGAAGGCGAGCGGCGGCGTGTTCCACAGCCCATACCGCCTGGCACGCGATCTCTGCCTCATGGCCGCGGCGGCGGCCGAGGTCGCAGCCATCGACACGGTCTACACCGACATCGACAATCTCGCGGGACTCGAAGCCGAAACGCGCGCCGCGCGGCGCGACGGCTTTTCGGCCAAGGCGCTGATCCATCCCAAGCACGTCGACATCGTCAACGCGGCCTTCGCGCCGACGGACGCCGAGCGCAAATGGGCGGAAAAGGTGATTGCGGCGTTCGCGAGCAATCCCGATTCCGGCACGCTGCGGCTCGATGGCCAGATGATCGACAAGCCGCACCTTCGCGCCGCGAAGAGGATTCTCGGCAAGCCCTAGCGCGGGACGCAAGCTTCGGCATGATCGTCACGGTGGCTGCGCTGATGGCGCGGACGGGCGATTGATGGCCGCCGAAGGCGGACGGCCTAATGCCGGGACCTCAGTCGAATCCCTGAACGGGCGGCGTCGCGGCTTGCGCCGGAACAGCAGGCGCAGCCTGGACGGGGGCGGTCTGGACGGGGGCGGCCTGAACCGGCGGCGGATTGCCAGCAGCTGGCATCTGGCCATTGGCATTCATCGCCTCGCGCGTACGCGGTGGGACGCGGGTCGTGGCCGCGCGTCGCGGCGGCTGCCGGTGTCTTGCCGATTGCGAGCCCCTCAGGCCCCAGGACCGGGCAATCGAGGGTCCGGCGGTGTAGCCGACCAAGGCTCCGGCGACGGCTCCGACCGGGCCCAGCACGACCGCGCCTGACAAGGCACCGAGCGCTGCCGAGCCCGCGCGCTCCTGCGCAAGCGCACCCGCCGGCACACAAGCCAGCATTGCAATGGCGGTGATCAGAGCCTTGGTCATCGGAGTGCCTCCCTCAGGGAAGATCACTCCTGCTCAAATATGGCCGCACGAGGTTCGCTTGCTGGCCGACAAAAGGCAATCGCTGGCGGAACCCAGCTATAGAACTCCTTGTGGGCCATCCTTCGAGACGCGCGCTCAAGGTCAGCCCCAAGAGTCAGATGCGATTGCTCTGCCGCGAGTGGGGAGAGGCGAATGCGGCTTCGACCATCTTGACACCGGTCACCCGCTGCATATTTTTTTTCGCCGAGAAGAGACTTTCTCACCCTCGACATCAAAAGGAATTAACGCGACCGTCTGGAGAGACGATCATGCTCGATGAGAATCTGGCCCGCATTCGTGCGCACCGCAACAACATCCACCGCTATCGGCGTCTGCTGAAGACCAGGCTGTCGGATCTGGAGCGCCATTTCGTCGAGAGGCGCCTCGCGGAAGAGCAATCGGCGCTCGATGGCCTGACCGCGGTGACCTTCCCGGTCGGCTTCCGCGCTTCCGGAGCGCCGGCCAATGCGGCGGGGATGGCGCAATGAACAGTCAGCGAGACCTGCTCATTCGAGGCAGCGAGAAGGTCATCGGCCATTACGAGCTGCTTCTTGCAAGCGCGAAGACCGAGCATGAGCGCGAGCTCTATCGTCAACGCATCGAACGCGAGCGGCGGCTGATCCGGGACCTGCAAGGCGAATGGGATCACCGCGCGGCCTGAGCTGGAGATCGTCGCAGGGGCCGAACCGCCCTTCCTTCCGCGGTTCGTCCCCGCATTCGTTTCAGCGAACGAGTCGATTGGGGCCTGCGAGCGCGCTGCTGGGCTCAGCCGCCGGCGCCACTCTCACGGTAGCGGTGAGCGGCGCGCCATTGCGCAACAAGGTCAGCCTCACATCCTCGCCGATGCGCGCAAGGCCGATCGTGTTGCGGAGCTGGGCGGCGGTGCGGATCGGGCGGCCGTCGGCTCCGGTGACGATATCACCCCTGCGCAGACCGGCCTTTTCCGCGGGCGAATCCGCAGCGATCTCGGCGATGACGGCGCCTTGATTCAGTCCCCTATTGACCGACGGATGCAGGTCCTTCAGCGAAACGCCGATGCGGCCGCGCTCGACGCGGCCATTGGCGATGATCTGCTCCATCACCTTGCGCGCCATGTTGACCGGTATGGCAAAGCCGATGCCGACATTGCCGCCCGCGGGCGAGATGATCGCAGAGTTGATGCCGACGAGTTCGCCGCGCAGGCTGACCAGCGCGCCGCCGGAATTGCCGGGATTGATCGCCGCATCGGTCTGGATGAAATCTTCATAGCCCTGCTTGCCGATGCCGGTGCGGCCCAGGGCGCTGACGAGCCCTGATGTCACGGTCTGGCCGAGGCCGAAGGGATTGCCGATCGCAAGGACGAAATCACCGACCTCGAGCCCGTCGCTGTCGCCGAAGGGAAGCGCCTTGAGCCCGGCCGGGTTCTGGACCTGGAGCACCGCGACATCGGTGGGCGGATCGCGGCCGATGACCTTGGCGGAAAACTGGCGGCCGTCCTTGGTCGTGATCTGAACGGCGGAGGTGCCTTCGACAACATGATTGTTGGTCAGCACATAGCCGCGCTGGGCGTCGACGATGACGCCGGAGCCGGTCGCATTGACCTCCTTCTCGATCTGCCTGGGAACATCGAAGAATTCGCGGAAGAGCGGGTCGCGATAAAGCGGGTTGTCCTCGCGCACGCGGCCGTGCACGGAGATGTTGACGACGGCGGGCGTCACCTGGCGCACCAGCGGCGCCAGCGTCGGCACCGGGCCGCCGGTCTTCAGATCCGGAATCTGGCCGGCGGCAGGCTGCGATGCCGTGAGCGTCAGCATGAGCAAGGCGAGGAACAGCAGACGCACAGCAGTCATCATCGTCACCCTGCCGCTTGTGTTGTGGGGATGGTCGGAATCTTGGTGCTTCAGCCTTCGTCGCCTGATGCGACGATCCAGCCCTGCAAGGCCAGAAACGGGACGGTCCAGGCGGCCGCGGCCTGGCCGAGCAGCACGAGCCCGAGGACGGTGGGCGTGAACATCATGCCGCCTGCCCTTCGGCGGCGGCCCATGGCCGCCGCAACCGCATCGGCACGCCGCCGCCCCGCGGCGGGTCGTCATTGTCGTTGTCGCCATCGAGCTTGCGCAAGGCGGCCAGAATGTCGGCGAGCCGGACCGTGTGGCTCATGCCGGGAATCTCGCGCAAGGCGGGACAGGATTCGACCGCGTACATGTCCGATGCCCAGGACGACAGGATGACGCGCTTCTCGGGCGACGAGAGCTCCTCGGCATTCAGGACGTCGGCAGGCGAGTCGTAGTGGGCGGCGGGATGAAACAGCGGATTGAGAGTGCCGGAATTGGTATTCACGTTGGTCATCGGTGGGTCTCCCACATGCTCCTTTCCAGGGGGACGGCTTGTTGACGAGGAGACGGCGGCGCCACATCGCCGCCGCCCCGCTTGACACTAGTGCGTGTTGATCGCGATGCGCTTGACGCCTTCGCGCGCCTTCTCCGATTTCGGCAACGACACGGTCAGGACGCCGTTCTTGAACGAGGCCTCGGCCTTGTCTTCCTCGACACCCTCCAGCGGGATCTGCCGCTCGAAGGCACCGTAATAGCGCTCGGTGAAGTACCTGCCTTCGCCGTTGCGCTCCGCCTTCTTCTCGCCGCGGACGGTCAGGACGCCATTGGCGATCTCGACCTGCACGTCCTTCTCGGTGAGGCCGGGAAGCTCGGCGGAGACGGTCAGCGCGTTGTCGGTCTCGCTGAGCTCGACCTTCGGCCAGCCGAAGCGGCCTTCCATCAGCGGCGACAGGCCGGGCCCGCCGAAGCCACGGAAGACGTCGTCGAACAGACGGTTCATCTCGCGGTGAAGCGTCAGGAACGGATCGAAATTGTCGCGCGCTGGCGCAAGCTCCTGGTTTCTCGACCAGGGAATGAGATCACGAAAAGCCATGGTTCTCTCCTTCATGCATCGGGAGCGCGGCCCGCGCATCCGCGCGCCGCGTTCCGCCATTCGATCGAGCGCTCAGGCTGCTTTCTTCTGCTCGATCTGCGATGCCGCAGAAGCGCCGCCCGCGATCGGAATGCGGCGCGGCTTCATGGCTTCCGGAACCTCGCGGACGAGGTCGATGATCAGGAGCCCGTCCTGGAACGAGGCCTGCTTCACCTGGACGTAGTCGGCGAGATTGAACACGCGCCGGAACGGACGCGCGGCGATGCCCTGGTATAGATATTCGCGCGCAGCAGTCTCGGGCTTCCTGCCCTCGATGGTGAGCGCGTTCTGCTCGGCCGTCACGGTGATATCGCTGGCCCCGAAGCCCGCTACCGCAAGGCTGATCCGGTAATGGTCTTCGCCGGAACGCTCGATGTTGTAGGGGGGATAATTGTCCTCGGTCGCCTGGCGCAGCGTGCTGTCGACGAGGTCGGCCAGGTGGTCGAAGCCGATGGTGGAGCGCCACAGGGGCGCGAAGTCGAAACTGGTCCTCATAACCAAGTCCTCCAAAGAGCAAGATGGATACGAAGGAGCGCAAGGCGGGATTTCAGACGGGTCCGAAAGGCCAGCCCGGCGCCCGTGCCGGACCCGATCCTGGCATCCGGCACACCGCTCTCGCGGCGAAAAACGACTTAGAAAGCCGGAAACCGGCTTCAAGGGGGGCTGGAAGATTTTTTTCGTCCCGATCCATTTGGTCGGCCGCCGGGCCGTCCCCCTTCGCTCCTGCGGAAGCCAGCTCCCGGGCCCGCCAATGGGGGAGCCCCGAAGCTCTCGGCGGCACGGCGAGGTAAAATGGAGATAGAATTGTGGTTACAGGCAAGGCCAGATTGCCTCTTGTGCATCTGGCCCGGGCATCGCGCATGAACCAGGCGGCAGCAAGCGACAGGCCAGGGTCCCGACCGCGTCCAGCCGGTCGTGCGGCAGTCGCGATGACGATCGCCCTGCTCGCCGCCGCAACGGCGTGTGCTGCGCACGCCGACGCCATCTCACCTGCCGGACTGAAAGCGATCGGAACGATCGACGTGCGCTTTCAATCCTACAACATCGAGATGGTGGAGGTCACCGGCGGACGGTTCTGGAAGCCTTACCCGCGCACGGCACGCGCCTTCGACGAACGGAATCGCTACAGCGCGAGACCACCGACCGATCTTGCCAATGCGCGCCTGCGCCTGCTCGCCGCGGCGTTGTCGCCGGCCTATCTGCGCGTGAGCGGCACCTGGGCCAATGCAACGTTCTTTGCCGAGACGCCGGGAGAGCCGCCGCCGGGATTCAACTCCCTGCTCAGCCGAGCGCAGTGGCGCGGCGTCGTGGAGTTCGCGCGCGCGGTCGATGCGGAGATCGTCACCTCCTTTGCGATCAGTCCCGGCAGCCGCGATGCCATTGGTGTGTGGAGACCGGATCAGGCACAGCAGCTGATCGACACCACGCGCGCGCTGGGCGGTCGCATCGCCGCCGCCGAATTCATGAACGAGCCGACGCTCGCAGCAAAGAATGGTACACCGGCAGGATATGATGCGATCGCCTATGGCCGCGACTTCAAGGTCTTCCGCGATTGGATGCGGCGCGCCGCGCCGGACACGCTAATCCTCGGCCCAGGCTCGGTCGGCGATGCACCATTCCGATCCGGCTCGGGCATCACCACGCGCGAGCTGCTTGCCGCATCCGGTCCCGGCGTCGATCGCTTCTCCTATCACCATTACAACACGATCTCGCCGCGCTGTAGCGGTCACGACGATCCGGCGCAGGCGCTCTCGGAACATTGGCTGGCCCGTCCGGAGGCGACACTCAGGACCTACCAGGCCCTGCGGGACGCATTCGAGCCGGGCAAGCCGATCTGGCTGACCGAGACGGCTGATGCGGCCTGCGGCGGCAGCCGATGGGACCAAACCTTTCTCGACACGTTCCGCTATCTCGACCAGCTCGGACGCCTGGCGCGGGCCGGCGTCCAGGTGGTGATGCACAACACGCTGGCCGCCAGCGATTACGGCCTGCTCGACGAAACAACGTTCCGGCCGCGGCCGAGCTATTGGGCCGCGCTGCTCTGGCACCGGCTGATGGGAACGATCGTACTGGACGCAGGCAAGGCTGCTCCGCGCGATCTCCATCTCTATGCGCATTGCCATCCGGCCATGGCAGGCGCGGTGTCGCTGCTCGCAATCAACACTTCGCGCCGCACATCACGTGCGCTGACGCTCTCGGATTCCGCCGAACGGTACACACTGCACGCGGCGCGGTTGCAGGGCACGATGGTGCAGTTGAATGGCAAGAGGCTCGCGCTGACCGCCGATGGCCGGCTCCCCCGGCTCGAGGCACGGGCAACACCAGCGGGAGCAGTTCAGCTCGCGCCGACGACCATCACCTTCCTGGTGTTTCCGAACGCTGCAAATCCCGCTTGCTTGCCCCGACGCTCAGCACTCTAGCGAGTCCCGCCCCGTCTCCGGCGCCACCAGCGCGGCGACGAAGAGTGCATCCGCGGAGACATTCTGGATTGCTTCCCTTCGCTCGTGATGACGATGCCGAAGCAGCCGCGTCCCTGTTGTCGCCAAGGAGGAACCGGCCCTTTCACCCAATCATTCGCCATTGACAAACTCATTTGTCACTATCTAATTGGCTGCAGAATACCCGCCGCCCCAAGCGGCCAAGAAAGAGAGGGAACGACGATGAAGGGGTTTCTGGCCTGCGCCATGCTCGCGGCCATGACGTCTGCTGCTTCTGCTCAAGTCTCCGACGATGTGGTGCGGATCGGCGTGCTGACGGATCTGTCCAGCTGGGGCCGCGACAACAGCGGGCCGGGCTCCGTCGAAGCCGCGAAGATGGCGGTGGAGGAGTTCGGGCCGACCGTGCTCGGCAAGCCGATCGAGATCATCGGCGCCGATCATCAGATGAAGACCGACGTCGGCGTGCAGATCGTGCGCGGCTGGTTCGACAACGGCAAGGTCGACGCCGTCGTCGACATCCCCAATTCCGGCATCGCGATCGCCG
The DNA here is from genome assembly GCF_003837805.1 of Bradyrhizobium sp. RP6. Taxonomy (GTDB): domain Bacteria; phylum Pseudomonadota; class Alphaproteobacteria; order Rhizobiales; family Xanthobacteraceae; genus Bradyrhizobium. Next base: position 10,995 of record NZ_RQIT01000019.1, on the reverse strand, counting down.
TGCACAACATGGTGCGCGAGCGGGGCAAGGTCGCGCTGCTGTCCGGTCCCGGCGCGAGCTCGCTGACCGACGAGCTGTGCAGCCCGAACACCGTGCACTTCACTTATGACACCTACGCGCTGTCGAAGGTGACGGCCTCGGCCGTCATCAAGGAAGGCGGAAAGTCCTGGTACTTCATCACCGCCGACTACGCCTTCGGCCAGCAGCTCGAGAAGGACGCCACGCGCTTCATCAACGAGATGGGCGGCAAGGTGCTCGGCGGCGTGAAGCATCCGACCAACACCGCCGACTTCTCCTCCTTCGCGCTCCAGGCGCAGAGCTCGAAATCCGACGTTGTCGCCTTCGCCAATGCAGGCCAGGACACCGACAATGCCATCAAGCAGTCCGGCGAGTTCGGCCTCGTCCAGGGCGGCCAGAAGCTGGTCGGCCTTCTGATGTTCGACACCGACGTACACGCGATCGGTCTGAAAGCTGCGCAGGGCACCTACATGACCACGGCGTCCTACTGGGCCATGAACGAGGCCACCCGCGCCTGGTCGAAGAAGTTCTACGAGCGCACCAAGGTGATGCCGACCATGATCCAGACCGGCGTCTACGGTTCGGTGCTGCATTACCTGAAGGCAATCAAGGCCGCCGGCACCGACGATTCCGCCAAGGTGATGGCCAAGATGCGCGAGCTGCCGATCGAGGATATCTTCGTCCATGGTGGCAAACTGCGCGAGGACGGCCGCGTCATCCGCGACATGTATCTCGCCAAGGTGAAGACGCCCGAGCAATCGAAGGAGCCGTGGGACTACCTGGAGATCGTCAAGACCGTGAAGGGCGAAGACGCCTTCCGCCCGGTCTCCGAGTCCAAATGTCCGCTCCTGAAGAAGTGAGGTGAGACATGACCGGCAGCGAGCATAGCGCAATTGAGACTTACGAGTGCGATGTGCTCGTGGCCGGATCGGGTTGCTCCGGCATGTCGGCCGCGATCACCGCGCGCTATCGCGGCCTGGACGTGCTGATTGTGGAAAAGGAGCCGCGCTTCGGCGGCACCACCGCCCGCTCCGGCGGCTGGCTCTGGATTCCCGGCACCTCGCTGGCGAAGGCCTACGGCATCGAGGAAACGCCGGAGCAGGCCCGCACCTATCTGCGGCACGAGGCCGGCAACAATTACGACGCGGCACGCGTCGATGCTTTCCTGAGCGCCGGTCCCGAGGCGGTCGATTTCTTCACCTCCAAGACCGCGCTGCGCTTCGACATGCCGCTGGTGTTTCCGGACTATCACGCCGAGGCCCCCGGCGGCGCCCAGGGCGGCCGCTCCATGGTGACGCGCCCGTTCGACGGCCGCGAGCTCGGCGACCTCATCAAGTCCTTGGGCATGCCGCTGCCGGAGCTCACCGTGTTCGGCATGATGCTGGGCTCCGGCAAGGAGATCATCCATTTCATGCGGGTGACGAAGTCGCTGACCTCAGCCGCTTATGTCGCCAAGCGGCTGTCGCGGCATCTGATGGACGTGCTGCGCTACGGCCGCGGCATGACGCTCACCAACGGCAACGCGCTCGCCGGGCGCCTGGCAAAGTCTGCGCTCGACCTGAAGATTCCGATGTGGCTGTCCTCGCCGGTGCGCGAGCTGACGGTCGAGAATGGCGCCGTAACCGGCGCTATCGTCTCGCACGAGGGACGCGAGGTGCGCGTTCGTGCCCGCCGGGGCGTCGTGCTCGCCTGCGGCGGTTTCCCGCACGACGTGGCACGCCGCAGAAAAATGTTTCCGCACGCGCCGACCGGCAATGAGCATTATTCGCCCGGGCCGACCGGCAACACCGGGGATGGACTGCGCCTGGCGGAAGGCGCCGGCGGTCGCATCGAGGATCGCCTGCCGAACGCGGCGGCCTGGGTGCCGGTGTCGCTGTCCACGCGCAAGGACGGATCGAAGGGCGTGATGCCGCATTTCATCGACCGCGCCAAGCCCGGCGTGATCGCGGTGATGCGCGACGGCAGGCGTTTCGCCAATGAAGGCAATTCCTATCACGACTTCGTCCAGGCCATGGTCAAGGCGGCCAGGCCCGGCGAGGAGATCGCCGCCTTCCTTGTCTGCGATCACAAGACGCTGCGCAAATACGGCCTCGGCTGCGTGCCGCCCTTCCCGATGCCGCTGGGCCATCATTTGAAGACGGGCTATCTCATGCGCGGCGACACGCTGGAGGCGCTGGCAGCGAAAGCCGGGATCGACGCCAAGGCGTTCGCCGAGACGGTCAGGCACTTCAATGCGACCGCGCCACTGGGTCACGATGCCGCCTTCGGCAAGGGCTCGAAGGCCTATAACCGCTACCAGGGCGACGCACTGCACGGCCCGAACCCCTGCGTCGCGCCGATCGAGAACGGACCGTTCTACGCCATCAAGATGGTGATCGGCGATCTCGGCACCTATGCTGGCATCGTCACCGACGAGAACGCGCGGGCGCTCGACGCCGAAGGCCGCGTGATTCCCGGCCTCTATGCCGCCGGCAACGACATGGCGAGCATCATGGGCGGCAATTATCCCGGCGCCGGCATCACCCTTGGGCCGGCGCTGACCTTCGGCTACATTGCCGGACGACATCTTGCCGACAGCGCCGCCAAGCGCGACGCAGCGTAGGCCACCCGCCAGGAGGCGCATGAAGAGGGAAAGCCGCGGCATCCAGTCGATCGAGGTCGGCGGAGAATTGCTCCGCGCGCTCGCAAGATGCGGCGAGCCGATGATGCTGCGCGATCTTGCCCGCGAGGCCGGCATGACGCCGGCCAAGGCGCATCCCTATCTCGCCAGCTTCTCCCGCATCGGCCTGATCGAGCAGGACGAGACCACCGGCCGCTACGAGATCGGCGCGCTGGCGCTCGAGCTCGGCCTGATCAGCCTGCGCCGCCTCTCGGGCGTGCGCATCGCGCGGCCGAAGATCGCGGGCCTGGCCAGCCAGATCGGTCACGCGGTCTCGCTCGCGGTCTGGGGCACGCACGGCCCGACCGTGGTGCAGCTCGAAGAGCCGGCCCAACCGGTGCACATCGTGATGCGCGTCGGCTCGGTGATGGCGCTGCTGGAGACCGCGACTGGCCGCGCGTTTGCGGCGTTCCTGCCGGAGAAGACGATCAGCGCCGCGCTCGAAAGCGGTCTCGACCGTCATGGCGTCGGCTACAATCCGAAGCGCGCCGTGAAAGGCGCCAAGCTCACCGAGATGCTCGCCGAAGTTCGCAAGCACGGCGTCGCCCGTGCGCTCGGCGATCCCCTGCCCGGCGTCAACGCGTTCTCCGCGCCGGTGTTCGATCATTCCGGCCATGTCGCGCTGGTCATCACCGCGATGGGACCGGAAGGCACCTTCGATGCCCGCTGGGACAGCCCGATCGCGCACGCGCTGCGCGACTGCGCCGGGAGCATTTCGAAGCGGCTGGGTTACGGGATCACCGTTGCGGCGGAGTGAGCCCTACTTCTCCTTCACCGGCACCGTGTAGTTCAGGATCAGCCGGCCGCCGTCCGGATAGATCGTCTGCCCGGTGATGTAGGACGCATCGTCGCTGGCAAGGAACGCCACGACCGACGCCACCTCACTCGGCTCGCCGCCGCGGCCCGCCGGCGTGCGTGACATCACGGTCCTGCGGGCATCTTCCGAGGTGTAGATGGACGAGGCCACCATGTCGGTCAGGATCGTGCCGGGGCCGACCGCCACGACACGAATGTTGTGCGGAGCCAGCGCAACGGCGGCGACCGAGGTGAGCTGCTTCATGCCGCCCTTGGAGATGGCGTAGGTCGCAAGCGTCGGGATCGCCAGCAGCGCATTCACCGAGGACATGTTGATGATGACCCCGCCGCCGCCTTGCCCGATCATCTGCCTGGCGGCCGCCTGCACGCCGAAGAATGCGCCTTTCAAGTTGATGCCGATGATCTCGTCGAACTCCTCTTCGGTAATCTCGAGAATGTCGCGGTTGCGGGCGACACCGGCATTGTTGACCATGATGTCGAGCCGGCCGAACTCCTTCGCGGCTGTCGCGACCAGCTGATCCACGTCCGCGCGCTTGGCGACGTTGCCAACGACAGTGCGCAGGGCGTCCGGCCGCCCGAGCTCGGCGGCCGTCGCGGCGAGGCCGTCTGCATCGACATCGGAGATGACGACCTTGACGCCATCGTCCAGGAATCTCTTCGCGCAGGCCTTGCCGATACCGCGCGCCGCACCGGTGATGGCGGCGACCTTGCCGGATAGTTTCATGGGTTCGCTCCAGGACTAGTGACGATCTCGCGGACGCGTTCACGCAAAGACGCGCGGGCGCAGTCCAGCATGAAACCAGGTGATCATGGAATAGATGTCGTAGACCGGCAGCCCGACTTCGGCCTGAAGCGCTGCGGCATAAGGCGGCATGTTGGTGCATTCGAGCACGATGGCGCCGACATCCGGATTCCTTGCGACGAGCTCTTTACCAGCCTCGACCACGTCGCGCTCGGCTTGCGCCACGTCCATGTCATCCTTCTCGGCCTTGATCAGGACACGGAAAAACTCCTTGCCGTTCTCGGTGCCGACCAGCGGCGTGTCGAGCGGCACGCCGGCGCCTTCGAGATGAGCCGGGGTCAGGGTCGCGCCCGATACCGTGACGAGGCCGACGCGCTTGCCCGGCGGCAAGGTCGCCTGCACCCAGGGCACCTGCATCAATGACGAGGTCGCGACGGGAACGCCGACGGCGGCCGCGATCTCCTTCTGGAACAGCGAGAGGAAGCCGCAATTGGTGGTGATGGCCTCGGCGCCCAGCCGCACCAGATCCTTGGCCGCGTCGATGAAGTCGGGCAACAGGCCGGCCGCGCCCTTCAGCACCACCTTCTCCGGCGAAGCCCCGCTCACCACGCGATACAGAACTGGGAACGGCCAGGTCGTGCCGTTGCCCATGTCGCCGGGAATCCGGGGGAAGCGCGCCTCTAGCATCAGGATGCCGAGGGGCGCGCCATAGATGGCCTTGCCACCACGGGCGATGCGGGAGGTCGAGCTGGCAGAATAGGTCATGGTGCGCTCTCAGAGGAAACGATCAGGCGCGAAGGGGCCGAGCGGAATCTCAGGCGCCTTGCCGCTCACGAGCTGGGCGACGAGACGGCCGGTGCGGGCCGAGCCGACCAGGCCGACATGGCCGTGGCCGAACGCATAGACGACGTCGCGGGAGGCGCGCGCATAGCCGATGCAAGGACGTCCGTCCGGCATGCTCGGGCGATGGCCGAACCAGGTCTTGACGCGCGAGGCCGGAATGTCCTTCGGCAATTTCGGGAACATGCCGATGAGGTGGTTGCGCAGGATCTCGGCGCGCTTCCAGTTCGGTGCGGCTTCGAGACCGGCAAACTCCACCGTGCCGGCGGCGCGCAGGCCCTTGTTGGTCCAGTTCACCACCATCTTGGCGTCGGACGCCATCATCGAGCTACGGGGACCGACTTCCGGATTCTCGATCACGACATGATAGCCGCGCTCGCTCTCGAGCGGCAGGGGATCGCCCACCGACGCGGTGAGCTGCTTCGACCTCGCGCCGGCGGCGATCACAGCGGCATCGCAGGCGATCTCGCCGGTCTCGGTGATGACGGCGACGAGCTTGTTGCCGGAGAGCTTGAGCCCCGTCGCCTTGGCGCGCACCTGTCTGGCGCCGCTCGCCAGCGCATGCGCGGCGAGCGCGGCGACATAGGCGCCGGGATCGCGGCAGCGCCCGGCCTCCTCCACCACCACGCCAAAGGTGTAGCGCGGATGCAGCTCCGGCTCGCGCTGGCGCATCTCATCGGCATTGAGCTCCAGCCATTGGACGCCGACCTTCTTGCGCAGGCGCCAGCCGAGATCATTGTCGAAATTGCCGCGCGAGGGAAAGACATGCATCACGCCGTTGCGCTCGATCAATTCAGGGACGCCGGCCTCTTCCGCGAGCTTCCGGTGCAGCAACGGCGCGTCCTTCAGGAGATCGCGCAGCGCGAACGCCGTGGTCTCGACCCGCGCCGCGGTCCAGCCCGAGAGCAGGTACTTGACCAGCCAGGGCAACGCCTTCGGCAAGTAGGACCAGCGGATCGCGAGCGGGCCGAGCGGGTCCAAGAGATATCCCGGCACCTTCCTCCAGATGCCCGGCTCGGCCGGCGGAATCACCGAATGCGACGACAGCCAGCCGGCATTGCCGTAGCTCGCCGCCTGTTCGCCACCGGGCTCGCCCGGATCGATCAGCGTGACGCGATGGCCCTCGCGCAGGGCCTCGATCGCGCTGATCACGCCGATCGCACCGGCACCGATGATGGCGACGTGACGGCAGGCCGGCATCGCCTTAAGCCTTCACTGCGGGCACAAAATCCTTGCCGACCGAGATCGCGCGCGGATCGATGATGCAGTGGAGGATCGCCGGCTTCCCCGAGGCGAGCGCGCGCTCGAAGGCCGGCGCGAACTCTTCGGTGCGCTCGACGCGCTCGCCATGACCACCGAATGCCTTCGCGTACATCGCGAAATCCGGATTCTTGAGCTGGGTGCCGACGACACGGCCGGGATAGTCGCGCTCCTGGTGCATGCGAATGGTGCCGTATTGCGAATTGTCGACGACGATCACGATCAACGGCGCGTCATACTGCACGGCCGTCGCAAATTCCTGGCCGTTCATCAGGAAGCAGCCGTCGCCGGCGAACGCGACGACGACGCGATCCGGATATTGCCGCTTGGCGAGCACGCCCGCCGGCACGCCGTAGCCCATCGAGCCCGAGGTCGGCGCGAGCTGGGCGGCGAAGCTGTGGAAACGGTGATGGCGATGGATCCAGCCGGCATAATTGCCGGCGCCGTTGCAGACGATGGCGTCCTTGGGCAGGCGGTCGCGCAGCCAGGTCATCACCTGGCCGTACTGGAACGTGCCCGGCAGCTCGCGCGCCTTCCCGGTCCAGGCGAGATAATCGGCGTGCGCCTTGGCGGCCTCGCCCTTCCAGGCGACCGTGCCGGCGGGCTTCAGCGTCTCGACGGCCGCCGCGAACGCAGCCGGCGTCGCCTGGATCGCGAGCGCCGGCTGATAGACGCGGCCGAGCTCTTCCGAGCCCGGATGCACATGGATCAGCTTTTGCTGCGGGGTCGGAATGTCGAGCAGCGTGTAGGACGAGGACGGCATCTCCGACATGCGGCCGCCGATGAGCAGAATGACATCGGCGCCCTCGATACGCGCCTTCAGGCCCGGGCTCGGCCCGATGCCGAGATCGCCGGCATAGTGCGAATGGTCGGCGTCGATCAGCGAGGCCCGGCGGAACGAGGTCGCGACCGGCAGGTCGAACCGCTCGGCAAACCGTGCAATGCTCTTGGTCGCCTCATCCGTCCAGCGCGAACCGCCGAGAATGACGAGCGGCGCCTTGGCGCTCGCAAGCATCGCACCAACGCGTTCGATATCGGCAGGCGCCGGCCAGCTCACGGCGGGCTCGATGCGCATGGCATCGGCAACGGCTGCGGTCTCGGTCAGCATGTTCTCCGGCAGCGCGATCACCACGGGACCGGGGCGGCCCTGCATGGCGACGCGGAAGGCGCGCGCGACCAGCTCCGGAATGCGATCGGGGCGATCGATCTCGACCGCCCATTTCGCCATGGAGCCGAACACCGCCTTGTAGTCGAGCTCCTGGAACGCCTCGCGCTCCCGCATGCCGGTGTCGACCTGGCCTACGAACAGGATCATCGGCGTCGAATCCTGCATCGCGACGTGGACGCCGTGGCTGGCATTGGTCGCGCCCGGCCCGCGGGTGACGAAGCAGATTCCGGGCCGTCCCGTGAGCTTGCCATAGGCCTCCGCCATCATCGCCGCGCCGCCTTCGGCCCGGCAGATCACGACGTCGATCGGGCTGTCATGCAGCGCATCGAGCGCCGCCAGATAGCTCTCCCCCGGCACGCAGGTGACGCGCTCGACGCCTTGCGCGACGAGCTGATCGATCAGGATCTGGCCCCCCGTACGGGTGTTGCGAATGGTCATGTCGGCTCCCTCAAGACTTCGGCGATGCCCCTGACCGCCTCGCATGAATTTCGTTCGGACGTGGCGTAGGACAGGCCGACAGGACGCGCAAGATCGAAAGGCTTTTTGCACCCTGCGCGGGCGGCATGCCCGTCCCTGCCCGTTGCACGACGGCCCGTGCCGCTGCCGCCGGAGCAGATCCGTGAGCAGATACCGGAGGACTTCAAGGTCCGCGGCGTCAGCGCGAACCAGGGGTGGTTCTGACCGGCGCCGGCCTAATGGCGCTCCGGCCGAACCCAACCGGTTGCAATCGCGCTCGCCCAGGTGAGCATGCCCCTGCTGCACGCCAGCGCGGCCATGGCCGCGCTATCGTAGGGCACATAGCGGATCGTCGCGGTCCAGGCGGGTCCGGAGTGCTCCAATATGGCGTAGCACGCGTGGGGCGTGCCGACCTCAACCACGTAAGGCACAGGCAACTTCCCGTCGTAACCGGGCAGCCCGACGCTGCCGGGGTTTACGACCAGCCGTCCATCCCTCAGACGAACGACCCTCGGAATATGAGTGTGCCCGCACAGGATGATTTCGGCCGCGATCCCCTCGGCTTCGGACTCGATCACCTCGATCGGACTGGCCCGCACGCCGCCGTCACCGGCTATATGATCGAGCCAGAAGGCGGCGTCGTTCCCAGGCGACGCATGGCACAGGAACACCCGGTCTCTGTACATCAGCGTGGGTGGCATGCTTGCCATCCAGTCGAAATGCTTGCGCCCGAGTTGCTGGAAGTCGCTGCGCGCCGAAGTGCCCGCCTGCCGGAGCTCCAGGAGGATTCGGTCCTGATCGCCCCGCACCGAGGGAAAGCCCCGCTCGATGAGCAGGTCTGCAGTTCTGGCCGCCTCGAGCGGTCCGCTGACGTGGTCCCCGAGATTCACGACGTCGTCGATACCGAGCGCGGCAATGTCCGCAAGGACGGCATCCAGCGCCGGTCGATTCCCGTGCACGTCCGCGATCGCAGCAAATTTCATCTGGCCCTCCCGGTCGAGATGGCCGACGATTTCACACAATGCGGGACGATGCAGGGCTAGCGGTTCTCTTTAGCTGCATTTGTAGAAGCGCCCGCAAGCTGAGGATCAAATCGGCGCGGGCGGAACCATGGCACGATCAACGCGCCGCGATCAAGCGATTTGCTACCGCGCTCCGACGTCTTCGCCTGCGATCGGCCGAACCGAACGCCGGGATCCCCGGACGGGCGCCATCTTCACCCGCTCCGCGTCTGCCGCGTGCTCGCCAGCAGCACCAGCATGAAGGAGGCCGCAGTCATCAGCGTCGAGATCGCGGCGATGGTTGGGTCGATCTCGTCGCGCAGCGCGGTGAACATGCGCTTGGTCAGCGGCTGGTACTGGCCGCCGGAGATGAACAGCGCGACGATCGTCTCGTCCATCGCCGAGATGAAAGCGAAGATGCCGCCGGCGACGACACTGGACTTGATCTGCGGCAGCGTCACCGCGAAGAAGCTGCGCAGGCGGTTCATGCCGAGACTGCGCGCCACCATCTCCTGCGCCGGATCGAAGCTCTGCAGGCCCGCGAGCACGGAGATGACAACGTAAGGCAATCCCAGCATCACATTCGCCAGAACGAGGCCGGGCAGGGTCGCGACCAGACCGACCCGGGCATAGACGAAGAAGATGCCGACCGCGGTGATGATGATCGGCACCACCAGCGGCAGAAGCAGCGCCATGTGGATAACGCGCATGATACGCAGCCTGGATTGGCTGACGGCGTAGGCGGCGGCAACGCCGCACGGCGTCGCGATCAGGACGGTCAGGAATGCGACCGTCAGCGTCACCCGCGTCGCCTGCATCCAGGCGGGATTTGAGAAATATTGCTCGTACCAGCGCAGCGAGAAGGACGGCGGCGGGAACGTCAGGAAACGCGCGCTGGAGAACGAGATCGGCACGATGATCAGCACGGGAAGGATCAGATAGACCAGCACCAGCACGCTGATCACGTACACGACAATCCAGGCGGGCGAGGCGCGCATCATTTCTGTCCCAGCACGCGATCGAGCGAGATGAAGCGGCTGACCGCGAAGAAGATCACGAGCACGCCGAGGAGCAGCACCACTGCGACCGCGCTCGCGGCCCCGAACTGGTTGTAGAGCTCGACATTGCGGCTCACCAGCATCGACACCATCACGGTACGGCCGCCGCCGAGCAATTCCGGCGTGATGTAGAAGCCGAGGCAGAGCACGAACACCATCGTGCAGCCTGCCAGCACGCCCGGCAGCGACAGCGGCAGGAAGACCCGGAAGAACGTCAGCGACGGGCTCGCGCCCAGGCTGGCGCCGGCCTGCATCAGATCGTTCGGGATCTTCTGCATGGTGGCATAAAGCGGCAGCACCATGAAGGGCAACAGGATGTGCACGGTGGCAACCACCGTGCCGAAGGTGTTGTGGACCAGCGCGAGCGGCTCGGAGATCAATTCGAGATGGCGCAGGAACTGGTTGATCACGCCACCACGCTGAAGCAGCACCAGCCAGGCATAGGCGCGAACCAGCACGCTGGTACAGAACGGCAGCACGACCAAGGCCAGGATGAAAATGCTCCACCCTTTCGGCAACGAATTGGCGAGATAGGCCAGGGGATAGCCGAGCAGCAGCGCAATCAACGTGACCGCGAGGCTGATCTCGAAGGTCAGCGCGAAGCTGCGCCAGTAGATGTCCTCGGTGAAGACACGGCGATAGTTCTCCAGCGTGAAGCCGTCATGATAGATCGACTGCCAGGCCAGCCAGCCGACCGGCAGTACGATCAGCGCCAGGATTACCAGCAGCGCCGGCGACACCAATGCCAGCATCAGGCCGTGCTCACGGCGCTGGTGCTTTTGGGAGGGATCGGACACGGATGTCGTCAACGCTGCCTCGTCAAGGTCAGTTGTTGCACCTCTCCCGCTTGCGAGGGCTTTGCTTAATCGGGCGTGCGGGAGCAGTTCCCGATATGAGACTTTTTTGCGAGGCGTCGATCGGCGCGCGGCGTCGAACGATTGCGTTTTCGCGGCCGATCGAGGGCGTTGGGCTGCGGC
>NZ_RQIT01000018.1 GCF_003837805.1 Bradyrhizobium sp. RP6 | reverse complement strand
CCCCGCGAGCGGGGGAGGGAGCGCACCACCCGCATGGCAACCGCCCTGAACCTCCCCCCTCTCGCTAGCGACGAAATGGCATGAACCCGTTGGCCATTCCGGCCGGGAAGCCTCGCGCCATGATCGCCTCTGCAACGCCCAGTTCCACCGTACCGCCCCGCCGACTCGGCATCATCGGCAGCATCGTCGGCGTGCTGGCGCTGATGGCGGCGGTGCTGCCACATTGGGTGGTGCCGATCGTGTTTCCGCCGCCGCCGGCGGACCAGGTGATCGTCGACACCGGGCATCGCATCAAGGACCGCATCGCCGCAAAGGTGAAGGGCGTGGAATATCAGGCCCCGAAGGTCGAAAAGTCGGCTGGACGAAGCTGGAGTGAAACCGCCTCGGTCGCCGCGATCTCGCTCGGCCTGCTCGCCATCCTGTTCTCAGTTCTCTCGCTGATCTTCCGGGAGGAGCGGCTCCTTGGCGCCGTCGCCGCCACACTCGGCACCGGCGCCATCGCGATCGAGATCTCCTTCTTCATGATGGGCGCGCTGATCCTGATCGCAATCCTCTATGTGATCGGGAATATCATCGGACTGTTCTAAGGGCGGCTTCCCGCCACAAGCGTCAGGCGGAGCCGCGAGTCCCGGCGAGCACAATTGCTCCCGCGCTCAATTCTCTGTAGTTTCCGCCGAAACGGCCCCGCCCACCAACAGACAGCGAGAATCACGTGGCGCCCATCCAATACATCGTCGAGGGCGGTCACCGGCTCTCGGGCTCGATCGAGCCGTCCGGCAACAAGAATTCGGCGCTGCCGATCATCGCCGCCGCGCTGCTCACCGAGCATCCGGTGACGCTTCACAACGTGCCGCGGATCCGCGACACCGAGACGCTGGTCGAGCTGATCCGCTCCGTCGGCGCGTCGGCGGAATGGAGCTCCCGCAATACGCTGGTGATTCACGCCAAGAGCATCCGCGCCGCCGACCTGGACCCCGAGCTCTGCGTGCGCATCCGCGCCTCGATCCTGCTCGCCGGGCCCCTGCTCGCCCGCTGCGGCGAGCTGATGCTGCCGCCGCCCGGCGGCGATGTCATCGGCCGGCGCCGGCTCGACACCCATGTGCTGGCACTTGAGCAGCTGGGGGCAAAGGTCACCGCGACCGACCGGCTGGAGTTCCGCGCGCCGAAGCTGACCGGAGCGGACGTCTTCCTGGACGAGCCCAGCGTCACCGCGACCGAGAACGCCCTGGTGGCGGCGGTCGCCGCCGACGGCGTCACCTATTTGCGCAACGCGGCGTCCGAGCCGCATGTGCAGGACCTCGCCAATTTCCTGGTCGCGCTCGGCGCGAAGATCGAGGGCATCGGCACCAACACCATGATCGTGCACGGGCCGGCGACGCTGGGGGAAACGACTTACCGGATCCAGCCCGACCACATCGAGGTCGGCTCGCTGATCGGGCTTGCCGCCGTGACGCGTTCGCCGCTGCGCATCACGCGCGCCGGCGTCGAGCATCTGCGCTCGATCCGCATGGGTTTCGAGCGCCTCGGCATCCTCTGCCGCGTCGAGGGCGACGATCTCATCGTGCCCTCGAACCAGACGCTGAAGATCCAGGACGATTTCGGCGGCCATGTGCCCAAGCTGGAGGACCAGCCCTGGCCGGCCTTCCCGGCCGACCTGATGTCGATCGCGATCGTCACCGCCACGCAATGCGAGGGCGTGATCCTGATGTTCGAGAAGATGTTCGAATCGCGGATGTTCTTCGTCGACAAGCTGATCGCGATGGGCGCGCGCATCGTGTTGTGCGACCCGCACCGCGCCATCATCGCCGGCCCCAGCCGCCTGCACGGCGCGACGATGACCTCGCCCGACATTCGCGCCGGCATGGCCATGCTGCTCGCCGCGGTATGCGCCGAGGGCACCTCGACCATCAACAACGCCGACCAGATCGAGCGCGGCTATGAGCGCATCGACGAACGGCTGAACGCGCTCGGGGCGAAGATCAAGCGCGTGCCTGAGAGGAAGGGCTGAGGTCCTTCTTCCTTCTCCCCTTGCGGGGAGAGGGAAACGTGGGCCATGTTTTCGACGTGTGGCTGTGCTATTGAGCCGCCATGCTCGACACCGTCCAACAACATGCGCAGCCGCAGGCCGGCGTGCCGCCAAACCATCTCGCCCTGGAATTCGTCGAGACGCTGCGCCTCGCCGTGCCGTTGATGCTGACGCAGCTCGGGCAGATCGCGATGATCACCACCGATCTCGCGATGATCGGGCGGCTCGGCGAGGATGCGGTGGCCGCGGCGGCGCTGGCCCATACGGTCTATTTCGTCAGCTTCACCTTCGGGCTCGGATTGACGTCCGCCGTGTCGCCGCTGGCGGCGCAGGCGTTCGGCGCCGGCGATGTCAGGCTGATCCGCCGCTCTCTGCGCGTCGGGCTATGGGTCGCGCTGCTGATCTCGCTGCCGATGATGGCCTCGCCGCTCTATGGCGAGCAGATCCTGCTCGCGCTCGGGCAGGCGCCGCATTCAGCCAATCTCGCCCAGCGCTACCTGAACGGACTTGCCTGGGGCATTGCACCGGCGCTCGGCTTCATCGCGCTGCGTGGCATGATGAGCGCGGTAAACCGGCCGCAGGCACCCCTGTGGATCACGGTCGCGGCGATCCCCGTCAATGCCGCGCTGGTCTATGCCCTGATCCACGGCCTGTTCGGCGTGCCGGAACTCGGCCTGTTCGGTGCGGGGCTTGCGACCACGCTGGTCAATCTCGGCACCTTCGTCGCCGCTCTCGCCATCGCCGGGCTGCGCAAGCCGTTTGCGGACTACCGCCCGCTCGCACGTCTGTGGCGGATCGACTGGCCCTTGATGCGCCAGCTGATTGCGATCGGCGCGCCGATCTCGTTTTCGCTGCTGATGGAATACGGCCTGTTCTCCTCGGCGGCACTGCTGATGGGATTGATCTCAACCACGGCGCTCGCCGCGCATCAGATCGCGCTCCAGGTCACGGCCGTGCTGTTCATGGTGCCGCTCGGCATCGGCATGTCGGCGACGGTGCGGGTCGGCCATGCCTTCGGCCGCGGCGATCCCGCGGCCGTGAAGCGGGCAGGACTGGCTGCGGCCGTGCTCGGCGTCGCGCTGGTGTCCGCGCTGACGATCGCCATCATCATCGGGCGCTACCAGCTCGGCCGGCTGTTTTTCGGCGCCGGCAGCGAAAGCGCGGCCACCGTCGAGCTGACCGGGACGCTGCTGGTGGTCGGCGCCACCTTCTTCATCGCCGACGGCCTCCAGACCATCATGGGTGGCGCGCTGCGCGGCCTCAACGACACCAGGATGACGCTGCTGTTCGCGGCGATGGGCTATTGGGCCGTCGCCTTTCCGATCGCCTGGGTGCTGGCGTTCGATGCCGGGCTCGGCGCGGTCGGCGTCTGGATCGGATTCTCGGTCGGAACGTTCGTTTATGCCGGGCTGCTGATCTTGCGCTTCCGGATGCTGACGCGCAGATTGGCGGGATGATCGGGACCGTCCGCGAAGTCACACCTGAGGTCGATGCCAATGCACTGCTGGCCGGTGCCCAGTTCATCGACGCGTTTCGCGTGGAAATCGGCGCGACGGCAGTGAATGCCCGCGAGGCCTGCACCAGGATGGTGCTGGACGGACCGCGCTGGATCGACGCACTGCTGCGCCTGCGCAACATTCTGGTGAAGCCGTTCGGATTGAAGACATCGGGCGAAGGCGCCCCGGCGCCGCACGGCCTGATCGGCCTGTTTCCGGTGCTGAGCGAGACGCCGGAGCAGCTCGTCGCCGGCTTCGACGATTCGCACCTCGATTTCCGCATCGTCGTCGACGTTTCAGGCAATGCCGCGAGCCGGCAGGTGACCTCGACCACGCTGGTGCGCACGCACAACCTGCTCGGCCGGACCTATCTCGCGCTGATCATGCCCTTCCACAAGCTCGTCGTCCGCAACATGATGGGACGGATCGTGGAGCCTGTCCGATGACGCTGTCCGTCGACCTCTTCTACTCCTATCGGAGCCCATACAGCTATCTGGCGCTGCCCAAGACACTGAAGCTCGTCGAACAGTATGACCTCGCAGTGAACCTGCGTCCGGTCTATCCGCTGGCGATCCGCGAGCCGGGCTTCTTCAAGAAAACCAACCCGCAATTCATTCGTTATGTGGTGCTCGACAGCACGCGCGTAGCGGAGCACGAGGGCATTCCGTTCCGTTTTCCCCGGCCCAATCCGATCGTGCAGGACCTGACCACGCTCGAGGTCGCGGCGGAGCAGCCCTACATCCATCGCCTCACTCGCCTCGGCGCCATGGCGCAGCTCGAAGGGCGCTCGCTTGCATTTACCTACGCGATCGCGCGCGTATTGTGGGACGGCTCGGTCTCGGGGTGGAACGAGGACGATCACCTGGCACGGGCCGCCGAACGAGCCGGCTTCGATCTCGCCACGATGGATACGGCCATCACCGCAGATCCGGACCGTTACGAGCGGGTGATCGCGGAGAACGAGAAGGACCACGCGGCATCAGGCCATTGGGGCGTGCCGACCTTCGTGTTCGAGAACGAGCCATTCTTCGGCCAGGACCGCATCGATCTCCTGGTCTGGCGCATGCAGGGCAAGGGCCTGACCAGACGGTAGCTTACTCCATCACCCGCGCGGACTTGCCGGCCGCAGCCTCCGACCATTCACCGACGACGCGGTCGAGGTCGCACAGATTCTGATGCATCTGCTCCAGGGAGAAACCGAGCGCGAAGAAGCGCTCGGCGGTGTCGCTGGGCTGGCCGCGAATCAGGCCATCCTGGCGGACCAACGCGACCGCCTCGGCATAACGCTGGAGCGCGACGTGGACGGGATGGATCGGCGGCGCACCGGCGCCTTCGCGCAAGGCCGCGGCGGCCGAGCGGAGGAAGCGCGCGATCACCGTCGAGACCTCGGTCAGCGGGCCCGATAGTCGCGTCTGCACCTCGATCGGCAACGGCACGACCGTCGCCCGGCCAATCATGACGACGTCATGTCGCAGCCGCAGGATGGTTCGCAGCAAGGGACCGGTATCAGGGCCACTCGACAGGCGCACGGCGCGCTCGCGCTCGGCCTCGGAGCCGATCGCGTTGAGGCTGACCATGGCCGTGCCGATGCCGTCCTGGATCCGGTGCAGCGCGTCGTTGTCGCGGCCGCGCGTGAGGCCCGCGAGCAGCTCGGTGAAGGCATCCGCGATCAATTCGAGCAGCGTCGCCGCGCTGGCGCGGATTTGCCGCACCGCGCGCGAGGGCAGCACCAGGAACGAGACCAGCAGCCCCGTGACGGCGCCGACCGCGACCTCGCTGACCCGGTCGATCGCCGAGGTCATGGGATCGGAATGATGCATGGTCGGAATCAGGAGCACGATCACGGCGGTGACCGTGGCGGCGCTGAGGCTCGGATGGATCGCGGCGATGAAGGCGAGCGGGGCGACGGAGAGGACCAGAAGCCCCAGCAGGCCGGCTTCGCTGGAATAGGGAATCAGGATCGCAATGGCGCCGCCATAGACGGCGCCGCCGATGGTGCCGAGCAAGTAGTCGCGCGTCGCTTTCAGCGAGCGGCCGACGCTCATCTGGGTTACGATCAGCGAGGTCAGCACCGCCCAGAGCGGCAGCAACAGATGCAGCGCGGTCGCGATCGCATAGGCCGCAGCCGCGGCCACCGTGACCCGGATCGCCAGCCCCAATTGCGTCCGCCGCGACCTGATGTGGTCGAACAGCTCTTTTTTGAGTGCCATCGAAGTCCCGGTCCGATCCTGGAAGCCAAGCAAAAGCATGGCTGATGCCCGCAGCCCCAAGGCCGCTTGAAAGGCCAAATCAGCCCGCCTAACTTGCGCGCCAAAACGAGGAAACACGATGGCCCACGAAACCGCAACGCTCGCCGCCTATGTCTTCCATCTGAAATACCAGGATATTCCGGCGGAGGTGCTGGGTCGCGCAAAAGTGCTGACGCTGGACTTCCTCGGCAGCGCGATCCGGGCGAGACGCGAGGCCGAATCGACCCCGTCGATGCTGAAAATGCTGGAGGCGCTGGCGCTCGATACCAAGGGCGAATCCACCGTGTTCGGCGATGCCAAGACCTGGACGCCGGCGGTCGCGGCGCTGCTCAACGGCGCGCTCGGCCATTCCCTCGACTTCGACGACACCCACGCCGATTCCTCGCTGCATCCGAGCGCGCCGGTGGTTCCTGCCGCCTTCGCCGTCGGCGAGATGGTCGGCGCGTCCGGCCGTGACGTGCTGACCGCGATCGTTGCGGGCTATGAGGTCTGCTGCCGGCTCGGCAACGCGCTCGACCCGACCTCGCATTATGCGCGCGGCTTCCACCCGACCGCGACGGCCGGCACCTATGGCGCGGCGGCGGCGGCCGGCAAGCTGTTCGGCCTCAGCGAGAAGCAGCTCATCGCCGCCTTCGGCGTCTCCGGCAGCCAGGCCGCGGGCTCGCTGCAATTTCTGGTCAACGGCGCCTGGAACAAGCGCTACCAGGTCGGCGCCGCCGCGATGAACGGCGTGATCGCCGCGACGCTCGCCCGCAACGATTTCGTCGGCGCGACGGAATCGGTCGAGGGCAAGCACGGCCTGCTCGCCGGCTATACCGACGACGCGCATCCGGACAAGGCGGTGGCCGAGCTCGGCAAGACCTACGAGACCATGAAGATCGGCGTAAAACCCTATCCGAGCTGCCGCTACACCCATGCCGCGATCGACGCGCTGATCGCGATGCGGCGCGAGCACAATCTGACGCCGGACCAGGTCAAGCGGGTCGAGATCGGCCTGCACCGCAACGGCATCACGCTGACCGGCGATGCCGCGACCAAGCGACACCCGCGCTCGATCGTCGGCGGCCAGTTCTCGATGTTCTTCACCGGCGCGCTCGCGCTCGACCAGGGCTCGTTCGGGTGGGACGACTATAACCGGCTCGGCGATGCCGCGATCGACGCGCTGGCCGACAAGTTCGACGTGGTGCAGGACGACCGCCTCGAGATCGGCCGTACCCATCCGTTCGGCGCCCGCGTCAGCATCACCACCGACGATGGCGTGCATGAGCGTCTCTACGCCGATCCTTCCGGCGAGCCGAATTCGTTCCCCGACACGCAGGCGATGCAGCAGAAATTCCTGACGCTGGCGCGCCCGGTGCTGAACGCACGCGCGGAGAAGTTCGCGGACGCGATCATGACGCTGGAGCGGTTCGATCGCGTGGCACAGGCGACGGAGCTGGGGCGATAGTCGCCGTCCCATTCGCCTCGCCCCGGTTGCCGCGCTATCGCATCTGATCGTGACGGTGAAGCTTCGACGACAGCTTGTCACACGTCGGATCCGGCTGCCCTGCGGCAAGTGCTTGATTGCGGGGTTTGCCGCGACGACGATGTGGATTCCTGCTACGATCGCGTTCAAGGAAGGCAAAAGGAGTCCTCCATGAGCTGGCAACCCTCGAACGATCCCGTGCTAGGCGATCCCATGTCCTGCGATGCGCTCGATCTCGTCATCGTGCCGCGGACGCGCGATCTCGGCGATGGCTTCGCGGTGCGCCGCGCGCTGCCGCATGGCAAGCGGCAGATGGTGGGGCCTTTCATCTTCTTCGATCATTTCGGTCCGGTGCAGTTCGTCTCCGGCAAGGGCATGGACGTGCGGCCGCATCCGCATATCGGGCTCGCGACCGTCACCTATCTGTTCGACGGCGCGATCATGCATCGCGACAGCGAGGGTAACGTCCAGGAGATCGCGCCGGGCGCGATGAACCTGATGACGGCCGGCCGCGGCATCGCCCATTCCGAACGCACGCCGGATGCGCAACGCGCCTCGGGCCAGAAGATGCTCGGCCTGCAAAGCTGGATCGCGCTACCGGCGGGATCGGAAGAGATCGCGCCGTCGTTCCAGCACTACGGCGCCGGGGACCTGCCGATGATCTCCGAGCGCGATTTTACCGCACGCGTGATCGCGGGCTCGTCCTTCGGCATCGCCTCGCCCGTCACGATGGTGTCGCCCTGGTTCTACACCGAGGTCACGGCAGTCGCGGGCGCGACGGTGCCGCTCGATCCTGATCATGAGGAGCGCGCGATCTACATGGTGGACGGCGAGGTCGAGATCGCGAACGAACGTTACGAGGGGCCGCGGCTCCTGATCTTCCGGCCCGGCGACCGCATCACCGTGAAGGCGCTCAAGGCCACGCGGATGATGTTTCTCGGCGGCGATGCGCTCGAAGGCCCGCGCCACATCTGGTGGAATTTCGTCTCCTCCAGCAAGGAGCGGATCGAGCAAGCCAAGCAGGACTGGAAAACCGGCCGCTTCGCCGCAGTTCCGCAGGAACACGAGTTCATTCCGCTGCCGGAATAGGCTAATCCGGTTTCCGGCTGCGCCATCCGGCGCGGCCGGGTTTTTGCCCGAAGGCCATGCCTGCAAAAGATTTGTCTGCGAAAAGCCATGCCGATGACCACCATGCTCTCCAGCGACCTGCCGCTGCCCAAGATCGGCCGAGGCAAGGTGCGCGACATCTACGCCGTCGACGACGACCGCCTGCTGCTCGTCACCACCGACCGCATCAGCGCCTTCGACGTGGTGATGGGCGAGACCATTCCGATGAAGGGCGCCGTGCTCACGCAAATCAGCGCGTTCTGGTTCAATGAGCTCGAAGGCGTGGTGCCGCATCACATGATCAGCGCGGACACCGACGAGATCGTTGCGGCCGTGCCGGCGTTGAAGCCGCACCGCGCCGAGATTCTCGGCCGCGCCATGCTGTGCAAGCGGACCACCGTGTTCCCGATCGAATGCGTGATCCGCGGCTATCTCTCAGGCTCCGCCTGGAAGGAATATGCCGCGAGCGGCACGCTGGCCGGCGAGAAGCTGAAGGCAGGCCTCGTCGAAAGCGAGAAGCTGGAGCCCGCGATCTTCAGCCCGGCGACCAAGGCCGAGAGCGGCCATGACGAGAACATCACCATCGCCAGGATGCGCGAAGTGGTCGGCGACGAGGTCGCCTACACGCTGGAGAGCATGACGCGCGCGATCTACACGCTCGGCGAGGAGCTGGCGCGCGAGCAGGGCATCATCATCGCCGACACCAAGTTCGAGTTCGGCCGCGAAAAGGACGGCCGCATCATCCTGATCGACGAGGTGATGACGCCGGATTCCTCGCGCTTCTGGGCGGTGGATGCCTACAAGCCCGGCCAGCCGCAGGCGAGCTTCGACAAGCAGCCGCTCCGCGATTATCTCGATGCCGAACGCCGCGCCGGCCGCTGGAACGGCGATGCCCCGCCGCCGCCGCTGCCGGCCAGCGTGGTGGACGCGACCAGCAAGCGGTATCTCGAGGCGTATCGGCGGGTGACGGGCGACGAGCTGAAGATTTAGCGCGTACCTTGTCGATCGGGCGCGCGCTCGTCTCAGGCGTCCGACGGCGCGATGCGATTGGCAGGGATCGATCGATGACCCGCCTCATCGCCGGGCGCGCGATCCGCATCCAGGGCCAGCAGGAGTTCGGCAACTCGATTGGCGGAGGCGGTCCATTCCGCGAGCTTGGCATAATTGTCCGTGAACCAGTTGAACGCGGTCTGGACCACGACGAATGCCGCCGAAGCCTGAACCACTTCGCCCAGCGTCATCGTGCCGCCAAGATACTTGGGGAGGCAAAGCAGGAGCCCGACCACCGGCGTCACCAGCAGACCCGTATAGGTCACCAGCGTCATCCGCATCAATTGCCAGCAGTAGATTCGCCAGATCGCAATCACGGCTTTCAAGGCGGCGCCGACGGCGTGGCGGCCGTTCATGCCGGCCTCTTGCACCACCTTGCCTTCGCCAACCTCGCGCACGTGCGTGCCGATGGCTCGCAGTTCGGCTTCCATGCGCTTGTTTTCCTCGATGACCCGCGTCAGACGGCCGGCCGTCAGCCAGATGCCGATCACCAGCAGGGCGGAATACGCGATCACGGCGAGGACGAGGTAACCGGGAATTGCGAAGGCGATACCGTCGAAATCGATTTCCAGGCTGCCGCCGACCGACCATAGCACCCCGACGAAGGTTGCAATCGTGAGCACCGATTGAAGCAGGCCGGTCGCCAGATCGATCGGGAGGTCCGTCGCGACCTTGGCATCCTCGGCGATGCGATACTCCGGTGCCTCGTGATGTCCCTGGATTGCGTTGCGCCTCGGAAGACGATCATCCGCCAGCCAGTCGCTATAGAGGCTGTTGCTCAGCCACTCGCGCCAGGAACGCTGCAGGGTCATGCGCGCCCATACCGAGAACACGGTCAAGGCGATGCTCGCCGCCGCCAACGGCAGAAACCGGAACGCCTGGGACAGAAGCTCCGCCTGGTCCTTCCGGCCAATGGCGTTGAAGAAGTCACGATTCCAGAAGTTGAGTCCGTACTGCGTCAGGAGCTGCAGGATGACGTTGACGATCAGCGCGACCACCAGCAGCCACGCTGTCCACGCCGTAAGTCCGCGCCAATATCCCGAGGCGCTCTGCCAGAAGCGGCCTAAGAGTTGCTTTTCACCCGGAGCGAAAGAAATCCTCGTCAGCATTCGCGAGCCGCAATCTTGCGCGCGCGCCACCATATGATGCCGCTCGCGCTAGACTATGCGGTCGCGCCCGAGGGCTTTTGATCTGCGTCAAGCGCAGTTGCCCGACCTCATCAGTTCGGTTCCTTGGACCAAGCAGCATGAGAAAGCATGGCGCCATCACGCACTAGTGAAACTTACCGCAGGACAGCCGCGGCCCTTGCGAGTGAACACTAGAGCCGGCAGGTGCGACCAACATTCTACAGCGGAAGACTTGCCACAGCGCCTGTCTCGGCCGGCCGCATGTCAGGAGGTCCGAGGCAGCATTTTGGTATCCGGAGACACCATATGCAGCTGAAAGATAAGGTCGGACGGTTCGCGGCAACGGGTCGCAGCTGCCAGAACTGGAAAAAGGACCAGGAGCTGGTCATTGCGCTGCTCAACAAGATCTCCATTTCCGACGGCGGTGCCGAGAACATGCTCAAACCGCAGCTGGTCGTGACCGGTCACGCCAGCGATAGCCTCTACAGCTCGATTCTATATTTCCAAAAGAAGAACTTTCCCGGCACGCCCGACGGTTACATTCGGCCTGCGGGCCCGACATTCAAGCGGCTCGTCGAACTGTCGACAAAAGCGGCCGCCAAGCCCGCCCCGCAAAAGGGCCAGTGGGATGCCGTCGCTACTCCTTCCGTCAATGCTGCACTTGGCAAAGGCATCGCCGACGATTCAAAGCTGGATTACGCGGAGGTGGTCGATATCATCCGGGCCACCGTCACGGACGGCATGGTCACCGCATTCGAGCTGGACGACCTGCTCACCATTGCGAATACCTCCAGAACGCTCTCCCCTACTTCGAAAAAGCTCATCAACCTTTTCGTCGGCGACGAGAAGAAGAAGTGGCTCGGGATCGGGCCATACGATCTCAATTCGGATCACAAGAAACTCGCCGCAGAAATGGTCTGCGATTTCCTCAAGAACACGAGGACCACGTTCTTTCCGAAGCTCGACCCGCACCGCGTCGGGATAGGTATTCTCAGGCGCATCGCGAAGCCGAGCCTCATCGATCAGGATAAGGGAAGTCTGTGCGGGCCCTCCGCGCTGATGTTCAGCTATGCATCCGATAAGCCGGGGCACTACGCGCGGTTCGCGATCGACCTGTATCAGAAGGGGCATGCGAATCTTGGCCGCCTGCTGATCAAGCCGGGAAAGGATGTGAGGAACTACACGCCGCCCTGGTCGCTGGACCACGTCGATTGGCTGACATGCGCCTCCATACGCGATTCAGAGAATTGGTTCCTCGATTTCGACGACACGGGCAAAATCAGCGATCTTGCCGGCGTCACCCTGCCGAGCGAAATGGAGCAATGGTTCCGCAAGGCCGGATACCGGGACGTGCGCGAGAATACCAACATCTCGCGATTCAACAAAGGCATCGACGATGTAAACGAAGCCAACACCCTGCTCGATCGGGGGTATCGCGTATGCCTCTTCATAAGCGCCAATATGACGGACTATGATGATCAGTCCGATAAAGGCTCCGCGTTCACGATGCACTGGGTCGTGTTGCGCGAAAAGATACAGGTCGTGAACGGGTACGTGAAGGCGAAGGTTTTCTCATGGGGCAATGGCGATTACGAGATCCCGCACCCGAATAAAGCCGGCGCCATAAAGTCCCTCGCCACGAAGGACTTTCTCATGAACTTTTACGGGTACGTTGCTGCCAAGGCGTGATTGGCGTGAAGCCTTGGCTGATCCCGCCTTCGACGGCCGGGCGTGTGCCGGCCGGCGAAAAAATGCGGGTCGTGAAAGGCGAAGGTAGCGGCACAGACTTCGAGTTTAATCTCGAACGGCCAGAGTTGAGTCGCAACGACCCGTAACACGAGGCCGGGGGCTACACCCCCGCCATCATCACGTATTTGATCTCGACATATTCTTCCATGCCGTGATGCGAGCCTTCGCGCCCCAGGCCGCTTTCCTTGACGCCGCCGAAGGGCGCGACCTCCGTGGTGATGAGGCCGGTGTTGACGCCGACCATGCCCGACTCCAGCGCTTCGGCGACGCGCCAGACGCGGCCGAGATCGCGGGAATAGAAATAGGAGGCCAGACCGAACGGCGAGGCATTGCACATCGCGATGACGTCGGCCTCGTCCTTGAAGCGGATCACCGGCGCTAGCGGGCCGAAGGTCTCCTCCTGCGACACCAGCGAGTCCGGCTTGACGTCGGCCAGCACGGTCGGCTCGAAGAACGAACGTCCGAGCTCGCTCCGCTTGCCGCCGGTAACGACCTTGGCGCCGCGCTTCACGGCATCGGCGATGTGGCGCTCGACCTTGTCGACGGCCTTCATGTTGATCAGGGGCCCTTGCGTGACGCCGCTCTCGGTGCCGTCGCCGATCTTCATCGCTGCGACCTTCTTCGACAGTTTTTGCACGAACTCGTCGTAGATCTTGTCCTGGGCGTAGAGGCGGTTGGCGCAGACGCAGGTCTGGCCCATGTTGCGGTATTTCGAGACGATCGCACCTTCGACCGCCGCGTCGATGTCGGCATCGTCGAACACCACGAACGGCGCATTGCCGCCGAGCTCGAGGCCGAGCCGCTTCACGCCGACCGAGGCCTGCTGATAGAGGATCTTGCCGACCGCGGTCGAGCCGGTGAATCCGACGAAGCGCACGGCCGGATGCTCGCACAGCACCTTTCCGATCGGCGGGGCATCGCCGGTGATGATGTTGAAGACGCCCTTGGGCACGCCGGCCTTCTCCGCCAGCACGGCGAGCGCCAACGCCGACAGCGGCGTCTCGTTGGCGGGCTTCAGGACCACGGTGCAGCCGGCGGCGAGCGCCGGGGACACCTTGCGCGTGATCATCGAGTTCGGGAAATTCCATGGCGTGATCGCACCGCAGACGCCGATCGGCTGCTTGATCGCGAGCAGCCGCGCATCGGGACGTTGCGTCGGGATGGTCTCGCCATAGACGCGGCGCGCCTCCTCGGCGAAGAACTCGACATAGGCGCCGCCGATATCGACCTCGCCCAGCGCCTCGGTGAGCGGCTTGCCCTGCTCGGAGGTGAGGATCAGCGCGAGGTCCTCGCGATTGGCGACGATCAGCTCGAACCATTTGCGCAAGATGTTGGAGCGCTGCTTGGCGGTGTGCTTGGCCCAGGCCGGAAAGGCGCGCTCGGCGGCTTCGATCGCTTTGGTGGTCTCGTCCGCACCAAGCTGCGGAACCTTTGCAAGCTCGACGCCGGTGGCGGGATTGTTGACGGCAAATACCGGTGTGCCGACCCAGGCGCCGTCGATGTAGCAGGCCTCCTTCAGCAGCGAAGGATCCTTCAGCCGGTCGCGCAGGGTGGCGGTGGCTTGCGGGGCGCGTGCGGCGGCGGTCTGGGTCATGGCGTTTCTCCCTGGCGGCGATCGGATCGGCCGCAATATAGGGATGGACGATGCGCAATGCACCGCCCTGCAACGCACGTCAGATGGCAGTTAAACTGGCAGCGGCCTTACGCCGCGCCGCTCATATAGGTCTCGCGGCGGCCGATCATGCGCTCGGCGGCGGCCTTGGCATCAGCCTTCGACGAGGTCGCGCAGGTCCGGTATTCGAGATCGGGGACCGAAGAGGTGTCGCGGCGGCCGAACCATGATTTCGAGCCGACCGGCAGCAGCGCCAGCGCCTGCGCCAGATTGTCGACCGCACCGAAGGAATAGAGTGCGCCGGTGCCGGCGATGCGGACCTCGTAAATGCCGGGCGAAATCGGCGCCTCCAGGTTCTCTCCCCGTCCCTGACGGGGATAGCGCTTCCATTCGCTCCAGGTCGAAATCATCTCAGGTCCCCCTCGCCACCCGTCCACGGACGGCAACATTGCATCAAATCTTAGTCGGCCCATGGATCGGACCGGGTGCTGAACGCAGCAGCTCACGAAATGTTTCAGGCGTCCAAAAACTCGTGAAACATATCGCCTGGAGCCCAATCCAGGGTGAGGGCGACGTGTGGCCATCCACCGCAGATTGCGAAGGAGCGTCGCCGTTCAGCCCGTGTCGTCCTGCGTGGGGCCAAGGCCGTCAAGTCACGACATCGCGACCGGCGCACGCGTGTAGATGCGCTTGCCGCGCCGGGCATGTGGGACGACAATCGATCACTTCCAACAATAATCAAACCCGAGGAAACGCCATGCAAAGCAAAGCACAGATCGATGAGATTCTGCGTCAGAAGAGCGAGGCCAAGGAGATTCCGGGCGTCGTCGCGATCGCCGCGAGCGGTAACGACGTGCTGTATCAGGGCGCGTTCGGCAAACGCGACCTGTCCAAGCCCGACGCGATGACCGATGACAGCGTGTTCTGGATTGCCTCGATGACGAAGGCGGTGACGTCAGCGGGCGCAATGCAGCTGGTCGAGCAGGGCAAGCTGTCGCTGGATGCGCCGATCGGCGACGTCCTTCCCGATCTCGCCAATCCGCAGGTGCTGGAAGGCTTCGATGCCAACGGCGAGGCGAAGCTGCGCCCGGCGAAGGGACCTATCACGCTGCGCCAGCTCATGACCCACACCGCCGGATTCTGCTACAATATGTGGAACGGCGATCTCGCGGTCTATCTGGACAAGAACGGCATCCCCGCCATCACCACCTGCCAGAATGCGGCACTGAAGACCCCGATCATGACCGACCCCGGCACGCGCTGGGAATACGGCACCAATATCGATTTCGTCGGCAAGGCCGTGGAAGCCGTCAGCGGCAAGCGGTTGGATGCTTACCTGCGCGACAATCTGTTCAGCCCGCTCGGCATGAACGACACGGCCTTCAAGATCGCCGACGACATGCGCAAGCGCCTGGTCGGCATGCACGCGCGCGGCGAGGACGGCCAGCTGGCTGCCATCCCGTTCGAGCTCGAGCAGGAGCCGGAATTCCACATGGGCGGCGGCGGCCTCTACTCGACCGCGGCCGACTACATCAAGTTCACTCAGATGATCCTCAACAGGGGCCGCGGCAACGGCAACCAGGTGCTGAAGGCCGAGACCGTTGCGACGATGGGGCAGAACCACATCGGCGATCTCGCCATGGGCAAGATGACGACGGCGGCGCCGATGTACACCAACGACGTCGACCTCTATCCGGAACAGGTGAAGAAGTGGGGCCTCAGCTTCATGATCAACACCGCCAAGACCGCGGAAGGACGCAGCGCCGGGAGCCTCGCCTGGGCGGGCCTCGCCAACACCTATTACTGGATCGACCCGGCCCGCGACGTCACCGGCGTGATCCTAATGCAGCTGTTGCCGTTCGCGGATGCGAAATGCCTGGAGGCGTTCGCGGGATTCGAGCGCGGCGTTTATGCCGGGCTGGATGCGGCTGGAAGCGGGCAGAAGGCGGCCTGAAGGCGCGGCTCTCACCAACCCGTCATGGCCGGGATCGTCACGCCTGCGCGGCCGAAGCCGCTTCGGCGCGGCGAAGGCCCGGCCATCCACGTGCAGCCGCAGGGCACAAAGACGTGGATGCCCGGGTCGAGCCCGGGCATGACGACCGAGAGACTATGCTGGGTGTTTTGACGAGAGGATTTCGACTTGGCTGACAATTTGGCTGATAAAGCGGATAGTTACGTTTGCGGTATCTCGGACGCGCCGCTGCTCGGCGACACCATCGGCCGCAGCCTCGACCGGGCTGTGCGCCGCTGGGGCGATCGCGAGGCGCTGGTTTCGCCCAGCCACGGCGTCAGATGGACCTGGAAAGAATTCGCCGAACGGGTCGATGCACTCGCCGCGGGCTTTCTCGCGCTCGGGCTCGCACGCGGGGAGCGGATCGGCATCTGGTCGTTGAACCGGCCGGAATGGACGCTGACCCAGTTCGCCGCCGCCAAGGCCGGCCTGATCCTGGTGACGATCAATCCGGCCTACCGGCTCAGCGAGCTGGAATTCGCGCTGAAAAAGGTCGGCTGCGCGGCCATCGTCACCGCCACCGCGTTCAAGACCAGCAATTACATGGAGATGCTCAACACGCTGCTGCCGGAGCTGGCGGACGCCAGGCCCGGGCAGTTGCAGGCGGCGCGATTGCCGGCCTTGCGGATGGTGATCCAGATCAGCGGCCCGGCGGCCTCAGGCACTGTCGCGTTCGAGGAGGTCGCGCGCATGGGCCAGGCACAGCATCGCGAGCAGCTTGCCGCGCTCGGCGCCGCCCTGCAATTCGACGACCCCGTCAATATCCAGTTCACCAGCGGCACCACGGGGTCGCCGAAAGGCGTGACGCTGACCCACCACAACATCCTCAACAACGGCTATTTCACGGGACGCGCGATGCGCCTGACGGAGCAGGACCGCATCTGCATTCCGGTGCCGCTCTATCATTGCTTCGGCATGGTGATGGGCAACCTTGCCTCGGTCACGCTCGGCACCACCATGGTCTACCCGGGCGAGGGCTTTGATCCGCTCGCGACGCTGCGTGCCGTCGAGCAGGAGAAATGCAGCGCGCTCTACGGCGTGCCGACCATGTTCATCGCCGAGCTCGATCACCCCGAGTTCAAGACGTTCGATTTGAAATCGCTGCGCACCGGCATCATGGCCGGCGCGCCCTGCCCGATCGAGGTGATGAAGCGCGTCAACACCGAGATGAACATGCGCGAGGTCACCATCGCCTATGGCATGACCGAGACCAGCCCGGTCAGCTTCCAGAGCGCAACCGACGATCCGCTCGAGCGGCGCGTCTCCACGGTCGGCCGCATTCACCCGCATGTCGAGGTGAAGGTCGTCGATCTCGAAGGCAAGATCGTCAAGCGCGGCGAACGCGGCGAACTCTGCACCCGCGGCTACAGCGTCATGCTGGGCTATTGGGAGGAGAAGGAAAAGACGGCCGACGTGCTCGACGCCAATGGCTGGATGCATACCGGCGACCTCGCCACCATCGACGACGAGGGTTATTGCAACATCGTCGGCCGCATCAAGGATCTGGTGATCCGCGGCGGCGAGAATCTCTACCCGCGCGAGATCGAGGAGTTTCTGTACCGTCACCCCAAGATCCAGGATGTGCAGATTTTTGGCGTCGCAGACCCCCGGTACGGCGAGGAGCTCTGCGCCTGGATTCGCGTCAGGCCGGGCGAAATGCTGACGGCCGAGGAGGTCCGCGCCTTCTGCGACGGCCAGATCGCCCACAACAAGATCCCGCGCTATGTCGAGTTCGTCGATGAATTCCCGATGACCGTGACGGGAAAGATCCAGAAATTCGTGATGCGCGACGCGGTGGAGCAGCGGCTGGGATTGAAGGCGGCGCAGACAGCGTGAGTCTCGCCGTCATTGCGAGGTTCTTGCGACGAAGCAATCCGGGCTGTCTCTGCGGAAACAGACTGGATTGCTTCGCTTCGCTCGCAATGACGAGGAGAGAGTCGCGCGCTCTACGCGGTCAGCCCGCGCTGCTGCGCCAGCTCCTTGAGCGACACCTGCGGACGCGCACCGATGTGCTGAATCACCTCGGCGGCCGCGAGCGCGCCGAGCTCGCCGCACTGCTTGTACGCAAGATTGCGCGCCAGGCCATAGAGAAAGCCGGCAGCGAAGAGATCGCCGGCGCCCGTGGTGTCGACCACCTTGTCGACCGGGAATGCCGGCGCGGCAACGGCGTCTTCCACCGACACCACCATGCAGCCCTTCTCGCTGCGGGTGACGACGCCGAGATTGACGTCGTTGCGCAGCTGCTTCAGCGCGGTGTCGAAGTCCGAGGTCATGTAGAGCGAATGCAGCTCGGATTCGTTGGCGAAGACGATGTCGACGGTGCCGCCCCGCATCAACGAGAGAAACTCGTCGCGATAGCGGTCGACGCAGAAGGAATCCGACAGCGTCAGCGCCACCTTGCGCCTGGCGTCATGGGCGATCTTGGCCGCCTTGACGAAGGCATCTTTGGCGTTCTTGGGGTCCCAGAGATAGCCCTCGAGATAGACGATTCCGGCACTCGCGATTTCGGCCGGGTCGATATCGGCGGGCGACAGGTCCTGCGCCGCGCCGAGATAAGTGTTCATGGTGCGCTCGCCGTCGCCGGTGACCAGGATGTAGGAGCAGCCCGTGGCGGGGCCGTCCTTGGCGGCGGGCGTGTTGAAGGCGACGCCGGCGGCGCGGATGTCATGCACATAGAGGTTGCCGATCTGGTCGTCCTTGACCTTGCCGACATAGGCGGCGCGTGCCCCCAGGCTGCCGATGCCGACGATGGTGTTGGCGGCCGAGCCGCCCGAGACTTCCGTCGCCGGACCCATGTCCTTGTAGATGGCGGCCGCGCGAGCCTCGTCGATCAGCGACATGCTGCCCTTGGCCATGCCATGCTTGGCCAGAAAGGCCTCGTCGGTCCTGACCAGCACGTCGAACAGCGCGTTACCGATGCCGAGAACGTCATATTTCACGTCAGCCATTCACCTTGATCCTGTTTGCCGGATTGCGGACCTTACGGAAATCCGCTTCCTGTCGGCCTGAAATCCAAGCTCGCGGCCTATCATGACCGGGCCGGCGCGGGCAAGCAACGGTATGATAAAGGGCCGATGATCCGCTCCTTCCTCACCGTCTCGACGGGAACGCTGGCCTCGCGGCTGCTGGGTTTTGCCCGCGATTCAATGATTGCGGCGCTGCTCGGCACCGGCGCCGTGGCGGATGCGTTTCTCGCGGCGTTTCAGCTCGTCAACGTGGTGCGCCGGCTGCTCAGCGAGGGCGCGCTGAACGCGGCGCTGATCCCGGCCTGGCTGCGCATCAGAGATCGCGACGGGGCGGCAGCCGCAGCGGCGTTCGCCGGGCGCGTGCTCGGCACGGTCAGCGCGGCCCTGATCGCGATGTCGATCCTGCTCGCGTTGCTGATGCCGCTGGTCATCACGGTCGTCGCACCGGGCTTCCTTGGGAGCGGCACGCTCGATCGCGCGGTCGAGAGTGCGCGGCTGATGCTGCCTTACCTCGCCTTTGCCGGTCCCGTCACCGTGCTCATGGGACTGCTCAATGCGCAGGGCCGCTTCGCGCTGACGGCGTTCTCGCCCCTGTTGTTCAACATCGCGCTGATCGCCGCGATCGCGGTGCTGCTCGCCTGGCATGCTGACGCCAGTTTCGCTGCGTGGATGTTGGCGGCCACCGTCGGCATCGCCGGCCTGCTGCAACTTCTGATGCTGCTGTCGCAACGAAGCGCGCAACTTGCGGCGCCGCTGCGCGCAAGTTTCGACAAGGAGATGCGCGGCTTCTTCGCCAAGGCGATCCCCGGCATGCTCGCAAGCTCGGGCCCGCAATGGCTGATGGTCGCGGGCGCGATCATCGCCTCGGCAACACCATCCGCCGTATCCTGGCTCTATTTCGCCAACCGCTTGATCGAGCTGCCGCTCGGCATCGTCGGCGTCGCCATGGGCACGGTGCTCGTGCCGGAGCTGACGCGCGCCGTGAGCAGCGGCGATCGCGACGCCGTGGCGCATGCCGAATCGCGCGCGCTGGAGCTTGCGGCCGGGCTGGCGCTGCCCGCGACGCTCGGCCTGGTCGTGCTGGCCGAGCCGATCGTGCGGCTGCTGTTCGAGCATGGTGCGTTCGGCGCGGGCGACAGCGCGGCCACTGCGCATGCGTTGATGTGGCTGGCGCTGGGACTGCCGGCGCATGTGCTGATCAAGGCGCTATCGCCGGCCTTTTATGCCCGGAGCGACACGATGACGCCGCTGCTGGCCACGGCCAAAGGCTTTGTGGTCGCAGTCGCGCTTGCCCTCCTGCTCGGCCACCTCTTCGACACGAGCGGGATCGCCGCCAGCATCGCGGCCGGCGCCTGGAGCAGCGCGCTCTCGCTGCTCCGCAAGGGCACGAGCGAGTTCGGCTTCTCGGTCGATGCGAGCGCCCGCAAGCGGCTGCCGCGGATCGCGCTCGCCGCCGCTGCCATGGGCACTCTGCTCTGGCTGACTGCAGGCCTTGTGCCGGCCGGAGCCCATGGCATCATCGATTTCATCGTGCTCGGCGCGCAGATCGCGGCCGGAATCGCTGTCTACGGCCTGCTGCTGCAGATCCTCGGAGCGGCGTCCTGGCGCGAAGCGGTTCACGCGTTGAAACGGCCCGCTCATTAGAGTGCGCGCCGACGGCTCTTCACCTCTCCCGTCGGGAGAGGTCGATTTGCGCAGCAAATCGGGGGAGGGACTAGCTCCCTCGATGGAGCCCACCCCCTCACCCGCGCCTTCGGCGCGACCTCTCCCGATGAGAGAGGTGGAATTGCCCTTGACGGGGCAGCGCCGCTGTTGGAAACGACGGCCGAATAGCTTCAGGAAGGCTTGCCAGGAAAACTAACCATGCCATTCGTTGAACGGGTCTTTTCGGGCGTCCAGCCGACGGGCAATCTGCACCTCGGCAATTATCTCGGCGCGATCGTCAACTTCGTGAAGATGCAGGAAACCCACAACTGCATCTATTGCGTCGTCGACATGCACGCGATCACGCAGGGCGTCGACGTCTGGGGCGGCCCGGCCGAGCTCACGCGCAACACCCGGGAGGTGACTGCGGCCTTCATCGCAGCCGGCATCGATCCCAAGAAGCACATCGTGTTCAACCAGAGCCAGGTCTCGGGCCATGCCGAGCTCGCCTGGATCTTCAACTGCGTGGCCCGCATGGGCTGGCTCGGCCGCATGACCCAGTTCAAGGAGAAAGCCGGCAAGGACCGCGAAAACGCGTCCGTTGGCTTGTTCGACTACCCCGTGCTGATGGCCGCCGACATCCTGCTGTACCGCGCCACCCATGTTCCGGTCGGCGAGGACCAGAAGCAGCATCTCGAGCTCTCGCGCGACATCGCGCAGAAGTTCAACAACGATTTCGGCGACTCCATTCGCGCGCAAGGAAACAATGACGGCCTGTTCTTCCCGCTGCCGGAACCCCTGATCACGGGCCCGGCGACGCGCGTGATGAGTCTGCGCGACGGCACCAAGAAGATGTCGAAGTCGGATGCCTCCGACAATTCGCGCATCAATCTCACCGACGACGCCGACACCATCGCGCAGAAGATCCGCAAGGCGAAGACCGATCCGGAGCCGCTGCCGACGGAGGAAAAGGGCCTGGAAGCCCGCCCCGAGGCCGACAATCTCGTCGGCATCTTCGCCGCGCTCTCCGGCCGCTCCAAGGCCGAGGTGCTCCGCGAGTTCGGCGGCGGCCAGTTCTCCAGCTTCAAGAACGCGCTGGCGGAGCTGTGCGTCACCAAGCTCGCGCCGATCGCCGGCGAGATGAAGCGCCTCGTCGCCGACCCCGGCCATATCGACGCGATCCTCATCGACGGCTCCGACCGGGCCCGTGCCATCGCCGACGAGACGATGAAGCTCTCCAAGGACATCGTCGGCTTCATCCGCCGGCGCTAAACCGGTCGGCGCCAGGCGCCGATCGCGTCTCCTCTCCCCAAGCGGGAGGGAGTGTGGCAGCATGCGGCCATGCACTCGCCGGGACATGCATGACCAGCAAGCGACTTTGCTTCGAGCCGGGTCACAAGCCCAAATGCCTCGTCGTCGTCGACGACACCGCTGAATGGGATCGCGCGGTCTATTATGCCAGCCGCTGGGCGATCCGCGCCGGCGGCGGCGTGGTGATGCTGCGCATCATCGAGCCCGAGCAGCAGAGTCAGGAATGGCTTGGCGTCGCCGACATCATGCGCGCCGAGGCGCATGAATCGGCGGAGGCAGCGCTCGACCGCGCCGCCGGCCGGGCCAACGGCATCGCCGCAATCACGCCGGAGCGGGTGATCCGGGAGGGCGCACCGATGGAACAGCTGCTCGCGGTGATCGATGAGGACCCCGACATCGCGATGCTGGTGCTCGCCGCCAGTCCCGGAGCGGAAGGGCCGGGGCCGCTGGTTGCACTGCTGACGCACGAGCTGGGCACGTTCCCGGTGCCGGTGACCATCATCTCGGGCGCGTTGAGCGACCAAAGCGTGGATTCGCTGTCGTAGCTGCGCTGCCGCTCACCCTCCAGGGAGGGCCAACTCACTGATTTCTATGTGCTAATAACCCACCTGCCCTTGATCGTGCGTTCCCCGTCGCCATCTGCTAGGGGATAGGCACGCGCCGGCCTTGAACCGGCGACGTCTGGAGAGAACCATGTTCATTCAAACCGAAGCCACCCCCAATCCCGCCACGCTGAAGTTCATTCCCGGCCGCGTCGTGGTCGACGGCAGCCCCGTGGAGTTTTCGAGCCGCGAAGCCGCAGGTCGTTCGCCGCTCGCCGAAAAGCTGTTCGACGTGCCCGGCGTCACCGGCGTGTTCTACGGATCGGACTTCATCACCGTGACCAAGGCGAGCGGTGAATGGCAGCAGCTCAAGCCCGCGATCCTGGGTGCCATCATGGAGCACTATATGTCGGGCGCGCCGCTGCTTGCCGACGGCACGGCGCAAGGCGACGCCGATCTCGACGACGAGGACGAGTTCTTCGACGAGGCCGACGCTGAGACGGTCGACATGATCAAGGACCTGATCGAGACCCGGGTGCGGCCGGCGGTCGCCAACGACGGCGGCGACATCACCTTCCGCGGCTTCAAGGACGGCATCGTCTATCTCAACATGAAGGGCGCCTGCTCCGGCTGCCCGTCATCGACGGCGACGCTCCAGCACGGCATCCAGAATCTGCTCAAGCACTTCGTGCCCGACGTGGTCGAAGTCCGGCCGATGTGATTAGAGCGCGAATGGCGAGTAGCGAATGGCGAATGGAACTCCGATCGGCTAGACTGTTCGCCATTCGCCACTCGCCATTTGCTTTTTCATGCTGATCCTCGCCATCGATACTGCGCTCGACGCCTGCTCCGTGGCCGTGCTCGACACCGAATCGGCCGAGCTCCTTGCACAGGAGCAGCTGCTCATGAAGCGCGGCCACGCCGAGGCTCTGATGCCGATGGTCGCGCGGGTGATGCAATCGGCCGATCTCGCCTTCACCGCGCTCGATCGCATCGCCGTCACCGTCGGTCCCGGAAGCTTCACGGGCCTGCGCGTCGGCATTTCGGCGGCGCGCGGCCTTGCGCTCGCGGCCGAGCGGCCGGCCGTCGGCCTGACCACCTTGTCGGCCTATGCCGCCCCCGTCGTGGGCCAGAGCGGAGCGGCGCCCGTGCTCTCCGCAATCGATGCGCGGCACGATCACGTCTATTTCCAGATTGTCGCCGGCGACGGCAGGCAGCTGGTGCGACCTAAGGTCGCCAGCATCGACGAGGCGATCGCGGCCTCGCAATTCGGCGCGCCGCATCTGGTCGGCAACGCCGCAAAGATCCTCGCCGATCGCTGGCCGAAGGATGGACCGCAACCTGTTGCAGTCGACGCGCAGCCCGCGCCCGATATCGGCTGGATCGCCTGGCTCGGTGCGGCGGCCAATCCCGACACCAATCCTGCGCGGCCGTTCTATCTGAAGGCGCCCGATGCAAAGCCGGCAGCACAGAAGCCGCTCGCAGCGCAAGCCGCAACCTCATGATGGGATGGCTGTCGGAGTGGTGGCGCGGCGGCGGTGCCGTCGTCGAGCCCGCGACCTTGCGCGATGCCGCGCGGCTCGCGCAGCTGCACGGCGCCTCCTTCGCGCGCGGCTGGGGCGAGGGCGAGTTCGAGAGCATGATCAGCGAGCGCAACACGCTGGTGCATCGCTTGCGTCTCGGCCACAAGACGATCGGCTTTGCGGTGTCGCGGATCGGCGCCGACGAGGCGGAAATTCTCTCGATTGCGGTGGACGGGGCTTATCGCGGCCGCGGCCTCTCCCGCACGCTGCTGATGACCCATCTCGGCCACCTCGCCGGGCGCGGCGTGCGCACGATATTTCTCGAGGTGGAGGAAAATAACCAGCCGGCGCGGCGGCTCTACGATCGGACCGGATTCGTGGTGGTCGGGCGCCGCGATCGCTACTATAAGCAGCCCAACGGGGAACAATTGAACGCCCTTCTGATGCGACGTGACTTGTCGTAACATCGGTGGCAGAAAGCGCCCGCCAGGCAGACAACGCTATGACCACACTGAAACATTCTTCTGCATCCAAGGCGTCCGATATCGAGGCGCGCTGCGCCGCAACGGGCATGCGCATGACCGAGCAGCGCCGTGTCATCGCCCGCGTGCTCGCGGAAGCGATCGATCATCCCGATGTCGAGGAACTGTACCGGCGCTGCGTCGCGGTCGATGACAAGATCTCGATCTCGACGGTCTATCGCACCGTGAAACTGTTCGAGGATGCCGGCATCATCGAACGCCACGATTTCCGCGAGGGTCGCGCGCGCTACGAGCAGATGCGCGACAGCCATCACGACCACCTCATCAATCTGCGCGACGGCAAGGTGATCGAGTTCACCTCGGAGGAGATCGAGAAGCTGCAGGCGGAGATCGCCCGCAAGCTCGGTTATCGGCTGGTCGACCACCGGCTCGAGCTCTATTGCGTCCCGCTCGACGACGACAAGCCGACGAATTGAGTTTAGTGCCGATAGATCTCATCATCTTCGATTGCGACGGCGTGCTGGTGGACAGCGAGGTGATCTCCTGCCGGGCGCATGCGGACGTGCTGACGCGGCACGGCTATCCGATCACGTCGGAGCAGGTGTTCGCGCGCTTCCTCGGCCGCTCGACAAAACAGGCCAATCTGGAGATCGAGACCGAGCTCGGGCGCAAGCTGCCCGAGGCCTATCACGGAGATCTCCAGGACGAGCTGTTTCGCGCATTCGAAGCCGACCTCGAAGCGATCCGCGGCATCCACGACGTGCTGGATGTCGTCACGCAGGCCGTCTGTGTCGCCTCCAGCGGCTCGCATCCGCGCATGCGCGTGAGCCTCGGGAGCACCGGGCTGTACGAGCGCCTCGCGCCGAACATCTTCTCGGCCTCGCAGGTGAAGAACGGCAAGCCGGCGCCGGACCTGTTCCTGTTCGCGGCGAGCCAAATGGGCGTGCCGCCCGAGCGCTGCGTCGTGATCGAGGACAGCCTGGCCGGCATCGCCGGCGCCCAGGCGGCGGGGATGACCGTGTTCGGCTTCTGCGGCGGCAGCCATTGCGGCAACGGCCACGCCGAGACCCTGCGCCAGGCTGGCGCCGACCTGACCTTTGCCGACATGCATCAGCTGCCCGAGCTGGTCCGGCGGGTCGCGGCGGACGCCGTGGCGGGCTGATGTTGCCCCGGACTGTCATTCCGGGGCACGCGCGACGCGCGTGAACCCGGAATCTCGCAGTAAAACCTCTGGATTCCGGGTTCGCGACTGCGTCGCACCCCGGAATGACGGGACCAAGACCCCAATCGCTGGATTTTCGCCCCTCCAGCCTATATCTGAGGGCCGTCCTCCTCCTCCATTTTCGGGTTCCATGACGCCGCCGCGCAAGCTGCACATCAAATCATATGGTTGCCAGATGAATGTCTACGATGCCCAGCGCATGGTGGACACGCTGGCTCCGGAAGGATTCGTGGAGACGGCGAGCGCGGAAGATGCCGACCTCGTCATCCTCAACACCTGCCATATCCGCGAGAAGGCCTCGGAGAAGGTCTATTCCGAGCTTGGCCGTCTGCGCGTCGCCAAGGACGAGGCCGCGCGTGCAGGCCGCGCGATGAAAATCGCGGTGGCGGGCTGCGTGGCGCAGGCCGAGGGCGAGGAGATCGTGCGCCGCGCGCCCGTCGTCGATGTCGTGGTGGGACCGCAGAGCTACCATCATCTGCCTGAGCTCTTGAAACGCGCCGGCGACGAAGGCCGCGCGATCGAGACCGAATTTCCCGCCGCGGACAAGTTCGGCTTCCTGGCCCAGCCGAAGCCCGATGCGATCCGCGCGCGCGGCATTTCCGCGTTCGTGACGGTGCAGGAAGGCTGCGACAAGTTCTGCACCTTCTGCGTCGTGCCTTACACGCGCGGCGCCGAAGTCTCGCGCCCGGTGGCGAAGATCGTCGACGACGTGAAGCGGCTCGCCGATAACGGCGTGCGCGAGCTCACGCTGATCGGGCAGAACGTCAACGCCTATCACGGCGACGGGCCGGATGGAAAAACCTGGCCGCTCGGCCGGCTGCTCGAGCGCCTGGCCAAGATTCCCGGCATCGCGCGGCTGCGCTATTCGACCAGCCATCCCCGCGACGTCGACGACAGCCTTATTGCAGCCCATCGCGATCTCGGTGCCCTGATGCCCTTCGTGCACCTGCCGGTGCAATCGGGCTCGGATCGCATTCTGGCGGCCATGAACCGCAAACATTCCGCCGATGATTACCGGCGCGTCATTGACCGTTTCCGCACCGCCCGCCAAGATATTGCTTTTTCATCAGATTTTATCGTCGGCTTCCCCGGCGAGAGCGAGCAAGATTTTCTCGCCACCCTCGCGCTTGTCACGCAAATCGGCTACGCTGCGGCTTATTCGTTCAAATACTCCGCCCGGCCGGGAACGCCGGCCGCGGATATGCAGGAGACGGTGTCCCCCGCCGAGATGGACCAGCGATTGGAGCGGCTCCAGGAACTGATCGACAGCCAGCAATCGGCCTTCAACAAGGCTTTGATTGGCTCAACGGTCGATGTGCTGTTCGAGCGTCCGGCGCGCAAGGAGGGCCAGATCGTCGGCCGCACAGCGTACCTCCAGCCCGCCCATGTGATGGCCTCGCCCCACATCATCGGACAAATCCTGCCGGTCCGCATCGACAGCCTCGAACGCTACAGCTTTCTCGGCGACCTCGTGACGCCGCGCAACGCGCGCGAGCCCGCTTTATCGCAAGCCATTGGAGCCTGAACCCTTGCCCAAAAGCGCATCGGATTCGTCTTCGTTCGCTCCCAGCCGCAAATTTGACCGCGACATGCAAGTTCCGCCCGAGACCCAGGTCGTCATCGATTTCGACGACAACCGCGCCGCTTCCGCCCTGGTCGGCCCCTACGGCCAGCATCTGGCGCAGATCGAGCGGCGGCTCGGCGTGGTCGTCGATTCCAAGGGCAATCACATCACCATTGGCGGCAGCCGCGACGGCTGCGACGCCGCGCGGCGCGTGCTGGAGATGCTCTACACGCAGGCCGTGAAGGGACAGGATCTCGACCAAGGCGAGGTCGAAGGCGCGATCCGCGCGGTGATCGCGCAGGGCTCGCTGTTCGAGTTCGACGCCAAATCGGCCAAATCCACCTTCGACAGCATCAACCTGCGCAAGCGCCCGGTGCGCGCGCGCACGGCCGCGCAGGACTCCTACATCCGCGCGCTGAAGCGGCACGAGCTGGTGTTCGGCGTCGGCCCCGCCGGCACCGGCAAGACCTGGCTCGCCGTCGCCCATGCCGCGCAGCTGTTCGAGCGCAAGGAGGTCGATCGCATCATCCTGTCGCGTCCGGCGGTGGAAGCCGGCGAGCGGCTCGGCTTCCTGCCCGGCGATCTCCGCGAGAAGGTCGATCCTTATCTGCGGCCGATCTACGATGCGCTCTACGACCTCATGGATGCACGCATCGTCGAGCGCGCGCTTCAGACCGGCGAGATCGAGATCGCGCCGCTTGCCTTCATGCGCGGCCGCACGCTCACCAACGCCGCCATCATCCTGGACGAGGCCCAGAACACCACGTCCATGCAGATGAAGATGTTCCTGACGCGTCTCGGCGAGAACAGCCGCATGATCGTGACGGGCGACCCCTCGCAGATCGACCTGCCGAACGGCCAGACCTCGGGCCTGGCCGAGGCGACCCGCCTCCTGAACGGCGTCGAGGGCATCGCCCAGGTTCATTTCAAGGCCGAGGACGTGATCCGCCACGAACTCGTGGCGCGGATCGTCGCCGCCTATGAAGGGCCGCCGCAGCGGCCGGCCAAAGGTCAATCCTGACGAGGCAGCACCGGACCCCAGAGGCGCGAGCACGGCGCCTTTCGTCCCAGACAACACAATGTCCCATTCCAACCTGCCCATGACCGAGGTCCTCGTCGTCGCCGATTGCTGGCAGCGCGAGCCTCATTCCGAAGCCGTGATCCAGCGCGCGGTGGCGGCCGCCGCCGAGAGCGTCGAGGAAGACGTTGCCGACGCGGAGGTGGCTGTGATGCTGACCGATGACGCCGGCATCCGCACCCTCAACAGCAACTGGCGCGGCATCGACAAGCCGACCAACGTGCTGTCGTTCCCCGCGCTCCAGCCGGAGAGCGGGTGGAAGCCGGGCGATGCGCCGCGCATGCTCGGCGACATCGCGATTGCCTACGAGACCATGCGGCGCGAGGCCGACGAGGAACAAAAACCGTTCGATCACCATTTGAGCCATCTCGCCGTGCACGGATTCCTGCACCTGATCGGCTACGATCACGAGAACGACGGCGACGCCGAGGAGATGGAAGCACTCGAACGTGAGATCCTCGCTCATCTCGGGATCCCCGATCCCTATGCCGACCGCCCGGGGACGCATTGAGATGCCGGATTCCGATCCGATCCAGGACAATCCGCGCAACACGGCCAATTTGCCGGCCGTGGTGACACAAGGCGAGGTGATGCGCCCGGCGGCCGACAGCTGGCTGCTGCGCGCGATCCGGACGCTGTTCGGCTGGAAGGCGGGATCGGTCCGCGACGACCTCCGGGTCGTGCTCGACGCGACGACGCCCGACGACACCGGCTTCTCGGCCGTCGAGCGCACCATGCTGCGCAACATCCTCGGCCTGCACGAGCGCCGTATCGCGGACGTCATGGTGCATCGCGCCGATATCGTCGCAGTGAAGCGCGACATCCCACTCGGCGAATTGATGGACCGCTTCGAGAGCGCCGGTCATTCCCGCCTCGTTGTCTTCAACGAGACGCTCGACGATCCCGTCGGCATCGTCCACATCCGCGACCTGCTCGCCTTCATGACGGCCCGCGCCCGCGTGTCGGAAACCACCAAGACCAAGCGCAAAAAGCCGCTGCCGGCCGGGCTCGACCTGCGCGCCGTCGATCTCGCGCTGCCGCTTCATGATGCGAACATCATCCGCAAGCTGCTCTACGTGCCGCCGTCGATGCGGGCGATCGACCTGCTCGCGCAGATGCAGGCCACGCGCATCCATCTGGCGCTGGTCGTCGACGAATATGGCGGCAGCGACGGGTTGGTCTCGATCGAGGACATCGTCGAGCAGATCGTCGGCGAGATCGACGACGAGCACGACAGCGACGAGCCGCCCTCGATCGTGCGCCTGCCCGACAACGCCTTCATCGCCGACGCCCGCGCCAGCCTCGACGACGTCCGCTCGGTGATCGGCGAGGACTTCGTCACCGGCGAAGCCGGCGAAGAGGTGGAGACGTTGGGCGGCTATCTCGTCAGCTTCGTCGGGCGCCTGCCGGTGCGCGGCGAGGTGATCTCGGGTCCCGGCACTTACGAGATCGAGGTGCTCGATGCCGATCCGCGCCGTGTCAAGCGGCTGCGCATCTCGACGCGGAAGGAGCGCCCCGCACCCCGCACCCAGCGCGAGAGCCGGCGCCGTGAAGCGACGCCGGAGAGCGGACAACAGCCGGCCAGCGACACGCCCACGCCGCCACCGAGCGACGGGGCTGGCCCGCAGTGAGTCCATCGCAGCGACTTCGGCAGATTGCGCTTGCCATCATCCTCACCTGGGGATGGCAGCGTGCCGTCATCGCCATGGCGGCCGGGGCGCTGTCGGTGCTGGCACTGGCGCCGTTCAACCTCTTCCCGGTGCTGTTCGTCACCTTCCCGGTGCTGGTCTGGCTGATCGACGGCGCCGGGGCCGGCCGATATGGCGGCATCCCCGCCGCCGCGTTGACCGGCTACTGGTTCGGGCTCGGCTATTTCGTGCCCGGCCTCTACTGGATCGGCTACGCCTTCTTCGTCGACGCCGACGTGTTCGCCTGGCTGACGCCGTTCGCCGTGCTCGGCCTGCCGGCCTATCTGTCGATCTTCACGGCGTTGGGCTTTGCGCTGGCGCGCCTGCTCTGGACCCAGAACGCCACGCGCGTGCTTGCGCTCGCGGCGAGCCTGACCATGAGCGAATGGCTGCGCGGTCACGCACTGACCGGCTTTCCCTGGAACGCGTTCGGCTACGCGCTGTCCGAGCCGCTGCCGCTGGCCCAGACGGCGTCGCTGATCGGCCTGTGGGGCATGACGTTCCTGACGGTTGCGATCTTCGCGAGCCCAGCGACGCTGATCGACCGCACGCCCGATCGCCGCCTGCCGTGGCGCGTGCCGGCGGCGGCCGTCGCGCTTCTGATCGTCATGAGCATCTTCGGCGCAATCCGCCTGACGCTGCATCCGACCACGGTGGTCTCAGCCGCCAAGCTGCGCCTGATGCAGCCGAACCTCCAGCAGGACGCAAAATTCAACTACGCCGCGAAGGCGGAGGTGATGAAGAAGTACCTTGCGCTGTCGGACCGCGCCTCCGGCCCGCAATCGACCGGCGTGCGCGATGCCACCATCCTGATCTGGCCGGAATCCGCGTTTCCGTTCTTCCTGACCCGCGAAGCCGATGCGATGGCGCAAATCGCCGAGCTCCTGCCCAAGGGCACCGTGCTGATCACGGGGTCGGTCCGCGCGCCCGACCTGCCGCGGGGCACGCCGATCACGCGCGCCTATAACTCGATCTACGTGATCGATCACGACGGCAGCGTGCTCGCTGTGTACGACAAGGTGCATTTGGTGCCGTTCGGAGAATTTCTCCCCTACCAGGCGTTGATGGAGAAGCTCGGGTTCGAGCAGCTGACGCGTGTGCGCGGCGGCTTCATCGCCGGCAGCGTGCGGCACGTGCTGCCGGTCCCCGGCGTACAGCCGGCACTGCCGCTGATCTGCTACGAAGCCATCTTTCCTGGCGAAGTGGCTGGACGCAACGAGCGTCCGGGCTGGATCGTGAACCTCACCAACGACGGCTGGTTCGGCATCTCGACGGGCCCTTATCAGCATCTGGAGCAGTCGCGGATGCGCGCGATCGAGCTCGGATTGCCGCTGGTCCGCTCCGCCAATACCGGCATCTCCGCAGTGATCGATCCGGTCGGACGCACGGTCGCGAGCCTCGGCCTCGGCCTCGAAGGCATTCTGGATGCAAACCTGCCGGCCGCGATCGCGCCGACCGTCTATGCACGGGTGGGTGATGTACCAGCAATCATGCTCGTCGCGCTCGCCGTGATTGTGGCCGTCCGCCGCCGCGTCGCCAAACGACATCCCTGATTGCCTCTCATGGGCGTGGCCGGAAACCTTTGACAACCGTAGTCCCACGGTTGACAGACTGCACGCGGGCTCCCCATTCTGCACCGGCTGCGAAAGACAGCGGTGCGTTGCTAAATTTCTCCGCAATGTTTCCCAATAAGAGGGTTTGGTTTTGACGGATGCTGCACCCGAGGCATGCTTGATGATTGCGCCGAAGGTGATGTTTGGAGGGCTGAGGAAATGTCGAAAGCGCCCAACCCTGTTGACAAATATGTCGGCAGTCGCGTGCGCATGCGCCGCATCATGTTGGGCATGAGCCAGGAGAAGCTCGGTGAAGCTTTGGGCCTGACTTTCCAGCAGGTCCAGAAATACGAGAAGGGCACCAACCGGGTCGGCGCGAGCCGTATCCAGCAGATCGCCGAGATTCTCCAGGTGCCGGTGTCCTTCCTGTTCGAAGGCGGCCCGAGCGGCGTGCCGGGTCCGGATGGCTTCAGCGAAGGCGCCTCGCCCTCTTACGTCTCGGACTTTCTCGCGACCTCCGAAGGGCTCGCCTTGACCAAGGCGTTCACGCGAATCACCGATTCGAAGATGCGACGCTCCATCGTGGATCTCGTCGAGCAGATTGCGGCTCGCGAAGGCCCCGACAAGCGCTGAAGCGCCGTTTCCATGGCGATTTGAGACCGCGTCAAATCTGGCCTATGTCGTCATTCGGGACCGCGCTTTGACGCGCGCCCGCTTCGATGATGCGATTCAAAGGCACAGATGCGTCCATGACCGGATCCAATTGGTTCGATTCCCAAACCATCCTCGATGGCATCCGCCGCTGGGTGGAAATCGAGACGCCGACGGAAGCGCCTGAACAGGTCAACAAGCTGGTCTCTCTGGTTGCAGAGCAATACCGCGACCTGCCCGTCACGCTCGAGCGCATCGCCGGCGTCGATGGCTGCGGCGATCATCTCGTGACGCGCACGAATTGGGGCCAGGACCGGCCGGGCATCCTTGTGCTGAGCCACCTCGATACCGTTCATCCTCTCGGATTCATCGAGCGGCTGCCGTTCAAGGTCGAAGGCGACGTCGCGTATGGTCCTGGCATCTACGACATGAAGGGCGGCGCCTACATCGCCCATCACGCGTTTGGCGCGTTGTGCGCAATGGGCGATCGCTCGCCGCTCGGCATCACGCACCTGTTCACCTCCGACGAGGAGATCGGCAGCCCGACCTCGCGCGCGCTGATTGAGAAGGAAGGGCGCAAGGCCAAATATGTGCTGGTGACGGAGCCGGCGCGCGACGGCGGCAAGATCGTCACCGGGCGCAAGGGCGTCGGACGCTTCCGGGTGTTCGTCAAAGGCGTGCCGGCGCATGCCGGCTCCCGGCCGGAAGACGGCCGCAGCGCCGTCCGCGAGCTCGCCAACATCATCCTGGCGCTCGAAGGGATGAATGATCTCGAACGCGGCGTCACCGTCAATGTCGGCGTGGTGCGTGGCGGCACGCGTCCCAACGTCACGCCGGAGGAGGCCTATGCCGAAGTCGATCTGCGCGTGGTGAGCCTCAAGGACGCAGACGAGTTCGTCGGCAGGATTCTCGGGCTGACATCGAAGACGGACGGTGTCACCGTCACGGTCACCGGCGAGCTCAATCGTCCGCCTTACGAGAAGAGCAATGCAGGCGCCTCGCTGTACGAGCATGCGAAGACGCTCGCCACGGAGATCGGCTTCGAGCTGATCGACACGCACACAGGCGGCGGCTCGGACGGCAATTTCACCGCCGCACACACCGCCACGCTCGACGGGCTCGGCGTCGACGGCAAGGGCGCGCACACCCATTATGAGCAGCTTTATGTCTCGTCGCTCGCGCCGCGCGCGCGG
Organism: Bradyrhizobium sp. RP6; assembly: GCF_003837805.1. Classification (GTDB taxonomy): domain Bacteria; phylum Pseudomonadota; class Alphaproteobacteria; order Rhizobiales; family Xanthobacteraceae; genus Bradyrhizobium. Next base: position 113,908 of record NZ_RQIT01000018.1, on the reverse strand, counting down.
CTGCTCCATCGCCTGTATCAGACGCTACGATGAGCGAACGCAAATCAGACCCCGATCGCGACGACAGCGAGCGCGCCTTCTTCGGGCGCCGCAAGGGCCACAAGCTCCGGCAGCACCAGGCCGGGTTGATCGAGCAACTGCTGCCGCATCTTGCGCTCGATATCGACGGTGAGGCGCCGGCGGATGCGCGCGACATCTTCGATCCCGCGGCCCAAGAGGTCAGGCTCGAGATCGGCTTCGGCGGCGGTGAGCATCTTGCGGCCGAGGCGACGTCCTTCCCGACCACCGGCTTCATCGGCTGCGAGCCCTATGTCAACGGCATGGCGAAGATCCTCGCGCAGATCGAGGCCGCCAACATCGGCAATATCCGCCTGTTCGCGGGCGATGCCGCCGAGCTCCTGGCCTGGCTGCCAAAGGGCTCGCTGGCGCGGATCGACCTGATCCATCCCGATCCCTGGCCGAAGCGGCGACACTGGAAGCGGCGCTTCGTCCAGGACCGGACGATCGCCGCGATGGCACGCGTGCTCCGAAGCGGCGGCGAGTTCCGCTTCGTCTGTGACATCGACGATTACTGCGCCTGGACGCTGTCGCATCTTGCGCGCTCGCAGGACTTCGTCTGGCTCGCCGAACGCGCCGATGATTTCCGGCAGCCTTGGCCGGGCTACACCATGACGCGCTACGGCCGGAAGGCCGCGCGGGAGGGACGTAAGGCGGCTTATCTGCGGTTCAGGCGGGTGTGATTTTTTGGCGCGATCCACCCGCAATCGTGATGCCCGGGCTTGTCCCGGCCATGACGACAAAGCCTGTTCTTTAAATCGTCTGCCGGTTGCGCCAGAAATTCACGACGCGTTCGGCGGTCGTCGGCATCAAGCGCGTGAAGTTCACGCGCGCGGCCTCGATGTCGGCATCGGCGGGCGTGCGTTGCGGACCGTACCAGAGCAGGATGAGCGCGCGCACCGTGGGCCAGCCGAGATTGAGCACGCGGCCCAGGATCAGAAGCGGATCGTAGCGATCGCCCGCGATCAGACGGTCGAGGATCGAGAGGCGAACGCCGGACATCGCCGAGAGCGAGGCGATCGATTCCTCGTATTTGTGCGCCTTGGCGAAACCGAGCAACGCGCTTTCGCCGAGATGGCCCTCTCGATGCAAGGCGAGCACCGTGCGCTGCGCGCCCGAGAAATCGCGGCGCGGGCCCGGCGGGCGCGCGGCTTCCTCGATAGCCGCCATCGCACGCTTGATCTCGGCCTTTCGCGCGGGATTGACCACGCTGGAGAGGCGGCGGCGGATGACGTCGAGCGTCCCGTCGAGAAGCTGTTTCAGGTGCTCGCCGGAGAGGTCGTTGCGCTGGCCGATCTTGAGCGTCAGCACACCGTCCTGCGCCGCGCGCTTGATCATCTCGGAATAGCTGCCCGGCGAGAACACCGCACCGGAATTGCCTGCGGCGCGGCGCACCACGTCGCGATCGCCGCGCTCGACCAGCACGTCGGTGACGACGGGAGACAAGACCGGGCGCTCCGTCATCGCCAGCAGATGGTCCTGGCCTTTCAGGCGCGCGATCTCCACGAGAGCCGCGTCGTCGAGCACGGGCGAGCGGCGCAGTACGGGACCGGCCACCATGATCTCGTTTTCGCGCGCGAGCTGATTGACCAGGTGCGGCGGCGCGTTGTTCAGGTGCGAAAAGCGCTCGGCCAGATCGACGCGCGAGGCCAGCTCGGCATGCGGGACCAGATCGATCAGGAGATTGTCGAAGAGATCGATCAACTCGGGGCGGAGCTTCTCCGCATCCTGGAGGAACAACTGGGCGATGGCCCGCGCGATCTCGCCGCGTCGCCGCGGATCGCCGCGTTTGACGATATCGTCCAATCCAGGAATGAGCGACGTGGCAACGGTCATGAAAACGCAACTCGAACGGGGCACGCCGCGGGTGCGCCCTTGGTTCAAGCCGCCCCACGATCGGGGAATTTAGGCCTGCTTGATGAATGAAGCGTTGCGCAGGGTCCGCAGATCGGCGCAAAAAGGCCCCGTTCCCGCTGCGATGGGCCTTGTCCGGGCGGGCGGAAAGCGCTATATCAGCGCGAATTCATCTTCTCATACGATCCGCGTAGTGAGAGTGGGCCCGCAAGGACCCGCTCTTTTTTATTACCTGAACGCGGCTTGGCGAAAGATGCGGCCCGACGCGCTGTCGGGAGAGTTCCGAAACGGGCTTTGAAGTCGTAACCAAGCCTTAACCATCGAGCGCCCCGACCCTGGACATGACCGAGCCGAACCCTGGTTCCACGGATGCCGAATTGTTGGCCGAGCCGCGGCTCGTGGTCGAGCCGGGCGTCGCGGCACGGGTGTCCGCGGTGGCTGCTCCCGTGCTCCAGGGTATGGGCTACCGTCTGGTGCGGATCCGCATTTCCGGGGAGGCCGGCTGCACCGTGCAGATCATGGCCGAACGGCCGGACGGCTCGATGCAGATCGAGGATTGCGAGGCGATCTCGCGGGCATTGTCACCCGTGCTCGACGTCGCCGATCCCATCGATCGCGCTTACCGGCTGGAGATCTCCTCGCCGGGGATCGACCGCCCGCTGGTGCGCCGCTCCGATTTCGAGCGCTATTCCGGACATCTGGTGAAGATCGAGATGGCGGTCGCGCATGAGGGGCGGAAGCGCTTCCGCGGCACGCTCGGTGCCGTCGAAGGCGACCGCGTGCATCTGCATCGCGACGATGCCAAGGCCGGCGACGATGCCGACGTTCTCCTGACCATGGAGGATATCGGCGAGGCACGGCTGGTGCTGACCGACGAGCTGATCGCGGAATCCATGCGCCGCGGCAAGGCCGAGGAGCGCAAGATGCGCAGGGATCTCGGACTGGAGCCGCCGGCTGCACCGCACGCGGAGATCAGTGCGAAGATCACCAAGAACACCAAGCCGAAGAAGAAGCCGGCCCCGACCAATACGAAGAAACATCGCCTGGCCGCCGAACGCGCGCGGCGGGGCGAGATCGAGCCTGACCAAGGAGACTAGCCATGGCAGTCAGCGCCAACCGACTTGAATTGCTTCAGATCGCCGATGCCGTTGCACGCGAGAAATCGATCGACCGCGGCATCGTCATCGCGGCGATGGAGGACGCCATCGCCAAGGCGGCGCGGGCCCGTTACGGCAGCGAAACTGACGTTCATGCCGAGATCGACCCGAAGAAAGGCGAGCTGCGGCTGTCGCGCCACATGCTGGTGGTCGACAAGGTCGAAAACCATTCCAACCAGATCTCGCTGGTGGACGCGCAGCGCGCCAATCCCGGCGCCCAGGTCGGCGACACCATCGCGGACACCCTGCCGCCGCTGGAATATGGCCGCATCGCCGCACAATCGGCCAAGCAGGTGATCGTGCAGAAGGTGCGCGAGGCCGAGCGCGACCGGCAGTACCAGGAATTCAAGGACCGCATCGGCGACATCGTCAACGGCGTCGTCAAGCGCGTCGAATATGGCAGCGTAATCGTCGATCTCGGCCGTGGCGAAGCCATCATCCGCCGCGACGAGATGCTGCCGCGCGAAGTGTTCCGCAACGGCGACCGCGTCCGCGCCTACATCTTCGACGTCCGCCGCGAGACGAGAGGCCCCCAGATCTTCCTCTCCCGCACCCATCCGCAGTTCATGGCAAAACTGTTCGCGCAGGAAGTTCCCGAGATCTATGACGGGATCGTCGAGATCAAGGCGGTGGCCCGCGATCCCGGCTCGCGCGCGAAAATCGGCGTGATTTCCCGCGATTCCTCGGTCGATCCGGTCGGCGCCTGCGTCGGCATGCGCGGCTCGCGCGTGCAGGCCGTGGTGAACGAGCTGCAGGGCGAGAAGATCGACATCATTCCCTGGTCGCCCGATATCGCGACCTTCGTGGTCAACGCGCTGGCGCCGGCGGAAGTCTCCAAGGTCGTCATCGACGAGGACCGCGAGCGCATCGAGGTCGTGGTGCCCGACACCAACAACCAGCTCTCGCTGGCGATCGGCCGCCGCGGCCAGAACGTGCGTCTGGCCTCGCAGCTCACCGGCTGGGACATCGACATCCTGACCGAGCAGGAGGAATCGGAGCGCCGCCAGGCCGACTTCGAGAACTCCACCCGCGTCTTCATGGAATCGCTCAACGTCGACGAGGTGGTCGGCCAGCTGCTGGCGTCCGAAGGCTTCACCTCGGTCGAGGAACTCGCAATGGTGGATGTCAAGGAGCTCGCCGGAATCGAGGGCTTTGACGAGGAGACTGCGCAGGAGCTGCAGAACCGCGCCCGCGAATATCTGGAGCAGCAGGAAGCCGAGATCGAGGCCAAGCGTAAGGAGCTGGGCGTCGAGGACGCGCTCAAGGACGTGCCCGGCGTGACCTCGAAGATGCTGGTGAAGTTCGGCGAGAACGACATCAAGACGGTCGACGACCTCGCCGGCTGCGCCACCGACGATCTGGTCGGCTGGACCGAGCGCAAGGAAGGTGGCGAGCCGACCAAGCACGCCGGTGCGCTCGATGGCATCGACATTTCCCGTGACGACGCCGAAGCGATGATCATGCAGGCCCGTGTCAAGGCCGGCTGGATCACCGAGGCCGATCTCGCCAAGCCTGCTGAAGAGGCTGCGGCGACTGAAGACCAGCCGGCGTAAGGGCCGAGGAGGATGTCGCCCGGATGCTCGCCAGCATTGACAGCGAACTCGACCATGGGCCGCGGACCAAGAGGTCCGCGACCATGCGCATGTGCGCGGTCAGTCGCGAGGTCCGCCCCATCGACGAGCTGATCCGCTTCGTCGTATCGCCGCAAGGCGAGGTGGTTCCCGATCTCAAGCGCAAGCTGCCCGGACGCGGCATGTGGATCACCGCCTCACGCAAGGTGGTTGCAGAAGCCGTTCGTCGTCACCAATTTAGCAAGGCCTTCAAGCGCGACCTGCGCATCCCTCAGACGCTTCCCGCCGACATCGAGGCGCTCCTGGTTCGGAGCGTGACGGAAGCCCTTGGGATCGCCGCCAAGGCGGGCCAGGTCGTGGCCGGCTTCGGCAAGGTCGAGAGCGCCCTTCGGGAAGGCACGGTCGAGGTCCTGATCCATGCCAGCGACGGGGCCGCGGACGGAATCCGCAAATTGGACATGCTGGCGCGTCAAAATGTCGGAAATCGCGGCGCTCAGCCGCAGATTCCCGTCGTAACCGCTCTGAAATCGATAGAATTGGATTTGGCACTCACCCGGTCAAATGTGATACATGCTGCGCTGCTCGCGGGCCCGGCGAGCAGGTCATTCCTGTCACGTAGCCAGATGCTGGTCCGATACCGGATGGCGGACGATGACAAGACTGCCGAAAAGCACGGCCAGGATTTCTGAGAGACAACGACGACCCAATTGGACGGTGCGGCAACGCACAACACCGATAAATCAGGATTAGGACTGCTGAATGGTTGATACCAAGACCCCTGGCGACAAGAAGCTGAGCGTTCCGAGCAAGACGCTATCGCTCAAGCCGCGCGTCGAAACGGGGACCGTGCGCCAGAGCTTCAGCCATGGCCGCAGCAAGCAGGTCGTGGTCGAGAAGCGCGGCAAGCGCCGCATTGGCGATGGTCCCGAGCCGCACGTGCCTGAGGTGGCTGCGAAGCCGGCGCCGGCCGCACCCGCCGCGCCGTCGCGCCCGGCTCCGCCCGCCCCGCCTCGCAACGCCGGTTCCGGCGTGGTGTTGCGCACCCTGACCGAGGACGAGCGTTCGGCCCGGGCCAGCGCGCTGGCCGATGCCAAGCTGCGCGAAGTCGAAGAACGCCGCCAGGCCGAGGAAGAGGCCCAGCGCCGCGCGGTCCGCGAGGCCGCCGAACGCGCCGAGCGCGAAGCCGCCGAAGCCCGCCGCAAGGCCGAGGACGAGCGCCATCGCCACGAGGACGAAGCCAAGCGGAAGGCAGAGACCGAGGCCAAGAAGCGGTTTGGCGAAGGCGAGCAGCCGACATCGGCCGCGCGTCCCGCAACCGCTGCACCGGCGTCGCCCGCGCCGCGGCCCGGCGCCCCCGCGGCCCGGCCAGGAACCCCCACGACCCGCCCGGGAACCACGACGGCGCGTCCCGCGACGACGACCGCGCAGCGTCCGGGTGCACCGGCAGGTCGCGGCCCCGCAGTTGCAGCCGAGCCCGATGAGGACGAGGCTCCGCGTCAGATCCGGCGCGGTCCCGGCGGCGCCGCGCGTCCCGTGCCTCCGCCCAAGACCACCCACAAGCCCGGCCCGCAGAAAGAGCGCGGCCGCCTCACCGTGGTCACCGCGCTCAACGCCGACGAGGTGCGCGAGCGCTCGATCGCCTCGTTCCGCCGCCGCACCCAGCGCCTGAAGGGCCATGCCTCGAACGAGCCGAAGGAAAAGCTCATCCGCGAGGTGGTCATTCCGGAAGCGATCACCATCCAGGAGCTCGCCAACCGCATGGCCGAGCGCGCGGTCGACGTCATCCGCATGCTGATGAAGCAGGGCGCGATGCACAAGATCACCGACGTGATCGACGCCGACACCGCGCAGCTGATCGCCGAAGAACTGGGCCACACCGTCAAACGCGTTGCCGCGTCGGACGTCGAAGAAGGCCTGTTCGACACCGTCGACGATTCCACCGACACCGAGACGCGCTCGCCCGTCGTGACCGTGATGGGTCACGTCGACCACGGCAAGACTTCGCTGCTCGACGCACTCCGCCACGCCAACGTCGTCTCCGGCGAGGCCGGCGGCATCACCCAGCACATCGGCGCCTATCAGGTGGTGTCGCCCGAAAGCGGCAAGAAGATCACCTTCATCGACACGCCCGGCCACGCCGCGTTCACCGCGATGCGCGCCCGTGGCGCCAAGGTCACCGACATCGTCGTGCTGGTGGTCGCGGCCGATGACGGCGTGATGCCGCAGACGGTCGAAGCCATCAACCACGCCAAGGCGGCGCGGGTGCCGATCATCGTTGCCATCAACAAGATCGACAAGCCCGACGCCAAGCCCGAGCGCGTGCGCACCGAGCTGCTCCAGCACGAGGTGCAGGTGGAGTCCTTCGGCGGCGAGGTCGTCGACGTCGAGGTGTCCGCCAAGAACAAGACCAATCTCGACAAGCTGCTCGAGATGATCGCCCTCCAGGCCGAAATCCTCGACCTGAAGACCAATTCGCAGCGTCCGGCCGAAGGCACCGTGATCGAGGCCAAGCTCGATCGCGGCCGTGGTCCGGTCGCGACCGTGCTGGTGCAGCGCGGCACGCTTCGCGTGGGCGACATCATCGTCGCCGGTGCCGAAATGGGCCGTGTCCGCGCCTTGATCTCGGATCAGGGCGAGACCGTGCAGGAGGCAGGTCCCTCGGTGCCGGTCGAAGTGCTCGGCTTCAACGGTCCGCCCGAAGCCGGCGATCGTCTCGCAGTGGTCGAGAACGAAGCCCGCGCCCGTCAGGTCACCAGCTACCGCGCGCACCAGAAGCGCGAGAACGCGGCAGCCTCGATCTCCGGCATGCGCGGCTCGCTCGAGCAGATGATGTCGCAATTGAAGACGGCGGGCCGTAAGGAATTCCCGCTGATCGTCAAGGCCGACGTGCAGGGCTCGCTGGAAGCGATCCTCGGCTCGCTGGAGAAGCTCGGCACCGACGAAGTCGCAGCCCGCATCCTGCATGCCGGCGTCGGCGGTATCTCTGAATCCGACGTGACGCTGGCCGAAGGCTTCAACGCCGCGATCATCGGCTTCTCGGTTCGTGCGAACAAGGAAGCCGCTGCGGCCGCCAAGCGCAACGGCATCGAGATCCGCTACTACAACATCATCTACGACCTCGTGGACGACGTGAAGAAGGCGATGAGCGGCCTGCTCGCGCCGACCTTGCGCGAAACCATGCTGGGCAATGCCGAGATCCTGGAGATCTTCAACATCTCCAAGGTCGGCAAGGTCGCCGGCTGCCGCGTCACCGACGGCACCGTGGAACGCGGCGCCAATGTGCGCCTGATCCGCGACAACGTCGTGGTGCACGAAGGCAAGCTGTCGACGCTGAAGCGCTTCAAGGACGAAGTGAAGGAAGTCCAGTCGGGCCAGGAATGCGGCATGGCCTTCGAGAGCTACCACGACATGCGTGTCGGCGACGTGATCGAGTGTTATCGCGTGGAGACGATCCAGCGCTCCCTGTAAGTCCAAATCTTACCGAAGCGTTCGGATCTTTTTGAACTGAGATTGCGGGAGTGCGATGGCCGGATTTTTCCGGCCATCCACCCCTCTTCGTTTCAACAGGAAAACGACAATGCCCGTGTCCCAAGTACGGGCATGACGAGGTAATTTTCGAGAATGCCACGCCATCATCAGAAGAAGAGTTCCGCGCCCGGCGGGGGCTCGCAGCGTCAGTTGCGCGTCGGCGAGCAGGTTCGCCACGCGATGGCCGACATTCTGGCGCAAGGCAATGTGCATGATGCGGATCTCGAAGGTCACATCATCACCGTGCCGGAGGTGCGGATGTCGCCCGACCTGAAGCTCGCGACGGTCTACGTGATGCCGCTCGGTGGCCGCGACACCGAAATCGTCATCGCGGCGCTCGAGCGCAACAAGAAATTCCTGCGCGGCGAGATCGCGCGGCGCGTTAACCTGAAATTTGCACCTGACATTCGCTTCCGCGTCGACGAGCGATTCGACGAAGCGGAACGGATCGAGAAGCTTTTGCGAACACCTGCGGTGCAGAAGGACTTGGACAAAGACCTGGACAAAGATCTGGACAAGGACCTGGAACAGAATCCGGCTTCGGATCGGGAAGAAGAGCAATGACGATGGACCCGGCTCACGACACGATCGGCGGCAGCGATGCCGATCAGCGCGATGTGCAGAAGAATAATTTCGCGGAGTTGGGAAGCGATGCCCGGCCGCATCAGGAGCCGCGCCGCGTCAACAACGATCCACGCGCCAAGCAGCAGAAGGGCAACCAGCCGCGCCGAGACCGCCGCGACGTCCATGGCTGGGTCGTGCTCGACAAGCCGATCGGCATGACCTCGACGCAGGCGGTTGCCGTGCTCAAGCGCCTGTTCAACGCCAAGCGCGCCGGCCACGCCGGTACGCTCGATCCGCTCGCCTCGGGCGGGCTGCCGATCGCACTCGGCGAAGCCACCAAGACCGTCCCCTTCGTGATGGATGGCCGCAAGCGCTACCAGTTCACGGTCTGCTGGGGCGAGGAGCGCGATACCGACGACATCGAGGGCCGCGTCACTGCAACCTCCGACCAGCGCCCGGCCCGGGACGCCATCCTGGCCCTCCTGCCGCGCTTCACCGGGGTGATCGAGCAGATTCCGCCGCGCTATTCCGCAATCAAGGTCCAGGGCGAGCGCGCCTACGACCTTGCCCGCGACGGCGAGGTCGTGGAACTGGCCCCCCGGCCGGTCGAGATTCATCATTTAACCCTTGTAGATCAACCAGATAAGGACCGGGCCGTATTCGAGGCCGAATGCGGCAAGGGCACCTATGTCCGAGCCCTGGCCCGCGATATGGGCCGGATTCTCGGCACTTACGGCCATATCTGCGCGCTGCGGCGGACCCTGGTCGGCCCATTTGGCGAGAACGACATGATTCCGCTGGATCAGTTGGAGGGTTTGTGCGATAGAGCCGCGTCCGGCGAGGGCAGCCTCGCCGACGCGCTTTTGCCCGTTGAGACCGCGCTGGACGACATCCCGGCACTGGCCGTCACTCGGGCTGATGCGGCAAGGCTCCATCGGGGCCAAGCCGTTTTGTTGCGCGGACGGGATGCGCCCACTTGTAGCGGCACAGTCTATGTCACGGTGGCAGGCCGGCTTCTCGCGCTTGCCGAAGTCGGCAATGGCGAAATCATCCCCAAGCGTGTGTTCAACCTGACCGGCCTGACTGCCAGCTCCGGTCGCAACGAGAGAAATTGACGATGTCGATTGCCGCAGAACGCAAAGCGGAAGTCATCAAGACGAATGCCACCAAGGCCGGCGACACCGGCTCGCCCGAGGTTCAGGTCGCGATCCTGTCGGAACGCATCACCAACCTCACCAACCATTTCAAGACCCACGTGAAGGACAACCATTCGCGTCGCGGCCTCTTGAAGCTGGTCTCGACCCGCCGCTCGCTCCTCGACTATCTCAAGAAGAAGGACGAGGCGCGGTACAAGGCGCTGCTCGAGAAGCACAATATTCGTCGTTAAGTGTTCCTGCGCGCGCCACTGGCGCGCGTTTTCGCACGTGGTTTCGAACGAAAGCGCTTCCTTAAAGGTTTTTGATCGAGGCTGCGTGCGCGTCGGATGCGCGTCTTTGAGGATTCGCATCCGGGCATGAAGAGCGAAGGCCGCGGTCGGTGTTCGCGTTCGTGCCGACTGACAGTCCAGCAGCAATCCGGCGGCTGGGCACAACGGGCAAGGCGCCCGTATGACCCGAAAGGATGGACGCCATCCGAAATCCAAAAACCATGGCAGGATCGCAGGACGCTGATCATCCGCTCCGATCAGCGTCCCGCAATCTTGCGCATGGTTTTTGTTTTTCGAAGCGTCCCTTGTTTCGAGAACCCATGAAAGAAGACCACTATGTTCAATAAGCATTCAGTCGAGATCGACTGGGGCGGACGCCCACTCAAGCTCGAAACCGGCAAGATCGCGCGTCAGGCCGACGGTGCCGTCGTCGCCACCTATGGCGAGACCGTGGTACTCGCCACCGTCGTTGCGGCGAAGGCGCCGCGCGAAGGCGTCGACTTCCTGCCGCTGACCGTCGACTATCAGGAGAAGACCTACGCTGCAGGCCGCATTCCCGGCGGCTATTTCAAGCGCGAGGGCCGTCCGACCGAGAAGGAGACGCTGGTCTCCCGCCTGATCGACCGTCCGATCCGTCCGCTGTTCGTCGACGGCTGGCGCAACGAGACCCAGGTGATCGTCACCGTGCTGTCCCACGACATGGAGAACGACCCCGATATCGTGGCGATGGTCGCGGCCTCGGCTGCCCTGACGCTGTCCGGCGTGCCCTTCAAGGGTCCGATCGGCGCGGCTCGCGTCGGCTTTGCCAATGATGAATTCGTCCTCAACCCGACGCTCGACGAGATGGTCGACACCCAGCTCGACCTCGTCGTCGCCGGCACCGCCGACGCGGTGCTGATGGTCGAATCGGAAGCCAAGGAGCTCAACGAAGACGTGATGCTCGGCGCCGTGATGTTCGGTCACCGCCACTTCCAGCCGGTCATCAACGCGATCATCGAGCTCGCCGAGAAGGCCGCGAAGGAGCCGCGCGAAGTCACCGCGATCGACAATTCGGCGATCGAGCAGGAGATGCTCGGCCTGATCGAGCAGGAGCTGCGCGCCGCCTATGCGATCCCGGTCAAGCAGGACCGCTACGCCGCCGTCGGAAAGGCCAAGGAAAAGGTAATAGCCCACTACTTCCCGGAGGGCCAGGAGCCGAAATACGACAAGCTCCGTATCGCCGGCGTGTTCAAGGAGCTGGAAGCCAAGATCGTTCGCTGGAACATTCTCGACACCGGCAAGCGCATCGACGGCCGCGATTCCAGGACCGTGCGCAACATCGTCGCCGAAGTCGGCGTGCTGCCCCGCGCCCATGGCTCGGCGCTGTTCACCCGCGGCGAGACGCAGGCGATGGTCGTGACCACGCTCGGCACCGGCGAGGACGAGCAGTACATTGACGCGCTGTCCGGGACGTACAAGGAAACGTTCCTGCTGCACTACAACTTCCCGCCCTACTCGGTCGGCGAGACCGGCCGCCTCGGCGGCACCAAGCGCCGCGAAATCGGCCACGGCAAGCTGGCCTGGCGCGCGATCCATCCGGTGCTGCCGCCGCACCACGAGTTCCCCTACACGGTACGCGTGGTGTCGGAGATCACCGAATCCAACGGCTCTTCGTCCATGGCATCGGTCTGCGGCGCCTCGCTGGCGCTGATGGATGCGGGCGTACCGTTGAAGCGGCCCACCGCGGGCATCGCGATGGGCCTGATCCTCGAGGACAAGCGCTTTGCGGTTCTCTCCGACATCCTCGGTGACGAGGACCATCTCGGCGACATGGACTTCAAGGTCGCCGGTACGGAAGCGGGCATCACCTCGCTCCAGATGGACATCAAGATCGAGGGCATCACCGAAGAGATCATGCGCGTCGCCCTTGGCCAGGCCAAGGAAGGCCGCATCCACATCCTCGGTGAGATGGCCAAGGCGCTCACCAACGCCCGCGCCGAGCTCGGCGAATATGCGCCGCGCATCGAGACCTTCAAGATCCCGACCGACAAGATCCGCGAAGTGATCGGCACCGGCGGCAAGGTGATCCGCGAGATCGTCGAGAAGACCGGCGCCAAGGTCAACATCGAGGACGACGGCACCGTGAAGGTCGCCTCCAGCGACGGCGAGGCCATGAAGGCCGCGATCAAGTGGATCAAATCGATCGCCTCCGAGCCCGAAGTCGGCCAGATCTACGACGGCACCGTCGTCAAGGTGATGGAGTTCGGCGCCTTCGTGAACTTCTTCGGCTCCAAGGACGGCCTCGTCCACATTAGCCAGCTCGCGGCCAACCGCGTGCAGAAGACCTCCGACGTCGTCAAGGAAGGCGACAAGGTCAAGGTCAAGCTGCTCGGCTTCGACGATCGCGGCAAGACCCGCCTGTCGATGAAGGTGGTCGATCAGACCACCGGCGAGGACCTCGAGGCCAAGGAGAAGGCCGCCGAGGGCGAGAAGGCCCCGCGCGAAGCGGCGGGCGAGTAAGCACTCGCACCACTGCGAAAAACACGAAGGGCGGCCGAGAGGCCGCCCTTTTTGTTTATGCTCGCTCCGGGCGATCTATGCCCCCTCTCCCGCTTGCGGGAGAGGCTGCACCGAGCCGTGGCGGGATCAGCTAGACTAGCTCACGCTACGATGTCGTATCGATCGAGGTTCATCACCTTGGTCCATGCCTTGGCGAAGTCCTTGACGAACTTCTCCTTGGAGTCCGAGGTGGCATAGACCTCGGCGAAGGCGCGGAGCTGCGAGTGTGCGCCGAAGATGAGATCGACACGCGTGGCGGTCCACTTCACCGCGTTGGTCTTGCGGTCGTGCCCCTCATAGGAGCCGTCGGCCGACGGCGCCCACTGCGTGCTCATGTCGAGCAGGTTGACGAAGAAGTCGTTGCTCAGCGTGCCCAGCTTCGACGTGAAGACGCCGTGCTTCGAACCGTTCGCATTCGCACCGAGCACCCGCAGGCCGCCGACCAGCACCGTCATCTCCGGACCGGTCAGCCTCAGCAGCTGCGCGCGATCGACCAGCGCCTCTTCAGGATGCATGAACTGATGCCGCTTGCCGATATAGTTGCGGAAGCCATCGGCCCGCGGCTCCAGCGGCGCGAAGGAGGCCGCATCCGTCTGCTCCTGCGAGGCGTCCATGCGGCCGGGCGTGAAGCCGACCTTGACGTCGACGCCGGCGTCCTTGGCGGCCTTCTCGACCGCGGCGGTGCCACCGAGCACGATCAGGTCCGCCAGCGAGACCTTCTTCGCGCCGGATGACGCATTGAAGTCCTTCTGGATCGCTTCGAGCTTGCCGAGCACCTTGGCGAGCTGGGCCGGCTCGTTCACCTCCCAGTCCTTCTGCGGCGCGAGACGAATGCGCGCGCCGTTGGCGCCACCGCGCTTGTCGGAGCCGCGGAACGTCGAGGCCGACGCCCAGGCGGTCGAGACCAGCTCGGGCACCGAGAGGCCGGAGCCCAGGATCTTGGTCTTGAGGGCGGCGATATCCTGATCGCTGACCAGCTCGTGATTCACGGCCGGAATCGGATCCTGCCAGATCAGCGTCTCCTTCGGCACCAGCGGGCCGAGATAGCGCTGGATCGGACCCATGTCGCGATGGGTCAGCTTGAACCAAGCGCGGGCGAAGGCGTCGGCGAACTGATCCGGGTTCTCCAGGAAGCGGCGCGAGATCTTCTCATACACGGGATCGAAGCGCAGCGAGAGGTCGGTCGTCAGCATCGTCGGCCGATGCTTCTTCGACTTGTCGAAAGCATCGGGGATGATCGCCTCGGCGTTCTTGGCCGTCCACTGCTGCGCACCAGCCGGGCTCTTCGTCAGCTCCCATTCGAAATTGAACAGGTTCTCGAAGAAGTTGTTGCTCCACTTGGTCGGCGTCGTCGTCCACGTCACCTCGAGGCCGCTGGTGATGGAATCAGCACCCAGGCCCGACGCGTGCTTGCTCTTCCAGCCGAGGCCCTGATCTTCCAGCGCGCCCGCTTCCGGCTCCGGACCAACCAGCGACGGATCGCCGGCGCCGTGAGTCTTGCCGAAGCTGTGGCCGCCGGCGATCAGCGCCACGGTCTCTTCGTCGTTCATCGCCATGCGGGCGAACGTCTCGCGGATGTCCTTGGCCGCAGCGACCGGATCCGGCTTGCCGTTCGGCCCCTCCGGATTGACGTAGATCAGGCCCATCTGCACCGCGCCGAGCGGCTCGGCGAGCTGACGCTCACCGCTGTAGCGCTCATCGCCGAGCCAGGTGCCTTCCGGACCCCAATAGAGCTCTTCCGGCTCCCAGACGTCGACGCGACCGCCGGCGAATCCAAAGGTCTTGAAGCCCATCGATTCCAGTGCGACGTTGCCGGCGAGCACCATCAGATCAGCCCAGGAAATCTTGCGGCCGTATTTCTGCTTGATCGGCCAGAGCAGACGGCGCGCCTTGTCGAGATTGGCGTTGTCGGGCCAGCTGTTGAGCGGCGCGAAGCGCTGCTGACCGGCTCCGGCGCCACCGCGGCCGTCGGTGATGCGGTAGGTGCCCGCGCTGTGCCAGGCCATGCGGATCATGAGGCCGCCATAGTGACCGAAGTCGGCGGGCCACCATTCCTGCGAATCCGTCATCAGAGCGGTCAGGTCCTTGATGACCGCATTCAGGTCGAGCGACTTGAACTCCTTGGCGTAGTCGAAGTCCTTGTCCATCGGATCGGACTTTTCCGAGTTCTTGTGCAGGACCTCGATGTCGAGCTGCGTTGGCCACCAGTCGCGGTTGGTACGCGCGGGTTTTCCGCCCGAAAACGGGCACTTCGAAGTGTCGTCCATGAATACCTCCTCTGGCGGCGTCGAACTCGCGCCCTTGACCAGGTAGAAATACTCTAAGCGCCGCATCCCATCAGGGGAAGTTGACTTTAGTGATCGCTGCGATAGGATTTTCTTATGATAAATCTGACGCTGCGCCAGCTCCGGTATTTCGATGCGCTGGCGCGCCACGGTCATTTCGGCCGCGCGGCCGAATCCTGTTCCATCTCGCAACCGGCCCTGTCGATGCAGATCAAGGAGCTGGAGGAGACGCTCGGCGGGCTGCTGCTGGAGCGCAGCGCGCGGCAGGTTGCGCTGACCCGGTTCGGCGAGGAGCTCGCCCAGCGCGTCCGTGACATCCTGCGCTCGGTCGACGAACTCGGTGATTTCGCCCGGGCCTCGCAGGACCGCTTCGCCGGCCGCCTGCGCATCGGCATGATCCCGACGATCGCGCCTTATCTGCTGCCCAAGATCACCAAGAATCTCACGCGCATGCATCCGGAGCTCGATATCCGCGTGCGCGAGACCATGACCCCGCGGCTGATCCAGGAACTGGTGGAAGGACGGCTCGACACCGCCATCGTCGCGCTGCCGGTGTCGGAGCCCTCGCTCACCGAGGTCGCGCTGTTCGAGGAGAAATTCTTGCTGGTGCGGCCTGGCGCAGATGAAGGCACGCCAGTGCCGTCGCGCGAGATGATGCGCGAGATGCGGCTCCTGCTGCTCGAGGAGGGACACTGCTTCCGCGACCAGGCGCTCTCCTTCTGCAACATGCAGTCGGCGCCCCCGCGCGAGATGCTGGATGCGAACTCGCTGTCAACGCTGGTGCAGATGGTCAGCGCCGGCATCGGGGTCACCTTGATCCCGGAGATGGCGGTGCCGGTGGAGACGCGATCGGCCTCGGTCTCGCTGGCGCGCTTCCGCGATCCCGAGCCGTCGCGCACCATCGGCATGGTCTGGCGCAAGACCAGCCCGCTGGCGCGGCAGCTGCTGCAGATCTCCGAGGTGGTCTGCCTGTCGGCCGGCAAGGTGCGCGCGCGTCAGACCCTGCGCAACCAGCGGACCTAGCTCCGGATGCCACATCCCGTCATCCGCCCTGCCCGCGCGGACGAGTATGATGAGGTCGGCCGCGTCTGGATGGAGAGCTGGGCCTCGACCGGGCTTGCCGAGGCGAGCGACTTCCTCCTGGCCAATTTGCGCGCGCGCATCAGGCGCGAGATCGAGAACGGCTGGACCCTGTTCGTCGCCGACGACAACGGCAAGATCGCTGCGATGCTGGCACTGCATCTGCCAAAGCTCTATCTCGACATGCTCTTCGTCGCGCCCGACCATCAGGGTCGATCGCTTGGACGGCAACTGCTCGCGTTCACGCGGACGCAGATGCCCGATGAAATCTACTTGCGCTGCGTGCGCGAGAACGAGAAGGCTTGGCGCTGGTACGAGCGCGAGGGTTTGTGTTCGAGAAGGAAAAGATCGAACCGTCGAATGGGTTCATGATGAAATATTACCGGTGGAAGAGGCCAGCTTGAAGCCGCGCGCCGCACTTGCAGGCGGTGCTTGCACGCTCTAGTTTTGCGACTCTCGCATTATCAACCGCTCATTCCCCGATCATGTTCTGCCGTTTCATCGCCACGATCGTCCTCGCCTCATCGTGCCTGACTGCCACCGGATGGGCCCAGACCCCAACATCTGGGGCTCCTGCCGCCCCTGGCAAACCAGCTGTCAAGAAACCCGCCGCCAAACCAAATGCAGCCACGAAGCAAGGAGCAGCGGTGGAGACCGGCCCCTGCCGCCTGGGCGTCATTTCAGCGATGGCGGTCGGTTCTCCGTCGAAAAGTTCGGCCTCACGGTGTTCGAGACCGAATTCAACGAGATTCCGATCGACGATTGGAGCCTTGACGACATCCCGCTGGCGCGTGTGCGTGCCGCAAGCGGCGCTGATCCGTCGATCAGGAAGATCAGCTACCCCAAGGGAGCGTTCGAGCCATTCTACAATCCGAAATCCAGGCTCTTCCCGGATCCGAGCGAGCGTTTACCGGCCATCGTTCGCAACATCACCGCCAATGCGAATTGCGACCAATATCTCGTGGTGACGAGGTACAAGACCGAATTGCAAGGCTCCAGCCTGGTTCTGGACGGCATCGGCGCCTACAGCCGGGGCCTCGGCTCTTTCGCCAGACACTCGCACTTGTTCGCCAATGTTGCCGTCAACCTGATCGACGGCAGGAGCTATGAGCCGATCAACCGGCATTTCGCGAATTTCGGCTCCAATCTCGCCGAGAGCATGAGACTGGCGGAAGATCCGATCACCAAGCTCGACAATTTGCAGTTTCCCGATCCTCCTGCCGCCGCGGCGGGCAATGCGACATTGCGAGAAAGGACCCGGGCACTCGTTGCGGCCAGGCTCGACCGGACTCTCCCCGGCTATCTCAAGCCGGATTAAGCGAGCGGCCGTGGTCCAGTCGACCAGGATGTCGCAAGGCATCGCCTCCGCGCATTGCGACTTGTACGTTGCGGATTCGCAGCGGACAGGCAATGAATGAGCCTCGTCGCGCTTCTCGTTGAGGAGGTTCCTTGCCATGATCAAGCTCTACTGGTCTCCTCGCTCACGCTCGTTCACGACGCTTTGGCTGATGGAAGAGAGCGGCCTGCCCTATGAGCGCGTGCTGACCGACATTTCGACCGGTGCGCAGAAGGCGCCGGACTTTCTGAAGATCAACCCGATGGGCAAGGTGCCGGCGCTGACCGATGGCGACGCGGCGCTCGGCGAAGCCGCTGCCATCTGCGCCTACATCGCCGACCGCTATCCCGAGACGAGGCTGGCGCCTGGCGCGGCCGATCCGCGCCGCGCGCGCTACCTGCAATGGCTGTTCTTCTCGCCGGGCTGCATCGAGCCCGCCATCATCCAGATCTTCACCAAGATCGAGATCCCGACCTCGACCGCCGCGTGGGGCAGCGCAACCCAGGTCTTCGACGTGCTGGAAGCCGCGCTCGCCGACGGGCCGTGGATTCTCGGCGAGGAATTTTCCGCGGCGGACATCACGGTCGGCGCCGGCCTGAACTTCGCGGTACGCCTGTTCAAGATGGTGCCGTCGCGCCCGGCCTTCGACACCTATCTGGCACGCTGCATGGCGCGGCCCGCGTTCCAGCGCGCGGAGAAGATCGCGGCCGGTTAGTCCGGCGTCTTCAGATCGTCCGGCCTCGGCATCAGGACGACGTTGTAGCCGGAATCCACGTAGTGGATCTCGCCGGTCACGCCGCCGGAGAGATCCGACAGCAGATAGAGCGCCGAGCCGCCGAGGTCGTCGAGCGTGACGCCGCGACGAAGCGGCGCATGCTTCTGCATGAAGGCGAACATCGCCCGCGCCTCGCCGATGCCGGAGCCGGCGAGCGTGCGGATGGGGCCGGCGGAGATCGCATTGACGCGGATGCCGCGCGGTCCGAAATCGGCGGCGAGATAGCGCACGGAGGCTTCCAGCGCCGCCTTGGCCACGCCCATCACATTGTAGTTCGGCATCGCGCGCTCCGAGGCGCCGAAGGTCAGCGTGATCATGCTGCCGCCCTCCGTCATCAGCTCGGCGGCGCGCTTTGCGACCTCCGTGAACGAGAAGCAGGAGATCACCATGGTGCGCGAAAAATTCTCGCGGCTGGTGTCGGCGTAGCGGCCCTTCAGCTCGTTCTTGTCGGCAAAGCCGATCGCGTGGATCACGAAGTCGAGCCGGCCCCATTTCTCGCGGAGCGTAGCGAAGGTGGCATCGACACTGGCGATGTCCTCGACGTCGCAAGGCAGAACCAGATCGACGCCAAGCTGCTCCGCCAGCGGCTTGACGCGCTTGCCGAGAGCTTCGCCCTGGAAGGTGAATGCAAGCTCGGCGCCATGGGCATGCAGCGCCCGCGCCATGCCCCAGGCGATCGAGTGATCATTGGCGATGCCCATGATCAGACCGCGCCTGCCTTTCATCAGACCTTCCATCTCACCATCACCTTCCGCTTCGCCGTGGCCGGGCTCGTCGCTTCCATGCTCGAGGCCAAGACGTGGATGGCCGGGACGAGCCCGGCCATGACGAAAAAATCAACAGTGCGCCAACAATGATGTCACGCATCCAGCCGGCTGAACACCAGCGTGGCGTTGGTGCCGCCGAAGCCGAAGGAGTTCGACAGCACGGTGCCGATCTTGACGTTGTCGATGCGCTTGCGCACGATCGGCATGTCGGCGAACACGGGATCGAGCTCCTGGATGTGCGCGCTCTCGCAGATGAAGCCGTTGTTCATCATCAGCAGCGAATAGATCGCCTCCTGCACGCCGGTGGCGCCCAGCGAGTGGCCGGTCAGCGCCTTGGTCGCCGAGATCGGCGGGCACTTCTCGCCGACGCCGAACACTTTTCGGATCGCCTCGATCTCCGGCGGATCGCCAGCGGGTGTCGAGGTCGCATGCGGATTGATGTAGTCGACCTTGGTCTTCACCGTCGACATCGCCATGCGCATGCAACGCTCCGCGCCTTCGCCGGAAGGCGCGACCATATCGTGGCCGTCAGAGGTCGCGCCATAGCCGACGATCTCGCCATAGATGCGCGCGCCGCGCGCCCTGGCATGCTCGAGCTCTTCCAGCACCAATACGCCGGCGCCGCCGGCGATGACGAAGCCATCGCGGTTGAGGTCGTATGGACGCGAGGCCGTGGCCGGCGTGTCGTTGTACTTCGAGGACATCGCGCCCATGGCGTCGAATAGCACCGACAGCGACCAGTCGAGCTCCTCGCAGCCACCGGCGAAGATGATGTCCTGCTTGCCGATCTGGATCGTCTCGTAGGCATTTCCGACGCAATGGTTCGACGTCGCGCAGGCCGAGGAGATCGAATAGTTCACGCCCTTGATCTTGAACCAGGTTGCAAGCGTCGCGGACGCCGTCGAAGACATCGCCTTGGGCACCGCGAACGGGCCGACGCGCTTGGGTCCCTTGGAGCGGGTGATATCGGCAGCTTCGACGATGGTGCGCGCCGAGGGACCGCCGGAGCCCATGATGATGCCGGTGCGGATATTGGAGACCTCGTCAGGCGACAGGCCGGAATCCTGGATCGCCTGCTCCATCGCGATGTGATTCCACGCCGCGCCTTGGCCGAGGAAACGCATCGCGCGGCGGTCTACCACCGTCGAAGGATCGAGCGTGGGCTCACCTTGCACCTGCGAACGGAAGCCGAGCTCGGCATATTTCTCAGCCCGCGAAATGCCCGACTTCGCCTCGTGAAGGCTCGCAAGCACTTCCTGGGTGTTGTTTCCGATGGACGAGACGATGCCCATTCCGGTGACCACAACCCGCCTCATGACAGCCTCGCCTCAATCGTTGTCTTCTTGGTGATGCGCTCAGCCCAGGCTCGTGCCCTGCTTGAACAGGCCAACCTTCAGATCCTTGGCGCGATAAATAATCTGGTCATCGACCGAAAGCCACCCGTCGGCGATACCGAGCACCAGCTTTGCCCGCATCACGCGTTTGATATCGACGTTGTACACAACCTTACGGGCGTCGGTCAGCACCTGGCCGCCGAACTTCAGCTCGCTCAGGCCAAGCGCCCGGCCGCGGCCTTCGCCGCCGATCCAGCCGAGGTAAAAGCCGACCATTTGCCACAGCGCATCCAGGCCGAGGCAGCCGGGCATCACGGGGTCGTTCTTGAAATGGCAGCCGAAGAACCAGAGGTCAGGCTTCACGTCGAGCTCGGCGCGCACCAGGCCCTTGCCGAACTCGCCGCCATTGTCGGTGATTTCCGTGATGCGGTCGAACATCAGCATCGGCGGCAGCGGCAGCTGGGCATTGCCCGGACCGAACATCTCGCCGCGGGCACAGGCCAGCAGATCTTCGTAGTCGTAACCGTTGCGCCTGTTCAGCATTCAAGAGCCTCTGTTCAATCCCGATTGAGCGGCGTTCTTTGGCGAAAATGGGTCCCATCTCGATCGGGCAGCAACGCCAATTGCCGCCGTCGGCCGCGACTCGCGCAAGCCCCGGATGGACTGCGAACCGAGCCTCCATGCCCGGCTGCACCAAAATCGGCTAAGGCGGAACCGCGCGCTCTCTAACACAGGGCATTTCGGGTGGCAAAGCGCATCCATGAAGGTAAAATGACGCGCTCCACTGCGGGGTTCCAAGCCTGATTAGAACGTCTCTAGTTGCGAGAAACTTGCATCTGCATCTTTCTCTTCTTATGTTAGAGAGAGATATTGTTCACGCGTGCCCGAAATCTGGAAATGACCGAGAATACAGCGTCCTATCACGACGATGACGGCCATGCTGCGGACCTCCTGTCCGGCCGCCAGCCGGCCCTGACCGGGTGCCCGTGGCACGACGTCAACGAAATGCTCCAGTCCGCGGGGCTCCGTCCGACGCGCCAGCGCATGGCGCTCGGCTGGCTGCTGTTCGGCAAGGGTGCACGTCACCTCACGGCTGAAATGCTCTACGAGGAAGCCACGCTGGCCAAGGTCCCGGTGTCGCTGGCGACCGTCTACAACACGCTGAACCAGCTCACCGATGCCGGCCTGCTCCGCCAGGTCAGTGTCGACGGCACCAAGACCTATTTCGACACCAACGTCACCACCCACCATCACTATTACCTCGAGAACAGCCACGAGCTGGTCGACATCGAGGACCCGCATCTGGTGCTGTCCAAGATGCCGGAGGTGCCCGAGGGTTATGAGATCTCCCGCATCGACATGGTCGTGCGCCTGCGCAAGAAGCGCTGAGATCGTCTTAAGATCGAACTGAGATCGTCATGGCCGGGCACAGCCGTCCGAAGGACGGCGTCGCTTGCGCTCGCCTATGTCCCGGCCATCGTTGTTTACACTATCAATCCGGGATGGTGCGCCAGCACCAGACCTCCGGTGCGCAATTGCGCACCATAGTTCGATGCTGCGCATCGCCCCGGGATGACGCCTATGGGCGTCAATTCACCTGCTCGTCCGAGTAGACGCCCCAGAGGCGCTCCTGCTGGATCCAGCCGTCGAAGCCGTTGCCGATGACGCGGCACCAGCTTGCGGCGCACTTCTTCACCTGCGTGACGACGCCGGCCTGGAGCTTTGCTGCGACCGCGCTGTCCGGATCGGGCCGATCATAGATCGGAGCGAGGTCGTCCTTGTGCTTCATGGTGACGACGGCGGTGCGGCGACCCGACAGAAGCGAGTGATAGACCCAGCCCTCGGCGCCCTCGGAATCGCGCACCCGGCGCCAGTTCTCGAATTCGGCTGTAATTTCGACCGGCAAGCCGGCGCGGGTGTAGACCCAGGCGACGTCATTGTCCTTGGTCGGGCCGGCGCGGACATTCACGTGATCCGACTTGAGGCTGACATAGCGCGGCACCGGCAAACCGCTGGCGGTCTGGGGGCTATTGTCCTTCGCCGAATGCGAGGGGCCGACCGACACGCTCAACCAGGTGCAAACGAGCGCCATCACCGAACAAAAACGCCCCAACGCCATCAACCCGTCTCCTGTCGAAGACCCGGCCAAACCGGATCCTCACCCCAAACTCCAAAACCCTGCCGCGTCTGCCCCTTCTCCCCGCCCCACGCGGGTTCCAACCCTGGCCCGTGCTTCTTGTCTTGGCCCGGCCTTCTGCTAGAGAGGACGGGCACTTGAACAACCAGTTTGCCCCGATTTTCCGGCCGGAAATGTCGGGAGAGCTTGGAGGAAGCGCCGGGGACGGACACGGCAAGGGCAGTGTCGAACAACCGGGTTAATGAGGCCTCAACGACCTGCCTTTGGCGACAGAGGCGGCCCGCGACGCCTCATGAGAGCAGGACATGTCGGTGAAGAAAAAGCCCCTCGTCGTGGTGACGCGCAAGCTGCCGGATTCGATCGAAACGCGAATGCGCGAGCTGTTCGACGCGCGGATCAATCTCGAGGACACGCCGATGTCGGCCGAGCAGATCGCGGAAGCTGCGCGCACCGCCGACGTGCTGGTTCCGACCGTGACCGATCACATCAGCGCCGATATCGTCAACCAGCCCGACTGCAAGCTCCGCCTGATCGCCAATTTCGGCAATGGCGTCGACAATATCGACGTCGTGGCCGCCCATGCCCGCGGCATCACCGTCACCAATACGCCGAAGGTTCTGACCGAAGACACCGCTGACATGACCATGGCGCTGATCCTCGCAGTGCCCAGGCGGATGATCGAAGGCGCCTCGATCCTGACCGAAGGAAAGCCCTGGGCGGGCTGGTCGCCGACGTGGATGCTCGGCCACCGCATCGGCGGCAAGCGTCTGGGCATCATCGGCATGGGCCGCATCGGCCAGGCAGTGGCGCGCCGCGCGCGCGCTTTCGGCCTTCAGATCCACTATCACAACCGCCGTCCCGTCGCTCCTGTTATCGCCGAAGAGCTTGGCGCGACCTACTGGGAAAGCCTCGACCAGATGCTGGCGCGGATGGACATCATCTCGGTGAACTGTCCGCACACGCCGGCGACCTATCATCTGCTCTCGGCGCGGCGGCTGAAGCTGATCCGCAAGGACGCCTACATCGTCAACACCGCGCGCGGCGAGGTGACCGACGAGGACACGCTGATCAAGCTGATCGAAGGCGGCGAGATTGCCGGCGCCGGCCTCGACGTCTACGAGCACGAGCCCGCGGTCAACCCGAAGCTGGTGCGGCTCGCCAGAGCCGGCAAGGTGACGCTGTTGCCGCATATGGGCTCGGCCACGATCGAAGGCCGCGTCGAGATGGGCGAGAAGGTGATCATCAACATCCGCACCTTCCTCGATGCCCACAAGCCGCCGGATCGCGTGCTGCCGAGCATGCTCTGAGGCTTACGTCCCGCGCCCTTTGCGCTTGCGCCAGTCCGCGACGAAATCGATGAACGCACGAAGCGCAGGCGGCACCTGGCGTCGGCTCGCATAGTACAGGAACGGTCCGGGAAACGGCTCGCACCAATCTTCCATCAGCCTGACGAGCGTTCCCGATTTGACGGCATCGCCGACATAGCCGTCGAGCGTCGCCCATATGCCGACGCCGTCGAGCGCGGCGCGCATGGCAAGGCCCATATTGGTCGAGATCAGCTTGGCCGGCGGATCGACCTTCACGATCTGGCCGTTCTTCTCGAACTCCCAATCGTTCATGACGCCACTGGAGTAGCGGGCGCGGATGCAGTCGTGATCGAGAAGATCCTTCGGATGCTTCGGCCTGCCGCGCCGCGCGAGGTACGCAGGCGAGGCGACGACGGCATAGTGCTGCGGACCACTCAGCGGAATCGCCACCATGTCCTGCGCGAGGTGTTCGCCATAGCGCACGCCGGCATCAAAGCCGGCACTGACGATGTCGACGAATCCGCTCTCGGAAACGATGTCGAGATCGACCTGCGGATGCGCCGCGAGAAATGGCCCGACCATCGGCGCCAGCACCAGATCGACCGCCGGCGGCGGTGCGTTGATGCGCAGGCGCCCCGAGGCGACCTCGCGCAGACCGCGGACCTGATCCAGGGCATCGCCGACATCGCGCAACGCCGGAGCAACGCGCGACAGCAGCAATTCGCCCGCCTCGGTCAGCGCGACGCTGCGCGTGGTGCGGTTCACAAGGCGGACGCCGAGGCGCTCCTCCAGGTCCCGGAGCCGCTGGCTAAGGCTCGACACAGACACGCGAATTTCGACCGCCGCGCGCCGGAAATTACGGGTGCGGGCGACCGCCACGAAGACATCGAGATCGCGCAGGTCAGGCTCGGCCATTGTTCGCTAATGTGAACAAGCCATTCCGGATTGTCCAGCTTATCGGCCCAATCGGTCGGGCGCATATCCGTCCTCGTGACGCGGCGTTCAGCCGCCGCCTTCGAGGAGAGCCAACATGGAACAGCGCACACTCGGTTCAACCGGCCCCACCGTCTCAAGCCTCGGTCTCGGCTGCATGGCCATGTCCGACGCCTATGGTCCTTCCGATCGCGGCGAGAGCATCGCCACCATCCATGCGGCGCTCGATGCGGGCATCACGCTGCTCGACACCGGCGATTTCTACGCCATGGGCCACAATGAAATGCTGATCCGGGAGGCACTCAAGGTCGTTTCACGCGAAAAGGTGCGGATCAGCGTCAAGTTCGGGGCGCTGCGCGGCCCCGTCGGCGATTTCATCGGCATGGACTGCCGGCCAGCCGCAACCAAGAACTTCCTCGCCTATTCGCTCCAGCGGCTCGGCACCGACCATGTCGACATCTATCGCCCGGCGCGCCTCGATCCGAACGTTCCCATCGAAGACACCATCGGCGGCCTCGCCGATCTCGTGAAGGCCGGCTACGTCAGGCATATCGGCCTGTCCGAGGTCGGCTCCGACACCATCCGCCGCGCGCATGCGGTGCATCCGATCGCCGACCTCCAGATCGAATATTCGCTGATCGAGCGTGGCATCGAACGCGACATCCTCAAGACCTGCCGCGAGCTCGGCATCGGTATCACTGCCTACGGCGTCCTGGCGCGCGGCCTGATCAGCGGTCACTGGTCGAAGGATTCAGGCAAGGCCGGCAAGGACTACCGGCTGATGACGCCGCGCTTCCAGGGCGCGAACCTCGAGGCCAATCTCGCGCTGGTCGAGTCGCTGCGCAAGATCGCGAATGACGTCGGCGCAACGCCGGCGCAAGTCGCAATCGCCTGGGTGGCGGCGCAGGGCCGGGAGATCGTGCCGCTGATCGGCGCCCGCACCCGCAACCGTCTCGACGAAGCGCTCGGCGCAACCAAGGTGACGCTGACGCAAGCTCATCTCGCAGCGCTGGCAAAAGCCTTCCCGCCGGATGTCGCTTCCGGCACGCGTTACGCGGCCGAACAGATGGCGCATCTCGACAGCGAGAAACCGGCCACGAGGTAACGGCGGCAATCAGGTGCGATGGACGCCGAGATCCTCGAACACAGGCCCATCGCCGTTGAGCGGATTGGCCGGATCGCGGGAATAGCGCAGCGTCTCGAAGCGCATCGCGCGTGCGTCGATCATCAGGAGACGGCCGACGAGGCCGTCGCCGAAGCCGACGATCTCGCGGATCGCCTCCAGCGCCATCATCGAGCCGAGCACGCCCGCGAGCGCCCCCATGACGCCGGCCTCCGCACAGGCAGGCACCGTGCCGGGCGGCGGCGCCTCGGGAAACAGGCAGCGATAGGTCGGATTGAATTCGCCCTGCTCGTTCGTCTCGTGCGCGCGGATGGTGGTGAGCGAGCCGTCGAAGGTACCGAGCGCCGCCGTGATCAGCGGCCGCTTGGCGAAGAAACAGGCGTCGGAGACCAGATAGCGCGTCGAGAAATTATCGGAGCCGTCGAGCACGAGGTCGTAGTCGCCGATCAGGCTGAGCGCATTGTCGGCGTTGAGCCAAGTGGCATGACCGACGAAGCGGACATGCGGATTGAGCGCCGAGATCCGCTCTGCCGCGCTCTCGACCTTGTGGCGGCCGATATCGGGCGTCGTATGAATCACCTGACGCTGCAGATTGGACAACGACACCACGTCGTCGTCGACCACACCGAGCGTGCCGATGCCGGCGGCAGCCAGATACATCAGCGCGGGCGCGCCGAGCCCGCCGGCGCCGATCACCAGCACGGAGGCCCGTTTCAACGCGGCCTGTCCGGGACCGCCGACATCGCGCAGCACGATATGACGGGCATAGCGTTCGAGTTCGTCCGGGCTCAGCATCGTCCTACATTCCTCTCACTCCTCATGGTGAGGAGCGCGGAACGCGCGTCTCGAACCATGAAGGCCCCGATCTCGCCCGTGGCCATCCTTCGAAACGCGGCCTAGAGGCCGCTCCTCGGGATGAGGACTTGAGTTCGCGGCTCCTGTCAAACCTGAACCACCGCAACATTGTTCGCGACCAACGAGATGTGCTTCAATGGCGTGGCGTTCAATGGGCTGGCTGGATTTGTCATGAGATCGATGCTTGCGGCAACACTGATGTTCGCGGCCGCCACGGGCGCGCACGCGCAGATGACGGCGCCACAGGTCCGCGGCACCAACCCGAAGACGGTTCAGACCGTTCCGGTCCGGCCTCCCGCGATGCAGACGCCGTCAGCGACGGCCGATGCCATGGCAAAAGCGGAGCGGCTGTCGCTCCAGTCCGACCTCGCCTGGGTCGGCCAATATAACGGCGCCATCACCGGCGACACCAGCGAACGCATGGTCAACGCCATCAAGGAGTACCAGAAGGCCAAGGGCGGCAAGCCGACCGGTGTGCTCAATCCGCAGGAACGCGCCACACTCGCCGAGGCGGCCCGAAAGAAGCAGGAGAGCGTCGGCTGGAAGATCGTGACGGAGCCGACCAGCGGCGCCCGGCTCGGTATTCCCACGAAGCTGGTGCCGCAGCAGGCAAGCGACGCCAACGGCTCGAAATGGACCTCGCCGACCGGAACCGTGCAGGTGCTGCTCAGCCGGCGCAAGGAGGTGAACCCGACCTCGGCAAGGCTCGCCGACCTGGAGAAGGAGCCGTCCGGGCGCAAGGTCGATTACACCGTGGTGAAGCCCGACTTCTTCGTGCTGTCGGGATTGCAGGGCCTGAAGAAATTTTACGTGCGTGGCACCTTCAAGGGTGACGAAGTCCGCACCATGACGATCCTCTACGACCAGGCGACGGAGAACACGGTCGAGCCGGTGGTGATCGCGATGTCGAGCGCGTTCAATGCATTTCCGTCCGGACCGCTGGCCGGGCCGCCGCCGCGCAAGACCGTCGAATATGGCACCGGCATCGTCGTCAGCGACGACGGTGCGATCGTCACCGATCGCCTCGTCACCGATGGCTGCCTCGCAATCACCATCGCCGGTCATGGCAGCGCCGACCGTCTCGCCGAGGACAAGGGGAATGATCTCGCGCTCCTGCACATCTACGGCGCCCGCGGCCTGAAGCCGCTCAGCCTCGCCGGCGGCGCAGCGAAGGCGAACGTCGACATCGTCGGCATCGCCGATCCGCAGAGCCAAGGCGGTGCGGCCGGCGTGTCGAACGTCAAGGCTGCGCTAGCGGCGGTCACGCAGAGCGCTTCCGCACTGTCCCCGCCGCCGGCAATCGGATTCTCCGGCAGCCCTGCCATCGACGCCGACGGCAAATTCGCCGGCATGGCCTTGCTGAAGCCGGCAATGGTCGCGGGACCTGCGGCGTCGGTGCCGGCGTCACAGGCTATGATGGTCTCCGCAGAGGCGGTGCGCGGATTCCTGAAGGCGAACGGTGTCACCGCGAATGGCACGTCGACCGATGCAAAGGCCGCGGTCGTGCGCGTCATCTGCGTCCGAAAGTAGGCCGCTGCCGACTCCAATCTCGTGTCCCGGACGCTCTCACACGTACGACTACGGAGCCGGTAATGGTACGGATTCGCTGGCATTTGCGATTCCGCCATCATCGCTACCGTTGATTCGGACCTCCGCGATCCCCTTTGGATCGGGCCGGCACGTCCTGAGCGAGAAGCGCTCAGCATCCAGAAGCGATGCACGTTCGCGTGGCGTATCCCTGACCCAGAACTCCAAAGGATTGATCTTCAATGCACACGATCGTACTGGCCACCCAAAAGGGCGGCAGCGGCAAGAGCACGCTCGCCATCGGCCTCGCGCTGGCGGCCAAGCAGGCCGGCTTCACCGTTCGCCTGATCGAGACCGACCCGCAGGGCACCCTCTCCAACTGGCAGCGCCGCCGCAGCACCGACGATCTCGTCGTCGAGCCGATCTATCACGCCGCCGACATCGAGCCGCGTCTGAAGATGCTCGCCGACAGCGGCCTCCAGCTCGCGATCGTCGACACCGCGGCCGGCCTCAGCGCCGCGACCACCGCCGCGATCCGCCATTCCGACCTCTGCCTGATCCCGGCCCGCCCGAGCGTCGCCGACATCGAGGCGACCGCCTCGACGCTCAGCGTCGCACGCGCCTGGAAGCGGCCGTACAGCTTCGTGCTGAACCAGACGCCGATCCGTGGCCAGCGCATCGACAACGCCGCCAGCACCCTCGCCGAGGAAGCCGCGCTCGACCTCACCGACGTGCTCGCACGTCCGCTGATCGCAATGCGCAACGACCATCAGGACGCGCTGGCGAATGGTCTTGCCGTGAGCGAATTCGCGCCGAACGGCAAGTCGGCGGACGAGATCCGCGGCCTCTGGCGCTGGATCGAGACCCGGCTGGAGCTCGAAGCCCCGACCAATGTGCTGATCGACCAGGTTATCTCGGCTGCGCACGGCATGCTGCACGTCGCCAGCGAGCTTGCAGCGGACGAGACCACGACACTGGCGTCCTGAGCGGAGCAATCGCTCGGACGACAGTCGGGCTCTTCGCCATTCGGTGAAAGAGCCAAGCGACGAAGCAGTCCGGCCACCAGCCCCGCCGGATTGCTTCGCCTCGCGCCTTGTAGCGAAGGCTCTATCCTCCCGTCACTGGTGGAGTCGTCACATTCGCCGAGTCTCAAGGCCTCTCGGCGGCAAGCCTGATAATTACTTCTGACATTTCGGACACCAGAAGGTCGACCGGCCGTTCTGCGTGAACCGCTTGATCGTGCCGCCGCAGCGCGGCGTGGTGCACGTCTCGCCTTCGCGATCGTAGACTTTGAACGAATGCTGGAAATAGCCGAGCTCGCCCGAGGTCTGGCGATGGTCGCGCAGGCTGGAGCCGCCGGCCTTTATGGCGTCGTTCAGCACGGTGTGGATCGCGCCGACCAGTCGCGTTGCATGGTCCGTCGGCTCGCCTTTCTTGGTCGACAGTGTCGCGGCGATCCGGCGCGGCGACAGATGCGAGCGATGCAGCGCCTCGCAGACATAGATGTTGCCGAGCCCTGCCACGACGCGCTGGTCGAGCAGCGCGGCCTTCAGGCTGGTGGTCTTGCCGGCGCAGGAACGCGCCAGCATCGCGGCGTCGAATTCGTTGCCGAGCGGCTCGGGTCCGAGCCCGCGGAGCAGCGGCTCGTCTTCGAGCGCATTGCGCGCGATCACTTTCATGTAGCCGAAGCGGCGCGGATCGTTGAACACGATGTCGGCGCCGGAGGACATCCGAAACAGCACGTGGTCGTGCGTGGAATCCTTGGCCCGCGGATAATGAAACTCGCCGGGCTGAGTGTCGTTGTCCGGCTTGATGACACGGAACGAGCCCGACATGCCGAGATGCATCAGCAGAACGTCGCCGGAGGCGAGATCGGCCATGAGATATTTTGCACGGCGGCCGAGGCCCGTGACGACCTGCCCCTTGAGCCGGGCCACGAAGTCCGGCTGAAACGGGAAGCGCAAGTCCGGCCGGCGTGCCTCCGCAACGAGGATTTTCGCGCCCTCCATCACCGGCTGAAGCCCGCGGCGGACGGTCTCGACTTCTGGCAATTCAGGCATGGTCAGGCATTCACCTTATGAGGGCGGTGTGATAGCGCCATTGCGGCGGCCGCGCTATGGTCCGCCTCGTGGAGCAGAGTAATGGATCGGCCGGGCGAAACCACGCATTTTGGCTTCAGGGACGTTCCCCTGGGGGACAAGCAGACGCTGGTGAACGATGTGTTTCACAGCGTGGCGTCGCGCTATGACTTGATGAACGACCTGATGTCCGGCGGCCTGCACCGGGTCTGGAAGGACATCATGATCACGGCGCTCGACCCGCCCAGGGGCGACCGGCCGTTCGCGTTGCTCGACGTTGCCGGTGGCACCGGCGACATCGCGTTCCGCGCCGCCAAGGCCGCGGGCGCGGGTTTCCATGCCACCGTCTGCGACATCAACACCAATATGCTGGCCGTGGGCCGCGAACGCGCCGCCAAGCAGCATCTCGACACCCGGGTCGATTTCGTCGAAGGCAATGCCGAAGCGCTCGCCTTCGCCGATCGCAGCTTCGACGCATATACGGTCGCTTTCGGCATTCGCAACGTGCCGCGGATCGACCTGGCACTGCGCGAGGCCTACCGCGTGCTCAAGCCCGGCAGCCGCTTCCTTTGCCTGGAGTTCTCCACCGTCGAGATGCCCGGCCTCGACAAGCTCTATGATCTGTTCTCGTTCAAGGTGATCCCGCCGCTCGGCCGCATGGTCACGGGCGACGCCGAATCCTACCAATATCTCGTCGAATCGATCCGCAAGTTTCCGAAGCCTGCCGCCTTCGCCGACATGATCCGCGACGCCGGCTTTTCCCGCGTCAGCTGGCAGACACTCTCCGGCGGCATCGTGGCACTGCATTCGAGCTGGCGTTTGTGATCTCTGCCCTCACCCACATTGCGCGCCTGATCCGCGCCGCGTTCGTGTTCGCGCGCGAGGGCGTGTTCGGCTCGGTCGATCCGAGCCTGGTGCCGCCCCCGGGACAGCTCGCGCTGAAGCTCGCGCGCCTCGTCGAACGCCGCGGCACCAAGCACGGCCCACGGATCGCGCGCGCGCTGACGCGGATGGGCCCGGCCTATCTCAAGCTCGGACAATTCCTGGCCACGCGCCCCGATGTGGTCGGCGTCATCATGGCGCGCGATCTCGAAAGCCTCCAGGACCGCCTGCCGCCGTTCTCGCAAGCCGAGGCGGAAGCTGCGATCACGACCTCGCTGGAACGGCCGCTGAAGGACATCTTCGCGAGCTTCGGCCCGCCGGTCGCGGCCGCCTCGATCGCGCAGGTGCATCGCGGCGAGGTGCTCCGCGACGGCAGCCGCAGGCCGGTCGCGATCAAGGTGCTGAGGCCGAACGTCGCCGCACGCTTCCGCCGGGACCTCTCCGATTTCTTCTTCGTCGCGCACAAGGCCGAGGCCTATTCGGCCGAGGCGCGGCGCCTGCGCCTGATCGAGGTCATCAACACCATGTCGCGCTCGGTCGCGATGGAGATGGACCTGCGGCTGGAGGCGGCTGCGCTGTCCGAGATGGCGGAGAACACGCGCGACGATCCTGATTTCCGGGTGCCGACCGTCGATTGGGACCGCACCACGCACAACGTACTGACGATGGAGTGGATCGACGGCATCGCGCTGAACGACCACAAGCGCCTTGCTGAAGCGCAGGTCGACCTGCCCGACCTCGGCCGTAAGGTGATCCAGAGCTTCCTGCGGCACGCGCTGCGCGACGGCTTCTTCCACGCCGACATGCATCCGGGCAATCTGTTCCTGGATGACGCCGGCCGCTTGGTCGCGGTCGATTTCGGCATCATGGGCCGGCTCGGGATGAGGGAGCGGCGCTTCCTGGCCGAGATCCTGCTCGGCTTCATCACGCGTGACTATCGCCGTGTGGCGGAGGTGCATTTCGAGGCGGGCTATGTGCCCGCGCACCATTCTGTCGAGAATTTTGCGCAGGCCATCCGCGCCATCGGCGAGCCCATTCACAACCGCACTGCCGAGGAGATCTCGATGGCGCGGCTGCTGACGCTGCTGCTCGAGGTTACCGGCCTGTTCGACATGACCACACGGCCCGAGCTGATCCTGCTGCAGAAGACCATGGTGGTGGTCGAGGGCGTGGCCCGCGGCTTCGATCCCAAGCTCGACATCTGGAAGATCGCCGACCCCGTGGTGCGCGAATGGATCGAGCGCAATCTCGGCCCCATCGGCCGGGTGCAGGGCGCATTGGCCGGGACCGGCGACATCGCGCGCGTGCTGATGCGACTGCCGGAGATCGCGGAGCGGTCGGTGAAGGTCCTCGAGCAGCTCGAGACCATGACCCGAGAGGGCATAAGGCTGTCGCCGGAGAGCATCGCGGCCATGGGGCGCAGCGAAGGCCGCAAGAACCGCTGGCGTACCGTGGCGCTGTGGATCATCGCCGCGACCTTCATCGGCATCCTGATCGCCGTCCGGAATCTATGATTGCACTGCAATCACACGAGTGATAGCATCGCTATCATTCCGTGCTGGAGGGGCGTCATGGCAAGCCTGACCATCCGCAAGCTCGACGATGCCGTCAAAACCTATCTGCGGCTGCGCTCGGCCACGAACCGCAGGTCGGTCGAGGAGGAGGTCCGGGTCATCCTGCGGGAGCTGATCGAGGGCCGCGAGGAGCCGCTGACGCCGTTTGCGGTGCCGCCTGCGCCCTCTACCGCCGCGGCGTCGCAGCGCACCGGTGCCCTCCCCGAGGCCAGCGTCACCCTGATCATCGGGGGCGGCATCGCGGCCTACAAGTCGCTCGACCTGATCCGCAGGCTCAAGGAGCGCCGCATCGAGGTCCGCTGCGTGCTGACCAAGGCGGCACAGCAATTCGTCACGCCGCTCGCCGTCAGCGCGCTCTCGCATGAGCGCGTCTACACGGACCTGTTCGACCCCCAGAGCGAATTCGACGCCGGCCATATTCGACTCGCGCGCGACTGCGATCTGATCGTGGTGGCGCCGGCGACCGCCGACCTGATGGCGAAGATGGCGAACGGTCATGCCGACGATCTCGCCAGCGCCATCCTGCTCGCCACCAACCGCAAGGTGCTGCTGGCGCCGGCGATGAACCCGCTGATGTGGAGCAACGCGGCGACACGCCGCAACCTTGCCTTGCTCCAGCGCGACGGCGCGGTGCTGATCGGCCCGAACTCGGGCGAAATGGCCGAAGCGGGTGAAGCCGGCGTCGGTCGCATGTCGGAAGCCATCGAGATCGCCAATGCCGCCGAACGGCTGCTGCGGCCGCCAGTGCCGCGGCCGCTCGCCGGCAAGCGCGTGCTGATCACTGCTGGTCCCACGCACGAGCCGATCGACCCCGTGCGCTACATCGCCAACCGCTCCTCCGGCAAGCAGGGCTTTGCCATCGCCGCCGCCGCGCAGACCGCCGGCGCCGAGGTGATCCTGGTGAGCGGCCCGGTCGACCTCGACGATCCACCTGGAGTGACGGTGAAGCACGTGGAGTCGGCGCGGCAGATGCTGGAGCAGGTGCAGACCGCGCTTCCGGCCGATATCGCGATCTTCGCTGCCGCGGTCGCCGACTGGCGTGTCGCCAATGAAGGCGAACAGAAGCTGAAGAAAACCTCGGCCGGCATGCCGCCGCTTCAGCTGGTCGAGAATCCCGACATCCTCGCCACGATCTCCAAGCTGACCGACAAGCGCCCGCCGCTGGTGATCGGCTTTGCCGCCGAAACCGAACATCTCATCGACAACGCCAAAGCAAAGCTCGCGCGCAAGGGCTGCGACTGGATCGTCGCCAACGACGTGTCGCCGGCCACCGGCGTGATGGGCGGCGACCGCAACACCGTCCACCTCCTCAGCCGCACGAACGGTGCCAAGGACGGCGAGATTGCAGTTGATTCCTGGCCGGTGATGACCAAGGAGCAGGTCGCCACCGAACTGGTCGCACACATCGTCCGAAGCGCGACCGACAAATCCCTGGAGACGGCACCTTGAGCACGATGGTCACGGTCGAACTGCAACGCCTCGCCCATGCCGAAGGTCTGCCGTTGCCGGCCTATCAGACGGTGGAGGCCGCCGGCCTCGACCTGATGGCAGCCGTTCCGGACGCCGAGCCGATGACGCTCGCGCCCGGCCAATATGCGCTGGTGCCGACGGGTCTGGCGATCGCGCTGCCCGCCGGGCATGAGGCGCAAGTGCGGCCGCGCTCGGGGCTTGCGGCCAAGCACGGCGTCACCGTGCTGAACTCGCCGGGCACGATCGACGCGGACTATCGCGGCGAGATCAAGGTGATCCTGATCAACCACGGCGCGGCGCCGTTCGTGGTCAAGCGCGGCGAGCGCATCGCCCAGATGGTGATCGCGCCCGTGGTGCAGGCTGCGCTGGTTCCGGTGGCGACCTTGTCGGCGACCGGTCGCGGCGCCGGCGGCTTCGGCTCGACCGGCCGCTAGTTCTTGACCGCTCCCGCATGCTTGCGCGGAAGGAGCACATGTTCATCGCGGCTGGAAAATTCGCCTGACGCGCTAACGCACGGCAATTCCAGCCGAATCATCGCGAAGAACGACGTGACCGCGGAACCGCGCGCCCGGCATTTTTGTCTGGCCGCGTTTGCGTTCACGATCTGGACTCTTACCGCCGGAGTCACGGTGGGGGTATTGTCTTTTGATTCGCGCGCGACGGGGGTCGCCGCGCGCAAATTCGTGCGGTCTTGGGGCAAGTATGTCAGGCGTGATCGTGTCGATGCGTCGGACGCTGCTGTCGTGCACGTCGCTGGCGCGCAGCGGCTTGATTGGGAGCGCTCTTGCGGCGCTGCTGCCGGCTGCGCCGGCCAGGGCCGCCGATCTCATCGACACTCTCTCCAGCATGCTGGACTTCAACCGGCAGGAACTCGCGGTGCTCGCCACCGCGCTGGCTTTGCTCGGTTTCTCGGTCGTGGCCGCGATCCTCTTGATGCGCACGCGGGTGCGCTTGGTCAAGAACGAGGCGCGGCTACGCGCACGAATCGGGGAACTTCAGCTCCAGGCCGACCGCTTCGGCGCGCTGCTGTTCGCCGAGCCGCAGATCCTGATCTCCTGGCCGGCCGGCGATAACCGCGTTCAGATTTCCGGCGACATCTCCCTGGTGCTGCCGCGCGACTCCTCCCCGCAGCGCGTGCTGGCGTTCGGAACCTGGCTGCCCCCGGAGCCCGCGCTCCAGATGGACCATGCCGTGGACGCGCTGCGCGATCGCGGCGACGGGTTCCAGCTGACGTTGACCACTGCGCACGGCCATACGCTGGAAGCGATCGGCCGCGCCATCGGCGGCCAGGCCATAGTCCGGATTCGCGAGCTCTCAGGACTGCGCCGCGATCTGGCCGAGACCAATCTGCGCTACAAGGCGCTCTCCGACGAGACCGAGATGCTGCGCGGCCTTGCCGCCGCCGCACCCTGGCCGATCTGGGCCAAGGGCGAGAACGGGGCACTGACCTACGCCAATCCGGCCTATGTGCGCGCCACCGAGGCCAACAGCGTCACCGACGCCCAGGAGCGCAAGCTCGAGCTGCTCGACAGTGCCAATCGCACCGCGATGGAGCGGGGACTGAAGGACGCGACCAATTTCAGCTCGCGGCTGCCGATCGTGATCGGCGGCGAGCGGCGCATCTACGACGTGCGCGCCATCAATGTCGGCAGCGGTAGCGTCGGGGTCGCAATCGATGCCAGCGAGGCGGATGCGCTGAGGTCGGCGCTGGTGCAAATGGCAGAGGCGCACCGCCGCACGCTCGACCAGCTCTCCTCCGGCGTTGCCGTGTTCGACGGCCAGCGCCGCCTCGCCTTCTACAACGATTCCTATCGGCGGCTGTGGGACCTCGACCGCACCTTCCTCGACGCCAACCCTGACGATTCCAGCGTGCTCGACCAGCTCCGCGCCGCGCGCAAGCTGCCGGAGCAGCCGGATTTCCGCGCCTGGAAAGCCAAGCTGCACGAAGCCTATCGCGCGGTCGAGACCGCCAAGGACACCTGGTTCCTGCCTGACGGCCGCGCGCTCTCGGTCGTCACCACCCCGAATCCCGAGGGCGGCGTCACCTATCTGTTCGACGACGTCACCGAAAGCCTCGACCTCGCCCGCCGCTTCGACGGCCTGATCCGCGTTCAGCGCGAGACGCTGGACAGCCTCGCCGAGGGCGTCGCGGTGTTCGGCAGCAACGGCAAGGCGCAGCTGTTCAACCCGGCCTTCGTCCGGATGTGGAAGCTCTCCAGCGACGCCATGCGCGACGAGCCGCACATCCAGACGGTGGAAGGCTGGTGCCATCAGCTCTACGACGATCCCCTGGTCTGGCGCCAGATCCGCGAGGCCATCACCTCGATCGAGAACCGCGCCGACGTGCCGCTGAAGCTGGAGCGCAAGGACGGCAGCGTGCTCGACGGCATGATCCGGCCGCTGCCCGACGGCGCTACCATGCTGACATTCCAGGACATCACCGATACCGAGAATGTCGAGCGCGCGCTGCGCGAGCGCAACGAGGCCTTGGAGGCCGCCGACCAGATGAAGGTGGATTTCGTCCACCACGTCTCCTACGAGCTGCGCTCGCCGCTGACCACCATCATCGGCTTTGCGCATTTCCTCAGCGATCCCTCGACCGGGCCGCTGACGCCGAAGCAGGCCGAATATCTCGACTACGTCACCAAATCGACCAACGCGCTGCTCGCGCTCACCAACAACATCCTGGATCTCGCCACCATCGACGCCGGCGCGATGAAGCTGGAACTCGGGCAGGTCGACGTCAGCAAGGCCATCGAGCTCGCCGCCGAGGGCATCCAGGACCGGCTCGCCACCGACCGCATCCGCCTCAAGGTCGAGATCGCGCCGGATGTCGGCAGCTTCACCGGCGACGAGAAGCGCGTGGTGCAGGTGCTCTATAACCTCCTCGCCAACGCTGTCGGGTTTTCTCCACAGGATTCCACCGTCGGCATCAGCGCACGGCGCACCGAACACAGCGTGGTCTTCACCGTGACAGATTCGGGCCCTGGAATACCTGCCGACATGAAGGACAAGGTGTTCAACTGGTTCGAAAGCCGCTCCCAGGGCTCGCGTCACCGCGGCGCCGGGCTCGGCCTGTCGCTGGTGCGCTCCTTCGTCGAGCTGCATGGCGGCAAGGTGCGGGTGGATTCGATCGTCGGCCGGGGCACGGTCGTGATCTGTGATTTCCCGACCGACCAGGCGGCGCATCGCGACGCCGCCGAATGACGGATACAACCACATTCTCGGTCGCGCTCCACAACGAGACGGCCACCACGCAATTGATGGCCGACCTCGCGCTGCTGGTCGGTCCCGGTGACGTCATTACGCTCACCGGCGATCTCGGTGCCGGCAAGACCGCGGCCGCGCGCAGCCTGATCCGCTACCTCGCCGGCGACGAGACGCTGGAAGTGCCGAGCCCGACCTTCACGCTGGTGCAGGGCTACGAGCTGCCGCCGTTCCCGGTGATGCATGCCGATCTCTACCGCGTCGAGGACGAGAGCGAGCTCGACGAGATCGGGCTGTCGCCGCTGCCGGATGCCACGCTCATCCTGATCGAATGGCCCGAACGTGCTCCCTCGGCAATGCCCGCGGATCGCATCGACATCGCGCTGACGCATCGGCCGGCGCTGGGCTCGAGTGCGCGCGCCGCCGACATCACCGGTCACGGCAGGGCCGCCGCCATCGTCGCGCGGCTGCAGGCGCTGCGCGAATTCCTCGACGCCTCCGGTTACATCGATGCGACGCGCAGGCGCATGGCCGGCGATGCCTCGACCCGTTCCTATGCGCGGCTGCTGCGCGATGACGGCGTCGTCATCCTGATGAACTTTCCGCAGCGGCCTGATGGCGCGGCTCTCTACAACGGCAAGTCCTACAGCGCCGCGGTGCATCTTGCGGAGAACGTCAAACCCTTCGTCGCGATCGCCGAAGGCCTGCGCGCGCAGGGAATCTCCGCGCCCGCGATCCATCACTCCGATCTCGATCATGGCTTCCTGATCACCGAGGACTTTGGCAGCGAAGGCGTGATCGAGGGCGATCCGCCGCGGCCGATTGCCGAGCGCTACGAAGCCGCGACCGACGCGCTGGCGATGCTGCATGGCAAGGCGCTGCCGGAGACGCTGCCGCTGGACGGGAAGACCTACGAGATCCCCGTCTTCGACGTTGAGGCGATGCTGATCGAAATCGGACTGATGCCGGAATGGTACCTGCCCGATCGCAACGCGCCGTTGAACGACGAGAGGCGTGCGGAATTCTTCGCGATGTGGCGCGAACTGCTCAAGCCGCCGCTGTCGGCGCCGAAGACATGGATCATTCGCGACTATCACTCACCGAACCTGATCTGGCTTGAGAATCGCACGGGCATCGCGCGCGTCGGCGTGATCGACTTCCAGGACACCGTGCTGGGGCCGCAATCCTATGACGTGGTGTCGCTGCTCCAGGACGCCCGCATCGACGTGCCCGAGAACATCGAGCTGACGCTGCTCTCGCGCTACATCAAGACGCGACGCGCGCAGGACACGAATTTCGATGCGGCCGGTTTCGCCGAGCTCTACGCCATCATGTCGGCGCAGCGGAACACGCGCCTGCTCGGCACTTTCGCCAG
This sequence comes from Bradyrhizobium sp. RP6, assembly GCF_003837805.1. Taxonomy (GTDB): domain Bacteria; phylum Pseudomonadota; class Alphaproteobacteria; order Rhizobiales; family Xanthobacteraceae; genus Bradyrhizobium. Next base: position 75,168 of record NZ_RQIT01000018.1, on the reverse strand, counting down.
GCTCAACCGCCGCGACGGCAAGCCGCATTATCTGCGCCACCAGCCGCGGATCTGGACCTACCTCCAGCGCTCGCTGGCGCATCCCGCGCTCGGCGCCTTGCGCGACTGGTATCTCGCCAACGTCCCGCCGCCCCAAGGGGCGTTCCAAGGGGCATCCCAAGAACCGTCCCAAGAACCATCCCAAGCGGCATCTCAAGCCTGATTGAGACCCGATTTACCGGCCGTTAGCCAAAACGTCGGTATTCTGGCAGCGAGGCAGCCGGACAATTACGGGGCTGGAGCGGGACAGATGGCGGTACAGACGGACCAGCGCGGCAACGGCCGGGTTGTTTTCGAACGCGGGATTCCGGCCCAGGTGATGGGAATCGACGGCACCTGGCGGCGCGACTGCACCATGGAGGACGTCTCCGAGAGCGGCGCCAAGCTGACCATCGAGGGCTCGGTGGAAGGGCTCCATCTGAAGGAATTCTTTCTCCTGCTGTCGTCCACCGGGCTCGCGTATCGGCGCTGCGAGTTGGCCTGGGTCAATGGCGACCAGATCGGCGTCAATTTCCTCAAGCTGGGCGACAGAAAGAAAAAGGCGCGTTCCGCGACCATTGGGGCGTGACGGCAACACCCGTCGTACAACCGTCACGGCGGGTGGTTAAGGCGGTCGAGATGCAATGCGGCTGATCGAGCCTCGTGGTACGATTGCTGCGAACGCGAAAGGTCTGAGAAAGCGAAGGATGCCCGTCAAACCGACCAAAGCCATGGTGCTCGCCGCAGGGTTTGGCCTGCGCATGCGTCCGTTGACGGACACGATGCCGAAGCCGATGGTGCCGGTGGCCGGCCAGCCGTTGCTCGACCACGTGCTCGACAAGCTCAGCCAGGCCGGCGTGACCGAGGCGGTGGTCAACGTGCATTACCTGCCCGACCAGATCATCAATCACGTCGCTTCGCGCCAGCGTCCGCGCGTGACCATCTCCGACGAGCGCGATCAGGTGCTCGGCACCGGCGGCGGCGTGGTCAAGGCGCTGCCGCTGCTGGGCGACGCGCCGTTCTTCCACGTCAATTCCGACACGCTGTGGATCGACGGGGTGCGCTCGAACCTGACGCGGCTCGCTGAAAATTTCGACCCTGATCGAATGGACATCCTGCTCTTGATGGCGCCGACCGCGACCAGCATCGGCTATGGCGGCCGCGGCGATTACGGAATGCTGCCCGACGGCGCCCTGCGCAAGCGCAAGGAAAAAGAGGTCGTTCCGTTCGTCTATGCCGGCGCAGCGATCATGTCGCCGTCGATCTTTGCCGATGCGCCCAAGGGCGAATTCTCGCTGACGAAGATGTTCGACCGCGCCAACGAGCAGGAGCGGCTGTTCGGTCTCCGCCTCGACGGCGTCTGGATGCATGTCGGCACGCCGGATGCCGTGCACGCCGCGGAAGAGGCGTTTCTGGAGAGCGTGGCGTAAACCCCGTCATTCCGGGGCGCGCGCGAGCGCGAACCCGGAATCTCGAGATTCCAGGTTCGATGCTTCATCGCCCCCGGAATGACAGTGGGAGAGCGGGGATGACTCACCCGCACCCATGACCATTCGACGCCACCTCCCTATATTGCCCTGATTCTCGAATCAGGCAGCCCATGCGCGTTTTCAGCGTTCCCATCTCAGTTCCGTTCCTGCGCACGGTCGTCACGGCCCTGCTCGACGGCCGCCTGGTCGAGGGGTTCGAGGCCCGCAAGGAGCCGGCGCGGCTGGCCGACGCCACGCTGTACCTGCCGACCAGGCGCGCGATGCGCGTCGTGCGTGAGATCTTCCTCGACGAGATGAAGGCGGACGCAGTGGTGCTGCCGCGCATCGTCGCGCTCGGCGACATCGACGAGGACGAGCTCGCGTTCGCCGGCGAGAGCGAGCAGTTTTCCGGTGCCGCGCCGCTCGACATTCCGCCGCGGCTGGGCGAGCTCGAACGACGGCTCACACTGGCGCAGCTCGTCGCCGCCTGGGCCAAGGGCCCGGTGCTGTCGCCACTGGTGGTCGGCGGGCCGGCCTCGACGCTGGCGCTGGCATCCGATCTCGCGCGCCTGATCGACGACATGGTCACGCGTGGCGTGGACTGGAGCGCGCTTGATGGACTGGTGCCTGACAACCTCGATCGCTACTGGCAGCACTCGCTCGAATTCCTGCGCATCGCGCGCATGGCCTGGCCAAGTCATCTCGCCGAGATCAACCGGATCGAGCCGGCCGCGCGGCGCGACCTCCTGATCGCGGCGGAAGCCAAACGGCTGACCGCGCATCCGACCGGGCCGGTGATCGCGGCGGGTTCGACCGGCTCGATGCCGGCCACCGCGAAGTTTTTGCACGCAGTCGCGTCGCTGCCGCATGGCGCGGTGGTGCTGCCGGGCCTCGACACCGATCTCGACGACGACGCCTGGCGCACCATCGGCGGCGTGCGCGATTCGCTCGGCAAGTTCGCGGAGCATCCGGCCTCGAACCATCCGCAATATGCCATGCACGCGCTGCTGGATCGCTTCGGCATCAAGCGCAGCGACGTCGACATTCTTCAGCCCCCAGCGGACGGCGGCCGCGATCTGCTCGCGTCCGAATCGATGCGGCCCTCCGCCAGGACGGAAGTCTGGCACGACCGGCTGAAACAGCCCGACATCGCCGCGGGGATCGCCGGCGCCATGAAGAACCTCGCTGTCGTCGAAGCCCCCAACCCTGAAATGGAAGCGCTCGCGATTGCCATTGCGATGCGCGAGGCGCGGCATCTCGACAAGTCGGCGGCGCTGGTGACGCCCGACCGCGCGCTGGCGCGGCGGGTGATGGCGGCGCTGACCCGATGGGACCTCGCCTTCGACGATTCCGGCGGCGATGTCCTGATGGAAACCTCGGCCGGCACCTTTGCTCGTCTCTCGGCAGAGGCGGCGACCAAGGGCCTGGAGCCTCCAACATTGCTGGCGATGCTGAAACATCCGTTATGCCGGCTCGGCCGCGCGCCCGGCGCGTGGAGAATGGCGGTCGAGGGCCTGGAGCTTGCGGTGCTGCGCGGCACGCGCCCACCGGCGAGCACCGCCGGCCTCCTGCGCGAATTCAACCGCTTTCGCGAGGAGCTGGCAAAGCTTTGGCGCAGCGAGGTCTCCGCGCTCCACAAGGCCGAGCCGCGCGCGCGTCTCAAGGCCGAGGATCTCGATCGCATCCAAACTCTGATCCATGCCCTGCAAAAGGCATTGGCGCCGATCGAGAGCCTGCCGCCGTCGAAGCCGTATGACTTCGCCGAGCTCGCGCATCGGCACCGCGATATCCTGATCGAGCTGTCGCGCGACGAGCAGGGCATCCCGCTCGCCTTCGAGGATCGCGATGGTCTCGCGCTTGCCACCGCCTTTGACGATCTCCTGCGCAGCGGCACGGCCAGCGGGCTGATGGTGCCGCTGCCCGACTATCCAGACGTCTTCCAGACGGCGTTCGGCGACCGCGCGGTGCGGCGGCGCGACAGACCCGGCGCCCGCTTGCAGATCTACGGCCCGCTGGAATCGCGGCTGATGCAGGCCGACCGCATCATCGTCGGCGGCCTGATCGAAGGAGTCTGGCCGCCAGCGCCGCGCATCGATCCCTGGCTCAGCCGGCCGATGCGGCACGAGCTGGGCCTCGACCTGCCGGAGCGACGCATCGGCCTCTCTGCCCACGACTTCGCGCAGCTGCTCGGCGGCGACGAGGTGATCCTCACCCATTCCGCCAAGGCCGGCGGCGCGCCGGCGGTGGCCTCGCGCTTCCTGCACCGGTTGGAAGCGGTCGCGGGTGATGATCTCTGGAAGGCGGCGGTCCGCGCCGGCGAGAAGTTTGTGCAGTTCGCGGCCGCACTGGATCAGCCCGACAAGGTCAGACCGATCAAGCAGCCGGAGCCGCGGCCGCCCCGCGCGACGCGGCCGCTCAAGATGTCCGTCACCGAAATCGAAGACTGGCTGCGCGATCCCTATACGATCTACGCCAAACGTATCCTGCGGCTCGATGCGCTCGATCCCGTCGACATGCCGCTCTCGGCCGCCGACCGCGGCTCGGCGATTCACGACGCGATCGGAGAGTTCACGGAGACCTATGCCGCGCATCTGCCCGCCGATCCCGTGCGCGTGCTGCGCGCGATCGGCGAGAAGCATTTTGCGCCGCTGATGGAACGGCCCGAGGCGAAGGCGCTGTGGTGGCCACGCTTCCAGCGTATCGCGCGCTGGTTCGGCGATTGGGAGACGGCGCGGCGCGACGCGATCGAGGCCATCACCGCCGAGACCCGGGGCGAGATCTCGATCCCGCTCGACAATGCGCGCACCTTCCATCTTTCCGCGCGCGCCGACCGCATTGAGCGCCGCCAGGGCGGCTTCTATGCCATTCTCGACTACAAGACCGGGCAGCCGCCGACCGGCAAGCAGGTCCGCATGGGCCTGTCGCCACAGCTCACGCTGGAAGCCGCGATTCTGCGCGAGGGCGGCTTCCCTGATATCGACGCCGGTTCCTCGGTGAGCCAGCTCGTCTATGTCCGTCTCAGCGGCAACAATCCACCGGGCGAGGAGCGCATCCTCGAGCTCAAGTTCAAGCAAGGTGACGAACCGCAACCTCCGGATACCGCCGCGGCCGAGGCAAGAGCAAAGCTGGAAGCGCTGATCCGTGCCTTCGAGGATGAGAACCAAGCCTATACCTCGCTGAACCTGCCGATGTGGGCGAACCGCTACGGCACCTATGATGATCTCGCCCGGATCAAGGAATGGTCCGCGGCCGGCGGATTGGGGATCGAGGAATGGTGAAGTTGCCGCGCCCCATCCCGGATGAAGTGCGCGCGCGGCAGGCGCGTGCATCCGATCCGACTGCATCGGCCTTCGTCTCGGCCAATGCCGGCTCGGGCAAGACCCATGTGCTGGTGCAGCGCGTGATCCGTCTGTTGCTGTCGGGCGTGCCGCCGGAAAAGATCCTCTGCATCACCTTCACCAAGGCCGCCGCCGCCAACATGGCCGAGCGTGTGTTCACCACGCTTGGTCATTGGGTGACGCTGGACGATGATGCGCTCGACGCGGCGATCCGCGCGGTCGGCATCCCGCATCCCGGTGCAAAACTGCGCCGCGACGCTCGAAAACTGTTCGCCTGCGCGCTGGAGACTCCGGGCGGGCTGAAGGTGCAGACCATCCACGCGCTGTGCACGCGCCTGCTCCAGCAGTTTCCGTTCGAGGCCAACGTGCCGGCGCGCTTTGCCGTGATCGACGAGCGCGACCAGACCGACATGATGGAGCGCGCCAATCTGAAGGTGCTGCTGGAGGCCGCGCGCGAGCCGGAGAGCGTCACCGGCCGCGCGCTGCTGACAGCAATGGCGAGCGCCGCCGATGTCACTTTCAAGGAGGTCGTGCGCGAGGCGTGTCTGAGCCGCGATCACTTCATGGCCTGGACCGACGAGGCCGGCAACGCGGAAGCCGCAGCGGCACAGTTGGCCACCGTGCTCGGCGTCGACGCGAGCGATCGCATCGAGGATGTCGAGACGGAAATTCTGGATGGCCCGTTCCTGCCGCGATCGCGCTGGGACGGCATCGCCTTCGCGCTGGAAGACGGCAGCAAGTCGGACAATGACCAGGCGGGGCGCCTCCGCGGGGCAAAGGCGTTCTCCGGCAGCGATCAGGTCGATGCTTATTTGTCTGTCTTCCTCACCGACGAGAAGCTGCCGCGCAAGGCGGTGCTGACCAAGAAGTTTTGCGACAACAACCCATCCGTCGCCCGCCTGTTCGAGGCGGAGGTGCAGCGCCTTAGCGGATTGATCGAGAAGCGCCGCGCGGTGACCATGCGGGACCGCACCGCCGCCCTGCTGCACATCGCGACCGCGGCTGCCGCGAATTACCGCCGCGAGAAGCAGGAGCGCGGGCTGCTCGACTACGACGATTTGATCGACAAGACGCTGGCGATGCTGGACCGCGTCTCCTCGGGCTGGGTGCACTACAAGCTCGACCGCGGCGTCGACCACGTGCTGATCGACGAGGCGCAGGATACCAGTCCGCGACAATGGGACATCGTCGCGCGCATCATCTCCGAGTTCACGGCCGGCGAAGGCGCGCGCGAAGGACTCAATCGCACCATCTTTGCGGTCGGCGACGAGAAGCAGTCGATCTTCTCGTTCCAGGGCGCGGCGCCCCACGAGTTCGACGCGCGCCGGCGCGAACTGCATCGCAAGTTTACCGCAGCGGGGCTGAAGTTCGATCCGGTCGCCTTCACCTACTCGTTCCGCTCGGGTGCGACGATCCTGCACTCGGTCGACCACGTCTTCCGCGATCCCGCGATCTACAAGAGCATCCACTCGGTCGAGATCGGCCATCCCCTGCACAACGCGCTCAGCGATGCCGGCCCGAGCGTGATCGAGCTGTGGGATCTCGCGGAGCCCGACGATCGGCAGGACATCGAGGGCTGGCGTGCGCCGTTCGACGGCGTCGCGGTCACCAGCCCCGAGGTCAAGCTTTCCCGACGCATCCAGGCCGAGATCAAGCGGCTGGTCGAGAGCGGCACGCTGACGGGGCACGAGGGCGAGCGCCGCCCCCTGCGCTATGGCGACATGCTGATCCTGGTGCGCCGGCGCGGCAACGCATTCGACGCCGTGATCCAGGCGCTGAAGCACGCCGGCATTCCGGTCGCCGGTGCCGACCGGCTCAAGCTCACCGAGCACATCGCCATCATCGACCTGATGAACCTGGCCGACGCGCTGCTGCTGCCGCAGGACGATCTCGCGCTCGCGGTGGCGCTGAAGAGCCCGCTGTTCGGGCTCGACGACGACGACCTGTTCACTTTGGCCCATGATCGCAAGGGATCGCTGCGACGCGCGCTCGGCGAGCATGCGGCCACCAGCGACAAATTCACGACCGTGCTGCGTCGCCTGGAGGCCTGCGAGATCCGTGCCCGCGAGGAGACGCCGTTCGCGTTCTACGCCTGGCTGCTGGGCGGCGATGGCGGGCGGGCGCGCATCCTGCGCCGGCTCGGCCACGAGGCCAACGATGCGCTCGACGAATTCCTGGAGCTTGCGCTGAACTATGAGCGTAAGGCGCCGGCCTCGCTGCAGGGCTTCATGGCCTGGCTGCGCTCGGCCGACACCGAGGTGAAGCGCGACATGGAGATCTCGCGCGATGAGGTCCGGGTGATGACCGTGCACGGCGCCAAGGGCCTGGAGGCCTCGGTCGTGTTCATGGTCGACACAACGTCCTCGCCCGCGGACTCGCAGCGGCTGCGGCTGATCCACGTGCCGCGCGGCAATGGCGGCGAGGTCGTGGTCTGGGCCGGGCGCAAGGCTGATGATCCCAGGCCTGTCGCCGAGGCGCGCAAGGCCATGCTCGAGGAGACCGAGGACGAATATCGCCGCCTGCTCTATGTCGCGATGACGCGCGCGGCGGACCGGCTGATCGTCGGCGGCTGCATGCCCGGCAATATGAAGACGGTGCGCAAGCTGAGCTGGTACGATCTGGTCGACACCGGGCTCAAAGGCTCGGGTCTCGACAAGCAGGTGATCGAGACGCCGCTCGGCAAGGTGACGCGATTCGCCCGGCCGGAGGATGTCGCGGCGCTGGGCACGCCGGCGGCGCCCCCGGAACAATCGGTCGTGCTGCCGGACTGGCTGCGGACGCCGGCACCGTCCGAGATCATCGACGAGGATCCCGTGCGCCCCTCGGGCCAGTCTGCCGAGGAAGGCCGCAGCGTGCGGACCGGCGAGTCGATCCAGTCGCGCGCCCGGGCGCTGCAACGCGGCACGCTGGTGCACCGTCTGCTGCAATCCCTGCCCGACATCGCCATGGAGCGCCGGCGCGAGGCCGCGCTCGGCTTCATGGCGCGCAATGCCTCGGACTGGCCGGAGGCCGACCGCACGGCGCTCGCCGGCAACGTGCTCGCTTTGATCAGCGAGCCGCGTTTCGCCCCGGTCTTTGCCGCCGGCAGCCGGGCGGAGGTTGCCATCGCCGGCCGGCTGGAGCGACCGGGCCGCACCCCGGCGCTGGTGTCGGGGCAGATCGACCGGCTGGTCGTTCGCCCCGATGAGGTCCTGATCGTCGATTTCAAGACCAACCAAGCCGCCCCCAAGAGCGCCGCTGAGGCGCCGGCAGCCTATGTCCGGCAGCTTGCGCTGTACCGCGCGGTGCTGTCGCGGCTCTATCCCCGAAAGCCCGTCAGGGCCGTCCTGCTCTGGACGGAGGCCCTTGAATATATGGAGATTTCGGCCCCCGCGCTGGACGCGGCGCTGGCATCCCTTCATCTCGGTGTGAGCGTCCTTGACCCGGCAAGGAGCCGTTCATAGGTTGACCGCATGATCCCGGGCGCGATTCCAGGTCGCGCCGATTCTCTTTCAACCGAGTGAGGTACTCCCAATGGCCGTTAGCAAGGTTTCCGACGCCGATTTCGAAGCCGAAGTGCTCAAGGCGAACGGCCCCGTGGTCGTCGATTTCTGGGCCGAATGGTGCGGCCCCTGCCGCATGATCGCGCCCGCCCTCGACGAAATCGCCGGTGCGATGGGCGACAAGGTCAAGATCGTGAAGCTCAATGTCGACGAGAGCCCGAAGACCGCCTCCAAGTATGGCGTGATGTCGATCCCGACCCTGATGATCTTCAAGGGTGGCGAGATGGCCTCCCGCCAGGTCGGCGCGGCGCCCAAGGCGAAGCTGCAGCAGTGGATCACCTCCGCGGTCTGATCCACCTCGCGCAAGATTATTTTCGACAGCGGCCGGCGAAAGCCGGCCGTTTCGCGTTGATGGGACGTGTTCAGCGTATGACGAGTCCCGCCCTTGCCATCCCCTCCCGCAAAGCGCGCCCGAAGATCGAGCCCTCTCGTCGCCATGGAGGCGCGTTCGGTCGACGAGATCCCGCGCGGCAAGGAATGGCAATATGAACCCAAATGGGACGGCTTCCGCTGCCTGCTGTCGCGTAACGGCAGCGACATCGACCTACGCTCGAAATCCGGCGAAGACCTCGCGCGCTATTTCCCCGAGATCGTTGCCGCTGCGCTGAAGTTGAAAGCCGAGCGCTTCACACTCGACGGCGAGATCGTCGTGCCGCACGGCAAGAGCTTTTCCTTCGACGCGCTCCTGCAACGCATTCATCCGGCGGCGAGCCGCGTGAAGAAGCTCTCGATGGAGACACCGGCGCTCTATCTTGTTTTCGATTTGCTCGCGACGTCCCGGGAGAAAGATCTGGCCGAGAAGACGCTGCGCGAGCGCCGGCCGGCGCTGGATGCGTTCGCGAAAGCCGACCTCAAGGGCAGCATCTTCCGTCTTTCGCCGGCGACGGCCAGCTACGCCACCGCCAAGAAATGGTTGGCGCAATCCGGCGGCGGTTCCGACGGCGTCATCGCCAAGCGCATCGACCTGCCCTACCAAGCTGGCACGCGCGACGGCATGCAGAAGATCAAGAAATTCCGCAGCGCCGATTGCGTGGTCGGCGGCTTCCGCTACGCCACCAACAAGATCGCCGGACGTAATGTGGTCGGCTCGCTGCTGCTCGGGCTCTACGACGATGACGGCCTGCTGCACCATGTCGGCTTCACCTCGGCCATCAAGGCGGAGGAGAAGCCTGCCCTGACCGATCGGCTGGAGGCGCTGATCGGCGAGCCCGGCTTCACCGGCAATGCGCCGGGCGGGCCGAGCCGCTGGTCGACAGAGCGTTCGGCGAAATGGTGTCCGCTGAAGCCGAAACTCGTTATCGAGGTCTGCTACGACCATTTCAGTGGCGAGCGCTTCCGCCACGGCACCTCGATCCTGCGCTGGCGCCCGGACAAGGCGCCGCGGCAATGCCGCTTCGAACAGTTGAAGCAGAAGGTGGCGGACCCGATGAAGCTGTTGAAGTGACGCGGTCTCGTGCCCCGGACGCAGCACCGCGTCCGGGACACGCGAGGTTCTACTCGATCCACCCCGTCGCCAGCGCGTTGGCGAGCTCGGGCTGACCATTGCGCCGCGCCAGCGCAGCCATCGCCTCGTGATCGTAGGCGACGTGGCGGAACGTCACCTGCCAAGTGCCACCGGCGAACTCGAGAATCGCATAACGCGCGTGCGGCGTGCCGGCCTCCACCACATGCGGGAACGGATGCTTGTCGCGATAACCAGGGCTGCCGACGCTGCCGGGATTGACGATCAGCCGGCCATCGCGCAAGCGCACGGCACGGGCGAGATGGGTGTGGGCGCACAGGATCAGCGACTGCGTGATCCCTTGCGCAAATTGCTCGATGCGATCGAGCGGAGACAGCGCCACCGTGCCGTCGGGATGCACGGTATCGAGCCAATAGACTTCATCGTTACCGGGCGTCGCGTGGCAAAGAAACACCCGCTCACGGAAAACGCGCGTCATCGGCTGCGCCCGCAGCCAGTCGAGCTGCGCGGCATCGAGCTGGGCGTGGGCAGGCCGATCCCACGAACCCATCTTCTCCGGCGGACGGTCGAGCAGATAGCGATCGTGATTGCCGAGCACATGCACGGCATCGAGCTGCATCAGGATCTCGATCGTGCGGCGCGCATCGAGCGGGCCGCTCAGCATGTCGCCGAGATTGAGAATGTCGGCGATGCCGTGCGCGCGGATGTCGGCGAGCACGGCCTCCAGTGCGAGGTAATTTCCGTGGACGTCGGCGATCGCGGCGAAACGCATTGTTGTTATCTCTCCTCTCGCGCCTCGGACGCAGCGCAGCACGCAGTGGTGCGCTGCAAGCCGGGTCCCATGCGGCTCTGGGTCCCGGATCAGCGCTCCGCCCTGGACAACGCTACGCGTTGCCAAGAGCTGCGCTTGTCCGGGACACGGAAGCTCATGCAGGAGGCGTGCCGTTGATCGCCAGCACGTGGCCGGCGAGATACAGCGAGCCGGTGATCAGGATGCGCGGCGGCACCTCGTAGGCGAGCTTCGCCAAGGCGCGCAGCGCGGCTTCGACGCCGGAAACGGTCTCGACGCGCATGCCGAGGCTGCGCGCGGCATCCGCGAGGCGATCGACCGGCATTGCGTTCTCGGTGTCGGGAATCGGCACCGCGATGATATGGCGGGTGAGGCCAGCGAAATTGGCGAGAAATCCCTGCGCGTCCTTGTTGGCCATCATGCCGGCGATCACCACCAGCGGCCGCGACACCCGCTCCTCGAGATCGCCGAGCGCCGCCGCCGCGACACGCCCGCCCTCCGCATTGTGGCCGCCATCGAGCCAGATCTCGGAGCCCTGCGGACCCCAGGACAGCAGCTCGCCCGAGGCGATGCGCTGCATCCGCGCCGGCCATTCCGCGCCGACGATGCCGGCTTCGAACGCGGCGTGGTTGACCTTGATGGCTGGCAGCGCACGCAGTGTCGCGATCGCGAGCCCGGCATTGGCGAATTGGTGGCGGCCGAACAGACGCGGCGCCGGCAGATCCATCAAGCCGCGATCGTCGGAATAGACCAGACGCCCGCGCTCGACATTGACGTGCCAGCTCTCGCCTGCGGCAAACAGCGGCGCGCGCGTGCGTCTCGCCTGCGCTTCGATCACCGCCATTGCCTTCGGCATCTGCTCGGCGCAGATCACCGGCACGCCGCGCTTGATGATCGCCGCCTTTTCGCCGGCGATCGAAGCGAGGGTGTCGCCGAGGAAATCCATGTGATCCATGCTGACAGGCGTGATCACGCAGGCCGCCGGCGCATCGATCACATTGGTCGAATCGAGCCGGCCGCCGAGGCCGACTTCGAGCAGCACCACATCGGCCGGGTTCTGCGCGAACAGGTGAAACGCGGCAGCCGTCTTCAGCTCGAACACGGTCGCCGGCTCGCCGGCATTGACGCGCTCGACCTCTTCCAGCGCGGCGCGCAACTCGTCGTCACCGACGAGCGCACCGCCGCCCACGCGGCCGAGCCGGAAGCATTCATTGATGCGGACGAGATAGGGCGAGGTGTAGGCGTGGACGCGCAGGCCCGCAGCTTCCAGCGTCGCTCGCAGATATGCGAGCGTCGAGCCCTTGCCGTTGGTGCCGGCGATGTGGATCACCGGCGGCAGCTTGCGTTCGGGGTGACCGAGCCGTTCGAGCAGGCGGTGCATCCGCTCCAGCCCGAGATCGATGCGCTTCTGATGCAGGGCCGACAACCGCCCGATCAATTCGTCGAGCGGTCTCTTTGCACTGTCAGAGGAGGCGTTCACGCGTGGGGCGCAGCCGGCGCCGTCTCGGCGGCCGATACGATCTGCGCCGGGCTCGCGACCGGCTGCACTGATTTCGATGCGCCTTCCAGCGCCGGCGCCTTGGTCAGCAGGCGGCAGAGCCGCGCCAGCGTCGGGCGCAACTCGTGACGATGCACGACCATGTCGACCATGCCGTGCTCCTTGAGGTACTCGGCGCGCTGAAACCCTTCAGGGAGCTTCTCGCGTATGGTCTGCTCGATCACGCGTGCACCGGCAAAGCCGATCAGCGCACCCGGCTCGGCGATCTGCACGTCGCCCAGCATCGCATAGGACGCGGTGACGCCCCCAGTGGTCGGATTGGTCAGCACGACGATGTAGGGCAGCTTTGCCTCGCGCAGCATCTGTACCGCAACCGTGGTGCGCGGCATCTGCATCAGCGACAGGATACCCTCCTGCATGCGCGCGCCGCCGCTAGCCGCGAACACGATGAACGGCGATGTCTTCTCGACCGCGAGCTCCATTCCGCGCACGATGGCTTCGCCCGCAGCCATGCCGAGCGAGCCGCCCATGAAGTCGAAATCCTGCACGGCGACGACCACGGCGGAACCTTCGAGCTTGCCATAGCCGACCTTGATCGCGTCGTTCAGATTGGTCCGCGCCCGCGCATCCTTGATGCGGTCGACATATTTCTTCTCGTCGCGGAACTTGAGCGGATCGGGCGTGACCTCAGGCAGCGCGACGTCGAACCAGGTCTCGTTGTCGAAGATCGACTTCAGACGCGCCACCGCGCCCATGCGCATATGGTAGTTCGAGCCGGGAATGACGAACTGGTTGGCCTCGACGTCCTTGTAGAACACGAGCTGCCCGGAGTCCGGACACTTGATCCACAGATTCTCCGGCGTCTCCCGCCGCAGCATGTTGCGGATCTTCGGCCGGACCACGTTGGTAAGCCAGTTCATGGTTTGCTCCGATGTGCGAACCCGCCTCGCGGATCGCCTGAAGAGATATATGGCGGCCTGGCCGCTGCCCGGCAAGCCGCCGTGTCGTCCGCGTTAGAGCATGATCCGGAAAAGTGTGAAGCGGTTTTCCGACAAGATCATGCTCAAACTAACAAGCTAAAGCGGAATTATGACCTATTCGGCCGCCTGTTGCGCGCCCTTGACGCCCTGGGCCAGGGCCGCCGTCAGCTCAGCCACGGCGTTGACGGTTTTGGCCGTCGCCCGTCCCTCGGCATCGAGGCTGTTCTTGAGCGCATCCACCAGTGCGGTGCCGACCACCGAACCATCGGCCTTCTCGGCAATGGCGCGCGCCGCCTCCGGCGTGCGGATGCCGAAACCGACGCAGATCGGCAGCCTGGTATGCCGCTTAATGCGCGCAACAGCTTCGCCGACGGCATTGGCGTCCGCCGCCGCGGCGCCGGTGATGCCGGCAATGGAGACGTAATAGACAAAGCCCGACGTGTTCGCGAGCACCGCCGGGAGACGCTTGTCGTCGGTGGTCGGGGTTGCCAAGCGAATGAAGTTCAGGCCGGCCTTCAGCGCGGGAATGCAGAGCTCGTCGTCTTCCTCCGGCGGCAGATCGACGATGATCAGGCCGTCAACGCCCGCGCTCTTGGCGTCTGTCAGGAACTTGTCGACGCCGTAGATGTAGATCGGATTGTAGTAACCCATCAGCACCAGCGGCGTGACGTTGTCGTCCTTGCGGAAATCGCGCACCAGATCAAGCGTCTTCTTCAAGGTCATGCCCGCCTTGAGCGCGCGCAGGCCTGCAGCCTGGATCGACGGACCATCGGCCATCGGATCGGTGAAGGGAATGCCGAGTTCAATGACGTCGGCGCCTGCCTTGGGCAGCGCCTTGACGATATTGAGCGACGTCGCGGCATCAGGGTCGCCAGCCATCACATAGGTGACGAAGGCCGAGCGGCCTTGGCTTTTCAGCTCGGCAAAACGGGTGTCGATACGCGTGGTCACTTCTTGCCCCTCAGGATGTCGCCGACCTGCGGGACGTCCTTGTCGCCGCGGCCGGAGAGATTGACGACCATCAGGTGATCCCTGGGCCGTTTTGGCGCGAGCTCCATCACCTTGGCGATGGCGTGCGCGGGCTCGAGCGCGGGGATGATGCCTTCGAGCTTCGACAGCAGCTGGAACGCGGCGAGCGCCTCGTCATCGGTCGCGGAGAGATAGTTCACGCGGCCGACCTCGTGCAGCCAGGAATGCTCGGGGCCGATGCCGGGATAGTCGAGGCCGGCCGAGATCGAATGCGCGTCCTGGATCTGGCCGTCCGCATCCATCAAGAGGTAGGTGCGGTTGCCGTGCAGCACGCCGGGACGGCCGCCCGCGATCGAGGCCGCGTGCAGTTGCGTAAGGCCGTGGCCTGCGGCTTCGACTCCGAAGATCTCGACCGTGGGATCGTCGAGGAACGGATGGAACAGGCCCATCGCATTCGAGCCGCCGCCGATGCAGGCGACCAGCGAATCCGGCAGGCGGCCTTCGATCTCCTGCATCTGCGCCCTGGTCTCGTTGCCGATGATCGACTGGAAGTCGCGCACCAGCGTCGGATAGGGATGCGGGCCAGCGACGGTGCCGATGCAATAGAACGTGTTGTGCACGTTGGTGACCCAGTCGCGCAGCGCCTCGTTCATGGCATCCTTCAGCGTGCGCGTGCCCGACTGCACTGGCATCACCTTGGCGCCCAGCATCTCCATGCGGATGACATTGGGCTGCTGCCGCTCGACGTCGACGGCGCCCATATAGACCACGCATTCCAGGCCAAAGCGCGCGCACAGCGTCGCGGTGGCGACGCCGTGCTGGCCGGCGCCGGTCTCGGCGATGATGCGCTTCTTGCCCATGCGCCGCGCCAGCATGATCTGGCCGAGCACGTTGTTCACCTTGTGCGAACCGGTGTGGTTCAGCTCTTCGCGCTTCAGGTAGATCTTGGCGCCGCCGAGATGCTCGGTCAGGCGCTCGGCGAAATAGAGCGGCGAAGGCCGGCCGACATAGTTCTTGAGATAGCCGTTCATCTCGGCCTGGAACGCCGGATCGGCCTTGGCGGCGGTGTAGGCCTTTTCCAGATCGAGGATCAGCGGCATCAGGGTTTCGGCGACGAAGCGTCCGCCGAAGATGCCGAAATGGCCGCGCTCGTCGGGGCCGCTGCGGTAGGAATTGGGTTTGGCGACGTTCATCGGACACTCAACTCTTGACTTGTATCTTGGCTGGCGCGCGCGGCGCGAATGAAGGCCTTGATCATCTCGGGATCCTTGACGCCGGGGGCGCTCTCGACACCGGAGGACACGTCGACGCCCCCGGCGCGGGTGACACGGAGGGCTTCGGCCAGATTGTCGGCGTGCAGCCCCCCCGAGACCATGTACGGCAGTTTCAGATCGAGCTTTTCCAGGAGGTGCCAGTCGAAGGGCTCCCCGAGACCGCCGGGCCGCGTTGCGTCCTTCGGCGCGCGCGCATCGAACAGGATGCGGTCGGCGACGGCGGCGTAGCCGGGCAGCACCGCGAGATCGGCAGCTGTCGCGACCGGGACCGCTTTCATCACCGGGCGGCCGAAGCGTTGCTTGATGTCTCGCAGCCGCGCCACGCTCTCGCTGCCGTGGAGCTGGAGAATATCGGGCGACAGCGCATCCATGATGTTGTCGAGCGTGGCGTCGTCGGCGTCGACCGTGAGCGCGACCTTGAGCGCGCGCTGCTTCACCTGACGGCCGAGCTCGCGCCCCGCCTCCAGAGAGAGATGCCGCGGCGACGGCGGAAAGAACACGAACCCCACCATGTCGGCGCCGGCGTCGAGCGCCGCTTGAAGCGTCTCGCGCGTGGACAGGCCGCAGATTTTGACGAGCAGGGACATGGTCTCAAAGCAGATGAAGGCCGCGGGTCCGCGGCCGGAAAACGGGGCTTTCGGTTGGGGCCGCTTCTACAACGTCGCGCGCTGCTTGTCTCGCCCGATGGGCCCGTACAGCCCCACCCCGGAAGGCGCGGGAAGGCGCTGGGGCTCTGCCCTGGCCGCAGCCGCCTGGGCCCGCAGATCGGCCAGTTCGGCCCTGATGGCCCGGGCCTCCGCATCATTCCGACGCGCCGCGCGCCGCCAGTGCCGCTGGCCGAACCAGACGGCCGAGCCGCCGACCACGACGCCCAGCGCGGCCACCAGGATCAGGAGCAGGAACAGCGGCAACGTCAGCGACAGTGACGGGTCGTCGGAAATGAAGGGATCGAAGGAGACCGTGACGAAATGCCGGTTGGCGACGGCAAACGCCACCAGGATCAGGCCCAGCGGAATCACGATCAGCGCGGTCAGGAACTTTCGCATCTCGCGTCGCTCGCCTTGAATCAAGCCCGCGGCCGCATCCTGTGCGACCGCGAAAAACCCTAAAGCGCGGTCACATCGCGCTTCAGTCTGCGCCGCCGGGATCTGGATGGTCGCGGTTCAGCCGCTCGCGCATTTCCTTGCCGGTCTTGAAGAACGGAACGCTCTTCTGATCGACTGGCACATGGGCGCCGGTGCGTGGATTGCGCCCTGCGCGGGCAGGGCGGTGCTTGACCGAGAAGGCACCGAAGCCGCGCAACTCGACGCGATCACCGCGCGCGAGGGCCGCTACGATCTCTTCGAGAATCGCATTCACAATGTTCTCGACATCCCGCTGGTACAGATGCGGGTTGTGCTCGGCGATACGCTGAACAAGTTCGGATTTGATCATCGAGAGATAGGACCCGGAAGCGTGCGGATGACCATTTCCGTGAAAATACCGTGATCTGTCAAGACGCTAAATCAAGGCTGAGCGTCGCGAAAATACGTGACAAATGCCGAAAAAGCGTGCTGCGCCGGCACTCGTCCCACGAGAAAACCTCGCGGAACTCGCCTGCTCCAGTCAGTTTGATGCGGCCGGCTGCCACAGGGCCAGCATTCCATCCATTCCGAGCCGGTCGACCGCCTGCGCGACACCGGTTTGGCCGATTTGATGCGCAATCGAGCCCAAACCGAGCGCTTCCAGCGTCACGGCGGCGGCGGTCTTGAGGAATGTCAGATCGCCAAAGCGCGGCTCAAGCTTGTAATCGCGTACCGGAAGTCCCTTCTTGACGCCCTTGTGCTCGATCAGCCAGGTCACCGCCGTCTTCTCGTCACCGATCTGGTCGATCAGCTTGAGATCGATCGCCTGGCGCCCGGTAAAGACACGGCCATCGGCGACTTTTTCGAGCTGCGTGTCATCCATGCCACGCCGCTCCTTCACCATTCCCTTGAACCAGGCGTAGGAATCCTTGACCAGCGCATCGAGCGCGGCGCGCGCCTCGGGACTGGTCGGCTCAAAGCCGTTGGGAGCTGCCTTCAGCGGCGAGGATTTCACCTCCTCGACCCTGACGCCGATGGTCTTCAGCAGCTCGGAGACGTTGGGATACTGGAACAGCACGCCGATCGAGCCGACCAGCGAGCTCTGCTGGGCGACGATGTGGTCGCTGGCGATCGCCGTGATGTAGCCGCCCGATGCGGCGAGGCCCTCGACGACGACGACCAGCGGCTTCTTCGCTTTCAGCCGGGTGAGCGAGTCGTAGAGCTGCTCGGAGCCGGCGGTGGTGCCGCCCGGCGAGTTGATGTGAACGATGACGGCGGCGGCCCGCGAGCTCTCGAGCCGCTCCAGCGCCTGCGTGCGCTCGGAATCGCTGCGGATCAATCCATCGATGTGAACGCGTGCGATCGAGCCGGCGGATGCGAAGGTCCCGCGCGCTCCGGGCGTCGCCATCAGCGCAAAGCTCGCAATCGCCGCGATCGCGATCAGCGCGGCCATCACACGCCAGAACGTGAGCTTGCGGCGGATCCTGCGGCGATCGACGATGATGTCCGAATCGAGCGACATCGGAGTATCTCCAAATGAAAGGCTGGGCGCGTTGTGCCGTCACAGCGTGACCATTGGCTTAGCTGAATACATCAATTGCGGCGCAATTTGAAGAAAACAAGGCCTGGTGAGGGACGAGCAAGTCGCCGCAGACTCAGTCATCATCCCCGCATAGTGCGCAATTGCGCACGGGGCGGGGATCCATAATCCCAGGAAGAAGTCGTCGCGCGAGCTGGCAACTGCGAGTCTTCGTCAAACTTCTCCCTGCGGCTACGGGTCCCGGATCCGCGCTCCGCTTCGCTGCGCTTGTCCGGGACGACAGTTGTGTATGCCGCAACAAAAAAGCCCCGGCTCGCGCCGGGGCTTCGATGCAGCAAAACGGACGTTTAGCTTACTTGCTGTCGCGGTTCTTGAGCGCGGTGCCCAGAATGTCGCCGAGCGTCGCGCCCGAATCGGAAGAGCCGTACTGCGCGATGGCTTCCTTCTCTTCGGCGACCTCCAGCGCCTTGATCGACACCTGGACCTTGCGGGCCTTCTTGTCGAACTGGATCACGCGGGCATCGACCTTCTCGCCGACGGCGAAGCGTTCGGCGCGCTGGTCGTTGCGATCACGCGCGAGCTCGGAGCGCTTGATGAAGGTGGTGAAATCGGTACCGGCGATCTTCACCTCGATACCGCTCTCCTTCACTTCGAGCACTTCGCAGGTCACGACCGCGCCCTTCTTGACATCGCCCGGCTCGGCGAAGGGGTCACCTTCGAGCTGCTTGATGCCGAGCGAGATACGCTCCTTCTCGACGTCCACATCGAGCACCACGGCCTTCACCATGTCGCCCTTCTTGTAGTTGTCGATCACCTGCTCGCCCGGAAGCTTCCAGTCGAGATCGGAGAGGTGGACCATGCCGTCGACGTCGCCCTCGAGGCCGAGGAACAGGCCGAACTCGGTCTTGTTCTTGACCTCGCCCTCGACCACCGAACCGGTCGGGTGGCTTTCGACGAAGACCTCCCACGGATTGCGCATGGTCTGCTTGAGGCCGAGCGAGATGCGGCGCTTGACGGAATCGACTTCCAGCACCTGCACGTCGACTTCCTGCGAGGTCGAGACGATCTTGCCGGGATGCATGTTCTTCTTGGTCCACGACATCTCGGAGACGTGGATCAGGCCTTCGATGCCCGGCTCGAGCTCGACGAATGCACCGTAGTCGGTGATGTTGGTGACGCGGCCTGTGAAGCGGGCACCCAGCGGGTACTTGGCTTCGATGCCCTGCCACGGATCGTCCAGCAGCTGCTTCATGCCCAGCGAGATGCGGTGCGTCTCGTGGTTGATCTTGATGATCTTGACCTTCACGGTCTGACCGATCGAGAGCACCTCGGTCGGGTGGTTGACGCGGCGCCACGCGATGTCGGTGACGTGCAGCAGGCCGTCGATGCCGCCGAGGTCGACGAACGCACCGTAATCGGTGATGTTCTTGACCACGCCGTCGATGACCTGACCCTCTTCGAGGTTCTGCACCAGCTCCTGACGCTGCTCGGCGCGGGTCTCTTCCAGCACCGTGCGGCGGGAGACGACGATGTTGCCGCGGCGGCGATCCATCTTGAGGATCTGGAACGGCTGCGAGTTGTTCATCAGCGGCGCAACGTCGCGGATCGGGCGGATGTCGACCTGCGAGCGCGGCAGGAACGCCACCGCACCGTCGAGGTCGACCGTGAAGCCGCCCTTGACCTGGTTGAAGATGACGCCGTTGACCTTCTCGTTGTTCTGGAACGCCTTCTCGAGCTTGCCCCAGCTCTCTTCGCGGCGCGCCTTGTCGCGCGACAGCACGGCTTCGCCGAGGGCGTTTTCGATGCGATCGAGGAACACTTCCACCTCGTCGCCGACCTTGAGATCGCTTTCACGGCCGGGGCCGGAAAATTCGCGCAGCGCGACGCGGCCCTCGGTCTTCAGGCCGACGTCGATGACGGCCATGTCCTTTTCAATTGCAACCACCTTGCCCTTGACGACGGAGCTTTCCTGCAGGTTGCCGCCTGCAAAGGACTCGTCGAGCATCGCGGCGAAATCGTCACGCGAGGGGCTATAGGTATCAGCAGAAGTCGAAGCCATTTGTTCTCCAATTGCGGATGTCTTGCCGGCCGTTGGGTTCGTGGGCGCATCGCACGCGCAGTGTCGGAAGGTCCGCAAAACCTTCGAGCGACCGCTCGCTGCCCCGGCCTGCGACCGGAACGGCGGAAGCGGGCCGGCTGAGGCCCGCGCGTTCGATACGTGGAATCTTTGTCCGGACCCTGGATCGCGCCGGACCCTGAAGCAGGGACCGAGGGTATCGACATCAAAGAGGCGGGAGCGGGCGCTTCCTCCAATGACGGCAGCGGCTTAACCCCGCGACCGGCCCGCTCGGACGGCCTCGATAATGTCGATGGCGGCCCGGACGCCGCCTTCTATATCCAGTTGGGAGTTATCTAGCAAGTAAGCATCCGGGGCCGGCTTTAAAGGCGCAATCGGCCGGTTCTTGTCGCGTTCGTCACGCTGGATGATGTCGGCAAGCACGGCGGCCTCGTCCGCCTCCTCGCCCCTCGCCCTGGCCTCCATGGTGCGGCGGCGCGCGCGCACCTTGGGGTCTGCGACGACGAAGATCTTCACGTCGGCATGGGGGCAGATCACGGTTCCAATGTCCCGGCCGTCCAGCACCGCCCCCGGCGGATCGGCGGCGAATTGGCGCTGAAAGCTGACGAGGACCTCGCGGACCCTCGGGATTGCCGAGACGATCGAGGCGCCCTCGCCGGCCTTTTGGGTCTTCAGCGCGGGATTGCCGAACTTTTCGGGATCAAGTTCCAATGCAGCCTGCACCGCGGCTGCCTCGTCGCGCAGATCATGGCCGGACTGCATCAGCTCGTAAGCCACCGCGCGGTAGATCACGCCGGTATCCAAGTGGCGATAGCCGTAATGGTGGGCGAGACGTTTGCCGAGCGTCCCCTTGCCCGATGCCGCGGGCCCGTCGATGGCAATGATCATGAGAACTCGGCCCCTAGCGAACGCATCATCGGAATGAAATCCGGGAAACTGGTGGCAATGAAAGCGGTGTCGTCGACCGTCACCGGCTGGTCGGAGGCGCAGCCCATCACCAGGGCCGACATCGCGATGCGATGGTCCATGTGGGTGGCGACGATCCCGCCACCGGGGACATGGCCGCGGCCCTCGACGATCAGATCATCGCCCGAGATCTCGACCTTGACGCCGTTGACGCGGAGCATGGCGGCGGTCGCCTCCAACCGGTCGGATTCCTTGACGCGCAACTCCTGCAGGCCGCGCATGATCGTCGTGCCCTCGGCGAAGGAGGCCGCCACCGCCAGCACCAGATATTCGTCGATCATCGAGGGCGCGCGCTCCGGCGGCACTTCGACACCGCGCAGCTTCGAGGCGCGCACACGAAGCTGCGCCATCGGCTCGCCGGCATCGCCCCGCACTTCGCTCTCCTCGATCGAGGCGCCCATTTCGCGAAGCGTGGTGAACAGACCGATGCGCAGCGGATTGGTCATGACGTCGGACAGCACGACATCGGAGCCTTCGACGATCAGCGCTGCGACGATTGGGAAGGCCGCCGAAGAGGGATCGGCGGGCACGACGACGGTCGCGCCGTGCAGCTCGGGCTGGCCCACCAGCGTGATGCGGCGGCCATGCTGGCCTTCCCGGGCCGAGGTGATGTCCGCGCCGAAATGCTTCAGCATCAGCTCGGTGTGGTCGCGGCTGGCCTCGCTCTCGATCACCGTCGTGGTGCCCGGCGCAGCCAGGCCCGCCAGCAGCACGGCCGATTTGATCTGGGCCGAGGCGACCGGGGTCTTGTAGGTGATCGGCAGCGGATCGCGCGCGCCCTGGAGGGTCAGCGGCAGACGGCCGCCCTCGCCGCCGGAGATGACCCTGGCGCCCATCTTTTCCAGCGGATCGAGGATCCGGCGCATGGGGCGGCTGCGCAGCGAGGCGTCGCCGTCGAACACCGCCGAGATCGGGCAGCCGGCGACGGCGCCCATGACCAGCCGGCAGCCGGTGCCGGAGTTGCCGAAATCGAGCGGCGCCTTGGGCGGGGCGAAGCCGGCGACACCAACGCCCTGCACTTTCCACGCGAAATCGCCGATGCGCTCGACGCTGGCGCCGAGCGCCTGCATGGATTTGGCTGTGTTGAGGACGTCCTCGCCCTCCAGCAGGCCCGAAACCCTGGTCTCGCCGACCGCGAGCGCACCCAGGATGAGGGCACGGTGGGAGATCGACTTGTCCCCGGGCACCCGTACTTTCCCGGTCAGGGGACCGCTGGCACGAGCCTTGAGCGGCCTCGGTTGGTCGGAATGGGTCAAGATTGTGTCCTTGAATAGGCCCTGTGGGCTGGCGCGCAGGTACCACATGGTCTGGCCCCCGTCACGGCATGTCGTTCTGCCGTAATGCGCTATTGACAGCGGGCCGCCAACTAGCCAAGTGAAGCACCGCTTTTCAGACATTCCCAGGATTCCTGCCGTGGCCAAGTCCGAACTCGGAACCAAACGTATTTGCCCGACCACGGGCAAGAAGTTCTATGACCTCAACAAGAATCCGGTGATCTCGCCCTATACCGGCGAGGTGGTGCCGATCGCCCCGATCGCCCCTGCGCGCGCGCCCCGCGGCGCCGATGCCCGCAATATGGCCCAGGACACCGCGCCGGAGCCGGCAGAGACCGAGGAATTGGTCTCCCTCGAGGAGGCCGATGCCGAGGAGAACACCGGCAAGGTCAAGGCCGTCGTGCCCGAATCCGAGGACGATATCGAGGTCGACGAAACGATCGACGACGACGATGACGATGATTCGACCTTCATTGCCGACGAAGAAGAGGGCGATGAGGACGTGACCGACATCATTGGTGACGTCGGAGGTGATGAAGAGACTTGAGATCAGCCCTGATCTGTGAAAAAGGGTGCACCGCGCGAGTCGCTCGGCTCGCCGGTCTGGGGTGATCAACCAGGTTCACCCCGGTGAAGGACTAAGGGGCCATAGCTCAGCTGGGAGAGCGCTTGCATGGCATGCAAGAGGTCGGCGGTTCGATCCCGCCTGGCTCCACCAGCCTTCGCTCGCTTCGCGAGCTTCGGCTGGGCAAGCCTAGGGAAGTCCCTCGTAGCGAAGTGAGTGAAGGCTGCCCCGCCATAGCCCGAAGGGCGACGGCGGGCTCTATCTGCGAGCGCGAGCAAAAGCCCCACACTGGCTCCAGGCTGCTATCCTGCCCTCTGGGGGGAAGCAGAATGAAATACGTCTATATCCTCGAAAGCCTCGATTCCCAGCATTTCTATGTCGGCATCACGGACGACCTACGAGCCCGTTTGGCGAAGCATAACGCCGGCGAGGTGTCGCACACCTCGAAATACGGGCCTTGGCGAATTCGGACCTATTTTGCGTTCGATGACGCTGCACGCGCTGTCGCATTCGAGCGATATCTCAAATCTGGCTCGGGGCGAGCATTTGCGAAGAAGCATTTCTGATCGCGCGTAGCAGCCCCCTACTCCCCAATCACCGCATTCAGCCTGTCGCGCAACGCGACGATCCCGTCCTTCATCGCGACCAGCTCCGACACCGAGCAGTCCGACGCCGCCAGGATCGACTGCGGCACGCTGCGTGCCTTTTCCTTCAGTGCATGGCCCTGCGGCGTCAGCGCGATCAGCACCTGACGCTCGTCCTCGCGCGAGCGGCTGCGCTTGACGAGATGGGCGGCCTCGAGCCGCTTGAGCAGCGGCGTCAGCGTGCCCGAATCCAGGAACAGCTTCTCGCCGATGTCCTTGACCGGCACGTCGTCGCGCTCCCACAGCACCAGCATGACGAGATATTGCGGATAAGTCAGGCCGAGCCCGTCGAGCAGCGGCTTGTAGACGCGGTTGAAGGCATGCGCGGCGGAATAGACTGCGAAGCAGATCTGGTTGTCGAGCCGCAGCGGCGCGTCCGCTGCCGATGGTTTCCGGGCCATTGCAAAATCTCACGAGGTTCGGCCGAATTGTGAGGCCGGTCGGCGGCACATTCAATTGCGAACAATTAAATGTGAGACGCCGCAATTTCAATTGCGCGCAATCTAATTGCCTGCAATAAAGATCGCGTACCATCCCAAAACCCCAGGGAGACCACAATGTCCGTGAACGTCCTCTACAAGACCAGCGCAAAAGCCACCGGCGGCCGCGACGGCCATGCTGCGACCCTCGACGGCGCGCTCGACGTCAAGCTCACCACGCCGAAGGAGCTCGGCGGCGGTGGCGGCGCCGGCAACAATCCCGAGCAGCTGTTTGCGGCCGGCTATGCCGCCTGCTTCATCGGCGCGATGAAGTTCGTGGCGTCGCAGGGCGGCCCGAAGGTTCCGGCCGACGCCTCCGTCACCTCGACCGTCGGCATCGGACCGCGCTCCGAAGGCGGCTTCGGCCTCGACATCGACCTCGCCGTCTCGCTGCCGGGCCTTGGCCGCGCGGAAGCCGAGGCGCTGGTCGCGAAGGCGCATCAGGTGTGCCCCTACTCCAATGCCACGCGCGGCAATGTCGATGTTCGCCTGACGGTGGTCTGATCGAAAGTGCGGATGGGCTGGCCCGGGATCCCCCTCGGGCCGGCCTTCGTCGTTTTGCCACGCCGCGGCATTGACGCGCGACAGCGCATGCAGCCCCACGCCAGGAGCCATTGCTGCTCCTGGCAAACCTCGCTAGGCCTGTGACCGAACCTCGACACAGGAGAAGCGAAGGCATGACTGAAGCAGCAACGGGCGCAATGAGCGGACTGCGAGTCATCGATCTCACGCGCGTGCTCGGCGGTCCCTACTGCACCCAGATCCTCGCCGACCATGGCGCCGACGTGATCAAGGTCGAGCCACCCGCGGGCGACGAGGTGCGCGAATGGGGCCCTCCCTTCCACGAGGAGGATGCGGCCTATTTCGTCGGCATCAACCGCAACAAGCGCTCGATCGGCCTCGACCTCGCCTCCGAGGGCGGCCGCGCCGTGCTGCTCAAGATGCTGGAGACCGCCGACGTCCTGATCGAGAATTTCAAGCCGGGCACGCTGGAGAAATGGGGCATCGGCAACGAGAGCTTGCGCGAAAAATTCCCGCGCCTCGTGCATTGCCGCATCTGCGGCTTCGGCGCCGACGGCCCGCGCGGCGGCAATCCCGGCTACGACGCCATCATCCAGGCCATGACCGGCATGATCGCGGCGACCGGCTCGCCCGAGAGCGGTCCGATGCGGATCGGCGTGCCCTTGGTCGACATCACCACCGGACTTTATGCCGCGATCGGCATCCTGATGGCGCTGTCGGAGCGGCAGCGCTCCGGCAAGGGCCAGTTCCTGGAAACGACCCTGTACGAGACCGGTCTTGCCATCATGCATCCGCACACCGCGAACTATTTCATGCATGGCAAGCCGCCGAGCCTCACCGGCAACGAGCACCCGAACCTCGTGCCCTACGCGATTTTCCCGACCAAGACCGACGACATCTTCATCGGCGTCGGCAATGACGGCACCTTCCGCAAGCTGGCCAAGGAGATCGGCAAGCCCGAGCTCGGCACCGACCCGCGCTTTGCCCGCAACAAGGACCGCATCGCCAATCGCGAGCTGCTGCGCGCCGAGCTTGCCGCGGTGTTCAGCCAGCACGAGGCCGAGCCGCTGTGCAATCGCCTGCTCGCGGCAGGCCTGCCCGCTGGCCCCGTGCAGAAGATCGACCAGGCGTTGACCAACCCGCACACGCTCTACCGCGGCGATATTATCGAGAAGGACTGGTACAAGGGCGTGGCGTCACCGATCCGGCTCGATCGCTCAAAGCCGAGCCTGCGCCGCCTGCCGCCGAAATTCAGCCAGCACGCGGCGGAGGTGCTCGGCGAGTTCGGTTACTCCAAGGCCGAGATCGACACGATGGTCCAGAAGGGCACGGTCTGCGGCCCCGAGCGCAAGCGCTGAGATAAGACAGAGATCGAGCGGCAGCGCCCAGGTGCGCTCCCTCCCGCGCTTGCGGGGGAGGGCTGGGGAGAGGGTGTCTCCGCAATGGGACTACCCCCAAGAGGAGAAAGCCCTCACCCGCGCCTTCGGCGCGACCTCTCCCGCATCCGCCTTCGCCAAGGCTTCGGTGGACGAGAGCGGCAGAGGTTAAGAGAGACCGGAGCTGCGTCCATTCCGCCCAGCGTCATTCGGCGCTGACGGCGCTCACCTTCCCACATTCGCCAATGCCGCACTGCGGCGCGCGTACGCCTGTGCAGCGCGAACGGCTGCGGCTGTCGCTGCGCATTCGCCTATTTGACGGCTTCCCTTTTCCAGCGCTTGCCGCTTTCGTTTCGGCCGCTTACACAGTCATGTGAACGTCATATGGCGCTGCTAGCGCAAGCGCTTCTTTAGTGACGGGCAAGGGAGGTTTCTTGATGGCTCTTCGACACTTTGGCGCGGCTGCCGCATTGGCAATGACGGTTGGCATGGGCGCCTCGCCGGCTCTGGCCGTAACTGAAATCCAGTGGTGGCACGCGATGACCGGCGCCAACAATGACGTTATCGTCAAGCTCGCCAACGACTTCAACGCCGCGCAGAGCGACTACAAGGTGATCCCGACCTACAAGGGCAACTACGCCGATACGATGAACGCCGGCATCGCGGCGTTCCGCGCCGGCAACGCGCCGCACATCATGCAGGTGTTCGAGGTCGGCACCGCCACCATGATGGCCGCGACCGGCGCCGTGAAGCCGGTCTACAAGCTGATGGCCGAGACCGGCGAGAAGTTCGACCCCAAGGCCTATCTGCCCGCGATCACCGGCTACTATTCGACCTCGAAGGGCGAGATGCTGTCCTTCCCCTTCAACTCGTCGTCGACCGTGATGTGGGTCAACCTCGACGAGCTGAAGAAGGCGAATGTCGCGATCCCGAAGACCTGGCCTGAAGTGTTCGACGCCGCCAAGAAGCTGCACGACAACGGCCATCCCACCTGCGGCTTCTCCAACTCCTGGGTCACCTGGGTCAATCTCGAGCAGCTCTCCGCCTGGCACAACGTGCCGCTGGCCAGCAAGGCCAACGGCCTCGACGGCTTCGACACCGTGCTGCAGTTCAACGGACCGCTCCAGGTCAAGCACCTCGAGAAGCTGGTCGAGCTCCAGAAGGACAAGACCTACGATTATGCCGGCCGCACCAACACCGGCGAAGGCCGCTTCACGTCAGGCGAATGCCCACTCTACCTGACCTCGTCGGCCTTCTTCGGTAACGTCAAGGCGCAGGCCAAGTTCAACTTCACCGCGGTGCCGATGCCCTATTATCCCGACGTGAAGGGCGCGCCGCAGAACTCGATCATCGGCGGCGCTTCGCTCTGGGTGATGGGCGGCAAGCCGGCCGACGACTACAAGGGCGTCGCGAAATTCCTTTCCTTCCTGTCGGACACCGATCGCCAGGTCTACATCCACAAGGCATCGGGCTATCTGCCGATCACCAAGGCCGCGTATGAGAAGGCCAAGGCCGAAGGCTTCTACAAGGACCAGCCCTATCTCGAGACCCCGCTGCTCGAGCTGACCAACAAGGAGCCGACCGAGAACTCCCGCGGCCTGCGCCTCGGCAACATGGTGCAGCTCCGCGACGTCTGGGCCGAAGAGATCGAGCAGGCGCTGGCCGGCAAGAAGACCGCCAAGCAGGCGCTGGACTCGGCCGTCGAGCGCGGCAACACCATGCTGCGGCAGTTCGAAAAGACCGCCGTGAAGTGAGGCGACAAGCGGCAGGCCGGTGAAGCCGGCCTGCCGCTGCTGCGGGCATCATGCAAAAGCAAGCCATTTTCCAGTCGAAGCTATTGCCCTACGCGCTGGTTGCGCCGCAGCTCGCGATCGTCCTGATTTTCTTCTACTGGCCGGCGTTGCAGGCGGTGATCCAGTCCTTCCTGCTCCAGGACGCCTTCGGCCTCTCGACCAGCTTCGTCTGGTTCGAGAACTATATCGACCTGTTCAAGGAGCCCGCCTATTTCGAGGCGATCCTGCGCACCTTCTTCTTCTCCTTCGCGATCGCGGTGTCGTCGCTGTCGTTTGCGCTGCTGCTCGCGGTGATGGCGGACAAGCCGCTGCGCGGCTCGATGCTCTACCGCACGCTTCTGATCTGGCCCTATGCGGTGGCGCCGCCGGTCGTCGGCGTGCTCTGGATTTTCATGCTGCATCCCTCGCTCGGCGTGCTCTCGCGCTATCTGCGCGCGCTCGGCATCGACTGGAATCCGCTGCTCGACGGCGACCAGGCCGCCGCGCTGATCATCCTCGCCGCCGCCTGGAAGCAGATCTCCTACAATTTCCTGTTCTTCCTCGCCGGCCTGCAGAGCATCCCGAAGAGCGTGCTCGAGGCCGCCGCGATCGACGGCGCGCGGCCGATGCGGCGGTTCTGGACCGTGACCTTCCCGCTGCTGTCGCCGACCATCTTCTTCCTCCTGGTCGTCAACATCGTCTACGCGTTCTTCGACACGTTCGGCATCATCGACACCATGACCCGGGGCGGCCCCGGCAAGTCGACCGAGACGCTGGTCTACAAGGTCTATACCGACGGCCTGCTCGGCGGAAATCTCGGCAGCTCCGCGGCGCAGTCGGTGATCCTGATGATCATGGTCATCGTGCTGACGGGCATCCAGTTCCGCTTCGTCGAACGCAAGGTGACCTACTGATGGTCGAGGAAGAAGGCTTCCGGCGCTACATCGCCCACATCATCCTCTGGATCGGAATCGCGATCGTCGCCTTCCCGGTCTATCTCGCCTTCATCGCCTCCACGCAGGACAACGCGGTGATCGCCAACGGCCAGATGTCGCTGCTGCCGGGCGGTCATTTCTTCGAGACTTACTACCAGACGATCTTCGTCGGCACGAGCGGCTCGACCCGCGAGCCGGTCGGCAACATGATGCTGAACTCGCTGGTGATGGCGCTCTTGATCGCGGTCGGCAAGATCGCGATCTCGATCATCTCGGCCTATGCGATCGTGTATTTCCGCTTCCCGTTCCGGATGGCGCTGTTCTGGCTGATCTTCATCACCCTGATGCTGCCGGTCGAGGTCCGCATCTATCCGACCTACAAGATCGTCGCCGACCTGCACATGCTCGACAGCTATGCCGGCCTGTCGCTGCCGCTGATCGCCTCGGCCACCGCGACGCTGCTGTTCCGCCAGTTCTTCATGACCGTTCCGGACGAGCTCCTGGAGGCCTCGCGCATCGACGGCGCAGGCCCCTTCCGCTTCTTCTGGGATACGCTGCTGCCGCTGTCGCGCACCAACATGGCGGCGCTGTTCGTGATCCTGTTCATCCTCGGCTGGAATCAGTATCTCTGGCCGCTGCTGATCACCACGCGCGACGACATGCAGACCATCCAGATCGGCATCCGCAAGATGATCACCACCACCGACGCGCTGACCGAATGGCCGATCGTGATGGCGACCGCCGTGCTGGCGATGCTGCCGCCGGTGTTCGTCGTCGTGGTCATGCAGAAGCTGTTCGTGCGCGGACTGGTCGAGACGGAAAAGTAAGAAGCGAGTTTTCATGGCTAACGTCACCCTGCGCAACGTCCGCAAGACCTATACCGGCGGCTTCGAGGCCATCAAAGGCGTCGACGTCGATGTCGGCGACGGACAGTTCTGCGTGCTGGTCGGACCTAGCGGCTGCGGCAAGTCCACGCTGCTGCGCATGGTCGCCGGGCTTGAGACGGTCACCGACGGCGAGATCGACATCGGCGGCCGCGTCGTCAACGGAATCGAGCCCGCCGACCGCGACATCGCGATGGTGTTCCAGAACTACGCGCTCTATCCGCACATGAGCGTCTACAACAACATGGCCTATGGCCTGCGCAACCGCGGCATGGCGGAAGCCGAGATCAGGACCCGCGTCGACGAAGCCGCGCGCATCCTCGAGCTCACGTCGATGCTGGAGCGCAAGCCGCGCCAGCTCTCGGGCGGCCAGCGCCAGCGCGTCGCCATGGGCCGCGCCATCGTACGCCAGCCCAAGGTGTTCCTGTTCGACGAACCGCTGTCGAACCTCGATGCCAAGCTGCGCATCGCGATGCGGGTCGAGATCCGCAAATTGCAGCGCCGGCTCAACACGACATCGATCTACGTCACCCACGACCAGCTCGAAGCGATGACACTCGCCGACATCCTCGTCGTGATGAACGGCGGCCAGGTCGAGCAGGTCGGCAATCCCCTTGATATCTACGAGAAGCCGGCGACGACCTTCGTCGCCTCCTTCATCGGCGCGCCGCCGATGAACCTGATGTCGACGCGCCCTGAGGAGATCCGTTCGCAGCTCGCCGGCAGCGCCGCGGCCGACGCCGGCATCCTCGGCATCCGCCCGGAAGACTTCGTCATCACCGACCAGACCCCGGATGGCGGCGTCGCACTGCCGCTGACGGTGGAGGCAATCGAGCGCGTCGGTGCCGAAACCTTCGTCTACGGCTCCCGCGAGCAGGAGGCGCAGCGCGTCGCCGCCACCCCCGGCGAGCTGCCGCCCGGCGAGATCATCGTCCGCATTCCCGGAACCGACGCCCCCGCGATCGGCACGAGGATCCGCGTCGCGGCGGTGCGCGCCAAGCTGCATCTGTTCAGCGCCGACGGGCGGACGCGGCTCGAGGCCTGAGGGGTTCCGCAGAGCCAAACGCCAAAGTGCGAAAACAACCCCATGCACAGTAGAACGGGGGTTGTTTTCACTAGAGAATATTCAGCGACAGAGTCGTCATGCCAGGACAAGCCCGGCCGCGACGATCCGCGACTATCCGAGGGCGCAATGCCCGTCCACAGCCTCCGGCTACGTCCTTGAACCCACAGCAGAACGTGCCCATATTGCTGGTCAAGGGGTGCCACTACGGGCCCTGAAACACCAAAGTCGCTTCTGCGAGGACTTTGTAAACTATGTCTCGTGTTCCAACGCTCTCCAGTCCCTTTCTGCTGGGCTTCGACGAGATCGAGCGTGTGCTCGACCGCGTCGTCAAAGGCGCCGACGGCTACCCTCCCTACAATATCGAGAGGTGCGGCGGCGCGGACGGCCAGCCCGAGCGTTTGCGCATCACGCTGGCGGTCGCCGGATTCACCCGCGACCAACTCGATGTAACCATTGAGGAAAACCAGCTCGTGATCCGCGGGCGGCAGCAGGACGACAAGTCTCGGCAATACATCCATCGCGGCATCGCCGCGCGCCACTTCCAGCGCACCTTCGTGCTGGCGGAGGGGATGCTGGTGCTGGGTGCGGATCTGAAGAACGGGCTGTTGTCGATCGATCTGGCCCGGCCAGAACCGGATAGGATCGTTAAGACAATCGCTATCAATGAGCACGAATAATGGAACGAGTAGCGGACTCGACCGCTTAGTGTTCCAGAGGAGTCGAGACCATGAGTGAAGGTCACGTTGCGTTCGAATACGAAGCCAAGAACGTCTCTCCGGAGACACTGGCAACCCTGGGCGAAGGCCATATCGCCTATGTGAAGCAGATCCGTTCCGAGGACGTGCCGGACCTGTTCCCCGAGGCGCCCAAGATTGCGCCGGGCCTCAAGCTTTTCGCGCTCCACGCCGCCGACGGCACGCCGATCATGCTGACCGACAGCCGCGAAGCCGCGGTCGCCAACGCCTGGAGCAACGAGCTGCAAGCGGTGAGCGTGCACTAAAGCGCGCGCGTCGCATAAATAGAGTTTCAAGCGGGCATGCCTTCACGCGAAGGCGTGCCCGTCTTGCTTTGTCGACAAGTTCGGATATTCTAAAATCTGGTTGATCCGACCAGAAAGAGCGACATGACGGCAAAGCGCCCCTCTTCGAAGAAGGGCCTTCAATCGAGGCGATGGAGCCTTCAGGATGCGAAAACGCACCTAAGCCAGATTGTCAGAGAGGCCCAACGGTCCGGGCCACAGCGCGTGCACGGAAAGGATGCCGCAGTCATTGTCGCGGCAGAGGAGCTGGATAACACGCTTCGGCCGTTGTTCGCAGGGCGAGTTCTCGGCATCACGGAGGACGTGATCGTTCGAGGGAGAACGATGGTCGCCGAGGGGCGCAAGCGCCGCCACACCTTCGGAGAACCGGATTTGTTCATCGCAGCCGTCGCCGCTTTACAGGACCTGATCGTGGTTACACGCGATATCAACGAATTCGTCGAGGCGCGCGCCCCGGTATTTGACCCGTGGACACACAGGTTTCATCGTCACGGCAAAGCGACGCTCATGCGGCAACCGGTGACGCTCGAAGCACTCTCTATGACATAAGTGCAAGCCGTCGCTATTGCCGATCTCGCAAGCAGCAGCGACTGCACGAGTCGATCGCATGGTGTTCCGCAATCGTGCGACGCCTTCACGCGAAGGCGTGCTTGTTTTGCTTTTGCGCGATGAATTTTCCGCATCGTCATTGCGAGCGCGGCGAAGCAATCCAGGATCTTTCCGCGGCGGAGCTCAGGTCGCAAAGGCTTCCCGCTTCAACGCACCGCCGGGATCAGCGCCCGCATGATCTCAGGCTTCCAGGTCTGACGCGCGCTGTCGAAGGCCGCGAAATCATGGTCGAACTGCCAGTAGGCCCAGGCCCAGCCAAGCCGCTCCGCGCTTCGCGCGACGAACGACAGATATCTGGTCCGGGCTTCGGCTGGGGCGGCCTCGTACACGCCGAACTCGCCGAGATAGATCGGACGCTTTTCGCGTTCGGACCAGATACGAACCTTCTCGAAATCGGCGCGTGCCTTTCGTTCGTCCTCCGGCGTGCCCCAATCGAGCGGCCCTATTCGCGAAAACGTTTCGGACCACGGCGCGCCCTGATGGGTGAAACGGATCGGCGCGTAATAGTGAAACGTCACGATGAGGTTTCTGTCCTCCGAGGGCAGAACCAGTTCTTCGACCGGCATGTCATCGACGTTGAGAACGGCAGCAATGACCGTCCGCCCGGGGTTGGTTCTGCGGATGATGCCGAGACACTCGTTCAGAAGGGCGTTCCAGCCGGCGGACGTCATCTGCCCGCCCGGCTCGTTGAGAACCTCGAAGACGAGCGCCGGATATTTTCCGGCATAGCGCTCGGCGATCTGCGTCCAGAACGCCTTCAGCTTCTCGGCGCATTCGGACACATCGCGCTGGCAGGTATTGGTATCGTGCTCGTCGAGGACGGGGATGAGATTGCGGGCGAGCACCTCCTCGATGACGGCGTCAAGCCGCCTCAAGACGATTTCATCCAGCAGATTTCCGGGGCCCATGAACTTGAAGCCGAAGAAATTGATCCGAACGTGCGAGAAGCCGGCCTTTCTGATCGAAATGAGGTTGTCCAGGCGAAACGGCGCGTTCCGGCCTCCTTCCCAGATGCCGTCGTAACCAAGGATGTTGATGCCGCGCCTCAATTTCGGGGGAGCGGGCGCGGCGCCCTGCCCGGCTGCCTCGGCCTGCGAGACGATCGCAAGCGCGGATATTGCCAGGGTGAGGCCGCAAATTACCGACCAGCGGGCGCAGACGGCTTTCATCCTGCTTGCCTCATCATTGCTGCAGGATTTGCTGCCGCACCGGCCTGCACACCGCAAAGAAGAATGCGACCAGCAGCACCGACGTGAACATCGTCGAGCGAAGGAACATCGTCTCCGTGAAATTCGATTGAAAGCTCAGGACGACGAATCCGATGACGAGAGCGCAGTGGCAACGATCGATCGACCGAGTTGCGATCAAATACAGGACCTTCTCCGAAAACAGATAGACGCTCGCGACGAACAGCACGTATCCCAGAAATCCCGTTTCAATCGCCACCGCGATGTAACCGCTGTGATAATTGTCGAGCACCCAGCCATGGTTCTGGTTGAAATAGTCGTAAATTGCGGGACGCGTCCAGAATCCGTTGATGCCGAAGCCCAGCAGCGGCGCATCGTCGAAATGGCTGATGGCGTACTGCCAAATGAAGGTCCGCTCGGTCAAATTGATGGTGGATTCGCCGAGATGGATGGAATCGTACCCCGTCACGTAGAAATACAGGATCAGCAGGGTGGCCAGGATGCACATGATGAAGGGCAGAACCGCGTAAACTCTCATGCAGCGGATCGACCACATCGAGGTCACGAGCAGTGCACCCGCGGCCACGGCAACGGCACCGGCACCACGGGATTCCGAGGCGATGACGCACGTCGATGCCAGGAGAAACGTCGCGAGAAAAACGGTCCATTTCTGCCCCGTCATCTTCTGGTAGCAGGCAAAGAACATCAGATATGCGCTGATGAAGCCGAGCGTCTGCTTCGATTCATATATTCCCTGCCATTGGCCCTTGTGCATCCAGCTCTGGTCTACGCCGATCTCGGGCACGAAGACCGCACACAAGGCGGAGGCGGCGACCAGCATGAAGAGCCCCAGCGTCGTCGATCCGACGATCTCGTCGATGTCGATGCGCGTGATGAGGCAGTACGCACCGAAGGTCGTCACCGCAAGTGCCGCGCTCTTCATGATCGCTGCGGTGGCGAGGCTGGTCCAGAGAACCGAAGCGACGGCGAGAGCATAGAATGCGACCAGCGCGATGAGATCGGGATTGCACTGCACTCTCACGCGCGGGCGTACGAAGGCACTGGCGTAGATCAGGATGATCCACATCAGGAGCGCAACGGCCTGTTGCACATAGCTCCACTCTGCCGGAAGCAACCCGGGGTTGAAGACGCCCATCGAGGCGATCACGTTGACGGTGATCGAAATGCGGATCACGTTTCTGGCAAGCGTTTCCACGCCGGCGCCGCGCGCTTTCCAGATCGCGCTGTCGTATGCCTCGGAATCAGCTACGGTGTGCAGGCTGGCCATGAGCTGACCTTCCAGAAGCACGGTTAATAATTTCCTTAATGCGGAAAGGCTCTAGGCCGCCGTCGCCGGCGGCAGCGCGAGCACGGAATAGATCGCCTGGGCATCGCGCGAGGCGCGGAGCTTCTTGGCGATGTCCTGGTCGCGCAACAGGCGGGCGATGCGGGCGAGCGCCTTCAAATGATCGGCGCCGGCGCCTTCGGGGGCGAGCAGCAGGAAGACGAGATCGACCGGCTGGCCGTCCATCGCCTCGAAATCGATCGGACGATCGAGCCGCGCGAACAGGCCGAAGATCTTTTCCAGCTTGGGCAGCTTGCCGTGCGGAATGGCGACGCCATAGCCGACTGCGGTGGTGCCGAGCTTCTCCCGTTGCAGCAGCACCTCGAACACCGAGCGCTCGTTCTGCCCGGTCAGCTCGGCGGCTTTGGCTGCGAGCTCCTGCAAGGCCTGCTTCTTGCTGTTGACCTTCAATGCCGGGAGAATCGCCTCGGGTGCGACCAGATCGGTAATCGGCATGGAGGGTTTCCGAGGTGAATTAAACCGTCAGGTTCCGATTTGGCCAGCTTGATAGACCAAGCTGAGCCGGCGTCAATAACATGAAGCAGGAGGCGCACTTAGCCCCGGTCGAGATGTGGGGGGCTTCTACTCCAACGCAATCCCGGTGCCAACTCCCGCGTGTGGCTTTGCCACCGTCAATGTTAAGGGCCGGGACGGGAACCAAGCCCGAATCCCGGGCCTAGCCTTGCGATCGGCCGTCCGCCTTCGCCCCCGGCGGGTCAATCCAGCCCACATTGCCGTCCGCCCGGCGGTAAATGATGTTCACCCGGCCTGACGAACCGTGCTGGAACACCATGCAGGGCGCCCCGCTGAGGTCGAGTTCCATGACCGCTTCGCTGACCGAGAGCCGCTTCAGCGACGTGGTTTGCTCCGCGATGATGACCGGGCTGTAGCCGGTGATCTCCTCCTCGCCCTCTCCGGGCGCTTCCAGCACGTAAGCCGTGGCGTCGAGCGCGGCCATCGCCTCGGAGGCGACATGGGCCTTGCGCGCGGAGCGGTCCTTGAGCCGGTTCTTGTAGCGACGCAGCCGCTTCTCGATCATCAGCAGCGCCTGGTCGGCGCTGGCATAGGCATCCGGTGCGTTCGAATCGGCCTCCAGCGTGATTCCCGAATCGAGATGCAGGGCACAATCGGTACGAAAGCCGAAGCCGTCCTTGCTGAGCGTGATGTGGCCGGAATAGTTGCCGTCGAAATATTTGCGCAGCACCTCGTCGGTGCGGTCTGCAACGCGGCCGCGCAGAGCCTCGCCGACGCTGATGCTCTTTCCCGAAATCCGGAGAGTCATTTGATGCCTCGCTTGCTTTGTTGCCGCAGCTGCGACGACGAATCATCGCAGCTGAAGTTGCTCCTCACGCATGATCTTCGCACAAACGCGCTCCGCGTTTGTCGCGAGGGAAAGCCGCTGCACATTTTTCCGGATCATGCGCATGCCTGGATCGGTCTCGAAGGATGACGAGAGTAGCGCGATTTCGCGTCGGCGCAATCAGGCCGGCTCGGTGTTGCGGGAGCGATCGGACAATGCGGTGGAGAGAACGTTACCAAGGGCGCTCTGCTTGTCGCGGCGGCGTTGCACCGAGGAGGGTATGCGCATGGCTTCGCGGTACTTCGCGACCGTGCGGCGGGCAATATCAATGCCCGAAGCGCGCAAGCGTTCCACGATGGTGTCATCCGACAGGATCGCGGAGGGCTCCTCCGAATCGATCAGCTGCTTGATGTGGTGACGCACGGCTTCGGCCGAATGCGCCTCGCCGCCGTCGGCCGAGGCGATCGAGGCCGTGAAGAAATATTTCAGCTCGAACGTGCCGCGATTGGTCGCCATGTATTTGTTGGCGGTGACGCGCGACACCGTGGATTCATGCATCTGAATGGCATCGGCGACGGCCTTCAGATTGAGCGGCCGCAGGTGCGCCACGCCATGGGTGAAGAAGCCGTCCTGCTGGCGCACGATCTCGGTTGCAACTTTCAGGATGGTGCGGGCGCGCTGGTCGAGCGCGCGCACGAGCCAGGTCGCGTTCTGAAGCGCGTCGGTGAAATAGGACTTGTCGCCGTCCTTGCCGACCTTCTTCGACAGCTCGGAATAATAGGTCTGGTTGACCAGCACGCGCGGCAAGGTGTCGCTGTTGAGCTCGACATGCCAGCCGCCGTCGGGGCCCGGACGGACATAGACGTCGGGCACCATGATCTGCAGGCGCGCCGAGCCGAACTTCATGCCGGGTTTGGGATTGAGGCGGCGGATCTCGCCGATCATGTCGGCGATGTCCTCGTCGTCGACACCGCAGATCTTGCGCAGGGCAACGATGTCGCGCTTGGCAAGCAGATCGAGATGCTCGACCAGGGCCTGCATCGCGGGGTCGTAGCGGTCGAGCTCGCGGAGCTGGATCGCCAGGCATTCGCTCAAATTGCGCGCGAAGACGCCGGGCGGATCGAATTTCTGCAGCACGGCGAGGACGGCTTCGACCTCGGCTTGCGATGCGCCAAGACGCTCGGCGGCCTGGCCGAGATCGGCCGGCAGATAGCCGGCCTCGTCGATGAGGTCGATCAGGTACTGGCCGATCATGCGCTGGGCGGGTGCGGTGAAGGCGACCGAGAGCTGCTCGGCGAGATGGTCCGACAACGTTGTCTCGGCCGCGACAAAAGCTTCGAGATTGTAGTCTTCGGCACCAGAGGCGCCGCCGCCCCATTCCGTATAGGTGGTCGGCGCAGCGTCCTGGGCGTTGCGCGCCGCAGCCTCGGCGGGCTCCTCGGAAAAGACGTTGTCCAGGCCCGTATCCAGGGTCTGCTCGATCTCGGCACGGCTGCCGAGCTCCTTGCTCATCCATTCTTCCTGGCCCGGCTCGAAGCCCTCGGCGCCCCCGCCGAAGCCGTCCTCGCCCTGACCGTCGCCTTGGCCGTCGGAATCGCCGTAACTCCTGGCCTCGACGGAACCCTCCCCCGCGGGGGCCTCGTCACTGGCCCGTTCCAGCAGCGGATTGCGCTCGAGCTCCTCTTCCACGAACGTCGTGAGATCGAGATTGGACAATTGCAGCAGCTTGATCGCCTGCATCAGCTGCGGCGTCATCACCAGCGACTGCGACTGCCGGAACTCTAATCTCTGCGTGAGCGCCATGAAGCAAGAACCGTTCCCAACGTTTGGTCCGATTTTTGCTTATCCTAGTCCGAGCCCGATGTACACGTCTTGACGAAACGCAAAAAAGGGCTACAGGCGGAATTCCTCACCAAGGTAAAGGCGGCGGACATCCGGATCGGCAACGATCTCATCCGGGGTTCCCTCGGTCAAGATTTCCCCGGCATAGACGATATAGGCGCGGTCGGTCAGGCCGAGCGTCTCCCGCACATTGTGATCCGTGATCAGGACGCCGATGCCGCGATTGGTGAGATGGCGGACGAGATCCTGGATGTCGCCGACCGCAATCGGGTCGATGCCGGCGAAGGGCTCGTCGAGCAGCATGTAGTTCGGCCGCGTCGCCAGCGCGCGCGCGATCTCGACGCGGCGGCGCTCGCCGCCGGACAGCGCGATCGACGGCGATTTGCGCAGCCGCGTGATGTTGAACTCGTCGAGCAACGAATCGAGCTGCTGCTCGCGCTTCTTGCGCGAGGGCTCGACCACTTCGAGCACCGCGCGGATGTTCTGCTCGACGGTGAGGCCGCGGAAGATCGAGGCCTCCTGCGGCAGGTAGCCGATGCCGAGCCGCGCGCGCTGATACATCGGAAGCTTCGTCACGTCATGGCCGTCGAGCTCGATCGCACCGCGGTCGGCCTTGATCAGGCCGGTGATCATGTAGAACACGGTGGTCTTGCCGGCGCCGTTCGGCCCGAGCAGGCCGACCGCCTCGCCGCGGCGCACATAGATGCTGACGCCGCGCACCACCTGGCGGCTGCCGAAGCTCTTTTCCACGCTATGCACAGCCAGGAAGCCGGGCCGATTCAGCAGCTGCGGCCCGCCCTCGCCATTGGGCTTGGCGGCGGCCCTGACCGGGTGAACGGCCTGCGGACGCGCCGGCTCGACCTGATAGTCGGCCTGGTAGTCGCCCTGGAACTGGTCTGGCGCACGCTTCCGCTGGTCGCGGGCGATCGGCGGCACGTCCCTGACAGGACTGGTCACCAAGCCGCCGACGCCGTCACCGAGCGCGGTGATGTCCTGACGCGCAAATCCTGGCCGGCCGCGTTTGGCGGGGCGCCGACGGAACATGCTGAAGAGATCGACCATCCCGCCTTCCAGCCTTTTCGCGACGATCCTGCGCGAATTCGTGCGATCTGCCGCACCGGCCTTTCGATTCGCCGTTGCAGCATGAGTGAAGGGATGTCTCATGCCCAGTGAAACACGCCCGAAAAGCGGCGGATCCCGCTTCGAAAGCCCTGCGCGCTAAATACAGTCTCGCCGGCCAAGCTTCAACCTCGGATCGCGAGCATCCGGGACAAGCGATTGAATTTACTTTTGTTTACTTGCGCCGGGCAACTGCAAAGGCGGTGCCGCGCCGGGTTTGGCTCCTTGTCCCGCTTGTCCCCCTTGGCCGCAATCGTTGCTGCCGCCCTGCGGCAGCAGGGCCTGTACCCGGCCGCTGTCGGATTCGACACGTGACACGCCGGTCGTCATGTCGACCATCAGGCGGTCGCCGCGCAGCACGTTCTTGCACTGCGTCAGAACCACCTGGCCGCCCGCGCCGCCGAGCATGGTGATGAGATTGGTCCTGGTGTCGAACACGGCGGTCTCGCCGGTCACCACCTGGTCCTTCTGGGTCACGACGACATTACCGCGCGCCTCCAGCCGCTTGATCGACGAGCTGCCGCCCGGACCCGGCGTCGCCGACTGCATCGGCGCCGATTTCGCGCCCTTCGCCGCAGGCTGCGGCGCGGCCGGCTTGTCGCCGCCGGACTCGTAGAACACCACCAGCGTCTTCGAGGTCATGGTGGTGTCGCCCTGCACGACCTTCACATTGCCGGCGAAGGTCGCCTCCTTCTTCTTGTCACGCATCTCCAGCGAGGCGGCTTCGATCTGGATCGGCTGATCGCGGTTCTGCGAGAAGCCCTGCATCGCGTTGGGCACGCCCTGCATCGTGCTCTGTGCGATGGCGGTGCCCGTTGCGACCAGCGCGACAGCGGCGGCGAACGCGGCCGCATCGAAGATGGCGCCACGCTTGTCTTCGCTGCGCGGAAAAAACCTGATCATGAAAATCACTTTGAATTGGCGGACTTGTTTTGCGGCGTACGTGTCTTCACCGGCGGTGCTGGCGGCGTCGGCTCGACCGGCGCAGGCTGAGCCGTAGCCGGGCCATCCAGCTTGACCAGGTGCATCACCACATTGCCCTCGAAGCGGATGACGTCACCACCTTCGGTAATTCGCAAGCGATCCGCGGTCAGCGTGCCATTGGTCAGCGTGACGTCGACGCGCTCGTCCGAGGAGACCGTGCCCTTGCCCATGTCGACGAACGCCGAGTTCAGCCGCGCCTCATAGCCGGTCGAGGTGCGCAGGAAGATGTCCTTGTGCAGGTCGAGCTGCTGCTGCTTGTTGTCGAAACGACCGGTGCGGGCATCGAGGAACAGCGTCGATTGATCCTCCATCAACACCTTCGCGCGCAGGTCCTTGAGATCGACATGATCTGGGTCGGTGATGTCCTGGGTCGCGGTCTTGGCCCAGAGCTCGTAGGGCCGCTGGTCCGGCGTGAAACCGGCGAGGTGCGGCGATTCCATCGTGATCTTGGTGCCCGACACCACCATGTTTCCGGAATCGAGCGGCAGCTTCGGCATCAGCATGCGGAACGGATTGAAGATCGAGACGCCGACGATGGCAGCCATGGACAACAGCACCGCGCCCGGAACCGCAATGCGCAGAATCCGCACCAGGCGGCTGTGTCGCGCCGCGCTGGCGAACTTCGCCGCAAGCGCGGCGTCGTAGGTGGGATTCTGGGCCGAATTCACCTGGGTTCCTACTTGCTTGGGCTCCTGAACTCTCGTCCGCCGTGTCCGGCTCCGGGCACCCCATTCTATCCCGTGCCGCCCGAATATGCAGCCGGCGACAGGCCGTTACGAAAGTGTCCGAAACGGGGCGGCAATCTCGGGCTAACCGCCGCGCCGGGCCTTAGGAATGCGCGAAAATGTCCTCTTCCGCCCAGCCCTGGAGGTCGAGCAGGGCGCGGGTCGGCAGGAAGTCGAAACAGGCCTGCGCCAGCTGGCTGCGGCCTTCCCGCACCAGCATGGCATCGAGCCGCTCGCGCAAGCCGTGCAGATGCAGCACGTCGGAGGCGGCGTAGGCGAGCTGCGGCTCGGTCAGGCTGTCGGAACCCCAGTCGCTCGACTGCTGCTGCTTGGAGAGGTCGATGTTGAGCACCTCGCGCACGAGGTCCTTCAGGCCATGGCGGTCGGTATAGGTGCGGGTCAGGCGGGAGGCGATCTTGGTGCAGTAGATCGGCCCGGTCATGACGCCGAAGGTCTGGTACAGCACCGCGATATCGAAACGCGCGAAGTGGAAGATCTTCGTGACGGCCGGATCGGCCAGGAGCGCCTTCAGGTTCGGCGCGTCGGTGTGCCCCTTGGGGATCTGCACCACGTCGGCACTGCCGTCGCCGGGCGAGAGCTGCACCACGCAGAGCCGGTCGCGGTGCGGGTTCAGCCCCATGGTCTCGGTGTCGATCGCCACCGCTCCGGTGTAGCGGGACAGGTCAGGCAGGTCGCCGCGGTGCAGGCGTACGGTCATGGCGTGTCAAAACCTCGGGTCGAATCGGTGCGTCGATATCATAGGCTAAAACGGATGGCCCGCGATGTAGCCACTGGCGACAGGTCACGCAAGCGGCGGCCGCGGCCTTACGGGCGATCAGATCGCGGCGATGACGTGCAGGTCGCGACCTCATGGTCGCGACTGGAGGGATCGGCTGGCCCTGCGCTCGCGAGCCGGTCGCGACGCAAGCAAAGTGTTTCACATCCTCCACGGCGCGCGAGATGATGAGCCGCTGCTCTCCCCGGCGGAGCAGGTTTTCAGGCCAGCCCGCTGCAATTCGCCCCGGCGCACCCTATCTGTTGCCGGCCTCTCCGCCCCGCCCGCTCACGACGAATGAAGTGCCAATGACCGAACAGACGCTCGCCGCGCCGATCGACGACCAAGGCAAACGCCAGCGCGGCTTCTCGCGCTACCAGGCGCTCCTCATCGCGCTGCTGACGTTCACGCAGTTCACGATCATTCTCGATTTCATCATCATGTCGCCGCTCGGCGCCATCCTGATGCCCTCGCTCGATATCACGGCGGGGCAGTTCGGCGTCGCGGTGTCGGCCTACGCATTCAGTGCGGGACTATCGGGGATTCTCGCCGCCGGCTTCGCCGATCGCTTCGATCGCAAGCGGCTGCTGCTGTTCTTCTATGTCGGCTTCACGCTCGGCACTGCGCTCTGCGCGGCCGCGCAGACCTACCACGTGCTGCTGCTCGGCCGGATCGTGACCGGATTGTTCGGCGGCGTGATCGGCGCCGTCGTGCTCGCCATCATCACCGACCTGTTTCCACTGCACCTGCGCGGCCGTGTCATGGGCTTCCTCCAGACGGCGTTCGCCGCGAGCCAGGTGCTCGGCATTCCCGCCGGGCTGTTTCTCGCCAATCACTGGAATTGGCACGTCTGCTTCGCGGCGATCGTGGTCGTGTCGATCGCGGCGATCGCAATCATCGCCGTGGTCATGGAGCCGGTCGATGCGCATCTGAAACTGAAGCAGGACAGGAACGCGTTCCGCCATCTGATCGCGACGCTCGGTGAGCCGCGCTATACGCTCGCCTTCGCCGTCACGACGCTGCTGGCGACGGGCGGTTACATGCTGATGCCGTTCTCCAGCGCCTACACCGTGCACAATCTCGGCATCGACATCACGCATCTGCCGACGATCTATCTCGTCTCCGGCCTGTTCAGCATCGTCACGGGGCCGCTGGTCGGCCGTGCCAGCGATGCGTTCGGCAAATATCCGACCTTCGTGTTCGGCTGCGCGATGACCGTGGCCATGGTGCTGATCTACACACATCTCGGCCACGTCTCGCTC
Source organism: Bradyrhizobium sp. RP6 (assembly GCF_003837805.1). GTDB lineage: Bacteria > Pseudomonadota > Alphaproteobacteria > Rhizobiales > Xanthobacteraceae > Bradyrhizobium. The sequence continues at coordinate 32,477 of NZ_RQIT01000018.1, read as the reverse complement.
GCGACCGCGATCCTCGTCAACGTCCTGATGTTCGTCGGCATCTTCTCGCGGATGATCCCGTCGCAGGCGCTGATGTCGGCGATTCCCGACGCGAGCCAGCGCGGCTCGTTCAGCGCGGTCAGCGCCTCGCTGCAGCAGCTCTCCGGCGGACTCGGCTCGGTGCTCGCCGGCGCGATCATCGCGCAGGCGCCCGACGGTTCGCTGATCCATTTCGACCGGATCGGCTACGTCGTCGTCGCGACGACGATCGTCACGCTGGTGATGATGTACTTCGTGCAGAAGGCGGTGGCGGAGCGGATGGGGAAGCAGGTGGTGTGATCAGCCGCCGCCGAACTTGGATGGATCGTCATAGGCGGGAGGGTCGTCGTGGTCGGTCCGCAGACCGCCGGGAACGGAATCGTCGCGATAGATGCGCACACCATTCGGAGTGACATAGACCGGAGCCGCGGCCTCGCCCGGCCGAACGGTGACATGTCGCAACTTGTGATGCCCTCTTGCTGCGGCGTTCGCGGAAGCACACGCACCGACCAAGAGGCACAAGCCCAAAGCACACGATCCCAAGACACAGCGCACTGCACTTTCTCGGCTCATGGCCCCGATGCCAACGCAACACTCTGAAAGGGCTTATCTATCTGGATTTGTTTGCGATCCAGAAATGTATGGTGCCCAGGAAAGGATTGCATAGGCCTCCCTTCAAAATATTGAATTCATTGGAATAATTCAAGAGCGACTCTCAGTTGTTACACACCAAGGTTACTCCGTGGGAACCGCAAAGAGCGGGCCGCATAGGCGGGAGCGCTCGTTTCAGCCGTTGGAGATTAGCTCGGCGGCCGCATCTAGTTTACGTCTGTAAGCGACCAATACCGTGTCGCCGTTCGCCGCGCGAGGGTCCACCGATGTCAGCAAGGTATAAAGGGTGATGCCAGGCTGCGGTGCTCCGAAAATTCGTCCCGCCAAGGATTCCAAAGCCTGTCGGGTGGTCGACGAAATGTGCGCGGATGCATTCCGCATTGTCCGAAGGTCAATCAGGTCTGACACGATGGCGCTGAGATGCGGCTCGTATGGATATCCGTTTTGAAAATACAGGTTAACTATTGTTCGGACGTTGTCGTGATTGGCAAAGTCGAAATAGCGCATTGTGCCTTTGACAAGCTTCTGCGCCGCTACGATGTCCGGGGGACTGACGTATCGCACTGGCTGGCCGCCCCCTATCGCCGCGCCTCCGACCATGGTCTCGTGGATAGACGCTTCGAGGAAAGCTTCCCATGCGATAAACATGTTCAGAAACGCCGCAACCGTGATCTGCTCTCGGTCGATGGGCGGCAGGATAGAAGCTCCCGTGGCATCGACCTTATGCGCATTCGCAATGAGGCTTTCGCACTGAGCTACGCTCGCCCGAAATTCTGCGAGTGTTTGCGCGGCTGGCACGGCAGTTCATCCCATGAGCGATAAGAGGTATTCGGTCCTGCGCTCGCGCACCTTGGGGTCAGTCGTGGCGCGGCGGCTGTCTTGAAGGAACTGCTGCTCTTGCTCGGTTAGCTGGCCGGCGTCTTTAATAGCAAATAGCTCCTCGACCCTATCCAGCCCATTTCGGGCCTTTGCGATCATCGCATCCGTGGTTAGCGCGAGTCTCGGGCGGTCGAGATTGGGCAGCCCGTGAATGCAATGGGCCACAGCGGTGAAAAGAGTGTAGAACAAAAAGGGGCGACTGAATTCCGTTTCACCAAGTCCTTCAGGAAAGAGCTTCGTAATCGTCACGATAACTGCGTCAAAGTTTGCCTCGACCTGAACGGGATCGTGATCGAAGCTGTCTTCGAAGCGGTCATAGTATCGCGCGACTTGCTTTCGGTTTTTTATCCCTTCAAGTAGAGCGATCAACAGGTCGGCGACCAGGGCCACCTCCGCCATTCGGAGGATTTCCTTGGCGGTCAATATTTTTTGCTTGATCCAGTACTCGTAGTATTTTCGACCGACTTGATCGGCGAGCACCTTGAATGCACCGAAGTGGTTCGCGTTGAGCTTCTCTTGCTCATTTAGAATAACTGCATACGAGTTCAGCCGCCCGAATATGTCAAGAATCTCAGCGTCGGGCAGGTTGATAAGCAGATCCACCGCAATCTCGTAAGAAAGGATTTGCGATTGCACATCTTCCGGAAGCTGGCTGAACAGGAGGCCGCCGTATTCCGGGTGCATGCGCTTAGGTATTGCGAACCCATCCTTAATATAAGACAGTATCGATCTCAAACGCTGCTGACCGTCTACGACTTCTCGAGCCGAAACTTTGGTTGTGACGTTGATCTTCTGCCGAATGAACACTTTGGGAATTGGCTTTCCGCGCACGATGGTGTCCATGAGAAAGCTTTTCGCCTTATCGCTCCACACAGCCCTCCTTTGAAACGTCGGGTTTAAGATAAGCTGCTTATGCTTATCCCATTCGACAAAATCGTTGATGCTGTAAACGCGAGAGTCGAAGCTTTTCATACTGCAGATCCCGAGACTGGGTGGTCGTGTCTCTTATCTAACATTCCTCAATTCACCTGAATCGAATTCGTAAAAGTCCGGATTTCGTTCGGCCGTGAGGTTTAGGAGATCGTCGAATATTACAGCGAGATCGATTTGCGTCCCGGGGTTTCCAACCTCAAAAGCTCGTACAGGCATGGCAGCCTCGGCATCCAGAAGCAGAATGTAGAAGCGTTCGAATTGCTCGTCTCTTCCAGCTGGATCGGCACGGCCAGTAAACAACCGCAACCGGGCGTGAGCGTTGATGAAAGTAGACTTCCGCTTGCTCGTTCCATCCAATTCTGCATCCTTGTCAAAGAAAAAGAATGCGCCAAGTACTGCGTAGGGAAACCGACGATGGAGCGTAACAGCTTCCATCAACATATCACCCCGCCTGTTGACTAGATTCTTTTGAAAGTTCTTTGTGCTTGAGTCGCGAAAATTGATGCTCTTGATCGAGATAGCCAATAGCAGGCCCGCCTCCTCGGTAGCCCACGTCACATCCACCTTCTTCGCGCCAAGACCGCCAGCCATCCGTCGCTCCGCTCCCGAAGAGTCTAACTCGCCGGGGCTCGCGGGACGCGCCTCTTTAAGTCCGCGCTCGCGGAGCTCCGCAGCAACAGCCAAAGCGACACACTCCGAAAGCCTTTCGCTATATCGGCGCTTTACATTTTGCGGCTCGGAATCCGTCGGCTTGGGGCCTAGCCCCGAAATCGCCTGCTTAAGAAGATCATCAATCCGAGACACGTGCACTGACCGCCCGTGATACACGCCTATTGAAGAGAAGCTCGCGAGCCCTTCTCAGACCTTGCAGTTCATGTTCGGTAATCCGCATATGCTTTGTGAGCACGACGGAATCTACGAGTCTGACTGCCGCTGAAAGGTCGTTAGACCGGAGCGCAATTGCCAGCTGTGGTTTCAAAAGGGCCAGCTGTCCGCCGATTTCATCGAGCGCTTCAGCAGAAGGAGTAGGCAGCAGGTCTGCTTCTCGCGGCTCGTGCTTCAGCAACCCCCCGCCGTACGCACGACCAACGACCTCCGAACCGAGGAGCGTCAGGCTATTCAGACACGCTATAGGCAAAAGAGATTTGCCGACATCCCTCAGCTGATCCCGAAGCTTTAGTCCATAGAGCGAATTGAGGATCGAGATTCCGGCATCGTTGGCGATAAGCCGTGGATGGTCGTGGTTCATATATGAGAAGAGGATATCGGGCTTCTCAACCTGCGGGACACGCCACCACGGAGTTCGATTGCTACACTTGTAGGCCTTCTGGACCTCCTTCCTTTCTCCGTCCGTGACATAGGCGCGTGCAGCGGGAGAAAGAACATCTCCCTGTGGCGCGAACAGATAAGAGCGAGCACCTCGGTTAGCCATCTCCCTCCACGCTTTGGCGGTGAAAGTTAGCCCTCTCAGATGCCGCGATCCTGGAGGAGAAATCTTCAATAGATCCTCGGGCCCGAGTTTAAGCTTCCCGACTTGCTCCGCGGTGAGAGTGAAGTAACCGTTGTTCCCGGTAACATTTCCCAAGTAGGTTTCGCCCCAATCGACCAAACGACTAAAGGCCCGTTCGCGCGTGAGGTCGCGATACACCTTTAGCGCATCACTAGAGATTAGTGCGGGCGTCCACTTCTCACCACCTGAGGGCAAGAAATCGAGACTTCCCGGGCCATTGAGATCAGCCAATGCAGCCAAGTCCCGCAGCTGTATCACCTCGAAGCTTTTTGCTGTTCCTCGTCCTTCCGCGAGCAACAGCACGACCTCGGCCGTAACACCGGGAAAAACGAGATTGTCGAAAAGGACCAGCCGAACGTTCGCGAATCGATTTAGGAGGAATCTCCTAACTTCAGCTGCATAGTTAACCGAGAGCAACTCGGCAGGAAGCACCATCCCAAGGCGTCCGTTCTCATTAAGAAACTCGGATGCGTGGATGACAAACGCGGCCCAGCTACTGGCAAGCGCAGTGAGCCGCACCCCGTGGGCGAGCGCCGCTCGCAAGCTTTTGGCTCTCGCCTCTCCCGAGAACGACTGATAGCGGATGAAGGGCGGATTACCGACCACCGCGTCGAAAACGGGCCTTGGCTCACAATCGAAGAAATCTGAATGGACGATCGTCGCGGAGAGCCCCTCCTCGTCGAGACGCTCTTCGGCCTCCTCAACGGAGGCCTTGTGAATTTCTACGCCCTGAAGCTGGTTTGGGATGTTACGGCGAGAGACACCCAAGTCTCTGAGCCGTTCTGCTGCTGGGACCAAGAAGGCGGCGTCCCCGCAAGAAGGCTCGAGCACTCTATCGGACCTGCGGCGCACCGCCCACTCAACTAAAAAATGACTTATAGCCGGTGGCGTAAAAAATGCGCCCCGTGCTTTTTGCCTCTGAATTTCAATGCTCACTTGTTTCGCCCGCCCGCACTCAAGCCGAATCGTAAGGTCTCACATTGCAGACAAACAGTAAATGTTCGTTTTATGTTCTTTGCCTAGTAAGCTAAACCTTCAACACGATTCGGAACGGAAAGCTCTGAGCCGAGTCTACGAGCACTCGCTTGCTACAAGCCCGAATTTAGCCCCGGCGTTCGCCGCCGATACCAGTTCTCACGGAGTTGCCGAGCCCGCGTTGCGTCTTGGCAGATGCTGACCTTCTCAGTTGCGTCCTCGAAGAGCGCCTTGAATTGCTCATCATTTACGAGAACTAGCCAGGCAAGGCTGTCGAGCGGATCGGCTAGAAATGGCTCCTCATCTGGCGGAGCGGGCCGCATGATAGCGAAGTGAAGATCGTCTCCCGAGGCGATGGCCCGTAATACCTTGTGCGCATCCTCTCGGTGGACGAGCAATACAGCGTCAGATGCTCCACCGTTGGCCCCAATCACTTCCACTTCCACCAGTGCGCCCTTCGGTTCTTCGGTGAAAAGTCCGAGCACTAGAGACTTATGTTGGCCAAAGCGAAGCGGACTCATCCGGACTCTCAGATCGGAGACCACATGTTTACGTCCTTGGAGCTTCTCACGTCGCAGATAATCTCAATTGTTTCGCGGGGTGACGAGTATTTACGCGACAACGTGAATTCATGACCAGAGCCCACCACAGACCAGTCTCCGCCCTTGATCCGCTGCGGTGTCCTTGGCTTGTTGTCAGTCCGCTGATCGCGCTGTAGCTGGGCGTTATATCGCAAGGTTTGATTCAGGACGGCCCGCTGCTGAAGACGCTGCAACGTCTCTTCATACAATCTCTGGAACGACCCATCGTTCGGCAGGAGGAAATCGACTAGAAGCTCTCGCTCATCGCGCAAACGGAACAGCATGTCTCGGCCGGATCGCAACGTGTTGACGCATGTCGCGACATCGTTCCTGCCGCCATACTTGGCTATGGTCGACCATTCGCTGCCCGGCTCTCGTGGTTCGGCCACAATATCGAACTCACCGCCCTGAGACTCGTCTCTTGTTACGAGGCGCATAACGAAGTCTGCCCCATGAGGAAGACGGAACGGCCGCAAGTGAAACCGTAACTTTCTGTCTATGCTGGCCGTTTCTCCATCCGGCATGATCTCAACTTCAAGGGCGCACTCGATGGACAGCGTGGCGGATGGGGCTTTGGGATGAGAGAACGAATAAGTGCGAGTTATCTCTTGTTTCGCGGGACCATCAAAACCCTCATTTTTGTCTTTTGCTTCCCAATCCGTGAAAGAGATTGACCCTTTCGCTTCGCGAGCATTTGCGTTTGACGCCTGATTGCTCGGAGACTTTGCTTTATCGGGTGACGAGACCTCTTCTATCCGGCTATCAAATCTTGCGAGGGCAGCTTGACCGTCACGCTCCGGTGCAAGTTTCAGCAGCTTCCACCCCATATAAAGGTCACCGTCTTTAGTGCCTCGAAGAAAAGTTTCGTCATTTTTAAGGAACGGGAGCGTCTCCGCTATCTCTCCCGCGCGGCTCGGCGCAAGTCGCTCCATTGCTTTAATGAAGACAGCCTTCGCTCCATCAATGCCACTTCCTTTGGGCAGATACTGAGAAGCGACATGCACACCCACCATCTGTAGAAAGCCGATGCAATAACGATCAGCGAGCACGGCAGCAGGCAGAGGATGGGGCGAGAGGGTATCTCTTACGAAAGCGACCACAGCATCCATCGCGCGGTCCGAACTGGACTTAAACATTCCAAACATCTGCAATATCCAAGTGTTCTCTGGGAAGAACCCCAACCACCCACAGGCTGAACGTTAGCTTCGGCACACGCAGAAAGCCCATACTAGCAGGGCGCAGTCCCGTGACAACGGGTGCCTCTCTCACGGCCATCTTCACGTTCGCCCCTGCCGAGCCCGGCGGATATCATTTGAGGGTCCCGCATCTGAGAGGTGACCTCGTGGCGACGGCTTGCTGTTCTCCCCCCGTGCCGGGGGTCAACTTCTGAGCCTTCCTTCATCGTGACCAACACCGCTCGACCCCGGTCTCAACCTTCCATCCTACTCAGGGTGGTCCCCTTCTTGGCTGTCGCAATGGTTGCCGTCTTCGCTTCACCTGAGTCCTTATGACTCATGCCGCCCCTCTTGCCGGACGATTCATCCAAAAAATATGGTGACAACGCTCGTTGATTAAGTTTTTCGCGAGCCGCCATCGAGGAGGAAATGATCGTGAAGCGCCGATTTGTTGCTTATTACCGAGTGTCCACCCGCAAGCAGGGCCAGTCAGGCTTAGGCCTCGATGCACAGAGGGCCGCCGTAGCGAGCTACCTTGGAGATGGGCAGGCGAACGTCATCGCTGAGTTCACGGAGGTCGAGAGCGGACGACGCAGCGACAGGCCCGCCCTAGACGAAGCATTAGCAGCAGCACGTCTCCATAGGGCGGCCCTCGTGGTCGCCAAGGTTGATCGCCTAACCCGCTCCGTAGGCTTCTTAGAGCGCCTACTAGAAGCGGGGGTGGACGTGCGCTTCGCTGACCTACCTGCCATTGAAGGACCCACCGGGCGCTTCATGCTCCAGCAGATGGCAGCGGTCGCGGAGCTAGAGGCGGGTCTAGTCTCTGTCCGTACCAAGTCAGCGCTAAAGGCCGCGAAGGCGCGAGGGCAACAGCTTGGAGGACACCGAGGGGGAGGCCTTTCCCGTGCGGCACAAGCAAGAGGGAGGGAAGAGCAGTCTCGACTTGCAGATAGACGAGCACAAGACCTTGCGCCCCTTCTAGCCACCCTAAGGAGGGAAGGCGTAAGGACGCCTACGGCAATAGCACGAGCATTGACAGCGCGGGGCATCCCTACTGCGAGGGGAGGGGAGACATGGTCGGCGCCCACAGTCGCGATGATAGAGATGCGGTTGCGGCGCTCGAAGATGAAATGAAGGGCCACGCCACCATTTCAATGACAGAAAGCTGCGAAACTCTAGCGAGCTAATCAAGGGCATCATATTTAAGTAGCTTAGATTCAAGCGAGCGTGAAATGCCCTCCCTAGTTCGAGCCTTCATCACGACCTTCCGCCCCTCAAAGCAGGATGAACCATACCCTTGGAAGCCACTCCGGCCCAGATTTTCCTACGGCGTCCGAGTCTTCTTTGATGGCTCGCTAAAGGGATTCGCTGCGAGTTGGATCAAGAGCAAGGAGTCAACGCTACCGGAAATGATGTGCTTGGCCGCCCTGTTGACTTCGCTCGATGAGCACGGAGTGGAGCCTAGCAAGTTGGAACTGATCCTAAACTCCGCACATCTGAAGACAAGAATCGAGCAGGTAAAGAACGCGCTTCAGAAACAGCAACAGGGCAAGCCAGTGACGCCTATCCAGAATGCTGAGCAGTGGGAGACCACCGTTCGGCATCTTGATCTATTCGATTGGGGCCTGCGGCCGGCAATAGGCGAGACAGAGGAAGAGCAGATCGGATTGATCAAATCGCATCTCAAGGACGAGTTCTATACGACACAAAGGTTCGTTGCAAAGGGGCCCCCGAGTTTCGAACTGAACCTCTCTGACTAAGCATTTGCAACCAAGTTGCCCGCAATGAAGAGAAGCATTAAGCGCAAGGCGGCTCTCAAAGAGAGCATCCGATTAGGCCCGCTCACAGCATCAGCCAAGTGCGCCATTCCCGGTTGCGGGCGCCCGACCATGAAGGCGGCCCGCGAAGGCCTCGCCCCTTTCCACTGTAGGCGCCACGTTGAGCACCGGCAGCGTCATGGGTCCTACTGGCGGCCGAGCTTCAAGGCTTCCGAGTTGCGGCCTTTCATCACGGCAGCGACGGCGTATGTCGGCCTTCGGGCAGCTAACGATAAGTTCATCGCCGCCGCGATTGCGGACATGGGACGGGCTCTAGAGGACGCTGGCCCGGTGGAAATTGCGACCCGCCTCAAAGGTATGCCCGCCACAAAGCGGGCCAAAATCGGACTGGCGAGGCTCCGTGTTGAAGGCGTGCCCCCGCAGCGGATTGTCTCCATTGTCCTCGCCGTCGCGGCCCTCATCAAGGCCGACGCCACAGCGCCCCGCGCAAAGGAGTTTCGGACAGTGCAAATCTGCAAGGCCGTCCACCGTCTGGCCTCCGGCACGCATCGTGTGTGGGTCCTGGAGGACCATCAGGGCAGGAAGCGGCAGGTCGAAATGCACGCCTTCCCCAAGTCCACCGGGCGGGTTCTGAGGGAGATGGGGCGCATGCTGGAAGAGCCCTGCGACTGGGTCATTGAGAAGCATGTCTCCGGCATCCTGGACCACCGGCAGCGCTATGGACGGCCCCGCGCGGCGAGCTGATCGATGGCCGAAAGTATTCGCGGGTCGCAGCATTCTCATGAGCGATCTGGTCGGAGTGAAGCAGTGCGTGCATATCGAGGGTTCGAGCAGGCCACTTTGAACACATACTTCACGGCCCCATGACGCAATCACCCAACATAATGTGGTTCGATCCACTGCTCCGGGCCAAGACAGCCGAGCTTCGCTATGCAGTCTACCGCCTGCGCGATGCACTCCTGCACCACGAATCCGCGAGCGGCGCGAGGAAGCGAGCCCGGAAAGAAGCAGATGAGGAGAAGTTCGGCCTCGCCGTGGAGGCGCTGGCCTGCAACTTGATCCTGCTTAGCGCAATCGATTGCGGCCCAAAGCTCGCGGTGCCCCGGTCGCACGGCTTTCTTTGGCGGGGCGATGGCAGCGCCAACCCGGTCTACGGCCAGCACTTCTTATGCGCGATAGATGGCCTTGCATCGCTTGGCCTGATCGAGGAGGAGCAAAGGGGATATAGGCTGTCCGATAAAATGCGCGTGCCGTCGCTCATTCGACCAAGCGCATCGCTCGCTGAGCATCTTCCGCTAGCGCCACCCGATTGGCGAAGCGTCGAGCAAGTCGACGACCGCGCTCTGATCATTTTAAAAGAAGGCAAGGATGATGATGGGCGTGCCCGCGCGATTGCCTTTCGCGAGTCCGCGAAGACTCGTCAATTTTCGAGACAGGTACGGCGCATCAATGAGGGTCTGCGCAGCGCAGATATCGCGGTGACTGGTCAGGACGCCGGCCTATCTCTGGGCAAAGATGGGCAGGTCATCGCTCCCTATCGCCGCTCCCTCCGCCGGATCTTCAATAATGCCGACTGGAAACAGGGGGGCCGCCTCGCTGGTGGCTTCTGGATGGGCATGGAGCGAACCGAGCGGTTTGAGCGCATCCGGATCGATGGCGAGCGAATTGCTGATGTCGATTACAGGCAACTTTTTCCTCGCCTCGCATACGCAAGGGCCGACAAGCCGCAGCCGGAAGGCGACATCTATGACGTCGCAGGAGATGGCTCCGGCCGAGATGGCTGGAAGACGCTGATGAACGCGATGTTGTTCTCGGACGGACCTCTCCGGAATTGGCCAGAGGGCACGCTTCAGCACTTCCCCTCGGGCTTTAAACTCCGGACCGCGACCGAGATGCTAGCCGCGCGTCATCAACCTATCGCTCATTTGTTCGGGACCGGGCTAGGCTTTCAATTGATGCGCGTCGAGAGCGATATGTTGATCGGGATCATCGCCCATCTGGCGAGCCTCGGGGTCACCGCCCTGCCACTTCATGACGCGGTGCTTGTCGCGGAATCAAAGGCCGACGTTGCTGCCAACGCGATGCAGGCTGCTTTCAGCATGGCAACGGGGTCTTCCCGCGCGATTGTCTCGATAGAGTTTTGTCCACGATAACAGTCACTTAGTTGGGAAATCGACCTTACGCCTCCGCTAATGGAGGAGGAAGCTAGAGGGGGGAAACCTAAAGGGGGCACCTCAGCGGTCCTCTGAGGGGTGCCTTCAAGTTGGGAGGGTGACACCACCCCTCCTCCATTGTGACCCCTAAGCGCGGCCTCTAAGGGTCGTCCTACACCAACCCTGAAGGGTAACCTCAAAGCTGGGGTGAGTGACCACCACCCCTCCCATGAGGTCACCTTCTAGTCCTCATCCTTTGACGCACATCAAGCATGCCGTATCGCGCCTCTCCTTCTGATAAGGAAGCGAGATGACCATGAGCAAGCATGACTGGCTTCTGTTGGTATGGGACCTTTGGGCGCTCCTCCTTGCTGTCCTCTTCCTCTGTCTCGTCTTTTCTGCATGATTCTCGGCCACCCGCGCTGTCGCGCGAGACGGGTCAGGTGTTGAAAGTGACCACCTACGCCGGCACCGGACAAGATAGGGACTAGCCCCGCCCCTTCCGTTGGGGGACAAGCAATCTATCAGGGGTCGTCTTGAGGGCCTTCGCCAAGCGAGCCAGGACGATGATGGTGCAGTTGCGCGTGCCCCGCTCCACCTGACTGACGTAGGTCCGATCTAGCCCCGCCTCTAAGGCCAAATCCTCTTGGGACAGCCCGAGCCCCTTGCGGGCCTTCCGCACGGCCTCTGCCACCACATCAACGATTCCGGTCTCGTCATCCATCTACGAGAGCAGGCCGTCATGATGACTTTGGGTCTACGGACTATGAGTCCCATTTTTCAGTTGAGGCATGATGACTATCGTCTACAATCGGCTTGGCTGCCAACGAGGAACGCAGGAATGACCAGCACGGAGAGCACTGCCCCAAAGTTGCGTGAGGACGACCCCATCAAGGTTCTCTTTGATATGGCCAGCTACTGGGCCACCATCTGGTCCTTCATCGCGCTCTGCCTCTGGTTCGAACATGCGGTTCTTAAGCGGCTGGATATCGAGTCCGGCAACATCCGATTGGTCATCCTTCTCGTGAGCACACCGGCAATCTTCTTGGCGACGGTCACTCGCATCGAAAAGAACCCTAGGGCGCGGCTAATATTGGAGCGAGCCCGCTACATCGTCATCTTGGTCGCCGCGGCTCTGCTCGGGGCCTATCTTCACGCGAACCACAAAGACGATTCGTATGAGAACGCCCTGCGGGATGGCGCTGTGCTGGCCTGTCTAAAGATGACTGCCTGCAAAGCGGCAGCAACGGAATACGCCAACACGCGCGAGTAAGCTAACGAGTTGTTTGCGGGGCCAGATCGGAAATTCTATGCTGATGAAAGCGAGACCACTTGTGGGTCATATGATTGCGTGCGCCTACAACTAGACATTGTCAATCTCTTTCATTCTTCTAATTGATGCTTTACGAATAGGGACGTCGTCGTGCGTCGGGTAGAGATGCACGGTCGCCGGCTGGGGGCAAGAATGAAAAGTCAAATTACTAGAAGACAGCACTTCGTTCCGAGATTCTATTTGGCTCAGTGGGAGAATGCGAACGGAAAGGTCATCGTTCACGATCTTACTGATGACTCTACAGACGAAAGGAACCCAAAGAATATCTTGTGGGAGGAGTATTATTACGAGGAAGACTCGGCAGCTCCCGACAACCGTGTTGAGGATATCCTCGGGAAAGTGGAGACCGACGCCGCGGTCGTCTTCAATAAAATCCGCTCATTCGAAGACGCAGATCCAAACAAAACTGCAGAACGATTGAACTCCGACCTTTCAAATGACGACATTCAAGTCATTCGCCATTTCGCGGCCCACCAGTATTTCCGTGTTCCCGGGGCAATAGATCACAAGCGGTTCGAGCTCCAACCGAGCGGCATTCCTGACTCTGTTAAAGAGATGGAATTGAATCCCGGTAGGTTCGTCGAGAGCGGCGTAGCGTACCGCGAAGACGTATTTCAGAAGTTGAGAATGTCGCTGTTTGTCTCTTCCGGTCACGACTACATCACTTCAGATTGGCCCTGCTTTGATATGGCGGATTCAGATGATGCACCGCTTCTTGGCGAAGATCTTGGTACGAAGCCGGGCGTTTTCGCTTATTTTCCAATTTCCCCCCGAGTTGCAGCAGTTTTTTTCAGCCCGCAGCTGTCGGACGTTACCTCGGTCGCGGCCTCCCTGCTCCGCACTCAGGTCACAACAAGAGTGCAGCCAAACTCGGAGGTAAAAAACCAAAACACTCTAGTCATTCAGAAGGCCGAACGGTTCGTGATCGCAAGGGAGATATCTTCTTGGATCTTCAAGATAGCTTCGACACGAAAAAAGGGCCGCCCGACAAGAGGCTGAACTTGCTTTTCTGCGACGGACCCGAAGGAATGCTCACAAGCCGCCTTATTCGGCGGGGCGCATCGGCTAACGTCCAAAGCAATACCGGCTCAGTTTTGAGCTGCTCACCCGAGACGGGCACATCGCAATCAACATCATTCCAAACTTTCTACGTCTTAACCACAAGTTGCTCGCGGATAAGCCGCATGCGCCAAAAGTACATCTAGCGCTTCTTTTGCTTAAATGGCCGAATTAGACTCCATGAAACCAGCTTCGGCGAGTCGATAACTACCGAAAGATGGAGCGTTGCATGGCGCATCCCGAGCAGGCTTTAAAGATACAGCTGACAAAAGGCGCCCTTAACAACGGCTACATACCGATACCGTCGAGGCAGAGCTTATTTCCTGCTCAATTCATTGCGGATGACGCCGGCAAGAGCCTAGAGCGCTTTAGCCTTGAGCTTCCGGGAGGACGGCTTCTCCGCACCTGCATCTTGGGAAGATACGGCCGCCTGCAAGCACGCCTCGGTTCACTCTTCAAGGAACTAGGGCTCCAAGCTGGTGACTGCGCCGTTATCAACCATACCGATACGGCACCCGATCTATACCTACTAACGTTCGAAACTCGTGGGACGCCTGCGCCCATGAACTTGATGCGGACGATGGAGCCCCGCCCGATGATGCCTGACCTTAACCGCATTTTCTTCGGCCCCCCAGGGACGGGCAAAACCTTCGCAACGATCGACGCTGCGCTCGAAGTCCTCGACCCCGACTTCCTTTCCGACAATGCGGAGAAGCGCGATGTGCTGAAGAGCCGGTTCGATGAGTTGGTGGCGGCGGGCGATATCCGCTTCGTGACCTTTCATCAAAGCTTTAGTTACGAGGACTTTGTCGAAGGACTTCGAGCGGAAACGAGCGACGACGGTCAACTCCGTTATGAAGTTGTCGATGGCGTCTTCAAAAGCCTGTGCACCGCCGCACTCGCCCGCGTGACCCAACGAGAAGAGGCACCGATCGAACTCGCCGGCCGCCGTATTTGGAAGATGTCACTTGGCAACTCACTAGGCGATGATGCGCATATCTTCGAAGAGTGTATCGAGAAAAATTGCGCACTTCTGGGCTACGGCGGCTCAACCGACTTCGGCGACTGTAAAGACCGGGATGACATATTCAAACGGTTCATCGATCGAAACGAGTCTGTCACGCGCGATTCGTATCCTGTGTCGGCTGTGAACACATTCCTGTTCAAGGTAAAGGAAGGTGATTTGTTGGTCGTCAGTGAAGGAAATATGAAGTTTCGCGCCATCGGCGAGGTCATCGGTCCCTATCGAAGAATCGAACGAGAGGAGGAAAGCGACTCCTACGGACAGTATAGGCCTGTGAAATGGCTGCGGGTTTATAAGCCAGCCCTTCCTTTCGATCAGCTGATGAACAATCAATTCAGCCAGATGACCCTCTATGAATTAAGAGAGAGCGCAATTGATAAGCAAAAGCTCAGTGCTCTACTCGGATCTCCGTCGGTGCAATCAGCGCCGCCGTTCAACGTTGGCGATCGCTTTGGTACCGGTTACTCGGTCGTCCATATTTCAAGCGATTTGCTTGAACTAGAAAAGCCAAATGGGAACAGGCTTCCGATCGGCCTCAGCATTCTCAAGACGTTGGCCGGGCATGTGAGAAATGGTGAGCTCACAATTGATGATATCCGCGACAAGCACGTGTTCGAAAAGCTTCAAGATTCGAAATTGGAGCCTGGCTTGATCAATGGATACAACAACATCCTCCCGCGGCTCGTCGAACGCTATTTGGCAAACAGTTCCCGAGCAGCACAGAAGCCTATAGCAAAGGTACTTATCATTGACGAAATCAATCGAGGCAATATTTCACGGATCTTCGGCGAACTGATAACGCTTATCGAACCCTCTAAGCGGAAAGGCGCGCCAGAAGCGCTTGAAGTCGTTCTGCCTTACTCAAAGACGCGTTTCAGCGTCCCCGATAATGTATACTTGATTGCGACAATGAACACCGCAGACCGGTCGCTCACGGGACTGGACATCGCGTTGAGGCGCCGCTTTTCGTTTGTTGAAATGGCGCCGGACTCCGGGCAGCTTGAGGGTATCGAGGTATCTGGAATCGATATTGAAGAACTTGTTGAGACAATGAACCAGCGAATCGAGGTCCTTCTCGACCGCGACCATCGAATTGGCCATGCCTATTTTCTTCCGTTACGCAACGATTCCAAAATGGAAAGACTTTCCAAAATCTTCAGCCAACAAATTTGTCCGTTGCTAGAGGAGTATTTCTTCGAGGATTGGACGAGGATCCAATGGGTGTTCAATGATCACCGCAAGGCGCCTAAGCATCGGTTCGTGATTGAGGTCGCCGACAACGTGGATGCACTATTTGGCGATGGGGTTACCTTCTCGCAACAGAGAACCAGATGGCGGATCAACCGAGAAGCTTTCAACCTGGTAGAAGCCTATCTCGGTGTTATCGATCATCAGCGGCAAACTGCGTCGTTGGAAGCGGAAGCCGAGGCACGCAAGGGCAATCTGGTCGTACGAAGAATGTCGACGGGCTCGATACAGGTTTGGGAAAATGGTGCCCGCCTCCCAGAGGCTAAGGAAACTCTGCGGCAGCTAGCCTCTGAATTAGGCCTAAATACTCACCACTCAACCGGAACCGAATTCAATACCCGTGCGCTCGGAAACGCGGTGATTAAGGCCCTAAGCACTGGTGCTACGTGACGCAGACAATCGTTGTCCGGGAGTACGCCAGGCTCACGGCCGATGCACTAGCAACGCCTTCTCTTGACTACGCGTGTATTACGTCATCGGCGTTCGAGTGGCTGTGCGATCTCATGTCGCGATTTAGCAAGTCCGGCGCCGCGCTGTGCCACCTTGAGAACCGACGATGGCTTCGGCTGGACAACTATGTTGGGGTTCTAGAAACTCCGTGCGGCACTCGTTTGGAGATTCTGCCCAAACATTATGATGGGCGAGACAGCATTGCGCGAAGTCGAGCGCTGCTGCGCAAAATGATTCAGAGTTCGCTTGATCTGCCCGTCAGAGAAGCCGAGCAGGCAGATTTGCAGCTGTTCGATGCGCCGCTCAGTGAATGGCTCATTGGAAAATTTCTTCTATTGCTTGATGATCTCGTTAAGCGCGGCATAAGGTTCGATTACCAGAGAGTCGAGGAGGAACAAGTCTTCCTTCGTGGCCAGCTTGATGTAGCGAAGCAAATTCGTCAGCCACCTAGCCGCCGACATCACTTTCAGATCCGCCATGACATCTTCCTGGCAGACATGCCGGAGAACCGGCTGCTGAAGTCGGCGCTGGAAGCCGCATGCAAATCGACCCAGGACGCTCGGAACTGGCGACTGGCTCACGAACTTCGCAGCCTGTTGCAACAGATCCCGTCCAGCATCGATATCGCGCTTGACCTAAATCAGTGGCGAGACGACCGGCTGCTAGCTCGTTATCAGGCCATCAAGCCCTGGTGCGAATTGATATTGCGGAAGCAAATGCCGATCGCACTCTCTCACGAGTGGCAGGGCATCAGCCTGTTATTTCCAATGGAGAAGCTCTACGAGCGTTATGTAGCCGCTTGCCTTCGGAGGATGCTCCACCGGGATGCCTCCCTCAAGCTTGGATCGCGCCTGCATCATCTATGCGAGCACGACGGCGGTAAGATATTCTGTTTGGAGCCGGACTTCTTAGTCTCTCACGCGGGCAGAAAATGGATTCTCGATGCCAAGTGGAAGCAGCTTGACGTCGCCAATCGAACGGATAACTACAATCTCAAACAGGCCGATTTTTATCAGCTGTTTGCTTACGGCAGCAAATACCTATCCGGCCAGCAAATGAGCGAATTGGTCCTCATCTATCCGAAGGTCTCGGGATTTTCGGCACCGCTTCCGCATTTCGATTTCACCAAGAGTCTTAGACTATGGGTGCTCCCCCTCGATCTTGAACTGGGCGTGCTTGGCGGCATCACCCGAACCGATCTTCCGCTGTCATCTACTTTCGCTCAAGTCTCATGACCGTCCCCATTGAGGTTCTCTTAGACTTGGCCAGCTATAGGCGGAGCGAGGAGTCGCCCTCAAGCATCAAGTGTGTGCGAGCTTTCGCCCGCCCGTATGGAACTATGCAGCCGGGCAATTACCCCAACTGACGTCGGCCCTTACGTGGCAGCGGAGAAACTCCGCCGGTAGCTGTCTTGAACGACTCCCCGGGGCAAATTAGCCGCTTAGTAGACCGCCCTCAACTCTTTCTTTCTTAGATGATTCAGTAAGTCGATCTCACGCCAGTTAACGAACCATGGGAAGCGCTCGATTTCGATGAGCAGCATGTTGGAATAGTGCGCAGCTGAGATCTCCAGACCTTTCAGCAAAACCTGTGCACACCCGCGCCTAAACTGTTTCGACAAGAAGGGGCAGGCAATCAAGTCAAGGAGAAAATGCGCGTCATGCGAAACTCTTCTCGGCGCTGCTTTCGGCAAAAACTCCTTACCAAGTTTGTCTTCAACTTCCAGAATGAAGTCCGGATCGGAGGCGCCGAAATAGAACAACAGCGACACGATCGAAAAATAGTCAATGTTTTCGTCGTCGATTACGCGCCTACGTACGTCCTGGACATTCGTTCTGTACACCTCAGGAAGCGCCGTCGAAGCCAAGATGATGTTAAGCATTTCGATTGGGACGCACTCAGTCATAGCAACGCTAAGCAAGCTGGGGTTCGTGACCACTTCCTGGATGAGAATCCGGACCCTTTCGAAAATGTGCTCCGCCGTGGCTCCCAAGTTGTCCTTGAAGAATCGAACCGAGAGAATAGTGGCCTTAGCCACCTGATAGGACGCGGTGACAGTCGCGTGTACCGTAAAGAAATAAAATAGGGCGGACAGCAAGGTATCAAAAGCCTTGGCATAGAGCTCAGCGTCCTTTCGGACCTCCGCGGGCGCGGATGGAAAGCCCGAGATCAGCATCTCCAGCGTGCTACTGACCGATCCGATTATGTAAGGGCTGACATCTTCATAACCGGCGCCGCCGTTCGTGCACGCCACCTTGATGTCATTGGCGAACGTCCGCACGATTGATTCGGGGTCCCGCACTTTTCGTGGTTTGTGTAGCCGAGAGGCCGGATCAATTTCGGAAATCGACTCTCGAAATTTGTGCAATGCCGGAGATGCGCCCGATATGATCTGCGATCGTCGCGTTTGTAGTGGCCGGGTGATCGTGTGCGTCTTAGCCTCATTGAGGTGCAAATTGAACGTCAATAGGCCGTCTGAAATAGCTCGCTGAACGATGTCCAACGTCTCTGATTTATTGGCGAATATCGCGTAGTCGTCGATATACCTGCGTATCGCAAAATCCGAGCCATGCACTAAGCCCGCACGCTTTGCCCTCCTGAGCACGGCCACATCAACTGATTGAAGAATAATTTCAGCAAATATTCTCGATGCCTCTGCGCCAACGGGGATGCCGTTGGTCTCATTATAATTTGAGTACTGCATCAAAGAATCGAAATCGTTTGCAAATGACACAGCAAGCGGATGCTCCTTGCCATGCTGGATGTCCTTGACTGCCCAAGCAAGGGTATGGCTGTAAATCGAAGAAAAGCATTTCGATACGTCCGTGAGACGCATCATCGAAAACGTCTTCTCAAGACCCAAGAACTCTTGCGAATTAAAGAATTTGTAAAAGCGGTCATATCCTGCATAAGCAAAATACGAACCGGGATTCCGAACAGATTCATCGTGAAGGAGCATATCGATGGCGGCTCCCTTGTATCTCTTCGATTCAGCACTTCGCGTTAGATAAAAGACCGAGCTGCCTACTTTGGCTGCGCGACGCAGAGACACTTCGGCGTGACGACAAAAATACGGAAGCAGATGTCCGTACTTCTGATAGAAGCCACACGCTTTTTTCTGTGCCGCCGGATGAGCAAGACTCAACTGACGGCTCGCAGTTGTCGATAACCTGATCCGATAGCGATAAGGAATGGTGTAGCGTTCTGGATTGGATATTATCAACGTCTCGACAATACGCTTTAGCCCCGGCGTGGCCGGTGCCCGTCGCAGATTTCCGTGAAAGCCGTCGTTCGAGAAAACGATAGGGACATCCATTGGCGCGGTATCAGTGAGGACCGCGCGATCGGAGTTGCTTCTATCGATATTACCCCGCCTAATCCCGGAACTAGCCATCGCGCCAGCACCGTCGCAGATCTGATAGTTCAGCGGTCGAGAAATTGTAAAAGGTCCGCTGCCTGAAGCTGCGCTCAAAGCTAAATTTTAAGAATGATTTTCTCACATCGAGCGAGATCTTTGCGGCAAGCCGCTTAGACAAGCGACTGCGGTTACCCACGAGGATTGATCGAAGGAAGGCGTCCAGCTGAGTCAGGGCTGCGAGCGAGTTTACACGCCTGTAGTTGCAATAGAGACCGGTATTGCGCGAACGGTTCTTCACAAAATCTCGGACATTGTAATTGCCAGTAAGGAGCTGCAACCGGCGCTCAAGCTTCCCGACATCCCCGTCTCTCAAGAACACTGCGATTGAGCAGCAAAGTCGAGCCTTGAGTCGGGCGATCTTGGTATCCGCAATCGTTACCTTCACGTCTCGGAATAGCCTATTGTCTCCGTTCCGGGTGCTTTCATGTACTGCAAACGCATATCCCAGGTAGTCGAACCGTCCTAAGATGGCTTTTCCGTCCGATTTTAGTTGGACGGGAATTTCTATTGTCTTGGTCTTCTGATGATTCAGCTCAAGGCCCAGGGGGGTTAGGAGCCTTCTTATCTTCCGTGCGAATTCGCGTGGATTTTCGCGAGCGCTTGTGACGATGACAATATCATCGACGTATCGAGCATGAAAATAGATCTCTGGCAGAAGAGACAGTTCGCGATCAAACCGTTGTAACGCAAACTCAGACAAGGTTGCACTAAGGGGCACGCCTCGCGGCAAGCCTATGATCCCCCGTGAGTTCAGTTCGTTTAGATAATTCAAAAGAACTAGTGTGGCGTTTCTCGGCAAGGTCGGGATGTTCGCTACCTGCTCGAATAGACGCTTAGTATCCACACTTTCGAAGAACGCCTTTATGTCAAACTTGTAGAGCCGGTGAGGGACTCCCTCTTGCAGCACGGTCGTCAGCCGTCGGATAATAGTATCCCGGTCGGAGGGTCGTATCTGGGTTGCCTGCCGGATCAGCTTATTGAGTGCCCGCAGCACCACGGCATGTGGCGTTGTCCGAACGCATTGCGCGGCTTTTCGTTTGATAAGGATTTGTTCTAGCTTCAGGGCGGCGAAGCCATACTGAACAATGGTTGCTGCTCGCCTCGCAAGTTCATCGGCATCATAGTGTCCAACAACGCAGTCGTCGTTGAGAAGGTCTCTGCCATGAATGCAGGTGGACAGAAACTCGCGATTCATTCCCGGCAGCAAGTGAAGCCCCCGCTAAACTCTTGGTAGTAGAGGAAACTACTAACATCGATTCGCGTGCATTTCATCGGTCATTTGAGGCGCTCTCGGCCATCCGGGAGGGATGCGACACGCCGCGCGGACCGAGCGCACCGGCCTCGCGTTTGATTCCGGAGGCGTTCCGTAGACTGCCCCTATGCAACGTCGATGAGCGGGAATTCCCCGATAGCCTTCGCCTTCGCCTTAATGGTCACGTCTCCATATCCCTCCGAGACATTGCGCGGCGCGTGCCCCTGAATGGCATCCAGCACGCGCATCTCAACACCCTGATCAATTCCCACAGTCTTGAAGCGATGGCGCCAGCCGTGGCTTGGATCAACGTTCTTATCCTTCACCACCTCACGCACGAACTCATTCACCTTGTTTCGCGCCGTCTTCACTGCGTTACGGACCCCCAGCTCACCGGGCTTAGGGTCAATGAATAGATAGCCGCCCTTCGATTTCTCAAAGAACGCCAAGAAGCCTTCCTCGATTACTTGCCGATGGAGCACGACATCACGCGCTTCATCCGTCTTCACCGGCCCCGCCTCGGGTGTCACGTGCAGCACCCACAGCTTGCCTTCGCGCCGAATGTCTTCCTTACGAATCTGGATCATCTCGCCCACGCGGGCTCCCGTGAAGGCGCACAGCCAGGGCACCCACCGCTTAGCCGCCGCGAGCTTCGGGGCTTCCCGACCGGGCACGAATTCGCGGGCGTGCTTCAGAATGGCGATGGCCTCCGAATCATAGAACCCCTTAGACCGGAGCTTGCGGGACTTGCCCACCTTGATAGTGATCCCTTCAGCCGGATTGCTCGGCAGCCGACGGTTGACCACCGCCCATCCAAAGACGGTCTTCATACCCGCGAGGTCGCTATCCTTCACAGTCTTCGGGCTTACGTCGCTCTGCAAACGATAGTCCTTGAAGCGAACGATGTCCTCCGGCGTCACCCGAGTCGCTATGTCGTGCTTGAGGAACGTCACGAGGCGAGCCATCGAATTGCGATAGCTCTCATAGGTGCTCTGCTTCCGGCCGGCTCGTTTGGCTTCCTTCCACCAGTCCTCAACGAGGCCAGTGAGCGAATTCTTGAAGGCGCCCCGCTTGGGCTTTTCCTTCGGCGCATCTGCCGGGGCCTGCCACTCGGGGAAGCGAGCGGCCTTGGGGTCGAGCGAATAGTCTCCTCCTGCATTCCGTTGGCGACTCGCGAAGGCGTCACGCAGCGCCATCCAAAAGGCGGTGAGCAAGAGAGCGCGTGATTCGCTATCCACACGGCGAATGCCCTTGGTCAGCAAGAGGCGGTCCACGATAGGCCCAAGAGCCTTTTCTAGTTGCTTCGCCTCACCGTCTCGGCCGACCCTCTCCCACATCTCCGTTACGGCCGCCCAGTGGGCTTCCTGCTCCTCGTGGCTCTCCGTCTCAGGCTCCCAGCCGACTCCGGGCGTGTGCACCATGGCGACACTCCGGGCGCGGCCCTCGCTGTCTGCCCAAACGCGATACAGTTCGCCCGCCAAGGCTGTCGCTTGCCGGTGAGTGAGATGCACCGGGGCGTCATTGCGGAACGCCTCCCAGACGGTCGCCAGATGCGCTGCAACGAGCGCCTGACGCCTCTTGGCTTCGCTAGGCTCTGTGGTGCGAAGGGAGAACCGGACGGCCTGAGCGCCCTCGCTAGGCGTCACGAAAACGAAGCTGTCACCGAGCGGAATCGCCAGTTCAAAACCGACAACTTTGCGCCGGACATCAGCCGGAATGCGCTGCACGAAAAGAGGAAAGCGAGACCCATCCCGGCGCATCGGCCGAACAACCCTGAACAGCAATGTTACACCCCATTGTTACACAGTCGGGGCCAAGGCAACACTCTGAAAGGGCTTATCTATCTGGATTTGTTTGCGATCCAGAAAAGCATGGTGCCCAGGAAAGGACTCGAACCTTCACGGCCGTTAAGCCACTGGCACCTGAAGCCAGCGCGTCTACCAATTCCACCACCTGGGCATGCCGTTTGGGGCACGGAGGCGGTTACTACGGTTCGGTGACGCCGTTGTCAATTCATGCGTGAGGCCGGCTTCCGGATGCCGATTGCGCATCGCAAACCGGCCCGATACAAGCCTGACAAGACGCACTCTTTTCCGCAGGAACGGACACCCCCATGGCATCGAATCTGGACACGCTCGTCACGGTTTTCGGCGGATCGGGGTTTTTGGGCCGCAGCGTCGTCCGCGCCCTGTGCAAGAGGGATTACCGTATCCGGGTCGCGGTGCGGCGGCCGGAACTCGCCGGATACCTCCAGCCTCTGGGCCGGGTCGGGCAGGTCCACACCGTACAGGCGAATCTGCGCTATCCGGCCTCGGTGGAGGCGGCGCTGCGTGATTCGCATGTCGCGATCAACCTCGTCGGCGTCCTCACCGAGGGCGGCGAGCAGACCTTCGACGCCGTCCAGGCCAGGGGCGCCGAAACCGTCGCAAAGGCGGCGGCCGCGGCCGATGCCAGCCTCGTGCATGTCTCCGCGATCGGCGCGGACGCGGAATCGCCGTCGCGCTACGCCAGGGCCAAGGCGGCCGGCGAAGCCGCGGTCCTGGCCGCGGTTCCCTCCGCCACGATCTTCCGCCCCTCCGTGATGTTCGGCCCCGAGGACCAGTTCACCAACCGCTTTGCCGCGCTGGCCCGGATGTCGCCGGTGCTGCCGCTGATCGGCGGAACGACCCGGATGCAGCCGGTCTATGTCGGCGACGTCGCCACCG
Source organism: Bradyrhizobium sp. RP6 (assembly GCF_003837805.1). Lineage (GTDB taxonomy): Bacteria > Pseudomonadota > Alphaproteobacteria > Rhizobiales > Xanthobacteraceae > Bradyrhizobium. The sequence continues at coordinate 9,374 of NZ_RQIT01000018.1, read as the reverse complement.
CGATCGCGGATGCCGTCGACGGCAAGGCCAAGGCGGGCGCTGCTTACGAGCTCGGCGGGCCGGAAGTGCTGACCATGCGCGAGATCATCGAGACCATCCTTGCCATCACCGACCGCAAGCGGATGCTGATGCCGCTGACGTTCGGCCTCGCCCGCTTCCAGGCCGCCTTCCTGCAATTCGCGCCGGGCGCGTTCAAGCTGACACCGGACCAGGTCACGCTGCTCGAGCGCGACAATGTCGTCTCGGATGCGGCGAAGGCGGCCGGCCTGACGCTGGAAGGCCTCGGCATCACCCCCGATTCGCTGGAAGCAATCGCCCCGCAATATCTCTGGCGCTTCCGCGCCGCCGGTCAGTTCCAGCGCATGAGCGTGTGAGGCAGGTTTGCTTCTCTCGCTTGCTGGCGAGGGAGCGCACCAAGCGAGCTGCTGCTCTAAAGCGCGATGCGATCAGGATGAAGCGTCATCGCGCTTCAGGTTGTTGTTTAAGCATGATCTTTCCGGAAAACCGCTGCGCACTTTTCCGGATCATGCTTCAGTGGCCCAGCGCCAGCGCGATCAGGCCGAGCGTGCCGACGATGACGCGCCACCAGGCGAACACCACGAAGCCGTGCCGGGTGACGTAGGTCAGGAACGTCTTCACCACGACGATGGCGGTGATGAACGACACCACGAATCCGATCGCGACGATGTTCATGTGGTCCATCGTCATCTCAGCACGGCTCTTGTAGAAGTCGTAGGCGAACGCACCGATCATGGTGGGAATGGCGAGGAAGAACGAGAACTCCGCCGCCGCGCGCTTGTCGGCCCCGAGCAGCATCGCCGCAACGATGCTGGCGCCGGAGCGTGACACGCCCGGGATCATCGCCACGCACTGCGCGATGCCGATATAGAGATACATCAGCAGCGGAAATCGGGTGGCGTCGTGCTCGCGCGGCTTGAGATCGAGCTTGTCGACCCAGAGCAGGATGGCGCCGCCGACGATCAGCGTGAAGCAGATGACCCAGGGATTGAACAGCAGGCTCTTGATGTATTTGCCGGCGACGAGGCCGACGACCACGGCCGGCAGGAACGCCACCAGCACGCCGATCACGAAGCGCCGCGCATGGGCATCGCCCGTGAACAGGCCGATCACGACGTCCCACAACTTCCTGAAATACAGCCCGACGATCGCGAGGATCGCGCCCAGCTGGATCAGAACCGTAAACGAATCCCAGAACGCGCCTTCGCCGAGATGGAAGAAGCGCTCCGCGAGCAAGAGGTGACCGGTCGAGGACACGGGAAGGAACTCGGTCACACCCTCGATGATGCCGAGGATCACTGCCCGTATTGCGTCTGACATATTTACGGTCCATTTCGGCTGGAAAAGCGAGGCTCTTCTCGCCTATTCGTCCCCATGCCGCAATCGCAAAATACGAAATCACGACCTTGCTTCGCGGTTTTGAGGGCCTGGTGTGGCGCCGCACAAACATTGATGGATTCTTAAGCACCATCAAATAGTCAAAGGCTTCATGTTTACGCTGTTTCATCATCCGTTCTGTCCGCATTCGCGCTTCGTCCGCCTGATCGCGGGCGAATACGGGCTTGACCTGAAGCTGATCGAAGAGCGCAGCTGGGAGCGGCGCGAGGCGTTTCTGCTGCTCAACGCGGCCGGCACCACGCCGGTGCTCGTCGACGAGGAGCAGCCGCCGATCCCCGGCGCAGCCATCATCGCCGAATATGTCGACGAGGCCTATGGTGCCGAGATGGGGCCGAAACGCCTGATGCCGCAGACGACCTTCGAACGCGTCGAGGTGCGCCGGCTGATGGCCTGGTTCAACGAGAAGTTCTTCGAGGAGGTCTCGCACCCGCTCGTCACCGAGCGCATCTACAAGCGCTTCATGAGCGAGGAGAACGGCGGCGGCCCGCCTTCGGCCGACGTGATGCGCGCGGCGAAGGCAAATGTGCGCTATCATCTGGCCTATATCGGCTGGCTGGCGCAGACGCGCAATTTCCTCGCCGGCGACCGGCTCACCTACGCGGATCTCGCCGCCGCGGCCCATCTCTCGGCGATCGACTATCTGGGCGACGTGCCATGGAGCGAGGACGACGCAGCAAAGGCGTGGTACGCGCGGGTGAAATCCCGCCCGTCGTTCCGTCCGCTGCTCAGCGAATGGCTCGCCGGCGTGCCGGCGTCGCGGACCTACGTGGACCTGGATTTCTGAGCTCCGATCCGACTGAACTGAAGGCGGCGCTTGCCCGCGAAGCGCGCGCGCTCGGCTTCGACTGCATCGGCATCACCGCGCCGGGCACGATCGAGAGTGCCGGCAAACACTTCCTCGAATTCATCGCATCGGGCGGGCATGGCGACATGGATTGGCTCGCAGCGCAGCCGGAGCGCCGCGTCGATCCGCGCGGGCTGTGGCAGGACGTGCGCAGCGTGATCATGCTCGGCGTCAATTACGGTCCCGACTCCGATCCGCTGGCGATTCTCGAGCAGCCCACGCGCGCGGCGATCTCGGTCTATGCGCAGGGCGACGATTATCACGACCTCATCAAGAAGCGCCTGAAGGCGCTGGCCCGCTGGCTGGTCGCGACCGCGCCGTCGGACGTGAAAGTGTTCGTCGACACCGCGGCGGTGATGGAGAAACCGCTGGCACAGGCGGCGCATCTGGGCTGGCAGGGCAAGCACACCAACCTCGTCTCGCGCGAGTTCGGCTCATGGCTCTTTCTCGGCGCGATCTACACCACGCTGGAGCTGCCGCGCGATGCCGCCGAGATCGATCATTGTGGCTCGTGCCGGGCCTGTCTCGACATCTGCCCGACGGCGGCGTTCCCCGCACCCTACAAGCTCGATGCGCGACGCTGCATCTCGTATCTCACCATCGAGAACAAGGGACCGATCCCGCGCGAATTTCGCAGAGCCATCGGCAATCGCATCTATGGCTGCGACGACTGCCTTGTAGCCTGCCCCTGGAACAAGTTTGCGCAAGAGGGGCGCGAGGCAAAACTCGCCGCACGCGACGAATTGCGCGCGCCTGATCTCGCCGAGCTGGCACGGCTCGACGACGCGGCGTTTCGCGCGCTGTTCACGAAGTCGCCGGTCAAGCGCATCGGCCGCGACCGGTTCTTGCGGAACGTGCTGATTGCGATCGGCAACTCGGGCGAGGTCGCGCTGGCGGAAGAGGCGCGGCGCTTGCTGGATGACGCAAGCCCGCTGGTGCGCGGGGCTGCGGTGTGGGCGCTCGGGCAATTGGTGGCGCGGGAGGCGTTTGCGGCGATGAGGCTGCACGCTCTCGAACTCGAGCACGACGAGAGCGTGCGTGAGGAGTGGCGGCTAGAAAGCACTACCAGCCCCTCACCCTGAGGAGCCGCGCAGCGGCGTCTCGAAGGATCGAGGCCGAGCTGCCGCAGCGGGGCCTGCATGGTTCGAGACGGTGCTTCGCGCCCTCCTCACCGTGAGGATCGTGGACCTTGATTTGCCCATCCATTCCCGCAATCTCGCGCGCATGACAAACATGCCTTTCTTCACCCGCGACGGCGAGACATTCCACCCGACGGAAGTTGCCAATGGTCCCTGGGATCCGAAGTCGCTGCACGGGCGCGTCATCGTCGGCCTGCTCGGCTTCGCCATCGAGGAACGCCATTCCGGGCCTGAGTTCGTGCCCGCGAGGCTCACCGTCGACATGTTTCGGCTGCCGACCATCGACAAGCCAATTCAGGTGACGACCCGTCTGGTGCGCGATGGAATGCGCATCCGCGTGGTGGAAGCGGAATTTTTCTCCGGCGGGATCAGCATGGCGCGCGCCTCGTGCCAGCTGCTGCGCAAGACGCAGAATCCGGACGGCAATGTCTGGTCGCCGCCGAACTGGGACGCGCCGAAGCCGGCCGACATTCCCAAGCCCGCCGATCCCAGGCTCGGCATGAATGGCAAATGGGCGACGCGCCCGATCGTCGGCCATATGGGCTCGCTCGGCCCGCGCCGGCTCTGGATGAGCGAGGTGCGCGAGCTCGTTGCGGGCGTGCCGATGACACCGTTCGTCCATGTCGCCACCGGCGCCGATTTCGCCAGCCCGTTCGCCAATGCCGGCGACAAGGGGCTCGGCTACATCAACAGCGACGTCACGATCTATCTGCACCGCCTGCCGATCACGGGGTGGATCGGCTTCGAGGTCGTGAACCACCACGCCACCGACGGCGTCGCGATCGGCGAATGCTGGCTCTATGACGAAGATGGCCCGATCGGCACCGCGACCGTGGCAGCGCTGGCGCAGCGCAAGCCGATGGCGAATCCGTCGAAGCGGTAGGCCGCGCGCCGCCCTCTCTCCGTCATTCCGGGGCGCGCCACTTGGCGCGAGCCCGGAATGACGAGTGGGGACAGTCAGCCCAAATGCCGCTGCATCTCCGGCCGCGCCTTCAACTCGGCGCCCTGCTTAGCGACGATCTTCGCAATTCTTTCCGGCGCAAACTTCAAATCGACGAACGCCGGCGCGGTGTTGGCGACCTCGTGATAGCTCGCGATCTTTCCGCCCTTCAGCGTCATGATCGCGACGCCCTCGAACATCGCCCGCGCGCCGTCTGCCTCCGGCAGGGTTGACTTGTAGCTGAAGGTATAGCGCGCATAGAGCGTGGTGCCGTCGGAGACGGGATCGTGCATGTCCCAGCGGAAATCGGTCGCCGTGCGATAGAACCAGTCGTCGATCATCGCTGCGATCTTCTCGCGGCTGGCAAAGGCGCCGTAGAACACGTCGTGATAGACACCATCCTCGGTGAACAGCTCGGCAAAGGCGCGGCCATTGCGCTGCTCGACCGCATCGCAGAAGGCGCGCAGCATGGCGGTAGTGGTCATTGGCGTTGCTCCTTCCCCGTTCTCCGTCATGCCCCGGGGAGGCGGGGCATCCAGTACGCCGTGGCCTGTCGATTGAACCACGCCGTCTTGGAGTACTGGATCGCCCGATCAAGTCGGGCGATGACACCGATCGTTGGGCAACACTTCACCCGATCTCCGCCACGGCCGCAAGAATGCGCGCGATGTCCTGCGGGCGCGACAAGCGGTGATCGCCATCCTGGATCATGGTCAGCACGACGTCGTCGGCCGGCAGGCGGTGTGTCAGCGCGAACGCGTGCTGCCACGGCACATCAGGATCTTTCGCGCCTTGCAGGATTCGAACGGGGCAGCCGAGATCGATGGCGCTGCCGAGCACAAGATGGTTGCGGCCCTCCTCGATCAGGTTCCGCGTGATCGGATAGGGTGAGCCGTCGCCGTATTCCGACGGCCGCATCCAGACGCCCTTGGTCTCGATCTCCTTCTTCACCGCGGGCGAAAAATTTCTCCACATCAGCTCCTCCGTGAAGTCGGGCGCGGGCGCGATCAGGACCAGGCCGGCCAGCGATGCCTTGCCGGAACGCTTCTTGATCTCGCGCGCGAGCAGCAGCGCGATCCAGCCGCCCATGGATGAGCCGATCAGGACTTGCGGGCCGTCGCAAAACCGCTCGAACACCGCGACGCTCTCCTCCAGCCAGCGTCCAATGGTTCCGTCGGCGAAATCGCCGCCGGATTCGCCATGGCCGGAATAGTCGAACCGGACCATTGCGCGGCTGTGATCCCGAGCCCAGGCGTCCAGCGCCAGCGCCTTGCTGCCCTGCATGTCCGAGTTGAATCCGCCCAGCCAGACCAGCCCCGGTCCCCGTCCACGCCGACTGCGTACCGCGATCCGGCGTGCGGACAGGCCCTCGCCCACATTGACGAAGTCGAGCACGGCATCAGGAATTATATCAGTCATGGAACATTTACTCTGGCTGTGCGGTTTGAGCTGTCCGGGCGCGTCCCGCGATGCAAGCTGATGGCTGCATTGGCCGCCCTTTGGGACGCTTGCGGAACAGAAGCAAGGTGTCTATGTCGTCTGCGTGTCCGGGCGTGACCAAAATGCCTCGCATTTGAGGGTTTTTCGCATGGCGCACGAGCGACTTGCTTGCCGGCAAACGCATCTTCCTTCAAGATAGCCGCTTCCTTCACAACTTTGGAGAACCACCCATTCGCCGTCCTAATAAAGCTCCGCCCGCTGCCAGCAAAGACGGGCCGCGCATCAATGATGATATCCGCAATGCGCAGATCCAGCTGATCGACCAGACCGGTGAGAACAAAGGCACGGTCGAGACCGTCGTCGCTATCCGGATGGCTCAGGAAGCCGGCATGGATCTGGTCGAGATTTCGCCGAATGCCAGCCCTCCCGTCTGCAAGATCATGGATTACGGGAAGTACAAATATTCCGCTCAGAAAAAAGCCGCGGAAGCCCGCAAGCGGCAGAAGACCGTCGAGATCAAGGAGATCAAGCTCCGCCCGATGATCGACGACCATGATTACGACGTGAAGATGCGCGCGATGCAGCGGTTCTTCGAAGAGGGCGACAAGGTCAAGATCACGCTGCGCTATCGTGGCCGCGAAATGGCGCACCAGGAAATCGGCACCAAGCTGCTGGACAAGATCAAGACCGACGTCGCCGAGCTCGCCAAGGTCGAGCAGGACGCGCGGTTCGAAGGTCGCCAAGTCGTGATGGTGCTGGCGCCGCGCTGAAGCGAAGCGCTTTGGGACTGAGAATTCAACGGCCCGTCCGGATCACCGGCGGGCCGTTTTGTTTTTGCCGAGGTGCAAGCCGCGAACTCCGCTGCACCCACGCCCGCTTGCGCAGGCGGAGGAGGGAGCGCACCGTGGCTGTGGCGATGGCTCGTTCGACTACGTCCGCGTCGCCTGCCAGGTGCCGCTGCACTGGTCGCCGGAGATGACACCTCTCCACGAGCCGGCGCCGTTCATGCCGGCGAGCCGGCCGCCGCCGCTGGCATGAGAGGCGCCGACCGAGACCTGGACAGCCACAGCACCGGAGCGGTTGACTTTGCCCGAGACCCGCCCGCCGCCGGCGGACGAGACGCGGCTGCCCGTCACGGTGAAGGGGACGCTGTAGCCCGAGCTACAACTGCCCCTCGTGGTGGCGAAGGTGACGTTCCAGATGCCGTCATAGCCGCCGATTCGGGCATCGGCAGCCGACGGCAGCATGACGGCCGCAAGCAGGGCCAACACCGCCAGATGACGCGGGCGGATGAAACCAGTCAAAGACGAAGGCGATCGGGACAAATGGGCCATTTTGGTCCTGCTCCGGGCGACACGGCTAGGGACATGATGGTGGCAACACCGGATAGTCTCCGGGCCTGTTCCGCCGGTTCATCGTTGCCATTTGGCTCCCGCTCTGTCATAAGCCCAGCCTTCATCGCCCGGCTGATTAAGGGCTGCCGTGGCGGTGTTTCGTGTGGGTTTTGCGCTCGTTCGCAAAAACCTGAACACAATCAACGCTCTAACGAGCATTATAGACGGCCAGCCGCCTTCACGGGCGGATTTCTGTTGTGGCCATAGGAGAGCCAAATGCCCAAGCTGAAGACCAAATCGGGCGCTAAAAAGCGCTTCAAGGTGACTGCCACCGGCAAAGTGATGCACGCCCAGCGCGGCAAGCGTCACGGCATGATCAAGCGGACGAAGAAACAGATCCGTCAGCTCCGCGGCACCCGCGTGCTGTTCAAGACCGACGGCGACAACGTCAAGAAGTACTTCTTGCCGAACGCCTGATCGCGTCCACGATCACTGCCGCCTCTGCCGCGCATCCCGCGGCGATCCGAAAACCAAGTCATCCCTGAAGGAATTTTGTCATGTCTCGCGTCAAACGCGGTGTGACCGCCCACGCCAAGCACAAGAAAGTCTACAAGGCCGCCAAGGGCTTCTATGGCCGCCGCAAGAACACCATCCGCGCCGCCAAGCCGGCCGTGGAAAAGGCGCAGCAATACGCCTTCCGCGACCGCAAGCGTAAGAAGCGGACGTTCCGCGCGCTCTGGATACAGCGCATCAACGCTGCCGTCCGTCCGTTCGGCCTGACCTACAGCCGATTTATCGACGGCATGGCCAAGTCGGGGATCACCGTGGACCGCAAGGTGCTGTCGGATCTCGCGATCAGCGAGCCCGCCGCGTTCCAGGCGATCGCCGAGAAGGCCAAGGCCGCGCTGGCGGCGTAAGCTGTCTTCCACCGTGCTCTGCGCAGCATTCAGCTTGTGATGGCCCGGGCCAAGGCGCCTTCGCGCTTGTCCCGGCCACCACTTCTCGCGCAAACACTTCTCCGACGTGGATGCCCGGCCAATCTAACGCGAAGACGCGCTTCGCGCTTTTGGCCGGGCGTGACGGGCTAGGATCATCGGCTCAGCATCCTGGCCAAAAGGGATTGCCATGACCGATCTTGCCCAGCTCCAAGCCCAGATCATCGCCGACATCGCCGGCGCCGCCAACGAGGCCGCGCTGGAGGCCGTGCGTGTTGCAGCCCTCGGCAAGAAGGGCTCGATCTCGGCGCTCCTCGCGACGCTCGGCAAGATGTCGCCGGACGAGCGCAAGACGCAGGGAGCCGCGATCAACCAGGCCAAGGAGGAAGTCAGCCAGGCGCTTGCCGCGCGACGCGACGTGCTGAAGTCCGCGGCGCTCGATGCGCGGCTCGCCTCCGAGACCGTCGACGTCACCCTGCCGCTGCGCGATGCACCGGCAGAAGCCGGCCGCATTCATCCGCTGAGCCAGGTCTGGGACGAACTGACCACGATCTTCGCCGACATGGGATTCTCGGTCGCCGAAGGTCCCGATATCGAGACCGACGACTACAACTTCACCAAGCTGAATTTCCCGGAAGGCCATCCGGCGCGCGAGATGCACGACACCTTCTTCTTCCATCCGAAGGAGGACGGCTCGCGCATGCTGCTGCGGACCCACACCTCGCCGGTGCAGGTGCGCACCATGCTGAGCCAGAAGCCGCCGATCCGCGTGATCTGCCCGGGCCGCACCTACCGCATCGATTCGGACGCGACCCACACGCCGCAATTCCACCAGGTCGAAGGCCTCGTCATCGACAAGACCTCGCATCTCGGTCACCTCAAATGGATCCTGCACGAGTTCTGCAAGGCGTTCTTCGAGGTCGATCACATCAACATGCGCTTCCGGCCGTCGTTCTTCCCGTTCACCGAGCCATCACTGGAAGTCGACATCCAGTGCCGCCGCGACAAGGGCGAGATCCGCTTCGGAGAGGGCGAGGACTGGCTCGAGATCCTCGGCTGCGGCATGGTGCATCCGAACGTGCTGCGCGCCTGCGGCATCGATCCCGACGAGTACCAGGGCTTTGCCTGGGGCATGGGCATCGACCGCATCGCCATGCTGAAATACGGCATCGCCGACCTGCGCCAGCTGTTTGACAGCGACGTCCGCTGGCTGAGCCACTATGGCTTCAAGCCGCTGGAGGTGCCGACGCTGGCCGGGGGATTGAGCTCGTGATGCTCGCACTCAAGCAAGAGCTTGCGAAGACTCTCTCCGTTCCCGTCGCGGAG
>NZ_RQIT01000017.1 GCF_003837805.1 Bradyrhizobium sp. RP6 | reverse complement strand
CTCCCTAACCCTCCCCCACAAGGGGGGAGGGAACGCAGCGGTCAGCGCCGCAAGAGTGTCAGCCCATGTCTAAGAATGAACCCAAGATCACCCCCGAACTGGTTGCCGCCCACGGCCTCAAGCCTGACGAGTACGAGCGCATCCTGAAGCTGATCGGGCGGGAGCCGACCTTCACCGAGCTCGGCATCTTCTCGGCGATGTGGAACGAGCATTGCTCGTATAAGTCCTCCCGCATCCATTTGCGCGGCCTGCCGACCAAGGCGCCGTGGGTGATCCAGGGGCCCGGCGAGAATGCCGGCGTGATCGATATCGGCGACGGCCAGGCCGTGGTCTTCAAGATGGAGAGCCACAACCACCCGAGCTACATCGAGCCCTATCAGGGCGCGACCACCGGTGTCGGCGGCATCTTGCGCGACGTGTTCACGATGGGCGCGCGTCCGATTGCCTGCCTCAATGCGCTCAGCTTCGGGGCGCCCGAGCATGCCAAGACGCGGCACCTCGTCTCCGGCGTTGTCGCCGGCGTCGGCGGCTACGGCAATTCCTTCGGCGTGCCGACGGTCGGCGGCCAGGTGCGCTTCCACACCCGCTATGACGGCAACATCCTCGTCAACGCGATGGCTGTCGGCCTCGCCGATGCCGACAAGATCTTCTATGCGGCCGCCTCCGGCGTGAACATGCCGATCGTCTATCTCGGCTCCAAAACTGGGCGCGACGGCATCCACGGCGCCTCGATGGCCTCGGCGGAATTCGACGACAAATCCGAGGAGAAGCGCCCGACCGTGCAGGTCGGCGATCCCTTCGCCGAGAAGCTGCTGCTCGAGGCCTGCCTCGAGATCATGGAGAAGGGCTGCGTCATCGCGATCCAGGACATGGGCGCTGCGGGCCTGACCTGCTCGGCGGTCGAGATGGGCGCCAAGGGCGACCTCGGCGTCGATCTCGATCTCGACGCGGTTCCGACCCGCGAGACCGGCATGAGCGCCTATGAGATGATGCTCTCGGAGAGCCAGGAGCGCATGCTCATGGTGCTCAAGCCCGAGAAGGAAAAGGAAGCCGAGGCGATCTTCAAGAAGTGGGGCCTCGACTTCGCCGTCGTCGGCTACACCACGCCGAGCAAGCGCTTCGTGGTCAAGCATGGCGGCGACGTCATGGCCGATCTGCCGATCAAGGAGCTCGGCGACGAGGCGCCGGTCTATGACCGCCCGCACGTCCCCTCCGCCGCGCTGCCGGTCGTGCACGCCCGCGACGTGCCGGCGCCGATGGGCCTCGGGCCTGCGCTGGAGAAGCTGATCGGAACGCCCGACATGTGCTCCAAGCGCTGGGTCTGGGAGCAGTACGACCACGTCATCCTCGGCAACACCATGCAGCGTCCGGGCGGCGATGCCGCCGTGGTGCGTGTGCAGGACGGGCCGAAGGGGCTGGCGCTGACCGTCGACGTCACGCCGCGCTATTGCGAGGCCGACCCGTTCGAGGGCGGCAAGCAGGCGGTAGCGGAAGCCTGGCGCAACATCACCGCGGTCGGCGGCAAGCCGCTCGCGATCACCGACAATCTCAACTTCGGCAATCCTGAGCGGCCCGAGATCATGGGCCAGTTCGTCGGTTGCCTGAAGGGTATCTCGGAAGCCTGCCGCACGCTGGATTTCCCGGTCGTCTCCGGCAACGTCTCGCTCTACAACGAGACCAACGGCCGCGCGATCCTGCCGACGCCCTCGATCGGCGGCGTCGGCCTGCTCGACGATTTCACCAAATCCGCTTCGCTCGCCTTCAAGGCCGAAGGCGAGGCGATCCTGCTGGTCGGCGAGACCCACGGCTGGCTCGGCCAGTCGGTCTACCTGCGCGACATCTGCGGCCGCGAGGAGGGCGCACCGCCGCCGGTCGATCTCGCCGCCGAGAAGCGCAACGGCGACGTCGTTCGCGGCATGATCCATGCCGGCACGGCGACGGCCGTGCACGACCTGTCCGACGGCGGCCTCCTGATTGCGCTGGCCGAGATGGCGATGGCGGGCGGTATCGGCGCAAAACTGCTCGCGGCGCCGACCGCGCTGGTGCCGCAGGCTTATTGGTTCGGCGAGGACCAGGCGCGCTATCTCGTCACCGTGCCGGAGACTGAAGCCGGCCGCGTGCTCGCCAAGATGCGTGGCTGCGAAGTGCCTTGCGTGCGGATCGGCACCACCGGGGGCGATGCGATCGCGATCGCAGGCGAAGCGCCGGTTGCGATCGACACGCTGCGCAAGTCGTTCGAACGCTGGCTGCCGGAATATATGGGCGGCAAGGCGGCGTAAGGCGCTACCACACTCCGTCATTGCGAGGAGCGAAGCGACGAAGCAATCCAGACTACCTCCGCGGAGGGATTCTGGATTGCTTCGCTGCGCTCGCAATGACGAGTGGAGAGCTCGCCCTCACAACACGTGTGACGCCCCCGGAATCTTTCGCAAGCCCGCCGTCACACCCCAGCTCAGGATCACCGTGAGCACGAAGCCGACCGTGGCCTTCACGATCGCAGGCAGGCTGTAATCGTACAGCGCGTACTGGATCCACAGAGCGATCGGGTAGTGCACCAGGAACATGCCATAGGCATCCGCCTGCAGGCGGTCGAGCAGGTTCGGCCCCGGCGCTTTCGAATGCAGGAAGAAGGCGAGGATCGCGAGCATGATCGAGGCCGAGAACAGCACGAAGAACGTGCCGTAGAACACATCGTACCAGGTTGGCAGCGGATCGGGATTACCGAGAATCTCGCGCTTGATGTAGATCATGCCCCACATCAGGCAGTAGGGGATCAAAGTGACGACCGCCCAATGCCAGCGGCTGTTCGGCAACTGGCCCTCGGCGCCGAGGATGCCGTGATCGAGGTTCGCAGCGCCGACGCTGGCGCCGATGAAGAAATAGGCGAAGTAGAGCAGGACACGGCTCGCCTGCACCGAGAATGGCCCGAACTCGAACCATTCGTTGACGCCGTAATAGACCAGCGCCGGAACGTAGGCGACGAAGCTGACGAGGACCAGCAGCAGCCAGAAGTCGACCGGCTGTTTAAACCCACGAAGGGAGACGCGATTGACCGGATCGACCAGATGCGCCGAGACCCGGTAGAGCAGGCTTGCAGCCAGGTCGAAGGCGAGCAGGACCCATACGAACCAGACCGGGCCGCTGGGCCACGGGCCTGATGTCACCGTCTTCCACCAGAACGCAGCGAAGGTCAGCTCGGGCTCCTGCCGCAGCGCGATCGCGTAATAGGCGAGCGGGATGACGGTGAAGGCCGCGATCGCGAATGGCAGCCCCAGCCGCAACAGGCGGTCGCGCAGAAACACCGATGGGGCCTTGCGCGCGATGCCCGGCCAGGTGAACAGTCCCGACAGGAAGAAGAACATCGCCATGAAGAAGCTGTCGGTGGCGAGCACGATCATGTCGAAGCCGATCCAGGAGGTCGGATCGGTGTGGCCGAAATAGGTGTAGGGAATGACGGCGTGGTGCAGCAGCACCACCAGCGTCAGGAAGGTGCGGGCGCGGTCGAGCGACAAATTGCGCGCCTTGCTCATTGGCGCGTCGTGAGTCTCCGCGCCCATTCTCGCTGAATGTGACACCGTGATCATGGCTGCCCCGATAGCGCTTCTGTTCCGGCCGGACTGTGCCGCCGGGAACCTGATTCAGCAAGAGTGAGAGCCGTCGCGTGCTCTGATGCGGTTAGGAACCGGCTCAGCATAGCGCAGTTAGCATCCGCGAAAAGAGCTTGAGGGGCCGCAAGGGGCGGCAGCAATTTCGGAGCTGGCAATGACGATCCTGAAATGGGCGTTGATCTTCCTGCTTGTCTCGATCGTGGCCGGGGTGCTCGGCTTCACCGGCATTTCGGCCGCCTCCGCCGATATCGCCCGCTTCCTGTTCTACGTCTTTGTCGTGATCTTCCTCGTGCTGCTGATACTGGGCCTCACGATCTTCAGGGCTTAGCAAAGGATGAGCCCCCGCACATCAGTCGTGATGCCGCGGATCCGACCCGGGCACCCATCGATTGCGGCCGAGAACATGGATGGCCGGGACGAGGCCCGGCCATGACGGCAGCGTATCTGGCGGGCTACCCCACTTCCTCGATCTTCACCTTGTCCGGATAGAACGCGAGATGGCCGCTAATCTCGGCCATGGCGGGGAAGGGCGTCTCATAGGTCCAGATTGCGTTATCCAGCATTTTGCCGTTGGCCTTGACGCTGAAATAGCTCGCGTCCCCCTTGTACGGGCAGTGGGTGACACGGTCGGTGCGCTCCAGCAGGGCCATGTTGGTGTCCTCTCGTGGCACATATTGCACCGCCGGATATCTGGCCTCCTTGAGGGTCAGCGCCTTGCTGGTCTCGGCGATGACGACGTCGCCTGCGCTCACCCGGACGCGCCGGGGATTTGGGGTGATGGTGATAGGGTGGTCGGGCCCTGGAAGCTTCATGATTTCACGCCTTTTCGATCAATCTGCTGCGCGCGGCACTTTGTCGTGCCTTTATCCTGATGGGATCACGGATATAGTGCCGGAAGGCGTGACGGAGAAGGCCGTTCACGCTAAGTTTGAGCTTGCCGGCGAGGGGACCCCCGGCAGCGATTCGAACGCTTGGACCAGAAAAAGCTTGGACGAGAAGGAGCAAGACCCGAATGCCCATGGACGCCCACGATATCGAGGCGATGATCAAGGCAGCGATCCCCGATGCCGAGGTGACCATCCGTGACCTCGCCGGCGACGGCGACCACTATGCCGCGACCGTGATCTCGGAATCCTTCCGCGGCAAGTCGCGCGTCCAGCAGCACCAGATCGTCTACCAGTCCCTGCGCGGCCAGATGGGGGGCGTCCTGCACGCGCTGGCGCTGCAAACCGGCGTACCCGGCACCTGACCTGATCGCATCATGGAGCGATGATGGCTGCGGACGACCAGCGCGGCGCGATGTTTCGCGTTATTGTGCCGAGCCAGCACAGCCGCGTCACCTTTGTCGAGCTGTTTTTCGACCTCGTCTTCGTCTTTGCCGTCACGCAGATCTCGCATACGCTGCTGCATCATTTCACGCCGCTCGGCGCGGTGCACGTCGCGGTGCTGTTTCTCGCGGTGTGGTGGGTGTGGGTCTACACCGCCTGGGTCACCAACTGGCTCAATCCCGAACTGACGCCGGTCCGCCTCCTGCTCTTTGCGATGATGCTCGGCGGCCTCGTGCTGTCGACGACGATCCCGACCGCCTTCGAGGGGCGCGGCCTGTGGTTCGCAATTGCCTATGCGACCATGCAGGTCGGACGTACCGCATTCTGGCTGTTCGCAACGCCGCGGCATCGAACGGCCGTGCGGCACAATGCGATCCGCATCCTGACCTGGCTGTCGATCTCCGCGGTCCTGTGGATCGCAGGCGGCCTGACCGAGGGAGAAGCGCGGCTATGGCTGTGGATCGTGGCGGTGACCTGGGAATACATCTCGCCGGCGGCACGCTTCTGGGTCCCGAAGCTCGGGTTTTCCTCGCTTGAGGCGTGGGCCGTCGAAGGCGGCCACATGGCCGAGCGCTGCGCGCTGTTCGTCATCATCGCGCTCGGTGAGGCCATCGTCGTCAACGGCGCCACCTTTGCCGAGCTCGACTGGACCGCGAACAACATCCTGGCCTTCGTCTCCGCACTGGTCGGCGCCATCGCGATGTGGTGGATCTATTTCCACAAGGGCGCGGAGGCCGGGGCCGAGCGCATCTCGAAATCCGCCGAATCCGGCCGCTTGGCGCGGCTCGCCTACACCTACCTGCACACGCCGATCGTCGCCGGCATCATCCTGACCGCGGTCTCGGACGAGCTGGTGCTGAAGCACCCGAGCGGCCATTCCGACACCCGCACCATCGTGAGCACGGTCGGCGGCCCACTGGTGTTCCTGGTCGGCACTATCCTCTTCAAGTACGCGATCCGCGGCTTCCTCCAGCTCTCGCACGGGGCCGGCATCCTGCTGCTGCTGGTGCTGTGGTGGTTCGCCGCCGACCTCTCGCCGCTGTGGCTGTCGATCGCCACCACGACGATCATGATCGTCGTGGCGGTGTGGGAGTCGGTGTCGCTGGGATCTGAGCCGGAAGACGCGGCGGAGCATTGAACCCCGGCGCTACTGCGCCACCTCGAGCGCGTGCACCGAGAACATGTTCGCCGCGTCCGTCCAGCTCTCGCGAACGTGCCAGCCCGCGCCCTGCGCCAACGCGGCGAAACGCTCGATGCTGTATTTGTAGCTGTTCTCGGTGTGGATGCTCTCGCCCGGGCGGAACGAGAAGCTGGTGCCGAGCAGCCGCACGGTCTGGCTCTTCTTGCTGATCAGGTGCATCTCGATGCGGTGCCGCGCGCGATTGTAGATCGCGCGATGGGTGAAGGCGGAGAGATCGAAATTGCCGCCGAGCTCGCGGTTGATGCGCACCAGCACATTGAGGTTGAAACGCGCGGTGACGCCGGCGGCGTCGTTGTAGGCGTCAAAGAGGATTCGCTCGTCCTTCTCGAGATCGGCGCCGATGATCATCTGCGCGCCCTTGCCGAGAATCCTGCGGGCGCTCCTCAGGAAGGCCTGGGCGTCTTTCGGCTCGAAATTGCCGATGGTCGAGCCGGGGAAGAAGCCGACCTTCGGCACGGATGCAACCCGCCCGGGCAGCTCGAACGGCGTGGTGAAGTCGGCGGCGACCGGATAGATGCCGAGCGTCGGGAAATCCCGCTTCAGCCCGTTTGCCTGCGCCTTCAGGAAGTCGCCAGAGATATCGACGGGGACATAGGCCGCGAACTTGCAATGATCGAGCAGCAGGCGGACCTTCGTGGTCGCGCCCGCGCCGAACTCGACGAGCGCCGCGTGCGCCGGAATGATGTTTGCGATCTCGCCGCCGCGCTCTCTCAGGATCGCAAGCTCTGTGCGCGTCGGATAATATTCCGGCAGCCGCGTGATCGCCTCGAACAGCTCCGATCCGGTCGCGTCGTAGAAATATTTCGGCGACAGCTTTTTCGGCTGCTGCGAGAGGTCCTCGATGGCCTCGCGGGCAAAGGCGGTGGTCTGCTCGTCGGGAAGATGGGCTTCGGCCAAAGCGCTGGCGTGCACATTCATGATACTCTCCTGAACGCGCTGTCCGGCGCGCATTTGTCGTCGGATGAGAACTAGTCGTAATCGGCGAGCCGCAGTCCGGTGAACTGCCAGCGATGGTGCGGATAGAAGAAGTTGCGATAGGTGATACGGCTGTGGCCTTGTGGAGTTGCAAGCGAGGAGCCGCGCAGCACCAGCTGGTTGACCATGAACTTGCCGTTGTACTCGCCGAGCGCGCCTTCGACGGCGCGGTAACCGGGATAGGGTGAGTAAGAGCTGCGGGTCCATTGCCAGACGAGGCCGAAGGCGTCGTTGAGCTGCTTGGTGCGGGCGGCGATCTCCCATTCCATCTCGGTCGGCAGGTGTTTTCCGGACCAGCGCGCGAAGGCGTCGGCCTCATAGTAGCTGATGTGGCAGACAGGTGCGTCCGGATCGACCGGCTTGAGGCCGGCCAGCGTCATCACCTGCCATGCGCCGTCGACCTCGCGCCAATAGCCCGGGGCCTGCCAGTCTTCCTTGCTGGCCGCGGCAAAGCCGTCCATCAGCCACAGCGTTGCCGTCCGGTAGCCGCCGTCGCGCATGAAGGCGAGCCACTCGGCATTGGTGACCAGATTGCGGGCGATCCTGACCGGGCCGACGAGGGCGCGGTGCGCCGGCTTCTCGTTGTCGAAATGGAAGCTGTCGTCGACATGGCCGACAGTGTGGATGCCTTCGTTGAGGGGCAGCCAGTCATCGCCGCTGCGTGTTGCAGTCGGGAAGCGCCAGTCCGGGTCATAGGGCGGGTAGATCGGGTTCTGCGCAAAGGCATGCAGGATGTCGGTGAACATCAGCTCCTGATGCTGCTGTTCGTGGTTGAGTCCGACCTCCACCAGCGGAGCCAAGGACTGGAGCTTGTCCGCGTCGGCCTCGCGGAAGAATTCGACCACGGCAGCATCGACGTATTTGCGATAGGCGCCGACCTCGTCGGCGCTGGGCCGGGTGATGTCGCCGCGATGATTGCGCGCATGTCGCGGGCCGGCGCTGACGTAATAGGAATTGAACAGGAACGCGAAATCGCGGTGGAAGGGCCGGTAGCCCTCGGCGTGCTCGCCGAGCAGGAATTGCTCCCAGAACCATGTGGTATGGGCCCGGTGCCATTTGGTCGGGCTGGCATCGGGCATGGACTGGATTTGCTGGTCCTCAGGTGACAGCGGCGCTGCCCGCCGTTCGGTCTCATTGCGGACGGTGAGAAACGCCGATTCCAGCCGCTGGGCGAGGTCGTCCGGGAGGGAGGACGGTGACGAAAGCTGGGGGGCGGCCGTAGCTGAGGCTTGTTTCGTCACGTTTTTCTCCAGACAGGACAAGAGAACGTTGTTCGCGCGGCCCGGTTCCACAAACAGGGTTCGTCCTAGATAGGGGCTCCGTTACGGTATGAAAGTCCTCTCCGGCGATGATATTGATGTCATCAGCCTATGGACCTGTGGGGCTCTGCACTGTCGCCCGGGGGGCCCGTCGCCGCCATTTTACTTTGGATGCACAACGGTTTGGGCTACATATATGGGTAGGTATCGGGTTAAATCGGCCGAGCCGGCCCGAAAAGACTGGTGAGGGCTCGGCCCAGAAGGACATGGATATGAGCATCGAGGAATTCATCGCCAACGAAGTGAAGTCGAACGACGTGGTTCTGTTCATGAAGGGCACGCCGCAATTTCCGCAGTGCGGTTTCTCCGGCCAGGTCGTCCAGATCCTCGATCATCTCGGCGTCGGCTATAAGGGCCTCAACGTCCTCGAATCCGCCGAACTGCGCAACGGCATCAAGACGTTCTCCAACTGGCCGACCATTCCGCAGCTCTACGTGAAGGGCGAGTTCGTCGGCGGCTGCGACATCGTCCGCGAGATGTTCCAGGCCGGCGAATTGCAGCAGCTCTTCTCCGAAAAGGGCGTCGTCGTCGCGGCCTGATACGTGACCGTGCTGACGCGCCGGATCGCCGGCGCTAGGCTTGAGGTCATCGTTGCCGACATCACGACACTCGGCGTCGACGCCATCGTCAACGCCGCCAACACGTCGCTCCTTGGCGGGGGCGGCGTGGACGGTGCGATCCATCGGGCGGCCGGGCCCGAGCTCGTCGCCGAATGCCGCAATCTCCACGGCTGCAAGACGGGTGACGCGAAGATCACCAGCGGTTATCGGCTCAGGGCCGCACATGTGATCCACACCGTCGGCCCGGTCTGGAATGGCGGCACGCTCGGCGAGGACGATCTGCTGGCCTCCTGCTATCGCCGATCGATGGAGCTGTGCGGTCGACACAAGCTGACCTCGGTGGCATTCCCTGCGATTTCAACCGGCATTTTCCGTTTTCCTGCCGACCGGGCGGCCGATATCGCGGTGCGCACAACGATCGAGGCGCTCGCTGCTGCGCCGTGCGTTGCGCGCGTGGTGTTCTGCTGCTTCGCCGAGCCTGGCGCCGAACTCCATGCCGAGGCGCTGGCGCGACACGGCGGCCCCCGGCAAGATCGGGGTGCTGTTTCGTGATCGCCCCGAAGCAGGACCTGTTCTTCATCCTCCTGAAGCAGATCCCGACCGAGTGCGAGCGCGTGCAGCGAGCATTGAGCGGTCGGTTTATGAAGCCATGGAGAAGTGAATTGCGTGGGCGCCGCGCGTTTATCGCGGGGCTCGTTCTTCTCGTTGCCGTCGTCGGTGCGAAGGCCGGCGCCGAAGGACGCGCTGCCCGTACTCTCTCCACGGAAGGGCTGGCGAAGGTTTCCGACTACATCCGGAACGAGGTTGCGACCGGCAAGATCCCCGGCGCCATCCTGCTGCTCCAGCAACACGGCAAGCCCGTCTACTACGAGAATTTCGGCGTTCGCGATGTCGGCACCCAGATATCGATGAGCGTGGATACGATCTTCCGCCTCTATTCGATGTCGAAGTCGATCACATCCGTCGTGGCGATGATGCTGGTCGAGCAGGGCAGGCTTTCACTTGACGATCCCGTGTCCAAGTACATTCCGGCCTTTGCCGACATGAAGGTGGGCATCGAAAGGAAAGCAGCGGACGGCAAGGTTTCGCTGGTGCTTGAGCCGCAGCAGCGTCCGATCACGATCAAGGACCTCCTGCGCCACACCGCGGGGCTGCCTTACGGCTTTTATGGCGGTGGACTGGTGCGTGAGCTCCATGCTGCGGCCGACCTCTTCAACAGCGATCTTTCCAATGCCGAGTTCGTCGCGAAGATCGCCACGCTGCCCCTCGCCGAGCAGCCCGGCACGGTGTGGACCTACGGCTTTGCTACCGACGTGCTCGGCCGCCTCGTCGAGGTGGTTTCGGGCAAGACGCTGCTCCAGTTCGCGAAGGAGCGGCTGCTCGATCCGCTCGGCATGAGCGAGACTGCGTTCTACGTTGCCGATCCCGCCAGGTTTGCACGTATCGCCGAGCCTATGCCGGGCGACCGCAGCATCAGCCCGACGACTGAAGTTCGCGACATCAGGCGGCCTGTGAGATGGGAATCGGGCGGCGCCGGCATGGTCGGCACGATCGGCGACTACGCCCGTTTCGCGCAGATGCTGCTGAATGGCGGCACTTATGAGGCCCATCGCTATCTGAAGCCCGAGACCATTGCGCTGATGGTTTCGGACCACATCGGACCCGAGACGAAGATCGCACGCGACCGGATGTACTACCCAGGGGAAAGCTCGGGCTTCGGCCTCGGCTTCGCGGTGCGCACCTCGGTGCCGCCGGGCACCTCTTGGCCGCTCGGCGAATATCGCTGGGACGGTGTTGCTGGCACGTTCTTCTTCATCGATCCCGAGGACGATCTGTTCGGGATCTTCATGGCGCAGACGCCGTCGCAGCGCGGCCGGATTCAACTCGAGCTGAAGACGCTGATCTATCAGGCGATGGGGCGCTGATTCAGGCGCCGCGCACGATCTCGCGCACGTATCCGATCGTTTCCTCGATCTGGCCGGCATTGACGTCGAGATGGGTGCAGGCGCGGATGCGGCCGTCCATCATCGCGAGCGTCACGCCGCGCTGTCGGAGCGCGGTGACCATCTTGTCGCCAGGGATGCCGGCGCCATCGGGCTTGAAGAACACGAGATTGGTCTCGGGCTCCTGCACCTCGATGCCTGAGATCTGCAACAGTCCGCGGGCGAGCGCCCGCGCATTGGCATGGTCGTCGGCCAGGCGCTCGACGTGATGGTCGAGCGCGTAGATGCAGGCCGCCGCGCAGATTCCGGCCTGCCGCATCGAGCCGCCGAGGCGCTGCTTCCACTGCCACACCGCATCGATGAAAGCGCGTGAGCCCGCGAGCACGCCGCCGATCGGCGCACCGAGGCCCTTGGAGAAATCGATCCAGGCCGAATCCCAGCCAGCGGTCATGTCGCGCGGAGAGATGCCGGTTGCCACGGTGGCGTTGAGCAGGCGCGCGCCGTCCATGTGGGTGACGAGTCCGTGTTGCCTGGCGATCGCGACGATCTCGTCGAGCGCGGTCTTCTTCCAGATCGTGCCGCCGCCGATATTGGCGGTCTGCTCGACGCTGACGACGGTCTGCGGCGGCTGGTAGCGCGTTCGCGGGTGCAGCGCCTTGCGAAGGGTTTCCGGCGTGAACTGGCCGCCCTCGCCCTTGAGCTGCGTGACCTGGAAACCGCCGATCGCCGCATGCGCGCCGCCCTCGCGCGCGATGATGTGCGCGGTCTCATGGGCGAGGATCTCGTCGCCGGGACGGCAATGCACCAGCGTCGCGGTGACGTTGCACATCGTGCCGGAGGGCATGTAGACCGCCGCTTCCTTGCCGAGCAGATCTGCGACGCGCTCGCACAGCGCGTTCACGGTCGGATCGTCGCCGACCTGCTCGTCGCCGACCTCCGCCCGCGCCATCGCCTCGCGCATCGCGGCCGTCGGCCTGGTCTGCGTGTCCGAGAGCAGATTGATGCGCACCGGCGGCGCCTTGGGATCGACGGGGGGAGGGGTGTAGAGCATGCGATGGCTCCTAAGCAGTGCGGCCACTGAAGTGTGGCTCTTAAGCAAAAAGGCCCCGGCGAACCGGGGCCTTTTGATATTCAGATCTTAGCGCGAATAGAATTCGACGACCAGATGCGGCTCCATCTGCACCGGGAACGGCACGTCGGAGAGGCCGGGGATGCGGGTGTACTTCGCGGTCATCTTGCCGTGGTCGACTTCGAGATAGTCGGGGACCTCGCGCTCGGGCAGCTGGCTGGCTTCGAGCACGTGGGCGAGCTGCTTGGAGGCTTCCTTGACCTCGATCACGTCGCCGACCTTGAGCTGGTAGCTCGAGATGTTGACCTTGCGGCCGTTCACCTTGACGTGGCCGTGGTTGATGAACTGGCGGGCAGCGAAGATCGTGGAGACGAACTTGGCGCGGTACACGACCGCGTCGAGACGACGCTCCAGGAGGCCGATCAGGTTCTCGCCGGTGTCGCCCTTGAGGCGGCTCGCCTCGACATAGATGCCGTGGAACTGACGCTCGGAGATGTTGGCGTAATAGCCCTTCAGCTTCTGCTTGGCGCGCAGCTGCACGCCGAAGTCGGAGAGCTTGCCCTTGCGACGCTGGCCGTGCTGGCCGGGGCCATATTCGCGGCGGTTCACGGGGCTCTTCGGGCGGCCCCAGATGTTCTGGCCCATACGGCGATCGATCTTGTACTTCGCCTCACTGCGCTTAGTCATCGCGTCCTCTTCGGTTGCATGGTTTGAGGAAACGCGCCCTCCTGTGTGACGGGCCTGGCCCGGCACCGACAGATCCGATCCCCAAAGCTTAAGGGATTTGACCACGGGTCGCGAAACGCTTCGCGGGCCGAAATCGGCCCGCGAGCAGGCGGCTTTTAGGGGAGTTTGGGGTTCGCTGTCAATTCTTTAGCCCGTCATTCCGGGGCGCCCCGCAGGGCGAGCTATGGTGCGCAATTGCGCCCCTGAGAATCTCGAGATCCCGGTTTTGGTGCTGCGCACCGCCCCGGGATGACCGCTTCGCGGTCAGGTCTTGACCGCCCGGATCGGCTTGGGGTCGGCCGCCCGCAATTCGGCAGCGATTTCAGTGTTCAGGACCTGCTCCAGCCGGGTCAGGACCCGGGCAATCGGGGCGGCGTCGGTGACCCGGTGGTCCCAGCGGATCACGACATGGATGGTCTGGTCGGGCTCCATGCGCCCATAGCTGACGATATAGGGGCCCGGAGTGATGGGGTGGAGCTCGCCGCCGCCATAGGCGGCCACCGAACTCACCCCGAAGCTGCCGAACCAATTGCCCCGCTGGCGGCCGAAATTCAGGCCGATGGCCCACGACAGCCGCCGGAGCGGCAACGGCAGCCGGGTCGCCCGCATGATCTTGCGGAACATCGGGACGTCAGCGATCGGTGCTGTCTTTCCGCGTCGGATATCGGCATCGATTGCCGCCAGCGACAGGGCCTCTGGGGCCGCGATTCGCTGCGGCATCACGCATTCCTCGCCGGCCTCGACCCGGGCGATCGCCACCAGCGCCACGCTCTTCGGCAGCTCATAGAGGGCCGGCCAGGGCCATTTGACGTAGACGGTGCGCAGGATCGGCTCGTCTCGGGCAACCAGGGCGAAAGCCTTGACGAACATTGCGGCCCAGCCGGCGGGCGCCGTTGCACCTGCGCGGGCGTCCAGCAGGGGGCGGATATTGAGCGAACGGGAGAGCGAAACGAACGGCACGCCCATCGAGGCGTGCATGAGATCGCAAATCAGGCGGCGCCGCAGCGAAATGGTCTTGGGCGTCCCGCGCATGGGTCTCCGGTTCCTAGGATAAGACTAAAATATGTGCAACGAGCGCGTCGACCGCTCGCCGCGTGCTTAGCATGAACCAACCGGCTTGGGGCTCCTGGGTTCGTCGCTTTCAGCGCGCCGGCGAAGCCAAGTGGCGTGGTCTTGGTTGCGGCCAAAATAACTTAATAATTTCAATTATTTGCTGCGAGAGACAAGATCTGTTGAGGCGAGGCAGGCAAACAACAGCGCGAGCGAAGTCTCCCTCAGCATGTTTTCCCCTGAACCGCGGACGCTGATAGCGCCGCGTTTGCGGCAGGGGCGACCCGCTTGCTGCGGCGATTCAGCGCCTGATGCCGTCGAACGCCGCCATGATGCCGCGCTGGAACAGCGACCAGTCGAAGCCGAGCGCGATCGCGCGGTAGCCGCGGTCGATCAGGGCGTTGGCCTGGTCGGCGGTGCGCGCCACGCCGCCGATCGGCACGCCGCTTTTGAGGATGCCGGCCTCGGCGCGCGCGATCAATTCGAGCAACTCCGGATCGTCCATCCGGCCGCGCTTGTTGATGGAGGTTGCGAGATCGCCGGGGCCGATCACGGCGACGTCGATGCCGGGCGTCGCCATGATCTCGTCGATGCGATTGACCGCGTCGACATGCTCGATGGTGATCATGCAGATCATCTCGTCGTCGGCACTCGCCATGTAGTCCGGCATCGACTGGCCCCAACGGAACGGGGCGTGGAACGGACCCCAGAGCCGGTCCCCGCGTGGCGGGTAGCGCATGCTGCGGACCGCCTTCTCGGCTTCGGCGGGCGTGGTGATCATCGGAAAGTTGATGCCGAAGGCGCCGATGTCCATCGGGGCCTTCGCGAGCCACGGTTCGTTTGCGGCGATCCGCACCAAGGGGGTGCAGGGCGTGCCGGTCGTGGCGGCGATCATTGCATGCGCTTCGGTCAATCCGATCGGGCCGTGCTCGAGATCGACGATGATCCAGTCGAGCGAGCGCGCCATGATCTGCACGGTCTGCACGCTCGGGATCGTCGCAATGGCGCCGAAGGCGGGGCGGCCCTCGCGCCACAATTGGCGGAGGCGGTTGAGCGGCGTGATCGGGATCGACATGGAGAGGCCTGCGGGCAGGTGACGACGGCGAAGCCTAGCAGCGCGCGCTTGTGGCGCAAAGTCAGGCCAGTGCGCGCCCGCCGAAGAACGGCGTCAGCATGGCTGAAAGGCCATGAGCGCGATTCGAGGTGAAGATCATCTCGGCACCGGACTCTGCGACGCCGCTCGTGCGCGCACCCAGCAGATCCGAGACGCGGCGGGCGATCGCCGGCGCCGGATCGATCCAGGCGACCGGCCAGGGTGCCAGCCGCTTCAGCCGGTCGAGCAGCAGCGGATAATGGGTGCAGGCGAGCACCACGGTGTCGGTGCGCGCGCTGGCATCCGCGGCATCGCCGACGAAGCAGGGGGCGAACTCGGCCAGAATGGCCTCATCGCTGATTGGGCTTCCGCCGAGCGCGGCCTCGGCGAGCGATGCGAGCTCGGGCGAGCCGACCAGCGTCACCTCGCATCCTTGCGCGAAATCGCGGATCAGCGCCTTGGTGTATTCGCGTTTCACCGTGCCTTTGGTGCCCAGCACCGAGACGCGGCGGGTCTTGGACTGCGCGCAGGCCGGCTTGATCGCCGGCACGGTGCCGACGAAAGGCACGGAATAGGCTGCGCGCAAGTGAGACAGGACCAGGGTGGACGCCGTGTTGCAGGCGATGACGACGAGGTCGGGATCATGCGTGCCGATCAGCTCGCCCATCAGCGGCACCACGCGGGCGATGATCTCAGCCTCGTCATGGTGTCCATAGGGGAAGAAGGCGTCGTCGGCGACATAGACGTAGTGCGCACCCGGGCGCGCGGCCACGACCTCACGGAGCACCGTGAGCCCGCCAAGGCCGGAATCGAACACCAGGATGGTTTCAGAATTGGTCACGCCGATACCCTAGCCCGTCATGGTTACCATTCGGTTTTTAGGGCGATTTTGCGGCGGGGCCCCGCAAAGTCCCGGACGGAGGGCGACGTCTCGTGGCCCGCGCGTCGGTCACGCGATCCTGTTCGTCGTCGCCGCGCGCTCCGCCGCCAGCTGCTTCTGCAGGCGATCGATGTTTTGCAGGAGGCGCTGGCTGGTCAGCACCAGGAAATAATAGCCGAACTGCGGATCCTGGAAGTAGATCTCGAGCAGGCGGTCGTACGTGATCGTCAGCACCTGTCCGTCCTCGATGCATTCGATCGTTCCGGTGCGGCGGTTGTCCGGCGTCAGGAAGCCGAGCTCGCCCATCAGCGCGCCCGGCCCGATCTCGACGTTGATCTCCTTGACCAGGAATTTGCCGGTGACCGTGAGCAGCATCTCCTTGGCCGGATCGCCCAGCTTGAACAGCGTGTCGCCGCGGCGATATTTGCGCTCGGTCATGAACGGCTTGAGCCATTCGATCGACATGTCGCCTTCGGCCGCATGGCGCGCCTTCTTGACCAGCTTGAGCATCTGCCGCAGGCGCAGGGCGTTGATCGGAAGCATCAGGAGATAGAGCAGGAACGTCGCGACGTTGGCGGTGAGCGCGCCGAAGAGAGCAAAGAACGCGCAGCCGATCATGTTGGCGACGCGCAGCGGCACCATCGTCCGCATCAAGAGGGTGGCGACGAAGAAGACCGCCCCGACCACGGCAAACAGATTGGCGAGCGTGATGTTGTGGACGAATATCTCCAAGAGCCGGTTGAAGATCGCGTCGTAGGTGACGTTGTCGGGATCCAGGCCCATCTGCACCAGGATTTTCGCGATCCTGAGGTTATCCGTGGCCGCGTCGAGAATGCGGTCGAGGATCGACGAAATGTCTGCGCTGCCGGACGGCATGGTACTAACCCCACGTAAGGCATTCAGTCCTGGTCGGCACCCGTATAGCCGAAATCGAATGACGACCGCTTGAATGACGCTTCCGGCCGTCATGCTGCAAGAGGCAAATTTTAGCGTGGTCGGGCGTTTCGGCAATTGCCCCTTGGTTGCCCGGCTGGCCACGGCGCGGGGCGTGATTCGGGGCAGCCGGTGTGGGCTGCGGCGTCGCGGACCGGCCGGGATGCCGGTGCGGCCGGGGCATGGCGCGACGCTTAAGGCTTGGTGGCGGGCTGCACGACCTGCTGCTCGACGAGGCCGAGGCGCCCCGGCAGCGAGCCGGCGCGCAGCAGCATCGCGACGCTGTTGGCCTCTTCCAGGGTGAAGTTGCCGGCGATCTGGCCCGAGCCGCCGGTGATGGGCTCGCGGATCACGGGAGCGGAGATCACCTTGTCGTCGAGCGCGATGGCAAAGGGCTTCCCGACGTTCTCCGCGGTGATGTGGGCGAAGCGCCGCGTGCCGCGGCCGTTGAAGCGGAACGAGGCGATCGGCTCCTTCGTGTCGCTCGCAAATCCCGGGCCCGCATAGCTGATGTCGTCGCCCTCGAGCGCGCTGTCCCTGGCGACGAGATAAGGAAGCCTGTCCTTGAAGCCGAGCAGGACTTCGGTGCCTGCCGGAGGCGCGCCGGATTGCGCCTGCTCCGCGGACATCGAGAGATCGATCAGGCGGAATCCGACCTTGACCTTCCTGGCGAAGATCGCGGTGACATGCTCGGGCTCCATCACGCCGGGCAGGAGGATGCGGATGCGGTCCGTCCCATCGACTTGAACGCTGGCAAGCTTGACGCCGGCGTCCTTGAGGCGCTGCTCGATCATGGCGATGGAATCTTCGACGAGGTCGCGCAGCCGCTCGGCGTATGCGGCATCGGTCGGTGCAAGCCTGATCAGACCGTCTCCGCCATCAGTCACGGTGAACGCATGCGCCGGCAATCCCTCGGCCGCCGACGCGAGTTTGCGCGTGAGCTGGTCGCGACCCTTCGCGTCCGCGATCTTCACGTCGACGCCCCCGTCGCGGATCGCAAGGCCGGAGAAGGCGATCCGGCCCTCGCGCAGGGTCCTGTAGACGTCGTCGCGCAGATCCGTGACGACCGCCTCCCGCAAGCCGTCGGTGTCCACCTT
Source organism: Bradyrhizobium sp. RP6 (assembly GCF_003837805.1). Classification (GTDB taxonomy): domain Bacteria; phylum Pseudomonadota; class Alphaproteobacteria; order Rhizobiales; family Xanthobacteraceae; genus Bradyrhizobium. The sequence goes on along the minus strand of NZ_RQIT01000017.1, from coordinate 135,209 downwards.
GTAGACGATGCGGGACCCGCCCAGCTTCTGCATCTTGTCGGCGACGAAGGCTGCGATTTTGGCGCGCATCTTGTCGAACTGGGTGTCTGCGCCGAGAGTGGCAGAGGGCAGAGCAATCGCGAATGCCGTCGCGAACGCGGCGATCAGCCGTGCAATGCGATTCCGCGGGGGCGTCGTCATGATGACCTCAAGTCTTGCGGCAGGACGCTGGCGGACGAATTCAGTGTCAGTTCTTGGTCCCCCGACCGGCCGCAGAGGTTCAAGCGCCACAGCCGGTAGGCAATGGACGAATGCTCAATCATCCATCATTCTGCCCGCGCTCGGCCGGCGCTCGGTCGGGGGCCTCGCCGAACCAAGATGTCACAAGATACGGGGGCGGGGACATGCATCTGAGGGAGGACGGAATTTCATGGCGGGCATCCACGCGCTCGATCGGTTCATCGGCAACGACTATCCGGATCTTTTGACGGACGATGAGGTCCGGGTATTCGAGCAGGTCCCCTACGCCGACCGCGTCGCGGCCGAGAGCACCTATGACGCCATCAGGCTAGGTGCGGTACGCAACCCCGACGGGGCCGCGATCCAGTTCCTGCAAAATGCCGATCCCGCCGACACGCCGCTGGTCGTCACCTATCGCGATTTCATCGCGCGCGTCACGCAGGCCGCCAATATGTTTCACGCACTCGGCGCCGAGAAGGGCGACGTCATCAGCTTCATGTTGCCGCTGGTGCCGGATGCCTTCGTCACGCTGTTCGGCGCCGAGGCCGCCGGCATCGCCAATCCCGTCAATCCGCTGCTCGAGCCGCACCAGATCGCCGAGATCCTGGAGGCCGCGAACACCAAGATCCTGGTGGCGCTTGGGCCGATGCCGGGCACCGACATCTGGCAGAAGGTCGAGCAGATCCGCCCGCAGCTCAAGCACCTGAAGGCGGTCGTGCAGGTATTCGGCGGCGGCGATCCAGCGAAAGGCATCTTTGCCTTCAGCGACCTGATCAAGCAGCAGCCGTCGGACCGGCTCGTCAGCGGACGCAAGATTTCGAGTGCTGATATCGCCGCTTATTTCCACACCGGCGGCACCACGGGTACGCCGAAGCTGGTGCGGCACACGCATGCCAACCAAGTCTATCAGGCCTGGGCCCTCAATCTGTTGCTGAAGGCGAAGCCCGGCGCAAACCTGCTATTTGGCATGCCGCTGTTCCACGTCGGGGGCTCGCTGACGCAGGTGCTGACGACGCTGTCGAGCGGCGGCTCGCTGGTCGTGCTGTCGCCGAGCGGCTGGCGCAATCCGAATGCAGTGAAGAACATCTGGCGGCTGGTCGAGCGTTTCAAGCCCGACGCGCTGTCGAGTGTGCCGACGGTGCTCGCCGCGACCCTCGCGGTGCCGCCGGGCAATGCGGATATCTCGAGCCTGAAATATGCGGCAGGTGGCGGCTCGGCGATTCCGGTCGCGGTCGGCTCCGCGATCCAGGACAAGTTCAAGCTGCCGGTGGTCGAGGTCTACGGCATGACCGAGACCTCGAGCGTGCACACGCTGGCCTATCCGTCGCGGCCGATCCGGCTCGGCTCGGTCGGCCTTCCCATGCCTTATGCGCGTGTGCGCATCGTGCAGCTCGATTCCGAGGGACGCCTGATCCGTGACTGCGCGACCGACGAGATCGGCGTCGTCATCATGGCCGGGCCCGGCGTGTTCGGCGGCTATCTCAATGACGAGCACAACAGGGGCGCCTTCGTCGACGAGGTCTGGGTCAACTCCGGCGATCTTGGCCGGCTCGATGCCGACGGCTATCTCTGGATCACCGGCCGCGCCAAGGATCTCGTGATCCGCGGCGGCCACAACATCGATCCGGCGCCGATCGAGGAGATCATGTTCCGTCACCCCGCCGTCGGCTTCGCCGCGGTGGTCGGCCAGCCCGATGCCTATGCCGGCGAGCTGCCGGTGGGATATGTGCAGTTGAAGCCGGGCGCAAAGGTCGAGCCGGGCGAGCTGGAAGCGTGGGTGCGGGAGCGCACGCCGGAGCGCGCGGCCGTCCCGGTGCAGGTCATTCCGATCGATCCGATGCCGGTGACCGGTGTCGGAAAGGTGTTCAAGCCGCAGCTGCGCTGGGACGCCGCGCAGCGCGTGTTCACCAAGGTGCTGACGCCGCTGGTCGAGCGCGGCATCGATTGCAAGGTGAAGGTCGGTCCGCACGGCAGCCACGGCTCGATCGCGACCGTGACGCTCGCCGGCGTTGCGGAGGGTCAGCGCGAGGCCGTCGCGAACGAGGTGCACAAGCTGCTTGCACCGTTCGTGATGCGTCACGAGGTGGTGCAGGCGTAGGTGCTTGCGTTGAACTGTCGCCCGGATGAGCGAAGCGATATTGGGGGGCTTCCCAGGTGTCGCTTCGCTCACCCGGCTACAAGCGCAGCGATTGCGGTCTTAACCCGCCGGCATCCGCGTCTCGACCAGGCGCGCCCAGAACGAGGCGCCGTGGCCTAGGATGTTGTCGTTGAAGACATAGGCCGGGTGGTGGCACTCGTTGCCGGGGCCCATGCCGACAAGCACCATTGCGCCGGGACGCGCTTCAAGCATGAAGGAGAAGTCCTCGGCACCCATCATCGGAACGAATTTGTCGTTGACGCGATCGGCGCCGACGATGTCGCGCGCGACGTCAGCGGCAAGGCCGGCCTCGCGGGCATGGTTCATCGTGACCGGATACATCCGCGTGTATTTCGTTTCGGCCGAGCCGCCATAGGCACGGGCGATGCTGTCGGCGACTTCGCCGATACGGCGTTCGACGAGATCGCGCACTTCCGGATCGAGCGTACGCACGGTGCCGGCGAGCTCGGCGACCTCCGGGATGATGTTGAAGGCGGTGCCGGAATGGAATTGCGTGATCGAGATAACCGCCGATTTCAGCGGATCGACGTTGCGCGCGACGATCGATTGCAGCGCGCCCACGATCTGCGAGCCGATCAGCACGCTGTCGACCGACTTGTGCGGGCCGGCGCCGGCGTGGCCACCCTTGCCGCGAACAATGATCTGGATGTTGTCGGAGGAGGCGAGCATCGGCCCGGGCGTGGTGGCGAAATGGCCCTCGGGCAGGTTCGGCATGTTGTGCATGCCGTAGACCTCCTGGATGTTCCAGCGCGTCATCAGCCCGTCCTCGACCATCGCCTTGCCGCCGCCACCGCCTTCCTCGGCGGGCTGGAAGATCATCACGGCGGTGCCGTCGAAATTACGCGTCTCGGCGAGATATTTGGCCGCGCCGAGCAGCATCGCTGTGTGGCCGTCATGGCCGCAGGCGTGCATCTTGCCGGGGACCTTGGAGGCATAAGGCACGCCCGACGTCTCCATGATCGGCAGCGCGTCCATGTCGGCGCGCAGGCCGATGGTCTTGCCGGAGGCCGACTTGCGGCCGCGGATCACGCCGACCACGCCGGTGCGGCCGATGCCCGTTACCACCTCATCGCAGCCGAATTCGCGCAAGCGGTCCGCGACGATGCCGGCGGTGCGGTGGACCTCGTAGAGCAACTCGGGGTTCTCGTGGAAGTCATGGCGCCAGGCGGCCATTTCGTCGGAGAGGGCGGCAACGCGGTTGACGATGGGCATGAGGGATCCGTTTCTTCTGGGTTCTGTCGTCATTCCGGGGCGATGCGCAGCATCGAACCCGGAATCTGGAGATTGTAGCGCGAGATTCCGGGTTATTGCTTCGCGTGTGCCCCGGAATGACGAAATATCAGCTCTCCCCGAACACGCGCTTGAAGATCGTGTCGACGTGCTTGAGGTGATAGCCGAGGTCGAACTGCTCCTCGATCTCGGCGTCGGTGAGATATGTCTTCACCTCGGTGTCCTTCTTGAGGAGCTGGAGGAAGTCGCCTTCGCCGCGCCAGACCGGCATGGCGTTGCGCTGCACGAGCTTGTAGGCGTCCTCGCGGCTCGCGCCCTTCTGCGTCAGCGCCAGCAGCACGCGCTGCGAATGTACGAGGCCGCCCAGGCGATCGAGGTTCTTCTGCATGTTGGCGGGGTACACCAGCAGCTTGTCGATCAGCCCGGCGAGGCGCACCAGCGCGAAGTCGAGCGTCACCGTGGCGTCGGGGCCCATCATGCGCTCGGCGGAAGAGTGCGAGATGTCGCGCTCGTGCCAGAGCACGACGTTTTCCAGCGCCGGCGTCACGTAGGCGCGCACCATGCGGGAGAGGCCCGTGAGGTTTTCGGACAGCACCGGGTTACGCTTGTGCGGCATCGCGGAGGAGCCCTTCTGCCCTTCGGAGAAGAACTCTTCGGCCTCGAGCACCTCGGTGCGCTGCATGTGGCGGATTTCCACGGCGATGCGCTCGATCGAGGAAGCGATCACGCCGAGCGTCGAGAAATACATGGCGTGACGGTCGCGCGGGATCACCTGCGTCGAGATCGGCTCCGGCACGAGACCCATGGCCTTGGCGACATGCTCTTCGACCCGCGGATCGATCTGCGCGAAGGTGCCGACCGCGCCGGAGATGGCGCAGGTCGCGACTTCTTTCCGCGCCGCGATCAGACGTTCCTTGGCGCGGGTGAATTCGGCATAGGCATAAGCGAGCTTGAGGCCGAAGGTGACGGGCTCGGCGTGGATGCCGTGGCTGCGGCCGATCGTCGGCGTCATCTTGTGCTCGAAGGCGCGCTTCTTGAGCGCTGCCAGCACCTTGTCGAGGTCGGCGAGCAAGAGGTCGGCGGCGCGGGTGAGCTGGACGTTAAGGCAGGTATCGAGCACGTCGGAGGAGGTCATGCCCTGGTGCACGAAGCGCGCCTCGGGACCGACGATCTCGGCGAGGTGGGTGAGGAAGGCGATGACGTCGTGCTTGGTCTCGCGCTCGATCTCGTCGATGCGGGCGACGTCGAAGATGGCGTCCCTGGCCTTGGCCCAGACCGTTTCGGCGGCCTCCTTGGGGATGGTTCCGAGCTCGGCGAGCGCGTCCGCCGCATGCGCCTCGATCTCGAACCAGATCTTGAACCGGGTCTGCGGCTCCCAGATCGAGGCCATTTCCGGGCGGGTGTAGCGGGGGATCATCTGATGGCTCCAACAAGGTAGGCGGGCGGCCCGAGAGGGCTGTGCCGGCCAAAATGCTTTTTACGCCGTGATTTAGCAGAGCGGGGAGGGCTAAACAAACGGCGGAGGCAAGGTAGCGGGGGATGATTGGACCGAGCAGGCCGCCAGCACCCAGGCTCGGCCGGCAGCGGTCTCCCGATGGGGCGTTGGCCGCAGAAACCAACTGTCAATCACGGATCATTGACTGACAGATATTGAAATCTGTCAGCGAGACGTGTATATCCCTTCCCGGACGCTCCGATTGGGCGTCCCGCGACAGCCCCGGGGAGCCCGACATCCGAACCAAGCCCGGATCGGAGGGCGGATCGAAGAACGGGGAGCGCGGACGAATGGAGACTTACGACAATGACGACCGAAATCCTCAACTTCACCGGCGTGATTGGGCATTGGCTCAATTTGCTGGTGGCGCGCCAGATCGCGGCGCAGGCTGCAAAACTGCCTCATTAAGGCATAGGCTTTCCGAACGGCCGGCAAGGGCGCTTCGGAAGCAGCCCTACTGCCGGGTAACTGAGCCCCAAAACGGGAACATGGTGCTGGCATGAATGAAGCCGTTGTCTTGACGCCGGAGCGGATCCTCGAAGTCACCGAGGATGTGCTCAGGCGCTACGGACTTGCCAAGGCCACCGTGGTCGACGTTGCCCGCGCGCTCGATGTGAGCCACGGCAGCGTCTATCGCCATTTTCCCAGCAAGGCCTCGCTGCGCGAGGCCGTTGCCAAACGCTGGCTGGACCGCATCGACGCGCCCTTGCTGGCGATCGCGAACGAGCAGGGGCCGGCGCCGGACAGGCTGGACCGCTGGCTGCGCACGCTGTTCGCAGCCAAGCGTTCGCGCGTGCTCGACGACCCTGAAATGTTCGAGACTTACCTGACGCTGGCGCGCGAGGCCTGCGCGGCCGTCAAATGTCACAAGGACACCATGATCGACCAGATCGCGGCGATCCTGACCGATGGCGTAAAGCGAGGCGAATTCGCCGTGGGCGACGTCAAGGCAACCGCGCGAGCGATCTTCGATGCGACCGTCCGCTTCCACCATCCGGCCCATGCCGACGAGTGGAAGGACGCTGATCTCTCCGCACGCGTCGATGCGACGCTCGCTCTGCTGCTGCGCGGGCTGAAGGCGGCCTGAGGCAGCAGGACCCATTCATCCCGGGTGCTGCCGATCAGCCTCGCGTCTTCTGGAGAGCGGCGCCATAGCGAAGCGAGGGCGAGGAAGCCGGGTGTTTTCGAGTGTGCAGAGCAGGATCGGATGGCACGACCGGCGGACTATCCGGGTAGGCATTGACCGCGATTTCGACGGCGTCCTTTGACCGCTTTCGAAGGCGGTAGAACGTCAGCTCCTGGTCGAACATGGGGCAGCGAAAGTGGACGACGGCCGTGTCCGGCAGGCGGCAAAGTTCGTCGATGAGCTCGCCTACGGTGATAATCGGGGGATGGTCTACTGCTCTGTGATGACCCTTACTCATGACCCTTTGCTCCTTCTCTGTCGTACTAACCGGAGCCGGATCGGCTCCGTTCCAATTTCGTTCAGCAGATTGAGAAGCTTCGAGGGACTAGGGCAGTACGGCAGCTTTGCTGTTAGATCCTCGTCAGCCCACAGGTCGCGGCCAGCCGCACGAGCTGCGCATCCGTACGCGCGCCGGTCTTGGTCTTGATCAGATAGTGATAGTTCTGCACCGTCTTGACGCTGAGATTGAGATGCGTTGCGATCTGCTCGGTGGTGGCGCCATCGGCGAATTGGCGCAGAATCTCGATCTCGCGCTCGCCCAGCTGGTCCAGCGGCGAACCCGTCGACGACAGGCTGTCCTCGGCCAGAATATGCGCGATGTCGTCGCTCATGGCGCGCTCGCCGCGGGCGACGCTGCGAATCGCGGTCACGACGGCAGAGGGCTCGCTGCTCTTGGTGACGAAGCCGCTGGCGCCCGCGCCAAAGGCGGCCTTCACCAGCACGGCTTCGTTGTGCATGGTGAAGACGAGGATCCGCGCCCGTGGGCTGCGCGCGCGGATATTGCGGATGGCCTCCAGCCCGCTCGCGCCTGGCATCGAGATATCGAGCACGACGACGTCGGGGTCATGCGCCTTGAACGCGCCGTAGGCGTCCGCGGCGTTGTCGGCTTCCGCCACGACATGCAGATCGCCCTGGCTTTCCAGCACGCGCCGATAGCCTTGCCGCACGATCGGGTGGTCGTCGACCAGCAGCACGGAGATGCCTGTTGCTGCAACCTCGCTCATCCCGGCCTCACGCAGCGAGCGGGATGGTGGCGGCAACGCTGAGGCCGCCGCGGGCAGGCAGGATCGACAGCGATCCGCCGGCTGCCGTGACCCGCTCGCGGATGCCGGTCAGGCCGTACCCGTTCGACCGCGCGACACGGGACGCGTCGCCGCCGCCGTCGTCCTCGACGCGGATCAGCAGCGCATCGTCCTCGCCGGCACGGCGTTCGACGCGCAAGCTGATCTCGCGCGCGACGCCGTGACGCAGCGCGTTGGTCAGGCATTCCTGTGCCACGCGATAGGCCGTGGTGGCGGCCGGACCGCTGATGTCGGTGAGGTCACCCCTGAGATCGAGCTGAATCGTCGGCCGCGCCGCGCTCTGCGAGCGCCAGCTGTCGACGAGATTGACGAGGCTTGCCTCGAGCCCGAGCTCGTCGGGCAGCGGATTGCGCAGACGCTTCAAGGCGTCGCGCAGCGAGGCCATCAGATGATGGGTGGCCTGCGAGATCATGCGCGCATCCTGAGCGATTCCCGTGCTGTCGTCCTTCGTGCTCGCAGTCTCGATTGTGTTGGCGAAGGCGAGAATAGCGGAGAGATTCTGCCCGAACTCGTCGTGCAGCTCGCGGGCGAGGGCGCGGCGCTCGTCGTCGCGGATTTCGATCAGGCGCCGCGTCAGGGCGGCGCGCTGCTCGGTAGCTTCCTCCAGCCGGTCGCCGAGCTCGCCGACGGCGCTGCCGATCATCGCCAGCTCCATCGAGCGGAAGCGCGGCAGTTTCGTGCGATATTGACCGCGTGCCATGCGCTGCAGGGCGGTGACGATCGCGCGCGCCGGCGCCAGCGCATGTGCGATCGCGAGCGACGCCAACAGCCCGATTGCCGCCGCCATCAGCAGCGCGACATCGATCACGTTGAGGATGTACTCCCACGCCAGCGAGACGGCCGCCGCGCCGTCCGGCGTCGCGACCACCGTGCCGGCAGAAGCGGCGCGGGGACTGACGGGCCGGATGACCTCGGCGTGGCTGCCGAGGAAGGTGGGCACGATGGCGGCGAACCAGCGCGGCGGCGTCGCGCCCAGCCCCTCGCTTTGGCCGCAGAGCGGCTTCTCGAAAGCCGCGGCCGGCTGGAACTCGACGCAGACGCCAGGCGAGATCAGCTTCATCGTCTCCAGCGTGCGCCAGTCTGGAACCGGCAGCAGATGCTCGCGGGCTCTGCTGCTGCGCAACAAAAGCTCGCGCCAATACAGCGCCCGTAGCGCCTGCGCGACCCGCTGCGCCGAGGCAGCAGTCGCGCGGTCGACGCTGCGATGGGCCTCGAACGTGGCCCACAAGGTCGCGGCTCCGAGGCAGAGCACGACGATGAGCAGCAAACGGGCGACAAGCTGAAGCACGAGGCGCATGCGATCACCCCCGACGTTTGGTAAGGTCAGCCTAACAACGCCGACGCGCCTTGCCAATTGCAGTGGTTGGGGTGAATTGCAGCTTGGGCAAATTTCCCAAGCCGGATTGGGCATGGGTCTTTGGACCTGAAACGGCGGCTCTGATCTAATCGGTGGGGACGCGTTGCAAGCCAGTGCTTGCGAGCCAGGAGCGGTGCAGCATGAGTTCGATCACGATTGGACCGATCGCGGGGACCTCGACCGATCCCTCCGAGCGCAGCGCGCTGCTGTTCTGGATGATCTTCACCGGGCTCTCGATCTTCGCCGTCGTGCTGCTGTGGCGCTTCGGCCTGATCCACCTGATGCTGACCTCGGACCGGACCTACATTTCCAGCGTGATCGCGCTGCTTTATGTCCTCACCTGCGGCCACTGCTTCCTGCGCACGCGGGCGATTGCGCGTGAAGGCGCAGCGGCGCGGCGCTGCCGGGCGGTGCTGGCGGCGCCGGACGGCAGCAAGGTGCTGGATGCGAGTGCGGCCGTGCTGCCGCGCGGACTGGTCCGCGACCACATCCAGAGCCTGGTGACGAAAGCTGCGGCGCAGGACTACCGGCCGGTCGACCAGACGCTGCTATTGCGAAACCTCGCTGATCGCTTGCGGGGCTCCAACGGCTTCGGTGCTTTCGTCTCCGATACGCTGATGAAGCTCGGCCTGCTCGGCACCATTATCGGCTTCATCATCATGCTGGCGCCGATCGCGGGGCTGGATGCCGCCGACAAGGTCGCGATGCGTTCCTCGATGGGCTTGATGAGCGACGGCATGGCGGTCGCGATGTACACGACACTGGCCGGCCTCGTCGGCTCGATCCTGGTCCGGATCCAGTATTACATGCTGGATACCGCGACCCAGCGGGTGTTCTCGGATGCGGTGGTGCTGACGGAGACCTACGTGACGCCGGTGCTGGAGCGCAAAGGTTCCGGTGCGCCGTCATGATGGATGATTTCGGTCTCTATCCGCGCGAGGAGCCGTTCGATCCGCTGGGCGTGATGCTGTTCAAGGCGCTCCAGGTGATCGCGTTCCTGTTCTTCCTGGCGCTGCTCGCGGTCTCGCCGGACGCCAAGGAAGGCAAGATCGATTCCAAGGCGGAGTTCATCATCACGATGGACTGGCCGGACAATCATCCTGACGATCTCGACCTCTTCGTGCAGGATCCCGCCGGCAACATCGCCTGGTATCGCCACCGCGAGGCCGGTTTCCTCACGCTCGACCGCGACGACCGCGGCGGGGCCAATGATTTCATCATCGTCAACGGCAAGAAGATCGCTTCGCCGATCCGCGAGGAGATCGTCACGGTGCGCGGCATCGTCGCCGGCGAATACACCGTCAACGTTTCGCATTTCCAGGCAACGACCGGCGAGCCTGTTACGGCGAGCGTGAAGGTGCAGAAGCTCAACCCGACCGCGCAGGTGATCTTCGACAACAAGCTCGTGCTCGGCCATACCGGCGACGAGAAGACCGCGGTGCGTTTCCGGCTCGATTCCGAGGGCAAGGTCATCAATGTCGACCAGCGGCCGAAATCCCTGCTGGAGACGTTCCGCAACGTGCGCGCCAACGGCGCCGACATCGATCCGAAGACCGGTGTGAGGATGCGCCGTGAGTAATCTGCAAACCGTCATCCTGACGCTGTCGGTCGCCTACGCGGTCATCGGCGCTCTGCTGCTGGTCGTGCTGGTCTATGCGCGGTTGCACTGGTCATTGAAGGCGGTCGCCGTGGTCGTGACCAGCACCTTCTATGTCGTGAGCTTTACCGAGATGCGCGGGCTGCTCGGCTGGGCCAGCTCCGAACGGATGCCCTCCGCCTTCAAGCTGCTCCAGGCCCGCATTGTCGAGCCGCACTCACTGGAAGGCGATCCCGGCTCGATCTATCTGTGGGTCGAGGCGCTGGATGAGGACAATCGTCCGAGCGGCATCCCCCGGGCCTTCCGGGTGCCGTACGACGACAGGCTGGCCGACAAGACCCATGCCGCGCAGAACGAGATCGCAGCCGGTCACCCTCAAGGCGGGCGGGCCGCGGATTTCGGCGGCGGCGACGGCAGCCTGATCGACATGGTCCGGGAATATGTGACGCCCAAGACCATTTTGGAGACAAGCGGCGGCGATTCCTCGACCGGTGAGTTCAATGCGCCGCCGGCCGGCGCGCAAGGCGCGGTGTTCACCCCGATTCCGCCGCCCCGGATGCCGCCCAAGGACGAGCGATAGGCCCTTCATCATCACCGCAGGCCAGCGCTGGTAAACGGCGCAGCGCTGGCGCATCTTCTTGATCTCCCTCAATTTGGCCTTATCGGCTTTCAATATGAGTTCGAGGGGTGGAGGGTGCGTGCTCCTAGCTGTCTTCTCGGATATCCACGGCAACCGGCAGGCGTTCGAGGCCTGCCTGAAAATCGCCCGTGCGAAAGGCGCGGAGCAGTTCGTCCTGCTCGGCGATTTCGTTGGTTACGGCGCCGATCCGGAATGGGTGGTGGATAGCGCAATGGAGCTCGTGGCCCAGGGGGCTGTTGCCGTGCGCGGCAACCACGACCAGGCGGTCAACTCCTCGGCGGAGACCATGAACGCCGAAGCGCAAATCGCGATCGAATGGACCCGCGGCCGGCTCGACATCGCGCAGCGGCGGTTCCTGGCTGAGTTACCGATGCTGGTGGAGGACAGCGATCGCCTGTTCGTGCACTCGGAGGCCTCTCATCCCCAGCGCTGGCACTATGTCCGCTCGACGGTGGACGCCGCCAAGAGCCTGATCGCGACGCCCGCCCATGTCACGTTCTGCGGCCACATCCATCGCCCCGCGCTCTATTCGATGTCGGTGACGGCGAAGATGACGAGCTTCGTGCCGAAGACCGACGTTCCCGTGCAGCTCCTGCGCGGGCGGCAATGGCTCGCCGTGCTTGGCTCGGTCGGCCAGCCCCGCGATGGCGATCCGTCCGCATCCTTCGCGCTGTTCGACACGGTCTCATGCCAGATCACCTATTGCCGCGCCCCTTACGACATCGCGACCGCGGCAAGCAGGATCCGCGACAACGGACTGCCGCCCTGGCTGGCCGACAGGCTGTCGCAAGGGCGCTGACTGCGATGCCGAAACCCCTGGTCAAGTCGGGCGCGGAGATCGACGGTTACACCATCGGCGAATGCGTGCATGCCGGCGGGATGGCAACGCTGTGGACCGTCACCCATCCCGGCATCGACGTGCCCTTGCTGATGAAGATCCCGCGGGTGTCGGAGGGCGAGGACCCCGCCGCGATCGTCTCCTTCGAGATGGAGATGATGATCCTGCCGCGGCTTGCAGGTCCGCACGTGCCGGCCTGCTTCGGCACCGGGGATTTCGCGCATCAGGCCTATGTCGTGATCGAGCGCATCCCTGGCGCTACGCTCTACAAGCGGCTCCCCGACCTGCCGCTGCCCTATGACGAGGCGCGGCAGCTCGTCGCAAAGATCGCGCTCGCGCTCGCCGATCTGCATCGGCAGAACGTGATCCATCACGACATCAAGCCGAGCAGCATCATGTTTCGTGATTCAGGCGAGGCGGTTCTGATCGACTACGGCCTGTCGCACCACAACCATCTGCCTGATCTGTTGCAGGAAGAGTTCCGCCTGCCTTACGGCACTGCGCCCTATATGGCGCCCGAGCGGCTCCTGGGCGTTCGCGACGATCCGCGCAGCGACCTGTTCTCACTCGGCGTGCTGCTCTATTTCTTCACGACCGGCGAGCGGCCGTTCGGCGAGGGCGAGACGCTGCGTGCCATGCGGCGCCGGCTCTGGCGCGACCCGCATCCGCCGCGCAAGATCCGGGCGGATTATCCGCCCTGGCTTCAGGAGGTGGTGTTGCGGTGTCTCGAGATCGAGCCGGTGTGGCGCTACCCGACGGCGTCTCAGCTCGCCTTCGATCTCGCCCATCCGGACCAGGTCAAGCTCACCGCGCGCTCGGAGCGGGTGAAACGTGATCCTCTCAGCGTCGCGTGGCGGCGCCGCTTCAACCTGGGCGTCTTGGCGCCGCGCGCGAAATCGGACGTCGCCGCCCAAATCGCATCGAGTCCGATCCTCGCTGTCGCGCTGGACACGGTGGAAGGTGCACCGGAGCTGAACGAGGCGCTGCGCGTGACGACCGAACGCATCCTCGCCACCTTGCCGTCGGCGCGGCTTGCCTGCCTCAACGTGCTCAAGCTGAACCGGATCTCGATCGACCGTACCCTCGACGAGCAGGGCTCCAACAAGCATATCGACCGCCTGGTCGCGCTCAGGCATTGGGCGACGCCGCTCAAGCTGGATGAGAGCCGGCTGTCGGCTCATGTGCTGGAGGCGGTCGATCCCGCCGCCGCGATCCTGGAATTCGCCGAGGCCAACCAGGTCGATCACGTCATTATCGGCGCACGGCAGAGTTCGTTCAGGCGCACGCTGCTCGGCAGCGTCTCGGCCAAGGTGGCCGCGGAAGCGACCTGCACCGTCACCGTGGTGCGGCCGCCGCGACTGGCTGGCAATGTCGGCGGCTCAGATGCCGGCGACATTGCGGGATAGCCCGCCTGGCGTCTTGCGGGTTCGGGTCAGGCCGCGTGGGCGGAGCGCTTGCGGCGGATGGGCCAGCAGAATTGCGGGCCGGGCTCGCCGTGATCCGCGCCGCCGCCAAAATACTGGATGATCTCGCGGCAAGGTTCGCAACTGAACAGGTTACGCGACGCGGACGCCCTGGTCATTTCCTTGAGGCAGGTCGGGCAATGCGGTTTCATTGGGTCGGTCCGGAAAAGGAAATCTCAGTGTTGGCGCTGCGAGGAGAACGTATGGTCGAGGTCGGCGTCGGGCCCGGCATCGTCGTCCAGCATTCTGTCGGCGCGCTCGAGGCGGCCGAAGAAGTCCTCGAGGCTTGGATGCGGGCGACGCGGAATCCGGCATCTGCGTTTCGGCTGGCGCTTCACCAGTGCGATCTGCATGGCGCTCAGGCCGGGTGACGATGACGTGAAATGATGCGGGCAGAAGTCACGGCCTTCACCGGCTGTGCCGCGTAGCGTCTGCGAGTCGCCATCGCCGCGTTGAGTCCGAACCACAACGCTACGCCAGTCCAAATCAGGGTCGTCGTCATGATGTGCTCCCGTCAAAAGCAGACAGGAGTCACTTGCGGTGATTTGCGCGAATCAGTGAAGTCCGGACGAGTACGGATCAGGATTGCAATCCAGGCGGTGCGCGCTGCAGCACCCGGAGACGCCACGGGATTGCTCCTCGTCAGCCTGCGCCGCTTGATCCAGCTCAAATCGCTTCGCCGCGGGCCCCCAGCGCCGCGTTGCGGATCGCGGCGATGTTGGTCTTGTAGGCGTCCTGCGTGCCGCCCTTGAACACGGAGGTGCCGGCGACGAAGGCGTTGGCGCCAGCCGCCGCGAGCGCGCCGGCAACATCGGGGCCGACGCCGCCGTCGACCTCGATATCGATCGGCCGGCCGGCCGTCATCGCGCGGATGTCACGGATCTTGCCGATCGCGGAGGGGATGAAAGCCTGGCCGCCGAAGCCGGGATTGACCGACATCACCAGCACGAGGTCGACGAGGTCGAGGACGTATTCGAGCGCGCTGATCGGCGTTGCCGGATTGAGCGAGACGCCGGCCTTCTTGCCGAGCGCGCGGATCGCCTGGAGCGAGCGGTGCAGGTGGGGACCTGCCTCCGCATGCACGGTGATGTGGTCGCAGCCGGCTTTCGCAAAGGCCTCGAGATAGGGATCGCAGGGCGAGATCATCAGATGCGCGTCGAAGATCTTATTCGTGTGCGGGCGCATCGCCTTGATGACATCAGGGCCGTAGGAGATGTTCGGAACGAAGTGCCCGTCCATCACGTCGAGATGGATCCAGTCGGCGCCGGCGGCATCCACCGCGCGCACCTCCTCGCCGAGCCTGGAGAAGTCCGAGGCCAGGATCGAGGGCGCAATGGCCAGGGGGCGGGGTGCGAAGGCTTGGGTCATGGCGCGTTTTCCCGTGGCGGCCGTGAAGGATGGCCTCGCCTAACATGGGCCTCCGTGGCGGGCAATGCAGGGGAGCCGTGCTTCCTGTGGGCGGAAATTTCTGCCGCGACCGGCACGAATTGCCGGTGTTCCCCGACGGCGGCAAGCGCGGCGGAGGCGGATTTCATTGAGCTTTTCACGCTGGCACGACGCTTGCTGACGTCAGTCCTGAATGTTGGCCGCGGCATGCCGCACCGGTTGGAGTTGTGCAATGTTGTTCGCCCTTGGTGCGGTATCGAGTGCGCTCGGCGCGATCCAGTCGCTGACGAACTCGAAATCGTCGTCATCGACGCAGAAGACGGGATCGACGCAAGGCACGACCAACCCGTTCGCGATCGACAGCGGCAGCAGCACGACCAGCGGCGCGGCCTCGTCGGTCAACTCGGGCAGATATCCGCAGATCTCGCCGGAGACGATGAACGCGCTGTTCGCGGCGCAGGGCCAGTCGACGGACAGGAGCGGCGCGACCAGCTCATCCTCGACTGGGGCGGCGTCTTCGGCATCGAAGAGTCCCGAGGATGCGCTGAAGGACCTGTTCTCGCAGATCGATGGGGACGGTGACGGCAAGATCACCAAGTCCGAGTTCGAGGATGCCCTCGGCGCGGGCGGCACCAATCTGGCCAAGGCCGATGAGGTGTTCTCGAAGATGGACGCGAATGCGGATGGCGACATCAATCTCGGAGAGATGACGAAGGCGCTGCGGGGCGGCCACGGCCATCAGGCGCAGGGTGCCGGCAGTTCGGGCGGTGGTTCGGACTCCTCGTCGCAATCCGGCGGCTCGACGTCGACCACGACGACCAATGCCGATGGCTCGACCACCACCACCGTCACCTATGCCGACGGCTTCAAGATGTCGACCACCGTGCCTGGCGCCTCCAGCAGTTCGAATGCCAACGGCGGCGGCAGTTCGCCTTATGACTGGTTCGGGCAGATGATGCAGCGTCAGGCGCAGGCTTCGGCGGGGTCGGCTTCATCAATGTCTATGAGCGTGTAAGCGCGCTCCAAGGCTACCCTGCATATTCGTGCGTGATGTCACGATAGACATAACGGTCGCGGATCTCGCGATTGAAGAACGCCCCTTTCGAGCGCGCTTGACTGAATGCAGCGGCGGCCTCGGGCGGAACGTCCTCGTAGAGGTAGATCCTTCCGCTGACGAAAGTCACCTTCAGCTCGCGCGTGCCCGGCGCATATCGAAAGAAGCGGATCACGGACGACGGCATGGCGGTGCACCTTCGCCCCCGCTAACGCCGTAGCCGCCGTTTCGTTGCTAACCGAACTTGTCTTTCCACGCCGGCAGTGCACTGGGGAACGGTAGCGCGGTCGCGCTGTACACGCCGCTCGCGATCGCGCGTGCGACCACGTTGGCGGCGACCATGCCGAGCTCGGTGAGCTCCACCAGCGGCTCGATCGGCTTCTCGCAAGTGGCTGCGGCGAACAGCACGTCGCCGTCGAGCGGAGCGTGCACCGGATAGATCGCGCGGGCAAATCCGGTCTGCGCGATCATTGCGAGCCGCTTGGCCTGCGCCTTGCTAAGAACAGCGTCGGTGACGACGAGGCCGATCGTGGTGTTCTCGCGCTCGCTCGCGGCCGGCCCGCCTTTGATGCGCATCGCCAGCATGTCGGGCGTGAACGCAGGCGGCAGGCCACGTCCGCCGAACTCGCCGTTTTCCTCGAACGGCGCCGCCCAGAACCACGGGCCGTTGCCGACGGTGACGCTGCCGACCGCGTTCACCACCATGATCGCGGCGACCTTGACGCCGTTCGTCGTGACGGCCGATGCCGAGCCGATACCGCCCTTGAAGGTGGCGGTGGTCGCGCCCAGGCCCGCACCGACGCTGCCGAGCGCGAAGTCGGTGCCGGCGGAAGCGGCGGCGGCATAGCCGAGATCGCGATAGGGCGAGAAGCGGCCCCAGGCCTTGTCGCCGCCGTTGAGCAGGTCGAACACGATCGCGCCCGGAACGAGGGGGACCACGGCCTCCCGGACCCTGAAGCCGCGGCCCTGTTCGGCGAGCCAGGCCTGCACGCCGCCGCCGGCATCGAGGCCGAAGGCGGAGCCGCCGGAGAGCGCGATCGCGTCGACCCGCTCGACCGTGTTGGCGACCTCGAGCAGCGAGACCTCGCGCGTGCCGGGTCCGCCGCCCCGGATGTCGATCGCCGCGACGGCGGGCTGGTCGAAAATGATGGCGGTCGTGCCGGAGGCCACTTTGATATTCTCGGCATGGCCGACCCGGACGCCGGCGATATCGGTCAGAAGGTTTTTCAAGATGGCCTCGTTGTTGAGAGCATTTCGCGATCCGCGATAGCGCAGCGATGCCGCAGGCTCAACTGGCGAGCGCGGTCCTGAGCATTTTGGCGAGCTCGGATTTGCGGTAGGGCTTGGCGAGCAGCAGCACGCCGGAATCGAGCCGGCCATGATGGACGATGGCATTTTCAGTGTAGCCCGAGGTGAACAGCGTCTTCAGGTCGGGGCGGCGACGGGCCGCCTCGTCAGCAAGCTGGCGGCCGTTCATGTTGCCGGGCATGATGATGTCAGTGAAGAGCAGGTCGATGGTCTCGTCGCTGTCGATGATATTGAGGGCCTCGGCGCCGTTGGCAGCCTCGAGCGCGGTATAGCCGAGGCTCTTGACCTGCGTCACGACATACTGCCGCACCAGTGCATCGTCCTCGACGATCAGGATCTTCTCGTCGCCGCCGGCGATGGGCGCGTTCTGGAGCGCTTCGAACTCGGTCTCCTGCATCCCGGTCGAGCGCGGCAGGTAGATCTTCACGCTCGTGCCGTGACCTTCTTCGCTGTAGATCTTGATGTGGCCGCCCGACTGCTTGACGAAGCCGAACACCATGCTGAGGCCGAGGCCAGTGCCCTTGCCGACCTCCTTGGTGGTGAAGAAGGGATCGAACACCCGGTCGATCAGCTCGGCGGGAATTCCGCTGCCGGTGTCGCTGACCGCTATCATCACGTAATTGCCGGCAGCGACGTCGGGGTTCATGCTGGCATAGCCGTCGTCGAGGAAGACGTTGCGGGTCTCCAGCACCAGGGTGCCGCCGTCGGGCATGGCGTCGCGAGCGTTCAGCGCGAGATTGAGGATCGCGGTGGACAGCTGGCCCGGGTCGACCAGCGTCGGCCAGGCATCCTCGGTGAGTTGCGGCATGATGGTGATCTGCTCGCCGAGCGTCGGATGCAGCAGCTTGGCGGCTTCGAGCGCCAGCGCGTTCACGTCGATCTCGCGCGGCTGGAGCGGCTGCTTGCGGGCGAAGGCGAGCAGATGCTTGGTCAGCTGCGCCCCGCGCTCGGCGGCGTCGTCGATCAGCCTGGTGATGGCGGCAAGCTCGGGCCGGTCGGCGACCGCATCGCTGAGAATGCCGATCGTACCCGTGATGACGGTCAGCACGTTGTTGAAATCGTGGGCGACGCCGCCGGTCAATTGCCCGATCGAGTCCATCTTCTGGATCTGCCGGAGCTGGGCTTCGGCAGCCTGCTTGTCGGTGAGATCGCGGCCGATGAAGTAGTGGCGCTTCACCGGCTCGGACCAGGTGCCCATCCAGTTCAGCGCGACCTCGTGACCGTCGTAATGGTAGTAGCGCGCCTCGAAGCTGCGCTTGACCGCACCGCGACGCGCTGCGCGCATCTCGTTCCGCGTCTTCTCGAGATCGTCGGGATGGATGAACTCGGTCGCGCTGTGCCCGACCATATCCTCGGGGTCGTAGCCGAGAATGTTCTTCACGCTCGGGCTGACCTGGACGAAATTGCCATAGCCGTCGGTGACCAGGATCAGGTCCTGCGAGGTCTCGAAGATGCGCTGGCGTTCTTCGGTCTCCCGGCGCAGCTTCTCTCTCGCCTGCTTCTCTTCGGTAATGTCGTGAGCGATCTTGGAGGCGCCGATGATTTCTCCCTCATCGGTCCGCAGCGGTGTAACGTTGAGGACGACGTCGAGCGGGCTTCCGTCTTTTCGGATCCGGATCGTCTCGTGCTGGGCAATCGACTCGTTGCTGGCGATCCGGTTGAGGATGCTCCTGACCTCGCCTTTGAGATCCGGCGGGACGATGATGTCGATCGGCTTGCCGATGGCCTCGGCCGCGGAATAGCCGAAAAGATGTTCGGCGGCCTTGTTCCAGCCGGTGATGATGCCATCGAGCGACTTCGTGATGATGGCATCATTGGACGATTCGACGACCGCGCCGTACAGCGCGAGGCGCTTGCCGTAATAGTCGCGTTCCGAGGCCGATTGCTGGCGCAGCCTCCCGACGAGGCCCACCGTATGCGCCTGGAGGCGGACGTTCTCGATGAGAAGCACTGCGAGCACGAAGGTGGCCGCCGCGAGACCGTAGAGCCGGCCGGCATAGAAGCCGAGATCGAAGCGCGCGACGTTGACGATCGCCGACAACGCGATGTCGAACAGCCAGGCGCACATGACCACCATGAGCCAGACGTCGATCACCGTGTGCGGCTTGCGGAACCAGAGCGAGATCAGCGCGGCAAAGCTCAGCGACCACACGAAGGACACGACTCCGATCATGGTTGTCGTGTACCGACCGTCGCGCAGCAGGACCGGCAGCAGATCGTGCTGCGCGGTCACGATCCAGGCGAAGACGGCCATCGCGGCGGTGACGCCGAGCACGCTGGCATAAATCGCCCGGCCTGCCGTGCCGCGGATCCGGGGACCACCGTCATTTTCTTTCAGCCAGGCATAAGCCATCACGCACAGCGGAAAGCCGGCGTGCCAGATCATGTAGAGCCAGACCGTGGTCTGCCGGCCCGCGCCAAAGAGTCCGGTGGGTGCGAACAGTCCGGGGAAGGTGAGGGCATGAACCAGCGCCGCCGCGGCGGTGAAGAGATAGCCGGTCGCGAGCCACAGCAGCGCGCGGGTCCGCAAGATCGCAAATTGCGACAGCAGCAGCACGGCCGTGACGATGTCGCTCACGGCGAGCGCAGATTGATAACTCGCGACGAAGGCCGGCACCGGCAGAAGCGGGGTACCCGCGAAGGGCACGGCCGCTGCAAACAGGAGGGAGGACACGCCGACGATCGTCAATGCTGCGTTACGGTCTGCCGAAGTGGCCGGCAGGGTCGAAAGAAACGTGCTTCGGTCGACCATCGCAGGCACATCCACCTGTCGCGGGTCGGACTTGAACGGGTCGGGTTTGAGCATCTCCGCTGGTCTCATTCGGCCGGCAGTCCGTTCATGGTAGCGGTTTTGGGTGTGGATCGTGAACAGGACCGGCCACGACTCAACCGAAGGTTACAGCTTTCTTAACCGCGGTGGGAACACGGAACAGGGATTGGGTAAGATGCCCTTTACCGGGCGATGCCACAATGCACCTCCGCTGTGGCGGGTTCCAGGGCCGAACCTGGTGATTCGGATATCGGAAGTTGTTCCCATGCCCCGCGTTCTCATCATCGACGACCAGAAGGACGTCCGTGCGATGGTCGCGATCGTGCTTCGCGTCAATCGTTTCGAGGTCGTGGAGGCCGAAAGCGGGGCGGCTGGGCTGAAGGCCTTCGCGGAGAGCCCCTGTGACGCGGCGATCGTCGACATCTTTCTCGGCGACACCAGCGGGGCCGACGTCATCGCGACCCTGCGCGAGCGCGCACCGGCGCTGCCAATCATTGCGGTATCCGGCATGACGGCGCTCGACTTCGTGGACCAATCGCCTCATCTCGCCAACGTGGTCTGCCTGCAAAAGCCGTTTCGGCCGAACGATCTGCTGCAGGCCTTGCGGAAGGCCCAGGCCGCCGCCGGCGGCAAGCTGGCCGCAGCCGTCTGATGCTGCCGCAAGAAGAAACGCCCCGGGCCAGGCCGGGGCGCGATGATGATTGGATGCGGCCCAAAGGCCCGGCAAGCGCGCTCAGGTGCCGTTGCCGCTGATCTCGGCGTAGCCGCCCTTGGCGTCCCATTTGTAGACGACGTAGTCGATCTGCTTGATGTCGCCCTTGGAGTCATATTCGACCGGGCCGATCACGGTGTCCCACTTGCCGGCCTTCATCGCCGCCATGACCTTCTTGGCGTCGGTGGTGCCGGCCTTCTTGGCCGCCTGCGACCACACCTGCATCGCCGCGTAGGTGTAGAGGGTGTAGCCCTCGGGGTCGATGTTCTTGGCCTTGAATGCCTCGACGATCTTCTTCGCGGTCGGCTTGTTGCGCGGGTCGGGGCCGAAGGTGAACAGCGTGCCTTCGCCGGCAGGGCCGGTGATGGAGGCGTACTCCTTGTCGGCGAGCGCGTCGCCGGCCATCAGTACGGTCTTGAGGCCCTGGTCCCGCATCTGGCGCAGGATCAAACCGCTCTCCTGATGATAGCCGCCGACATAGACGAGGTCGATGTTGTCGCGCTTCAGGCGGGAGACGATCGCGTTGAAGTCCTTGTCGCCCTTGTTGTACGACTCGTACATCTTCTCGGTGATGCCGGCCTTGTTCAGCGCCTTCTTGGTCTCGTCGGCAAGTCCCTTGCCGTAGGTGGTCTTGTCGTTGAGAATCGCGATGTTCTTGCCCTTGTAGTTCTTGGCAATGTACTGCGCGGCGATCAGGCCCTGCTGATCGTCACGGCCGCAGACGCGCGCCACGTTCCAGAGCTTGCGCTCGGTGAACAGCGGGTTGGTCGAGGCCGGCGTGATCTGGAGCACGTTGCCGTCGGCATAGGCTTCCGAAGCCGGGATCGACGACGACGAGCAATAGTGCCCGGCCACAAACGGGATTTTCGCGCCGGCGATCTTTTCGGCGATCGAGCGCGCCTGTTTCGGGTCGCAGGCGTCGTCTTCGACGGAGAGCGCGAGCTTCTTGCCGTTGACGCCGCCGGCGGCATTGATATCGGCCACGGCCATCTCGGCGCCGTTCTTCATCTGCCGGCCGAAGGCGGACTCGCCGCCGGTCATCGGGCCTGCGACTGCGACGGTGACATCCTGCGCGAAAGCCGCGCTCGACAGCGCGATCGATGCGCCGAATGCCAGACCGATGAGCTTCAGTGATTTCATGAGATACCTCGCGGGTGGTCGCCTGTGGACGTTGCCGGGAATGCCCGGTTCAAACCGGCGCCATTCTCGAATGAATTCGAGGAGAAGTCACCGGCAAAATACGGGCATTTGCGGAGATATCTCGCCACATTCGGCCGCACTTGTCGGTCCTGGCTGCGTCAGCCGTGGCGTCCGCCCTCCAGATAGGCGGCGCGAATCTCCGGGCGCTGCAGCAATTCGGTGCCGGTCCCGGCCAAGGTGATCAGGCCATTGACCATGACGTAACCGCGATGGGCGAGCTTGAGCGCATGGTTGGCGTTCTGCTCGACGATCAGGACAGTCAGGCCGTCCTGCCGGTTCAGGGTGCGGATCGCATCGAAAATCTGGCGTGCGATCAGCGGTGCGAGGCCAAGCGAGGGCTCGTCGAGCAGGAGCAGGCGGGGACGGCTCATCAGCGCGCGGCCGATGGCCAGCATCTGCTGCTCGCCGCCGGACAGGGTTCCACCGCGCTGGGCATAGCGTTCCTTCAGCCGCGGAAACAGCGTGAACACGCGTTGCAGCGTCGCATCGCGTTCGGCGTCGGTGCATTCGGTGGAGTCCGCCCCCATCTGAAGATTTTCCGCCACGCTCATGCGCGGGAAGATGCGGCGGCCTTCCGGCGATTGCGCGATGCGCAGATGCGCGATCTCGTGGGTGGGCACGTCGGTGATGTCGCGGCCTTCATAGAGGATCTGGCCGGCGCGGGCGCGCGGCTTGCCGAAGATCGTCATCATCAGCGTCGACTTGCCGGCGCCGTTGGCGCCGATCAGCGCCACGATCTCGCCGGCATTGATCTCGACATCGACGCCCTTCAGCGCCTCGATCTTGCCGTAGGCGGCGCGAAGTCCGCGGATCGCGAGCAACGGCGAGGTCACGTCCCGCTCTCCATCACGGCCACCGCCTCGTCCTCATCCGCGCCGAGATAGGCGGCGATCACCTTGGGATCGTCGCGCACCGCTCGCGGCGTGCCTTCGGCGATCTTTACGCCATGATCCATCACCACGATGTGGTCGGAGATCTCCATCACCACCGACATGTCGTGCTCGATCAGCAGAATCGAGGTGCCGAGCTCGTCCCGTATCGAGAGCAAAAGCTCGCTCAGCGCCGCGCTCTCGCGCGCATTGAGGCCGGCGGCGGGCTCGTCCAGGCACAACAGGGCAGGCTCGGTGCACATGGCCCGGGCGATTTCCAGCCGGCGCTGGTCGCCATAAGCGAAATTGCCGGCTGCGTCGTCGGCGCGGTCGAGCAGATTGACTCGCCTCAGCCAGTCGGTGGCGAGCTCGATCGCGCGCTGCTCGGCCTTGTGGTAGGCGGGGGCGCCGACAAGGCCGAGGAAGGTGAAGCCGGAGGCGCGCATCAGAGCGTTGTGCTGCGCCACCATCAGGTTTTCCAGCGCCGTCATGCCGGGAAACAGACGGATGTTCTGGAACGTGCGCGCCACCCTGGCCTGCTTGGCGATGCGGAAATCGTTCAGTCGCTCCAGCGCGATCACCTTGCCGTCGTCATGGCTCAGGCGAATGGCCCCGCCGGTCGGCTTGTAGAACCCGGTAATGCAGTTGAAGACCGTGGTCTTACCGGCGCCGTTCGGCCCGATCAGCGCGGTGATCTTCTTCCGCCCGGCGGCGAAAGACAGGTCCTGCACGGCGACGATGCCGCCGAAGCGCATGGTGAGCCGCTCGACGCTGAGAATCCTGTCGCTGCTCATCCGTGCCCTTCCTTGACGAGGTCGGAGGAGATCGCTTTGGCCTTGGTCAGATACACCGTGGGTGCGCGGTGGCCAACCAGTCCGCGCGGCCGCCAGATCATGATCAGCACCATCGCCATGCCGAACACCAGCATGCGGTAGGTTTCCAGGCCGCGGAACAGCTCGAAGCCGCCGATCATGGCGAGCGCGGCGAGCGCCACGCCGAGCTGGGAGCCCATGCCGCCGAGCACGACGATGGCAAGCACCAGCGCCGATTCCTGGAAGGTGAAGGATTCCGGGCTGATGAAGCCTTGGCGGGTGGCGAAGAACGCACCGGCGAAGCCGCCGAACATGGCGCCGGTCGCGAAGGCCGTGAGCTTGGTGGTCGTGGTGTTGATGCCGAGCGCGCGGCAAGCGACCTCGTCCTCGCGCAGGGCTTCCCAGGCGCGACCGATCGGCAGACGGCGCAGGCGGATCGTCACCCAATTGGTGAGCAGCGCAAGCGCCAGGATCAGGTAGAACAGGAAAATGATGCGGTGGGTCGCCGAATATTCGATGCCGAGCTTGGCGGCGAGCCCGTCATCGCTGTTGTCGAGCGGGATGCCGAAGAAGGAGGGACGTGGAATGCCGGAGACGCCGTTCGGGCCACCCGTCAGATCCTGCCAGTTGATGATAACGAGCCGGATGATCTCGCCGAACGCGAGCGTCACGATGGCGAGATAGTCGCCCCGCAGGCGCAGCACGGGAAAGCCCAGCAGCACGCCCCAGAACGCGGCGAGAATGCCGGCGAGCGGCAGGCAGATCCAGAACGACCAGCCGAAATTGGTGGCGAGCAGTCCGTAGGAATAGGCGCCGACCGCATAGAACGCGACGTAGCCGAGATCGAGCAGGCCGGCGAGCCCGACCACGACGTTCAATCCCCACCCCAGCATCACGTAAGTGAGCACGAGGATCGCGAGATCGAGGATGTAGCGCTGGTTATAGAAGATGACGGGCACCAGCACCGTGAAAATCAGCAGCGCCGGCGCGACGTAGCGGCCGAGGAGGGACATGCCGCTCTGCACGGCCGGCGGCACCAGCTTGTCGGCGCCGGTCGTACCGATCCATTGCCGCAGCAGCTCGATCACGATCGAGCCGCCGAACACCGCGGCAACGAGGGAGGCCAACTCGCCGAACCTAGTCCAATAGGTGAGCTGACCGTCGGGGCCTGCCTCGGTCCGGACGCCGACCATCAGCGAGAACAGCACCAGCGCGATGAGGGCGTTGATGAAGGCGGTCTTGAGGATGGCGGAGATGCCCGTTGCAGGTTTGGCCGTGTTGGTCGAGGGAGCTGTCACGCGGCCGGTCCGTCAGACTTTTTCGACTTCGGGACGGCCGAGCAGGCCGGTCGGCATGAAGATCAGCACGACGATCAGGATGGAGAACGCCGCGACGTCCTTGTATTCGACCGAGAAATAGGCCGACCAGAACGTCTCGATCAGACCGATCGCGAGCCCGCCGAGCATGGCGCCCGGCAGCGAGCCGATGCCGCCGAGCACGGCGGCGGTGAACGCCTTGATGCCGGCGACGAAGCCCATGAAGAAGTCGACCAGGCCGTAATAGAGCAGGTACATCAGGCCGGCCACCGCAGCGAGCGCGGCGCCGATCACGAAGGTCATGGAGATGGTACGGTCGACGTTGACGCCGAGCAGTGCCGCCATGGTCTGATCCTGCTCGCAGGCGCGCATGTCGCGGCCGAGGCGGGTGCTCGATACCAGCCAGGTGAAGATTGCCAGAAGCACGATGGTGGTGACGACCACCATGATCTGGATATTGGAGAGCTGGATCACGAAGCCGTCCGGGCTCTCGTGCAGCGTGTAGCCGCCGGTGATGAAGGGCGGGATCGGCTTGACGCGCGCGCCTTGTGCCACTTGCGAATAGTTGGTCAGCACGAAGGACATGCCGATCGCTGACAGCATCGGGGCGAGGCGGAAGGAATGGCGCAGCGGCCGGTAGGCAATGCGCTCGATGGTCCAGCCATAGAGCGCGGTGATCGCCATCGAGACCAACAGCACGACGAGCAGGATCACGGGGATGGCGGTCAGCCCGAACGAGATCAGGATCAGGAAGGTGATGAGGGCAATGAAGCCGCCGATCATGAAGACGTCGCCATGGGCGAAGTTGATCATGCCGACGATGCCGTACACCATCGTGTAGCCGATCGCGATCAGCCCGTAGATCGAGCCCAGGACGAGACCATTGATGAGTTGCTGGGCGAAATAATCCATGGGCTGCCGTTTACCAAACCTGACGCCGCTCAAAGGGAGCTATTCGAGAGAGAGTCTTGAGTTTCTTCTCGGGCCCCGGCAGCCCTTGAGCATTCTTCAGGTTTTGTAACAGGAGGGAACTGGCGGCCGCAACTGGCGAAGCCGCGTCAGATGGGCTTGTACAGTGGTCATTTCGTTACGACCGTCATCTTCCCGTTCCGCATTGCAAGGAACCGGTTCCCAGGCAACCAAAATCGTGGTCGGCCGTTATCACCGTTCTCTGACGTCCAACAAGGGAGTTCCCCCCGATGACGAAGCAGCAGAACCAGAATCCGGGCCAGCAGAGTCAGAACCCCGGCCAGCGCAATCCGCAACAGCAGCAGGGCGGCGGCCAGAAACCCGGACAGCAGCAGCAGGACCCGATGCGCCAGGGCGATCGTCCGGGCCAGCAACAGGGCGGCCAGCGCGGTCAGGAATAGCGAGTTTGGGAGCCCAGGAGTAGGAGTGGCCCCGCCGAAAGGCGGGGCCTTTTTCTTGCGAAAGTCATTCCAGGTCCGGTCCTTCGGACCATCCCGGATGACAAGGTCCGGGCGGCAGTTAAGGTAAACAAAGGGTTTAAATTGCCGCCACGGTCTGATGCGAGTTAGCTCCGCCGATGCCGCCGCCTTCGTCGGAGGGCCTCGGCAAACAGGCGGGAAGCGGAATGTTCAGGAATTGGCGGATCGGTTCGGTCAACGGCGCGCTGCTGGCGGCCTATTTCATTCCGGCCTGGGCCCTGGTCGCCTTCAACATCATTGTCGCGCCTGTGCACGGCCTCTACGAGCGGCCGAGCGTCGCCGTCGCGCTGTTCCTGAGCGACCATCTCCAGATGGCGGGGATGGACACGGTGCGCACCGCCTGGCTGCTTGCGCTGGGCCGCCTGACCGTGGTGGCATTCTTTGCGATCTACCTCGTGCTGCTCTGCATTCCCCGAATTCGCAAGAGCGGCGGCAGCGACGAGGCGCTTGGCATTGCGCTGGCGATCGGCAGCCTGATCTCGTTTGCCAGCATGGTGATGGCCTCGAAGGTCGGCGAGATGGCCGCGCTCCGGCTGCATGCCACCGAGCTTCTGCTCTTGCTCGGTGCCGCGATCGTGGTGGTGATCGAAAAGCCGGCGTCAGCGCCGAAGACGTCGGAGATCGCCGCGCCGCCAAGCCTCAAGCCGCCAAGCCTTGAGCCGCTAGGACTTGAGCAGGCCGAGCTCCTGCACAATCGCTGAGGCTTCCTTGACGGCGTGGTTCACCGCCGGCACGCCGCAATAGATCGCCTGCTGCAGCAGGATTTCCTTGATGTCATCGGGCGTGAAGCCGCCCTCGGCAAGCGCGGCACGCACGTGCAGCCGAAACTCGTCCCATTGCCCGAGCGCGACCATGGTGCCGATCACCAGCACGCGCCGCGTGCGCTCGTCGAAATGCGGCCGCGTCCAGATCTCGCCCCAGGCATAGCGCGTGATCATGTCCTGGAAGTCGGTGTTGAACGCGTTGCGGTTCGCGATCGACTTGTCGACCCAGGCATTGCCGAGCACTTTCCGGCGCACGTTCATGCCGGCATCGCGGCGCTTCTGGTCGTCCATGTGTTTTCCTCCTTCGTCATTGCGAGCGTAGCGAAGCAATCCAGAAATGCGTCCGAGGAGACAGTCTGGATTGCTTCGTCGCTACGCTCCTCGCAATGACGGTCGTTGCTAACGCTGCGTCAAAAATCCCACCACCGCGTCGGTAAATGCGTGCGGCTGCTCGACGTTGGAAATGTGCGCGGCGTCGATGATGGTCATGCTGGCGCCGGGAATGTTCGAACGGATCAACTCGGCCGCCGAGATCGGCGTCGCCTGGTCGTGGCGGCCGGCGATGACGAGCGTCTGGCTCTTGATCTTGGGAAGCAGCGCGCGCTGGTCCAGCGTCGACAGCGCCTCACAGCAGGCGAGATAACCCTCGACCGGCGAGGCGAGCAACATCGATTTCATCTTCGCGGTGATCTCAGGCTCGCGCTCGCGGAAATCCTGGGTCAGCCAGCCCGCGATCACGGCATCGGCGACGGCGGCGATGCCGCCATCCTTCACCGCCTTGATGCGGTTATGCCAGTTTGTTGGATCGGAATAGTAGCAGGACGTATTGGCAAGGATGAGCTTGCCGAACCTCTCAGGCGCGTTGGCGCCCAGCCATTGCCCGACCATGCCGCCCATCGACAGACCGCACCAATGCACCTTCTCGATGTTGAGATCGTCGAGGATCGCCAGCACGTCGCGGCCGAAACGCTCCATCGTGTAGGGGCCGGGCGGAACGCTGGACTTGCCATGGCCGCGGCGGTCGTAGCGGATGACGCGGAACACCTGCGTCAGCGCCTTCATCTGCGGCTCCCACATCTGGAGCGTGCAGCCCAGCGAGTTGGACAGCATCAAGGTGGGCCCGCCGTCGCGGCCCTCGACGGAAACGTTGAGCAGGCAACCGTCGGCATCGATCATGGGCATGGCACGCTCCTCGTCATGCGCGGGCAATAGCGCTCAGCGCGTCTTATCCCATATTTCCCGCGCATCCATCTCAAAAGCGAATCTATCCAGGATGATTGATTGCCGGATCAAGCCCGGCAATGACATCAGGAAAGATCCAGTGAATCCAGCAGCCGGTCGATCAAGGCCTGAGAAGCCCCTTGATAGGCCATCGGCTCGAACAATGAAGCAATTTTTTCCGGCGCAAGGTGCGCGGTCACCTGCGAATCGGCCGACAGCACCTCGCGCAGATGCTTCCTCTCGGCGACCGCGCGCTTACTCGCGGCCTCGATCAGATGATGCGCATCGCCCTTGCCGATCTTCTCCGCCAGCGCGAAGGTGACCGCCTCGGCCATGATCAGGCCCTGCGTCGCATCGAGATTGCGAAGCATGCGCCCAGCATCGACCTCGAGACCCTCGGCGATGTCGACGATCGCCGCAAGCGCGCCGGAGGTGACCAGCATCAGTTGCGGCAGCGTCGGCCATTCCGCGTGCCAGGGGCCGGCGCTGCGCTCGTGGTCCTGCACCTGCGCGGCGAAAATCGTGGCGGCGAGCTGCGGGGCCATGGTGGCGGCGCCCAGCGCGCTCGCAGCGGCAACCGGGTTGCGCTTGTGCGGCATGGTCGAGGAGCCGCCGCGGCCTTCGCCGGCTGGCTCGAACGCTTCGGCGACGTCGGTCTGCATCAGCAGCGAGACGTCGCGCGCGATCTTGCCGCAGCTGCCGGCGAGAATGGCAATACAGGATGCAGCCTCGGCGATGCGGTCGCGATGGGTGTGCCAGGGCGCTTCGGGCAGCGGAAGACCGAGCTCCTGCGCCAGCCGTTCGGCAACCGCGAGCCCCTTGTCGCCGAGCGCGGCGAGCGTGCCGGCGGCACCGCCGAATTGCAGCGCGAGGCCCTCGCGGGAGAGCCGCCGCAGGCGGCAACGGGCGCGGGCGAGGCTTGCGGCATATTCAGCCGCCTTCAGCCCGAACGGCATCGGTAGCGCATGCTGGAGCCAGGTCCGCGCCACCATCGCGGTGTTGCGATGGCTGCGCGCCAGTGCGGCAAAGCCCCTGATGGCGCGGCTGAGGTCGACATCCAATGCATCGATACCGGCGCGAAGCGTCAGCATCGTCGCGGTGTCGATGACGTCCTGGCTGGTCGCGCCCCAATGCACGTAGCGCGCGGCCTCCGCGTCTTTCTTGCCGACATTGGCGGTCAGCGTCTTGACCAGGGGAATCGCGAGATTGCCCGATCGCGTCGCGGCCTCGGCCAGTGCGGCCATGTCGAAGCAATCGGCCTTGCACGCGGCCTCGATCGGGCCGACGGCGGATGCCGGAATCACAGCCGTGGCGGCCTCGGCGCGCGCCAAGGCTGCCTCGAAATCGAGCATGTTCTGCAGGGTAGACCGATCGTCGCAGACCGCGCGCATGGCGGCGCTCGACAGCATCGGCGCGAGCAGGGGGGAGAGGGAGGTGCTCATGTTGCGCGCGACCTAATCATCATGCCCCGGCCGTGCCAATCCCCAACCGGCCCCACACGTCTTTTTGCAGTTGCGAATATGCATTGCACGTGCCCCGGCCCCGCCCTTTCCTTTGCCGCGCCGCTGCGTTACTTGAATCAGCACTATAGTGACGCGGATCCGGGAGGCACCTCATGGCCATGACGATGAACGGCGAAGTCCAGCTTGCGGCGCCGCGCGAGGCCGTGTGGGCCAAGCTCAACGATCCCGAGGTACTGAAGTCCTGCATCCCCGGCTGCGAGGATCTGGAGAAGACCGACGACGGCGGCTTCCGCGCAACGGCGAAAATGAAGGTCGGCCCGGTGTCGGCGCGCTTCAAGGGCAAGGTCACGCTGTCCGATCTCGATCCGCCGAACGGCTATAAGATCTCCGGTGAGGGTGAGGGCGGGGTGGCCGGCTTCGCCAAGGGCGGCGCGGTGGTCAAGCTCGCTGAGAAAGACGGCGGCACGCTGCTCTCCTACGACGTCGAGGCGCAGATCGGCGGCAAGTTGGCGCAGCTCGGCCAGCGCCTCATCAACGGCACCGCCAAGAAGCTCGCCGACGAATTTTTCGCGAACTTTGCCAAGGCGGTACAAGGCTGAAACCTATCGCCTTTCGGCATGGCGGCTTGCGTCCGGGGTGATGTTGCCCCAGGGGACAATGGCCCATATGATGGGTTGGAATAATTATAAGAACCGCTTCGACGGGACCCGTCGGGGCGCTGATAGAGAGTGCTTATGGCAAAAATCTCCCTCATCGTGAACGGCAATCCTGTGACGGCCAATGTCGATCCCCGCACGCTTCTGGTGCAGTTTCTGCGCGAGAATCTGCGGCTTACCGGCACCCATGTCGGCTGCGACACCTCGCAGTGCGGCGCCTGCGTCGTGCATTTCGACGGCAAGGCCGTGAAGTCCTGCACCACGCTTGCGGTGATGGCCGATGGCCACGAGGTCAGGACGATCGAGGGGTTGGCCGCCGACGGCGCGCCGCTGCATCCGATGCAGGAGGCCTTTCGCGAACATCACGGCCTGCAGTGCGGATTTTGCACGCCGGGCATGATCATGACCGCGATCGACATCGTGCATCGCAAGGGCCACGAGCTCGACGACCACACGATTCGCGAGGAGCTCGAAGGCAATCTCTGCCGCTGCACGGGTTATCAGAACATCGTCGCCTCGATTTCCGCCGGCGCGAAGGCGATGGCGAAATCCGACCTCGCGTAACGCGCATCCCGCGATCAGGACATTCAGATGTACGAATTCAAATATCATCGCCCTGGGACCGTTCGCCAAGCGGCCAACCTCCTGGTGAAGAACGAAGACGCCAAGGTGATCGCCGGCGGCCACACGCTGATTCCCGTCATGAAGCAGCGCCTCGCAAGCCCCCCGCATCTGGTCGACCTCTCCCATGTCGAGGGGCTGAACGCGATCGAGATGAAGGGCCGCTCGCTCGTGATCGGCGCCACCGCCAAGCACGCCGAGGTCGCGAGCTCCGCCATCGTCGGTGAGGCGATCCCGGCGCTGGCGAACCTTGCAGGCGGGATCGGCGATCCCGCCGTGCGTCACAAGGGCACGATCGGCGGCTCGCTCGCCAATAACGATCCGACCGCCGACTATCCCGCCGCGGTGCTTGCGCTCGGGGCCACCATCGTCACCAACAAGCGCCGCCTCAAGGCGGAAGAGTTCTTCCAGGGCCTGTTCACGACGGCGCTCGAAGCCGACGAGATCATCACCAAGGTGATGTTCCCGCTGCCGAAGAAGGCGGCCTACATCAAATTCCGCAACCAGGCCTCGCGCTACGCGCTCGTCGGCGTGTTCGTGGCGCGCCGTCCGTCGGACGTGCGCGTCGCCGTCACCGGCGCCGGCTCCGAAGGCGTGTTCCGCGTCACCGCATTCGAGGAAGCCCTGAAGAAGCGCTTCGCCTCGAAGGCACTGGAAGGCATCGCGGTGCCGGCGGAAGGTCTCAACAGCGATATCCACGGCAGCGCCGAATACCGCGCACACCTCATCGGGGTGCTGACGCGGCGTGCGGTCGACGCCGCCAACGCCAAGGCGTGAGGTGACCTCACGCCTCGGCCAAACTTGTCCCGGTGAGGGCGTAGTAAGACTGGCTTTCTCATGACTTCAACGCCCAACCCGTCCGGTGCTTTGCCGGCATCGGTCGATGCGATGCTCGACCTTCTGACGTCGCGGGGCTACCTCGCCGAGCGCTCGCTTGCGACGGTGACCTACCTCTCCTTGCGCATGGGCAGGCCACTGTTCCTCGAGGGCGAGGCCGGCGTCGGCAAGACCGAGATCGCCAAGGTGCTCTCGGCGGCGCTGGGGCGGAAGCTGATCCGCCTCCAGTGCTATGAAGGCCTCGACGTCTCCTCCGCGGTCTACGAGTGGAACAGCGCCGCGCAGATGATCGCGATCCGGATGGCGGAAGCGGCCGGCGACACCGATCGCGACCAGCTCTCGAGCGATATCTTCGCCGATCGCTACATGATCAAGCGGCCGCTGCTTCAGGCCCTGGAGCCCGACGTCGCCGGTCCGCCGGTGCTGCTGATCGACGAGCTCGACCGCGCCGACGAGGCGTTCGAGGCCTACCTGCTCGAGATCCTCAGTGACTTCCAGGTGACCATCCCCGAATTCGGCACCGTGAAGGCGCCGCATCCGCCGATCGTCATCATCACCTCCAACCGCACCCGCGAGATCCACGACGCGCTGAAGCGGCGCTGCCTCTATCACTGGGTGGATTATCCTGCCGCCGAGCGTGAGCTTGCGATCGTCAAGACGCGCGTGCCCGGAATCTCCGCCAAGCTCTCGCAGCAGGTCGTGCGCTTCGTGCAGGCGCTGCGCAATCAGGACTTTTACAAGTCGCCGGGTGTTGCCGAGACCATCGACTGGGCGACCGCCCTGTCCGAGCTCGATGCCCGCTCGCTGACCCCGCAAGTGGTCGGCGACACGCTGGGTGCGCTGCTCAAATATCAGGACGACATCACCCGGATGCAGGGTGATGCCTTGCAGAAGGTGCTGAAGGAAGCGACGAGCGAGAATTGATCGTCGTCGTTCCGGGGCGATGCGCAGCATCGAACCCGGAACCTCGAGATTCTCAGGTGCGCAATTGCGCACCTTCGTTCGTCGCTTCGCGACGCCCCGGAATGACGGAGCGAGGATACACCCATGGCCATCAACCACCTTGCCCCGGAGCAAACCGAGCAGTTCGCCGACAACATCGTCGGCTTCGCCCGCGCGCTGCGTGCCGCCGGCATCCCCGTCGGGCCGGGCGCGGTGATCGATGCCATGAATGCGCTCGAGGTGATTGACATCGGCAACCGCGCCGACGTCTTCACCACGCTGGAGGCGATCTTCGTCAAGCGCCACGAACATGCGCTGATCTTCAAGCAGGCCTTCAACCTGTTCTTCCGCGCCTCGGAGGAATGGAAGCACATGCTGGATTCGGTGCCGCTGCCGGAGCAGGCCAAGAAGAAGCCGCAGGCGGGCGCGCGCCGCGTGCAGGAGGCGATGTCGCAGCCGCGGATGACGGAGACGCCGCAGCACCAGGAGCAGGATCTGCGCCTGTCCGTCTCCGACAAGGAGATCCTTCAGAAAAAGGATTTTGCGCAGATGAGCGCGGCCGAGATCGCCGAGGCGCTCCGCGCCATCGACCGGATGCACCTGCCGCAGGCCGAGCTTCTGACGCGCCGGCAGCAGCCCGACGCCCGGGGCCTGCGGCTCGACCTGCGCCGCACGCTCCGCGCATCGCTCCGCACCGGCGGCGACATCATCGACATCCATCGTCTCGGGCGGATCCAGAAGCCGGCGCCGATCGTCGCGCTGCTCGATATCTCGGGCTCGATGAACGAGTACACCCGCCTGTTCCTGCACTTCCTCCACGCCATCACCGACGCGCGCAAGCGCGTCTCGGTGTTCCTGTTCGGCACCCGTCTGACCAACGTCAGCCGCGCGCTGCGCCAGCGCGACCCCGACGAGGCGCTGGCGAGCTGCTCGGCCTCGGTCGAGGACTGGGCTGGCGGCACCCGGATCTCGGCCTCGCTGCACAACTTCAACAAATTGTGGGCGCGGCGGGTGCTGAGCCAGGGCGCCATCGTGCTGCTGATCTCCGACGGGCTGGAACGGGAGGCCGATTCCAAGCTGGCTTTCGAGATGGACCGGCTGCACCGCTCCTGCCGGCGGCTGATCTGGCTCAACCCGCTGTTGCGGTTCGGCGGTTTCGAGGCCAAGGCGCAGGGCATCAAAATGATGCTTCCCCACGTTGACGAATTCCGCCCGGTGCATAATTTGAGTTCGATCCAGGAGCTGATCACGACGCTCTCCCAGCCGCTGCCGCCGCATCACCGCAGCCTGATCCGCTCCGCAGCTTGAGAGGTCCCCCATGCTCGATCGCGACGAGGATATCCTGAAGGCGGCGGAGGACTGGCAGAAGGCCGGTCGTGGCGTCGCGCTCGCCACCGTTGTGGAGACCTGGGGGTCGGCGCCGCGCCCGGCGGGCTCGAGCCTCGTCATCAATGACGAGGGCACCTTCCTCGGCTCGGTCTCCGGCGGCTGCGTCGAGGGCGCCGTGGTGACCGAGGCCATGGATGTGATCCAGAGCGGCAAACCGCGGATGCTGGAGTTCGGCGTGGCCGACGAGACCGCCTGGAATGTCGGGCTGTCCTGCGGCGGCACCATCCGCGTCTTCGTCGAGAAGGTCGGTTAGCCGTGAAGCTCGCAATCCTGCACGAACTCAATGCCGAGCGCGCCGCGCGCCGGCCGGTGATCCTGGTGACCGACACCGAGAGCGGCGAGCAGCGGCTGGTGAAGGCGAGGGATTTTGCCAAGGACCCCTTGCGCACCGAGCTGGAGAAGCAGCTCCGCATGGGCAAGAGCGCCAGTGTCGAGGTCGGCGGCAAGAAGCTGTTCCTCAACGTCTACGCGCCGACGGCAAAGCTCGTCATCGTCGGCGCCGTCCATATCAGCCAGGCGCTGGCGCCGCTGGCGCGCTCGCTCGGCTACGACGTGACTGTGGTCGATCCACGCACGGCCTTCGCAAGCCCCGAGCGCTTCCCGGACATTCCGCTGATTGCCGAATGGCCCGACACGGCGCTGCCGCCGCTCAACGTCGATGCCTACACCGCCTTCGTCGCGGTGACGCACGATCCGAAGATCGACGATCCCGCGCTGCTGCACGCCTTCGAGCGCAACTGCTTCTATATCGGCGCGCTCGGCTCGCGAAAGACCCATGCCAAGCGTGCCGACCGGTTGCGGGCGCAGGGCGCCAGGGAAAGCGACATCGCGCGCATCCACGCGCCCATTGGCCTTCCGATCGGCGCGGTCTCTCCTTCCGAGATCGCGGTGGCGATCATGGCCGAGATCACGGCCGCGCTTCGGCTGCCTCCAAAAGAAAAAGAAGAAGCGGCATGAAATTTGGACCCGCGAGCCCGAGGGATGCGATCGGCGGGGTGACCGTCCACACCCTGCGCCAGGGGCCGCTGGTTCTGAAGAAGGGCACGACGATCGGGCCTGCCGAGGTCGAGGCTCTGGAGCGCGCCGGCATCAAGGACATCGTCGTGGTGCGGATGGAGGCCGGCGACGTCTCCGAGGACGTCGCGGCCGCCAGCATCGCGCTCGCGATCGGCGGCGAGGGCATTCATGTCGAGCGCGCCTTCACTGGGCGTGCCAATTTGTTTGCCGCGCAGCCCGGCGTGCTGGTGATCGACCGCGCCGCGGTCGACCGCATCAACAACGTCGATGAGGCCATCACTTTCGCGACGCTGACCGCCTACAAGCCGGTAGTCGAGGGCGAGATGGTCGGCACCGTCAAGATCATCCCGTTCGGCGTCGAGGGCGTTTTGCGCGATGCGGCAGTGAAGGCCGCCGGCAAGGACGTCCTTAAGATCGCCCCTTACGTGATCAAGCGCGTCGGCGTCGTCTCGACGCTGCTGCCGGGCCTGTCCTCCAAGGTGATCGACAAGACGTTGCGCGTCACCGCCGAGCGGCTCGCGCCGGCCGGCGCCAGCGTCATTGCCGAGCGGCGTGTCCCGCATGAGGAGCAGGCGCTGTCGGCTGCGATCAAGGACTTGCTCGGCCTTGGCGCCGAACTCGTCATTGTGTTCGGCGCCTCTGCCATCGCCGATCGCCGCGACGTGATCCCCGCGGCGGTTACCGGCATCGGCGGCGAGATCGAGCATTTCGGCATGCCGGTCGATCCCGGCAATCTGCTGCTGATCGCCCGCGCGGGCGGCGTCCCGGTGCTGGGCGCGCCGGGTTGTGCGCGCTCGCCGGTCGAGAACGGTTTCGACTGGGTTTTGATGCGGCTCCTCGCCGGCATCAAGGTGACGCGGTCCGAGCTGATGGGCATGGGCGTCGGCGGTCTCCTGATGGAAATCGTGACGCGACCGCAGCCGCGCGCAAAGCCTGAGACGGAGGGCAACAGCCAGGTCGCGGCCATCGTGCTCGCGGCGGGCCGTTCGACCCGCATGGGCGGCCCGAACAAGCTGCTCGCCGAGCTCGACGGCAAGAAACTGGTCCGCCTTGCGACCGAGCAGGCGTTGGCCTCGAAGGCATCGGAGGTGATCGTCGTGACCGGCCATCAGGCCGAACTCGTCGAGCAGGCTCTGCAAGGCCTGAAAGTCAGGTTCGTCCGCAATCCGGATTTCGCCGGCGGCATCGCCAGCTCCGTCAAGGCGGGGATCGCGGCCGTGCCGGAAACCTGCGGCGGCGCCGTGGTGTGCCTCGGCGACATGCCGCTGATCGATGCCGGCCTGATCGACCGGCTCATCGATAGTTTCGCGCCCGACCGCGGCAATCTCATCGTCGTGCCCGTCAGCGAGGGCCGCCGCGGCAATCCCGTGCTGTGGTCGCGCCGCTTCTTCAAGGAGCTGATGACGCTCGACGGCGACGTCGGCGCGCGCCATCTGATTGCAAAACATGCCGAAGCGGTGGCCGAAGTGCCCGTCGACGGCGAGAGCGCCTTCCTCGATATCGACACCCCGCAGGCGCTGGAAGCGGCAAGACGCGGATGAAGGCGTCGTGGGTGGATTGGCCGAAGGCGTGATCCACCACTGCATTTCTCTGCGGAAACAAACAGAGGTGGATTGCGCTGCGCTAGTCCAACCCTACGCCACTTCCCAAGCCCACCAATTTCAACCACCCGTTCACCATCTGGAAACGACCGCCGCTTAGAGTCGCCTCCACCTGCCTTGGGGGAGGGGTTTTTCCATGGCTTCGAACGTCGTCGCGCGCCGTTGCGCGATGTTTTTCTTTGCGCTGTCCGTCTGTGTCACCGGTGCTCGTTACATCACCGAAGCCCATGCCGCCGGGGCCTTTGCGGTCGGCAAGTGCGGCGCCTATGGCCAGGCGTATGATTACAGCGTCGAACACGAGGCGCGCGCCGCGGCGCAGAAGCAATGCAAGGGCGATTGCACCACTGTGACGATGAAGCGCGCCTGTGCCGCGATGTCGGTCGATATGACAAATCCCTGCGGCGCCTATGGCTATGCCGTCAAGCCGAAGATTTCCGCCTCGCTCAATGCCGCGACGCGTGAATGCTACAAATACGGCGGCAAGGAATGCGTGATCCGCGCCTGGGCCTGTGACGCCAAGGGGTGATTCCTTGTATTGTCATTCCGGGTTCGGTCCTTTGAACCGCCCCGGAATGACAGTCGAGGGAATACATGCAGTTCGATACCAAGATCGCCGTTGTGATTCGCACCGATCTTCAGGCCTGGCAGAAGCTGAACGTCGCGTCCTTTCTCACCAGCGGCATCGCCGCGGCATTTCCGGACTGCATCGGCGAAGCCTATGAAGACGCCTCGGGCACGAAATATCACGCGCTGATCGGCCAGCCGATCCTGATCTATGGCGCCGACGGTCCGGCGTTGTCGCGCGCGCTGGACCGCGCGCTGACGCGTAACGTTACGCCGGCCGTCTATACCGAGGACATGTTCAAAACCACGCACGATGCCGCCAACCGGGAGGCGGTGAGGGCGGTGGCGCGCAACGAGCTCAATCTCGTCGGCATCGCGATGCGCGCCGAGCGCAAGGTGATCGACAAGATCGTCGACGGTCTCAAGTTCCATAGCTGATGTCCACCTGCGAAGTCCTTTCACCGCGCTGTCATGACGGCGGCACGCTGCGCAACGATTGGGCGGTTTGACCCGGATCAAGTGCCAGCTGCGCGCGGCCGCTACTCTGCCATTCGCAATGCGAAGGAGCAGAGATATGCCGACCATGAAAGCCGCAATCGTCAAGCAATTCGGCAAGCCGCTGGTGATCGAGGAGGTGCCGGTGCCGCAGCCCGGTCCCGGCGAGGTCCTGGTCAAGGTCAAGGCCTGCGGCGTCTGCCATACCGATCTGCACGCCGCCTCCGGCGACTGGCCGGTAAAGCCGGTGCCGCCCTTCATCCCCGGCCACGAGGCCGCCGGCATCGTCGCCGCGCTCGGGCCCGGCGTGAAGAATCTCAAGGTCGGCGACGCCGTCGGCGTCGCCTGGCTGCATGACGCCTGCATGGCTTGCGAATATTGCGAGACCGGCTGGGAAACATTGTGCGAGCACCAGCACAATACCGGCTACAGCGTGAACGGCGGCTTTGCCGAATATGTCATCGCCTCGGCCGCCTTCACCGCGAAGCTGCCGGCGACGGTGGACTTTGCTGCCATCGCGCCGATCCTGTGCGCCGGCGTCACCACCTACAAGGGATTGAAGGAGACCGAGGCCAAGCCCGGTGAGTGGGTGGTGATCTCAGGCGTCGGCGGGCTCGGCCATGTCGCGATCCAGTATGCCAAGGCGATGGGGCTCAAGGTGGCCGCGGTCGACATTGCCGAGGACAAGCTCGCGCTTGCACGTGAGGCCGGCGCCGATCTCGCGGTCGATGCGCTCGCAGCCGGCGCTGTGGACAAGGTGCTGGCGGCGACCGGGGGCGGAGCCCACGGCGTGCTGGTGACCGCTGTCTCGACGGCCGCGTTCGCGCAGGCGCTGAAGATGGTGCGCCGCAAGGGCACCGTCAGCCTCGTCGGGCTGCCGCCGGGTGAATTCCCGACGCCGATCTTCGACGTCGTGCTCAAGCGCATCACGGTGCGCGGCTCCATCGTCGGCACAAGGCGCGACCTCGACGAGGCCATCGCGTTTGCCGCCGACGGGAAGGTGAAGGCCGAGGTGGCCAAGGTGCCGCTCGAGGAGATCAACCACGTCTTCGACCGGATGAGGGCCGGCAAGATCGAAGGCCGCATGGTGCTCGACTTCAGCTAGCCTCTGCAAGGAGCAGGGCATGGCCCGGCCAACGAAGATCGTCTTTCTCGGCGCCAGCAGCGCATCCTTTGGGATGAGCATGTTCCGGGACCTGTTCTCGACCCGCGATCTCGCCGGTTCAACATTGGTCCTGGTCGGACGAGACGTCGACCGGCTCGGCCGGTCGAGACGGCTCGCGAAATTGCTCAACGAGAGATCCGGCACCGGTTATGCCATCGAGGCCACGACGGATTGGCGCGCGGCGCTCGACGGGGCAGAGTTCGTCGTGCATTCCACTGCGATCGATCGCAATCGGCTGTGGCGGCTCGATTTCGAGATTCCGCGTAAGTTTGGCATCCATCATACGCTGGGTGAGAACGGCGGACCCGGCGGCTTGTTCTTCACGCTGCGCACCTTGCCGGTGGTCTTCGACTTCGTGCATGAGATGGAGCTCCGCTGCCCGCGCGCGACCTTCATCAACTTCTCCAATCCGGAAAGCCGCATCATCCTGGCGCTCGGGCGGTACAGCAGGATTCGCAGCGTCGGCCTTTGCCACGGAATATTCCTTGCGCGGGGCGATGTCGCCCGAATCCTGGGGATGCCGGAAAGCCGGGTGGATGTGTGGGCTGCAGGCCTCAATCACTTCCAATGCCTGACCGAAATCCGGGATCGCGAGACGGGCGAGGACCTCTATCCGCTGTTGCGTGAGAAGGAGCGGGATTTCGATCCCACCTTCTCACCCCTGACGCGCAGATTGTTGCATGCCTTCGGCTACTGGCTCGGCTGCGGCGACGGTCACGTTGGCGAGTATCTCTCGTTCGGCTGGGAGGCTGGCGAAGGCGGCTACAATTATGACTGGGACGAGACCGAACGCGCGAAACTGACGCGGCTGATCGATGACGTGCTCGCCGGTCGTGCCGATGTGCCGGACTGGTGGTCGGTGCCGTCGGGGGAACGCGCGATCAGCATCATCGCGGCCAGCGTTCATAACCGCAAGCAACTCGTCGAATCCGCCGTCGTCCACAATCGACAGGTGATCCCGAACCTGCCGGCCGATGCCGCGGTCGAGGTGCCGGTGGTGGTAGATGCCGCCGGCATCCATCCTGTCTCGCTCGGGCCGCTGCCCGATGGCGTGGCCAAGCTGATGACGATCCAGGTTCAGGTTCAGCAGATGGCGGTGGAGGCGGCGATGCATGCCTCGAAGGAAATGGCGCTGCAAGCGCTGCTGCTCGATCCTGTGATCCATTCCGAGCAGGCCGCGCGCGGCCTGCTCGAGGAGTTGTGGGAGATCAACCGACCCTACATCCGGCCATGCATCTGAGCGACCGAGCACCACCTCCAGCGCGCCGTGCGCTACGCGGGCGGCATGCCTGCAAATCTCGTCAGGTCAAGATGATCCCAGTTGTAACCGCGCGCGGCGAAAGTGACCGCCTGCGGCCTGTAGCGGGCGGGATCGTCGAGGCTTGCCGCCCGGATCGTGAAGACGTCGGGCTGTGCTGCGAAGGTCATGTAAACAGGCACGCCGCATTGTGTGCAGAAGCCGCGCGTCTTCACGTTGCCGCTGTCGGCGACCATGTCCCAATGCTTCGCTTCGCCGGTCAGGGTGACGCCGGCGCGCGCGAATGTCGCGTAGGAGCCGTGGCCGCTGCCGCTTTCCCGCTGGCAGTCCCGGCACTGGCAATGATTGCTGAACAGGGGCTCGCCGGAGATCGAATAGCGGATCGCGCCGCAGTCGCAGCCGCCGGTATAGGGTTTTTCCATCGTGATATCTCCTCACTCTTCGCCGCTGATCTCGTCGAGCTTGCGGACGACCTTCTTCCAGCCGCCGCTCATGACCGTGTAGGCCGACTCGTTCTTCGGCAGGACGAAGCCCGCATGGATCAGGCGGATCCGCGTGCCGGCTTCGACCGGGGTGAGGGACCACGTCACGACGGTGTCGAGCGGTGCACCATAGCCGGCGTTGCGCTCATCGCCGCCCTTCCAGGCGTAGACGAGGCGGCGGTTCGGGACGACCTCCAGAACCCGGCAATGGATCACGCCGTCCCAGTTACCGCCCGGGGTGGTCTGGAACGTGAAGCTCTTGCCTTCGACGGCCTCGAAGCCGGTCGGCTGCATCAGCCAGCGCGCGATCAACTGGGCGCTGGTCAGCGCCTTCCAGATGGTCTCGGGCGTGTGAGGGAAGACCTCGTCGATGACGATGTCTCTTGTTTCGGCTTTCGACGCGGCAGCACTCACGGATCGATCTCCTTCAAGAGGTCACGCAGGTTCTGGAAGCGCTCGCGCCAGAAGACGCCGTAATGATCCATCCAGGTCACCAGCGGCTCGAGTCCTTGCGGTGCGGCGCGGTAATAGACGTTGCGGCCCTCTGCGCGCTCGGCGACGAGGCCGGCCTGCTTGAGGGACTTCAGGTGTTGCGAAATCGCGCCCTGAGTGACCCCACTGCCGCGCGTCAGCTCGGCGACGCTAATCTCCTTGCTTTCGAACACGCGCTCGAACACGGCGCGCCGTGTCGGGTCGGCAAGGGCGCGCATCACGGTGGTGACGGGGTTTTGGGGGGCTTCAATCATACAATTCGATTAGCGTCAGCTAATGTATTAGTCAATGCTAATTCGTCTCGAGGAGAAGGCTATGTCATTGACTTGACTATGACTGACTAGTCAGTCATAGATTTCAAATGACTAGAAAGCCGACCAAAGCCGCCCTGCCATCAGCCATTCGCGCCGGCGCGAAGGACCCTGCTCGCAGCAAGGAGGAGGCGCCCGCCTCGAGCCGCGCTACACGCGCGGCGGAGCGGCGTGCGGCGATTGTGGAAGCGGCGATGGACGAATTCATCGCGCGCGGGTTTGCGGCGACGCGGCTCGATGACATTGCCAAGCGCGCGGGCGTCGCCAAGGGCACGATCTACCTGCACTTCAAGGACAAGGAATCGATGTTCGAGGAGCTGGTGCGCATCGTCATCGTGCCTGTCGTGGCGCGGCTGACTGCGCTGCCGCCGCCGGCGGGCTCGGTGCGCGACCTGATCGAGGCTTTCGCGAGCTCCTTCCTGAAGGAGGTGATCGGTACGAGGCGCGGCGATCTGGTGCGTCTGATCGTGGCGGAGGGGCCGCGCTTTCCTTCCGTCGCCGACTTCTACTACCGCGAGGTGGTCTCTCGCGGGATTGCTGCCATGCGCGCGCTGATCGAGCTCGGCATCGCCCGTGGCGAGATCCGCGAAAAGGATCTCGCTCGCTATCCGCAGATCCTGGTCGCGCCCGCGATGATTGCGGTGATCTGGCAGAGCCTGTTTGCGCGGCATGCGCCGCTCGATGCGCAAGAGATGCTGCGCGTCCATCTCGATTTGATTTTTGGCGAACGGAGGACGACATGATGTCGTCACAGGCAATTTTCAGTCTTGCATTGACGATCGCCCTCGCAACCGGGCTTGCCGGATGCACGGAGAAGCGCGATCCGGGCTTCCAGGGCTGGGTCGAGGCCGACATGATCTTCGTCAGCCCGGACGAAGCGGGGCGGGTCACCAAGCTCAACGTCCGCGAAGGCGACGAGGTCAAGGTCGGTGATGACCTCTATTCCGTCGACGACGACCTCCAGCGCGCCGATCTCAATCAGAACAAGGCGACACTGGCGAACGCGCAGCAGACCTATGACCGGGCGGCCTCGCTGAGCAAGACCGGCTCGGGCACCCAGGCCAATCTCGATGCCGCCGTGTCGGCCTTGCGTGTCGCGGAAGCGCGGGTGGCGACGTCGGAGACGCGGATGGCGCGGCGAAAGGGCTTCGCGCCCGTCGCCGGCACGATCCAGCAGATCTATTTTCGCGAGGGCGAGATGGTGGCGGCGCAGCGTCCGGTGCTGTCGATCATGCCGCCCGGCAACATGAAGCTGCGTTTCTTCGTGCCGGAGACCGAATTGCCGAAGCTCGCGATCGGCGACACGGTGCGCATCTCGTGCGACAATTGCGCGGCCGACCTCACCGCAAAGATCTACTTCATCGCGACCTCGGCCGAATACACCCCGCCCGTCATCTACAGCCTCGATGAGCGCAACAAGCTGGTCTATCTGATCCAGGCGCGGCCCTCTCGTCCCGATGCCTTGCGTGTGGGGCAGCCGATCGACGTGTATCTCAACCCGAAGACACCCGTGGCGGACAAGCGATGAACAGCGGCAACGGCATCGCAATCGACGTCAAGGGCCTGACCAAGTCGTTCGGCGGACGCGAGGTCGTCCACGATCTGTCGATGCAGGTGAAGCGCGGCTCGATCTACGGCTTCCTCGGACCCAATGGCTCGGGCAAGACCACGACCATCCGCATCCTCTGCGGGCTGCTCACGCCTGATAGCGGCGAGGGCACCTGCCTCGGCTACGACATCCGTCGCGATGCCGAGAAGATCAAGCGCCGGGTCGGCTACATGACCCAGCGCTTCAGCCTGTACCAGGACCTCTCGGTGCGGGAGAACCTCGAATTCGTCGCGCGGCTCTATGGCGTCACCGACGCGCGCGGCGCCGCGCGCGACATGATCAGGCGGCTCGGGCTCTCGGGGCGCGAGGAGCAGCTTGCGGGAGAGCTCTCCGGCGGCTGGAAGCAGCGGCTGGCGCTGGGGGCCTGCACGCTGCCCAATCCACAATTGTTGCTGCTGGACGAGCCGACCGCCGGCGTGGATCCCAAGGCGCGGCGCGATTTCTGGAACGAGATCCACGCGCTCGCCGCCGAAGGCCTCACGGTGCTGGTCTCGACCCATTACATGGACGAGGCCGAGCGGTGCCACGAGATCGCCTACATCGCCTACGGCTATCTGTTGGCGCACGGCACGGTGGAGGAGGTGATCGCGAAATCGGCGCTGACGACCTACACCGTCACCGGCGAGGGACTGAACGAGCTTGGGGCCGCGCTCTCGGGTAAGCCCGGGATCGACATGGTGGCGCCGTTCGGCACCTCACTGCATGTTTCCGGCCGCGATGTCGCGGCGCTCGAAGACAGCATCGCGCCCTGGCGCGAGAAGGGCGGAGTTAGCTGGCAGAAGTCGCAACCGTCGCTCGAAGACGTGTTCATCGAGCTGATGGGGCGCTCCAGGGACAATTTCCAATGAGCGCAGTCGACCATCCTGCACCACGGCGCGAGGTCGGCGAGCGCTTCGGCTTTCTGCGGCGCTCCTATGCGATGCTGGTCAAGGAGTTCATCCAGCTCAAGCGCGATCGCGTCTCGTTCGCGATGATCGTGATGTTGCCCGTGATGCAGCTGATGCTGTTCGGCTATGCCATCAACACCACGCCGCGTCATCTGCCGAGTGCCGTGCTGCTCCAGGAGGATTCCGATCTCGCCCGCTCGATCCTGAAGGCGCTGGAGAACACCGCCTATTTCCGCTTCCTCTATGAAGTGCACGATATCGACGAATTCGACAACCTGCTGAAATCCGGCAAGGTGCTGTTCGGCGTCGAGATCCCGCGCGGCTTCGAACGGGCGGTGCGGCGTGGCGACAGGCCGGCGCTGCTGGTCGCCGCCGACGCCACCGACCCGGTCGCGGCGAGTTCGGCGATCGGTTCGCTCGGCATGGTCGTGCAGACCGCGCTCAAGCACGATCTCTACATCGGCGATCCCCCGGAGATGCCGTTCGAGATCCGCGCGCACGCGCGCTACAATCCGGCAGCCAGCTCCAGCCTCAACATCGTGCCGGGGCTGGTCGGCACCATCCTGACCATGACCATGCTGATCTTCACCGCGCTGTCGGTCACGCGCGAGGTCGAGCGCGGCACAATGGAGAGTCTGCTGTCGATGCCGATCAAGCCGGTCGAGGTGATGCTCGGCAAGATCATCCCTTACGTTCTGGTCGGCTTCGTCCAGGCCTTCCTGATCATCAGCATCGGCGTCGGCCTGTTCGGCGTGCCCGTGCTCGGCAACCTCGTCCTGCTGGCGCTGCTCTCGACCCTATTCATCACCACCAAT
Source organism: Bradyrhizobium sp. RP6 (assembly GCF_003837805.1). GTDB lineage: Bacteria > Pseudomonadota > Alphaproteobacteria > Rhizobiales > Xanthobacteraceae > Bradyrhizobium. The sequence continues at coordinate 90,480 of NZ_RQIT01000017.1, read as the reverse complement.
CTGTCAATCGGCTACACGATCTCGACCCTGGTGCAGAACCAGCTCCAGGCAATGCAGATGTCGATGATGTTCTTCCTGCCCAGCATCTTGCTCTCCGGCTTCATGTTCCCGTTCGCGGGCATGCCGGCATGGGCGCAATATCTCGGCGAGGGCCTGCCGCTGACCCATTATTTGCGCATCGTCCGAGCCATCATGCTGAAGGGCGCGACCATGCAGAACCTTCACTTCGATGCTCTGGCGTTGGCGGCCCTGATGCTGCTCGCCATGACAATCGCCGTGACGCGCTTTCGCCGCACCCTGGATTGAGGCAGACTGCCCTGTGACGTCATTCCGGGACGATGCGCCAGCGTCGAACCCGGAATCTCGCGATACCGGGTTCGCGGCTGCGCCGCGCCCCGGAATGACAAGGGGGTGGAATGGCCGGGTTTCCCAGCAGGAAGACACGGCAGCATGCCGTGCTCTCGAAGGATTTCGAGCGCGAGCTGACGCGGGAAGTGCTGCGCACCGAGCTATTGCGGGTGCGAGCGCTGATCCTGACGGGGTGCGTCATGATGCTGTTCCTCACTGCGATCTATTTGCTCGATCCCACTGTGGTGAACCGGGTCTGGCGCGGGACGGAAGGGATCATCCAGGTCTACGGCCTTCTCCTCGGCTTCATCCTGTTCGAGGTCTGGGTCCGCACCCAGATCAGGAAGAACCTCCGCCTCGATCGCGACCTGCCTGTGATCAGGCGCTATATCGGCGCGCTGATCGAAACCTCGCTGCCGACCGTCATCCTCATCCTGCAAATCCGGTCCATGGGCGCGAGCCAGGCTCTCGGTTTCGCAGTACCGCTCATGTACTTCATCTTCATCATCCTCTCGACTCTGCGGCTTGATTTCTGGCTTTCCTCATTCACGGGTTTCGTGGCTGCCGCCGGGCTTCTGGCGGCCGCGCTCTACTACAACATGACGAGCGAGACCGGGGAGCCCCTGATCTACTTCCACGCCGTGCGCAGCGTGGTCATCCTGATCTGCGGCGTGCTGGCGGGTGCCGTCGGCGCGCAATTGCGGCGGCAATTCGCCGCGAGTATTGCGGCAGCGACCGCGCGTGACCGCGTGACTAACCTGTTCGGACAGCATGTCTCCCCCCAGGTGGTGGAGCGGCTGATGGCCGCCGGAGCCGGCGCGGGCGGCGATCTCCGCCGTGTGGCGGTGATGTTCGTCGATTTCCGCGGCTTCACCGCCGGCGCGCAGTCGCGCACCCCGCAGGAAGTGGTCGATCGGCTCGACGGCGCCTTTGCGGTCCTGGTCGACATCCTCGACCGTCACGGCGGCATCGTGAACAAGTTTCTGGGCGACGGCTTTCTGGCGCTGTTCGGTGCGCCGCTGGAGGCCTCCGACGCTGCGCAGCGTGCGGTTGCCGCAGGCCGCGAGATGCTGAGCGCGATGGATCGCATCAACGCAGAGACGAGCTGGCCGCTTCGGATCGGCATCGGCATCCATTTCGGCGAGGTCGTCGCCGGCAATATCGGCTCGCCCCGGCGCAAGGAATACACCGTTATCGGCGATACCGTGAACTTCGCCTCGCGCCTTGAGGCACTGAACAAGGAGTTCGGCTCGCAGCTCCTGATCTCCGCATCCGTGCGCGAGGCGCTGGGCGACGACGGCAGCGACGCCGTCGCGCTCGGTGAAGTCGAGGTGCGCGGCTACGAGCGTCCGGTGGCGGTGTTTCAGCTGGGGTAGCGCGCATCATGCGTCGCCGCACGCAGGTCTCTTCCATCATCCGCGATTGCTCCGATTGCACTCAATTTTGGGGCATGACGAGCGACGTTTTCGGCTTGTAGAGTGCCGGCGAAGCGGCCGGTCGCGGCCGCGACTTGCATGAGAAGCGAAAATGCAGCGCCGCTACGTCACCGTCGACGTGTTCACCGACCGCGCCTTCGGCGGCAACCAGCTCGCCGTGGTGCTCGATGCCGGCGGGCTGACGACGCAGCAGATGCAGGCGATCGCCACCGAGTTCAACTAATCCGAGACGACCTTCGTGCTGCCGCCGCGCGACAGGGCCAACGACGCCGAGGTGCGCATCTTCACGCCGGTCCGGGAGCTTCCCTTCGCGGGCCATCCCAATGTCGGCACCGCCTTCGTGCTGGCGGGAATCGCGAATGAGCCGAAGCCGCGGCTGCTGTTCGAGGAGAAGGCCGGTCTGGTCCCGGTCGATATCGTGCGGGAGCAGGGCAGGGTGATCGGCGCCGAGCTCACCGCGCCGCAGCCTCTGGCGAGGCTTGCGCAGCTGTCCGCAGCCGACGTCGCCGCCTGCATGTCGCTGGCGGCGGATGACATCACGACCGATCATCACGCGCCGCAGGTCGTCGGCGTCGGAACGCCGTTCGTGGTAGCTGAGGTGCGATCGCGCGAGGCCGTGCGGCGCGCCAAGCCCGATGCCGCGGCATTCGGTCGGATGCTGCCGCGCGACGGCGCCTTCTCGGTCTACTTCTACACGCGCGATGTGCCGGCAGCGGAGGCGCCGTGCGAGCGTCAGGCGCGGATGTTCTTTCCCGGCGCAAGCGGCCTGATCGAAGATCCCGCCACCGGCAGTGCGACCGTTGCCGCCGCCGCGCTGTTCGCCGATCTCGATCCCATGCGCGACGGCGAATTGAAGCTCACCATCGGCCAGGGCTTTGACATGGGCCGTCCGAGCATGCTTCTCACCCGCGTGCGCAAGCAGGACGGCAAGATCGTCTCCGCCCATGTCGGCGGCAGTTGCGTGCAGATGATGGAAGGGACGTTTAGGTTGGCGGGGGAGGCTTAGCCCGTCATTCCGGGGCGCGCGTAGCGCGAACCCGGAATCTATCGGGCCGCAGTGTCGGTGGGTGCATGGATTCCGGGTTCGCGCCAAGAGGCGCGCCCCGGAATGACGGCGATGGCTACACCTGCCGTCCCGCCAAATTCTTCACCGCCACCCCGTCGCGCTCTTCGATGATCTCCGCAATCATCCGGCGGTGGCAGTGGGTGTGGTCGCGCTCGTAGCACAGCAGGCAGACGGGGCCGGCCTTCTTGACCAGTGACGAGAGCTCATCCATCGCTTCCCTGGCGTCTGACGTCTTCAGGTGCTTTGAGAAGATCTTCTCCAGCACGTCGTACTGCCCGCTGCGGGCGGCGAGGCGGCCCTCTTTCGGCGTGCCGAGCGCGGCGAGATGGACGTAGGCGATGCCGCGCTCGTCGAGGCCCGCCGAAAGCTGCTTCTTCGAAAAGCCCGGCCGGCGCGATGACGTCACCGCGCGCACGTCGACCACGAGCTTGACCCCGGATTCCTCCAGCTCGTCGAGCACGGCCTTGGGCGGCGTCTGCTCATAGCCGATGGTGAAGAGCTTCCTTGCCTTTGCCATGAACCATCCTCAGCTCACCCGCGCGATCAGCTCCATGGCGCCATGTGGCGCGCGCACCTTGCCCTCGTGGATGACATAGGCGAACACGTCGCGCGGCTCCTTCTTCGGCTTCGTCTTGTCAACCTTCGGCAGGTCGTCCGGTTCACCGCCCGAAGCCCAGTCCTGCAAGCGCTTGGCCCAGGCATCGAGCTGCTTCGGCGGATAGCAGGTCTTGATCTCGTCATTGCCCTTCTGGAGCCGCGCATAGACGAAATCGCCGGCGACATCAGCTATGGCCGGATATTTGCCGTGCTCGGCGAACACCACGGGCGTCTCGAACTCGCGGATCAGCGCGACGAAGTCCGGCGTGCAGAAGCTGTCATGGCGCACTTCCACGACATGGCGCAGCGCGCGCCCGTCGAGTTCGCGCGGCAACAGCTCCAGGAACTTGCCGAAATCGGCGCCGTCGAATTTCTTGGTCGGGGCGAACTGCCACAGCACCGGCCCGAGATGGTCGCCGAGTTCCAGCACGCCGGAATCATAGAACCGCTTGATGGAATCGCCGGCCTCGGCGAGCACGCGACGGTTGGTGGCGAAGCGCGGTCCCTTCACGGAGAACACGAAACCATCGGGAACTTCGCTCGCCCATTTGCGAAAGCTCTCCGGCTTCTGCGAGCCGTAATAGGTGCCGTTGATTTCGATCGAGGTCAGCTTCGAGGCGGCATAGGACAGCTCCTTCGCCTGCGCCAGCTTCTCCGGGTAGAACACGCCGCGCCAGGGCTCGAAGGTCCAGCCGCCGATGCCGATGAAGATGTTGCCGGATTTTTTTGACGCGGTTTTTGCTTTGGCCACGGAATTTCTCGCATCGACGGGGAGGGAGCCCATCCTAGTCAAACCAGTTGTGATTGGCCAGTTGGCTCGCCCCATCTAAGCTTGCGCCCGGACCCGCGAAAAAAGGAGAACAAGATGCGGATGCTGTCGGTGGGAGCCGCGCTCGTCATGATGACATCTGCTGCCATGGCCGATGATGACGACGCGAGAAGCGCGCAGAAGCTCGCCCAGCAGGGCCGCGACGATTACTGGCATTGCCTGGCGCGGGAATATTCGCGCGATTCCAATCAGGGCCTGTCTGAGCAGGATTTCGGCCGCTCGGTTGCGGGCGCCTGTCCGTCGGAGCGGCAATATTACCGGGTCGCGCTGCTCGACTATCTCACCACGCAGTATCCGAGCATCGATGCCGGCGCCCATCTCGCCACCGCGAACAGGGCGGTGGAGGCGGCGCAGAAGGACATCGTGATGGCCTTCGTCAAGCGCCGGCCGCCGGCGAAGTAGGGAATGGGGAGTGGCGAACGGCGAGTAGCGAGAAGGGCAGATGCCCGGGTTGTCTCATTCGCTACTCACCATTCGCGATTCGCCTCCTTCGGCAGCCCTTCCGGCCGCGCGCTCATCCATGGTATCACTCGCCGCATCTGGAGCAGGGATGGACTTGCATGTCGTCTGAGTCGATGGGGGGCATTCTGGGGGCGATCGTCGCAGCGATCGTGCTTGCGGTTGCCGTCGTGTTCGGGCCGATCGGACAGTACGGCAAGCCGCCCAAGCCGGCGAAGGTCGAGCCGGCCCCGGCTGCGGCCCCGGCCGCACCCGCTGCGCCTGCGCCACGCGGGCCGATAATCCGGGAAGTACCCAACCAATGAAGTACCCAACCAATAGGGCGCGAAAATGGGGTTTTCGCCCCTTGCGAAGCGCCTTTGCCGCCCCCATCTAGCTTTTAACGGCGACGTTGAGCGAAGAACTCCGTCGCTGGGACGACCTTGGAATAGCTCAGGCCTGCGCCGGATGTACGCGCGGTCCGCCGTTCCGGGGTCGTTGGCATTTTAGGGCCCTTTTCGGCCGTTCCCCAGAGACCCCGGCTTGGCAGCGCAGGACGCGGCGGATATACGCTGCCGTCATGAACGAAGCGATCAGACCCGGCGCCGACATCCCGCCGCAGGCTCAAGAGGGGCCGGAACTGTCGGTCATCGTCCCGACCTTCAACGAGCGTGACAACGTCACCGTGCTGTACCGGCGGCTGGAGGCGACGCTCGCCAACATCGCGTGGGAAGTCGTGTTCGTCGACGACAACTCGCCCGATGGCACCTGGGACGTCGTGCGCGCGCTGGCGCAGCGCGACAGCCGCGTGCGCTGTGTCCGCCGCATCGGCCGTCGCGGCCTGTCGGGCGCCTGCATCGAGGGCATCCTCGCCTCGAGTGCGCCCTATGTGGCCGTGATCGATGCCGACCTCCAGCACGACGAGACGCAACTGCCGAAGATGCTGCTGCTGCTCGCCAGCGATCAGGCCGACCTCGTGGTCGGCAGCCGCTACATCGAGGGCTACAAGAGCGAAGGCTTCAACAAGCAGCGCGCCGGCGCCAGTGCCCTCGCGACCGAGGTGGCCAAGAAGATGCTGCGGGTCGAGATCGCCGACCCCATGAGCGGCTTCTTCATGATCCGCCGCGATCGTTTCGAGCAGCTCGCGCCAAAGCTCTCCGTGCATGGCTTCAAGATCCTGCTCGACGTCGTCGCGAGCGCGCACGGCAGCTTGCGGGCGGTCGAGATCCCCTACACTTTCGGCGCCCGCCAACATGGCGAGAGCAAGCTCGATTCCATGGTCGCACTCGACTTTCTCGGACTCGTGCTGGCCAAGCTGACCAACGACATCGTCTCGCTGCGCTTCATCCTGTTCGCGATGGTCGGCGGCATCGGCCTCGTGGTGCACTTGACCACGCTGTTTATCGCGCTTCAGCTGTTCAAGGCGCCGTTCCCGGAGGCGCAGGCCGCCGGCGCCATCGTCGCCATGACCAGCAATTTCATCCTCAACAACTTCCTCACCTATCGCGACCAGCGGCTGAAGGGTTTTGCGCTGCTGCGCGGCCTCATCGCGTTCTACATCGTATGCAGCGTCGGCCTGCTCGCCAATGTCGGCGTCGCCTTCTCGGTGTACGACCAGGAGCCGATCTGGTGGCTGGCCGGCATGGCCGGCGCGCTGATGGGCGTGGTGTGGAACTACGCGATGTCCGGACTGTTCGTCTGGCGCAAGAAATAGCACGCGATGGGCGGGGCTGACGCGCGGATCGTCCGCAACACCGCGCTGCTGATTCTCGCGCTGGTCGGATTGCGGCTCGCTGCGGCCGCGTTCACGCCGATCACGTTCGACGAAGCCTATTACTGGATGTGGTCGAAGAATCTGGCGGGCGGTTATTACGACCACCCGCCGATGGTGGCCTATGTGATCCGCGCCGGCACGATGATCGCGGGGGATACCGAGCTCGGCATCCGCCTCGTCTCGATCCTGCTGGCGCTGCCGATGAGCTATGCGGTCTATCGCGCCGCCGCGATCCTGTTCGGCGGCGTCCGCATCGCCGCCACCAGCGCGATCCTGCTCAACGTGACCATGATGGCCTCGGTCGGCACGCTGATCGTCACGCCCGATGCGCCGCTGCTGGTCGCCTCCAGCTTCGTGCTGTTCTTCCTCGCCAAGGTGCTGGAGACCGGCCGGGGCGCCTGGTGGCTCGCAGTCGGCGCCGCCGTCGGCGCGGCGCTGCTGTCGAAATATACCGCGATGTTCTTCGGGCCGGCGATCCTGATCTGGCTCGCGGCGGTGCCGAAGCTCAGGCGCTGGTTTCTCTCCCCCTGGCCCTATCTCGGCGGACTTGTCGCGCTGGCGTTGTTCTCGCCGGTGATCGTCTGGAACGCAGACCATCAATGGGTCTCGTTCGCAAAGCAGCTCGGCCGCGCCAGGATCGAGGACTTCCGCCCCGTCTTCATCGCCGAGCTGATCCCGACCCAGGTCGCGTTCGCGACGCCGTTGGTGTTCATTCTCGGTGCCATGGGCCTGCACGCGCTGACCTGGCGGCGCGCCGGCGCGCTGGCCTCGCGCGTACTGATCGAGACGATGTTCTGGACCATCGTCGCCTATTTCGTCTGGCATTCGCTGCATGCCCGCGTCGAGGCCAACTGGTTCGCGCCGGTCTATCCGCCTTTCGTCATCGCCGCGGCGGTCGCCGCCAACCTCGTGCAGTGGAAGCCACGACAGCGGCGCCTGGCCGATTTCTGCCTGCGCTGGGCCGCGCCAACAGGCATCGTGATGTTTGCAGCCCTGATCGTGCAGGCCAATACCGGCTGGCTGTCCGGATATCGCCGCGATGCCACGGTGCGCAGCGTCGGTGTCGGCTGGCGCGAGCTTGCCGCCGAAATCGAAACGGTGCGCGCACGCAGTGGCGCGACCTGTGTGCTCGCGCAGGACTACGGCACCACGGCCTGGCTCGCCTTCTATCTGCCGCGCGGCACTTGCGTAGCGCAGCAAACCCAACGCATCCGCTGGGTCAACATGGCCGAGCCCGATCCCAGCCTGCTCGCCGGCAAGCTGCTCTATGTCGACGAACTGCGTAGCGAGGGCCATCCCGCTCTCAATTCTCTCTTTGCACAGGTGACGCAGATCGCACAATTGCAGCGCAAGCGGGGGCCGCTCGTGGTCGAGACCTACGGCATCGATCTGCTCGAGGGCGCCAAGGGCGAGGTGCTGGATCGCTCGCCGCCGCCGGAAGCGCGGTAGAGCATGATCCGGAAAAGTGCGAAGCGGTTTTCCGGAAAGATCATGCGCAAACAACAACCTCAAGCGCGATGACGATTCCTCATCGCGTTTGAGCGGACCTCAGCCGATCATCTCGGCCCTGACCGAAGCCTGATCCGGGCCATCCCGGTCGCGCCAGAGCCATACCGTCACGATGCCGGAGCGACCGCGGACCTGGGCGAGCAGGGGCCCGGACAGGATGCCGTCGGGAGCGCCGCTGAAATCGGCAGTGTCCAGCAGCGTATCGCTCAGCGCGAGGCGCGCATCGTTCTGGGCGGCGATCTCCATCAGACGGCTGGCGACGTTGACGGTGTCGCCTGTCGCCGTGATGTGCTGATGGCTTTCGCCGAGCCGGGATGCGACGATCGGGCCGCAATGCGCGCCGATCTTGAAACCGAGCTGACCTGCGATTGCCGGCGGCAGCGAGGCGATCCAGCGTTCGAGGCCGCGATGCAGATCGATCGCGCATTTCAGTGCGCGCGCCGCGTCGTCCGGCATCGCGCGCGGCAGCCCGAACAGGATCATGGCGCCATCGCCGAGAAAGCCGGTGATCATGCCGCCGCAATCGATCGCGACCTTGTCGATCAGTGCATGAAACGCCTTCAGAAAATTCCTGAGCTCGTCGGGATCAATCCGCTCGCTCAGTCCGGTGAAGCCGGAGAGATCGACGAAGACCACGGCTGCATCCTGCCGGACAGGCTTCGACAGGAAGTTCGGATCTCGCGCCAGCCACTCCTGCACCGCCGGAGCCTGGAATTGCGCAAGCGACCTGCTCTTGGCGGCGAAATATTGCGTGCGGCGGCCTCCGGCCCACAGCTGCACGCCGGCAAAGACCGCGACCGGCGGCATTGCCGCGGCGAGCGTGGTTGCGGCGTTCAGCCAGACGCCATGCGTGAACGCGAACAGGTTGACCCCGGCCCAGGCGATCATCACCGCGGCTGCCGTCATGATGCCCAGCGCGCTGCGGCGCCAGGCGAGCAGCCCGACCAGCAGCATCGGCAGCAGGATCGCAGTCAGCGCGTTGGCAATACGGACCCTGCGGTCGCGCACCATGGCGTCGCCGGCGACGAGATGCGTGATCGCGGTCGAGACCACCTCGACCCCGGGCATCAGCGAATCGAAGGGCGTCGGATAGAAGTCGCCGCCGCCGGCGACCGAGGCGCCGATCACGACGATCCGGTTCTCGATCGCCGCGCGATCGAGCGTGCCGTCGAAGATGCTCTGTGCGCTGACGGTGCGGATCGTGCGGCGCGGCCCGTAATAGGTGATCGGCAATGCCAGATCGCCGTCGGTCGGCACCACGCGATCGCCCAGCATGAGATGATCCGGCGCGACCGTCAGCGGCTCGTCGAGCGCGCGGGCCGCGACGCGCAAGGGGAACGACAGCTCGACCTTGTCGCGCGTCCGGAACAGCATCGGCACCGATAGCGGTGAGCCCGATTGTCCCGTCGCGACGTTGACGACGCCGACCTCCGCTTTATCGGCGAACGCGGGCAATGGCCGCAGGAAGCGCTCGGCCTGCGGGAGGACGGCGAGGGGACCTTCGCTGCTCGGATCCACGGTTTCGCTGGCGGAGGGGAAGATCGCCGCGGCGGCGAGCACCATGGGACCGGTGGCGAGCGTGCTGGCGAGCGTGGCATCGCCGATCGCAGCGCTGCGGTCGACGAGCAGGAGATCAATCCCGATGACCTTCGGCTTGAACTGCACGATGGTGTCGACGACACGTGCGAGATCGGCGCGCGGCAGCGGATAGCTGCCGCCGCGCTTCACCACGGTGTCGTCGATCGCGACGATGGTGACGAGATCGGGTGGACGCCGCACGCCGCGGGCTTGCGTCCGCCAATCCGTCAGCGTGGCTTCGAGGCGGTCGAGAAAACGCAGACGGCCGTTGGCGTGCGCGGCAAAGATGCCCGCGCCCCACAGCGCGGTGAGGACGAGTGCCACCAGGATCTGAACGCGTCGGCTGCGCATGCGTCGTTCTGCAATCTTCTTTCGGCCAAATCTCGCAGGCGAACCTTGTCGACCCGGTCTTATTGTCCGAGTCTTGCCATGAGCGCATCGACGCGCGGCTGGCCCCATGTCTTGACGGTCAACGGGCCGGTCGCCTCGACGTCGACGCCTTCGCCGGGTCCAAGCACGACACCGCGTCCACGGGTCCTTCGGGTCACGCCGACCCGGCCGTCGGCGACGAACACGGAGGTCTTGGCGTCGGCGACATCGACCGCCCATTTCGTGCCGCGCACCGCAGCGATCGCTTGCGGCGTCAGCACCTTGAACGGATTGCCCCGCGGCTTCCGGGGCACCTCGACCAGCAAGGCTTTGCTGCTCAATTCCACGGAGTCTATATGTCCGTCGCGGTTGGCGTCCTTAAGTTCAAATTTGGCGCCGTTTTCCGCGACAATGGTGATGCCGTTGTCACAGCGCCAGGTCTGCGTCCCGGCAGCCGACGGCGATGCCGTGCAGCCCGCATTGGCAGCAGGCTGTGCAGTCGCAGATCCAATCAACAGAAACGACCCCGCCAGGGCGAAAAACCCTGCGCGCGCGCTCCCTCTCATGCCAGCCTCCGTTTGCGTGACGGCACAGTTCAGGGCAAGTCGATACGGTTCCGTATCACGCGCAGAGGCTGCTGAAAAGTGCCGAGATAGGAGCTACTTTCCCGCGGCGGCGATTTCCAGAACCGACGTGATCAACTTTCGGTCACGGCTCCGTGCCGCGTGAGGGCGCCGGGCCGACGGACGCGGAGCCCGCCAGCCTCGCGCAACGCTTCCGCGCTACGGTCAGGCCGGTTTGGCGATCACGAAAATGACGTTGTTGAATGTCTCGTGGGTGCGGCCGCAAAGCGTCGAAGAACCGACGTGAGCCGGTCGAGAAACATGGTTAACAGATGCGTCTAAGTCCGTAATTCTGCGGGGTTTTTCTCAAAACGGGACAGCATTGACGAGTTGCCCCATATCCGCCCGAACTTAATCTGCATTTAACTAAAAGTCGCCTTAATGACGCTCCGACCCTCTGCGAGATGCTGTTCCCGGATCGTGACCAGCGGCACTTTGAAGGGGGACTGGGTGACACCGTCCTGGACGCAAGGCGAATGAGTACGAGTATCGCTGCGCAAAGCATCGCGGCACGGAAGTCCAAAAATCCTGGCAAGAATTCTCTTCGGAAGCCTTCCCGGAAAATGACCACGGCCAATTGGCTGGGCGCCGCGGCGATCGGCTGCGTCGTGATGGGTGCCGGCTGGATCATTTACAGCAACATTCTCGGCGCGAGCGTCTACCCGACCGTCGGCAGCGTCGGCTATGACGAGCCGGTGGTCAGGCGCGCACCCAAGGTCGTGCTGCGCGAGGCCGGCGAGGCCATCAAGGAAACCTTCGCGCTATTGCCCGACCGGCTCCAGGTCGCAGCTCCGATCTCGCGCGAGATGTTCAACGAGCGCTTTGCCGCGGCCGCGACGCAAGGCGTGCCATCGAATGCGGCGAGCGCAGCGACCTCGACCCAGGTTGCACTGGCCAGGGAGACTTCGAAGGACGCCCCGAAGCAGAGCGTGATCGCGAAGGTCGCCGACGCGCTGAAGCCGGCAGCCAAGGTCACTGACAAGACTGCCGACAAGACCAGGCGCGCGCCGGACGCCCAGATGCAGCTGGCCTCGGCCGATCCGGCCCAGATCGTGCCGGCGCCCGAGAAGCCCAAGTCGTTCGCCGACCGCGCCAAGGCCGCAGTGATGTCGATCACCGGGCCGCGCCAGTCGATGGTGGAAAAGCTCTGGGGCAAGCGCGAGCCGTCCGGCGGGCTGCTCGCCTACGCCTCGGCCGATGCCAGCGTGACCGCGTCCATCGCGCTGAAGGAGCAGAACCCGATGTTCGGCGGCGCGCCGCCCTATGAGCGCGACACCGCGGTCTACGACATCACCGCCAAGACCGTATATCTGCCCGACGGCACCAAGCTCGAGGCGCATTCGGGCCTCGGCTCCAATCTCGACGATCCGCGCTCCTCGAAAATCCGCATGCGGGGCGTGACGCCGCCGCACATCTACACGCTGAAGCCGCGCGAGGCCCTGTTCCACGGCGTGCCGGCGCTGCGCCTCACTCCGATCGGCGGCGAGAGCGCGATCCATGGCCGCGACGGCCTGCTCGCGCACACCTTCATGCTGGGGCCGAACGGCGATTCCAACGGCTGCGTGTCGTTCAAGGACTATTACGCGTTCCTCGACGCCTACCGCAACAAGGGCATCCGCAAGCTCGCGGTGCTGGCGCGGGTGGAGTGAGGCGCGCGATCTCGGCGCGCGGTCGCCGTTATCAGGCGCGGACGCGCGCATGATTCCGGTCTTGAGCTGGCGGCATTAGGTTGCTGGTGCCGTCCGATCAGTTGCTCTGCCATCGATCGCCCTCATTCGCTGCAAAGCGATCGTCGATCCATGCGCGTTCTCCCCTTGGATCTGCGGTTCCCCTTACGTAGTTAAATGCGCCTGTCGTGGAACGTTGATATCAGGCGGCATGACATCCCGCGCAACTTCGCCGGCTCGAAGCGGCGGCACGACGGCAAGCGGCGCTGACGAGTGATCAGCGCACAAAGGACGCGCTTTGGAAATGCGAAGGAGTACTGGTTGCGAGCGTAGTCTCAGGAGCGGCAGGTGTCAGCGCGATCCTGAGCAGGCTCACAACTTTGGCGCGATGCATCGAAGTTTTGCACTGCGCTCGATCGATAAGATTGACGTGCGCTGGCCCACACGCCTAGGCTTGATGGATGTCCGGAACCATCCAAGAGGAGATCAAGCGAATCGAGAGACAGATTGAAACCTACGAAGCTTTCGATCTGGCCGAGAAGGCGCGGTTCAATCGCGAGTCTTACCTTTGGACCGCGGAAGATCGTATAGAGTGGCAGGAGCTCCAAGCCGACAACGCGCTCATGCTTCGCAAGCTGCGCGAAGAGCGAAATGCGCTGCTCGAACAGCTAAAACCGCCATGACCGCAATTTCACCGGCCTTGAAGCTTGTCGGCCGGACTCAACTTGCCTCGCGACCCGACTTGCCTGAAGGTTGTGATTGAGCGGAAGCAACAACTGCGTTTCAATTTCGAACCTTGTTCATTGCCTCTGCCGGATGTCGCCGCATTATTTCTGCGAATTTCCTTTTGATTGCAGGAGCCACCTGGCTGCTGCTCAACCTGCCCAGCGCGATGCGGCTCGAGAACGAGCAGGACATCGAAAGAAATGGAGCTGCAGCATCGCATGCCCCATCAAGTCAGCGCTTCGACTTGCGCGATGATGGCGAAGCGGTCCGACAATTCGGCCAGCGCGACCTGATGGATCGTCCGGGCGTCCAGCGTGCCGCCGCGGCCGTCGGGCAGGTCGCGGGTGGCGCAGGCGTTGGCCGCGATCGTCGTGCGCAGGCCGAGGTCGAGCGCGGCGCGGGTAGTCGAACTGACGCACATGTGAGTCATGAAGCCGGCCAGCACGATATTCTTGAGTCCGGTCGCGGCCAGCCGGGCCTGCAGGTCGGTGCCAGCGAAGGCATTCGGCAGCGCCTTCTCGATCACCGGCTCGCTGGCGAGCGGCGTCAGGCGCTCGACGATCGCGCCGCGCGCGGCCTCGCGGTCGAACAGGCCGCCGGCGCGGCCCTTGTGCGCGACATGGAAGATCGCAGCTCCGCTCTCGCGTGCGCGCGCGAGCAGGCGCGCGGCCGCGGCGATCGCCGCTTGCGCATCGGGCAGGGCCAGCGGACCGGCGCAATATTCGTTCTGGATGTCGATCAGCACGAGGCAGGCCTCGTTGAGCTTCGGCGGATTGAGATCGGCACCGGCGAGTTCGAGCAGGGTCTTTGGAGCGGTCATGCTGGTCAGGCCTTCAGGGATGTCGGATGACGCGACACTAGCGCAGCCGATGCCTGCCATTGTGCAGGAAAATTGCGGCATATGGCTGCAAGTTTGCAGGAAGCGCCCCCCGCCTGCTAGGCTCGTGGAATGAACTGGGACGACCTGCGTATCATCGCCGCGGTCAGGGACGAGGGCACCTATGCCGGCGCCAGCGCGCGGCTGCGCATCGACGAGACCACCGTCGGCCGCAGGCTCGCGCGCATCCAGCGCGACCTCGGCGTGCTGCTGTTCGACGCGGTGGACGGGCTGCGCCGGCCGACGCGCCACTGCGAGGCGGTGCTCGAGCATGTCGGTGCGATGGCGGCGCATGCCGCAGCGATCGACCGCATCAAGGAGAGCCAGGTGGGCCCGGTCGGACGGCTGCGCATCGCCTCGACCAATGCGGTCGCCGAAGAGCTGCTGGCGCCGCATGCGAGCAGCTTCCTGCGCGATCACCCGGGGCTGACGCTGCAATTCCTCACCTCGAGCGGCAACGTCAAATTCTCGCGCTGGCAGGCCGATCTCGCTATCCGTCTGCGCAAGCCGGAGAAGGGCGACTTTACCATCTCCAAGCTCGGCGAGGTCAGGCTGTATTTCTTCGAGCCCGCGGACCGCGGCGGTGCCGAGCCGGTCGCGTGCGTCTATCCTGACGAGCTCGACGCGATCCCCGAGCAGCAGTTCCTGCGCGCCAAGCGTCTGACAAACGTGCGCTGCGTCACGGACAATGTCCGCATCATCCGCACTATGATCCAGTCGCATCAGGCCGTCGGCGTGCTGCCTGAGCACAGCTGCGGGCCGCTGCTCGCCGATCGCAGCCTGCGCGCCACGCTGCTGCCGAGGCGCCGCGACGTCTGGCTGCTGGTGCAGAACCATCTGAAGCGCGATCCGGCGACGCGCGTGACGATCAATTGGGTACGTCACTGCTTCAGGGATATGTCGCACGGCTGACCGCTGGCGACGTTCATGGCCTCGCATTGAACGCGGGCCGCGCGACGTGCGACCAAATTCGCAAGTTCGCTGGGGATTGAACGCGCGCGCAGGTTGCGTAATCTCGCGCCGACTACGTCTTTGACAGGGCAACTGCATGACCACTCTTGAGCAAACGATCCGTCCCTCGGCACGATCGCGGGAATGGAAGGCGATCGTCATCCTGATCCTGCTGATCCCGGTGCTGTGGTCGCCGCCGTTCCTGTTTCGATACTTCCTGTATCAGCCGTTCAACATCCCCTCGAATTCGATGGCGCCGACGCTGATGGTCGGCGACTACGTCTTTACGGCGAAATATGTCTATGGCTACGGCCGCTATTCCTTCCCCTTCGATTCGTCCTGGATCTCAGGTCGTGTCTTTGCCGGCGAGCCCGAGTACGGCGACCTCGTCGTTTTCCGAACGCCAAGGGATACCTCCGTCGATTACGTCAAGCGCGTGGTCGGGCTGCCCGGCGACCGCATCCAGATGCAGCAGGGCCGGCTCATCCTCAACGACCGTCCGGTGACGCGCGCCGCGCTGAAGGAGGCACAAGCCGGCGCCGCCTGCGGGGGCGATGACGAGGCGCAGGTCAAGCGCTGGCGCGAGACGCTGCCGAACGGCGCGAGCTATGTGACCTACGATTGTCTCGACAATGGCTTCCTCGACAACACCAGCGTCTACGCCGTGCCGCCAGGCCATCTCTTCGTGCTCGGCGACAACCGCGACAATTCCACCGACAGCCGCATGGCGTCCGCGATGGGCTTCATCCCGATGGACAATCTCATCGGCAAGGTGACGCGGATCCTCTGGTCGCTCGACGATGACGGCGAGCCGCGCTTCGAGCGGTTGGGGAAGGTGGAGTGAGGGGCCGTCATTCGGGGGCGCGCCCCGGAATGACCAGCGGCGAGACTTTGCCCAAAAAACAAAAACCCCGGCATCGCTGCCGGGGTTTCGCATTTCTCGACTGTGCCTGAGCGGCTGGATCAGAAGTCCATGCCGCCCATGCCGCCGCCCGGAGGCATCGCCGGACCGGCGCCGCCCTTCTTGGGCAGCTCGGCGACCATGGCTTCCGTGGTGATCAGGAGCGCGGCCACCGAGGCTGCGTTCTGGATCGCGGTGCGGACCACCTTGGTCGGATCGATGATGCCCTTCTTGACGAGGTCGGCATATTCGCCGGTCTGGGAGTCGAAGCCGTAATTGTAGGCCTTGTTCTCCAGGATCTTGCCGACGATCACCGAGCCGTCTTCACCGGCGTTGATCGCGATCTGGCGAGCGGGCGCGGAGAGCGCCTTGCGCACGATCTCGACGCCGGTCTTCTGGTCGTCGTTCTTGGTGCGCAGGCCCTTGAGCTGCTCGGAGGCACGGAGCAGGGCGACGCCGCCGCCCGGGACGATGCCTTCCTCGACAGCCGCGCGGGTCGCATGCATCGCGTCATCAACGCGATCCTTGCGCTCCTTCACCTCGACCTCGGTCGCGCCGCCGACGCGGATCACCGCGACGCCGCCCGCGAGCTTGGCGAGACGCTCCTGGAGCTTCTCGCGGTCGTAGTCCGAGGTGGTCTCCTCGATCTGCGCCTTGATCTGGGCCACGCGCGCCTCGATGTCGGCCTTCTTGCCGGCGCCGTTGACGATCGTGGTGTTCTCCTTGTCGATCATCACCTTCTTGGCGCGACCGAGCATGTTGAGCGTGACGTTCTCCAGCTTGATGCCGAGATCTTCAGAGATCGCCTGGCCGCCGGTCAGGATCGCGATGTCCTGCAGCATGGCCTTGCGGCGATCGCCGAAGCCCGGAGCCTTGACGGCCGCGACCTTCAGGCCGCCACGCAGGCGGTTCACGACGAGGGTCGCGAGGGCTTCGCCTTCGACGTCCTCGGCGACGATGACCAGCGGCTTGCCGGTCTGCACCACGGCCTCGAGCAGCGGCAGCAGCTCGTTCAGCGAGGAGAGCTTCTTCTCGTTGATGAGGATGTAGGCGTCGTCCATCTCAACGCGCATCTTGTCGGCGTTGGTGACGAAGTAGGGCGAGATGTAGCCGCGGTCGAACTGCATGCCCTCGACGACGTCGAGTTCGGTCTCGAGCGACTTGGCTTCCTCGACGGTGATGACACCCTCGTTGCCGACCTTCTTCATGGCGTCGGAGAGGAACTTGCCGATCTCCTGGTCGCCGTTGGCCGAGATGGTGCCGACCTGGGCGATCTCGTCGTTCGAGGTGACCTTCTTGGAGTTCTTCTGGAGATCCGCCACGACGGCTTCGACCGCGAGGTCGATACCGCGCTTGAGGTCCATCGGGTTCATGCCGGCGGCGACCGACTTGGCGCCTTCGCGCACGATGGCCTGAGCCAGCACGGTGGCAGTGGTGGTGCCGTCGCCGGCCGCGTCAGCGGACTTGGAGGCGACTTCGCGCACCATCTGCGCGCCCATGTTCTCGAACTTGTCGTCGAGCTCGATCTCCTTGGCGACGGTGACGCCGTCCTTGGTGATGCGGGGAGCGCCGAACGACTTGTCGAGCACGACGTTGCGGCCCTTCGGGCCGAGCGTGACCTTCACCGCGTTGGCGAGAATGTCGACGCCGCGCAGCATCTTGTCGCGCGCTTCAACCGAGAATTTGACTTCTTTGGCTGCCATCTGGATTTTTCCTTGGAATGATGTGACTGGAGGGAGAGGGGGCTCTTAGGCCGCCTTCTTCTTGGACTCGCTGACCTCGAGAACGCCCATGACGTCGCTCTCCTTCATGATCAGCAGGTCCTGGCCGTCGATCTTGACCTCGGTGCCGGACCACTTGCCGAACAGCACGCGGTCGCCGACCTTCAGGTCGATCGGGATCAGCTTGCCGGACTCGTCGCGGCCACCCGGGCCAACGGCGACGACTTCGCCCTGGGAGGGCTTTTCCTTGGCAGTGTCGGGAATGATGATGCCGCCAGCGGTCTTCTCTTCTGCGTCGATGCGCTTGACCACGACGCGGTCGTGAAGCGGACGGAATTTCATGCAGTCCTCCTAAGCAATTGCACGTGTTGAGGATTTTGAGATTGTTAGCAGTCGTTGCCCGCGAGTGCTAGCGCGAGCCAAGTTGAAATAGGACAGGAATTTTGCGGGGGCAAGGGCTTCTAGCAGAAAAATCAGCACGCGGAAGCGTGGACTGCCAGAATCTCATTTCCATCGTTAACCAGCCTTGGAGCCAGCCTTGGAGCCAGCCTTGGACCAGCCTTGGAGGCCTCTTCGAGGCCCCGTGGGAGGCCGTATTAGCACGGAGTTATGTCTGCTGCTAACGCATTGAATTTCAACAGCTTGTTAAACTTTTGGGCTTGAGATGGGTTGTCAGTTTGCGTCACATTTCTCTCATGTGAGCGCATCGTTTCCGGGTGGCTCCCCGGGGCACGGATCAAGCCACCCCCTGAATGCGCTCCTGCAAAGGAGGTTTGGCATGGGACTGCGGAGTGGGGG
Source organism: Bradyrhizobium sp. RP6 (assembly GCF_003837805.1). GTDB lineage: Bacteria > Pseudomonadota > Alphaproteobacteria > Rhizobiales > Xanthobacteraceae > Bradyrhizobium. The sequence continues at coordinate 72,272 of NZ_RQIT01000017.1, read as the reverse complement.
CGTTTCCGAGGATTTCCGGAAACAGATGCTAGGTTACGGACTGACGACGGCGCAAATCCTCTATCGCATGCCGGATCATCCGTCGCTGCTCCAGACCTACGTCTGGCAGAACTACGACATGTTTCCGAAATTTCCGGCGCTGAAGGATTTCCTGGCGTTCTGGCAGGAGAAGCTCGATGGTCCCCTCCATTCGGTCACGGTGGCGCATTCCAAGCTGATCAAGCCAGCCGAGCTGCGCGCCGTGGACGGCGTGTTCCGGCTGCATTGACGCAGGGATCAGACGACGCCGTTGCAATAGCGTATCCACATCGCGCGATAGGCGTCGTCCACGGCTCGCGCATATGAGACGGGGTTGCCGGCGGCCGCAGCGTTGATCCGTCCGGGCAGTTCGCGGCGCAATTGATCGAGTTCGCCGATCCGCGCCGCGCGGCCAGCTGCGATCTCGACATATGCCTCATCGCTGTCCGCGACCCAGTCCCGCAAGCCAAGCGCGGAGAGGATGGCGCCCGCGGCTCGGCTGGGCAGGCTGTTCCCGAGCTTCGCCACCACGGGCACGCCCATCTGCAAAGCTTCCAATGTGCTGACGCCGCCGTTCTGCGGGAACGGGTCGAGCGCAATATCGACACGATTGAACGATGCCAGATGTTCGCTCCGCAATGTGGCTCCGAGCAGATCGACGCGTTCGACCGGCAATCGGCAAGCCGCAAACCGTGCCAGCAGCTTGTCGCGGACCAGTTGATCGTCCAGCGCAACATCCTTGATCAGCAGTCGCGAACCTGGGACCCGCTCGAGAATCCTGGACCAGACTTCCGCGGCCTCGTCCGAAATCTTGCTGATGCGGTTGAAGACACCGAACGTGACGAAGCCGTTCGAGAGAGCCGGCGCCTCCGCCCGCGCAAGCCCGGCCGGCAGTGGCGCCAGCGTCACGAAGCACGGCAGGTCGACGACGGTCTCCGCAAACAAATGCCGAACCGCGGCAGGAATCGCGACCGGATCCGAGAACAGATAATCGATCGTCGGCAGCCCGGTGCCGGTGCCGTGGCCCCAGCCGTGCACCTGGATCGGTGCCGGCTTGCGCGCAAACACGCCGAGGCGGTTTCCTCTGGTGTGGCCGGACAGATCGATCAGGATATCGACGCGATCGGCGCGAATCTCAGCGGCGAGGCGATCGTCGGCCCATTGCGAGGCGTCACGCCAGCGATCGGCGATCCCCTGAAATTCGCTTGTCGTCGTATCCATTTTTGACGAGCAGGAGTAGCACACGATCTCGAACTGCGCGCGGTCATGGTGTTGCAGGACGGGCTTGAAAATGAACGCGGCCGAATGCGCGTTGAAATCCGACGAGACATAGCCGAGCACCAGACGGCGATCCGGATCGAGGCTGTTGTGATGCGGTGCCGCCGCTTCTGAAGCGATTTTCGCGCCGACCCGCTCCCACCACACTTGCCGCGCCTGCTGATGCTGTTCGACGCTCGCGTCCGCCACAAAATCGAGCGTGAATATCTTGCTGGAAATTGCGCTCTCAAGGTCGGGCTGGATGTCGAGGGCTCTGTCGAAGCTGACGAGGGCTTCGTCGACCCGGCCAAGTCCGGCGAGACAAAGGCCCAGCACGAGGTGAGCTTGAGCGGAATCGGGAGCTATCGCGAGAGCCCTCTCGCAATCGTCCATCGCCTGCGCCATTTGCTGGGTCTGGAGCAAGACATTGGCGCGCCAGAGCCATCCGTTCACGTCGTCGGGCGCCAGGGCGATCGCCCGATCGCAGTCCGCCATGGCTTCGTCAAATCGCCGTAGCTCCCGCAACGCAACGGCGCGGTTCGCCAATGCCGCCGCATAGTCGGGCTTGATCGAGAGCGCGCGATTCAGGCTTGTGAGAGCCTCGTCATAGTTGCGCAGTCGGCAGAGCGCCCCACCTCGGCCGTTGTGGGCTTCGGCAAGGTTTCCGTCGATTGCGAGTGCCCTGTCGTAGCTCTCGATCGCTTCGTGGTGCAGATCAAGGGCCGCGCTCGCGTTGCCGAGATTGGACAGGGCCAGGGCGTAGTCAGGCCGCAAGGCGAGGGCCTTTCGATAGCTCTCGCGGGCCTCATCGTGACGTTTCAGCCCGTTCAGGGCGACGCCCAGGCTCATGTGAGCTTCGGCAGATCGCGGATCCACGGCAACCGCTCGGCTCAGCAGGATTTCGGCCTGCTGATAGTTCTTGGCATCAGACTCCAGAACGCCGAGCATATGCAGCGCGATGAGTTGGTTGGGCGCGATCTGCAGGAGTTGTCGATAGGTCACACGGGCCTCGGGCAGGAGTCCCTTCCTGTGCAACTGGAGTGCGCGCCCGAGCAATGGCAGCACTTCGGCCTTTTGCCGTTTCTGAAGCCGGGCATTATGAAATGCACGCTGACCGACGCTGCCGCCCATGAATCAATTCCCCCAGATCTCCTCGCGAGATTAATTCACCGAGAGAATGAATACGAGATGATGCCCGCTCGCCACGACAGCCTGGGACAAGCTACGATCGAGTGATCGGGTGACGGGCCCAAGCTTCGCAATTGCTGCCTCGCCCGGGACTGGATAATCTGCCCTTCGGGTCATACCCGTGCGACCGGCGCGGCTCAGATCAGGGAGGCAGACAATGGCCAAGCAAAAGGCATCAAGGCCCGCAACGAAGACCGCCGTGAAGAAGCGGAGCGGCGTGAAGGCCGCGGCGCGATCCTCGGCGCGCAAGGCGGTGAAGGCGAAGGCGCGCACCGTGGCTCCGAAGAAGCCCGTGCGGCCGAAGCAGCGCATCGCCATCAGCCATCACCGCGAGGAAGACTTCAAGGCCGACGGCCTGCGCGCCTATGCCAAGTACCGCGATCTCGGGATCGCCGACGCGACCGATGGCCTCGCACAGGCACATGTGATCCGCTTGCAGGGCCCCTGCAATCCGGCCGAGGTGTCCAAGCTCCACTATCACGACGTCGAATTCCAGATGGTCTACGTGCTCAAGGGCTGGGTGAAGACCTATATGGACGGGCAGGGCGAGACCTTGATGAAGCAAGGCAGCGCCTGGACCCAGCCGCCGAAGATCAAGCACATGATTCTGGACTATTCGGACGACGTGGAACTGCTGGAGGTGATCCTGCCCGCGGAGTTCAAGACGGTGGAGTTGAAGGCGTAGGGGCTTCTTCCGTCGTCATTGCGAGGAGCTCTTGCGACGAAGCAATCCAGACCGTTCCCACGGAAGGATTCTGGATTGCTTCGCTTCGCTCGCAATGACGAGTGGAGAGAGTCTACGCCAGCACCCCCACCAGCGCTCCCATCAGACACGTGGTCAGCGTACCCGACACGATCGACTTCAGCCCGAGCGCGTTGATCTCCTCGCGCCGCTCTGGCGCCATCACGCCCAGGCCGCCGATCATGATGCCGAGGCTGGCGAAATTGGCGAAGCCGCACATCGCGTAGAGCACGATCAGGCGCGAGCGCGGATCGAGCGCGTCGGGCGGCAGCTTCGAGAAGTCGACATAGGCGATCAATTCGTTGAGCACGGTCTTGGTGCCCATCAGGCTGCCGGCGGTGATCGCCTGATTCCACGGCAATCCCATCAGCCAGCACACCGGCGCCATGACGAGGCCGAGCAGGCGCTGCAACGAGACCGCGGCGCCGCCGATGTTCGGCAAGAGGCCGAGGATGGCATTGACGAGATAGACCAGCGCCACCAGCACCAGCAGCATGGCGACGATGTTGAGCAGCAATTCGAGGCCGGCCGTGGTACCCTTCACGATTGCGTCCATCGTGCCGGACACATTCATCCCGGGATCGCTGGCGACCCAGGGATCCTCCAGCGCGCCGCCGGTGCGCTTGTCCGAGGTCTCGGGCACCATGATCAGGCTGACCAGGATCGCGGCCGGCGCGCCCAGCACCGAGGCGATGACGAAATGCGCGGCGGCGTCGGGGATGAGGGGCGCAAGCAGCGTCGCATAGAGCACCAGCACCGTGCCGGCAATGCCCGCCATGCCGCCGGTCATCACCAGGAACAACTCGCTGCGGGTCATCTGTGCCAGATACGGCCGCACGAACAGCGGTGCCTCGACCATGCCGAGGAAGACATTGGCGGCGGTCGACAGCCCGACGGCGCCGCCGACGCCGAGCGTGCGCTCGAGCAGCCAGGCCATGCCGCGCACGATCGGTGGCAGCACCCGCCAATAGAACAGCAGCGTCGTCAGCACGCTCATGACCAGTACGATCGGCAATGCCTGGAACGCCAGGATGAAGTCGGCGCCCGGCACCTTCAGATCGAACGGCAGGGCGCCGCCGCCGATATAACCGAACACGAAGGCGGAGCCGGCGCGGGAGGCCGCCGAGATCGTGCCGACCGCGTCGTTGATGGTCCCGAAGGCATGGGCGACGACCGGCAGCTTCAGCAGCACGACCGCGGTGACGAAGGTCGCGGCGAGGCCGATCGCCGCCTGGCGCAGCGACACCGCGCGGCGATTCTCCGCCAGCGCGTAGGCGATCAGCAGCAATGCGAAAATGCCGAGTGCCGATTGCAGCCGAAGCATGATGTCCCCAAACCTTCAATGATTATGGCCGCGTCTGCGTTGCAAAGGCAATGCCGACCGGGCCTGGAAGCGGCTCGTTGTTGACAAGCGGGTAAGCCTCAGCCACGCGGAGGCCGATCAAGATCAGGACGGACAGTCCGGGGTGACCGAAGAGGCGATGCCAGAGCAGCCAATATCCGAAAATCCGCCGGTCAGCGCCGGCGCCCTGCTCGGCCACCGCGCCTTCCTGTTCTTCCTGCTCTCGCGCAGCCTGTCGCGCTTTTCCAGCCAGATTGCGGCGGTCGCGATCGGCTGGCAGATCTACGACCTCACCGGCTCCGCGTTCGACCTCGGCATGGTCGGCCTCGTGCAGTTCCTGCCCACCGCGTTTCTGGTGTTCGTCGCCGGCCATGCCGCGGACCGTTACGAGCGCAAGCGCGTGGTCCAGCTCTGCCAGCTCGTGGAGGCCGCGACCGCGCTCTATCTCGCAATCATCACCTATGTCGGCGCGGTCGGCGAGGTTCAGATCTTCATCGCGACCTTCGTGCTCGGCATTGCCGGCGCCTTCGAGAGCCCGACCACCGCGGCGCTGCTGCCGCTGATCGCGCCGCAGGGTCGCTGCAGCGCGCCACCGCCGTCTCCAGCGGTGCGGCGCAGGTCGCGACCATCACCGGGCCTGCCCTCGGGGGCTTCGCCTATGCGGTCGCCCCGCACCTTGCCTATGCCGTGATGGTGCTGTTCTGGATTCTTGGGATGATCCTGACCGGTTTCATCCGGCCGCGCCCGCAGGCGATCGCGAAGGAGGGGACGAGCTCGGACAACATCTTCGCCGGAGTCCGCTTCATCCGCAGCAATCCGGCGATCCTCGGCACCATCTCGCTCGACCTGTTCGCCGTGCTGTTCGGCGGCGTGACCGCGCTGTTGCCGATCTATGCCCGCGATATCCTGCAGACCGGCCCGGTCGGGCTCGGCGTGCTGCGCGCGGCGCCGGCGGTCGGCGCGCTCCTGATGACCGTGGTGCTGGCGCGTCACGCCATCTCGAGACATGTAGGCCTGCGCATGTTCCAGGCCGTGATCGTGTTCGGCCTCGCCACGATCGTGTTCGCGCTGTCGTCCTGGATGTGGCTGTCGGTGCTGTCGCTCGCCGTCTTGGGCGCGGCCGACACGATCAGCGTCGTGATCCGCTTCTCGCTGGTGCAGCTCTCAACGCCCGACGAGATGCGCGGCCGCGTCGGCGCGGTGAACTTCCTCTTCATCAACGCCTCGAACCAGCTCGGCCAGTTCGAAAGCGGGGTAGCGGCGGCACTGCTCGGTGCCGTGCCTGCCGCCGTGCTCGGCGGCGTTGCCACCGTCGCAGTGGCGCTGCTCTGGATGAAGCTGTTCCCGAGCCTGCGGCGGGTGGAGAGTTTGGAGTAGGGAAGGTTTCGTGTCCCGGACGCGGTGCAGCGCGCAAGCGGTGCGCCGCAGAGCCGGGATCCAGAAAGCCAAGAACCGAATCGCGGAGACATGGGCCCCGGCTCAGCAGCGCGTCATGGCATGCCGCGCTGCGCCCTGGGCACGAGAGCGGCGACTAGCCCCGTCCGACGAACGGCATCTTGGTCGCCATCACCGTCATGGTCAGCACGTTGGCGTTGAGCGGCAGGCTGGCCATGTAGGCGACGGCATCGCCGACTGCCTTGGCGTCCATGCGCGGCTCGTGCTTGGTCGTGCCGTCGGGCTGCAGCACGCCGGGACCGTTGACCATGCGATCCGTCATCGGCGTCGCCGCATTGCCGATGTCGACCTGGCCGACCGCGATGTCGTACATGCGGCCGTCGAGATTGCTGGCCTTGGTCAGGCCCGTGATGGCGTGCTTGGTCGAGGTGTAGGCGGCCGAGAACGGCCGCGGCGCATGCGCCGAGATCGATCCGTTGTTGATGATGCGGCCGCCGCGCGGGGTCTGGTCCTTCATGATACGGAAGGCGTGCTGGGTGCACAGGAACGGGCCCGTGAGGTTGGTGTTCACCACCGCCTGCCATTGTTCGAGGCTGAGGTCCTCGAAGTTCACGGCCGGCGCGCCCATGCCGGCATTGTTGAAGAGTACGTCGAGGCGGCCATAGGTCGTCTTCACCGTGTCGAACAGCGCGGCGATGGAGTCCGGCTTGGTCATGTCGGCGGTGACGCAGAGGCTCTTTCCGGCGGGGCCGAGCTTCGCTGTCTCCTCGAGCATGTCGAGCCGGCGGCCTGCGAGCACCACGGTGAAGCCGGTGTTCATCAGCGCCAGCGATGCTGCGCGCCCGACACCGGTGCCGGCGCCCGTCACCAGCGCGATCTTTTTCGCTTCACTCATCGTTTCCTGCCTTTTCTCTTCTGCTGTCAGGTTTTGGGTTCTTTTTCGTTCTTGTAGGGCGGGCGCGGAATGTTCTGGTGCGCGGCGCGCAATGCCGCCGACCAGCGCGAGCGCAAATCGTGGAAATAAGGCTCGCCCGCCTCGATGCGGTGGTTGAGATCGGCTTCACAGGCGTCCGTGCGCACCACCAGCACGTCGATCGGCAGACCGACGCCGAGGTTCGAGCGCATGGTCGAGTCCATCGAGATCAGGCCGGTCTTCAGCGCCTCGTAGAGCTCGACGTCGTAATGCATGGCGCGGTCGAGCACCGGCTTGCCGTATTTGTGCTCGCCGATCTGCAGGTAGGGGGTGTCGGTGGTGCATTCGATGAAATTGCCGGCGGTGTAGACCATGAACAGACGCATGCGCGCGCCCTTGATCTGGCCGCCGAACAGGAAGGAGACGTCGAAGGACACGTCCTCGGATTTCAGCGCCGGTCCTTCGGTGGCATGCACCGCCCGGATCGCCCGGCCGATGCGCTGAGCGGCCTGGAACATGGTCGGCGCGTTCATCAGCGTCTCGATCTCGCCCGTGTTGGGATCCTCCAGGCCTTCGGTCAGCGTCGAGAGCACCGACTGGCTGATGGCGAGGTTGCCGGCGCTGGCGATCGCCATGATGCGCTCGCCGGGCTTGGAGAAGATGTGCAGCTTGCGGAAGGTCGAGACGTTGTCGAGGCCGGCATTGGTGCGGGTATCGGCGATCATCACCAGACCGTCCCGAACCAGGATTCCGCAACAATAGGTCATTTCCAGTCCCCGAACGCGTTTGCGCGGAATTACTAGCCAATTTCGAGGTCCGGTCCAACCCCCCGATTCCGGCTCATTCCGGGGCGCGACGAAGTCGCGAGCCCGGAATCCATTGGGCCGCAGAGTTGGTGGATCAATGGATTCCAGGTTCGCGCTACGCGCGCCCCGGAATGACGAGGAATCGGCTTAGCGTTCCGCTCCGACCTCAATCCGCGGCATCGACCAGAAACGCCTCGTCGACGGGAACGCCGAGCGCCGTGACCAGCCGGTTTGTCTCCGCGGCCATGCCGACGATGGCGAGCAGCTCGCCATATTCGGCCTCGGTCATCCCCCTGGCCCGTGCGGCTGCCGTGTGTGAATGGATGCAGTAGCTGCAGCCATGGGCGATCGAGACCGCGACATAGAGCATTTCCTTGGTCTTGGGATCGAGCGCACCAGGAGCCATCACTTCCTTGATGCTGTCCCAGGTCCGCCGCAGCGTCTTCGGATCATGCGCCAGCGCGCGCCAGAAATTGTTGACGAAATCCGATTTCCGCACCTTTCGGATGTCGTCGAAAACGGCACGCGCGTCGGCGGAGAGTTCGTCGTCCGAAAGCAGTTTTACAGTCGCCATGGACTACCTCGCTGGTCTGATCTGATCCTGCAATTGTAGCACGGAGCATGCGCTCGGCCGGCAGCGCCTAGCTCTGCCGCTGGGACTGCGATTGCGACTGCCCGCCGCGGCCGGCCTGCTCGACCTTCACGGCCACCGCCAGCGTTTCGGTGCCGCCGCCATAGCGCGTGCCACGCACCGGGGCTGCGCCGAGATAGTCGAGCCCGATCGCAACGCGGACATGGGCGTCGGTGGCGCAGATGCTGTTGGCGGGATCGAATCCGACCCAGCCGAGATCCGGCACGTAAGCCTCCGCCCAGGCATGGCCGGCCTCCTGGTGCATCGTGTCGTCCGATCGCAGAAAGTGCCCGGAGACGAAGCGCGCCGGCACGCCACCGGCGCGGGCGCAGGCGATGAAGATGTGCGCGTAATCCTGGCAGACCCCGCGCTTGAGCCCGAACGCCTCCGCCGCCGACGTGCCGCTGTTGGTAGGGTCCTCGTCGAACGTCATGTGATCGGCAATCTGCGTCATCAAGGTGTGCAGGAAGCTCAGCGTGTCGCTCTCGGCCTCGCTGCGCAACTGGCGCGCAACCGCCGTCATCGCCGGATTGACGGAGGTGAGGTCGGTGGAGCGCAGGAACATCCCGGCGGGGAAACGCTCGTCCGTGCCGCGCAGCACGCCGCCGGTGTCGTGGGTCTCGATCAGCCCTTCGGCGGTGATCTTGATGTCGCCGACAGGCCCGCAGGACAGCACGTGGATGACGTTGCCGAACGCATCCTCATGCATGTCGAGCTTGGTGTCGGTGGAGACGTCGATCTGCCATTCCGCGACGTACTGCCCATCATGACTGCCGGGCGTCATGCGCAGGATCTGGATCACGCTGGTCGCCGGCGGCTCGTAGCGATAGGTCGTGGTGTGCTGGATTCGCAGGCGCATGGTGGACCGTTGTTCTTGCGTCGTCATTCCGGGGCGATGCGCCAGCATCGAACCCGGAATCTCGAGATTCCGGATCTGGTCCTTCGGACCATCCCGGAATGACGGCGTGTATCAGATCAAATACTGCTTCGTGATGATCTCGCCCAGCCTGGAATTGTCCGTGATGAATTCCTGAATGAATTCATGCACGCCATGCTGGAAAATGTCGTCCATGTTGCTGTGTTCCAGCCGGTTGCGGATACCGCGGGCGTGGCGCTGGGCCGGGCCCTGGCGGCCATAGGCAACGCCGATCTGGTCGAGGTTGCGCACGAGATTGCCGTAGCAGCTGGCGAGCGAGCGCGGCAGCGTGTCGTTGAGGATGAGGAGATCCGCGATCAACCACGGTTTCAGCGTCTCGCGGTAGACCCAGTGATAGGCGGTCAGCGCCGAAACCGAGCGCAGGATCGAGCTCCATTGATAGAAGTCGAGCGGGCCGCCGACATGCTCCTCCTCGGGCAGCAGCACGTGGTATTTCACGTCGAGAATGCGCGCGGTGTTGTCGGCGCGCTCCAGGTGCACACCCATCCGCGAGAACCAATAGGCGTCGTTACGCAGCATCGTCCGGTAGGCCGAACCGTCGAAGCGCAGCGAGGTCTCCTGCACGAAGCGGAGGAATTTGGCGAGGTCCTCGCGCGTCGAGGCGCCCTTGCTCCAGACCGCCTGAAGCTCGATCCAGGCCGAATTGATGGTGTCCCACATCTCGCTGGTGAGCGCGGTGCGCACCGAGCGCGAGTTCAGCCGCGCCGCCTCGATGCAGTTCCTGATCGAGGACGGATTGTCCATCGAGAACGAGAGATACTCGACGACGTTGTGTTCGTTGGCTTCCTCATAGGCCTGATAGAAGCTGGCGGCGACCCCGGCGGTGAGCAGCGCCGAATCCCATTCATTGGTCTTGCCGATATAGGCGGCGGGAAGCGCGGTGACGCGCAACGTCGCATCGATGGTGCGCGCGAGATATTCGGCCCGCTCGACGTAGCGGGCGAGCCAGTAGAGGTTTTCGGCGGTACGCGACAGCATCTCTCTACTCGTCCAGGATCCAGGTGTCTTTGGTGCCGCCGCCCTGGCTTGAATTCACCACCAGGGAGCCTTCCTTGAGCGCGACGCGGGTGAGCCCGCCGGGCACGATGGTGGTGCTCTTGCTGCCCGTGAGCACGAAGGGCCGCAAGTCGACGTGGCGCGGGGCGAGGCCGGATGCGGTGCAGGTCGGGCAAGTCGACAGCGCCAGCGTCGGCTGCGCGATGAAACCTTCCGGCTCGCGCTTGAGCTTGTCGCGGAACGCTTCGATCGTCGCCTTGGTCGCAGCGGGGCCGATCAGCATGCCGTAGCCGCCGGAGCCGTGCACTTCCTTGACGACGAGCTCGCTCAGATTGTCCAGCACATAGGCGAGGTCCTTCGGCTCGCGGCAGCGCCAGGTCGGCACGTTCTTGAGGATCGGCTCCTCGCCGAGATAGAACTTCACGATATCAGGCATGTAGGAGTAGATCGCCTTGTCGTCGGCGATGCCGGTACCGACGGCGTTGGCGAGCGTGATGTTGCCGGCCGCGTAGGCCGACATCAGCCCGGGGACGCCGAGCACGGAATCGGGACGGAAGGTGAGGGGATCGAGGAAATCGTCGTCGACACGGCGATAGATCACGTCGACCCGCTTCAGCCCTTCCGTCGTTCGCATGAACACTTCGTTGTTCTTGACGATGAGGTCGCGGCCTTCGACCAACTCGATGCCGAGCTTGTCGGCGAGGAACGAGTGCTCGTAATAGGCGGAGTTGTAGACGCCGGGCGTGAGCAGGGCGACGGTCGGCTCGCTGGATGCGCTCAGCGGCGCGACCGAGCGCAGGGCTGCGAGCAACTCGTCCGGATAGCGCTCGACCGGCGCCACCCTGTGGCGGGCGAACAGATCCGGAAACAGCCGCATCATGATCTCGCGGTTCTCCAGCATGTAGGACACGCCCGAGGGGGTGCGGGCGTTATCCTCCAGCACGATGAAGTCCTCGGCGTCGACCCGGACGATGTCGATGCCGGCGATGTGCACGTAGACGTCATGCGGCACTTGCTGGCCGTTCATCTCCGGGCGGAACACCGGGTTCTGGAAGATCAGATCGTCGGGTACGATCTCGGCGCGGAGGATGTCGCGGCCGTGATAGATGTCGCGCAGGAACATGTTGAGCGCGCGCACGCGCTGCTTCAGGCCCTTCTCCAGTCGCGCCCATTCCTTGCCGGACATGATCCGCGGGATCACGTCGAAGGGAATTAGGCGCTCGGTCGACTCGGAATCGCCGTAGACGGCGAAGGTAATGCCGATCCGGCGGAACAGGAGCTCGGCCTCCTGGCGCCGATATTCGAGGGCTTCGGGCGGCGTTTCCTTGAGCCAGCGCGCCAGCTCCTGATAAGCGGGGCGAAGGTCTCCGCCGGGAATATTCATTTCGTCAAACGCGACTGCCATAGAATCCGACTGTTCTCCCCCAAGGCGTTGCGCCATTGATCAGGTCGTTTCGGCCTTGCTGAGGACCGCAACGTCCTATGGCCATGCCGTGAAGAGTGCATGACTTCCGTAGGAGGTAGCAAGGGCCGGGCCAGCGCGATAAGCATGGAGGAGGGGCATTTGCCGGGGACGGCCGGCGGCTTGCCTGAAAAAATGGCTGAGGACTGCTTATTTCAGAAGCAAAACTGCGTGACTTCAACGTGTTACCTCGGCAAAGTCGGCGTCACAGGTGAGGGACTTAAGGCATGAGCGACATCGTCACGGCGGGCATTCTGGTCATTGGGGACGAAATCCTGTCCGGCCGGACCAAGGACAAGAATATCGGCTTCATCGCCGAATACCTGACCAATATCGGCATCGACCTGAAGGAGGTCCGGATCGTCTCCGACGACGAGGCCGACATCATCGCCGCCCTGGACGCACTGCGGCATCGCTACAGCTACGTCTTCACCACGGGTGGCATCGGCCCGACGCATGACGACATCACCGCCGATGCCGTGGCCAAGGCGTTCGGCGTCGGTATCGATCACCATCCGGAGGTCGTCGCCCGCTTCCGCGAGCGCTGGAGCGAGCAGGACCTCAACGAGGCCCGCCTGCGCATGGCCCGCATCCCCGACGGTGCCGAGCTGATCCAGAGTGCCACCATTCTCGCTCCCGGCTTCAAGATCGGCAACGTCATCGTCATGGCCGGCGTGCCGTCGATCATGCAGGCGATGATGGATATCGTCTCGCCCAAGCTGAAATCGGGCGTGCGCATGCTCTCCGAATCGGTCCGCGCCAATGCGCGCGAGGGCGACATCGGCGGCCCGCTGCGGGCGATCGCCACGGCCCATCCCGACACCATCATCGGCAGCTATCCCTTCATGGACGAGGAGCAGAAGCCGAACACCAATCTGGTGGTGCGCTCGCGCGATCCGGAGAAGCTGGCCGCGGCGATGGCCGCGGTGAAGGAAATGCTGGCGGGATTGAACATCAACCGCTAGCAGTGACTTTGCCGGCGGACGAAGCAGGAGACGACGATGGCTGGTGAAGCACCGGAGCTGAGTGCGCAGGAGCGGGCAGGCAAGGCCTTTCCGGTCTCGTGGGACCAGTTCCACCGGGATTGCCGGGCGCTGACCTGGCGGCTCAACGAAGTCGGTCCGTTCCACGCGGTGATCGCGATCACCCGCGGCGGCCTGGTGCCGGCCGCGATCGTGGCGCGCGAGCTCGGCGTGCGCGTGATCGACACGGTCTGCATCGCGAGCTACGACCACAACAAGCAGGGCGAGCTCCAGGTCCTCAAGGGCATTTCCGAAGCGGCGATGAAGCTCGGCGGCGGCACCGGCAAGGGGCTCCTGATCGTCGACGACCTCGTCGACACCGGCAAGACCGGCAGGCTGGTGCGCGAGATGCTGCCCGATGCGCATTTCGCCACCGTCTACGCCAAGCCGATGGGACGCCCCCTGGTCGACACCTTCATCACGGAAGTCTCGCAGGACACCTGGATCTTCTTCCCCTGGGACACCGCGCTGTCCTACCACCCGCCGCTGCGTGACGGCGCGGCGTGATCATTCCGGTCATTGCGAGCGCAGCGAAGCAATCCAGAATCTTCCCGCGGAAGCAATCTGGTTGCTTCGTCGCTCCGCTCCTCGCAATGACCGGTCGAGGCACCATGCCCCTGCAAAACCGTGTCACCCCGACCGGCGACATCATCGCCACGCCGCATCGCGGCCTGTTCACCGGCAACCGCGGCATCATCCACGATCCCGCAACGAAGACGCTGCTGAAGAAGCGATGGTCGTCGCCGGCCTGGATCATTTGTCTGTGCGAGTTCCGCGGCTGGCGGCGGCCGGTGATGGCGCGGCGGAGCTGGACCGAGCTGTTCTTCCTCGATGAAGCCACTGCCTTTGCTGCCGGACATCGCCCATGCTTCTTCTGCCGGCGTGACGATGCCAACCGGTTTCGCGCGGCATGGGAGAGGGGAAACGGCGCAAGCAAGGTGAGCGCAAAGGCGATGGACGCAAAGCTGCACCTGGAGCGTCTCGATCGTGGCCGCAAGCGGTTGCACGCGCTGCGAGGGCCGCTCGCAGACTTACCCGACGGCGCGATGGTGCAGCAGGGCGAGCAGAGCTTTCTTGTGATGAAAGGCCAGCCGCTGCTTTGGTCGCCGGCCGGCTACGCCCGCGCCGACCACGCGCTGGAGCGTCCGATGCTGCTGACGCCCCCGTCGACGCTGCGGGCGTTCAGCGCCGGATATCGACCGGCGCTGCATCCGACCGCTCTGGACTAACAGAGTACGCCGCGGATCACCGGCGTCAGCCCAGTCTCTCGCGCGCCAGCGCGGCGCCGGCGCCGAGCGCCATCAGCTTGGCTTCGGCGATCTCCCGCCGCATCGGCGCCATGCCGCAATTGGTGGTGGCGATGATGTTGCTCTTGGGCACGAATTTCGACACCGCATCGATCACCTGGACGACGTCCTCGGCGGTCTCCACCGTGTCGCTGGCGACGTCTATCACGCCGGCCTGCACGATCTTGGTCTTGAGCAGCGCCAGCAGGTCGAGCGGCACCTTGGAATTGCGGCACTCGATCGCAACCTGCTGGATCGGGCTCGCGTCGATTGCCGGGAAGATCTGCTCGTACTGCCGCCATTGCGCACCGAGTGTTTCCTTCCAGTCGGTGTTCGCCTTGATGCCGTAGCCGTAGCAGATGTGAACGGCGGTGGCGCAAGTGAGGCCCTGCGCGGCGCGCTCCAGCGCCTTGATGCCCCAGTCGTTGACCTCGTCCATGTAGACGTTGAAGGCCGGCTCGTCGAACTGCACGAGATCGACGCCGTCGGCTTGCAACGCCTTGGCCTCCTCGTTGAGCAGCTCGGCGAAGGCAAAGGCCATCTTCACGCGGTCGCCATAGTAGCGATCGGCAATGGTGTCGATGATGGTCATTGGGCCGGGCAGGGTGAACTTCAGCTTCTTCTTCGTATGAGTACGCGCCACGCGGGCCTCGAAGTCATGGACGCGTCCCTTGAGCCGGAGCGGGGCGACCACCTGCGGCACCATCGCCTTGTAGCGGTCCTTGCGGATGCCCATCTCGACCTTGTGGGCGAAATCGATGCCCTCGATCTTCTCCAGGAAGCCGTGGACGAAATGCTGCCGGGCCTGCTCGCCCTCGGTGACGATGTCGATGCTGGCATCCTCCTGGATCTTCAGCCAGATCAAGGTCGCATCGCGCTTGGCCCGGAGCAGCTCGTCGGCCTGTGACTTCCAGGGCGCCCAGAGCATGTTGGGTTCGGCCAGCCATTCCGGCTTCGGCAAGGAGCCGGCGATCGTGGTTGGAAACAGCATGGCGGCCCTCCCGGCAGGTTGTGTTGCGCCCCTTCCTGCCATGTCCTAACGTCGAGGTACAGAACAACAAAAGTCGCTCTCTATGCGGAGGCGACGACAGGGAAGGCCAGGGAAAGGCCAATGGAAAGGTCGTGATCGATCTCTATTACGCGCCGACCCCGAATGGCTGGAAAATCTCGATCATGCTGGAGGAACTCGGGCTTCCCTACAGCGTGAAGCCCGTGAACATCCGCGCCGGCGAGCAGTTCAACCCGGAGTTTCTCGCGATCTCCCCGAACAACCGTATCCCGGCCATCGTCGATCACGATCCTGCCGACGGCGGGCCGCCGTTCTCGGCCTTCGAGACCGGCGCCATCCTGATCTATCTCGCGGAGAAGACCGGCCGGTTCTTGCCAACGGACCTGCGCGGGCGCTCGACCGCCATCCAATGGGTGATGTGGCAGATGGCCGGGCTCGGACCGATGCTCGGCCAGCATGGGCATTTTGCGCTCTACGCGGCGGAGAAGATCCCCTATGCGATCGAACGCTATCGCGACGAGGCAGCGCGGCTCTACGGCGTGCTCGATCGCCAGCTCGGCAAGACCGGGGCTTTTGTCGCCGGCGACTATTCCATCGCCGATATCGCCTGCTTCCCATGGACCATGACCCACAAGGCGCAAGGCTTTACACTCGACGACTATCCGAACGTGAAACGCTGGTATGCCGAGGTTCGTGCGAGGCCGCAGGTGCAGGCCGGGCTCGCGATCGGCAAGTTCGTGAAAGAGCCGTTCGACGAGGAATCACGCAAGATCATGTTCGGGCAAAGGGCTAAGGAAGTGTTGGGAAGGAAGTAGACTTCCGCTCCATCCCGTCATTGCGAGCGAAGCGGAGCATTCCAGAATCTTTCCACGGAGGGACTCTGGATTGCTTCGTCGCTTCGCTCCTCGCAATGACGGAGGAGAGAGCGGGACAAACAAACAAGGAAATGCCATGATCGAATTCTTCTTCGACTGTTCCAGCCCCTGGACCTATCTCGCCTTCCACAACATCCAGCCGCTGGCCAAGGAGCTGGGCGCCGAGATCACCTGGCGGCCGATCCTGGTCGGCGGCATCTTCAACACGGTCAATCCGAGCGTCTACGCCCAGCGCGAAAAGCCGGTTCCGCTGAAGGCGCGCTACATGAAAAAGGATCTTCAGGACTGGGCGCGCTCGGCCGGCCTGTCGATCAAGATGCCACCCACGGTGTTTCCGGTGAACAGCGTCAAGGCCATGCGCGGCTGCATCTGGCTCGGCAAGGACATGGTGCCGTTCGCAACGGCGGTGTTCGAGGCCTATTGGGGCGAGGACAAGGATATTTCGCAGGACGTGGTGCTTGCCGAGATTTGCAGGAAGGTTGGCATCGACGAGCAGAAATTCTTCGCCGGGATTTCGGAGCAGGGGATCAAGGACCAGCTCAAGGCGAACACTGAAGAGGTCGTCGCCCGCGGCGGCTTCGGCTCGCCGACCATCTTCGTGAACAAGACCGACATGTATTTCGGAAATGATCGCCTGCCGTTGATCCGCGAGGCGCTGCTGCGCAGCAAGGCGAGCGCGGCCTGATGGTGCGCGCTGTCGTCTGCCGCGCGCTCGGTGCGCCCGAGACGTTGCGGCTGGAGGAGTTTGCCTCGCGCGCTCTGAAGCCGGGCGAGGTGCGCGTCGCGATCCGCGCCGCCGGCCTGAATTTCCCTGACGTGCTGATGGCGGCCGGCGACTATCAGCTGAAGCCTGAACTGCCGTTCACGCCCGGGATGGAAGCTGCCGGCGATGTCACCGAGGTGGGATCGGAGGCAAGCGGCGTTGCGGTTGGCGACAAGGTCATCGTCAAGATGCGCCATGGTGCCTTCGCTGATGAAGTGGCGGTAACGCCGGCCCAACTCACGCCGATGCCATCGACGTTCGACTACGCCGAGGCCGCGACTTATCTTGCCGGTCATGGCACCGCGTATCACGCGCTGATCGATCGCGGCCGGGTCGAGCCGGGTGAGGTGCTGCTGGTGCATGGTGCCGGCGGCGGCGTCGGGCTGGCCGCGGTCGAGATCGGCAAGATGCTGGGCGCGATCGTGATTGCGACGGCTTCAAGCGACGAGAAGCTTGCGATCGCGAAATCGCGCGGCGCCGATCATCTCGTACGCTACGACCGCGAGTCCTTTCGCGATGCCGTCAAGCGCATCACCGGGGGGCGCGGCGCGGACGTCGTGTTCGACCCCGTCGGCGGCCAGGTCTTTGAAGACTCGATGCGCTGCATCGCCTGGGGCGCTCGGCTCCTCGTGATCGGCTTCACCGGCGGCATCGGCTCGGCCAGGACCAATCTGCTGCTGATCAAGGGCGCCAGCGTGCTCGGTGTGCGCGCCGGCGAAGCGGTGCGGAGAAATCCTGCGCTTGGCGAAGCGCGCCTAAAGATGCTGCTGCAATGGGCGGAGGAGGGCAAGCTGCGCCCCAACGTCTCGCATCGCCTGCCACTGGAGGACCATGCGAAGGCGATGCGGCTGTTGATCGATCGCAAGGCGATCGGGCGGGTCGCGCTACTGATGTGACGCCCGCGCGACGGCTTCGCGGCCACCGGCTCCATAGCCGAGGCAAGTTTTCACGATCTGGCCACAGGCGGCGTCACGCGCACTTCCAATGTCGGTATTCCCGGCATATTGCACCTCCGTGACCTTGCCGCAAACGAAGCGCAGCTGGACGCGACAATAGCCTGAAGGCGCCTGGCCTCCGATATTCAGACCGGGCGGAAGCGTCAGTGTGGGCGGCGCGATCCCGCCGGGCGGACTCGCAGCGTGCTCGTACATCCAGATCTCGCCCGAGCCGTCCTTGGCGGTTCCGGCCGGCAAGCCGGCGCACATGCGGATCGCCGACTGATCCAGACCGATCAGGCTGGCCCGTCCGCGCTGCGCCCACTCTGCGTCCTGCCCGGCGCAGCCGGCAAGGACGAGTGGCGCGAGAGCCGCCATTCGCAGGCAAAGTTGCATCGTATCGCTTCCCTGTACGGGGCGGACGATACCGCAATGTGATTTTGCGATGCAGCAGGATGTCGGCCCATTGTCCATGCGCGCTTGGCATGGATCAAACAGCCGAGTTGCACGTTATGGCGCGCTGGGTCGTCTTTACTTGTACTCCCGTTCCGTCCACCACGGGAAATAATCCGGCATGTCGGTCGATACCTTGTCCTTGAACTGCGCGGGACGCTTTTCCAGGAACGACACCACGCCTTCCTTGACGTCGCCGGAGCGGCCGCGGGCGTAGATGCCGCGACTGTCGACCTTGTGGGCCTCCATCGGATCGTCCGCCCCCATCATGCGCCACATCATCTGGCGGATCAGCGCGACCGAGACCGGCGCGGTCTTCGCGGCAAATTCCTTGGCGAGCGCGCGGGCGGTTGGCAGGAGATCATCCGGCGCGACGACCTTGCTGACGAGACGCCCGGCGAGTGCCTCCTGCGCCGGGAAGACCCGGCCCGAATAGCACCATTCCAACGCCTGCGAGATGCCGACGATGCGCGGCAGGAACCAACTCGAGGCGGCCTCCGGCACGATGCCGCGCTGGGAGAACACGAAGCCGAACCGCGCGGCCTCCGAGGCAATGCGGATATCCATCGCGAGCTGCATGGTGACGCCGATGCCGACGGCAGGCCCGTTCACCGCGGCGATGACCGGCTTGAGGCACTTGAAGATGCGCAAGGTGACCTGGCCGCCGCCGTCGCGAACCTGCGGATCGCTGTAATCGACCTTGCCGTCGGCCAAACGCCTTACAGGCCCCCGCCGCGCGTCGCGGTCGAACGTGTCGGCACCGGACGAAAGATCCGCGCCCGCGCAAAAACCGCGGCCGGCGCCGGTGACGATAATGGCGCGGACGTTGTCGTCCTTGTCGGCCGCGTCGAACGCGTCGATCAGCTCTGCTTGCATCTGCGCGTTGAAGGCGTTGAGCTTGTCGGGCCGATTCAGCGTGATCGTGAGGATCTGCTCGGCGACCTCGTATTTGATCGTCTCATACGCCATGGTTGTTTCCTTCCTTGTCATTCTTGAATCAATTCTGTCATTGCCGGGCTTGACCCGGCAATCCATCTTTTTTGAAGAGGATGGATGCGCGGATCGAGCCCGCGCATGACGAGTTGTGTTGAGACGCTAGATGCGCGTCGCTACTTCGTCGGCGGCTTGGGCCAGGGCCGCTGCGGGCCACGCAGGCCCTCGAACGCCTTGGCCATGCCGAGCACGCCGATGTCGTCGAAGCGTCGGCCGACGATCTGCACGCCGATCGGAAAGCCCTTGGCATCGAAGCCGCCATTGACGGAGATCGCGGGGTTCTCCGACATATTCCACGGCACGGTATAGGCGATGTGCTCGAACGGCTTCATGGGATCGTTCGTCGGCGAGGCCCATTCCGCCGGATAGTTCACGTTCGGCGCAGTCGGCGAGATCACGTAGTCGAGCTCGCAGAACAGCTTTGACGCCGCTGCGCGGATCGCCATGGTCTGGTTGAAGCCGCGGATCACGTCGACGCCCGACAGCTTGGCGCCGGACTCGCCCCACTCGAAGATATAGGGCAGCACCTTTGCCTGCTCGGCCGGCGTCAGTTTCGACAGATCGTCCCACATCCGCGCGCGCCAGAAATTGTCGAGGCCGTCGAGCATCTCGCGGGTGAGGATGCCCTCGACCTCGGTCACGACGGCGCCTGCGGATTCGAACGCCTTCGCCGCCTTCACCGCGACCTCGCGCACCGGTTTCTCCAGCGGCAGTCCGCAGCCGGGATCGAGCATCAGGCCGATGCGCAGTTTTCGCGGCGACTTCTCCAGCCCCTTCCAGTTGAGAGGTTCGGCCGGCAGGCTCATGCCGTCGCGCCGGTCGGGCTTTGCGATCGCGCTCATCATCAGCGCGCAATCATCGACCGTGCGGGTCATGGGACCGGCGACGCGGCCGACATAGGTGGGATCGATCGGCACGCGGCCGAAGCTCGGTTTCAGGCCGACGAGGCCGCACCAGCCGGCGGGCAGGCGCACCGAGCCGCCGATATCGGTGCCGAGATGCAAGGGACCGTAGCCGGCCGCCGCGGCAGCGCCGGCGCCTGCGCTGGAGCCGCCGGGATTCCTGGAGAGGTCCCAGGGATTGCGCGCCAGCGCATGGAAGCTGGAGAGACCGGAGGACAGCATGCCGTAATCGGGCATGGTGGTCTTGGCGAAGATGATCGCGCCGGCCTCGCGCAGCCGCGCAGCCGGCGGGGCATCCTTCTCGGCCGGCACGAGCTTGACACTGGCCGCGCCCAGCGGCACCGGCACGCCCTTGGTTGCGATGTTGTCCTTCACCGTGACAGGGACGCCGTCCAGCGCGCCGGACGGCTCGCCGCCAGTCCAGCGCGCGGTCGAGGCCTTTGCAGCCTCGCGCGCGCCATCGGGATCGAACGCATAGAGTGCCTTGAGGTGCGGCTCCCACGCAGCGACGTGCGCGAGCAAATCCTCCAGCACCTCGCTCGGCGAGAACTGCTTTGCACGATAGCCCGCGATCAGATCGACCGCGGACAGATCGTGCAGCGAGGTGACCGCCTCTTCGACGCTCTTTTTATGCATTGCCACCCACCGGCATGCGCGTCTCGATGATGCGGGCGAACATGCTGGCGCCGATCGGCAGGATCTTGTCGTCGAGCACGAAGCCGGGATTGTGCACGGGCACCGAGCCGTCATGGCCAACCCAGAAATACGCGCCGGGGACGGTCTGCAGCATGTCGGCAAAATCCTCGCTGCCCATCTTCGGTTGAGTACGGGTGATCACGTTGGCGGGATCGACGATGGTGCGCGCGACCTCCTCGACCACCTTGGACTGCTCGGCCTGGTTGACCAGCACGTCGAAGGTGTCGCGGATGTCGACGTCGATCACGCAGCTATAGGCGCTCGCGATTCCGGCGCAGATGGTCCGGATGCGCTCGGCGATCAGGGTGCGGACTTCTTTCGAGAAGGTGCGGATGGTGCCGCAAAGATGCGCGTCGCCGGGAATGACGTTGTAGGCGGAACCGGCGTGAATCTGGGTGATCGAGATCACGGCGGCCTGCAGCGGCTCGACGTTGCGGCTGACGATGGTCTGAATCGCCTGCGCCAGCGTGGTCGCGATGATCACCGCGTCCTTGGAGCGTTCGGGCATCGCGCCATGCGCGCCGTAGCCGGTGATGCGGAGGTCGAAGAAGTCGGCGCTGGCCATCGCGGGGCCGGGCAGGATCGCGATCTCACCGTGGTTGAGGTCGGGCGCGTTGTGCAGGCCGTAGAGCTCGTCGCAGGGAAACTTCTCGAACAGGCCGTCCTTGATCATGGCGCGGGCGCCGCCGAGGCCTTCCTCGGCCGGCTGGAAGATCAGGTGCACGGTGCCGTCGAAGTTCCTGGTCTCGGCGAGATAGCGCGCGGTCCCGAGCAGCATGGTGGTGTGGCCGTCATGGCCGCAGCCGTGGAAGCGGCCGGGGATCTTCGAACTCCACTTCAGATTGGTGTTCTCCTCCATCGGCAGCGCGTCCATGTCGGCGCGCAGGCCGATGCGCTTGCCGCTCGAACCCTTGCCCTTGATGACGCCGATCACGCCGGTGCCGCCGAGGCCGCGATGCACCTCGATGCCCCAGCTCTTCAGCTTGTCGGCGACGATGCCGGAGGTGCGCACTTCCTCGAAGCCGATCTCGGGGTGAGCGTGGAGGTCGCGCCTGATAGCGGTGAGTTCGTCGGCGTAGCCGTCGATGCGGTCGATCGTGGGCATGTGTCCTGTCCAGTTAGCGTGAAGAAGGATCGAAAACAGGGCCGTTCGGTTTGATGCGGATGCCCGGCCGCAGCCGCGTCCAGGGCAGGGAAGCGGTGTCGGCCGGCATTGCGCCGGGGGCGGCGCAGATCATCAGCTTCTCGGCGATCGGCTCGAAATCGGCGCGGAAATGCACCGAGCTCTTGTTGACCAGGATCTTCTGCGCGGTCGGCTCGATGCCGACATAGCGGTACATCGCCTGGTCGGCGAGCTGCGCCTTGTGCGAAGAAACGACCACGCGGACGTCGCCGATGCGCAGGCAGGCGGACGGTCCCATCTCCATCTCGCGGCCGCCGTAATAGGGGCCGGGCGCGATGAAGCGGCCGTCGGAGAGCTTTTCGACCACGAAGGTCTCGCGATAGGGCTCATCGCCGGGAATGCCGGACTTGCCGCCGAGCGAGAGCGTCACGCTGGCGCCGACGCCGGCCGCATGCGCGGCCCTGGCCGATTCCGGATCGTAGATCGCGCCGGTCGCCGCGCTCGCCTTGTTGCGCACCAGCGCGCGCAGCATGCCTGTCGTGTCGGAATCGCCGCCGGCGCCGGGATTGTCCTGGGTGTCGGCGATAATGATCGGCTTGCTCGCATTCTGCGAAAGTTCCATGGCATGGCGCACGCCATCGTCAGGCGACCAGATCTTGCCGTCGAAATCGTCCTCGTGGCTTTCGATCAGCTTCACGATCGCATCGGCTGCGCGGTCGGCATCCGCTTGCGTCTTGCCATAGGCGAATACGCTCGGCCCGCAATCGCGGAAATCCGCGGCCGGGAAGCCGGGCGCGAAAGAGAGTGTCGGGACCGCATCGCCCTCCAGCGCGGCAAGCTTTTCGTAGATGCCTTTGGTCGGCTCATCGTTGGTGCATTGCCAGCTGATCGGGATCAGGAACGGCAATTGCCGGAACGCCTTTGCGAAGCGCTGCTTCGTCTGCAGCAGCAGCGCCAGATGCCTTGCGCAGGCGCGGCCGGTCTCGGCCATGTCGACATGCGGATAGGTGCGGTAGGCGATCAACGCGTCCGCATGCGCGATCATCTCGGGCGTGACGTTGGCATGGAGATCGAGGCTGGTGACGAGCGGAACATCCTTGCCGATGACGCGGCGCACGCGCGCCAGGATCTCGCCCTCGCCATCATCGAGATGCTCCGTCACCATGGCGCCGTGCAGGTCGAGATAGACTGCATCGATCGGCCCGGCGGCGGCGATGCCGTCGACCATCACCTTCACGATGCGTTCGAAGGCGTCCTTGGTGACGTGTGCGGAGGGGCTCGCCCCGCAGGCAATCGTCGGAACGAGTTCCCAGCCGCTGGCCGCAGCACTGTCGACGAAGCCGGCGAGGCCGACATTGATGCGCCGCATCACCTTCAGCACGTCGGCGCCTTCCGTCATCGCCGGCCAGCCGCCGCCATGCTGGAAGTCCGCAAATGTCGCCTTGGTCGGAGCGAACGTGTTGGTCTCGTGCAGGAAGCCGCCGATGGCGATGCGTGTCATCAATTCAAGTCCAGATTTGAAAGTGCGCGACGTTAGCCTTGGCTCTGAGGAGAGAGCAAGGTGAGAGGCCATCGCGCCGTGCATGGCCTCAAGCTGTTTTGGGAATGCTGCGGATGCGGTGAGTGTCGTGAGTAGCGGTGCATCCAAGCTCTCCATGTCGTCCCTGCGAACGCAGGGACCCATAACCCCAGGAAAGAGTTTGGCGAATGCTGGTCGTTCGGGATTAACGCCGCACGCGAAGGATAGACTCCGCGGTATGGGTCCCTGCGTTCGCAGGGACGATACCGTGAGTGTTGCTACACGGTGGCCCCCACGCCTTCGGCCACCGGCCGGAAGTTCGCGAAGTCCCAGTTGCGGCCGGGAGCGGCGTCCAGCAGCGCCTTGGTGTAGGCCTCTTTCGGATGCGTCAGCACTTCGGCGGCGGGACCCTGTTCGACGACGCGGCCATGCTGCATCACCACGACCTCGTCGCAGATTTGCGCGGCGACGCGCAAATCGTGGGTGATGAACAGGATGGCGATGCCGAGCCGCTTCTGGATCTCGTCGAGCAGTTCCAGCACCTGTGCCTGCACGGAGACGTCGAGCGCGGAGACCGCTTCGTCGGCGACCAGCACGTCCGGATCGAGCGCGAGTGCACGGGCAATGGCGATGCGCTGGCGCTGGCCGCCGGAGAACTGGTGCGGATAGCGCGACACCGCATCTGCCGGCAGGCCGACGAGCTCGAGCAGCTCGCGCGCCCGCTTCATCGCATCGGCCTGGGAGACGCCGTAGTTGATCGGGCCTTCCGCGATGCTGTCGCCGACGGTCACGCGCGGGTTCAGCGAGCGGTAGGGATCCTGGAACACGATCTGGATCTTCTGCCGGTGCGGCTGGAGCAGGCGGCGCGAGATGTCGGCGATCTCGCGGCCCGCGAGGCGCACGCCTCCGGAGGTCGGATCGATCAGGCGGACGATGCAGCGCGCCACCGTCGACTTGCCCGAGCCGCTTTCGCCGACGATGCCGAGGGTGCGGCCCTTGCGCAGCGTCAGCGTGACCTTGTCGGCGGCGACAACCTCGCGGCCTTTGCCGAAGAAGGCGCGCTCCTTGTAGACCTTGCTGAGCTCGTTGGCCTCCAGCACGACCGGCTCGCGGCTCTCTTCGCGGGGCTGCCGCGGCACCAGGCTCGGCACCGAGGCGAGCAGGTTGCGGGTGTATTCCATGGTCGGATTGCGCAGCACGGTCTCGAGCGGGCCGGTCTCGACGAGGCGGCCCTGCCGCATCACCGCGACGCGGTCGGCGATCTCGGCGACCACGCCCATGTCATGAGTGATGAACAGCACGGCAGTGCCGTGATCGCGCTGAAGGTCGCGGATCAGGGTCAGAATCTGCTTCTGCGTGGTGACGTCGAGCGCGGTGGTCGGCTCGTCGGCAATGAGAAGCTTCGGCTCCAGCACCAGCGCCATCGCGATCATGATGCGCTGACGCTGGCCGCCGGAGAGGCGGTGCGGATAGGAGGCGAAGATGCGCTCGACCTGGGGCAGGCGCACCTGCTCCATCATGTCGAGGATACGTTTCTTCCGCGCTTTCGCGTCGAGATCGGTATGCGCGCGCAGCACTTCGTCGATCTGGCGGCCGACCGGCACCACCGGATTGAGCGCGGTCATCGGCTCCTGGAAGATCATGGCCATCTTGGTCGCGCGAAGCTGGCGCAGGCGGCGGTCGGTCGCGGTGAGCAGCTCCTCGCCGACCAGCTTGATGCTGCCGCCGGTGGGCACCAGCGTGCCCTTCGGCAGCAGGCCCATGGTGGTGAGCGACGTCACCGACTTGCCCGAGCCGCTTTCGCCGACGAGGCACAGCGTCTCGCGTTCGCGCACCTGGATCGAGATGCCGTCGATGATGTTTACGCCCTTCGGCTTCTTGCCGATGGAAACGACGAGGTTGTTGATGTCGAGGATGGTGTTGGTCATGCAATGTCTCCAACGTCGTTCCGGGTTCGGTGCTCCGCAGCGCCCCGGAACGACGGAGTAAAGGATTTCACTTCCCCTCCCGCTGCTTCATGCGCGGATCGAGTGCGTCGCGGGCGGCGTCGCCGATCAGGTTGATGCTGAGGATGGCGATCGAGAGCAAAAGGCCCGGCCAGAAGATCAGCGACGGCTTGATCTGGAAGTACTGGCGGCCCTCGGCCATGATGTTGCCCCAGGTCGGCGTCTCCGGCGAGATGCCGGCGCCGAGGAAGGAGAGGATGGCCTCGGTGAGAATGGCGCTCGCGCAGACATAGGTGCCCTGGACGATCAGCGGTGCGACCGTGTTCGGCATCAGGTGGCGCCACATGATCTTCGGCAGGCTGGAGCCGACCGAGATGGCGGCCTCCACGTAAGGCTCCTCGCGCGCCGACAGCACGACCGAACGTACCAGGCGCGCCACCCGCGGAATCTCAGGGATCGTGATCGCGATCAACACGGTCCAGAGGCTGGCACCGGACAGCGAGACCACGGCGATCGCGAGCAGGATGCTCGGCATCGCCATCAGGCCGTCCATGACGCGCATCAGGACGGAATCGACCAGCTTGAAGAACCCTGAGACGAGGCCGATCGCGAGTCCGATGGCGATCGACAGGATCGCCGAGCCGATGCCGATCAGAAGCGAGATTCGGCCGCCATAGATCACGCGCGACAACAGGTCACGGCCGTAGGCGTCGGTGCCAAGCAGGAATTGTGCAGAGGAGGGCTTGAGCCGCTGCGACGGCGCGAGCTGGATCGGATCGTGGGGCGCGATCAGCGGCGCCAGGATCGAGATCACCACGACCAGCGTGAGAAGGACCGTCGCGGTCGCAATGATGGGCGTCGAGGTGAGGAATCCGAATCGCGGCCGCAGCGGCGACGTGATCGGAATGGACGACTGGGGAAGGGTATCGACTGACATGTTTGTCCTTGTATCCTTGCCTCAGTACCGGATCCGGGGATCGAGCAGGGTGTAGGCGACGTCGATGAGAAGATTGACGACGACATAGATCAGCGACGTCAGGAGGATCATCGCCTGGATCACCGGATAGTCGCGCGCCAGCACCGCATCCACGGTAAGGCGGCCGATGCCGGGGATGTTGAACACGCTCTCGGTGACGACGACGCCGGAGATCAACAGCGCAAAGCCGGTGCCGATCACGGTGATCACGGGCACCGCGGCGTTGCGCAGCGCATGGCGCATCATCACCGCGACCTCGTTGATGCCTTTGGCGCGCGCGGTACGGACATAGTCCTCGCCGAGCACGTCGAGCATCGCCGCGCGCGTCATGCGCGCGATCAGGGCGATGTAGATGAAGGACAGTGCGCAGGTCGGCAGGATGATGCGCTCGAAGAACGGCCCGAAGCCGTTCGAGATGCTGCGGAAGCCCTGCACCGGCACCCAGCGCAGGTCGATGGCGAAAATCTGGATCAGGACATAGCCGACCACGAACACCGGGACCGAGAAGCCGAGCACGGACAGACCCATCACGAAGCGATCGATCCAGGTGCCGTGCTTCCAGGCCGCGATCACCCCCAAGGGAACGGCGACGATCACGGCGAGGATGATGGTCGACAGCGCGATCGAGATCGACGGCTCGACGCGCTGGCCGATCATCTTCATCACCGGCAGGTTCGAGATCAGCGATGTCCCGAGGTCGCCGTGCAGAAGCTTGTTCACCCAGGTGATGAACTGCACGATCAGGGGCTCGTTCAGGCCGAGCGAGGTGCGGATGCGCTCGAGCCGTTCCGGAGTTGCGTTGTCGCCGGCGAGAATCGCGGCGGGATCGCCGGGCGTCAGCCGCAGAAGCAGGAACACGAACAGCGCGACGACGCCCATCACGGGCACCGCGGCCAGAACGCGGCGAATTAGATAACCCAGCATGCACTTATCTCCGGCTACCGAACGTGTGGAACATCGAGGCTCCCGTGAACTCTGTCGTGTCTATCATGCCTAACACTTGGGCTGGAAAGGCCGCTGGAGACGCCGTCCCTTAGGGCAAATTGTGTGCCAAGGGCTGCGCCGTCGCAAGAGGCCGGCATGTCTCCGATATCGACCACTCAGGATGCATGTCGCAGTTCACGCTCAACCCCAAGTGAAGGTGCCGTCGGTGGAGCGTTGAGGCCGCGCCAGCCGTCGATGGTCTGAGCGACCATCTGCGCCGTTGCTGCCGACAGGGTCCAGCCGAGATGGCCGTGGCCGGTGTTGAAGAACACGCCCGGAATCCGTCCTGCGCGCACGACCGGCATCATGTTCGGCATCATCGGGCGCAGTCCAGCCCACGGCACGACGCGCGACGTTTCGACGGCAGGGAAGTTGCTGCGCACCCAGTCGATCAGCGGCTGCACGCGGTCGGCGCGGATGTCGCGATTGAAGTCGTTGAACTCGGCGGTGCCGGCGACGCGAAAGCGGTCGGCCCCGAGCCGGCTGGTGACGATCTTTGCGGCCTCGTCGAGCAGGCTCACCGTCGGGGTGGCGTTACGGCTTTCGGCGGTGTCGAGCTGCACGGTGATCGAGTAGCCCTTCACCGGATAGACGTTGACGCGCTCGTCGAGCAGGGTGGCGAAGTGACGGCTCGCAACGCCAGCGCAGACCACGACGCCGTCCACGTTCAGTGCGCCGCGCCCGGCTCCCACACTGTCGCTCGCGGCCAGATCGGCCCAGCCGATGACGAAGCCGCTGCCGGCACGCGCGATCGAATCGATATTGGCCTCGTGGATGAAGGTCGCGCCACGCCGCTTGCAGGCTTCCGCCAGCCCGCGGGTGAACTTGTGGATATCGCCGGTCGCATCCGACGGCGTGTAGAAGCCACCATAATAGTCCTTGCGCAGTGTCGGCTCGATGCTGCGGATTTCCTCTGACGTCACCGGGCGGCGGTCGAGGCCGCCTTCCTGCAGCAGTGCGTTGACGCGCAGACCGGATTCGAAGCCGGCCTTGTCACGATAGATGTGGAGGATGCCGCGGCGTTCGAGATCGAAGTCGATCCCTTCGCGTGCCGCGATGTCGAACAGATGCCTGCGCGCTTCGATCGCGAGCCGCGTGGTCTCGATCGTGTTGGCGCGGTAGTTGCCGATGTTGGCGACGAACTCGCTCATCCACGAGTACTTGTGCCAGTTCGGCCGCGGGTTCATCAGCAACGGCGCGTCGCGCCGGAACATCCAGCGCAAGCCCTTCAGGATCGTCGCCGTGCTGTTCCACACTTCGGCGTTCGATGCGGAGAGCTGCCCGCCGTTGGCGAAGGACGTCTCCATCGCGGCGTAACGGTGCTTGTCGAGCACCGTCACCTCAAAGCCGCGTTCGAGCAGGGCATAGGCGGTCGTCACGCCGGTGATGCCGGCGCCGATGATGGCGATATGGGTCATGATGAGGTTCGGGGCTCCCGTGTTTAGAGTCGGCTAACCGCCGGCCAAAAGCCGTTGGCGGCGCCCCATCTGTCACGGGTACCTGAGAGCTTGATCCGCTGCGGATCTCGCAACGAACTATCCCCTTCGGTGGACGTCACGATTGCCTGAAATCGCGCCGCCTCTCTCCAGATCGTCCTGACGAAACGGTCCTTTTGCCTGAGAGTTTCCGGGGCGGTTGCTCCGTCGGCGCCGCAACGAAAGCCGAAAGCCTTCGCCGCGGTCTCTCCCGCATCGTCGCGTGGACGGCCGAGCAGTACGATACGCCTCATTTTTAGACAAGGCTAAATTTCGACCGTGACTGCCGAGCTATTGTGCAGTGCGAAGTCAGTCTCGTCGTCCCGGGGCGATGCGACAGCATCGAACCCGGAATGACGAGTTTACTACTCCAGCGTCGCCAGCAATCCGGCCATCAGCCGGCCGCGCTCGACCAGGCTATCGACCTCGATGAACTCCTCCAGCGTGTGGCCGTTGCCGCCGCGTACGCCCAGGCCGTCGAGCGTCGGGATTCCCATCGCGCCGGTGAAGTTGCCGTCGGAGCCGCCGCCGGAGCTTGCATGCGGTAATTCCGCGCCGAGCGATTTGGCGATGCCGCGCGCCTTCTCATAGAGCGCCATCGTGCCGGCATCCGGCTCCCAAACCGGACGCGTCACGCCGCGCGTGACCTTGAACGTGACGTCGTTGCTGGTGCCCGACAGCGCCAGCATCCTCTCCACACCGCGGTCGAGATCGGCCTGACGCTTGGCCATGGAGAGCGCTTCGCCGGTCGCGGTCGTTGCAACGCAATTGACCCATTGTCCGCCGTGGACGACGCCGACCGAGAAGGTGCAGTCCTCCGTCGTCATCGCGTCGATGGCGAGGATCTGCCGCGCCATCTCGCGGATCGCCGAGCGTCCCGCCGATAGCGTTGCGCCGGCGTGGCTCGGCCGGCCCGTCGCCTCGAGATTGAAGCGGGCAATGGCGTAACGTCCGGTGGTGACACCGTTGTCGGCGCGGCCGGGCTCGGGCACCAGCACGTATTTGTTGCGCGCCGCTTCCGCCTCGATGATGTCCCTCGTCGAAGGCGTGCCGACTTCCTCATCCGGCGTGAACAGCACGGTGATCGGCAGCGGTGTGGTGAAGGACGCGCGCGCCAGTTGCCGGATCGCTTCCAGCGAGAGGTAATTACCGCCCTTCATGTCGTAAATGCCGGGGCCATAGCACTTGTTGCCCTCGCGCCGCCATTTCAGCTTCTCGATGGTGCCGACCGGATGAACGGTATCCATGTGTCCGGCGATCAGGATGCCCGGCTCGCCCTGCTTGGGATGAGGAAAGCGCGCGCGGATGACGCCGCCAAAGCCCTGGCGGCCCGCGATGCGCTCGATCGTCGCACCGATGATCGCCATATCCCGCGCTGCGATGTCGAGCATGCGGTCCACGGCCCCTGCATCCCAGGTCGGACTTTCGCATTCGACCCAGCCGCGCAGGCCCTCGAGCATCGCCTCGGAATCAAAGGGAAGATTGGCAGGATTCATCTCAATGTCTCTCAAGCTTCGAAAAATGGAACGCGCATTGCATCTGCGCGGGGTAGGACAAGCGGAGGGTGTTGTAGAGCCAAACCGATCTTTGTGGAGCCCGTGCGCGCGCCGTGAGGGGCTGCGACGAAACCGGATTGACGCGCTGGACACTGTCTGCAAGTCTCAAAAAGATAAAGGCATTGCATGAGGTTAGTTCGCCCAACGAATGCACCGCATGCTTAACCAATAACCTGCCTTTGAACAGTTTCACGTCAGGAGAACTTTCTATGTTCCACTTCATGCGCCGGGGGCGTCGCGCGTTCGCCTCCAAACTTGCGCTGTCGGTCGTCGCGCTTTCGACCGCGCTGGCCTCGCCAGTGCTTGCGGCCGGCAAGACCATCACGGCGGTGATGCATTCGGATCTGCGCATCATCGACCCGATCTTCACCACGGCCTACATCACGCGTGACCATGGCTACATGGTCTACGACACGCTGGTGGCTCCGGATTCGAGCTTCAAGATCCAGCCGCAGATGGCAGACTGGAAGATCTCCGACGACAAGCTCACCTATACCTTCACGCTGCGCGACGGCCTGAAGTGGCATGACGGCGCGCCGGTGACGGCGGAAGATTGCGTCGCTTCGCTGAAGCGCTGGGCCGCTGTCGACGGCATGGGCCAGAAGCTCATGGATTTCACCGCGAGCATCGAGGCGACCGACGCCAAGACCATCACGCTGAAGCTGAAGGAGCCCTACGGCCTGGTGCTCGATTCCATCGGCAAGCCGTCCTCGCGCGTTGCCTTCATGATGCCAAAGCGCCTCGCCGAGACGCCGCCGGACAAGCAGATCCCGGAGCAGATTGGCTCGGGTCCCTTCAAGTTCGTGGCATCGGAATTCCAGCCCGGCGTGAAGGCGGTCTACGTCAAGAACACCGACTACGTGCCGCGCAAGGAGCCGGCGAGCTGGACCTCCGGCGGCAAGGTGGTGAAGGTGGATCGCGTCGAGTGGATCACCATGCCGGACTCGCAGACCGCAGTGAACGCGCTGCAGTCGGGCGACATCGACTTCATGGAGAATCTGCCGTTCGACATGCTGCCGGTGCTGGAAGCGAACAAGGAGCTCACGATCGAGGTCTCCAACAAGTTCGGTTTCCAGACGCTCGGCCGGATGAACTTCCTGCATCCGCCGTTCGACAACGTGAAGGTGCGGCGGGCTGCGTTGCTGGCCATGAACCAGAAGGACGTTCTCGATGCGCTGGTCGGCAATGCCAAATATCAGAAGATCTGCGGCGCCTTCTTCGTGTGCGATACGCCGCTCGAGACTGACGTTGGCGCCGAAACGCTCATCAAGGGCAACGGCATGGCGCAAGCCAAGAAGGCGCTGGCCGAGTCCGGCTACGACGGCACGCCGATCGTGATCATGGCGCCCGGCGACGTCACGACGCTCAAGGCGCAGCCGATCGTTGCAGCCCAGCTGCTGCGCGAGGCCGGCTTCAAGGTCGACCTCCAAGCGACTGACTGGCAGACGGTGGTGAGCCGCCGCGCCAGCCAGAAGCCGCCGAAGGAAGGCGGCTGGAACATGTTCTTCACCAACTGGGTCGCGGCCGACGTTGCCAACCCGATCGCCAATCTCTCGATCGGCGGCCAGGGCAAGAAGGGCGGCTGGTTCGGCTGGGCCGAGGATCCGAAGATCGAGCAGCTCAAGGACGCGTTCGTCCGCGCATCCTCGCTCGACGAACAGAAGAAGATCGCCGCCGAGATTCAGAAGGAGGCGTACGATCAGGTGATCTACATCCCGCTGGGGCAGTATCTGTTGCCGAGCGGTTGGCGCAAATCGCTTACTGGAGTGCTCGACGGTCCGGCGACGCCGCTGTTCTGGAACATCAGCAAGTCGGAGTAGCGCCTGCGTCTGGAAAGCGAACGGCGCCGGGGTCGAACCGCGGCGCCGTTTTCTATGAATGATCTCGGTCTGAATCAGCAGTGGCTGTCGCGCACCTGCTCGAGACCTTCACTTGCGAAGGGCAGGCTTCGGTCCCGCCGCTCTTCGAACAATTTCCGTGGAGCTGACCGCTCGGTCTCCGACGGCGGCTGATCCGCTCTGCTCTCTTGTTCCATCTCGCCGATCCTCTCGATTGCTGCGGTACAACATCGAGAGGTCCGGGAAGTTCCTCAGGCGACAGGGCGATGATGCGGCTTGAACAGCCGGCCCTTCTCCACCACCAGCACGATCGCGAGCGCGGCGAGGGTCGACAGGAAGAATCCGATCGAGAAGGGCAGCAGAGTGCCGTCGAAGCTCTGCCCGATCGCCATGCCGACCACGATCCCGATCAGGGTCGTGATCGAGCCGTAAAGCGAGGAGGCGGTGCCGGCGATGTGTCCCTGCGGCTCCATCGCGAGCGCAGTGAAGTTGGCGACCATCATGCCGAACGAGAACATCATCAGGGCGGAGAGCACCATGAACAAGGCGAGCGGCAGCACGCCGAGACTTTCCGTCAGCAGCATCACGCCGGCCACGACGGTGTAGAGCGTCAGTGCTCCGTGCGAGATCACGCGCATGCCGAGCCGTCCGACCAGCCTTGCATTGAGGAATCCGGCAATGGCAACGCCGGCCGCGACCGCCGCGAAAGCCAGCGGAAAGTAATGGCCGAGGTGGTAGATGCCGGTGAAGATCTGCTGGGCGCAGAAGACGTAGGCGAACAGTGCGCCCATCACGCTGCCGGCGGCCGTGGCATAGCCGATGGTCTGGCGATGGGTCACGGTCTGCCGGAACGCGGAGAGCACGTCGGCGGGCGCCAGCGACCGGCGCTCGGACTGGGGAAGGGTTTCAGGCAGTCGCAGCACGCACCATGCGAGCGCGAGCAACCCGTAGAGCATCAGCACCACGAAGATGCCGCGCCAGGCCGTCACCAGCAGCACCGCCTGTCCGAACGAGGGGGCGATCACGGGCACGGCAATGAACACCATCATGGCAAGCGACATCACGCTCGCCATGCGGCGGCCGACGTAGCAGTCGCGCACGATCGACGTCGCGATCACGCGCGTCGCCGCGGTGCCGAGCCCTTGCAGCGCACGCGCCAGCAGCAGCGTCTCGAACGAGGGCACTGCGACCGCCAGCACGCTCGCGACCACATAGACCGCCATGCCGCCGAGCAGCACCGGCCGGCGGCCGAAGCGGTCCGACAGGGGGCCCATGACGAATTGGCCGGCGCCGAAGCCGATCAGGAATGTGGACAGCACCAGCTGGAGATGGTTAGCGACCGGAATGTTGAGGGCCCTGCCGATGCTCGGCAGCGCCGGCAGCATCATGTCCATCGCAAGCGGATTGAGCGCCATGATGGACGCGATCACGATGACGAATTCTGGAAAACCCATCGGGCGGTGTCCGGCGGACACCCAATCGTCGGCATTGACGTCGGACAAGAAGATTACCCCTGAAATCGAGCGACTTTATCTCCGCGCATGCTGCGTTGCACAACCCATGTTTCGGGATGGCTGGCAGGCGGAGCAGGGGGCGGACAAGATTTTGTCAGAGCCGTCGGGCGGAGACGCAGATGAGGTCAGCTTGCGCTGCGGGCCCGCTCAATCTCGTCCTGACCGGTGAGGTGATAGTAGAGGGTCTTCCTGGTGACGCCGGCCTTCGATCATGGCGCCGGAGGCACGCCTGGCCGGCCGCTACAGATCCATGACGCGGTCGTCTCCCGGGCGAGCACGACCTGCCCTCGGCTGCGTTGGTGCGGGCAGCCGGGGTCGAACCGGCACAGCGCTTGCGCACCGAGGGATTTTAAGTCCCTTGCGTCTACCAATTCCGCCATGCCCGCTTGATCCAACGAGATCAAACACTTAAGTCCATCTCCGGCCGTTTGGAATTGGCGCGTTGCGTACCCGGAGGGACGGTTCTTCCTTAAGCGAGGCGGGCGCACAAGGTAAAGCCTCAATCCGGACAACTGTTGTTGCTTTAGGCATTCTCAATCCACGGGGGCTATTCATCCGGCATGGCGGCTTCGTTTTCCTCTTCGCTGCGCGGCTTTGGCGCGCTCCTCGCGCTGCTTGCGGCCGGCGCCGCCCTGACCGGCTGCGCCGGCATGAGCGAGACGATCGCGCCGGCCTTTGCCGATCCCGCCAAATACGAATTGTACGACTGCAAGCAGTTGCAGGCCGAGCGCAAGCTGCTCGCCAAGCGCACCAGTGAGTTGCAGAAGTTGATGCAGAAGGCCGAGACGGGCACGGGTGGCGCGGTCGTGTCCGAGCTTGCCTATCGCAACGACTATATTGCGATACGCGGGCAGTCGCAGTTGGCCGAGGAGGCCTGGAGCCGCAACAAGTGCCGGGAGACGCCTGAGGCGCCACCGCCGGCGCCGCTGCCGCTGACACCCTCCGGCAAGTCCGCTTCGAAATCCGGAACGAGGTGACCTGCTGAGGCGCCGCGCCGGCGGCACGTCGCATCAGGGCCGCCAGCCGTAGATCCAGTCCTGCCGCGCCAGCATGCGCTCGGGGCCGAGCGCGCGGATCGCAAGATCGCGTGCGATCGCGAACGGCCCGCCGAGATGATAGATCCGGCCCTGCTGCCGCGCGGTCCGCTGCACCCGAAGGACCCGCGCCTTGCGCGCTCGGCCGTATTGCGTCAGTGCGGCCGTGATGCCCGCGGTGCTCTCCGTCGCCTCGACGGTCAAGTGCCGGGCGAGCACGGCGGCATCCTCGATCGCCATGCCGGCGCCTTGGGCTGCAAAGGGCAGCATCGCATGTACGGCGTCGCCGAGCAGCGCCACCGGACCTTTGCTCCAGGGGGAGCCCTCGGGCACGCCGAACAGCGCCCATTTCCGCCAGCCGTCGACCGCGGCGAGCATCATCCGCGCCGGCTGCGGCCAGCGCGCGGCGGCAAAGGCATCCATCACCTCGCGGGGATCGCCGGGGGTGCTCCAGCCGGGCCTGTTCCATGTGCCGGGCAGCACCGCGACCACGTTGATCTGGCGTCCGCCCGCAATCGGATAGGCGACCAGATGGGCGTTCGGCCCCATCCAGAGCTGCACCCGGCGCGCGGTAAGGTTCTTCGGCAGTTGCGTGGCCTCGAGCATGCCGCGCCAGGCGATCAGCCCCGAGAAGCG
The DNA here is from genome assembly GCF_003837805.1 of Bradyrhizobium sp. RP6. Lineage (GTDB taxonomy): Bacteria > Pseudomonadota > Alphaproteobacteria > Rhizobiales > Xanthobacteraceae > Bradyrhizobium. The sequence goes on along the minus strand of NZ_RQIT01000017.1, from coordinate 37,050 downwards.
CGGCTGCACCTCGGGAAACAGATGGTGGCGGACCGTCGACCAGATGCCGTCGGCGCCGATCAGGGCGCTGGCGAGATCGCTGCGGCGGATCGTGCCGCTGCGATGGACGACGGTGAGGCCCCTGGCGTGGGGCGCGACATCCTCGAAGGTTGCACCCAGCTTCAGGTCGATGTCGGGATGATCGGCGACAGCGCCCGCCAGCGCCGATTGCAGGTCGGCGCGGTGCACCACCCAATACGGCGCGCCGGCACGCGCGGAAGCTGCTTCACCGAGCGGCATGCGCAAGAGCTCGCCGCCGGCGCGCGCGCTCATGATCGAGACCGCCTCCGGGGTTACCGCTTGCAGCTTGAGGCGTTCGGTCAGGCCGAGCTCGACCAGCACGCGGCTGGCATTGGGGGAGAGCTGCAGGCCGGCGCCGACTTCCTCAAGGCGCTCGGCCTTTTCCAGCACGACGATGCGGAAGCCGCGGGCCGCGAGCGCGAGCGCGGCCGTCAGGCCACCGATACCGGCACCGGCGATGACAATCGTTCGGGAGAGCGCCACCCCTAACCGACGGAAGCGGTCAGGCCACCTTGTCCTTGAGGACGCATTCCGGCGGACGGGCTTCGCCCGGCTTCAGGTCGGCCGCGAAACGGTACAGCGTCGAGCAATAGGGGCAGATGATCTCGTTGTCGTTGCCGAGGTCGAGGAAGACGTGCGGATGATCGAACGGAGGGTTGGCGCCCACACACATGAACTCTTGCGAGCCGATCTCGATGACGGGAACACCGGCATCGTTATGGAAGTGCGGGACAACATGGTCGGACATCGTAACTCATCCTGGAGTGGCAATGGCGGCAGATACAATCAACAACTGACGCGGCGTCTTTAAGGCGCCGCGGACCATACTTGCGGGTACAGATGATTGCTAGTCCAGCGGAACCGAAAGGTTCGCAATTGCCCCATGCTCATTTGCTCATGCAAATTCGACACAATCTTGGGGCCTGAGAGAAGCCCTTCTTTCGTCGGGGACGTTGTGTCGCAATTTTGGCAAACTATCTCTGTGGACGAATGCAATTTGCGACAAAAGACGAATCTCAGGCGCAATCGATCCGAGGGACCTTGCAGGCTTTCCGCATGAAGTGGCTGCGAATCAGCACAGCGTTGACCGGTATCGCGGCGTGCAGCTTCATGCTCGTGCAGGTCGCGCCGCATGCCCGTGAGGCCGGCGCGATCCTCGCTGCCCAGGATGATCCCGCCGCGCTCTCCGAGCTGAAGCTCGATGCGCTGCTGCGGCAGAACGACCGGCTGGTTCAGGACAATATCGAGGCCGCGCTCGCCGCTGATGATACCGATCTCGCCGATAGCTTCGTTGCGCTGGCGCGCGATCGCAACATCGCGCTCCCCGACGACCTGCTGAACCGTGTCGGTGACGCCGTCAAGGCGGAGAACTCCACCTTGCATTTCGCCAAACGATTTGCCACCGGCCTCGTCACCGGTAACGCCGACGACGTCGCGAGCCTGTCGGGAACGGTGGCGGGCGATCTGTTCGTGTTCGGTGACATCAGGGACGTGGTGCGCGAGGGCAAGCACCTCGCCATGGGCGAGGACACCGATCGTCTCGTGCTCGGGCTTGCGGCTGCAGGCCTTGCGGTGACGGCGGCAACCTATGTGTCCGTCGGCGGTGCTGCGCCAGTGCGCGCCGGACTGACGCTGGTGAAGGATGCGCGCAAAGTCGGACGGCTCGGCGAGGGGCTTGCCGCATGGGCCGGCCGGTCGGCGCGCGAGGTCGTCGACGCGCCGTTGCTCCGCAACGCGGTGGTATCAGGCTCGGTGCTGCGCCCTGGCCAGACCGTGAGCGCGATCAAGGCCGCGTTCCGGGCTGAGAAGGCCGGCGCGCTGGTCCGGCTCGGCAAGGATGTCACACGCGTTGCCGAAAAGACCGGCACGCGCGGTGCCATGGACACCTTGCGCATGGCCGAAGGTCCCAAGGACGTCGCGCGCGCGGCGCGGCTTGCGGAAGCGCAGGGCGGCAAGACGCGTGCGATCATGAAGCTCCTGGGCCGGGGCGCGCTGCTGCTTATCGGCGGCGCGTTCGATCTGGCGCTCTGGCTGCTCAGTGCGGCGCTGACGCTGTTCGGCCTTCTGTCCTCCATCAAGGCAACGACCGAGCGCCTGACCCAGGCCTGGTGCGATCGCAGGCGGGCGCGGCGGCTTCGCCGGGCGCAGATCGCGGCTGACGCCGCTCTGGCCAGCGCGGGCACCACGGCCTGAAGTGCGACGCGCTCCAGACTATTGTTTGAGCATGATGTTGCCGGAAAAGCGCTGCACACTTTTCCGGATCATGCTCTAAGATCGACCCATCCCCACAAGACCCCACGGAACTGATGATGCCGAGCTTTCACAACGGCGCCGTTGAAATTGCCTATCTCGACGAAGGCGAGGGCGATCCGATCATCCTGGTGCACGGCTTTGCCTCCAGCAAGAACGTGAACTGGGTCTATCCGACCTGGGTTTCGGAGCTGCGCAAGAACGGCCGCCGCGTGATTGCGCTCGACAATCGCGGCCACGGCGAAAGCGCGAAGCTGTACGAGCCCGACCAGTACTCGATCCCGACCATGGCCGGCGACGTGGTCGCGCTGATGGATCACCTCGCCATCCCGCAGGCCGACATCATGGGCTATTCGATGGGGGGGCGGATGGCGGCGTGGCTCTCCCTCAACGAGCCGCAGCGCCTGCGCTCGGCGATCCTCGGCGGCATTGGCATCGGCGGCCTGATCGAGGGCACAGGGCCCGGCGAGAACGTGGCGAAAGCGCTGGAAGCGCCGGAGCTCGAGGACGTCACCGATCCCGTCGGCCGCACGTTCCGCGCGTTTGCCGATCAGACCCGCTCCGACCGCCGTGCGCTCGCCGCCTGCCTCCGTGGCACGCGCGATCTCATGACGAAGGACGAGGCCGCGCGCATCGACGTGCCCGTGCTGATCGCGGTCGGCAGCGCCGACGACGTCGCCGGCTCCGCCAGCGCGCTCGGCGCCATCATCCCCGGCTCCGAAGTGCTCGACATTCCCAATCGCGACCACATGCGTGCGGTCGGCGACAAGGTCTACAAGACCGGCGTGCTCGATTTCCTCTCCCGCCGCGGCTGAGTCGGAAGGGCCAAGATAGTTTCCTGGCGCGTCAATTTCGGTGACGCCCGGTGCTTCACATCGCCTTGTCGCTGAACGTGGCGGGAAGCGTCTTGAGGAACGACATGACGCGCTGTGTGCGCAGGGGCGGGCGGCGGCCCGAAGTGCGCAGCATCCACAGGGGTTCGCCAGGCGCGCGCCAGGGCGCAAGCACTTCGACCAGCCGGCCGGCGCGAAGGTCTTCGCCAACGAGCCAGGCTGGCCCCCAGCCGATCCCAAACCCATTCGCCATCAAAGCGAGCGAGGCATGCGCGTCGTCGCAAATGTGCTTGGGCTTGGGCGTGATGCGAATGGGGCCTTTGCCGCGCGGGTCGGCGAAGCGCCAGGTCAGGATCTGACCGCTCGCGGGATTGCGGAAGCCGACGTGGTCGTGCGCGGAAAGCTCAAAGGGAGTCGCCGGCGCGCCGCGCGCCTTCAGATTGGCAGGCGAGGCGCAAGCGATCCAGGAGAACGTGCAAAGCCGCCGCGCCTGATGGCCGGGCGCGCGGTCGAGGGGCCCCGAGCGGATCGCGATGTCGACGCCTTCCGCCGCGAGATCGAGAATCTCGTTGCGGAATTTGACCTCGATCTCGATTTCCGGCCGTTCCCGCAGGAACGCGGGCAGTCGCGGCAGGATGCAGGCGCGCGCGAACGAGGCGGGGGCGGTCACGCGCACCCGTCCGCCATCGTCGCGCGCGACTTCGCCGAGCGCGGATTGGATACGGGCGAGACTTTCGACCAACGCGCGTCCCGCGGTCATCAGCCGGTCGCCCTCGTCGGTCAGCGCCAGTGAATGGGTGGAGCGATGCAAAAGCCGCAAGCCGTGAGCCTGTTCGAAGCGGGCGACCGCCTTGGACATCGCCGAGGTGGTCGTCCCCGCCCGCCGCGCGGCTTCGGCGAAGGAGCCCGCCTCGACCACTCGGACGAAGGCGAGGAGACGCGAGAGATCGGGAGGCAAGGTCGTTGTGGACATCCAATCCACATAGTCATGGCTGGACGGTCACTACAAGAGCCGTTCCCGAACGGCTAGACAGGAAGCGTCAGCCCGCATTCTGCGGCGCTGGAAACGCGGGAAGTCCGATGAACCCCATCGAAATCACTCTGCAAGCCCTCGACGCCGCCGAGCGGGCGATTCCACCCGGCCAGCCGGTCTACATGCTCAACCTGCTGCGCTACCGGACGCATGCGCGTTACGAGGACGGATTCGACGCCGCGCCCTGCTCGGGCCGCGAAGCCTTCAATGAACGCTACAGGCCGGCATTCCGGCGTCTTGCGGCCGGCAAGCCGCTCGTGCGGGTGTTTTCCGTTCCGGTCCTGGCGAACATCGTCGGCTCGCCCGGCGAACGCTGGGACGAAGCGGCGATCAATGAATACGGCGATTTCGCCACCTTCCGCGCGATCGTCGACACCGAGACCTACCGGCGCGAAGTCGCTCCGCATCGGCACGCGGCGCTCGAGGATTTCCGGCTGTTCGCGCTCGCCAAGGCGATGTAAAAAATTACAGAGAACGGTGACTGTGCACAATCATTGGCCCTGACCAGAGCTGTCAGATATGCGGAGCTTGGTGTCACCGTAGCGAGAGGGCACCAGTCCCGGCGAGAACGTCGCGAAGGCGCTGGAAGCACTCTCGCTCGACGACGTCACCGAGCCGAGCTTCTGCGACGCGCTCGGTCGATTAGGTCTCAACTGTTGGCAATATGCGCGTGACGACTGCTTCGTTTCCAGCCGCGTTAGGGTGAAGACCGTCGAGCGCTTTGAGCTGAGCATTGTCAACAAACGCATCGTCGAAAGCTGGGTAGAACAGCACGTTGTGATCGCTGGCAAGGCCAGAGAACATAGCGGCAAAAGTGTTCTTGTACTCGTCCCCGAATTTAGATTGGGTCCGCAAACCGCAAAGCAGCACGGCTATCCCCCGGGCTTCTAGTTTGCTTAAAATCTCCGCGAGCGCGCCGCGTACGACATTTGGGTCAATTCCCCAGAGCATGTCATTTCCACCTAATACCAAGATTACCGCATCGGTATCGTTGGTGACTACTCGGTCCAGTCTTCTGAGACTTCTTGCAGCTGTATCAGTCACTAGACCGGCATTGACGACAGCGACCGACTGACCTTTCGCTCTCAATGCCATTTCAAGTTGCTCTGGAAAACGTTGGAAGGCGGGAACGCCCTTATTTTCAATGAGGGTATCCCCAAGCACGATGATCTTAATCGTTCTTTCTTGGGCGCGAAGGGGGACCCAGGTCAGCACGATGCAAACTGCAGCTATTATGACTGCCGCGCGCAGACTGAGCGTAGCTATGAATGGCGCTGTGACGGACATTCCCAATCTTGTTTTCATCGCTTCTCTTCCTTGCGGTCAGGAAAGCGTCTCGTGTGCCCCGGTGAGCACGTCGAACGTCCAGTGAAGATCGGCCCAAAACGATTGTAGGTTTCGTCAAGAGTGCGACGCCCGCCGATGGCAGTTGTCGCAGCCGGTTCGCGAAATTGGCATGCGCGTTTGAAAAGCAGCTTCAACAGGACACTAAAGGATGCAACGTCCGTTCAGAAGGACTCTCACATCGGGTAAAATGTCATACCTACGTACCAATCAAAACGTAACGATGTCCGAATTGGGTCACGAGCACACGATCTGGGTGCTTCTTTTCGATAAATGCGCTCGCCGCTCGGACGAAACCAGACGCTGCTTCACCCCAATCTCATCGCGCTTTGGTTTCGTCGGCGAACCGCCGCGCCAGCGCCATCAACACCACGAAAGTCGCCACCCACACCATCCGCGCGCCATAGCGGTCGTGGGGCCCTGAGATCACGCCGCAGATGAAGGCGTTGCCGAGCAAGGCCAGCGTTACCGTCGCGGCCAGCAGCGTCAGGTCATCCAGCCGGCGGCTCGCGAGCGCATGGGCGAGCAGCGCGACCAGCCCCAGCATCGAGGCCAGCGCGACGGGGACGTGCAGCCAGTTGACGTAGGCGAAATCGATGTCCCAGTGCTGCTGCCGCGCCGCCCGCATCGGCGCGACTTGCGCGGGGATGTAGCGCTCGATGATGCCGTAGGTGTGCGGGATCCAGCCATTGGTGCCTTCGCCGGTCGCCACATGCAGCAATTGCTGTCCCATCGCGCGGAGCGCCGCGCCGGCCTGCCAGGCCGGATAGTCCTTCAGCGACTGCACGACGATGTAGCCCATCTCGTCATTCATGCCTTCGAAGCGGCCGAGCGTGTTGAACATGCTCTTGCCCCACAGGAACTCGTCGGCGGTTGCCGGCAGCTCGTTGCGATAGGGGCAGAGCTTGTAGCGTTCGCGCAGGCAATGGTCGTTGAGATAGTGCGCAACGATGCCATCCTGCAGCATGCGGCCGAAGGCGACGCCGTAGCCGCCGGGCGTCCAGGACAGCTTGCCGGACAATGCATAATTTGCCGACACCAGCATCAGGCCGCCCGCAACGATGCTGAGGCTCGCCTGCGCCAATCCGGCCAGCGGAAGCCGCCCACCCAAAAACGGCCGCGTCATCCAGCCCGCGGCGCAGAGACCGAGCAGCACGCCGAGCGTCGCACTGTGGGTCGCCGCCGCAAAGGCGGTGAAGGCGAACAGCGCGATCTTTTCGAGCCGCGACGTGCGCTGTCCTCCGACCACCAGGAGGAACAGCGACAATACCGAGAGTCCTGCAAAGATGTCGGTGAGCAGCAGGCTTGCAAGCCAGGGCAGCGCGGTCGACAGGATCAGGCAGAGGCTGATCGCGACGAAGCGGAAGGTCTGCATCATCGAGAGCACGCGAAGCGTGAGCTGCAGCAGCCACAGCGTCGCCAGCGACTGGACGGCGAGGTTGATCCAGAAGCCGAAACTCTCGCCATAGTGCAGATAGAGGCCGAACACCGTGGAGCGGCTGGGGACGAGATAGCCTTCGTACCAGCGCGCCAGATAGCCGCCGGTATCCCATTGCAACAGCGGATAGCCGTTCCAGAACGCCGGCGCGATCATCAGGAGGGGCAGGGCCGCCGCCGCGAGCCGCAGCCAAAAAGAGCCCGCGGCGCGCGCGCGCAATTGATCGGTGGTGATGGTCAAATCGGCTCCGCGCCCCTCGTTCGGACCTTCCCTGCAATAGCGGCTGGAAGCGAATTCACCAATAGTTTGATGCCGCCCCGCTTGAATTTGGCAGAACTCTGACCATTTTGAGCCGACCTTGCCGCATGGGGGCGTCGGAAGAAACTGTTGTGTTTCAAGGCCTTGGCGAGCCTGCGCGGGACAAGGTGCTGTTCACTCCTGAGGCAAGCCCGTCAGGACTTTGTCGCCTAGACTGTGCTATACAGCCTGCAAAAGAGGCCAATTCGAGAGAGCAAATCCATGGCAGTGCATCAGGTCAATCCGGGAGGAAAGCTCGCATCGCTCGATCCGATCTGGGACCGGATCCGGAGCGAAGCGGAGGATATCGTCCACCGTGAGCCCGAGCTTGCGACCTTCATCTATTCGACTGTGCTGCATCACAGCCGCCTCGAGGACTCGGTGATCCACCGTCTCGCCGACCGGCTCGATCACTCCGCGCTGTCGGGCGATCTCGTGCGCCAGACCTACGACGAGGCGCTGCGCGACGATCCCGACCTCGGCAACGCCTTCCGTGCCGATCTCGTTGCCATCTACGATCGCGATCCCGCGACCTCGCGCTTCATCGATCCCTTGCTCTACTTCAAGGGCTTTCACGCGATCGAGACCCATCGTCTCGCGCACTGGCTCTATCTGAAGGGCCGCAAGGATTTCGCTTACTATCTCCAGAGCCGATCGTCGGCGGTGTTCCAGACCGACATCAATCCCGCCGCGCGCATCGGCCGCGGCATCTTCCTCGACCACGCCACCGGTTTCGTCTGCGGCGAGACGGCGGTGATCGAGGACGACGTCTCGATCCTGCACGGCGTCACGCTCGGCGGCACCGGCAAGGAGAACGAGGATCGTCATCCGAAGATCCGTCACGGCGTCTTGATTGGCGCCGGCGCGAAGATCCTGGGCAACATCGAGATCGGCCACTGCGCCCGCATCGCTGCCGGCTCGGTCGTGGTCAAGCCGGTGCCGCACAACGTCACGGTTGCAGGCGTGCCCGCCAAGATCGTCGGCGAAGCCGGCTGTGCCGAGCCGTCGCGCACCATGGATCAGATGATCAACGCCATGGGGCTTTGAGACGGACTTTGATGTTGCGAAGGGCCGGCTTCTCCGGCCCTTGTCGTCCCCAAATTCTTTGGCAATTCATGCTGGCGGTTCGTCGCGTCTCGTCCTAAAACCCCGCCACGTTAGATTTCGATTGGAGACTTGCCGTGGACGTCAAGGAAGTAAGGAAGCTCGACGCGTATCTGAAGCGCGTATTCGGCAATCCCAAGATCCGCGTCGTGCCGCGGCCGAAGAAGGACGATTCCGCCGAAGTCTATATCGGCGAGGAGTTCATCGGCGTGCTCTTCGTCGACGACGAGGACGATGATCGCTCGTTCCAGTTCCAGATGGCGATCCTCGAGGACGATCTGGTCGATCAGGAGTAGAGCAGGCGCACTGCGGTGCTTCGGAGTCACGAATCCATCGCGGCAAGCATGTCGGGAATCGTGACAAACTTCTCCCGGGGCTTGCCGAGCGCGGCTCCCCGGCGCTTCTCGGCCGCGTCGATCGTGGCCCAATCCGGATAGCTCACGATGCGTGCGACGCGGCCGGTCAGGCGCGCAAGCAGTGCGTCAGGCGTATCCGAGCGCGGCCGTCGATGGGTGATATCCGCCAGGATGGCCTCTGCGGTCGCAATCCCGCAGCCGCGATTGGTGCCGATCGTGCCGTTCGGCCCGCGCTTGCTCCATCCGCAGACATAGAGGCCCTCGATCACCGAACCATCGGCCGCGACACGTCCGTCGACATTCGCATGCACGCCGCGATGCGCGTCATAGGGAACCCCAGCCAACGGCGTGGTCTTCCGGCCGACGCTGCTGAGCGAGAGGCCGCATGCGATGTCCTCGACAGCCCCCGATTCCTGCTTGAACGCGATGGCCTTCAGGCGGCCTCGTCCTCGGAGCGCGACGGGTGACAGTCGAAAGCGAAAAACGCAGCGCCGCGGCTTCGTCGCGGACGTTCGCGAGAACGCGCGCAGCAACGACAATTTTTCGGTCAGCTCCGGATCGTCGGGGGATCGCGGCTCGAATTCATCGGAGCTGACGTTACGCATGTCGACGCATGTGTCGCATGTGTTCAGTTCGAGAAAGTCACGCAATTCCTTTGCGGTGAATCTGGCCTGCGCCGGTCCGCCGCGGCCGACGACGTGGATTTCGCGGATCCGGCTCTCAGCCAGCACCTCGAGCGCATGACGCGCGATGTCGGTCCGGCGCAGCTCGTCCGCGGTCTTGGCGAGGATGCGCGCCACGTCGAGAGCGACGTTGCCATGGCCGATGACGATTGCGGTCTCATGATGAAGGTCGAACCGCAGATCCGCAAACTGTGGATGTCCGTTGTACCACGCGACGAAATCGCCCGCCGTGTGGCTGCCCGGGAGTGCTTCGCCGGGGATGTCGAGCGCCCGGCTCAGTTCCGCGCCCGTTGCCAGCACGACGGCGTCATAGGCCTCGCGCAGTTCGTCGATCGTGAGGTCGTCTCCGATCGTCACGCCGCCGATGAAGCGAAACCCGGGCATGGCGGCGATCCGGTCGAAGGCCGCTGTGACCTGCTTGAGCTTCGGATGGTCGGGGGCCACGCCGAACCGCACCAGCCCGTACGGCACCGGGAGCCGTTCGAACATGTCGACCGTCAAGGGCGCGCCCGAGCGCAACAGGGCCTCGGTGGTGTAGAAGCCGCTCGGTCCGCTGCCGACGACGGCGATGCGATTTTCGTTTGCGGCGGACCCCGTCATCGACCCAGCGCCCGCCTGCGTTCATCGGCCCCCGGCAGAGCCGGCAGGCGCGCACTGATGACGGGAGTCTCGGTCGCGCGCTTGCGGTTGACGTCGATCCAGTACTTCTTGTCCGCGGCGAGGCGATAGTCGGGCTCGATCGCGCCGACCGGGCAAGCCGGTGCGCAGCCACCGCAATCGATGCAGTTTTCCGGATCGATGTAGGTCATGGCGTCGTCGACGTGGAAACACTCCACGGGACAGACGGTCACGCATTCGGTGTATCGGCAGCCGCGGCAATTGTCGGTGACCACATATGTCATCGTCAGGCCCCGCTGACCTGAACGAGGATGTCAGAGAATGTCGGGGCACGGCCGAGGTCGGCGAAGGCCGGAGGCGTCAACGCGTGAACCGTCGCACCCTTGCTGTTGGAGCGTTGCCAATAACCGGACGGTGCCACCACGACGCCCGGCATGATGTCGGGCGAAACGGTCGCGAACGCGTCGAACGATCCACGATCGTTGAAGACGCGGATCGGCGCACCTGCGACGATCCCGCGCGTCGCCGCATCGTCCGGGTTGAGCAGAACCGCCTGCTCCTCGCCGGCCTGCGCGGTCTGGGCCGGCAGGTTGCCGTAGTTGGAATTGAGGAAGGCGTGGCTCTTGGGCGAGATCAGGCTGAGTGGGTAGCGCGTCGCGAGCGCGGGGGCGGTGCGCGCATTCTCGTTCGGGGGGATGTAGTGGGGCAGGGGATCGACCGGCGCGCCATCCTGCTCGCCATTGTAGCCTTGGCGGAACAGCGGCACCACGAAGTTGCCGCCGCCGGCGATCGTCGACTTGAACTCGCACTTGCCGGACGCGGTCGGAAAATTGCCCTCGCGGTGCGGCGCCCAGTCGGCTGGCGCGGGCATATTGAGACGCGCATAGCCCTTGGCCTTGACATCGTCGAGCCTGATGCCTGCGAGCACCGGGCTGCTCCAGTCGAGGGAAGCTTCGATGATCTCGTCGTCGCTGCGGAAGAAGGAGGGGTCGGTGATGTCCATCGCGCGCGCGAGCCGGCGGAACAGCTCGGTATTGGACACGGCTTCGCCGAGCGGTGCGATCGCCTGGTTGTTGTAAGACAGATAGAGATGCCCCCAGGAGAACATGATGTCCTTCTGCTCGAGCTGCGTGGTCGCGGGCAGAACGATGTCGGCGTATTTGGCGGTGTCAGTCAGGAAGTGCTCGCTGACGACGGTGAAGAGATCCTCGCGTTCCAATCCCTTTTCGAGCTTGCCCTGTTCGGTCACCATCGCCATTGGATTGGCATTGTAGACGAACAGCGCCTTGATCGGCGGATCGAAGCCGAGTTCGCCCGTCAGCGCCGCTCCGAGGCGCCAGGAATTGAGCACGCGCATCTTCTCCGGCTGGAGATCGGGACGCATCAGCACGTCCCATCTGACCGGGAAGGCCCAGATCGGGAGCTGGAGCAGCCCGCCGCCGACGTGTTTCCAGGCGCCGATCAGTCCCGGAAGACAGGCGATCGCGCGCACGGTCTGACCGCCGCCGGCGTGCCGCTCGACCGCGACGCCAATTCGGACGACGGCTGGCGGCGTCGTCGCATATTCCCGCGCCAGCTTGACGATGTCGCTGGCGGGAATGCCGGTTTCGTGCGAGGCGAATTCGGGTGTGTAGCTGGACGCCCGTTCGGCCAGCTCGTCGTAGCCCACGGTGTATTTGTCGATATAGTCGCGATCGACCAGATTCTCCTTGATGATGACGTGGATCATCGCCAGCGCCAGCGCAGCGTCGGTGCCGGGCCGGATCGGAATATGCCAGTCGGCAAGGCGTGCGGTGCGGGTGCGGACGGGATCGATCACCACCAGCTTGGCGCCGGCCTTCTTCGCCTGCTCGATGAACGGCCAGTGATGCGAGTTCGTGCTCAGTGTGTTGCAGGCCCACAGGATGATGTACTTCGAGTGCACGAAGCTCTCGGGATCGACGCCCGGCGTGTGCCCGATCGTCATCATGTACGCGGTGCAAGAGCCGGAATCGCAGAAGGTGCGCTCCAGAACCGTTGCGCCGAGCTTGTTGAAGAGGGGATCGCCGACGTTCAGCCCGTTGATGATGCCCTGCGTGCCCAGATAGCTGTAGGGCAGGATCGCCTGCGCGCCGTGCTCGGCAATGACGGATGTCCAGCGCGAGGCGATGGTCGCGAGCGCTTCCTCCCAGGAGATCCGCTGGAACTGCCTGCTGCCCTTCGGTCCGACGCGTCTAAGCGGATACAGGACGCGCTTGTCGCTGTAGACGCGCTCCTCATAGTTGTTGACCTTGACGCAAAGCCGTCCACGCGTGAAAGGATGATCGGGATTGCCGCGGACAGCGACGGCCTTGCCGTCCTCCACCGTGGTCAGAATCGAGCAGGTGTCCGGGCAATCGTGGGGGCACGCGCCGATGACCGTGGTCCTTGCCATGGATCTCTCCGCTTCCTGATTTGAGGCAATCAGGAGGATGCGATCGGCGGGCCCGGCCTGGCTTTTCAAAACGTGCGGTGTTCTTGTCCCGGACTGCTCTCGGCCCGTGGACGACTGGCCGGATCTCTGGCATGCTAATTGCTGGACTCGGCAAGACCTCTTTACCCACATCGCGCTATCTGGCGGAGATTGACGATGGGTATGCTTGGCAACTCTGTCGACAAATACGTGACCGGCCGAATGCTTCAGACGTCGAACGACCGGCGATGGGGGCATCTCCTTGCCGAGCGATGGAGCCATGAGCCCGGCGATCTGCCGCCGCAATTGCCGCGCGACACCGAAATCGCAATCCTGTTGCGTGGCAATTCGGTCGTCGACCGCGAAGGCGCGGGCATGCGGCAGCGGACCTTCGGCAGAAGGGGCACCGTGTGGCTGTGTCCGGCCGGCATCCGCGAGGATTTCATCCGCGTCGAGAACGAGATGCAGGAATGCCTGCATATCTTTCTTCCCGGACAGCCGTTCGACGACACGATGCTCCGGGATCTCGAGATCGATCCGTCGGGAATGTCCATCCGCTACGAGAGCATCGATCAGGACATGTTCATCGAGCATGTCGCCTATCGGATCCTCGGAGAGCTCGAGCAGGAAACCTCCACCGGCCGCCTGCTGGTCGAAAGCCTCGGACGGGCCCTGTCGGCTCATCTGGTGCACAGTTACGCGGCGACGTCAGTCCGGCTGAAGCAATCCCATGCCGTCCAGAGGCCGCTCGATGCCAAACGGCTGGCGCGTGTGACGGAGTTCATCGAAGCATCCGTCGAGCGCGATGTCACGGTGAAGGATCTGGCCTCTGTGGCGTGCATGAGCCCCGCGCATTTCTCCCGCAGCTTCAAGGCCGCGACAGGTAGCGCGCCGCATGAATATGTCAGCCGTCAGCGTCTCGATCTCGCCAAACGGCTCTTGTCCACCAGCGATCGGCCGCTGGTCGACATCGCCTATGCCGCGGGATTTTCATCGCAGCCCAATTTCAACCGCGCCTTCCGCAAGGCGGTCGGAACGACGCCGAGCCTGTACCGGGCGCGAAAGGGCCGGGACTGAGCTTGCCGGAACGTCCCGTGCGGTTGCTGAAGGGCGGCTATGGCCGGGGACGGATCTGCGCCATCTGACGGCGCGGGGTTGTCGATCTCCCATGATGCCATCATGCCCCTGTTTTGCCCGACGGGTCAAGTTGGTTTTCGAAAAATACGAAATTTCCGAGCGTGGTGTGTCACCGCATCGCTCGAGTCGATCACGGCACGACCGTCGGCGAGGCTTTCTGGAGCGTTTCACTTTTTGATGGAAGCGTATCCAGCATTAGCGAAGTAGTTGCTGCATTCGCCGGGCAGAACGTTTCTGACCAGGTGGCCGATGTAGTCGCAGGCCTCGTCGATCGAGCGCTTCTGTGCGATGCGCATCCAGTGCTTGATCTTGGCGAAGACTTGCTCGATCGGGTTGAGGTCAGGTGAGTACGGCGGCAGGTACCATAGCCTTGCGCCGGCTTTCCGGATCATCTGCCGGACGGTTGGCGACTTGTGGCTACCAAGATTGTCCATGACGACGATGTCGCCCGGTTTGAGCACTTTGACGAGTTGCTGTTCGACGTAGGCGCGGAAGCTTTCGCCGTTGATCGGTCCGTCGAACACGCAAGGCGCGGTGAGCTGGTCGGCGCGTAGGGCACCGAAGAAGGTCAGGGTTCGCCAGTGACCGTGCGGTGCAAAGCCGCGCAACCGCTCGCCCTTGGATCCCCAGCCGCGCAGCGGGGCCATGCTGGTCTTGATCCAGGTCTCGTCAATGAACACCAGGCGGTTTGGATCGAGGCGATCCTGCAAGTTGCGCCAGCGTTGCCGTCGCTGCGCGACGTCGGCGCGGCCCTGCTCAAGGGCGAACAGTGTTTTTTTGAAGCTGAGACCTTCGCGTCGCAGGAAGGTCCACACCGCCTGGTGCGAGACTTTCACGCCTCGCGCGGCAAGCTCGTCCTTCAGCCCGTGCAACGTGAGATGTGGCGTCTGCCTGATCCGCTCCACGATGAACGCTCGATGCGGCTCCAGAACCGGCTTGCGGTGACCGCCCACCTTGCCCGGCGCCACCGAACCCGTCGCGCGATAGCGCTGCCGCCACTTCACGACCGACGACACTGCAACATCGAACCGGGCTGCCACAGCATGGCAACTCTCGCCCGATTCCACCGCCTTCACGGCTCGTTCCCGAAGATCATTCGAAAGAGGTCGGACCATCCGATGCTGGCCTCCGATCCAGCCAGCATCTTGAATCACAAACCGCCGCCCGACGGAATCCCTCCCGATTCAATTAATCGATGAACCGCTCTAAAAATACCAAGTCGCGCCAAGCGCCTGGCTACTGTGCATGGGGTTGTTTTCGCAGTTCTTGCTTTGGGCGCCAGGCCGACCGGTCGCGCTCAGCCCCGCGGCCCGCGCAATTGCGCGGTCAGCTTCTCGATCGCCTCCGCCACGTCACGCCACTGCGACAGCCAGCTCCGCGGAAAGCGGAAGGTGAGGTCGGCGCCGCCGACGCGGCGTTCGGACAGGCACATGCCGGGTGTCGCCGCATCGCGGGTGCAGCGCGCGGTCAGCGCGGGGCTTGCGGCGGAATAGAGGTCCTCGCTGCCGTAGGGCGTGTCGGTGCGGAACATCCGCATCGTCAGGCCGTCCGCGGGCTGCGCCGCGGCCGGGTCAAGATAGCGCGAATAGATCGTGGCGGTCCGCTGCTCGGGCGAGAGCGCATCGTGATGGGCCGCTATCGACAGGAAGATGCGATCGATCGATTGCACCGCCGCTTCCACCGTGTCGGCGGTGACGTGCTTGGGCGGGCCGGGCGGCTCCAGGGAGGGATAGAGGAAGTCGAGATCGATGCGCTCCTGCGGCCCCGAGTGCCGCTGAATCTTCATGCGGATCGCGGTCACCGGCAGGTTGAACAGCGTGCCGCCGATGCTCACCGGCAGCTTGTCCGGGGCGTTCGCGCCCCTGCTGCCCCAGGTCGGCCACAACAAATAGGCGACGAGCGCAACAGCGCATGCTGCGGCAGTGCCGGCGAGCACGATCGGGACGACATGCGCGCGGGCGCGCGTGCGGGGGGACCTGAGGGGAGCTGCCGAAAACACCGTCATGAATTGCGCAAGTCGAGCCGGAGGTCGGCCGATGGCCGACGAATCAGCGGCGAATATGCCACGCGGGGCCGATTTCGCGGAGCGTTGCCGGCTGTGGGGAGCGGGGATGGCTCTGCGTCGACCGGCCGGCCGCGTTAACCTTCCCTTAAGGATAAGGTAGCGTTAACCGCCACTCTTTGTCACAGGAAGGCTCCGGCGTTGCGTAAATGCGGACTGTTCCGATGACACCTGAAGCTCTCAACACTTTCTTCTCGATCTGCATCGGTTTCGCGCTGGCTGGCGCGCTCGTGAACGGCTACCAGGCGCTCGCGCAGCGGCCCGCCGGCTTCGGCCTGCTGCAGGAGGGCGTGGCGCCGAAGACCTTCGCGGCGGTTCCGTTCCTGGTGTTCGCCGCGCCCTTCATCATCATGCGCAACACGCTCCGCGGCATCCAGGTGGAGAGCCGCCGGATCGAGTTCGTGATGATGGCCACCGTCATCGCCAGCTTCTGGAGCATGATGAGCGGCACCTTCTTTCTGATGACGCTGCGCGCGGCCGGCATTCTGGTCTGAGGCACGCGCCCTGGGCGCGGGAGGCCCTTTGCGTCGGGGCTGTCGTTTCGCTATGGCTGGGTCAACCCGATAGGAGACCTTGATGGCGATCTACGAGCTCGACGGGCAGGCGCCCGACCTTCCCGCCGACGGCAATTATTTCATCGCTGAGACCGCGACCGTGATCGGACGGGTGCGCCTGAAGCCGGGTGCGAGCGTCTGGTTCGGTGCGGTGCTGCGCGGCGACAACGAATGGATCGAGATCGGCGAGGGCGCCAACGTGCAGGACGGCTCGACCTGCCACACCGATCTCGGCTTTCCGCTTGTCATCGGCAGGGACTGCACCGTCGGCCATAACGTCATCCTGCACGGCTGCACCATCGAGGACGGCGCGCTGATCGGCATGGGCTCGATCGTCATGAACGGCGCCAGGATCGGCCGCAACAGCATCGTCGGCGCCGGCTCCGTCATCACCGAGGGCAAGGAGTTCCCTGAGCGCTCGCTGATCATCGGCTCGCCCGCGCGCGTGATCCGTACGCTCGACGACACGCAGGTGCAGAAGATGGGCAGTGCGGCCAGGTTCTACGTGGCCAACGGACCGCGCTTCAGGAAAGGCTTGAAACGGATCGGCTGAACTCAGCTGCCGCGCGGGCGTTTGCCCTCTGCAAAGGGATCGCGATCGGTCATCGCGATTTTGCCTCTCTCGCTTTCAAGTTGATGTGACGACGTTCCGCTCCGGAACCGGTCTTTCCCGCGTCGGTTGACCGGCAAAGGAGGACTTCCGATGGCCAGATCGTCTGCAAGCGGTTCAATCAAGTCAACGATCATGATCCTCGCAGTCGCGGCGATGCCCGCCCTGTCGTTCGCGCAAACCACCGGCGGCACGGCCGGATCGAGCGGAGGCTCGGTGGGATCGACTGGAGGCTCGGTCGGATCGACCGGAGGCTTTGCCAATTCGCCAGTTCCGCCGCCCGGTACCAACAGCCTGGGTACGGCTCAATCATCCGGCCCCGGCTCCGGAGTCACGACCGGCACCGGCGGAGGTGAGGCGGCTGATGCAACGGTCAACGCTGAGAACCGGGAGCTCGACAGGAAGATGAAGAGCATCTGCCGCGGCTGCTGATGCTCGCGCGGAAGTGAGACAGGGTCGCTGTCACGAACCCCCAGCTGACGTTAGCTTGGTCCTGCTTTGAAGCGTGGAGCGTGTCCACGCGGAGGATCGAGTGATGTTTCGCAAGATGATCATGACGGCGCTGACTGTGGCGGCGTTCGGACTATTGGTGCCGCAGGCGGCCGAGGCGCGTGGCGGATTCGCACATGGTGGAGGCTTCCATGGTGGAGGCTTTCATGGCGGTGGCTTCCATCGCGGAGGCTGGGGGTACCGCCCTTGGTATGGCCGCGGCTTCTGGCCAGGTGTCGCCATTGGAGCGGGCTTCGTCGGTGCCGGCTACTACGGCGGCTATTACGGCTACGGTTATCCCTACTACGGCGATCCCTACTATTATGGTACCGGCTACAACGATGGCTATGGCGGCTGCTATGTCGCGCGGAAGCGCGTCAAGACGCCGTCCGGATGGCGATACCGAAGGGTCGATGTCTGCGAGTGAGGCGCGGAATAGCTGTTAAAAAACAAGGTCGTTGACGCAGTATACCGTCAACGACCTTGCCAGCCCCGGATATTGAAATCGGCTCACGCCATCCGGTAAGCGCCAACATCGCGCGGAATCATATGGGCGAATGTGATCCAGTTCACAAACGGCGAAAATAAAGTTCCCGCCGCTGATCGGCTCAGCCGCGCGATCGCTTGCGCGCGCTGGCGTGAACGCGGTGCCGCGCCGGTTTCCTGCGGGTGACCGACGGCGTTTCGACCTCGGTCGCACGTGCACTGGCAAAGGATTGCCGCAAGCCGTCGACGGATTCGTTCAGGGCCGCCACCTGCTCGGACAGGCGCTTGGTGTCGGCCTGTTGCGCGGCGAGCAACCGCTTCATGGTCTGGAGCTGGTCCTGCACCACCTGGAGCTGGTCGATTGACTCCTGTTGGGTCGCCTCCAGACCCTTGGTCTTCTCGACCAACTGCTCGGATGCCTGGGCCGCGCGGACCTGGAGCTGCCGCGATGCCACCACGCGGTCGCTCTCAGGGGCGGCGCCGGTATAGGCACGCCAGATCGCGATTGAAGTCACGCCCGCGATCAGGAGCAACAGGGCTGCAGCGGTCAGCGCGATGGGCTGGCCGCCAAGGCGCAGGAGGGAGGTGGACGGTGCGTCCCGGGCGAGATCGATCATCGCTGACAAGGCCCAAATTGAAACTTGGTGAGTGGCGAAGACCGGCAACCCAGAGGGCCACCGGGGCGTCCCGAAAGCCTTAGGTTTCGGCAAGGAATAGGTCGAAAAAGAGGCTGATTGGGGCTCAGTGGGATGGGCGGGTGCAGAAAGAGGTTCAATAACACCTTTTCCGCAAGCGTTTCGCGAGGTTTGCACAATCCAGGTCGCAGACGGCCACCCGAGGACGCGTTCCTGATCCGCCCGATCAGGGCTGTGCTCGTCAGTGATTCCGCATCAGAATCGTAGGCGAGGGCGACGATCGCGTTAAGCCTGCGGTGTTGTCGGCTGGATACCCTGTGCTCGTGCTGTCCGTAGGTATAGTGCTGTTCCTACGGCCGAAACTGCGACAGCAGTCCATCGTAGGGCTTTGATCGCGGCGCGGCATAGGGGCCGAGGCGGGACGTCTTCAGTCCCAGCCGCACCAGTGATTCCGCCAGCGTTACCGCAGCAGTGACGCCGTCGATCACGGGCAGGCCGTGCGTGGCGGCGAGCTCGGTGGCGAGGTCGGCCATGCCGGCGCAGCCGAGCACGATGGCTTCGGCGCGGTCGTCGCGGATCGCGGCCGTGATCTCCGCCGAAATCTTACCGAGCGCATCCGTGTCGCGCTCTTCCAGTGCGAGCACCGGCACGTCGGCCGCCCGGACGCGGGCGCAGCGCTCGGCGAGGCCGTATTTCCGCAAATTGTGCTCGATCGGAACGACGGAGACGCCGAGCGTCGTCACCACGGCAAAGCGCGCGGCGATCAGGCTCGCCATGTGGAAACCGGCTTCGCCGATGCCGATCGCCGGCGCCTTTGCGGCGGCGCGCGCGGCATCCAAGCCGGTGTCGTCGAAGCAGGCGATGATGTGCGCGTCCGCGCCGTCGCGGTCGGCCTCGCGGATGCAGCCGAGCATTCCGGGGACCGCGAATGCCTCGTCGTAGAATCCCTCGATGGAAACCGGGCCCATCGTCGGCTGACGCGCGTCGATCACCGTACCGGGCAGGGCGACGCTGCGAGCGGCAGCGGCGATCTTCGCCGTCATCGACGCAGTGGTGTTGGGATTGACGACATGCAGCCGCATCGGATCAGACAAGTCCCTTGTCAGACGAGTCCCTTGCCGGCGTTCGAACCCTTGGCCGCCTGCCGCTTGTTGAGCATGTGGATGGTGCCGAGCGCAAGGGCGATCATCGTGAACGAGACGGCTGAGATCACGGTGCCGAGCGCATAGATGTCGGGGTTCGTTACCGTGGTGGTGAGGCCCTGCAGATCGAGTGGCAATGTATTCACTGCCCCGATCGCCTGGCTGGAGCGGGCGAGCTCGTCCCATGACAGCGTGAAGCCGAACAGGCCGATGCCGATCACCGAGGGCAGGATGATCGGCAGCACGACATAACGGAATGTCTGCCACGGCGTCGCGCCGAGATCGCGCGCGGCTTCCTCGAGGCGCGGGTCGAAACGGTTGAAGATCGCGAACATGATCAGGAGGCCGAACGGCAGCGTCCAGGTCAGGTGCGCACCGAGGCCAGAAGTGAGCAGGCCCATCGAGGTTTCGAAATTCTCGTTCCAATGCGCTTTGATCAGGTCGTCGATGATGCGGAATTCCAGCGAGATACCAAGCGAGGTGATGATCGAGGGCACGATCAGGCTCGCGATCGCCGAGTAGAACAGGATACTTTGCGCCTTGAATTTCCGGCGGAACGCCATGCCTGCGGCGACCGACAGCACGACGGTGAGGACCATCACGACGAGGCCAAGGAGCAGCGAACGGCGGAAGGCCGCACCGAGATCGACGATGCCGGTGCCCTGGAACAGTTTCGCGATCCAGAAGGTCGAGACGCCGTTCATCGGGAAGGTGAGGCCGCCCTGCGGCCCCTGGAACGACAGCACGTAGATCGCAATCATGGGGCCGTAGAGAAACAATACGTAGGCCGCGAAGAAGATTGCGAGCACGTAGAAAGAGCGCGGACGTCCTTCCCTCATGCTCAGAGCTCCTTCTTGATGTCGACAATGCGCGACATCATGGTGATGATCAGGAAGGTGATCGCGAGCAGGATCACGGCATTGGCGGCGGCGGCCGGGAGCTGCAGCGCGTTCACGCGCGTCTCGATGATCTTGCCGGCGGCGGCGATCTGCTGGCCGCCCATCACGCCGATGGTGATGAAGTCGCCCATCACGATGGTAATGACGAAGATCGAGCCGATCACGATACCGGGTTTTGCGAGCGGGATGATGACGTTGACGAGGGTCTGGAAGCCGCTGGCGCCAGCATCATAGGCCGCCTCGATCAGGGACTTGTCGATGCGTACCATGGAATTGAAGATCGGCACCACCATGAAGAAGGTGAAGAGATGCACCAACGCGAGCACGACGGAGAATTCGGAGAACAGCAGCCACTCGATCGGGTGATTGATCAGCCCCGCTTTAGTGAGGCCTGAGTTCACCAGCCCGTTGCGGCCGAGCAGCGGAATCCAGGCGATCATGCGGATCACGTTGGAGGTCCAGAACGGGATCGTGCAGAGCAGCGACAGTCCCATCTGCCAGGTCTTGGACTTGACGTGGAAGGCGAGGAAATAGGCCACCCAGAATCCGATGAACAGCGTAATGGCCCAGACCAGGAAGCACAGCTTCAGCGTCTTCAGATAGGTCTTGCCGATGGTGCAGAGCTCGGGGAGCTGCGCGAGGCAACCCTCGAAAGTGTCGGTGTAGCCGCGGCCGGAGAAAGCCGGCAGCAGCTGGTATTCGTTGTAGTCCCAGAACGAGACGATGACGACGAAGACGAGCGGAATGAGGAAGAAGGCGAGAAACACCAGCATCATCGGCCCGGCCTGGAGCCAGGAGATGAAGGACGGCGACAGCCGCGTCGGCTTTGCGGCGCGCGCTGCGCCCGACCCCGGGATCAAGCCCGGGGTTGCCTGTTGCAGAACTTCTTCCGACATGTCCGTTACGCCGCGATGAACTCATTCCACTTGCGGACCATGTAGTCGTTCTCGTCCATTACCGCGTTCCAGCACGCGACCGCGCCCATGCGGTCCTCATAGGAGCCGCCATCGCGCACCGCGCCGGCCTTCTCGAGCAGCGAGCCGTCGGGCGCCTTGATGTCCTTCTCGGCCGGCTTGCCTTCCATCCAATAGGCCCACTCGTAGGGCTCCATGTGCGCCTTCGCGGTGGAGAGGACGGCGGAGTAATAGCCTTGGCGATTGAGATAGGCGCCGGCATAGCCGGACAGGAACCAGTTGACGAACTCATATGCCCATTCGAGCTTTGCACCCGAGACTCCCTTGGAGACGCAGAAGCCCGAGGCCCAGGAGCGGTAGCCTTCCTTGAGCGGCTGGAAAGTGCAGGGGACGCCCATCGAGCGCACCTTCGTCACCGCCGGCGACCACATCGACTGGATCACGGTCTCGCCCGAGGCCATCAGGTTGACGCTCTCGTTGAAATCCTTCCAGAAGGCGCGGAACTGACCGGCCTTCTTGGCTTCGGTCATGACCTTCATGGTGAGATCGATCTCTTCCTTGGTCATGTTGCCCTTGTCGGCATATTTGTACTTGCCGGAGGCCTCCACGACCATCGCGGCGTCCATGATGCCGATCGAGGGGATGTTGAGGATCGAGGCCTTGCCCTTGAACTCGGGGTTGAGCAGCTCGGACCAGGAATTGATCGGCCGCTTGATCAGGTCGGGGCGGATGCCGAGCGTGTCGGCGTTGTAGACGGTCGGGATCAGCGTGACGAATTCAGTCGCCGACGTCGCGAACTTCTTGGAGTCCTTGCCTTCGAGGTAGAGCACCTTCCAGGGCGCCGTGCCCTGGCCGCCGATCTTCTTGCCGCCGGGCGTCTCGCCCTTGGTGAAGACAGGCGTGATGTTGTCGAACTGTTTGATCTTCTTGGCATCGAGCGGAAGAATGTTGCCCGACGGCACGATCTTCTTCAGCGAGAAATATTCGGTGTCCAGCACGTCGAAGGAATTCGGCTGGGTCATGACGCGCTTGGTGACGTCGTCGGTGGTCGCGGTGATGTATTCGATCTTGATGCCGGTGTCCTTCAGGCACTGCCTGGAGATGTCGTCGCCCTCGTTCACGGCGGTGCCGAGATAGCGCAGCACCTTCGCGTCGGCCGACTTCACGTTGGGAAAGCCGGTGATCGCGCCCGAGCCGGCGGCAAGGCCGGCGAGACCTGCGGTGCCCTTGAGCAGCGTGCGGCGGCTGACGCCGGTCGTCCTGGTGGTCTCGCTCATGTCAGTCACTCCTCTGTTGCGCATTCCAGTGATCGATCGGCGCTATTGCAGGCGTCGCGCCTTGGCGGGATCCCAGGTGGCCAGCACGCGGTCGCCCGGACGGAACGGGTGGACGTCGAAGTTAGCCTCGGGAATGTGGGAGAACAGGGCGGTGCCGTCGTCGAGCGTGAGCGAGACGGCGATGTAGGAGCCCTGGTATTCGGTCTGGGTCAGCAGCGCCGGCGCGCCGAACGCACCGTCAGCGAACGGTACGATGCCGAGCTGATCGGCGCGGACGGCGATGAGGTTGCCGGCATCGCTGAGGACATTGTGGCCGCCGATGAAGCGGGCCACGAATTCGGTGCGGGGATGGTGGAAGATGTCGCGCGCCGTACCCTGCTGCTCGATCCGGCCGTGGTTCATCACCACGATGTGGTCGGCGAGTGCCATCGCCTCTTCCTGGCCATGGGTGACCTGGATGAAGCTGATGCCGAGCTCGCGCTGCAGCCGCTTCAGCTCGCCGCGCATCTTCACCCGCAGGAACGGATCGAGCGCGGAGAGCGGCTCGTCGAGCAGGAGGATCTGCGGCTCGGTGATCAGCGCCCGGGCGAGCGCGACGCGCTGTTGCTGGCCGCCGGAGAGCTGCGCGGGGAGGCGGCCTGCATATTGGCTCATCGCGACCAGCTCGAGCAACTCGCCGGCACGCTTGTGCCGCGTCGGCTTGTCGACGCCGCGCATCTTCAGCGCAAACGCGACATTGTCGAGCACGGAGAGGTGCGGAAACAGCGCGTAGGATTGGAACATCATCGCCGTGCCGCGCTTGGCGGGCTCGAGGTCGGTGACGTTCTGCGCGCCCAGGATGATGTCGCCCTCGCTGACCGCCTCGTGCCCCGCGATCATGCGCAGGGTCGAGGTCTTGCCGCAGCCGGAGGGGCCGAGCAGGCAGCAATAGGTGCCGGCCGGGATCTTCAGGTTGATGTTGTCGACCGCCAGCGTGGCGTCGTAGCGCTTGGTGACGGCGACCAGTTCGAGTGCGGCGGGAATGGCCATGGCGTGTCCGAGGAGGGCGATGCGTCCGGCCTCTCTCCGCAAGCTCCGTGCCAACAGCCCGCGGCCAGTCGAATTTCGAAAACTGTGCAGCGGAGTCAGATCGTTAGGTCAATGCTGGCGCAGCTTGGCCGACCGGCGCATGCGCGGACGCCTGCACACAAAATGAGCGAAGATTGTATAAAGTTTCGCCTGTGATTGGATACAGCTCGTCGACTAACATTCGAGGGAACGTCGCCGATCGAGCCCTCACGCCCATGGCTGCCAAGACCCGCCCAAAATCCGATACGCCAGATGCGAGCGATCGTGTCAGCCGTATCCGGGAGGGTGTGACCGCCGCGATCCTTGAACATCGCCTGCTGCCTGGCACCAAGCTCGGCGAGGACGAGATCGGTGAGATCTACGGCGCGAGCCGCACGCTGGTGCGCACCGCGCTGCAGCAGCTTGCGCATGAGGGCATCGTCAACATCGAGAAAAATCGCGGCGCCTTCGTCGCGCGCCCGACGCCCGCCGATGCCCGCGAGGTGTTCGAGGCACGGCGCCTGATCGAGCCCACCATCGTCGACCATGCAATCGATGCGGCGTCGCCGGCCTGGCTCGATCGCCTGCAGCGCCATCTCACCGAGGAGCGCGAGGCGGAGCTGCGCGGCGATGCGCGCGCCTCGGTGCGGCTCTCCGGCGAGTTTCATCGGCTCGTGG
Organism: Bradyrhizobium sp. RP6; assembly: GCF_003837805.1. Lineage (GTDB taxonomy): Bacteria > Pseudomonadota > Alphaproteobacteria > Rhizobiales > Xanthobacteraceae > Bradyrhizobium. The sequence goes on along the minus strand of NZ_RQIT01000017.1, from coordinate 12,673 downwards.
CCGAGATGAGCGGCCACAGCATCTATCTCGGATTCCTGAAGGAGCTGATCGCGCGCTCCTCGCTCATCATCCTGCTCTACCGCCGTCACGACACGCCGGCCTGCGGCACCGATCACCACGCCGGCATCGTCGGAGCGATCCGCAAGCGTGACAAGGCCGCTGCACGCGCGCAGATGCTGTCGCATCTGACTGAGATCGAGGCCGAGCTGTTTCTGAAAGATCCCTCCGCTGACGAGCTGCGGCTCGCGGACGTGCTGGGCGTCTGATCCCTACGGATCGCAAGCGCCGCCGCCAGAGCTGCTGCCGCTCAGGGACTGAATTCGCGTTCTGCGGCGAGCTGCCCGTCCGGTGTGATCTCGTAATCGCCGTCTCGTTTTGTCATCCACCCTGACCTGATCATCTCCCGTGCAAGCTGTACCGAGCAGATCGGGTGGTTGCCCCCTGGGTAATACAGCCTGTCGTTTCGAACGAGCAGGTGGCCGTACAACTGGGCCTGACGCAGCGCCCTGCGCATTCCGGGTGATGGATCTTTCATGCCGTTTTCAAGCGCGAGCGCGACGAAGGTTCCTAATCAACGCGGCGCCTCAATGGTATTTCTGCTCGACGGCTGCACGAGAGGAACCCTGGTCTTGTCGCGTCGTTCGTTCCTTGGTGAGGAGCATTGTCATGAACGTACGGGATGAGCACACCCAATCGCTCTGGATGGATGTTTCGGTCGCGGACGCGCCGGCGCTATCCAGTACGGTGGGCACAGATGTCGTCGTTGTCGGCGCGGGAATTGCCGGGCTGTCGGTTGCCTATGAGCTTGCCAGCCATGGACGCTCTGTCGTGGTGCTGGACCGTGGCGCTATCGGCAGCGGGATGACGGCGCGCACCACGGCGCATCTGGCCACGGCATTCGACGACGGTTACGACGAACTGGTCAGGGTGCGCGGGCCCGACTGTGCGAGGCGCTATTATCAAAGCGTCGCTGCCGCGATCGATCGCGCCGAGGCCATCCAGGCCGCCGAGCACATCGATTGCGATTTTCGGCGTGTCGACGGCTACTGGGTGCTGGCAAAAGAAACGCCCGCAACCGAGTTGGACAAGGAACTGGATTGCTGCCGCAAGCTCGGAATTCCCGTCGAAGACTGCACCAAGCCGACCCCGTTCCATGCCAAAGGTCAGATGCGTTCACTGCGGTTTCCGCGTCAGGCACGCTTGCATCCAACCAAATACCTTGCGGGTCTGGCGGGCGCGCTCGAGCGTCGCGGGGCGCGGCTCTACGCCGACACCTGTGTTGAGGGCATTTGTGAACAACATGGCGGCATGGTCGTGACGACCGCCTCAGGCCACGAGCTCCACGCCACCGACGTCGTGGTCGCGACGAACTCGCCCGTCAATGTGGAGGTGGCGATCCACACCAAGCAAGCGCCTTACCGCACCTATGCGCTCGCCGCGAAGATGGCGGCCGGCGGGCTGGAGGATGCGCTCTATTGGGATACGCTTGATCCTTATCACTATGTTCGGCTCCAGCCGTTCTCTGCCGATGAGGATATCGTCATCATTGGCGGAGAAGATCATAAGTCGGGTGAAGCGAACGATGGCGCGCAGCGCCTCGACGCGCTCGAGCGCTGGGCGCGCGAGCGCTTGCCGGATTTGCGCGAGGTCACGCATCGATGGTCCGGCCAGGTGCTGGAGCCGGTCGATTTCGCCGGCTTCATTGGCTGCAGCCCCGGCGAGGAGCATGTCTTCATCGTCAGCGGTGATTCCGGGCAAGGGATCACGAACGGGCTTGTCGCTGGCCTGTTGGTGACGGATCTGATCACGACGGGCGCAAGCCCGTGGGAAGAGATCTACGCCCCGTCACGGAAGATTCAGAAGAACATCGGCGAGTTCATCAGCGAGAACATCACGCCGCTGAAGAATTTTGCGGAGTATCTGACGGCGAGCGAGATTGCGAGCGTCGAGCAGCTGCGGCCCGGGGAGGGGCGTCTCGTTCGCAGCGGCTTGAAAAAGGTCGCGGCTTGCCGGGATCGCGACGGACGCCTGCATCTGCACTCGGCGAGTTGCACCCATCTCGGCTGCGTCGTGCATTGGAACGCGCTGGAGCAGTGCTGGGACTGTCCGTGCCACGGGTCGCAGTTCGCCCCTGATGGCACTGCGCTCAATGGTCCCGCGGTGTCGCCGTTGGGCGAGGTCGAGAAGCCGGCCAATCTTGAAGCCGCAGAGTGAGCTGCCCCGCTCCAAGAAAAGTTGCGGCCAGCCATTGGGGGATGGCTGGCCGCGCGCGAACCGGTCTGGGACGGGGAGGGGTGGGGATGTGACCGGGCCGCGTAACTCGTTGTCTCGTTCCTACTGATCTTTCGCGCTGGCGGTGGAGACCGCCGGCTTGGTATCGCCCAGCGAGACCCAGACATTGGGATCGCTCTGCGACTGGCGCTTCACGAAGCGGTAGCCGGTCTCCGTCCAAGCAACGACGTTCTCGTTCTGATTGTCGAGAACGAACTCGCCCTTGTCGGTCTTCACCGTCAGCACCGCGTGGCCTTCGCCCTTCTTGTCGCGCACGACGGTGATCAGCAGGGCTTGGCGTGGCCATCCGGCGTCGATCAGCATCTTGCGCTTCAACAGCACGTAGTCTTCACAGTCGCCGTAGCCGTCCGATGGCAGCGACCACTTCTCGATCACGCCCCAGTGCTCCTGGTCGGTCAAAGGCTTGACGGTCTCGTTGACCCAGCGATTGACCTTGACGAGGTCGCGCCATGCGGCCTGCGACATCACGATGTCGCGCGGCTGCATCGGTGCGCCCTGGCACTGGGCGGCGTTGTCCGCGCAGAACTCGACCCAGCCGATCGGCGCACGCGTGGTGTCGCCGAGGCTCGCGTAGAGCAGGCGGCTTTCGCCGGCCTGCGCCGTCGCGCTGATCCCGAAGAGCATGGCGGCCAGCGCCAGCCTCTTCCCCTGTCCCCTGAAGTCAAACATTGCGGTCCCCGTTTCTTGTTGGGACCACATTGCGCACGGAGCTTTTGAGCTGCCGCTAAGTCAGTCAAGTCAAGTCGAGACGAATGCAAGTAAAAGGCGCGGCAAATTCGATCTATACTTGAATCGAATTCGAGTAAAATTCGACATGACTGCAATTGATTCAAATTTTACCGGTTAAGGCGGAAACGCTGGCAGAAGCGTGGTTTGCGCACATCCGCAACCGACGCGTTAACCGCAAGGCGGCTCGCCGCGGGCCATGAAAAAGGCGGCGTCCGCATCGCGGAGGCCGCCTTCGAGCCTGGAAATAACGGGGTTTGCGCGTCCTCGCGGTTTACCGCGCGGTAACGCTCTCTTCGAGTGTCTCGATCGGCTGCTCGTGCAGGAACTCCAGCGCGAAGCCGTCTTCGAGGTTTCGGACCACGCGGCCCTGGACCCGGCCGAGCAGCACCGTCGATTTCAGCGGCGGGCGGTTCTCCGCGGCGATCGCGGCGCCCGACAGCGAGAGGTCGATGATGCGGCAGGTCATCTTGGTGCCGTCCTCGAGCGTCAGCACTGCGATGGGGTTGCGCGGCACGATACGGTCGTGACGGCGGTCCTCCGGCAGATTGAGGATATCGCGGTTCGCGAGCCAGGTCAGCTGGGCCGCGAGCTTGTCGCGCTTCCTCGGCGTCGCACCGATCGTCATGGCGAAGCCGTTGTCGATGATGCGGGTGATCTTGCCCTCGACGCGGCCGATATGGTCGAGATAGGCGACGACGCGGTCGCCGACATTGCCGATGCCGGGCGCGAGCAGGGCGAGGCCGCCCGGCGACATGTTGATCACCTGGCAGGGGAATTCCCGGCGGTCCGGCAGCATGTAACGGCCGAGCAGGTGCACCTTCACCCGCTGGAAGCGCCTGCGCTCTTCGGCGGCCGGAAGAAATTTTTTGTTCGCCAACGCCATTTTCAACACCCGACCCCCCGCCCGGGCGGAGTCCGGGACGACCCTAAGGTGCATAGGGTTAATGCCGCGTTAGGATTGTGCACGCCGGGTGCGGACAGACACGATGCGCTCGAAAAGCCACATCAGGGGCGGGCACGCCAGCACCGTCAGCGCGCCGAGGTCGAGCGCGACCGCCGCAGTCCCGGCCGATTTGGCGAGCCGCCCGGCCAGGGCGGGACCGAGCATCATCGCGGCGTAGAATAGCGTGTAGAACACGCCCATTCCGATCGCCCTGGTCTCCGGGACAAGCACGCGGGCGGTGAGGCTCATGATTGGGCCGGCGGGATGGCCCCCGATGAGGCCGATCAGGACCAGAATCGTGATCACCCAGTCCGATCGTGGCAGCCACGCCAGCAGCACGGCCACAAGCAGGCTGGCCGCGATCGCCAGCATAAAGAGGTCGCTTGAAGCGATCGGCGAGAAAGCCGCCTGCCGGAACAGAAATTACCGACAACCACATCACGACGCTGATCGCCGAGCCTGCCGCGGCGATGCTCCAGCCGCGCTCGGCCAAGAGCGTCGGGCCGAACGAGAAGATCATGGCGAAGCCGACATTATAGAGGCCCCAGATCACGCCGGCGACGACCACCGCCAGCAGGGCGAGCGGATCGAGCCGGCTCGATCCGGCCGCGCTGACGGCTGCTCCGGGTGGCGGCTGGTAGAACGCGACCAGCAGAATGCCGAACGCGGTCAGTGCGCCCACGGACAGGAATACGGCGCCTGCGCCATGGGCGGTGCCGATTGCTGGAAGGACCAGGAGCGAAATCGCAACGCCGGCCGGCCAGGAATTGACGAAGATCGCCATCGCGGTGGCGATCTCCTTGCCCGCGAACCAGTCCGCGGCCATCTTGGTGAGCTGCACCGTCAGCAGCACGCCGCCGGCGCCGGAGGCGAGCCGGCCCGCCATCTGCCAGCCCCAGATGTCGGTGGTAGCCATCACGAGGCTGCCTGCCGTCATCAGCAGCAGCGCGGCCATGGTGGTCGGCTTGTCGCCGAGCGTGCGGCCGATCGCGCCGCCCGGCAGCGCCAGCACGACGTCCGGCGTGAAATACAGCCCGATCAGGATGCCGATATCGGCAATGCCGGCGCCGAAAGTCTGTTGCAGCAGCGGCGCGACCGCCGCAACACTCTGGAACTGGAACGCGATGGTGAGGCGCACGACGAACAGGATCGCAAGAATGCCCCAGCGATTGCGCAATGACTTATCTCCCAAAAGTCTTGAGCGTGCGGTGAGGGGACGCAGGAGTCAATCGGCTGTGTCGTAACGCTGCGCCCTCACGCCGCCTTCGCCGCGCGCTGATACAGCAGGCACAGCAGCGCCAGCAGCACCGCGGCCGACAGCCCGAGCGACCAGTGGATGCCGATCGCCGCGCCTGATACCCCGACCGTGATGCCGCTGAAGGCCCGCATTCCGAGCCCCGCCATATTGTAGAGGCCGACGACCCTGCCGCGGATGTCGTGCGGCGCGTTCAACTGCACCAGCGCCTGCGCCATGGTGTTGAAGGAGAGCTCGAAGAAGCCTGCGAAGAACAACAGCGCGATCGCGACCGGATAGATCGGCACCATGGCGAAGCCGAGCAGCGCCACGCTCCAGAGCATCGCCAGCATGATCGCGGTGCGCGGCGTGCCCTTGAGCCGTCCCCAGGATTCCAGCGCGATCGCGGCGAGCACCGCGCCGGCCGCATCGGCCGCGAGCAGTACGCTGTAGGAGACGCCCGGATCGCCATGGCCGAGATCGCCGGCAAAGCCCGGCATCTGGGCGTGATAGGCATTGCCGATCATGAACGAGGTGAGGCCGGCGAGCCACGTCATCGCCGACAGCACCGGCTGGGTGCCGATCGCACGGATGGTCAGCATGATGTCGGCAAGGCCCCGCACGGCGAAGCGCCGCGCCGCCACGCTTCCGTCCCGCACTGGCGCCCAGAACAGCCAGAGCAGCATCGGCAGGTAGAACAGCGTGTTGAAGATGATGCCGTGCGAGGTGCCGAGCGTCAGCATGATGATCCCGCCCACCGCAGGCCCGATCAGGATGCCGAGATAGCGCGCCATGGCGTTGAGCCGCACCGCGCTCGGAAGGTCCGCAGGGGCAACGAGGTCGTAGAGCAGCAGCTGGTTCGGCGTCTGCCAGAGCACGCCGGCGCAGCCATGGATCACCAGCAGCAGCATCGCGTGCCACATCTGGATCGTATCGGTGACGAAGAAGAAACCCCATCCTGCGGAGGCGATGATGAACAGCAGCATGCCGCACTGGATGATGCGGCGCGGATCGAACCGATCGGCAAGCCCGCCGACCGCGACCGAGAACAAGAGGAACGGCAGCCAGTGCGACAGCACGGCAAAACCACCCAGCGTCGGCGACTGGAATTTCTGGAATACCACCCAATAGCTGATCACATGCTCGATATTGTCTGCCATCATCGCGAGCACGTAGGCGGTGAACTGAAGCCGGTACGGCACGGACTTCATCGCCGCGAACGAGCCGGACGCGGTCACGGGATTTCGGGGAAGGGGATTCACGCGAGCACCTGGGTGGGACTGCTCGGGCCTTACACGTTCGCCTGCCGCTGCTCAAGACACTTGGGTGTGGTTGAAGACCAGCCATGCCTGCGTGGTAGCCGTGACGTCGTCGCGCTATGGACCATGCTCCGCCGGCGCAGTAAACGCGACCGGCGCGCACGAGCGATGTGCCGAACCTGCGTCCTTCTCATGCCTTGCGGCGGGTCCAGCTTTCCTGGGGCTCGTCGGCCCATGCGATCCCAAGACCAAGCATCGCAATCCAGGTCTCGGCCAGCTTGCCGCCCTCGATACGATAGCTTTGCATGCCGGCGCGGCTGCACTTCTCGCCGATCGTCGGATCGGGCCAAACGAATGCAAATCGGAACCACGCGCGGCCGGTCGAGAAGGAATGATCGTATACCACGACGCGGATTCCGGGCCGGTTTCGGTGCATCGTCTGCAATTCCGCAGCATACTCGTCCCGGCTGACGGTCCGGTCGCCTCGCTCGTCGTGACGGATGTAATGCGATCCCACACAGTCCGGGATGAGGTCAAATCGACCCTCGTGCCAAACCCGCTCCCAGAGATCGAAGAGTGCGCGTATGTTCTCAGTCATGGGCTTCCCGAAATCGAACTGGTGCGGCACTGCGCGTCCTTGCAAATTTCTTGCCGGAATGCGGGTTTGCAGCGATATGCAGGAGAGCCGGTCCCATACGCCGCCTCCGCATTTACCGGTTGAGCTATGACGAACAAGGGTCCAATGCGGGCCGCGAGATTATTCACTACGATCTCCATCATGGAACAGAACAGCCTCTACGACCGCCCCGATCTGTACGACTTGATGGCGCCGCGAGATCCGATCCTCGAACGCTTCTATGTCGAGACGGCGTCCGAATGCGGCGGCCGCGTTCTCGATCTTGCATGCGGCACCGGCCGCCTGACCATTCCGCTGGCGCAAGCCGGGCTTGAGGTCATCGGCGGCGATTTGTCTTCCGCAATGCTTGAGCGCGCGCGGATCTACGCCAGCTCGCACGCGGTTGAACCGAGGTTCATCCAGTTGGACATGCGCAATTTCGATCTCGAGGGGAGGACCTTCGACACTATCATCGTCGCGGTGAATTCGGTCCTGCACCTGCACAGCCTCGATGACTTCAAAGGCTTCTTCGGGTCAGTCGGCAGGCACCTGTCGCCGAACGGCCGGCTCGTGTTCGACGCGTTCTTGCCCAATATCGCCATGCTCAACTCTGATCCGAACAAGCGCGAGTTGATCGGCACGGTGGTCCACGACGGCCTTGGCGCGATCACGGTCGAGGAGACCGCAAGATACGACCCGCTCACTCAGGTCAGGCATGTGGATTGGTACTGGTCGAGCAAGAAGGAGAAGGACTTTTGGCAAGTCGCCTTGCCGATGCGCAGCATCTTCCCGCAGGAGATGCCGTTGCTCGTGGCCTCGGGCGGCCTGCACCTCATCGAGCGCTTCGGTGACTTCGATCGCAGCCCGTTGGCTTTGGGAAGCACGCGGCAGATATGCGTGTGCGGTCTCTAGGCTGGACGCTTGATAAAGACCGGGTCCGGCACGTCGAGCGTAGTAAGGACGCGTAGCATCGACGTGATCCTTGTATTCCGGATGAGCGGAGCGACATCCGGGGCCGCTGCTTTCCGCATATCGCTTCGCTCATGCGGGCTACGAGACTACCCGCTTGGCATACGCGCGCATCTCACATACGCTTCCTTCCAACCCGCACATAAATCATAACAAGCGGGCAACGAGGAAACCATCATGGACGAAATCCGCGTCTGCACTCACGCCGGTCCCGGCTCGGAGCCCCTCATCCGTACCGTGCCGTGGCCGAAGGTCGGCCGCAAGGCTGCGTTGATCAAGGTCGGCGCCTGCGGGGTCTGCGGCACTGATCTGCATATCCTGAAGGGTCATTGGCCGAAGCCGCTGCCGTGGCCGTTCACGCTCGGCCACGAGCTCGGCGGTGTCATCGTCGAGTGCGGCGATGAGTTTTCCGAGGACTTCATGAGCAAGCCGCTCAAGGTCGGCTCGAAGGTGATGATCCCGCCGCTGATGCCCTGCGGCCGCTGCTACTACTGCATCCATTATCCGCAAGTAGCGAACAAGTGCCTGACCCCGGTCTATTACGGCCGCTATCTCGGCTTCGACAAGGCGCCGCATATGTGGGGCGGCTGGGCCGAATATGTCTATGTCGACCTCGACATGCTGCCGGGCACCAAGGTCTACAAGCTGCCCGACGACATGTCGCTGCGGCTCGGGGCGTTGTCGGAGCCGCTGACCTCCTGCATCCGCGCCTTCAATCGTGCGACCCGCGCCGGCGGCTTCAGCTGGGGCGACACCGTGGTGATCCAGGGCTCGGGCCCGATCGGCATTTTGGCGGTCGCGGCAGCAAAGGAAATGGGAGCAGGGCGCGTCATCTGCGTCGGCGCGCCGGAGGAGCCGCGGCTCAAGCTCGCGCGCGAGTTCGGCGCGGAGGCGACGGTGAACATCGAGGACCTCAAGTCGCCGCAGGAGCGCATCGATCGCGTGCGTAAAATCGTCGGCGGCTTTGGCGCCGATCTCGTGATGGACTGCTCGGGCCATCCGACCGCAGGCCCCGAAGGCATCGAGATGCTGCGCGACGGCGGCACCTATGTCGAGATGGGCCAGTTCACCGACGCCGGCTCGATCGACACCTCCTGGCACCGCATCTGCACCAAGGATCTCAACGTGCTGGGTTCCTGGGGCTTCACCGGCAACGACCTGCCGCTCGGCGTGGACATGCTTTATAGGACACGCGACAAATATCCCTGGCTGAAGATGCAGACGATCTACCCGTTCACGGAAGAAGGCGTAGCGCAGGCGGTGAGAGATGCGATGGCGATGAAGACCGTAAAGTCGACCATCGTCCCGTGGCCGGAGCTGGTGCAGTAGCCAATGCCATCCATTCCCCCCGATCTCGCGGCGTTCCTGGTCGAAGCCAAGCGGCGGATCTATGCCGGCCTCGACGACGACGCGACGATGGCGACGCCGCTGCTTGCCGGCTCGAAGCAGCTCGAGCACCGCGCGCCGCCTTATGCCTATCGCGATATTTACTTCGGGATGGCGTTCTTCGTCGGACAGGAGACGGTGTCGCGGGACGGACGCGTCATCTGGTCGATGAGCTACAGCGGCGGCGTCCACGCGGAGATCCGTGATCGGGACACGTTCCTCGAGATCTACAAATTCTTGCGCCAGGCGCTGCTGGGCGTAGGCGTCGACGAGCCTTACCGCGGACCACGCCTGTTCGAGCAGGCGGGCATGATTTATCGCAACGAGATCGAAGGGGCGCTCGATCGATTTCATGGTGTCGAGATAATTGCGCGGGATAGTGGGACGCCGCTGTACGAGCTGCGCTACGGTGGTGGCCTGCTACGATAGATTTCGGTCCTCGTGGCCCGGATGAGCGAAGCGATACTTGGAAGAGCTTTGCCCCATGTCGCTCGCTCATGCGGGCTACGAGTTGGAGTTTGGAATGAGCGAAGACATGACAAACGAACAGACATCCGGGGTCAGTGGGCGCTCTCCCTTCCACGCCATCCGCGCGATCGACTACACCGTCATCTTCGTGCGTGACATGGCCGCGATGCGCCGCTTCTACGAGGAAGTGTTGGCCTTTCCGCTCTTGCGCGAGCTCTCGCCGAACTGGATCGAGTACGGCCTGGGCAGCAATACGCTGGCGCTCGCACGGCCGAGCCGCACCGCGGCCGATGCTCCGACCCCGCCGGGCAGCGCCTCGCTGCAACTGGCCTTCAAGGTCTCCGCGGTCGAGGTCGATCAATGCGCCGATGAGCTCCTGCGGCAAGGCGTGGCGCTGCTGTCCCCGCCGACGGACCAGCCCTTCGGTCATCGCACGCTGTTCTTCCGCGATCCCGACGGCAATCTGCTGGAGGTGTACGCGGAGATCTGAAAGGGCTGGGGTTGTACAAGCGCCGCGCTGAACGCGACCCCAGAGATCGTTTGCAACCTTCAGGCGCGGCTCTCTCCGTCAAGCCATGCATCAAAGGTATGGTGATTTCCCAGCGCTTGGCGTAAAGAGCGCCCAGATCAAATCGCCAGCGTGCGGCCAGGCCGTTTGCCGCGCATGCAGCTCAGGTCCGCCCGATCACCGTTTGCGCGCCCTGAATCAACCAAGGTTTCCCATCCCGTGTCTCTTCCGGCCCTGACCCCGCCGCTCGCCCGCGCTTTGGCTGAGCGGAACTATGATTCACTGACCCCTGTCCAGCTCGCCGTGCTTGCCCATGAAGCCAGCGGACGTGACCTTCTGGTGTCGGCCCAGACCGGCTCCGGCAAGACTGTCGCCTACGGATTGGCCATTGCGAAGAATCTTCTTGATGACGCCGAGCAGTTCGGGCCCGCGGCAGCGCCGCTCGCTCTGATCGTGGCGCCGACCCGCGAGCTCGCACTTCAGGTTCAGCGCGAGCTGGCCTGGCTCTACGGGCATGCAGGCGGGCGCGTCGTCTCCTGCGTGGGCGGCATGGATCCGCGGCGCGAGCAGCGCGAGCTGGCGGCAGGCGCGCACATCGTCGTCGGCACGCCCGGGCGGCTCTGCGATCATTTGCGACGCGGCCGTCTCGACATCTCCGAACTCGCCGCCGTCGTGCTCGACGAGGCCGACGAGATGCTCAATCTCGGCTTTCGCGAGGACATGGAATTCATCCTCGAGACCACGCCGGAGACGCGCCGTACCCTGCTGTTTTCGGCGACGTTTCCACGCGGCATCGTTGCGCTGGCGAGGCAGTATCAGCGCGACGCCTTCCGGATCGAAGTCGCCGGCGACCAAGGCGGTCACGCCGATATCGAGTATCGCGCGATCCGCATCGCGCCCGCCGACGTCGAGCACGCGGTCGTCAACGTGCTGCGCTTCTACGAGGCGCCGAGCGCGCTGGTGTTTTGCAGCACGCGCGATGCCGTCAGGCATTTGCAGGCGGCGCTGCTGGAGCGCGGCTTTTCCGTCGTCGCTCTCTCCGGCGAATTGACGCAGAACGAGCGCACCCTGGCGCTGCAGTCGCTGCGGGACGGGCGTGCCCGCGTCTGTGTGGCGACCGACGTCGCCGCCCGCGGCATCGACCTGCCGAGCCTCGACCTCGTCATCCATGCCGACCTGCCCAACGACGCCGAAGTGATGCAGCATCGCTCCGGCCGCACGGGACGCGCGGGCCGCAAGGGGACGAGCGTCCTCCTGGTGCCGCCCGCACGTCGGCGGCGCGCGGAGCTGCTGCTCAATCTCGCAGGGGTGGATGCGGCCTGGGGCACCGCGCCGCAGGCGGAGGAAATCCGCAAGCTCGATCATGAGCGCATGAAGGACGTTCTTTTCACCGAGGAGACGACGGCCGACGATCTGGTGCTGGCGCAGGCGCTGCTGGCCGAGCGCTCGGCGGAGGACATCGCCGCCGCGCTCGCGCGACTTTACCGCGCGCGGCTGCCGTCGCCCGAGGACATCATCGACCCCGGCGAGCGAAGCGGCCGGACGCGCGACGATCGCGGTCGCGACAGATCTCAAGGCGCGGATGGCGAGGATCGCCCAGCGCGGCTCCGATCCAAGCCTGGTAAAGGATCGTCGAAGCACGGCATGGCGGAGGGCAGCGTCTGGTTCCGCGCCGCGATCGGACGACGCAAGAATGCGGAGGCGCGCTGGCTGCTGCCGATGATCTGCCGCCGCGGCGGCATCGACAAGCACGATATCGGCGCCATCAAGATCATGGACACCACCACCGAGTTCGAGATTTCCGAGCGGGTCGCGGAGTCGTTCGCGGCCAAGGTCAAGCGTCCGGATAAGGAAGACAGCATCCGCATCGAGCCGATGGCGGACGCGCCGCGCCGGCCGGAAGCTTCGGAGGAGCGCTCTCACGCGCCCCGGCGCGAGGCCGGCGACCATCGTGAACGGCGCGACGATCGCCCGCGCGAGGCAAGCGGATTCAAGCCACGCAGCAAAGCTCACGGCGAGCGCGCACCGAAATTCGGCGATGCTCCCTCTTTCGGAAAGAAGAAGCACAAGAACAGGCCGGGCCACGCTGAGCCGTCGGTCACGCCGTGGCCGGTGAAGGGCGCGTCGGGAAAGAAGGCAAACAAGAAGCGGCGAGGTTGAGCTTCTGCCGTTCACCGATGACGGCAATGATGCCGCCGGATTGCACCGGCGACATCATCTGAAAAGGCAGGTGTGGGCTCAGCGGCCTCCGCCGCCACCACCACCACCA
>NZ_RQIT01000016.1 GCF_003837805.1 Bradyrhizobium sp. RP6 | reverse complement strand
AGATGTGTATAAGAGCCAGGCCCCGCCGCTATGTATACGCGCGTCGGTGTCCGCGAGGCACCCGTCCAGTGCGGGTCACCATACTGATCCTTATGAAGGAATGCACGCGTCGTCATGAGCCGCCTCGTGATGAAATTCGGCGGCACGTCCGTCGCCAACATCGAACGTATCCGCAACGTCGCACGCCATGTGAAGCGTGAGGTCGATGCCGGCCATGAAGTGGCCGTGGTCGTCTCGGCGATGGCCGGCAAGACCAACGAACTGGTCGCCTGGTGCACCGAGGCCTCGCCGATGCACGACGCGCGCGAATACGACGCCGTGGTCGCCTCGGGCGAACAGGTGACCTCAGGCCTTCTTGCCATCGTGCTCCAGGGCATGGGTATCCAGGCCCGCTCCTGGCAGGGCTGGCAGATCCCGATCAAGACCAGCGACGCCCATGCCTCGGCCCGGATCGAGGACATCGACGGCAGCGAGATCATCAAGCGCTTCAGGGAGCGCAAGGAGGTCGCGGTCATCGCCGGCTTCCAGGGCATCAACCCCGAGACCAACCGCATCACCACGCTCGGCCGCGGCGGCTCCGACACCTCGGCCGTCGCGATCGCCGCCGCCGTCAAGGCGGACCGCTGCGACATCTACACCGACGTCGACGGCGTCTACACCACCGACCCGCGAATCGTGCCGAAGGCCAAGAGGCTCGACAAGATCGCGTTCGAAGACATGCTGGAACTGGCCTCGCAGGGCGCAAAAGTGCTTCAGGTCCGCTCGGTGGAACTCGGCATGGTCCACAACATGCCGATCTTCGTCCGCTCGAGCTTCGACAAGCCCGAGGATATCGACCCGCATGCCAACCAGCCGCCCGGCACGCTGATCTGCAGCGAGGAGGAGATCATGGAAAGCCACGTCGTTACCGGCATCGCCTTTTCGAAGGACGAGGCCCAGATCTCGGTGCGCCAGATCGAGGACAAGCCTGGCGTTGCGGCCTCGATCTTCGGCCCGCTGGCGGATGCCAACATCAACGTCGATATGATCGTGCAGAATGTTTCCGAGGACGGCAAGACCACCGACCTCACCTTCACGGTGCCCGCCGCCGACTATACCCGCGCCAAGGATACGATTACCGCCGCCAAGGCCAAGATCGGCTATGCGCGGCTCGATACCGCCACCGACGTCGCCAAGATCTCGGTGATCGGCAGCGGCATGCGCAGCCATGCCGGCGTCGCCGCCCAGGCGTTCTCGGCCCTCGCCGGACGGAACATCAACATCCGGGCCATTACAACCTCCGAGATCAAGTTCTCGGTTCTGATCGACGCCGCCTATACCGAGCTGGCGGTGCGCACCCTGCATACGCTGTACGGCCTCGATCAGGCCTGAAGCGCAACCATCGTCGCGCTTCAGATTGTTGTTGGAGCATGGTCTTTCCGGAAAACCGCTTCGCACTCTTCCGGACCATGCGTAGGCTAATTTTCTCTTAGCGGTCGCAGCAAACGGGAAGGTGTACACACCTTCGCGTTTGGCAGGCGTTTTGCTTGGCAAAACAAGCCTCAATTCGCTATACGGCGGACAGGGTGGGCTGCCGCAGACTGTGTCCCAGTTGAGGCGGCGCTGATTCGGTACAAGCGCTAAATCTCAGGTAGATTTTGGGCTTGTGCCTGCGCCGGACAAACAATTTGGTTGTTTTTCTGGAATTTGGAGCCAGCCGCCGGCTGATACCGCCGGGCCCGGCAGACGGAGGAGATTGACGGTTCATGCGGAGCGCGTCGGGAGGTCCCCGCGTCTTGTTGAGACGGCTCCGCGAAACCATGGCGGAGCAGGTCTCGGCCCAGGAGCGGCTGGACAAGATCGTGGTGCTGATCGCCGCCAACATGGTGGCCGAGGTGTGCTCGGTCTATGTGCTGCGCATCGACAACACGCTCGAGCTCTACGCCACCGAAGGTCTCAACCGCGAGGCGGTGCACCATACGGTGCTCAGCGCCCATGAGGGCCTGGTCGGCCTCGTCGCCAGCGAGGCGACGCCGCTCAATCTGAGCGATGCGCAGAGCCATCCGGCCTTCTCGTTCCGTCCCGAGACCGGCGAAGAGATCTACCACTCCTTCCTCGGCGTGCCGATCCTGCGCGCCGGCAACACGCTCGGCGTGCTGGTGGTGCAGAACCGCGCCAAGCGCAACTATGTCGAGGAGGAGCTCGAGGCGCTCCAGACCACCGCGATGGTGCTGGCGGAGCTGATCGCCTCCGGCGAATTGTCCGCGCTGGCCCAGCCGGGCCAGGAGCCGGCGGCGCGCCATTCCGCGCAGAAGGTCGGCGCGATCCTGTCCGAAGGTATCGCGCTCGGCCACGTCGTGCTGCACGAGCCCCGCGTCGTCATCAAGGACTACATCGCCGAGGACCTGCCGAAGGAGATCAAACGGCTGGACACCGCGCTCGCCAAGCTGCGCGCCGACCTCGACCGCATGCTGGAGCGCGGCGACGTCGCCGACGGCGGCGAGCATCGCGAGGTGCTGGAAGCCTACCGCATGTTCGCCAACGACCAGGGCTGGTCGCACAAGCTGCACGAGGCGGTCGCCACCGGCCTCACTGCGGAAGCCGCCGTCGAACGCGTGCAGTCCGACACCCGCGCGCGCATGCTGCGCTCGACCGATCCCTACTTGCGCGACCGGCTGCACGACCTGGAAGACCTCGGCTACCGCCTGATGCGGCAGCTGGTCGGCCAGGACCACGCGCCCTCGCGCGAGCAATTGCCCGACAACGCCATTGTCATCGCGCGCGCGATGGGACCGGCGGCGCTGCTCGACTACGACCGCAAGCGCCTGCGCGGCATCGTGCTGGAGGAAGGCACCGCCAATTCGCACGTCTCGATCGTGGCACGCGCGCTCGGCATTCCCGCGGTCGGAGAGGTGCCGAACGCGCCTGGCATCGCCGATCCCGGCGATGCCATCATAGTCGACGGCACCTCGGGCTCGATCTATGTGCGGCCTTCGCAGGAGATCGAGGCGGCCTTCGCCGAGCGCGTGCGCTTCCGCGCCCGCCGCCAGGCCCAGTATCTGGCGCTGCGCGACCGGCCCTGCGTCACCAGGGACGGCCAGAAGGTCGAGCTGATGATCAACGCAGGCCTGGCCATCGACCTGCCGCATATCGAGGACACCGGCAGCGCCGGCATCGGCCTGTTCCGCACCGAGCTGCAATTCATGGTCGGCCAGAGCCTGCCGCGCACCAGCGACCAGCTCGCGCTCTATCGCACGGTGCTGGACGCGGCCGGGAGCAAGCCCGTCACCTTCCGCACCCTCGACATCGGTGGCGACAAGGCACTGCCCTATATGGAAGCCGTGATCGAGGAAAATCCCGCGCTCGGCTGGCGTGCGATCCGGCTCGGACTGGATCGCCCCGGCCTGTTGCGGGGCCAGATCCGCGCGCTGCTGCGCGCCGGCGGCGGCCGCGCGCTGCGCATCATGTTCCCGATGATCTCGGAGGTCGCCGAATTCGATGCGGCCAAGGCGCTGGTCGAACGCGAGCTGACATACTTGCGCCAGCACGGCCACACCCTGCCTGAAAGAATCGACATCGGCACCATGGTCGAGGTGCCGGCCCTGCTCTACCAGCTCGACGAGCTTCTGAAGAAGGTCGATTTCATCTCGGTCGGCTCCAACGACCTGTTCCAGTTCTTGTTCGCGGTCGACCGCGGCAACGCCAAGGTGTCCGAACGCTTCGACACCATGTCGGCGCCGATCCTGCGCGCGCTGCGCGACATCGCACGCAAGGCGCATGCGGCGAAGAAGTCGCTCTCGCTGTGCGGCGAGATGGCATCGAAGCCGGTCGGCGCGCTGGCGCTGATCGCGCTGGGCTATCGCTCGCTGTCGCTCTCGGCGACTGCGCTCGGCCCGGTCAAAGCGATGGTGCTCGACGTCGACGCCAAGAAAGCCGAGGCGATGCTTGGCCCGCTCTTGGACGCCCCAGCCGGTAGCGTCTCGATCCGGCAGAAGCTGACGGAATTTGCCGAGGCCGAAGGCCTGGCCTTGTAGCGGGCCTGTCGTCGCGTCCCGCCGCCTCGCCTCTTGCCGCTTGAGACTGAACCGATGTCGTCACTCCCCGAAGCCAAACTGGACGTCCTGCTCGCGCATCACGCCTCGCTCGAGGCCGAATCGCTCGGACAGCTCACCTCCGAGCGCTATGTGCAGATCACGCGCGAGCTCGCCGAGATCACCCCGCTGGTCGAAGCGGTGAAGGCCTATCGCTCCGCCGTCAAGGAGCTCGCGGAAACCGAGGCGCTGATCGCCGATCCCGCGACCGATGCCGAAATGCGCAGCATGGCAGAGGCCGAACGCGACGAGCTGACGCCAAAGATCGAGGAGCTGGTCCAGAAGATCCGCGTCGCGCTGTTGCCAAAGGACGCCATGGACGACCGCAACGTGGTGCTGGAAATCCGTGCCGGCACCGGCGGCGACGAAGCTTCGCTGTTCGCCGGCGACCTGTTCCGGATGTACGAGCGCTTTGCCAGTCTTCAGGGCTGGAAGGTCGAGGTGATCTCGGCCAGCGAAGGCACCGTCGGCGGCTACAAGGAAATCATCGCCGAGGTGCAGGGCCGCGGCGCGTTCTCGAAGCTGAAGTTCGAATCCGGCGTGCACCGCGTGCAGCGCGTGCCCGACACCGAGACGCAGGGACGCATCCACACCTCGGCGGCGACGGTGGCCGTGCTGCCGGAGGTCGAGGACGTCGACGTCGACATCAAGAACGACGACTTGCGGATCGAGACCATGCGCGCGCAAGGAGCGGGCGGCCAGCACGTCAACAAGACCGAATCGGCGATCCGCATCACCCACATCCCGACCGGCATCGTGGTGATGATGCAGGACAGCCGCTCGCAGCACAAGAACCGCGCCTCCGCCATGAACATCCTGCGCTCGCGCATCTACGACGCCGAGCGGCAACGCGTCGACGCCGCGCGCTCCGCCGAGCGCAAGGAGAAGGTCGGCTCCGGCGACCGCTCCGAGCGCATCCGCACCTACAATTTTCCGCAAGGACGCGTCACCGACCACCGCATCAATCTGACGCTCTACAAGCTGCCGCAGGTGATCGCGGGTGAAGCGCTGGGCGAATTGATCGACGCACTGACGACGGAGCACCAGGCCGCACAGCTCGCTGCGCAAGGCGCGGCGGCCTGAGGCGTGAGCAACCCCTTCACCGGACAATCCATCGAGGGCGCGCGGCGCACGCTGGCGGCGCTGCTGAGATCGGCACGGCTCGACGAAGCCGAGCTCGACGCCCGCATCCTGATCAGTGCCGTGCTCGCCCTCGACCTCACCGGCCTGGTCACGCAGGCTGCCCGTGCTCTGACCGCGGCCGAAGCATCGCGGCTCGCGCAGTATGCGCAGCGCCGCATCGCCGGCGAGCCGGTGGCGCGCATCCTCGGGACACGCGAATTCTGGGGCCTGCCATTCCGCCTGTCGGAAGCAACCCTGGTCCCGCGCCCCGATACCGAGACCGTGGTCGAGCTTGCACTCGAGATTTTTCGCGAGCGGCAGACATCTCATCCGCCGCGCATCGCCGACATCGGCACCGGATCCGGCGCGATCCTGCTCGCGCTGCTGCACGAAATTCCGGATGCTTTCGGCGTCGGCACCGATCTCAGCCAGAACGCGCTCAGAACCGCCAGGGACAATGCCGCCGCGCTCGGCCTCGCCGACCGCGCCGCCTTCGTCGCCTGCTCCTACGCCGCGGCGCTTGGCGGCCCGTTCGATCTCATCGTCTCGAACCCGCCCTATATTCCCTCGGGCGAGATTCCGAAATTGAGCATCGAGGTGCGCGGGCACGATCCGCACCTGGCGCTCGATGGCGGCAATGACGGGTATGACGCGTACCGCGCGCTGATCCCCCAGGCGGCCGAACGGCTCGCGCCTGGCGGAGCGCTGATCGTCGAGGCCGGACTGGGCCAGGCCCAAAATATTGAAACCTTGATGAGGGGCGCCGCGTTGTCGTTAGACCGGCCGCCCAAGGCCGACCTGGCGGGCATTCCCCGGGCCGTTTCGGCCCGAAAAATGCCTCCATAAAAGCCGGATTGGGCTGCAAAAACCTCTTGGAATATCGCCTGGGAACGACTACGTTCCGTTCAACACATCGGTGCCGGCCCCGTACACGTACGGGCGAAAGCCGGGCTCTCGGGCGAGAGCATTACTGATTTAAAGGTTCCAAGCCGCAGGTCCTGTTGAGCGCGATGGCCAGTGGAGCTGCGCTGCTCTCCGACCGCAAGTGAACGAAAGCCTGATATTGCGCTTGAAGACTTACGCAAGAAAGCTGGGCTTGTTTCGGCAGGCGAAATGAATGGGTTCGCTGGCAATGAATGCTGGCGGGTGGGGAACGCGTCTTTGTTGAACGCGATGGTCGACGAACATCGGCAGGGTTCGATCCGCTCTACGCGCGGTGCGCGTGAGAGAGATGTGAGCCGCTGTCTCCAGGTCACTCCTAGCAATCAGTAATGCGTGCAACCTTTAGGGCTGGAATCGAAGGCAGGACATGAGAAACGGTCAGAACAAGCAGCGGATGCGCAACCGCAACAACAATAACAACAACCGGCGCGGCCAGAACCCGATGACCCGGGTCTACGAGTCCAACGGACCCGACATCAAGATTCGCGGCACCGCTTCGCACATCGCTGAAAAGTATCTCCAGCTTGCGCGTGACGCGCGCTCCTCCGGCGACCCCGTTGCAGCCGAGAACTACTACCAGCATGCCGAGCATTATTTCCGCCTGATCGCGGCGGCCCAGGAGCAGTTCCGCCAGAACCAGCAGCCGCGCGGCGATGAGCCCATCAGCAGCAGCGAGGACGGCGAGGACGACGGCGAGAATTTCTCGGCGTTCGGCCAGGAGCCGGGTTTCGTGCCGCAGCCCACGCAGCAACCCTTCATGCGCGACCGCGATGGCCCGCGCGATCACCACCCGCGTGATCATCAGCAGCGCGAGGGCCAGCAGCCCTATCAGCGCGACAACCAGCAGCCGCGCGAGCACCGCGAACGCGATCATCGTCCGCAGCCGCAATATCAGCCGCAACCCGCCAACCAGCCGCAGCCGGTCATCGCCGATGCCGGCGGCGTCGATCGCCTCCCCTCCTTCATCACCGGCCCGCAGCCGCAAGCGAATGGCGGCCAGGGCGGGTTCGAGGGCGGCGGCGGTGGCGGCGAGCGCTATCCGCGGCGGCGGCGCCGGCCGCATGGCCCGCGCCCCGAGCGCGAGGCTGCTCCAGTCGCCTCCAGCGACGAGGTCGCCCCTGGCGAGTAGCCTCTTCTGAATTTCTGACCTGAATCGTCCCGGCGTCCCCGGGACGATTTGTTTTTGACGGTGTGCGTTGGTTCAATCCGCGGGACCCGCAGGCAGGCACGGACCACCTCTCCCATAGGGAGAGGTGAAGTTAGCTGCGCGTCACCGTCGTCTGGGATGGCACCAGCACCGGCTTCGCGAGCGAGGGAATGAGCCGCGCGCGCTCGCGCTTGGCGGGGATCGCGCGGTAGACCTGCTTGGTCGCCTCCACGATGTGGACGCCGGCAAAGGGCAGCGACAGCGCCGCACCGGCACGCTCCCACATCTGCGCCGATTTCAGCACCCAGCCTCCGGCATAAGGCGGCATGAACAACGCCTCGCCCCAGGCGGTCGGCGTGAACCAGGTCTGGCGCAGCAGCTCGGTGATCTGCGAGCGCGAATAGGGCCGGCCGTGACCGAAGGGCGTGCTGTCGGTGCGGGTCCACACCCCGCGCCGGTTCGGGATCACGGCGATCACGCGTCCGGACGGCGACAGCACGCGCCACACCTCGCGCAGCAACGCGGCCGGATCGTCCGACATCTCCAGCGCGTGGACCAGGAGGATGCGGTCGACCGCGGCGTCAGGAAGCGGCAGCGAGAATTCGTCGACCAGCGAGGCCAGCGCCGGCCGTCCCGTCGGCCATTTCAGGACGCCCTGGGCCGCCGGCATGAAGGCGATGCAGCGCTCGGCGTCCTCGCGGAACAATCCCAGATAGGGCGTGGGATAGCCGATGCCGAGCACGCGCTGGCCCTCGGCGCTCGGCCAGCGCTCCCTGATGCCGCGATTGATCATTTGCCGCGCCACGATCCCGAGGCGGCGGGAATAGAACTCGCGGAGGTCGACGACATCGATGGTCATGACGACAATGTAACATGCGCCCGGCCGCCGCCGCGCGCGGAATATTGCATTGCCTGCGCAACGTTAACGCCATATTTGTCTGGCGGGGCTGAGCCCGATGGAGATGACATGGCCGCCGAAATTCGTACTTTCACCTGTTTAAACGACAATTTCGGTTATCTGATCCACGACGTGGAAACCAAGGCGACCGCGTCGGTCGACGCGCCGGAGGCCGGCCCCATCCTTAAGGCCCTGGAGCGCGAGGGCTGGCAGCTCACCGACATCCTGATCACCCACCATCATGGCGATCATGTCGGCGGGGTTGCCGAACTCAAGCAGAAATACAATTGCCGCGTCGTGGCGCCGCACGACAAGACGACGAAGATCGCGAATGTCGACCTGCGCGTCGCCAACGCCGACGTGGTGAAGATCGGCAATTTGCTGGCGCGCGTCGTGGAGACGCCCGGCCACACGCTCGACCACATCTCCTACGTGTTCGACACCGAGAAGACGGTCTTCGCCGCCGACACGCTGTTCTCGATCGGCTGCGGCCGCGTCTTTGAGGGCACCTACCCGATGATGTGGGATTCGCTTCTGAAGCTGCGGGCGCTACCCGACGACTTCAAGCTCTATTGCGGCCACGAATACACCGCGTCCAACGTCAAGTTCGCGCTCACCATCGAGCCGGACAATGCGGCGCTCCAGGCCCGCGCCGCGGAAGTGACGAAGCTCCGGGCCGAGAACAAGCCGACCATCCCCTCGCTGCTTGGTGACGAGAAGCGCGCAAACGTATTCCTTCGCGCCGATGAACCGGCGGTCGCGGCCAAGCTGCACATGAAGGGCGCGGATCCGGCTGCCGTGTTCGGCGAGCTGCGCGAGCGCAAGAATAAATCCTGAAGCACAAGTCCCGAAGAACAAGTCCTGACGGGGATCGATGCCGACCGCAGCCGAGATCATCGCGCGCCTCGAACTCCGACCGCATCCCGAAGGCGGGCATTACCGCGAAACGTTTCGCGATCTGGCCACGGACGCCAACGGGCGCTCGCGCTCGACGCTGATCTATTTCCTGCTTGCGCGCGGCGAGCGTTCGCACTGGCATCGCGTCGATGCGGTCGAGACGTGGCACTATTACGCCGGCAGCCCCTTGTTGCTGCGCATCGCCCATGACGGCTGCTCACAGCACGAGGTACGGCTGGGCAACGACCTCGTCGGCGGCGAGCGGCCGCAGGCGATCGTGCCGGCGCAGGCCTGGCAGATGGCGGAAACCACGGGCGAATGGACGCTGGTCGGCTGCACCGTGGCGCCCGCGTTCGACTTCGCAGGCTTCGAGCTCGCACCAAAGGACTGGGAGCCTTAGCTTCCCACGTCACTCCTCCCGGCTCGCAAGCGGCGAACCCGGAATGACAATCATCGCTTCCGCAGCACCATGTCCTTCGCCGCGATCAGGCCGCCACCGGCGATCAGGATCGCGGCGAAGGCGATGCTGGCGCTGGCCTTGGCAAAACCGGCGGCGATGAGGAAGCCTGTCGAGAGCAGCGGCGTCGCATAGGAGGCGGCGCCGAGCACGCGGATGTCGCCGCGCTTCATGCCGATGTCCCAGGCGTAGAAGGCGGCGCCGACTGGGCCGATGCCGAGTGCAATCACGGAAAGCCATTGCAGCGTGCTCTCCGGCCACACGGTGGTCTCCAGCGCGACATGCATCACTGCGGCGAGCACGGCGGTGGCGAGGCAGAAGCCGGCGACCGCGTCGGTCGGCACCGCTTTCAACCGGCGTGACAGCACCGAATAGGTTGCCCAGACGAAAGCGGCGATGAACGCCGCGATCAGTCCCGGCACCGCGCCCGGCGCGAAGCCGGAGGTGTTGCCGGCGAACAGCAGCACTGTGCCGACGAGGCCGAGCACGGCGCCGATGATGTGGTGCAGGGCCAGCCGCTCGCCGGGCAGGAATGATGAGAACAGCACGATCAGCAGCGGCCATAGGTAATTCAGAAGGCCGGCTTCGGCCGGCGGCGCGAAGCGCAGCGCGAGAAAATACAGCGCATGGTAGCCGAACAGGCCACCGACGCCGACGACCCAAACGGCGAGCGGCTGGCGCAGGCTTTTCGCCGCCTCGCTCCGCCCGATCCAGGTGAGCAACCCGACGACACCGCCGATCGCAAACGTCATCGCGGCGAGCTGGAACGCCGGGATCTTTCCGGTCGCCACCGTCATCACCGACAGCAGCGACCACATCAGGATCGCGGTCAATCCGATCAGCGTCGCGGTACGGGGAGTCATTCCAGGGCCTCGTCGTTCCGGGGCGGCTCGAAGAGCCGAACCCGGAACCTCGAGATTCTCAGGTGCGCAATTGCGCACCATAGTTCGCCGCTATCTCAGCGCCCCGGCATGACAGTGCATAGACAGGTGCCCGGGACAAGCCCGGGCATGACGACGTGGAAAATATCAGTCCGCGTGATGCGATCGCATCACACCATGTACTGGCCGCCGTTGACGGTCAGCGTCGACCCGGTGATGAAACCGGACTCGTCGGCCGCGAGGAACACGACCGCGCGCGCAATCTCTTCGGGCTCGCCGAGCCGGCTGACCGGGATCTGCGGGATCACGTTCTTCTCCAGGACGTCCTTCGGCACCGCCTGCACCATTTCGGTGTTGATGTAGCCCGGGCAGATCGCATTGACGGTAATGCCGCCCTTGGCGTTCTCGAGCGCGAGCGCCTTGGTGAAGCCGATGTCGCCGGCCTTTGCCGCGGAATAGTTGACCTGACCGAACTGCCCCTTCTGGCCGTTGATCGACGAGATCGAGATGACGCGACCGAACTTGCGCGCGCGCATGCCCTCGATGACCTGGCGCGTCATGTTGAACAGCGAGCCCAGATTGGTGTTGATGACGGCGGTCCACTGCTCGAGCGTCATCTTGTGGAAGGCGGTATCGCGGGTAATGCCGGCATTGTTGACGAGCACTTCGATCGGCCCGAGATCGGCCTCGACCTTCTTCACGCCCGCCGCGCAGGCGTCGAAGCTGCTGACGTCCCATTTGTAGATCGGGATGCCGGTCTCGGTCTTGAACTTCTCCGCCGCCGCATCGTTGCCGGCATAGTTGGCCGCGACCTTGTAGCCAGCGGCCTTTAGCGCCTTGCTGATCGCAGCCCCGATGCCCCGCGTACCACCCGTGACCAATGCAACACGTGCCATGTCGTAATCCTTCCCTTGGGCTCTTCGGACGCTTTTGAGTGACCGTTTTTAGCGATGGATTATGCGATTGGTTTGACGGACATCAAGAACAAAACGCCCGGCGTCGAGCCGGGCGTTTCTCTTTAGTCGAGGCTTACGTGGTTGCGAAGAATATTTGATTTGCAACCGCTGCCTTTTTAGTCGCGTGCAACGCACGCGCTGACGTGTGCGGCGCACACGTCAGCTGCGTGCAAGATCGGCGTCAGTCGCGCGCCAGGCACATCGCGATGCCCATGCCGCCGCCGATACACAGCGTGACCAGGCCCTTCTTCGAATCACGCTTCTGCATCTCGTGCAGCAGCGTCACCAGCACGCGTGCGCCGGACGCGCCGACCGGATGGCCGATCGCGATCGCGCCGCCGTTGACGTTGACCTTGGAGGTGTCCCAGCCGAGATCCTTGTTGACGGCGCAGGCCTGCGCCGCGAAGGCCTCGTTGGCCTCGATCAGGTCGAGATCGCCGACGCTCCAGCCGGCCTTCTTCAGCGCGGCGCGCGAGGCCGGGATCGGGCCCGAGCCCATGATCTTCGGATCGACGCCGGCCTGCGCCCAGGACACGATGCGCGCCAGCGGCTTCTTGCCTTCCTTGGCCGCCTGCTTGGCGGTCATCAGCACCACGGCGGCAGCGCCGTCGTTGATGCCCGAGGCCGAGCCCGCGGTCACCGTGCCGTCCTTCTCGAAGGCGGGCTTGAGCTTGGCCATCGCGTCGAGCGTTGCGCCATGACGCGGATATTCGTCGGCGCTGACCACGACGTCGCCCTTGCGGGTCTTGATGGTGACGGGGACGATCTCGTCGTTGAACTTGCCGGCCTTCTGCGCCGCCTCGGCCTTCTGCTGCGAGGCGACCGCGAACTCGTCCTGCTGGGCGCGGGTGATCTGCCACTGCCGCGCGACGTTCTCGGCGGTGTTGCCCATGTGGTAGCCGTTGAAGGCATCCCACAGGCCGTCCTTGATCATGGTGTCGACCAGTTCGAGGCCGCCCATCTTGACGCCGCCGCGCAGATGCTGGGCGTGCGGGGCCATGCTCATGGATTCCTGGCCGCCGGCGACCACGATCTCGGAATCGCCGTTGAGCAGCGCCTGGTAGCCGAGTGCGACCGTGCGCAGGCCCGAGCCGCAAAGCTGGTTGACGCCCCAGGCCGGGCTCTCCACCGGGATGCCGGCGCCAATCGAGGCCTGACGGGCCGGGTTCTGGCCCTGGGCCGCGGTCAGGATCTGCCCCATGATGACTTCCGAGACCCGGCCGGGCTCGATGCCACCACGCTCCAGCGCGGCTTTGATGGCGATGGCGCCGAGATCATGGGCGGGAAGGGTTGCGAACGCTCCGTTGAAGCTTCCGACCGGGGTGCGGGCGGCGCTGACGATGACGACATCGTCTGACATGGGCATCTCCTGGGTTTGAAGGGGGCAGGCGGGGCTGGGGAAAAGGGCTCGCCAGTCTCGGACGGCATCCTGTTAACGTCGTTGAGGCATGTCAATCGGACGGTCTCCGAATTCATGCCGCATCGCATTCAAAATAGCGTTCTTGGCGTTTTCGCAAGCAGGATTTTGCTCTGCAATTAACCGTGCCGCACAAAACGGTAGCGTGAGCCCTTTGAAAATGCTTACTTTGTTGCGCTGCGTACTCTTCCCGCCCTGCGGCATTGCCCGACAGGTTCCCGTTCTCCGCGTTTTGCAAGTGAGAGCCCATGGCGAAATCAGACCAACCCACCACCATCAAGAAATACGCTAACCGCCGGCTCTATAACACCGGAACGAGTACCTACGTGACGCTGGAAGATCTCGCCGCCATGGTCAAGGACGGCGAAGATTTCCTGGTCTATGACGCCAAGACCGGCGACGACATCACCCGCTCCGTGCTCGCCCAGATCATCTTCGAGCAGGAGAACAAGGCCGGCCAGAACCTGCTGCCGACCACCTTCCTCCGCCAGCTCATCCGCTTCTATGGCGACAGCATGCAGATGGTGGTGCCGAAATATCTGGAGCAGTCGATTGCGACGCTGACCCAGGAGCAAGAGAAGTTCCGCAAGCAGATTGCCAATACGCTCTCCGGCACTCCTTTTGCTCCGTTGGAGGAGCAAGTCCGCCGCAACATGGAGCTGTTCCAGCAGACCTTCTCGATGTTCAAGCCGTTCGCTGCGCCCCGTCCGACCACCACTCCCGAGCCGGAGGCCAGTGCAAATACCGAGGAGCCGAAGGACAGCAACATCGATGATCTGCGCCAGCAGATGAAGGAAATGCAGGAACGCCTCGAGCGGATGTCGAAGAAGGACGAGTAGTCTCTCATTTGCACCGGCTCCCCAGCGGGCCGGGGGACGAGCCATGTCTGACCGAGCCACCCATTGGGACCATGTCTACGCCACCAAGGGCGAAGCCGAGGTCAGCTGGTTTCAGGACAGCCCTTCGACCTCGCTCGACCTGATCCGCGCGGCCAATCCGGATCATGGCGCAGCCATCATCGATATCGGCGGCGGCGCCTCGCGGCTGGTCGATGCGCTGCTGCAGGACGGGTATCGCAACGTCGCCGTGCTGGATCTCGCTGCCAACGCGCTTGATGCTGCGAAGAAGCGAATCGGCGGAGCCGCTTCGATCGTCGACTGGATCGTTGCCGACGCCACGACGTGGCGGCCGGCGAAGTCCTACGACGTCTGGCACGATCGCGCCGCGTTTCATTTCCTGACCGACCCGCGCGACAGGGCGGCCTATGTCGAGCGCCTGCGGTCGGCGCTTACCCCCGGCGGACAAGTCGTCATCGGCACGTTCGCGCCCGATGGTCCGGAGAAATGCAGCGGCCTGCCGGTTCAGCGACACGACAGCGCGAGCCTTGCAGCGGAGCTCGGGCCTGAGTTTGAGCTGGTCGAGACGCGCAGCGAAACGCATCGCACGCCATGGGATTCAACGCAGGCGTTTCAGTTCAGCCGGTTTCGGAGGAGCGGCTAACGCCTCTCAAGCCGCGAGCTTCACGGCGTGCGCAAAATCCCAATAGAGCTTTCGCGCGCGCGTGTAGAACGGGCCGGGCTTCAGCTCGCGCTCGTCGATGCGGATCACGGGCGCGACCTTGGCGAAATTGCCGGATGAAAAGATTTCGTCGGCGGCCAGGAAATCGGCATAGCACAGCGTCTTCTCGACCACGGTGACGCCGTCGGCGCGAAGCAGGCTGATGACGCGCTGGCGCGTGATGCCGTTCAGGAAAGTGCCGTTCGGCACCGGCGTGAACACCACGCCATCCCTCGCCATGAACACGTTGGAATTGCCGAACTCGGCGACGTTGCCCAGCATGTCGAGCATCAGCGCGTTGTTGAAGCCGCGCGCGGCGGCCTCGGCGAGCGCGCGCGAATTGTTCGGATAGAGGCAGGCCGCCTTGGCCTCGACCGGCGCGCATTCGGCGGTGGGCCTGCGGAACGGCGACAGCGTGATCGCGTTGCCGACAGGTCTTGGCATCGGCGCCTCGTAGATACACAGGCACCAATTGGTGGTCTCGGGGTCGAACAGCACGCCGCCGCCGCTCCCGTTCTGCGCCCAGTACATCGGACGAATATAGAGCTCGGCATCCCTCCCAAATCGGGCAATGCCCTCGTTTGCGAGCGCAAGCCAGGCGCCGGTATCGACCACCGGCTTCAGGCCAAAATTGATCGCTGACTGATTGACGCGGGCGACGTGCCGGTCAAGATCGGGCGCAACACCCTCGAACGCGCGTGCGCCGTCGAACACGATCGAGCCGAGCCAGGCCGCATGCGTGCGCGAGCCCATGATCGGCACATTGCCGTCGTGCCATTTGCCCTCGAAGAAGGTCCAGCTCGGCGAATAGTCGATGGGCTTTTTGATCTCGGCCATGACCGGCCTCCCCTTGGAAATATCCGGGCACTATTGCCCCAATTTCTAAAAGATTCCCTGCGGGGACTTGGTGAGTTACCCTCCTCTTCGTGGGAGAAAGGAAAGATCCATGCCGCTCGATCCGCTCGCCAAGCGTTTGTTGACCATGATGGCTGCGGCTGCGCCGCAGGCGCGGAGCCGGCCCAGCGTGGAGGCGCGACGGCAATCGCTGGAAAAGCTGATGCAGTTCGCGCGTGCCGAGGCGCCGGATGTGGCGACCTCCGATGGCACGCTGACCGGCCGCGCCGGCGAACTGCCTTTTCGGCTCTACACGCCGGCAAGCGCCGAGGAACTCGCACCGGGGTTCGTGTTCTTTCACGGCGGCGGGCTCGTCGCCGGCAGCATTGCCACGCATGACCGCATTGCGGCCGCGCTGGCGCATGCCACCGGCTGCCGCCTCGTGTCGGTCGACTACCGGCTCGCGCCCGAGCACAGATTCCCCGCCGCCGTCGACGACGCGATCGCTGCCACCGAATGGGTGGGGCGCGAGGCGGCATCGCTCGGCATCGACGCGGACCGTCTGGTGATCGGCGGCGATTCCGCCGGCGCCACGCTGGCTGCGATCGTGTGCCAAGAGGCGGCGCAGACTGCCGGCCTCTCCATTGCCGCGCAATGCCTGATCTGTCCGGTGCTGGATTTCGAGGAGACCTCGCCCTCGCGCGAGGCCTTTGCCGAGGGCCACCTGATCGACCGCGCCACGATCGAAGCCGATCTTTCCGACTATCTGCCCGAGGGCATCGACACGGCCGATCCCCGCGTCTCTCCGCTGCGCGCGACACGGCTGACGGGCTTGCCGACTGCGATCATCCACACCGCCGAATACGACCCGATGCGCGACGAAGGTAATGCCTATGCTCGCAAGCTGCTCGCCGCGGGCGTCGCCGTCGAGCATGTCTGCCACGACGGCATGGTCCACAATTTTCACGCCATGGGCGCAATCCTGCCGCAGGCCCGGCTCGTGTTGTCGCAGATCGGCGAACAGGTGCGAAGGGCGGTGAAGAAGTCTGAGTGAGAATCAGACCCTTGCGTCGAGAACGGCTCTGGCTGCCACGAGATATTCAGGCCAATGCGTATCCGCATAACGCTCCGCCTGCCGCGCGCAAGCGACGTCGGGCGCATGCGCGGCGGCGATCATGCGCGCAAAGCGTTCTTCGGCAACCGTCACATCGTCGACCACTGGCGCCGGCGCGGCCGCCACGGCGGTCGGAGCGAGGGCGAACCCCGCCATTCCGGCGAGCAGGATGCGGCGTGACGTGTTCATGGCTATCGTCCTCCGTTGTCCGGCCTGCACTCTAGCAGGCGAGAGTGTCGGTGCAGTCACGACAGGGTAGCCGCGCGCGTCGATACAGTCCATCGTTTGCGGATAGCGCTTGACCGCGGGAACGATCACGTTCCATCTAGCATGCGTTTTCCGCCACCAGAGCCTCACGCGTCGGATTGTCACGTGTCAACTCGCAACCCACCGCCTCGTCCGGCTTTGCGCGCGATCGCGCTGGGGCTGGCCTGCCTGACGGTTTCAGCGACCGCTGCCTTCGCCGCAGAGGCGGACGAGGACGCACCGGCAAAGCCGGCTGTTCCGAACATCTACCTCGATCTCCGCACCAGCTACGCGACGATCCCCGCAGGCACGCTCGGGCTCGGCTTCGGCACCACCTCGCTGTCGGCCGCGCTCCAAGCCCTGGCGGCGCGACGAAGCACGACCCTGCCGAACGGTTTGCCGGCGGCGAAGGCGATCGCCGTTGACCTGCCGCTGACCGTCGACGTCACCGACCGTGTCTCGCTCTATGGCGGCGTGTCCGGATCGACGACGGATATCGGCGGCGGCTGGTCGTCCTTTGATATCACCAGCTGGAACATCGGCGTGCAGGCCGACCTCCACCAGCAGAATGGCGGCAAGATCCCGACGATCACGCTGCAATCGACGCTGACGCAGTCGGTGCCCAACGAGCAGGGCATGGTGAATTCCTTCAACAACATCCTGGAATTCGATTACGCGCTCGACGAGGACGAGACGAGGGGCTGGTTGGCCGGCATGCAATACACCACCGCCACCATTGCCAGCCCGTTCGCCAGCATCCGGCCGAACACTGTCCTCTATGCCGGCGGCTATTACCAATGGCCGAGCAACTGGAAGTTCACCGGGCGCTTCGGCATGCAGTCCTTCGGTGGCGTACAGCTCGCGGGACGGACGATCGCGGAGTCCTTCACCCAGCCGATCCTGCGGCTCGACCTTGACCGCATGGACGACAATGACAACCGCCTGTTCGGCATCACCGCGCTGATCGCGTGGACGCCGAAGCCGGCCTACCAGCTGACGCTGCGCACGCCGCTCTATGCGGTGCACAATTAGCTGATGCTACTCCGGCACCGGCACGTCGAACGTATTGAGCGTAACCGAGACCATGCAGTAGACGCCGATCAGATAGGACAGCTCGGCCGCGCCGTGTTCGCCGAACTCCTTCACCGCCGCGCGATAGGTCAGCTCCGGCAGCACGCCGCCGCCGACAAGTGCCGAGGCCATGTCATAGGCGACCGCCTCCTGTCTGGTGAGGTCCACAGGCCGCTGCCCGGCGACGATGGTCGCCAGTTTCTCGTCGGACAGGCCGCGCTGCTCGGCGACCAGAACGTGGGCATAGAGCTCGTAACCTGACCGGAAATGCGAGCCGGTGACGAGGATCGCGACCTCACGCACCGGCGCGGGCAGCAGCGGGTTCGACGCGACCGCCTTGACCAGCTCCCACACCGGCTTGCCGAAGCGCGGCTCGCGGATCCAGGGATTCCAGGGCCCGAGCAGCGCGCCGTCGTCGCGCATGTTCACAAAGCCCTTGAAATGGCCCTTGATGCCGGCTCGCATGTCGTCATAGAGCGGCTTCTGCTCGTCGGTCAGATTCTTGGGATCGAGAATGGGAAGGCGCACGGGAGGATCTCCTCGTTGAGAAGACGCAAGCGTCACCTGCATGCGTGCGCAAGACAAGTGAAGTTGCCGTGACGATCGTGCAATTCCGCAAATGCAGGGCGATGCCGGCTATGACACCGCGGAGGTTCGCACGCTTTGGGGATTGACGACGTCGTCGACGTCCAGCGCCAGCGGCTCGCCTGTCGCCAGAAACGACGACAGGGCCTTCTCGACCGGTGCCGGATCGAGGTCGCGCGCTTTCAGCCATGCGGGCTCGTAATAGGTCTGCCGGTAGCGCTCGCCGGAATCGCAGATCAGCGTCACCAGCGAGCCCGCCACGTTCGCCTGGCGCATTTCCGAAGCGAGCCGGCATAGCGCCAGGAAGTTGGTGCCGGTGGAGCCGCCGACTGGGCGACGCAGCCGGCGCGACAGCACGTTCATCGCCGCGATCGTTGCCGCATCCGGGACCTTCATCATGCGGTCGACCACACCCGGCACGAAGGACGGTTCGCAGCGTGGCCGGCCGACCCCCTCGATCAGCGACGGCCGGTCGCAAACATGGGAGCGGTCCTGCGAGCGGAAGCAATCGAAGAAGGCGGAATGCTCGACGTCAGCGACGCACAGCCGTGTCGGATATTGCCGATAGCGCAAATAGCGCCCGATGGTCGCCGAGGTGCCGCCGGTGCCGGCACCCATCACGATCCAGTCCGGCAGCGGCCGCGGCTCGCCCTGCAATTGCGTGAAGATGGACTCGGCGATGTTGTTGTTGCCGCGCCAGTCGGTGGCACGCTCCGCGAAGGTGAACTGGTCCATGTAGTGCCCGTTCAGGCGGCCGGCGAGCGCGGCGGCTTCCGCGTAGAGGGCGCGGCCGTCGTCGATCAAATGGCAATTGCCGCCATAATGCTCGATCGCGGCGATCTTCTCCGCCGAGGTCGTCCGCGGCATCACGGCGTAGAAGGGCACGCCGATCATCTCTGCGAAATAGGCCTCCGACACCGCGGTCGATCCCGACGAGGCCTCGACCACGGGCGTACCTTCGCGGATGTGGCCGTTGCAGAGCGCATAGAGGAACAGCGAGCGCGCGAGGCGATGCTTCAGGCTGCCGGTCGGATGCGTGGACTCATCCTTGAGATAGATGTCGATGCCCGAAAGCGCCGGCACGATCAACCGGATCAGATGCGTGTCGGCGGTGCGGCACTGGTCGGCCTCGATCGCGGCGACGGCGTCGTCGACCCAGCCGCGCCGATAGGCCGGTCCGGCCCGATTGTACTGGCGGAAGGGGAATGTCTGCATCGCATGAATCTCTCATGATGCGGATCGCGCATCAATAGCTGACGGCTAGAACTCGAGCGGCGCGTTGTCGACGACTTCCTTCATCACGAAGAAGGTGCGGGTCTGGCGCACGCCGGGCAGCGCGATGAGCTGCTCGCCATGGATACGGTTGAAATCCTCCATGTCGCCGACGCGGATCTTGAGGAAGTAGTCGAAGTCGCCCGCGACGAGGTGGCAGTCGAGCACGAATTTCAGCTTGGCGATGGCTTCCTCGAAGGTGGCAAAACTCTCCGGCGTCGAGCGGTCGAGCACGACCCCGACCATCGCAAGCGTGCCCTTGGCCACCTTCTTCGGCGCGACCATGGCGCGCACGGTGGCGATGAAGCCGTCCTCGAACAAACGCTGGGTGCGGCGGTGGCAGGTGGCGGGGCTGATCGCGACCGTTTCGGCCAGCTCGGCATTGCTGAGCCGACCGTTATTCTGGAGCAATCTGAGGATCTTAAGGTCGGTGCGGTCGAGCCGGGCAGCCATGAAAGAAGCTTCCGTAAGTAGGTGTTGTTATGGAAGAAATATTAGCATCTAGCGCAGCTTCTGCAAGAAATGCCGCAAAATTGGCGTAATATTCGAGAGCACATTTTCCTAACGCGATGCTAGGGAGCCGCCAACACCAACGCCAATCGGGATTGACCCATGAAGCTAGACAAATTCCCGCGCTATCCTTTGACCTTCGGCCCGACGCCCATCGAGAAGCTGGAGCGCTTGTCGAAATATCTCGGCGGCCAGGTCGAGATCTATGCCAAGCGCGAGGACTGCAATTCCGGCCTCGCCTATGGCGGCAACAAGCTGCGCAAGCTCGAATACATCATCCCCGATGCGATCGCCTCCAACGCCGACACGCTGGTCTCGATCGGCGGCGTGCAGTCGAACCACACCCGCATGATCGCCGCGGTCGCCGCCAAGATCGGCATGAAGTGCCGCCTCGTGCAGGAAGCCTGGGTGCCGCACGAGGACGCCGTCTATGACCGCGTCGGCAACATCATGCTCTCGCGCATCATGGGCGCCGACGTCCGCCTGGTCGACGAGGGCTTCGATATCGGCATCCGCAAGAGCTGGGAGCAGGCGATCGAGGAAGTGAAGGCCGCGGGCGGCAAGCCCTACGCCATTCCCGCCGGTGCCTCCGTGCATAAATTCGGCGGCCTAGGCTATGTCGGCTTTGCCGAGGAGGTGCGCAAGCAGGAAGCCGAGCTCGGCTTCAAGTTCGACTACATCGTCGTCTGCACCGTCACCGGCTCCACCCATGCCGGGATGCTGGTCGGGTTTGCGGCGGACGGCCGTGCGCGAAAGGTGATCGGCATCGATGCTTCCTTCACGCCCGCCCAGACCAAGGCACAGGTGCTCGAGATCGCGCAGAACACGGCAAAGCTCGTGGAGCTCGGCAAAGATCTCGTCGCAGACGACGTCGTGCTGATCGAGGACTACGCCTATCCCGCCTATGGCGTGCCGTCGGAGGAGACCAAGGAGGCGATCCGCCTCACCGCGCGCCTCGAAGGCATGATCACCGACCCCGTCTACGAGGGCAAGTCGATGCAGGGCCTGATCGATCTCGCCAAGAAGGGCTATTTCGAGAAGGGGGCGAAGATCCTCTACGCCCATCTCGGCGGCGCGCCGGCGCTGAACGGCTATGCGTATGCCTTCAGGAATGGGTGAGTGAGGGCGTAGCTCTCGCCTCATACACAGCTGTCGTCCCGGACAAGCGTCAGCGCAGATCCGAGACCCATAGCCATCGCGTTTGGCGAAGACTCGTGGTTGACAGCTTGCCCCAACCACATCGGCCTGTGGTTATGGACCCCGGATCTGCGCGCGCTCGAGGCGCGCTTGTCCGGGATGACGTGTGGAGGGAGTTGAGCGCTCCAACAAGTTTAGCGCTCCCTACCGCGTCCTGACGATCTGCAGCAGCTCCTCGCCGTAATGCTCGAGCTTCTTGTCGCCGATCCCCGGCACGTTGCGAAGTTCGTCCAGCGTCGTCGGCCAGGCCCGGACGATGCCATCGATCGTTGCGTCGTGCAGCACGACGTAGGCCGGAACGCCGCGCTCGCGCGCCACGTTGGAACGCCATGAGCGCAGCCGCGCGCGCAGCTCGGGATCGACATCGCCCTGTGGTGCGCCGGCCGTCGGCGCGAGATCGCCGCGGCGGGATTTGGCGCGACTCGAACGGAGGCGGGTTCCCGGCGCTTCCTCGCGCAGCCACACCTCCGTCTCGCCGCGCAGCACGCCGCGCGCGGTCTCCGTCAGCTTCAGCGCGCCATAGGCCTCGCTGTCGCTCTGCAGATGCCCCATCGCCACCAATTGCCGCAGCACGGTGCGCCACTGCTTTTCGTTGAGCTCGCGTCCGATGCCGAACACCGACAGCTTGTCGTGGCCGAACTGCGTCACCTTCTCGGTCAGGCGTCCGACCAGCACGTCGATCAAATGCATCGCGCCAAAGCGCTGCCCGGTGCGATAGACGCAGGACAACAGCTTCTGGGCCAGCACCTTGCCGTCGCGCATCTTGGGCGGCGTCAGGCAATTGTCGCAATTGCCGCAGCTCTCGCCCATCGCGATCTCGCCGAAATAGGCGAGCAGCCGGCGGCGTCGGCAATGCGGCGTCTCGGCAAGGCCGACCAGCGCATCGAGCTTGCCGATCGAGACCCGCTTGAACTCATCGGAGGCGCTGGACTCGTCGATCATTCGGCGCTGCTGCACGATGTCCGAGAGGCCGTAGGCCATCCAGGCCGTCGACGGCTTGCCATCACGGCCGGCGCGCCCCGTCTCCTGGTAGTAGGCCTCGATGCTCTTGGGCAGGTCGAGATGGGCGACGAAGCGCACGTCGGGCTTGTCGATGCCCATGCCGAACGCCACGGTCGCGACGATGACGATGCCGTCCTCGTTGAGAAAGCGGTCCTGGTTGCGCGAGCGCACGCTGCCATCAAGCCCGGCGTGGTAGGGCAGCGCCGCAATGCCGGCGTCTTGAAGCGCGGCAGCGACCTCCTCGACCCGGTTGCGCGACAGGCAATAGACCACGCCGGCATCGCCCATGTGGCGATCGCGAATCAATTCCTTCAGCTGCGACACCGCGTTGCGCTTGTCGACGATCTCGTAGCGAATGTTGGGCCGGTCGAAGCTGGAGACGAATTGCGGCGCGCCCGTCAGCTGCAGCCGCTCGACGATCTCCCTGCGCGTCAGTTCGTCGGCGGTCGCGGTCAGCGCGATGCGCGGCACGTCGGGAAAGCGCTCGGCGATGACGGAAAGGCCGACATATTCGGGACGGAAGTCATGGCCCCATTGCGAGACGCAATGCGCCTCGTCGATCGCAAACAGCGACACCTTCGCCCGCGCCAGCTGCGACAGGCAGCGCGGCGTGACCAGGCGTTCCGGCGCGACATAGAGCAGGTCGAGATCGCCCGCGAGCAGGCGGCGCTCGATGTCGGAGGCCTCCTGCGGCGTCAGCGACGAGTTCAGCGCGGCGGCATTGACGCCGGCCTCGATCAGCCCGGCGACCTGGTCGCGCATCAAGGCGATCAGCGGCGACACCACGATGCCGCAGCCCTCGCGCAGCAAGGACGGAAGCTGATAGCATAGCGACTTACCGCCGCCGGTGGGCATCAACACGAGGCAATTGCCGCCGTCGGTGACATGCCGGATGATCTCGCCCTGCGCTCCGCGGAAGCCCGGCAGGCCGAACACCGAATGCAGTACCGACAGCGCGTCGCGGCCGTTGGCCGGCGAAGACAGCGAAGCGGTGGAGGGAACGGACATGGGCGTGTCGGGAACAGGGCCGTGAGATTCGTCACAAGGCCAGTCGCATGCCGGCACGAGCGTGGCAAGGCTGTTTGCGAAGCAAAGGCGCTGTCTCCCCCTCTCCCCTCACAGGGGAGAAGGGAAGAAGAAACTACGCCCCAATTTGCCGCAGTGCCTCTGCGACCGTCACGATCGGCATGTTGCGCATGCCGGCCGCTTCCAGCGCGTGGCGCATCAGGTGCGGGGTGCAGCCGTAGGGGCTTGGCGCGTTGGCTACGTCGTGGCCGTAGAAGATCAGCCAGCCGCCGCTTGCGACCGCCTCGTCGAAATAGCGATCGACGCCCGCCTCGTCGATCTCGCAATCGATCAAGGGCGAGGCGCGCAGGAATTGGAGATCGATGACATCGCTGTTGACGCCGGGAAGGATGCCCCGCGCGGAGCGGAAGGCTTTCGCGAGTTGCGGCTTGCGCCAAACAGAGGCGATCCCATAGGGGTAGGCGAAGTTCTCCAGCGTGATCGAGGAATCGATACCGCGGAAATGACTGCGGTTCCGCTCGATCTCGCGAGCCATCGCGGCCTCGTCGAGAGTGGCCGAACTCCGGTGCGAGAAGGTGTGGCAGGCTATCTCATGACCGGTCCTGTGAAGCCGCACGATCGCATCGTTCGACAGACCGTGCCAATGGTCCGACGGCTGATCGATCAAGCTGCCGGCAAGGTAGAACGTTCCCCGGCCGCCATGCTTCTCCAGAAGCTCGGCACCCTCGCCTGCGGCGCTATCGGGGGCATCGTCGAAGGTGAAGCTCACCATCGGCGTATGCGCGGGCAACCGGTGCGGCGCGGCATGGAAATGCCGGGCCAGCCGATTGTTCACGCGTCCCTGGAGTGCCGACCACACGCTGCGCTTCCCGTGATTCCCATTCCTCTACTGAAACATTCGTGCGCAGGTTGAGGCAAGCCTAACGCCTGGGTAATCCTAACGTGAGACCAAGACCGCTTCGGCTAGCGCGCTGCTGCCGAGGCGTCGGCGCCCGCGCCGAGATAGCGCAACCAGTTGCGGAATAGCACCGCTGCCGCGTTGCCGGCGCCGATATCGGCGCGCAAGTTCAGCCCGGGCAGCTCGTTGGCGAGTGCCGGGTGGCGCTGATGCGCCGCCTTCTTCTCGAAGCGAGCCAGCTTGTCTTCCGTCGCTGCGTCAAAATAGCTCACCGGCAGTCGCGGATAGGTCTCGCGCTCCCGCGCGAGATAGCGGCCGATGTCGCGCAGATATTCCCGCTGGAGCGATAGCGCGTCATATTCCGGATGGCCCTGAAAGAATACGAAGTGGCTGCCATATTGGCGGACGAAGACGTCGACGCCGGCTTGGGCCGAGCGCGTCAGCACCTGGTAACCGGCCTGCACGAGGTCACTCTCGGCGATCTCGTTCAGGCGTGAATGCGAGACCTTGAGCGACGCAGGCGCAGCACGGGTCAACGAATCGCTCGTCACGACGTCGCAATCGAAAATGCCGTGACATTTGAGCGGCAGCCGCCGCCGTTCGATACCGTCGAGGTGCAGGACCGCGGCATGCGCGGCGAGGCACGACCAGATCGTCGAGCGCGTGTTGGTCTTGGCCCAGTCGATGAGGTTCGTGAGATCCTGCCAGTATGGCTCCTGGTCGAGCTCGGGCGCGATCGGCTCTGCGCCGGTCACGATCAGCCCATCGAACTTGCCGCGCTCGAGATCGGAAAGGTCGGAATACTCGCTCTCGACATGCCACTTCGCTTCGGGCGACCGTTTCACGCTGGGAAGCGAGAAGCAGTGGAAGCGGATACGGCGCGGGCCTGCTGCGGCCTGGAGCAGCTTCATGAACTGCCGCTCGGTCGCCTTCAGCGCCGGATCCGGCATGTTGTTGATCAGTCCGATCGTGAGGTCGGCGCCGGCATGGTCGCGTACGAGATCGCTCTCGCCCGGCACCAGTGCCGGGCTCGATATCGCTTGATCCCTGTCGATCAAGGTCGTCATGGACGGCGTCGCCTACTCCGCAGCCTCGAGCTGCGCCGACGGGCAGGCCTTTTTCAGCGCCTGGTCGATGTCCTCGATAATGTCAGAGACATGCTCGATGCC
Organism: Bradyrhizobium sp. RP6; assembly: GCF_003837805.1. Classification (GTDB taxonomy): domain Bacteria; phylum Pseudomonadota; class Alphaproteobacteria; order Rhizobiales; family Xanthobacteraceae; genus Bradyrhizobium. The sequence goes on along the minus strand of NZ_RQIT01000016.1, from coordinate 152,562 downwards.
GATCGACAAGCGGATCGTCTCCGGCAGCACGCCGGCAACGCGCTGCTGCTCCGCCGACATCTGCCGATGGGTCGTCGAGGCCGGATGGCAGGCCAGCGACTTGGCATCGCCGATATTGACGAGCCGCGTGATCAGTTTCAGCGCATCATAAAAGGTCTTGCCGGCCTCCATGCCGCCCTTGATGCCGAAGGTGAACAGCGAGGATGCGCTGCCATTCAGGTACTTCTGCACCAGCGGATAATAGGGACTGTCTGGAAAACCGGTGTAATTGACCCAGGCGACGCGCGGATCGCCGCGGAGGAATTCGGCGACCTTGCGCGCATTCTCGACATGGCGCTCCATGCGCAGCGCCACAGTCTCGATGCCCTGAAGCAGCAGGAAGGCGTTGAACGGCGACAGCACCGAGCCCATGGTGCGTTGATAGACGCTGCGCGCGCGCTCGATGTAGGCAGTCTTGCCGAAGCGCTCGGCATAGACGAGGCCGTGATAAGAAGCGTCGGGCTTGTTGTATGCCGGGAAGCGGTCGGCGTGCTCAGCCCAGGGGAAATTCCCGGAATCGACGATGGCGCCGCCGAGCGTGGTGCCGTGACCGCCCAGGAACTTGGTCAGCGAATGCACGGCAATGTCGGCACCGTAGTCGAACGGCTTGAGCAGGATCGGCGTGGCCACGGTGTTGTCCACGATCAGCGGCACGCCATGCGCATGCGCGATATTCGCCAGCGCCTCGATGTCGCAGACATTGCCGGCGGGATTACCGATGGTCTCGGCGAACACGGCGCGGGTGTTCTCGTCGATCAGCTTCTCGATCGCGTCAGGCCTGTCGCTCTCGGCGAAACGGCCGATAATGCCTTGGCGCGGCAGGATATGCGAGAGCAGCGTATGCGTGGTGCCGTAAAGCTGCGGCACGGAAACGATGTTGCCGCCATGATCGGCGACATTGACGAAGGCAAAATGCAAGGCAGCCTGACCGGTCGCGACCGCAAGCGCGCCGACCCCGCCTTCAAGCTGGGCGATACGCTTCTCCAGCACCGCACTGGTCGGATTGGCGATACGGCTGTAGCGAAAGCCTTCGGTCTCGAGATTGAACAGGGCGGCTCCGTGGTCGGCGCTGTCGAAGGCGTAGGCCGCAGTCTGGTAGATCGGCACGGCCACCGCATGCGTCGTGGCCTCGGGCTCATAGCCGGCGTGAATAGCGATCGTCTCGTTGCGCATCGTGCCACCTCCGCGTGGAGCGGGCCGCACTTATTGGCCTAGAATGAGGCATGTGCGTTGTCCGCCGTCCTCGTGTTAGAGGCGGGTGGTAAAGCGGACAATAATTCGCCTAGAGATCGAGGAAGTAACCCTAATGCTTGGCGGGGAATTGCCAAGGATTCGGGTTAAAGCGGATTAACGAATTGCTGATTTGATACGTCGCGCCGGGCGTCCACCCTCTCCCACGAAGGGAGAAGGTGGAGGTACGCGCCACTACCCCATTCTTTGCCACAGCCGATGTGCGAGCACGCCGGCGCGCTTCTCGATCGCGGCGGCGGCATCGAGCGCGAGGTCCTCGCGATAGCGGCCGGCAATGAGCTGCACACCGATCGGCTTGCCCTCGTGGACGGCCACCGGCACCACCGCGCCGGGCAGGCCCAGCACGTTGATCGCGGAGATGAAGCGGATCTCGCCCCAGAAGATCTCGCGCACACGCTCGGCGCTGACCGTGTCCTCGCGCGGGCCCGGCGTCGGCTTCACCGTGGTCGGCGCCAGCACGACCGGGTACTCCTCGAAGAACATCTGCCAGGCACGGATATGGCCGTTGCGCGCGGCGGTCGCCTGCATCCAGGCCGTGAGATCGAGCACATTGGCCTTGGCCTTCATGCCGCCCCAAGCCTTGTGGAAATCCTCCGAGGTGACCTTCAGCATGGCGGCTTCCTGCATCACCACGGTCTCGTTGGTGATGATGTCGCACCAGGTCTGCCAGACACCGTTGATGTCGGGCACCTCGACCTCGCTGACGCGGTAACCGGAGCGTTCGAGATGATCGGCGGCCTGGCGCAGCGCCGCGGTGACGGATGGATCGACCTCCATATCCTCGGGGATCTTGGCCAGCGCGACCTTGATCGGCCCCTTCGGCTTCTCGCCGACCAGCGGCGCCGGCACCCACCAGGGATCGCGCGGATCGCGCTGGCTCATCACCTCGAGCGCAAGGCGAACGTCCGCGACGTGGCGCGCGAGCGGCCCCTGCGCCGACATCAGATGCGCCAGCATCGGACGTTCGGCCGTTGCGCTTCCGTTGAAGGCGGGGATGCGGCCCTGCGTCGGCTTGATCGTGGCGACGCCGTTGCAATGCGCCGGCCAGCGCAGCGAGCCGCCGATGTCGTTGCCATGGGCGATGGTGCCGATGCCTGCCGCGACCGCCGAACCCGCTCCGCCCGAGGAGCCGCCACAGGTGATATCAGGATCCCAGGGGTTCAGCGTCAGCCCGTGCAGGGGATTGTCGGTGAAGCCGCGGAAGGAGAATTCCGGGGTGTTGGTGAGACCAAGGACGATGGCGCCGGCCTTCTTGAGGTTGCGGACGACAGGCGCATCCGACGGCGCGATGAGATCCTTGTTGGCGGGAACGCCGTTGAAGTTCGGCCGGCCTTCATAGTCGACATTTTCCTTGATGGTGATGGGCACACCGTGCAGGAGACCGAGCTCGCCGCCCTTGGCGCGCTGCTTGTCGGCGGCGTGCGCGGCCGCGAGCGCTTCTTCCGAGAGATCCACGACAACCGCATTGAGCCCTGGATTGAAGGCGCGCATCCGCTCGAGATGCGCTTCCACGACCTCGACCGCGGAGATTGCGCCGGAGCGTATCGCGGCCGCGGTATCGACCGCGGACCATTGCCAGGCCGGTCCCCTGGGCCGGCGCGCGGCGGCTGATTTGCGCGCGGCAGGCTTCTTGGCCGGCTTGACCATTTTCGCAGCGACGCCCTTCCGGACTGAGGTCTTCTTGCTCGATGCCTTCTTGCTCGTTTTCGTTGCCGCTTTCCTGGAAGTACTTTTCGTCTTGGTCGCCGTCTTCTTCGCCACGTCGCATCTCCTGAATTGTGCGGCGGAGGTTACGGACGACGATGAGGCGTGTACAGCCGCGTTTCTGCATGGCGCATTGCGATGGTACACCGATGCGACGAATTGCCTGCGTCCCCTGGCCTACACAAGCGGCGGACTCAGCCGGGCAAAACCCGGCTGGATGCGATAGGGATAATAGGGATAGGGCGGCGTCACCGTGCTGGCTTCGTCGAGACGCTTGACCTGATCCGCGCTCAGCGAGCAGCCTACTGCACCGAGATTGTCGCGCAGCTGCGCTTCGTCGCGAGCGCCGATGATCACGGAGGCGATGGTAGGGCGCCCCAGCAGCCAGGCGATCGCGACCTGCGGCACGGTACGGCCGGTTTCCAGGGCGATCGTGTCCAGCACGTCGATGATGGCGTAGAGCGTTTCCTCGCGCACCGGCGGACCGAACTGTGCGGTCGCGTGCAGGCGACTGTTCGGCGGCGGCGGCTGGCCGCGCCGGATTTTTCCGGTGAGCCGGCCCCAGCCGAGCGGACTCCAGACCAGCGCACCCACACCCTGATCGCGCGCGAGCGGCATCAGCTCCCATTCGTAGTCGCGGCCGAGCAGCGAGTAGTAGACCTGATGCGCGACATAGCGCGGCCAGCCATGCCGGTCCGCAATGGCGAGCGACTTCATCAGTTGCCAGCCGGCGAAATTGGAGACGCCGACATAGCGCAGCTTGCCCGCGCGCACGAGCATATCGAGCGTCGACAGCACCTCCTCGATCGGTGTGAAGGCGTCGAAAGCATGGAGTTGGAGCAGGTCGATGTGGTCAGTGCCAAGCCGGCGCAGCGCCGCGTCGACCGAGGCCAGGAGCCGCTGCCGCGACGAGCCCGCATCGTGCGGCCCCTCGCCCATCGGCAGGCTCATTTTGGTCGAGATCAGCACCTTGTCACGCCGGCCCCTGATCGCAGCACCAAGAATCTCCTCGGACGCGCCGTTGGAATAGACGTCGGCGCTGTCGAACAGATTGACGCCGGCATCGAGGCAGATATCGATCAGCCTGCGCGCTTCGTCCGCATCGCTGCGGCCCCAGGCCGAGAACAGGGGGCCCTGGCCGCCGAAGGTGCCGGTGCCGAAGCTGAGGACGGGGACCCTGAATCCGGAGGCGCCGAGATTGCGGTATTCCATGGTGGGTCTCCTCCGCTATTCCGCCGGACACGCCGCGGCGACGACCGGCGCGCGATCGAGCCGAACGCTCCACAGTGCCAACGCGAGACCGATCGCGGTGATGCCAGCCGCGACCAGCGGCAGCGCGGGAAGGCCGAACCCGCGGTCGATGGTGACGCCACCTGCCCAGGCGCCGAGCGCGTTGCCTAGATTGAACGCGGCGATGTTGAGGCTGGAGGCGAGCGTGCGACCGCCGGGGCCGGCTGCCTCCAATACGCGAAGCTGGAGCGGGGCGACGGTCGCGAAGGCGGCGATGCCGAGCAGCAGGATCAGCGCGATGGAAAGGATCTTGATCGACAGCACGGCTGCCAGCGCGAGCAGCACGATCGCGAGCGCCGCCAGCGTCCCGGTCAGGGCCCGTGCCAAGCCGCGGTCCGCAAGCTTGCCGCCGGCCACGTTGCCTATTGCGAGCCCGACGCCGAACACCAGCAGGATCGGCGAGACGGCGGCCTCCGGGAAGCCGGTGAAACGCGTCAGGATCGGCTGGATATAGGTGAAGACGACGAACAGGCCGGCGAAGCCGAACACGGTCATGGCAAGGCCGAGCAGCACCTGCGGACGGCCGAGCACGGCGACCTCTTCGGCGAGCGAGATCGGCTTGTCGCCATTGCCGACATTGCCAGGCACGAGCGCGGCGACCACCGCGAACGCAATCACACCGATGACCGTCACGGCCCAGAACGCGGCGCGCCAGCCGAGCATCAGGCCGAACCAGGCGCCGAAAGGCACGCCCAGGAGCGTGGCGACCGTCAGGCCGATGAACATGGTGGCGATCGCGGAGGCACGCTTGTCCTCGGCGACGAGGCTGGTGGCCACGACCGAGCCGACACCGAAGAACGTGCCGTGGGCGAGCGAGGTCAGCACGCGTGCAGCCATCAGCAGCTCGTAATTCGGCGCCAGCGCGCAAGCCGCATTGCCCAGCGTGAAGATCGCCATCAGCGCGAGCAACACTGTTTTCCGTGGCATCCGCCGCGTCGCCAGCGTGAGCACCGGCGCGCCGACGAACACGCCCAGCGCATAGCCTGAGATCAGCAGGCCCGCGACCGGCACGGAGACGTGCATGTCGGCGGCGACCTGGAGCAAGAGGCCCATGATGATGAATTCGGTGGTGCCGATGCCGAAGGCACCGGCGGTGAGCGCGAGGACGGCGGGAGGCATGCGTGGCTCCGATGGATGAGACGAGCCACGCAGATAGCGGCGCTGCGGCAAAACCATTAGAATGTCCGTAATCCAATCATTTATGACGTGAATTCAACATGGCCCGTTTCCACACGAACCGCTCTGCCGAGATGGAGGTTTTCGTCCGCATCGTCGACCTCGGCGGCTTCACCCAGGCCGCGCGAAAACTGCGGCTGACGCCGTCGGGCGTCAGCAAGCTGATGTCGCGGCTGGAGGCGCGGCTCGGTGCGCGGCTCGTCAACCGCACCACGCGCAAGCTGACGCTGACGGAGGAAGGCCAGGCCTTCTACGAGCGCTCGTTGCGCATCCTTGCCGAAATGGAGGAGGCCGAGCGCGAAGCGGCCTCAGGCGCGGCGCCGCGCGGCCGCCTCACAGTCAATTGCAACATTCCCTTCGGCATGCTGCATGTGGTGCCGTCGATCCCGCGCTTCCTGGAGCAGCATCCCGACGTCACGCTCGATCTCGTGCTGACCGACACGCTGATCGACCTGATGCAGGAGCGCGCCGACGTCGCCATCCGCGTCGGTCCACTGCACGCCTCGCGTCTCGTCGCGCGAAAGCTCGGCAGCAGTCGCATGGTCGTGGTCGGCGCGCCGGACTATCTCGCCCGCTGCGGCACGCCGAAGTCGCCCGCGGATCTCGCCGATCACCGCGGCATCGGCTGGACCTTTCCACGCAGTATCCGCGGCTGGCCGTTCAAGCGCGGCGACCACACCGAGGAGGCCGTGCCCCCGCCCGTCGCGCGCGCCAGCGACGGCGAAGCCGCCCGCCGCCTTGCGCTGGGCGGCGTCGGGCTTGCCCGGCTCGCCCTCTTCCATATCGGCCCCGACATCGAATCCGGCCGCCTCGTCCCGGTGCTGCAAGGCTACAATCCCGGAGACCGCGAAGACATCCACGCCGTCTATGTCGGCCACACCGCGCCCCTGCCCACGCGCGTGCGCGCGTTCATCGATTTCCTGGCCGAGCACGTGCGGGTGAGCGATCCGACATTGAAGCGGACGGGCGATGGGAGGTGGAAATTGGTGGGATGAAGTCGTGCGGTAACCGCCGGAAGCACGGAGCCGCCGCCACCTCCTGCTTCCTCGCTGCCATTGCGACGCTCAGCCGTTCGAGAACCACGAAGAACGGCGGCACGAGAGCACGGCGAGGAAGGTCGAAGCCAACATGCCGCTCACGACAGCCAGCCCGATCGAAACGCGGGCGCCGGCCCCGCTGGCGAACACCAGCGGGAGCATGCCGAGTATGAAGGCGCACGAGGTCATCAGGATCGGGCGCAGGCGCAGCCGCGCCGCCTCGATCGCCGCCTCGGCGATTTCCATGCCCTCGGCCCGTTTCTCGCGCGCATATTCGACCACCAGGATGGCATTCTTGGCGGAGAGCGCGATCAGCAGGACGATGCCGATCTGGGTGTAGAGGTTGTTCGGCATGCCCGTCGCATCCAGCGCGACGACCGTGCCGAGCAGGGCGAGCGGCACGGCGAGGATCACCGCGAGCGGCTGCAGCCAGCTCTCATATTGACCGGCGAGGATGAGGTAGACGAGCACCAATAACAGCCTTTGAGCGGCTGTTCCGCGAGCGCGGGCTGCCGCTTGCCATTCGCTCCGACAACGGCGTGCCCTTTGCCAGCCCCAACGCTCTGTTCAATCTGTCGAAGCTGTCGGTGTGGGGGCTCAGGCTCGGCATTGCCATCGAGCGCGTCAAACCAGGCCATCCACAGCAAAACGGCCGTCACGCGCGCATGCATCTCACCCTCAAAAAGGAAGCCACCAGGCCGCCGGGGCTGAACAGCCTGCAGCAGCAGGATCGCTTCGACAGCTTCCTACACGAGTTCAATGAGGAGCGGCCGCACGAGGCGCTCGATATGAAACGCCCCGCAGACCTCTACACAGCGTCAACACGTCGCTACGTTGGCTTGCCAGAACTGGCTTATCACTTCCATGATCGCGACGTGGTCGTCACCTCTTGCGGTCGCCTCTGCCTCTACCGCAAGAGAATCAACATCTCCCTCGCGCTGGCTGGCCAGAAGCTCGGCATCAAGGAAGTCGACAAGGGCATTTGGCTCGTCAGCTTCATGTACTATGATCTCGGATATTTCGACCTGGAGCAGAAGACCCTGCAACCGCTTGACAACCCCTTCGGCGCGAGGCTGTCACCCAGTCTTAGGTACGCTCCGTTACCCATGTCTTCGGGCTGGACACACAATCGGGCACTGGCGGAGGGAGAGAAACAGAGTTCGAACATTCTCCATCTGAAATCGCACCCCACAAACCAAAAACGCGTAAATTACAGCTACTTAGAATGGACAGGCAAAAACGCGTACGTCAGATCGCTTATCTGCCCGATCCAAGGGAACGAACCAGGTCGCTTAGGTCATGCAGTCAGCCAGGACCCACTATCTTTAAGGCCCTATCCCCAACATATGAGCCGCCGCCTAGCGGACCTTGTCGCCCGCTCGCTTCGCGCGGGCCGAGCACCCAGAGCGGGAGCTGTCCTGAGAGAAGCGACCGTAGGTGAACGTCGGCTAATGGACCGGAGGCGTAGCAACGCCACGACTCTCTGGAGTCTGCTCGTCGAGGCAGATCGGACCGGATTTGCTCGAGCTGAGTTCCTCGCATTTTGACCCAGAGCGACCATTTCCGTTCGCTCATGAATGCCGTGCGCGACCGCCGCCCATGCATTCCACAAGATAGTCGACGAATACCCGAACACGAGCAGGCATGTTCGCGCCGCCCACGAAGACGGCATGAAAGATTTCCTTGTCACCCGGATTGAACGGTTCGAGAAGCGGGACGAGGCGCCCCTTCGCAAGCGCGTCGCCCAGGCTAAAGTTGCCGACCCGGGCGATGCCAACGCCGTCGAGAGCCAATTGGCTCAGCGTGTCGCCACTGTTCGCCTCAATGGCGCCCTGGACCTTGAGGACGAAGTCGGCTCCGTCGCGGCGGAACGGCCAGACAGGCTCGGCCCGGCGAAAACTGAAGTTTAGGCAATTGTGGTTGTAAAGGTCTTCAGGCTTTTCGGGCACGCCCCAGCGCGTCAGATAGTGCGGCGAGGCTACGATCGTTCGGCCGTTATCACTGAGCCGGCGCACCGTGAGCGCACTGTCTGCCAGCGGCCCGCCGCGAACCGCCACATCCGCCTGCCCCGCAGCAACATCGACGATCCCGTCGCTGAGATTGATGTCGACCAGGATGTTGGGATAGCGCCGCACGAACTCGCCAAGCAGAGGCACGATGCAGAGACGCCCATGAGAGACCGCCGCACTGACCCGGATGCGGCCGCGGGGCGACCCCTGGTCGGAGATCGCCTGTTCGGCTTCATCGAGGTCGGCGAGAATGCGGCGGGCCGCGCCGAGATAGGCGCGACCTTCTGCGGTCGGGGTCAATGCGCGCGTCGTCCGTAACAGCAGGCGTGCGCCGAGCCGCTGCTCGATCCGGTCAAGGGTGCGGCTCACGGCCGATGGCGTGAGGCCAAGCGCCCGGCCCGCCGCCGAGAAGCTGCCGCCGTCGATTACGGCGCAGAACACTTCCAGTTCCCGGGCTCGATCCGCGGTCTCGGCTGCCACCTTTGCGCTCCGTTCAAAAATGCTTCGCCCAAGCCCTAGCTAATCCCAATGATCTTCCTCGTCTAGTTTTGCGTCTGCGAGAAAGACGACAAACACAGGAGATCACCCCATGACCGTCCCCACCCAGCTTCGCCGGTTTGCCCTGACCGGAGCCGCACTTGCCGCCCTGGCCGGTACCGCCGCATCGGCGGCCGACGTGCCCACGGGCTTTCCCAATACGTTCCGCACCGAGAAGATTGCGACCAACGGCACCACCCTGCACGTCCGGGTCGGCGGGGCCGGCCCGGCGGTCGTGCTGCTGCATGGCTATGGCGAGACCGGCGACATGTGGGCGCCGCTCGCGGCGAGCCTTGCGCGCAATCACACCGTCATCGTGCCCGACCTGCGGGGCATGGGCCTTTCGGCTCGCGCCGTCGATGGTTTTGATAAAGTCAATCAGGCGGAGGACATTGTCGGCGTGATGGACACGCTGCACGCGCCACGCGCCGACATCGTGGCGCACGACATTGGCAACATGGTCGCCTTTGCCGTGGCCTCGCGGCACGGCGAACGCGTGACGAAGCTGGTGCTGATGGATGCGCCGGTCCCGGGCGTCGGTCCGTGGGAAGACATCCTGAAGAACCCGTTGCTGTGGCACTTCCGGTTCGGCGGGCCGGATATGGAGCGCCTGGTGGCGGGCCGCGAGCGAATCTATCTCGACCGGTTCTGGAACGAGTTCGCAGCCAATCCGGCCAATTTTCCGGAGCCGGCCCGGGTTCATTACGCTCAGCTCTACGCTGCGCCGGGGCGAATGCACGCCGGCTTCCGCCAGTTCGCCGCCTTCGATCAGGACGCGATCGACAATCGCGCCTGGCTATCCGCTCATGGCAAGTTGCTCATGCCGGTTCTCGCGGTCGGGGGCGCAGCATCTTTCGGCCCTGCAATGGCGGCGGTTATGCAGGCTGGCGCAGTCGATGTGCAGGAGCGCGTCATCGCAGGCTCCGGTCACTGGCTGATGGAGGAGCAACCCGTAGCCACGGCAGCCGCGATTGAGAGCTTCCTCGACGAGGGACCCGGCGCCGCGGAGAGCGGGCACCTGAGGCAGACGGCCCTGACACTGGAACAGACGCAAACCATCCCGCAGTCCGGCGCGGGCGCCGGCACGTCCGGAGTTGGTGCCATCCGTACGGTGCTGCTATCCGGTGACCCGGCGAAGCCCGGCCCCTACGTACTCGAGATCCACGTTCCGCCGAATACCACGATCGCGGCTCATACCCACCGCGACGACCGCTTTGGCACGGTGATCTCCGGCACTTGGTACTTCGGCTACGGCAGCAAGGAGTCCGACGCCGTCGTCAAGTCATTGCGTGCAGGCGGCCTCTACACCGAGCCCAGCGGCGTGGCGCACTTTGCCTCAACCCGCGCCGAGGGCGCTGTCGTCCGCGTGACCGGCGTCGGGCCCAGCGACACCTCGCCTGTCCCCGCCACCGTGTCGCGCTGACGTGCTCCAGACAAGGGCCACTGATCATGATCGTGGAGACCGGCGACGCTGCGATCATCGCGCAAACCAACGCATCGCAAAAGCCGCCGGTCATCTTCATCCATGGCTTGTGGTCCAAGTCCACTATCTGGCGCGGCTGGAATGACGTGTTCGAAGCAGCCGGCTATGTTCCTTTGGCACCTGAATGGCCGGCGAGGCTGGGCGGCGCCGCGGGCCCGGAAACCATTGGCGAGGTCGCGGCGCATCTGGCCCGCATCGCCGGCGCGCTGGAGCGCCGCCCGGCGCTCATTGGCCATGCGTTCGGTGCACTGATCGCACAGATCCTGGCCGCGCGGGGGCTTTCTGCCGCGACCGTTGCAATCGAACCGGGCTCGTTCGGCGGGGGGCTGCCGCTCGACGCCTGGGCCGAAGCGCCGGTCGACGCCGCGGCTGCCGGGCGCGGACCGTTGCTGATGATCTCGTTCGCGCGCGATCACATCCTCTCGTCATCAGTCCGCCGCGGGGCCTATGACCAGCAGGGGTGCTACGGGCACGCCGTCACCGAATTTATCGAACTGCCGCGACGCGGTCGCTCTATGCCTGTAGAAAGCCGCTCGTCGGGGGTGGCCCAGACGGCGCTGACATTCCTGAAGCGCTTTCTTTAGCGTTCAGTCGCACGTGTTGCCGCCAACTTCCGCTTATGGCCGATATTGTTGCAAAAATCAGTTGAGACGAGCCAGCAAGCGTGATTCCGTTGTGTTGACGCGAATCGCGACGAGGTCGATCCATGATGGGCCGTCTGAAGAGTGACCAAGGTCAACTGTTCTACGAGTTTCGTCTCAGCGACGCGGTTCCCGAAGATCATCTGGTGCGGAGGATCGACACTGCTCTCGATCTGTCCTGGCTTCGCAGCGAACTTGCTCCTCATTATTCGTCATGGGGCGCCCGTCGATCGATCCGGAGCTGATGATCCGGATGCTGATCGTAGGGTATGTCTTTGCGATCCGTTCGGAGCGGCGCTCTGCCGCGAAGTGCAGGTGAACCTCGCTTATCGGTGGTTCTGCAAGCTCGGCATCGAGGATACCGTGCCGGATCATTCGGCGTTCTCGCGTGCCCGCAATGAGCGTTTTCGCGAGGGGGATGTTTTTCGTCGCGTGTTTGAACGAGTCGTCGAGGCGTGCATTGCGGTCGGTCTGGTTGGTGGCGAAGGCTTTGCAGTCGATGCGAGCCTGATTGCGGCTGACGCCAACAAGCAGCGCTCGATCGCAGGTCAGGATTGGCGCAGGGACCGTGATCCGGCGAGGTCAAGCCGCGCGGTGAAGGAGTATCTGGCGACCCTCGACGATACCGCGTGGGGCGCCGCCAGCGACGTTATCCCGAAGTTCGTTTCGCCCTCCGATCCTGCGGCTCAGTGGACCGGCGCTCACAAGGGAGCGGCATTCTTCGCTTACTCCGACAACTGTCTCATCGACGTGAAGTTCGGCGTCATCCTCGATGTCGAAGCAACCCGTGCCATTCGCCAGGCCGAGGTCGGCGCGGCAAAGACCATGATCGAGCGGACGGAGGAGCGCTTTGGTCTCAAGCCGGAGCGGCTTGTCGGGGATACCGCCTCCGGGGCAGCTCCGATGCTGAACTGGCTGGTCGAGGAGAAGGGCATCGCGCCATATCCCCGTATTCGACAAGTCGAAGCGGAATGACGGCACCTTCTCGCGCAGCGACTTTCGATATGATCCGACCAGCGACGTCTACCACTGCCCCAGCGGAAAGCAGCTCGGAACGAGCGGCACCGTGCACGAGGGCAAGACGCTTCTGTATCGTGCGAGTAAGCTCGACTGCGAGGTCTGCCCTCTCAAACCGCAGTGCTGCCCAAAGGAGCCATCGCGCAAGATCCCGCGCGACATCCATGAGCACGCCCGGGACGTTGCCCGCTCGTTTGTTGGCACCGAGGGCTTCGAGACGTCTCGACGTGAGCGGAAGAAGATCGAGATGCGGTTTGCACACCTGAAACGCATTCTCAGGCTCGGTCGGCTTCGACTGCGTGGACCACGAGGTGCACAGGATGAGTTTGTTCTGGCTGCCATCGCGCAAAATCTCAGGCGCCTCGCGTCGCTCATTGCACGACCTCCGCCCGCTCATGCTCTGTGCCTCGCGTAGCGTAGGAGTTGCGTAGAGCGTCAGGGTCGGCGGATCAAACCGGTCCACTTTGCCGAATGGCCGAAGGGCCATCCGTCGTCTACACCGACTTTTGCAACCAATCGGCTCTTAGCGGACCTTGTCGGAGAAGCCCCGCCGACTTCTGCTCTTGACTCACTGGCGACATTCCGGCCTCAAAGCAGGCGTGAGGTCGTGTGTGCTCGTCTGTTCAATCGGGATCGTGCGGCGCGGTTTGAAAATTCGAGCTGTAGCGTGACTCGCGTATCGGAAGTTGTGATATATGTCGGCCCCTGACCGACCACGCCACTCAGCCTTGCTTCGGGTCAATCACGTCGCAATACCGGCGTCGAACTGGCGGGACGAGGATGATGTCACAGCGGGGAGGTCGACCAGGTGCGCCTTTAGATCGCGGAGTCTGCCCCCTAGGCCGCCGAGACAGTGTGTCAGCGTCGTTGTCGTTGATGAAGCCAAGCGATCAGAATGCCAAGCTGCTAGCCATGCCGACGATGCACAAGAACATCGCTGCAGTGGCGACCCAGCCCAACCAATAGACCGGCCCCGAGATCACCAAATCGCCCATGACGGATTTCCGCCGGACTAGCAGCATCATGACGGTCATGATCGGGGCTGCCAGTACACCGTTGATGACCGCGCTCCAATAGAGCGCCTTGATGGGATCGAGCGCTGTGAAGTTGAGCCCGACGCCGAGTGCGACCGAGATTGCCAGTACGCTGTAGAAGGCAAGGGCTTCTTTCGGCTTTCGCGACAGTCCGACCGGCCACTTGCGACCTTCCCCGATCGCGTAGGCGGTCGAGCCGGCCAGCACCGGGATTGCAAGAAGGCCTGTCCCGATGATGCCAAGCGCGAAGATCAACTCGGCGATTGCCCCCGCGACAGGCCGTAAGGCTTCGGCGGCCTGAGCTGAGGATTCGATGTCGGTCTTGCCGGACGCGTGCAACGTTGCGGCCGTCATCATGATGATCGCGACGGCAATGACGTTCGACACTGCCATGCCGACAAGGGTGTCGATCCGGATTCGCTTGACTTCCTCATCCTCCTTCTCCGGCTCGCGCTTGAGCGGCTTCTTGTCGGGATCGATCCGCTGCTCCTCCGCTTCTTGGGAGGACTGCCAGATGAACAGATAGGGCGAGATCGTCGTCCCAAGGATCGCGACCAGGGTGGTCAGAAAGGGCCCACTCCATTGGAGCTTGGGAATGAGCAATCCCTTGAGAGCCTCGGCCCAAGGCACCTTTGCGAGAAAAAGCGCAATGACGTAGGCGAACAAGACCAGGGTCAGCCACTTCAGAATGGACACGTAACGCTCATACTTGAAGAAGATCTGCGCGACCACCGAGACCGCGCCGAAAAGCACAACGTAAAGCGTTCCGGGCCCACCTATCAGAAGCTTGAGAGCATCGCCCATCGCCCCAAGGTCCGCGGCGACATTGATCGTGTTGGCGACGAAAAGCAGCACGATCATTGACCAGACGACAGGCGCGGGAAAATTTCGGCAGACGTTTCCTGCGATGCCGTGGCCCGTGACGCGGCCGATGCGGCCCGAGATTTCTTGGATTGCGGCCATCAGCGGATAGGTGATCAGCATCGTCCAGCCGATGCCGAATCCGAGCTGAGCGCCCGCCTGACTGTAGGTACCGATGCCGGAAGGATCGTCGTCGGAAGCCCCCGTGATGAGACCAGGCCCGAGGCGCTGCAAGAAGCCGTCCTGATCGTCATTCTCGATCGGCTTCTTGCCCCTACTCGCCTTTGCCGCCACGTGAGACTCTCCGCTTGTTTCAGCCCGGAACCGTCAACGCGCCGGCCGTCGGAAGGGTCCGCACGGTCGCGCACGCGTCCATAACTGGGATTCGCTCTCCGCGATTCGGGAAAAACAAGCAAATTTCCTTCGCAATTTCGGAACCTTGCCATCATTCGCTGGTTCTCGCATGCCGCATCCTGCGGCCAGGAGAATCTCATGAAGAAGCTGATGCTGAAGTGCGCGGTTGCTGCCCTGATCTCGACCGGCGCGATGGCGCAGTCCACAGTCGTCACCACCACCACCGGCACGGGCCACGCTGCCGCTGTGCAGATCGAGCCGGAATACCGCACCAAGATCCGCACCTACGTCACCGAGCACAAGGTGCGTCCCGTGCAGACCCGTGAGAAAATCGTTGTTGGCCAACCGGTGCCCCGCGAGGTTGAGCTCGAGGCGGTGCCCGCCGATTGGGGTCCCTCGCTCACCAAGTATCGTTACGTCTACTCGGGCGAACGCGTAATGCTGGTCGATCCGTCGACGCGCACGGTCGTCCAGGAGATCGACTAACCCTTCCCGGCGGGTCGCTCAATCAAGCGACCCGCCTCCGGTCAATCCGGCCCGCCGATTTCTGAATCCTTCCTTGCGAGCGGCCGTCCATGCCGATCATCCGATACTTCGTCTTCGTCGGCGCGCTGCTGCTGGCGCTGCTCTTCGCTGCGGACCGGTACCTGCCGGCCCCTTTAGAGCGCGCGGGCCCGTCCGATCCGGATAGGACCATCATCCGGATCGCCTCGGCGAGAAGCCTTCCGGAGAAGATCGTGTTCGACACAGGGCCTCGCGCCGATGTGCCGATGTTCGCGCAGGCCGATTCAATCCCTGAAGCACCGCAGTACCAGGTGCGCGAAGCCATGGCCGCCATGCCTGCAGCACTTTCCGTGGAGGTCAGGAAAGAAGCGCCGGTGCGCGCCTCAGCAGCGGTCCGCCCGCATCCGAAGCGCTCGGCAAAGCTGCAGAAAAGGACGCCAGACCGACGTCTCGCCTTCGAGCGGCGCGACCCGTTTGCCGGCGCATGGTGGTGAGCGGAAAGCTCGACACTGGCCCAAAAGAAAAGGCCGCTCCTAGAGGCGCGGCCTTCGTGGCCTTCAGGTGTGCCCGTCCTCACCAGTGGCGGTGTTGCCGATGCCAGTGGTGGCGAACGACCGGATAGGCCCCCCGGTAATAGGCGTAGGCCGGCCGGACGGCACGGCGATAGCGATAACCGTAGGACACCGGCGCCGTGTAGTAGGTCGTGGTGTAGCCGCCTCCCCAGCGATAGGGCTCCTCGTATCCATAGTCGTAGGCGTAAGGACCGCCATAGTAGCCGGCCCCATAGTAGCCAGGACCGCCGTAGTAACCATAGCCGGGCCCCCAGCCATATGCCGAGGAGGCAATCCCGCCAATGACCGCGCCCGCAACTAGGCCTCCGGCGACGCCCGGTCCCCAGCCACCCCACCCGCCTCGCCAGTGGGCTTCGGCAGGAGATGTCGTGGCCACAGAGGCCAGACCAAGAGCGCCGACCATCAGCGCCGACATTGCAATCTTCTTCATCGAGGATCCTTTCACGTTGTTCGAGCGCCCCGCCGACAACGGGAAAACCTGGCAAGAGTTTCGCTGTCGCCGGTAGCGGGCAATGGGTGCCGGGTCAGCTTCACTCGAAAGGCACGAGCTTGAACCACAACACGACGGCTCTGGTTCGTTCAGTTCATGCTGCGCCGCGGAAGGCGCTCGACGGCGATCGCCAGGTGACCGCGTTAACTTTATTGATTCGCCCCAGGGCGTTTCCGCAGTAAGCTAACTCTTCTAGCGTGGGGGGTTCCCATGTTCGATGCGGCCACGACCGCGCTTCTGCGCGCCGTCCTCGATGAGGTCTGCGAGGACATCTCGCGTTGGGAAACCGGCGCGCGCACGCACGTCGCTTCGCGAATTCTAGAAGCCGCCGCAAAAGGCGACATCGCCGCAGAGAGCCTGAAACGGGTCGGCCGCGAAGCGCTTCACGACGCGCCCACCATGTGGCGATAGCACGGGACGTGGCGGCGTGAACTTCCAGGTCACGGTACTCAAGGTCCTGGTGAGCTATCCCAACGGATTCGCCATCATGGCGGATCTCAAGCGCGACATGGCCATCTTGGCGACGAGCGGGCGAGAATGGAGCGAGCGAACCAAGCGCCTCGCAGCGCGCGTGCCGGACCTCGATATCTTTCGCAGGCGCTGGTCGAGCGTCTGAACTGCGGATGGCGGATCACCGACAAGGGCCGAACGGTGTTCGACTTCATGGAAGCGAGGTCTTCAGGACCGCAGCCAGAACGGAATGCTCCGGTCGAAGATCTCGCGAGCGCAGAACCCGCGCCCAGACTCCTCGCCTCTACAAGAGCGGACCGCAGCCGGCGCCTCCAGCGGCGCCGCGCAGCGCGAGCGCGCGCGCGTGCCAAGGCGCCCTGAATCCTTCGTCTAAGGACCGGGAAAAATAGGAAACCTTCCGGAGCGCCTTGAGTTGGCAGCGACTGGGTTCAGTCTCCGCAGAGTGAGCATGGCCGACGACGTCGTCTTGAAGAACGCCACGGAGACCGCCTGGACCGTGTATCGGGCGCGGCACCCCGACGTCGACGCTCATGATGGCCGGCGCTGCCTCATGGAGCGCCATCTGCATCGGAGATGGGAAGAGCGACAGAGCGATACCGAAGAACTCGCCACCTTCGGGTTAGCCTACCTGCACAGGCTCTCCAGAGACGAATGTTGACGAGCATGAAAATGCTCGTCGCGCGCCTAGCCAACGGAAGCACAAGGCCCGTTTGGACGCTGCTTGCGATTTCGTTTCTGATCTCCGCGACCATCGTGATCGGCCTGCGCATCGCGTTCGGGGCCTAGCTCGATGCGGATCGCTCAGCTTGCCCCGTTGGCCGAAAGCGTTCCTCCGAAGCTGTACGGTGGTACCGAGCGGGTGATCGCCTGGCTGGTCGACGAACTGGTCGACCTCGGCCACGACGTCACCCTGTTCGCGAGCGGAGATTCCAGTACGAAAGCCAAGCTTCACGCGGTGTGGCCGCGCGCGCTGCGCCTGGGGCGGCGGGGTGTCGACACGAACGCCGCCTGTTCGCTGCTGATCGAGGCCGTCGCCGAGCGTGCACACGAATTCGACGTCATTCATTCCCATGTCGACTGGCTGCCGCTGCCGGTGCTGAGCCGGACGGGCGTGCCGTTTCTAACGACGATGCACGGCCGGCTCGACCTTCCGGGCTTGCCCGACGTGATCGGGGCTTTCCCCAAGGCGCCGTTCGTCTCCATCTCCGACAATCAGCGGCGTCCGCTCCCGGGTGCCAACTGGATCGCGACGATTCAGCACGGATTGCCGAAGGACCTGTTTCGCCCCTCCTACGAAGCCGGGTCGTACCTGGCCTTTCTTGGTCGGCTGACGGCGGAGAAGGGACCGGAAGCCGCGATACGCATCGCACGGGCGGTCCAGCTGCCGCTCCGCATCGCGGCCAAGATACCCCGGGCCGAGACGGCCTACTTCAAGAAGAAGCTCGAACCCGAGATCGACGGAGAGACGGTCCAGCTCATCGGCGAGGTGGATGAAATCCAGAAGCAACCTTTTCTCGCCGGCGCCGCGGCCTTGCTGTTTCCTATCGACTGGCCGGAGCCGTTCGGCCTCGTCATGATCGAGGCGATGGCGTGCGGGACACCCGTGATCGCCTACCGGTCCGGATCAGTGCCGGAGGTCGTCGAGGACGGTGTCACCGGCTTCATCGTGGAAGGCGCGGCGCAGGCGATCGAAGCGGTCAAGGAAGTCGTCCGGCTGGACAGAAGAAAGGTCCGCGCCCGCTTCGAGGAGCGCTTCGTCGCGAGTCGCATGGCGAAGGAATACGAAGCTCGGTATCGCGAATTGACCTCCCAAGCGCGACGCCCGCTTCACGCAGCGGGTAAGTGACGAATCCTTTGGCGTTAGTCCCCGGCGCCTCCTACCGGGAACAAGCGGAACTGCCGGGCGTTGTGGGCGCGGTATCCGATGGGATGCTGGTCCACTGGAGGATATGATCTATGAAAAGGATTCTTGCCGTCGCTCTGCTTGGCACTGCCATGATGGGCGGGGCTGCATTCGCGCAATCCACGCAACCGGCCGATCGCGCCGCGCCGGCCGCCACCGCCGCTCACACGACCGACGCGAAAATGGCGTTCAAGGGCAACTGGCGCGCCTCGAAGCTCATCGGCCTGAACGTCTACAACGAGAACAATGAGAAGCTCGGCGACATCAACGAGCTGCTCGTCGACAAGGGCGGCAAGATCAATGCGGTGGTGATCGGAATCGGCGGCTTCCTGGGAATGGGCGAGCACGACATCGCAGTCTCCATGGACAAGCTGAAGTTCGTCGAAGAGCCTGTCCGGACAAGCTCGACCAGCACCACCACCACTACTGCGCGCGACACGACCACCGGCGCGGCTTCGACCAACACCGCGAACCCCAACGCCAACGATTGGGTTCCCGACCACGCCGTCATGAGCGGCAGCAAGGAGCAGTTGAAGGCGCTCCCGCAGTTCAAGTATTCGGACTACAACTAAGGATACCAAGCGTTCTCGGATCAAGGGCCTCCGTTAGAGGCCCTTTTTCTTTGAGGTTCGATGACGCGGGCCCAAACGGAAACGGCCCGTCCGGGATGCCGTACGGGCCGTTCGTGCGAAAGCCACTAGCTCAGTGCATATGAACCAGGAAATAGCCGACGCCGCCAACAACGAGGACGGCAGGAACGACCCACAGAATCAATACAGGCATTTTCTCCTCCAATTGCTGTCAGTAGGTTGGCGGGCTTTCCTTCGGCCCGCGAATGATCGCTTACTGCTCGGTGCAGACCTTGGTGGTCTTCACGGCGGACTCGGCTTCCGTCTTGGTCTTGTAGACGCCGTTACCCACGACCGTGGTGGTGGTCGTCGTCGGCTTGGTGTCGACGACGGTGCACTTCTTGGTGGTCGCATCGCGCACGATGTAGAACTCGGCGGCGCTGGCCGCCTGGGTGCCGAGGGCGAAGGCGGCGAGCGCGCCGCACACGATCAACTTCTTCATGATGGCTCAGTCTTCGTAAGTAGCCAGTGCCAACGGGATTTGGTCGACGAAGTTCCGGTTGTTCCCGCCCGCGAAAACCGCCGTGCCATTTCGCTACACCAAGAATCCTCTCAGGCCCGAAGGAAACAAGAACGCTTTGCCAGATTTTCCCGGAATCGGATCCGCGCGCGCCGGCAAGGGTTGATCGACGTCCACATTTGGAGATTTCAGATGAACAAGCGTTTATTCTTGGCCACTTCCGCTGCAGTCGCCCTGGCGACTTCGGCCTTCGCGCAGTCCTCTCCGAGCACGTCAAGCTCGAATCCGCCCGCCACACTGCGTCAGCAGGATTCAACGTCGACAACGACGCCGTCGTCCTCGACGTCGGCCCCATCCACCAGCTCGTCTTCAGGATCCGCGCAGTCTTCGACGAATTCCGCCCAGACGCAGTCTCCGTCTCCGACGGGACAGAGTGCTGCAGGCCAGTCATCCAATTCCGGTACCGGGACCAATACTACGCAGGCGCCGACCTCGAACAACTCGAGCAACCAGCCCCAGACAAATCAACCGTCCGGCCAGAACACGACGCCGTCCAACCAGGCGCGGACCAACACTCCGTCGAACACGAGCCACCAGACGCAGAACGCCAACCCGCCGTCCTCCAGCACCGATCAGGCGCAGTCGCCGTCGGGTAGCGGCTCGACAAACACCGCCCAGCAGCCCAGCAATCAGCAGAACACCGCTGACCGCTCGTCGAACACGTCGGTGAACATCAACGACCAGCAGCGGACCCCCATCAGCGCGTCGATCTCTCATCTGAACGTGCAGCCGCTTACCAACGTGAACTTCTCCTTGTCGGTGGGCACGGTCGTCCCTCGCGACGTCCGCCTGCAGCCGCTGCCGGCCGAGGTCGTCGAGATCGCGCCGCAGTACCGCGGCTACAATTTCGTGCTGGTAAATGATGAGATCGTGATCGTCGAGCCGTCGACCTACAAGATCGTGACGGTCCTGCCGTACTCCGGCCGTTCGACGGCCGCCGCGCCGGCGCGGACGG
This sequence comes from Bradyrhizobium sp. RP6, assembly GCF_003837805.1. GTDB lineage: Bacteria > Pseudomonadota > Alphaproteobacteria > Rhizobiales > Xanthobacteraceae > Bradyrhizobium. The sequence goes on along the minus strand of NZ_RQIT01000016.1, from coordinate 132,085 downwards.
AGCAGCGCAAGGCGACGTTCACTGACCGCGATCGCAAGGTCGTTCGCAAGCACGCCAAGGCGCGCCCGGTCGAGCGCGAGAAGCGGGTGACCACGGGCAGCTCGGTTCGGACCGAAATCCGCACAGGCGAGCGCGTGCCCGACGGCGTGGAGATCGCGGTCTTCCCGGAGGAGGTCTATCGGGAAGCTCCGACGCTTCGTGAATACCGGTACATCAATCGCGACAGCCGCACCTACATCGTCGAACCGGGCGATCGTCGCATCATCGAAAGATCGACTGAGTTCGCAACGAGGAGAAACGACCATGAAGACACTCGCACTTGGCGCCGCAGCCGCGGCCCTGCTGGGATCGGCGGCGCTCGCCGCTCCGCTGAATCCGACCGCCGTCGGCTCGGCCGAAGTCTCGGGCATCGACCAGGTCCGCCTGGTCTGCAACGAATACGGTCGCTGCTACCGCACCCGCGGCCCTCGCTACGTTCAGCGCTACTACGGTGACGATGACGGATACGTCGTCCGCCGCAGCTACGGCCACTACGGTGGGCCCGGTTATTACGATCGCGGCTACGGCTACTACGGCGGTGGTCCGAGCATCGGGTTCAGCTTCGGCACCCGGAGCTGGTGAACCAGAGAAAGGGCCGCTCTTCGAGCGGCCCTTTCTCTGGCAATCTTGGGTAAACCAATGTCCGCTCTTGCAAACCTGATCGTACAGAAAGAGCAATTGCTGGCACGACTCGAAGCTCATCCCGGCCCCAATGAGCGAGCTGAAATTCAGGCGCTGCTCGCCAAGATTGAAACCGCTCTCAAGCTACTAGAGCCAGAGGGCACTCCTCTAACGAGCGGCTAATATCGAGACTCACCCAGGGTTTGAGGCGATGACGATGCGATCTGTTGTTAACTTGACGGCGGGTTGTCTAACCCTCGCCTATGCCGGTTACGCCGAGGCGCGCTCCTATCCAATACACGCCTTCGATGGTGCGTGGCACCTGATCTTCGAGATGCGGTCCGGATCTTGCGATCCAAGCTACAATTTCGACGTGAACATCTCGAATGGCAACATCTCTCATCCAAACCTTGTCAGATTTCGGGGGCGTGTATCGAGAACCGGCGCAGTGCGCGCTTCTGTAACCGTTCAGGACAAGCATGCCGCGGGCGCCGGCAGATTGACACCGACCAGTGGAACGGGATCTTGGAGTGGCTATTCCGGTGCTGCCAGATGCAGCGGAGTCTGGAAGGCGACCAAGGTTTAGGAGAGTTGTTGCTTCCACTGGAAGAGGAACCTCCGATGCTCCACTTTTCTGCGCTCCGCTCCGCCTCAAACACGCGGGCGCGAAGCCTTTTCAATTCGGATAATTCAGACGTGAGCTGCTCAAGACGCGCATGCAGCACAGCAGCATCAACGGGACCATGGTGTTCACGCATGTCGTATGACCCCCAATCAAGCTTTGGAACAAACTTGAATCATAGCCCGTCGCTGGATCAATCGGGAAAATGATGCAATCACGACTCAGATCCGCCCGACATCGTTCCAGCATCTACATATGTGAATCGTACATTGCCTTACCCGAAACTTAGTCGGCGAACCAACAAGGTGCAGCGCGAACGTGCAGCTGAGCCAGCATCGTTCCGTGGCGGCGCGACCGCAGGACGTCACTCTGGTTAGACCTGGTTCCAAAAGGCACCACCTGTTCCGGCTCAATACAGTCGGAACTTGAGTTCTGCTGCTTGATCAGCAGTTCAATCTCAAGGGCCTCGATTGCAAGTTCCTCTGCCAAACGTCCGAACAGTTCTCGCTTGCCCGTGTCACCCGTCTGCCTGCTCGTGAGGGCGACTTCTGCAGCATTGGCGCGGAGATCTCGAATGTTTCCTTAGATCTTTCATTGCATTTGGCTCAAGTCTCGCCTCCCGCGCGGGTAGCGACAGGACGACGACAAGAACACGCCACCGGTTCATCGTTTCGTTGCTACTTGATGTGACGACGGGCCATGTCGAGATAAACCCCACGAACGCGGCTGAGCCAGTAGAGGTCGCGCGCAGCGCCTCCCCATCTCACCATTCCATCAACCCCCGCGCAAGACGCTTGCGCTCGAGCTGCTTGGCGTCCAGGATTCCGCCGCTGCCGGCGCAGACGACTAGCCCTCAATGAACCAAGAAGGCGTCCCCTCGAAGGGCTTTCTGCTCCGGATAAAGGCCCCAGCTCGGGGCTAGGGGGACTATGAGCTGGGGCCAGTTCGGGGTTCACCCTTGGGGCAGGGGCATCGGGAAAACTTGGCACTCGCCCTATCGTTCCTCTGTGCGCAACAGGTTCGGCGTTGCTCATCGACGACGTTCTTCTGGCCGACGCCTGCATGGGTGCGGAAGTTAAAATTAGCCGCAAGGATGCAATGCTCCCACAGCACATCGGTGCTAAGCTACCCCATGCGCTCGGGGGGTAACATTGGCCATCTATCGAATACTTCAGAACTCACCTCCAGGGCCGGAAGAGATCGCACGGCTTTCGAGGGCCTACGAAGAGGCGCTCCGCAGGATCGGCGTGCAGGATCGCAACGACCCTCTGACCGAACTGATCGCCAAGAAGATCATCGAGGTCGGTCAGACCGGCCTCAAGGATCCCGCTGAAATCTGCGGCCGGGCGGTCGAGGAATTAGGCCTGCCGAAAGGATGATTCCGAGGGAGCGGCCAGTGCCGCTGCCCTGAAGGATCGCAAGCGCGGCGGGCAAGCCAACTCTCGTCGACAGAAACGCGCCTTCGGGAGGCGAGGACAAGTAACTGGGTCCCCGCACCTTGCCAAAATCGAACGACGTTCGAGCCTATACCGAGGCCGATCCCGGACCACGGCCTAGCCGTCGTCAGCCTTCTTCCCTGCGTCCTGCTCCTCGGTGGGCAGGCTCGCCTCAAGCTCGGCAATGATGTCCTGCAGCAGCCGCACGGCAAGCGGATCCGTCGCTTCCGCGTGCAGCCTTCGGTATCGCTGCAGTTCTTCGAGTATCTTCGGCGATTGGGCGGCCATGGTCTGTCGCTCCAAACCGTCTACGCCAGAGCGGACCTCGGGTTGCAATCACCTTCGGCGAAATTGAGCGCTTGCGCCGCTCAGGCGTCGAGCGCGAGCGAGACCTGCACCTCGCACCCCTTCGGAAGCGGCCTTCTCATCACGGTCCCCTTCATCTGCGACGCCAACAGGCTGATCAACTGCGTGCCGAGTCCGCTCCTGACTTCGGTCGGACAGCCGACGCCGTCGTCCTGTACCGTTACGAGGATGCGGTCGTCCTTCGCGCACATCGACCTCCACCGTGCCGCGACGCCCCTCTGGAAAGGCGTACTTGAAACAGTTCGTCACCAGTTCGTTCACGATCAGCCCGATCGAAGCCGCTTGCGAGCTCCGCCCTTCAATGTCGTCGCAGCAGACCCCGATCGAGATCGTACGGACGCCACGATGGAAGTCGGCCAGGCCACCACAGAGGAATTGGATGTACGGCGCGAGCGCGATGCGGCTGCTGTCAGCGGTATCGCGCAAGCGGTCGTGGACCTTGGCGTACCGCATCCAGGAGCTGGCGTACGGTGGACTGTCAACCGACGCCGTGCGGCGGCTGGAAGCCTTGGCGGCCGACCTGCCAGGGCAGCAAGCGCGTCCGGCACAAAAATTCGGACCGCCCCGTCAGCGGCACCCGGCTCATCCGGGAGTGGAAGGGCGTCGAGCACCGGGTAACGGTCCGCGACGCCGACTTCGAGTACCAAGGCAGGCCGTACAAATCGCTTTCTGCGGTCGCCAGAGCCATCACGGGCACCCGGTGGAATGGCCTGGCCTTCTTTGGCCTGAAGAGCCAGCGGACGTCAGTATGAGCAAGCCGGTTGCGCGCAAGCTGCGCTGCGCGGTCTACACCCGCAAGTCCAGCGAGGAAGGCCCAGACGTGGAGTTTAACTCCCTCGAGGCCCAGCGAGAGTCATGCGAGGCCTATGTCGCAAGCCACAAGCAGGAAGGCTCGTTCCTGACCACTATGACGACGGCGGGTTCTCTGGTGGCACACTGGAGCGCCCCGCCCTCAAGCGCCTGCTGGCCGACATCGAGGCCGGCAAGGTCGACGTGGTCGTGGTCTACAAGATTGACCGGCTGTCGCGGTCCTTGATGGACTTTGCCAAGCTGGTGGAAGCGTTCGATCGACGCACGGTCACCTTTGTTTCGGTCACCCAGGCTTTCAACACCACGACGTCGATGGGGCGGCTGACGCTGAACATCTTGCTCTCCTTTGCTCAATTCGAGCGCGAGGTCACCGGAGAGCGCATCCGCGACAAGTTCGCTGCTTCTCGCAAGAAAAGCATGTGGATGGGCGGTTGGGCCCCTTCGGCTACGAGGTCAAAAATCGCAAGCTGGTGATCAATGCGCAGGATGCGGAGATCGTCCGCTGGATCTTTCGCAGGTTTGTGACGTTAGGCTCAGCCACCCTCCTAGCCCAAGAGCCCAAGCAGAAGGACGTCCGCAATCGCGATGGCTAGGCCATCGATAAGGGCGTGCTCTATAAGATGCTCAATAACCGGACCTACATTGGAGATGCCGTACACAAGGGTACCGCATATCCCGGCGAGCACGACGCGATCATCGAACGCAAACTTTGGGACAGTCGTCGCCTCTGCAAAGGTTGATGTGCACCTTCGGGTGGATGCTTCGCGTCGCTGATCGTCGAATTCAATGGCAAAGCCACGACTATGGAGGCGGCGTGACCACCAAAATCAAGCAGAATATGCGGCTGAGCCGTGACGGTTGTGAGCTAGTCGTTACCATCCCGGTCGATTTCCGGCAGAGCGGCGGCAGAAAGCAATTGTGGTCCCCCGCCGGCGTCGAGGCTTGGACCGCACCTCGGTCACGACCGAGCAACAGCCTGATTACTGCTCTAGCAAAGGCGTACCGATGGCGCCAATTGATCGAGACTGGATGCTACGCTTCTCGACAAAATTGAGGAAGCACACAAAGTGGACCCGGTCCGCGCAAGTTCTATCGTCGCCGATCTTGCGGACGCCCTTAAGTCCAATCGAATGCAGGATTTCGCCGTAAAGTACGCCCCCGCAAAATAACGTTCGAGCCGTAGGCCCCAAGTGTTACTTCAATCGAGATGCGCTGGGTGGCGCGGAAGACATTTGGCGGACTCCTGCACGACCGGAGAATCCTCACAGTCATGCGGCTCCGTTCCCCATGCAACTAGTCGAACGATGTCTTGAGACCGGCTGCCTTACAAACGGTAGCATTGGCTGCTCTTCGTTCCGGCCGTTCAGCAATCGGCATCGACATGAAGCCGACGTATTGCGCGCAGTCTGAAGACCGGAGGGACTGCCTCTGCTCAATTCAGGCAGCTAGGCTGCGAGCAATAAAGGCGCGAGCCGCTACAGCAAAGCGGCGATAGGCGTTCTTCAGCGCGTGCTATGCAAAACGGAAGCGCAGGGATTCCAAATCGCAGGGTTGTATAGAACTCAAACGGACCAACGGATTCTTGGCGATCTTGGGGGCCAATTGACAAACGAATTTTTTTGCTGTTCCGAGATGGAAATGCTTTGAATTTCAATGGCTTTTATCGTCCGTTACACATTAAAAAGTACAGAGGTTTGGAGAAAGCTGGGCAATGGAGATGGCGTCAGGGTGCAAACCTGATTCGCTGAGTACGGTTCAGCGTCAAAAAGCGCGGGAATCAGCGCCAACAAGCACTTAGATTTACACGGAGAGTATGTCCAAAAAGGAAACTGGCGGAGAGAGTGTCAGAATTAGCGTGTATCCCCCTCATTCGCACACGTTCGCCCAAGTTCAAGAAGCACTTACGCTACAGGCGCAAGCTGCTCGCCGGACCTCGCGCGCGTTCGCCCGAATTCGCGTGCAATCTTCGCGCACATATGGGCTGGAGTATGGGCGAGATCGTTCGAGGTTGGGGTTGGTCATCTGAGCCTCAATTTCGGTGCGGTCTCTATCGGTGCGCCGAAGCTTCGGTCTCTGGCAACCCTGGCTTCGCGAACCAGCCGCACCTTTTGTAGTGGTGAAGAGCGCCTGCGATCTGCCTCATCATGACCGCGACGGAATGCTGCTGTCCATCAAGCTATCGCCATTTGTCGATACGAACTGGCACTGGCAAACCTCCCTGTTTGCGGCGTTCGATCGGCGAACGGATAGTTTGATTGTTCCTCATTGCGCCAACGTGGCGACGTTCAGTGTAGACCCCCGGTCGATCTCTCTTGGGGTATGTCTCGCCCAAAGTGCCTGCGACAATTGGTAGCCGCGATCGTTTGCCGTAACCGTAGTTCGAATAGCCACTGAGAGCCTATGGCCGAGCGGGCGGGGTGCTCGATGGCGGAGCCCCGATTCCTGCCACTATCCGGCCGACGCAGTTCAACTACTCGTCGATATCCTGGGAAGTTGGCACGGCACCAAATATCGCTTCATTCAACGCTTCCGCTCCGGGTTCGCGGAGAACCTCGGCGAAGAGTTCGACCCCCCATTCGCCCGCCTCGATTGGGTTAGCCGTAATCGCTTCGACATCCAGTGGTACCGTCGCGCCAGAGAATGGTTCTACCTGCATCGCGGCCTTACCCTCGCCGAACCGATCGACACGCTAAGGTCCGACGGATTGCTCCATCCGCACTGAACTCGATGATCGGCTACCCCGCGGTACCTGCCGTACGGATACGTTGTTCATCCGGCGCGTTTACTTCAATGACTGTGACGGGATCGAAACGCTTTGGCGAGCCGCGACCCGCTCATTCATCCATATCGCCCCAATGGACCTCCGTTCCGAGGTATTCGTACAGAACAGTACGCACCGTCATGACCCCGCTCTGAACCGCCGAGTAACGATAAACACCACTTTGGACCTCGACCCATCCATGCTCGGTGAGATCACTTCCCGTGACGAATCGCGTGAGCATGCGGCTTCCTACCTCCGGCACCATGCCGCCCCAACTAACATTCTCGAACTCGTCCAAGTCGCTGCCCGATAGAGCGGACAAGGGAAATACATTCGCGTAGCTCGGCTTCTCAAGTCATCGGTTCTCCGATTTCGAAGAAGGCGTGTCCGCGGGCGTTCTTCAGGACGACTCGCTTAATGCGCTCCAAGTCCGGTTTCCAGATTTGCCGTTGGTCCCCGCCGACCGCGCTGAATACCATACGGCAGCGCTCAATGCTCGCACGAAGCTTGGAGTTCGACGCGAAGATTCGGCCAGCGCTCGGTATTTTCTGCGCCGCAGGATTGGTTGTGCCGGACAAGGCCGCGCTCAAGATCGCGACCATATACTCCTCGTCGCGTGAGAATCCAGAGTTGCACCGCCTGCAGACGGTCATCACCGGCAGGTTGGCGGGATAAGGCCGCAGCAGAAAGGCCTTTGAAGGCGCATGATCCCGATTACAGTGCAGATCCGACAGCCAGCCGCCGCAATGGATACACCAGCTCTTCAGCCTTCTATCCGAGAAGTCGTCGATCGAGCGCATCGGTCCTAGTTGTCGAGGAACTGCATGAGCTGGCGCTTCAATTTAGGGCCTTTCAATTCGCATTCCCAGACCGTCCCTAGCGGTTTGAGAGCCGTCACACCTATAGTATACCAAGCCTCGCAATGGGATCACGCCAGAGACCGCGGACAACATAATCTTGCATTTCTCATGAATTTGCATACGCCGAAGTGCAGACGTCTGCTATCACCTGCGCGACGGCTGGAGTTGTTTCGATGGCCCCTGCGAAGAAGACCCGACCCGTCCCGCTGAACCTCACCGAGCGTATGGCGCGCATCAAGAAGGTAAATACCAAGCCAGAGCTTTTGGTACGCAAAATCCTTTTCGCCCATGGATTTCGGTATCGGCTCCATCGGCGAGACCTACCCGGCAACCCTGACATCGTGTTCTCGAGGCAAAAGAAGGCCGTGCTTGTGCACGGATGCTTTTGGCATCGCCACGACTGCCCCGCGGGAAGGAAGCTGCCAATCTCGAAGCCCGAATACTGGGGGCCGAAACTTCGGCGCAACCGAGAGCGCGATGCGCGCAACAGTGCCCAGCTCGAGCGATTGGGATGGCGTTCATTGACCCTATGGGAGTGCGAACTATCCGACTTGGGCCGCGTCACGAAGCGCCTCATCAAGTTTCTGCGGACGGACAACGTGACCCGCGCACTCTGATTATCGTGGCACTTTTCAAGAGTCGCGTTGTCCTTTACTCAATAAAAGCGCATCTGATTCGAATCTGATACACTGGGTCCACGGCGTACCTCATATGCTCAAAGCGATCAGCCTGTTTACGGGAGCCGGCGGGCTCGATCTCGGATTCGAGGCAGCAGGCTTCAAGACACGCGTTGCCGTCGACATAGACCCGATCTGCTGCGAAACACTGCGCTGCAACCGGCGTTGGCCTGTAATTGAAGGCGACCTTAGCACGATAAGCTCTAGGCAATTGCTCAAGGCGGCTCGCCTCAAGCCCGGCGAAGCGGACGTGCTTATCGGCGGCCCACCATGCCAACCATTCTCGAAGAGCGGCTATTGGGCGCATGGAGATGCCCCTCGGCTTCGCGACCCCAACGCAAGCACTCTCAATGAATACCTGCGCGTAGTCCGGGACACGAGACCGAAGGCATTACTGCTGGAGAACGTGTACGGTCTTGCCTATGCCGGCAAGAGCGAAGGCCTCGACCGCATCCTCAAGGGCATCAAGAAGATCAACAAAGAAGCCAACACGAACTACGTGCCGGTCTGGAAGGTTCTCGATGCAGCGAATTACGGCGTCCCTCAACGGCGGGAGCGCATTTTCATAATCGCGAGCCGTGACGGGCGGCGGTTTCAATTCCCGGAACCCACACACGCTGATGGCGATGCGGAGGAGTTGCCGTCGGGCCTCAAGGCCTTTCATACCGCATGGGACGCGCTCGGCGATCTTCCGGCACGGCCAAACGATCCTGATCTCCAGCTGACAGGTAAATGGGCTGGGCTTTTGCCGAGCATACCGGAAGGGCAGAACTATCTATGGCATACGCCGCGCGGCGGCGGTTTGCCCTTGTTCGGCTGGCGCACGCGGTACTGGAGCTTCCTGTTGAAGCTCGCAAAGGACAAGCCGTCCTGGACAATTCAAGCTCAGCCCGGCCCAGCTACAGGCCCGTTCCATTGGACTAATAGGAAGTTGTCGCCGCGGGAGCTAGCGCGACTGCAGACGTTTCCGGAAGATTTCCGATTTGATACCGATCGCGCGCAAGTCCAGCGAATGCTCGGAAATGCCGTTCCGTCGCTATTGGCAGAGGTTCTTGCCAGAGAAATTCGTCGCCAGCTGCTCGACACGCCGTTGAGAAGCTCAAAACTTAAGCTGATGCCGCCACGACGCCGCACGGTGCCGCCTCCTCATGTGACCGCGCCGGTCTGCGTGAGCTATCACTCCTTGAAAGGAGCTCACCCTGATCACCCCGGAGAAGCCCTCGGACCCAGGGCGAAGCTACGCGAACTCGAAGTCGCGGAATGACCAACCTTCGCGGCTGATATCGGCAAGATTGTCGTTCATGCCGTTGGCAAAAGTCCTCGCTCCGCGCTCACGAGACTTTCGGTGAAATCGCCGACATTAAGCGGATCGCAGCCGCTTAGGTCAGAAACAAATCTGGCTGACGAGACATTGGGCGGAAGTGGCGGGCGGATAGCGGGAATATTGGCCACGTCAAAATAGCGCAATGAGCTTTCTGCGAGCTGCTTGTCGAAGCACCACGCCATTGCCTGAGGAAGCGTATCCCCTAGCGTACCAGCGACGATCGACCGCAAGCGCAAAACCTCATTCGATTGGCCTGCAATCCTCCTTTCTATTTGACCAAGAAGATCGAAGAGCGACATTCCGCCGCCGGCAGGCTCGATCCAAATCGAAGCGATCAATCCTGCTGTCTCGTCAGGCGGGTTGGCCTGCTCGAACGAAATTTCATGGACGCGCTGGCGATTGCTCGATGCCTTTACGTCTAAACGCACCTTTCCGGCGGCGAAATCGAATCGCTCATCTGGGTCCGATCTCCATGACCCGATGGCAACAGCGGCGTCGCGTGCAGCTTCGATCACGCATAGCTCTCCAAGCAATCCGACCATTGATCGGCGCGCGGGAGCGCGGAGCTTCTGGAATATGTCGACGAGCTGCCGCACCGTCTCCGCAACCTTCTCTGTAGACGGGTTCGGGCCGAGCAATGGGAGGAGCGACTCCATGATGTTCGCGAAGTACGCAACGACATCGCTTGCACGGCTCGTGCATATTATAGCCGTGAGTGTCTGCATCTCCGGCGGTTTGCCTGCCTCGACAATCTGGTAAGAGGTTGAGAACGTCGCTTCAAGACCTGAAAGCCGCAGCGGCACCGTCCGACCGGCATCCGAGCTGCCGATCAGGACCGCCGCAAAATCACGACTGTCGCGCCCGGCGTAATATGCCGGACCGTCACTCAGTCGTCTGACATTGAACACACCTTCCGCCGAAGGAGCGATGATTTCCCTCAGGAGTGCTGCCAGACGCCCGGTCATGAGGTTGCTTGCTGCCCGCTTTGCACCTGCACGAGCCAAGCGGCAGCGAGCGGTGCGGGCACATTGACCGTGATGAGCGGCACCGCGCTTGCGAACGGCCTATTGCTAAGGGTCAAGTCGTAGACATGGATTTGCAGAGACACCTTGTCGCGAGCAGCGAAGAACGCATCGCCGGGATAAGTCACGCCTCCGCGAGCCGTTGCCGTGCGTCCTTGCTGGAACTGGTCGATCTCTCCGCTAGCGTTCTTTACCTTGCGCGTGCCGACGGGCGCATTGGGGCGCATTCGATATATCGCGCACGTGGCGTCGGGATCCTGGCGAAGGCCTTCAGCAATCGTGATCAGCAAGCCCGTGAAGCTCGCCGTATCTCTTGGATCCTCGAAACGATACTCAACGAGCGCATCGAACAACCGTTGGAGCGGCGCGTCGCGATCGACCTGATGCTGTTGCGCGGTCGATCTCGCCGCGTAGGTGTCATCGTCCTGCAGGTTGAGCTCGCTCATCAGCGTCTGGAGAAGCTGCATGTTGGCGGATCGCGTGTCCGGATTGACTATGGTACCGATCTGCCTCGTCCATCCTCCGGTCATGCTCCCGCGTGTGTAGGGATCGGAGATCACGGATCGCCTGCAAGGATTCAGGCCTGGATCGAGAATGAAGCGGCGGCGCCACGTGCGCAGGCTCTCGCCCCTCTCGGCGACGCGCCGCAGTTCGCTGCGCATGAGTTCCTCATGCTCGACGTAGTCTTCGTATGCGTCCCTCATTTGTTGTTCCAGATAGACGCGGCAAATGCCGAAATACCCACGAGCCTGCGCGTACCCAAAGAAACGAGCGCGCTGCTGCAATGTGTCCGCATTTCCCATGCCCATTCCCCGAGGCATGTAGGTGACCGTCAGTGAATCCACGGTGAAACCTCGGTCGACTGCTTGCCCGCCGACGAGAATCCATCCTTCCGCATGCCTCCAGTTTATCTCCGGCGTTTTCGGTCTGCCGCGGGTATTGAACTCGATCACAGTGGTATTCCGGAGAGCGCGCGGCAGCTTCTGAATGATTTCATCGAAGCCAGGGAGGTTGCGCTCCGTCTTTTGCAGTTCTTCGTAGGCTCTTTTGAAATCGTCAATCACCTCAAGCCGATCCGGGTCCTGCTCGCCCGCGCCAAGCGCGTTCGCCCATTCATCTTTTGCCGCGCTCGCCCAGCCAGCCGCGACCTGATGCGCCGCCCGCTCGCGAGCAGGATGAATGAGCATCGAACGTCGGCCCGATCTCGCGATCAGGCTGGCAGCGAGACCCACATAGTAAACCCGCATCGCTTCGAGCAGGCTCTCCGGCGCCTCCGTGGGCAGCGCATTGGTCTGCAAAAGGTCCTGTTGCGGAATGACTTTGATGTAGCGGCTGTTCGGCGCGAAGAATGCGGCACCTCCGACGTACCCGTCTCCGGGCTCAAGCACATGCACGAAGTCCGGCGAGAGGTTGTCAGTAATATTGATAAGAAGAGGCGCCTGCGGTGTGGCTGTGTACTGCAAGAACGTGTGACATGGCAGAGCTTCGCGAAGTTCCCGCAGCCGCATGTATGTCGTGCTCTCCTCGCCACGCTGGACCTTCGTATTGAGACTCGCTTGGTCGGCCTCGTCGTCTATCAGCAAGGCCGGAACGCCGCGCATGCCCATTCTCCTGAGCAGCGCCGTGAGAGATGCCAAACGCTGGTTCTGCTTGAGGACCGTTAGCAGGAGCGTCGACTTCTCGTCCGGATCGCGCGTAGGATCTCGCCAATTGTCGATGGCCTGTCGTATCAGTTGCTCATATTGGCTATCTTGTCCACGCGGGTTCTTCTCCATCTTCCAGGCAGGAAGTCCCTCCCCGCCATCGACATCAAGGTCTCTCGCGAGCCGATCATGTGATTGCGTGAGCAGGTTATCCTTGTTGCCTGCGATGACGATGACGAGAGGAAAACCATTGTCACGCGCCAGCCCGATCGCGGTCGTGAAAGAGAGCGTCTTTCCGCTTTGCACGTAGCCAACGACCAGACCAGTCGCGGTTTCTGCCGCATCGCGCGGGTTTACGCCTTTGCCCAGTATCTCGGCGGATGATTGGATGAGCTTGTTCTGCGCATCGGCGTTCAGCTTGCTCCGCCGAGCGACGCCAGCCGCCTGCTCTCCTTCTACCGGCAGCCACCTCATTCCCGGCTTCAAAGCCGAACGCCCTGCAGATGTCACGACAATGTCGTTGTCTTGATCGGTCATAGGATTATGGCTGCGACAGCCCCTCTCGCAGTATTTGGTTCAGATTACGTCTCAAGGTTCCCGCTGATCTCACGCCCGCCCGACGAGCAAGCTTCTCGCCAAGCGCGAGCGCGGCTGCTACGCGCAGTAAAGCGTCGATGCTTTCCGGGTCGGTTTGCGCGAAGGCGACCATGAACGGATGTGCCATCGAGACCCGTATCTCGATCGTGTCGGCCTCCTCGCCGTCTTCGCTGCCGCGGTCGCTTATTGAGAGCCAATCGGACTCAGCCGGGTCGTCGGAGAGTTCGATCTTAATGCGCCACGGCGATCCGCGAAAACTAAAGTTCAACTGTTGCGTGGCGAGGGTTGGCTGCGGCCGGAGTGGAGTGGTCTGCGTCTCAGCAAGTGGCTGATCTGCTACCCGCGGGAGCACGTCCGACATCGATGCGGCGATGGCGTCGCTTGCTTGGGAGAGCCCCTGAGTGGCCGCCTTCACGCGATCCTTCTTTGAGGCCAACGACCGATAGTGCTCGCACTGACGAAGCAGGGGAAAACTGTCATCGTCCAGATATTCTTTCAGAAGCTCCAGGAACGGCTCCTCGTTCTCGTCCCAACGGAAGCCGTCCTTTGTATGGCTGACATCGAAGCCTTCCAGGTGGAGCTCGCCGAATAGGCGCAATCGCGCATAGCTGCTGCTGCCTGACGTGCCAAAGAGTATCGATGGCCGATAGCCATCCTCTCCACTTCCCTGTATCAGCCGACCGCGACGGAAAAGGGCGAATCCGGAGCGCGCGTAATTCCCGGGGTCCCGCAGCGCCGCGAACCCCCGCACCGAAAGGCCGTGGCCGAACTCGAACTCGATCGCCTTCCGCCAGACTTTGTCCGGTCCGTTCGGTTCTCTATAAAATGGAGCCGTCAGGACCGGCGGCTCCTCGTAGCTCAGGCTCTCGCCGTTGAAGCGCAGGTCCAATGTTCCATCCCGAAGAAACACTCGGTAGATGTCCGTCAGGTGCTCCTTGATCTTCCCCAGCGTTCTTCCGACGGGAATATGGTGAAGCTCTTCAAGAGATACCTCGGTGAAGTGATTCTCCGGCCGCGCTGGCCGCTCATCGATCTCCAGTTCCTCCAGTTCATCACGCACGATGGCGGCGATATCGAACCGCACGGTACGTTCCACCGGTTCGCCCAGGGCCTTTGTGCGCACCTGCCATTTCGGGGCGAACCAGCACGCGGCGCTTTTCATCCCCATCCCAAACTCGGATAACCCCGATCGATCTGGCGGGATAACCGCAGGACGAAATGCGCGCGGGAAGGCATCGCTGGCTATCCCGGCAGCATTATCCCTGATGGTGATGCGCCCCGGATGAGATGTATCGACGTCTATCGACACCTTGAGCTTCCATGACAGCCCGTGCAGCTCGTGGAGCCTCAGCCTCGCCTCGATGTAGCTCTGCATCGAGTTATCAACGAATTCGGCCAGCGCGAACCACGGGCTGTAGTTCAAATGCCTTAGGACCGAAAGCACGCTGACGCCCGGCCGGATATTGACCTTGTTGGCCGACATTCCTGATTCTCCCCGCCACATCAGGTACTAGACTAATTGCCCGCCGGACGCACGTGTGCGTTGTGTCGGCCCGACGATTGATTGAATCTAAGCGCGACAATTGCAATACCGACTATTGAACGATCTTAGCTAGAGGCATTTCCCCCAATGAGACAACGTACGGCTGAAAGACAGCAATCCCTGATCAAAAGCGCTTATAGGAACCCGCGTTGCGGTGACCAAAAGAGTGTTTCGGGCTTTCGCGATCGAGGCAACTTGCCAAGTAACGCCAAACCGTCTCGGAATTGGACAAAAGGGTAGCGGGAGTCTTCATCCCGGTCGCCGGGCTCTAGCTCCTTAGAGAGCCCTACCGGCTCAACCACCGGAAGGTCGAGCGCCAGGGGAGCTTGACCGGCTTCCCCACTAATCATTCCTGACAACGCGCGAAGGAATGAACCAGCCGCAAATTCATCCATAGCGTAGACGTTGGCCAAATCACTCCGAATCCGGAGCCGCCAGCTCTCGAATTCATCCCAACGCCACGGCAACTGCGGCAAATCGACTTCATCCAGCAGTCTCCATGGACGGATATAGGGAAAGAAATACTCAGCCGCGACCAAAAACTTCCGACCTACGATTTCGACTACAAAGAAGGTCGTTACCGTATCGTCCGCCGGGCGCCCTCCTACGCCGCGCAGCCAGTCAATCCAGGCAACAACTTGCGAGGCTCCCATCAAGAGAAAGTTAGATCTGTGCGCCGCTAGCGCGAGCCTAGCCGAAACACGGCCGCTAGCTATCGGTCCAGGTTGTTGAGACGGTAGGCTCGACTTTATTTTACTTCTCGAAATCCTCGTCTCCGCAACGTGGAGAAACGTGTCTTGATTCGCTGGGTTTGAACCAAACGCCACTGAATATCCGTGCACCACTTTCCCATGCACGCAACTAGTAGCAATATGGGGTTTGACTTGCCGCAAATACTTCCGGCGCGCCTCGCCCGCTATGCGCCCCTCAGCGACACTCTGGGCAAACGACCCGTGAGCTTCGGCCAACACAACGCCGTGGCCGGACACTGCTCCTCCAGCATAAACAAAGTCGGCGTGTGGATCGAGATTGCTCGACAGGCATGTCGCATTGTCTCGCCAGACATAGCCAAGCGCATTCATCAGAAGATCAGTCATGCCTGCGCCCACGCGCCCAGCAAATCCGGATCTCTCAGCGTCCGCGAGCGACGTGAGGAACGGCGAGAGCTCGAACCTGAAGCCGTCTTCGACCAAATATTCGATCTGGGCTAACTGAGATCTTGCCCATTGGGCCAGCAGAGCATCGGGCGCCGTGCGCAACGTCAGCGTACGCGCCATCGAGGCGGCGAGTGCATCGGGCCGAAACCTGATTTGCGCCGCCATGATGGGTGGCACAAACCCCTCCGATACCGGGCTTGGCTTTTGTGAATGGAGGCTATGTCCAGAAAGAACAACTGTCTTTTCAGTGCGCCATAGTGCGGGCGCTGTCGCTACTGTTGTCATCTTGCCCCCGAAGCGTGATGAATTACACGATCATCTCCCAATCGTAAGCTCTCGCTAACAATTCGCGATAATAGCCGCATCGTTCATCGCGCGACCTTGGCAGCTTGCTCTTCGGGAGATGGACGGTCCCATACATGGGCAGATTCGGAGTCCACAAAAGTATACTCAACTTTCGAGCCTGCCCTCTCCTTGTAGCGAGCCAGTTCGCCACTTACGGATTTTAATTTTTCATCGGTCGGTTGATAGATACAGAAATAGAGATGTGTAATCTTCGATCGGAAGAGCGCGCTGTAAATGTGCGCGTCGTTTGGATCGGCCGAGTGACCAAAGACGAAGAAGGGACCCATACTCGCACCGAGCTTTTCATAGCAGTGGCTGAGATAGTTGTTTGCTTTGATGCGCTGCATCTTGGCCGCAGATGTGCCCTCCGCGACGTAAAGCGGGAAACGCTTCGAGGTGGTGATGGTTTGCGCAATCGCATCGATGATGCCGCTTGCTCCGGCAATCCTCTTATCGACGTCAACGCCGTTTCGAAACAAATGCAAGCCGCCGTGAAGATTGTAGACTTTACAATGCGCTCCTATCTTGAACGGCCCAAGAAATCCGTTACGCCTTTCACCCAATCCGAAGCCGTCGGTTAGGTGCGCTTCGTCCGAAAGACTGACCCAATTCAAAAGCAAATCGTAATTGAGCGTGAAGACCTCATCGAACGAAGCGAGAAATGCGACGCAGCTTGGAATCACGTCCTCAATCTCTTCCCGATGGGTTGGGTGCGTACCGCGAATGGCGTGCACAAGCGCCTCACGAAGACGATTCGCATCCTTGATGAGCCCCTCGGCGTGCTCCTTATTTCCATAAGCCATCTCAACTTCAGAAGCGCCCTCCAGGGCTTTGACCACCCGCTCGAAATCAACCGTCTTGAGACGATCGAACAAGGCACGGACCGGATCGTCTGGCTTGAGATCAGCCTTATCGAGCAGTGAACGGTAACTGAAGTAGCTGGCAGAAAAGCCATTCCCCAGGAGCAGCGAGCAATCTTTGCTACCTGCGGCCTTCAATGCATCATCAAACGAAATTATCTTCGGCATGGCCAAGAGCTTCCGTTGGCAAACGGCGACGCCGCCGTCGCGTGTTACGGTAACAATCGATAAGACGGTCTTCGCTCGATTCCCCAACTACCCGCAGTGATTGATACTAGAGCCTCGCGCATGGCGCCAGTGCCAACCGACCTTTCGAATGCTGGGGCCCAGGAACCGTAACTCCGCAGGAGACGTCTGACCTGCCCTTGCGAACCTTAAACGAGAGACTCCCTGCCGCCTCCGCAATATCGCCGCCCCTCGACCGAATTCCACTTTCTATATGGGCTCGGACACGGCGCGGAAGTTTTTCGACATGGCTCGCATACGGGTGCTCACCGCACTCAAGATCAGACAGAACCTCAAACCCGGGATGTACGCCGATGGGCTTGGGCTCTACCTGAAGGTCCGCGTGGGCAACTCCAAAAGCTGGATTTTCCGTTATCGCACGGGCGGTAAGCTGCGGGATATGGGCCTTGGCCCATATCATACAGTGTCGCTCGCTCAGGCCCGTGAGAAGGCAGAGGTCTGCCGAGCCATGCGCCTCAAAGGCCTCGACCCGTTGGAGGAGCGCCTTAAGGAGCAGCAAGCCAAAATCGTCGAAGCGGCAGAAGCCGTCACCTTCGAAAAGTGTGCCGAGACTTATATCGCCACCCACAAAGTCGGCTGGAAGAACAGCAAGCATGCCGACCAGTGGACGACGACGCTCCAGACGTATGTCTATCCCATCTTCAAGGACCGGCCCGTTGCCGCCATCGATGACGATCTGGTTTTGAAGGTCTTGCAGCCGATCTGGAAGGAAAAGACCGAGACGGCTTCCCGCATCCGGGGCCGGATCGAACGCATTCTCGATTGGGCTCGCGTCAAGAAATACCGCACGGGAGACAACCCGGCGCGATGGAAGGGTCATCTCGATCATCTTCTGGCGAAGCGCTCACGAGTGGCGAGCATCAACCATCATGCCGCCCTGCCGATCGACGCGACGCCCGACTTCATTCAAGTTCTGCGTCGGGAGAAAACCGTCGTCGCTCGCGCCTTCGAATTCTGTATCCTCACCGCTACGCGTACCGGAGAAACGCTAGGCATGCAGTGGGGCGAGTATGACGAAAAGGCTCAGCTCTGGACGGTCCCCGGCGCCCGCATGAAGGCGGGACGTGATCACCGCATCCCACTCGCTAAACGAACTCAAGTCATTCTTGCCGAGATGCAGGAAATCCGCACAAGCAAATTTGTGTTTCCTGGCGGTGTCAAGGAACGCCCGCTCAGCTCCATGGCTTTCCTGATGTTATTGCGGCGGCTGGAACGCCACGACATCACGGCCCACGGTTTTCGTTCTACCTTTCGCGACTGGGCAGCTGAACGCACCGATTTCCCGAGCGAAGTCGTTGAAATGGCGCTCGCCCATACGATTAGCGACAAGGTTGAAGCTGCTTACCGACGCGGCGATCTGCTCGACAAGCGTCGCCAGCTTGCCGAGGCATGGGCCGCATTTTGCGACAAGACCTCTCTTTAAACCCTGATCATCCAGCCCCGAAACGCTATGGCTACGAGGCGTCAAGACAGTGCGCGCGCGGCCGCCCGCATGCGCATCGCATCTATATCCCTTTGGAAGACGAGATCTTCCAAACAACTCGGAGATTTAGATGTCGCTACAACCCGAAAAACCGAAGGGAGCAATGTCGGTCAACGACTTTGCTGTCTGGGCCGGTATTGGACGCACAACTGCATGGAAGGAAATCCGCGAGGGTCATCTTCGTGCGGTGAAGGTCAGCACCCGCACAATCATCCGCTTCTCGGACGCCGAGAGCTGGCTTGCCACACGACCCCACCTCGAATGCGGCGGTCAACCATCTGAGCGGTCCTTGGAGTCGTGACCATGAGCAAGCTCTTCCACGAACTGGACACACCTGAACAGCGTCGGCAGATCACTGAATTGGAACGTCGCGGATTTCCAGTGCGCCGAATGACCCGATATCACGTCAAGATTGGCAAGGTTAACTACTACATCACTAAGGGCACGATCACGATCGATCCCACTATTCGGCACGGAGAGAAGGGATTCGAGTCCTTACTGGAACTGCTGGACAGTACCCGCACGTGACTAGCGGCTGCGTGCCTTGAGAGTGCTGACGTCCGCCTCGCACCATAGGTGATGCGGACGCAGTTCTCGGGACAGTCGCTGATACAAAATCTCTGTTTTGGCGAAACGCTCTAGGTGAAGGGCCTCAAGGCTGTTGATTTGGGCATTGACATCCATTATTTCTAACGAGCTGTCTTTAAGACGTAAGTCGTTGGTATTGCATCGAACTTCCTATGCATCTTCGAAACGACTTGGCGTATTTTGCTCTCGAACATCCGATCGAACTGCCTCTCAAGCTCTTTCTCGCCAGTTTTACGCCCAAATTTTGGGTCGCGTCCGGCCGGGGCTAACCGCAACTAAGTCTCCGTAAGTCGCGACAATTCACGCTGCACAGTCCCCGACAATCTACGCTCACAACTTCATAAGTCGCAACATTTAGATAGCTAAGTCGCAACTATTCCCGGGCCAAGCCGTCCTTCTGCGCTCCGAACAGCCGTTCATACCCTCTATGAAAGCTCGCTTGGGCTGGAGTCAGCCGGTTCACTCCCCCCCAGAACTTCATCGCGTCTTCAATCAACGAGGTCACCGGCACTGAACGGCGCCGAGACAACTCCTCCCACCCTTCCAGAATTGGAAGCCAAGCTTCATCCGCAAGGCACTCAAGCGCGGGGCTTATTCCGAACGGCAAAGCCCCGATTGAACTACGAAAGTGAACGGCCGAAGCAAAAGATTGCATGGCACGCACACGACCTTCATCGTCCGAAGCGATACGCTCAAAATGTGATAGCGCTTCATCCAATCGGCCGCCCAGCTGTGCTAGCCAGCACTGGATCATTGTCTCTCCCCATTCAAGGTTCAATATTCTCCAAGCACTGGCCAACGTTACGTCACCAAGGCTCGCCACTTCGGCCAGTTTTGTCAGCGCCTCGCCGACCCGGCCGCCGGTCGCCTGAGCTATTACGCTCAAGGCGCGCTCTTCATAGATCAGCGATTCACGATTACAAACCATTTTAAGTCGGCTGACCAGCGCCTCCTGTTCTATAGACGTGACGCGAAACAGCTGGCAGCGCGAGCGAAGCGCACGCGGAAATTGGGAAATGTCGTTCACCACGAAGATGAAGCACGTATCTAGCTCTTTCTCTAACGTCTTTAGCATTACGTCGGCGGAAGCCACCTCAAGCCCCTCAGCATCATCGATCAAAAACACGCGCCAATCCGCAGTCTTCAGCCCCAGCTTCGTTTGTGCGACACATTCTCGAAAATATCGCTCGTCTCGAATTTGCCGTGCAGAGAATTCCACGTAACTGAAGCTCGAGCCGATCAGAACGCCCGTGCATTCATTGCAGCTATGGCATGGCGCCTCCTCGCCGGTCTTCTCGCAAAGGAGCGTTTGTGCATACAGGCGCGCTAACGACCGTCTACCGACACCAGGGCAACCGGTGAACACAAGGTGCGGCAAGCGCTCATCACCTCCACGGTCGATTTTTTCCCGCAATGATCCTAAAACCGCATCCTGGCCCAGAACGTCCTCGAACCTCCTCAGACGGAAACGATCCAATATCGCAGAGACGCCTGCCATATGTGCCTGCTCTAAATATCCGGTGGACTGCGTTGGGCTTGCGACACACCCACGGCCCTACTTCAACGGAATCCGTTCGTTTGCGTCATTCCCATTAAGAGCGGCCCACCACCCGTGCGAAGCACCAAGAAGAGCCGAGCACTCTCGCAAAGCATTGACGAGATCAAGCCGTGCGCTCTCCATTTTTCCCGGTTCCGCGTCCGCCGCTCGATCTGATTCAATTGCAATTCTTTGCCAACGATGCGTTTGCCGTAGCCAGACCTGGGGGTCGACAATGTTCATGAATTCGCGACAGATCCGTTCAAAGGCTACGAGAAAACCACCCCTACGATCATCCCTTGCGCTAGGCCAATCGCAAGACAGCATGAGCATGCCCCAGACATAGTAGCCCAAATTCGCCATAGCTCGGTTTTTATATCTCCTGTCTCGGCCGCCAACGATAGACGCCGCTGTCCTATATAGCCTTGCTGTCACGTCGGATGTGTCCAACATGTCGGAAAAGAGCAAGCTATCGACATGGATTAGAACTTCGCTTAGCGCAGCTTCGTTTCGCTGATCCAAGAAACTTCTGAGCGTTATATCGATCGTCTGACGCTTAGACGCAAAGCTGAGATTCGCCCCCTGGGAGGGAGCCTTTGCCCTTCGACGCAAAACGAAGCGATCGATTTCCATTGAGATCCCACTCAGTGTGCAGCCGCTCTCCGGGATGAAGCGCGAAAAGTGGTCACGAAACACTCTTGTACGCGCCAGTCGAGGCAGCTCGTTCCAATCACTGAGGGACGCAAGCGACTTCATCAGCCCCGTAAAATTCGCCTTGGTCACTATCGGCTCTTCGATGAATACAACATGTGACGCCGAGATTGCGCGCGACCAACTGTCCATGGCGACAACCGGATGATCCGTGGGGGCCATCAGGAAAATGCGTTTCTCTGCACGTCCTTCAGCAATCGCGCAGAGGCTTCCCTCAATATCATCGCTCTGCATCTGTCTCGCGCTGTCCTCTCCGATGTCGCAGAAGACGATTTGTTCAGCGCCGATGATCTCGAAGAGTGAGCTTCCATTGATGGCGGCCTGCAACCCCTCTTCCATAGGCGCCACTACCCATTTGCGATCCTGCGCAACGGCCAAGACATATCTTTTGACCTTATGCTTTAGTATCCAGGAATCTTTCCGATATAAATAGATTGCATGATCGAAAAAATCACGCGGTGGATTTGCCAAGAACTGAATATCGGTCAGCGGCATTAGTCGACCTCATCCGGCGGATGCCATGCATACCAGGATCTCGGTCGCCTATAGCGGTCGGGCCAACTCTTCAGCAGTTCGCCGTACTCGCGTTTTCGCTTTTCATCTTGCTCTTGGTCGCCCCGCGGATACTTCCGCGAAATCGCGTGTATGTCGGCTTGCCGCTGGCCTTTTTCCTTCTGGCGGTCGTGAAATTCTTGCAGTTCCCATCCGTTGTAAAGATGATCCCAAGCCTCATCGTCGAATGCGGACAATGGCTCCATTTCGTGCTGCATCGCGTCAGCCATGCCGCTCGGAGTGAGGGACTCTGATGCGCTGTGTCGCCGCCGTTTTGAACCGAGGTCTCCAGCTTGACGAGATTTGGGTAATACTAGGCGCTTGTAAATTGGCTCCGCGGGATTCATGCCCGCGCAGAGCCAACGCACGGAATCCCAATGAGATTTCATTTTCCGAGCTGATTTCTGAGTTGAGGTCAGGTCGGCTGTGATTGCCTGCTCCTCTTGCCCTGCCGTCCTCTCATTTTTCCTCCAATTGGAAAACCACTTTTGCATCATCTTGAACTCTCGTGAGTCGGGCTGCGGTCCAACCGCGATGATGCGACTGCAAACTGCCCCATCCTCGAATTCTTGAACGCAAAGCCAATGGCTATGACCAATCCATTTGTTCAATCGATCGGTAAAAGCATGTGCAAAACCGCTCAGCAGCTTCGATACTTCTGACTTGGTATCGCACCCGAACAGTCGCGACCGAACTGTCACTCGAATGTTGAACTGGCAGCCATACTCTTGCGTCAAGAACGATGCCGCGTTGAACAAGTCCTTAACCTGATCGTAGGTCAGGTACCGCGGATCTTTGCCAACCTCGGAACGGCCGCCTCTCCGTTGCTGCCGCGTCGTCATTTTGTCGACTGGCGGTCTCCAAGCAGCTTCTGTTGGCGAGAAGAAAGGCCCTTCAGGAGGCACGTGTTCTACAATTTCAGATGCAGCGCTGACACGCCGCTGGAAGTCAGTTATCAAGATGAACAGTGACTCTTCACTCAGATCGGATGTAATCACGGGCCACGCTTGAATGAGCCCTTCCCAAAACGACTTAAGGTTCGCCTCTTTCAACCGCTCTCGAAAAGCCGTTATGATCTGAGCCCGATCAGATGGGGCCATAGAGGCTATCACAGGATCAATGGTGAGACTTAGCCCGCAAAGTTCCTTATAATATAGGCTAAGCATTAGGACCTGGATCAACCTTACCTTCTCACGAGCATCTTCATTCCATTGGAAGAAGATTTCTGTCTGTCGCCGAAAGTCTCCCTGCCCCAGCGCAATGAAGTATCGCGTAAGGATTTCGGTGTAACCGAAGTTATAGATCTGACGTACACGATCCACCGTGACGTCGGCGTTCCGAGATACCACTTCGAGGACGTGAAGCATATTGCGAGGCTGCCCATCGCCCAGTGCGGCAATGAGCGCCAACGCATCGGGTGAAGTCTTGATGTTCTCTGCTTCGGCTATCCGCTCTAAGTACTTGATACAATCGGGAAGTATTAGCGGACGAATTTCAAGACAATGTAGGCGAGACCTTAGCGCCGGTGATATTTTTTCGAAAGCGGTGGTCGCAAAGCAATAAGATATACCTTCATTTGGCTCCTCCACCTTTTTCAACAGGTAGTCGAAGCTTTGGGGATATCTTGCTAGGCTCTGCGCTTCATCGATGAAGATAACACGTCGCCAGCCCTTGCTTGCGCCAAGCGCTAAGCTATCGATCTTGCTCTTTAGCTGGACAAAATTCTCGTATGATGGGGCATCGAGCTCATGAAAATTGGTCGCCTCTCCGGCTCCTATGTCTCTGCATGATTTGCAATCAAGACAGGGAGAGCCGCCGGGGAAGGGCTGCTGTTCACAAGTCAGCGCTTTTGCATAAATGCGAGCGAGCGTGGTTTTGCCCGACCCGATCGCGCCATAGAGCAAGATATTGCGACAGATCTGCCCCTCGATAATAAGCTGAGAGAGGAACTCTACCGCATGCCCTTGTCCCGCAACTCTTTCGAAGCCTTTGGGGCGATGCCGTATTGCCAGACTTTCCACTTGATTTCCTCAGTGTCTACTTGAATTCTCCTCGCGTTAACTCGCAAGTTTGTCAACCTAACGCGCAACATTTGCTGCAACGCCGGCTGTGCCTGGCAACATGGAACGCGGCAATTCACTTCTCGTTGCGTTATCGAGCGGACCTTTGCGACTTCGGCCCGCTGTTGCTGGAGCGCGGAAGAGCACACCGTGCGGTAAACATCGGTGCCTGCAATCTGAATCCCGCGTGCCATCATCATCGTGAGATTCTCATGCAAGCGAAGCCCACTGCCTTCACTAGCTCCGCGCTTCTCCCACGCGTTCCGCTCATTCCCGAACACATCGTTCGCCGCCATAACGTTCATTTCGAGATCGATACGCGCTTCCGCCGCGCTGCCCGTTTGCTGCAGTACCTCTGGCTAACTGATCACGGAATTCCGACCGGCATTCATATCCAGGGCACCGGCGAAGACGCCGTCACCATGGATATCGGCTCATGCCTCAGTGCTGAGGCCGCCGAAGCCGGTAAAAACTTCCTGTCGCCGGCCATTCATGGACTGGTCCGCCACGAACTGATCATGCGTGAGGAAGGAGCGATGATCGATGAGGATCGCCTCTTCAGAAATGCGCTGAGCTCAATGCCTTTGGTCTTCAATCTATTTGGCCCAATGGTCATCGATCTTCGTCTCGCAACAGCCGTGTTCCGCGCGCTTCTCCCTGATTTTGTCAATACCGTCGAAAGCATCCGCTTCGAGCACTCGCCGGGCCGCCACCAAGACCGCTTCCTTGCTGACGGTACCGCCTTTGATCTTGCTATGGCCGTCATAACCCCCGACGGTGAAGAAGCCACAATCTTCGTCGAGGTAAAATACTCAGAGGACATGACCGGCCCTGCAGCGCGATTTCGACCTCGCTACGATGAAGCATCGAGACAGGTTGGTCTTTTCAAGGATCCGGACAGCCAATTGCTGCGCTCCCTTGCCCTCGAACAGCTATGGCGAGAGGGAATGCTGTCCCAACTTGCAGTCGACCACGGCATTACGCCCAGAGCACTATTCATCACCATAGCTCCTCGTCTCAATCGCCGCGTAAATGCCGCGTGCCGCGTCTATCGCAATGAACTAATCGAATCCGATCAGAGGCAAAACAATCGCGTCGGCTTTCAGTCGTTCGAGCTGGAAACTGTAATCAGGGAGCTAGCCAAAACCGGCGCTTCTGAAATTGCTGGCAAACTCTGGGCTCGATACTGCGATTTCGAGCGGGTCTACCGCCTCGCGCTGAATGAATTTCCGGATACGGCGAGACTGAATACTGGCATCGCGAATCAAGTCACCAACGTATCAGCCCGCCGCCCCGCTTCAAAGACCACTGGTCCTTCACCAAACGCAACCAAGTGAGGAGCGGCCTGATGTCCAACATCGATCTCCTCACGGTCGCAGACCATGTCCAACTGCTGATCAACGCAATCAACGGCGGCGACCATATGCCGGTGGCAAAACTATTTACACCAGACGCACAGGCGACGTGGCTTATCACTGAAGTCGATCCAGACGACCCCGATCTTCTCTTCGGGCTATGCGACCTCGGTCTTGGATGCCCGGAACTCGGCTACGTTTCCCTTGCCGAACTCTCCAAGTTCCGCGGCCCGAATGGCCTAGCCGTCGAGCGCGACGCGTATTTCATCCCTGAAAAACCGTTGTCGGCGTACGCCGAAGACGCACGGTGTCAAGGTAGAGTCATTACATAGTCGTGCTCCCAGAGCGTTGCCTATGAGGGCTGCCTAGTTGCCCAGGCGCTTTCTATCTCTGTAAACAGCGCCATATTGACTGAATTTCCAGATTACCATTCTCGGAAGATCAATTCACCTTGGCTTTGTCATGTACGACCGTCAACGGCACCGCGCGGGACCGTCCTACTTACCAAGCGGTCTCCGAAGTAACCCAAACCGACCCGAGGCCGCCTCAGGCGCGGAGTGGTGGTTGCCTCGCAACAAAGGCATCCCCCTCAAGCAAGTCGATACACCTTCGCGCTTCTGGTACCGTAACTTCTAGCCCGCTTCTGGCGTCGCATCTTCATGTCCAGCGCCGTGCCATCCGTCATCGCCATAAACGGCCTTGGCTTCCGCCTCGAAAAGCTCACGTCGCGCCGGTCAGGCCCTCACTCTCGTCCTGCCCGCAAGTGCCCGCCGAACTCGAGTACTCTTCTCGAGGAGCAAAGAGATCAAGCGCTGCCATCCCTCAAGGCCTGATGTTCCGAAGCCGCCATCTCTCCCGCAAGTTGCGCACCGTCGACCTGAATAGTTGCACAAAGAGTGGGGGCACACATGGATTTCATCGCTTTCTTTCTGCGCGTCAAGGGAGCCATTTCGAAAAGGCTAGCGAGATATACACTCGATATTCCCGGCGCTCTGAGGACTGGCTTCGTCCGAGGCTGCATTGTCGTTGCCCTAACAGGGGCACTCTTCATAAGCTCTACGTTACTCCGTGACGACAGCGAACTCAAACCCGGCCGCATGCCACAATGCGATAGCACCTTCGCTCGGGACCTTCTCACGAAGGTGGTCAACGAGTCGATCGCCGGGCAGCGAGGCATTAGGCTGCTCCAGGTCGATGAAGTCGCAGATTTCGCCGTCCGAGCACCGGCAACATCCGGAGAGCCACAAGCCGACGCCAGGAACTGCAGCGCCTTCGTCCGCACCAACGCGGGCAAAGCCATACTGTTCTTCCAGTTGACATGGAGTAGCTCCAAAAAAGATGAGGTATGGTTAGAGATCACACAGTCATCTCTCTGAATTCGCCAGGCGGACCGGCTATATTCCATAGCTAGGAGCTTAATCAGCGACTGTAAGCGTTGCGGGGCGACTCGGATTCATGACGAACGGCCGGCCTAGGTTCCAGATGGCATAGAGCAGAAGACGCGGGTCCATTCATCGATAGGCGGCACCCGGTCCCGATTGGATTGATACCGGTCGAAAACGCAGTGAATCCTGATTTTGCGATACCTCATGGACTTGTGTTGTGCCAAACCGTCCCCAATACAGCCGAATCCTCGAGAACCTATGCTTCACGATACGCCTGGTCTCTCGGCCATGGCCGAGGCCTTGAGCCGATCGGCCGACTACCGGGTGCTGCGGCGCATAGTGCCCCGGGCCACTTGCCAGCCGGCGATCGGGCAGGATTGCAGGACCGGGATCCTGCCGGATACCGAGACGACTGGCCTCGACCACGCCAAAGACGAGATCATCGAGCTTGGGATGGTCAAGTTCGACTACACGCCGGACGGGCGGATCATCGGGGTCCGCGACACCTTCTCCGCCTTCAACGAGCCGAGCGCCCCGATCTCCGAGGAAGTGACGGCACTCACCGGCATCACCAACGAGATGGTGGCGGGTCAGAAATTCGACGAGGCGACCATAACGGCGTTCGTCGATGGTGCCGTCATCGTCATTGCCCATAACAGCGGCTTCGACAGAAAATTCGTCGAGCGCTACTGGCCACTGTTCGTGCACAAGGCCTGGGGCTGCAGCATGAGCGAGATCGACTGGCGCAAGGACGGCTTCGCGGGGGCTCAACTCGGCTATCTGCTGAACGGTGCCGGCTTCTTCCACCAGGCACACCGCGCCGTCGACGATTGCCACGCTTTGCTGGAGGTTCTCGCTTTCGAATTGCCCACGATGGGCTCGTCGGCGCTGGCGCTCTTGCTGGAGACCGCCCGTAAGCCGACGATGCGGGTCTGGGCGGAGCAGACCGCTTTCGAGCTCAAGGATACGCTGAAACGCAGGGGCTATCGCTGGAACGACGGAAGCGACGGAGACCCAAGTCCTGGTTCATCGACGTAGACGAGACCGCCCTGGACGACGCGATCGCGTTCCTGCGGACCCAGATCTACATGCAGGACGTCGAGCCCAGCGTGCGGAGGCTGACAGCGTTCACACGGTTCTCAAGTCGGGTTTAGCACTCTCGTCGCGGCGCTTTGGCGATCGAGAAGTTTCTCGTTCAAGCGCCGCGATTGGCAAGGCCGACTATCCCGGCAGTTCGGATCATCAGTAGTTGGACCGGGGGCCCGACTCCCTGCCCAGCGGCGATCACAGTGCTTCTGCTCTGCACCCACTTTGAGCAGTTCAGCCTCGGCTTCGTGCTGGTGCTGTGCTTCGGCCTCCGTCTCGCGATCACCATGGTTTCGGCCGGAGTCGCCGCCGCTCTCAGCTTCCGTCACATCGAGCGCAACTGGAGCGGGTTCGGCCGGTTCGCGCACTGTTTCCGCGGCTCTAATCGTGCTCGTCGGCCTCTACACAGGATGGTCCGGGGTGGCACGAGCTGATGGATCTGAGCAGCCCCCCGCGTCTATCCGCCGCCAGGCAGGCCGGTTGCCGGAACCGGTCGAGTGACGTATCCCCTCCAGGGGGATAGGATATTGAACATGAGCAAGCAGCACCTCCACGAAAGCCACCCGGATATCGTCAAGCGCCTGAAGCGCGCCGACGGCCATCTGCAGAAGGTCATCGCGATGCTCGCCGAGGGCCGTCCTTGCCTCGATCTGGCGCAGCAACTTCACGCCGTGGAGAAGGCGATCTCCGAGGCGAAGAAGGCCCTTATCCATGACCACGTCGACAATTGCCTGGACGGAGCTGCCAACGGCGGGTCCGGCAAATCGACTCGGAACGTGCTCGCCGAATTCAAGGCGATCTCGCGGTATCTTTAGGAGCTATGACGCCGGTGCGCATGGTAGTCCTGAGTGCCTTCTTCGCTGCGGCCACCGCCCTCGCCGGCGGGCACGCTGCGGCGCAGAAGCCGGCGGTCATCGCTATGGACGACGCCCAGATCAAGCTCGCCGGCATTGATTTGACGCAGGCTGGTGCGGCCCCGATCGCGCGGCGGGTGTCGGTGCCCGGTACGATCGTGCCAGACTCCGGCCGGGTTGCGCATGTCTCAGTGAAGCTCGCCGGCTCGGTCGCCGAGCTTCGAAAGAACATCGGTGATGACGTCGCCAAGGACGATATCCTCGCCGTGCTCGAAAGCCGCGAGGTCGCTGACGCCAAAAGCGAGTATCTCGCCGCGAAGCTCAACAATGAACTGCAACAGGACCTCACCGCTCGGGACAAGTCGCTTTGGGAGGGCCGCGCCGTTCCGGAGCAGCAGTACATCAAGTCACGGAACGCGGCGGCCCAGACCGAGATGCGCTTCGGCATCGCGCGCCAGAAGCTCATGGCGCTCGGCGTCACGAACGAGGAGATAGCGGGCTTGCCCCAGGCTCCCGACGGCACGCTGCGGAGCCAGAACGTACGAGCTCCCATCTCCGGACGCATCGCCGAGCGGAAGGTCGAACTCGGGACCGCCGTCGGCCGCGACAACTTGGAAACCGAGCTCTTCGTCATCGTTGATCTGAGCCGCGTCTGGGTCGAGCTTTCGGTATCTTCTGCCGACCTATCCTTCGTCAAAGAGGGGCAATCCGTGGACGTCGCGCTGCGCGGCCCCGCGGAAGCCGGTATAGGCAAGATCGTGTTCGTCGGCCCTCTCCTGGACAAGGAAACGCGTTCCGCTCGCGTCGTCGCTTCGCTGGACAACCCGGACGGCCGCTGGCGCCCCGGCTCGTTCGTGACGGCCTCCATCGCCGTCGAAAAGCGTGATGCGCCAGTCACAGTACCTTTCGCGGCGATCCAAACCGTCGATGGCCGCAAAGCCGTGTTCGTCCGGACGAAGGATGGGTTCGAGGCTCGCGACGTGAAGCTGGGCCGACGCGATGGCCTGACCGTCGAGATCCTCGCAGGGCTTGCCGCCGGCGAAACGATCGCGGCCTCGAACACGTTTTCCCTCAAGGCCGAGGTCGCCAAGCCCGGCGACGAGGATTGACCGATGATCGATCATATCGTCGCCTTCTCCGTTCGACGCCGGTGGCTTGTGCTGCTGGTGACGCTCGCCGCCGCCGCGACCGGTTTCTGGTCCCTGCGAAGCCTGCCTATCGACGCCGTACCTGACGTCACGAACGTCCAGGTGCAGGTCAACGCGGTCGCGCCGGCCCTGACCCCGACTGAGATCGAGAAGCAGGTCACTGTAACGCTCGAGACCGCCCTCGCTGGTATCCCGGGCCTGGAGTCGACGCGTTCGTTCTCGCGTAACGGCTTCGCTCAGATCACCGTCGTTTTCGCCGACCGGACCAACATCTACTTCGCCCGGCAACTGGTCTCCGAACGCCTGAGCGACGCCAGGACGAGCCTGCCACCGGGCGTCGACGTCCGAATGGGGCCGGTCTCGACCGGTCTCGGAGAGATCTACTGGTGGGCAGTCGAATACGAAAAGCCGGGCGCCTCCGCACCCGTGCGCAACGGTCAGCCAGGCTGGCAGAGCGACGGAAGCTACCTCACGCCCGAAGGCGAGCGCCTGGCCGACGATTTCCAGCGCACCGTGTACCTCCGGACCGTGCAGGACTGGATCGTTCGCCCCCAGATGAAGACCGTTCCGGGCGTCGCTGGCGCAGACGCGATCGGCGGCTTCGTCAAGCAGTTCCAGGTGCAGCCGGATCCGGCGAAGCTCGTCGGCTACGGCGTATCCTTCAAGCAGGTGATCGAAGCGATCGAGGCCAACAACGCTAGCCGCGGCGCCAACTACATCGAGCAGAACGGCGAGGGTTACGTGGTTCGCGCCGCGGGCCGCGTCGAAAATCTGGCCGACATCGAGAATATCGTCGTCGCGACCCGTGGCGCCGTGCCGGTCCGCGTCAAGGACGTCGCGGAGGTCGTCATCGGCAAGGAGCTCCGGACCGGCAGCGCCAGCGTCAACGGGCGCGAGGTGGTGCTCGGCACCGCGCTGATGCTGATCGGCGGCAACAGCCGGACGGTGGCGGCCGCCGCCGATGCCAAGATCAAGGACATCAGCAGGACCCTACCGCCCGGCATCTATGCACACACGGTCCTCAATCGCACCCAGCTCGTCGACGCCACTATCCACACGGTCGCCAAGAACCTCGCGGAAGGCGCGCTGCTGGTGATCGTGGTGCTGTTCGTCCTGCTCGGAAACTTCAGGGCAGCGTTAGTCACCGCCCTCGTCATCCCAATCACGATGCTGGTCTCGGCGAGCGGGATGCTGCAGGGAAAGATCAGCGCCAACCTCATGAGCCTCGGCGCCCTCGACTTCGGCCTGATCGTCGATGGCGCCGTCATCATCGCGGAGAACAGCTTGCGTCACCTGGCCAAGCGCCAGCGCGAACTCGGGCGTGCGCTGTCGCAGCAGGAACGTTTGGACACGGTGACCGCGTCGACCGCCGAGATGATCCGACCGTCCGTGTTCGGCCAAGTCATTATCATCCTCGTCTATACGCCGCTCCTGGCCTTTACCGGCGTCGAGGGCAAGACGTTCGAGCCGATGGCGCTCACGGTGATGATCGCGCTCGCCGTGGCATTCGTCCTTTCCCTGACTTTCGTTCCCGCGGCGGTCGCCGTTGCGATTCGCGGCCGGGTCCCCGAAGACGAGAACGTGCTCGTCCGGACGCTCAAGCGGTGGTACGCGCCCATCCTCCGGACTTCCATTGCCCGGCCTCTTCCCTTCATCGCGGCCGCCGCCCTGCTCTTTTTGGGCGCCGCCCTGCTGTTTAATCGTTTGGGGCAGGAGTTCACGCCGACCCTCGACGAGAAGAACATCGTAATGGAGGTGAAGCGGGTGCCATCGACGGCGCTCGCGCAGTCGCAGCGGATGCAGCTTCTCATCGAAAAGCAGATCAGCACGCTCGACGAGGTCTCGTTCGTGTTCTCCCGCACAGGCACTCCGGACCTGGCTGCCGACCCGATGCCACCGTCTTCGTCGGACACGTACATCATCGTTAAGCCTCAGGAGGAATGGCCCGATTCTTCGGCAACCAAGGAGGACCTGATCAAGAAGATCGAGGCCGTGACCGCTAAGCTCCCCGGCAACAAGGTCGGCTTCTCGCAGCCTATCGAGATGCGCTTCAACGAACTCATCGCGGGCGTCCGCGAGGATCTGGCGGTGAAGGTGTTCGGCGACGATTTCGGACAGATGCAGAAAACGGCCGGCCAGATCGCCGACGTCATCCGGAGGATCGATGGGGCCGAGAGCGTGAAGACGGAGGAAACCTCAGGCCTGCCTTTCCTTGAGATCAAAATCGACAAAGTCGAGATCGCGCGGCGCGGCCTCAGCCTCGCCGCCGTGCAGGACCTCATTGCCACCGCAATTGGGGGCACCGATGCCGGTCTGGTGTTCGAAGGCGATCGACGGTTTAAGATCGTGGTCCGGCTTCCGGACGCACTGCGGGACGATATCCCCGCGCTAGAGGAACTACCGGTCCCCCTGCCCCACGGAAATCCGAACACGCCCGCCGCGACCATCCCGCTGCGGACCATCGCCTCGTTCGAGCAGACGACCGGCTACAACCAGATCAGCCGCGAGAACGGCAAGCGGCGTGTGGTGGCCACCGCCGAAGTCCGGGGCCGCGACATCGGCTCGCTTGTCGCGGAGGCTCAGGCAAAGGTCTCCGAGCAGGTGAATCTTCCGTCCGGCAGCTATCTTGCTTGGGGCGGTCAGTTCGAGAACTTCGCGGTCGCGCGCCAGCGTCTCGTGTTCGTCGTGCCGGGGGTGTTCGCGCTGATATTCATGCTGCTGTTCGGCGCGCTCGGCTCGGTCCGCGATGCCGCGCTCGTCTTCAGTGCCGTGCCGCTGGCGCTGACGGGCGGGATCGCGGCGCTCTGGCTCCGTGGCATGCCGTTCTCGATCTCCGCCGCGGTCGGTTTCATCGCACTGTCCGGAGTCGCAGTCCTGAACGGCCTGGTCATGCTGACCCAGATCCGCTCGTCAATCGACGAGGGCGACGATCCCTTCCACGCCATCGCCGAGGGCGCGTTGACACGCTTCCGCCCCGTCGCAATGACCGCCTTGGTGGCCTCGCTCGGCTTCGTCCCCATGGCGCTGGCGACCGGGACCGGCGCGGAGGTCCAGAAACCGCTAGCCACCGTCGTCATCGGTGGGCTGCTCACCGCGACGCTTCTGACGCTCGTCGTGCTGCCAGCTCTCTACGCCAGGTTTGCGGTCCCGGCCGACCGGCTCCGTCGCGACGATGCCGTTTCGCCCTTTGTCCACGATCGCGCGGCGGAGTAGGCGCAGCATGCTTTCCGTGCAGCGACACCAAAGGTTTTGGCGGTCCAAGTAAGCCAGTCATCCCACTTGCTATCGCGCACTTCCATAGCTCGCAGCCTCCTCCAGTCCTCCCGCTCACCCGGCGCATTCCCGACCTGCCAGTGCCTTGTTCAGTTGCTGGCGGCTACGGTGTAGTCCGCGAAATACATGTGGCTGTCGGCCTTCGACCACAGACCGATCCGGCCGGAGACCGGCTGGGTCAGCGTGTGCTCCAAATAGAGCTTGCCATCGAGATAGCCTTCCACCTTCGTGCCGTTCACGCGAACCTTGAGGTCATGCCACTGCCGCGTCGCAGTCGGCGTATTGCGTACCCATTTAACGGAGGAGCGCTTGCCGTTCTCGAACTTCCACAGCACTATATTGTTTTCGAGACAGTTCGCGCGGATTGTCAGGTAGTTCCCGTTTGGCTTGAGGTTGAATAGGATGCCGGCGCCCTGATCGATGCGACCGGACAAGCCTTCGAAGCGCACCGAAATCTCGCCATCGGTGAAATTGTCGATCTTCGGCACAACCGCGTACGGATAGTAGGCATATGCTTGCACGCGATCGAGGAACTCTGCGTATCGTTCCCCGTAGAGCGCACGTGCCTTGTCCGCGATCCCCGC
This sequence comes from Bradyrhizobium sp. RP6, assembly GCF_003837805.1. Classification (GTDB taxonomy): domain Bacteria; phylum Pseudomonadota; class Alphaproteobacteria; order Rhizobiales; family Xanthobacteraceae; genus Bradyrhizobium. The sequence goes on along the minus strand of NZ_RQIT01000016.1, from coordinate 98,540 downwards.
CGACGATTGTCCTTCCTTCCACTGGCGACCATCGACTGTGATCACCTTCTTGCCGCCCTCCTTCTCGACTCTCCAGACGCCCACCACTGGCACCAGTGTCTTTGGCTCCGCCCCGATGGCTTCACTCGATAGGTCAATCTTGATTGGTTCTGCGGCCAAGCCGGGCGCCGCAAATCCGATGGCCGAAAGGATCATTATTCCGATCTTCTTGCTGGTACTCATGGCTTAACTCCTTGACGAACGAGATATCCTTTGTCTGGTGGGACCCGGCGAATCTGTCGCCATGCGAGCGCGATCAGGAGCGGCAGTCCGCCGAAGAACCACAGCAGCGCCACGTCCGCGCTAACGACGAAAGGATAACCCGGGTAGTCTTCGCCAACGCTAGGCGCCGGCGGCTGCGTGCCCGCAAGCGCATAGAGCAGCGGCAGTATTTCCCTCGGACTTGTGGATCGGCTTACGTCGGTTCGATCATCGTAGACATATTCAATTTGGCCGTAGGCGTCTGATGGATCGGCAACCTTCGACCGCTCGCTCTGGAGAACGACGGTGACGTCAGGCATGACACGTTCGAGCTTCGCGAGAACGTTCCGTCTAAGATCGACATAGCGGGGGTCTTCAGCAGCGAGGTCGACCCTAATGACTAGTGGACGCCGAAGCGTCGCCAGCAGGCGTTCATCAGCAGACGAAAAGGAGTTGCGGCGATCCTCGCTAAGATCCACGGCCCCCCTAATCTGCGTCGCGGCACCGAACCCAGTCGCGATCACCAGCACCCATACCCCAGAGCGGATCATTTTTTCTCGGACGGGAGTACCAGGCGGAAGCCAAACGACTGTCAGCGCCGTGAGCCCACCAATGACGGCAGCTATGCCGAGCACCAGGCCGGATGAGAGAAGTCCCTGCTCGAAGGGACGCAGCGTCTGGGTCAGTGACAATTGCGCAAGCCAAGCCGACAGGCCCGAGCGGCCCGCGAGTGTGAAATCCAGTACCCATGACCCGATTGTGACTGCAAGCGCCGTAATGGCAGCCGTCGCCGGATTGTCGGAGATAACTGCGGCGAACAGCCCAATGCAGCCGACGAGAAGACCGTAGAGCAAATGACCGAACAAAAGGTTCAACGTCTCCGGTGCAGCCAGATGGCCGCCCAATACAGCCCATACGGCAAGCGAGGAAAGCGCAGGGATGCTCACCATCAGCCAAGCTGCAAGCACGGCACAGAACTTTGCGGCGATCAGCGTCGACGGTCGGTAAGGCAACTGAACCAACAAGCGCAATGCGCCACTTTCTTTTTCCTGGCTCAGTACCCGGATTGCCACGAAAGGAAACAACAGCGTCACCGCCACATAGAACGACCCAAATGTCGGAACCAAGATTCCGTCAAATGGTGACAGGCTCCTCGCCAGAACTGGCGACTGCAGGGCCGCGGCACTTGACTCGCTGTACAGCGACACCGCTTGGACGAAGCTGTACCCGACGAGCGGACAAACCAGCAGCAACATGGTCCAAAGCGCCCGCCCGGCCGTGACCTCGCGGAGCTCTTTTGCGAGCAGCGGAACGATCGGCGCGGTGTGCCGCGTGGATGCCTCACGTGAGTGCAAGGAAGATGTCCTCCAGTGAGGCGTTCGGCAGTCCCGTCTGCCCACGTAGCTCCGCAAGTCCTCCGGACCCGCGTACCTGCCCTGCCGAGAGCAGGATGAAGCGGTCACAGACCCGTTCGGCCTCCACCAACTGATGGATGGAGAGTATCAACGTGCGCCCGCGTGCCGTCTGGCGACGCAATACGCTCATGACGTCGCGCGTTTGTCGCAAGTCAAATCCGTCAAACGGCTCGTCCATCAGCAACAGGTCATGCGGCGCGAGCAGACCAATGGTCAGCATCAGGCGACGGGCATAGCCCTTTGACAGAGCGTATACACGCTTTCGAAGCACTGGCTGCAACCCGAGCGCTTCAATGGCCGATTTGATGTCTGCGTCAGATCGTCGGAAGACGTTGCCGATAAACGACACGACCTGCAGCGCCGATTGGTCTTGATATGGGCGAATGCCATCGGGCAGGTAGAACAGGACCTCGCGCCGACGGCCTGCGGGCAGCGGCACTCCGCACCAAAAGACGTCGCCTGAGTTTATCGGTAGCAGCCCAGCGACGGCCTCCAGTAGCGTCGTCTTGCCGGCGCCATTTGGACCAATGATACCGAGGATTTCGCCAGCGATAGCAGAGAACGTCACGCCGTTGATTGCGGCGCCGTCGCTGCCATAGCGCTTGGTCAGGTCTCTTACGCTGAGCAAAGACGCTGAACGATTTGGCGAAAAACCGTCGTTGACGAATAACATGCTGCGTCCTTCTCGGAAATCCGGACGCGATGCTTGGGCATGTCGCCTCATGGGGAGATCGCCATCCCCAAGCCGGCCACTCTGCCAAAGCCGAACTGCTTGTCAATTAGGAACCCCAAAAGGCCCCTGAAACGTCGCCGACCGGTCACTTCAGTTTGATCACGCCCGCGGCACACAGCGCTATGGGGCAACAGGCCATTCGCGTTCAGTCTGAAGCAGAGACGCGACCGACGAGCTGATCGAGACGTCAAAATGCTCGGTCAGATAGGCTGCCCCTTTGAATCCCGCCCGCTTCTAGCAGTCAGTCGCCTTTTTCTGTGACGGTGCGGGCTCGGCTGTACCGGCCGTTGCCTTCTTCGATTGCTCAGTAGGCGCGGGGCGGGTCTGCTCGACGGTGCCTGCTGTCCGATCCGGTTGCTGCGTGGAAGGTGCAGGCTTGGTCGCCGTTGACTGCTCTGCAGCGGTAGGCTGGTTCTGCATCTGGCGCTGCGCGTCTTCTGATGACGTCGCGGTATGCTCCGAGGCCTTGCTCATGGAGGATGTCGGAGGATGCTCCCCGGAATCAGGTGCTGTGGAACCCGTGGTTTGCCCCGTGTAGCCCGGCACGGTTCCTGATCCTGCATCGCGGCTCGCAGTATCGCAGGGACCCGCATGAGACTGAGGTGGTGCTGAAGGCGAGCACCGCTCCCAAGATCATAAGCTTGTTCGTAGTCATGGCCCTTCTCCTTTGTTGGACTCTTAACGTCTAAACAAAGCATTGGAGGGCTCCGTTCCGGTCTGTTGCAGCAGCCGCCAAACCATCTGAGTTCGTCGACCTAAAGATCGCAACGAGCGTCAACACAAGTGGTGCGATCTTTAATTACCACGGCTTCGTCTTCGAGGTCCCGACGACTGATTTGAGCTGACGCAGGTCGCCCGAGGCCTCATCGAGCAGCCAGTCACGAAAGGTCACGATCTTTGGCTGCGCTGCCGAGGCCTTCGGGCATACGATCCAGTAGGTTTTTGAGAGCGGCGTTGACTCCGAAAAGGCGAGTGCCAGCCGACCGTTGATCAAATCCCACGCCGCCAGCGTCGTGCGCGCAAGCGCGATGCCCTGCCCATTGATCGCGGCATCGATAACCATGCTCGCACGATTGAGCACTGGTCCGTGTGTCACATCGGCGTCATCGATACCTACACCACGCAGCCAATTCGCCCAGTCGGACCGGTTATCGAGATGAATCAGAGGAAATTTCAAGATATCACCGACCGCTCTGATCCGGTGGCGACCCGACAGCAGCTTCGGACTACACACGGCAAATAGTCGCTCCGAGGAAAGCCTTATGGCCTCGAGGCCTGGCCAATTGCCATCGCCGTGTCGCACCGCTAGGTCAACTTCTTCGCGGGCAAAATCGACGTGATGCATCGTGGCCGAAACACGCAGATCGATGCCGGAATGCGCCTCCGCGAAATGCCCGAGCCGATGCACCAGCCATTTCGCGGCAAAATCCGGTGAGGTACTGACGGTGAGAACGCCAGCGCTCTGCCGCTGCAACAGCCGCTCCGTTCCAACTGCAATACGGTCAAGCGCATCGCGGATGACGGCAAGATAGTCCCGCCCCGCTTCGGTGATGATCAGGCGCTGACGTTCGCGATTGAACAGCTTGACTGCGAGCTCAGATTCTAGCGCCTTCACCTGATGACTCACCGCGCGTTGGGTGACACAAAGCTCTTCAGCCGCACGCGTAAAGCTCTCGTGGCGCGCGGCGGCTTCGAAGGCCTTCAGGGCATTGAGCGGTGGCAGGTGTGGACGCATCGCACCGACTTCATGAGAAAAACTAGGGCAGGCACCAGAAACGATGCTTTGCGGGGAAGCATCCCGCCGGATTATTGAACAGCTCCAGTGCAGCATTTCAAGCGATTTGGAGTCCTCATGTCCGTCCATTTAACCGATACGTGGTCGATCCCGCCGGTGCACGCCGCTGACCCGGCCTCCCCACTTCATCAATCCAGTTCAGGTAGGCCACCGGGCGTCCCGCGACCCGAATGGCGGAGCTTGCTTGACCGGCCGTTTCAGCGCATGGCGTTGCGCGAAATCGCCGATGACCCGCATCTGCTTCGCGATGTCGGCCTTACGCGCGACGAGGCGTTGCGCGAGGCCGCAAAGCCCTTCTGGCGCTGAGAACGATCATAGGGAAGAACCAGGATGTCCGATCCGATTGTCTACGGCTTTCCGCGCAGCACATTCGTCAATATCATCCGCCTGATCCTGACTCACAAGGATGTGCCCTATAAATTCCATGACCTGGAGCCGGTGATGGGCAAGCCCGATCATCTGGCGCTGCACCCGTTCAACCGCGTGCCGGTCCTCAGGCATGACGATTTCACGATTTACGAGACCAGCGCGATCGCCGCGTATGTCGACGAAGCCTTCGGCGGCTCGTCGTTGACGCCAAAAGACATCAAGGCGCGGGCGCGCATGAACCAGTGGATCAGCGCGGTCAATTCCTACTACTATCCTTACATGATCTACCACGTGACGCACGAGCGTCTGGTTTTCCCGGAGCTCGGCATTGCCTCCGACGAAAAGGTCGTGGCGCATGCGCTGCCCCAGGTCGAGACGGGACTTTCGGTCGCCGAGCGCCAGCTTGCGCACGGCAAGGACTTCCTGCTCGGCGACGAACTCTCGATTGCGGATTTCTACCTGTTGCCGAGCACGTTTGCCTTCAGCCTCACGGCCGAAGGGCATTCGATGTACCCGAAATTTCCCGGGTTCTGCCGCTGGCGGGAGCGCATGGACAATTTGCCGGCGACGCAAAAGGTGCGCGCGTCCGTGCAACGCTTGCCGATCGAACACGCTCGCGAATGGGCCACCTCGCACCGGCCGAAATACTGATTATTTCGGCCGGCGCGTGGTGCCAACCATAGTTCGTCAACCAGAGCCTTCGCCGACTATGAAGGCCGGCTAGAAAGCTCCGAGTACTGCGGCGCTGGTCCGGCCCTCCTTAGCACGACCCACACCGAGTGGAGGTGAACGTTACGCGACCCTCGGGAGAGGCAGTTCGGCAACGCCCGGCACCACTTCCTTGATGCGAATATTGCGGAATTGGACCTTCGAACCATCATGATGGTTCTGCAGAGCGATATGGCCGCGGAGTGACCGCGGCTTGGGGTCCGTGTAGTCGTTCACAAGCACATCATTTAGGGTCACCTTGATGCGGTTGCCGATGGCTTCGATCATCAACGTGTTCCACTGCCATGGGCCCTTGGCAACATTTGTGCGGGTCGGGGCGCTGATGTTGTAGATCGCGCCGGTGCTCCGTAAGGGATCGTTCTCCTTCTGCGCCTCGGAATTGTACCCCCGAGGATCGATCTGGATTTCGTAGCTCTGGTCGATCGCCGCCATCCAATCGTTCGGATTCGAGCTGTTCAAGTTCGGCACGCGGATGAAAACACCGGAGTTGTCGGTGCGGCTCGCGTTCTGCCATTCGAGCTCGAGCACGAAGTCGGAGAAGCTTTCGCGCGTATACCACAGCAGCCCGGACCCGCCGACGGACTCGAGAATGTCGAACACCTGGAGGAAGCTGCCGACGCCCGACATCTGCCAATCGGCCAAACTCCCGGAGTAGAGCGATTTGAACTGCACCGACGGGGCCGGCGTCAGTGCGGCAACGACGGCAGCGCTGGTCTCACGCGCGAGCGTCAGGCCCGTCAAGGAAGGATTCGCCGACCCGACCGTCGGGAACAAGGCAGGACCGGCAACATAGGCGTTCGAGATGTGATGGAACCGTCCGGTGGAGTCCGTAATCGACATGGCCGGATCATCACCCATCCACAGCGTGCCCGCTTCATGATGGGTATTGCCCAACTGGTCCTTCGTGGCGGCAAACGGATCGGGTGGCGGAACGCCTTGCCAGCCGCCGTTGTACAAATATTGGACGTCGCCGGCGCTCTTGCCGAGGCGACCAGCCAATTCGACAGCCGCTGCAGCGAGCTTTCTCCAGGCGGCGTAGTCGTTCGGCGTGGGCGTGAAATTGACCCAAGCCCGCGCGCTCAGACCATCGTTCTGAGTCGGATCGGCTCCATTGGTGAGATTCACGAAGCTGGTCGTGCTGCCTGGGCCGCTGCGCTTGTCCCCATCCATTTCTCCGAGTCCCCGGAAGACGATTGCCACCCAATCCGGGTCCTCGTTGGAAAGCAGGTTCCGCAGGAGGTCAATGTCGGGCACCATCGTCCACATCGTCGCTTCGGGGTTCTGTCCCTTCTCCGCCGATGCGAGCACCTGAAAATGATAGCGGCGCTTGCTTCCGTCGGGATTGGTAATCTCGCCACGGACGATCGCGCCGCCCTGTTCGAGCGTCGTGGCGACGCTGAGCCCGAGGGCGCTGCGCTTGACGCGCACCGTGAGATTGGTGCGCAGATGGGCCATGAAATTGGCACCCATGCTGAACGGGCCGCGGATGACCGGAAACGACTCGAGCGCCAACCGCGTCGATTCGATGGTGCCCGCCGCCAGGACCACCTGACAATCGGGACTGAGATTGTTCGGAGCGGTCAGCGACCGGAACTGACCATTATAGGTCAGGTCGATTCCGCTGACCCTGCCTCCGCTGGTCTGCAGGCGTATGACGTGACACCTGGGAACGAGGAAGAAGCGGCGCCGCGAATTGTCGTTCAGGGTCCAGCGCTTGGCGATGTCGTCCCGGATGCTTTCGAGCAGCATGGGTCCGCTGCTGAACTTGTCGAACGAAAACAGCCCGGGGCCCGGAGAATTCGCCTGCACCGCGATCGGAGCTTCTTCGACCAGATCCAAGCTCACGTCAGGCAGAATCACGTTCGTACCTGCAGCAACGGCTCCCAATTGGGCATTGACCGCCGTGTTGAGAGGGCCGGACAGGTAATCCGCCTTGTCCTGTACGCCGATCTCGCGCTCGACATCCGGGTAGTTCGCGTTCAGGAAATCGCGTGCGCCTTTCGGCCACGCATCGAGGTCAGCCGGCATCAGCCGCGGCGACCAACCTCCCCAGAAGAGCGAGCGGCCACCCGGGCAGTAAGCCAGTCCGGTGAACGGCTCGTTGCTGTGCCAAGGAATGCCCCAAACTCCGTTTCGTGCCCCCGGGTCCTGGTTATTTGCCGTGACCAGCGCGCTATCCGGCGCATTCAGGCCGAGATGCGGCATGTTCTGCACATGCGTGGGCGCGAGATAGCCGCCCGCGTCCAGGAGCAGCACCCGTAGGTTCTGGTCGGCGCCGGCGCGATAGATTTTGCTGGCAGCGTACGCGCCGAACATCCCGGCGCCGATGACGACGACATCGAATGGACGCCCGCCGTTGTTCACAGCTTCGTCGTATGTGCTGCACACGTACCTGCCGAGCAGATCACGCGTGAATTCGGTGTCCTGGATATCGACTGGAGTGGAGGGATCATTTCGCAGAAAGGTCAGCATCGGAGAGCTCCTTTCGAGGCGTTGTTGAAGCAGCCATGAGGCGTATGCCGGGATGGCCGCAAAGACCTGGCCCGCAAGCGCGGCCAAGAACAACAATATGAGGAGCTGGCGGCCGATTATATGAGCCGGTTCACACGCAAAGCGCGAATTAGTTCGGCTTGACGGAGGCCGGGACGGCCTCTCGGAACTGCAGGTAATGCAGAAGACTATTTGACCTCGCCATAGGCCAGATCATCGAACAGGGTCACGCTGTCCGCCTTGGTCCACAAGCCAATCATCCCAGCGTCAGCGATCGTAGTGTCCTCCACCTCGAAGACCGGCTTTCCGTCATAGGTCACCTTGAACCGGCTTCCCACGAAATCACAACGCAGCGCATGCCATTGCCCGGACGCCACCGGCGTACTGACGCCATAGCCGCCCTTGCATCCGACGATGTCGAGCGAGGTTCGGACGCCTTTGATGGTCTTGTAGAGCACCACGTTGTCCTCCAGCGCGTTGGCCCGGACGACGTAGTAGTTGTCGGCATCTTTCGCGCGCCAGATGATCCCCGCTGCGCGATCCTCTGAGCCGGCGATGGCCTTGAATTTGACCTCGACGAAGCCGTTACGGATGCTGGTATCGCTCTTGATGGCCACGGGAAAGGTCGCCCGTCCGGATTGCTTGAGCACGTTCGGCTTGCTCGGCGCGGTCGCGTCGGCCTCGACGGTCCATTTCGGTTGCCCTTGGCCGGTCTTCGTCAAAGTCCATCCTTCGGGCGGCTTTCCGGCAGGAGTGCTGTCAAAGTTCAGGGTGTTGGCCACGGTTACCTCCCATCGACAAAACCAGCAAGAGAGCCGAGGCAAGCCCCGCCCGCGCAAAGCGTCCAGCGTGGGGACGACCGGGCTTATCGAACGTCCCATCGCCGCTATCCTGCTTTTTGCGCGCGGGCTCTACGAACAAAGCCCATTTGTGCGAGTTGGTGCACACCTCCAGCGAGGAAGGGAGACCATCATGAGAAACTCTGCACAGGCTGCTCTTTTGTCTTCTATCGTACTGGCCTTCGTATTCGGCGGAGGCGCGGCACAGGCGCAGTCCACCCCTGTCCAGCAACCTCAGTCTCCGCAGCAGGCGGAACAGTCCCGCGAGCAGGATCGCAGCCGCGCGGAGGACGTCACGATCGGACGCGACTGGAAGGCTCAGGGCGGCGAGGCTGATCACGCCGGTCAGACCGCGCCGAACGATGAGCATCAGACCGTCGGCCGCGACTGGCGCGCTCGCCCGGACGACAAGGATCGGCGATAGGCGACCTGGCAAGACTCGAGACGTTGGGCGTGCAGCGTAAGAAGCGATCGCCGCACGTCGCTCCACGGTCAGACCTTTCCCGAGCGCCACGCGCATGGTCACTCCTCACTTGAGCCCGATGAGCACCCAAGCCGGCTAAATCGGCCGACCAGCGCTACCGGACCGCCGAAGCCGAGAAAGCCCCGCAGGACATAGCGCACCAGCTCGCCCATGTTTCCGCCCTCGGCATTCGTCGTTGTCATCGTCGTCATGGCTTTTCCCGATCCCCGCGATATGCGGGCTCCAATATGCCGTCGATCGGACCGCCGGGCCCCGGCTTCAGCTCGAACCGTTTACCGCTTTGTGTCACGCGGTAGCAGTCGTCGCCCATGTCCGTGATATAGAGACAAATTTCATCCTTCTGGATGCGCCATTTTCCGACCTGCTTCACACCCATCGAGTAAGTTCGCAGCGTCCCGTCGCCGTCATAAACAAATCGATAGTGGACCTCGTCGGTCAGTTGCTTTCCCGTGAAGGCCGCTCGAATCTGTGCCCCGGTCAACGTCCGAACGCTCTCGGCCGCGACAAAGCCGGCATCGAGGGTGACCAGTCCCCCGATGCCGGTAGCGAGGGCCGCGATGAGACGCCTCGCAAGTTGACTCTTCGATTCCGCCAGCCTCACTTTTTGCACGCCTTCCGACACATCTGGTACTCTGTCTTGCATGCGGGCCCGGCGTAGTTCTTCATGCAGGCGGCTCGCTGGTCGGCGCAGACCTTGCAGCTTTGCGCCTGAGCTCCCTGAGCGCCTGCAAATAGGCCGACGAGCGCGAACACCGCGACGGCAAGGTTTCTCATCCTTCTCATCTCCTTCAGACTTCCTTCGCGTATCGATCGTAGAGCGCGGAGGCGTTTTCCCAGCGGATGGCCTCCATGTAGACGTCGACATAGCGGGCTGCCGCAGCGCCGAAGTCCATGTGATAGGCGTGCTCATACATGTCGAGCACTAGCACCGGGCGGCCGCCGGCGAGCGTCGTCGTGTGATCGGCAGCCCACTGGTCGACGAGCCGCTTGTCGCGGGGGGAATACGACAGGATAACCCAACCCGAACCACCGCCCTCCGCCTTGCCCATCGCAGCGAACTCCGACCGCCATCGATCGATGCTGCCGAAGTCTCGCACGATCGCTTCGGCCAGCGCTCCGCCCGGCCTGCTGGCGCCGCCGAGACCATCGAAGTAGATCTCATGCAGGATCATCGAGTTCGCCGCGATCAGCTCTTCGCGCTTCAGGCCGTTAATGACGAAGTTCGGTGCCTTGGCGAAGTCCAGCTCGGCGAGCTGCGCGCTGATCGCGTTGAGCCGCTTCACCGCGCCGCCGTAGTTGTTCTCATAGTGACTGACGAGGACCTTTTCAGAGATGCCGCTGATCGATTTTGGGTCGAACGGCAGCGGCTTGGTTTCGTAGAGCATCAGGCGATTCCTTCGTTAAAGCTTTGGCTCAACTCTTCGTACTTGCAGTCTTGTCGAGTGCCGCGCGCAGACCTTCGGCGAGCTTCACTGCGTCGTCGTTCGCCCAGAAGTGCATGAAGAACAGCCTGGGCTGCTCGTCGAGCATGTGGCTGTGAAGCGCGGTCACCTCGATGCCGTGTGTCCGCAGCGCCAGGATGACCGGGTTGACCTCGTCGCCGGTCAGGACGAAGTCGCCCGTGATGGCGGCCTTCCCGCCTCCCGTGGGCTGGAAGTTGATGGCGATCGCGACGCCCATCGGGCCGACCGGCGTCAGCGGCATGCCGTCCTGCGTGATGGGGTCTCGCCGCTTGACGTTGAACTGATAGACGCCGCCGTTCGGCTGGCCCTTCACGCCGATGATCTGGTCGAGCTTCGCCGTGTCGAGATCGACGGCCGGCGGCGGGCTCGCCGGCGCCGCGACGGTCAGCGGCGTCTTGCTCTCGGCCAGCGCATCGTGGATCGCCGATGCAAGCTTGACCGGGTCCCCATGGCCGGCGACGTGCATGTAGAAGGTCGCAGGGCTCGCCCGCAGCAGGTGATTGTGCACGGCCGTGATCTCGAGACCGCTCGCGATCATCTTCGCCATCACAGGGTTGATCTCGGTCTCGAGCAGCACCAGGTCGCCCATGACCATGGCGCCGCCGTGCGCAGGCTTGAACGCGACCCATCCGCCTAGGGCGAGCGCCGGCTTAATCGCCACCCCGTCCAAGGTCACGGAGAGATCGCTGCGGGGAAAGCCGTAGCGGCGGACGTCGTCCGAGACCGCCGGCTTACGGCCAAGCGCCTCGTCTACCTTCTGCCATTCGGCATCTTGAGCATACGCCGGGAAAAAGGGCGTGAAGCGGATTGCGAAAAAGCAGACGGCGAGGCCGACCAGAGCCAAGATGGTCCTTTTCATGGTGCTGCTCCTCGCGCTCAATTGCGCTCTTTGATCTGGCCACTGCTGTCGACGAGCAGCTTCACGGGCTTGCCGTCTTTCACCGCATTGGCGGTGATGCCTTCGGCCGTCGATTTGACGTCTTGCACCTGCGAGTAGCCGGCCGCCTGGATCTTGGCGATCAGCTCGTCCTGGCTCAGGGCGTGAGCGGGCGTCCATCCGCTTGCCATCGCGAGCAAGATGGCTGCTTCAAGGATTGCACGTGTACGCATGTTGGCTCTCCTGGTGTTGCCCCTGCCCCAGGTGAAGGCTGTGCGTAGCAGTGTTCCTAGATGACGCCTCCCAATCGAAGCAGAATGCCCGAGACGCAGGAAGCGGCTAGAACGACGAGCATTCCAATGTTGAACCGGAAGATCGCGGTGGCCGCGGCTACTGACAAGGCGAGCGCTGGCAGGTCAATGCTGGTCAGCACTGGTGCGTCGAACGACAAGCCGAATCCCTGGACCGGAAACGTCTGCCGGAACAGCGTGTGGAGCGCGAACCAGATCGACAGGTTTAGGATCACGCCGACCACGGCGGCGGTGATTGCCGAGAGCGCGCCGGCAAGTGCCTTGTTGCCTCGCAGCGCCTCGATGTAGGGCGCCCCGACGAAGATCCAGAGGAAGCAGGGCGCGAAGGTGACCCACGTCGCCAACAGTCCGCCGAGCGTTCCCGCTACCATCGGGGAGAGCCCCGTCGCCTCGCGGAAAGCGGCCATGAAGCCCACGAACTGAACGACCATGATCAGGGGCCCGGGAGTCGTCTCGGCCATGCCGAGGCCGTCGAGCATCTCTCGCGGAGTAACCCAGTGGTAATAGTCCGCGGCCTGCTGCGCGACATAAGCCAGTACCGCGTAGGCACCGCCGAACGTCACCATCGCCATCTTGCTGAAGAAGATCGCGATCTGGCTGAAGACCTCGTTCGGACCGAACATGATCAGAAGTGCGAAGACGGGAACGAGCCAGATAGCGAGCCATACGGCCAGGACCCGCAGCGTGCGCGCCGTGTTCGGCCGAACGTGGTCCGGAATCCCTTCACCCAGCATGCTGTCGATCACGGCGGAGTTCTTTCCGCCATGCTCCAGCGCCGCGAACTCCGGCCGGCCAAGCCGGGCTCCGACAAAGCCGATCACGGCTGCCGCAACGATGATCAGCGGAAACGGCGCTCCAAAGAAGAAGATCGCGACGAAGGCGATTGCCGCCAGCGCGACCATGATTGGATTGCGAAGTGCACGTTTGCCGACGCGGACCACTGCCTGAATCACGATGGCGAGCACGGCCGCCTTGAGGCCGAAGAACAATGCCTCGACGAAGCCTACATTGCCGTAGGCAGCGTAGATGTAGCTGAGCCCCATGATGGCGAAAATGCCGGGCACGATGAACAATCCGCCCGCGACCAGGCCACCGATAGTCCGGTGGAGGAGCCAACCGATGTAGGTGGCAAGCTGCTGCGCTTCGGGTCCCGGCAAGAGCATGCAGTAGTTCAAGGCATGCAGGAAACGGCTCTCCGAAATCCAATTCTTCTCCTCGACCAGAATACGATGCATGACAGCGATCTGTCCCGCTGGCCCACCGAAGCTCAAAATAGCCACTCGCATCCACACAAGGAGCGCTTCGTTGAAGGTGATGCCGTGGGCCGGCGCATCTGCGCCGACCTTCTGGGTTGCAGCGAAATCGGTCATGCCTTCACCTTGTTCGTCGGCCAGTTATGCGTCTCCTTCGTCGCATCGCGGCACCACCGATGGTTCGCTTCCTTCCAGGCGACTTGACCACCTTCAAGGTTCTCGGCGGCAACGTTGCAGCAACGGAGCCAAGCCGCGGTCCCTTCGCTGAGCTTCTTGCCCTTGTGGCAGACCACGACGACGGACTGGCCCGTCAGGTGGACGTCAAGATGCGAGCGCCGCACCGCGCCCGGGATCAGGCGCGGATCGGCCGAGAAATCCTCGTCGATGCGTACATCGATGAGCGTCGGCGCGGCCGCGGTTCCGACCAATCGAGACAATTTATCGGGTGAAATGGAGGAGTACGATGCTGACATGCTGCGCCCTTGGTGATCAGGACGCGATTCTTGGGCATGACGCCTCGCGGGGAGATCGCACATCCCCGAGCTGCGAATAAAAGCCCAGTTGACCGGGCTGTCAACCCGCGGGGCAGCGAAGGATTCCAGAAATTATCAGAAGAGCGTTACGGTGATTTCATCCGAACTAAGGAACTAGGCCGTCACCTTAAGCCTCAATGAAGTTTCCGACCTAGCTTCTTGATGATTTCCCGGAGATCTTTCGCATACTCTTCGATGATCTTTACGGCTTCCTCCAGACGCCAAGGCTTGGGCTCCGGAACTTCTCTATCTCGTTCTGGTCGGTCCGTATCTTTCATGCTCCCACGGTTCAACTGGGGAGGACAAACGTTGTTGAGCCAGATCAAGGTCTGCTTGCTACGATCTTGAAACGTCCGGAGCAGTTCATGTAGGCTGCCGGTCCGGGACCAGGCAGACTCCCGGCGAGACTTCGGTCCAAGTTCTGCGCAGCACGCAACACGTGGAGCTTGCGCATGGATACCGAACGAAAACCCTCTCCCCGACGTACCATCGCCATTCTCTCGCGCGGAGACGCCGCCGCGCGTCGAGACGCGACCTCAAAAAACGGCCGCTTCGTTGACGTCTTCGAGGCGCTCGCCGCCGTCGGCGTCGAGGGACGCCCAGCGATCTACGACGAAAGCTTTGCCGACGCGGTCTGTGAACAACTGCTCGCAGTTGACGGCGTGCTCGTCTGGGTTAACCCAATTCAAGACGGCCGAAACCGCGCCGGTCTCGACGCCCTGCTGCGCGACGTCGGGGCGCAGGGCGTGTGGGTGAGCGCCCATCCCGACGTCATCCTCAAGATGGGCACCAAGGAGGTTCTCTATCGCACCCGCTCGATGGGCTGGGGGTCAGACACGGCGCTCTATCAAACCGCCGCGGCGATGCGCGCCGAGCTGCCGGCGCGGCTCGCTGGCGGTCCGCGCGTCATCAAGCGCAACCGGGGCAACGGCGGCCAAGGTGTCTGGAAGGTCGAGAAGCTGCCTATCTCCTCCATGGTCAGGGTGCTGGACGCGACCAAGGACGCGCCCGAGGAACTGACCCTGGATGATTTCGTGCGTCGCTGCGGGGAGTATTTCGAAAACGGCAGTGTGATCGACCAGGCGTTCCAGCCTCGCCTGAGCGAGGGCGTGGTGCGCTGCTACATGGCAGGCGACCGCTGCGCAGGCTTCGGCCACCACAAAGTCAAAGCCCTTGTCGACTCGCCCGCCGCGCGTTCAGAGGTCGGACCGCGGCTCTACAGTTCGAACGCAGACCCGCGCTTTCAGCGGCTGCGACGGTTGATGGAGGACGAGTGGACGCCGCAGCTAACTTCGCTGCTGGACATCGCGCCAGATGACCTTCCCGCGATTTGGGACGCCGACTTCATGCTCGGTCCCGTCCAGGCCGACGGGAGCGACAGCTACGTGCTCGGCGAGATCAATGTCAGCTCGGTGCATCCTTACCCGAACGAGGCGCCGGCGGAGATCGCCAGGCGGGTTGCCGACCGGCTGCAGCTCAAGCTTTGACGCATGCTGACGGTCAGCGGGCTCAAGCGCCTGCACATCTTCGTGTCATTCGACTTGCAGGACGGCGAATGCGTCGCCCTGCAAGGGCCCTCCGGGGTCGGAAAGACGTTGCTGCTCCGCTCCATCGCGGATCTCGATCCCAACGAGGGAACGGTCAGGCTGGACGGAACGCTCCGAGAAGCGATGCCGGCCCCCGCCTGGCGAAAGCGAGTGACCTACCTCGCCGCCGAGCCGGGTTGGTGGTCCGACACCGTGCAGGAACACTTCACGGCCTGGGGGGATGCCCTCCCGCTGGTCGCGCGACTGGGCTTGCCGGACGACTGCGGAGCGTGGTCCATCCAAAGACTTTCGACCGGCGAGAGACTGCGGTTGGGACTTGCGCGGGCGCTCATGCTGAGATCGCGGGTGCTTCTGCTGGACGAGCCGACTTCGGCCCTCGACCCGGCAGCCGCTGCGGCCGTGGAAGGTGTGATTGCCGAGCGCATCTCGGATGGAGCGAGTGTCCTCTGGAGTACCCACGACGACGCCCAAGCCCGCCGCGTCGGGTCAAGGATTCTTGCAATGAGGCCCGACGGCAGCATCGAGGAAAGCCTGCCGTGACCTATATCCAGCTCTCGTACGGCAATCTGGTCCTGCCGGCGCTCCTTGTCGTCATGGACGGCGTCTTCTCGCTTGTTCTCCGGCTCAAGCTAGAGAGGCAGCTGGCCATTGCGACCGTGCGCATGGTGGTGCAGCTCGTCCTCGTCGGATACGTGCTGACATTCCTGTTTGCTGCCGTGTCCCCGCTCTGGACCGCTCTCGCCGCCCTGATCATGGTTCTCTTCGCCTCGCGAGAGATCGTCGCGCGGCAGAAGCGGCGCCTTCAGGGCGTTTGGAAGTACGGCCTCGGCACCGGATGCACGCTGCTCGCTGCGGGTACGGTCACGATGTTCGCACTCCTGACGGAGCTACGCCCCGATCCTTGGTATCATCCGCGATACGCGCTGCCTTTGCTGGGCATGATGCTGGGCAACACCATGACCGGAATAAGCCTCGGCCTAGACGTGCTGACGAACAGCCTGGTTCGCGAGCGGGCCGCCGTAGAAGCGTGTCTCGCGCTCGGCGGCACCCGACACGAAGCCCTGCTGCCTCTCATACGGGACGCGTTGAGAAGCGGCTTCATGCCGATCATGAACAGTATGGCGGCGATCGGCCTCGTTTCCCTGCCGGGAATGATGACTGGCCAGATCCTTGCGGGTGTCGAGCCAGTCGATGCAGTAAAATATCAATTGCTGATCATGTTCCTGATCGCTGGTGGCACGGGGCTCGGAACGCTGGCCGCTGTGCTGGGTGGTGCTCGACTGCTGACCGACCATCGGCACCGTCTACGCCTCGACCGCATTGAGGCGTCTGGGTAGAATCCCGCACCGGGCAGCCGGCAGCTTCTTTAAGTATGGGCCAGCATATGGGCTGACAAACAGCTAACTTCACTACGAGCTGGAAACTAAGGACTTTTCGGCCTGTTTGGCGGAGAGAGTGGGATTCGAACCCACGGTACGGTTTCCCGCACACACGCTTTCCAAGCGTGCGCCTTAAGCCACTCGGCCATCTCTCCGGAGCGCCCTCTCTTGAAGGGGCGCCAATGATTTTGCAAGGGATCGCGGGGCAAATCGGGCGATTTTCCGCAATTTATTGTATTTACAGGATAATATCTGGCGCGCTACGTGTCCCTTGGCCCGCCAATCGGCTGAACCGCAGGCGGGTTTGGCGCGACGATTCACGAGAAGCCGCCAAACACGATCGGGGACGCCATGACCATCTGCAGGACCATCGCCGCCCTTGGCCTGATTTCGGCCATCGGCTCCGCCCTCGCCGTGCCCGCCGCCGCGCAGGTGTGCACCCGGCAAGGAGTCGACGTCAGCTGCGACGACGGCCGGCGCGGGGTGCTTTCGGGCGATGCCATCCTCTGGCCGGACGGCACGCGTTCGAGCTCGACACCGCATCAGAGCGTGATCGTCGGCAACAAAAGCTCGGTCCATGTCGGGCCCGGCGTGTTCGTCGGGCAGGGCAAGGGCGTGGTGCCGCTGGACGATCCCAACGCGCCGAACAAGCGGCAATGCGCGATTCTGGACGGCGTGTCGTATTGCTATTGAGGTTCGCGCCATTCGCCGTCGGCCCTTATGCCGGGCTCGTCCTGACTCGTCACGGGCATCCACGTTCCCGGATCAGCATAGCAGGACGCGATGGCCGAGGAATGCCCGGCCATCACGCGTGGATAGAGCCTGCGAAAATCCTAAATCAACCGCACGCCTGATATCGCGGACTTCAGCCAGCGCAGCGCCTGCGGCGGCTGGGCTGCGAGCGGGGCGGCCGCCGCCTTCTCCGTCCGGCACTTCTCGAGCTCAGCGACGAAGTCGGCGGACCATTGCTGGATGGTGTGGCCACGCAGCTTCTTCATCATCGCATCCCAGCGCATCCTGCGCTCGGTGAGCGGCATGGCGGCCGCGACCGCGATCGCACGCGCCATACCGTCGATGTCGTGCGGATTGACCAGCAATGCGGCGTCGAGCTCGTTGGCGGCGCCTGCGAATTTCGACAGCACCAGCACGCCGGGGTCGGCCGCGTTTTGCGCGGCGACATATTCCTTGGCGACGAGGTTCATGCCGTCGTGCAGCGGCGTCACCACGCCGATCTGCGCCGTGCGGTAGAGGCCCGCGAGCACGGCCTGGCTGAAGCCCTTGTTCAGATAACGGATCGGCGTCCAGTCGACTTCGCCATGACGGCCGTTGACGTCGGTCACGAGGCGCGCGACGTCGTTCTGGAGAGTGCCATAAGCTTCGATGCCGCCGCGCGAGGGATTGGCGATCTGGAGCAGCGAGATGCTGCGCGCAAACTGCGGCTGCTCGGTCCAGAGCCGGTCGAACGCGCTGATGCGGTTGACGAGCCCCTTCGAATAGTCGATCCGGTCGACGCCGATCGCGAGCCGCTCGCCGTTGAGGCTGCGCCGCAACCGCGACACATCGGGATGCGAGGCGGACTTCGCAGCGTATTGCGCAAACTTCTCCGCATCGATTCCGATCGGAAACACTTCGCAGCGCGTGCGCCCATGCTGCGAGATCGCAACGCCATCCTCGATGGCGAAACCGAGCTCACCGCCGACATAACCGAGAAAATTCTGGCGATCTTCCTCGGTCTGGAAGCCGAGCAGATCGTAGGCAAGCATCGCCGTGATCAGTTCGCGATGGTTGGGCACGCCCTGCACGACCGCGGCGACGGGCCACGGCGTATGGAGAAAGAAGCCGATCGGATCATCGACGCCGAGGTCGCGCAGCTCAGCGCCAAGCGCGAGGAAATGATAGTCCTGCACCCAGAACGCTGTCTTGGCTTTTCGGAAGCGCAGCAGAGCGCGCGCCATGAAGGCGTTGACCTCGCGATAGCTGACATAATCCTCTCGCGAGACGCGGATCAGATCGCTGCGCGAATGCAATGCCGGCCACAGGGCCGAATTGGCAAAGCCTTCGTAATAGCCGCCATAATGCGCCGCCGGCAGGTCCAGCGTCGCAATCGCACCCGTTCCGAGCGCCTCGATCTCTGCGAAGGGTTCCTTCTGATGACCATCACGCACCCGGCCGGAGGAACCGACCCAGATCGCACCAGAATGTTCCACCACGGGAAGCAGTGCCGCGGCAAGGCCGCCCGTCATGGGCTCGTTGGGTTTGCCGCGCGCGACGCGATTTGAAACGACAACTAAGTTCACAGGTCGTCCCCTCCTGTTCATTCCACCCCGTTTAACTGCCGTTCATCAATATGGTTCCTGATCATCGTTTCAACCAAAATCGGGCGCGCGCGTTGGAACTGGTTTCGCTTGCGGAACCCTGGAATTTCGTTGCAAAGACAGCATTTCCGATCCTGCTGCGCAGCAGGCATCGCGGCGCGCAGTGGGCTGCGCTAGAGATATTCATGTCCGCGAAGTGGCGCTGCCTTGGTTTCACCTCGGATCAAGCAGTCGCGCGAGAAATGCGCGCACGTCGCTCGGCGCATCGAAGTGTCCGTTCACACCGATGGCGCGGCGACCGACCGAGAAGGCGAGTCCGTCCATGTCGGGCATGATCGCGAATACCGTCTCGTCGGTGACGTCATCGCCGATGAACAATGGGCGCCGTCCCCTGAACGGCTCGTGCTTCATCAATTCGCGCACGCCGCTCGCCTTGGTGAAGCCGGAATGCTTGATCTCGCAGACGAACTTTCCGGGCAACACCTCGATCGGCGCATTGGGCAGGTCGGCGCGGATCAACGAGACGGATTCGTAGATCGCCTTCTCCGCATGCGGCGCCAGACGGTAATGCAGCGCGAGCGAGTAGCCCTTGTCCTCGAGCAGAATACCGGGGCTGAGCTTGGCAATGGCGGCCAGGCGCCGCTTCAGCTCCTTGTCGAGCGGCGGCGCGTGCACATCATCCGCTTCGTTGTCCACCGACAGCCGCATCTCCGCGCCGTGGCCGGCAACGGCGCGGAACACGTCCGGCGCGAAGATCAGGTCGATGTCGTTGAGCGACCGGCCGCTGACCAGCGCCAGCGCTCCGGACGTGCGCTCGGTCAGCCTGCCCAGCGTTTCCGACAGGCCCGGCGGCACCCACACCTCGCGCGGTGTCGGCATCAGGTCGAGCAACGTGCCGTCGATGTCGAGCAGGATGGCGATCTCGTCGAGATGCGGCATCAGCGCATGCGGCACCGGCACCGCTTCGGGCGCATCGTCATCCAGCATGGTACGCTTCTGGTCCAAGGCCATCTCCGCAAGTTCCGATTTCATCAGTCTACTCCATAAAGGCGAGCGGCCGCGCGATTTGTTCGAGCGATTTGCGCTCCGCGGAGACGGCGTAGCGCCACGCCACGATCGCAGCCGCGATCATCAGGGCTGCCCCCAGCAAATAGCCGGCGAACACGCTATTGCGTGATCCCGTGTCGATCAATGCGCCGAACAGCGCCGGCCCGATCACACCGCCGATGCCGGTCCCGACCGCATAGAACACCGCGATCGCCAGCGCGCGAACCTCCAACGGAAACGTTTCGCTGACGGTCAGATAGGCCGCGCTCGCAGCGGGCGAGGCAAAGAAGAAGATCACCATCCAGGCCGCGGTCTGCCCTTGCGCGCTCAGCACGCCGATCGAGAACAGATAACCCGATAGCGCCAGTAGCACGCCCGATGCGCCATAGGTGAACATGATCATGGTGCGGCGTCCGAGCGTATCGAACAGACGGCCGAGCAGCAGGGGCCCGAGGAAATTGCCGGCGGCGAAAGGCAGCAGGTACCAGCCGACGTGATCGGCACTGATGCCGTAGAAGTCGGTCAGCACCAGCGCGAAGGTGAAGAAGATGGCGTTGTAGAAGAACGCCTGGGCGCTCATCAGCACGAGGCCGACCACCGCGCGCTGGCGATAGGCCGAGAACAACGTATGCACGACCTCGCTGATCGGCGTGTGATCACGCATCCTCAGGCGCATCTTCGTGAAGCGCCCGTCCGTCAGGTCCTGATCATGCCCAATCACCGAGCGTTCGATCCCGTCGACGATGGCATGGGCTTCGTCGGGACGGCCATGGATCATCAGCCAGCGCGGACTTTCCGGAATCCACATTCGCATCAACAGCACGATGAGGCCGAGGGTCGCGCCGATGAGATAAGCCAGGCGCCAGCCGAGATCGGGCCCGATCATCGCGGGATCGAGCAGTACGATGGCCGCCACGGCGCCCATGGCGGCCCCGATCCAGAAGCTTCCGTTGATGACGAGATCGGTCCAGCCGCGATAGCGCGCCGGCACCAATTCCTGGATGGTCGAATTGATCGCGGTGTACTCGCCGCCGATGCCGGCGCCGGTGAGGAAACGAAACAGCGCGTAGCTCGCGACATCCCATGACAGAGCGGTCGCGGCCGTTGCCGAGAGATAGAGTGCAAGCGTGATGAAGAACAGCTTCTTGCGGCCGATGCGATCAGTCAACCAGCCGAAGCCGAGTGCGCCGAGCACGGCACCCGCCAGATAGGCGGAGTTGGCGATGCCGATGTCGAGATTGGAGAAGTGCAGCGACGAGCTCTGCTTCAGCGCACCGGAGAGTGCACCGGCCAGAGTCACCTCGAGCCCGTCGAGAATCCAGGTGATGCCCAGCGCGAGCACGACACGGGTGTGGAAGCCGCTCCACGGCAGCGCGTCCAGCCGCGAGGGAATGCTGGTCTCGACGATACGGTCGGTCGCGGTCGCCGCCGGGACTACGGGTGCATAGTTCAGCGCTGGGCTTTGCTGCAATTCCATCGGGTTGTTGCGTCTGATCAATGGAAAGGACCCCTCTCACGCGATGTGGACGGGTCGATCCGATCATCGGGGTGCGGCAATTCGCCTGCCACCTTGCGACAACGCCTGCGGCGAGGCCAGGTTCCCATGGGAACGCCCGTTGGCACCGCTCGTTTCCGATGGAGCCGCAAGGAGTTGACGCATGGCTCACGTCAGAAAGACGACACATTCAAGGAAGACAGGCGCGCGCAACACCGCGCGTCGCAAGGCGAGCACGACGCGCAAGAGGTCAAATCGCCGTGCAGCACCGAAGCGCTGGTCGCAACGGGTAACGCAGGAGAGCGACGCGCTCGATCTCAAGCGCGGAGTGTTCAAGCTTAGGGATCCCCGGAAGATCGCAGCCTCCCTGAAACGCTCGGCGGAGCACAGCTCGCGTCGCAAGACCGGCGCCTATCGCTCGGCGCTGTCGATGCTGACATTCTACATCAACCGCGCCGGCAAGACGCTGCCGAAGACGCAGCAAACGCGACTGGAGCGCGCGAAGGTCGAGTTGAAGCGGGCCTTCGGGAAGGAGTGAGGCCCGAATGGCGTCCCCTGACTGCTCCGCTGTCGTCCGGGACCGGCGAGCCTCCTGACAGCGCGCAGCGCTGCGCGGAAGCGAAGCGCTGATCCAAGACCCATACCGGAGTTGCGGCAGCGCGGACCTCGGAGGCCGCGAACCTATGCCGCCCGGATATTCGCCATGAAGCGGTCGAGCTCGGCGCGAAGACGGGTGCTTTCGCTCGACAGGGTCTTGGCCGAATTCAGCACCTCTTCCGAGGCCGAGCCGGTCTCGGCGGCGCCGCGGTTGACCTGGCCGATATCGGTGGCCGCGGTCTGAGTGCCCTGCGCCACGGTCTGGACGCTGCGGGCGATCTCCTGGGTGGCGGCGCCCTGCTGCTCGACCGCGCTCGCGATCGAGGTCGAGATCGACGAGATCTGGCCGATGGTCGCGCCGATCTCCTTGATCGCGGCGACCGATTCGGCGGTGGCGCCCTGCATGCCCGCGATGTGCGAGGAGATCTCGTCCGTTGCCTTCGCCGTCTGGCTCGCCAGCGATTTCACTTCGCTCGCAACCACCGCAAAGCCGCGGCCGGCTTCGCCCGCGCGGGCCGCCTCGATGGTGGCGTTAAGCGCGAGAAGGTTGGTCTGCTCGGCAATCGCCGTGATCAGCTTGACCACCTCGCCGATCTGCTGGGCGGCATGCGACAGCTTGCCGATGCGCCCGTCGGTCTCCTTGGCCTGCACCACGGCAGCCTCGGCGATGCGGCTGGAATCGCGGACCTGGCGGCCGATCTCCTCGACCGAGGCCGAGAGCTCTTCCGTCGCGGTCGCGACCGACTGCATGTTGCTGGACGCCTGCTCGGAGACGCCGGCGACCTGGCTCGACAGGCTCTGCGTGGTCTCGGCGGTGCGGGTCAGCGTCGAAGCCGCCGATTCCAGCTGCACGGCCGAGGCCGAGACGTTGGAGACGATGGCGCCGACCGCGCTCTCGAAATCGTCGGCGAAGCGGATCAGCTCGGCGCGGCGACTTGCGGCCTGCTCCCGATTCTGGACCTCGCTGGCGGTAGCGTCGCGTTCGGCCTTGGCGACTGCCTGAACCTTGAACTCCTCGACCGCGCCGGCCATCTCGCCGATCTCGTCCTTGCGGCCGAGGCCGGGCAGCACCACGTCGAAATTGCCCGACGCAAGCTCGCGCATCGCCTTGCACATCGCAATCATCGGACGCGAGATGCCGTTGCCGAGCCATAAGGCCAGCACGGTGCCGACGGCCAGCCCGCCCAGCGCCAGCATCAGCATCAGCTGCTCGGTTTCCACGATGGTGGAATTGGCGCTCGCCTCGATGCGTTGCTGGTCGGCGGTCAGATCCGAACGCAGCTCCGCCGAGAGCTTGAGGATGGTCGCAGCCGTCTTGGTCATCTCGCCGTTCAGCTTGATGATGACCTTCACGTTCTCATTCAGCTTTGCGAACGAGGTGCGGTACTGCTTCAGGAGATCGCCGATCTCCTTGACGCGGTCCGTGATCTTCTGGTCATTCGCGTAGATGGAGACCAGCAGCGTCTCGAGGAACTTGATGCGGGCGATCACGCCGTCGGCGGTCTTCGGCTCCGGCTTGGCCACGAAGGCGCCGACCGAGGTGGAGACCGCCAGATATTGCGAGGTGACGTCCTTGGCCGTGGTCTGGACCGAGTTCAGGCCCGCCAGAGCCGCGGTGTCGGCGAGATCGTCGAATTTGAAGCGGATCTTGTTGCCGACACTGTTGAGCTCGTCGGCCGCGATCTTGTTGTTCTCGCGCGTCAGAGTGATGATCTCGCCGAAGACTTTCGTAAAATTCTGGAACTCGGCCTCGAGCTTGCCGACCTGCTCACGGCGGGCGGCGCCGATCGTCGCCGCCATCGACTTGGCGATCGCGCCTTTCAGATTGCCTTCAGCGGCCTTGGCTGCGGTCTCATCATCCGCCGCGCCGGTCAGGGTATAGGCCCTTGCCAGCCCCTGATAGGCGACCAGTTCGCGATCGACCGTTCGCGCCAAGTCGGCTTCGGATACGCTGGTGCGGTAGGACGCCACGGCACCTGCGATTCGTTCGAAGCCGAAATAGGCGAACGCCATGCTGACGGCGAGGATGGCTAGCACCGCCACAAAGCCGAGGATGATTTTTGCGCGAAAGCGCAACGTTGGCAGCTTCGATTTGCTCGACTTCGACGTAGCAGACATTCCCCCACCCCATTCCATTCGCGGAAAACCAGGCGCAACCCGGAAGCAGCCCGCTTCCCGGCTCTTCTGCACGTTACGGGGCAAAGGATAAGCTGTAGTAAATTTGTGGCGCCGCAACTGGCGGTTAGGCGACGAAGGGAATTGTTAAGGCGCGCTTTCTCCCGCCGTTACAGATTGACGGCCGCCATCCTCTGCTGTCGTCCGGGACCGGCGAGCCTCCTGACAGCGCGCAGCGCTGCGCGGAAGCGAAGCGCTGATCCAAGACCCATACCGGAGTTGCGGCAGCGCGGACCTCGGAGGCCGCGAACCTATGCCGCCCGGATATTCGCCATGAAGCGGTCGAGCTCGGCGCGAAGACGGGTGCTTTCGCTCGACAGGGTCTTGGCCGAATTCAGCACCTCTTCCGAGGCCGAGCCGGTCTCGGCGGCGCCGCGGTTAACCTGGCCGATATCGGTGGCCGCGGTCTGAGTGCCCTGCGCCACGGTCTGGACGCTGCGGGCGATCTCCTGGGTGGCGGCGCCCTGCTGCTCGACCGCGCTCGCGATCGAGGTCGAGATCGACGAGATCTGGCCGATGGTCGCGCCGATCTCCTTGATCGCGGCGACCGATTCGGCGGTGGCGCCCTGCATGCCCGCGATGTGCGAGGAGATCTCGTCCGTTGCCTTCGCCGTCTGGCTCGCCAGCGATTTCACTTCGCTCGCAACCACCGCAAAGCCGCGGCCGGCTTCGCCCGCGCGGGCCGCCTCGATGGTGGCGTTAAGCGCGAGAAGGTTGGTCTGCTCGGCAATCGCCGTGATCAGCTTGACCACCTCGCCGATCTGCTGGGCGGCATGCGACAGCTTGCCGATGCGCCCGTCGGTCTCCTTGGCCTGCACCACGGCAGCCTCGGCGATGCGGCTGGAATCGCGGACCTGGCGGCCGATCTCCTCGACCGAGGCCGAGAGCTCTTCCGTCGCGGTCGCGACCGACTGCATGTTGCTGGACGCCTGCTCGGAGACGCCGGCGACCTGGCTCGACAGGCTCTGCGTGGTCTCGGCGGTGCGGGTCAGCGTCGAAGCCGCCGATTCCAGCTGCACGGCCGAGGCCGAGACGTTGGAGACGATGGCGCCGACCGCGCTCTCGAAATCGTCGGCGAAGCGGATCAGCTCGGCGCGGCGACTTGCGGCCTGCTCCCGATTCTGGACCTCGCTGGCGGTAGCGTCGCGTTCGGCCTTGGCGACTGCCTGAACCTTGAACTCCTCGACCGCGCCGGCCATCTCGCCGATCTCGTCCTTGCGGCCGAGGCCGGGCAGCACCACGTCGAAATTGCCCGACGCAAGCTCGCGCATCGCCTTGCACATCGCAATCATCGGACGCGAGATGCCGGTGCCGAGCAGGAAGGCCAGTACCATCCCAACCAGGGTGCCGCCAACGGCCAGCATCAGCACCATTTGCTCGGTCTGTCCGATGGTCGCTTCCGACTCCGAATCCAGCCGCTGCTGTTCGGCGAGGAGCTCCGCCTTCATGGTGGTCGCTCCTTGCTGGATCGTACCGGCGAAGCCGTTCATCTCGGTGACGAGATCATCGACCAGCTTGGCATTGGCGATCAGCTTCTCCAGCGCTTCGCGATAGGCCCCCAGCAGCGCCTTGGCATCCTTCAGGCCGGCGACGACCTTGTCGTCCATGGAATAGATCGCACCGAGCGAGTTCTCGACGAATTTCAGCCGCGCCAGCGCGCTGGTGGCAATCGACTGGTCGGAGGTCAGCACGAAATTGGTCGCCGCCGCACTCGCCGTCTGGAACTGGGCGTTGACCTGCTTGGTGCCGAACTCGATCGCCTGCGCTTCGGAGTCGGAGGCGTTGTTGCCGATATCGTCGAGCTTGTATTTCAAGAGATTGGCGTTGCGACTGAGCTGGTTCTGCACCAGCAGCGCACTGTCGCGCTTGGCCTGGAGCACCTTTGCGAAGGTCGCGGAGAAGTTGGAAAACTCCTTGGCGAGCTTGTCGAGGCTCTCCTGCCGCGCCGGTGTCTTGGCGCCCTTCACCGCCTGGTCGATGGCGTTCTTCAGGCTGCCCTCAGTATCCAGCGCCGCCTTGGCGTCGTCTTCCTTGCCGGTCACCACGAAATAACGGGCGGCCGAACGATAGGCCAGCAGCTCGCGATCGATGTTGCGGGCGAGATCGGCCTCGGAAACGCTGCTGCGGTACGACCCGACCCCGGAGGCGACCCGCTCGAAGCCGAGATAGGAGAAAGCCATGCTGCCGGCGGAAATCACCAGCACGGCGGCGAAGCCGAGAATGATCTTTGCGCGGAACCTGAGGGTCGGAAACAATGTGCGCTTGGACGGCGACGCGATACGCCCGGACATTCCCAACCCCCAGCTCATGTTCTTGCAGCGATTCTGCGGCCCGGAAGCAGCCCCTTCCGAACCGTACGGGAAATTAGGGCAGAATCGTCAAGGGGTGGTAAATCCGTCCGGCCCGCACCCTCGACGAGAGCTCCGCCACACGCTTGTCCGGAATTGCAAGGGGTCGGGGGCCATGTTGCAGCTGACCGGAAAACGCCTTACTCTTGAATACTTATCAGGCACTTGGCGTTAGACCGAGCTGGTCCTCGAGGAGAGAAACGGAGTGGGGCAAACCGACTTTCGGTTTGGCGGTGCGTCTGGCGTTGCCGTGGCCAAGTCGAAGGCTGCGAGCGTCGATGAAGCCGTGGCCGAGCTGGCCGCCCAGCTCCCCTCCGACGAGTTGGCACTGATCCTGGTGTTCCTCTCTCCGAGCTACGATCCTCATCACTTCATCGCCGAGATCACCCGACGGTTCGACGACACCCGGGTCTGCGGTTGTACCACCGCGGGCGAGCTTGCCCCCGATGGCTGGGACGAGAACAGCGTCGTGGCGCTGGCGTTCAACCGCGCCGACTTCTCCGCGGTGGTGCGGCCCATCCTCAACCTCGACAGTTTCCAGGTCGAGGACGGCCGCCGGATCGGCGTCGAGCTCCGGCACGAGCTGTTGCGCGCGACGCCGCAGGTCGGCCGAGGCAATCCGTTCGGACTGGTCCTGATCGACGGCCTGTGCCGGCGCGAGGAAGCGCTGATGTCCGCGATCTATGCATCGCTGGACGACATTCCTGTTGTCGGCGGGTCCGCAGGGGATGGGCTGCGCTTCGAGAGAACCTGGGTGTTCTTCGACGGCGAGGCACACACCAATGCCGCCCTGCTGATTCTGCTGAACACCTCGCTGCCGTTCCGCGTCTTCAAGTGCGACAATTTCGAGCCGAGCCCGCAGAAGATGGTGGTCACCGAAGCCGACATCGAAAGCCGGACGGTCCGGGAGCTGAACGCCGAGCCTGCGGCCCAGGAATATTCGCGCGTAGTCGGGATCATGGACGCCAAGCTCGATCCGTTCTCCTTTGCCTCGCATCCGGTGCTGGTCCGCGTCGGCGGCTCCTATTACGCGCGCTCGATCCAGCGCGTCGAGCCGGACGGCTCGCTGCATTTCTTCTGCGCCATCGACGAGGGCATGGTGCTGACGGCGGCGACATCGCGAAGCCTGGTCGGCGCGACCCGCGAGACCTTCGCCGAAATCCACGACGAGATCGGAGACGTCTCGCTCTACATCGGCTTCGAGTGCCTGTTCCGGCGGCTCGACGCCGAGCAGCATCAGCTCGCCCGCGACATGTCCGAACTCTACCGGCAGAATCGGGTCGTCGGCTTTCACACCTATGGCGAGCAGTTCGGCTCCATGCATGTGAACCAGACCTTCACGGGGGTTGCGATCGGAAGGCGCCCATCGTGACGGACATGTGGCAAGGCCCCGAAACGGTCGACCAGCTGCGTCGCGAGGCCGCCAAGCTGAGGAAGATCAATGCCGCACTGATGTCCCGCGTCGAGCGCTCGATGGACCAGCAGCTCAACGCCTTTTCATTGTTCGAAACCGCGATTGCGCTCGACCACAAGGTTCGCGACCGGACGCACCAGTTGCGCGAGGCGCTGCATTCGGTCGAGCTTGCGAATGAGGGTCTCTACCGTGCCAAGCAGCAGGCGGAGGCGGCGAGCTCGCTGAAGTCCTCGGTGCTGATCTCGGTCACCCACGACCTGTTGCAGCCGCTCAACGCGGCGCGCCTGACGCTGTCCGCGCTGACCGAGTTGATGGAATCGCAGGAGGCGGGCGTGCTGATCGACCAGGCCAGCCGCTCGCTGGTGATGCTGGAGGACCTGCTGCGCTCGCTGCTGGAGATCGCCAAGCTCGACGCCGGCGCGCTGAAGCCCGATGTGCGCGCGATCGCGCTGGCGCCGCTGTTCGAGCAGCTCCGCAACGAATTCGAGCCGGTCGCCGCGCGGCAAGGCCTGTCCTTGCGCATCCGCACCTCACAGCTGGCGGTGAGGTCGGATGCGATGATGCTGCGGCGGATCCTGCAGAACCTGCTCGCCAATGCCATTCGCTATACCCGCAGCGGCGGTGTCGTGATGGGATGCCGGCCGCGCGGCGACCGGATCTGCGTCCAGGTCTCCGACACCGGGCCCGGCATTGCGCAGGCGCAGCAGGAGGCGATCTTCCGCGAGTTCCAGCGCGGCGAGGCGATTGCGACCGACCAGGCCGGCTTCGGGCTCGGCCTCTCGATCGTGCGCCGTTTCGCAACCGTGCTCGGGCACGAGGTGCGGCTGTCGTCGCAGCTCGGCAGGGGATCGACCTTCACCCTGGAGCTGCAGCGCGCCGACCTCGCCGAGGTCGACGACGAGGTGCAGGAGGTCAACCTCGCCGAGCGGCCCTACGACTATAGCGGGCTCGAAGGCGCCAAGATCCTGCTGATCGAAAACGATCCGAACGGCTCGGAGGCGATGGCCGCGTTGCTGGAGGGATGGGGCTGCGATGTCGCGACCACGCGTTCGGCCGCGGACGCGCTGGTACGCCTCAGCGAGCTCGGCGCGCCGGATGTCGTGATTGCCGACCTCCATCTCGACCATGGCGAGAGCGGCCTGTCGGCCATCGCCGACGTCCGGGAGCATTTGAAGCTCGACACGCCCGCCATGATCATCACCGCCGACTATTCCGAGCAGGCGGCGAAGCAGGCGAGCCTGCAGGGCCTCGAAGTGCTGAAGAAGCCGATCAAGCCCGCCGAGATGCGGGCGCTGCTGTCGTTCCTGCTGAGCTGAAGCGTGCGGCTCACATCAAAGTCGCAAAACAACCCCCTGCACAGTACCGGTAACATTTTACATCATTCTATGGCTTTGACATGTGGACGAATTGCCTGCCCGCTGTGACGCATCCCGCATGGCAAGAAGCGACGAATCAGATCACTGCCGATCCGGCGGTGCATGCTCGCGCCTTGCCGGAGCGCCTTCGCCGGCCAGCGTCGCGAAATCAATCCGGGACATTTCGACGATGGCCTTGGTGCGGCTCAGCACGTTGAGCTTGCGCAGGATGTCGGAGACGTGGACCTTCACGGTGGTCTCGGAAATCTTCAGCTCGTAGGCAATCTGCTTGTTCTGCAGGCCGCGCTTGAGCATTTCGAGCACGCGCAGTTGCTGCGGCGTCAGCTCGTGCAGGCGCCTGATGAGATCCTGCGCGGGCCCGGCGGCGCGTTGCGGGCGGACCAGCCCGCGAGAGGCGGCAGGGACACAGACTGCGCCCCGCAGCACCTCGCCGATCGACTGCGCCAGCTCCTGCTTCGAGGACGATTTGAGGATGTAGCCGGAGACGCCGAGCGACAAGGCGCCAGATATGATCTGCGGATCCTGATGCCCGGACACGATGACGACGGGAATTTTGGGAAAGGCCTTGCGGATGCGGATGATGCCCGAAAGACCCGTGGTGCCCGGCATCGACAGATCGAGCAGGATGAGATCGAGTTCGGTGGTCGCCGCGACCTGTTCGAGCGCGCCGTCGATCGACGTCGCCTGAAGGATCTCGGCCGCGGGCGCCACCATCTGGAGCGCGCCCTCGAGCGCCTCGCGAAACAGCGGATGGTCTTCGACAATCAGAAATCGCATCACGCGCGAGCCGTTCCCTGATGGTTGCCCCGATGATTGCCCCGATTATTGTCCAGACGATCGTCCGGTCCGAAGTCGGAACGAGAATGTCCCGGCCGGGTCGGACCGGCTTGATCCAGGTCAAGCGCGGCGACAAGCACGATGTCAAGCGCGAGATCGCGCGTCATTGCGGCCGCCCGCGATCAGCCCGCGCGTGGGGCCGGGCCTTCGGATCGGGCAAGTCCACCTTGCCGATCTCGATGATCGCCTTGTTGCGGCTGAACAGGCCGAGCTTGCGCAGGATCTCGGTGATGTGCGCCTTCACCGTGGATTCGGCGAGCTGAAGCTCCTGGGCGATCTGCCGGTTCGGATAGCCGCGCCGCAGGAGATCGAGCACGCGAAGCTGCTGTGGCGTGAGCTCGCGCAGCTTGACCTCGAGCGCCTTGCTGGCCTCGGCCCGGCGCCGCTGCGGCGCAGCCACGAAATCCTTCGGCACCGACACCGATCCATTCAGCACGCCCTCGATCGATTGCGCCAGCTCGCGCTTCGACATCGATTTCGGCAGATAGCCGGCGGCCCCGAGCTCCAGCGCCTCGCGGACGACGCGCTGGTCCTCGTCGCTCGAGACGATGGCGACGGGAAGGCGCGGATAGGCTTCGCGCAAACGCAGAAAGCCGGAGAAGCCGGTCGCATCCGGCAGCAGGAGGTCGAGCAGCGCGAGGTCGATGCCCTTGCCCTGCTCGGCCGTCAGGATGTGAAGGGCATCCGCGATCGACATCGCCTCGAAGATCCGCGCCTCCGGCAAGGCCAGCCGCACCGCATTGCCGAGCGCCTCGCGGAACAGCGGATGGTCGTCGATGATCAGGAAGCAGGTCATGGCGACTTCACAGGACTGCACCGCCGAATGCTGCACCGGACAGGCCTCCGCCGTCGCAACAGAAGAGGCAGAACCATCCGGCACCCGTCCGGCGCCGGGATGGCGCTGGATGCACGCTACCACATTCTCCCGATCCGGTTCGGTCAAGATCGTTCAGTCGTTCGATTCGGTCTGGACCGTCAGCAGGAAGGCATAGATGCTGTCGAACTGGTCGTCGGTATAGACCTCCTTCCAGGCCGGCATTCCCTTGTTCGGCCGTCCCTCATGAACGGTGGTCCAGAATTTCTCGCGCATCTCGTCGCCATAGCGGTGACGCAGCAGTCGCAGATCGATCTTCCGCTCGCTCTGGATCGCGTCGGGACCGTGGCAATGCGCACAGGTTCCGTTGAAGATCTCCTTGCCCGCGCCGACAGCCTGGGCGCCTGGCGCGACCGCGTCGCCCTTGGTCTCGGTCGCCACGACATTGGCGACCTGGGCGACGCCCGCGCCGGCTCCAGTCCCAATGGTCGTTCCCGCCGTCGCCGCGCCGAAGCGGACCGGCGCGCCGGTCGGCAGGCCGTATTTCACCGCGAGATCGCCGATCGTGCCCTGAAGCTGCGGCAACACGGCATCGACGCGGTCACGCAGCTCGATCGAGGTCTTCGCAAAGCCGATGGCCGCATCCCACGACAGGCCTTCGCCTTCGGTAAGCTCGATTTCATAGCGGTCATTGTAGCTGGTCTTGTTCAGCCAGCCGGCGACCGGTCCCCAGATGAAGGCGACGTCGGCCCTGCCCTGGTCGAGCGCCTGCATGCCTTCCTCGGGCGACAGCACCGTCACCTTCTGGATGTCGTCGCGGCTCGCGAGCAGGTTTTGCGGCGTGCTGGCGAACTGCACGGCAACCCGCTTGCCCCTGAGGGCGTCGATGCCGCCGAGCGCCTGGCCCTTGGCGGCCACGAGAGCATAGCCCTCCTTCGCGAAGCTGTTAGAGAAGATCACGGCCGGTCCCATGAAATCCTCGGACCGGGGCAGCCCGATCATGGCGTCGCATTGCCTGCCGAGCAGCGTGACGCGCACGGTGCGCTTGCCGAAATAGGATTTGTACCAGTCATAGGCGATCGGCCGGCCAAGCGCCCGCGCCAGGGCCTGCCCGATCTCGACATAGAAGCCCGGCCTGGACGGGCTGTCGCTCGAGAATGGAAGGTTGGTCGGATCGGCGCAGAGACGGAACGGTTGCGCCTCTTCGGCGTGCAGCGGCGAGGCTGCAACAACCAGCGCCGCGGTGGCGCATGCGAGCAGGCCTGCGATGGTGCGATGTCGGCTCGCACCGATGCCAGAACGATTCGGACGCATCCTCGTCTCCCTTCGCGTTTTGCGTTTTCTTGGCATTTCCCTTGGCGGTGTTGGGCCGCAGCTCGTCGCCAGGCGCGGCGGCGCCAAGCCTCGGCCGATGCCGCGACTCCGGTCTGGAGAAAGCGCGCGCGTATCCCGTCACCTCGGGGATACGCACGCGAGTGGTCACTGGACGGAGAACACGAAGAGCGAACCGCCCTCGGGAGCTGCGGCCGTCATCTTCTTTCCTACCTCGCCCAGGAACGCGGGCAGCGCAGCCGTGCGGCCGACGACGATCGCGACATATTGCTTGCCGTCGACCTGGTAGGTCACCGGCCCTGCACCGATGCCGGAGCCGAGATTCTTGCTCCACAGCACCTTGCCGGACTTCGCGTCGATGGCGCGGAAGTCACCATGGATGTTGCCGGCAAACACGAGGCCGCCGCCGGTGGTCAGCGTGCCGCCGTTGAACGGCAGGTCTTCCTTGATCGACCAGACCTTCTTCTGCGCGACCGGATCCCAGGCCACGAGTTCGCCGAGGAAGCCGCCGGGACCTTCCTTGGTCGGGAATTCGGCGCCGAGATAGAACACACCGCGCTTGTAGGCGACATCACTCACCGACCAGTCCATGCAGACATTGTTGGACGGGATGTAGACGAGGCCGGTTTGCGGATTGAACGACATCGGCTGCCAATTCTTGCCGCCGATCAGGTTCGGGCAGATGTCCTTGGCCGGATGATTCGGCCCGGGACGCTTGTCGGGATCCTCGACCGCGCGCATCGTGGCAACGTCCCACTTCTTGGCCCAGTTGGAGAAGACGTATTTCTCCGCCGACAACACCTTGCCGGTCTCACGGTTGGCGACGAAGAAGAAGCCGTTGCGGTCGGCCTTCATGAGCGCCGGAACGGTGCTGCCGCCGATCTTCAGATCCGCGAGCACCGCTTCGTTGACGCCGTCATAGTCCCAGGCGTCGGCCGGCGTGGTCTGGATATGCCACTTGATCTTGCCGGTGTTGGGATCGAGCGCGAGCGTCGAGGCGGTGTAGAGGTTGGTCAGCTTGCCGAAATTGCCATCGCCGGTCGAACGCACCGCCGTGTTCCAGGGGCCGGGATTGCTGGTGCCCCAATAGACCGTGTCGGTCTTCGGATCGTAGGAGCCGACCAGCCAGGCCGCACCGCCGCCATGCTGGGCGGAGTCGCCCTTCCAGGTGTCGCCACCGGGCTCGTCCGGCGAGGGAACGGTGTAGGTCTGCCACACCTGCTTGCCGGTGTTGATGTCGAACGCGTGCAGTGCGCCGCGCACGCCGTATTCGCCGCCGCCGAAACCGGTGATGACCTTGTCGCGCACGACGAGCGGCGGCGAGGTGATGACCGAACCCTGCTTGTAGTCGACCACCTTCGCCGTCCACAGCGACTTTCCGGTCGCGGCATCGAGTGCGGTCAGCTTGCCGTCGAGGCGGCCGACGAAGATCTTGCCGTCCGCATAGGAGACGCCGCGATTGTTGACGTCGCAGCAGGCATATTGCAGCACGTCCTCGGGAATATCGGGCTCCCAGGTCCATTTCCGCGCGCCGGTGGCCGCATCGAGCGCATAGACGTATTTCGGCCCCCACGAGCTCGACACGTACAGCGTGTTGCCGACGACGATCGGGGAGGATTCGTTCGAACGCAGCGACGCCAGCGAGAAGGAATAAGCGAGCGTCAGCTTGCCGGCGTTCTCGGTGTTTATCTGCTCGAGCGGACTGAAGCGGGTGTTGGCATAGTCGTGGCCCGCAACCGCCCACTGGTTCGAATCCGATTGCGCCTTGAGCAGGGAGTCGTTGGCGTGAACGCCCGGTGCAACGGCCGCAAGCATCGCCATCATGGAGATGCCGGCCAAGAAGCCTTTCGTTCCAAAGGTCATGTATTTCCTCCGCGATGTTGTTGTGCACGCCCCGTTGGGTGCCTGAGCGCGTTGCGCTCGTGATGCGCAGTTGGCCTGCGAACTATCGTTCGAATTACAGCATCGCCTTTTCGCGCTTAGTATAGGCGGAAGGTAGTAGTGCAAATCATTGGCGGTTTTCGCCGCTCATCTCGTTGTGCCGATTTACGTCTTGCCGTTGTTTTGCAGCTCGAAATGCGCACTCGAATTCAGGCGGCATCGCGCTTCGATCATCATGATGGCGCTACCAAACTTGCGAAGTTGTCGAAGAAGTTTGCGGCGAGTTTGCGCGACGTCGAATCGATCAGCCGCGCGCCGAGCTGCGCCAGCTTGCCGCCGATCTGCGCGTCGGCCTCGTAGTGCAGGATGGTGACGTCGGGCGATTCTTCTTCCAGCCTGACCTTCGCGCCGCCCTTGGCAAAGCCGGCGACGCCTCCGGCGCCTTCGCCGACGATGCGATAGCCATTGGGCGCATCGATGTCGGTCAGCGTCACCTTGCCGCTGAACGTTGCCTTCACCGGGCCGACCTTCAGCACCACGGTCGCCGTCATCTCGGTCGGCGATGCCATCTCGAGCGATTGGCAGCCGGGAATGCAGCGCCTGAGAATATCGGGATCGTTGAGCGCAGCCCACACCGTTTGCTTGGACGCCGGGATCCGCTGACTGTCGTTCATCTGCATCGCTTCCACCCTTGTTGCCGTTGCTTGTAGGGCTCGACTAGGGGGACAGGCGGCTGCGTTCAATCGCCAGGAAGTACTAGTGCTGCTTTCCTGACCTCTCATCACTCGACGTCATTCCGGGGCGCGCCTTCCGGCACGAACCCGGAATCCATTTCCCCGCGGATTCTGCGGCCGGATGGATTCCGAGCTCCCTCGCTCCGCTCGGGCCCCGGAATGAGGGAGTAGGCTGTCCTGGCCGGCGCGACCTGGCAGCGGCACTTCGCTGCATTGCCATAAGCAAAATCAATGACTTAAGTCGTGCCGCCCTACTACCAAGATCGCGATTACAAAGGCGGCGGCGCATGCTCCTATTCGCGCAACGAGCAAGCCATGCGAGGGAGGAACGACGCACGACCGGGACCGAAGTCCAGGGGCAAGCGGCAAGGATGATCACGGCACGCGCGACCAGGTCACGCGCCTATTCTGCTGGCCGCCGAGCACGCCATCGCAGATTCAGCGGCGATGTGTATCGCCCGCAATGTCGCAGCACATGATGGCTGCGGCACGAGAGGTCGTAGCCGAATCGCACATCAGCGACCGTCACCACGATGACCCTTCCATGACCGCGGTCAGTAAAAACCCAGTTGCAAAGTTTCGTTGGCGCTGTCTCTAATTAGAACCAATCAAAATCACTTTGGGAGGACTTCAAGTGTCTACAGTCAAACTGACGGTCAACGGCAAGGCCGTTGCTGTCGATGTCGAGGACCGCACGCTGCTGGTCCAGCTCCTGCGCGATCACCTCAACCTCACAGGAACCCATGTCGGCTGCGACACCAGCCAGTGCGGCGCCTGCGTCGTGCACATGGATGGCCGTGCGGTGAAATCCTGCACCATGCTGGCAGGACAGGCCGATGGCGCCAGCATCACCACGATCGAGGGCATCGCCAAGGGCGACGAGCTGCACCCGATGCAGGCTGCCTTCCGCGACAATCACGGCCTCCAATGCGGCTATTGCACGCCGGGCATGATCATGTCCGCGATCGACATCGTGCAACGCCATGGTGGCCAGCTCGACGAGGCGACCGTCCGCCACGAGCTCGAGGGCAATATCTGCCGCTGCACCGGCTACCACAACATCGTGAAAGCCGTGCTGGATGCGGCCGGACGCATGAAGGTCGCGCAGGCCGCCGAGTAGAGCGGCCGTCGCGAAGCAAGAAACCACCGCTGCCGCTTTCGAGGGAAGCGCGGGTCAACAAAATTCCGGTCGGGAGGACCAGACATGGGTGTTGAAGGCATCGGCGCACGCGTCGTGCGCAAGGAAGACAAGCGTTTCATTACCGGCAAGGGCCGTTACGTCGACGACATCAAGCTGACGGGCATGACCCATGCCTATTTCGTCCGCAGCCCGCACGCGCACGCCAAGGTGAAGGGGATCGACTCCTCCGCCGCGCTGAAGATGCCGGGCGTGGTCGCGGTGCTCACCGGCAAGCAGCTCGTCGACGACAAGGTCGGCAACCTCATTTGCGGCTGGGCCATCACCTCCAAGGACGGCAGCCCGATGAAGATGGGCGCATGGCCGGCAATGGCGCCCGAGACGGTGCGCTTCGTCGGCCAGGCCGTTGCCGTCGTGATCGCCGAAAGCAAGAATCTCGCACGCGACGCGGCGGAAGCCGTCGTCGTCGATTACGAGGAGCTTCCCGCAGTCGCCGACATGCAGGCGGCGATCAAGGCCGGCGCGCCGCAGCTTCATCCCGAGGCTCCGGGCAACCAGGTCTACGACTGGGTGATCGGCGACGAGAGCGCCACCGATGCGGCCTTCGCCAAGGCCGCCAATGTGGTGAAGCTCGACGTCACCAACAACCGTCTCGCCCCCAACGCGATGGAGCCACGCGCGGCGATCGCCGATTACGACGCAGCGGAAGAGCACTTCACGCTCTACACGACCTCGCAGAACCCGCACGTCGCCCGCCTCGTGCTGTCGGCGTTCTACAACATCGCCCCCGAGCACAAGCTGCGCGTGATCGCCCCCGACGTCGGCGGCGGCTTCGGCTCCAAGATCTTCATCTATCCCGAGGAGATGGTGGCGCTGTGGGCCTCGAAAAAGGTCGGCCGTCCCGTCAAATGGACCGGCGACCGCACCGAGGCCTTCCTCACCGACGCGCATGGCCGCGACCACATCACGCATGCCGAGATGGCGTTCGACGCCAACAACAAGATCACCGGCCTCAAGGTGAAGACCTACGCCAATTTCGGCGCCTATATGTCGCTGTTCTCGTCCTCGGTGCCGACCTATCTCTACGCGACGCTGCTGTCGGGCCAGTACAACATCCCCGCGATCCATGCCGAGGTGATCGGCGTCTACACCAACACCACGCCGGTCGACGCCTATCGCGGCGCGGGCCGCCCGGAGGCGAGCTATTTGATCGAACGTCTCATGGAAACGGCGGCGCGGCAGCTCAACGTCGATCCGGCCCAATTGCGCCGGACCAATTTCATCACCCAGTTCCCGCACCAGACGCCTGTCATCATGGCCTACGACACCGGGGACTTCAACGCCTCGCTCGATGCGGCGATGAAAGCGATCGACTATGCCGGCTTCCCCGCCCGCAAGGCCAAGGCGAAGGCCGACGGCAAGCTGCGCGGCATCGGCGTGTCCTGCTATATCGAGGCCTGCGGCATCGCGCCGTCGAAGGCGGTCGGCAGCCTGGGCGCCGGCGTCGGCCTGTGGGAATCGGCCGAGGTGCGCGTCAATCCGGTCGGGACCATCGAGATCCTCACGGGATCACACAGCCACGGCCAGGGTCACGAGACCACGTTCTGCCAGCTCGTGGCAGACCGTCTCGGCGTTCCCATCAGCCAGGTTTCGATCGTCCATGGCGACACCGACAAGGTGCAGTTCGGCATGGGCACCTACGGCTCGCGCTCGGCGGCCGTCGGCCTTACCGCGATCCTGAAGGCCATGGAGAAGATGGAATCCAAGGCCAAGAAGATCGCGGCGCATGCGCTCGAAGCCTCGGAAGCCGACATCGTCATCGAGAACGGCGAGTTCAAGGTGACCGGCACCGACAAAGCCATCGCCTTCCCGATGGTCGCGCTTGCGGCCTACACCGCGCACAATCTGCCTGAAGGCATGGAGCCGGGCCTGAAGGAGAGCGCCTTCTACGACCCGACCAACTTCACCTTCCCGGCCGGCGCCTATATCTGCGAGCTCGAGGTCGATCCCGGCACCGGCAAGACCTCCTTCGTCAACTTCGTCGCGGCCGACGATTTCGGCCGGCTGATCAACCCGATGATCGTCGAAGGCCAGGTCCATGGCGGCCTCGTGCAGGGCATCGGACAGGCGTTGCTGGAGCATGCGATCTACGATGCCAACGGCCAGCCGGTCACGGCCTCGTTCATGGATTACGCCATGCCACGCGCCGACGACGTGCCGTCATTCAATCTGTCTCACACCACGACGCTGTGCCCGGGCAATCCGCTCGGCATCAAGGGTTGCGGTGAGGCCGGCGCGATCGGGGCATCGGCGGCCGTGATCAACGCGATCACGGATGCGATCGGCAAGAACAACCTGGAAATGCCCGCAACCCCGGACCGGGTGTGGCGCACCATCCACGCGGCTTAAGGGAGGACCGAAGATGTACCAGACCACCTATCATCGCGCCTCCTCGGTCTACGAGGCCGCCAGCCTGTTCGCCAAGGGCAGCGAGTCGAAGTTCCTCGCCGGCGGTCAAACGCTGCTGCCGGTCATGAAGCAGCGGCTCGCAGGTCCATCCGACGTCATCGACCTCGGCAGGATCAAGGAGCTGCAGGGCGTCGATCTGTCGGGCGACACGCTGACCATCAAGGCCGCGACGACCTATTACGACATCATGACGAATGCCGATGTGAAGCAGGCGATCCCCGCGATCGCCTATCTCACCTCGGTGCTCGGCGACCCCGCGGTGCGTTATCGCGGCACGATCGGCGGCTCGATCGCCAACAACGATCCGGCTGCGGATTTCCCGGCGGCACTGCTCGCGCTCGGCGCCACCGTGAAGACCAACAAGCGGTCGATCGCGGCGGATGATTTCTTCCAGGGCCTGTTCACGACGGCGCTCGAAGACGGCGAGATCATCACCGCCGTGTCATTCCCGGTGCCGGCAAAGGCAGGCTACGAGAAGATGCGGCATCCGGCGTCGCGCTTCGCGCTCACCGGCGTGTTCGTGGCGCAGACCAAATCGGGCGAGGTTCGGGTCGCCGCCACCGGCGCCTCGCAAACCGGCGTGATGCGGGTGGGCGCGATCGAGGCGGCGCTGAAGGCGAACTGGTCGCCATCGGCGATCGACAGCGTCAGCATCTCGGCGAGCGGATTGCTGGCCGACATCCACGGCACGGCGGAGTATCGCGCCAACCTCGTCAAGGTGATGGCGCAGCGCGCGGTGGCCGCTGCGGGCTGATAGCGTCTCCACGCAAATTTTCCGCGGCGCGCACTTCGGTGCGCGCCGTTTTTATTTGGCCGTGCGGCATGAAAACCGCTTGCCTCGCTGGCGTGAAGGCGAGAAAAGTTAATCGGCCGATTAACTCGCCCCACAGAAGAATGTCGGAGACGATGCCGGGCTACAGGCATCCGCTCGCGACCCGAGGAAACAACAACGTGCTCGACAAACCAGCCCCCACCTCCTCCGTCCGCACCTCCGGCCCGCTCTCGGGCTTCCGCATCGTCGAGTTCGCCGGCATCGGGCCGGGCCCGTTCGCCTGCATGATGCTGGCCGACATGGGCGCCGATGTCGTCACGCTCGACCGCGTCGGCGCCAAGAAGAGCATGAAGTCGGTGGCGGGGCGCGGCCGCAAGGTGATCGAGCTCGACCTCAAGGACAAGGCGGCGATCGCGCAAGTGCTGGACCTGCTCGCGAGCGCGGACGCGCTGGTCGAGGGTTTTCGCCCCGGCGTGATGGAGCGGCTCGGGCTCGGGCCCGAAATCGTGCTCGCGCGCAACCCGAAACTGGTCTATGGCCGCATGACCGGCTGGGGCCAGGAAGGTCCGCTCGCCAACGCCGCCGGCCATGACATCAACTACATCTCCATCACCGGCGCGCTCGCCGCGATCGGCACGAAGGAGGCGCCGGTGCCGCCGCTCAACCTGGTCGGCGATTTCGGCGGCGGTGCGCTCTATCTCGTCGTCGGCGTGCTCGCGGCGCTCCTGGAAGCGCAGAAGTCCGGCAAGGGCCAGGTGGTCGATGCCGCCATGTGCGACGGCGCGGCATCGCTGATGTCCTTCTTCTTCGACATGACCGCGATGGGACGCTGGACCGAAGGGCGCAACCGGAACTTCCTCGACGGCGGCGCGCATTTCTACGGCGTCTACGAATGCGCCTGCGGCCATTTCGTCTCGATCGGCTCGATCGAGCCGCAATTCTATGCGCTGCTGCGCGAGCACGCCGGTCTCACCGACGCCGATTTCGACGCGCAGATGGATCCCAAGGCCTGGCCCGCGCTGAAGGAGAAGCTCAAGGCCGTGTTCAAGAGCAAGACGCGCGAGGACTGGTGCAAGATCATGGAAGGCACCGACATCTGCTTCGCGCCGGTGCTGACCATGTCGGAGGCCACGCAGCATCCGCACATGGTCGCGCGAAAGGTCTTCATCGAGCGCCACGGGGTGAAGCAGCCGGCACCGGCGCCGCGCTTCTCGCGCACGCCCTCGGCGGTGCGCGAGCCGGAAGCGGCGGAGATCGCGGCGGTGATGCAGGCGTGGAAAGGCTGACGTCATTCCGGGGCGCTCGCGTCGCGAGCGAACCCGGAATCTGGAGATTATCACATCGAGATTCCGGGTTCGCGCTGACGCGCGCCCCGGAATGACGGTCAGGCCGCGCTATCCACCTTCAACACCCCGCGGCGGATCTGGTCCTCCTCGATCGATT
Organism: Bradyrhizobium sp. RP6; assembly: GCF_003837805.1. GTDB lineage: Bacteria > Pseudomonadota > Alphaproteobacteria > Rhizobiales > Xanthobacteraceae > Bradyrhizobium. Next base: position 57,896 of record NZ_RQIT01000016.1, on the reverse strand, counting down.
CGAACAGGGCCTTGAAATTGCCCTCGCCGAAGCCGTCGTCGCCCTTGCGCTGGATGAACTCGAAGAAGATCGGGCCGATCGCATTGGCCGAGAAGATCTGCAGCAGCACCTTGGTCTGGCCGCCCTCGACCACGCCCTCGCCGTCGATCAGGATGCCGTTCTTCCGGAGCCGCGCGACATCCTCGCCATGCTTGGGCAGGCGCATATCGATCTTCTCGAAATAGGTGTCGGGCGGCGACGGCATGAAGGGCAGTCCGGCCTCGCGCAGACCCTCGATCGTGCGGTAGATGTCGCGGCAGCCGCAGGCGATGTGCTGGATGCCTTCGCCGCGATAGGTCTGCAGATATTCCTCGATCTGCCCGGACTCGCCGGCGTCCTCGTTGATCGGAATCCGGATCTTGCCGTCAGGGCTCGTCAGCGCGCGCGAGAACAGGCCGGATGCGCGGCCCTCGATGTCGAAGAAGCGGATCTGGCGGAAGTTGAACAGCTTCTCATAGAAGCCGGCCCAGACGTTCATGCGGCCGCGATGGACGTTGTGGGTGAGATGGTCGAGATAGAACAGGCCGGCGCCGACCGGCTTGGGATCGCGCGCGCCGAGCCATTCGAACTCGGCATCATAGGCCGAGCCATTGGCGCCGTAACGATCGACGAAATAAAGCAGGCTGCCGCCGATCCCCTTGATGGCGGGCACGTCCAGCGTCTTCTGTGCGGATGATACATCGGCCGGCTCGGCGCCGAGCGAAATCGCGCGGTCATAAGCCGCCTTGGCATCGACGACTCGGAACGCCATCGACGGCGCGCAGGGGCCGTGTGCGGCGACGAACTCGTAGCCGTGAGTGCCGGGCTCCTCGTTGACGAGATAGTTGATGTCGCCCTGGCGGTAGACCGTGATCTTCTTGATCTTGTGGCGCGCGACGGGCGCATAGCCCATCAGCTTGAACAGCGCGTGCAGCTCTTCCGGATTGGGATGCGCGTATTCGACGAACTCGAACCCGTCGGTGCCCATAGGATTGTCAGCGCTGATAGTGGCCGGCGGTGCATCGTGCGGAAACGGACCCATGCTGTTCTCCCAATTTGCTGCCGGGAGGAACTATCCTTCATAGGGTGCGCAAGGAGCGTGCAAACGGGACGCGATTTCGCTAACCTATGCACGGCTTGTGCAAGAAATCGACGATTGACGCATGATTCCTGTGGACGCCTTTGACCTCAAGATCCTGGGTGCACTCCAGGACAACGGCCGCCTCACCAACCAGGAGCTCGCCGAGCTCGCGGGCCTCTCCGCCTCGCAATGCTCGCGCCGGCGGATGCGGCTGGAGGAGGAGAAGGTGATCGCGGGCTACCATGCCGACCTCTCCAGCGAGGCGCTCGGCTTCGGCGTGATCGCCTTCATCCAGGTGGGCCTTGCGACCCACTCCCCGGACAATTCCAAGCGCTTTCGCGCGCTGGTGAACCGGATCGACGAGATCCAGGAGGCGTATTCGCTCACGGGCGACGCCGACTATGTGCTGAAGGCCGTGCTGCGCGACCTCAAGGGCCTCTCCAACCTCGTCAACGACATCTTGATGCCGCACCAAAGCGTGGCACATGTGCGCTCCTCGATCGTGCTCGACAGGCTCAAGGAAAGCTCACGGCTGCCGCTCAAGGAAATCAGAGCCGGCTGAAATCGAGGGAACTATGGCATTCGCGCTGGCTACGCGATCTGCGATGATCGCAGCTCCACGTGCGGAGATTCGACATGGCCCTCCAGCTTCGGCCGAACTGCGAATATTGCGACCGCGACCTGCCGCCGAACGCAACGGACGCGCGGATCTGCTCCTATGAATGCACGTTCTGTGCGGATTGCGTCGAGACGAAGCTATTCAACGTCTGCCCGAATTGCGGCGGCGGTTTTGCCCCGCGCCCGATCAGGCCGACGCAGGAGTGGCGCCCCGGCGTTTGCACAGCGAAGCAGGCGCCGTCCGACAATCGGGTGCATCTGAAGTACAGTATGGAGGATATCGCGGCGCATTGTGCGCGGGTGCGCGACGTGCCGCCGGAGAGACGGTGATTTGGCCCGTCATTCCGCCGCCACGATCGTCCCCTCGACCTCGCCGAAGCCGACACGATAACCATTGCCCTGGCACCAGCCGCGCATCACGAGACTGTCGCCGTCTTCGAGGAACGAGCGCTTGGCGCCGCCGGGCAATTCCACCGGCTCGGTGCCGTTCCAACTGATCTCGAGCAAGCTGCCGCGCTGGTTCTTCTCCGGCCCAGAGATCGTGCCGCTGCCCAGGAGATCCCCGACATTCATGGCGCAGCCGCTGGAGGCGTGGTGCATCAGCTGCTGCACCGAGGACCAGTACATGTACTTGAAATTGGTGCGGCTGATGCTGGCGGGTGCATTGGCACCGGCAGCACGTAAGGAGACGTCCAGCGCGACATCGTAGTTCTGCGGCTTCGTCTGCTTGAGATAGTCGAGCGGCACCGGCTCCTGCTCCGGCCCCTTCAGCCGGAACGGCTCCAGCGCCTCGCGCGTCACCACCCAGGGGCTGATCGAGGTCGCAAACGCCTTGGCGAGAAACGGCCCGAGCGGCACATATTCCCATTGCTGGATGTCGCGCGCACTCCAGTCGTTGAGCAGCACGAAGCCGAAGATCATCTCCTCGGCCTGTTGCTCTGTGAGCATTCCGCCCATCGGCGAGGGCTGGCCGATGACGACGCCCATCTCCAGCTCGAAATCGAGCCGCTTGCACGGCCCGAAGCTCGGCACATCCACATTCGGTGGCTTCAGTTGCCCGCGAGGCCGCTTCACCTGCGTGCCGGAGACCACGACGGTCGATGCGCGGCCGTTATATGCGATGGGCATATGCAGCCAGTTCGGCTGCAGCGCATTGTCCTTGCCGCGGAACATCACGCCTACATTGGTGGCGTGCTCTTTCGAGGAATAGAAGTCGGTGTAGCCGGAGACGGTGAAGGGCAGATGCAGTTTGGCATAGCCCATCGGCACCAGCACGCGGCTGCGCAGCTCCTCGTTGTCGCGCAGCTCCGGATGATCGTGACGCAGCAATTCGCTGATGCGCGCGCGGGTCTTGCTCCAGACCTTCGGTCCCAGCGCCATGAAGGGATTGAGCGAGGCGCCGGAGAACACGCCGAGCGGGCCGACGTCGAGCCGGGAATCCTGCTCGAGCTCCCAGAGATCAAGCACATAGCTTCCAATCGCAACGCCAACGCGCGGCGTCGGATTGGAAGCGGTCGAGAACACACCATAAGGCAGGTTCTGGATCGGGAAGTCGGAAGAAGGATCGACCTCGATGAACGAGCGGAGGCTGGGGTCGTTGGAGTGGGGCACGCGAATTCTCCGATTGAAAAATTCGTCATGCCCGGGCTTGACCCGGGCATCCATCATCTCAAGGGGATGGATCGCCGGGTCAAGCCCGGCGATGACGAGCGACAAGGACTTACGGCCTGCTCGGATCGAACCGCTTCTCCAACCCTTTCCAACAATCCGCGTAATTGTCCTGCAGCGTCGAGGAGTTCGCGGCGTGCGCGGTAACGCGCTGCGGGTAGCGGGTCTCGAACATGAAGGCCATGGTGCCGGTCAGCTTCACCGGCTTCAGCTCGCCATTACTCGCGTGCTCGAAGGCGTCGCGGTCCGGACCGTGCGGCAGCATGCAATTGTGCAGGCTCATGCCGCCGGGGACGAAGCCTTGCGGCTTGGCGTCATAGACGCCGTAGATCAGCCCCATGAACTCGCTCATGATGTTCATGTGGTACCAGGGCGGACGGAAGGTGTTCTCGGCGACCATCCAGCGCTCGGGGAAGATCACGAAGTCGATATTCGCGGTGCCCGCGGTCTCCGACGGCGAGGTCAGCACCGTGAAGATCGAGGGATCGGGATGGTCGAAGCCGATCGCGCCGACGGGAGAGAAGGTGCGCAGATCGTACTTATACGGCGCGTAATTGCCGTGCCAGGCGACGACGTCGATCGGCGAATGCGGCAAGGTCGTCTTGAACAGCGAGCCGCCCCACTTCACCAACAGTTCGGTCGGCGTGTCCTTGTCCTCGTAGCTTGCGACCGGCGTGAGGAAGTCGCGGGCGTTGGCGAGACAATTGGCGCCGATCGGGCCGCGCTCCGGCAGGGTGAAGGCACCGCCGTAATTTTCGCACAGATAGCCGCGCGCCGGGCCGTTCGGAATCTCGACGCGGAACTTGACGCCGCGCGGGATCACCACGATCTCGCCGGGCTCGGCATCGATGCGGCCGAACTCGGTGAGGAGGCGAAGATTGCCCTGCTGAAGCACGAACATCAGCTCGCCGTCGGCATTGTAGAAATGCTGGTCCACCATCGATTTGGTGATGAGGTAGACATGCGCGGCCATGCCGGCCTGCGTGTTGACGTCCCCGGCCGTGGTCATGGTCTGCACGCCCTCAACGAAGGTGACATCCTCCTTGGGGAGCGGCGTCGGATCCCAGCGCAGCTGCGCGATCGGCAGATCGTATTCATGGCACGGCGCCGAGCGCCACAGGCCGGCATCGACCTTCTCGAAGCGGCCGGAGTGCTTCACCGAGGGACGGATGCGGTAGAGCCAGGAGCGCTCATTGCTGCCGCGCGGCGCCGTGAAGGGCGAGCCCGAGAGCTGCTCGGCATAGAGCCCGTAGGCGCAGCGCTGCGGCGAGTTGCGCCCGATCGGCAGCGCGCCCGGCAGCGCTTCCGTCTCAAAGCTGTTGCCGAAGCCGGACATGTAGCCCGGCGTCACCTGAGCCGAGCTGCGGATGATCTGGTCAGGCGAGGTATTGATGTTCATGACTATCCTCCTCCTTGCAGGGCGGCCCACATTTCCTGATCGCGCTTGTCGGTCCAGATCACGGGGTCGTCGATCCCGGACGCTTCGTCGTAGGCGCGCGACACGTTGAATGGCAGGCAGTGCTCGTAGATGGCGAAGCTGGAAAATTTGGGATCCATCACCTCGCGGGTGGCCGCCATCGATTCCTTCAGCGTACGTCCCCGGGCAACGGAGATCTCGGCCGCGCCATAGAGTGAGGTGACGAAATCGCGCGTCATCGCGATGGCCTCGCGCACCGTGGCAGTGCCCTTCAGCGCATCGCCCCGGCCCGGCGCGATCGCCTTGGGATTGAAGTTGCGGATCTCGTTCAGCGTCATCGGCCATTCGCGCAAATGCGCATCGCCGCAATAGCAGGCCGAGTGATATTCGATGAGGTCCCCGGAGAACATCACCTCCGCGTCCGGCACCCAGGCAACGATGTCGCCGGAGGTATGGCCGGCGCCCAGCTGCATCAGGCGAACCTCGCGCTTGCCGAGGTAGATCGTCATCTCGCCTTCAAAGGTCAGCGTCGGCCAGGTCAGGCCGGGAATGCTCTGCGCGTCCTGGAACAGCCGCGGGAAGCGGCCGTATTCGGAATCCCAGTCCTGCTTGCCGCGCTCCGCGATCAGCCGATGCGTCTCCTGCGACGCGACGATGCCTTGCGCCTTGTAGGCGGAGGCCCCGAGCACGCGCACGGCGTGATAGTGCGACAGCACGACATACTTGATTGGCTTGTCGGTGACGGCACGCACGCGCTCGATCACCTTGTTCGCCATCGCGGGCGTCGCCTGCGCGTCGAACACGAGGCAGCCGTCGTCGCCGACGATGACGGCGGTGTTCGGATCGCCCTCGGCGGTGAAAGCATAGAGATCGGTACCGATCTCGGAGAAGGTGATCTTCTTCTCGGAGAGATCGCCGGTGGATGCGAAGTTCTTCGCCATCAATTCGTCCTTACAGGTTTATTGCTGTTGCTGTTGTTGCTGCTGACCGTCGACCATGCGGCGCTTCGCCAGCCCGATCGCCTCGCGCAGCACGTCGATATCGCCGATATGGTTGGCGAGGATCAGCACCAGCGCCGAATCGAGATCGGCGCTCTGCTCCTCGGTGAGACCGCGATGCGCCTCGACAATGGCGCGGAAGGCGTCGTCGGGGCGTGCGAAGTTGGAGCTGGTGGAAAGCGGCATGCGAAACCTCAATACAAGCCTTCGGCACGCACCAGCGCTGCCGCGATCGCCGCACGCGCCGGATGGCGGAAGCGCGCCGCGACATAACCATCCGGCCTCAGCAGATAGGCCGCGCCCGGTTCAGCGCCGTAGCGCTTTGCGATGGAGCCCGAGGGATCGGCAAACCCGCCCTCACCGCCGATGCGGATGCCCTTGACCCCATCGGGCGCATCGATGGGCGCACCATTGCTGAACGACAGCAAGGTGAAGTCCGTTCCACCCTGGCGGAAGGCATCCGTCAGATAGATCTGCTCGCCGGTGGGCGTGGTCGCGGGGGCGTCGAGCATGGAACAGCCGGGCGACGGTCCACCGTGCCACGTATCCGCGTCGAGCGAGGACAAAGGCGTGTCATAGCTGCATGGCACCGACAGCCGGCCGCCATTGACCATACGCTTGCCGAACTCGGTCTCCTTGGCCAGCGACAGCACCGCCTTGCGCAGCCGCGCCTCCTGGTGCGAGTTCGGTGCCATGAAGTCGGTCGAGCGGGTGGATTCGCGGATGTTCTCGTCGGCTGCTGCGCTGCGCTCGATGTGATAGCTCTCGAGCAGGCTCGCTGGCGAAGTGCCGCGCAGCACGCGATCGAGCTTCCAGGACAGGTTTTCGGCGTCTTCGAGCCCGGAATTGGCGCCGCGTGCGCCGAAGGGCGAGACCTGATGCGCGGAATCGCCGGCAAAGATGACGCGGCCATGGATGAAGCGATCCATCCGCCGGCACTGGAATTTGTACAGCGAGATCCACTCGAACGCGAACTTGTCGTGACCGAGCATGCGCGCGATCCGCGGCCGCACGTTCTCGGGCTTCTTCTCGAGAACAGGATCGGCATAGCGATTGAGCTGGAGATCGATGCGCCAGACGTCGTCGGGCTGCCGGTGCAGCAGCGCGGAACGGCCGGCATGGAACGGCGGATCGAACCAGAACCAGCGCTCGGTCGGGAATTCCGCGGTCATCTTGACGTCGGCGATCAGGAACTGGTCCTCGAACACCTGGCCGGCAAACTCGGCCCCGACCATCTGCCGCAGCGAGGAGCGCGCGCCGTCGCAAGCGATGACATACTGCGCATGCAGCCGATAGGCGCCCTCGGGCGTCTCGATCGTCAACGCGACAGAATCGTTGCGCTGCTCGAGCGCCGTCACCTTGTTGCGCCAGCGCAGATCTATCTCAGGCAGATCGTTGATGCGATCGACCAGATAGGCCTCGGCGTAATATTGCTGGAGATTGATGAAGGCCGGCCGCTTGTGGCCCTCCTCCGGCAGCAGGTTGAACTGGTAAAGCTGGGATTCGCCGTGGAAGATGCGGCCGACGCTCCACACCACACCCTTGTCGACCATGCGGTCGCCGACGCCGAGCCGGTCCCAATATTCCAGCGAGCGCTTCGAGAAGCAGATCGCGCGCGAGCCCTCGCCGATGCGGTCGGCATCGTCCAGCAGGACGACACGCTGGCCGCGCTGAGCAAGATCGATCGCGAGCGACAGCCCGACCGGGCCCGCACCGACGACCACGACCGCGTGCTCAGCCGGGCTCTGGCCGGAGCGATCCTGATCGGGGTGGCGTCGATAGCCGAACTGGGACTTGGCCTGCGCCATACACTAATCTCGGCTCTGGTCAGGAGAGGACTGATCTGCTAGATAGTCTCACGTGCAACTATTTTGGACCGGAGCCGGCCGGCCGTCAACTGGAATTCGGAGCGCTTTGCTTGGCGAGGACATCCAGCGACATCGCGCTGAAGGCGCGTGAGGCCGGCGAGGCTTCAGCGCGGCCAAAGCCACGGCTCGACCTGTTCAAGTTCGTGCCGTTCCGCCTCAACCGGCTCGCAGCGGAAGTCAGTTCCGCGCTTTCGGTCGAATATCAGGAACGACATGGCCTCGACATTCCGGCCTGGCGCGTGATCGCCACCCTCGGCTTCCGCAACGACGCCTGCAGCGCGCAGTACGTCGCGCAATGCACGCGCACGCATAAATCCACCATCAGCCGCGCGGTGACCACGCTGCTCAATGACGACCTGATCGAACGGGTCGAGAACGAGGCCGACCGCCGCGAATTCCGCCTGCAACTGACGCAGAAGGGCCGCGCGCTGTACGAAGAGCTTTTCCCGCAATTGCTGCGGCGGGAAGACGAGATCCTCGCCTGCCTCTCGGCGCAGGAGCGCAAGCAACTCTCGGCCCTGCTCGGCAAGATCGAGCAGAGCCTCGACCTGATCCAGACCAGCGAAGAAGCCGACGCCAAGCAGGCCTATTAGCTCCTCCGTCATTCCGGGGCGCCGCAGAGCGGCGAACCCGGAATCTCGCGCCACAACTTCTGGATTCCGGGTTCGCGCGCCGCGCGCCCCGGAATGACGGCTACACCGTCACTTCGCAAACGACCGCGTCGGTGGCAAATGCAGTGCCCAGGCGTCGACCTTGTCGCTGGCGCGCGGATAGATCTCGGTCACGATCGGATCGTGGCCGGGGATGAATCTATCGGGGTGCCCAGCGAGACGCTCGATCGTCTCCCAACCCTGCGCCATGTCGCCGACATTGTAGACGATGGGGAACGGGCTCCTGCGCTGCAGATTGGCGTAGTAATGCGCGGCATCGGATGCCAGCACGACCGGACCGCGCGCGGTTTCGACCCTGACCACCTGCAAGCCGTCAGAATGCCCGCCGACGCGGTGCACGGTCATGCCTGGAGCAACCTCGCCGTCACCGGAATAGAAATTGACACGCTCGCCATAGACATGGCGCACCATCTGCGTGACGTGCTCGACCGAGAACGGATGTCGCAGCAGTCCGTTGCACATGCAGCGTCCCGTCGCGTAAGCCATCTCGCGCTCCTGCAGATGGAAACGCGCGTTCGGGAAGCGGTCGAGATTGCCGGCATGGTCGTAATGCAGATGCGTCACGATGACGTCGCGGATGCTCGAAGCCGCGACGCCGAAACGCTCCAGCGCATCGACGGGATTGAGCGTGAGTTTGCGCGCCCTCGCGCTCGCTTCCTCGGCATTGAAGCCGGTATCGACCAGAATGTCGCGGCCACCGCCGCGGATCAGCCAGACGAAATAGTCGAGGTCCTGCGCCGCACTGTCATGTGGATCGGGCGCCAGGAAGTTCATGCTGGGGGTGCGCGGCGACATCGTCGCATAGCGAAGGGCGTAGATTTCGTAGACGTTTCCCATGGTCTTGCTTTTCTGAGTTGGATCTTCCGGGACGATCGAGCACACCAAGCCATCGTCGGCAGGAAAGGTCAAACGGGGCATTGCGCCGGGAGCCGGTCCCGCAATGTGAGACCAATCACATTTTTCATCGCAACGGTTGCCCTAACATGCTGCCGATAGGATCGAACCAGGCCGCGCCGAGTACCGTCATGACAGCCCGTCTATCCCCTCGCGGCACGCCCATACGTTGCGGTCAATCGCTACGATAGTGCCGAATCTCCAAGCGGTTGACGCCCCCCGTCCCCGGTTTGATAATGCAGGAAGCGTAAGTTAAGGTCGCCGCGGCGCAAGCTGGAACGGCGCCTTTTTGGCTGGACCGCGCTGATTATGAGAATTCGCTTCTTTGTTCTTCTGCTCTTGCTCGTCTCGCTTGTCCCGACTGCCCCATCGCTTGCGGCCGGCGACCGTTTTGCGCTTGTCATCGGCAACGCCAAATATCCGGACGCGGATGCTCCGCTGAAGGAACCGATCAACGATGCGCGCGACGTAGCCGATGAGCTCAAGCGGGACGGCTTCTCGGTCGAGATCGGCGAGAACCTGACCGGCGACGCGATGCGCCGCGCCTTCGACAAGCTCTACGGCAAGATCAAGCCGGGATCGGTGGCGCTGGTGTTCTTCAGCGGTTTCGGCGTCCAGTCGGCGCGCCAGAGCTACTTGCTGCCGGTCGATGCGCAGATCTGGACGGAGTCCGACGTGCGCCGCGATGGTTTCAGCCTCGAGACCGTGCTCGGCGAGCTCAACAGCCGCGGCGCCGGCGTCAAGATCGCGCTGATCGATGCGTCCAGGCGCAACCCGTTCGAGCGCCGGTTCCGCAGCTTCTCGGCCGGCCTGACCCCGGTCATCGCGCCCAACGGCACGCTGGTAATGTACTCGGCGGCGCTGGCCTCGGTGGTCTCGGACGCCGGTGGCGATCACAGCCTGTTCGTCCAGGAGTTGCTGAAGGAGATCCGCGTCCCCGACCTGATGGCCGAGGAGACGCTGAACCGCACCAAGATGGGCGTTACCCGCGCCTCGCGCGGCGAGCAGGTGCCGTGGATTTCCTCCTCCTTGGCCGAAGACTTCTCGTTCATTCCGGGCGCCGGCGGATCGCGTCCCGCAACGACGCCGCCGCCTGCGCCTCCGGCTGCGCCGGCCGTCGTCGCCAACAACCCGGCGCCGGCTCCGCCCGCCCCACCGACGCCACCTCCGCCGCCGAAGCCGGCCGACACCGCTGCAGCACCGGCTCCTCCCGCGCCGCCTGCGCCCGCGCCGAAGCCGCAGATCGAGGCTGCTTTGCCGCCACCACCGCCGCCGGTGAAACCGATTGATCCCGGTCCGGCGCCGAGCACAGAGAGCGGCCCAAGTGCCGCCGTCCTGGCCGATGATCCCACGATCAAGGGCCTGACCGCCAAGATTGCCGCCAATCCAGACGACGTGAACGCGCTGTACCGGCGCGGCCAGGTCTATGCCAGCAAGGGCGCCTACAACCTCGCCATCAAGGATTTCGACGACACCCTCCGGATCAACTCGAAGGACGTCGAAGCGCTGAACAACCGTTGCTGGACCCGCACCGTGGTCGGCGACCTTCAGGGGGCGCTGAAGGATTGCAACGAGGCACTGCGGCTGCGGCCGAACTTCGTCGATGCACTGGACAGCCGGGGACTCGTCAACCTCAAGTCGGGCGCCGTGAAGAACGCCATCGCCGATTTCGACGCGGCCCTGAAGATCAACCCGCGCCTGACCTCTTCGCTCTACGGACGGGGCCTTGCCAAGCAACGCAACGGCTCCGCCCAGGAAGGAGCGCTGGACATCGCCAATGCAAAGGCGATGGATCCGAACATCGTTCAGGAATTCGCAAGCTACGGAGTGCGTTGATATTTTTTCGAGTTGAGGCAGTCGAAGCCTCGAACCTTGAACGGGCCAAGAAAGACTAATGGGCGGATGCCGCAAGAGGCCTTTTCCGAGGCTTATTGCTGAAACTTGGAAGCACGCAAGCTGGCTGAGCAGGAGGGACTGGCAATGAGATTGGCTGCAAAGGGACTTACGGCGATCCTGTCCATCATCGTCGTCGGCGCCGCTCTGTCATTGCCGCGCGCATACGCAGCAGATGACAGCAACAGCAAGAATATCACCGAGGACGAGATCGTCCGCGCACTCGCACCGCCAGCCAAGAAGCCCCTGACCCGCGGCCTCTCGATCGCCCCGCCGACCGAGGCCACGCCGAACGCGGCGGAGACCAAGCTGCTGCAGTCCGTGCGCGGCCGCTCAACGCGTTCGCTGTCCTCGACCGAGCGCGAGGAAATTGCTTCAGTCGCCAAGGACAAGCCGAACATCGATCTCGAAATCACGTTCGACTACAACTCCGCCAACATCAGCGCCAAATCGATGCCGTCGGTGCAGGCGCTCGGCCGGGCGCTGACCAGTCCCGACCTGAAGGGCTCGACCTTCGTGGTCGCCGGCCACACCGATGCCGCCGGCGGCGAAGCCTACAACCAGGACCTGTCGGAGCGTCGCGCCGATTCGATCAAACGCTACCTCATCGAGAAATACAACATCTCCGCGACCGATCTCGTCACCGTCGGCTATGGCAAGAGCAAGCTCAAGAATCCGAGCCAGCCGCTGGCAGAGGTCAATCGCCGCGTGCAGGTCGTCAACATGGAAAACAAGACCACCGCGTCGAAGTGAGCTCGACTTAAATCCTTTGCAGTCACGAGTCGTGATGTGGTGTAAGGTCTCGCTTCCAAAGCGCGTCCCGCAACCTTGCGGGACGCTTTGTTTCAGGGAAACGCTCTGTTTGGGCCTCGTGCGGATGGCCGTGAGCCAGGCCAGGATGATCCGGCGATGAATTTGACCGAATATCTCAAGCCAGTCGGAACCGTGGTGTTCGTCGCCGCGCTCGGTGTCGGCTATTATCTGTTCGAGCATCGGCATCGCCCCGAAGCGAAGGAGACGCCGGGCGAGGCGCTCGTCATCGTGACGAAGTCGACCAACGCCTGCTTCTCCGACCTGGTGCGGGTGACCGGTTTCTTCGTGCCGCGCCGCGAGGCGGTGGTCGTTGCCGACCAGGAAGGCTCCAGGGTCACCGATCTCTTTGTCGCCGAGGGCGCCGTCGTCGCCGACAACCAGGAGCTGGCGCGCCTGACTGCGCCGCCGCAGATCCCTGGCCAGCCGCAGCGACCCGGCCCACAAGGCCCGATCTCGCTGAAAGCAACCGCGCCGGGGCTCATCACCGAGGTCCGCACCATCGTCGGAGCGCCGGCCTCGCCGCAGGCCGGTCCGATGTTCCGCATCGCCGTCAACAACGAGATCGAGCTCGACGCCCAGGTGCCGGCCGTGCACATGTCCAAGCTCAGCCCCGGCGCGACCGTGCGCATCAGCCGCGACGACGCGCCCGATCTGATCGGACGCGTCCGGCTGGTCGCCCCCGAAATCGACCGCACGACCCAGCTCGGGCGCGTCCGCATCAGCGTCGCCAACAATCCATCACTCAAGGTCGGCGTGTTCGCCCGCGCCTCGATCGACGCCAAGCGCAGCTGCGGCGTCTCGATCCCCAAGACCGCGATCGACCATCTCATGGTGCAGGTCGTCAAAGGCAATGTCGTCGAGACGCGCAAAGTGCGGGTCGGACTGTCGTCCGACACCTCGACGGAAATCCTGGAAGGCCTCGAGGTCGGCGAAATCGTCGTGGCCGACGCCGGCTCTTCGCTCCATGACGGCGACCAGATCAAGACCATGTTCGCCGATGAACTCGATCGCACGCGGGTACGCTGATGGCTCTCAATATCTCGGCATGGTCTATACGTCATCCGCTGCCGTCTGTCGTCTTTTCGATCATCCTCCTGGTTCTCGGCTGGACCTCCTTCACCAAGCTTGCGGTGACGCGGCTGCCCTCGGCCGACATCCCCGTGATCTCGGTTGCGGTCTCGCAGTTTGGCGCAGCGCCAGCCGAGCTCGAATCCCAGGTCACCAAGACGGTTGAAGACGCGGTCTCCGGCGTCGAGGGCGTCAGGCACATCACTTCCTCGATCACCGACGGACTGTCGGTCACCACGATCCAGTTCGCACTCGAGACCAACACCGACCGCGCGCTCAACGACGTCAAGGACGCGGTGACGCGCGTGCGCTCCAACCTGCCGCAGAACGTCACCGAGCCGCTGATCCAGCGCGTCGACGTCATCGGCCTGCCGATCGTCACCTATGCCGCGATCTCGCCCGGCAAGACGCCGGAGCAGCTCTCTTATTTCGTCGACGACGTGGTCAAGCGCGCGCTGCAGGGCGTGCGCGGCGTCGCGCAGGTCGAGCGCATCGGCGGTGTCGAGCGCGAGATCCTGGTCTCGCTCGATCCCGATCGCTTGCAGGCCATGGGCCTGACTGCCGTCAATGTCAGCCAGAGCCTGCGCGGCACCAATGTCGACGTCGCCGGCGGCCGCGCCGAGATCGGCAAGAACGACCAGGCGATCCGCACGCTCGCGGGCGCCAAGACGCTGGGCGATCTCGCCGGCACCATGATCCCGCTGTTCGGCGGCGGCGAGGTCCGGCTCGATGATCTCGGCACCGTCACCGACACCATCGCCGACCGCCGCACCTTCGCCCGCTTCAATGGCGAGCCCGTGGTCGCGCTCGGCATCAAGCGTTCCAAGGGCGCCAGCGACGTGAAGGTCGCCGAAGCCGTGCAGAAGCGGATCAACGCGCTGAAAGCCGCCTATCCCGACGTCGATCTGAAGGTGATCGACACCTCGGTCGAATACACCAACGGCAATTACCACGCGGCGATCTCGACCCTGTTCGAAGGCGCCATCCTCGCCGTCGTCATCGTGCTGCTGTTCCTGCGCGACCTGCGCGCGACCGTCATCGCCGCGATCTCGCTGCCGCTGTCGATCTTCCCGGCGTTCTGGGCGATGGACCTGCTCGGCTTCTCGCTGAACCTCGTCAGCTTTCTCGCCATCACGCTGTCGACCGGCATTCTCGTCGACGATGCCATCGTCGAGATCGAGAACATCGTCCGGCACATGAACATGGGCAAGTCGCCCTACCGCGCCGCGCTGGAGGCCGCCGACGAGATCGGCCTCGCGGTCATCGCGATCTCGCTGACCATCATCGCGATCTTCGCACCCGCGAGCTTCATGTCGGGCATCGCCGGACAGTTCTTCAAGCAGTTCGGCATCACCGTCTCGGTGCAGGTGTTCTTCTCGCTGCTCGCGGCCCGCTTCGTCACCCCAGTTTTGGCAGCCTACTTCCTCAAGCACCATACGCATGTGGAACCGCCGCCCGGCCGCATATTGCGGTCCTATCATCGAATCGTGGCCTGGTCGGTGAGACACTATTTCATCACGGTGCTGATCGGCCTCGGCGTCTTCGCCGCCTCGATCTGGAGCATCACGCTGCTGCCGCAGGGTTTCCTGCCGGCGCAGGACAGCGCCCGCTCGCTGCTTGCCCTCGAGCTGCCGCCGGGCACCCAGCTCGCCTACACCGAAAAGGTCACCGAGGACATCGTCGCGCGCCTACGCAAGCGGCCCGAGGTCAAGAGCATCTTCGTCGACGGCGGGCGCGTCCCGCCGGGGACCCAGGAAGTCCGGCGCGCCGCCCTGATCATCAATTACACGCCCAAGAACAGCCGCGACATCACCCAGCGCGAGCTTGAATTCTCGATCAGCCAGGAGCTGGAGAACGTTCCCGATATCCGCTTCTGGTTCCTGGACGAGAACGGCCTGCGCGCGATCTCGCTGGTGGTGACCGGTGTCGATCCCAACATCGTCAACAACGTCGCGAGCGAGCTTGCGACGCAGATGAAGCGCATTCCCACCATCTCCAATGTGATCTCGGAGACCTCGCTGGAGCGTCCCGAGCTGCGTATCGAACCGCGCGCCGATCTCGCCGCACGGCTCGGCGTGTCCACCGAAAGCCTGTCGCAGACCATCCGTGTGGCCACCATCGGCGACGTCGGCCCTGCCCTGGCCAAATTCGACGTCGGCGATCGCCTGGTCCCGATCCGGGTACAGCTCGAAGATGCCGCGCGCGGCAATCTGAAGACGCTCGAGCAGCTCCGCGTGCCGCTCGGCGAGCGCGGCGAGAAGGGCGGCGTGCCGCTCTCGGTTATCGCCGACGTCAAGCTCGACCAGGGTCCGACCAGCATCAACCGCTACGACCGTGAGCGGCAGGCAACCGTCGCGGCCGACCTCGTCGGCTCCGCCGCGCTCGGCGATGCCACCAAGAAGATCTACGACCTGCCCGTCATGAAGACCCTGCCGAAAGGCGTGAAGGTCTCACCGTCCGGCGATGCCGAAAGCCTGAACGAACTATCCGACGGCTTCGCCACCGCGATCACGGCGGGCCTGATGATGGTCTACGCCGTGCTGGTGCTGCTGTTCGGCACCTTCCTGCAGCCGATCACCATCCTGTTCTCGCTGCCGCTCTCGATCGGCGGCGCCATTGCCGCACTGCTCGTCACCGGCAAGCAGCTCACCACGCCGGTGTGGATCGGCATCCTGATGCTGATGGGTATCGTCACCAAGAACGCGATCATGCTGGTGGAATTCGCGATCGAAGCCATTCGAGCCGGCAAGCCGCGCGAGGAAGCCATGATCGACGCCGGCATGAAGCGCGCCCGGCCGATCGTGATGACCACGATCGCGATGGCCGCCGGCATGATGCCGAGCGCGCTCGCGGTCGGCGCCGGCGGCGAATTCCGCTCGCCGATGGCGCTCGCGGTGATCGGTGGCCTGATCTTCTCGACCATCCTGTCGCTGGTGTTCGTGCCCGCGATGTTCATGGTGATGGATGATTTCGGCGCCCTGATCTGGCGCTTCGGCAAGCGGCTGATCGTGCACAGCGAGGACGCCGAGACGGACGATCATCACGGAGCGGCACCAGCGGAGGCGCCCCGCGTACCGAAGAACTTCGTGCACCCCGCGGCGGAGTAAGATCGCGTCGCCCAAACTGACGACGTCGGCCTTTTGGGTGCGATGATGAGTGCGCGGCGAGCCAGAAGATCGGACGCCGCGAGCAACCGCTTCCCCTACTCGTTCCGCGCGATCGCCGTCAGCTTGGTCATGTTCCGCAGCAATATCCGGCCGCGCTGGAGATCGAGGATCGCCTCCTTGCGCCAGGTCTGAAGCTGGCGATTGACGCTCTCGCGGGCCGCACCGACGAAGACGCCGAGCTGCTCCTGCGAAATGTGGACCTCGGAGCCGAAATCGGCGGCGAGCGCGCAGAGCCGCCGCGCCAGTCGAACCGGCAGCGGCTGCAGCATGGATTCCTCCATGCGCTCGCTCTGCCAGCGGATGCGCTGGCACAGCAGCGCGATGATCTTGATCGCGACCTTTGGCTCGCGCTCGAGGAAGCCGAGGAAATCTTCGCGCCGCAGCACGAACAGCTCGCTGGTCTCGCCCGCGGTGGCGTCCGCCGTGCGGTTCTGGCCGTCCAGCACCGCGACCTCGCCGAACAGGTCGCCCGGCCCCATGAAATTCAACGTCAACCGGCTGCCGTCGGAGGCGCCGGTCTCGATGCGGACCTGGCCGCGGCGCACGCCGAACAGCGCATCGCCGGGATCGCCCTTCTGGAACAGCACCTCGCCGTTCCCCAAATGCTGGGTGTGACAAAGATTGGACAGCCGCTGGAGCTCGTCTGCGCCGAGATCGGCGAACATCGGGTTCATCTTCAGGATGACCGCAAATTCGGCCTGCTTGCTCATTTCAATGTCCCTGTGAACGTCCTGGTCATTGTTCCTGGCAATCGCTTGAACCATGAACTTCAGGATCGCGTAAAACCGCGCCGGAGAAGTGTGTCATAAGTCACATAACTTTGCAGCACCCCCTGTCTATTTTTACGCGCTTGGAGCCGCTTCCCGTCCGGGGATAAACTGAAGGCGCAAAGGACGGGTCATCTGCCGGATTCGACGCCGATCGTCCGTCGTTGGAAAGTCGACATGAGAGCATTGAAATTCGTCGGCGGTGCTTTGGCCGCCGTCATCATCGTGATCGCACTCCTGCTGATGGTAGGAATCCCCTCGGGCTTCCTGACCTCCACGATCGCCTCGCGCGTCGAGAGCGCGACCGGCTATCGCCTGTCGATCGACGGCACCACGAAGATCAGCCTGTGGCCGACGCTGAACGTCACCCTGAACGACCTCACGCTTGCCGACCCCAAGGACCGCAGCGGCATCAAGCGCCTGACGGTCGACAGCGTGCAGGCCGACGTGTCGCTCGCAAGCATATGGTCCGGCCGCCCTGAGATCGGCGAGCTCGTCGTCACCCATCCCGTGCTCTACCAGCCGCTGCTGCGTGAGCGCCTGCCGAGTGCCGGCGCCCCGTCGAGGCCGCTCGCGCTCGATACCAATGGCGCCATCATCGACCACATCAAGGTCACTGACGGCGAAGTTGCATTCTCGCGCCTGCGCGATCGTGTCGAGGGCCGCATCAGCGCGATCAACGCCGACGCGACCGTCGATCGCGACCGCAAGGTCAATATCACCGGCACCGCGCGCGTCGGCGATCATCCCACCAAGTTCGATATCAAGACAGCCACGCCGGCGTCGCCGGCCGAGCGGCCAACTGTGCCGGTAGATTTCGCCATCGACATGCCTGACGTGCTGAAGTCCCAGCTCACCGGTCACGCCGAGATGCGGCTCAATGGCGATGTCGTGATGATCAACGGCCTGAACGGCAGGCTCGGCGACGGCGCATTCAACGGCTGGGCTTCGGTCGACATTGCGAGCAAGCCTCTGGTCAAGGTCGACCTCGACTTCCAGCGGCTCGCGATGCCGCTGGCGAAATCGCCGGAGGGCACGGCCGGGCAGCCCTGGAGCAATGCGCCGATCAACCTGTCCGGGCTCAACTATGTCGATGCGCAGTTGCGGATTTCCGCGAACGAAGCCTTGATCGGCGATGCGCGCATCGCGCCGCTGGCGCTCGACGCCAAGCTCGCCGGCGGCGTGCTGAAGGCCGGCACCGCCAATCTCGGCGCCTATGGCGGCCAGGTCTCGGGCGAAGTAATCCTGGATGCGACCAGCGGTGCGCCGAGCTTTGCCATGCATTCCGATCTCGTCGGCGTGCGCGCGCTGCCGCTGCTGCAGGGCCTTGCCGAATTCGACCGCATTGACGGCAAGCTGCAGGCCAAGCTCGCCCTGCGCAGCGCCGGCAACAGTCAGCGCGCGCTGATGGCGAACATGCAGGGCACGGCCTTCGTCAATTTCCAGGACGGCGCCATCCGCGGCATCAACGTCGCGCAGATGATCCGCTCGCTGACGACGGGCATGCTGTCCGGCTGGCAGGCAAATCAGGACCCCGCCCAGGAGCAGAGCACGGATCTGTCGCAGCTCTCGGCCTCCTTCCGCATCGACAAGGGCCAGGCGGTGACGACCGATCTCAATCTGATTGGGCCGCTGGTGCGCGTGACCGGCGCCGGCACCATCGCGCTCGACACCAAGATGATGGGCTTTCGCGTCGAGCCGAAGCTCGTGATGACGACCGAAGGCCAGGGCCGCACCTCGGAGCCGGTCGGCTTCGGCATCCCCGTGATGATCCAGGGCAGCTGGTCGCAGCCGCGGATCTATCCTGACATGGCCGGCATGCTGGACAATCCGGATGCCGCCTATGCCAAGCTGCGCGAAATGGGCAAGGGCCTGTTCGGCCCCGACGGCGCCGGGCTCGGCAACATTCTGGGCAGCTTCGGCAGCAACCTGGGCCTGGGTGGCACCACCGCGCCAGGCGGCAATTCTCCTGGCAACGCCAATCCGCAAGCCCAGCAGCCGGGGCCGAACAATCTGCTCGGCGGCCCGCTTGGGGAGGCGATCGGCAATCTGATTCAGCAGGGGCTTTCAAATGGCGCCGCAACGGGCAGCGGCTCCGGCCGCAGCCGCAGCGTGCCGGCAACACCCTCCACCCCGGCGCCGCAGGCCTCGCCTGAGGCCCCCGCTGTGGAGGACCCGCCGGTCGCGCAGCAGGACAGTCAGCCAATGAACGACGTGCTGCGGCAGCTCTTCAACCGGTGATCGGCGGACTGACGGGCTGGGCTTCACTGGCAAATCCTTGCATCCGCTTGCACGCCTGCGGCTTCCTCCGAACGCATGAGGCTGCGACAATTCACCGCCCTTCCACCTGACCGGAAGTCCGCAAGGGGTAACCACACCGGCCGGTCCCCGGCCGCGCGACGGCCCTTCGGCCCAAATTGTGGTAGAACGGCCGGAGGGGCCTGCACGGCCCGTAGCGCCGGCGTCGATGGCGGCGCGAGAGGATCGGGATGGCAGGAGCGAGCGACAAGACACGGTTTCTGCGCGAGGGCCTGTTCGCCAAATACGTCGTCTCCCTCGTCGGCCTCGTCGTGTTCGTCCTCGCCGTCAACGGCGCGATGGAGACCTGGATCTCCTATCGCGCAACCAGAACACAGCTGACCGACGGGCTGGAGGACAAGGCGCAGGCAGCCGCCCGGCGGATCGAGCAGTCGATCTCCGAGCTCGATCGCCAGATCAGCTGGGTGACGCGGGCGAGCCAGGACACGCTGGAGAAGCGCCGTGCCGACTATGCGTCGCTGCTGCACCAGGTCTCCGACGTCAACCAGCTGTTCCAACTCAACGGCGACGGCCGCGAGGTGTTGCGTGTCTCCAGGCAGTCGACCACGACCGGCGGCAACGCCGACCTCTCCCGCGACATGCGCTTCACCGACGCCGTCGCCCGCGGCGTCAGCTATGCACCGGCTTGGTTCGCCGACCGTACCCCGATGATGTCGATCTCGGTGGCGCATTCCGGCTTCAACGCCGGCGTCACCGTGGCCGAGATCGATCTCAGCTTCCTCTCCGACTTCCTGTCGGACGCGCAGGTCGGCAAGGCGGCCTTTGCGTATGTGGTCGATCCGCGCGGCCGGGTGCTGGCGACGTCTTCGAAAGGGCCCGAAATCGGCAAGGACCTCTCCAGGCTGCCGCAGGTCGCCGCCGCGATCGCACCCGGCCACGAGCCGGACACGTCGGGCACCGACTTCAACGGCCATGCGGTGATGAGCGCCGCGAGCCTCGTGCCGAAGCTCGGCTGGAGCGTGCTGTTCGAGCAGCCCACGACGCAGGCCCTGATGCCGATCCGCGACCAGCTGGTGCGCATCGCGCTTCTGATCGGCATGGGCCTGATGGTCGCGATCCTCGCCAGCACGCTGCTGGCACGCCGCATGATCATCCCGATCACGGCGCTGCGCGACGGCGCCTACAGGCTCGGCGAAGGCGATTTCAGCCACCGTATCGACGTGCACACCTCCGACGAGCTGGAGGACCTCGCCGGGCAGTTCAACCGCATGGCCGACCAGATCCAGGAGACCTATTCGAACCTGGAGACCAAGGTCGAGGAGCGCACCCGCGATCTCGCGCAGTCGATCCACGAGCTCAAGGTGCTGGAGGAGGTCGGGCGCGCGGTGGCCTCCTCGCTCGATCTCAACGCGGTGCTTGCGACGATCGCCGCCCGCGCGATCGAGATCACCCATGCCGACGCGGTGCTGATCTACGGCTTCGACGCCGAGACGCGGCGCTTCAACCTGGTCGAGGCGGGCGGCATCGACACATCCGCCGACGGCGCGCACGTCACCATCGCGCAAGGCGAGAACATCCTGAGCGATGCCGCCGCCGGCGGCGAGCCGATCGCGCTTGCCGAGCTCGGCCTAGCCGCCGAGCAGCCGCTGCGCGAGGTCGCGCTCGCGGCCGGCTTCAACTCGGTGCTGGTGGTGCCGCTGATCGACCAGCAGGGCACGCTCGGCTCGCTGGTGGTGCTGCGGCGCGCCGGCGGCGAGTTTGCCGGCAGCGTCATCGGCCTGATGCGCACCTTCGCCAACCAGGCCGTGCTGGCGATGCGCAATGCGCGGCTGTTCACCGAGGTCGACCACAAGAGCCACGCGCTGGAGGCGGCGAACACGACCGTGCGCGCCCAGGCCGACAAGCTCAAGCAGCAGACCGAGCAGCTCAAGGACTGGAACAAGTCGCTGGAGGCACGCGTCAGGACCCAGCTCGGCGAGATCGAGCGCATCCGCAAGCTCGAGCGTTTCCTGGCGCCGCAGGTGGCGCAGCTGATCGCCTCCTCCGACAGCCCGGAAGGGTTGCTCACCAGCCAGCGCCGCGAGGTCACGGTCGTGTTCTGCGACCTGCGCGGCTTCACCGCGTTCACGGAAGCGACCGAGCCGGAAGAGGCGATGAACGTGCTGCGCGAATATCACGCAGCGCTCGGCAAGCTGATCTTCAAGTATGAGGGCACGCTGGACAAATATGCCGGCGACGGCGTGATGATCCTGTTCAACGCGCCGATCCAGTTCGAGGATCACACCAGGCGCGCGGTGAAGATGGCGGTGGAGATGCGCGACACCATCGGCCCCTTGACCGAGCGCTGGCGCAACCGCGGGCATAGCCTGGGCTTCGGCATCGGCGTCGCACTCGGCTATGCCACGCTCGGCCAGGTCGGCTTCGAGCAGCGGCTGGAATATGCCGCGATTGGCAGCGTCACCAACCTCGCCTCCCGCCTCTGCGGCGAAGCCAAGCCGAACCAGATCGTGGTCAGCCGCCGCGTCTACGGCATGGTCGAGCCCTGGGTGGAGGCCCGCGCCCTCGACGATCTCCAGCTCAAGGGCTTCAACCACCCCGTGCTGGCGATGGAGATCCTGAGCTGGCGCGAGGAGGTGGAGAACGTGGTGGATGCGTCGGCGGTGCGGATGCGGGGGTAGCCGCAAACAAAAAATGCGAAAACAACCCCATGCACAGTAGGCAGAGGCTTTGAGATCAATGACTTACGCGGGCATTCGGGGTAGGCGGCGACGACGGCGTGAGCTGGACGGAATTTTGAGTTTGGCGGGTCCTGAATCTTGCTCTGCGCCTTCAGGAAGATCGCGCCGGTGATGCCGCCCCGGTTTGAGAGCTTCTCCAGCAGCTTGGCGTAGATCTCACTCAGCCCTCAACATTCCAATAAATCGATTTTCGATTTTTTGTTGACCGCACGGGTACCGCCTTGCAATCATCCCGCAATGGGTCCGCTTCAGTTCGATATGTCCGGAAACCCCGGCGACGGTCCGCGCAGCCTGACGTCGGCGCTGCATGAGCGGTTGCGCGCAGACATCCTGGCAGCTCGGCTTCTGCCGGGTCAGAAGCTGCATATCGCCGGCCTTGCCAAGACGTTCTCGGTGAGCCTTGCCGCCGTTCGCGAGGCTCTGTCACGTCTCGTCGCCGACGGCCTCGTGCAGGCGTCCGACCAGCGCGGCTTCCGCGTGAGCCCGGTGTCGCTCGCCGATCTCGCTGACGTCACGCAGACCCGGATCGACATCGAAGGCCTCGCGCTGCGCCGTTCGATCGAGCGGGGCGACGATGCCTGGCTCGCGTCGGTGGAGTCGACGTGGAGGGACCTGAAGGCCGTCCCCTATCACTACCCTGATGATCCGACCGTGCATTACGAGGAATGGGTGATCCGTCACCGCATTTTCCACCGCGCGCTGGTCAACGCCTGCGGCTCGCCATGGCTGCTCGGCTTCCGCGACGTGTTGCATGAGCAAAGCGAGAGATATCGCCGTCTCTCGATCCGACGCGAGCCCGGCGTCAAGCCGCGCAACGTCGAGGCTGAACACGAGGCGATCGTCGCCGCCGTGGTGAAGCGCGACGCGGATGCGGCAGTTCGCGCGTTGTCAAAGCATTTCGGCACCACCAAGGAGTTCGTCGAGCTCGCCGCCTCACGCATTGCGGAGGTGAGCCGCACGACCTGACGATCCGGAAGAATCCGGCAAACAAAAAAGAGAGACCGGGAGGAAACAATGAAGATCAATCGCCGTCACGCGTTCATGTCGCTCGTTGCCGCCGCAATTTTCGTCGGCCCTGCGAACGCCGCCGACACCATTCGCGTCGGCCTGCCCACGAAAACATACTGGCCGACGACGATCGCCGAGACGGCGGTGCGGCAAAAGCTGTTCGAGAAGGAAGGCATCAAGGCCGAGCTGACCATCTATCGCAGCGGCGCGGAAACGTTCGAAGGCATGGCTGCGGGCGCCGCCGACATCATCCTCGACCCACCCTCGCTGGTCTCCGCCGGGCGCAAGAAGGGCGTGATGTCGCGCATCGTTGCCAATGCCGCGATGGGCAATTTCGGCTGGCAGCTGATGGTGCCGGCCAAATCGACGCTCGACGTCAAGGACCTCAACGGCAAGAAGGTGGCGATCACCGCGGCCGGCTCAGGCTCGGACCTGCTTGCGCTGTGGACCATCCAGGACAAGAAGATCGACTTCACGCGCGTCCCGGTCGGCGGCGGCGGCCTTGTGCCGAACCTTCTGGCCGGCAATGTCGACGCCGCCGTGGTCTATTCGCCGCTGAGCTTCCAGATCTCGAAGTCCGGCGAGGCCAAGTCCATACTCGACTACGCGACCGCGGTTCCGCCGAACCTGACCGCGGGCTGGATCGTGCTCGACAAGTTCGCCGAGGCCAAGCCTCAGCTGGTGCAGAAGGCCGTGAACGCTCTCTACGGCGCGGTCGCGTTCATGCGCGCCAATCGCGACGTCACCGTCAAGCTGATCGCCGAGCTCTATGAGATGCCGCCGGAGATCGCCGGTCTCGAATACGACAACACGATCATGAAGCTCGAGACCAGCGGCGACATGGGCGCAGCCAACGTGAGCGCGGCGGTGCAGCTTTCGCTCGACCTCGCCAAGCTCGGCGGGCTCAAGGACATCGTGCCGGTCGAGGACGTGATCTCGACCAAGTTCAAACCCGTCCCGACCAAGTAGTTGGCGATGCAGAGCACGCTCGCCATCAACCTTGCGCGGATCGCGATCATCGTCGCCATCCTGGCGCTGTGGGAGGTGCTGTCGCGCACCGGCATCGTCAATCCGCGCCTGCTGCCCTCGGCGTCCGACACATTCGTGACGCTCGGCGATCTCCTGCAGCGCGCGGCCGTGCAGAAGGACCTGATGGTCACCGCGACCGAGGTGCTGACGGCATTCGCGCTCGCCGTGCCGTTCGGCGCGGTGATCGGCTTCCTGATCGCGGAGAACTGCTACTTCGCCGATGTCGCCAAGCCGCTGCTGTTCTTCGCCTTCAGCATCCCGAAATCGATCTTCCTGCCGATGTTCATCCTGGTGTTCGGGGTCGGCTTTGCCCAGAAGGTCGGCTTCGGCTTCTTCTCCACGATCTTCATCGTGATCATGTCGACCACGACGGCGGTCGAGTCCGTCAAGGTCGAGCATCTGACGGTGGCGCGCTCCTATGGCGCCACGCCATGGCAGACGGCATTCCGGGTCTATTTGCCGAGCATGCTGCCGGTTCTGCTGGAGGCGCTGCGGATCTCCATGATCTTCAACCTCACCGGCGTGATCCTCGCCGAGATGTACGCCTCACGCGACGGGATCGGCCATCAGATCGCAATCTGGGGCGAGAATTTCCAGATGAAGCAGCTTCTCGCCGGCGTCGTGATGGTGGCCGCGATCGCCATGACCTTCAACGAACTTGTCAGATGGGTGGAAACGCGATGCAGCCATTGGCGAACGTGACGCCGCTCAAGCCCGCCGCGCGCGCCGGCGCGATCGAGGTGAAGAATGTCGGCCAGGTGTTCAAGACCCGGTCGCAAGACGTCGTCGCGCTGGAGGACGTCTCGCTCGAGGTCAAGCCCGGCCGCTTCGTCGTGCTGGTCGGCCCGAGCGGCTGCGGCAAGTCGACTCTCTTGATGATGATGGCGGGGCTGCGTCAGCAGACCGCGGGCACCGTCACGATCAGCGGCGCGCCGATCCTGCAGCCCGACCCCGACAGGGTCGGCGTGGTGTTCCAGGAGCCGAGCCTGTTCCCCTGGCTGACGGCGGAGGACAATGTCGAATTTCCGCTGGCGCTTCGCGGCGTTCCCAAGGCCGAGCGGCGAGCCAAGGCGCAGGATGCATTGAAGCTGGTCGGGCTCGAAGGCTTCGGCAGACGTCATCCGCATGAACTCTCGGGCGGAATGAAGCAGCGCGTCTCGATCGCGCGCGGGCTGGTGCAGGACCCACCGGTGCTGCTGATGGATGAGCCGTTCGCGGCGCTCGACGAGCAGACGCGCATGACCATGGGCGACGAGCTGCTGCGCATCTGGGCCGCCACCGGCAAGACGGTCGTGTTCGTCACGCACAGCCTGACCGAAGCCGTCTATCTCGCCGACGAGGTGATCGTGATGTCGGCGCGGCCCGGCCGGATCGTGGACCATCTCCAGGTCCAGTTGCCGCGGCCGCGCACCTACGAGATGCTGAGCGGCGATACCTTCGGCAGCCTGCGCGATCGCATCTGGCGGCACATCCGCAAATCGGCGTGAGGCGGAGATGAGTGCCAGGATCAGTGCGAAGACGCTGCGACATCTGATCGTGATCGGCCTGATTGCGCTGTGGGAGCTGCTGCCGCGCACCGGCCTCATTCCCGAGCTATTCCTGCCGTCGCTGTCGTCGACGCTGATGGCGGGGTGGACCGACGCCGGTGAATACGGTCATGCGCTCGGGGTGACACTTTACGAGGTCGTGGTCTCCATGGCGTTTGCCTGCGGCGGCGGCATCCTGCTCGGCGCCATCGTCGGCAGCTTGCCGCGTCCGCGCGTGCTGATCATGCCGATGGTGTCGAGCCTCTATGCGGTGCCGCTTGTGATCCTCTATCCCGTTTTCACGGTGTGGCTCGGCATCGGCTCCGAATCCAAGATCGCGTTCGCCTCGATTTACGGGTTCCTGCCGACGATGCTCGCCACTGCGGCCGGCATCCAGACCATCGATCCGCAACTTCTGCTCGCCGCGCGGAGCATGGGCGCGACGCTGAGCCAGCGGCTGGTCCGTGTCATTATCCCGGCGGCAATCCCGACAGTGCTGTCGGGTCTGCGCGTCGGCGGTGCGCTGGTCATCGTCGGCGTCGTCGTCTCGGAGATGCTGATCTCCTCCGCCGGAATCGGCTACCTGATCTCGCGCTACCGGACGATCCTCGACAGCCCGCACGTGTTCGCAGGCGTGCTGCTCGTGCTGTTCCTCGCCATCGCCTTCAACGCCGCCATCCGCTGGATCGAGCGCAAGGCCGCGATCTGGCAGACCGGCACCCGCGCCGGTCAGGCCAACGACGACATCGCCTCGGGCGCGATGCAGCCGGCGACCTGAGGTACGCGCGTGTACGACCTGACCCTGACATTCGACAACGGCCCCGATCCCGACGTGACGCCGCGCGTGCTCGACATTCTCGGCCAGCGCGGCATCAAGACTACCTTCTTCGTCATCGGCGAGAAGCTTGTCGATCCCGAGCGGCGCGGCCTTGCGGAGCGCGCGCACCGCGAGGGACACTGGATCGGCAATCACACCTTTACGCACAGCATTCCGCTTGGCGAGCAATCCGGACGCGATACCGCGGAGAGCGAGATCGGCCGTACGCAGGACGCCATTGGCGATCTCGCGCATCCGCAGCGCTGGTTCCGGCCGTTCGGTGGCGGCGGCAATCTGGACAAGCGGCTGCTCAAGCCATCCGTTGTCGACTATCTCGCGCGCAAGAAGCACAGCTGCGTGCTCTGGAATTCCATTCCGCGCGACTGGGACGACCCCGACGGCTGGACCGAGCGCGCACTCGACCAGTGCAGCCGGCAGCCCTGGACGCTGATGGTGCTGCACGATCTGCCGACCGGCGCGATGGATCATCTGGAACGCTTTTTCGATCGCGCCACTGCGGCCGGCGCCCGCTTCCGCCAAGACTTTCCGCCGCCTTGCGTTCCCATCCGCGACGGGGAGATCGCGCTTCCCATCGACGATTATGTTTCCTCCATCGAAGAGAGTGTTTGACCGATGAAAGTTGCAAGCTTCACGATATCAGGCGCGGCGAGCTATGGCATCGTCACCGACAAGGGTGTCATCGACGCCGGCAAGCGCGTGAAGGCCTATCCGACGCTGAAGGCGCTGCTCGCGAAGGGCTCGCTGGACGAGTTGAAGAAGCTCGCCGGCGAGAAGCCCGATTACGCGCTCGAGGACGTCGCGCTGCTGCCGACCATTCCCGATCCAGACAAGATCTTCTGCATCGGCGTCAACTATGCCACCCATCTGGCGGAGAGCGGCCACCCGACGCCGGCGCATCCGATGATCTTCACCCGCTTCGCCAACAGCCAGGTCGGCCATGGCCAGCCGATGATCCGGCCGCTGGAGTCCGAGCGTTTCGACTATGAAGGCGAAATGGCCGTCATCATCGGCAAGGCCGGCCGCCGCATCTCGCGCGAGGCTGCGCTCAGCCATGTCGCCGGCTATGCCTGCTACAATGACGGCAGCATCCGCGATTGGCAGCGCCACACCTCGCAATTCGCGCCGGGCAAGAATTTCGTCGGCACCGGCGGCTTCGGGCCGTGGATGGTCACGACCGACGAATTGACCGATGTCACCAGGCAGACGCTGATCACCCGGCTCAACGGCGTCGAGGTGCAAAAGGCTCCGATCTCCGATCTCGTCTTCGACGTGCCGGCCCTGATCGCCTATTGCTCGACCTTCACGGAGCTGGTGCCCGGCGACGTGATCGTGACAGGCACGACCGGCGGCGTCGGCGCCTATCGCACGCCGCCGCTGTGGATGAAGGGCGGCGACGTCGTCGAGATCGAGATCTCCGGCATCGGCATCCTGCGCAATCCCGTCAAGGACGAGAAATCGGCCGCGGCAGCGCGCGCGGCCTGACAGCCGCGCTCATCAACGACAAGCCACAACAACAAGAAGAAGGAGAACCCCATGCCCATGCCAGCGCACATCCTGCCGACCACGGTGGTCGGCAGCTATCCGCAGCCGGAATGGCTGGTGAATCGCGCGATGCTGTCGAAGGTGGTGCCGCGCACCCGCCTGCACGACATGTGGCGGTTGCCGCCGGAACACCTGGAAGAAGCCCAGGACGACGCCACCATCGTCGCGATCCGCGACATGGAGCGCGCCGGCATCGATATCGTGACCGACGGCGAAATCCGCCGCGAGAGTTACTCCAATCGCTTCGCCACCGCGCTCGACGGCATCGACGGAGACAATCCGGCGATGATCGTGGCGCGCACCGGCAACACCCAGACGCCGGTGCCGCGCGTCGTCGGCCCTGTGAGGCGCAAAGGCCCGGTCGAGCTGCATGACATGCGGTTCCTGCGAGAGAACACCGAGCGCGCGGCGAAGATCACCCTTCCTGGCCCATTCACGATGAGCCAGCAGGCCAAGAACGAGTTCTACAAGGACGAGGAAGAGCTCGCGATGGCGCTCGCCGAGGCCGTCAATGCCGAGGCGCTCGACCTGCAGAAAGCCGGCGCCGACGTGATCCAGCTCGACGAGCCCTGGGTGCGCAACAATCCGGAGCTCGCCAAGCGCTATGCCGTCAAGGCGATCAATCGCGCGCTGCAGGGCATCACGGTGCCGACCGTGGTGCATCTCTGCTTTGGCTATGCCGCCGTCGTGCCCGGCTCGAACAAGCCCGCCGGCTATTCCTTCCTTGCCGAGCTGGACGACACCATTGCCGACCAGATCTCGATCGAGGCGGCCCAGCCGAAGCTCGACCTCGGCGTGCTCAAGGACCTCTCGTCGAAGAAGATCATGCTCGGCGTGCTTGACCTCGCGGATCCCGCCATCGAGAGCGTCGATACCGTCGCCGACCGCATCCGCAACGGCCTGAAATATGTCTCGCCGGATCGTCTCGTCCCGGCGCCGGATTGCGGCATGAAATACATGCCGCGCGCAACAGCGTTCGGGAAGCTGAAGGCCATGTGCGACGCAGCGGCGAAGGTCCGGCGGGAAATCGGCTAAAGCGCGATGCGATTAGAATGAATCGTCATCGCGCTTGAGGTTGTTGTTTCGGCATGATCGTTCGGAGAACGGCTGCGCATTTTTCCGGATCATGCTTTAGCGACCTTCACGAGGGGCATTGCGGCTTCGGTCTCACGCCCCCCGCTTCGGCCCGATCGCCTCGAACCCGGCCTTCTGCTCGTCGCTCAGATCTGCCTGGAAGTCGTCGAGTGCATCAGTCACGCCGCCGACTTCCTGCAGCATCGTCTGCAGCCGCGCCTTCACGGCCGCGAGGCGGGCCTGCGGTGTCGCGGCGGGCTCGGCCGGGCAGGCGCTGAGCGTCTGCATGGTGCGCAGGGTGGTGTCCTGGAGCACCTCGAGGCGGGCGCGGCCGACCTCGTCGAGGCGGAGCGTCGAGGCGATCTCGGCGGCGGGCCATTGCTGTTGCACGAGCTGCTCATATTGGCGCTGCGCCTTTTCGTCATAGCGGGGATCGTAGTCGGGCTGGCAGGCGGCGGCGGCCTGCGTGTCCTTGCCCTGAACCGCGGCAAGCGCGGCGCGACGCTCGTTGGCGAGGGCATTGAGCCTGGCTTTCTGGTCGTCATTGAGGAGATCGACGAACTTCGAAAGCGGCGCTTCGATTGCGTCAATTGCCCTGATCATGGCCTCGATGCGCCCGCGCATCAGGCCGAGGCGCTCCGACGCATTGGCGGGCGCCTGCGCCGGGCAGGCGGTGCCGATGGTGTCGCGCGCCGCATTCCAGGCGGATGCGAGCTCGTCGAGCGCAGTGCGCTGCAACTCGTTCGGTGTTACGGCCGCGGCGATGCGGTCGACCGGCAGACCGCCGGTGTCGCTGGCCTCGCAGAGCGTCTCAGCCGTCGGGACCCTTCGTCCGCGCCGGCTTTGCGGCGCGGTGTAGGCGGCGAGCTCGGACACCGCATAGGGCGAGAAGATCGCGGCATAGATGTCGCCATAGCCGTACAATGACAGGCTGGTGGTGTCGCCGAACATGATCGCTGTGGTGAGATCGTCATGCGCGAACGGCCAGAACACCGGGCCGGTCCATCCGTAGCTGCCGTCGGGATGACGCCACCAGCCCTGCGGGCGGCGCCCGCCATGCCAGCCCGACAGCGCGGCCTGCGCCGTGAGGGCCGCACGCAGGACGTATGGGTTGGTCAGCCGGCCGCGCTCGGCCCCGCGCGGATCCTGCGCCCTCAGCGCGGCGGAGCGGTATCGGCTGCCGCGCACGGCCATGCGGGAGTGGCGCAGGCGCGACAGGCCGAGCATATGGCCGAAGGCGAAACGTGCGACCCCAAGCGGACCGCCGCGCAATCCGAACTGCGCCTCGGCTCTGTCAGGCAGCAGCATTGCCGCAATCGCGAGAGCGGCGCCAGCCAGCGCCAGCTTCATGCGTCTCGCCATGATCGCGGACCTGAGCACCTCGGCCCCTCCTCCCAGCGCCAAGCGCAATGCGCCGCATCACAATGACGCGCGAGGGAACCGATTGTTCCGGAGAGACACAGGGCAAAGCGTCGCGGGCGACCGCGCGCTCTGCTCGCGGACAGCGACTTTCAAGTCGCCCGCCTGGGTGGGGAGAGGACGGACCGCGCCCTCACTCCGCCTTTTGCGGCATCACGAAAGTCTGGCCGGGATAGATCAGGTTAGGGTTGTTGATCTTGTCGCGGTTGGCCTTGAAGATCACCGCGTAACGGGCGCCGTCACCGTAGGCGAGCCGGCTCAGAGCCCACAGACTGTCGCCACGGGCGATGACCCGGCTGCCGCCGGGCTGCGCCGGTGCGGCGGTGAGCACGTCTGCCGGCGAGGCCGATGCGACCGCGGTGTCCGCCGGCGCACGCGCGAGGACCTTGGGTTTCGGCGCGCCGGTCAATCGCGGCCGGCCCGCCTGCCTGTCAGGCGCTGAAGCCAGACGCGGCGAGGCCGATGGCAGGGCGGCCACGACATCCGGCTTGTCGTCGGGCTTCTCGGCCTGCTTCGGCTCCTGTCCCGCGTCTTGCTTCGCTGCCGGTGCGGGCCGCGCGGGCGGCGGCGCCGCCTCGGCGATGGTCACCGGCATAGTCCGGCCGGACTCGGTCACGGTGCCGTCCGGTGCCTTGGCCCGGAGCGTCAGTTCATAAGAACCGGGCGGAAGCTGCGGCGGAGTCATCACGAACTGGCCTGAGGCGTCCGCGACCACGCTATCGAGCGGCTTGCCGTCGCGCAGCAGCTCGACCCTTGCGCCCGGCGCGGCGCGGCCCGCAATCACCGCCGCCTCGCCGTGATCGTCGACGCGGGCGACGTCGAAACGAGGACCGCTATCCGCAACCGGCGGCAGCGGCTTGACCGGCGCGAGATCGGCGAGCGCGGCCGTGACCTGGCTCTGGGTCTCGGCCAGCGCGCCCGCCTTCGGCTCGGCGGGCGGCGCCGCAGACGGCGCGCCGGCGGCGAGCTTTGGCTGTTCCGGCCTGAGCGCCGATTTGGGCTGTTCCGCCTTGGGCTCGACTTTGGCCTCCGGCCTGGCGGCAACGGCGGTCTTGGTCCCGTCCGGCAGCAGGCGGCGCAGCTCGGTCGGGCCGACCACCAATGCGGTGCCGACCAGTGCGAGCAGACAGAGGGCAATAAAGGCCTTGGATGCGGTCATCATCGGAAAAGGACCTTGAGTGGCAAATCAGCCGAAGGCGGCAAAGTGCGCCGATTTGGCTGCGGCAGCAAGACGGTCGATGGGATGACAAGCCTTCGTCCCAGCGCCCGGGATGAACCGGCGCTACCCGCCGCCGCCCCTCATTCGCGAAGGGACGGGCCGACTGGCGCTACCGCTACGATCGCGAGACCGGCAACTTCGACGTGCCGGCGATGGTCGCCAAGGCGAATGCGGAAGCGCGGCGTCTCCAACGAAAATTTCCAAACCATCCGCTGAATCCGCTCCGATTCATATTTTCCTAACCCTCAATGGTAACGGGGTCTTGTCGGTTTTGCTGCATCTTGCATCCCACGGGAGGGCTGGATGGGCGCATCGATCCGATGGACCGCGCGGATGCGCGCGTTGCTCCGCCGTTGGCACGGGGCGCCGCTGACGTGGCTGATCATCGGCGGCTTCGTGCTGATGCTTGCGACCGCCATCGGCACCGCGCTCACCGTCGACCGCTTCCGGCAGAACGCGATCGAGAGCGGCCGCGACAGCCTGGAAAATGCCGTCCGCATGCTGGCCCGGCATTTCGACCGCGAGTTCGAGGACTTTGCGGTGCTCCAGAAGAGCATCATCGCCGAACTCGAGAGCCACGGCATCGAATCCGCTGACATCTTCCGCAGCGAGATGGGCACGCTCGCCGTGCACGAGGTGCTGCGTGCCAAGGCCAGCGGCTGGTCCGACGTCGCCGGCGCCAATCTGTTCGATTCCCGGGGCGTGCTGATCAACTCGTCGCGGCAATGGCCGGTCGCCGATATCTCGGTCGCCGACCGCGGCTATTTCGACCGGCTCAAGAACGATCCCGCCTCGCAGGAAGAGGTGGATGTCGTGCCCGGACGGCTCGGCAGCGGACCGGCGATCGTGTTCGCGCGGCGTGTCTCCGGCCCGCATGGCGAATTCCTCGGACTGGTCTCGCGCGCGATCGCGCCGGAGCAGCTCGAATCCTTCTTCGCCTCGACCGGGCTCGGCGAGGAATCCTCGATCGCGATGCACCACCAGAACGGCCAGCTGCTCGCGCGCATTCCGCATGTGGATGCGATGATCGGGCAGAATTTCCGCAAGGGCACGCCGGAGCAGATGGCGGTGTTCGAGCGCACCTTCGTCACAACCCAGCTCGCAAGCCCGATCGACGGCAAGGACCGCATCGTCGCCTCGCGCCTGCTCGCGGGCGAGCCGCTGGTCGTGCTGGCGACCAGGTCGCTGGATGCGACGCTGGCGACCTGGCGCACGCAGACGAAATTCTTCGTCACCATTGCCGTGCTGTCGATGGGCCTGCTGGTGCTCACGCTCTATCTGATCTTCCGCCAGATGACGAACCGGCTCTCGCTCGAGAAGCAGCGGCTTGACACCGCGATGAACACGATGACGCAGGGGCTCCTGATGTTCGATCAGGACGAGCGCCTGATCGTCTGCAACCGGCGCTACGTCGAGATGTACGGGCTGTCGGCCGAGGTGGTGAAGCCCGGCGTTCATTTCCGCGACGTGATCCGGCATCGCCGGGACACCGGCTCGTTCGAGGGCGACGTCGAGGCTTATTGCGACGGCATCCTGAACAATATAGGCCGGACCCAGAGCACCATCGTCCAGACCGCCGAGGGCCGCCTGATCGAGATCAAGAGCCAGCCCGCCGCCGCCGGCGGCTGGCTCGCCACCCATGACGACGTCACCGAGCGCATCCGCGCCGACGAGCGCATCGCCCATATGGCGCATTACGACGCGCTGACCGACCTTCCCAACCGCGTGCTGCTGCGCGGGCATCTGGAGCGTCGCATCACCGAGCTCGGCCAGGGCAAGCCGTTCGCGATCCTCTACATCGACGTCGACGAGTTCAAGGGCATCAACGATTCGCTGGGTCACGAGGTCGGTGACGAATTGCTGCGCCAGGTGGCGAACCGCCTGCGCGCCTGCGTGAGCGGCAACGACATGG
This sequence comes from Bradyrhizobium sp. RP6, assembly GCF_003837805.1. Classification (GTDB taxonomy): domain Bacteria; phylum Pseudomonadota; class Alphaproteobacteria; order Rhizobiales; family Xanthobacteraceae; genus Bradyrhizobium. Next base: position 24,391 of record NZ_RQIT01000016.1, on the reverse strand, counting down.
TCGCGCGGCTCGGCGGCGACGAGTTCGCCATCGTCAAGGCCGGAACGAACGACGCCGGCGAACTGACGGCGCTGGCGGAAACGATCCTCGGGGCGTTGCGCGCGCCGGTGAACTGCAAGGGCCAGGACATCCCGACCGATGTCAGCATCGGCATCGCCATCGCGCCCGATCACGGCGACAATCTCGACGATCTGCTCAAGCGCGCCGATCTTGCGATGTATGCGGCGAAGTCGGAAGGGCGCCGCACCTTTCGCCTCTTCGCACCCGAATACGACGCCAAGGCACGGCAGCGCCGGCAGCTCGAGCTCGATCTGCGTCAGGCACTCGGGCGCGGCGAGTTCGAGGTGCATTATCAACCGCTGGTCGACCTCGCGGCCAATGTGGTCACCGGCTGCGAGGCGCTGCTGCGCTGGCGTCACCCCGAGCGCGGCATGGTCTCGCCCGCCGACTTCATTCCCGTTGCGGAAGACACCGGCCTGATCGGCGAGATCGGCGAATGGGTGCTGAAGCAGGCCTGCCTCGAGGCCGCCTCATGGCCCGGCCAGATCCACGTCGCGGTCAATGTCTCCCCGGTCCAGTTCCGCTCGCGGACACTGGCGCTCAAGGTTGCGGCCGCGCTCGCGGAGTCGGGGCTCGCACCGGGGCGGCTCGAGCTCGAGATCACCGAAACCGTGCTGATCCGCGACGACGAGGAAGCGCTGACGATCCTGCAGCAGCTGCGCGAGCTCGGCGTGCGCATCGCGCTCGACGATTTCGGCACCGGCTATTCCTCGCTGAGCTATCTGCACCGCTTCCCGTTCGACAAGATCAAGATCGACCGCAGCTTCATCAGCGACATCGGCGAGCCCGAGGACTCATCGCCGATCGTGCAGGCCGTGGTGCACATGGCCGCCGCCCGCCGCATGGCGACGACGGCGGAAGGCGTCGAGACCGAGGCTCAGCGCGAGGTGCTGCGTCAGCTCGGATGCAGCCAGATGCAGGGCTGGCTGTTCAGCCCTGCGGTGCCCGCGGCGAAGCTGAAGCAGCTGCTGGCGGCGCAGGCGGTGGCGGCCTAGAGCCTTTTCCGTTCCGACGGAATCGGAACGGGGCTCTGGATTCCTGTCTTGACGCGTTTTCTTGGCGCGAACCGGCGTCCACTTCGCTCGAAAACGCTCTCGCACGCCGGCATCATTCACGCCCCCGCCGTGACCGTCCAGAACGCGCGCCACCTGCGGCGGCCGAGCGCAGCCAACCGCCTCCAGGACAGACGGGAGAGGCCGGCCACCAGCGAGGCACGAGCGAGAAGGAGGTGGGAGACGATGTCAATCACGGCCGTTCTCGCCTCGCATCCGCAGCGTGCGGCTGGACTGCCATCGCGCTGATGCGCCTCGCGCGAGGATGTGCGCGGCCCTCATGGCCGCGCCTCCAGGATCATGTTGAAGGGCGACGCGGCCGCCTTGCCGATCTGCGAGAAGCCGCCCTGCCGCAACACCTGCGCGATACGCTTTTCGCCGGCCTGCGCTCCTAGTCCCAGACCGACGTCCTGGCTCAGCGACGTCGGAAGGCAGATGTGGGTGGAGCCGGCGTAATAGACCCGCCCGACCGAATTGAGATTGTCAGCCAGGCTGTCCCCCGCCGCCGGTTCGACCAGCATCAACGTGCCGTCGTCCTTCATCGCTGAACGAATGTGACGGGCAGCGCCGACGGGGTCGCCCATGTCGTGCAGCGCATCGAACATCGTCACGAGATCGAAGCCAGATCCGGCGAAATCCTGCGCCTTGGCGACCTCGAATCGCAAATTGCGCACGCCGGCGATTTCGGCGCGTGCGCAGTCGATCGAGGCCTCGTCGTAGTCGATGCCGGTGAAATCCGAGTTCGGGAATGCTTCGGCCATGAGCCTTGTCGAATAGCCGTGGCCACAGCCGACGTCCGCGACCTTGGCACCCCGCTCCAGCTTCTCGACGACGCCACCCAGCGCAGGCAGCCATTCGGCGATCAGATGCGCGCGATAGCCGGGCCGGAAGAAGCGGTCGACGCCGCAGGACATGCAATTGCAGTGATCGCTCCAGCGCAGGCCCTTGCCGGTTTTGAACGCTTCGGCCAATCGCGGCTCGTCGTGATAGACCGCCGGCAACAGGCTGAAGCCGCCAACCATCGCGACCGGACTGTTTTCATCCGCGAAGACCGCCCTCTGCTCCGGCGTCATGCTGAACGCATCGCTCGTCGCATCGTAGCTCACGAAGCTCGAGGCCGCCTGTGCCGACAGCCATTCACGAACGTAGCGCTCGTGAGTCCCGGTTCGGTCGGCCAGTTGGGCTGACGTCATCGGGCTTTCCGCCAGCGCGCGGAATAGACCCAGCCGGTCGCCGAGCACGACGAGCGCCGCATTGGAGGCCGCGCCGAGTTCGTTGACCACGAGTCCGAGCAACTGCTCGAGCTTTCTCTCATCCAAGTTCATGACCTGCTCCTTCGAAGGCACGGACAATGCGCCGTTGAGGTGCGACATACGGGGTCTGGACTTGCGGATGCAGAGGCAGAATAGTCAGTTTCGAGCCAATCGAGCCAGAGGCTGCAGAATGTCACGTGGACGTGTACGCGTGAGTATTCCGGTGTTTGCCGAATGCGATCCGTCGATCATTTACGGCGTATTCGACACATTGTGGGGCGCAGGGCGCATATGGGACGGCGTCAAAGGCGGCACGCCGGACGGCTTGTTCGAGCCGCGGCTGATCGGCGCCGAGCCCGGCCCGATCACGTTGGTCACCGGCGTCAGCATCATGCCGCAGGACATCGCCGATCACGTCGTAGCGACCGACATCGTGTTCGTGCCGAATGTGATCGTCACCACAGAGACGGGCACCGCCGTGCTCGATCGCCGGCTCATCGCATGGATCAGGCAGATGCACGAGGCAGGCGCGCAGATGTACGGATCCTGCGGCGGGTCGCTCGTGCTCGCCGAAGCCGGTTTGCTCGACGGGTACGAGGCGACCACACACTGGGTCTACGAGCCGGTGTTTCGAAAGCATTTCCCGGAGGTCAAGCTCCGCATGGACCGCGTCCTGGTGCAGAACGGCCCCGGACACAATCTCGTCTGCGGAGGCGGCGCATCGTCCTGGCAGGATCTCGCGCTGCTGATCGTCGCGAAATACGGCGGCACGGAAGAGGCGATCCGTATCTCGAAGCTGTTTCTCTACCAATGGCATCGCGAAGGACAATTACCGTTCGCCTCGATGGTGCAGAACGTGGATCACGGCGACGGCGTGATCACGCGATGCCAGGACTACATCGCACAGAACTATCAGCGGCAGGACCTCATTGCGGCGCTGGTGCATCACTCCGGATTGCCGAAACGCTCATTCGATCGCCGCTTTCGCGCAGCGACCGGCTATTCGCCGCTCGCCTATGTGCAGACGCTGCGCATCGAGGAAGCCAAGCAACTGCTCGAGACGACGGAAACGGGCATCGAGGACATCTGCCGCGAGGTCGGCTACGAGGACGTGGCGTCCTTTCGTCGTTTGTTTCGAAAGCAGGCCGGCGTGTCACCCAAGGATTACCGGCGCAAGTTTCAGCTTCCCGACTACGTGACGGGATCGCGCCCCCCGACCTCCGGCAAACCGGTCAGGCCGCGGCGGGCTGCCGGGGGATAGCGGCTGCTCCGCCCCCGTCTTCTCTGCCCTCCGGTTGGAAAATAGGATCAAACCCCGGACCCCGCGGTTATCGCCTCGCTGAGACGGCCGGGAACTCCGGCCGGCGGGTATCGGCCAACATTGCATCACGCGCATCTCAGGCGAATTCTGCCTGCGCCTTGATGCGCGCGTGCGAGATCGAACGAGGTGACATGGCGATCGTGGCTTTCAGAATGATCCCTCTCCCCGCGGCTCTCCTGGCAGTTGCTGCCGTGATCGGCCTCCCCGCGGAAGCCCGCGACGACGGGCGCTACGCAAACTCCCCCCTCAAGGACTGGTTCGAGAGCCTGCGCAGCAAGGGCGGCGCTCCCTGCTGTGCCGACGCCGACGGCACTGCGCTGGCCGATGTCGACTGGCAGACGCGGGACGGACATTACCTGGTGCGGCTCCTCGGCAACTGGATCGAGGTGCCCGACGACGCGGTGATCACCGCGCCCAACCGCGCCGGGCGCACCATGGTCTGGCCTTATTACGTCAACGGCCGTCCCATGATCCGCTGCTTCATGCCCGGCAGCATGACCTAAACCGAGACGAATCCAGCAGCAGCGGAAAGCTCACATCGATCGTCGGGACGCCTGCACTTCGGCGAATTCGGCGTCGGGGTGGCTGACGATGGTGGCGACCATGATGCCGCTGATGATCAGCGACCAGGCGGTGTTCCAGTAGATCCAACACACGAGCCAGCCTCCGTTTCCATCTCTCACGCCCGCCGCACCATGCTAACGGCGTGGCGATGCCGCCGTTCCCCGGCGCGACGACCGTCCAGCAGCACGCGGGCGGACAAGGCGCTATTCTGGTTTGGTCGGTGGCGGCGCGCGATCGGTTTGGCCGGTGTGGCGCTTTGCCACGACGTCCTCGTCGCGCTCGCCCTCGTGCGGGCGCGGCGGAAGCTTGGGCTGGCCGGCTTGACGGCCATGCTTGCCGCCCATGTCGGGCTTGCCTTCGAGATCGTTTTCACGGGGCATGCCGGTTCAATGCGTTCGCGCGGCATTGGTTCACTACAGCATTGGACCTGTCGTGAGAGACCGCGGCCGACCTACGTAAACATCCGTAATTTCGCAAGGTCCGGCTTGGCGGCATATCTCCGGCCATGGATCGACAGATTGTCTTCAAATGCCCCCAGACCGGCTTGAACGTGCAGCACCGGCTTACCGATGAGCCCTCTGATCGCACACACGTGTCCGTGTCATGCCCGGCCTGCACGCGGCTACACCTGATCGATCGGGCCTCCGGCAAGCTGCTGGGTGATCGACGCGGCTGACGGTTAACGCCGCGCCGCAACCTGCGCCGTGACGTCTTCGACGTGGTGCAGCAGGAAGACCAGATGGCCCGCCGTATCATGGATCGGCGAGTTGATCGGCTGCCAATGACGCTCCACGAAGGAGCCGTCGGGATCCCGGATGTCGTAGCGCTGGACCGCCATGGCATGGGCCTGCCCCGTCTCGCCGACGATCCGCAAGCTGCCGTAGAGATTGCTGACGCCATCGGCGAGCGGATCGTCGGGATTGTCGGGAAATATCTCGAATAGGGACCGGCCGACCACGTCGGCCCGGCTGATGAAGGTCGCCGCCGCATAGGCGTCGTTGATGTCGACGATCGACAGGCCCGGGCCGGGGTCCAGCAACATGTAGGGGTGCGGCGAGCCATCGAACTCCGGCTGGAATTGCCGCCGGATCGTTGCGGGGTCGATGTGCTGCCGCCGGCGCTGTTCGAACGGCGTCGTATCGGCACCGGACGCAGCCGAGTTCAGCAACGCCAGCTGGCGCTTCGCCGATGCCAGCAGCGCGCGCACGGTACTCTGGACGGTCGGGTCGCTCGTCTCATTGAGCAGCCGCTCGAAATGGACGATATTCTGCTCGCAAACGAACTGCTGCATTCCGTTCGACCATGAGCTGTACGGCGGCAACGCCGCATCGTTCCTGATCCTAATTCCATACAGGTGGCTCTGGCAGATGAGAAGATCGTGATCCGCCGCGCCCGGGAGGCCGGACGGCCCACGGCGAAGGAGCCCAGAGGAGCGAACCTGTTCGCCAATCCCGCGACTAATCAAAGGCTTGCCGCGACCGCCTGCGGCGCGCCATCCCGTTTTGGGACGACGCGGCCATAGTGCGGGCGGCGGCCATCTGCTATCGATTGGAGACATAGCCCCTGTGGAATTTCCGATGCGTCATTTGCCTCGTGCCGTTGTTCGAAGCCTGTGTCCCGCAGCCGTCGCCGGCCTGCTCGTCTTCAGCCCCTGTCCGGCCGGAGCCGCCGATGACGACGCGCCCAAGGGGCCGGCGGTCACGGTCCTGAAGGTCGCGAAATCCTGCTTCTCGGATATCGTCGAGGCGACCGGCACGATCGTCGCGCGGGAGCAAACCTCGGTGCGGCCCGAGCGGCCCGGCCTGAAGGTCACGGACGTGCTGGCGGAAGCGGGCGATACCACCACCGCCGGCCAGGTGCTGGCGCGGCTGGCGCTGCCCGAAGGCGGCACGCTTCAGGTCACCGCACCGGTGGCGGGCGTGATCGCGACATCGACTGCGCAGATCGGCAACTTCGCCTCGGCCAAGGGCGAGGCGCTGTTCACGATCGTGGCGCGCAGCGAATACGATCTCGTCGGCCTCGTCGCCACCACCGATGTGCGCAAGCTCGCGGCCAATCAGCAGGCGACCGTGTGGATCGCAGGCGCCGACGACATCAGCGGCAAGGTGCGCCGCATCGGCGCGACCGTCGAGCCGAACATCCAGCAGGGGATGGTCTATATCGGCATCTCTTCGCAGAAGCGTCTGCTCCTGAACGCGAGCGGGCGCGCGCTGATCAAGACCGGGCAGAGCTGCAACGTCGCGGTGCCGCTGACCGCCGTGCAGTATTCATCCGCGGGCACCGTGGTGCAGGTGATCCGCCGCAACCGCGTCGAGACCAAGCGCGTCGAGGTCGGCTTGATGTCGGCCGGCAACATCGAGGTCCGCGACGGCCTCAACGAAGGCGACGTCGTCGTCGCCCGCGCCGGCGCACTGCTGCGCGAAGGCGATCCGGTGCGCCCGGTGATGGCGAGCGCGGAAGCCGCGAAGTAGATCTCGAAGATTTGGCCGGTGTCCCGGACGCGCTGCAGCGTGTAACGCTGCTGCGCAGAGCCGGGACCCATCTCATCGCGAAGTGACAGCCTGAGAGACCCGGGCCCCGGCTCATTACATGATGCGCCGCGTCCGGGGCACGGGACTTCGCTAGAAAAACTAGCCGCCGGCTTCGCCGAACTGGACGTCTTCGAGCAGCGAGGAGGAAACCGTCGGGACCTGGTCGCCTTCGCTGGCGCGGGAGATGGCGAGGCGGGTCTTGTTGAAGACGCTCTCGGCGCTGCCCTGCTTGCCGAGATTGTTGAGGAACTCGCTGACCAGAACGCTGTGCTCGCCCTTGCCGTCGTCGACGACCTTGCCGGGCGAAGCCGAAGTGAGGATCAGCGCGTTGTCCGACGCGCTGATCGGCGCGAGGCCGTGGCTGTAGGAGCGGAAGCGGCGCTCGTAGGGATTACGGCGGGAGGCGTCGACCACGACGAGCTTGGCCTTGGCGCCCTGCTCCTTCATCATCTCGAGCACGCCCTCGATGGAGACGCCATGGCGGCGGACATCGCTTTCCTTCCAGATCACGGCATCGACCGGCAGCATGTAACTCTCGCGGCCGGCCTGCACGCCGAAGCCGCCGAAGAACAGCATGACGACGCTGTCGTGCTTGATCCGGGACTTCAGGCGGTTGACGGCGCGGACCATGTCGTCCTTGGTCGCGTCCTCCACCATGTCGACGTCAAAGCCGTTCTTGCGCAGCGACGAGGACAGCGCGCGGGCGTCGTTGATCGACTGCGTCAGCGGCGCGCTGGCGTCGGGATAATGTCCATTGCCGATGACCAGCGCGAGGCGCGAGGTCTGGCCCGTCGAACCGGTGATCTGGTCGGTCGAGACCGCCTTGGCGGCATCGATCGCACGCATGTTGAGAGCAGCATGGGCGCCGATCACCAGCGACACCGTGCCGATGAGGGCCGCGGCGAGGGCGATCGTGCGTCTGGAAAGGTCGAGCTGCTTTACATTCATCTCGGTTCGTTTCCTGTGCCAAAGACCAGCCACGCGCGCGCACACTGTTTGAGTAGCGCGATAGCGTCTTTAGGTTTGAGGGATTGGCCGGGGGAGTGCCCCCGAATTGCGCGCAATTTGCGGCGCCGCACCAAACAAACCCTTAACCGCATATAGGCCTTCCGGCAATAGATTGCTCGGAATTTGGGATAAGTGACTGAAGATATTAATTAATTCCCCGGTCCAGATTGCTACATTTTTGCCTCCCCCGTAGCATTCCGGAGGCCGATCATGCAGGCCCCGTGCCGGCTTTTTCTGTGACGCTCATCACGTTTGTTTTTCCTGCGAATCCGGGTAGCCTTTTCAAAGACTTGCAGGGGGTGGTGTGCGGACGGCTGCGCGCTCGCCGGCCCCGACGAGCCCCCCGCGACCAGGTACTTCATGAGCTTTCATTATTTTGCCGGCGCCGCCTGCCGGGCGCTGACGGCGCGGAAGGACGGCCCCTCGCTTTACGACGTCTGCGATCCCATCTTGTCCGACACGGCCAGGGGCGATCTGCATCTGGCCAAATTCTACAAGACCGCGCTCGGCAATCCCGCGCTGCGGATCCTGCTCCGCCGTGCCGGCCTGCCCGAGCTGCGCGACGAGGCCAAGCTGACCCAGCTGCGCGAGGCGCTCGTCCACGCCCGCGACGAGGTCGAGCCCGACTGGGCGGCGGTCGGGCGGCCGATCGCCGATCTCGTCGACAGCATCGCACTCGACCATCCCAAGCCGCCGCCGGCGCCCTTCACCGCCGCCATGCCGCAAAGCGCGCAGATCGACGGCGCGATCCGCGACTGCGCACAGCATCTGCTCGGCTCGTATGGCCGAAACGGCTTCCTGCCGACCTATGCCGCCTTCAACCTGATCGGCGATCCCGATTTCCGCGGACGCGAGCTGATCATGGCCCTGACGGGCCTCAACGCGCGCGGCTACAAGAACTCCTCGCTGCTGTTCAACCTCGCCCGCGTCTTCATCGCGCGCTCGTCGGCGCGCGCCATGGTCAATCCGCCCTGGAAAGGCATTGCCGAGCCGATGTGGGAGCCGGTGCAGATCCGCCACCGCTCGGCCTATTACGATGCGTTCTTCATCGAGGCGCTGCTGAGCTACGTCGAGACCGGGCTCGCCTCGGTCGCCGACAAGATCGCGGCGGAGCGCGCGATCGCCGACATGGTCGATTTCTGTGTCAACATCAGCCGCGAGGAGGTCGAGGGCATCGACGGCGCACGGTTCAACGTCGTCACCGCACTCGCGCCGGCGCCGCATCCGCGCTTCTCCCGGTTCTTCGCCCAGATCAAGCAGGATCTCGGCTTCGGCATCTACGTGCCGGATTGCGACACCACGGCGTGCTCGATCTCCGCGGCCACGCAGGCCGGCTGCACCGATCCGATCATCGACCAGCCATTGCTGGATTTCTACGCGGGCTATCAGGTGCGCGCCGGCGTCAACGCGCCGCGCGTGACCGTGCCGCTCAACGACAATATCGACTATGAGGGCGGGGTCGCGACCTGGATCGACAATCTCGCGGGCGAGCGTCCCTACGGCAACGATCTCGATCCGACGCTCAATCTCGACATTCTCGAGGTCAGCTTCCGCAACCTGGCGCGCTGGAAAATCCTCGAGACGCCGGCGCGGCTCGCGACCGTGCATCGGATCATCGGCTTCCAGAAGCGTCTGGCGGCCAGCGGCGCCTTCGCCAATCCGCGCTCGCACATCTATTACCTGCCGGAGCTCTACAGCGCCTATTTCGGCCGCTGCTATGCCGCCTTCCTGGCACTGCCGCTGGCGGCGCAGGCCGCGATCGATCCCGACGGCGATTTCGATTTCATCCGCCACCGCGTGCTGTCCTACGTCAAGGGCGAGCTGATGGCGGCCGAGATGAACGTGTTCGACGCCGCGCTGGCACTGATCGCGCTCGGCCATCTCGGCGCCGACCCGCGAGCCTTTGCGCCGGCCTTGAACGTCATCATCGCAAGCCTGGGCGAAGGCGGCCGCCGCGGCCCGTTCCGCGCCTATGAATGGAACAAGATGAAGACGCCGACGCGGATTCTGGTGGGCGGTCCCGAGGTGACGTCGGCGTTCGTGTTGATGGGACTGGCGGTGGCGAAGCGGGCGATGGCAGGCCGAGGATAGAGACACTCTCGTGCCCCGGACGCAGCCCAGCGCCTCCTCGGCGGTGCGCTGCAGAGCCGGGGCCCATGCCACCGCGAGACGTGCCCTTGAATCTCCGGGTCCCGGCTCTGCGGAGCGGCGTTGCACGCCGCGCCGCGTCCGGGACACGAGAGCGAATGACAGGAAGTTGAAAGCCAATCTGCTCGGCATGCTGGCCCGGCGGACAAAAGCCGACCACAATCGCGCGGCTTATCGACGTTTTCCTGAACACCCGGATCGGCATGTTGCGAAAAGTCCTGATTGCGCTGTCCTTGTTCGCTCTCCCTTCGCTGGCCGAGGCCGCCGACATCACCGGCGTCGCAAAAGTGCGCGCCGGCGATGCCGTCGTGATCGGCAACACGCGGATTCGTCTCGGCGGCATCGACGCGCCCGCGGTCGACCAGCTCTGCCTCAACACCAAGACCGAGCGCTGGACCTGCGGCGTCGCCGCTCGCGACGAGCTTGCCAAATACACCGAGGGCAAAAGCTGGGCTTGCCACACGAGGTCTATCGACCGGCGCGGCCGCACGGTGGCGCGCTGCGAGGTCGGCGGCGAGGACATCCAGAAATGGCTGGTGCGCAACGGCTGGGCCCTGGCCTACACCCGCATGTCGCACGACTATGAAGCGGATGAAAAGGCCGCGCGCGAGGCCAAGGCCGGAATGTGGCAGGGCGCCTTCATCGCGCCCTGGGACTGGCGCGTCCGCAACAAGAAGACCAACATCCTCGGCGCGACCAAGCCACCCGACGGCGCGCATGCGGTGCTGCTCGCCTCGGCCTCGGGGCCGGTGGCGCCGTCCCCGGACTGCACGATCAAGGGCAACGTTAACAGCGCCGGCGAGTGCATCTTCCACCAGCCGACCAGCCGCTGGTACACCCAGATCAAGATGAAGATCAGCAAGGGCACCCGCTGGTTCTGCTCGGTGGAAGAGGCCGAAGCTGCCGGCTGCCGCGAGACCAAGCGATAACCCAGCTCTGCATTTTGCGTGCTTTTCTTGGCTTCCAGCAGCGCGTAAGAGTGTGACTCAGCGACCCATCAACCTGTGCTCCAGCAACAAGGACCAAGAGCAATGACCGTTCGCGCGGGCCGGGAATTTCTGGCCATCCCCGGGCCCACCACGATGCCCGACGAGGTGCTGCGGGCGATGCATCGTCCGGCGATCGACATCTACTCGAAAGAGATGCTCGACCTGACCGAGAGCCTGCTCGGCGACATCTCGAAACTGTTCGCGACCAAGGGCAAATCCTACATCTACATCGCCAACGGCCACGGCGCCTGGGAAGCGGCGCTCAGCAACGTGCTGTCGCGCGGCGACAAGGTGCTGGTGCTGGAGAGCGGGCGCTTTGCGATCGGCTGGGGCAATGCTGCCGCGCTGATGGGCGCCGAGGTCGAGGTGCTCAAGGGCGACTGGCGCCGCGCGGTGCGGCCGCACGAGGTCGAGGAGCGGCTGCGCCGCGACAAGGAGCACAGCATCAAGGCCGTCGTCGTGGTCCAGGTCGACACCGCCTCGGGCGTGCAGAACGACATCGAGGCGATCGGCAAGGCGATCAAGGCGAGCGGCCATCCCGCGCTGTACATGGTCGACACCGTGGCCTCGCTCGGCTGCATGCCGTTCGAGATGGACAAATGGGGCGTGGACGTCGCGATGTCCGGCTCGCAAAAGGGCCTGATGACCCCGCCCGGCCTCGGCTTCGTCGCCGCCAATGCGCGTGCACTCGAGGTGCACAAGAAGGCGGGCATGTCGACACCCTATTGGAGCTGGAGCGAGCGCGAGGGCACCGAGAATTATCGCAAATATGCCGGCACCGCGCCGGTGCATCTGTTGTTCGCTTTGCGCAAGGCGATCGACATGCTGCACGAGGAAGGCCTGGAGAACGCCTTCCGCCGCCACAGCCTGCTCGGCGAAGCCGCGCGGCGCGCGGTCTCGCTCTGGGCGGAAGGCCAGGTGCTCGGCTTCAACGTCGCGGAGGCGAGCGAGCGCTCCAACACCGTGACCACGGTGACCATGAGCAACGGACACGATCCGGCCGTGCTGCAGCGCTATTGCAAGGACAAATGCGGCGTGGTGCTCGGCACCGGCATCGGCGACCTCTCCGGCCAGGCCTTCCGCATCGCCCATATGGGCCATGTCAACGCGCCGATGCTGCTGGGTACGCTAGGGGTGATCGAGGTCGGCCTCAACGCACTGAAGATCCCGCACGGCAAGGGCGGGCTGGAAGCGGCGGTGTCGTATCTCGGGGACGAGGTGGCGGTGTAGGACGCGGGCCACAATCACGGCTGTCGTCCCGGACAAGCGCAAGGCTTCTTTCTTCCTTCTCCCCTTGTGGGAGAATGAGGTTCTATCTACCCGCTTGAAGTGGCTGGAGAAACCCGAATTCGCGTCCGTCCTGCGTCCCTTGCAGCCGGTTCCGGCGCGTCCCCAGATTTTAGTGCGGCGGCAGCGGCGGTTCGATGCCGAATTTCTGCAACTCGCGGCGGGCCCTAAGCCACTCGAACAGGCGCGGAAGGTCCGTCAATGCGTTCGGACCTTCGGTCTCCCGACGCTCCCGTAGCCACGTCAAATGTTCGGGGTCATCAATCTGCTCGTGCTCGACGATGGCTAGCAGGCGATCAACGGCTTTCGGGTTCAGCTTCGCCCATTTGAGGAATGCATCGTACTCGGCCTGCTCGCGCTCTCGCCCGCTTTCCAGCGCAGCCAATTCCCGTTCATCCTCTTGCTTCAGTTTGCGTTCGTTGCGCTCCCAACTGACGATGTCATAACAGCCGCCAGCGACGCGGATCAGCGAGAACAGGTAAAGCAATAGCAGGATGTTGAGAGCCCAGCTCGTCGCCGTCTGGCCAATGTGCGGCTCGAACTCGCTGCGAAACCAAAACAGAGCGGCGATCAAAGCCCCTTGCCATAGCGCACCGAGCAGCTCTTTCTTGAGATCAGTTCTGGAAAGGATCATCGCGGTTCAGTCTTCGAAACTTCGCGCTTCTCGTGCCGTGCGGCACGGGCCATGAGCTACGTGACGATGTCGTCCGGCAATGCGGTCGCGTGCCTATAGACGGCCTTCCATGCAGCCGAGCACATCGAGCGCACGTCGTCGGTTGGACGGATAGCCCTGATCGACGAGGAGAGTTGCGAGAGCACGTCTTCGGGTGGGTGCTCAGGGATCATGCGCCAGCCTCGAAGCGCCGGGCGGCTTGCGGTCTTTTGTGCGGCCACTATGCCATCAACGATCCGGTTGGCGAGATCATTGGCATCGCCGGGGTTCATCTTCTCGCGCAAGTAACGCGCGACCAGTCGCTGCGCATCATCCTTGCGAATGCGCAGATCGTCCGTTTTGTCGCTTCGGTAACTGGGACTCGTGACTTGTACCGGACGGCCTTTGTCTGCCTCGTCAGCCATGCGAATCACCTCGTGATGGAAAGCCGCAGCATATACGGGCCCGTGCCAATCAGCGCGAGTTTATGAAAGCCCTCGCTGCCGTGCGCGAGTTGATTCGCGCCGAGTCAATCGGTTGTGGATTGGTCGAATAACTGCGCCATCTTGCGCGCGGACTCACCGTGGAGCGCGAATCTCTTGTAGGTTGGCGGGGTCAGGCGAGCTTGATTCGTCTGGTGATGAAAAAACCGGGTCACGCCTGCCACGGATGCCCGGCTTTCATGATGTTCACTCCCGTGCGGCCTTTTGGCCGTCTCTTATAAGTTCAGTAATACTGAACGTATGAGTCCGGTCAAGGGGTCCAACACAAAGGACCTCTAATTTGAGAAAGACCAAGTTTACGTTCGACGAAGCTGTGGATGTTTGGTTGCGTTATTGGAGTGGCCAGCTTCAGCACGAGATCGCTGCCGACTACCGCATTAATGCGGGGCGGGTCAGCGAGATTCTAACGGAGAAGGACCACGTCGGCAGCAAGCAGGTCGCGGCGTCTAAGCGTTCTGCGTAAACTGAACATGGCGGGCGGCATTCGTGCCGCCCGTTTTATTCGCATCAGTCCCACTTGCCGACCACGTTGTGCCCGGTGCGCGGCGCGAGGTGCCGGCGCTGGATGTCACGCACAACGCGGCCGATGATGCCGGGGCCGATCACCTCGTGCTTGGCCAGCTCGCCGAACACCTCGCGCAGGAAGGCATCGCGGGCGCGGCGGTCGATGGGAGCGGCGGCATCCATCACGGCGGCCATTTCGGAATCCGACAGCGAGATCGGCATCGGGTTATGTAACGCCCCTATATTGCGCCAGCTCGCCAACCGCTCGGCGGCGTCGGCGATCTCGACAGGATCGCTCACTCCTAGTTTTTGCAGCAACCGGGCGCGCTGTTCAGCGACACGCTTCACACCACCTCCAAATTTTGCTGCTATGTCAGCATCCGTTTTGCCCGCCGCAATGCGCCTTAGAAGCTGCTTCTCGCGCGGAGATAGTCATTGCCAGACGTGCTCATCTTCGCTGGACGCCGCGCGTGTTCATGGTACACTTTTGAACCGAGCCGGCTCCACCAGAGGTATACCATCAAATATAATCCGGGGCTCGAATAGCGGGCATGCCGATGAACCAAGAAGACTCTGGCGGCGCGGTTCAGATGTTGGTCTGGGCCATCGAAGAGATTCAGAAGACCGGAAACAAGCAGGCGGAATGCTTCGCGCGTCAGGCGCTAAACTGCCTCCGGCCATCGGATGGCGATCTCGCTGAAGCCGAAGTTAGCCCGCCTCGCGTCGTTCGGTTTCGGCGCGGTCGCATTCGCGCGCCGGATCAGGATGTCAGCGATTGATGCTCAGCCTCGGCGAGCGCGGCCATGGGATCGGGTTCGAACCTGCTGACACCGGCATCGAGCATCTGCTGCAACAACGTGGCGGCAGCGTTCCGGCCGCGCCGGGGTTCGTCGTCGCTGGCGGCGAGCGCGGCCTCGATGTTCGCGATCTGGCACGGCGGCGGTTGCCACGGCATCAGACCGAGATTGCCGGTCTGGACGCAACTGGCTGCGAACTTGGCAACCTCGTCCCACGAGCGCGAAGAGTCCCGCAGCATCGCATCGATCTGCTTGGCGCGGGCCGGGCTCTCGCGGCGGGCGGCATTGAGCGCGCGCTTGAGCGCGTCGCGGTCGGCCTCGCTGAGATCGGCTCTAGCCATTGCGCTTCTCCAGCGCCATGCGGTCGTACTCATTGGGCACGATGTAGTCGCGCTCGGCGGTGACCGGCTTGGCGTGGCGCCCGGCCGGGTTGAGCTTCAGCATGCGGGCCAGCGAGCGCACGGTGCGATCACGGGCTTGCCAGATCGCCAGCCACGGGCTCGGCTTCAGGTCAACTATGGGATTCTCGCGCAGCCGTTCGTCGGCTTCCTGTTCGGCGAGCAGCGCCCGCGCGTAGCGGGCCAAAAGATGCACGTCGGTGGGCTCGAAGAAGTCGGGCCGGGCCTCCAGCACGATCTGGACGAACAGCTTGCGGGCCTCGCCCGTGAGATCGTCGGGCGGGCGCAGCCTCGCCGCCACCGGGGCGAAGTCGAGGGCGGTCGAGCTGATGCGAGGCATGGCGGGCTCCCCGTCGGTTCCTCATGGTTACAATGTCATGATGAGGAACAAAACTACCGGTTGCGCTGCGGTAACGTGGTAAGCGAAGCAGGTTTCAGGCGTTTGTAGCACAATTTTCCCCTAGCAGCGCTGAGCTCCTTGCCGATAAGTTCCGAACCACAAACTGTAGTTGGTCCGATGGAACTTTTTCGAGCGCCGCCGCGATGGAATGTGCTGTCGCCTCCTTTTTGCGACCCCGCCCCCCGGCCCCTTTCATTCAGAAGGCCTCTACCAGCCGCCCACAGGCGTTTTCCCAGTCGCCGGACGTCCCGCAAGGCCGAGGTTGAGACAAAGCACGGGCGGGCTTCCTATTGAACTCGCCTTCGGCGCGAGTAAGCTCTTGATGGGCGGCGCTTTATGGCGATCAGCCACGCCGCTGGCGCTGCGCATATCTCTGGCAGTTTGCTGGCTCAAAGCCAGATTTGCAGCGGAGGGGCTTACCAATGAGCAGCGGGTATTTTGAAGACGTTGAGATCGGTGACGGCCAGAAGGCTGGCCCGTATTCCGTCACCAAGGACGAGATCATTCAGTTCGCCAAGCAGTTCGACCCAAGGCCCTTCCACATTGATGAGGCGGCGGCGGCTCGCTCCGTTTTTGGCGGGCTGTCGGCGTCTGCTGCCCACACCTTCGCGATCTTCATCTTCCTGAGCAATGAATTGCAGCCTCGGGTTCGTGCCGTTGCCGGGCTGGGTTATGACGAGCTGCGGCTGCCCCATGCAGTGCGACCCGGCGACGACCTCTATCTCGAAGCGACCACGCTGGAAAAGCGCGAGTCGAAGTCGCGGCCCGACAGTGGGATTGTTCGCGGTCAGTTTCGCTTGCACAACCAAAATGGCGACACGGTGCTGCAATGTATCGGCAGCGGTCTCGTTGCAAGGCGACCCAACAGCTAATGGTTCGTGAAATTCTCGCCCAGAGATCAAAGGCCCGAACTTCAGGATGTCGTCCTAACCGAGCAGCGCGCGCAAGCGAGCCTGCAAGCGGCAGCAGCGCTGATGCTCCGACATCAGCCGCCGGTAGGTCGTCATCGCGCTGGCGGAGCCGAACGGCGGCAACGGTGCAGATTCCGCGAGCAGCTCGACCAACTCGGCGGCGTCATCGCGCAGGACGTTGATCGTGGCTCTTTCGCTCAAGTCTTGGGCGAGCGCGCGGGCCAGTTCGTCGTCATCATCACGCACGGCGGCGCTCCAGAAACTGCGGTACCTCGACGACCGCGCCGCGATCATCAGCAGCAGCCTTGGCAATGGTCAGATCGGCGCGCAGCTCGGCCAGTTCAGCGCGGAGCTTCTCGATCTCATCTCCGACTTCGGCCCGGCGACGTTTGCGCTCCTCAGCAATCGCCGCTCCGAAGACATCGAGCCATAGTCCCTCGTGCTCGGCTTGGTGCTCTGCCTTCGCGGTGGTGATTGCGCGCCTCACGAAGGTCTGTAGCTCGGTCGCCCGCTTATCGAGTTCATCAGCGATCTTCGCCTCGACCTCGGCCATGGTCGGCGGCGCTGGCTTCGGCGGCATACCGCGCGCCCAGTCAGTCGAAAAGCCGTCGTCGCGATGAACGCGGCGCTCGACCTTGACGTCGGCGATACGCGCCAGAGTCTCGCGGGCATCATCGAGGATTGCTTGGGCTCGTTCATCCATCACAATCACCACACCGTGCCGTTGACAACTTGAACCGCGCCGGGTGCCGCACTCCACGTCACGCGAGCGATGCAGCGAAGCGCGAATGCATCGATCTGAAACATGCTCACAGCCGGCGTCGCGATCACGTTCGGGTCGGGTGCTACAGCGGGCAGCCCGATGTCGGTCGGCGTGTCGCTCATGTGGAGCACCGCGTTCTTGCTCACATCGACGACCGGGATTCCGTCGCCCGCAACAGCGAGGCCATCCGTCGCGATGGCAATGATGGTGCCGGGCGCAATCGGCGCACCAATCACGCGATAGGAGAACAGCGGGCCAGCCGCGAGCCGGACCGCGACAGCCTGCTCGGCGGCCATGACGAACACGACGCTCTCGGCATCGACCCCGGCCGCAGTAATCGCCGCGACCAGTGCCGCAACATCCTCCGACATCGACGCGCCAGCGGTGAGGGGCGTGACGCCGTAAAGCAGCCCGGCGGGCGCGGCTTCGGTGGCCGCGTCGGCGCTGAACAGCACCTTGGCGAGCCCCTTATCGACCGCGACCTTGAGAACGTGGCCGATGATGACGCTGGCGACGGGAGCCGACAGGTTTTCCAGCTCGCCCGTCAGCGCGCCGATCAGAGCGACCTTGCGCACGGGCCCCAACAGCATCCCGGCGAACGCGCCCATGCCGACACTGATCGGCGCGCCTTCGGCGACGAATTTCGCTTCCGTGAAGTTCGACGGCAGCGGAAACGAGAAGCTGGAAATGCCGGCGAGATCAACGTTGACGGCGAGGCCGAACAGTTTGGCGGCGGCACTCTGCGGTGCCAGCAGCATCAATGCGGCAACGCTGTCGCCCGGAACGTCACCTTGCTTCAGCGGCTCGACAGGAGCGCGCAACTCCAGACGGACTTCGTCGGCGCCGGTCTTGCGCATCCGCGACAGCACGGTGACGGTCGCATCGTCGATGAACGACGCTCGCCATTCGCGTGCGACGGCGTTGGGATCGGGCCGGAGCGGAATTGGTCTGGCGTTGCTCATGCCCGGCAAGATGGCACGGCTTCCGGGCAGCCTGTGAAGTAGGATCACGGATTTTTTTTTGGATTCCTCACCGCTTCGCCGCGTCTGCTTCCGCCGCTTCCATCAGTCCTCGCGTGATGGCCTCGCCGATCTTGCGCGCATCCTTGGCATCGGCCTCGTCGAGCCAGCGGACGACGCGCACCAGATAGTCCAGCAACGAGGGACCGACCTTCACGGGCACAATGACGGCATGATCCGCCACGTTCTGTCGATAGCGTCGCTGCGCCAGCCGTCGCCGCTCGCGCCGCCGCTGCCGCTTCGATGCGGACGATGGTGGCGACAATGGCGGACGGCGGAGCATGTCAGGCTGTAACGCTAGATGTAACGCTAAGGCGTTCGCGGCAGGCGCGCGTCCTGCAAGCTCCGGAGCAAAACCGCGACGTGGAGCGATGGGGTGTGTAGGCCTTACCGCACTGCTCGCACGTCCTGCGCTGCTCTGGCATCAAAGCGCCGTTACCTCGCCCATGAAAGGCGGGCCCGCTCCGGTGCGCCGCATCGAACTTGCACCATCCAAAATTCTCCTTGCCGGTATGCTTCGATCCCGCGATCCATTTGACACGCCCGATAGCAACGATATCCGAGCAGTATGGGATGAACGGCGCGGCCTGTTTGGTCTGCGCCCAATCGGATTCGAGCAATAGCCACGTCGGTGCGATGCGCGAGAAGTGGGTGATCATCCGGTGCATCACTTCGCGCGTATAGGGCGGGTTGGTGATGATCGCATCGGCATTGCCATACTGATCGAACGCCAGCGCATCCCGCCCGGTGCGGATGTCACCGGCATAGACGCAGCGCAACCCGAAAGACTCCAGATGCCGGACCAGATCGCCGTCGCCATCGCAAGGCTCGGCAAAAGTCCGGATGCCGCGCAAATACGGGATGAGCGGGACCACGGCTGCGCGCGGTGTCGCGTAGAAGTCCGCCTCCCGACGCTCAAAGTTCGAACGCTTACCCATTCTTGGGCTCCGCCATGCTCGACACGGATCACCCGCCGCGCCTTTCGGGTTTCAGCCCTTCGACATCCGGTCGGCGCGGGTTCAGCGCCGGCACCGCCACGAATAGCTCGTCAATCGAGAGCGGCCGATTCTTCATCGCATCGGGCACCGGGTGCGGAATCAGACGAGCGACCCCGTGCAAGACGTAGTCAGGGCCGACGATGCGCCGCGCGATCTGCGGTGCCGGCTGCCCGTGAGCATCAACGATGATGTTGATCATGACGCGGCTTTCGGTGCGCTTGCGACCCCAAACGTGATAGCTCGCCATTGATCGTATCCCTCGGTTTAAGCCCGTCCCATCGTCCGCGTGCGCCGCACGAACTCGGCGAGCTTGGGATTGCGCCGGGCCCGTTTGATTTGGTCGGCGGCGCTCGGCATGACGATAGCGATGGCCCCGGAGAGTGCCGAGGAGGCCACCGTTACTCGCTTGCAGGATGATCTCGGGGCTCGCGTGGTTTCGGCGACCCGCACTGCCGCGACATCGTCGCCGATCATGGAGGCTTGCCTGATCGCGGCACCGATGGCGACGTAGACTCGCTGCTCGAACGCGGGGTCATAGGTCATGTTATCCTCCCGGTCCGTGGCTTGCTCGCGGGCCTGAGCTGTAGCCGGGCCACCATCTGCTTGCGCAAGTACGGGCGCACCGTGATCATTCCCAGCTCCTGCTTCATCAGCTCCAGATCGACGCGCTCGGTCGCCATCTCGGTGAGCGTCGCCTCGTTGTCGTCGCCGATCATGTCGCCCGTCCGAAGTATCTCCGCGCGCAGTTGCTGCTCGCGCTCGCGGAGCAACTTGATCTCGGCGCGGACATCGGCGAGCTGGTCAACGGGATGGCGGTTCATTGCCGGCCCCAATCATCGCTTGCAGCGCCGCCCAGCGCGGCGACGGCGGCACGTACTCGCCGTCGTCATCCTCGTAACCTTCTTCGTCGGAGTCCTGCATCACGCGCGCCACGTCGGCTCCGACCCGCGCGTAAGCTGCGTCCCACGCGACGCGATCATGTTCGAAGACGCAGCGGTCGCAATTGCGAAGCAGTCCACTCCAGCTCTCGGTGTCGCTGACGAGATGCAGGATCGTGCCTCGCGCCGCCAGCATCGCTTTGCGGAATTCCTCGGCCGACGTGAACACCGACCCGTAGATCAACTTGCGCACCGCGAGCGCGAGGATCACCGGATGCTTGCTGATTGGCACCCACATGCCGGTCGCCTTGCCGACGACGTCGGATGTCGGATCAAACATCCCGATGCACTCTGCGAGCAGCGCTTCGGTCTCGACGTTCTTAACCTTCCCAACCGAGCGCAACAGCACCGAAAGCATCATGTGCGCGATATGGACCGTGACGACGGGCGTCGCCACCATGTGCGGATGCGCGACCGTCCAGAGCGCGGTGTGCGCGGCATTGACGGCGGCGGCGCGTCTCAGCATCCGGGCGTGATTTACCTTGGCGTCCGCGAGATTGCCGCGACGTAGTTGGGCGGCGCTGGTGAGCCGCAGCTCGCGCAGCTCCTCGCTGCAACGGCCAGCCACTTCGAACGGCGAAGCCAATGCACGCAGCGTCGAACCGATCAGCGCGTGGCCTTGCGTCTGCATTTCGCGGAGCGCGACCGCGTTGCGGGGAAATTGAATCAGCGCGGTCATGTGCCGTACCAGTTTTTGTGAGGGCCGACGAGCTGCGTCAGATAGTCATCGACGCTTTGCTCCTGATCAGCTTCGGCGACGACGTTGCCGGTGCCGCTGTTGTCGAGGGTGACCGCGCCCGTGCTGGACGGTTCGTCGTTCCAGCATTCGCCCTTGATCCACTTCGCTGGATGCTTCGTGAACTTCGGGTCCTGCCCGGAGCGCTCGGCGGCGTAGCGCGCGGCTCCAGCGTTCATGATGGCGGTGGCGGTCCCGGCCTTGGCTTTGGCGAGGTAGGCCTTCTCGGCGTCGAGCTTGCCGACCTTTAGCGGATAGAGGGCCCAGAATTCGGCGAAGGCGGCGGCGGCATCGCTGATGCTACTATTATCAGCATCATCACTGGCTTTTTGTGCGTGCTTTTGATCCGGCTTCGACCGCGCGTCGTCACCGGAACTCAGCGGAGCAACAACATCGAGGGGCGGCTGAGATATATATCTTCCCTCTCTCTCTTTCTTCGCTTGTCGCTCTTTATGTGCTGCCACCGTATGGCACCCTAAAGTGCCCTTTCTGGCACCCTTGAGAGTGTCACTGGAGACAGGGTAAGCGGGGTATAACCCTGCCACAGCTTTGACACCCTTAAGGGTGTCAAAGCTGACAGGGTAAGACAGGATGTATTGATTGCGCTGGCCCGGTCCTCGGCCGCCGCGCTGAGGCGTGATCCAACCCGCTTGCTCCAGCAGCGCGATCTGACGATAGACGGAACGCTTCGGGACGTTGCTGGAGGCTTTGATGTCGTCGACGGATGGGTCGCAGCGGCCGGACTTCACATGGAGATGGGCTCCAATGGCCAGCGCGACCCGTACAGCCGCGTGCGGCAAATCGGACGCTAGGACCGCGCGCAGCCAGTCGTCGCGCTCTAGGAAGGTGCGGGGCTGCTTGGCTTCGGCGTCCGGCATTGCGTGCCTCTCGGCTTCGCGCTACCGTCACCTTCGCCAGCCAAGGCATAGATGACGATCAGCGACAGAGAGTGAATGCACCGCCCCGGTTGCCCCCTTTCCGGGGCGGTCGCTCGTTAGGCCTCCGCCTTCGTCTTGCTGGCGGCATTCTTCTGGAGCTTCTGCAACCATGCCGCCTCGTCCTCGACGGTGATCACGAAGCGGTCGAGTATCTGGGTCTCGCGCGGACCTAGTCCGAGACGTTGCAGTTTTTTGTAGAACTCCGGTGAGATGTCGTTGCGCGCGCACAGCTCGGCTCGTGAAAACGACTTGCGCTGAATGCCGGCTTTCCTCAGTGCGGCGGCGTTCTCTGCCTTCGATAGCGTGGCCATTGCGTGGGCTCCCGTCTGATGACGCGGAGAAGCATGGAGCGACACCGAAAAAATGCGAGTGTGGATTTGTGCATCCACAAAATAGCCAGCGGACCTATCCGACTGCGGATTTGTGCATCCACAAAATCCACACCAGCACTATCAGCGCGGCGGGCGCAGGCGACCGATGGTCTGGCTTCGGAGGATGGTAGTGCGGTCTACCGTTTGCCCGTCGTGTCGCCGCTGGTAGACGTCACCGACCTTTTTGACGATCTCGACATTCAGGAGCTTTGCCGGGGGCTTACCGCTGGGCGGCCAGAGGTCGCGCGCAATCGCATTGACACGGCGTTCCTTCGGCCCTTCCTTTTTCGGCGCCCGCGTCTTCTTCTTCTTCTGCTTGCCGTCTCTGCGTGCGCGGTTTTGAACCGGCGCAGATGCGCCAGTCGATTTAGGCACAAGACTCGTTTTGCGGACTTTAGCCGAAAGAGGTGGCTTGAGATCGATGCGCTTGATCCTGAGCGCGGCCCGCTCCTCTGGCGTGAAGTTGCGCACGAACTTTTTCAGCAGGGCGCGCTGCTCTGGTGTATACGGGTCGTCGATCTTACCCATGGCTGCGATCCATCGGGTGAGAGGTCAGTCGGGCCGGGGTGTTGAGAGCACCACCGGCCCGACGTCATTATCGGGCCAGTCTGACGACGTTGTCCAGCACCGGGACGTCGTCGGCGAGCAGTCCCTTGCGCGCGTCTTCGGCCACCGGATTAAGGTATCGCGCATAGGTGCGTTCGATCTCCTGCACGGACGTATCGTGGTTGAAGGCGATGATGCGCAGATGGGTGCCCCTGCGGATTTGCCGGATGATCGATGAATGCCGCAGCGTGTACGGGGTCAGCGTCAGATCGAGACCGAGACGCTCCAGCACGATGCGGAAACGGGCCGACATATTCCAGATGCGGTCGAACAGCAGACGGTTTGACTTGCGTGCAATCGCCCGCGCCCGCAGCATCTGCGCCAGCTTCGGCGTGATCGGCAGCGCGCGCTGTTCGGGATCGCGGTCCCGGCCCTTGGCGGAGCACCACATCATCAGGCGCGGCGCTTCGGGGTCGTCGTCCTGTAGATCATCAGGCCAGAGCTTCAACGCCTGCGACTCGCGCACCCCAGTCCCCGCCAGCGTCTCGATCATCGCGCCGAACTCGGCGTCCTCGACGTAGCACTCGCGCACGATAGCGAGAATGGTAGCGTCCGGCAGATAGTAGTTGTCACGCGGCGGGGCGTTGGTGCCCTTGGCCTTGAGCGGCTTCAGGCCTTCCTTCCATGCCCCGACGTTTGTGATGCGCTTGCGGTCGCGCTTGGCAGCCAGCGCAAGCGCGGCCTTGAGCGATTTGCCGATGCGGTTGGCGGACGAAACCTTGAGGCCCTTGGCGATCAGCCCGTTGCGCCAGTCGCGCAGCTCGGTCTCGGTCAGCAGCATCACCACCTTGGACAGCATCGCCGATGTCATGTGGTTGCGGACCGATGTCGCGTTGTACTTGGCACCGCCGCGCGCCGCGAGATCGGTCGCATAGGCATCGATGGCCTCGGCGACCGTGACAGGCTTGTCGCTGTCGGCATCGCTGCCGCGCGCCAGCTTCAGCGCGCGCGCCATGGCCTGATGATAGCTCATCACGCTGGTGCCGTTGGCGTCCTCGTAATCGTCGGCGAGCGCGAAGCGCTTCAACCATTGGCACTCGACCGACCATGTGCCCGGCGCGTCGCGACGTCTGTCGTCGCCTTCAACGCGGCGACCTGCATTGCGCCGGTAGGCCAGAAAGATGCCCGGCGCGATCAGAACCTTGTATGGTTTGCGTTTCGGTGGGAGCTTGAGCCGGTTGGTTCGGTTCTTCAGTTTTTCAGAATAGATGCTGCGTGCCATGTGTCCTCGTATCCGCCGAAATGTCCCTAAACTGTGTGTTTCCCCGCTCGGGGCTCTGCGTCAGAGTATGGGGCATAGATGAGCGATAACAAGGAGTTAGAAATTCTCTATGGGGCTCCGTGGGGGTCTATGGGGCTCAATTTTTCCCCTTGTGGGAGAAGGTGGCGCGAAGCGCCGGATGAGGGGTGTCTCTCCTCTTGCAAGATTGTTCGTGAGGAAAGAGACCCCTCACCCGTCTCGCCGCTTCGCGGCGATGTCCAGCGGATGGATGGGTAACAAAACAGACCGGATGGAAAGGTAACAGTCGTTCATGGTTCGGTCTGCTGCGGCGCTGCGCTAGCGCAGCGCCGCAGCGTCGATGTTTTCTGGTCGATGATGCCGATCGGCACGTTGAAGAAGCACACCTGCCATTGCCCGTCGGC
>NZ_RQIT01000015.1 GCF_003837805.1 Bradyrhizobium sp. RP6 | reverse complement strand
CCCCAGCCCTCCCCCGCAAGCGGGAGAGGGAGCAGACCGTCTCCGTGGAGAAAGAACAGCCATGAAATTCACCCTCTCCTGGCTGAAGGATCATCTCGACACCGACGAGCCGCTCGACAAGCTCGCCGAGAAGCTCACCATGATTGGGCTCGAGGTCGAGAACATCGAGGACAAGGCGAAGGCGTTGAAGCCTTTCACCGTCGCGAGGGTGATCTCGGCCGAGCAGCATCCGAACGCGGACCGGCTGCGGGTTTGCATGGTCGACACCGGCAACGGCGGTGCGCCGGTGCAGGTCGTGTGCGGCGCGCCGAATGCGCGGGCCGGGCTGGTCAGCGTGTTCTCGCCACCCGGCACCTACATTCCCGGCAAGGACATCACGCTCGGAATCGGCACCATCCGCGGCGTCGAGAGCCGCGGCATGCTGTGCTCGGCGGCCGAGCTGCAGATCTCCAACGACCATGACGGCATCATGGAATTGCCGGCCGATGCGCCTGTTGGCGCTGCCTACGCCGAATGGGCCGGGCTCGGCGATCCCGTGGTCGAGATCAACCTGACGCCGAACCGGCAGGACTGCACCGGCGTGCACGGCATTGCCCGCGACCTCGCCGCCGCCGACATGGGCAGGTTCAGGGATCCGACCATCAAGCCCATCAAGGGCGAATTCCCTTGCCCGGTGAAGGTCACGGTCGAGGATGCCGCGTTGTGCCCGGGCTTCGCGCTTCGTCTCGTGCGCGGCGTCAGGAACGGACCGTCGCCGGAATGGCTGCAGAAGCGGCTGACCGCGATCGGACTGCGCCCGATCAACGCGCTGGTCGACATCACCAACTTCATGACGTTCGATCGCGCGCGGCCGCTGCATGTGTTCGACGCCAAGAAGGTAAAGGGCAATCTCGTGGTGCGTCGTGCCCGCGAGGGCGAGAGCCTGCTGGCGCTCGACGGCCGCACCTACGATCTCGATCCCGCCATTTGCGTCATTGCGGACGAGCACGGCGTCGAATCGCTTGCCGGCATCATGGGCGGCGAGGCCTCGGGCTGCGATGATGAGACCACCGACGTGCTGATCGAATCGGCGCTGTGGAACGAGATCAACATCGCCCAGACCGGCCGCAAGCTCGGCATCAATTCCGATGCGCGCTACCGCTTCGAGCGCGGCGTCGATCCGGCCTTCATGGTGCCGGGGCTCGAGCTCGCGACCAAGCTGGTGATGGAGATGTGCGGCGGCACGCCGTCCGAGACCGTCGTGGTCGGCAAGGCCTTCGGCGATGACCGCCTGATCGAGTTCCCGGTCACCGAGGTCAAGCGGCTCTCCGGCATCGAGGTGCCGCAACCAGAGATGAAGCGCATCCTGACCCATCTCGGCTTCATGATGGCGGGCCCGGGTCCGGTCGTGAAGGTGGCGGTGCCGTCCTGGCGCACCGACGTGCACGGCAAGGCCGACATCGTCGAGGAGATCGTCCGCATCTTCGGCGTCGACAAGGTGCCGGAGACGCCGTTCGAACGCGGCGAGGATGCGCGCAAGCCCGTTTTGACCTCGCTGCAGCTGCGCACTCGCCGGGCGCGGCGCGCGCTCGCAAGCCGCGGCATGGTCGAGGCCGTGACGTGGTCGTTCATCGCAAAACCCGCGGCCGAATTGTTCGGTGGCGGCCAGCGCGAGCTCGAAGTGGCCAACCCCATCGCGTCTGATCTCTCCGACATGCGCCCGACCTTGCTTGCGGGCCTGATCGCGGCCGCCCAGGCCAATGCCGATCGCGGCTTCGGCGACGTCGCGCTGTTCGAGGTCGGCCAGATCTTCAAGGGCGACCGCCCGCAGGACCAGTTCATGGCGGCAAGCGGCGTGCGCCGCGGCTTTGCTTCCTCGGAAGGTCTCGGACGGTACTGGACCGGCTCGGCGCAGGCTGACGTGTTCGACGCGAAAGCCGATGCGCTGGCGGTGCTGGCCGCTAGCGGTGCGCCGATGCAGGCGCTCCAGGTCGTGGCGGGTGGCCCCGGCTGGCTGCATCCGGGACGTTCCGGCACGATCCAGATCGGCCCGCAGAACGTGCTCGGCCATTTCGGCGAGATGCATCCCCGCGCGCTCGAGGCGCTCGGCGTCGACGGTCCGGTGATGGTGTTCGAGGTGATCCTGGACCGCATCCCCGAGGCGAAGAAGAAGCCGACCCGCGCCAAGCCGTTGATCGAGCTCTCCGCCTTCCAGCCTGTTACGCGTGACTTCGCCTTCATCGTCGAACGCGCCGTGAAGGCGGGCGACATCGTCCGCGCCGCGCAAGCCGTCGACAAGAAGCTGATCACCAGCGTGAACGTCTTCGACGTCTACGAGGGCAAGGGCATCGATGACGGCAAGAAGTCGATCGCGATCGCGGTGACGATTCAGCCGCGCGAGAAGACCCTGACCGACCAGGAGATCGAGGCTGTCGGCGCCAAGATCGTGGCCGAAGTCGCGAAGAAGACCGGCGGCACTTTGAGAGCATGAAACCGAAAAGCGTGAAGCGGCTTTCGGACAACGTCGTGCCCCAGAAGCACGGAGCATGAGCCTCGCCGACTTTCTCTCGAGGGATGTCGGCCTCACCACTGCGATGGCGCTCTGCGCCGTCGCTTTCGTTTCGGGCACCGCGCGCGGCTTCTCCGGCTTCGGCGCGGCGCTGATCTTCATGCCGCTGGCGAGCAGCATCGCTGAGCCGCGGCTCGTTGCGGCCTTGCTGCTCGTCATCGACTTCGTCGCAGCCGCGCCGTTGCTGCCTGACGCATGGCGGAAGGCCGACCGCAGGGCCACCGCGGTCATCGTGCTCGGGGCGCTGATCGGCGTGCCCGTCGGCACGTACTTACTGAGCGTGCTGCAGCCCGTCACCACGCGCTGGATCATCTCCTGCTTCGTCGCGGCGCTCCTGCTTCTGCTGCTGTCGGGCTGGCGCTATCGGGGCAAGGACCACGCCTCGCTTTCGGTAGGTATCGGCGGCCTCTCCGGCTTTTGTAGCGGCCTCGCGCAGACCGGCGGCCCGCCGATCGTCGGCTACTGGCTCGGCCGCCCGATCGCCCCCATCGTCGCACGCGCCAACATCGTGCTGTTCTTCGGCGCGTCGGATTTCTTCTCGATGGTCAGCTATGCGACGACAGGCCTGATTTCGCGCGAATCGCTGGTGCTCTCGCTGATTGTCGGGCCGGTCTATGCGATCGGCGTCGCCTTCGGCGCCTCTCTGTTCGGCCGCGCGAGCGAGAAGGTGTTTCGCGGGATCTGCTATGCGCTGATTGCGATGGCGGTGATTTTTGGAATGCCGGCGTTGGACGGGGTGTTGCGCTGATAATCGCCGTCGTCCCTGCGAAAACGTGGGGAACTCATACCGCGTGATTCATCGATAAAGCGCAGGTGGCAGTACCGACCAAGAACCCCTAACTGCCGGCTTTCGCCAAACTACTTCCTGTGGTTATGGGTTCCTGCGTTCGCAGGGACGACGGCAGAGCTTTTTAGAGCGGGCTTAATTGCCCTGCTGCCGCGGCGCCCTGCGCTTCTTCGTCGATTGCGTCGGCACGTCGGCCGGCTCGGCCTTGAGTGCGCCGATCTTGCGCAAGGCGGAATCCGCGGCGCGCTCGCCGCTTTCCCAGGCCCCGTCGACGGTGCCCCAGAGCGTCTCGTGCGTGGCTTCGCCGGCGAGGAACATGTTGCCGACCGGCTCGCCCAGGGTTTTCCGCGAAAGCTGGCCGCCGGGCGCGGATGCCGACATTGCGCCCATCACATAGGGTGCGGCATTCCAGCGCGTGGCGCTGGTCTTCTGCACGGCCGAAGCGGCCTCGCTACCGAACAGCTTCGTGATCCACTCCTTCGCAAACGCGGTCATGGCCTTCTCGCCCTGCTCGGAGAGATCGCGGCCGAACGAGCCGCCGACATCGATCGAGCACAACGAGGAGCCGCCGATATTGGCGAACATGAGCGCCGTGCGCGTCGAGTTGCTCTGCTCGATGAGGATATCGTCGCGCGATAGGCCGAGCGGATTGCCCGGCAGTTGCAGCACGATGCGGTCGTAGCTGCCCAGGGTGAGCTTCGAGGCCGCGTCCAAGGTGCGCTTGGGAAGGTCGGGTGCGAACTTGATCGCGCCCGACGTCAGCACATTGGTCGAGACCGTGAGGATGGCGGCGCGTGCGGCGATCTTGCCGGCCTGCGTCTCCACGCTGACGTCGCGGTTGCTCCAGACGATCCGGCTTGCCGGCGTCGACAGCACCACCGGCGCCTGTTCGCCGAGTTTGGCGATCAGAGTGCCGAGGCCCTGACGGCAGGCGATCGCCGCATTGCGGTCCTGCGCGCGTCCCTTGTCGATCGCGGACAGCTCCTTCAGGTCCTTGCCGGCGAAGCTCGCGCCCAGCATGAACTCGGCCGCGCCCGCCCAGTCGCCGAGATCCTTCGGCAGCACGGATGCGCAGGAGGTATCCAGCTTGCCGCGCGCGGCCTCGTCGATGGCGCGGTTGGCGCGCACCAGCGCCGCCAGGAACTGCTCGGTCTCGCCCGCGCGCGCGTTGCGGCGGCCGATGCGCATCTTCTGGCCCGACGGCGCCGGCAGCGCGTCCAGCCCGACACTGCGCGCCAGCCGGATCATCGGATTGGCGTCGGGATTGTACATCCAGCGCGCGCCGCGGTCGAACGGCGTGTCGAAGGTCGTGCTATCGGTGATGCAACGGCCGCCAACTTGCGATGCCGCTTCCACCACGATGACCTTGCGGCCGGTCGCCATGATGCGGCGCGCCGCGGCGATTCCAGCAGCTCCCGCCCCGATAACGACGATGTCAACCTCGCGCGGCAGGGGCGCGGCGGATGCGCGCAGGACCGGCATCGCCGCAAGGGCCGCCGACGCGACAAGGAAACCGCGGCGCGTGATTGTCATGTCATGGTTTCCGGGGGCTTGCGGCGTAAGGGAACAGCCCGCGAACCTTGCTGCATTTGATGTTGCACGGCAACCATCATGGTGAATCAATCGTGCTTGATCTCACAGAGTGATGAACCGAATTGCAACACGTTTCGACCATGATAGAGAAGGGAAAAAGACGGCCGGAAAAGGCCGTGGGGGGAGTTTGACATGGGGACGGTCCTGGATTCGGTCGGCAAGCTGATTGCCGCGTACCTCTCGAAGGAGGTGCCGGGCTACGAGCCGTTCACGCCGAGCGACCCGGAGCATCTGCGCGGGATCATCGAGCCCGGCGACGTGCTGCTGGTCGAAGGCAACAACCGCATCTCCGGCATCATCAAGTATCTGACGCAGTCGACCTGGTCGCATGCCGCGCTCTATGTCGGCCCGGTCGCGGGTGCGGAGGAGGCTGATGGCGAGCCCCATGTGCTGATCGAGGCCAATATCGGCGAAGGCGTCACCTCCGCACCACTGTCGAAATATTTCCCCTATCACACCCGCGTGTGCCGCCCGGTCGGGCTGTCCTACGAGGACCGCACCACGGTCTGCCGCTACGCGATCAACCGCATCGGCTTCGGCTACGACACCAAGAACATCGTCGACCTCATGCGCTATCTGTTCCCGATGCCGATTCCGCAGCGCTGGCGGCGGCGCATGATCGCGATCGGCTCGGGCGACCCGACCAAGATCATCTGCTCGGCGTTGATCGCGCAGGCCTTCGATGCCGTGCGCTATCCGATCCTGCCGAAGATCACCAAGGCCGGCAGCCGCGCCGCCCGCCGCGAGATCCTGCACATCCGCGATTCCTCGCTCTATATGCCCCGCGACTTCGACATCTCGCCCTATTTCGAAGTCGTCAAACCCACCATCGTGCACGGGTTCGACTACACCGCCCTGCACTGGGCCGACAAGCAGAAGCCGCTCGAGGAGGTAGCGGGCTCGTTCAGTGTGTTTCCAGAAACGGTCATGGCGCCGCCGCTCGTTCCTGAGGCGATTGACGAAGAGGCGCCGGCTGAGATTCCGACTCAAGAAGTGAGCGCGCAGGCCGCGGGGATGAGCGCAACGTTCTCCGAGCATTTCGTGCAACTGAGCGAACTCGCGGCCTACCGCGCACGGCGCCGCGGAGACGCGTGCGAGATCGCGGCATAGGTCTCACTGTCGTCCCTGCAACTGTTGCTTGTGTGGTGCGATCACATCCAAATAACCGTCGTTGCGAGCGCAGCGAAGCAATCCAGACCGCCGCCGCGGTCACAGTCTGGATTGCTTCGCTGCTCGCAATGACGGTGCAATGCTGACCTACCTTTCCGCCCGTCCGATCACCGCCATCAGCTCCGCGATCTTCGCGCGCTGGTCGGCCTTGTCGCCGCTCGCAATGGCGTGCTCGACGCAGTGGGCGACGTGGTCCTTCAGAATCTCCTCCTCGACCCGGCGCAGTGCGGCGC
This sequence comes from Bradyrhizobium sp. RP6, assembly GCF_003837805.1. Lineage (GTDB taxonomy): Bacteria > Pseudomonadota > Alphaproteobacteria > Rhizobiales > Xanthobacteraceae > Bradyrhizobium. The sequence goes on along the minus strand of NZ_RQIT01000015.1, from coordinate 175,552 downwards.
GCACCGCCGAGATCTGCGTCACGATGTCGATGCAGTAGCGGTCTTCCTCTACCATTTTCGACAGGCCACGAACCTGGCCTTCGATCCGGCCGAGACGTTTTCCTACAGATGCCTTGATGTCCTTGCGCATGAGGTCTATATACCCCTACCGGGTATAGGTTGCAAGACCCGGGTACAGGACCGGAGCATGGCAATGAACAGCAGCGAGCATCGTCACGACGCGGAAACGCATTCCGGATGTGGCTGTTCCACGAAAGCTGCACCCCCGGCGGCAAAACCCCCGGCATCCTCATGCTGCGGCGGCCATGGCGATCATTCCAGCCATGCCCATCATCACGGCCATGACCAGGGCGAGGCCGCGACCAAGGTGAAAGACCCCGTCTGCGGCATGACGGTCGATCCCGCGACCTCGAAGCATCACTTCACACATCGCGGCGAGACCTTCCATTTCTGCTCGGCCGGCTGCCGGACCAAGTTCGCCGCCGATCCCGCCAAATATCTTGCGAAGGAGAAGGCGCCCGAGCCCGAGATGCCCGCGGGCACCATCTACACCTGCCCGATGCATCCGGAGATCCGCCAAGTCGGACCGGGCTCCTGTCCGATCTGCGGCATGGCGCTGGAGCCTGAGGTCGCAAGCCTGGAGACCGGCCCCAACCCGGAGCTCGCCGACATGACGCGTCGGTTCTGGATCGGCACCGTCCTGTCGCTGCCGCCGGTGGTGCTGGAGATGGGCGGCCATCTCGCGGCCCCCCACAGCTGGATCGATCCGACGCTGTCGAACTGGATCCAGCTCGTCTTCGCCACGCCGGTGGTGCTATGGGCCGGCTGGCCGTTCTTCGTCCGCGGCTGGCAGTCGGTGCTGACGCGCAACCTCAACATGTTCACGCTGATCGCGATGGGCACCGGCGTGGCCTATGTCTACAGCGTCCTCGGCACCGTCACGCCGCAGATTTTCCCCGCCACCTTCCGTGGCCATGAAGGCGCGGTCGCGGTCTATTTCGAGGCGGCTGCCGTGATCACCGTGCTGGTGCTGCTCGGCCAGGTGCTGGAGCTGCGCGCCCGAGACGCGACCTCGGGTGCGATCAAGGCGCTGCTCCAGCTTGCGCCGAAGACTGCGCGCCGCGTCGATGCTGACGGCAGCGAGCACGAGGTCGAGATCGACACGCTCCATGCCGGCGACCGCCTGCGCGTTCGTCCCGGCGAGAAGGTGCCGGTGGACGGCATCATCCTGGAGGGCCGCTCTTCGCTCGATGAATCCCTGGTGACGGGCGAATCGATGCCGGTCACCAAGGAGGCTGGCGCAAAAGTCATCGCCGGCACGCTGAACCAGTCCGGCAGCTTCATCATGCGCGCGGACAAGGTCGGACGCGAGACGCTGTTGTCGCAGATCGTGCAGATGGTCGCGGACGCGCAGCGCTCGCGCGCGCCGATCCAGCGCCTGGCCGACCAGGTCTCCGGCTGGTTCGTGCCGATGGTGATCGTGGTCGCCCTCGCGGCCTTCGGCGCCTGGGCCTGGTTCGGACCGGAGCCGCGGCTGGCCTTCGGCCTCGTCGCAGCCGTCAGCGTGCTGATCATCGCCTGCCCCTGCGCGCTGGGCCTGGCCACCCCGATGTCGATCATGGTCGGCGTCGGCCGCGGCGCGCAAGGCGGCGTCCTGATCAAGAACGCTGAGGCGCTGGAGCGGATGGAGAAGATCGACACGCTGGTGGTCGACAAGACCGGCACGCTGACCGAGGGTAAGCCCAAGCTGGTCGCGATGGTGCCGGCGGCCGGCTTTGCGGAAGACGACATCCTTCGACTCGCGGCCAGCGTCGAGCGGGCGAGCGAGCATCCTTTGGCTGACGCCATCGTGCGCGCGGCCAAGGAGAAGCAGCTCACGCTTGGCCAGGTCGAGCAATTCGATTCGCCGACGGGCAAGGGCGCGACCGGCAAGGTCGACGGCAAGACCATCGTGCTCGGCAATGCAAGATACCTGACGTCGATCGGCATCGATACCAAGGCGCTCGACAGCGAAGCCGAACGGCTGCGCGGCGACGGCGCCACTGTGATCAACATGGCCATCGACGGCCGGCTCGCCGGCCTGTTCGCGATCGCCGATCCGGTCAAGGCTTCGACGCCGGAGGCGCTGAAGGCGCTCGCCGCGGAAGGCATCAAGGTCATCATGCTGACCGGCGACAACCGCACGACGGCCGAGGCCGTGGCGCGCAGGCTCGGCATCGCCGATGTCGAGGCCGAGGTGCTGCCGGACCAGAAGAGCGCGGTCGTGACCAAGCTGCAGAAGGCCGGCCGCAGCGTCGCGATGGCCGGCGACGGCGTCAACGACGCGCCGGCGCTGGCGGCGGCCGAGGTCGGCATCGCCATGGGCACCGGCACCGACGTGGCGATGGAGAGCGCAGGCGTCACGCTGCTCAAGGGCGATCTTGTCGGCATCGTGCGGGCGCGAAAGCTGTCGCAGGCGACCATGAGCAACATCCGCCAGAACCTGTTCTTCGCCTTCATCTACAACGCCGCCGGCATTCCGATTGCGGCCGGCGTGCTCTATCCCGCCTTTGGCGTACTGCTCTCGCCGATCATCGCCGCAGCGGCGATGGCGCTGTCCTCGGTGAGCGTGGTCGGCAATGCGCTGCGCCTGCGTGCGACGCGGCTATGAGCGCACTGCGTAGCCCGGATGGAGCGCACGCGAAATCCGGGGGTCCTGCCCACATATTGGCACCGTCCCGGATTGCGCTTCGCTCCATCCGGGCTACGGTTCACTGGGCACGGGCGAGACCTACGAGGATTATCTGATGCAGCGGATAACGATCACGATCGAGGACGATCTCCTGGCGGAGATCGACGCCGCGGCGGAGGCGCGCGGATACCAGAACCGCTCCGAGATCATCCGCGATCTCGCCCGCGCCGGCCTGCAACAGAGTACGGAGGGCACGGCACAGACCGGCCAATGCGTGGCCGGTCTCGTCTATGTCTACGACCACGCCGCGCGCGATCTCTCGAAGCGCCTGGTGCAGGAATTCCACGGCCATCACGACCTCGCGCTGGCGACGCTGCACGTCCATCTCGACGACAACAACTGCATGGAGATGACGGCGCTGCGCGGCAGCGCCTCCGAAGTCAGGCACTTCGCCGACCACATCATCGCCGAACGCGGGGTACGCTACGGCCGGGTGGTGATGATCCCGACCGGCAACGGCAAGCCGGCGAAGGCGCGCAAGCACGGGCACCGGCACGAATAGGCCGGATCTTACCCTGCCCTGGAGGGGCAGGGTAAGCTAGAGCTCGCGCCGCGTTCGCGGCCGAGGACAGCCCCCGCCCTTGCCGAAGCCGCATTGGGTGTCTACCTCTCGCGAGGTGTTTGTTTCAGAGGGTGCCCCCATGCTGGATGCCGCCATCAAGGCGCTGTCGCAAATGCTCTCGCCGCCGATGCGCTCGATCCTGTGGCGATCGGTCGGCTTGGCGCTCGTGCTGATCACCGTGCTGGCGATCGGCCTGCAGCGGCTCCTCAGCTGGTTTGCGACCAATGGCGAGGTCTGGCTGGAAGGCATGCTCGGACCGGGCTGGCATTCATCGATCGAAGTCCTGTCCTGGATCGTCTCGATCGCGGCGGGCCTGGGGGTCGTGTTCGGTGGCATCTTCCTGATGCCCGCGATCACCTCGCTGGTGGCGAGCCTGTTCGTCGACGACGTCGCCGACATCGTCGAGCGTAAGCATTATCCGGCCGAGCGGCCCGGCGTGGCGCTGCCGTTCAGCCAGGCGATCCTCGAGGGCATCAAGACCGCCCTCTTGACGATCCTGGTCTACCTCGCCGCCTTGCCGCTGGTGTTGTTCGCCGGCGCCGGTTTCCTGATCTTCTTCCTCGCCGCGGCCTGGCTGCTTGGCCGCGAATATTTCGAGCTCGCGGCGATGCGCTTCCGCCCGCCGGAGGAAGCCAAGGCGATGCGGCGTGACAACTCCGCCACGATCTTCACGGCCGGGCTCTTCATCGCCGCCTTCGTCTCGATCCCGATCGTCAACCTGGCGACGCCGATCTTCGCCATGGCCTTCATGGTCCACATGCACAAGCGCCTGTCAGGCCCGCGGCCCGAGCTGATCGAGCCGGCGCGACAGGTGCGGTGATCGTGCGCTCCTCTCCGGCAGGCTTGCGGGAAAGGTGACCACCCCGTCGCGCGAGCGAACGAACCAGCGATCACCGCATTCAGGCGACCCGCACACCACACTTTCGCAGCAGCATCCTGGCGAAGCCGAACGGCGCCGGCGTGAAGGGACCCGTCGGCGCGCGGGTGACCAGCGCGACGATGCCGAGTGCGATCACCGCGAGCCAGAAACACAGCCAGAAGCCGTCGATATAGGCGAGCACATTGGCCTCGCGCTGGACGATGCCCGCCAGCGTGCCGACGGCGCGCGCCTGCGCCGATCCTGCGCCATCGGCGGCGAAGTGATCGGCAAGCTGCTTCAGCCTCTCCACCACATCGAGATCGCCGACGCTGAGGTTCTGGCCGAGATAGAAGGAATGGACCTGTTCGCGCACGCGCAGCCATGTGCCCATCAGCGCCACGCCGATCTCGGCGCCGCCGAGGCGCATGATCTGGATATAGGCGGCAAAGGAGGTGGCACGGCTGGGATCGGAGTTGGAGAGCAGCGTGATGATCAACGGCAGCAAGGTGAGCGACTGCCCGATCGCCTGGAGCAGCACGATGCCGACGAAGTCCTCGCGCGCCCAGACGTGGGTGAGCTGCGTGCCCCAGAGATTGGCCGCGGCGAAGCAGGCAAAGCCCACGACGACCACCGTACGCGTATCGAAATGCCTCAGCAGCCAGATCGAGACCGGCACCAGCACGAACATCGGCAACGCGCCACAGGTGAGCAGCAACAGGCCGCTCTGCTCAGGCCTGAGCAGCGCGATGGTGGCGAGGAAGTTCGGCACCAGCGACGCATTGGACAGGCTGGTCAGGGTGTACAGCAGGATCAGGACCAGTCCCAGGCCGACGTTGCGCGAGAACAGCACGTTGACATGTGCCCAGGGCTTCCGCACCAGGGACTCGTTGGCGAGGAAGGCCAGAAACAGCACTGCGCCACCGGCCAGCAGTGCCATCACCGTGCCGGAACCGAGCCAGTCCAGCCGGTTGCCCTGGTCAAGCCCCGCATAGATCATCGACACCGAGGCGCCGAGCAGCAGCATGCCGCCCCAATCGGCCTCCCGCAGCAGTTCGCGGTTCACCGGCTCGTTCGGCGTGCCCAGATAGACCATCAGGCCCATCAACGGCGCGATCACCACGCCCTGCCAGTACAACCATTGCCAGCCGAGATGGTCAACATAGAAGCCGACCAGCGAGGTCGAGGTGTCCAACGCGAATCCGACGCGGATCGCATAGATCGAGATCGCCGGCAGCCACCAGCGGATCGGCAGATTGCGGAACACGATCATCAGCGTCGCCGGCACGAAGGTGCCGAGCAGGAGACCATGCACGACGCTGAGCGCGAGCAATGTCTGATAGTCGTGCACGAACGGAATGATGAACGAGACGGCCGCATAGACCAGGCTGGGGATGCCGAGCACGCGGCGCAGGCCGAACACCGTGGCAAGCCAGGCCACCGCAGGCGCGATGAAGATCTGCGATCCGATACCGGCGGTCGAGAGCCAGGCGCCCTCGTCAAAGCCGAGCGAGAACGCGCCGCGCAGGTCCGGCAGGCCGACCGTGGTCAGCCGGCTGTCGAAATTGGCAAGGAACGAGCCGAGCAGCACCGCCGCGACGGCGAACAGGGGCTGCGGCGCGACGCCGCCGCGCGAGAGCGGCTCGCGGCTAGCATCGTCATTCTCGGCCATTGGCGGCCTGCGTATCGATGCTGGTGACCACCGACATGCCCGGCACCAGCCGCGCCAGCAGCGGTTGGTTGTCATCGAACTGAATGCGCACAGGAATGCGCTGCACGACCTTCGTGAAATTGCCTGTTGCGTTGTCGGGCGGCAGCAGCGCCACCTGTGCACCCGTCGCCGGCGCAATGCGCTCGACCCTGCCGCGCAGCTTCTCGCGCGGGAAACTGTCGACGGTGATCTCGACCGGCTGGCCCGGTGCCACGTGCGTGAGCTGGGTCTCCTTGTAGTTCGCGATCACATAGACCTTGGGCAGCGGCACCACGTTGATGAGGTTGGTGCCGATATTGACGTAATCGCCGGGCTGCACCTGGCGCTCGCCGACGACGCCGTCGAACGGCGCGGTGATCTTCGTGTATCCAAGCTTGAGCTTCGCACCCGCCAGCGTCGCCTTGGCTGCCTCGACATCGGCCGCGCGCTGCTTCCTGGTACCTTGCAGGACTTCGAGCTGGTGCTGCTGGGCCGCGATCACGGCGCGGCTCGCGCGCACGTCGGCCTGTGCCTTGGCGTAGGCGGCGACCGCCTGCTCGAGGCGCTGGCGCGTGCCGGAATCGGTCTGCGACAGCGATTGTTGACGCTCCTGCTCCTGCCGTGCCTCGACCTCCATGGCCTCCGCAGACAGCCGCGCGGCCTGCGCCTGCGCGATCGTCGCATATTGCAGCTCGATCTGGTTGGCGAGATTATCGAGCGCGGCTTGCGCCCCGGCGACCGCAGCTTCGGCCTGCGCGACCTGCGCCTGGTAATCGGCAGGATCGATCTGGATCAGGAGGTCGCCGGCCTTGACGCGCTGGAAATCGGAGACCCCCACGCTCAGCACTTCGCCCGAGACGCGGCTCGAAAGCTGCGTCAGATCGGCGCGCACATAGGCGTCGTTGGTGGTCTGGATCACCGCATTGCCGACCCATTCGTCGAAGCGTAGCGTCGCCAGCGCGACGAAGGCGAGCGCGACGACGACCGCAAACAGCGGGATCGCGAGCCGGCTCCAGAGCGGCGTGGCCGGCCGCTGTGTCGGCTTGGGCGGAGGGGCCGGTGATGCGGCTGGTGCATTCTGTTCTTGTTGACTCACGAGATCACCTCAACCCGGCGCTGCTAAAAACACAAATCCCACCTTGTCATTCGGGGCGATGCGTAGCATCGAACCCGGAAACTCGCGATTCCGGACCCGGTCCCTTCGGATCGTCCCGGAATGACGGTCATTGAATCACACCGTCTTCTCCGGCCACCGGCAGAGATCGTTGATCAGGCACACCTCGCAGCGCGGCTTGCGCGCGAGGCAGGTATAGCGGCCGTGCAGGATCAGCCAATGATGGGCATGCAGCATGAACTCTGCCGGGATGACCTTTTCGAGTCCGAGCTCGACCTCGAGCGGCGTCTTGCCGGGCGCAAGTCCGGTGCGGTTGCCGACGCGGAAGACATGCGTGTCGACCGCCATGGTGTGCTCGCCGAAGGCCATGTTGAGCACGACGTTGGCGGTCTTGCGCCCGGCGCCGGGCAGCGACTCGATCTCGGCACGCGTGCGCGGCACCTGGCCGCCGAATTCGCTGAGCAGCTTCGCCGACAGCGCGATCACGTTCTTCGCCTTGGTGCGGTAGAGACCGATGGTCTTGATGTATTCGCGCAGACGCTCCTCGCCGAGATCGAGCATCTTCTGCGGGGTGTCGGCGGCCTCGAACAAGGCGCGCGTCGCCTTGTTGACGCCGGCGTCGGTCGCCTGCGCCGACAGCACCACCGCGACCAGCAGCGTGAATGGATTGACGTGCTCGAGCTCACCCTTCGGCTCCGGATTGGCCTTGCGGAAGCGGCTGAAGACCTCGCGGATCTCGGCCGGCGTCCAGGGTCTTGTGCCTCTGAGCGATTTCTTCGCGGGCGCTTTCGGTTTCGACGCGACCGGCTTTGCCTTTTTCTTCGGCACCGCCGCTTTGCGCGGGGCCGGCTTGCGGGTGATTTTCGCCATGATCGGGATATACTGACGGACGATGAGCACAGGCAACGAAATTGCGCGCAGCGATTCCGAAGATCCATGCGACGTGCAGATCTTCTCCGCGCGGCTGACGCCGCACCGCTCGCTGAACCGCACCGGCTTTCTCGCCGTGATGCTGTTCCTGAGCGTCGTGAGCTTCGTCACCGGCTTGGCTTTCCTGATGATGGGCGCCTGGCCGGTGTTCGGTTTTTTCGGCCTCGACGTGCTGGTGATCTGGTGGGCCTTCAAGGTCAATTTCCGCGCAGCGCGGGCCAGCGAGGAGATCGTGGTTACACCATCGGAACTTCGGGTGCGGCGCGTCAGCCATCGTGGCCAGGTTGCCGAATGGACATTCAATCCGCTCTGGGTCCGGCTCGACCAGGAGGTCGACGAGGAATACGGCATCGAGCACCTCTATCTGATCTCGCGCGGCCGCCGGCTGCTTATCGCCGGCTTCCTCGGGCCTGAGGAAAAAGCAAGCTTTTACAATGCATTGGTTGGAGCCTTGAACGCCGCCCGGCGTGGCCCGACATATAATCCGGTGACCTGAGCACAGTCGGAAATCGGGTGGTTTCGAGCCAACCCTTCTCCTACATTTGCGCTCATGATGACCCTCGCGATACACGACCAGCGCCTGGCCAAGCCGGGCACCCAGAACGCCGCGTTGCGCGACTATGATTCGGTGCGCCGGGCGATCGCCTTCATCTCGGCGAACTGGCGCGCGCAGCCGACCATCGAGGCGATGGCGGATGCCGCCGGCGTCACGCCAGACGAGCTGCACCATCTGTTCCGCCGCTGGGCCTCGATCACGCCGAAGGCCTTCATGCAGGCGCTCACCCTCGACCACGCCAAGAACCTGCTCAGGGATTCCGCCAGCATCCTCGACGCGGCGCTCGACTCAGGCCTGTCGGGGCCGGGCCGGCTGCACGATCTCTTCGTCACCCACGAAGCGATGTCACCGGGCGAATGGAAGAACGGCGGTGCCGGCCTCACCCTGCGCTACGGCTTCCATTCCTCGCCGTTCGGCACCGCGATCGTGATCGCCACCGATCGCGGCCTGTCAGGTCTTGCGTTCGCCGATCACGGCGAGGAGCAGATCGCACTCGCCGACATGACGCGGCGCTGGCCGAACGCCACTTATGTGGAAGATCACGAAGGCACCGCACCACTCGCAGCGCGCGTCTTCGACCCCAAGCTGTGGCGGCCGGACCAGCCGCTGCGCGTGGTCCTGATCGGCACCGATTTCGAGGTGCGGGTGTGGGAGACGCTGTTGAAAATTCCGATGGGACGCGCGGTGTCCTATTCCGACATCGCCTGCAACATCAAGAGTCCGAAGGCCTCGCGCGCCGTCGGCGCTGCCGTCGGCAAGAACCCGGTCTCCTTCGTCGTGCCCTGCCATCGCGCGCTCGGCAAGAGCGGCACGCTCACCGGCTATCATTGGGGCATCACCCGCAAGCAGGCGATGCTGGGTTGGGAAGCCGGGCAGCTGGGGATACAGTAGTTCTTCTGCCTCTCCCCGCACGCGGGGAGAGGGAGAAATCAGCCCGCCAGATCGAGCTTCGAGGCTACCGTCGAATCCGCGTTGAGCCGGTAGATGATCGGCACGCCGGTGGCGAGCTCGCGCTTGAGGATGCCTTCGGGCGAGAGCTTCTCCAGCACCATGATCAGCGCGCGCAGCGAGTTGCCATGGGCGGCGACCAGCGTGCGCTTGCCGTTGAGCACGGCGGGCAGGATCTCCTGCACGTAGTACGGCAGCGCGCGCGCGAGCGTATCCTTCAGGCTTTCGCCGCCCGGCGGCGGCACGTCGTAGGAACGACGCCAGATCAGCACCTGGTCCTCGCCCCATTTCTTGCGCGCATCGTCCTTGTTGAGACCGGAGAGATCGCCGTAATCGCGCTCGTTCAACGCGAGGTTCTTCGAGGTCGGCAGACCGGTCTGGCCGAGCTCGGCGAGGATGAGATCCAGCGTGTGCTGCGCGCGCGTCAGGACCGAGGTGAAGGCGACGTCGAACACGAGACCCTGTGCCTTCAGCTTGCGGCCGGCTTCCTTGGCTTCGTTCACACCGAGCTCTGTGAGATCAGGGTCCTTCCAACCCGTGAACAGGTTCTTCAGATTCCATTCGCTCTGGCCGTGGCGCACGAGCACGAGAAGACGTTCGCTCATTGACTGCTTTCCGTTAGGTTCGCTCAGATGTCGGAGAGGCCGAGCACGTCGGCCATGGAGTAGTGCCCTGGCTTTTTGCCGTGCGCCCACAGCGACGCCTTCAGCGCGCCATGGGCGAAGAGCATGCGGTCCTCGGCCTGATGCGACAGAGTCAGGCGCTCGAACGGGCCGAGGAAGCTGACGCTGTGATCGCCGGCCACGGTGCCGCCGCGCAAGGACGCGAAGCCGATATTGCCCGGCCTGCGCGCGCCGGTGATGCCGTCGCGCCCGCGCTCGGAATGGTCGTCGAGGGTGACACCGCGGCCGCTGGCTGCGGCCTGGCCCAGCATCAGCGCTGTGCCCGAGGGCGCGTCGACCTTCATGCGATGATGGGTTTCGACGATCTCGATATCGAAGCTCTGGTCGAGCGCCTTGGCGACGCGCTTGACCACGGCGGCGAGCAGATTGACGCCGAGGCTCATATTGCCCGATTGCACCACGACGGCGCGATTGGTGACGCTCTTGATCACGGCGTTGTCGGAGCCGGACAGCCCGGTCGTGCCGATGACGTGGACGATGCCGCGCTCGGCGGCAATCGCGACATTGGCGATGGTCGCCGCCGGGACGGTGAAATCGAGGATGCCGTCGGCATCCTTGGACATTGCCCAGAGATCGGCGGAGAGCTTGATGCCGTTGGCCGGCAGGCCTGCGAGCACGCCGGCATCCTTGCCGAGCAGCTCGGAGCCCGGCGCCTCCAGCGCGCCCGCCAGCACCGCGCCCTTGCTCTCGGCAATCGCCCGCGTCAGCGCCCGGCCCATCCGGCCTCCGGCTCCTGCAACAATCAAGCGCATGTCGGACATGGTGCGATCCTTTCCATGGCCCTAATACCGGTCGCGGGCGGTTTGAGCAACCGATGGAACTGCCGGGATGCGCGGACGAGGAGTTTTAGCGACGGGCGGCCAATTGCCGTCCCTCCGCAGACCAAAGGAAAACATCAGATCAACGCGATTGAACCGGGAGTTCCCAGAGTTCTCTCAAGACGACCTGGCCGGCCTGCTCAACGGTATATTCCGCCTTGTAGGTGCCCGGATCCCAGCCATTGGCGGGGCGCTTTCGACCCGTGAATAGAAAAGCTTGCGCTTTATTGTGCTCGACGGGCGCGGCGTTGTTCTCGGCAATCATCTTGCCGGACGGACTGCTGACGACGAGTCGCTGAAGGTCGCCTGATTTCAAACCGATGACACGGACAAAAGCGACAATTGCTGCCGATGTCGCCGATGGCAATTCCGCATCCATTCTTCCATCCTCGATGAATTCCATCGTCACCGGGGCACTCGCAAAACCCGTGTTCAGAACGGCCCGTTCTTGATAGCGGAGCCGCGCCTGTAGTGCGGGATCCCAGAGCATCTCTCCTCCACCGCACGACTCCGCGCTCGAGCCGTAAGCGAAAGGATCTATGATCGAACCGTTGTGCCGGACCGTGAAGTGGAGGTGAGGATATTCGGTCAGACCCGATAGACCTACTCGACCGAGCGGCTGCCCTCGTGTGACGGAATCGCCGGGCTTCACCCGAAGACTGCCCGTTGCCAGATGACAATATTGCGTCTCCCAATGGTCTTCGTGTTCGATCAAAGCGCCATTGCCACATTCGACATCACGAACAGCCTCGCGCGCGGACTTGTGAAACGCACCGTCCGGCAGATTTTCCCGCGTTCGAACAACGCGTCCGCTTGCGGAGGCGAGAACGTCAACGCCAATCCGTTGGGCCTGCAGCGAGGGGAGCCGAAAGTCAGTTCCGTTGTGCCCATCGTATGTCAGCGTGCCACACTTGTAGTCCCTTGCTGCCGGAGATGAGTCTCGATCCGTATAATTCTGAATGTAGCACGTCTTGCCGGGCTCGCAGGCGATCGGCATCCCCAGTTGGATGCTTTCGGCAAGGGCATTTCCAGGGACTGCGAGCACAAGGACCACAATCACAGGCGAAAGAAGAAAAGAGATTGCTGCGAGCGGACAGGTTGGTTTCATCATGAACGCTTCGAACATCGATCTTGAAGTCGTCGATAAGGCCTCTCCAAGTATTGCACCTATCCGCTCAACCGAGAGGCGGACCCAAGACCGCGGACCGACTTCTCGCGCAGGCCCGAGCCGAACGGCGATTGCGTGAGATGATGAAGCACAAAGAACTCGGATTGCCGGTTGATTCCCAATTTGAGCATTATGCGCTTGGTGTAGGTTCTCACAGTTGCTTCGGTTAGCCGGAGGTCAGCACCGATCTTTCGCGGACACTTGCCTTGAAGGATCCGAGTGACAATCCGCTCCTCCGCGCAATTCAAACCAAAAGCTTCGGCAATCCGGCGCGCTCCCGATACCTCGTCGAATTGCGGCACGATGACAAGCGCTTTTCGGGGATCAAAAGGCGGCGGCGCAGCTCCGATTCTGGCAAAGGCAAACCGCTCGCGCTCGGTTGAAAGAGCCACGGTTGTATCCAGCCACTCCCGATCGGCGCGCGAACTCAATGATTCGCGTATCGCCTCCCTCAAAGCGGCCGTCACCGAACTGTTATGCCCGGCCAACTTGTCTCCATTCACCTTGAGGAGTTCGCCCTTGGCCATCAGCGATTGCGCGCTGCCGTTGATTTCGTGAACGCGAAGCCCTTCGTCAACGATGAGGGCAGGAAATGCCAAGACTCCAAGCCAGGCCGCCGCATCTTGTTGGCGTTGCTGTGATCGCGCAAGATCGTGCGCAGTCTCCCAGATCGCACGCACCGCGCGCACCAGGCATGGAACCTCAGCCCGGGTGAGTCCCGCTTGACGCCATCCCGCGACAAAGACGACGGTTACGCCGTCGCAAGCGGCGAACCTCCCTATCACAGAATGACCTTTCAAATCCGGCTCGGGTCCGATCAGCTTTCGCACGAAAGTCGTACGCATATGGACGGGTTCGAGCAGCGTACAACCTGTACTAGCGCCCTTGCGAGCAATTCGCGCTACCATGGCCGCACACGAATGATCGATGGTCGCTTGCCCGATCCGCGCCTGTAGCAGTTGTTGACCGGAAGCTCGATGCGTCGCCGCTGCAACATAGCAGCTGCGGCATTCGAGGAGCTTTGCAATCCCCCGACCAAAATACTCCATCGTAAGGTGGCCGACGCTCTGGTCGGCAGGCTTCGCAAATTGCTCGACCAGACCCTCGGCATCGATCGTCGAGCGTGTGCTGTCGGTGCGGTAGAAACTAACTTTGTTCTGCCAATGGGGCAGTACCTTGCCATCCTCGTGCAAGCACTCCTCCCGCAATATCGATGCAGCCGGCTTTACGCCAGCAGCCTAACTCTCTCTGAAAGCGCGGTGGATGCGCAGCACCATAGGCTGCAGCAAATACTCCGCAAAGGTTCTTTCTCCCGTCTCGACGAACACCTCGACGGGCATTCCGGGCAATAACGACGAAAGGTAGTGTGCTGTCTGCGTTGTGGTACCTAGCTCGAGTTCCGCCATATAGGTGGCCGCGCCCGTCTTCGGATCATTCAGAGCATCTGCGGCAACTGCAACGACCTTCGCATCCAGCATCGGTATTCGCCGGATGTTCAACGCGAGGACGCGCACACGTGCGCTCTGCCCCACGTAAACCTCTTGCCGATCCGTCGGCTTCAGCGTTGCCTCGATGACAAGCCGATCTTGGAGGGGGACGATTTCCAGAAGAGTTTCTCTAGGTGCAAGCACGGCACTGAGGTCCCTGCTGTTGAGGCCGACGACTTTTCCACTTTCGGGTGCACGCAACTCGGATCGAACAAGCTGATCGCGCAACGCGGCAATTCGATGTCGAAGATCGCCAATCTCTTCGCTGGTGGCATGCAACTGCTTGGCGATGTCCTGCTTCTGATTCAACTCCAACTGCCGACGCCTATCGTCCAATTCGGCGATCTTTGTTCGTGCCTGCGAGATTGATGCTGCATTGCGGGCCATTTGCCCTTCCGTTTCAGCCTGACTTCGTTGCAGAGCCAGTAAACGCGGCTTGCGCGCGAGGCCCTTCGCGAGCAAGGCGCTCGTGTCCGCGATTTCTTCCTTCAGAAGGGCAAGTTGCTGCTCTGCCCCATTCGTGTCGCCCTGCAGGCCACGAATAGTATCCTCCGATTGCAACATCTGCTGATCGATCTGCTTTCGCTCACCCTCGATCGCGGTCAACCGCGCCGCAAATTCCGCTTGCTGGGTTTGGACGGCAACGCCCGCGGCCGCAGCAGAGCTCGTTCGCAGTTCGTCCGGAAATCGTATTGCTTTTCTGCCGGCCTGTTCAGCGGTCAATCGCGCTTCCATCGCCAGGTCCGCGAATAATTTCGTTTCAAGCGAGCCGAGCATCGCCTCGATCTGCGTGGTGTCGAGCCGCGCAATAACTTGACCAGCCTGGACATGATCATTTTCTCTGACCAGGATGGACTTTATGATACCTCCCTCGAGATGCTGCACAGCTTTGCGCTTCGAGTGCACTTTGATGAAGCCGGACGCCACGACGGCGCTGCGGAGCGGAACGGTGGTCGCCCAGACGCCGATGCAGCAGAACTGCAGAATGAGCAACACACACCCCCACGTCACGATGCGCCTCATGTCGGAGCGTGGTTCGCTGAATGCTGCCCACCGATCGCCGGTCACCACTTGGCGGGGCATTACGATGTTGCGACCATGGTCTTGCGACGTCATCGGCCTGCTCCTCCGGTTCGAAGCACGCGGGACTCTGCTTCGCGGTGGAGGTCGTTCGGCTTTGGGATCGGTGTGACGTCAGATAGACGGAGCGGCAGAACCGTGCCGGGCGGACCAAACGCGAGCTGCATGCCATCTCTGAGCAGCAGTACGGCATCGGCGATCGTCAGGAGGCGCGGCCTGTGCGTCACGATGACCAGCGTTGCGCCTCGCGCCTTGACTTGCAAAGCCGCAGAGCAGAGCGCTTCCTCGCCCTCCGGGTCGAGGTTGGCATTCGGCTCGTCCAGCAGCATCAACTTGCGGTCGCCGTAGAAGGCTCGCGCAAGACCAATCCGCTGGCGCTGGCCACCTGAGAGCTTGCTGCCGTCGCGCCCGATCTCGGTCTGATAGCCAGATTGCAGGGACAGGATCATGTCATGCGCTTGCGCGAGCATCGCTGCCGCGGTGATGTCTTCGTCGCGCGCGCTTTCGTCGAATCCGGCGATCGCTTCTGCCACGGTGCCGCCAACGAGCTGCACGTCCTGGGGAAGATATCCGACGAACTTGCCGAGTTGATCGGAATCCCAATTGTGGAGTGCGGCGCGATCCAGTCGGATTGTGCCGCTACTCGGCGGCTCGAGAGCCGCCATCAGCCGCAGCAGGGTCGATTTTCCAGCACCCGTTGGACCTATGACAACCACAATTTGTGAGGGTCGGCACTCAAAGCTTATACCTGCGAGAATGGGGCGTTTGGCTCCAGCGGGCCGGTAAGCCACGCGATCGATGACCAGCCAGCCGGACGGCATCGGAAGCAAGGTCTTTCTGTTCCGCGCCAACACCGGCGCGGCGGCGGCCTGGACCTGCGTCCAAGCCTCCTGCGCGGATGCGAGCGCGCGCCATGCCGAGATCAGGCTTTCCATGGGCTGGAGAGTGCGTGCGACCAGGAGTGAACTGGCAATCAGGCTGCCCGACAGCACCTCATTTTGAAGCACCAGCCAAGCGCCCGCTCCGATCGCGGCAATCTGCAGGACCGTTCTGACCATGCGCGCGGCAGCGCCAATCGCATAGACACGTTCACTGGCTCGTACAACGGGCGACAGTGCGTGATCGTTGAGCCGCATGAATTCGCGAACTGCGCCGAGAGTCCACCCCATCGCGCGCACGAGACTGGCATTTCGGACGATCCCATCCAGGGTGGCCTGCGTCCGCAAGGCGGCGCCCGAGGCGTCGGCCATTTCAGTGCGCGCGATCCGCCAGCTGATGATGCCCATCACCAGCAGAATTGCCGTCCCGACCAGAGCGATGGCGCCGTACCAGGCGTGGAGGAAGAATAGAATGAGAATGAAAGCAGGGAGGAAAGGCGCATCGATGAGCGTTGTAACGGTGCCGCTTGACAGAAAGTTCCTTAGCTCGCGGACTTTGACAAGATCGTGCGTCTTCCCGTCGCCGCGACTTGCCGAGTCCACGATGGTGCCTTCGAGAACAATTGGTGCGACGCACCGCTCGAAGCCAACTGCGAACCGACTGAGGAGTCGGTTACGCAAGATATCGAAAGCGGCGCTAAAGACGAGAGCCACTGCAGCGATCATCGTAAGACCGACGAGCGTTTCAACGCTACCGCTGCTGATCACTCGATCGAACACCTCGATCGAATAGAACGGAACGACCAGAAGAAGCAGGTTCACCGAGATGCTGAAGGCCACGACCCACACGATTGCGGACCGCCCCGGAATCAATCCGAGCAGCGATCTCTTACCAGTCGCGGGGCTCTCAGGCGGACGCAAATACATGACCGGCAGGCAATGTTACCGACTGACTAATACAGATTGCAGAAATGCAACGGGCGGGGCGGACCGGTAGCCGCCCCGCCGAACGCGCCTCACACCACTTCGATGACCGTGGCTCCCGCAGCCACATTGATGTCGTCGATCGTCGTGAACGGCGTAGCGCCTCCCGTGACGCCGTCGAGTTGAATCGTTCCGAAGCCGAAGTCGAGCACGGTATTGGTGCCATCGTCGTCGACGACGATCGAGTTCGGATCGAATCCCGGTGCAGCATCAACTTGTATCAGGTCACCATCGGTGAGACTGAGATCCGTTATCTCGTCATTGCCGAAGTTGGTGGCGGTGTTGTCACCGAAATTATAGGTATCGGCGCCCGCACCACCTGTCAGCACGTCGTCTCCCGTACCCCCGTTGAGGACGTCGTTGCCGTTACCGCCATTCAGCTCGTCATCGCCTGCGCCGCCGGCGAGCGTATCGTTGCCATTTCCGCCCGCGAGCGTGTCGGCTCCGTCTCCGCCGTTTAGCGTATCGTTGTTGTCGCCGCCGGCAAGCGTATCGTCGCCCGCGTCGCCGTTCAGCGTATCATTGCCCGTGCCGCCGCTGAGCTCGTCCGCGCCGTCACCACCATTCACAGTGTCATCCCCGGCTCCGCCCGACATGGTGTCGTCTCCGGCGTCGCCGAACATCGTGTCGTTACCGGCACCGCCATCCATAAGGTCGGCTCCGGCGTTTCCATGCATGGTGTCGTTGCCAGCATCGCCGTTCAGCGTGTCATTGCCAGCGCCTCCATTCAAGACGTCGTCATCTGCGCCGCCGTTCAGCGTGTCGTTTCCGAGGCCGCCGTTCAGCGTGTCATTGCCCTCGTTGCCGTTGAGGACATCGTCGCCGATACCTCCGTTCAACGTGTCGTTTCCGAGACCGCCGTTCAGGGTGTCATTGCCGGCATCGCCACTCAGCGTGTCATTGCCCGCGTCTCCCGAAAGGGTGTCGGCTCCAGCGCCGCCGTGGATGGCATCATCGCCATCTCCGCCGCTTATGGAATCGTCGCCTGCGTCGCCAAAGAGCTGATCGTTGCCCAGGCCACCATCAATCGTGTCATTGCCTGCGTTGCCGTGGATCGTGTCGAGGCCAGCATTGCCCGAAAGATTGTCGTCTCCGGCACCGCCGCTGATGGTATCGTCACCGTCGCCACCGGTGATCGTATCCACACCAGCGTTGCCATTCAGAGTATCGTTGCCAGCGCCGCCATCGATGTTGTCGTCACCCGCGCCTCCGCTCACGAGGTCGTTGCCGTCCAACCCTGTGATCGTATCGTTGCCTGCCAGCCCGTTGATTTCGTCGTCAGCTGCTGTTCCAGGAATAATGTCGTCGCCTGCCGTTCCGTTGATGAGTGCCATGACTTCCGCTCCTTGATTCAAGGTTTTCGTGATGCGGGGTAGGCTGATCTCCGATGAGGGACGTGGTGCCTTGCTTGGGCTGACCTCCCATCGTCCCTGTTGTACAGTTCAAGCAAAGCAACCTTGAATGAAGATTGGGCAGCGTCGCAATCCCCATTTGGGGACAAAAGAATCGTTGCGAAGATGCTGAGTGATTGGCGCCACGGGGCAGGTGCAAGGCGAATCTCCCCTTCAGGCAAGGTCCTGGAACCGCTCGGCAGCACCCGGCGGGGATTTGCCCCGCCGCCGATCTCGCCACAATTTGGCGAGCCGGCGGCTCAGGCGAGGACGGTCGCTGATCAGGTGCCTACACTGACGAGTAGCAGATGACCGCGGCGTTCCCTTTTACGACGGCTGCGGGCCGTCATAGCCTTCGATGATGATGAGGTCGGCGACCGAGTGCGGCTGGCGCACCTTGATGTTCGCCTGGTACTCCGGCGAGTTGTAGCACGCGAGCGCGGTCTCGTAGTCCGGAAATTCGATCACGACGTTGCGGGTGCGGCTGGCGCCTTCGACGGTGGTGAACTTCCCGGCGCGAACGACGAAGCGGCCGCCCCATTTCTTGAAGATCGGACCGTTGGCGACGGCGTAGGGCTTGTAGCCCTCGTCACTGCTCACATCGACACGCCCGATCCAGTAGCCCTTTGCCATTGTTCTCTCCCTTGTTGATTAGCTGAGCGCTTGCACGATCTCGGCCTGGATTGCATCGGCCGCCGCCTTGGGATCGGACGCATCGAGTATCGGCCGTCCGACGACGAGATAGTCGGCGCCCGCAGCGATCGCACGCGCCGGCGTCATGACGCGCTTCTGGTCGCCGGTCGGTGCGCCCGCCGGACGGATCCCAGGCGTGACGATGCTCATCTGATGGCCGACGATCTTGCGCAAGGCACCCACCTCTTCCGGCGAGCAGACGAGTCCATCGATGCCGAGCACCTGGGCCTGCTGCGCGCGCGCTTCGACCAGCTCGGAAACGCCGAGCCGATACCCGGCCGCGTGCAGATCGTCGTCGTTGTACGAGGTCAGCACTGTGACCGCGAGAATCTTCAAGCTCGATCCGCCACGCCCTATGACCGCCGCCTTCATGGTCTGCGGATAAGCGTGGACGGTGAGGAAAGTCGCCCCGAGCTTGGCGACACTCTCGACACCGCGCATCACGGTGTTGCCGATGTCGTGCATCTTGAGATCAGCAAACACCTTCTTGCCCCTGTCGGCGAGCTTGCCGATCAGCGGCAGGCCGCCGGCATAGGCGAGCTGATAGCCGATCTTGTAGAACGTGACGCTGTCCCCGAGCCTTGCGACCATCGCCTCCGCAGCCTCCGGGCTCGAAACATCGAGCGGAACGATCAGGCGGTCCTTGGGGGCGATCTCGGCTGGCGTCATATCACCTCACATCATGCGTTGGGAAACGTCGATCAACTGCGCTACCAGCTCCTTCAACGCGGCGGTATCGCCCTCATTCTTCAGTCTGTCCATATCGTCATAGGCCTGGTCGGCAAAGGCGAGCGTGAGCTGGCTGGCAATCACATTGGCGTGGCAGGAGGCGAGAATCAGCCGCAAGGCCTGGAGCGCCCGGGCCGCGCCAAGGCGGCTCTGCGAAGCGCCGGCGAGCGCGAAGACGCGATTGCGGAACACCTGCCCGCGCGCTTCGTGCAGCTCGTGCACGCGGCTGACCCAGTCGATCGCGTTCTTGAGCAGCGGCGGCACCGAGGCGTTGTATTCGGGCGAGACGATGAGCACGCCGTGATGGGCGCCGATCATGCGCTTGAGATTGATCGCGTGCTTGGGAACGCCGGATTTGGCCTGGAGATCGCCGTCATAGATCGGCAGCGGGAAGTCAGCGAGCGAGATGCGGGTGACGTCGACGCCGGCCCGGGCGAATTCATAGGCGGCGACCGCGGCCAGCTTCGCATTATGCGAGCCGGTGCGCAGCGAGCCGGGAATGATCAGGATTTTGGGCGCGGACATCCAATCCCATGCGTTCGGCGAAACGGGCCCGCCGCGCAAAAGGAAGAGCCGGCGGAATTAGTCCTTGCGATACACCCAGACGCGAGCCGGCGGAAGGTTCATCCAGATCCGTTCCGAAGCCTCTGTGGACACGCCGGGCAGCGATTTCGGGATCGGCGGCACCACCGCATAGGTGAACTGGATGAACGGCGCACCGGGCGCGAGCGCGTTGAAGGCGTCACGGATGAGCCGCAGCCGCGTCAGCATCGGTTTTGTGACGAGCGGCAGGCCCGAGACTACTGCGCTGGCCGGCGCGCTCAAGACATTCCAGAGCGTGTCGCGAAGGCGATAGGCATCGCCCTGCACCACCTTGGCTTGTGGGTAGCGGTCGCGCAGCAGCGCGCAGAATCCGGGATTGTATTCGACGAGGACGAGACGCTTCTGATCCACGCCGCGCTCGATCAAGGCCGAGGTGATGGCGCCGGTCCCGGGCCCGAGCTCGACCACGGGCGCGTCCGAATCGACATCGACGTAATGGGCCATGGTCCGGGCCAGCAGCTTGCCCGACGGCATCACAGCGCCCATGTGCAGCGGCTTTTCGATCCACGATCTGAGAAAGCGCACCTCGTCGTCAAGACGAGGCTTCTTCAACGCACGCGCGGACGATGGCAATGGCATGTCGGGACCGGACGGGACCGCGGGAGCGGCGTGTCAGAAAATGGTCATAAAGACGTATAGGCCGAAGGCGGCACGGTCAAGCCGAGTCAACTCGCCCGATTACCGAAGAAATCCTTGACCTTGGCGAAGAAGCCATCGGATTCCGGCTGGGTGTTGCCGGAGGAAAGCTTTTCAAACTCGGCCAACAATTCCTGCTGCTTCTTGGTGAGGTTCTGCGGCGTCTCGACCACGACCTGGACATACATGTCGCCGGTCTGGCGGGAGCGGAGCACCGGCATGCCTTTTGATGCAATGCGAAATCGGCGGCCCGACTGGGTTCCGGCCGGCACCTTCACCTTGGCCTTGCTCTTCTCGATCGTCGGCACCTCGAATTCGCCTCCGAGAGCGGCGGTGACCATCGAGATCGGCACACGGCAATGCAGATCGGCACCGTCGCGCTGGAAGAACTGATGCTGGGCCAGCGAGAGGAAGATGTAGAGGTCGCCGGGCGGGCCGCCGCGGACCCCGGCCTCTCCCTCGCCGGCGAGCCTGATCCGTGTGCCATCCTCGACGCCTTGCGGAATGTTGACTGACAGCGTGCGCTCGCGGGTGACCCGGCCCTGGCCAGCGCAGGCCGGGCAGGCGTCCTCGATCATCTGACCGCGCCCCTGGCAGCCGGGACAGGTCCGCTCCAGCGTGAAGAAGCCCTGCGACTGCCGCACGCGGCCGGCGCCGCCGCAGGTCGAGCAGGTCTTCGGCTTGGTGCCGGCCTTGGCACCGATGCCCGAACAGGCCTCGCAGGTGACCGAGACCGGAATCTCGATCTGCGCGGTCTTTCCGCCGAACGCTTCCTCGAGGGTGATTTCCATGTTGTAGCGCAGGTCGGCCCCACGCTCGCGGCCGCCGCGACCGCGCTGGCCGGCCATGCCGAACAGGTCTTCGAAAATGTCGGAGAACGAGGAGGCGAAGCCCGCGCCGAAACCGGCACCGCCGCCGAAACCGCCGCCCTGCTCGAAGGCGGCGTGGCCGTAACGGTCATAGGCGGCGCGCTTGTCCTTGTCCTTCAGGACCTCGTAGGCCTCGTTGATTTCCTTGAACTTGACTTCGCTGGTCTCATCCCCGGGATTGCGATCGGGATGGAATTTCATCGCCAGCTTGCGGAACGACGATTTCAGCTTGCCTTCGTCGGCGTCGCGTTCGACTTCCAGGGTCTCGTAGTAGCAGCGCTTGGTGGACGTGGACATGATGAGCTCGGTCTATCCAATCGCGATTCAAGTTGGCGCGAAACAACGCTGACACATGGCGATATAGGCGCCCCTCGACCTTGCGGCAGAGGGCAGCATGGCAGCGCTGAGAATAACGGCTGGGAATTGATCGATCGTAGCGGGAGCGTGCCCCGGCGACCTCGACACGACAGCCTCCCCCGCGAAGGGGGAGGCCGAAGAAGCGTGTGGGGTCCAAGCCGCCCGCATCATCACCCTCTCGGGGTTCAGGCGGACTTCTTGTTGTTCTTGTCGTCGTCGACCTCGGTGAACTCCGCATCGACGACGTCGTCCTTGGCCGCATCCTTCTTGGCGTCGGCCTCGGCCTGCTGCTTGTACATGGCCTCGCCGAGCTTCATCGAAGCCTGCGCCAGCGTCTGCGTCTTGGCCTTGATCGCCTCGGCATCGTCGCCCTTCAGCGCTTCCTTGAGGTCGCTGACGGCATCCTCGATGGCGCGGCGCTCGCTCTCGGCGACCTTCGAACCGTGCTCCGCCAGCGCCTTCTCGGTCGAATGCACCAGGCCATCGGCCTCGTTCTTGGCGGTCACGGCCTCGCGGCGCTTCTTGTCCGCCTCGGCATTGGCCTCGGCGTCCTTGACCATCTTCTCGATGTCGGCTTCCGACAGACCACCCGAGGCCTGGATGCGGATCTGCTGCTCCTTGCCCGTGGCCTTGTCCTTGGCCGAGACGTTGACGATGCCGTTGGCGTCGATGTCGAAGGTCACCTCGATCTGCGGCATGCCGCGCGGAGCCGGCGGGATGCCCATCAGGTCGAACTGGCCGAGCATCTTGTTGTCGGCCGCCATTTCACGCTCGCCCTGGAAGACGCGGATGGTGACGGCATTCTGATTGTCTTCAGCCGTCGAGAACACCTGGCTCTTCTTGGTCGGGATCGTGGTGTTGCGGTCGATGATGCGGGTGAACACGCCGCCCAGCGTCTCGATGCCCAGCGACAGCGGGGTCACGTCGAGCAGCAGCACGTCCTTGACGTCGCCCTGGAGCACGCCGGCCTGGATCGCGGCGCCGATCGCCACGACTTCGTCCGGGTTGACGCCCTTGTGCGGCTCCTTGCCGAACAGCTGCTTCACGACTTCCTGGACCTTCGGCATGCGCGACATGCCGCCGACCAGAACGACTTCGCCGATTTCACCGGCGGTGACGCCGGCATCCTTCAGCGCCTTGCGGCAGGGCTCGACGGTCTTCTGGATGAGGTCGTCGACCAGCGCCTCGAACTTGGCGCGGGTGAGCTTCATCGTCAGATGCTTCGGACCGGTCTGGTCCGCGGTGATGAACGGCAGGTTGATCTCGGTCTGCGTCGTCGAGGACAGTTCGATCTTGGCCTTTTCAGCGGCTTCCTTCAGGCGCTGCAACGCGAGCTTGTCGTTGCGCAGGTTGATGCCCTGCTCCTTCTGGAACTCATCGGCCAGATAACCCACGAGGCGCATGTCGAAGTCTTCGCCGCCGAGGAAGGTGTCGCCGTTGGTCGACTTCACCTCGAACACGCCGTCGCCGATCTCGAGAATGGAGATATCGAAGGTGCCGCCGCCGAGGTCGTACACGGCGATGGTGCCGGCCTTGGTCTTGTCGAGGCCATAGGCGAGCGCGGCCGCGGTCGGCTCGTTGATGATGCGCAGCACTTCGAGGCCCGCAATCTTGCCGGCGTCCTTGGTCGCCTGGCGCTGGGCGTCGTTGAAGTAGGCGGGAACGGTGATGACGGCCTGGTCGACCTTCTGGCCGAGATGGGCTTCCGCGGTCTCCTTCATCTTCTGCAAGATGAACGCCGAGACCTGCGAGGGCGAATAGGTCTGGCCGTCGGCCTCGACCCAGGCGTCGCCGTTGGAGGCTTTCACGATCTTGTACGGGACGAGCTTCTTGTCCTTCTCGACCATCGGGTCGTCGTAGCGGCGGCCGATGAGGCGCTTCACTGCGAAGAAGGTGCGCTCGGGATTGGTGACGGCCTGGCGCTTGGCCGGCTGGCCGACGAGGCGCTCGCCGTCGTCAGTCACGGCGACGATCGAAGGCGTCGTGCGCATGCCTTCGGAATTCTCGATGACTTTGGCGTTCTTGCCATCCATTACGGCGACGCACGAATTCGTGGTGCCGAGATCGATCCCAATGACCTTTCCCATGGTCCTGATACCCTTCTTTTTGCGGCAGGTTGGCTGGGCCCAGAAGGCACCCGAACCGAAACCCCCTAAGATCAAACATCCGCGATATTGCGATGATTGAGGCTCATATAGGAGGGGGGGAGGAGCCCGCAAGGACCGAAGCTACGTTTCTGCCGCGAAAACATTGGGTTTTGGAAGATGATGTCCGGGCCCCACCGCCCTTGCGGGAGAGGAATTATTAACAGGTTCGGGCTTCGGCAAGCCTCCGTTACCGCAACGGGCCCGCCCTGTTGCGGCAAGGCCAAACCCGCTAAAAGGCGGACCGGCCGGACAGCCGGCGCCACTGCTTCACGCGACAAAGCGGCCCGGTGGCCGACCATCGAACGGCCTCAATGTGAACCAATCAGAGTGCCCATGAAGCTGATCCGCCCCCTCGCCGCGCTCGCCCTCCTCGCCGCCTCCGCGTGTCCGGCCTTCGCCGCCGACGCCGTCTTCCCCCCGGGCTTGCGTCTCGGCATGGTGCCGTTGATCGGCCTCAGCACGGCCAAGACCTTTCCGGGCTTCGAGAGCGAGGATGGCAGCGTCAAGGTGCTGGTCACCGAGCTGCCGCCGGCGGCCTATGGCGAGGTCGCGAGCGCCTTCAATTCCAATCCCGCCGGGACCAACGGCGTCACGCAGGACAAGATCGAGACCCCCGCGGGCCTCGCCTATTTCACCACCGAAAGCGGCAAGGCCGGCGATACCCCGGTGAAGCGCTATTCGATGATCGTGCCCGGCGCCGGCTTCTCCGGCTATGTCGCGGTGCAGATCCCGGAGAATGCGACCAAGATCTACACGGATGAAGCGGTGCGGCAGATGTTTGCGAGCACCGTCACCCGCAGGCAGGTCTCGGCTGAAGAGCAGATCGCGCTGATGCCGTTCAAGATCACCGATCTCGCCGACTTCAAGGACATCCGAACGCTCGCGCCGGGCAGCAGCATCATCCTCGCCGACGGCGATGAGAGCACGGGTTACGAGTCGAAGCCGTTCATGATTCTCGGCGTGATCGGCGCCACCCCGCAAGCCGCCGACGACCGCGCCCGCTTCGCCCAGGAGGCGGCGCTCCAGATTCCCGGCGTGCGCGAGTCGCGCATCACCATGTCCGAGCCGATTCGCATCAACGGCCAGCAGGGCTTCGAGACCCGGATCGACGGCGTCAGTGGCAAGGACAAGATCCCCGTGACCGTGGTGCAGTGGATCCGCTTCTCGACTGGCGGCGCATCATTGCGCATCATCGCCAGCGCCCCACGCGACCAGTGGCTGCCCGCCTTCACCCGCTTCCGCGCCGTCCGCGACGGCATCCAGCCGAAGGGCTAGCCTGCATCCGCAAGCGCAACGCGCGTCCTTCCTCGCTCGAGGAGTACGCTTGTTCGCGCACGCCTCGGAGGGTGAAGGTCGAGCCGCAACTGCGGGGGCCTACATGGTTCGAGACGGCGCTTGGCGCCTCCTCACCATCAGGTTCGATCAGTTCGGCGCGCTGTTCGATTCATTGTTGTTGGCGGCGGGGGCTGCCTTCGCACCGCCCTTGGCGACACCGACCAGCGCCGGGCGCAGCACGCGCTCGCCGATGGTGTAGCCGGCCTGCATGACCTGCACCACGGTGCCCGAGGGCACCGACGCGTCAGGCACTTCGTACATAGCCTGGTGGAAGTTCGGGTCGAACTTCTGACCCTGCGGATCGAGCTTCTTCACGCCATGCTTCTCGAGCGCGCTGTGCAGCGAGCGTTCGGTCAACTCGACACCCTCGATCAGCGCCGTAAGGCCGGGATCGGCCGCGGCACGCGCTTCCGCCGGAACGGCATCGAGCGCGCGCTGGAGATTGTCGGCGATGTCGAGCACATCGCGAGCAAAGCCGGTGATGCCATAGAGCCTCGCGTCGGCGACCTCCTTGCTGGTGCGCTTGCGCAGATTCTCCATCTCGGCCAGCGTCCGCAGCATGCGGTCGCGCGCCTCGGCGGCTTCCTTCTGCAACGTCTCGGCCGAGCCGGGCTCGGGATCGTCAGGCATGATGTAGGGCTTTGACACCACGGGCTCGCCGGTCGCTGCAGCCGTGTCTTGAGGTTGCCGGTCTTGCTCGGTCATCGGCTCTAATCTCGAACTCGTTTCCAGGGATTGTTGGCCCGGATATCGTGCCTAAGCTCGCGAAAATCAAGCGCCCGTGATCGGCGGAAACGCCGGTCAGCCCCCCAGAAGGCGGCTGACGATACGGGCAGCGTAGTCCACGGTCGTGATCACGCGGGCATAATTCAGCCGCGTCGGGCCGATCACACCGAGAACGCCGACGATGTGGCCGGCGGCATCCCGATAGGGCGAGATGATGGTGGAGGACCCCGACAGCGAGAACAGCTTGTTCTCGCTGCCGATGAAGATGCGCACGCCCTCCGCCGTCTCGGCGCGGCCGAGCAGGTCGATCACGCCGCGCTTGGTCTCGAGATCGTCGAACAACAGGCGAACGCGCTCCAGATCCTCCAGCGCATGCAGATCTTCAAGCAGATTGGCATGGCCGCGGACGATCAGCTGGCGATCCTCGTTCTCGCCGCCGGACCAGCTGGCGATGCCGGCCGAGATCACCTTTTGCGTCAGCTGATCGAGCTCGGCACGGGCCTCTCCAAGTGCCGTCTCGAGCTCGAGCCGCGCCTCGGCCAGCGTGCGGCCGCGGATCCGCGCATTGAGGAAATTGCCGGCTTCGGTGAGCGCAGAGGAGGGAACTCCAGGCGGCAGCGTCAGCACGCGGTTTTCGACCTGGCCGTCCTCGCCGACGAGGATCACCAGAGCCTTCTCCGGTTCCAGCCGGACGAATTCGATGTGCTTTAGCCGCGCATTGGATTTTGGCGTCAACACCACAGCGGCGGCCCGGGTCAGGCCGGAAAGCCGCATCAGGGCCTGGTCCAGCGCCGCCTCGACCGACTGCGCCTCGCCCACCGAGGCGAGCTGGCTCTGGATCGACTGCCGCTCAGCCTCGTTGAGGTCACCGACCTGCATCAGGGCATCGACGAAGAAGCGCAGGCCGAGTTCCGTCGGCAACCGGCCGGCGGAGGTGTGCGGGGCATAGATCAGGCCGAGCTGCTCCAGATCGGCCATGACGTTACGGACCGACGCCGGCGACAGCGGCATGGCGATCAGGCGGGAAATGTTGCGCGAGCCGACAGGCTCGCCGGTCGTCAGATAGCTTTCGACAATTTGACGAAAAATGTCGCGGGAACGCTCGTTGAGCTGGGCAAGGCCTGCGCGCGGCGCGATCAGATGGATCGGATCGTGATGGGCCACAGACGGTAACTCCTCTCAGATACTCGTAATTTGTCTATCCCGGGCGCTTCTGACAAGCGTGGCGTTTGCGGCCGCGAAATCAGCGGGTGAAAAAACCTTGCCGCCCATCCCCGCCCCACCTACAAGCACCGCGAGCAGCCTTTTCCCGTGAGTTTTGGAGGATTTCCCATGCGGCCAAGCCGCCGTGCGCCTGACGAATTGCGCCCCGTGACGCTGGAGCGCGGCGTGGTGAAATATGCGGAAGGTTCCTGCCTGGTGAAATTCGGCGACACGCACGTGCTGGTCACCGCCACGCTGGAGGACCGCCTGCCGCCGTGGCTGAAGGGCCAGGGCCGCGGCTGGGTCACCGCCGAATACGGCATGCTGCCGCGCGCCACGTCGGAACGGACCCGCCGCGAGGCCTCCGCCGGCAAGCAGAGCGGCCGCACCGTCGAGATCCAGCGCCTGATCGGCCGCTCGCTTCGCACCATCATCAATCTCGAGGCGCTCGGCGAGCGCCAGATCACGGTCGATTGCGACGTGCTCCAGGCCGACGGCGGCACGCGCACGGCATCGATCACGGGCGCCTGGGTCGCCCTCGCCGACTGCGTCAACTGGATGAAGGCGCGGAACATGGTCAAGGCCAACGTGCTGCGCGACAACGTCGCCGCGATCTCCTGCGGCATCTACAACGGCACGCCGGTGCTCGATCTCGACTATGCCGAGGATTCCGAGGCCGAGACCGACGCCAATTTCGTCATGACCGGCGACGGCCGCATCATCGAGGTGCAGGGCACCGCGGAACGCGAGCCGTTCACGGAAGCCGAGCTCCTGGCGCTGATGGCGCTGGCCCGCAAGGGTGTCGCGCGCCTGGTGGACTTGCAGAAACTGGCTGTGGCGTAGTCAATAGGCCATGCACCGCCGAATCACGGACAAGCTGGTCATCGCGACCCACAATCCCGGCAAGCTCGCCGAGATGCGGGAGCTGCTTGCGCCGTACGGCATCGAAGCGGTGTCGGCGGGAGCGCTCGGCCTGTCCGAGCCGGAGGAAACCGGCAGCGATTTCCGCAGCAACGCCGCCATCAAGGCGATCGCGGCGGCGCAGGCGACCGGGCTTGCCGCCTTCGCCGATGATTCCGGCATCGTCGTCGATGCGCTCGACGGCGCGCCCGGCATCTACAGCGCGCGCTGGGCCGGCCCCTCCAAGGATTTCAACGCGGCGATGGCGCAGATCGAGCGCCTGTTGCAGGAGCGTGGCGCCAGCACGCCGGACAAGCGCAAGGCGCACTTCGTCTCCGCGCTGTGCGTCGCCTGGCCCGACGATCATCTCGAAGAGGTCGAGGCGCGCGTCGACGGCACGCTGGTCTGGCCGCCGCGCGGGACTGCCGGCTTCGGCTACGACCCGATGTTCCTGCCCGATGGCCACACCCGCACCTTCGGCGAGATGGAGAGCATCGAGAAGCACGGCCTGCCGCCGCTTGGCCTCGGCCTGTCGCACCGCGCCCGCGCCTTCGTGAAACTGGCGGAGATCTGCCTTGAGCCGCGCTAGAGCGTTTTCGAGCGAAGTGGACACCGGTTCGCGCCGGGAAAACGCGTCAAAACAAGAATCCGAAGCCTTCGGCGTCTACGTGCACTGGCCGTTCTGCCTGTCGAAGTGCCCCTATTGCGACTTCAACAGCCACGTTCGACACGCCGCGATCGACGAGGCGCGCTTCGCTTCGGCCTTTGCGCGCGAGATCGCTGCGACCGCCGCGCGCGTCCCCGGACGTGAGGTCACCTCGATCTTCCTCGGTGGCGGCACGCCGTCCCTGATGCAGCCCGCAACCGTCGGCGCCGTGCTCGATGCGATCGGCAAGCACTGGTCCGTCGCGGGCGACGTCGAAGTCACGCTGGAAGCGAACCCGACCAGCGTCGAAGCCACGCGCTTCGCCGGCTATCGCACCGCCGGCGTCAACCGCGTCTCGCTCGGCGTGCAGGCGCTCGACGATGCCTCGCTGAAGGCGCTCGGCCGCATGCACAGCGCGCGCGAGGCACTCGATGCCGTCGCCATCGCCCGCCGCTCGTTCGACCGCTATTCGTTCGACCTGATCTACGCCCGTCCCGACCAGACGCCGGCGATGTGGGCCGACGAGCTGCGTCTTGCGATCGATGAAGCGGCCGAGCATCTGTCACTCTATCAATTGACGATCGAGGAAGGCACGCCGTTCTTCGGCCTGCACCAGGCCGGCAAATTGAAGACGCCGGATGAAGCGGTTGCGCGCGCTCTTTATGATGTCACGCAGGAGACCTGCGACAGGCTGGGTCTGCCCGCCTACGAGATCTCCAATCACGCCCGGCGCGGCGCCGAGTGTCGGCACAATCTGGTGTACTGGCGCGGCGAGGAATATGCCGGCATCGGCCCCGGCGCGCACGGCCGCCTCGATATCGATGGCGTGCGCCACGCCACCGCCACCGAGAAGCGTCCGGAGGCCTGGCTGCTGCGCGTCGAGACCGACGGCCACGGCGTCGTCACCGACGAGCTCCTCAACAGCGAGGAGCGCGCCGACGAATTCCTGCTGATGGGATTGCGCCTTGCCGAGGGCATCGACCCCGAGCGGTACAAGGCACTCGCGGGCCGCCCGCTCGACCCCCGCCGCATCGCGCTCTTGCGCGAGGAAGGCGCGATCACGGTGGACCCGACGGGCCGCCTGCGCGTGACCAACAGCGGCTTCCCGGTGCTGGATGCGGTGGTCGCGGATCTCGCGGCCTGAGTCGGAACCAAAACCGCGCTGCGCTCCCTCGCCCGCTTGCAAGCGGGAGGTGAACCGTCACGCCCCAAAACTCTTCGGCGAGCCCGCGACCGCGACGCCGCCACCCTGCGTCACCTTCATCACCGCGAGACCCCGTTCATTCGTGCCGTCGGCGCGGAAGCGGAACAGGCCGTCGATGCCGGCAAAGCCGGAAGGGTTCGTGAGCACGTCGGACGAGAAGCGCGTGGGACCTTGCGTGCGCGCGAGCGCTGCGACCAGGGCGACCGCGTCATAGGCGAGCGTGGCGGTCCGCACCGGATCGCCGCCATATTTGGTGCGATAGCGGCCGGAGAAGGCGCGGAAGCCGGCCGGATCGGGCGCGGCGTAAAGGCCGCCTTGCAGGTTCGGACTGGCATAGACGCGCGGATTGTCCCACAGGCCGGTGCCGAGCAGCTGGATGTTGCGCAGATTCGCGCCTGCGGCCGTCATCGCATCCGCCACTGAGACCACCGCATCGCCGTCATCGGCAATGAACAGCGCATCCGCGCCGCCGAGCTGCTGCGCCACGGTGCGAGCCGGCGTGGCGCGATCGGCGCCGTATTTCTCGAAGGCGATGATGCGCCCGCCGCGCCGCGGCACCGCGGCCTTCACCGCCGCTTCGACGACATTGCCATAGGCATTGTCGGGCACCAGCACGGCGACGGAGCGCTTTCCGATGCTGGCGGAATATTCGACGATGCGGTTGACGTCGGACTCCGGCAGGAACGAGAGCAGATAGACGCCGCGGCCGGCGATGCTGGAATCGGTCGAGAAGGCGATGACGGAAATGCCGCGCGTGCGCGCGACCTGCGCCACCGCCGGCACCGACTGCGCGAACAGCGGCCCGAGGATGATCTCGGCGCCTTCGTCGACCGCCTGCTGGGCGCCGGTTTGCGCGCCTTGCGGGCTGCCATTGTCGTCCTTGATCAGGAGCTGGATGTTCGGATTCTGGAACTCGGCCAGCGCCATCTCGGCGGCGTTGCGCATGGATTGCGCGGCAAGGCCGGCATTGCCGGCGGCCGAAAGCGGCAGAATCAGACCGACCTTCACGCCGCCGGTGCCGGCGGTCGTGGCCTGTTGCTGGGGACCTGCCGGCTGAGCCGGCGGTGCGGAGCTCGAGAACGGGTTGGAGAACTGGCTGAGACTTTGCTGCACGCCGGCGCAGGCCGACAGCACGGGCGCACCGAGCAGCAGGCCGAGCGCACTCCGGCGGGTCGCCCCCGACGATCGGAACACCGGAACCGGAGAGTTTGGATGACGCGGGCCCACCATGGCAGCTTCTCTTCTGACTGGCCGTCGCCGGCCCGTCACGACATTCCTTCCGCGACACAGGCCGCGGATTCAGGCATATAGTCGGCAAACAGTTAACCAAAACAAAAGGATAACAGCCGCTTAACGCGACCGCCTTCCCGTTCCGGCAGCCGTTCGCCGTCGCTCTTCCAGCATCAAGGCGGCGTTTCCGTCGTGAATATGGCGCGAAGGCCCCTCATTCCCACTCAAGGTGATCCCGGCCGATCACATTCCCGTCCGTTCCTCGCCCCCCATCTGGGCACGATCTTGGGCACGATCTTTTTCGACCAGAAGGTTCCCAGCCCTGCGGATCGTGCCTAAGTTGACTTCATTATGCGCGCAAAGCCGGCCCCGATAAATACGCCTGAAGCTCAAGACACCGCCTCGCGCGGTTTCTCCATCGATGCCCATCGGCTCGCGGCGCCGAAGGCTGCGCCGGGTCTCTATCTGGTCGCGACACCCATTGGCAATCTCGGCGACATCACCCTGCGGGCGCTTCAGACGCTCGCCGGCGTCGATATCATCGCCTGCGAGGACACCCGCATCACGCGCCGCTTGACCGAGCGCTATGCGATCGCAGCAGCGCTCAAGCAATATCACGAGCACAATGCGGAAGCGGCGCGCCCGAAGCTTCTGGAGGCGCTGGCGCAAGGCGGCTCGGTCGCGCTGG
Source organism: Bradyrhizobium sp. RP6 (assembly GCF_003837805.1). Lineage (GTDB taxonomy): Bacteria > Pseudomonadota > Alphaproteobacteria > Rhizobiales > Xanthobacteraceae > Bradyrhizobium. The sequence continues at coordinate 143,710 of NZ_RQIT01000015.1, read as the reverse complement.
TGTCGGACGCCGGTACGCCGCTGATCTCCGATCCCGGCTTCAAGCTGGTGCGCGAGGTCTGCGCCGCCGGCCATCCGGTGTATGCGCTGCCGGGCCCGTCCTCGGTGCTGGCAGCGCTGTCGGTCGCCGCGCTGCCGACCGACCGCTTCTTCTTCGAGGGTTTCCTGCCGGCGAAATCCGCGGCGCGCCGCGCGCGCCTCGCCGAGCTTGCGCGCATCGACGCGACGCTGGTGATGTTCGAATCGGGCAACCGTATGCAGGCCACCTTGGACGATCTCGCGGAGATCATGGGCGCACGCGAGGCCGCGGTCTGCCGCGAGCTGACGAAGCTGCACGAGGAGGTCAGGCGTGCGCCGCTCGCCGAGCTCGCGCGGCAGGCCGACGCACCGGAGACGCGCGGCGAGTTCGTTCTGGTGATCGGCCCGCCCGCAGCGGACGCCGACGTGCTGGCATCGGACGCGCTCGACGGGCTCTTGCGCGAGCAGCTTGCCGCGAACAGCGTCAAGGATGCCGTGGCGCATGCGGTCGCACTGTCGGGCCGGCCGCGCCGCGAGGTCTATGCCCGTGCGCTGGAGCTCGCAAAGGATCTGCGAGGCGGCGATGGCGAAGACTGAGATCCCTAGGGAGCCGAAGGTCGCCTCGCCCGAGCGCGTCGCCGCGTTCCGCACCGGCATTTCCGCGGAGAGCCGCGCCGCGGCCTATCTGATGGCCAAGGGCTATCGCATCCTCGCCAAGCGCTACCGCACCCCGCATGGCGAGATCGACATCGTGGCGCGCCGCCGCAACCTGATCGCTTTCGTCGAGGTCAAGGCGCGGGCGAGCCTGGATGACGCCGCTTTCGCCGTGACGCCGCGCCAGCAGCAGCGCATCATCGACGCCGCACAAGGCTGGCTCGTAGCGCATCCCGAGCATGCCGAATTCGAATTGCGATTCGACGCCATGCTGATTGCGCCGCGCTCGCTTCCGCGCCATGTGTTGGCGGCATTCGACGCCTCGACCTGAAAGGCAGACCATGAAACTCAATGTCGCCGTCCAGATGGATCCCATCGCCCGCATCAACATCAAGGGCGATTCCACCTTTGCGCTGCTTCTGGAAGCGCAGAAGCGCGGCCATGGCCTGTCCTATTACACGCCCGACAAGCTCTCGATGGTCGGCGAAGAGCTGGTCGCGCCGGTTCAGCTCCTGACCGTGCGCGACGAGCCCGGCGACCACTTCACCTTGGGCGAGCCCAGGCGCGAAGCGCTGAACGGCTTTGACGTGGTGCTGCTCCGCCAGGACCCGCCGTTCGACCTCGCCTACATCACCTCGACGCATTTCCTGGAGCGCATCCATCCGAAGACGCTGGTGGTCAACGATCCCGCCTCGGTGCGCAACGCACCGGAAAAGCTGTTCGTGATGAACTTTCCGCAGCTGATGCCGCCGACGCTGATCTCGCGCGACCTGGACGAGATCAACGCGTTTCGCGACAGGCACGGCGCCGTCGTCATGAAGCCGCTGCACGGCCATGGCGGCGCGGCGGTGTTCCGCGTGATGCCGCAGGACATGAATTTCGGGTCGCTGTTCGACATGTTCTCGGTGACGTTCAGGGAGCCCTGGGTGATCCAGCAATTCATCCCCGAGGTGAAGCACGGCGACAAGCGCATCATCCTGGTCGACGGCGAGTTCGCCGGCGCGGTGAACCGCGTGCCGGCCGCCGACGACCTCCGCTCAAACATGGTGCGCGGCGGCGCGGCCCAGGAGACGGAGCTCACCCCGCGCGAGCGCGAGATCTGCGCCACCGTCGGCCCGGCGTTGCGCGCGCGCGGCCTCCTGTTCGTCGGCATCGACGTCATCAACGGCAACCTCACCGAGATCAACGTCACCTCGCCGACCGGCATCCGCGCCATCGCGCGGCTCGGCGGCCCTGACGTCGCAGCGAGGATCTGGAACGTGATCGAGCAGAAGCGGAAGAAGTAACGCTTTGCAACGATTGCGTTGGGGAGCGCACGAACTCTCCTCAACGTCGTCCCGGCGAACGCCGGGACGACACCGATGTTGCGGGGAGCGTGGCTGCGATCCGTTGGCACCCATCACGCGCGCATCGCTAACCACGCGTTCACCATGAAGCCGCCCGCGTTCGTTCGAGCGCAGGGGCGCGCTTACGTGAAACTACGGAGCCGCTGGCGGATCGAATAACGCCACGTTCACCATCTGCCGAAAACCAGCATCGCGGCCGGTCATCGCATTCGGCCTCGCAACACCCCTTATACTTTTGCTCCCTACTCATCGACGCGGGGGAACACGCAAGGTGCGGTTCGAGTGCCCCGCGTAAGAGTAGAGGCGCATGAACACCGCACGCATCGTCGTTCTCGTCATCGCGCTGGGCGCCGGCGGCGTCGCTGCGTATCTGGCGAGCGGCTTCGACAACAAGCCCGCGCCTGCCCTTCCCGTCGCCGAGAAGCTGCCGACGGTCGAGGTGCTCGTCGCGAAGAACGATATCCAGCTCGGCCAGGCCGTAAAGCCCGACGACCTGCAATGGCAGGCCTGGCCGGCCGCCACTGCCAGCAGCGCCTTCATCCGCCGCGACGGCAGGCCCGACGCGCAGACCCAGATCGCCGGCTCGATCGCACGCGTGCCGTTGATGCAGGGCGAGCCGATCCGCGAGCAGAAGCTGGTCAGGGCCGAAGGCTCCGGCTTCATGGCCGCGATCCTGCCGTCCGGGATGCGCGCCGTCTCCACCGAGATTTCAGCCGAAACGGGAGCCGGCGGCTTCATCCTTCCGAATGACCGCGTCGACATCGTCCTGACCCGCCGCCTGAAGAATCCCGACGGCAACAACGACGGCCCGACCGGCGGCAACGACCTCGTCCTGTCCGAGGTGATTCTCATGAACATCCGCGTGCTCGCGATCGACCAGGCGCCGAAGGAAAAGGACGGCCAGAACGCCGTGATCGGCAAGACCGTCACGCTCGAGCTCAGGCCCGACCAGGTCGCAGTACTTTCGGCCGCACGCCAGGGCGGCACGCTGACGCTCGCGCTGCGCAGCATCGTCGATGCCAATGCCATCGACGGCACGCCCGAGGACCAGGCGATCAGGCGCCCGGGCGGCGTGAACGTGATTCGTTACGGCGTGCAGGCACGACAACTGACGTCACAGAAGTGATGGGGATAGCATGAGCTACGGGGGCGATCGGACGGGCCTGCGCATTCGGGGGAAGCGCGCGCGCTCGTTCCTGGCGGGGACGATGTTGATGCTGGGGCTGCTCGCAGCCTCCGAGGCCGTCAGCGCCGCGGATGCGCCGGTCGGCGACCAGACGCCGATGCAAGCGCCTGAGCTCGGCGTGTCGCCGGTCTCGACGGTTACGCCCGCGAGAACGCGATTCCTGTCGCTCGGCGTCGGCAAGTCGGTCGTCATCGACCTGCCGCGCGAGGTCAAGGACGTGCTCGTGGCCGATCCCAAGATCGCCAACGCGGTGATCCGCTCGGCGCAGCGCGCCTATATCATCGGCGGCCAGGTCGGCCAGACCAACGTCGTGTTCTTCACCGCCGACGGCCAGCAGGTCGCCTCCTACGACATCGCCGTGAAGCGCGATCTCAACGGCATGCGCGCGGCGCTGCGCCAGTCCTTGCCGGGCGTGCAGATCGAAGGCGTCGGCGACAGCGTGATGCTGACCGGCTCGGTGTCGAGCCCGGTCGAGGCCCAGCAGGCCGGCGACGTCGCCGCCAAGCTCGTCGGCGGCTCGGACAAGATCGTCAACAACATCGTCGTGCGCGGCCGCGACCAGGTGATGCTCAAGGTCGTGGTCGGCGAAGTGCGCCGCGACATCGTCAAGCAGCTCGGCGTCGATCTCAGCGCCAGCCTGAATGCCGGCACCGCGGTGGTGAATTTCAACAACTCCAACCCGTTCTCGGTCTCCGGCGGCCCGCTCGTCAGCAGCAACGGGCTCGGTGTCACGGGACTCGCGAAAGGCGTGGCCACGGTCAACGCCACGATGCGCGCGATGGAAAGCGCCGGCGTGATGCGGACCCTGGCCGAGCCCAGCCTGACGGCGATCTCCGGCGAGTCCGCCACTTTCATCGCCGGCGGCGAATTCCCGATCCCTGCGGGCTACTCCTGCGATCCGGTCACCCATGTCTGCACCACCCAGATCACCTACAAGAAATTCGGCATCTCCCTGAACTTCACGCCGGTCGTGCTCAGCGAGGGACGTATCAGCCTGCGCGTGATGACCGAAGTCTCGGAGCTGTCGAGTCAGAACGCCATCTCCGTGACGCAAGCGGTGTCCGCGGGCCAGACCAGCTCGATCACCATCCCGTCGATCCAGACCCGCCGCGCCGAGACCACGCTGGAGATTCCCTCGGGCGGCTCGATGGCGATGGCCGGCCTGATCCAGCAGCAGACCAAGCAGGCGATCAACGGCCTGCCCGGCGTCGACCAGCTGCCGATCATCGGCGCGCTGTTCCGCAGCCAGGACTTCGTCAACAACGAGACCGAGCTGATGGTGATCGTGACGCCCTATGTGGTGCGCGCGGTCGCCCAGAAGGAATTGTCGCGGCCCGACGACGGCTTTGCGCCGGCCTCGGATGCGCAGACGGCGCTGCTCGGCCGCATGAACCGCCTCTACGGCATCGCGCGCCGCGTCGATCCGATCGGCGGCACGCCGGGTGATTTCGGCTTCATCATCGACTGAGACGAACGCGCGGCGTGGGGATCGGTGCAGGAATTGGGGCAGCAGGGGATGAGGCGATGACGAAGACGACAGCCAATCGACGTCGCAATCTGCGCGTGGTGCTGGCACTGGCGGGGATCTCCGTCATGCTGGGCGCCTGCAACACCACCGGCGAGATCGTCACCCAGACGGTGCCGACCGATTATCGCCAGCGTCACCCGATCGCAGTGCAGGAGGGCAAGCGCTCGATCGTGATCTTCGTCGGCAAGGCGAGAGGCGGCCTCTCGCCGGCGCAGCATTCGGACGTCGCGGGCATCGCGCGGGACTGGACGCGCGAAGGCACCGGCTCCGTCATCGTGGACGTGCCTGTCGACACCGCCAATTCGCGCGCGGCAGCCGCGACCTACCAGGAGATCCGGTCCGTGCTCGCGTCCGGCGGCGTGCCGTCGCGTGCCATCGTCCAGCATCCCTATCGCTCTGAGGATCCCGGGCTGCTGCCCACCATCCGCCTGAGTTACTCGAAAATCGCGGCGGTCGCCGGCCCCTGCGGACTGTGGCCGGAAGACATCGGCCCCTCGATCCTCGATCCCGGCTACAACGAGAACCGGCCCTATTTCAATCTGGGCTGCGCCAGCCAGCGCAATCTCGCGGCCATGATCGACAACCCGGCCGATCTCGAGCAGCCGCGCGCCGAAACGCCGGCCTATACCGCACGGCGCAACATCGCGTTCGAACGCTATCGCAAGGGCACGACGACCGCGACTCCCTACCCCGAATCCGACAAGGCCAAACTCAGCGACACCGGCAAATGACAAGCTTCGACCACGAAGAAGCGGACGATCCGCGGCACCCCGAGGAACACATTGCACCGGTTCCTCGCATTTCCGTGCAAGCCTTTTGCGAGACCGAGCAGACGCTCAAGGCGGTGTCCGCGGCGGGCGAGGATCGCCGGCTCGCCAAGGCCCACCTCACCGTCAAGGACGGCGGCCTCGCCGCGGCCATCGAGGTCTACGAATCGATGCCGACGCCGAACGTGATCGTCATCGAGTCCGACGGCACGCGCGACATCCTCGAGGGCCTGGACGACCTCGCCGGCGTCTGCGATCCCGGCACCCGCGTGGTCGTGATCGGCAGCCCCAGCGACACCGCGCCCTATCGCGAGCTGGTGCGCCGCGGCGTCAACGACTACGTGGTCGGCCCGGTCGAAACCCTCGACGTCGTCCGCTCGATCTGCAGCCTGTTCTCGGCCTCCGAAGCCATCATCACCGGCCGCGTCATCGCCGTGGTCGGCGCCAAGGGCGGCGTCGGTGCGTCCACCGTCGCGCACAATGTGGCCTGGACCATCGCCCGAGACCTCGCGCTCGATTCCGTCGTGATCGATCTCGACCTCGCCTTCGGCACGGCGGGCCTCGACTACAACCAGGATCCGATACAGGGCATCGCCAATGCGGTGCTGTCGCAGGACCGGCCGGACACGGCACTGATGGAGCGCCTGCTCGCCAAATGCACCGATCGCCTCAGCCTGCTGGCGGCGCCGGCTACGCTCGACCGCGTCTACGATTTCGGTGCCGAAGCTTTCGATGCGGTGTTCGACACGCTGCGCATGACCACGCCCTGCATCGTGCTCGACGTTCCCCATCAATGGTCCGGCTGGACGCGGCGCGCGCTGGTGAACGCCGACGACATCGTGATCGTGGCCGAGCCCGATCTCGCCAACTTGCGCAACACCAAGAACATGCTGACCGTGCTGACAGCGGCACGCCCCAACGATCGCCCGCCGCTGTACTGCCTCAACCAGGTCGGCATGCACAAGCGCGCGGAGATCGATGTCAAGGCGTTCGCCAAGACGATGGAGAGCCAGCCGATCGCGGTGATCCCGTTCGATTCGAAGCTGTTCTCGACCGCAGCCAACAACGGCCAGATGATCGCCGAGGTCTCCAGGACCCACCGCACCACCCTTCTGTTCCAGAACCTGGCGAACCGCCTCGCCGGCCGCGGCGAGGTGAAGAAGCCGAAGCGCTCGCTGCTCGAGCCGCTGTTGAAGAAGCTCAAGGGCAGGCCGGGGCGCGGGTCAGCCCCGCATCGCAAGGCGTCGTAGCGGCAGGCGCCTTTTCGCGCGAAGCGGATCCCGGTTCGCGTCACGACGCGTCGAAACAGGAACCTGGAAAGGGCGGCTACTTGTCCGCCCGCTGCTGCTTCTTCGCCAGCAGCTGCCGCAGCGCCGCGACCTTTTCCGCCGCCTGATCGGGCGGCAAATCGGCCTTCACGAGTATTTCGGCTTCGGACTCGCGGCCCTGCAATCCCAGCACGAGCGCGAGATTGGCGCGGACCCGCGCATCGTTCTGATTGCCCTGGTAAGCGCGGCCGAGCACCTGTTCGGCCTTCGGCAGATTGTTTTGCAGCATATAGGACAGACCGAGATTGGACAGCACGGTCGGCTCGTTCGGCACGATCTTCAACGCCGCGGCGTAATATTGCTGCGCCTCCTCGTTGCGGCCGAGCTGATCGAGCGCGGCGCCCTGCGCCGACAGGATGCGCCAGTCCGGATCCTCAGGCGAATGCGCGCGGCCGAGGACGTCGAAGGCTTGCTGGAAATTGCCGTTGTCGGCGAGCGCTCGGCCATAGCCGGCGAGCAGCGCCTTGTTGCTGGGATGGCCGAGCACGGCCTGCTCCAGCACTGCGACGGCCTGTGCGCGCTGACCGGTCTCGCGCAGCGCCTTGCCGTAGGCGAGCGCAACGCCGGGATCGCCGGGCCTGGCGCGATAGCGCTCGCGCAAGGCGGCCATATCCGGCTTGGCGTCAGCTTTGCTGGCCGGTTCCGATCTGACGCCGAGCGCGCCGGTCACGTCTTCGATGCCGGCGGTCTGGCAGCCGCCGAGGCCGAGCACCAGGAACGCGGGAAGCAGGAATCTCGCCGGTGAGGCGAGCAACGAACGCTTGGACATACTCTGATCACTCGGCAACTGATCAGAGATGCTGACCCATTAACGCTAAAGTCCCGTTAAAGAGCGCGGCCCTTGCGGCCTAGTCGACGAACTCGGCGCCGAACTCGCAGCCGATGCGCCAGCGCAGGCGACATTGGCGGGAATAGTCGGGCGCGAAGATGATGGTGAATTCCGGCGGCACTTCCAAGAATTCCGCCACCACTTTCACACCGCCGTCCGAAATATCCGTGATCGTGCAGTCCCGCGGCAGCGAGCCCGCGCCAAGATGAATCTTGGCGAGCCGGCTGCATACCCGACGTTCGCTTCTCCGGCGATTTGCAAGCATCTTGCTTCTTCACTTGTTAGATCACGGCCCATCCCGCAGCCTCAGAAGTAATGGACATTCGTTGGAATGTGCTGAGGACAGAAGGGAGCTTTTGAGACGTAGTCTCCGTGTCGCGTTTACGACTGGTTAGGACTGGCGCGGCGCCGGGGAATGTTCCCGTATTGTTCTTGCGCAGGCGGCCGCGCTCTGCTACCCCTAATTGCGCGAAAGGGGCAGGCTGGTTCGAGCATGGTTCAGCGGGTTTCTACCGTCGCCTTTGAGGGGATCGAGGCCCGCGCGGTCGACGTGCAGGTGCAGGTCGCCCCCGGCCTGCCGGCCTTCGCCATTGTCGGCCTGCCGGACAAGGCGGTGTCCGAGGCGCGCGAACGGGTGCGCTCGGCGCTGATCGCCTCGGGACTGGCGCTGCCGGCGCGGCGGATCATCGTCAATCTGGCGCCGGCCGACGTCCCGAAGGAAGGCAGCCATTACGACCTGCCGATCGCGCTCGGGCTGATGGCGGCGATCGGCGCGATCCCGCCGGATGCGCTGACCGGCTTCACCGTTCTCGGCGAGCTCGGCCTCGACGGCTCGATCGCCCCAGTGGCCGGCGTTCTTCCCGCCGCGATCGGCGCCAATATGCGCGAGGAAGGGCTGATCTGCCCGGCGGCCTGCGGCTCCGAAGCGGCCTGGGCGAGCCCCGACATCCAGATCATCGCAGCGAGTTCGCTGATCCAGATCGCCAATCACTTCAAGGGCACGCAGGTGCTGTCGCGGCCCTCGCCGAAGGTGCACGAGGCCGCCGCCTCCACGCTCGACCTGCGCGACATCAAGGGCCAGGAAAGCGCCAAGCGCGCGCTGGAGATCGCGGCCGCTGGCGGGCATCATTTGCTCATGGTCGGTGCGCCCGGCGCCGGCAAATCGATGCTGGCCGCGCGCCTGCCCTCGATCCTGCCGCCGTTGTCGCCGGGCGAGCTGCTCGAGGTCTCGATGATCGCGTCCGTCGCCGGCGAGATCGAGGGCGGTGCGCTGACGGCGCGGCGCCCGTTCCGCTCGCCGCATCATTCCGCCAGCATGGCCGCGCTCACCGGCGGCGGCATGCGCGCCAGGCCCGGCGAGATCTCGCTGGCGCATCAGGGCGTGCTGTTCCTCGACGAGCTGCCGGAGTTCGATCCGCGCGTGCTGGATTCGCTGCGCCAGCCGCTGGAGAACGGCGAGGTCGCGGTGTCGCGCGCCAATCACCGCGTCACCTACCCTGCCCGCTTCATGCTGGTCGCGGCGATGAATCCCTGCCGCTGCGGCAATGCGTTCGAGCCCGGCTATGCCTGCAAGCGCGGCCGCATCGACCGCTGCACCGGCGACTACCAGGCGCGCATCTCCGGTCCCCTCATGGACCGCATCGATCTGCGCATCGAGGTGCCGGCCGTGACCGCGGCGGACCTGATCCTGCCGCCGCCGGCGGAGGGATCGGCCGAGGTCGCCGCACGCGTGGCGGCGGCGCGCGACATCCAGCTCGCGCGCTATGCGGATGCCGGCCTGCCAAAGGTCCGCACCAATGCCGAGGCGCCCGCCTCCGTGCTGGAGGAAATCGCAAAGCCGGATGCGCAAGGCGCCAAGCTGCTGCGGGATGCCGCCGAGACCATGCGGCTGTCGGCGCGCGGCTATCACCGCGTGCTGCGGGTGGCGCGCACGCTCGCCGACCTCGACCACGCCGACAAGATCGGCCGGCTGCATCTGGCCGAAGCGCTGTCCTACCGCGCACTCGCGGAGGATGTGCGGCAGATGGCGTGATCGCGCCCTCGCATCAACCCGGCGGTAACGACTTTCCTTTACGCTCTGCAAACCATAAGGCCCGCGCGTTTCGGTTGTGAGTTCCAGAAGGGCCCGGCGAGTAGAGTGTCATGTTGCGTTTCAAGATCCTGGCCTCGGTTGTTCCCCTGCTGGCGGCTGCGGTGTTCGCCCGTGCCGAGATCGGATCGGTCTCGCATCCCTGCATCGCGCTCGGCGACACCTCGGTCGAGCTCACATCCCTGTTCTGGACCGCCAACGTGCATGTCGCCTTCACCGACGATCCCGCGCGGGCCACGGTGCGGGTCCAGATCACCGATGACGCGGACGCCGCGGACTTCACGGTGGTGGACGACGGCCTCGGCTCCGAGCCGGACTCCTGCCAGGCCAGCCCCGCGACACGGCTGATCTCGATTGCCGCGCAGCCGGTCGACGGCGGGCCGGTGGTCTATCTCTCCAGCGATGGACCGGCGGATTACCGCATCTATGTGCGCTCAAAGACGTTCTCGCAGCGCGAAGCGGCGGCCCTGATCGTGGGTGCCCGCGGCGGCCACCGCCAGCTCCAGGCCGCCTCGCTCTGAGCCGTTAACACCTCGTCAACCCTGTTTGGAGGCAGAACCAGGGCCTCAAGCTGTTCGCAAGGTCGGCGGGCCATGGTCGCACGCGGCGGCGGGGCCTCGAGCGAGAGAGTCGGGTCGGTGGTGATGGGTCGGACGTTCCGGATCAAGGTACGCATGCGCCGCTTCAAGCGGCAGCACCCCCGCATTGCCTTCGCGATCCGCTCCTTCATGATCTTCTCGGCGACCTTCGGCGGCGCCTATGGTTTCGTGTCCGGCAGCCGGTCCGAGACTTCCGGCTACGATCCCCACGCCTTTGCGATCGGCGCGAGCTTCCTGTTCGCGCTCGCCTGCCTCGGCCTTGCGACGCTGAGCATGCGCCTGCGCTTCGTGGGCAAGCGGCTGCGCACCCTCGCCGTCCACAATGAGGCGTTGATCGACCGCAATTGGGAGCTGAAGGAAGCGGAAGAGCGCGCCCGCAGCCTGTTCGAACAGCAGGGTGACCTCATCGTGCTGCGCGACACCGAGGGCCGCATCACCTTTGCCAACGACGCCTATTGCGCACTCGCAGGACAGGCGCGCAGCGCGCTGGTCGGCACGCGCTTCGATTTCGACGTGCTGGAGCAGGGCGACAATGCCCGCGAGAGCAACGGCACGCGCATCCACGACCAGAAGATCGCAACCCCGCTCGGGCCGCGCTGGATCGCCTGGCGCGAAGGCTATGTCCGGCTCGATGCCGGACAGCCCGCCGAGCTGCAGAGCGTCGGACGCGACGTCACCGACCGCACCGAGACCGAACGCGCCTTGTCCGACGCGCGCGACCAGGCCGATGCCGCCAACCGCGCCAAGTCGCGCTTCCTCGCGATGGCCTCGCACGAGATCCGAACGCCGCTCAACGGCATCATCGGCATGGGCGGCCTCCTGCTCGACACCAATCTGACGCCGGAGCAGGCGACCTATGCCAGGGCGGTGAAGACCTCGGGCGAAGCCTTGATGGCGCTGATCGAGGAATTGCTGGACTATTCCAAGATCGAAGCCGGCAAGCTCGACCTCGATCAGCGTCCCTTCGCGCTCTCGACCCTGGTCGAGGAGATCACCGAGCTGCTCGCGCCGCGCGCGCAGGCGAAGACGCTCGAGATCGCCGCCTATGTCGACGAGCGCCTGCCGCTCGAGGTGCTCGGCGACGCCGCGCGGCTGCGGCAGGTGCTGCTCAACCTCGCCGGCAACGCCATCAAGTTCACGAGCAACGGCGGCGTTGCACTGATCGTCGAGCCCGGCATCTGGCCGAACGAGATCAGCTTCCTGGTCCGCGATACCGGCATCGGCATCGCAGCCGAAGCCCAGCAGCGCATCTTCCGCGAGTTCGAGCAGGCCGACGAGCGCGTTGCCCGCACCTATGGCGGCACCGGACTCGGCCTTGCCATCAGCGAACGCATCGTCAAGCGCATGGGTGGCCGGATCACGCTCACGAGCGAGCCGGGCAGGGGCTCGACCTTCGAGGTCGCAGTGCCGCTTCCGCCGTCGCAGGCCGGCGCCGGACAGACGGCATTTCCGAGCCCCGATCTCACCGACAAGTCGATGCTCCTCGTCGCCGACGGCCTCGAGGCCTCGTTGATCGCGCGGCGCCTTGCGCGCTGGGGCGGCCAGACCTGCCTGGTTGCGGATGCGGCGGTTGCCGAAGCCCTGCTGCCGGAACGCTCCTGGCACGCGGTGTTGATCGATCGTGCGATCGGTCCTGCCATTGCCGACCATCTGGGTGACGCCGCCCGCGCGCATGCAGTGCAGCGCCTCGTGCTGCTGACGTCGAGCTCGCGCCACGAGAAGCTGTCGCCGGCCTTCACCGGCTTTCTGATGAAGCCGCTGCGGACGGCTTCGCTCGCCGCACGCCTCGCCCTGACGCCGGAGGTCATCTCGCCCGATCTCGCGCCGGAGCCGCCGGCTGCATCCGCCGGCCCAGCGCCGGCGAAGGGCCTGTCGATCCTCGTCGCCGAAGACAACGAGATCAACGCATTGTTGATGCGCTCGCTGCTGACCAAGCTCGGCCACCGCGTCGTCATCGCCGTCCACGGCGAGGCCGCGCTGGAATCCTGGCTCGCCGCCTCATCCGCCGGCACGCCCTACGATCTCGTGCTGATGGACATTCAGATGCCGCAGCTCGACGGCATCGAGGCGACGAAACGCATCCGCGCCCAAGAGGCCGCCACGGGTGGTCCCCACACGCCAATCCTGGCGCTCACCGCCAACACGCTGGTGGAGGATCGCTATGCCTGCTTCGAGGCGGGCATGAACGGATTTCTGATCAAGCCGCTCGACCGGGAGAAGCTCGACGAGGCGCTGGCCGGGCTGGCCGCATCCCGGCATCTGACCGTGGCGAATCCTGCGGGAACCTGATCCCGCCCGGCAATCGCGAATTGAAATCGAGCGAGTTGCGCGTCACCATCCTCCGGGGGCCTTTGCAAGAGAGGGTTTTGCGCATGAACGTGCTTTGCCGCCTCGCACTTATTGCTCTCCTCGCTGGAATCTCCCGACCCGCCGCAGCCGATACGCCGGAACTCATCTCCTCGCTCAAGCAAGGCGGCTACGTCCTGATCTTCCGGCACACCGCGACCGACGACAGCCAGAAGGACGTCTACCCGTTCAAGTTCGACGACATGAGCGCCCAGCGTCAGCTCAGTGACAAGGGCAGGGACATGGCGCGCCAGATCGGGGCAGCGATCAGGGAGCAGGCGATCCCGATCGGCGATGTCTACACCAGCAGGCTGAACCGCGCGGTCGAGGCCGGCAAGCTCATCTCCGGCCATGAGGTCAAGCCGGTCGATGCGCTCACGGACAGCAGCAATGCCAGCGCATCGGGAATGGCAAACCCGACCGGCGCCAATGCAAAGGCCGGACAGGCCATGCGTCAGCTCGTCGATGCGCCGCCGAAGGCAGGTACCAACACGTTCCTGGTCACCCACAAGACGAACATCGCCGATGCCTTCGGCAAGGAGGCCGGAGACGTCCAGGAAGGCGAGGCCTTCGTCTACAAGGCCAATGGCTCCGGCCCCGCCACCTTCGCGGGGCGCATCAAGCTTGCGGACTGGAACGCGAAAGCAGGCAGGTGAGGGGCCCGGCATCCAGCCGTGACTTGCCGCTCCGCCACGATGTTGTGATACGGAGGACTCGTGACGAGCGACTGAAAGGCTGGCGAATACGTGAGAACATCAGAAGACCGCTCATTCCTCATCTTGCTTGCCGCGATCTCCGTTGTGTTCGGGTGGGTGCTTTGGCCATTCTCCGGCGCATTGTTGTGGGCCATCCTGCTGGCCATCATCTTCGCACCGCTCTATCGGCGCGCCCTAAAAACCGTCCCGGGAAAGCCCAACCTCGCCGCATTGTTCACTGTCGTCGTCGTGATCGTCATGGTCCTGATCCCGGTGGCGGTCGTCATCGCTTCGCTCGTCGACCAGGGCGGGGAGCTGTATCAGCGCGTTCAGAGCGGAGAGATCAGTTTCGCTCATCCCCTGGAGAAATTGAGATCCGCACTGCCTGGCTGGGCTGCTTCGCTGTCAGATCGCCTGGCCCGCATGGATCTTTCGGCCCTGAGGGAACGCCTGTCGGGCCTGGTCGTCCCAGCCGGCCAACAGCTGGCCGGACATGCGATCAACATCGGCCAGCTGACGCTGGAGTTCGTCGCAAGCCTGCTCGTGATGCTGTACCTGCTGTTCTTCCTGCTGCGCGACGGTGAGGAGCTCAGCGCACGCATTCGCGACGCACTCCCGCTGCGCCCGAGCCAGACCGCCGAGATTCTCGATGCGTTCACCCTGGCGGTTCGCGGAACCATCAAAGGGATCGTTCTCGTCGCGCTGATACAGGGGGCGCTTGGCGGGCTCATCTTCTGGCTGCTCGGCTTGACTGCGCCGCTGCTGGCGGGCGCGCTGATGGCGCTGGTTTCGCTGCTGCCCGTGCTGGGCTCCGCCCTGATTTGGGTCCCGGCCGCGATTTATTTGCTTGTGGCGGGCGCAGTCACGAAGGGCCTCATTCTGCTCGCTTTCGGCACCTTCGTGATTGGCCTCGCCGACAATTTTCTCCGCCCGATCCTGGTCGGCCAGTCGATCCAGATGCCGAGCTATGTTGTGCTGCTTGCCACCCTGGGCGGCCTTGCGACCTTCGGAGCGAACGGCTTCGTCATCGGCCCGCTCGTCGCCGCGATGTTTCTGACGACCTGGCACATCTTCGTCGTCTCGAAGACGCAACAGGGGGTCCGAAAATGATCGTCATTCCGGGCCTCGAGCGGGCGATGGGCGCCAGCCGGGCTTGAAATCCGGCCGACCCGGAATGTTATGCAGCATAAGAGATAAACCGCGGCGCAGACAGCTTTTCGGGCGGCGCCTGGCTTCCCCGGAAGATGGTGTCTGCCTTGGCCGCGCGCTTGCAATGCGGGCACACGAAGAGATGTGCGATGACCGGCGTCGGCTCGTCCGCGAGCAGCTCGGAGCGGAACCACTTCATCTCGACATGGCAGTCGGGACAGATCGGAGCTTCGAGTTGCTCCGCAGCGCTTCTGAGACGATCAACCATGGTGCCTTTCCGCCGCTTCCAAATGAATAGCGGAATACCCCTTGTTGATCTGCAACAAAAGATACCTATCGCGCGAACCGGCCAGCGCCTCGTTCAAGGCGCCATCATAGCCGCCTCAGCGCCACGCTCTCCACCGTGTGGTCGGCGCCCTTCTTCAGGATCAGCGTCGCCCGGGGGCGGGTCGGCAGGATGTTGTCCTCGAGATTGGCGAGGTTGGTGCGTTCCCAGATCGCGATCGCGGTGGCGGTGGCTTCCTCGTCCGACAGCAGCGCATAGCGGTTGAAGTAGGATCTTGGATTGGTGAATGCGGTATCGCGTAGCGCCAGGAAGCGCTTGATGTACCATTGCCGCAGCGCCGCTTCGTCGGCGTCGATGTAGACCGAGAAGTCGAAGAAGTCGGACACGACAGGCACCGCCTTGCCGTCACGCGGCAGCTTGCCGGTCTGCAGCACGTTGACGCCCTCGACGATCAGGATGTCGGGCTGGTCGATCTCGGCCCACTGGTTCGGCACGATGTCGTAGGTCAGATGCGAATAGACCGGCGCGCGCACGTGGCGGCGGCCGGCCTTGATGTCGGAGAGAAAGCTGAGCAAAAGCGGCAGATCGTAGCTCTCCGGAAAACCCTTCTTCTGCATCATGCCGTGCCGCTCGAGCACCGCGTTGGGATAGAGAAATCCGTCAGTGGTGATCAGTTCGACCTTCGGCCGCGGCGACCAGCGCGCCAGCAGCGCCTGAAGAACGCGTGCCGTGGTGGATTTCCCGACCGCAACCGAGCCGGCGACGCCGATGATGTAGGGGACCTTGCGATCCCTGATGTTGAGGAACTGGCGCTCTGCGTAATACAGGCGCTGCATGGCGTCGACATAGATCGACAAAAGGCGCGACAGCGGCAGATAAATGTCCTCGACTTCCTGGAGATCGAGGCGGTCGTGCAGCGAGCGCAGCCGGTCGAATTCACCCGGCTCGAGCGTCATCGGCGTATCGTCGCGGAGGCGCGCCCACTGCTCGCGCGTATAGACGCGATACGGATTATACTGCTGCTCGGGTGCGCGGATATCCATAACGCCGCCTTTCCGTTGCCCTAGAGCATGATCCGGAAAAGCGTGAGCGGTTTTCCGAAACGATCATGCTCAAACAATAACCTCAATCGCTTTTGCGCGACGCCTTTTCTTCCAACCCTGACATCGAGGTCCGCTTGCCCAGAGCGGCCTCGACCTCTTCCAGCTTTATGCCGCGAGCCTTCAAGAGCACAAGGAAATGATAGAGCAGATCGGCACTTTCAGCGATCAGATGCGCGCGATCGTTTTCGACTGCAGCGATTACGGTTTCGACTGCTTCCTCGCCGAACTTCTTGGCGCAATGCTCGGCGCCCTTGTCGAGGAGCTTGCGGGTATAGGATGCTTCGCCACCGGAGGCCGCGCGGGCGTCGATGGTCTCGGCCAGATCGTGGATCGTGAAACGCGGCATCGGACTTTACTCAGAAACACACAGGACCATGAACGGCCATCCCGTCCGCCAATCTAGCATTCTTATGGACCGGAGTCGTCAGGCATCGAGGCGCATCGGCAGTCCGCGCCGCGCCATGTGCTCCTTGGCTTCGCGGATGGTGAATTCCCCGAAATGGAAGATCGAGGCGGCCAGCACGGCCGTGGCGTGCCCGTCGCGGATACCGTCGACGAGATGGTCGAGATTGCCGACGCCGCCCGAGGCGATCACGGGAACGGGAATACTGTCGGCGATCGCACGGGTCAGCGGAATGTCGAAACCCTGCCTGGTGCCGTCGCGATCCATCGAGGTGAGCAGGATTTCACCGGCCCCGAGCGAGACCACTTCCTGAGCATATTCGATCGCATCGATGCCGGTGGAGTTGCGCCCGCCATGGGTGAAAATCTCCCAGCGGTCGCCGCCCGGGCGCTTGACGCGCTTGGCGTCGATCGCGACCACCACGCACTGCTCTCCGAATTTTTCGGCAGCTTCCTTGACGAACTCGCGCCGCGCCACCGCGGCGCTGTTGATCGAGACCTTGTCGGCACCGGCGCGCAGCAGCGTCTTGATGTCGTTGACCTCGCGCACGCCGCCGCCGACGGTTACCGGCATGAAGCAGGCTTCCGCCGTGCGCCGGACCACGTCCAGCATGATGCCACGGTTCTCATGGGTCGCGGTGATGTCGAGGAAAGTGAGCTCGTCGGCGCCGGCGGCGTCATAGGCGATCGCGGCCTCGACGGGATCGCCGGCATCCCTGAGATCGACGAAGTTGACGCCCTTGACGACTCGGCCGTCCTTGACGTCGAGGCAGGGGATCACGCGCACCTTGAACATCTGTCGGCTCCTACGCGCGCGCGTTGCGGATCAAAGTGAGGGCGGCGGCGGGATCGAGCCGGCCGTCGTAGAGCGCACGGCCGGCGATCGCACCGGCGAGCTTTTTTGCCCGCGGCGCCAGCATCGCCTTGACGTCCTCGATCGAGGCGAGGCCGCCGGAAGCGATCACGGGAATGGAGATGGCGTCGGCCAGCGCAATGGTCGCCTCGAGGTTCAGACCCTTGAGCAGGCCGTCGCGCGCGATGTCGGTGAAGATGATGGCGGCGACGCCGGCATCCTCGAAACGCTTTGCGATCTCGAGCACGGTGACCTGCGAGGTCTCGGCCCAGCCTTCGACCGCGACCTTGCCGTCACGCGCGTCGAGCCCGACTGCGACGCGGCCGGGGAATGTCTTCGCAGCCGACTTCACCAGCTCGGGATCGCGCACCGCGGCGGTGCCGATGATGACGCGGGTGATGCCCTTGTCGAGCCAGGCTTCGACGGTGGCGAGATCGCGGATGCCGCCGCCGAGCTGCACCGGGATCTTGATCGTCTTCAGCATCGCCTCGACGGCCTGCGCGTTGACAGGCTTGCCGGCGAAGGCGCCGTCGAGATCGACGACGTGGAGATACTCGAAACCCTGCTCCGCAAAGCTCTGCGCCTGCGCGGCTGGATTGAGGTTGAACACGGTCGCGCGCGCCATGTCGCCTTGCTCGAGGCGCACGCACTGGCCGTTCTTGAGGTCGATCGCGGGAAAGAGAATCACGGCTTCCATCGCAAAAAGTTCGAGATCAGGGCCAAACCAAAGCGCTGGCTCTTCTCGGGGTGGAATTGGGTCCCGATCGCGGTGTCCTTCGCCACGATCGCGGTGACTGGCCCACCGTAATCGGCGCGTGCAAGCACGTCCGCCTCGTTGGCGGCATTGAGGTGGTAGGAGTGCACGAAATAGGCATGCTGGCCCTTTGGGCCGAGCGGCAGCTTGTTCAGCACCGGATGTTCCTGCAGCACGCCGAGTGTATTCCAGCCCATGTGCGGGATCTTGAGGTTTTCGTCGCGCGGCGTGATCTTCTCGACGTCGCCGCCGATCCAGTTCAGGCCTTCGGTGATAACGTGTTCCTTGCCGCGGCTCGCCATCAGCTGCATGCCGACGCAGATGCCGAAGAACGGCCGCGCCTTGACGCGCACCGCCTCGGTGATCGCCTCGACCATGCCGTTGACCGCATCGAGCCCGCGACGGCAATCGGCGAAGGCGCCGACGCCCGGCAGCACCAGGCGGTCAGCCTCGTAGGCCTGGTCCGGATCACTGGTGACGAAGACCTTTTGCGGGCTCTCCAGGCTGCGCGCAGCGCGCTCGAACGCCTTGGCGGCGGAATGCAGATTGCCGGAACCGTAATCGATGATGGCGACGCTCATCTTGACCCTCCCGGTTCTGGAAACAATCCAATGATGCCGCCGGCCGGAATCGGCGGCGGGTTCGAGAACTGCTGGCCCGGCACGCCGCGGGTCGGCGGCGGACCGCCGCGATCGACGGCCCATTGATCGTTGACGATGCCGTGCTGCTTCTGGCTCCAGCGCTCGAAGAAGCGGCGCTCGGCGGTGTCACCGTTGTCGGCAACCACCACGTCGAGCTGCCGCCATTTGCCGCGCGACAACGTCCAGCGGCGCAGGCTCGAGGCCTCGAAACCCATCAGCAGCGCGACGACGAGATTGGCAAAGACGATCGAGCTGCGGCCGACACCGAGGCTGGACAGCCCCGCGCTGAACGCGGCCGTGAACAGCACCCAGCCGATCAGCGCCAGCCACAACCGATTCCACAGCAGCCAGAACGGGCCGAAGACCATTGCCCAGAAATGGAAGCCGTCGCGCACGAAGACGAACTTGTCGGTCGCGCGCAGATCGGCTCCTGCGGGTGAGGGAGCGTGAACTGTGTAGACAGGCATGGTGATGCCCCGTTCTTCGAATTCAGTGATGCCGCCGGCAGCGTTTTGCCACCGAGACGAAGATGTCAGCCGCCGAGCGAGCCCTTGGTGGACGGGATTTCGCCCGCCGCCTTCGGATCGATCGCGACCGCCGCCCGCAGCGCCCGCGCCAGACCCTTGAAGCAGGACTCGGCGATATGGTGGCTGTTATCGCCATATAGGGTCTCGACGTGGAGAGTCACGCCGGCGTTGATGGCGAAGGCCTGGAACCACTCGCGCACCAGCTCGGTGTCGAACTCGCCGATCTTGTCGCGGGGAAACTCGACCTTGAACACTAGGAACGGGCGGCCCGAGATGTCGATGACCACGCGCGAGAGCGTCTCGTCCATGGGCATGTGCACGCCGGCATAGCGGGTGATGCCCGCCATGTTGCCGAGCGCCTGCCTGACCGCCTGGCCCAGCGCGATGCCGGTGTCTTCGGTGGTATGGTGATGATCAATGTGCAGGTCGCCCACCGCCTTGACCGTGAGGTCGATGCGGGAATGGCGGGCGAGGAGATCGAGCATATGGTCGAAAAAGCCGATGCCGGTCGCGATATTGGACACGCCGGTGCCATCGAGGTTCACGGAGGCCTCGATGTCGGTTTCCTTGGTCTTGCGCTTGATCGTCGCGGTGCGCATTGAAAGCTGGCTTTCATCCTAGCTAGGGAGCCGAAAACGGCGGTCTTTTAACAGCCAAATGACGCCTTCGCTACTGCGGGAACGCTCGGGCAGGCCAACACTTCCGCCTATGGTGAGCGGAATCTAGGGCCGGAACGGCCCGTTGTGCCCTTAGCCACGACCGCCTAAATCAAGCCGGACAACGAGGATCATCCATGCAGGCTTCCCAGAATAGCTCGCCGGTCTGGCACGGCACCACGATCTTGACGGTCCGCAAGGGCGGCAAGGTGGTGGTCGGCGGCGACGGCCAGGTCTCGATCGGCCAGACCGTGATCAAGTCCAACGCCAAGAAGGTCCGCAAGCTCGGCAAGGGCGACGTCATCGGTGGCTTTGCCGGCGCGACGGCCGACGCCTTCACACTGTTCGAGCGGCTGGAAGCCAAACTCGAGCAATATCCGGGACAGCTGACCCGGGCCGCGGTCGAGCTCGCCAAGGACTGGCGCACCGACCGCTACCTAAGGCGGCTGGAGGCCATGATGATCGTCGCCGACAAGGACGTCTCCCTGGTGCTGACAGGCACCGGCGACGTGCTCGAGCCCGAGGCCGGCGTGATGGCGATCGGCTCCGGCGGCAACTATGCCCTTGCGGCGGCACGGGCCCTGCTCGACACCGACAAGGACGCCGAGACCATCGTCCGCCGCTCCCTCGACATCGCTGCCGACATCTGCGTCTACACCAACCGCAATTTGACCATTGAGAGCCTGGCGACTGGCTAGGCGATGCCGACCGCCTATGCCTTCCGCCCGATGACCAGGGCCGACCTGCCGCTGATCCGGCGATGGCTGGGTGAGGCGCATGTCAGGGAGTGGTGGGGCGATCCGGACGAGCAGTTTGCGCTGGTGAGCGGTGACCTCATCGAGCCCGCCATGGACCAGTTCATCGTGTTGGCCGGCGACAAGCCATTCGGCTATCTTCAATGCTACCGCCTGACCGCCTGGAATACGGGCTTCGGGCCGCAACCGGAGGGCACGCGTGGGATCGACCAGTTCATCGGAGAAAGCGGCATGATCGGACGCGGCCACGGTTCGGCGTTCATCCGCGCGTTCGTCGACGAGCAGCTGCGGCAGGGCTTGCCGCGCATGGTCACCGATCCGGATCCGCTCAACGCACGCGCGATCCGCGCTTACGAGAAGGCGGGATTCATCCGCGACCGCATGGTGGAGACGCCTGATGGTCCGGCACTGCTGATGGTGCGCGAACCGTGACGCTGGTGCAGGCGCGCGAGAGCAAGGTCGCGGTCCCGCCGTTCGCCTGGGCCGGCATCGCGCTGCTGCTGCTGGCGCTGCAGGCCTCGATCCTGTTCGCGATGGGGCGCGTGCCGATCTGCACCTGCGGCACCATCAAGCTCTGGCATGGCGTGGTGAACAGCTCAGAGAATTCGCAGCACATCGCCGACTGGTACAGTTTTTCGCACGTGCTGCACGGCTTCCTGTTCTACGGCCTGACCTGGCTGCTGTTCGCTCGATCGCCGTTCCTGACCCTGTCGTGGCCCGTCCGGCTGATCATCGCGATGCTGATCGAGGGCGCCTGGGAGATCGTCGAGAACTCGCCGTTCATCATCGAGCGCTATCGCGCCGGCACGATCTCGCTGGATTATTACGGCGACAGCATCGTCAATTCGGTTTCGGACACGCTGTTCATGGTGCTGGGGTTCCTCGCCGCGCGCGTGCTGCCCGCCCCGGTCACTGTCCTGCTCGGCCTCGCCTTCGAGATCGTGCTGGCACTCCATATTCGCGACAATCTGACGCTCAACATCCTGATGCTGATTCATCCGATCGAGGGCGTGAAACAATGGCAATCGGGCCCGCCGATCATCTGACGGCCAAAAAAGCGGCTTGTCCCGGCGTGCATCTGACCCTAGCTAAGCACACATGACAGACTTCTCTCCCCGCGAAATCGTTTCCGAACTCGACCGTTTCATCGTCGGCCAGGGCGACGCCAAGCGCGCCGTCTCGATCGCGCTGCGCAACCGCTGGCGCCGCCAGCAGCTGTCCGGCTCCTTGCGCGAGGAGGTTCTGCCGAAGAACATCCTGATGATCGGCCCCACCGGGGTCGGCAAGACGGAAATCGCGCGACGGCTCGCCAAGCTCGCGAACGCGCCGTTCCTGAAGGTGGAAGCGACGAAGTTCACCGAGGTCGGCTATGTCGGCCGCGACGTCGAGCAGATCGTGCGCGACCTCGTCGAGGTCGCGATCGCCCAGGTGCGCGAGAAGAAGCGCAAGGACGTGCACGCGCGCGCCCAGCTCGCCGCCGAGGAGCGCGTGCTCGATGCGCTGGTCGGCGCCAATGCGAGCTCGGCGACGCGCGAATCCTTCCGCAAGAAGCTGCGCGCCGGCGAGCTCAACGACAAGGAAATCGAGATCGAGACGCAATCGTCCGGCGGCGGTATGCCGATGTTCGAGATCCCGGGCATGCCGGGTGCGCAGATGGGTGCGATCTCGCTCGGCGACATCTTCGGCAAGTTGGGGGGCCGCAGCAAGACGCGGCGGCTGACGGTCGAGGGCTCGCATGAGATCCTCGTCAACGAGGAATCCGACAAGCTGCTGGACACCGAGCAGCTGACGCTGGAGGCGATCAGCGCGGTCGAGAACAACGGCATCGTGTTCCTCGACGAGATCGACAAGATCTGCGCCCGCGACGGCCGCGTCGGCGGCGACGTCTCGCGCGAGGGCGTGCAGCGCGATCTGTTGCCGCTGATCGAAGGCACCACGGTCTCGACCAAGCACGGCGCGGTCAAGACCGATCACATCCTGTTCATCGCATCGGGCGCCTTCCACGTCGCAAAACCGTCCGACCTGTTGCCGGAATTGCAGGGCCGCCTGCCGATCCGCGTCGAATTGCAGGCGCTGACCCGCGACGACATGCGCCGCATCCTGACCGAGCCAGAGGCCTCGCTGATCAAGCAATATGTCGCGCTGATGCAGACCGAGGGCGTGACACTCGACATCACCGACGGCGCGATCGACGCGCTCGCCGACGTCGCGGTTGCCGTCAACTCTACGGTCGAGAACATCGGCGCGCGGCGGCTCCAGACCGTGATGGAGCGGGTGCTGGACGAGATCTCCTTCACCGCCCCCGACCGCAGCGGCGAGACGATCAAGGTGGATGCGGATTTCGTGCAGAAGCACGTCGGGGATCTCGCCAAGAACGCGGATCTGAGCCGGTTCATTTTGTAATTTTGATTCAGTCCGCTATCTATCCGCGGTCGTCCCTGCGAAAGCAGGGACCCATAACCACCAGCGGTCCTTGTTGAAGCAGATGGCGGCTCCGATCCCGGCACAAACGACTGCCTGTGGTTATGGGTCCCGGGTCGCGCTTCGCTTGCCCGGGGCGACAGCGGAGGTTGCTCTCACCAGTTCGGGTGGGGCGTGACCGGGCGCATCCTGCAAAATCCCTGGCGTCTGCTGCTCGCGATCAACGCGGCGGTCATCATTGGCGTCTTCGTCCACAAGATCCAGCTGCCGCCTTACGTCCCCTACATTCACCTCCTCGTCGACTATCATTTCGGCTTCATCAAGCGCGCGCTGATCGGAGCGGTCGTCGCCCTCTTCACCGACAAGGTGCCGGTCTGGCTGGTGTTCGCGCTCGGCGGGGCGACGTGGCTGGCGACATCAGCGCTTTACGCAAGACTGTTCCAGAAGACCTTCGGCTTCACCACGAGGACGCTGCCGCTGTTCGTCTTCACCGCGGGCTCCCCGTTCTTCCTGAAGAACTTCATGCACACGCTCGGCCATTTCGACATCTACGGCTGCGCGCTGGCGATCATCCTGCTGCTGATGCCCGCGGGCTCGCTGCTGTTCGTTGCCACGGCCGCGCTGTTCTCGATCGTCCTCGTGCTGATCCATCACATTCATCTCTTGATGTATGTGCCGACGATCATCACCATCGTCGTGCTCAGGCACTACCTGACCTACGGCAGCAACCGCAGCAACGTCGCTTTCGGCGCCGTTGCCGTGCTCATCATCTCCGCACTGTTCTTCGCGGCGCAATTCCTGGGAACGATGCCGATCCCCGAAGCGGATTTCGTGGCCTATCTGAAGAGCCGGATGGCCGATCCTGCGCGGACCGACCTGCTGCAATTTGCCTACATCTGGTACCAGCCGCTGGCGAAGGAGGTTGCCGACACCTGGGGCCGCCTGCCGCACAACATTCTCGGCGTGCCCGTGTTCGTCCTGCTGATCTGGCTGCACACGCCGTTGTGGCGCTATCTTGCGCGCCTGATCGGCGCACTCGCCAGCGAAACGCACCGCCGCCTCGTCGTCGCGGCGCTGATTGGAGTCAGCCTCGCCTACGTCGTGATGTTCGCGATGGTGTTCGACTATTCGCGCTGGATCTCGAACTGGGCGGTCTGCATGTTCCTGATCCTGCATGCGGTGAAGATGCTGCCGGCCAAGCAGGAGGCTGCGCTGATTCCGGCGGAGGATCAGAAGACAAACGTCTGCGGCTTGATCCTGACCCTGATCCCACGCGTCGGAATCGTGCGGCCGTTCTAAGACCTCGCCCGCCTGATCCGTACATACAGCGCGCCCTCGCCGCCATGACCGATGGCGGCCTCTTCGAAGCCGACGACGAAGGCGCGGAATTCGGGCAGGCTGAGCCATTCCGGCACCTGGCGGCGGAGAACGCCGCTTTCGCCGCCGCTGCGGCCCTTGCCGGTGATGACGA
Source organism: Bradyrhizobium sp. RP6 (assembly GCF_003837805.1). Taxonomy (GTDB): domain Bacteria; phylum Pseudomonadota; class Alphaproteobacteria; order Rhizobiales; family Xanthobacteraceae; genus Bradyrhizobium. Next base: position 119,308 of record NZ_RQIT01000015.1, on the reverse strand, counting down.
GCACGAAGGTCAGGCCGTCCTGATGGGCGCGGTGCAGGAAGCCGGCCAGCGCGCGATGGGCGCGCATCTGGGTCATGCCGTGCAGGTCGAGCCGCGCCTCGATCTCGCTGCGACCGCGCGACAGTTTTGTCCGCTCGCGCTTGCCAAGCGGCGCGAGGGGCGGAATGGACGGCTTCGCCACGCGCGGCGCCGGCGTGGCGGCGATGGGCCGCGGCGATGACGCCGGTCGCGTGGCAGTCACGGCCGGTGACGATTCAGCGCGCGGCGCGGCATGCGCCTTCGGCGCGCGGTACTTCCTCAGCGGCTTGACATGCTTCGAAACGAGGTCCCACAGCTCGCGCTCCTCCTCGCTCAGCGCACGGCGGCGCGGCGAGGGGCGAGGCTCCAGCACGGGCGGACGGGACGATCGTTTCATTGCTGCCGATGAGGACGATTCTTCACCGGTCGACGCGGCTCAGCGGCAGGGTCGATCGCGGGACGCGGCACCGGTAGCGGAACGGGGCCGGCGATGGCAACCGTTTCGTTCTTGCCTTGCGCCGCTGCGGCAACAGGCGTGCCCGTCTTTGCCGGGTCGGTTTGCGGAAACAGCTTTGCGATCTTCTCCGAGGGCCTGGGGTCCGGTATCGGCAACTTCGCGGCGCGCGGGCCGGGATCGAGGCTCTTCGGCACCAGCATCACGAAACGCATGGGATGGCGCAGCCGCCCGGAGACACGGCCGGCCTCCTGGCCGGCGCCGAAAAACAGATCGGCGCGTGCGGGGCCGATGATGGCCGAACCGGTGTCCTGCGCGATCATCAGCCGGTGAAACGGCGTCTTGGCGCGTTCGGACTCGATCGGCAGCTCGCCCTCGATGAAGAACGGCGTGCCGTAGACATGCAGCGATTTGTCGACCGCGATCGAGCGGCCGGCGGTCAGCGGAATGCCTTGCGCGCCCACCGCCTCGTCCTTGTCGGAGAGGTTGACCTCGCGGAAGAAGATATAGGCACGGTTCGCGCGGCGCAGCTCCTTGGCGCCATCGGGATTCTGCGCCATCCACTCCCTGATCTTCTGCATCGACATCTCCTCTTTCGGGATGATGCCGCGCTCGATCAGGATGCGGCCGACGGCCGTATAGGGGTAGCCGTTATAGGCGTCGTAATTGAGCCGAACCGAGCTGCCGTCCTCGAACTTGATCCGTGCCGATCCCTGGATCTGGGCGAACAGAAGATCGGTCGGATCCTTGAGCCAGGCGATCTCCAGTCCGCGGCCGGCGATCTTGCCGTCCTCGATCTCGCCGCGGTCGTAATAGGGCACGAGCTTGCGGCGGCCGATCTTGCGATAGACCGGGCCCTTGTTGGGCAGGCTGAGCGAATCCTGCTTGTAGCCGCGCACGAACAGATTCGACGGACGGCGATAGACCGGCACGTTGTAGACATCGGTTTGCGTGCGCGACCCCTCCAGCACCGGCTCGTAATAGCCGGTGACGAAACCGTCGGGCTCGCCGAGGCGCGAGATCCGCAGCGGCGTGAAATTCTCCTCGAAGAAGGTCTTCGCCTTGGCGTCGTCGGCGAGATCGAGCGTCTTGGCAGCCCGGCAAGGCTCGCTCAGCGATGTGCCCAAGGCCTTAGGTTCGAAGGCCTTAGGTTCGAAGGCCTTGGGTTCGAAGACCTTGGGCTCGGCCGCGCCGTTCTGCGCATTGACCGGCCGGCAGCTGGCGCGGAACGTCTTGTAGGCGGCAAGATGATTGTCGTCGTCCCAGCCCTTCACGTCGGCCCAGGCCAGCGGCAGATATTGCGCGCCGGGAATTTCGAACGGCAGGGAGAGCTGCGGATAGGGCAAGGCCCGCGGCGGGGCGGCCGGCAATTGCCGGGCGTGATGATGATGGCTGCGATGGTGGCGCCGCGCCGCCTCGGCACCGAGCGAAAACGACGAGAGCACGACGGCGCACGCGCAAAGCGCCGTCGCGCTGTTCTTCAGAAAGACCTTAGTTCGCGCTTCCGGTGCCAACCAGCTTCCAGTTCGGATCGCGAGAGGAGATGTCGCGGGCGAAAGTCCAAATGTCGGTGATGTCGGCGACCGTATCGGCGCTGCCGTCGACGATGTTGCCGGCCTTGTCGCGGGTGGCCGAGATCATCTGCGAAACGAAGCGCACGGTGAGCTGGGCGGTGCGGTCGCGCAGCTCGGCGCCGACGAGTTCGGCCTTGTCGATCGAGACGAAGCGCGTCTCGGTCTTCTGCTCGTTCTTCTCGCGTTCCTTGATCGCGGCATCGAAACTGTCATAGACGTCCGACGATAACAGATCGCGCAGCGCGCGGCGGTCGCCATTGGCGAAGGCCAGCACGATCATCTCGTAGGCGCCGCGGGCGCCCGAGATGAAATGGCGCGGATCGAAAGTGGAATCCTTCTCGAGGATGGCATCGAGGCCCTGCGCCAGCGCAGTGCCGGGTTCGGTCAGCCCCTTCCAGCGATCGGAGGGCGGGGTCGGTTCGGCCGTCGGCGCCAGCGGGGCCTGGTCGATCACCTTGCCCGGCACGGTCACGACGTTGTTGTCCTGGGCACCTCCCAGCGCATTGCGGGCGGCGGTGCGGTCGAACGGCGGCCGCTCGTTGCCCGTGCGCTGCCCCAGCACGCTACGCAGTCTCAGAAAGATGAAGACTGCCAGCGCCAGGAATATGATGGTGTAGATGTCCACGTCGTATTCGCTTTCTGGTCTTTTCAGGGGTCGTTGCCGGGAAAATCAATCCGGCCAGTAGACCGTTCCCTACGGAAACGGCAAGTCTACATCACCATTTTGGATCCGCGTCCGGTCCGTGGGATGTAGGCACGAAATCTTGCCCGGCCAATGGCGCCTTTTGGCACAGTGCCAAGTGTAGCGCGTTTTATGCTTAAGGGGAAACCCGATCCTGCCCGGAAATGGCGCAGCTTCAATCGTTTAGGGCCCGTTTTCGCGAAAAGGGCAGGATCAGGCGCCAAAGCGCGGGCGCGGCCCGAATCCCCGATCCGGGACCGTTCGTCCTTGTGGAACGAGGTGGCCCTATGTTAGCCAACCGCCGCGAAATTCAGCCCCAATCGGGTAAGGAGAGACTTTCATGACCAACGGTAACGGCACCCCTCCCGAGGCGGCCCAGGCTCCCCAGCTCAACGTGCTGGCGCAATATACCAAGGACCTCTCGTTCGAAAATCCCAACGCGCCGAGCTCGCTCCAGCAGCAGGGCCAGCCGCCGCAGATCAATATCCAGATCAATGTCAACGCCAACAATCTCAGCGAACAGGAGTTCGAGGTGACGTTGTCGGTCGAGGGCAAGGCCGAGACTGCAGGCAAGGTGATGTTCTCGTTCGAGCTCGCCTATGCCGGCGTGTTCCGGATCATCAATGTGCCGAAGGAGAACCTGCACCCGCTGGTCATGATCGAGTGCCCGCGCCTGTTGTTCCCGTTTGCCCGCGAGATCATCGCAACTGCGGTGCGCGACGGCGGGTTCCCGCCCCTGATGCTGGATCCGGTCGACTTCGTCGGTCTGTATCGCCAGAACATGGAGCGGCAAATGGCCGCCCAGGGTCAAGCCGGTCAGGCCTGACCGACTGCCACGGGGGCTGGAGCGGGCAGGTACTCGTTCCAGATCGCCTTGTCGCCGAGTGTCGCGATGAAGGCCCGATGGGCCTCTCGCTCGGCCTCCGAAATCCGCGGCGCGAGCGGCACCAGGCGCTGCCGCCGCGGCGCATCGCCGGCCGCATTGACGCGGATTTCCTGGGTGTCAGAAGCCAGCAACAGCTGCGACTGCCGCGCCCCGACCAGATCGACATAGACCTCAGCCAGCAGCTCGGCGTCCAGCAGCGCGCCGTGCTTGGTGCGGCGTGAATTGTCGATCGCATAGCGCGAGCAGAGATCGTCGAGCCGGTTCGACACGCCGGGATGCTTGCGGCGCGCCAGCAGCAGCGTGTCCACCAGCCGCTCGCGCGGGATCGCGGCGCGCTTGATGCGGTCAAGCTCGGCATTGATGAAGCCGATGTCGAACGAGGCGTTGTGGATCACCAGCGGGGCGTCGCCAATGAACGCCAGAAATTCATCGGCGACCTCGTGGAACAATGGCTTCGTCGCCAGGAATTCGGACGACAATCCGTGCACCGCGAACGCTTCCGCCGGCATGTCCCGTTCAGGGTTGATGTAGACGTGAAAGGTCTGTCCCGTCGGCATGCGGTTCAGGATCTCGACGCAGCCGATTTCGACGAGTCTGTCGCCACGGAGCGGATCGAGGCCGGTCGTTTCGGTGTCGAGGACGATTTCGCGCATGTCTTGAGAGCCGTGTGAGACGGCGAATCAGGCTCGCCGCTGCGGCATCTTAACGACCTCGGCCAGGATGTGCGCGATTTGCGCCCGCACCGGCTCAAGTCCGTGTGACGTATCCACTACGAAATCGGCGCGTTTGCGCTTCTCGGCGTCGGGCATCTGCTTGGCAATGATGGCGTCGAGTTTTGCCTCGTCCATCGTGCCCCGCGCCAGCACCCGCTCGCGCTGCAGTTCCGGGGAGGTCGAGACCACGACCACGGCATCGACCCGCTTCTCGCCACCGGTCTCGAACAGCAACGGGATGTCGAGCACGACGACCGGCGCCTTGGCGGCCTCGGCATCGGCGAAGAATTTCTGCCGGGAGGCGCCCAGCATCGGATGAACGATCTGCTCGAGCTGCTTGATCGCGGCAGGATCGTGCACCACGCGCGCCGACAGTTTTGTGCGGTCGACCTTGCCGTCGACGGTGGTGCCAGGGAAGGCAGCCTCGATCGCGGGGGCTGCCTCGCCTTCATAGAGCTGATGCACGGCGGCATCGGCGTCGTAAACGGGAACGCCAGCCTCCGCGAACAATTTGGCGGTGGTGGATTTGCCCATCCCGATCGAGCCGGTCAGTCCGAGGATCCGCATCAGCACCCAGCCTTTCGCATCTACACCGCAATTAGCTGCTCGCTCCGCAGGTACGCAAGCAGCGGCAGCAGCGGCAGGCCGAGAATCGTGAAATGATCGCCCTCGATGCGCTCGAACAGATGGACGCCGAGGCCCTCGAGCTGATAGGCGCCCACGCTGGTCGTGACGGCATCGCCGGCGGCGTCGAGATAAGCCGAAAGCTCGGCCTCGGTCATCTCTCGCATGGTCATGCGGGCGACCGAGACGTCCTCGAAAACGATCTTGCCGTCACGCGCCACGACCACCGCGGAATTCAGCTCATGGCTCTTGCCGGCGAGATCGCGCAACTGCGCCAACGCCTGCGCGCGACCGGCAGGCTTGTTGAAGAGACGCATCCCGAGAGCCAGTGTCTGATCGGCGCCGATCACGTAGCTTCCTGGACGAGCGGCCGAAACCGCCCTGGCCTTTTCTCGGGCCAACAACAGGGCGATCTCGCGCGGGTTTGATAGTCTTGAGGCGGCTTGAATGCCGCGCTCGTCGATATCGGCCGTCACGGCCTCGAATTCGAGCCCGGCATTGGCCAGCAGCATTTTGCGCGCGCTGCTTTGTGAGGCCAGGACCAGCGGGGATGTGCCGCACCACGGAGCCATGGCGAAAGACTATTCCGACGGCCGGTTGCGTTGGCGATCGCTATACAGCTTCATGATCGCCGCCGCGGTTTCCTCGATCGAGCGGCGCGTGACGTCCAGCAGCGGCCAGTCGTGCTTGGCACTGAGCTTGCGCGCGAACGCGACCTCCTCGGTGACCGACTGCTTGTCGGTATAGGTGTCGCTGCCGCTGCCGGATTCAGCGCCCATGGAGAGCAGGCGATTCTGGCGGATCTGAATCAGGCGTTCGGGCGTCGCGTGCAGGCTGACGACCAGCGGCCGCGTCAGCGTCTCCAGTTGCGAGGGCACCGGAATGCCCGGAACCAGCGGCACGTTGGCGGTGCGGATGCCGCGATTGGCGAGATAGATCGAGGTCGGCGTCTTCGACGTCCGGGATACGCCGACCAGGACCACGTCGGCCTCGTTGAGACCTTCGACGTGCTGACCATCGTCATGAATCATCGTGTAGTTCAACGCGTCGATGCGCTTGAAATATTCCGCATTGAGGACGTGCTGGGCGCCGACGCGGCCGGTGGTCGCTGCTCCCAGATAGGCTTCGAACAGCTGCATCACCGGCCCGATGATCGACAGGCTGGGAACATTGATCTGCTTGCACTTGCCCTCGAGCCTGGCGACCAGATCCTTTTCGAGCAGCGTGAACAGCACGATCCCCGGCGCTTCCTCGATCTCATCGAGCACGCGGTCGAGCTGCTTCTGGCTGCGCACCAGCGGATAGACGTGCTCGACCGGCGTCACGTTGGCGTATTGGGCCGCGACCGCGCGCGCCACGGTGATGAGCGTCTCACCGGTGGAGTCGGAGACCAGATGCAGATGGAAATAATTGTTCGAGGTCGGCACAAAAACTCTTTGTATGAGGGCGGGGCGGTTTGTGGATTTCTGTGGAGCTTAACCCCTTGGAAAGGGATGTGCGACACCAGGGGCGGGACAACGGCCAATTTTCTTCACACCGCTGCCCGTCAGGACAACTCCGCAGCCCTGCGATGGGGCAAGCGGGATTGCGCGGACAATCCTCTTGATAAGCTGCCGACGGACAAGCGCAAGCCTTTGAGTCCGGGCGGCTTATCCGAACGGCTCGCGGTCGCGCAGGATATGTTGATGGATGTGAACAAGCGCGCGTGAAGTGGCGGACGGAATTGTGTGAGTCCAATCCACGGTCACTAAGACTCAAACCTTAAGATTCTAAAAGTTTTAGGTTTAGAAGAGCCGAGCACGCGGATATGTGTGTGCACCCAAATCTATGAATGAATTCTTACCGAACTCGTTCCATCCACTGTTCGGTGAGACAGGGCGCATTCGAGCGATATGGATGCCGGCTCGCGTCTGGAAACACGCAAAGCAAGACAGGGAAGGCTGCCGGCATGTATGAGTGGATCAAGGCGCTGCACGTGATCGCCGTCATCTCCTGGATGGCCGGCATGCTCTATCTGCCGCGGCTGTTCGTTTATCATTGCGAAGCCGAGGTCGGCTCGAAGCAATCGGAAACGTTCAAGATCATGGAACGCCGGCTGCTCAAGGCGATCATCAACCCGGCCATGATCGTGACCTGGCTGGCCGGTCTCTATCTCGCGTGGTCCGGCCATTGGTTCGCGTCGCCCTGGTTGCACGTAAAACTGGCATTGGTCCTGACGATGTCCGCGGTCCACGGCTTTTTTTCCCGTTGGCTGAAGGATTTCGCCGCCGACCGGCGCCCGCGGAGCCAGAAATTCTATCGAATAATCAATGAGGTGCCGACCGTTCTGATGATTTTGATCGTCATCATGGTGATCGTGAAGCCGTTCTAGGCACCGCGCGCCGACGATTAGCTCAGCGCTTCGGCTTGCGGAGCTGGAAGCGATTTTCTATATTGGTGACATCCCACCCAACGCAGGCGGATGTGGTCGTGTCCGGGCTTTCCAGAAGCCGGACACCGCATCAGGTTTGAAGCCTCCCGGCACTCACCTTGCCAGTCCTGCGGACCTTGCCTTCTCACGTCCGCATTTCAGAGCCTCCTCGCACCCCCCTCTTCTCAGGTTACTCCACAGGACCACCCCAATGCGGGAAATTAAACTCCAGGACCTCAAGTCGAAGACCCCGGCTGAGCTCGTCTCGTTCGCGGAAGAGAACGGGGTCGAGAACGCCAGCACGATGCGCAAGCAGGAGCTGCTGTTCGCCATCCTCAAGCAACTCTCGCTCGCCGAGACCGATATCGTCGGTGAGGGCGTCGTCGAAGTGCTCTCCGACGGCTTCGGCTTCCTCCGCTCGCCCGATGCGAATTATCTGCCGGGCCCCGACGACATCTACGTTTCGCCCTCGCAGATCCGCCGCTTTGGCCTGCGCACCGGCGACACCATCGAAGGCCATATCCGCAGCCCGAAAGAGGGCGAGCGCTATTTCGCGTTGCTGAAGGTCAACACGCTCAATTTCGAGGACCCGGAAAAGTCCAAGCACAAGGTCAATTTCGACAACCTGACGCCGCTGTTTCCGAATCAGCGCTTCCGGATGGAAATCGACGATCCGACGCGAAAAGACCTGTCTGCACGTGTGATCGACATCGTTGCGCCGATCGGCAAGGGCCAGCGCGCATTGATCGTCGCGCCGCCGCGCACCGGTAAGACCGTGCTGATGCAGAACATCGCGCATTCGATCACGCACAATCATCCCGAATGCTATCTGATCGTGCTGCTGATCGACGAGCGTCCGGAAGAAGTCACGGACATGCAGCGCTCGGTGAAGGGCGAGGTCGTATCCTCGACCTTCGACGAGCCGGCGGTGCGTCACGTGCAGGTCGCCGAGATGGTGATCGAGAAGGCCAAGCGCCTGGTCGAGCATGGCCGTGACGTCGTGATCCTGCTCGATTCGATCACGCGGCTTGGCCGCGCCTACAACACGGTCGTGCCGTCATCCGGCAAGGTGCTGACCGGCGGTGTCGATGCCAACGCGCTCCAGCGCCCGAAGCGGTTCTTCGGCGCCGCCCGCAACATCGAGGAGGGCGGCTCGCTCACCATCATCGCGACCGCACTGGTCGATACCGGCAGCCGCATGGACGAAGTCATCTTCGAAGAGTTCAAGGGCACCGGTAACTCGGAACTGATCCTGGACCGCAAGGTCTCGGACAAGCGTACCTTCCCCGCAATCGACATCTCGCGCTCCGGCACCCGCAAGGAGGAGCTCATCACCGATCCGCAGGTGCTCAAGAAGATGTACGTGCTCCGCCGGATCCTCAATCCGATGGGCACGATGGACGCGATCGACTTCCTGCTCGACAAGCTGCGCTCGACCAAGAGCAATTCGGAATTCTTCGACTCCATGAACACCTGAGTGCGGTGCAGCAAAGAACCAGAGGGCGCCTTCGGGCGCCCTTTTTTGTACGGGTTTGCTGCAGCAGAGGTGCAGCATGGGAGGGGCGGCTCGCCACCTCGCGCGCTTTCATCTAGCCTGTTGATATTTCGAAATGATCCTTGAGTTTTGCTCGACCTAGTCTCCGTACGAGGAGGCATTCTTGCAGCAGAAATGCTGTAATTATATTGCACTGCAATATATTCGTCGTTGCGAGATCTGGTGCAGCAAATTCTGCCGCACGCCGGCTGAAACGGATGTTTGCGTTTTCAGTGGGAGCCGGACAAATAGGCCATGCATCCGCAAGACCAGACCATTTTTGCGTTGTCATCCGGCCGGACGCCGAGTGCGATCGCCGTGGTGCGCGTCTCTGGATCGCAAGCCGGACTGGTGCTGACAACGCTTGGAGGCCGGCAGCCGGCGCCGCGACAGGCCAGCCGCCGACTGCTCCGGGACCGCGCGGGCCAGCCGATCGACGACGCGGTGGTACTCTGGTTTCCAGGACCGGCCAGCGCAACCGGCGAGGACATCGCCGAATTTCACGTCCATGGTGGTCGAGCAGTACTGGCGGCGCTCCTCGCCGCTATTTCAGATATTCCGAATACACGCGCGGCTGAGCCCGGCGAGTTCACCCGGCGCGCCTTCGAGAATGGCAAGCTCGACCTCACCGAGGCCGAGGGTCTCGACGACCTCATCCACGCCGACACCGACCGGCAACGACGCCAGGCGTTGCGCCAGTTGCAAGGCCTGCTCGGCGATCGCGCGCGCGACTGGCGCGACCGCATCATCGAGGCGTCCGCGCTGATCGAGGCCGGAATCGACTTCTCCGACGAGGGCGACGTGCCGGCCGAATTGATGGCGCCGGCAGTCAAGGCAATCCAGGCGCTGCATGATGAAATCTCAAAAGTCCTTGCGGCACAGGGACAAGCTGAACGTCTGCGCGACGGCTTGGTGGTTGCGATTGCGGGCGAGCCGAACGTCGGCAAGTCGACGCTGATCAATCAGCTCGCGCGGCGCGAGGTCGCGATCGTCTCGCCTCATGCCGGCACCACGCGCGACGTCATCGAGGTGCAGCTCGATCTCGATGGCTATCCCGTCACTGTCATCGACACTGCGGGCATTCGCGAGACCGATGATCCTGTGGAGCAGGAGGGCGTGCGTCGGGCGCGGGCGCGAGCCGAGGACGCCGATCTGGTTCTGTGGCTGGTGGAGGGCGGGCAGGCTGTCGACCCGGAAGCCGTGCGCTCGCTTCGGAGGTCTGGTGACGGTGCTGCTTCGTCGGGCGGCTCGGTCTGGATCGTTCGCAACAAGATCGATCTTGGCGGGGGCGAGAACGGCATGACGCCGGGCGAGTTCGCGATCTCCGCCAGCCGGGGCGATGGCATTCCGGAACTGGTCGAGGCGCTCGTGACATTCTCGGCCAAGTTCTTCGGAACGACCGAGGGCGCATTGGTGACCCGGGCGCGACATCGCGATTTGCTGCGTCAGGCGTCAGGCAGCTTGCGCCGGAGTCTGGAGCTTGTAGAAGATGGCGAAGAGCTGGCGGCCGAAGAGCTGCGTGCCGCCGCTTACGCCCTGGGCCGACTGTTGGGGCGAGTGGACGTCGAGGACGTCCTCGGGGCGATCTTTCAGAGATTCTGCATCGGAAAGTAGCGCTAGTTCTTCATTGTAGAACTAGGACTTGTTCCAATCTTTCCTGCGACAGAAGCAACGGATCTCCGCTTGTTTCACGTGAAACACCGATATAGTTTCGGTGGTTCACCGCGGAATTGATGCCGCTTCGTAAGGTGTGGAAGCTGGGGCTGGAGGTCGATCGTGCTCTCCGTTGGGGGGTCCGATCGTTGCTGCATGAGCCCCGCCATTGCTCGTCCCGGACCCCATACGGTTCACGTGAAACAGAAACGCCTACAACGCCCTTTCTACTGTGCATGGGGTTGTTTTCGCAAAAGTGGATCAGCCTCCGCCTTGTTGTTTCACGTGAAACACTGCCGCCCCGAGTTTCCACTTCCGGCTTTTTTCGCTCTGGGATAGAAGTCCGACTATGCGAACAGAGCGAGAGAGTTTCGACGTCATTGTGATTGGCGGCGGTCACGCCGGCTGTGAGGCCGCGGCCGCTGCTGCGCGGATGGGTGCCTCGACCGTTCTGGTCACGCACCGTTTCGCGACGGTCGGCGCGATGTCCTGCAATCCGGCCATTGGTGGTCTCGGCAAGGGTCATCTCGTCCGAGAGATCGACGCCCTGGATGGCCTGATGGGTCGCGTGGGCGACGCCGGTGGCATCCAGTTTCGTGTTCTCAATCGGCGGAAGGGCCCCGCTGTTCGTGGCCCGCGAGCCCAGGCTGACCGGAAGCTTTATGCGGCTGCCATGCAGACCGCGATCCGGGAGACCGGGGGCCTTTCGGTCATCGAAGGCGAGGCTGACGAGCTGATCGTGGCCGAAGGGCGGGTCACAGGTCTTCGCCTGGCTGATGGTCGGGAGCTGCGCGCAGGTGCGGTTGTGGTTACCACCGGTACATTCCTCCGCGGTCTGATCCATCTCGGTGAGAAGAGTTGGCCCGCCGGCCGTGTCGGCGAGGCTCCTGCGATGGGCCTTTCAAGCTCCTTCGAGCGTGCCGGCTTCACCCTCGGGCGCCTCAAGACCGGCACGCCGCCCCGTCTGGATGGCACCACGATCGACTGGTCCGCCGTCGAAATGCAGCCCGGAGACGAGCCGCCGGAGCCGTTGTCGGTCCTGACCGAGCGGATCACGACCCCGCAGATCCAGTGCGGGATCACCAGGACCACGGCCGCCACCCATGAGGTGATCCGCGCCAATGTCCATCGCTCTCCGATGTACTCCGGCCAGATCAAGAGCTCCGGGCCGCGTTATTGCCCTTCGATCGAGGACAAGATCGTCCGCTTCGGTGACCGCGACGGTCATCAGATCTTTCTGGAGCCGGAAGGGCTCGACGATACGACGGTCTATCCCAATGGCATCTCGACCTCGCTGCCGGAGGAGGTCCAGCTTGCGATCCTCGCCAGCATCCCAGGCCTGGAGCGGGTGAAGATGGTGCGGCCGGGCTACGCGATCGAATACGACCACGTCGATCCCCGTGAGCTCGATCCGACCCTCCAGACCAAGCGCCTGCGCGGGCTGTTCCTGGCCGGCCAGATCAACGGCACCACCGGCTACGAAGAAGCCGCAGGGCAGGGCATCGTGGCCGGGCTGAATGCGGCACTGGCCGCCAGTGGGGCCGCGCTGACGGTGTTCGATCGGGCGCACGGCTATCTTGGCGTCATGATCGACGACCTCGTCACTCGTGGAATTAGCGAGCCCTATCGGATGTTCACCTCCAGGGCCGAGTATCGTTTGACGCTGCGGGCCGACAATGCGGACCAGCGCCTGACCGAAAAGGGTATCGCCCTGGGATGTGTCGGCAGTGCCCGTATCAGGCATCACCGCGCCAAGATGGAGGCTCTCAACGCGGCCCGGACACTGTCGAAGTCTCTGACCGTCACTCCGAACGAGGCGAGCAAGCACGGACTGTCCCTGAACCGCGATGGCCAGCGCCGGTCGGCCTTCGAACTAATGGCGTATCCAGAGATTGCCTGGAGCCAGGTTCGTGCGATCTGGCCCGAACTGGCGGCGATCGATCCTGTCATCGCCACCCATCTCGAGATCGACGCGAAGTACGACGTCTATCTGGAGCGCCAAACCGCCGACGTCGAAGCCTTCCGGCGCGACGAGGGGATGGTGCTGTCGGAGGTCAACTACCAGCTGGTCCCCGGTCTCTCCAATGAAGTCCGCGCAAAGCTTGAGAAGGCCCGGCCGTTCACGGTCGGTCAGGCCGGCCGCATCGATGGTATGACGCCGGCAGCACTTGGCATCCTTGCGGCCTATCTCCGCCGCGAGGCGCGGAAGACCTCGAAGGCGATCGCATAGGCGTTTCACGTGAAACAAACCGGGCCGGGCCGCCGCAGATCGTCATCGGGGAAGAGCGCGGAGGGTGAGGGCGCTAGGCGTCGAACCGAACCGCCGGCCAAGCCGAGAATCGACAAGTCGAGCGCCAACGACCAGGCGCTGGACGCCATTATCGCAGCTGACAAGATCGCGGCGCTCAGGCTCGCTCCCGTTTCACGTGAAACCGAAGCTCAGCTCGATCGCTACATCGCGCTGCTGCGCGCGTGGCAGGCGAAGACCAATCTGGTCGCGCCGTCGACCTTGCCGCATCTCTGGACGCGGCACATCGCCGATTCGCTCCAGCTGGTCGATCTCGCGCCGACCGCAAAACGCTGGGCCGACCTCGGCAGCGGCGGCGGCTTCCCCGGTGTCGTCCTGGCCTGCACCATGGCGGGGACGTCCGGCGCGAGCGTCCATCTCGTCGAGCGAATCGCCAAGAAGGCGGCTTTCCTGCGCGAAGCTATTCGCGTCACCGCATCTCCGGGGGTCGTACATCTCGCTGAGATCGGGGATAATGTGGATAGAATCACCGGCCCCGTCGATTGCGTCACCGCGCGCGCATTGGCTCCGCTACATCAACTCATCGGCTTTGCGGAGCCGCTGATGCGCCAGGGCGCAAAGGCGCTGTTTCTGAAGGGTCAAGATGTAGAGGCTGAATTGACCGAAGCCGCTAAATATTGGAATATTCAACCTCAGCTCCACCAAAGCCGCACGGGTGACGGCTGGATCGTGGAGCTGACGTCCGTCGAACGACGCGGGTGAGGCGTTCAGGGGTGAGTGGGGAATTGCGATGAGCGTGATTGACGAACCGCAGCAAGAACAGGCGGCCCAAGGGTCCCAAGGGACCAGTGAGGTCCCGCATGGTCACCCGCGCATCCTGGCGCTGGCGAATCAGAAGGGCGGTGTGGGGAAGACAACCACAGCGATCAATCTCGGAACAGCACTCGCGGCGATCGGCGAGCGCGTTCTGATCGTCGATCTCGATCCCCAGGGCAACGCCTCGACTGGCCTTGGCATCGATCGCCGCAACCGCTCCTGCTCGATCTACGACGTGCTGGTCGGCGAAGCCGCCTTGCGCGAGGCGGTGGTCTCGACCGCGGTGCCGCGGCTGCACATCGCACCCTCGACCATGGATCTCTCCGGCCTCGAGCTTGAGCTCGGCACCACGCCCGGCCGCGCCTTCAAGCTGCGCGACGCCATCGGCGCGCTCAACAACAACGTCTCCCCGGATGCCGACTACACCTATGTGCTGATCGACTGCCCACCTTCGCTCAACCTGCTCACGGTGAACGCGATGGCGGCCTCCGACGCGATCCTGGTGCCGCTGCAATGCGAGTTCTTCGCGCTCGAAGGTCTGTCGCAATTGCTGCAGACGGTGGAGCAGGTGCGCTCGACGCTCAATCCCAACCTGTCGATCCACGGCATCGTGCTGACCATGTTCGATTCCCGCAACAACCTCTCGAACCAGGTCGTCGCCGACGTCCGCCAGTTCATGGGCGAGAAGGTCTACAAGACCATGATCCCGCGCAACGTGCGCATCTCGGAAGCGCCGTCCTACGGCAAGCCGGTGCTGGTCTACGATCTCAAATGCGTCGGCAGCGAAGCTTACTTGCGCCTCGCCACCGAAGTGATCCAGCGCGAGCGCGAGCTGCGCACGACGCATTGAATCCGATTGAATCCGGGTGAGTCATTCCGGACAATTCGCAGCAGCCGAATTGATCCGGAATCCCGAGATCTGAAATGAACAATGTCGAGATTCTGGGTTCGCGCTTCGCGCGCCCCGGAATGACGGGGACCAAAAGTGCAGGAGCGTTCGAGTTGAATCCAAGGGAGCTGGCGATGGCCGACGAAGCGCGTTCGCGACTGGGCCGAGGTCTTGCGAGTCTGATCGGTGACGTCGGCGGCGAGGCTCAGCATGTCGATCGTCCGCGCGCGCAGCGCAAGGTGCCGATCGAATTCATCAAACCCAATCCGCGCAACCCGCGCCGCACCTTTTTGGAGACCGAGCTCAAGGAGCTCTCCGACTCCATCAAGCAGCACGGCGTGATCCAGCCGATCGTGGTGCGTCCGGTGAAAGGCGCGCAGGATCGCTACGAGATCATCGCCGGCGAGCGGCGCTGGCGCGCCTCGCAGCTCGCCGGCCTGCATGACGTGCCGATCGTTCCGGTCGACATCAGCGACAGCGATGCGCTGGAGTTCGCGATTGTCGAGAACGTGCAGCGCGAAGACCTCAACCCGATGGAGGAGGCGCAGGGCTATCACGCGCTCGCCAACGAGTTCAAACGCAGCCAGGACGACATCGCAAAGGTCGTCGGCAAGAGCCGCAGCCACGTCGCCAACATGATGCGGCTGACGAAACTGCCGGCCGAGGTCCAGGCCTACATCGCGACCGGCGAATTGACGGCGGGCCACGCCCGCGCGCTGATCGGCGTGCCGGATCCGCTCGCCGCCGCCAAACGCATCGTCGAGGAGGGGCTCAACGTCCGCCAGGCCGAGGCTCTGGCGCACGAGGAAGGCGTGCCGGAGCGCAAGCCGCAGAAGGCGCGCGCCGGCGCGAAGGAAAAGGATCCAGATACGATCGACCTCGAAAAGCGCGTCAGCGACGCGCTGGGTCTCAAGGTGACCGTCAATCATCGCGATCCCGGTGGCTCCGTGCAGATCAACTACCGCAACCTCGATCAGCTCGACGAGGTGATGAAGCGGCTGGCGAAGGGCGCGCTGTAGACAGCCCCTGTCATTCCGGGGCGCGCGTAGCGCGAACCCGGAATTCAGAGATTGTGGCGCGAGATTTTCAGGCGCGATTACGCGCCGTAGTTCGGCTCTTCGAGCGCCCCGGATGACCCAGGTATTTGGCGCTCACTGACATCCTCCACGTCGTTGCGAGCGCAGCGAAGCAATCCAGAATCTTTCCGCGGAGAGACTCTGGATTGCTTCGTCGCTCACGCTCCTCGCAATGACGTGGAGAGAGTTGCGGCTGCGTGACGTTGGAGCGGAGCCTATCCCCGCCGCTTTGCATTGGCTGCGATCGCCATCAGCGTGCGCTGGGCGATGGCGGCGGCGAGCGTCGATTGCTTGCGGGTGTCGAGCGCGGCGGTTGCGAGCTGCTCGATGATGGCGGCAAGCCGTGCCGGGCTGAAATTGCGCAGCGCGGTTTCGACCGCGGGCTTTCGCGAAAAATGCAGGCGTGGAAAGCCGCCGTCGAGCACGGCGGAGGCCGGCGTACCGTCGGCGATGGCGAGCGCGGATTTGTGCAGCCATGCGGCCTGCCGCTGCGCGGCGGAGAGGATCACGCCGGGATAAGTGCCGGCGATCATGGCCTTTGCGAACTCGGTCTCGACAATGTCGGGCCGTCCGGCAAAGGCGCCGTCGACGATCGGGTCGAGCTTCAGCTCCGATGCATCGGCGACCACGGCCATGACGTCATCGAGCGTGATCTCGCCCTTGCCGTGGGCGTAGAGCGTCAGTTTGCGCAGCTCGTTGCGCGAGGCCTGGCGGTCACCGCCGAGAAATGACATCAGCGCGGCGCGGGCATCCTGCGCGATCCGCAAATTCGCGATGCGGAGCTCGTCCTCCATCAGCCTGGCTAGATCGCGCTCGGTGTCGGGATAGCAGCCGATCGCCACGGCCGTCTTGGCCTTCTCGCAAGCCTTGCGCAGCGGCGATTCCGGGCGTAGCTCGCCGGCCTCGATCACGATGCGGCAATCCTTCACGCTCATCTCGGCGAGCGTGTCGATGCCGCTGGCAAAGCTGCGCGAGCCGGCGCGAACGCGGATGGCGCGGCGGCCGCCGAACAGCGGCACCGTCATGGCCTCGTCGACGAGGCGCGAAGGCTCGGCGGAGAGCTCGTCGCCGTCGAGCTTGACCAGCGAGAACGGATCGTTGGGATCGTCGACGGCGGACGCGATCAGTGCATCGGCGCGCTCGCGCACAAGGCCGGCATCGGGACCGTAGAGCAGGATGATCGGACGGCCCGCATCAGGGCGGGCGAGGAAAGCGTCGATCTCTTTTCCGCGCAGCGCGACCATGGTCCAGATTGTCATTCCGGGGCGCGCGCAGCGCGAACCCGGAGGTTTGGGATCGAGATTCTCAGGTGCGCAATTGCGCACCGCAGTTCGCTCTTTGGGCGCCCCGGAATGACGGGAGCGAACTACGTCCCCGCGGTGAAGAACGAGGCGAGCCGGGTGGAGATGTTCTCGGCGATCTCGTTGGCGGCGCGATCCTCGGCATCGCGCACGGCGCGGGTGCGCGAGAAGCGCTGGTAGGACCCCGGCATGTCATAGGACACGCGCGAGAAGGTCGAGCCGGTCATGACCGACTTGCCGGTCGCGACATCGATCAGATTGTACTGGGCGTCGATGCCGAGATTTTCGTTCGTCGGCAGTCCCGTCGTGGGGCTGACGATCAGCGAGGAGCGGCTGGTCGTGAAGCGGATATCCAGCCGGTGGGTCGGCGGCATGCCCGTCGCGGTGCCGTACAGCTTGAAAGCCAGCGCGTTGCGGATTTCGACGCCGACGCGGGCCTCGCGGGACGCATTGGGTTTGTCGATCGGGGGCAGCTCGACGCCCATCAGCTTTTCGCGCAGGCCGGGGGTGCCGTCAGTGCGCTCGGCATACATCGGCTGGAAGCAGCCGGCCGTCAGCGCCGCCAATGCAGCAACTGCCAGCAAGCGGGCTGCGATACGGATCCTAGCCGACAACATTCACGATCCTCTTGGGAACGATGATCACCTTGCGGACGGGCTTGCCGTCCAGGGCCAGCTTTACCGCATCGAGGGCCAAAACGGCAGTCTCGATTTCCGGATTCTGGGCCGCTGTTGCAACTGTGACCTCACCCCGCTTCTTGCCGTTGACCTGGACCACCAGGGTCACGCTGTCTTCGACCAGCAAATCGCGTTCGATTTGGGGCCAATTGGCTTCCGAAACCAGCCCCTTCTGGCCCAGAACCCGCCAGCACTCCTCGGCCAGATGCGGCATCATCGGCGAGAACAGCTGCACGAGGATCTCGCTGGCCTCCCGGATCGCCCAGGCCAGATCTGGCGCCAGGTCGGCTGCGGGTTGGCCCGGGCGCTGGAGCACCTCCGAGAACGTATTGGTGAATTCGCGGATATGGGCGAGGCAGACATTGAAGTGCAGCCGCTCGATACCGGTGGTGACCTTGTCTAGCGCGCCGTGGGCGGCCTTGCGCAAGGTCGTCGCGTCCGGGCCGAAGCTGGCCGGCCGGGCCGCCGGTGCGGCGTTGCCGAGTTCGACGGAATCGTTCACCAGCCGCCACAGCCGCTGCACGAAGCGCGAGGCGCCCTGGACGCGCTCGTCGCTCCAGATCACGTCGCGGTCGGGCGGGGAGTCCGACAGCATGAACCAGCGGGCGACATCGGCGCCGTAGGTCTCGATGATGTCGTCGGGGTCGACCGTGTTTTTCTTCGACTTCGACATCTTCTCGATCGGGCCGATCTGGATGTCCTCGCCGGTGGCGAGCAACGTTGCGCGGCGCCCGTTGCCGCCGACCTCGATCTTCACCTCGGCCGGCTGCACATAGGTGCCGTCGGCCTTCTGATAGGTCTCGTGCACCACCATGCCCTGCGTGAACATGCCGGCGAACGGCTCGTCCAGCGCAACGTGCCCGGTCGCCTTCATCGCGCGGGTGAAGAAGCGGCTGTAGAGCAGATGCAGGATCGCGTGCTCGACGCCACCGATATACTGGTCGACCGGCAGCATCCGGTTGGCGACCGCAGGCGTCGTCGGCGCGTTCTCGTTCCAGGGATCGGTGAAGCGCGCAAAGTACCAGGACGAATCCACGAACGTATCCATGGTGTCGGTTTCGCGGCTAGCCTTGCCCCCGCATTTGGGGCAGGTGACGTGCTTCCAGGTCGGATGATGATCGAGCGCGTTGCCGGGCTTGTCGAATGTGGCGTCGTCCGGCAGCTTCACCGGCAGGTCGGCATCCGGTACCGGCACCACATCGCATTTCGGGCAATGGATGACGGGGATCGGGCAGCCCCAATAGCGCTGGCGCGAAATGCCCCAGTCGCGCAGGCGGAAATTCACCTGACGCTCGCCAACCGGTGCGTTGCCGCGCAGCTCCGTCTCGAGACGCTTCGCCACGTCTTCCTTGGCCTGCTCGATGGTCATGCCATCGAGGAAGCGCGAATTGATCATGCGGCCGTCACCGTCATAGGCGGTGTCGGTGATCACGAAGGTCTTGGGATCCTGGCCTTCCGGGCACACGACGGGCGTGTTGCCGAGATTGTACTTGTTGACGAAGTCGAGGTCGCGCTGATCGTGCGCCGGGCAGCCGAAGATGGCGCCGGTGCCATATTCCATCAGCACGAAGTTCGCGACATAGACCGGCAGCTTCCAGGACGGATCGAACGGGTGCACCGCGCGGATGCCGGTGTCGAAGCCCTGCTTCTCCGCGGTGTCGATGATCTCCTGCGCAGTGCCGATCTTCTTGATCTCCGCGATGAACTCCGCAAGCCTGGGGTTCTTCGCAGCTGCCGCCTGCGCCAGCGGATGATCCGCCGAGATCGCCATGAATTTCGCGCCGAACAGCGTGTCCGGGCGCGTCGTGAAGATCTTCAGCTCGCTCTCGCCGGCCGGCGTCGTCGCCGGATCGAGCGCGAAGCGGATCAAGAGGCCCTCCGAGCGGCCGATCCAGTTGCGCTGCATCAGCCGCACCTTGTCGGGCCAGCGGTCCAGCCCGTCCAGCGCGCTCAAGAGCTCCTGCGAGTACTTCGTGATCTTGAAGACCCACTGGTTCATTTCTCGCTGTTCGACCACAGCGCCCGAGCGCCAGCCGCGGCCGTCGATGACCTGCTCGTTGGCGAGCACGGTCATGTCGACGGGGTCCCAGTTCACCTTGCGCTTCTCGCGCTCGGCGAGACCTTCCCGCAGGAAGTCCAGAAACATCTTCTGCTGGTGCTTGTAATAGGAGGGATCGCAGGTTGCGATCTCGCGGCTCCAGTCCAGCGACAGCCCGATCGAGCGAAGCTGCTTCTTCATCGCGGCGATGTTGTCGTAGGTCCAGGCCTTCGGGGCGACCTTGCGCTCGATCGCGGCGTTCTCGGCCGGCAGGCCGAAGGCATCCCAGCCCATCGGATGCAGCACGTTGAAGCCCTTGGCGCGCATGAAGCGGGCCAGCACGTCGCCCAGTGTGTAATTCCGGACATGCCCGATATGGATGCGCCCGGAAGGGTAGGGGAACATCTCGAGCACGTAATATTTCGGCCGCGGATCGTCGTTCCTGGAGACGAAGATCGCCTGCTCGTCCCAGTGGCGTTGCCAGCGCGGTTCGGCGTCGCGGGCGTTGTAGCGTTCGGAGGTCATGGAATCGTTGGGTTTTCGTGGGTTCGGCCGTCTCAAGACGGCGGACTAGGCCATAGAAGACCTCAGGGGGTCAATGGGTTGCCGCGTTCTGGAACTTTGACTGCGCCTCCGCATAACTACGAGGGCCCGCGTTGGGGTGTGATTAAGGGGTCGATGCCAATTTGCGGCCCGACAAGACCCCATGGCCCGCGATGGATTCCAGCTTCGACGATCCCGATTACGACTATGCCGCGTCCATCGCCGGACGGGCGATGCGGAGCATGGCCGAACAGCGGATTGCGCCGATGCCGGCCAATTTTGCGGTCTGGTTCCAGTATTTCGCAGGCAGCCATGACGATCTGCGCAACGCGATCGATCTGCTCATCGACCACAATCGTCCCTTCGATGCGCGAACCAATCAGGATCTGTTCGAGACCTACGTCGCGCCCCAGGTGAGTACCGTCGTGGTCGACACCTCCGAGCGGCTCCAGGCGGTCATGGGGGCCGCGAAGGAGTTTCTGGCGACTGCGATCGCCGACAATCATTCGCAGATGCAGGTCATCAGCCAGGTGGCCGACCAGGGCAGGGCCGGCGTCGATCCAAAATTGCTGGTCGCCCAGCTCATGAACGAGCTTGCGCGGGCCGCCACAAGGGCGACGCGGCTGGAGGCAGGCTTTGCGGAAAAGACCCGCGAGCTCGACGTGATCCGCGATTCGCTGTCGAGGTCCGAGCAGCGCGCCCGGACCGATACGCTGACCGGGCTGGCGAACCGGCGGGCCCTCGACGAATTCCTGCGCAAGGCGCAGGCGACTGCGGAATGGGGCGAGCCGCTCAGCGTGCTCTTGCTCGATATCGACCACTTCAAGGCCTTCAACGACAATTTTGGCCATGGCGTCGGCGACCAGGTGCTGCGCCTGATGGCGAAGGTGCTGCGCGAAAAGGTTCGCGAGCAGGATTTGCCGGCCCGCTATGGCGGCGAGGAGCTGATCGCGGTGCTGCCGGACGCGGATCTGGCCGCTTGCGCTGAGATCGCCGAGCGTATCAGGCGCGCGATTGCCGATTGCACGATCACGCGCCGCTCGACCGGCGAGACCCTGCCCGGCATCAGCGTGTCGATCGGTGTGGCGCAATACCGGGTCGGCGAGGCGATCACCGATCTGATCGAGCGCTGCGACCGCGCGCTCTATCTCGCCAAGAGCGGCGGCCGCAATCGCGTGGTCACGGAGTTCGAGCTCGAGCGGTCCGGGGCCGCGGGCTAGGCGCTTGCTACCATCATCATATCCGCGCCGGTCTCGATCGCCTGCACGCCATGCTCGACGACATTGTTGCGGCCGCGGTGCTTGGCGGCGTAGAGCGCGGCGTCGGCGGCTTCGATCAGGTCGCCGGGACGCAAGGACTCGTTCGGCTTTGTCGCGGCGACTCCGATCGAGACCGTGACGATCATGTGGTTCGAGGTGATGTGCGGCAGGCAGAGTTTCAGCACGGCCGCGCGCACCTGTTCGCCGATTTCGGCGGCGCGCATCACGTCGGTATTCGGCAGCAGGAGACAGAATTCCTCGCCGCCATAGCGTGCCGCAAAGCCCATCGTGTCGGCGGCGATGCCGGACAGCGACTCGCCGAGCCGGGTCAGGCAGGTGTCGCCTTCGAGATGGCCATAGGTGTCGTTGAACAGCTTGAAATGGTCGACGTCGATCATCAGAAGCGCGAGGTCGCTGCCATATTGCTGCGCGCGCATCCATTCGAAGTCGAGCCGGCTCTGGAAGCCGCGGCGGTTGGCGAGCCCCGACAGCATGTCGATCGAGGCCATCACCGTCAGCCGGTCGTTGCTCGCAATCAGCTCGCGTTCGCGCTGGCTCAGCTGCGCAGCCATCGCATTGAAGGCGCGGGCCAGCGGAACGAACTCGGCCGGCAGCCGATTGCGCGCCGCGCGGGCCGACAGGTCGCCCTCGCCGAGACGCTTGGCCATGTCGACGAGCATCTCGATCGGCTTGATGACGAGTTTTTCGGCGGCAATCAGCGCGCCGAACAGGACGAACACGACGACGAAAGCGAGCTGGAGATACGCGGTGCGGATATCGCGGTTGACCGCCGCGGACACCTTGTCTTCGTCGATGCTGGCGATCAGGCGAGCATTGGTGCCGGCGATGCGGATGTAGCTGACCGCGCGGCGGGAGCCGTCGGCGGCGAGGAAAGACAGTGAACCCTCATCCTGGTCGGAACGCAGCGCCTTGTCGGCGATCGCGGACATCAGTGGCATGTTGTCGAGGGGCCGGCCGACTGCACTGTGCTGATCGGCCGGGGCCGCCAGCACGGTGCCCGCGCTGTCGACCAGCACCGCGGTGATGCCGGCGCGGCCGCCCAGATTGCTCATGACCTTCGACATCCAGTCGAGATTGACGGTGGCGAGCACGACGGCATCGGGTACGCCGCTGAAGGCGGAGACCGGATAAACCGCCATCACCGTCGGCGACGGTACCGGCCGCGACAGGATGAAATCGCTGAGAACGAAGCGGCCGGTTTCCTGCGCCTGCTGGAAGTAGGGCCGGTCACTGAGATCGAGGCCGACATACATGTTGTTGGTGGCGCATTGGATGCGTCCGTCCTGGCCGGCGATCAGCAGCGTGCGGATCCAGGGAAGGCTCGACGGCAGGCTTGCGCGCAGCACGTCGCAGCTCTTGCTGATTCCGCCGGCGGAGGCGCGGATGAAGGCCTCCGATTTCAGGATGGTCTCGACCGACGAGATCACCTCGCGCTGCGCATCGGCACTGTGCCTTGCCACCGTGGTGAACTCGGCCGCAGCCTGCGCGATCTGCCGCACACGCGTGTCTTCGAGCGAGCGGATCCGCTCAAGCATCAACGGCGTCACAAGAATGACCGCAAGCAACGCAAGCCGCGCCCGGATTCCCAGAACCTGCTTGAGTTTCGCTCGTTTGCGGTTGAGACTGACGCTTGCCATCTTCGCTACCCACCCCGTGGAGCAAGGTAAAGCGAAGGGTTCAAAAACTGTTTCTTGAACTCGGTAAAATTGGATTTAACCCGGGCTACGATCGCAGCCAAGAGACGTCATGACAGAAGCCAATGCCGCGCCGGTAACCGGCCATTCACCAAACGCGCTCGCCGCGGTCGAAGCTGAAATCGCCCGCGCCTGCAAGGACGCGCGGCGCGACCGCGCCTCGGTGACGCTGATCGCGGTGTCCAAGACTTTCGCCGCCGATGCAATTATCCCGGTCATCGCCGCCGGACAGCGCGTATTCGGCGAGAATCGGGTGCAGGAGGCCAAAACCAAGTGGCCGGCATTAACGTCTGTTTACCCCGATATCGCGCTGCATCTGATCGGGCCGCTGCAATCCAACAAGGCGAAAGACGCGGTCGCGCTGTTCGACGCCATCCATTCGGTCGACCGCCCGAGCATTTGCCAAGCGTTAGCCAAGGAAATCGAATCCCAGAACAAGCACCCGCAACTCTTCGTCCAGATCAACACCGGCGAGGAGCCGCAGAAGGCCGGCATCGCGCCCGACGAGGCCGATGCCTTCCTCGCGAACTGTCGCGACACCTATGGGCTCGCGATCTCCGGACTGATGTGCATCCCGCCGGTCGACGAACCGCCGGCTGCGCACTTTGCTCTCACCGCCAAGATCGCGGCGCGTAATGGGTTGAAGAATCTCTCGATGGGCATGAGCGCCGATTTTGCGACGGCGATCATGCTCGGCGCCACGCATGTGCGCGTGGGGAGTGCGATTTTCGGGCACAGGTAAGAGCCGTTCGCGGGGTACGCGCTCAGCAAACCGCCATCGATTTCGTCGTTGCGAGCCAACGGGGCCGCGCAGAGCGCGGCCCGATGACAGGCTCCGCGAAGCAATCCAGAATCTTTCCGCGGGGACCCTGGATTGCTTCGTCGCAAGGGCTCCTTGCAAGGATGGCGGCGACTTAAACGATTCGGTCGTTGTCGAGCATGCACACTCACCCGATGATGATTCTTGTTCGCGGGCCCAGGCGCCGCAGCAATTGCAGCATCGCAGATTTCGTCATGGAGACGCAGCCCGCGGTCGGGCCGAAATTGTCGCGGGCGAGGTGCAGGAACACCGCGCTGCCGCGCCCGGCAATGCGTGGTCTGGTGTTGTGGTCGATCTCGATAATGAAGTCATAGAGGTGGTCGGCCCGCTTGAGCCGGTCACCGCCCTGCCCCTCTCCGAGCCGGATGCCCTGATTGTATCGGCGGTCCCGTGGATCCTCGCACCAGGCGTCTGCGCCGGTGATCATCCGGGTCGGCAACAACGTCGGGGGGCGGCTGTGCCGGTCGCCCCGCCACCACAGCCGTCTGGGACGGAAGCTGCCCCTGGGCGTGCCGCCATCGCCCTCGCGCTTGTTGGCCAGAATGCCGCCCCGCCCCAATGCAACCGGGATGGTCAGCGTCCCGGCCGTCAGCCAGCCCCGGCGCGGGTTTCCGGCCGCAGCCTTAACACGGATCGCAGACAGCGGCATCGCGCTTCGATTACTGGCGTAACCAACTGAAGTTGCTTTATTTTTCATGTGAACGTGCAATGTCGAATTCATTACAGGACATTCATCAAATCGCCCTGCTATTCTGAGCTAGAGTGCTTTTGGCTTGTGAATCGGTAACAGCCCACTACTTCAACACGAACAACAAAAACAACGGCGACCCTAAACTTCCCCTCGCGGCTGGGTGCGGCATGGATGCGCGCCGAGCCGGACCCTAAAAGGATGACCTCCCATGCCCAACGCCCGCAAGATCCTCATCGTGGATGACGATACCGATCTGCGCGACACGCTGGTGGAGCAATTATCGCTGCACGAAGAATTCGAAGCCTCCGCCGTGGATACCGGCGCCAAGGGCGCGAGCGCCGCCAAGGCAAATTCTCCCGATCTCGTCCTGATGGATGTCGGCCTACCCGATACTGACGGCCGCGAAGTTGTCCGTTCGTTGCGCAAGGGCGGATTCAAGGCCCCGATCATCATGTTGACCGGGCACGACACCGATTCCGATACGATCCTGGGGCTGGAATCCGGCGCCAACGACTATGTCGCAAAACCCTTCCGCTTCGCCGTTCTGCTCGCCCGCATCCGTGCCCAGCTCCGCCAGCACGAAGCCAGCGAGGACGCGGTGTTCTCGGTCGGCCCCTACTCCTTCCGTCCCGGCTCGAAGATGCTGACGGCGGCCAATGCGCGCAAGGTCCGCCTGACCGAGAAGGAAACGGCGATTCTCCGCTTCCTCTACCGGGCCGGCCAGATGCCGGTGTCGCGCGAGACCCTGCTCCAGGAGGTCTGGGGCTATAATTCCGGCGTCACCACCCACACGCTGGAAACCCACATCTATCGGCTTCGCCAGAAGATCGAGAAGGACGCCGCCAACCCCGAGATCCTGGTCACCGAAGCCGGTGGCTACAAGCTGGTGCCGTGATACGTTCCGGAAACGCGCGATTCGTCGTAAATTGGCGCGTTCCTCGAGCCACGGACCGGAATGTCAATCGACGACGACGTAGCGCTTCTCGAGCGTGTCCCGACACTGCGCCTGTTGGGAGACGCCTCGTTGCGCATGGTGGCGATCGGTTCCGAGCAGCGTGACTTCGTCCGCGGTGACGTCCTGTTCAATCTCGGCGACGACGCCGATGCCGGCTTCGTGGTCCAGCGCGGCGCCTTCAGGGTCGAGGACGGCGCCGGCGCCGAAATGATCGCCGGCCCCGGCGCGCTGATCGGCGAGCTCGCACTGGTGGTGCCGATGAAGCGGCCATCGCGCGCGATCGCGCTGGAGCATTCTTCCGTCATCCGCGTTGCACGCAGCCTGTTCCAGCGTGTGCTCGAAAGCGACCCCGCCGCCGCCGTTCGCCTCCGCGACGAATTCGCGGTGCGCTCCAGCCAGATCGCCAGCGATATCCTGATGGCCGGGGCGAAGCTGACGTCGTGAACCTCTCCGTCGTCATTCCGGGGCGCGACGAATTCGCGAGCCCGGAATCCATCGAACCGCAGCGTTAACGGATGAATGGATTCCGGGCTCGCGCTGCGCGCGCCCCGGAATGACGGCAGGGGCTCACACCTCGATCGTCACCGTCACCGGCACGTGGTCCGACGGCCGCTCCCAGCTCCGCGCATCGCGCAGGATCTTGAAGTCGCTGACCGCGTCCTTCAGCGCACGCGAGACCCAGATGTGATCGAGCCTGCGGCCGCGGTCGCCGACGGTCCAGTCGGCGGAACGATAGCTCCACCACGTATAGACCTTCTCCGACATCGGGATGCGCTCGCGCGCGACGTCGATCCATTCGCCGGCGGCGAGTGCCGCCTTCAGCTTCTCGGTTTCGACAGGTGTGTGCGAGACAACTTTCAGAAGCTGCCTGTGCGACCACACGTCGTTCTCGTGCGGGGCGACGTTGAGATCGCCGACCAGGATGTGGCGGTCCTCACCGCGCGGATGCAGCGGCTCGCACGCCTTCATCTCGTCGAGGAAGCGAAGCTTGTGGTCGAACTTCTCGTTCAGCGCGGGATCGGGAATGTCGCCGCCGGCGGGCACGTAGAAATTATGCAGCACCAGCGGCTTTGCGATGCCCGCCTTGGTTCCGAAGGACACGGATATGTGGCGCGAATCCACCTTGTCGCAGAAGGTACGGATGTCCTTGGACTCGAAGGGAATCTTCGAGACGATGGCGACGCCGTGATAGCCCTTCTGCCCGTTCAGCGCGACGTGCTCGTAGCCGAGCCGCTTGAAGCGCTTCAGCGGAAAGGCATCGTCGATGCATTTGGTCTCCTGCAGGCACAGCACCTCCGGCCGCGCGCTCTTCAGGAATTTTGCGACCAGGTCGATGCGCAGCCGCACCGAATTGATGTTCCAGGTTGTCAGGGAAAGACGCATGGGGAATGCGTCTTAGCAAGCTCTCGTCGGGTGGGCAAAGGCGCAAAGCGCCGGTGCCCACTGTCTTTTGCCTATGAATGGCGGGTAAACTCTCTCGTTCCCCGGACGCTGAGCGTCACTTCGTGCCGCACAGCGTCCGGGACACGAGACCGACCTATCCGG
Organism: Bradyrhizobium sp. RP6; assembly: GCF_003837805.1. Lineage (GTDB taxonomy): Bacteria > Pseudomonadota > Alphaproteobacteria > Rhizobiales > Xanthobacteraceae > Bradyrhizobium. The sequence continues at coordinate 92,187 of NZ_RQIT01000015.1, read as the reverse complement.
GCGACGGGCCGTAATTGGTGAAGTCGATCTTGAACATGCCGGGGTCGAGCTTCTTGCTCGAATCCAGATTGTAGACCGCGATCGTGGTGTCGTAGCCCTGCGGGTCGGTGACGGTCCACTGCTTGAGCTGGCCGTCCTTGGCGCCGAACATCAGGAGCAGCCGGCTGGTGCCGACCAGCGCCTGCTTCTCCTCGATGGTGACGCTGACATAGACGTCGTCGGCCGAGACGCTGACGACGTTGGTGTCCTTCATCAGGTCGATGCGGTCGGACAGCAGGAAGCGCAGCGGTGTCTGCGACAGCGGATAGACGTCCTGGGTCGCGAGCTTGCGGTCGCGCACCACCAGCGAGGATCCGTCGGCGACGATGTCGATCGGGCTCGGCGCGTCATATTCGAAGCGCACCTTGCCCGGCTTCTGGATGTAGAAATCGCCCTGCGTCTTGCTGCCGTCGGGGCCGACCTGGACGAAATTCCCGACCAATGTCTGAAGCGACGACAGATAGGCGCTGACCTTGGCCGCCTGCGCCTTCTGGTTGGCATCGAAGGTCTGGAAGATGCTGCTCGGCACGTTGCGCCGCGGATCCGGGATGACCGGATTGGGCGGCGTCTGCGTCGCGCCGGTGACAGCGGGCCCGCCGGCAGGCGCGCCATCGCGGCCCTTCGGTGCAGGCTTCGGCACGGGCACGGTCTGCGCGAACGACGCCGTGGTCACCATCGCGGCGGTGACGAGAAGCACGCCGGCCACGCGCGCGCTTCGCGCGGCGATGGTGGCAGCGTATCGGATGTCCGGATGTCTGATCAACGCGTCGTCCTGTATGGCTGGGCGCCTTTCTAGCGTGATTTCGGGCAAAAGCAGATATCGATTTTGCGTGAAATGATGCCTCGATGCGGCTCGCCTCACATATGGCTGTCTTCTTCCTCGACCAGAATCTCGCGCTTGCCGGCGTGGTTGGCGGGACCGACGATGCCCTCCAGTTCCATGCGCTCCATCAGTGATGCGGCGCGGTTATAGCCGATTTGCAGGCGGCGCTGGATATAGCTGGTCGAGGCCTTGCGATCACGTTTGACGATGGCAACCGCCTGCTGGAATAGATCGCCGCCGCCATCCCCCCCCATGCCGGTCGCGTCGAACACGGCGCCGTCCTCGTCCTCGGTCGGCTCTTCGGCGGTGACCGCTTCGAGATATTCCGGCTGTCCCTGCGTCTTGAGGTGACGCACCACCTTCTCGACTTCCTCGTCCGAGGCGAAAGGTCCGTGCACGCGGCTGATGCGGCCGCCGCCGGCCATGTAGAGCATGTCGCCCTGGCCGAGCAGCTGCTCGGCGCCCATCTCGCCGAGGATGGTGCGGCTGTCGATCTTGGACGTGACCTGGAAGGCGATGCGGGTCGGGAAGTTCGCCTTGATGGTGCCGGTGATGACGTCGACCGACGGACGCTGCGTGGCAAGGATCACGTGCAGGCCTGCGGCGCGCGCCATCTGCGCGAGACGCTGCACCGCGCCTTCGATGTCCTTGCCGGCGACCATCATCAGGTCGGCCATTTCGTCGACGATGATGACGATATAAGGCAGCGGGTCGAGCGAGAGCTTCTCTTCCTCGTAGATCGCCTTGCCGGTTTCTTTGTCGAAGCCGGTGTGCACCGTGCGCGTCGGCTCCTCACCCTTGGCCTTCAATTCGAGCAGGCGCGTATTGTAGCCGTCGATATTGCGCACACCGAGCTTGGCCATATTCTTGTAGCGCTCTTCCATCTCGCGCACAGCCCATTTCAGCGCGACCACCGCCTTCTTCGGATCGGTCACGACGGGCGTGAGCAGATGGGGAATGCCGTCATAGACGGAGAGCTCGAGCATCTTCGGGTCGACCATGATCAGCCGGCACTGGTCCGGGCGCAGCCGGTAGACCAGGCTGAGAATCATGGTGTTGATCGCGACCGACTTGCCCGAGCCGGTGGTACCGGCGATCAGCATGTGCGGCGTGCGGGCGAGATCGATGATGACAGGTTCGCCGCCGATGGTCTTGCCGAGGCACAACGGCAGCTTTGCCACCGACTCGGTCGCCTCCTTCGCCACCAGCAATTCGCGCAAATAGACTTTCTCGCGATGGGCGTTCGGCAGCTCGATGCCGATCGCGTTGCGGCCGGGCACGACGGCGACGCGCGCCGACAGCGCGCTCATCGAGCGGGCGATGTCGTCGGCGAGTCCGATCACGCGCGAGGACTTGATGCCGGGCGCCGGCTCCAGCTCGTACAGCGTGACGACGGGGCCCGGATTGGCCTTCACGATCTCGCCGCGCACGCCGAAATCCTGCAGCACGCCTTCGAGCGACCGGGAATTGGTCTCCAGCTCGGCCTTGCTGAGTGGCTGGCGATCGCCGGCCTTCGGGGCGGCCAGCATGGAGACGGACGGAAGGTCGAACTTCTCGGAGGACTTCTTCGCCGCGGCCTTCGGTGCAGCCTTCTTGCGTGGGGCGCGCGCGGCGGGCTGCTCCTCTTCCTCCTCCTCCTCGTCTTCCTCTTCTTCGTGCTCGTCCTCATGGTCCTCGTCTTCGGACTGCGGCGAGATCGAGGGCGCGGCGCGACCGCCGCCCAGATTCGGCTCCTGGCGGCTGAATGCAACCGCTTTGGTCTTCGGTCCACTCGAGACCAGCGAGCGGTACGCGGCGCCAAGCAGCCAGATCAGCCGCGCCTTGGTGCTCATCAGCGCGTGGAACAGCCAGCCCAGCGATACCGAGCCGCGATCGCTCTCCTCGTCTTCGTCGAGCGGCTTGTCATCATCCTCGATCTCCGCGAACTCGTCGTCCTGCTCGCGCGCGCCAAGGCCGCAGGCGATCAGGAAGGTCGCGGTCATCGCGGCGAACAGGATCGTGCCCAGCACGATGCGGTAGATCGTGCCGGCCGGCCCGAAAATCACCGCCGGCGCGCGCACCAGCGCGTCGCCGACCACGCCGCCGAGGCCGGTCGGCAGCGGCCATGCGCCGCCATGCGGCCAGCAGCTGACGAAGCCCGCCGCGATCACCGTGCAGAGAATCCAGGAGCCGAGCCGCAGCGCTTCGCGGTCGAACGGGCGATGCGTCATCATGCGCCAGCCCCACACCGCAACCGTCAGGACCAGCATGATGGCGCCGAGCCCGAGAATCTGCATCGCGAGGTCGGCGCCGATGGCGCCGGCATAGCCGAGAATGTTGCGGATCGGCCGCGAGGTGGCGTGGCTGAGGCTGGGGTCCTGCACCGACCACGTCATCAGCGCCGCCGAGGCGACGCCCGCCAGCGCGATCAGGCCGAGGCCGGTGAGCTCGCGCATGCGCCGCGCCAGACCCTCGCGGATCGATGGCGGCAGATGGCCGACCAGCGGAATGACACGTTCGATTGCCGACATGCTCATGGGCCCCGCCTAACCCAGAGTCTCGACCAGGCGGTGCAGCGCCTGCGCCGTGGTCTCTCCATCCTGCACCAGTGCGAGCCGAATGTAGCCTGCACCGGGATTGAAGCCGTCGGGCTGGAGCCGGGCCAGATAGCTGCCGGGCACCACGCGCACACCTGCCTCCTTGAAGAGTCTCAGCGTCACCGACACGTCGTCGCCGAGCGCGGACGTGTCGAGCCAGACGCAGAAGCCGGCATCGGGCCGGCGATAGCCGTAACGGTTGCCGATGATCTGGTCGGCGAGGTCGAACTTGATGCGGTAGAGCCTGCGGTTCTCCTCGACATGCGCTTCGTCGCCATAGGCGACGGTCGCGACGTGCTGGAGCGGCACCGGCACCTGCGGCGCCGCAACGTTGCGCAGCTCCAGGAACATGCCGATGAACTTCTTGTCGCCGGCGGCGAAGCCGACGCGCATGCCAGGCAGGTTGGATCGCTTCGACAGCGACTGGAACGCGACCACGCGGGTGAAGTCGGGGCCGGCGCATTCCAGCGCGCTGCCCGGAGCCTGGCGGGTGTAGATCTCGGAATAGCACTCGTCGCTGAGGATCACGAAGCCGTAGCGGTCGGCGAGTTGCTTCAATCGCCTGAAATAATCGGGCGAAGCGACGGAGCCCTGCGGATTGGCCGGCGAAGCCAGATAGAACGCCACCGTGCGCGCCAGCGTAGCCTCGTCGATGGCATCGAGATCGGGCAGGAAGCCGTTCTCGACCGTAGTCGGCAGATAGACCGGCTCGCAGGCCGCGGCACGGGCGCCGGCGCCATAGACCGGATAGAACGGGTTCGGCATCAGGATCGCAGGCTTGCCGGGACGCGGCCCGACATAGCGCGCCGCGGTGATCGCAGCGAAGAACAGCCCTTCGCGACTGCCATTGAGGACGAGAATCTCGCTCTCGGGATCGAGCGGCCGCGGCAGCTTGAACCGCGACGACAGCCAGGCGCCGGCGGCTTTGCGGAACGGCTCGATACCCTTGCCGAGCGGGTAGCGGCCGAAATCGGCGATGTGTTTCGCCAGCACCGGGCCGACGAAGTCGGGCACGGGATGCTGGGGCTCGCCCACTGCAAGCGTGATCAAGGGCTTACCCGGCTGATGCGGCGCCAGCAGCTCGTTCAGCCGGATGAAGGGCGAGCGGTCGCTGTCGGGGCTTCCACCGGCCTGCGGCGCACGGGATGAAGCGATCATAGCCATTCTGGGCGCCAGCACTCTTGGAACAGCCGGTCGCGCGAAGGCACCGGCGGGAAGCGGTTCAGTTCACCATAGATAGGGCGAGGTTAAGACGCGATTAACCATCGGCCGCCGCCTGCGTCCAGAGCGGGAATATCGAGGCCGGATCACAATATGTTCGGGACGCTTCTGCCCTGACCTGCAAGCGGAACCGACCAAAAGAAAGGGGCTCCAGCTTGCGCTGGAGCCCCTCAACGGTCAGGGCATTGCCGGGTATGTGCCCGAACCGTAGTTGTGGACGCGGTCTTCCAGAGGGGACCGCGCCCGGGAGGAGACTTACATGTTGTAGGCGCGCTCGGTGTGCTCGGTGATGTCGAGGCCTTCACGCTCGCTCTCGACATTGGCGCGGAGGCCGACGATCACGTCGACGACCTTGTAGAGGATCGCCGAACCGACGCCCGACCACACCAGCGTGGTGCAGACGGCCTTGATCTGGGCGAGGATCTGCGTGGCGAAGTCGTAATCGGCAACCTTCGGCGGGATGGCCGTGTAGTCGACGATGCCGGCGCCGCCGAGAGCGGGGTTGACCAGGATGCCGGTGCCGATGGCACCGACGATGCCGCCGATGCAGTGCACGCCGAACACGTCCAGCGAGTCATCGTAGCCGAGCGCGTTCTTCACGACGGTGCAGAAGAACAGGCAGACCACGCCGACCACGAGGCCGAGGACGATCGCGCCCATCACACCGGAGAAGCCGGCTGCAGGCGTGACGGCCACGAGACCCGCGACGGCACCGGAAATGACGCCGAGCACCGAGGGGTGACCCTTGATGATCCATTCCGCGAACATCCATGACAGCGCGGCGGCCGCGGTGGCCACGAAGGAGTTGGTCATGGCGAGCGCAGCGCCGCCGCTGGCCTCGAGGTTGGAGCCGGCGTTGAAGCCGAACCAGCCGACCCAGAGCAGCGAGGCGCCGATCATCGACATGGTCAGCGAGTGCGGAGCCATCAGCTCCTTGCCGTAGCCGACGCGCTTGCCGATCAGGAGAGCGCCGACGAGACCTGCGATGCCGGCGTTGATGTGCACCACGGTGCCGCCCGCGAAGTCGATCGCGCCCATCTTGAAGATCCAGCCGGCGTCGGCGTTGATCTCGTCGAGCTTGGCCTGTGCCGCGGTCTTCGCCGCCGCATCACCCGCCGCAGCCAGAGCCTTGGCCGCGTCCTGGATCAGGTCCGGACCGGGCCAGTACCAGACCATGTGCGCGATCGGGAAATAGATCAGCGTCACCCAGAGCGGAACGAACAGAGCGAGCGCCGAGAACTTCATGCGCTCGGCAAAGGCGCCGACGATGAGGGCGGGCGTGATCGCCGCGAAGGTCATCTGGAAGCACATATAGATGAGCTCCGAGATGTTGGCGTCGACCGAGAAGGTCGCGGCCTTCGAGTCGGTGGTGACGCCCATCATGAAGGCCTTGGAGAAGCCGCCGATGAAGTCGGAGCCGCCGGTGAAGGTGAGGCTGTAGCCGTACACGGCATAGATCACGGTGACGACGCAGACGGTGTAGAACACCTGCATCAGGACGGAGAGCATGTTCTTGGAACGGACCAGGCCGCCGTAGAACAGCGCGAGGCCGGGGATCGTCATCAACAGCACCAGCACTGTCGATGTCATCATCCAGGCGTTGTCTCCCTTGTTGACCGTTGGCTCGGCGTAGGCTGCGGTCGCAGCGAACAGGCCGACTGCGAGAGCCGCCAGTCCCGCGCCATAGGGACGCTTGAACGTCATATTATTCACTCCTGATTGGATAAGGTTGAGCGCGAAATCAGAGGGCCGCGGCATCGGCCTCGCCGGTGCGGATGCGCACGGCATGGTCGAGGTTGATGACGAAGATCTTGCCGTCGCCGATCTGTCCGGTTTTCGCCGCCGACGTGATGGCGTCGATGGTCTTGTCGACCTGGTCGGAAGCGACAGCGACCTCGATCTTGATCTTGGGCAGGAAGCTCACGGCATATTCGGCGCCGCGATAGATTTCCGTATGGCCCTTCTGGCGGCCATACCCCTTGACTTCCGTCACCGTGAGACCGTGAACGCCGATGGCGGTCAGGGCGTCACGGACTTCTTCCAGCTTGAATGGCTTGATAATCGCCATAACAATTTTCATGGGTCCTATCCCCGCTTGGGCCCGGTCCGGACGTGGCCGGGCGTTTCTCGACTGGTTCGCCACGAGGGAGAAGATTCACTACGCGGGCACAGCCGGACCCCTAGAATCAAATGCCGTGCCAGATCGGGCGTGTTGCCTAACGGACTATGAAAACGGGTGTTTTCGCGTTCGAGGGGTATTGTGGTGCAGTGCGCTATTACGTCGCGCTTAAAACATGGTCATGCCTGCTCAAATCGACGGCATGACAGGCTGTCGACACAATGTTGCTCACGCGTCGGGCAGCAAGAAGGTAATTTCGTAGCGCAGTCGCCTATTGCAGGGCTTCACCGTGCTGCGAAATATCCAGCCCCTCGAGCTCCTGCTCACGGGATACGCGCAAGGGTACGAACAGGCCAACCAGCTTGAGCAGGATGAAGCTCACGCCCGCCGACCAGACGAAGGTGACGGCGACCCCGAAGAGCTGGATCAGGAGCTGCCGAGGATGGCCCTCCAGCAGGCCGGCGGTGCCGCCGATGGCGCTGGTCGCGAACACGCCGCCAAGCAGGGTGCCGGTCAGCCCGCCGATGCCATGGACGCCGAACACGTCGAGCGAATCGTCATAGTTGAAACGGTGCTTCAGCCAGGTACAGGCCCAGTAGCAGACCGCCCCGGCGACGATACCGATGACGATACCGTGCCAGGGGGCGACGAAGCCCGAGGCCGGCGTGATGGTGCCGAGCCCGGCCACCGCGCCGGAGATCATGCCGAGCACGGAGGGCTTGCGCCGCGTCGACCATTCGATGGCGCCCCATGTCAGCGCGCCGGCACAGGCGGCAAGATGGGTCGCGATGATCGCCATCACCGCGCGAGAGTTCGCCGCCAGCGCCGAGCCGCCGTTGAAGCCGAACCAGCCGACCCACAACAGGCCGGTGCCCATCACCGCGAGCGACAGATCGAACGGCGAGAGATTCTCGGTGCCGTAGCCGTGACGGCGGCCCATCACCTTGGCCGCAACGAGGCCGCCGGTGCCCGCCGACAGGTGCACCACGAGGCCGCCGGCGAAATCCAGCACGCCCATGCCGGCGAGGAAGCCGCCGCCCCACACCCAATGCGCCAGCGGAATGTAGACGAAGATGAACCAGGCGACCGAGAACAGGAGATAGGCGGAGAACCGCATGCGGTCGGCGACCGAGCCAGCGACCAGCGCCACCGTGATGATGGCGAACGTCATCTGGTACAGCATGAACAGCGATTCCGGGATGGTCTTGGCCGCAGGGTTGATGCTGTCCATGGTCATGCCGGCAAGAAACCAGCGGTCGAGCGTGCCGATCCACGGCCCATCGCCGACGAAGCAGAGCGAATAGCCGAATGCCACCCAGAGAATGGAGATCAGTGTCACCGCGGCGAGGCTCTGCGCCATGGTGGCGAGCACGTTCTTCTTGCGCACCATGCCGGAATAGAACAGCGCGAGCCCCGGGATCGTCATCATCAGCACCAGCGCGGTGGCGACGATCATCCAGGCCGTGTCGGCGGCGTTGATCTCGGAGCCGGCGGCATGTGCCGGAAAAGCCATGATGGACACAAGCCCGATCGGCGCAGCCATACACGCTGCGCGGCGCAACCATCCCGCCATGTCATTCCCCCCAGCATCAATTGGCGTCGCACGCTGTGGCGTCGTTGCCCGGTGCGATCGAAGATTTATCGAAGCGTTTTTGCGACGCGGATACCGGTTCGCGTCGAGAGAACGCGTCAAGCCGAAATCTAGAGCGCGTCGCTGTCGGTTTCGCCGGTGCGGATGCGCAGCGCATGGTCGATCGGCGTGACGAAGATCTTGCCGTCGCCGATCTGCCCGGTGCGCGCGGTCGCGGTGATCACGCTGACCGCCTTGTCGGCAACGTCGGAGGGGACCGCGATCTCGATGCGCAGCTTGGGCAGGAAGTTCACGACATATTCGGCGCCGCGATAGATCTCGGTGTGGCCCTTCTGCCGGCCGTAGCCCTTCACTTCGGTCACGGTCATGCCGTGGACGCCGATCGCGGTCAGGGCCTGACGGACCTCATCGAGCTTGAACGGTTTGATGATCGCGACGACGAGTTTCATGGTCAGGCCTATTCCCCGGGATGCACCGCGCCGTATGTCCCCGACGCAGCGTCAATCTGGCATCTTTCCGGGCAAATGGCATAAAAAAGTTGCAGATTGAAGCGGAAAAACGTCTGACCGTGTGAACGGCCGCCTCTGTACAGGGCAACCGTTCATCATTCACAATGCATTTTTGGCATGGATGCGGTGAACCCGCGGCGGTCGAGCGGTACAAAAGAGTTTTGGGGGACGCTTCATGGCGAGTTGGTTCTACGCATCCGAGGGCAAGCAGCAGGGGCCGTTTCCGGAGGGGCAATTCCGCGATCTGATCGCCCAGGGCATCGTGCGCCCGGATACGCTGGTATGGACCGAGGGCATGGCCGGCTGGCAGAAGGCCGCCGAAATCCCCGGCCTGATCGGAGGTGGCTCCGCGCCGCCGATGATGCCGGCCGGCGGTCCGCCGATGATGGGTTCCGGCGGCTACGCCGGCACGGGCAGCGGCGGCTCTCTGGCGGTCGATTTCGGCATCCTGGAATTCACCTGGCGCAGCATCGTCCTGCTGATCGGAATGATCCTCGTCATCCCGGCGCCGTGGGTGTTCGTCTGGTACACGAAATGGATCGTGTCCTGCGTCAAGGTCCCGGGCCGACCCAACCTCAGCTTCACCGGCGATGCGATGACGCTGGTGCCGTGGTATTTCGGCTTCATCGTTCTGGCGATCGCAATCGGCTACATCGGCAGCCAGTTGCTGAGCAACCTGCTGTTCATCGTTCAGCTCGTTCTCTACTGGCTCCTCATCAAATGGATAGTCGCCAACCTCGCCTCCAACGGGCAGCCGCTGGGCTTGAGCTTCACCGGCTCGATCTGGGCCTATATCGGCTGGAATCTGCTGTTTGCGATTTCCATCATCACCATCATCGGCTGGGCCTGGGTCGCCGCGGCCCAGATGCGCTGGTTCTGCCGCAGCGTCGAAGGCACGCGGCGCGAGGTCGTGTTCAGGGGGAGCGGTCTCGACATCCTCTGGCGCGGCATCGTCGCTGCGATCCTGTGCAGCCTGATCATCCCGATTCCGTGGGTCTATCGCTGGATCATGAACTGGTTCGCCTCGCAGACCGAGCTCGTTGCGCGCGGTTCGCTCGCAGCATGACCCGGACAGCCACCGGCGCGATCCATCGCGCCCGCGGCGCTATGCCTTCCGCTCGCGCACGGAGCCTTCCTGCGCGACGGAGGCGACCAGCGTGCCATCGGGCTTGAAGATCGAGCCGCGGGTCAGGCCGCGACCGCCGCGCGCGCTTGGCGAATCCTGCGCGTAAAGCAGCCATTCGTCGGCGCGGAACGGGCGGTGAAACCACATCGCGTGGTCGAGGCTCGCCGGCATCATGCGCTTGTCGAACAGCGTACGGCCATAGCGCGCCATGATCGCATCGAGCAGCGAGAAATCCGAAGCATAGGCGAGCGCGCACATATGCAGCGCCGGATCGTCGGCCAGCTTCGCGGCGGTCCTGATCCAAACGTGAATACGGCCGTCGTCGATCTTCTGGCCGAAATAACGGCCGAGCTCGACCGGGCGCAGCTCGATCGGACGATCGGATTCATAGTAGCGGCGGATGAAGTCCGGCATCTCCTTGAACATCGGTTGCTTCGCGACCTCCTCCGCCGTGAGCTTCTCCGGCGGCGGCACGTCGGGCATCTTGTCCTGATGGTCGAACGCGCTCTCCTCCTCGGCGTGGAACGACACCATGATCGAGAAGATCGCGTTGCCGTGCTGGATCGCGGTGACGCGGCGGGTCGAATAGCTCTTGCCGTCGCGCAGGCGCTCGACCTGGTAGATGATCGGGATCTGCGGATCGCCCGGCAGGATGAAATAGCAATGCAGGGAGTGCGGCAGCCGTCCCTCGACGGTGCGGCACGCGGCAACCATCGCCTGCCCGATCACCTGGCCGCCGAACACCCGCTGCCAGCTCGTCTTCGGGCTGTTGCCACGGAACAGGTTCACCTCGAGCTGCTCGAGGTCGAGGATCGAAATGAGGTCGATCAGGCTTTTGGACATGATGATGCTTTCGAAGATCTCGTCATTCCGGGGCGTCGCGATGGCGATGAACCCGGAATCCCGAGCTGACAACCTCTGGATTCCGGGTTCGCGCATTTGCGCGCCCCGGAATGACACATAGGGGCCATTCGGCCCTTGTTTCACCGCACTGTTTCGCCCAGCTCAAGTCTGCTAGCAAGACCGAGAATTGACCGGGAAACTTGGTATGTCGGTACAGGGTAGCATTGTCATCGGTGGCGGCGCGTTTGCAGGGCTTGCACTGGCCCTGGCGCTGCGCCAGGGGCTCGGGCCCGAGATCCCCGTCATCGTCGCCGATCCCGCGCTCGGCACGCGGCCGAGCCGCGATCCCCGCGCCACCGCGATCGTGGCCGCCTGCCGCCGCCTGTTCGAGACGATCGGCGCCTGGGACGCCGTCAGGAGCGAGGCGCAGCCGATCCTCGACATGGTCGTCACCGATTCGAAGCTCGAGGACGCCACCCGTCCGGTGTTCCTCAACTTTGCCGGCGATGTCGCCCCGGGCGAGCCCTTTGCGCATATGGTCGAGAACCGCCGCCTGATCGATGCGCTGGTGGTGCGTGCGGAAGCCGAGGGCATCGATCTGCGCGCCACTCCGGTTGCATCCTACGATGCGCGTTCCGACGGCATCGAGGTGACGCTCGGCGACGGCAGCGTGATCGCGGCGAGCCTCTTGGTCGCCGCCGATGGCGCGCGGTCGAAATTGCGCGAGCGCGCCGGCATTGCCACCCATGGCTGGGAGTACGACCAGTCCGGCATCGTCGTCACCGTCGGCCACGAGCGCGATCATGGGGGCCGCGCCGAAGAGCATTTCCTGCCCGCAGGTCCGTTCGCGATCCTGCCGCTGTCGGGCAAGCGCTCGTCGCTGGTATGGACCGAGCGCCGCGCCGAGGCCGCGCGCATCATTGCGCTCAGTGACGAGGAATTTCACGGCGAGCTCGAGCAGCGCTTCGGTCTGCATCTCGGTGAGGTGAAGGCACTCGACAAGCCGCGCGCGTTTCCGTTGTCCTATTTCGTTGCGCGTTCCTTCATCGCCGAGCGCCTCGCGCTGGTCGGCGATGCCGCCCACGTCATCCACCCGATCGCGGGCCAGGGCCTCAACATGGGCCTGAAGGATGTCGCCGCGCTGGCGGAAGTGGTCGTCGATGCCGCGCGGCTCGGCATGGATATCGGCGGTGCCGATGTACTCGAACGCTATCAGCGCTGGCGCCGCTTCGACACCATGGCGATGGGCGTTGCCACCAACTCGCTGAACTTCCTGTTCTCCAACCAGTCGACGCTGTTGCGCACGGTGCGAGACATCGGCCTCGGCCTCGTCGACCGCGCCCCGCCGCTGAAGAACCTGTTCATCCGCCAGGCCGCGGGGCTCACGGGCGAGGTGCCGCGGCTGTTGAAGGGCGAGGCGTTGTAGCGGCGATGGTGAGTAGCGAACAGCGAGTGGTGTCCATTCGCTATTCGCCAGTCCCAACTCGCTAAGCTCAATCGATCTTGCGCGCCTCTTCCGGCAGCATGATCGGGATGCCGTCGCGGATCGGATAAGCCAGCTTGGCGCTGCGCGAGATCAGCTCCTGCTTTGCGGCATCGAACTCGAGGGGCCCCTTGGTCAGCGGGCAGACCAGAATCTCCAGCAATTTGGGATCGACGCTGGCTTCGGGACGTTCGGTGGGCGCGTTCATTGGGGTCTCCGGCAGTTAGTAGACTTTAGCACAGAAATTCGCGCCCGCCCATCGGAGGCCTAAGCCGAGACCATCGCCAGGAGCTCGTCGAGCAGCGCCTGAAGCCGTGCGGCCGGCACCGGCGGGCCGGACAGGGCGAAACCGAGAAATGTCCAGTACAGGATCTGTGCGCGGGCCTGCGCCGTCGCCGGGGCAAGTCCCCGCTTGTCCAGCAGCTCTTCGATATAGTCGAGCCTGCGGCGGTCGATCGCGCGCACCGCCCCTTGCGCCGCCGCATCGAACGCCGCCCAGTTGCGCACCGCGCGTTCGAGGTCGAGCCGCGCCCCGAACGATCTCCGCAGCAGCGTCTTGAGCGGCTCGTCACTGGCGGCCTCGACATCGGCGATGATCTGCTCGGCCGCGATCTCGCGCCAGCGCTTCAGCACGGCGGCGTGGAACGCGGCCAGGTCGGCGAAATGCCAATAGAAGCTGCCGCGCGAGACGCCCATCGCCTTGGCGAGCGGATCGGCCTTCAGCGCCGTGAAGCCGCTCTTGGCGAGCACCTTCAGGCCCTCCTTGGTCCAGTCGTCGGCGGAAAGCTGTTCGGTCATGTCCGGCTCCAGATGGCGTCCATACACTAATGTATTGACAGCTTCCAGCAAACGGGTGCATATCCATACAGGACCGTACGGATGGAGCATGCCCCATGCGCGACCTTCTCCTGCAATGTTCCGGCCTCGCCGCGATCGTGCTGGCGCTCATCCACGGCGTGCTCGGCGAAACCAAGGTCTTCGCCCGCGCCAGCATCGAGCCGGCGCGCCTGCGCACGCTGATTCGACTGGTGTGGCAGGCCGGCACGGTGGCGTGGATCGGCGGCGGCGTGCTGCTGCTGGTTGCACCCCGGCTGGAATCGAGCCTAGCCCGGCACTGGATCGTCGCCACGCTCGCCATCGTGTTCGGCGCTGCGGCCCTCGCCAACGCCTACGCCATGCGCGGCCGCCATTTCGGCTGGGTCGGCATGGGTGCAGTGGTCGCGCTCGCGGTTGCCGGCTACTAGCCCGCGCCACGTTAGAACTTATCTAAAGCGAACCAGGCCCCTGCCCGATTGACTTCATCTCCTCCTTTGCTTCCTTCGCTGGGCCCCGCGGCTCTGCGGGCGCCCACGAGAGGAGGAAAGCTTCGTGAAGGTCATTCGTGTTGTTGCCATTGCACTGACGATTGGGATTGGCGCGGGATCGGCGGCCATGGCCGACGGTTTCAAGGATTGCACCAAGCTCGCCAAGGCGTCGTGGAAGCCGGCCAGCGAAGCCGAAGCCAAGGCCAAGGCGGCGGGCTATGAGGTGCGCCGCTCCAAGGCCGAGGGCTCGTGCTACGAGGTCTATGGCGTCAAGGAAGGCAAGCTGTACGAGCTGTTCTACAGCCCCGAAGATCTCAGCCTGAAGCACACCATCGCCAAGTAGATCGCACCTGAGCCCCGAAGCGAATTGGGCTTGATGAAACAAGTGCCGGAAGAGCGCGGGGTGTCCGACGGGACACCCGCGAATCGACTCGTCTCGCGGACGGTCGCGGTCTGGGACCTCCCGCTGCGCCTCTGGCACTGGGTTCTCGCGATCTCGGTCGTGATCGCGTGGTTCACGCCGACCGTGCATGACGGCGTTCACCGCATCGTCGGCTATGCGGTCATCGGCCTGATCGCTTTCCGCCTGCTCTGGGGCTTCGCGGGGAGCCGCTATTCGCGCTTCCGGATGCTCGGCGTCAGGCTTCGCGCGTCGCCTCGCTATCTCTGGAATCTGCGGCGCGGCATGACCGGCCGCTATATCGGGCTCAATCCCGCCGGAAGTTTGATGCTGGTCGCGCTGCTGGCTTCGCTCGCCGTCTCGACGATCACGGGCGCGATGTCGGTGACCGTCACCTTCTTCGGCGTCTGGTGGGTCGAAGACACCCACCACTATTCGTCGGACGCGGTCATCGTTCTGGTCGTGCTGCACGTGTTGGGCGTGCTGGTGATGGGAATTCTGCAGCGCGAGAACCTGATCCGCGCGATGGTCACCGGACGCAAGCGCATCCGGCATCATTCGTAGAATTTTGAAGGTTACACTTCCTTCTCGTCATGGCCGGGCTTGTCCCAGCCATCCACGTTCTTCTGTGTGGCAAAGACGTGGATGCCCGGGTCAAGCCCGGGCATGACGGCGCTTGTAGTACCTACCGTCTCACTGCAGCGGCGGATCGCCGCTGGTGCGCTTCTTGGCGAGGTCCATCTCAGTGACGGCGATCAGGATCTCGGCGCGGGTCTTCAGGTCGGGCGCCTCCAGCATCGCCTGCTTCTCCGCGGGGCCATAGGGCGACATCATCGCCAGCGCGTTGACGAGCGCCTCGTTAGGCGCGCTCTCGACGCCTTCCCAGTCGACCTTGAGATTGTTGGCCTTCAGGAAGTCGGCCAGCACGGCCAGCAGCGCTTCCCGATCGACCTCCTCCTCGCCCATGCGCGCGGTGAAGTCGTCGACGAAGGCGAAGAAGTCCACCTTGCACTGCCGGTAGGCGGTCAGCACTTCGAGCTCCTCGACAACCTTGAAGCGCGCGACGCCGGTGAGCTCGAGGATGTAGCGGCCGTCGCCGGATTCGGCGAGCTGCGTGATGCGGCCGACGCAGCCGACGCGGAACAGCGCCGGCTTGTCGGAATTCTTCGGCGAATGCGCCACGTCGGGCTGGATCATGCCGATCAGGCGATGCCCGTCGCGGAAGGAATCGTCGACCATCGCAAGGTAGCGCGGCTCGAAGATGTTGAGCGGCATCTGGCCGCGGGGCAGCAGCAGCGCGCCGGGCAGCGGAAACACCGGAATGATCTCCGGAAGGTCGGCGGGCCCGCGATATTCGATGTTGATCGGCATCTGCCCGGTCCCCTGGCGTCGCCAGCACGTCCCTATGAAAACAGGATCGTCGACAAACGTTTCCGCCCCTCGACGGTTGCATCATCCGTGCCGCCCCAGGCCTCGAAGAACTGCACCAGCTGCTTGCGGGCGCCGTCGTCGTTCCACTTGCGGTCGCGCTTGATGATCTCGAGCAGCTGCTCGGTCGCCGCCGCGCGATTGCCCTGCGCATTGAGCGCGGTGGCGAGGTCGAATCTGGCCTGATGATCGAGCGGGTTTGCGGCGACTTTCTGTTCCAGCTCGGCGACCGGTCCAAGGGATTTCGCCTGCTCGGCGAGATCGATCGCGGTCTGCACGGCCTTCACGGCCGGATCGTTGCGCTTGGATTCCGGGACCATGGTCAGTGTCTGCTTGGCCTGCTCCATCGCGCCGGAGACGGCGTAGCACTTCGCGAGGCCCGCGAGTGCCGCGATATTGGTCGAATCGTGCTGCAGCGCCTCGGCATAGATCTGCGCTGCCGCCGCCGTGTCGCCCTCGGCGAGCACCGCTTCGGCTTCCTGCACGATCTCGGCGACGTTGACCTCGCCCGGCGCGGTGACGCCCTTGGTCAGCCGCTCGATGAAGGCATTGATCTGGCTCTCGGGCACCGCGCCCATGAAGCCGTCGGCTGGCTGGCCGTTGACGAAGGCGATCACGGCCGGGATCGACTGAATGCCCATCTGGCCCGGGATCGCCGGATGCTGGTCGATGTTCATCTTGACCAGCTTGACCTTGCCCTTGGCCGCCTTCACGGCCTTCTCCAGCACGGGGGTGAGCTGCTTGCAGGGGCCGCACCACTCCGCCCAGAAATCGATCAGCACCGGCTGGCGCTTCGATTCCTCGATCACGTCCTTCACGAAGGTCTGGGTGGTGGTGTCCTTGATCAGGTCGGCCGCAGCCGGGCCCGCCGCTCCGTTACCCTGGTCGATGATCGTCACGGGATTCCTCGTCATGTCTGGAATGGCGGCTCTTTAGCACGCCGCTACATCATATGCTTGTTGTCGGCACCTAAATTGGGCCGAATGGGCCGAATTTCAATCCAGGCGACCCGATTCGCCGGTTCCGGGGCACTTTCGGGCGGTTTGGTCCCAATAGGGCTCCATATGGGGCCTCCGATTGCGAATTGATGCCGCCAGTAGCTGTTGCATTCCCCTCCCGCTTTTGGCATACGACAGCCGTTGCCGGCGCGTCACGCGACCGACACAGGATGCGGGTGTAGCTCAGTGGTAGAGCACGACCTTGCCAAGGTCGGGGTCGAGGGTTCGAGCCCCTTCGCCCGCTCCAATTTTTCCCAGAGCATCCAGCCGAACCGGGTCGGGCCGTGGTTTTCCGCGCCGCTGACGGCTGTATTGTTGAGTTTTGCATGTCAATACTGATCACCGGCAGCGCAGGCCACCTCGGAGAGGCCCTCTTGCGGACGCTCCGCGGCCGTGGTTCCTCCGTGCGCGGCCTCGATCTCAAGCCTTCCCACTTCACCGACGCGGTCGGCTCGATCGTTGATCCCGTCTTCGTGCGCGAGCAGATGGACGGCGTCACCGCCGTCATCCACACCGCGACGCTGCACAAGCCGCATGTGGCGACCCACTCCAAGCAGGACTTCGTCGATACCAACGTCACGGGCACGCTCAACCTGCTCGAGGCGGCCGCGGCGGCCGGCGTGAGGAGCTTCGTCTTCACCAGCACCACCAGCGCGTTCGGCTCGCAGTTGCGCCCCGAGGCGGGGCAGGCCGCGGTGTGGGTCACCGAGGATCTGCCGTGCATCCCGAAGAACATCTACGGCACCACCAAGCTGATGGCCGAGAGCCTCTGCGAGCTGTTCTTTCGCGAGCGCGGTTTGCCCGTCGTGGTCTTGCGGACCTCGCGCTTCTTTCCCGAGGACGACGACGATCCCTCGATGCGGTCGGCCTACGCGCTCGAGAACGCGCAGGCCAACGAGCTGCTCTATCGCCGGCTGGATATCGCGGACGCCGTGAGCGCGCATCTGCTCGCCGTCGAACGCGCGGCCAGAATCGGCTTCGCCCGCTACATCGTCTCGGCCACCAGCCCGTTCGATCAGCGTCATCTCGCCGCGCTCGCGCGCGACGCGGCGGGCGTGGTGTGCGAGCTCTATCCGGAATGCGCGCAGCTCTATGCGGCGCGCGGCTGGCGGCTCTTCCCCGCGATCGACCGCGTCTATGTCAACGACCGCGCGCGGCGCGAGCTGGGCTGGCGGCCCGAATTCGACTTCGCGCATGTGCTGCGCAGCCTGCAGGGCGACCGCGATTATCGCAGCATGCTGGCACGCGAGATCGGGTCGAAGGGCTATCATGACACGGTGTTCGACGACGGCCCCTACCCCGTCGCCTCGTAAACGCTGCGATCGCTATTTTACTCGACGATTCAGATGTCTGTCCGGTCTCACCGGGAGCGGGCCAGCCTGAGCCGTTCTACTGTGCATGGGGTTGTTTTCGCGTTTTTGCATGAGCCATCCCTCGTGCCGCCGGCAAGACGATCCGCGCGCCACCTTGATTCCGCGCTGCAGCGAGAGCGTTGTTGTCGCGGCGTTCGCTCCTTCATTGACATTCTGTCTCAATTTTCTCGGGGCGCGAAGGCGATGCAGGCGCGCTTCTCACCGTTCGCAGATGTGCTAACCTTTTTGGGTCTGTCGTTCTGACAGACCCAAAACTTCGCCTCGACTGGCAAAACCAAAATAACGCGCAGCCCTGACGGCTGCCTTAGGGGAGTGACGCGATGAAATTCCATCGATCCGTCTTTCAATCCGTTCTGGCGCTTGCAGCGGTTGCCCTTCTCGCGGGGACCAGCGCCGGCCATGCGCAGCAGCAGGACAAGAGCAAGCCGCTGAAGAAATACGAATCCGGCACCAAGGAGTTCTGGACCCATCCGCCGGACGACTGGTTCCTCGGCGACGAGACCGAGGCGCAGAAGGGCCTCGCGCCGCCCTCGGGCCCGCCGACCGGCGCCTCCGACGCCGAGCTCGCGAGCATCGTCAAGAAGATCAAGCTGCCGCCGGGCTTCAAGATCGAGGTCTATGCCTCGGGCGTGCTGGCCGCGCGGCAGATGGCCTGGGGTGACAAAGGCACGCTGTTCGTCGGCTCGTTCGGCCTCGGCAACGTCTACGCCATCAAGGACAACAACGGAAAGAAGGAGGTCAAGACCGTCCTCAAGGGGCTGAACATGCCCACCGGTCTCGCCTTCAAGGACGGCGCGCTCTATGTCATCGCCGTCGACAAGCTGATCCGCTACGACAACGCCGAAGCCAATCTCGACAATCTCGGCCAGGGCAAGGTCGTCTATGACGACATGCCGTCCTATGCCGCGCATGGCTGGAAATACATCGCAGTCGACAAGGAGGGCTGGTTCTTCCTGCCGTTCGGACCGCCCTTCAACATCGGCATCCCGCCGACCAGCGTGTCGCAGATCCGCCGCGTCGATCCCAAGACCGGCAACGCCGAAATCTGGGCGCTCGGCGTCCGTAACTCGGTCGGCGGCGACGTCGATCCGCGCACCGGCAAGCTCTGGTTCACCGAGAATGCCCGCGACTGGATCAGCGACGATCTGCCCTCGGACAAACTGAACATGATCAACAGGATCGGCGAGCATTTCGGCTATCCCTATTGCCACCAGGGCAACCTTCCTGATGACAAGTTCGCGATGGGCCACAAGTGCTCCGAGTTCACGCCGCCGGTGCTGAATCTCGGTGCGCATGTCGCTCCGCTCGGCATGAAGTTCTATACCGGCGATCAATTCCCCGCCGAGTACAAGAACAACATCCTGATCGCCGAGCACGGCTCCTGGAATCGCCACAAGTACCAGGGCGCGCGCATCGTGCGCGTGATCGTCGGGCCCGACGGCAAGAACCCCAAGCAGGAGATCTTCGCCTCCGGCTGGCTCGAGGGCGACCAGGGCTATCTCGGCCGTCCCAACGACATCATCCTCGCCAAGGATGGGTCGATCCTCGTCGCCGACGACTGGGCCGGCGCGATCTACCGCATCAGCTACAGCAAGAAGTAGCGCGCGACACGATGTGAGGCTGCGACCGCGCGATGGCCGCAGCCTCTTTGCTTGACGCGGCGTGCTCGCCGCGGAACAGGTTCGTCATGCCCGGACTTGATCCGGGCATCCATCATACGAGAAACCCTCTGCAACAGGGATGGATTGCCGGGTCAAGCCCGGCAATGACAGCTGGAGAAGTCAGCCATGCGGACCGTTCGGTTCGGAATTCTATCTGCGACGCTACTATTCGTTCCGGCCCAGGCCGCCGACAATGCCGCGATCAAGGAGAAGGCCGCCGTCTGCTCAGGCTGCCACGGCGAGAACGGCATCTCGCAGACCGAGAACATCCCCTCGCTGGCCGGTCAGCCCGATCAATTCCTGCAATGGCAGCTGGTGTTCTTCCGCGCCGGCTCGCGCAAGAACGAGCAGATGCAGCCGATCGTCGAGGAGATGACCAACGAGGACATCCGCAATTTCGGCGCCTATTTTTCTTCGCTGACGTCGCCGAAGGGCGCCGAGGACGGAGATCCGGACCTGTCGAAGAAGGGTGCGCAGGTTGCCGCCGGCCGCCGCTGCGCTTCATGCCACACGGACAGCTATGCCGGCACCAAGGCGGTCGCGCGGCTCGCGGGGCAACGCGAGGAATATCTCGTCAAGGCGTTACATGACTACAAGGCCGGCCAGCGCGTCGGTGGCGGCGTCGCGGCAATGGCCGATGTCGCCTATCACATGAGCGACGAAGAGATCACGGCCGTCTCACACTATCTCGCGAATTTGAAATAGCACGGGACGCTGCGGCAAACACAACCCGTCATCCCGGGTCGCGCAAAGCGCGAGCCCGGGATCCATAACCACAGGGCGTGGTTTGGCGAGGGCTAGTGGTGATCAGCTTGCGTGACGACTCAATCCTGTGGCTATCGGTCCCGGGTTCACGCTACGCGCGCCCCGGGACGACAACGGAGGGCGTGGCTAGCTAGCGCGCTGCTTCTCATATGCCTTCAGATGCGTGTACGCGATGCGCAGCTTCGGCACCGGCACCTTGGCCGCATCGGCGCGCGCGATGAGATCGCCGATCACGTGATCGGCCTCGACCGGCAGGCCTGCCTTGATGTCGCGGAACATCGAGGCCGTCATAGGCGAGCCTTCGGCGGTGAGGTTGCCTTTCACCCGCTCGAAGAAAGGGCCACCTGGCGGATAGCCCGACGCGGCGGCGACCGCACTGGTCTCGTCCAGCATGCCGAGCAGGAAATCCCGGCCGCCCGGAGCCGCAAGGATGTCACCGACCGAGGCACGCATCAGGCTGGTGGATGCCGCGAGCGAGGAGAGGAAAACCCACTTCTCCCACATGTCCTGCATGATGTTCTGGCTGGCGGTCGCGCCAGTGATGCCGCTCTTGAAGGCTTCATCGATCGCCTTCACCCGGTCCGACATCTTGCCGTCGCGCTCGCCGTAATTGATCGACTGCATCGGCTGGAGCTGCACCACCTCGCGCTTCTCGTTCAAGGTCGCCGCAATGGCGCAGAGGCCGCCGAGCACGCGCTCGTTGCCGAACCTGGCATCCAGGGTGTCGAGCTGCTTCATGCCGTTGAGCATCGGAATGATCGCGGTGTTCGGTCCGACCGCCGCGGCGAACGACTTGATGGCGTCGTCGAGGTCGAACGCCTTGCAGCTCAGGAGCACGACGTCGAACTTATCCCTGAGCGCGTCCGCCTGCACGGTCGGCGGATTCTTTAAGGTCACGTCGCCGTTCGGGCTCTTGATGACGAGGCCGGCGCTCGCGAGCTCGCCAGCGCGCCGTGGCCGGACCAGGAAGGTGACGTCGTGGCCGGCCTGCAACAGCCTGCCACCAAAATAGCCGCCGATGGCGCCGGCGCCGACCACGAGGATACGCATGAGACAAACTCCGTCTTTGTCGTTGTTCTTCAGAAAGAGGCGAATGGCGAATAGACAGTAGCGAACAGAATAGCACGCGACGAAACGCGAGTAACGCTTTCACTGCTCGCCATTCGCCATTCGCTACTCGCCCCCTTCCAGCACCATCTCCTCGACCTCGCGCAGCTGCTCCTTGCCGAAGAACATCTCGTTGCCGACGAAGAAGGTCGGCGAGCCGAACGCGCCGCGGGCGACCGCCTCCTCGGTGTTCTTGATCAGCTTGCCCTTCACCTCGGGTTCCCCGGCGCGGGCGAACAGCCTTTGCGCGTCGAGGCCGGAGGACGCCAGCGCCTTCGCCGCGATTTCAGGATCGTCCATCTTCTTCGGCTCGCGCCACATGTGGTGGAAGGCGGCCTCGACATACTTTTCGAACACGCCCTCGAGCTGTGCCGCGATCGCCGCGCGCATCAGGTTAAGCGTGTTGACGGGAAAGTGCGGATTCCAGACATAGGGCTGGACATGGAAGCGCTTGACGAAGCGCTCGGTCTCGACCTGCTGGAACTCCCGCTTGTTCTTGATGCCGGCGAGCGTCTCGGCCGGCGACTTGTTGTTCGTCGACTTGAAGATGCCGCCGAGCAGGATCGGCACATATTCGAACTTGACGCCGATCCTCTGTTCGATCGCCGGTATCGCCAGATGACTGAGATAGGCGTTGGGGCTGCCGAAATCGAACAGGAATTGCGGGGCGGTGCGGGTCAAGATCATTCTCCCTGGCCTGACTTTCTGAGTTGGATTTTCCTCCATTGTGGCGCAGGCCGCGCCACAGGTCCATCGTTTAATGACGGTCATAATACTTTGACGGTCAGATCAGCCGCTGGATCGCCCGCTTGCGCCACACCAGATGGTAATAGCCCATCTGCAGAATCAACATGGCGCAGAACACGATTGGGTAAGCGGCCCAGACGCCGGTCAGGCCGATTGTGTGGCTGAGGATGATTGCGGCCGGCAGCTCGATTGCAGCGATCGCGCAGATCGACAGCAGCATCGGCGTCAACGCGACGCCGGCCCCGCGCATCGCGCCTGAGAACACGGTGGCGAGTCCGAACGGCACCGAGCTCCACAAGGCGATGTGTAGGAATCCCTTCGCCAGATCCAGCACGGCGCCGTCGGTGATGAAGATGCCGAGCACCGCGCGTGGCGCGAGATAGATCAGCGCCACCAGCCCGCCGGTCAGGACGATGTTGAACGCAAGGCCCATCCGCACGATGCCGTCGAGCCGGGCCCGGTCGCCGCCGCCGACGGCCTGGGCGCCGAGGATCGAGACCGCGATCGAAATCGACATCGCCGTGAACTGCGTGTAACCCATCACCTGGTTGACCGCGCCATAAGCGGCTGTGGCATCGGACCCATAGCCGTTGACGAGGCCGAGCAGCACCAGCTCGGCGATCGCCATCGCCACCATGCCGATGGCGCTCGGCAGTCCGATGCCGAGGACCTTTCCGAGCACGGCGCTGTTCAGCCGCAGGTGACGCAGCAACGCCGCGTCCGGCGCGAGCGCATGTTTCTTCCGGAGCAAATAGACGGCGAGCACGATCAGCGTCAGCGCGTTGGCGATTGCCGCCGCCCATGCCGGACTGGTGATACCGGCCACCGGCAGTCCGAACGTGCCGCGGATCAGGATCGGCGTCAGGATCAGGCCGATTGTCGTCGACAACGCCAACGCCAGCAGCGGCGTCAGCGTGTCGCCGACGCCGCGGATCATCGCGGTCATCAGCAGGAAGACGAAGCCGAGCGGCATCGTGAGCAGCACGATGCGCGCATAGGCACTGGCCTGGTCGAGAATGTCAGCAGGAGTCGCGAGCATCATCATCAATTGCCGGCTGAAGATCCCTCCGACCAGCGCAACGGAGACCGACAGCAAGAGACCGACTGCGAGCGTCGTGCCCACAACGATCTTGATGCTGCCGCGCTCGCCGGCGCCGAAGGCCTGGCCGATCAGCACGGTGGCGCCGGTGCTGAGGCCCATGACGAAGGCGAACAGGAAGAACATCACCGGGAAGAACGCCGAGACCGCGGCGAGCGCGTCGACGCCGATCATCTGGCCGAGATAGACGTTGCTGACGGTACCGAACAGCGATTGCAGCGCGTTGCTCAGCATCAGGGGTGCGAGGAAGCGGAGGAATGTGGTCCAGAGCGGTTTTGGGGCGGACATGGATCGGCCTTTCATCAGGGCGTGCGAAGCCGTTGCCGCGCAATGCGCGGCCCGGCCGTCGATGGAGTTGTGAGGAGCGGTGCGCGGTTTAAGCGCGGTCGCTGTAGGCGAGCTTGACGATGTGGTCGCGGATGTCGGTCGGCCAGTCCGCGATCAGTCCGGTGAAGCGCCGCCGGTCGTCCGCGAACAGCGCGCGCGAGGCCTCCTCGAACTGCGGCAGATTGCCGGCCATGGTCGACATGAAGTGATAGGCCGCATCGCGCGCCTGGCGCTCGCGGTCCTTGGCGCCGCTGACGCGCCTGGCCTCGTCGACGAGCTTGCGCAGCGCGACCGAGGCGCCGCCCGCCTGCGCATTGAGCCACTCCCAGTGCCGCGGCAGCAACGTCACCTCGCGCGCGACCACGCCGAGCTTCGGCCGGCCGCGACCGCGCGGTTCACTCGGAGGCGCGGTTTCCTCGACCGGGGGCGGGACAAGCTTGGTCAGCCGCGCCAGCACCTCGCGATCGCCGCCGCGCAGGTCGAAGTCGATCGGCCGGCCCGTTGCGTCCTCGAAGATGATGATCGGCTCGTCCGGCCGCGCCGCCACCCGCTTGACGACCAGTGCGACCTCTCCCGCCGCGCCGGACACCAGGCGACGCTGCCCTTGGAAGGCGGTGAAAATCCTCTGCATTGGAATCATTGCCATATTGATCGCGTTGGGCGTTTAATACCCGGGTAAATTATGCCCGTCAATACACCCGGGTGAAAATATCCGCGCCGATGGCTCGACATTGTGTTCCCGGGCTGGCACGAACGGCGCGGCCGATCGACCGCGCCTAGCCCTGAGGACCCCGCGATGCTGACCGTTCACCACCTCAACAATTCCCGCTCGCAGCGCGTGCTGTGGCTGCTCGAGGAGCTGGGCGTTCCTTACGAGATCGTGCGCTATCAGCGCCAGCCGGACATGCGCGCGCCGAAGGAGCTGCACGCCATCCATCCGCTCGGCAAGTCGCCCGTCATCACCGACAATGGCAACACCATCGCCGAGTCAGGCGCGATCATCGAATATCTCGTCGCGACCTACGGCCAACGGCCGGCTGATCCCGCCGGCGAACACGCCGGAGCGGCTGCGGTACACCTATTGGCTGCACTATGCGGAAGGATCCGCGATGCAGCCGCTGCTGCTCAAGCTGCTGTTCACGCTGATGCCGAAACGCGCGCCGGCATTGCTGCGCCCGCTGGTGCGCAAGGTGTGCAACCAGGCGCTGACCGCGCTGGTCAATCCGCAGCTCAAGCAGCACATGGACTACTGGGAAGACGAGCTTGCCAAGAGCGAGTGGTTCGCCGGCAGCGAGTTCACCGCGGCCGACATCCAGATGAGCTTTCCGCTGGAAGCAGCCCAAGCGCGCGGCGGGCTCGAGCAGGGCCACCCCAAGGCGATGGCGTTCCTGGAGCGCATCCACGCCCGGCCGGCCTATGCGCGCGCGCTGGAAAAGGGCGGGCCGTATCAGGTCGGAAGGTAGTTTCGTCACAGTCATTCCGGGGCGCCCGAGGGCGAACCCGGAATCTCGAGATTGTGGCGGGAGATCCCGGGTTCGATGCTTCGCATCGCCCCGGGATTACATTCGAATATCAATCGGCGTACAGCACGCGCCCGCGCGTCTCCGGCAGCGCGAAGGCGGCGATGAAGAAGACCGCGTAAGCCACCACCGCGAAGATCGCGATCGCATTCGCGAGCGACGTCGTCGCCGACAGCGCGCCGACGAGGAATGGAAACAGCGCGCCGATGCCGCGGCCGAAATTGTAGCAGAAGCCCTGGCCCGAGCCGCGCAGCCGCGTCGGGTAGAGCTCGGTCAGGAACGCGCCGATCCCGGAAAAATAGCCCGAGGCGAAGAAGCCGAGCGGGAAACCGAGTATCCAGAGGATCTCGTTGGTCAGCGGCAGCTGCGTGTAGAGAAGCACCACCGCCATGGCTCCGAGCGAGAAGATCAGGAACAGATTGCGCCGCCCGATCCGGTCGGCGAGCCACGCGCCCACGAGATAACCGATGAAGGAGCCGATGATCAGGGTCGCAAGATAGCCGGTCGATCCGACGATCGACAGGTGCCGTTCCTTGGTCAGGAATTGCGGGACCCAGAAGGTGACGGCGTAGTAGCCGCCCTGGCAGCCTGTCGCCATCAGCGACGCAAGCACCGTGGTCTTCACGATCGGGAAGGCGAAGATCTCCCAGAGCTTCGGATGACTGCCCGTTTCTGCGTGCCTGGCGCGGGCCTCGGCTGCGATCTCCGGCTCGGTGACAGAGCGGCGGATGTAGAACACCAGAAGTGCCGGCAGCGCACCGATCACGAACATCCAGCGCCAGGCCATCTCCGGGGGCAGTAGCGAGAACAGGATCGCCTGCGACAGCACCGCGAGGCCCCAGCCGACCGCCCAGCCCGATTGGACCGAGCCCACCGCGCGCCCACGATACTGAGGCCGGATCGCCTCGCCCATCAGCACGGCGCCAGCCGCCCATTCACCGCCGAAGCCGAGACCGAGCACGGCACGTGCGATCAGGAGCTGATCGAAATTCTGCACGACGGCGCAGACCAGCGAGAAGAACGAGAACCAGATGATGGTGATCTGGAGCGTCCTGACACGCCCGATATGATCGGAGAGATAGCCGCCGAGCCAGCCGCCGATGGCGGAGGCGAGCAGCGTCACGGTGCCGGCAAGGCCGGCCGAGGCCGCATCGACCTTCCACAGGGCAATGATGGTGCCGATCACCAGTGGGTAGATCATGAAGTCCATGCCGTCGAGCGCCCAGCCTGCCGCGCAGGCCCAGAACGTCCGCCGCTCCGGCGCGTTCATGTCGCGATAGAAGGCGAGCAGGCTGGTGTCCTCGATCGCGGCGCGTTCGATGCGCTGGCTCGGATCGGCAGTGGTCATGTGCGTTTCCTTGGCAATTGCTTTGGCCGGGCGGTGGTAACACGCACGCCGGCCTGCGCAAGCCGGGGCGCGCTGCCGTGCCATGCAGAGAGCGGGCTACTGCCCCGCCGCTTCCGCACCGCGCGTCCGCAGATCTGCCGCGCCAAGCAATCCGTTCGGCGTCGCGAGAATCGAATTCGCCGATGTCTGCCCCATCGGCTCGACGACGGGGTGGCCCATGGCCTTCAGTGCGAGCAGCACGTCGTCGGGAAAGCCGCGCTCGACGCGCACCTCATCCGGTAACCATTGGTGATGCAGCCGCGGCGCCGCGACGGCGGCCGCAACATCCATCTTGTAGTCGAGAACGTTCACGATCACCTGGAGCACCGTCGAGATGATGCGGCTGCCGCCGGGCGAGCCCGTCACCAGCACCGGCTTGCCGTCCTTCAGCACGATGGTCGGCGACATCGACGAGAGCGGCCGTTTGCCGGGACCAGGCAGGTTTGCCTCGAAACCGACGAGGCCATAGGCATTGGAGGCCCCGACCGCCGCGGTGAAATCGTCGAGCTCGTTATTGAGCAGCACGCCGGTGCCGCCGGCGACGAGGCCGACGCCATAGCTGAAGTTCAGCGTATAAGTGTTGCTGACCGCGTTGCCGCGGGCATCGACGACGGAAAAATGCGTCGTGTTGCTGCCCTCACGCGGTACGGCAGAAGCGGACACGAGCTCCCTCGACGGCGTGGCGCGTTCGGCGGAAATGCCCGCGCGCAGCCTGGCGGCGTAATCCTTCGCGATGAGCGTCTCGATCGGGGCGTTGACGAAGGCGGGATCGCCGAGATAGCGCGCGCGATCGGCATAGGCGCGTTTCATGGCCTCGATCAGCAGATGCAGCGATGCCGGCGATCCCTGCTTCAGATCGGCAAGCTGAAAGCCTTCGAGGATGTTGAGCGTCTCGATCAGCACCACGCCTCCGGACGACGGCAGCGGCATCGAAACGATGTCATAGCCGCGATAAGTGCCGCGCACCGGCGCGCGGATGACCGGCTGATAGACCTTGAGGTCGGCCGGCGTCATGATGCCGCCGGCATCGGTCACGGCCTTGGCGAGTTTCTCGGCGACCTCCCCCTCGTAGAAGCCGCGCGGCCCCTGTGCGGCGACGGCCGACAGCGTTTCGGCGAGGTCGCCCTGCACCAGCCGGTCGCCTTCGCCCAGCGGCGCGCCATCAGGCCGCGAGAAGATCTTGGCCGAGGAGGGCCAGCGTGCCAGCCGCCTGTGCCAGCCCGGCAGCGTATCGGCGATGTCGTCGCTGACGATGAAACCATCGCTTGCAAGCGCGATGGCGGGCGCGAGCAGTTGCGCCAGCGTGAACCGGCCGGAGCCGTATTTGTCCAATGCCAGCGCGAGGCCCGCGACCGTGCCGGGAACGCCGACGCCGAGCGCGGAGTCCCGCGACTTCGCCGCGTCAGGCTTGCCGTCGGCGCCGAGGAAAATCTGTGGCGTGGTCGCAGCCGGTGCGGTCTCGCGATAGTCGATCGTGATGTCTTCGTTGCGATCGGCGGAATGGATCACCATGAAACCGCCGCCGCCGATATTGCCGGCGCGGGGATAGGTGACGGCCATCGCAAAGCCGGTCGCGACCGCAGCGTCCACCGCATTGCCGCCGCGCCGCAGAATCTCGGCGCCGACCTGCGCAGACAACTTCTCCTGCGCCACCACCATGCCGTGCTCGGCGGCGACGGCGCGCACGGTGTCGCGCGCGGGCGGCACATAGCCTCGCCGCGCATCCTGAGCGGTCGCGGGAGCGAGACTGAACGCCAGAGTGGCTATGAAGGCGAAGAATGCCCGCCGTGTCGAACATGATGACATCATCAAAACTTCCGCCGCGGCCTCGGGCCAGTTCACACACCTCGCTGCAATGCTATACGGTTTGCTCCAAGAGGGACAAAACTGTTCGTGATGAGGACCGCGGGATGACGACGATTGCCCCCGATGTGCGTATGGCCGGCGCGCAGCGGACCTATCCGCCGCGCGCCGCCGTCGTCAGCTGGATCTTCTTCGACTGGGCCGCGCAGCCTTATTTCACGCTGATCACGACCTTCGTGTTTGCCCCCTATTTCGCGACCAGCGTTGCGCCAAATCCCGCCACCGGCCAGTCGTTGTGGGGTTTTGCGATGGCCGCCGCAGGCCTTGCGATCGCGCTGCTGTCACCGGTGCTGGGGGCCATCGCCGACGCGGCTGGCCGCAGGAAACCATGGATTGCAGGATTCGGCGCGGTGCTGGTGGTGGCATCCTGCACGCTGTGGATCGGCAAGCCCGGCGATGACGCCATCATTCCGTTGCTGCTCACCGCGGTCGCGCTCGCCAGCGTCGGTGCGGAGTTCGCCACCCTCTTCAACAACGCGATGATGCCGACCCTGGTGCCGCCGGAGCGCATCGGCCGGCTCTCCGGCACCGGCTGGGCTACCGGCTACGTCGGCGGCATCGTCAGCCTGATCGTCGTGCTCGGTTTCCTCGCCGCCAATCCCGAGACCGGTCGCACGTTGCTCGGCTTCACGCCGTCGTTCGGGCTCGATCCCGTGACTCATCAGGGCGACCGCGCTGCCGGGCCGTTGACCGGGCTATGGTTCATCATCTTCGTCATGCCGATGTTCCTGTTCACGCCGGATTATCCGGCGAAGCGCCCGTTGCGCGAGGCGCTGCGCGAAGGGTTGTCCGAGCTGAAGCGATCGATCAACGGCCTGCCCAAGCAGAAGTCGCTCGCGGCATTCCTGCTCGCCAACATGATCTACACCGATGGTCTGGTGTCGCTGTTCGCGTTTGGCGGCATCTATGCCGCCGGTACGTTCGGCTGGCACACGATCCAGATCGGCACCTTCGGCATCATGCTCGCGATCGCCGGCGCGTTCGGCGCATGGCTCGGCGGCAAGCTCGACGATCGTCTCGGGCCGAAGCGCGTGATCGCCGGAAGTCTGCTGGTCCTGCTGCTCTCGGTTGCCGCGATCCTTCTGGTCGACAAGGACAGTGTCCTGTTCGTCAAGGTCGCACCGCCGCAAGCAGGCGCTCCCCTGTTCTGGAGCGCGGCGGAGCGCGCCTATCTCGTGCTGGGCTGCTTGATCGGCGCAGCCGGCGGTCCGCTCCAGGCCGCCTCCCGCACATTGCTGATCCGCCTCGCACCGAAGGATCGCATCGCGCAGTATTTCGGCCTGTTCGCATTGACCGGGAAGGTGACATCCTTCGTCGGCCCGCTCTTGATCGGCATGATCACCGCCGTGACCGCAAGCCAGAAGGCCGGCATGGCCGTGCTGGTGGTGTTCTTCGTTGCAGGACTGGGGCTGCTGGTGCGGGTGCGGCAATAGCTGCACCACCGTCATTCCGGGGCATCGCTCCGCGCGCCCCGGGAACGACAGCGACGTCAGTGCCGGAAGTGCCGCGTGCCCGTGAACACCATGGCGATGCCGTGCTCGTCTGCAGCCTTGATCACCTCGTCGTCGCGCATCGAGCCGCCGGGCTGCACCACGGCGGTGGCGCCGGCCTCGATACAGGCGAGCATGCCGTCAGCGAACGGGAAGAACGCATCCGACGCGACGACCGAACCCTTGGTCAGCGGCTCGGCGAGCTTCAGCTCGTTGGCTGCATCCTGCGCCTTGCGCGCCGCGATCCGCGCCGAATCCACCCGGCTCATCTGGCCCGCGCCGATGCCGACGGTGGCGAGATCCCTGGCGTAGATGATGGTGTTGGACTTGACGTGTTTTGCCACCCGGAACGCGAATTTCAGGTCTCGCATTTCGGCATCGGTCGGGGCGCGCTTGGTCACGACCTTGAACGTCATGTCGTCGACCACGGCGTTGTCACGGCTCTGGACCAGCAGGCCGCCGGCCACCGTCTTCGCGGTGAGGCCCGGCGCGCGGGGATCGGGCAGGCTGCCGGCGAGCAGCAGGCGCAGGTTCTTCTTGCCGCCGATGATGGCGATCGCCTCCTCGCTGGCGTCGGGCGCGATGATGACCTCGGTGAAGATCTTGGTGATCTCGCGCGCGGTGTCGGCATCGAGCGGACGGTTCATCGCAATGATGCCGCCGAACGCAGAGGTGGAATCGCAGGCCAGCGCCTTGCGATAAGCGTCGACGAGGCTGGAGCCTTCCGCGACGCCGCAGGGATTGGCGTGCTTGACGATGACGCAGGCCGCGGTGCGCCTGGCGTCGAACTCGCCGATGCATTCATAGGCCGCATCGGTGTCGTTGATGTTGTTGTAGGAGAGCTCCTTGCCCTGGAGCTGCCGTGCGGTGGAGACGCCCGGACGCTTGTCCGGCGTCGCGTAGAACGCCGCGGTCTGGTGCGGATTCTCGCCATAGCGCAGCGACTGGATCAGCCGGCCGCCGAAGGCGCGGAAGTCGGGCGCGTCGATCTCGAGCTGACGGTTGAACCAGTTCGAGATCGCGGCGTCATACGCCGCGGTGCGGGCATAGGCCTTCGCGGCAAGGCGCCGGCGCAGCTTCAGCGTGGTCGCACCGTTGTTGGCGGCGAGCTCGTCGAGCACGGCCTGATAGTCCTGCGCCTCGACCACGACGGCGACGTCGTCATGGTTCTTGGCGGCGGCGCGGATCATCGCGGGGCCGCCGATGTCGATGTTCTCGATGCAATCCTCGAAGCCGGCGCCCTTCTCGACGGTCGCCTCGAACGGATAGAGATTGACGACGAGGAGATCGATCGGCGCGATGCGATGCGCCTTCATCGCGTCGGCATGGTCCTTGTTGTCGCGGATCGCGAGCAGGCCGCCGTGCACCTTCGGATGCAGCGTCTTGACGCGGCCGTCCATCATCTCGGGGAAGCCGGTCAGCTCGGACACGTCCTTCACCTCGAGGCCGGCTGCGGCGATGGCCTTGGCGGTGCCGCCGGTCGAGACCAGCTCGACATCGTGCGCGGCAAGCGCCTTCGCGAATTCGATCAGGCCGGTCTTGTCGGAGACGGAAAGGAGGGCGCGGGTGACGCGGCGGGGATGGTCAGTCATGAGCAAGATCCTCTGTTCAGGGAGTGTCTATGCCCAGGCGCGCGGCTTCTATGTCCCGCGCTTCCCGATGGTGCTCCATCCAAGGTCGCCAGTCGCGCGAGCGAGGGCTCGATAGCAGCTTTCGTCCGTTTTCACAACGAGGAGATACGCCGAATTCGCGCGTTTACAGCGGAAGTTCCGGCTCGCGGCGAGCGTTGCGGCGGGCGTTGGTGACGGCTGGCGAGGCGCTGGAACGGACAAAGCTCCAGCGGATCGAGGGCGCTTGCCGTGCGTCCTGCCGGATCACGATCTGCGCGGTGCGGCGCGGCCCGTCATTGCCGGCCAGGAACACGCTGTCCTCGAGGTCGACCTTGTCGTCGAGTGCCTCGAAGGTCCATACGTCGCGGTTCGGCAGCACCAGCATCACGCCGCGGGCGTCCGACAGCCGGCTCGCCTTCACGGCCGGATGCAGATGGAAGCGCAGCGCGAAATCGGCATTCGCGCCCTTGAAGCGTCCGCCCTGCGGCGGCGACAGCGTGTCCTCGCCGTCGATGCGCGCGCCGTCATTGGCGATCATCAGCACGCGACGGTGGATTGCCCCGAACTTGGCGAGATAGCCGTCATGCGAGGTCGTGAGCAGCGTGCCGTTCTGCACGACCTCGCGATAGTTCTCGACCTCGACGGGGCCGCTGGTGATGGGCGCGCCGTGCAGGAGCCGCTTCATCGCCGACATCTCGACGAACTGGCAAGACGAGGTCTCGTGATAGGTCAGCGTCGAATGCGCCGCCGTGCTGCGTGCGAACGGTCGCCAATTGTCGCGGCCGGTGGTCGGCATACCGCAATTGGTGACGATGCGGCTGATGCCCGAGGACAGTTCGAACGACAGGCAGCCGGCATGGGCGTCGTGGCTGACGCCGGCGGGCGGCGGCGGGCCGGTGTCGATGATCACGGTGGTCTGGCCGGCATCGAGGCGCTGGAAGCCGGTATGCGGCATGTTCGCCATCGGCGTGCCGTGGGTGTCATCATAGGCGAGCAGCGTTGCGAGCAGGTCCGAAGATGTTGCGCTCATGCCGTTGAACAGGGCGAAATTGCCGTCCCCGTGCCGGAAGAAGCGCAGCATCGGCATCATGCGGTCGATCGCATTGAGCAGCGCCGGCGGCGGCGCGATGTTGCGCGCGGCAAAGGTCTGCCGCAACGGCAGCAGGTCGATCAAGAGTTCGATCAGCGCGCCCGGGTTGCGGGAGATGTGTCCACCGTCGGGCAGGATCTGCCGCTGCAATTCATCGGAGAGCTTCTTCGAGGCGCTGCGGATGTGACGCGCCTGGTTGGCGAGACACAGGGCCGCATAGCACAGTGCGATCAGCACCTGGAGCTTCGGCACCCCGTCCGGAATGTCGACCATGGTATAGCGCAGGAAGCGGATCTCGCGCGCCAGGGCGCGCAGGTAACGGCGGTAGAACTTGTTGTCGGTCTCGCCCAGCACCAGCGGCGCCTGCGACAGCAGCGAGATCACGCGCCGGGCCAGCACGTCGGCGCGGCGCGCGACGGGGCGGCGCTTGTTGGCGGGGTTGGCGATCCAGTCCTCGATGAGCGCGCGCGCATTCGCCCGCGTCAGCGCAGTGTCGGCCGCGCGCAGATGACGCAACCAGCCGAAGCCGAGCAGCGCAACCTCCCAATCCTCCGACGGCGGCTCGAGATCGAAGATCGAACGGCCGTGGCAATTGACGATCTTGCCGGCGAAGACGAAGCGGCCGGCATAGATTTCGGCGGCGCGGGTCGCGTCCGCGGTGCGCAAATCGTGCGGTGCGATGATCAGCCGGTCGGTGCGGCCGGGCCAGACCCGCGACAGCGCAACGGAACCGCCGCTCGCGCGCGCGAGCATGTTCCGCGCGAAGCGGTTCATGACCAGCGTCGAGATATGTCTGCGTTGAGCGACCGACACGCCTTGCCTTGAAGGGGGAGAGGATTAACGACGAATCCTTATTAATCCCAAAATCGGACGTCTGACACCACCTTGAACGGTGCGAATCAGCGTCGTGATCGCAAAATCCAGTGCAAAATCAGGATTTAACGAGCCGGGCGGCGAAAAATCCGTCGAGGCCGCCGAGCTTGGGATCGGCGTTCGGCAGATGGCAGGGCAGGGTGCGAAGGTCGCCGTCAGCGGTCACGATTTCGTCGAGCCCCGCTACCTCCGACGCCTCGATCGGAACGCGGTGAAGCGCAGGCTCGGCGGCGAGCAGCGCGGCCACGGCCTGCTCGCCTTCCTCGGGTTCCAGCGAACAGGTGCAATAGACCAGCGTTCCGCCGGGCTTGAGCAGCGACACCGATTTTTGCAGCAGCCGCTGCTGGAGCGCCGCCAGCGCAGCGATATCGGATTCCTGCCGCAGCCATGCCACGTCGGGATGACGGCGGATCGTACCTGTCGAGGTGCAGGGCGCGTCGATCAGAATACCGTCGAAGGCCTCGGCCGGGCCAGCCCATTCCACGGCGTCAGCAACGACGGTTTCGGCCTGGAGCGACAGTCGCGCCAGGTTTTCGCGCAGCCGCGCCACCCGCGCCGGCGAGCGGTCGATGGCCGTGACACGCGCGCCTGATAGCGCCAGCTGCGCGGTCTTGCCACCGGGAGCGGCGCAGAGATCCGCAATGGATTTGCCTTTGACGTCGCCGAACAGCCGGGCGGGCAATGCGGCGGCGGCGTCCTGCACCCACCATTGTCCTTCGGCGAAGCCGGGCAGCATGGTCACTGAACCGTGCAGCAGCATCCGCACCGTTCCCGTCGGCAGTGTCTCGCCATGCAGGCGGCTCGCCCATTGTGCGGGATCCGACTTCACCGTCAGATCGAGCGAGGGCTCGTGGCCGAGCGCCAGCGCCATGTCGCGTGCGGTCGCCTCGCCATAATGCGCGCTCCAGCGCGCAAGCAGCCATGGTGGCAGGTCGAGCGATTGCGATGCGACCTCCTCGATCAGCCCCTTGCCCTCGCGCGCGCAGCGGCGCAGCACGGCGTTGACGAGGCCGGCATAGCGCGCGGCGCGGCGGTCGGATTGCACGAGGCGAACGGAGAGGTCGACCGCGGCGTGATCCGGAACGTCCATCCAGAGGATCTGCGCGGCGCCGATCAGGAGTGCGCTCTGCGCGCGCGGTGCGTCGGATGGAATGCCCTTGTCGAGCAGGCGGGACAGCACATGGCCCAGCGTGCCGAGCCGGCGGAGCACCGTGGCGACGAGGCGGCGCATCAGCGCGCGGTCGCGATCGGCCAGCGTCTTCAGTCCGGGATGCGCGCCGCTGCCGTCGAGCTGGTCGTCGAGCGTGCGGTGCTTGTGCAGCACGCCGTCGACGATGTCGGCGGCAATCCGCCGTGCCGCAAGACCGGGCACTTCGGATGGAGGGACGAAACGTTGAGATGGCATGCGGAAGCAAGGTTCTGAGCGAGCGGCAGTTCCGCCGCAATGGCGCATGCCTCGAGAAACTGATCTCTGGCACGCGAATATGCCAAATGTAAGAATGGACCCTCGCGATTGCAGCCCGCAATGACCATTTCAGCAATGCGTTATTGGACCTCGCACTTCCCGTGATCCTGCGCTAGGAACCCGCCGAGATGAGTGACCAGCCCTCCCTTCCCGATCGCAAGCCGCTGTCGCCGGCCGCTCAGCGGGCGTTGGCCGAAGCCGAGGCGCGCCGGCAGGCTGCGGCGGCCGCGCAGGCTGAAGCTGCGCCGAAGGAGGTGCAGGGGCCAAAGGGGCCGGAGCCGACTCGTTATGGCGATTGGGAGCGCAACGGCATCGCTTCGGACTTTTGAGGCGCCGCTTTACGCGCGCTCTTCCTAAGCCATCTTGCCGGTTCAGCCGACTCAGCCCTAGCGTGCGTGGATGTCGCGCTTCGATCCCAGCCGTCCATACCGGTCTTCATACAGCGGCTCGCCGTTCGGCCGTCGCTTCTCCGGACTGTTGCCGTGGATGTTCGTGGTCGGCGTCGTGACGGCCGTCGTGCTCGGCTTCCGCCAGGGAACGATCTGGCCTATCCCGCATGTGAGTGACGAACAATCGCCCGATGCCGAAATCATCCTGCAGCAGTCCGGCAATTCCGATGTGAGGCAACCGGTCGAGGTCGTCCGCACCATCGACGGTGATACCTTCCTCGCGCGCGTGCATCTGCGCGACGGCCGCGATCTCGTCGCTCGCGTCCGTCTGCGCGGCATCGATGCGCCCGAGATAAAGGCATCCTGCCGGGACGAGCTGGACAAGGCCGAGGCCGCCAGCGATGCGTTGCGCAACCTGCTCGGCCAGGGCGGCGTGATGGTCTACAATCTTGGTCAGGACAAATACGGTCGCGTTCTCGCCGATGTGGCCACCAGGCGCACCGCCAACGTTTCGGCGACGCTGCTCGCGAGCGGTCATGTGCGCAGCTACAATGGCGGCCATCGCAACGGCTGGTGCGCGCGGGGCTGGCGCTTCTGGCAATAAAAAATCGCGCTGCAACGCGCAGCGTTCATCCCGACTGATTCTGGCGGTCAGCGCGTCACGACTACCGTCGTGCCGATCGAGACGCGGCCGTAGAGATCGGTTATGTCGTCGTTGAGCATACGGATGCAGCCATAGGAGACGAAGCCGCCGATCGAGCCCGGCACGTTGGTGCCGTGGATGGCGTATTCGCCGCCGGCCAGCGTCATCGCCGCGACGCCCATCGGATTGCGCGGCGAGCCGCCGGGAATGACATCGGGGATATCAGGCTTGTCGCGCTTCACCTCGGCGGGCGGTGCCCAGGCCGGATTGAGATACTTGCCCTCGATCTTCGTCGTGCCGGCCCATTGCTTGCCGGCCTTGCCGACGCCGACCGGATAGCGCACGGCGTGGCCGTTATCGAGGATGAGATAGAGCCGCCGCTCGCTGGTTTTGACCACGATGGTGCCCGGTGAATAGTCGGCCAGGTGCGTGCCGACCAGCTCCGGCCGCGCCTCTGCCGCCGTCGAAATCAAGAGCGCAACCCCGATGGTGGCGGCCAGCGCCGCCGCAATCCTCATCGACATCGATGCTTCCCCTTGCCCCAAATGGTTTGTCCAAAAAATTACGCAAAACCCGGCAATCGTCGCCGCGCCCGGCCCTCGTTGGCGCTCATTCTTAACCGCGCCTGTTAACCGGATGGTTTCCACGCGCGGCCGCGAGGGGCCGGCCAGCGGCCGGAACAAAGGAAATGTTCGCAATAAAGTAAATGATCTGAAAACAACACTTTCCAGGAAAGATGCCGGTCGCGCGGGTGTGCGCGCTGACAAGAGCGTGAGGATATGAACGGCCGCTGGCTGCTAGGGGCCGCGACACGCGCACTCGTGTCCCGGACAAGGCGCGGCGCGTAGCGCCTCGACGCAGAGCCGGGACCCAGCTCTTGAGTTGCGCGGAACGATGCGCCCCGGCTCTGCAGCGCATCGCTGGAGTAGCGCTGCGCTGCGGCCGGGGCACGAGAGCGTCCTTACGCCGACTTCCGGTTCTGCCGGTTCTTGACGAGGTCGTCGACCACGGCGGGATCGGCCAGGGTCGAGGTGTCGCCCAGGCTGCCGGGCTCGTCCTCGGCGATCTTGCGCAGGATGCGGCGCATGATCTTGCCGGAGCGGGTCTTGGGCAGGCCCGGCGCGAACTGGATCTGGTCGGGCGAAGCGATCGGGCCGATCTCCTTGCGCACCCAGGTGACGAGCTCCTTGCGCAGATCCTCGGTCGGCTGGACGCCGGCCATCAGGGTGACATAGGCGTAGATGCCCTGGCCCTTGATGTCGTGCGGGAAGCCGACCACTGCCGCTTCCGACACCTTCTCGTGCGCGACCAATGCGCTCTCGACTTCGGCGGTGCCCATGCGATGGCCGGAGACGTTGATGACGTCGTCGACGCGGCCGGTGATCCAGTAATAGCCGTCGGCATCGCGCCGGCAGCCGTCGCCGGTGAAGTACTTGCCCTTGTAGGTCGAGAAATAGGTCTGCTCGAAGCGGGCGTGATCGCCATAGACCGTGCGCATCTGGCCGGGCCAGGACCGCGTCAGGCATAGATTGCCGGTGGTTTCGCCTTCCAGCACCTTGCCGTCGGCATCGACGATCTCAGGCACTACGCCGAAGAACGGCTGCGTTGCCGAGCCCGGCTTGAGCTTGGTCGCACCTGGCAGTGGCGCGATCAGGATGCCGCCGGTCTCGGTCTGCCACCAGGTGTCGACGATCGGGCAGCGGTCGTCGCCGACGACGCGGTGATACCACTCCCAGGCCTCGGGATTGATGGGCTCGCCGACCGAGCCGAGCAGGCGCAGGCTCGCGCGCGAGGTCTTCTTCACGGGCTCGTCGCCCGATTGCATCAGCGCGCGGATCGCGGTCGGCGCGGTGTAGAAGATGTTGACCTTGTGCTTGTCGATGACGTTCCAGAACCTGGAATTGTCCGGGTAATTCGGCACGCCTTCGAACATCAGCGTGGTCGCCCCGTTGGCCAGCGGGCCGTAGAGGATGTAGCTGTGGCCGGTGACCCAGCCGACGTCGGCGGTGCACCAGTAGATGTCGCCGTCGTGATAGTCGAAGACGTATTGATGCGTCATCGAGGCGAACACGAGATAGCCGCCCGAGGTGTGCAGCACGCCCTTGGGCTGGCCGGTCGAACCCGAGGTGTAGAGGATGAACAGCGGATCCTCGGCGTGCATGTGCTCGACCGGGCATTCCGTCGTCACCATCGCCGCCGCCTCGTGGTACCAGAGGTCGCGCGTCGGGTTCATGTCGACCTTGCCGCCGGTGCGCTTGACCACCACGACCCAGTCGACGCCATCGGCCTTGGCGAGCGCCGCGTCGACATTGGCCTTCAGCGGCACCTTCCTGCCGCCGCGCAGGCCTTCGTCCGCGGTGATGATCACCTTGGACTGGCAGTCGTTGATGCGCTGGGCGAGGCTGTCCGGAGAGAAGCCCGCGAACACCACGGAATGGATCGCGCCGATGCGTGCGCAGGCGAGCATCGCATAGGCGGCTTCGGGTATCATCGGCAGGTAGATGGTGACGCGATCGCCCTTTCCGACGTTGCGGGTGCGCAGGATGTTGGCCATCCGGCAGACCTCGTCGTGCAGCTCCTGATAGGTGATGTGCCTGGACTGCGAGGGATCGTCGCCTTCCCAGATGATCGCGGTCTGGTTGGCGCGCTTGGCGAGATGCCGGTCGATGCAATTGTAGGCGACGTTGAGGATTCCGTCCTCGAACCATTTGATCGAGATGTTGCCGGGCGCGAACGAGACGTTCTCGATTCTAGTCGGCGCCTTCATCCAGTCGATGCGCTTGGCATGCTCCGCCCAGAAGCCGTTCGGGTCCGAGATCGAGCGAGCGTACATCTCCTTGTACTCGGCCTGGTCGACCCAGGCGCGCTTCGCCCACTCCGCGGGGACGTCGTAGATCTTCTCGGACATGCTTCCCTCCACATACGGCAGGCCGAACGCCAGCGATCGGCGAGCCGACTTGATCATTGGCTGATTATGCGTCGGGCTAACCGGACCCGACAAGGAGCACAAGCTGGACCTTCGGTGGGCCACCGGCCATGCGGAGGATCAAGGCGACCTGCCGCGACTGTCGCAGATCTGAAACAGGCCTTTTACCCGGATGCGCGGGCAAGGGCGGTGCAGAGCTCTCATGCACCAGCGGAGGTATTTAGAAACCTCATCTCACTGATTCGGGACTCGCAATACGGTTCGGAACACCCTAAATGGCCAACCCGGGTCCAGAGAGACCCCAAGGAACAAAATTCAGAACAGCGGCATTGAACGGTAACAGACAGGGTCAAGGCTTAACATTATGATGGATCAGCAGAATCTCGGGACGATGCGGCCCGCTTCAGCCGATCCAGCGGCAATTGCCCTCGCCAAGGCCCTCGGACAATGGCCGAAACCGTCCGGTTTCAGGCGTCCCAGCCCCAAAAAAACCTTCGATACGGCGCCGGCGACGGTCGAGGCGCTCGCCAAGGAACTGGGCTTGCGGCTTGGCGACCAGAACGAGCTGACCATCCGCCGCATCAAACGCGGCAAGGGCTATTCATTCGTCCGCCCCAACGGTGCGCATATCCGCGACGCTCGCACCATCCGCCGGCTGCACGCCATGGCGGTGCCGCCGGCCTATCGCGAGGTGCGCTACTCCGCCGATCCGAACTCGCATCTGCAGGCCGTGGGCCGCGACGCCGCCGGCCGGCTGCAATATCGCTATCACGCCGACTGGGAGAAGGTCCGCGAGCAGCGCAAGGCGCATCGTCTGGAAAAGCTCGTCGGCGCGCTGCCGAAGATCCGGCGCAAGGTTTCGGCGTTCCTGTCCGGTGACGAGCCGACGCGCGAGTTCGCACTCTCGGCCGTGATCGAATTGATCGCGCGCACCGCGATCCGCCCCGGCAACGAATCCTATGCCCGCCTCAACGGTACCCGCGGCGCCACCACGCTGCTGAAGTCCAACGTCACGCTGGAAGACGATTGCTTCGTGCTGACCTTCAAGGCCAAGGGCGGCAAGGCGGTGCGCAAGGAATGCGACGCGGCCAAGCTGGTGCGCGCCATCGGTATCCTGCAAGGCGTTCCCGGCAAGCGCATGTTCCAGTATCGCGACGCCTACGGCATCGTGCGCGCGGTCAACACCACGCAGGTGAACGCGTTTCTGCGCGAGATCGCCGGCATCAAGATCTCGCTGAAGGATTTTCGTACCCTGATGGCGTCGGCCGTCGTCGTGGAATCGCTGTCGCGGATCACGCCGGCGACGAGCCAGCGCGGCCGCAAGAAGCAGGTGCTGGACGCGATCCGCGCCGCCGCGGACAAGCTCTCCAACACGCCGGCGATCTGCCGCAAGAGCTACGTCCACGATACCATCGTCACCGCATTCGAGGAGGGCATCCTCGAGCGTTTCGCCGCGACCATGAAGGGCCAACGCTCCCAGGCCAGACGCGAGCAGCTGCTGGCGCAGGTGGTGGCGACCGCGGCGGTCTGACCTGCCCGTTGCTAGGTCTTGTTGGAAACGCCGCTGTCAAGACCAGGATCGCCACCTGCGGCTGCGGTGGTGAGTCGTTCCAGATAATGCGCCCAGCCTGTTGCATGCGCGGCTGCCTGCGCTTCGGTCGGCAGGCCGCTATGGGTCATGCGTAGCAGCGTGCCGCCGTCGTGCTCGATCAGGTCGATCTCGATCAGACTCGAGCCGGGCGGCACCTCCTGGCCATCCTCCCAGCCGAACGTGTAGGCGAGACGATGCACCGGCACGACCTCGCGGAAAGCTCCGCGGGCGACGCGGCCGCGCGGGCCGACCCCTTTGAGCAGGTAGAGTCCGCCGGGATGCGGCTCCGTGGTGGCGTCGGACCCCATCCAGCTCAAGATCTTCTCGGGGTCGGTCAGGTACGCGAAAACGGTGGCGCGCGGTGCCGCGATCTGGGTCTCGCGCCGCACGATGAACGGTTCGATCATTGGCGATCATCCCTTCCCTCTCACTGGCACATGGCCGCGCCAAGGCGGCCCGGCAAGGATTGCCCGTGACAAACCCGGAGGGCGTTCGCCATGATCGAGCCATGCAGCTCGCGCCGACGCTCGCCTGGCTTGTCGATGTCGCCTCGGATAGTGCCGGGGCGGACTGTCTGCTTGCGGAACTCGGCGCTCATCTCCTCGCCGACGGCGTGCCGCTCGCGGCGGGTGCCCTGACACTGGAGGTGCCGCATCCGTTAATTGCGAAGCGTACCTGGCTGTGGCGTGCCGACGGTGGCCAGGTAATCGAAGCGCTCGGCTTTGCGCCGGGCGGGCTCGCACCGGATCCGCTCAACGACGCCGGCCGCCGCTGGTTGCGCGACATCGCGCTGGGCGAGGTGCACGAAGACGTGGTCGGACGGCCCGATGGGCCGCTGCTCGGCTGGATCGGGCCGCGTCCGTTCACCGCGGATGAAATCAAGCAATTGCGCCAGGCGGCGCGTTTTGCCGCGACGCCCCTCGCCGTGCTCGCCGCGCGCGCCACGTTGCGCGA
Source organism: Bradyrhizobium sp. RP6 (assembly GCF_003837805.1). Lineage (GTDB taxonomy): Bacteria > Pseudomonadota > Alphaproteobacteria > Rhizobiales > Xanthobacteraceae > Bradyrhizobium. The sequence goes on along the minus strand of NZ_RQIT01000015.1, from coordinate 50,847 downwards.
AACCCTGGATGCTTATCTCGGCAAGCGCAGCGCGGAGCGGGTGCTGGCGGCACCTCTACGGCGCGATCCCGGCGAGACCATTCGGGCCGCGCGGCTCTATGCGGATTTGCGCAATTTCACGATTCTGTCGGACACTTCCCCGCCTGGCGAGGTCATCGCTGCGCTCGACGCTTGGTTCGATCGCATCGCCGGGGCCGTCCACGCCTTCGGCGGCGAAGTGCTGAAATTTATCGGCGACGGTGTGCTCGCGATCTTTCCCGTGCTCGAGTCATCGCCGCGCCGCGCCTGTGACGCTGCTCTGCGCGCCGCAAGTGCAGCCGAAGCAGGTATGACCTATCTCAACAAGGAGCGCCGCGCGCAAGCGCTGCCGCCACTGTCCTTTGGTGCCGCGCTCCATCTCGGCGAGATGCTGTGGGGCAATATCGGCGCCGCCAACCGGCTCGATTTCACCGCGATCGGTCCCGCCGTCAATCTTGCCAGCCGGCTCGAAGGATTGTGCAAGCCGCTGGGCAGGACCGTGTTGGTGTCGGGCGCACTCGCTGCCGAGACGGATATGCCGCTGGTCGCGCTCGGATCGCACTCGCTGCGCGGCATTGCCACGCCTTGCGAGGTGTTCACGCTGCCGGAGCCGCAAGCGCCGATATCGCAGATGGGATAACTCCTAAACCCCGCCCATCTTGCAGACGAGCTTCCACTCCTCCGCCGTCACCGGCTGCACCGACAGGCGCGAATATTTCACCAGCGCCATGTCGGCGAGCTTCTTCTCGGCCTTGACCGCGGCCATCGTCACCGGCGTCTTCAACGGCTTGTCGGCCTTGATGTCGACGCAGACGAATTTTCCGGTCTTGTCGGTCGGGTCGGGATAGGCTTCCTTGATGATCTCGGCGATCCCGACGATCTCCTTGCCCTCATTGGAATGATAGAAGAAGGCCTTGTCGCCCTTCTTCATGTTCACGAGGTTCTGGCGCGCGGTGAAATTGCGCACGCCGGTCCAGGCCTCGCCCTTGGCGCCCTTCGCGACCTGCTGGTCCCAGGACCACACCGACGGTTCGGACTTCACGAGCCAGTAGTTCATGACAACGCGCCCCATCCATTCGTCATGGCCGGGCTTGTCCCGGCCATCCACGTCTTTGCCGCCAGTTCAATATCAAGACGTGGATGCCCGCGACAAGCGCGGGCATGACGAGAAGACGTCATTCCTCTGCCTTGAAGGGGCGCGTCATCAATCCCGAGATCGCGGCATCGATCGTGCTTCGGCCGCTCAGGATCGCCGCGACCGCTTCTGATACCGGCAACTCGATGTCTTGCGAAGCTGCGAGTTCGATCAAGACAGGTGCCGTGAACTCTCCCTCGGCGAGCTTGCCGGCGGGAGGCTGCTCGCCGCGCCCGAGCGCGAGTCCGAGCGCGAAGTTGCGCGATTGCGGGCTCGCGCAGGTCAGGATCAAATCGCCGAGACCGGACAAGCCGGTGAGTGTCTCGCTACGCGCGCCGAGCGCGCGGCCAAGGCGCGTCAGCTCGGCAAAGCCGCGGGTCGTGAGCGCAGCCTGGGCCGAGGCGCCGAGCCTGCGCCCGACCGCAATGCCGACTGCGATCGCCAGCACGTTCTTGGCCGCACCGCCGATCTCGACACCCCGGATGTCCGTGGAGTGATAGGGGCGGAACGTCGGCGAGCCCAGCGCCTGCACAAGCGCGCGCGCCAGCGCCTCATCGCTTGCCGCCAGGGTCACTGCCGTCGGCAGGCCGCGCGCGACGTCGTCGGCAAAGCTCGGGCCCGACAGGATCGCCGGCTGCGTATGCGGCGCGGCCTCGGCGATCACGTCGGTCATGAACTTGTGGGTGCCGTGCTCGATGCCCTTGGCGCAGGCGACGATCGGTACCGGCCTTGCAAGGTGCGAGGCCAGCATGTTGACCGCGCCGCGCAGATGCTGCGCAGGCGTTGCGATCAGCAGCATGTCGGCGCGCGCGGCGAGCGCCAGCTCGCCCGTGACAACAATCTCCGGAGCAAGCCGCACGCCGGGCAGCCGGGGATTGTCGCGGCTCGATGCAATCCGCGTGGCATGCTCCGCATTGCGTGCCCACAGCGTGACGCTCCGCCCGGCTCGCGCTGCCACCGTTGCCAGCGCCGTGCCCCAGGCGCCCGCGCCGATCACCGCGACGGATTGCAGCGCGGCCATCGCTAATATCCCGCCCGGGTATTGCCGTAACCTGCCGGTGCCGTCGCGTTGGCGTCGAGCAGCCACCGTGCGCGCGGCTGCGCCTCCATCGTGTCGGTCAGGCCGAGCGCGAGGCGCTCGGCGCCGGCCCAGGCGATCATCGCGCCGTTATCGGTGCAGAGCGCCGGCGGCGGCATGATCAGTTGCGTCCCGGCCTGCCTTGCAACGTCATGCAGAGCGCCGCGGATCGCTTGATTGGCGGCGACACCGCCGGCGGCCACGAGCGCGTGCGGCGCGCCGAACTGCTCGCGGAAAAGTCTCAAGCCGACGCTCAGTCGGTCGGCGGTCGAGTCGAGCACGGCGGCCTGAAAGCTCGCGCAGAGATCGCTGATGTCCTGCGGCGTGAGCTCAGCCAGCCGGCTCGCTTCGGTGCGCACCGCCGTTTTCAATCCCGACAGCGAGAAATTTGCATTGGGGCGTCCCTGCATCGGCCGCGGAAACGCAAAGCGCGTGGCATCGCCGCCTGCCGCCGCGCGCTCGACCTGCGGTCCGCCCGGATAGGGCAGTCCCAGCATCTTCGCGACCTTGTCGAAGGCCTCGCCGATCGCGTCGTCGACCGTGGTGCCGAGCCGTACATATTGTCCGACGCCGGTGACCGCGACGATCTGGGTGTGGCCGCCGGAGGCGAGGAACAGGCAATAGGGAAACTCGATTCCATCGGTGAGGCGTGGCGTCAGCGCATGCGCTTCGAGATGGTTCACCGCGACCAGCGGCGTGTCGTGCACCATCGCGATCGCCTTCGCGGTGGTCAGCCCGACGATGACGCCGCCGATCAGGCCCGGCCCCGCGGCGGCCGCGACGCCATCGAGCTGGGCGAAGCCGATGCCGGCCTCGCGCATGGCGCGGTCGATGATGCCGTCGAGCAGATCGACATGCGCGCGCGCGGCGATTTCCGGCACCACGCCGCCGAAGCGGGCGTGTTCCTCGATCTGCGATCGCACGATGTTGGACAGGATCCTGCCGCTGCCGTCGCCCGCGCGCTCGATCACGGCCGCGGCGGTCTCGTCGCAGGTGGTTTCTATGCCCAGCACCAGCATTGGCGAATTGTTATCCAATTTGCGCCCTTGCGCCCATCCGTAAAGCAGCGTTCTGGTACGTCCGGTAGCATCCCGGGGCCAGATTGCGCAATCGTCACGCTCTAGCCGTTCAGGTCAATGCGTCACCGCCAAATGGTTCGGGAACACCAGCGATGTCCATTCTTGTCACACGGCCGCATCCCGACAATGAGGCGACGGCGGAGAATCTGCGCGCACGCGGGCATGCGGTGCTGCTTGCGCCGGCGCTCAGGTTCGAGCCCGTCGCCTTCCATGGCGGGAGTGAAGCTCCCTACGGTGCCGTTCTCGTCACGTCGGCCAACGCGATCCGCGCCATCGCGCCGCAATTGCCGGAGCTCGGTCTGTTGAAGCTGCCGTTGTTTGCGGTCGGCGAGCATACGGCTGCTGCGGCGCGCGAGGTCGGTTTTGCCGAGGTGATCGTCGCCGGCGGCGATGCTGCGTCCTTGCGCGACAAGGTGGTGCAGAGCGCGCGCGACAAGATGCTGAAGAAAAAGAGCACGCTGCTGTATCTCGCGGGCGCCGATCTGTCGCGCGATCTCGGCGGCGAACTCGGTGCGGAGGGCTTCCGCGTGGTCACGCAGACCACTTATCGCATGGCGCCGGTCAAGCATCTGCCGCGCGAGGTCTGCGAGGGCTTTGCCGCGCATGGCGTCGAGGCGGTGCTGCACTACTCCCGGCGCAGCGCACGCGCATTCCTGGATGCGGCGCGGGACGAAGGCGTCGAAATCTCGGCACTGGCGATCCCGCATTGTTGCCTGTCCGAGGCGGTCGCGAGCGTGCTGCGCGAGGCCGGCGCGTCACAGGTTCTGGTGGCCGCAGCGCCGAACGAAAGTGCCTTGTTCGACACCTTGGAGCGTGCTTTGCGCACCCGTTTGGCGTAAGAGGTCAGGCCGAATCCGACGCAATCTAGTTCACCCGGGTAATGGAAGTGTGAGGAACCGTCACGATGGCCGACGACAAGCCTGAAGACGCTGGATTGGCGCCCGACGCGGGTCGTACCAAGCGCACCCCGCCCACCATCGACCTCCAGGCGACGGAAGTTTCGACGCAGCCGCAGCAGGTCGCGGGCGAGCCTGAGGCGTCCGAACATGCCGCGCAGGAGCAGGCCAGGTTCGAAGAACCCGGATCGGAAGAGGTCAAGGCCGAGCCGCAGTCCGGGCCTGCAGAGGAACAGGTTTCCGTGGCGGGCGCACCCGTGTCGGCGCCGATTTCCCCCTGGGTCATCGCGCCGTTCTCCGGCGCTGTCGCAGCCGCGGTCGTGATCGCGGTCGGCTGGATGCTGGGCTGGCCCGCGGTGCAGGCGCCGCCGGCCGCGCCTGAGGTCACCAGTGCGACAATCGATGCGCTGAGCGCACGCGTTGCCGCGGTCGAAGCCAGGGCGGGCAGGCTCGCAGCCGATCCGGCCATGGCGGCGCGGATCGACGCGCTGGAGAAATCCGCAAGCAGCCTGCGCAGCGACATTGCCGGTCTGCGTGCGCAGTCCGACAAGACTGCGAGCGCCCTGAACGACGTGAAGGTGACGTCGCCCGCTGCAGCGCCTGATCTTGCCGCTGTCATCGACCGCATCGCCCAGCTCGAGCGCGCCAGCAAGACGGAGCGCGCCGAACTCGCGCAGCAGGGCCAGAAGATCGCCGCTGCCATGACGGTGGACGACAAGCCGCTGCGCAACGTGGTGGCGGCGGCCCTGCTCGACGTCGCCGTTCGCCACGGCGATCCCTATCAATCGCAATTGGCCGCGGCGCGGTCGCTGGCGACCAAGCCCGATATGCTGAAGCCGCTCGACGCGTTTGCGTCGTCCGGCATTCCGACGCCGGTCGCATTGAGCCGCGAGCTCCTCAACATCGTGCCGAAGCTGTCGCCGCCGGCTGAAGCTCCGGCGAGCGACGCCGGCATTGTCGAGCGTCTCCAGGCCGGCGCGTCAAAACTCGTCCGCATCGAGCGTACCGATGGGGTCGGCAACGATCGTGGCGCCATCGTTGCGCGGATGACGGCGGCTGCGCTTCGCAACGACTTCGCAGAAGCGCGGCGCGAGCTCAAGGCTCTGCCTGAGGCCGATCGTGCCCCGGCTCAGGCTTGGCTCGACAAAGCCGATGCCCGCGACGCCGCGCTCGCCGCGTCCCGCAAATTCGCCGACGATGCCATGGCGGATCTCGCCAAATCCGATCCGGTCAAGCCTCTTCAGTAAAGGTTCGTCAGTAAAGGTTCGCGCAACAATCGGCGCGTATAGGGATCGCCATGCTTCGCATCGTCCTCTTTCTCGTCCTGATCGCACTGGCAGCAGCCGGCGCGGCCTGGGTTGCCGACCAGCCCGGCGATCTCGTCCTGACCGCGAGTGGTTTCAGAATCTCGACGACGCTGCCCCGGTTCGTGTTCTTGCTTGGCCTGTTTGCCGTGGCCGTCGTGCTGGTCTGGAGCATCCTGACGATGATCTGGCGCACGCCGGGGCGTCTGCGCCGCCGTCGCCACGAAAAGCGTCAGGCTCGCGGCCGCCACGCCATCACCCACGGCCTGCTCGCGATCGGCCATGGCGATTCCGCGCTGGCCCGCCGTCACGCCGACGCGGCACGGCGGGATGCGCCGAACGATCCGCTCGCGCTGCTGCTGCACGCGCAGTCGGCGCAGCTCGAAGGCAATCGCGACGAAGCGCAGCGCGTCTTCCGCGTGATGGCCGAACGCGAGGACACGCGGCTGCTCGGCCTGCGCGGCCTGTTCATCGAGGCGCAGCGCGCCGACGATGCGGTCGGCGCGCTGATGATCGCGGAGGAGGCGATCAAGCTGTCGCCGTCGTCGACCTGGGCCTCGCATGCGGTGCTCGGCTTCCGCTGCGCGCGCGGCGACTGGAGCGGCGCACTCGCGATTCTCGATTCGAATCGGTCCGCAGGCCTGCTCGACAAGCAGGCCTATCGCCGGCAGCGCGGCGTGCTTCTCACCGCGCGCGCGCTGGAGCTGGAAACGATGGATCGCGACGTCGCGCGCGAGAGCGTGATGGAGGCGATCAAGCTCGCGCCGACCCTGGTGCCGGCGGCGGTGCTCGCGGCAAAATTCGAGAGCGAGGCGCATCAGGTGCGCCGCGCCATGAAGCTGGTGGAAGCCGCCTGGCTCGCCAATCCGCATCCCGATCTCGCGGATGCCTATGCGCATGTGAAGCTCGGCGATACCGCCTGGCACCGCTTGCAGCGGGTCGAGACCCTCGCCGCGAAGACGCCAGCCGACAAGCCCGGTCATATCGAAGGACAGCTCGCGATCGCACGCGCTGCGATCGAAGCCTCGGAGTTCGCCCGCGCGCGCGAGGTGCTCGCGCCTTATCTCAAGGATCCGACCCAGCGCGTCGCGCTGCTGATGGCCGAGATCGAGCGCACCGAGCATGGCGACGGCGGCCGCGCCCGCGCCTGGACCTTGCGCGCGGTGCGCGCCCGCCTCGATCCCGCCTGGACGGCGGACGGCTATGTCAGCGACCGCTGGCGTCCGGTCTCCCCGGTCACCGGCCGCCTCGATGCGTTCCTGTGGCAGACACCGGTCGCGAGCCTGCCTTCGGACAGGGGCGCCACCATCGAATCCTCGGCCTTCGAGGAGGCCATGCTGGCCGCTCCGCCGCCGAAGCGGGTGACGGCGGCTCCCAGCGACGGCCCGGTGGAACCTCCGATGACGGCCCCGGTGCCGGCGCCGGCCGCCCAGGACAATTCACCCCCCCAGGCCCAAGAGCTTGCCAGGGAATCCGCCAAGGAGGAGCCGGTGGTTACGCCGCCCGAGCCGGTGAATCCGGCGTCGGCACCGGCCGAATCATCGCAGCAAGCCGAAACGCCGGTATTCCGAACCCGGGCCGACCTCGGCAAGCCGGCATCGGCGCCTTTCCAGGCGGTCATCCCGATCGTCCGCGCACCGGATGACCCCGGAATCGACGACGACGGCCCGAGCGACGAATTTACGGAACAAATCGGCACGCCGAAGGCCCAGGCCGGCGGCTGGCGCGGCTTCTGGTCCCGCTGGGGCGCGTGAAGCGCATTTCGCCTCCCGCTTGTCCTTGCCAATTCGGGTCATGCCCGATATCAGGAGCGCGCGTATCGGGGCCGGCATCACCCAGGTCCCGGCAGGGTCGCCGCAATAGCTCAGTCGGTAGAGCACGTCATTCGTAATGACGGGGTCGGGGGTTCGAATCCCTCTTGCGGCACCAGCGCTCAAATTCACCGGATCCCCTGAGCGCTCCGATTGACTGGCGCATGAGCCTGCATCAGGGCGCGTTCGGCTGAGTGATCGTGATCACGTAATCTCCGGCGCGGTTCCCCTAACATCCTGTCCCGCCAATACAGGGAGACTTCACATGCGCAAGTTCATTCTGGTTGCCACCATGCTGCTGGCTTCTGCTTCCGCCCAGGCCGGCGGCTCCCGCGGTCTATCCTTGGCCGCTGCCGGCGAACAGAGCTCCGCGTCGCAAACCACGACCTCATCAACGACCAGTGTGACGACGCGGGTCAGCGAAGCCGCGCCGGCCACCGAGGCTCCGAAATATTCCGATCGTCCGCCGGCATTGTCGCTCTCCGCGCCGGCTGCGGCGACCGATCCGACGGTGACCACACCCGCGACCTCTGCGCCGGTCACGACGGCCAAGCCCGCATCCAAGAGCGCGGCAAGGTCGGATAAGCCGAAGCCCAAGCGCAGCTGGACCGAGCGCCGCATCATCAGCGAGCTGCATCGCCACGGCATCTATTGGTAAGCCGCTCGCTCAAAGCAAACGGCCGGGCGAAAAGCCCGGCCGTGGCGTTCTTGAAGTGGTGATCGCGCTTACTGCGAGACCGTCTGCACCACGCTCGCGATCGGGCGCGTGTTCGTGCCTGCGGTCGGCACCTTCATGTCCTTCATCAGCGCCTCGTCATATTCCGGCAGCGTCTGGAGGCTCGCCTTGGCCTTCATCTGCACGACCTTGTAGCCGCCCGCCTTCAGCCGCGCGAGCAGCGTCGGCAGGGCGAGGCCCGTGTTCTTCTGGAAATCGTGCATCAGGATGATGCCCTTGCCGAGCTTGTCCAGCCTCGTCATCACGGTCTCGACGATCTTCTCCGGCGTCGCGCCCTTCCTGAAGTCGAAGGAGTCGATCTCGGTCGAGAACATCGCGACGTTGCGGGTGCCGAAATAGCTCACCATCGCCGGGTTGTGCTGAAGCTGCGGGAAGCGGAAGAACGGTGCCGGATTGGTGCCGAGCGCAAACCGCACTGCGCTAAAACCCTTCTCGACCTCGTCCTTGACCTGCTGCTCCGTCAACTTCTTGCTGTTGAGGTTGACATGCGACCAGGTATGCGTACCGACCGTGTGGCCCTGGGCCAGCACCTGCTTCAGGATTTCCGGATGGTAGGTCGCGTGCTTGCCGACCGAGAAGAACAGGCCCTTGGTGCATTCGTCCGCGAGCGCCTTCAGCACCGCGGGCGTGTTGACCGGCCACGGACCGTCGTCGAAGGTCAACACGACCTCCTTGTCGGTCAGGAAGTCGAACTGCTTGAAGTGCTCGAAGCCGAAGCCGGGGCCGCCCGTCGTGTCGATCTCGACCACGCGGGACACGCCCAACGCGTTCGGATTGGCGCAGGCCTGCTTCGGCTGCATCGGCATGGCCGGGGCGGGCGCAGGTGCCGGAGCGGCTGCCGCCGGCTTGGCAGCGATGGTCGCGGTGGTCTCGACGTCGTCCTTGGCGGCGAGCTTCGCCTGTGCCGGCAATTGGTCGGCGGCACGGGCGGCAACTGTCTTGGGAGCGCCCTGGTCGGCGCGCGCGGAATAATAAAACCAACCGCCGGCGGCGATCACGACCGCCGCAACTACACTGGCCAGCATCAGGCCCAACGCATTACGCATCGCTACTCTTTCCAATTACGCAACCAAACTGGCGGAATTTTCCGCGCGACCAGCCATTAATGCGAACTAAGAGTTAACGTGACACCAACACGACAGCGGCTGTGGAGGAATTTCAGCGGGGTACGCCAAAGTGACCGGGATCACAGAGGATGGGTCTCCCGTGAGCGTCATCACAGTGGAAACGGTTTTGCCGGAGCATCGTGGCTCCCATCGACAACCGGCCCGCTTTGCGCGGTGCCAATGGGAGCTTCAAATGACCAGTTCTGTGAACACCAAGTCGTTTACCAGCAGAATCCGCGACACCAGCCTGGCTCTGGGCTTTGCCGCCATCGTCTCGATCGCTTCGACGAGCGCGAGCTTCGCCTTCTCGCCCGAGGCGCAGCAGATGTGCACCGGCGATGCCTTCCGCCTCTGCTCGGCTGAGATCCCCAACATCCCGAAGATCACGGCCTGCATGATCAAGCATCGCTCTGACTTAAGCGCCGGCTGCCGCGCGGTCATGGACAAGAACCTCGCTAAGGGCGCCTCGCGCAAGGTCGCTGACGCCCAGGATAAGCAGTAGAAGACAAGCAGTAAGCGCGCGCAACCGAGATCGTCAGCTCCCCTCGCGATGTGCCCCGGCGTCAAGTCGGGAGCCCCCGCGGCGGCGCTCGTTCCGCCCGGCCACAAAGCCGTTGCAGCCCCGGGATGGTCGCACTAGCTTCGCCCGCATATCTTTCCGGGTAAGAGGCATTACGCGATGACCAGGTTTCTTTTCATGATCCCTTTGCTCATGTTCGTATCCGGCGCGTCGGCGCAGCAGCCGGGCCAAGACGCTTGCGCGCGGGACGTCACGCGCTTCTGCCGTGCCGTCATGAACAATGGCGATGGCGCCGTGCTCGCTTGCCTGAAGCAGCACCGCGCCCGCCTCAGCAAGGCCTGCGACAAGGTGCTGACGGAACATGGGCAGTGATCGTCATTCCGGGGCGCGCCGTCAGGCGCGAGCCCGGAACGACAGTCCCTACGTACTGCTGCCCGCGGCGGTCGCAACCACCGGCAGCACCTCGCCATCGGCGCGGTCCGGCGTCTCGTCCTTCCAGCGCACCGAACCGAACGGACGCTCGAGCATGCGGCGGATCCGCACCGGCTCGGGGCCGACGTGGAAGTCGATCGCCTGCTGATGCAGTGCGCGTTCGGACTGGGTCGAGCGGTTGCGCTGGCGCAGGTAATCGAACCAGGTGGGACAATGGTAGCGCTCGGTCCACAGCTCGGGATCGGCAATGTCGCGCGCGATCGACCAGCCATAGGCGCCGTTGCGCTGGCGCGAGAGCTGCACGTCCTGCATCACGTTGTGGAACGCGCGCGCGTTTTCTTGTGAGACCCGGTATTCGATCTCGACCACGAGCGGCCCACTGCGCCCGGTGAGTGACAGCTTCACCTCGGGATCGGCCAGCACATCGGCGTCCTCGTTACGGGCGCCGACGCGCGGCATCGCGAGCCAGATGCCGAGCAGCGGCGAGATCAGCATCAGGCTGGCCGCCGTCAGCAGCGCGACCTCGACGCCCGCATAGTCGGTGAGATGGCCCCAGCCCCAGGCGCCGATCGCGATCCCGCCGGAGATCGAGGCCTGGAACGCCGCGAGCGAGCGGCCCGCGACCCAGCGCGGCGCCGACAGCTGCACGCCGATGTTGAACAGCGCGATCGCAGCCATCCAGACCGCGCCGGCCAGCACCAGCGCGGCCGCCGTCAACACCGGCTCGGTGCTCACCGCGAGGGCCGCCATCGCGAAGGCCATCGAGATGGTGCAGGCGCGGATCGCGGCCTCGCCGCTCATGCGCTTGCGCAATTCGTGGATATTGAGCGCGCCGATCACCGCGCCCATGCCGAAGGCGCCCAGCATGATGCCGTAAGTCTGCGCGCCGCCATGCAGGAGGTCGCGTGCGACCAGCGGCATCAGCGCCATCACGGCGCCCCCGATCAGACCCATCACCAGCGTGCGCAACAGCACGATCTTGATCGGCGGCGAATTGGTGATGTAGCGAACGCCCGAGACCATGGCGCGGTTGAGCTTTTCTCGCGGCAGGCGCGAGGGCTCGGTGCTGCGGCGCCAGAGCAGCAGCACCACCAGCAGCGGCAGATAGAGGATCGCATTGCAGGCGAACGCGGCGACGGCGCCGAGCGCAGCGACGATGACGCCGCCGACCGCAGGGCCGAAGCTGCGGGCGATGTTGTAGCTGATGCCGTTCAGCGCGACGGCGGAAGGTAGAGCATCGGGCGGCACTTGTTCGCTGACCGAGGATTGCCAGGCCGGACCGAACAGCGCGTTGCCGCTGCCGACGACGAAGCAGAAGACGAGCAGCAATTCGGGGGTGATCAGGTTGAGGCCGGCCAGAACGGTGAGCGCCGTCGCGCCGATCAGCGCGATCGAGAGTGAGACCAGGGTGACGATGCGGCGGTCATACATGTCGGCGATGGCGCCGGCCGGCATCGAGATCAGCATGATCGGCAGCATCAAGGCGGTCTGCACCAGCGCCACCTGGTCGGCCGACGCCGCCATCTGCGTCATCGCCCAGGCTGCGCCGACGCCCTGGATCAGGAGGCCGAGATTGGAGAGCAGGCTGGCGAGCCAGATGCGCCGGAACAATGTGTACCGCAGGGGCGCGGTGATGCCGTCGGCGGCCATTCTCTGGCGGTTAGGCTGCTCGGTCATATCCCCTTCCATATGGGCCGGTAGAAGTGGTCCTGGCGATTCCGGCAAATTCAGTGATGCCCGCGAAAGTCCTTCGCTGTCCAGTGGTTACGCCGTTATAAGCGGTGCAAAGAGGCAGGTCCTGCCGGGGAGTAACAGATGAAGCTGTCGCGACGGACGATCCTGCAGGGCGTTGGCAGCTTGCCTTTCGCGGTTGCGAGCATGCGGGCCGGGGCGATCGCCCAGACCGCGCCTGCCGCAACGCCGAGCACCGAGGTGCCGCCGGTCCTGTTCATTCATGGCAACGGCGACTACGATGCGCTCTGGATGACGACCCTGTGGCGGATGGAATCCAACGGCATCGCCCGCGAGCGCATGATGGCGATCAATTTCACCGATCCCCTGGCGCGCAGCGACGACAAGGTGGAACAGGCGAACCGCTCCTCGACCGAGGACCAGCGCCGCGAGCTCGCCGCCGCCATCACTGAATTGAAGCGCCGGACCGGGGCGGCGCGCGTGGCCCTGGTCGGCAACTCGCGCGGCGGCTATGCGATCCGCAAGGTCATCAGGAACGGCGGTGCGGGCGATGTCAGCCACGCCGTGCTGTGTGGCACGCCCAATCACGGCGTGTTCGCGACCGACGACCAGCCGAACAACGAATTCAACGGCCGCGGCACATTCCTGCGCGGCTTGAACGAGGGTGAGAGCGAGGTGACGCCCGGTGTGGCCTTCCTCACCCTGCGCAGCGACGGCATGGACAAATATGCGCAAGCCGACGGCCGCTTCATCGGCAAGCCCGGCACGCCGACCAATGTCACCGCCGAGGGGCCTGAGCTGAAGGGCGCCACCAATCTCGTGCTCGGCGCGCTCGACCATCGCGAGGTGGCGTTTCACCCGCGCGCGTTCCGCGAGATCTACAAGTTCATCGCCGGGCGCGAGCCCATGCGCATCGCGATCGTGCCGGAGACCAACGTGAAACTGAGCGGCCTGGTTACGGCCACGCCTGGCGGCGTGCCGACCAACCGTCCGGTCGCGGGCGCAACCGTCGATGTCTTCCGCGTCGATCCTGATACCGGGGAGCGCAAGGGTGGTGCGCTGCACAGCGCAAAGACCGCTGCCGACGGCCGCTGGGGGCCGGCGCAGGTCGATCCCGCCTGGTCGCTCGAATTCGTCCTGACCTCGCCGGATGCGCCGACGACGCACATCTATCGCTCGCCCTTCCCACGCTCGTCCGACCTGGTGCATCTGCGGCCTGCGCGCCCGCTCGGACCGGCCGACAAGGACGCCGGCGCCGTCGTGATCATGTCGCGGCCGCGGGGCTATTTCGGCCTGCCGCGGGACGTGGTGCTGTTCGACGGCAAGGAGCCGGCCGACGTCAAGCCGGGCGTGCCCACGGATGCGACAGCAACCCTGCGGCTTCCCCCCGGCGAGGTCGGGCGTAACATCGTGGCCCAATTTGGCGAAGAACGGATCGTGGCACGCGCCTGGCCTGCCGCCGAGAACAGGATTGCGATCGCCGAGCTGACTTATTAGCTATTTGCCTGCGCCACATCTCTCGGGAGGGAGCCATGAATATCGCCAGTGTGCGTCGGCCCATCATCCCTCCGGCTCCTCCGCGTGCGCCCGACGACATGTCATTCTTCGGCCGTCTCGCGGTTGTCAGGCAAAATATGATCGCGACCTGGGGGCAGCGCGCCTATGAGGAAGAGGTCATCCCGGGCCGTTTCTTTTTCCGCAACAGTTTCATCCTGAACCAGCCGGACGCGATCCGGCACGTCCTGCTCAGCAATTACGAGAACTATACGCGCACGCCGGCCGGCATCCGCATGCTGCGCCCCGTGCTCGGCGATGGTCTCCTGATCGCGGAAGGTCATTCCTGGACATTTCAGCGCCGCACCCTGGCGCCGGCCTTCACGCCGCGCGCCACGGCCAATCTGGTCCCGCACATGACGGCGGTGCTCGACGAGACCATCGCCAAGCTGGATAGCCGCACCGGTGAAGGGATCGACCTGCGCGAGATCATGCAGCGCATGACGCTCGAGATCGCCGGGCGCACGATGTTCTCGTTCGGCATGGATCGCCACGGCGCGACCTTGCGCAACTTCATCATGGAATATGCCGCGCGGCTGGGACGGCCTTACTTCCTCGACATGCTGCTGCCTGTGTCATGGCCGAGCCCGATGGATTTCGCCCGCGCCCGTTTCCGCAAGCGCTGGACCGCGTTCGTCGCGATGCTGATCGCCGAGCGGCGCGCGATGGGCAAGAAGGAAGGTGCGCCGCCGCGCGACTTGTTCGATCTCATGGACGAGGCGCGCGATCCCGAGACCGGCAAGGGCTTTTCCGACGAGCAGCTCGTCGACGAGGTCGCAACCATGATCCTCGCGGGCCACGAGACCACGGCAACCGCGCTGTTCTGGGCGCTCTATCTGCTGGCGCTCGATCCCGATGCGCAGGAGGAGGTGGCGTCCGAGACAAGCGGCGAGCATCTCGACAGCATGGCCGATATCGATCGCCAGAAATTCACCCGCGCCGTGATCGATGAGACCATGCGGCTCTATCCGCCGGCGTTCCTGGTCGCGCGTGCTGCGCGCGACAAGGACAACGCGGCGGGCGTCGAGATCGGGAAGGGCGACATCATCATGATCGCGCCCTGGCTGCTGCACCGGCACGAGAAGCTGTGGGATCAGCCGAACGCGTTCATTCCAAAACGGTTCATGTCGAAAGAGGCGCCGGACCGGTTTGCTTACCTGCCGTTCGGCGCAGGTCCGCGCGTCTGCATCGGTGCGCCGTTTGCCCAGGCCGAATCCGTGCTGGCCCTGGCCCGGCTGATCGGCGCATTCCGTGTCGAGCTTGCCGACCTGGCCAATCCCGTGATCCCGCTCGGTGTCGTCACGACCCAGCCGGACCATTCACCCATGTTCCGCATCACGCGTCGGTGACAGGCGCTCGTCTGGCCGATGGCGTGATCCACCCTAGATAGAGACCGCCATGAGCGACGTCCAGGCCCAGTTTTCCGTTCTGAAACAGACCGCCGATCCCGATGTCGTGGAGGCCCTGGCGCAACTGATCGCCAACGGTCACGACCGTGACCTCAACCGGATCAATGCGCTGGATTTTGCCAACCGTACCGGGCTCGACCAGGAGAAGGTCATTTCCGGATTCCTGCACGCCTCGCGGCTCGGCCTGTTCGACATGAGCTGGAACGTGCTGTGTCCCGGCTGCGGAGGCGTGTTGGGCGCGCATGCCACGTTGAAGTCGTTGAAGCACGACGACTACAATTGTGCGCTCTGCGCCGCCGGATACGAGGCCTCCGTCGACGAGATGGTCGAGGTGGCCTTCACCGTCAGCCCCCGGGTCCGCCGCATCGGTGCCCATGATCCCGAGACGTTGCCGATCTGGGAGTATGTGCGGCAGATGTTCTGGAGCTCGGGCGTCGACATCAACGACGAATCCTTTTCCCGCCTGATCAACGAAGTGACGCTCGAAGCGCTCGAATTGCCCGCTGGCGAGAAGGCGATCCTCTCGCTCAATCTGCCCAGCCAGTTCATCATCGTGTTCGAGCCGGTCACCCATTCCGCCCATTTCCTGGACGTTCAGGGCGAGCCGACCAGCGAGCGTCAGCAGCTTTCGATCATGTTCAACAAGCTGGAGGCGCCGACGGGGACGACCGTGATGCGCCCTGGACCGTTGCGTCTCACGCTCGAGAACCAATCGGGCAATCGCGTGTTGCCTTCGGTCTGGATTGCCGCCGACGCGCTGCATGAGATGATCGGCAAGCGCAAGCCGATCCTGACCGCCAAGCGCATGCTGTCCAACCAGACGTTCCGTGACGTTTTCAAGGCCGACAACCTCAATGTCGACCAGCGGCTGAAGATCACGTCCCTGACGTTCCTGTTCACCGACCTGAAGGGCTCGACCGCGCTGTATGAGCGGGTCGGCGATCTCAATGCCTTCGATCTCGTGCGGGCGCACTTTCGTGCCCTGCTGGAGATCATCGCCGCCGAGAAGGGTGCGGTCGTGAAGACGATCGGCGATGCCGTGATGGCGACCTTCGTCAGGCCCGAGCACGCCATCGTCGCGGGACTGCACATGCGCGCGGCGATGGAGGAATTGAACAAGCAGCGCGGCGCCAACGACCTCATTCTCAAGATCGGTATCCATGAAGGTCCCTGCCTCGCGGTCATGCTCAACGAGCGGCAGGATTATTTCGGCCAGACCGTCAACATCGCCGCCCGCGTGCAAAGCCTGTCGACCGCGCAGGAGATCCACATCACCGGGCCGGTGGCGGACGCGCCGGCGGTGGCCGAACTCCTCCAGCGGCGCGAGATCAAGCCGATCCAGAAACAGGCCGCGCTCCGTGGCATCGCCGACAAGATGGTGGTCTACGAGATCCCGTGAGGCATCATTCGTCATTCCGGGTTCGATCCCGGCGCATCGCCCCGGAATGGCGGTGAACAGATTGCCGAAACGTAATGCAGCGTGCGGAACTGACGCCGTTGCGCCGGTTGAGATTCCCGCTCATATAATGCTGGTCACGGCCGCGCTCCTCGCGGCCGTCATCGATCTCGGTAGGACCTTATGCTCGACGGCTTACGTCAATTCATCGCCGACATTGTCGGTCCTCAAGCCTCGGACCGCGCATTCGGCGACAGCGATTATCGGCTGGCGGCCACTGCACTGCTGGTCCATGTGGTCTCGCTGGACGGCGAGCCGAGCGCGGCCGAGCGGCGCAAGCTGCACAGCCTGATCGAAAGCCATTTCGGGCTCGATCGCGGCACTGCGGATCGTCTGATCGCGGACGCCACCCAGGTCGAGGGCGAGGCGGTGGACCTTTATCACTTCACCAGCGTCATCATGCGCTCACTCGACGAAGAGGGCCGCAAGCGCATCGTCCGGATGATGTGGGAGCTGGTCTATGCCGACGGCCAGGTCAGCGAGTTCGAGGACAATGTCGTCTGGCGTGCGTCCGACCTGCTCGGGATTTCCCAGCGCGACCGGATCGAGCTGAAGCACGCGGTCGCGGAGCGTGCCGGTGGTCAGGTCAAGGATAGCGCCGTCGGCGGCTGACGGCGTCGGCCTCGGCGAATCGCGGCCTGCACGGACACATGACGAAAGTTTAATATCTTCGTCGCCGGCGCCGAATACGCCTGCAAATCAACGGTTTTTCACCACTGTCCGTCGTTCCGATCAAGCGGCCATGCTGCCGGTGCCGCTTGCCTGTTGCGCACGGCCTATGCTCTCGTTCCGCCATTGCGGGGCGAAAAAGCTTGGATTCAAGAGACTTCCATCGTGGCTGAGCGGGTGACGTTGATTACTGGTGCTTCGGCGGGCATCGGGATGGAGCTGGCGCGTGTGTTTGCCGCCAATGGACACCGCCTCGCGTTGACCGCGAGACGGGCGGATCGGCTCGAAGCGCTCGCGAGCGAGGTCGCTGCCAAGGGCGGCAAGAAGCCGATCGTGATCGCCTGCGATCTCGAGAAGGCGGATGCCGGCGAGACGATCGCGGCGGCACTTGTCGCCGCAGGCGTCGAGCTCGACAATCTCGTCAACAATGCCGGCTTCGGCGTGTTTGGCGACGCGATCGAGCGTGATCGCGTCGAGCAGCTCGGCATCATCGATGTCAACGTCCGTGCCCTGACGGATCTGTCGCTGCGCTTTGCCGATCAGCTCATCAGGAACAAGGGCGGTCTTCTCAATGTAGGGTCGGTCGCCGGTTTCCTGCCCGGCCCCGGCATGGCTGTCTACTACGCTTCCAAGGCCTATGTGATCTCCTTGACCGAAGCGTTGCGGGCGGAGCTTGCACCGCGCGGCGTCCGCGTCACCGTGCTTTGCCCGGGGCCGGTGCCGACCGAATTCCAGGCCCGCGCCGGCGTTGGATCGCAACATGATACGGCCGTTCTCAACGTCTCTGCCGCCGAAGTTGCGCGGGAGGCGTATCGCGGCCTGATGGCCAACAAACGGGCAGTCCTGCCGGGTCTCGGCATCAAGATTGTGCCGTTCGCGCTGCGTTTCTTCCCGCGCGGGTTCATTCTTGCTGCCACCAGCCGGTTCCAAAGGCAGAGGCGCTGAAGAACGCCCCGGCGCATCCGTAGTGGCCCGGAGCTTGCTTCGGGAACGGGGCGTGTGTGCGCAAACTCACACGATGTTAACCATCGCTTAGTTATGCTGGCGGTCTGAACCGATAGCACTCGCAGAGGCCATGTCGTTGCGGACGGACAGGTTTGGTGGCGCAGAGGTGGTGCCCTTCCCACGGAGGGCGCCAAGCGCCGCCGCCTCCCAAACCCGGCTGCCGGTTCTGATCGTCCTGCATCAGGAATGCTCGACACCGGGCCGCGTCGGCAATGCGCTGCGCGCGCTCGGCCACCGCCTCGACATCCGCCGTCCCCGCTTCGGCGATCCCCTCCCCGAGACGCTCGACCAGCATGCCGGCGCCGTGATCTTCGGCGGCCCGATGAGCGCCAACGATCGCGATGACTACATACGCCGCGAGATCGATTGGATCGAAATTCCGCTCCGCGAGCAGCGGCCGTTCCTCGGCATCTGCTTGGGTGCGCAGATGCTGGCGATGCAGCTGGGGGCCCGCGTCGCGCCGCATGCGGAGGCGCTGACCCAGATCGGGTACTACCCGATCAGGCCGACCGCCGCAGGCCATGCGCTCTGCCCGCACTGGCCGGCGCAGGTCTATCACTGGCATCGTGAGGGATTTGAGCTGCCTGTCGGCACCGAGCTGCTCGCCGAGGGCGATGATTTTCCGGTGCAGGCGTTCCGCGCCGGCAATGCCTTCGGCGTGCAGTTTCACCCCGACGTGACCTACGCGATGATGCATCGCTGGACCACGCGCGGCTATGACGGTTTCAGCGCGCCCGGTGCGCGGCAGCGGCACCATCACTTCGCGGATCGTGCCGTCTACGACGTCGCCGAACGCGCCTGGCTCGATCACTTCATCAATGGCTGGCTGGCGCGCCGGCCGGTGCTGGCGCAAGCCGCCGAGTGATCGCGCCTTCACGCAAGTCCTTGCCTCTGCCCTCGATATGCTAGGCTCTCTGCAAACGAGCGCGCACCAATGCGTGCCGGCAAGCAAGGGAGAGCGCCGTGGCCTACGAACACATTCTCTATGAAGTGAGCGACAAGATCGCGACCATCACGCTCAACCGCCCCGACCGCATGAATGCGTGGACGCCGATCATGGAACGCGACGTGCGTCACGCGATGGAAGCGTCAAGTGCCGATGACGATGTCCGCGTCATCGTGCTCACCGGCGCCGGCCGCGCCTTCTGTGCCGGCGCCGACATGGATGCACTGAAGGGGCTCGACCCCGATGACGTCAGGCGTGCCTCGAACCTGCCGCCGTTCGACATGAATCGTCGGCCGGATTGGCAAACGCGCTACGGTTATTACCCTTCGATCAGGAAGCCTGTGATCGCCATGCTCAACGGCGCCACGGCCGGCATCGGGCTGGTGCACGCACTGTATTGCGACCTGCGCTTTGCTGCCGACAACACCGTGTTCACGACGGCGTTCGCGCGGCGCGGTCTGATCGCCGAGCATGGCATCAGCTGGATGCTGCCGCGAATCGTCGGCCACGCCAATGCGCTGGATCTGTTGCTCTCGGCGCGGCGCGTGTCGAGCGCGGAGGCGCTGCGGATCGGGCTGGTCAACCGGCTCTCTCCGCCCGACAAGCTGCGCGAGGAGACTCTTGCCTATGCGCGCGATCTCGCCGATTTCGTCTCGCCGAGCGCGATGGCTGTGATCAAGCGTCAGCTCTATGAGGTGCCGTTCCAGACGCTTGCCGAGGCGACGATCGAAGCCAACCGGGAGATGATGGTGGCGCTGAACGGGAGTGATTTCCGGGAGGGCGTGGCGAGCTTCATGGAGAAGCGGCCGCCGAGGTTTACGGGCAGGTAGGGGAGGAGACAGTCCGTCTTCGCCCTTTGGGCTCGCCGGACACCACGCTTCGCCCTTTAGGCTCCGGCGTGGCTGCGCCACGCGTAGCCCGAAGGGCGAAGCGTGGTGGAGCCAGGCGGGATCGAACCGCCGACCTCGTCATTGCGAACGACGCGCTCTCCCAGCTGAGCTATGGCCCCTTTGCTGGCCGCTCTGGTGAATGCGGCCGACAACCGGGCGCCATTTAAGTCCCCGCCAAGGTCAAGTCAAGGACGGGCGTAACCCGGTTTTAGCCATTCCGGTGCCCGAACTTCCCTTGTTTGGGTCTGACGGAACCGATATCTAGCAAACGGGGCGTCAATCCCGACCGAGCCAGAGTTTCCAAAAGCCAGAGGCCTCATAAGCCATGCGTGCCGTTCTCGACATCGTCATCATCGTGCTCGACCTCTACGTCTGGCTGCTGATCGCCTCCGCGATCCTGTCCTGGCTCATCGCGTTCAACGTGGTGAACACCCGCAATCAGTTCGTGTCGGCGGTGGCGGAGTTCCTGTACCGGATCACCGAGCCGCTGCTGGCGCCGATTCGCAATTTCCTGCCCAGTCTCGGCGGCCTCGACATCTCGCCGATCATCCTGATTCTGATCATCATGTTCATCGAGCGGGTGATCCTGTACTACATCTACCCCAACGTGATCTGAGCAGGCTGGAGCGCCTTGGTTGCGAAAGAAGCTTCTAGGGAACCCTGGCGTTACTCGGCCTCAGGAATCAGCCTCGCGTTGCGGGTGACGCCGCGCGGCGGGCGCGACGACATCGACGGCATCGAGCAACTCTCGGATGGCCGCAGCGTGCTCAAGGTGCGGGTACGCGCCATTGCCGATGGCGGCGAGGCCAACAAGGCCGTTCTGGTGCTCCTGGCGAAATCGCTCGGCATTCCCAAGAGCAGTGTAAAGCTGCTATCCGGAGCCACCTCGCGGCTGAAGCAGATCGCGGTCGACGGCGATCCGGCGCGGCTCGGCGAAGCCCTGCGCCAGCTTGTGTCGGCCAAATCGAACGACTGAGGGACTGACATGACGGCCAAGATCATCGATGGAAAAATCATTGCCGCGGAGTTGCGCGCCCGGGTCGCTGAGGAAGTCGCCCGTGTCAGGCGCGAGCACAATCTGATCCCCGGCCTTGCTGTGGTCCTGGTCGGCAACGACCCCGCCAGTGAGGTCTATGTCCGCTCAAAACACACACAGACCCAGGCCGCCGGCATGGCCTCGTTCGAGCACAAGCTGCCGGCCGACGTCTCGCAGCAAGATCTGCTGGCGCTGGTCGCAAAGCTCAACCGCGATCCGGCCGTGCACGGCATTCTGGTGCAATTGCCGCTGCCGAAGGGGCTGAACACCGAAGCCGTCATCAACGCCATCGACCCCGCCAAGGACGTCGATGGCTTGCATCCGAACAATGCCGGCCGGCTCGCCGGCGGCTTCGAGGCGCTGTCGCCCTGCACGCCGCTCGGCTGCATCATCCTGACTAGAAGCGTGCACGCTTCGCTCGAGGGCATGAACGCCATCGTCATCGGCCGCTCCAACCTGGTCGGCCGCCCGCTGGTGCAACTGCTGTTGAACGAGAACGCCACGGTCACGATCGCTCATTCGCGCTCGCGCGATCTGCCAGGTCTCGTAAGGCGCGCCGACCTCGTCTATGCCGCGGTCGGTCGGCCCGAGATGGTGCGTGGCGACTGGCTGAAGCCGGGCGCGACCGTGATCGACGTCGGCATCAATCGCATCCCGAAGGAAGACGGCAAGACCCGTCTCGTCGGTGACGTCGCCTATCAGGAAGCGCTTGCCGTTGCCGGCGCGATCACCCCGGTGCCGGGCGGCGTCGGTCAGATGACGGTGGCGTGCCTGCTGGTGAACACGCTGCGGGCAGCCTGTGCGATCGCAGGGCTGCCGAAACCGGCGGTGTAGGTAAACTCTCGTGTCCCGGACGCGACGCTGAGCCGGGACCCATGGCGCCACTGTACTGGGCCCCGGCTCAGCAGCGCATCGTTTCACGCTGCGCTGCGTCCGGGGCACGGAAACCTAGCCCTTCTTTTTCTTCTCGCGCTCGATGCCTTCGAGGATCAGCTTGTGCGCCTCCTCTGCGCCGCCCCAGCGCAGGATCTTCACCCATTTGCCCTTCTCGAGATCCTTGTAGTGCTCGAAGAAGTGCTGGATCTGCTGCAGCGTAATGTCCGGCAAGTCGGAATAGCTCTTCACCTTGTCATAGCGCTGCGTGAGCTTGGACGACGGCACCGCCAGAATCTTCTCGTCGCCGCCGGCTTCGTCCTCCATGAACAGCACGCCGACCGGACGCACGCTCATGACGGCGCCGGGAATGATGGCGCGGGTGTTGATGATCAGCACGTCGCAGGGATCGCCGTCATCCGACAGCGTGTGCGGGATGAAGCCGTAGTTACCGGGGTAACGCATCGGCGTGTAGAGGAAGCGGTCGACCACCAGTGTGCCGGCCTCCTTGTCCATCTCGTACTTGATCGGTTCGCCGCCCACGGGGACCTCGATGATGACATTGACGTCGTGTGGTACGTTTTTCCCGATCGAGACCGCATCGATACGCATTCAAGGCTCCGTTGTTGCCGAGGTGAAATCGCGCCCGGCAGCGATTTTGGCGCTGTCATACGCGGGCTTGGCCCGCTGATCCATCGCGTTTTTGTGAAATAATGAATCCTGCGATCACCGGCCCAAAAGGCAACGGCATCGACCGACGGAAAACGCTGCCGAATCAGGTTTCAGCAGCTCAATTGGTCCAGGCGAAGGCAACCTTGTCGAGCGCCTTCGGCCCGAACCGCTCCGACGAGCGCGCCACCATGCGGCCGCCCAGGGCCCGGTAGAACTCGGTCGCCGGGTCGTTGTCCGAGAGCGCCCACACCACCATGCTCTTCAGCCCGCTCTGCATCAGGTCGCGGCGGGCGGCCGCGAACAGGCGGCGGCCGAAGCCGAGCCCCTGGAATTCCGGGCGCAGGTAAAGCTCGTAGATCTCGCCGTCGAAATGCAGGCTGCGGGCGCGGTTGCGGCCGTAATTGGCATAGCCCGCGATCTTGTCACCGAACACGAGCACGCTGACGCGGCTGCCCTTGCGGATCGCGCTGTCCCACCATTGCGGACCGCGACGGTTGATCAACTTTTCCAGCTCGGCGCCGGGAATGATGCCCTGATAGGCCGAGCGCCAGGCTTCGTCATGAGTGGACGCCACCGCAGTTGCATCTGCAGCTTTGGCCGGCCGGACCTCGATCAGGGTTGTGCTCATGGACACGATCAAACCAAGTCGCCGCGCCGGCGGCAAGAGCTATCGTTAATTATCGGTTAACCTGTGGACTTTCTGCATCAGTATTATGGCCATGTTGTACCGAAAGAGGACAAGCCGCCGTTCTAAACGGTATCCTCCGGCCATGTGTCGGTGCAAAAACTAGGCTGCGGGAACGGGAAACGGCAATGGCAACGCAGAAAGTCCGCCGACAATGATTCGTTCCTACTAGTCTGGCTGTCGCAGTTCGCGTTCGTCCCTCGGCAACTCATGCGGCTCGTCAACACCATCGCGCTTCTGCCTCTGCTGGTCTTGCTGACTGCGCCGCCGCTGTGCGCACAAGGCGCGTTTGGCCCATCCGAAGAGGAGGGCGAACCGCTTCGCCGACAAGCGTGGCGGGTGCCGTCGTCGGATGGCGACCTTGCCGCGCGTGCGCTCCTGTTTCGTCCCCCTGGCCCAGGTCCATTCCGGCTCGCGGTGATCGCGCACGCCTCGACGCAGAACGCTCTGCGTCGTGCGCAAATGCCGCCGCCGGAATACCGCCCGCTCGCCGCCTATCTCGTCGCGCGTGGATTTGCCGTGCTGGTGCCGGAACGGCTCGGCCATGGTGCGACCGGCGGCCGCTATGTCGAGGACCAGGGCGGCTGTGACGAGGCCGACTATGCACGCTCGGGCCGCGCCACGGCCGATGCAATCTCCCTCGCGCTGGGCTATTTGCGAGAACAGGATTTCGTTCGCAAGGATGCCGCGATCGTGATCGGCCATTCGGCCGGCGGATGGGGGGCGCTGGCGCTCTCCAATGCCGATCCGAAGGCAATCTCTGCGATCACAGTGTTTGCGCCGGGGCGCGGCGGCCATGCCAACGATGAGCCGAACCAGGTCTGCGCGCCGCATACGCTGCTTGCCGCGGCGGCGGAGTTCGGCAAGGCGGCGCGCATTCCCGTCACATGGCTCGTTGCCGTCAATGACAGCTATTTCGCGCCGGCATTTTCGCAGAAACTCGCTGATGCGTTTCGCGGCAGTGGCGGCAAGGCCGAGTTTCGCTCGCTGCCCGCCGTCGGCAGCGAGGGCCACTGGATGATCGAAAGCGAAGCCGGCGTCAAAGCCGCAGGCAGCGAACTCGCGCGGGCACTGAACGAGAATAGGCCAGCGGCCATCAAGAAGCCTCGGGACAATCGCTGATGGAAATATGGCCCGACGACGACGTGATCCTGTTCGACGGCGTCTGCATCTTCTGCTCGCGCTGGGTCCGGTTCGTTGCGAAGCGCGACATCGGAAAGAGGTTTCGCTTCACGGCCATCCAGTCGGAATATGGGGCGCGGCTGGCGCGCACATTCGGCATCGATCCGGCTGATCCCGACACCAACGCGGTGATCCATGGTGGCGAGGTCTTCATGAAGTCGGATGCCGCGCTGACCGTGCTGTCGCTTTTGCCGGGATGGGGTTGGGTGCGCGCACTATTCGCGATGCCGAAGCCGCTGCGGGACGCCGTCTACAGCCTCGTCGCGCGCAATCGCTATCGCATCTTCGGAAAGTATGACGCCTGTTTCGTGCCTGATGCGGATTTGCGGGCGAGAGTGATCGAGTAGCCCGTCATTGCAAGCGCAGCGAAGCAATGCAGGATCTCTCCGCGGCGGCAGTCCGGATTGATTCGCTGCGCTCGCAATGACGGAGTTCGTGACTACGGCTTAACCAGAGCCGCCAGCACTTCCTTCGCCGCCCGCTCGCCACTGTCCCTTGCGCCATGTGCCGTCGTGAAGAAGGTCGGCGATGTCGCTTCGCCCGCGAAGAACAGCCGCCCATCCACCGGCGCAGCCAGCACGGCGCGATCCCCCGCATGCCCAGGCCGCGCGTGCGAGTAAGACCCTCGCGCAAGCGGGTCATGCGCCCAGCGCGACTCGTACAGCGGCTTCAGCTTGCGGCGGATGTCGTTGCCGAGGAAGCCAGCGATCTCGTCGGTGCTGTGCGCGGCGATGGCACCGCCGCCGGCGTCTTCCAGCGCGCGGGCAAAGCTGCCGCCGAAGAAGCCTTCGATGCAGGGCTGGCCGAACGGGCGGATGTGGTAAGTGCCCATCTCGGTGCGCATGGTGGCGCCGCGCAGATTGCCCTCCTTCGGAAAGGCCTCGGCGTCGTCGAGCGCCAGCGTCACCTTGTCGTTGACGCCGAGCGGCAGGCCGGCCGCGGCATCGATCTTGGCCGGGAGCTGCGGCGAGAAGCGGACCGCTTCCTCGGCGATCAGATTGGTCGGTACGGTGACGATCACCTTGTCCGCGGTCAGCGTGCCCTGCGATGTCTCGATGCGGATACGCTTGCCCGAATGGTCGATCAGCGCGGCGTTGCAGTTCAGCGCCACCGGGCAGGGTGCACCATACGCTGCAACCAGCGCGCCATAGCCACGGCGGACGCGCCAGTTGAGGCCAGTGTCCTCATAGGCGTCCCAGTCCAGCGTGGACATGTCCTTGAGTTCGCAGCCGTTGATGTAGGTCGAGATCGCGTCGATCATCGGATTCCAGCGATTGCCGGCCTCGAGGCTCAGCCTCGCGGGTTCGTCCTGGCCCTTCTGCGCGGCTTCCCACAGGCGCTCGTAGAACGCGTCCATCGCGCGCATGAAATCGTCGCGCTCGGTCTGGGGGAAGGCGTTTCCGAAGGCGCGCTCGCGCCAGGGCGGCAGGTCCTTGTTGACCTCGAAATCGAGCTGTCGGGCGATCGGCACGAAGGAGTTCTTGTCCGCGGAGTGAAGCCAGCCGCAGCCGACGTCGAACGTCACCTCGGGCGAGGCCTGCACGGTCCAGGCCCGGCCGCCGAGCCTGTCACGCGCCTCCAGCACGATGACGGCGAGGCCACGGCCCGCCAGCGCGTGTGCCGCGCCGAGGCCGGCGGCACCGGCGCCGATGATCGCGACGTCGACGGAGAAGGGGAGGGAGGTCATGGGCGGGCTCTAGCACGTTCGCGAAGAGTGCTGAAGCCGGGCCGGCGCAAACCTTCCGCAGCGCACGCGGATTCCGGATGCCACCTTGTCTCCGGTTGCGCGACATTCGTGAAGAAGACCGATGTGGCATCGGATCCGAACCGACTTGTTTTTCGTGCCAAGGTTGTATTCAATTTCGCATTCTCTTTGATCCATTCTTCGAGGAATTTCCCCATGCTGAGCATCGACCCGGGTGTAGAGCACAAGCGAACCGCAATTCTGGTGGTTCACGGTATCGGCAGCCAGCGCGCGCTGGAAACTGTACGCGGAGTCATCCGCGGCGTTTGGCGCAACAAAGGCAATCCCGACGACAAAGGCAACAAACTCTGGACGCATCCGGAGAAGAGCGGTGTCGACATCGATCTGACGGTGATGACGACCAGCGAGGTGCCGGGATCGGCGGACAAGCGCGTTGTCGATTTTCACGAGCTCTACTGGGCTCATCTCATGAGCGAGACCAAGGCGGTCGCCGTGCTGCTCTGGCTCTACGAGTTGTGCCGCAAGGGGCCGGTCATGAGAACCGGACTCAACGGGCTCTGGTGGGCCGCGTCCATCTTTCTGTGCCTGATGAACCTCTCGTTTGCCGTGCTGGCAATCAGAGGCGTGTTGCTGTTCTCGGAAACCAGCGCGCAAAATATCCTGATTGCGCCCTTGCTTCTAATTTTATGCAGCCTTGTGTTCGGCCTTTACGTCGCACTCAAATGGCAGGCACTTCGTCTCGTCTTGTGGCTGGCTGCCTTCTGCGTTGCGGGTTTCGCCGCCGGCCTCGGCTATCTGTGGCTTGAGGGTACTTTCCCCGGCGGAAACGGATTCCTCGACGGCGCCGAGATCTTGACGCTGATTGGTCTTCCGACCTTGGATGCGTTGCTGGCGACGTACCTTGTGATGGGACAGCAGGGATTGCGCGCGTTCTGGCGCACACTCGCGGTCTCGCTGCTCGTGTCCCTTGCCTTCATCTGGGCCGATCAGCACTGGTACGACAGATCGCTGGCCGAAACGGTGCTCAAGGCTTGGCCCTGGGGATTGAATTCGCCTTGGAGCGCCCCGATCGCATTTGGTGTGATCGGCATCTATCTCGCCGCCAACGGTGCGTTCCTCCAGCCCTATCTCGGCGATGCCGCGCGTTATTTCCGCGGCTCACCGGCCAATGTCGCCGTTCGTCGGGCCATCCGGAAGGAGGCCGTGGACACGCTGGCGCGCCTGCATGAAAGCGGCCGATACGACCGTATTGTCGTCGTCGCCCACAGCCTAGGCACTGTCGTCGCCTACGATATGCTGCGAGCCTATTTCAGCAGGATTTGCGACGAGTTGCCGCCGGTCACGTTGCTCGGCCAGGAGTTTTTGGACGTCGACGGTGCGCCGTGGCAGCCCGAGAAAGTGGCCACCCATGAGGAGAAAGTGGAGCTTCGCCGCAAGGCACGGCAGTTCATCGCAAACATCGCTGACGTGACCGTCAGGCGGCCTGTCGAACAGCGGGATTTCAAGAGCTGGCTGGTGACCGACTTCGTCACGCTCGGAAGCGCACTATCCCACGCTTATTTCCTGATGTGCGAAGAGGCAAAGGACCCCGATGCCGCCGAGAAGAATGGACACGAGAGATTGCGCGCGGATTTCAGGCGTCGTGTCGAGGAGCGCGAGTTTCCGACCTGTCCGCCGAAGCGGCTCCAGCAGGATGGCTTGTTGGCCTTCGACAATCCGAGGAAGAAGATCCGGCAGATCCACCATGGTGCGCTGTTCGGGTTGACGCGCTGGACCAATATCTACTTTCCGATCGAGCAGATCTTCTGGGGCGACGCGATCGGCGGACCGTTAGCCCCGACCTTCGGCCGGCACATCGTCGACCTCCCGGTCTCGACGAGATTGGCCGGCGGTGCAGACTTCTTCACCCACACCGCCTATTGGAATGTCGACCGGAAACCCGATACCTGGAAGGCACCGCATCTTGCGGCTCTGCGGGACGCGATCAATCTCTCCGACAAGACACCGACGATCGACTTCGTCAGTCGCGGCGAGGATGCGCCGGGCGAAGCCGGGTAACTCTTACGCCACCGCTTCCTTGGCCTTTTCCGCGCGCTTGCGCTCGTTCGGGTCGAGGTGCTTCTTGCGCAGCCGGATCGACTTCGGGGTGACCTCGACGAGCTCGTCGTCCTCGATATAGGCGAGCGCCTTTTCCAGCGTCATGCGGATCGGCGGGGTCAGCCGCACCGCTTCGTCCTTCGAGGTCGTGCGGATGTTGGTGAGCTGCTTGCCCTTGAGCACGTTGATCTCGAGATCGTTGTCGCGGGTGTGCTCGCCGACAATCATGCCCTTGTAGACCTTCCAGCCCGGCTCGATCATCATCGGGCCGCGATCTTCCAGCTTGAACATGGCGTAAGCCACCGCCTCGCCCTGGTCGTTCGAGATCAGGACGCCGTTGCGACGGCCCTGGATCTCGCCCTTGTAGGGGGCGTAGCCGTGGAACAGGCGGTTCATGATCGCGGTGCCGCGTGTGTCGGTGAGCAGTTCGCCCTGATAACCGATCAGGCCGCGGGTCGGCGCGTAGAACACCAGGCGCTGGCGGTTGCCGCCCGAGGGCTTCATCTCGATCAGCTCGGATTTGCGCTCGCTCATCTTCTGCACGACGACGCCGGAATGCTCTTCGTCGACGTCGATCACGACCTCCTCAATCGGCTCCATGGTGGCGCCGGTGGCCTCGTCCTTCTGGAACACCACGCGCGGGCGCGACACCGAGAGCTCGAAGCCTTCGCGGCGCATGGTCTCGATCAGGATCGCGAGCTGGAGTTCGCCGCGGCCCGAAACTTCCATCGCGTCCTTGTCGGCGGATTCGACCACGCGCAGCGCGACGTTGCCCTCGGCCTCGCGGAGCAGACGGTCGCGGATCATGCGGCTCGTCACCTTGTCGCCTTCGGTGCCGGCGAGCGGAGAGTTGTTGACGATGAACGACATCGACACGGTCGGCGGATCGATCGGCTGCGCCGGTAGCGGCACCTCCACGGTCGGATCGCAGAAGGTGTCGGCGACGGTGCCCTTGGTGAGGCCTGCGATGGCGACGATGTCGCCGGCTTCGGCTTCCTCGAGCGGCGTGCGCTCGAGGCCGCGGAACGCCAGGATCTTGGTGATGCGCCCGGACTCGACCAGCTTGCCGTCGGCGTTCAGCACCTTGACCTGCTGGTTCGGCTTGAGCGTGCCGGAGGAGATGCGGCCGGTGATGATGCGGCCGAGATAGGGGTTGGCTTCGAGGATGGTGCCGATCATCCGGAACGGACCCTCTTCGACCTTCGGCGGCGCGACGTGGCGCAGGATCAGGTCGAACAGCGGCTCCATGCCCTTGTCCTGCGGACCTTCGGGGCTATCCGCCATCCAGCCCTGCTTGGCCGACCCGTAGAGGATCGGGAAGTCGAGCTGCTCCTCGCTGGCGTCGAGCGCCGCGAACAGGTCGAATACCTCGTTGATGACTTCGGTCGGGCGCGCGTCGGGGCGGTCGACCTTGTTGATGACGACGATCGGCTTCAGGCCGACCTTGAGCGCCTTGGAGACCACGAACTTCGTCTGCGGCAGCGGGCCTTCGGCGGCGTCGACCAGCACCAGGGCGCCGTCCACCATGTTGAGGATGCGCTCGACCTCGCCGCCGAAATCGGCGTGGCCGGGGGTATCGACGATGTTGACCCGGGTGTCCTTCCATTGCACCGAGGCCGCCTTGGCCAGGATGGTGATGCCGCGCTCGCGCTCCAGATCGTTGGAGTCCATGGCGCGCTCGGTCACCTTCTGGTTCTCGCGGAACGTGCCGGACTGCTGGAGGAGACGGTCGACCAGGGTCGTCTTGCCGTGGTCGACGTGGGCGATGATGGCGACGTTACGAAGGTTCATGAGTGAGCTTCTTTGCGGTCGAACAATGGGTTAAGCGCGATCTCGCCGGTCAGACCGGGACCTCTTCTCGAAACAACGCTGGAAGACTGGAAACAGGGCGCTCTGCGCCCAAAAAGGAAGCCCGGCCATGTCAGACCGGGCGCCCTGCGCGTTGCGGCGCAATATATGCAAAAACGGCCAAAAAACAATGTGTTCTTTGGCCGTTGGTTGATTGAATTTTGTCCGGGAATCCCCGGGGCTTAGCTCCCGTTCCGGGCTCGTGGGGCCTTTCGCCCCTTGATGGCCGCCCAGATCAAGACGACGCCTCCGATGCCGATGACTAGTCCCAAAAAGACCAGCGACGCAATGTCGGAGGGGATCTGGCCACCCTCGACCACGGACATTCCGCCGAACAGGAGCGCGCAGAGCCCCGGCAGCAGCATGAAGATTCCGGCGACCGCCATCAGCGCGGTCAGGCAGCCGCTGCGCTTTTCCGTTGGAGGAGACGGCGGTCCCGGGGGTGGTGGTGGGTCGCTGATGCTCATGCCTGCATGACTCCCCCGGTCGCCTGTACAGCCAGCGCGGCGCGGATGCCGTCGATCTTGCCGTTGCGGTAGAACAGATTGTAGGTGTCGAACGGAATGATCGCTCCCTGCTCCGTCACGAAATGGATGCAGCTGCGCTTGACGTTGCCGACGCAGAAATTGAAGCGATCGAGGAATTGCACGATGGTGACGCGGAAGACGTTCTCGTAAGTGAGGCCCTGCGGCACCTCGAAGCTCGGCAGGCAGCACAAGAGCTCGCAGACGCGCTCGGACGTGTTGAGCGGGCCCGACGACAGTGAGAACAGATCGACGAATTTCTCCCGCAGCATCGGGTATTTTTCCGGGCTGATGGTGTTGGGCATCACTGCGACGAGCTGCTCCTGTTGTAGCAGCGAGGTCAGCGGCAATACCTTCTCGCCGTTGCGCAGGCCGTAGCCGATCGAGATGCTCTCAGGGTTGCAGGGCAGCGGGATCATGTCCTCGTCGCCGAACACGCCGGTCTCGACCACGCGCCTGCGAATCTCCGATAGCATGATGCGGTGGGTCGTCTTGTCGAAATTCTCGTTGCGGCCGGCATCCTGCACCGGCTGCAGCGTGACGCCGCGAACGCATTTCCAGGTCAGCGCGTGGCGGACGATGTCGCCGATCTCGGCGTCATTGACGCCGCGCTTGACGGTCGCGACCAGCGTGGTCGAGATGCCATAGTGCTCGAGATTTTCCAGCGCCTGCTGGCGGATCTTTCGCAAATCCGCGCCGCGCAGATTGATCAGCGCGTCGCGCTGCAGCGAATCGAACTGGAGATAAACCTCCAGCCCGCGCTTGTTCTCGGCGAGCCGCGCCACGAAGTCCTTTTCGCGAGCGATGCGCAGGCCGTTGGTGTTGATCATGACGTGGCGAATCGGGCGGTCGCGCACGGCGTCCAGGATCTCGAAGAAATCCGGATGCAGCGTCGGCTCGCCGCCGGATATCTGCACGAGATCCGGCTCGCCTTCGCTCGCGACCAGCGCGTCGAGCATCTTCTCCACAGTCGCGAGCGGAGTGAATCTCGTTCGTGCCGGCGAGGATTCGGCGAAGCAGACCGGGCAGGTGAGGTTGCAGTGCTCGGTGATCTCGATCAGCGCCAGGCAGGAATGCTGCTCGTGGTCGGGACAGAGGCCGCAATCATAGGGGCAGCCGAATTCCGTGCGTTGCTGGAATTGCAGCGGCCGGTCGCCCGGCTTGATGAAATCCTTGCACAGCCGCCAATAGGCAGCGTCCGTCGACACCAGCGTCGACTGAACGCCATGCTCCCTGCAGCGCTTTTCGTACCAGACCTCGTTGCCACAAATCTCGATCTTGGTCGGCACCAGCTTCAGGCAGGTCTCGCAAAGGGATTGGGTCTGGCCCCAGAAGATGTAGGGACGCGACTTACGCAACGGCGCGTTCATGCATGGGTCTCGCTTCGGGCGCGGTGGCCAGCATGACGCCGGCGTAGAGCAGGATGGACAGCGACAGCAGGTGAAACAGCGTGAAAGGACCGATCAGCGTGCCGTAGGGCTTGAGGAATTCCCACAGGAAGCGCTGCGCTCCATAATAGGCGAGAACCAGGTAGAAACCATTGGTGATCGCAAAGGCGTTGCGGTTCACGACGGTCAGCACATAGACAATCGCGAATACGGCCATGGCCGCGCTTTCGTACAGCTGCACGGGATGGCGCGGAATGCCGTCGCCGAAATCATGGGCCCAGGGGAGCGCCGTCGGCGTGCCGTAAGTGAAATCGTCGAGACCCGCGCAGTAGCAGCCGATCCGGCCAATCGCGATGCCGATCGCCAGCGGCAGCGCAAACCGCGCTCCGGTTCGCATGGTGATCCCTGCGGACCATTTGTAGAGCTCGATCGCCACGATGCCGCCGGCCAGCGCGCCCTCGACCGAGCGCGCGATGCCGCTCTGCCCGGACAGCCACAGATTGGCGGAGCCAAACAGATAGGCGCCGATGCCCGCGCCGAACACCAGCGCGGCGATATAGGGCAGCGCGAAGGATTGCGCCGGAAACTGCAGGCGCTGTCGCGACAGCCAGTAGACGGCCGCCGCGGCCGCCAGCCACGCCAGGATGTCGAAGAGAGTGTGAAGCAAAGCCCCGCCCATGCGGGGGATACTATAGCATGGCAGACGTTGAGAAGCGCGCGGCACATATTTGTGCCCTCCCTCCTTACGTCTCCTGCCTCAAAAGCCAGTAGCGCAACAGGCCCCTTGCGGGAGAAGGAAGAAAGCAAGTGGAGCTATCCCGCCTCCCGCTCCTCGGTCGGGTAAACCCCGCGCAGCACCTCCTCGAAATGCATTTTCACGGCATCGTTGCACAGGCAGGCGCGAAGCTTCAGGCCATCGCGGCTGCGAACCAGGATCGAGCCTCGCCGCGTGTCGAGAATCCGTTCCGCCTTGAACGACTGAAGAACGCGGCTGGCATAGCTGCGCCCGACCCCGAGCAGCGTCGCGAGCTGTTCATGGGTCAGCGGTACGCTGGTCTCGTCGCCGGTCCGCTCCATCGCCGCCAGAATCCATTTGGCGGTACGCTGTTCTATCGAATGGATCGCGTTGCAGGCGGTCGACTGGAAGATCTGGGCCAGCATGCAATCGGCATAGCGCGCAAAGATGTTGCGCAGTGACGCCGAGCGCAGCTTGGCCGCTTCCAGCTTGGCAACGTGAATGCGCGCAAACGGCCCGCCGAATTTGACGCAGATCCGGGTATAGGCCGGCAGAAACCCCTCGCTGACGATGCCACCCACAGCGCCCTCGCGGCCGACCAGAATGGTTTCGACGTCGCGACCGTCCTCGTTGGGGACGAGGAAGGTCGCGAGCGACGGCCCGCAGGGGAAGTGGACGACCTGCACGTCGTCGCCGGGATTGTAAAGCAATTGGCCTGCCGGGGAGTCTTCGACGGTCGCGTGCGGCGCAAGTAGCGCGTAGTCGGCCGGGCTCAAACGCCGCAGCAGATTGTTGGCCGGCCGGCTCTCGACCTCGGTGATCTTGCCGATACGCGCATCCATCGTGAAACTCCTGTCCTTCCCCCACCCTAGCGAGTTCCGTGCATCCCCTGTGTGCACAAGTGGACAGACTGAAGAACGATGATGTGGTGAGTTTCGTTCCGGGAACCTTTCGATGCGCTACGAGCAGGCATCGTGTCGCGGCAGTCCTGATCCTAAAACCCCCAACGAAAGACGCGATCATGGCACCCGCATTTTCCAACGGCTCAGGCTGGCCAGCCGATGTTCTGATCGTCGAGGACGATCCGATCATCGCAATCGATTTCGAGGACCGCCTGCTCGGATTTGGTGTGAGCGGTGTGCGGACCGTCGGATCGGTGACGCAGGCGCTGGAGGCCATTGCGAAGCGTACGCCCGACTTCGCGCTGCTCGATGTCGAGCTGATCCGCGAGACCAGCTTTGCGATCGCCGAGCGGTTGACCGCGCTGGAGGTTCCGTTCGTCTTCGTCACCGGCTATGGCGCCGAGGCGCGCATTCCGTCCGAATTGGCGGGCCGGCCGCGGTTGCAGAAACCGTGCTCGAGCGATGCGCTGGAAGCGGCGCTCAAGCTACGCGCCGCCGATTAAATCAGCGGTCAGCTTTGCTTCGGTTCGAGCGTGGTCGACCACAGCGCCACGTCAGCGCGGTCGCGCAGGGTCACCGTCATTTGCCCCGAGGCGCCGTCGATCTTGACGTGACCGAAGAACTGCATGCCCGCGGCCGGCGGCAGGTTCTGGCTGTCCTTGCCCGGCGCCTTGACGAAGCGAATCTCGGGGCCAAAGGTGTTGTCGAGCGCGTTCGGACCGAACGTACCGGCATGCAGCGGACCCGACACGAATTCCCAGAACGGCTCGAACTCCTGGAACTGCGCCTTGTTCGGATCGTAATAATGCGCGGCGGCGTAATGCACGTCCGCGGTCAGCCACACCGTGTTGGTGATCGGCGCCATCTTGATGAAGCGGAGGATGTCGGCGATCTCGAACTCGCGGCCACGCACCGGGCCGTCACCCTGCGCAATGGCTTCCGATCCGCCCTTCGGCGTGTCCGAGACGATCAGGCCGATCGGCATGTCTGACGCGATCACCTTCCATGTCGCGCGCGAATTGAGGAGACCGCGCTTGAGCCAGGCGATCTGGTCCGGACCGAGGAAGTAGCTGGCGGGACCGTAGGCGGTCTCGAGATTGGCGCCGTTCGGGCCGCGATAGCTGCGCTCGTCGAGCACGAACACGTCGAGATGCGGGCCGTAGGCGATCTGGCGATACACGCGGCCGGGCTCGATGACGCTCTCGCGCATCGGGTACATCTCGTGGAAGGCGCGCCCCGCGCGGGCCGCGAGCAGCGAGATGTCCCGCACCTTGTAGGCGGCCGGCAGCTCTTTCGACAGCGACCAGTTGTTGGTCACCTCGTGGTCGTCCCACTGAACGAAGATCGGCACCTCGGCATTGAAGGCTCGGAGGTTGTCGTCGGTGAGATTGTATTTGTGCGCGGCGCGGTACTCGCCCAGCGTCTCCGCGACCTTGGCCTTCTCCGGGATGGTCAGATTCTTCCAGATCTTGCCATCGGCGAGCCTCACCTCGGATTGGATGGGACCGTCGGCATAGATCGTGTCGCCGGAATGCAGGAAGAAATCCGGCCGGTGCTTGCGCATCGCCGAAAAGGTGAACATGCCGCCGTCATCGGGATTGATGCCCCAGCCCTGGCCGGCGACATCGCCGCCCCAGACGAAGCTGACGTCGCGGCGGTCGGCCGGCGCGGTGCGGAAGCGGCCGGTCACGGCTTCGCCCTCGACCGCGCTGTGCGAGAGATCGCGGAAGCGGACGCGGTAAAAGATGTCCTGGCCGCCCGGCAGATTCTCCAGCAGCATTTTTGCCGTGAAGTCGCTCTCGGGGAGCGCCGCGATCGGCGGCAGCGCGCGGGCATCCCTGAACGTATCAGTCGTCGCCACCTCGACCAGCATCTGTGCCGGCCGGTCGGTACGCGCCCACACCAGGCCGCCATCGGCGGTGACGTCACCGGACTGCACGCCATGCGTGACCATCGGCCGATCGGCCGCGCGCGAAAGATACGGCATTGCGATCGTGCCGAGCGCACCGGCGCTGGTGGCGAGGAAGCGGCGGCGGGAGAATTTGATGTTCATGAAGGATGGCTCCGAAGGCGAGCTTGCATCAAGGCACGTCATTCCGGGGCGCAATTGCGCACCCGAGAATCCCTTTCTCCTCGCGAATGCAGCTCGATGGATTTCGGGCTCGCGCGTTGCGCGCCCCGGAATGACGGCGGAAGCTATATTGAGACAATGTGACGCGGCCATTACGCCGGCAAGCGCCTACGCGTTGCCGGCGGCCCTGAACTGCGCGCCGGCGCGCTGCAGGTTCTGCGGCAGGCTCATCAGCAACGCCTTGCGGTCGGCGACCGCAGAGTGGAACTGGTCGAGTGCGATGTTGAAGGCGGTGAGTGCGCCTTCCTCGATCGCGCCGTGATCGTAGCAGCGCAGCGTATCGCGCAGGATGTCGTCGGCCTCGGTCTGCATCTGGTCGAGCTCTTCGGCCGTCTCGCACTTGCGTGCAGCGGCGATCATGTCGAGCAGGCGTTCGCGCTGATGATTGTTGCTGTCGCGCTCGTCTCTCTTGAGGTAACCCGCAAACCATGCGCCGATCGAGCCCATGGCGGACAACGCCATCAGGCTCCACCAGATGTAATCGCTGTACTTGTCGAGGAAGGTCTTTTCCTCGCCGTCGACGAAGGCGGCCGCACCCGGATGTACCGGGATGACCGCATCCTTGTCGGTATCAGGCGTTTCGATCTTCGCCGCGAGCGGGAATTCGCTCACCAATTGCTGGCGCACGGCGAAGAGCTGGCGCGTGAACGCCGCAATGGTGGTTTCGGCCACGCCTTTGCGCGCCACGATGTGATGCGAAAAGCTGATGGTCTTGACCTCGTCCTCCGGGCGGGCAGGCGAGCCGCCATAGGTGCCGGCGGGAATCTCGGACGCTTCGTAGACCGGATGGTTTTGCGCGATCGCATCCGCCGAATCGATCGCGAGGAAGGTGGGCGCGCCGAAATCCTTGGTGGAGGCGGCGATCGCATCCGACGTGATCTTGCTGTTGACGGGGCCGGCCGCGAGATAGACGTCGGCCTTCTGCGCCTTGATCGCCTCGGCGGCTTCGTTCGCCGGGAATTGCACGATCTCGACCTTGGCGGGATCGATGCCGTATTGCTGGAGGATCACCTTGAGCAAATTGACGTTGGCCTGGGTGCGGCCGACCACGCCGACGCGATGGCCGGCGAGCTGTGCGATCTTGGTGATCTTCGGGCCCCGCTTCTTGCCTTTGCCCGGCACGGACCACAGCACCACGACGTTCTTGCGCAGGGTCGCGACCGCTTGCGCATTCTTGGGCACGTCGACGTCGCCGCGCACGATGGCGAGATCGACCTTGCCTTCCGCGAGCGCGTCGGCGCTGGCGGTGGCCCCGTCGGTCTGGATCGGCCGCAACCGCACCTGGCCCTTGCTCTGCGAGAAGGCCTGCGTCAGCGCCTGCACGACCTTGACGTCATCGCTGTTGGCGGGGCCGACCGCGATCTTGAGCGTCACCGGACGCATCGCGAAGTAATAGCCGCCGGCGAGCGCGCCGACGATCGCAAGCACGAGAGCCAGGGACACGAGCGCCGTCTTCCGCGCCGCGGATCGCGGCGAAGGCGGAGGGGGCGCTTCGGCCAGGTCCAATCCCCCGGTCATCGATCTCCCAAACAGGCGCTTGAGGCTCAGTTTCATCTTGGCCGGCGATCTACCGTTGCAATTGTAGCAAATTTCCTTGTCCGGCGGGGTTACATCTCCGTCATGGTTAGCGGGCGCGGGAAATCCGTATGAACCCGGGCGTCGGCGCGGTGTTAGAGTAAAGTTCCCCCCAAAAGGCAAGGAGACGATCATGGCAGAACGGCTCTCGGCGGAGGCGCGCAGGCAGGCGCTCGGCGGACTACCGGGCTGGACCGAGGTCCAGGGCCGCGACGCCATCGGGAAAACCTTTGTCTTCAGGGATTTCAACGAGGCGTTCGGTTTCATGACCCGCGCCGCGCTGGTCGCCGAGAAGATGGATCATCACCCCGAATGGCGCAACGTCTACAAGACGGTGGAGGTGGTGCTGTCGACCCATGACGCCGGCGCCGTCACCCCGCGCGACATCGCGTTGGCCAAGGCGATGAACGCCATCGCAGGCTGATACCAGGCGGCGTCTTGCAGGGATGTGCTGCATCCCCATCTTGTGATCAGCCGGGACTGGGATGACCTCCGCCTCCGGCAGAACGGGGAGTTTGAGCATGGCTGCCGAGCACAGCGTCGGCTTCGAGCCGGCCGATCGGCTCGCGGAAGATCGCGAGAGCGTGCGCCGCCGCTTCTGGCGCAA
Source organism: Bradyrhizobium sp. RP6 (assembly GCF_003837805.1). Classification (GTDB taxonomy): domain Bacteria; phylum Pseudomonadota; class Alphaproteobacteria; order Rhizobiales; family Xanthobacteraceae; genus Bradyrhizobium. The sequence continues at coordinate 13,150 of NZ_RQIT01000015.1, read as the reverse complement.
GCTGAAGCGTGTCGCCGCACACTTGCCGTTCGCGGAAGACCTGCTTGCCGCCTATTACTGCGCGTTCGACCGGCAGACGCCGCGCCACGTCCAGGCGTCGCTGCTCGGGGCGATCGCCTACTTCATCCTGCCGTTCGACTTCGTCACGGACGTGATGCCGATGCTCGGCTTTGCCGATGACGCTGCCGTGCTCGCCACTGCCATCCGCATGGTCGCCGGCCACATCACGAACGAGCATCGCGAGGCCGCACGCGCCGCGCTGAAGCGTGGGGTGGGTGAGGCGGAGGAAGAAGCAGCGTAGCAGACGCGGCCTCTCGGTTCAGTCACTGACGTCACGGAATACTGATCGCCCGCCCCTGTGCACAATTGCGCACTAGACGGGCGATGACAGTGAGTGTGTGGCGTGCAGGTTGCGACAAACGCGCTTCCGCCACAACATCCTCAAGGATGCAGGATCACCTTGCCCATCGCCTGACGTCCCGCCAGCACCTTCAGCGCATCCGCCGTCTGCGCCAGCGGGAAGGTGCGGTCGACATGCGATGAGATCTTGCCTTCCGCGGTCCACTTCACGAGCTTTTCCAGATTGGCGCGGTTCTTGGCCGGGTTGAGCCGGGTCCAGGCGCCCCAGAACACGCCGCGGATGTCGCAGCCCTTCAGCAACGCGAGGTTCAGCGGCATTTTCGGAATGTCGCCGGCGGCAAAGCCGATGACGAGGAAGCGGCCCTCCCAGGCGATCGAGCGCAGCGCCTGCTCCGCATAGGCACCGCCCACGGGATCGAAGATGATGTCGACGCCCTTGCCGCCGGTGAGCTTGCGCAGGCCTTCCTTCAGATCTTCCTTGGCGTAGTTCAGCGTCAGTTCGGCACCATGCGCTTTCGCGAATTCGAGCTTCTCGTCCGACGATGCGCAGGCGATCACTTTCAGGCCCATCAGCTTGCCGAGTTCGCAAGCGGCGAGGCCGGTGCCGCCGGCCGCGCCGAGCACCGCGAGCGTCTCGCCGGGCTTCGGGCTCGCGCGATCTTCCAGCGCATGCAGCGCGGTGCCGTAGATGATGATGATGCCGGCCGCGCGGTCGTAGTCGAGATTGTCTGGGATTTTCACGATCGACGCCGCCGGCAGCGCGATCTTCTCGCGCGCGCCGTTGTGACCGCAGGAGGCGACCACGCGATCGCCGACCTTCAGGTCGGTGACGCCGGCTCCGATGCTCTCGATCACGCCCGCGACTTCCGCCGCTGGCGAGAACGGGAACGGCGGCTTGATCTGGTACTTGCCCTGGATCATCAGGATGTCGAAGAAGTTCAGCGCCGCCGCCTTGATCGCGATCACGGCCTCGCCGGGGCCTGCCACCGGATCAGGTACATCGGCGAGCACGAGATCGTCGGGCTGGCAATATTGCGAGCAGAGGATGGCTTTCATGGCAGCACCTGAGGCGTTTCGAGTGGAATTATAGTTGGCCCGTTTCTGCCGGATTTAGTGCGGCCCGACAATCCGGATTCTTTGTCTCGGGTCACGCGACGGCCTATATCCTCCCGTCATTGCGAGCCAACGGGTCCGCGCGAAGCGCGGCCCGATGACAGGTCCGCGAAGCAATCCAGAATCCGTCCTGCGGAAATAGTCTGGATGGCCTCGCGCTCGCAATGACCGCGTGTATGGCAACAGCGAGGATTCGAACGATGTTTGAAACGGGCCTGCTCAAGAACAAGCGCATCCTCGTCAGCGGCGGCGGCTCGGGCCTTGGCGCCGCGATGGGCCGTCGCTTCCTCGCGCTCGGCGCCGAGCTCGTGATCTGCGGCCGCAAGCTCGACCGACTGGAAGCGGCGGCGCGCGAAATGCGCGAGCAGACAGGCGGCAAGGTCACGACGATCACCTGCGATATTCGCGACGGCGTAGCCGTCGACAGCATGATGGATCAGATCTGGCGCGAGGCGCCGCTCGACATCCTCGTCAACAATGCCGCCGCGACGTTCATCGCTCAGAGCGAGCATCTCTCCTTCCGCGCCGCGGATGCGATCCTGGCGCCGACGCTGCATGGCGCGATGTATTGCACGCTCGCCGCCGGCAGGCGCTGGATCGAGGACAAGCATGGCGGCGTCGTGCTGTCGATTCTCTCGACCTCCACCGTCACCGGCCGCGCCTTCACGGTTCCGTCGGCGATGGCGAAGTCGGCGGTGCTGGCGATGACCAAGAGCCTTGCCGTGGAGTGGGGCCCGAAGGGCATCCGCACTGTCGCGATTGCGCCGGGTCCGTTTCCGACCGCGGGGGCCACAGGGCAGCTCCGCCCCGAAGGCCGAGACGCAGGCTGGACGTCGCGCAACCCGCTTGGACGCACCGGCGAGCATAGCGAGCTTGCCGATCTCGCCAGCTTCCTGGTCTCCGACCGCGCCGGTTACATCAACGGCGAGATGGTGGTGATCGACGGTGGCGCTCATCTGCGCAGTTCCGGCGCCGAGGATCTGCTCGGCTGGACCGAGGCGCAATGGGCCGAGCAACGCGCCGCACGATCCAGGGCCTAGCCGTCACTGATACCGCTAACTGCCTTCCCAAATTGGACTTTCCCGGCTATCCCTGCCCGGGGACAAAGCGCGGTCGGGCCATCTTCCAGTCACAATATTGAGGGAACCACTCCAGGCATGTGGCGGGTGCTGATTCTAGCTTTGATGACTGGCGTCATGGCCGGCGGAATTGTCGATTCCGCGCGGGCGCAGACGGCCCAACCGGCGGCCAAGTCCGTTCCAAAAGAGTCTGCTCCAAAAGAGGCGACACCGAAGCCGGCGGCGCCGCCGGCCCATACGACTGCAAAGGCGGCTTCAAAGCCCGAGAGCAAACCGGCGGCATCACCCGCGGCAGTTGCGGGTGGCGCTGAGCCGACTTTGATCGGGCAGTTCGGCACCTGGGGTGCCTATTCGGCGACGCCCAACGGCAAGAAAGTCTGTTTCGCCCTGGCCAAGCCTTCGTCGTCGAAGACCAATCCGCCGAACCGGCCGCGTGATCCCGCCTACGCCTTCGTCTCGACCCGGCCGGCGGAGAAGGTCAACAACGAAGTCTCGGTCATGATCGGTTACGCGCTGAAACCGGGCTCGGAATCAACCGTCGAGGTCGGCGGCGCCTCCTTCGCGATGTATACACAAGGAGACGGCCTCTGGATCAAGAACGCGGCCGAGGAGGAGCGGATGGTCGAGGCCATGCGCAAATCCGCCGACCTCGTGGTCAAGGGCGTCTCGGCGAAGGGCACGGAGACGACCGACACCTTCTCGCTGAAGGGCCTTGCCCAGGCGCTCGACAAGATCGCCCACGACTGCAAGCGGTAAGGCTGTCGGCGTTAAGGCTGCAGGCGATAAGGTCGCAATCGGTGGTTCCGGTTGCTATATAAGGGCCGTTCCAGATTTCCTCCGTCATTCCGGGGCGCGCGAAGCGCGAACCCGGAATCTCGAGGTTCCGGGTTCAGCTCTTCGAGCTGCCCCGGAACGACCACAGCCATTAGGTCCATTCAATGCAACCGACGACCGAGCCGCACAACGCAACCCCGGTGGAGAAGACTCCGCTCGAAACCTATGTGCCGCCGGCAAAACCGTCGCTGATCGGCCTGTCGCGCACCGAGCTTGCCGACCGCCTCGGCGAGATCGGCGTCGCTCCGGCGCAGCGCAAGATGCGCGTGCAGCAGCTGTGGCACTGGCTCTATTTCCGGGGTGCCCAGAGTTTTGACGACATGACTTCGATCTCGAAGGGCATTCGCGCCGAGCTCGCGCAGCATTTCACGGTCGACCGGCCCGAAGTCGTGGCCGAGCAGATCTCCAACGACGGCACCCGCAAATGGCTGCTGCGGCTGCCGAGCGGCGATTCCGTTCAGAAGGCGCATGAGGTCGAGTGCGTCTACATCCCCGAGACCGACCGCGGAACGCTTTGCGTCTCCTCGCAGGTCGGCTGCACGCTGAACTGCGCCTTCTGCCATACCGGCACCCAGCGCCTGGTGCGCAACCTCACCGCCGGCGAGATCGTCGGACAGGTCATGGTCGCGCGCGATCGTCTGAACGATTGGGCCGATCGCGAGGACGGCACGCGCCGCGTCACCAATATCGTGATGATGGGCATGGGCGAGCCGCTCTACAATTTCGATGCGGTGCGCGATGCGCTACTGATCGTCGGCGACAATGAAGGCATCGGCATCTCCCGCCGCCGCATCACGCTGTCGACCTCGGGCGTGGTGCCCAACATCGTGCGCGCCGGCGAGGAGATCGGCGTCATGCTCGCGATCTCGCTGCATGCGGTGCGCGACGAGCTGCGCAACGAGCTCGTGCCGCTCAACCGCAAATATCCGATCAAGGAGCTCTTGCAGGCCTGCCGCGACTATCCCGGCGCCTCGAACGCGCGCCGCATCACCTTCGAATATGTGATGCTCAAGGGCGTCAACGATTCGCTCGACGATGCAAAGCTGCTGGTGAAGCTGCTCAAGGGCATTCACGCCAAGATCAATCTGATCCCATTCAATCCCTGGCCCGGCACCGCCTACGAATGCTCGGACTGGGACCAGATCGAAAAATTTTCCGAATACATCTTCAACGCCGGCTATTCCTCGCCGGTGCGCACCCCGCGCGGCCGCGACATCCTCGCCGCCTGCGGCCAGCTCAAGTCGGAGACGGAAAAGCTCAGCGCACGCGAGCGCCAGGCGCTGCGCGCCATGGCGATGACGGATTGAGTTGTTCATGTTTGGCTCTCGCCACCTCGTCATCGCGAGCGAAGCGAAGCAATCCAGAATGTCACCGCGGAAGCAGTCTGGATTGCTTCGTCGCATCAGCGCAAAATTGTTGCGCAATTTTGTCGCGAGCTTCTCGCAATGACGGGTGAGTGTGGCTTGCCATGTCCCTGATCGGCCGCCTTGTCGTCATCTTCATCGGCTTCCTTGCTGCCTGCTTCGTCGGCGGCATGATCGTCGTCGTCGCGCTGCTGTTTCCGGAGTTCGCCGATCTCGGTGCCGGTCCCGTCGATCAGGGCACGATCGACATCCTGCTCGGCTTCGGCTTCATCTTCGTCTCCGGCTTTGCGCTGGTGCCGGCGGCGGTGATCGTCGCGATCACCGAGGCGTTCTATATCCGTAGCGCGCTCGCCTACGCCGTCGGCGGCGGCGTCGTGGGACTCGCCTGTTATCTCGGTCTCGTTCCCTTCCACGCTGAAACCTTCCAGTTCGAGGACATCGTCCGGCGTCACCTGGAAATCATGACCGGCGCCGGCATCGTTGCTGGCGTGGTCTATTGGCTGATCGCCGGCCGCAACGCCGGCGCCTGGCGCAATCCGCCGCCCCCGCGCAAACCGCCGCCGCCACTGCCGTCGAATTCGCGGCCGGATGCGCGGTGAGTCCCGCTGTCATTCCGGGTTCGGTGCTGCGCACCGCCGCGGAATGATGACGGCAAGGGTTTCCATCCCCTTCCCACTCCGCTAAACCGCGCGCCATGAACCGGACTGGACTCTTCATCGCGCTTGCGCTGTGGCTCGTGATCGGCGTCGTCTTCGGGATCTACCCCGAGCTCGACCTCAAGCTTGCATCGCTGTTCTTCGATCCCGCGACCAGGACATTCCCGCTCAAGCTGAACGGCTGGGCCGGCTTCGCGCGCGACGCGGCGATGTGGATCGCCTGGGCATTCGCGCTGCCCTCGATCGTCGCGCTCGTGGTCAAGATGATCCGGCCCGACCGGCCGCTGATGGTGCCGGGGCGCACCGTCATCTTCCTGCTGGTGACGCTGACGATGTCGGCCGGCATTTTGACCAACCTGACGTTCAAGAATTACTGGGGCCGTCCGCGTCCGGTGGTGGTGACCGAGTTTGCCGGCGATCAGCAATTCGTGCCGTGGTGGGATCCCCGCGGCGGCTGCGGACGCAACTGCTCGTTCTTCTCCGGCGAGGGGGCGACGGCATTCTGGACGCTCGCGCCGGCTGCGCTGGCCCCGCCAGCGTGGCGGCCGCTCGCCTATGCCGCCGCCGTGGTGTTCGGCGCCTTGACCAGCGCCCTGCGCATGGCGTTCGGCGGCCACTTCTTCACCGACGTGTCCATCGCCGGCCTCGTCACCTTCGTCGTGATCTGGTTCGCCTACGCGCTGATTTACCGGTGGCCGCGGACGCGGTTTTCGGACGAGGCGGTCGATGCCGCCCTGACCCGGCTGAGCATGCCCGGCTACCGGCTCCGCCAGCGCCTGTTCGGCCGCAAGACCGGTCCCGAGCCGTCGGTTTGAGCCATTAAATGGGTGCCGAGCCCTGCGAAATTTGATATTCGCGCGGTCAAGTTCGCACCTTCACCAGCCCTTGAGACCCGATTGGAAGCCCCATGACCACGATCCTGAAAAGCCTGCCCAAGGGTGAGAAAGTCGGCATCGCGTTTTCGGGCGGCCTCGACACCAGCGCGGCGCTGCTCTGGATGAAGCAGAAGGGCGCGCGCTGCTACGCCTACACCGCCAATCTCGGCCAGCCGGATGAGGCCGACTACAACGAGATTCCGCGCAAGGCGATGGAGTTCGGCGCCGAGAAGGCGCGGCTGGTCGATTGCCGCACGCAACTCGTCCACGAGGGCATCGCCGCGATCCAGTCCGGCGCCTTCCACATCTCGACCGGCGGCATCACCTATTTCAACACCACCCCTCTGGGGCGCGCCGTCACCGGCACCATGCTGGTCGCGGCGATGAAGGAAGACGGCGTCAACATCTGGGGCGACGGTTCGACCTTCAAGGGCAACGACATCGAGCGCTTCTACCGCTACGGCCTGCTCACCAATCCCGGCCTGAAGATCTACAAGCCGTGGCTCGACCAGCAGTTCATCGATGAGCTCGGCGGCCGCGCCGAGATGTCGGCGTTCATGACCGCGCAAGGCTTCGCCTACAAGATGAGCGCGGAGAAGGCGTATTCGACCGACAGCAATCTGCTCGGCGCCACGCACGAGGCCAAGGATCTCGAGAGCCTCGACAGCGGCATCAAGATCGTCAATCCGATCATGGGCGTGCCGTTCTGGCGCGACGACTGCAACGTCAAGGCCGAGAAGGTCGTGGTGCGTTTCGAGGAAGGCCAGCCCACGGCGCTCAACGGCCAGACCTTCTCCGATCCCGTCGCGCTGTTCCTCGAAGCCAATGCGATCGGCGGCCGCCACGGTCTCGGCATGAGCGATCAGATCGAGAACCGCATCATCGAGGCCAAGAGCCGCGGCATCTACGAAGCGCCCGGCATGGCGCTGTTGCACATTGCCTATGAGCGTCTCGTCACCGGCATCCACAACGAGGACACCATCGAGCAGTACCGCATCAGCGGCATGCGCCTCGGCCGTTTGCTGTATCAGGGCCGCTGGTTCGACTCGCAGGCCCTGATGCTGCGCGAGACCGCGCAGCGCTGGGTCGCGCGCGCCGTCACCGGCGAGGTCACGCTCGAGCTCCGCCGCGGCAACGACTATTCGATCCTCAACACCGAAAGCCCGAACCTCACCTATGCGCCGGAAAGGCTCAGCATGGAGAAGGTGGAGGATGCGGCCTTCACGCCGGCCGACCGCATCGGCCAGCTCACCATGCGCAACCTCGACATCGTCGACACCCGCACCAAGCTGAAGCTCTACAGCGACACCGGCCTGCTCTCGGGCAGCGAAGGCTCGCAGATCTTCCGCCTCGAGAGCGACAAGGGTTGAGCCTTTCGTAGCCCGGATCGCGCTTTCGCTCGATCCGGGCTGCGAATTTAATGACGGTGTCATACTTGATCGCTACGCTTCCTGATCCTGTCGGAAACCGGATTGCGGAGCATCGAGCATGGTCAGGGGATCGGCACTCGCCTCTCTCATTGTCCTCTGTTGGACATCGTCACTGTCGGCGCAGACGATCTATCCGATCGATCGTGCCGAGATCCTGGCCGGAGCCAAATTCGACTTCAAGGTCGAGCTCCCCGGGCCCGTCGATCCCGCCAGGCTGAAGGTGACGGTGAACGGCGCGGATTATGCGACCGCGTTCGGCCGTGCCGGCACCTTCATCGACCGCGAGGACGGCAAGGAGCAGTCGGCCCTGATCCTGCGCGACGTCACGCTGACCAGGCCGGGCAGCATTGCCGTGGACGTGAGCGACGGCACGCACCAGCGCAGCGTCACCTGGACGGTCTACGACACGGGCCCGCGCAAGGCGAAGAACGTCATCCTGTTCATCGGTGACGGCATGTCGCCGGCGCATCGGGTCGCGGCGCGGATTCTGTCCAAGGGGATTTCGGAGGGCAAGAGCCGCGGCAAGCTCGCGATCGACGACATGCCCCATATGGCGCTGGTGGCGACCGCGGGTTCGGATTCGATCATCACCGATTCCGCAAACTCGGCCAGCGCCTATGCGACCGGGCACAAGAGCGCCGTCAACGCCCTCGGCGTCTATGCGGACCGCACCGCAAGCCCGCTCGACGATCCCAAGGTCGAGACCATCACGAGCCTCGCCAAAAGGCGGCTCGGCATGGCGATCGGCGTCGTCACCAATACCGAGATCGAAGACGCGACGCCGGCGGCGATGGTTGCGCACACCCGCCGCCGTGCCGCCTATGACGACATCGTCGAGCAGTTCTTTGCGGCGAAGCCGGATATCCTGATGGGCGGCGGCAGCGCGAATTTTCTGCCGAAGTCGGCCGCCGGCTCGAAACGCAAGGACGAGACCGACTTCATCGCGAAGTTTCGCGATGCAGGCTATCAGGTGGCGACCACCGCCAGCGAGCTCAGCGCCTCTGCCGCAAAGCAGGAGACGAGCAAGCTGCTCGGCCTGTTCGCCACCGGCAACATGGACGGAGTGCTCGACCGCAAATTCCTGAAGGGCGGCGGCGTCAAGAAATTCCCTGAGCAGCCCGATCTGACCGAGCAGGTGCAGGCAGCTTTGAACATTCTCTCGAAGAACGAGGCCGGCTTTTTCCTGATGGTCGAGTCCGGACTGATCGACAAATATGCGCATGCCCTCGACATGGAGCGCGCCGTCTACGACACGATCATGCTCGACAACGCGGTGCGCCAGGCGCGTGAATGGGCGCGGGCACGTGGTGACGACACCCTCATCCTGGTCGCGGCGGACCACAATCATCCCAACAGCCTCGTCGGCACGATAAACGACGACATGGCCACCACGCCCAACGTGCCGCTGCGCGAGCGCGTCGGCGTCTACGATCGGGCTGGATTTCCCAATTATCCGGCCCCCGACGCGGAAGGCTATCCGGCGCGGATCGACGTGAGCCGGCGGCTCGCCATCTTCTCGGCCAGCCTGCCGGATCACTACGAGACGTTCCGTCCGAAGCTGGACAATCCCAACGAGCCAACCGTCAAGGCTGGCGACGACGGCACTTTCAATGCCAACGACAAATACAGAGACGTTCCGGGCGCGGTGCTGCGCCCCGGCAATCTTTCGGCGCTGATCGGCGCCAGCGTGCATTCGGGCGAAGACGTCATCCTGACCGCGACCGGGCCGGGCAGCGAGCGCGTGCACGGGTCGATGGACAATACCGAAGTGTTTCGTGTCATGGCCGACGCGTTGGGATTGGCTGCGGGGCAATGACGCAGCGGTTCACGAGGAGGAAGGGCGGCGTGAAGACCAGCTTCACGCAGCTGCGGAAGAGCAGGATCTGCCGCTCCAGCCGCTTCGGGTCGTTGAGCGTCTTCGACATGATGATCGCGCCGTCGACCACGCACGAGATCATCTCCGCGAGGTCGTCGAGGTCGATCGCCTCGCGCGGCGGATAGACCGCAGCGATGCCGTCCAGGATCGCGCGGAAATGCGCATTCCAGCTCTGGACAGATTGTGCGGTCAGGTCGCGAACCTCGCGGTCGAACAGGCGCTCCTGATAGCAGATGCTGGCGATCAGGCAGCCGGGATGGCCGTTCGGCAGATCGGCCATCACCTCGGCGAGCAGTTTCAGCGAGATCAGGAACGACTGCAGCGGGTCGTCCGATAGCTCGCGCCCCCGCCTGAAGATCTCCTCGAACAGGCGATCGTTCGTCTCCACGTAGCGGCGCAGCATCTCCCGTGCGAGGGCGTTCTTGTCCTTGAAGTGATAGAAGAAGCCGCTCTTGGTCAGTCCGGCCTCGGCGATGACCTCGTCGATCGAGGTCGCTCCGAAGCCCTTTGCGAGCACCGCCGCTTCCGCAATCTCGAGAATGCGCTCGCGCGTCGCTTCGCCCTTTCCCATCGATGCCTCCAAAACCGTACCAACGGTGCGGAATTTGCCGCGCAGGCCAGCGCGCCGATCCGATTGCCTCACGCAAGTCTTTGATTTGTCTCTGCTTGCGGGAGGAAGTTCAGCCGCACCACGGGGCTTCTAGAGCGTCGCGACATTATGCGGCACCACATGCCGGGACCGAAGACGGTCATGGCGCGACCGAAAGAAGAGCGGTCCGTGCAAATGATGGAGCGATCAATGGCGAGATGCAGAAACGATCTGCCGCAGCACCGCGGCGGCATCTTCCTGACCGATGGCGGCATGGAAACCACCCTGATCTTCCACCAAGGGCTGGAGCTGCCGCACTTCGCAGCATTCGTGCTGCTGAACAGCGCCGATGGTCGCGCGCATCTGAAGCGGTACTACGAAGCCTATCTCCGCATCGCGCGGCAGCATGGACTCGGCTTCGTGCTCGACAGTCCAACCTGGCGCGCCAATCCTGACTGGGGCGCCAGGCTCGGCTACGATGCGGCCAGTCTCGAGTCCATCAACATGCGGTCCATCGGCTTCCTCGAGGAATTGCGCGGCGCCTGGGAGTCCCCCGGCATGCCTTGCGTCATCAGCGGCGCGATCGGTCCGCGAGGCGACGGCTACAAGGCCGGCAACATGGACGCGGGGGAGGCGGAAGCCTATCACGCGGCTCAGATCGCGGCCTTCGCCCTGGCCGGCGCCGACATGGTGACCGCGTTCACGCTGAACAGCATCAACGAGGCCGTCGGCGTGGTACGTGCGGCCAAGAGGCAGGAAATTCCGGTCGCGATCTCCTTTACGGTCGAGACCGATGGTCGCCTGATCAGGGGCGAGTCCCTGCGCGAGGCGATTGAAGCGGTCGACGATGCGACGGAGCATGCCTGCGAATATTTCCTGATCAATTGCGCGCACCCAATTCACTTCGAGGGCGCGCTCGCGGCCGGCGAGGCGTGGGTTCAGCGCATCCACGGCATCAGGGCCAATGCGTCCATCAAGAGCCATGCCGAGCTCGACGAGTCGGAGACGCTCGACAGCGGCGATCCCGTCGATCTCGGCCGCCGTTACCTCTCGCTCAGGCGCGCGTTTCCGCAGATGCGGATTCTCGGGGGCTGTTGCGGTACCGATCACCGGCACGTCGCGGCCGTTTGCGATGCCTGCCTGCCGCCAGAGGCGATGTCCGCGTGATACGAATGAAATGGCCGGGAGCAATCCCGGCCATTTGTGCTTCTGGTTCGTGTCTCAGCGCGGCGGGGCCGTGCCGGGCGGGGGCGGCGGCAGCGAGGCCGTCCCGCCATTGAGCAGCGGCGTGATGCGGCGGACGGTGACGCGCCGGTTGATCACGCTCGGCCCTTGCGTCTGCTCCTTCAGATACTGCTCGCCATAGCCTTGCGACGTCAGGTTCTCCGCCGGGACACCGAACTGCTGCGTCAGCAATTCGGCTGCAGACTGCGCGCGACGGTCCGACAATGACAGATTGTCGACCTCGTTGCCGACCGCGTCGGTGTGCCCCTCGATCAGGAACACCTCGCGCGGGTTGCGCTGGATCGCACGGTTGAGGCCGTCGGCGATCACCTGCAGCCGGGCCGCCTGGTCCGGTGGGATGGTCCACGATCCCGTCTCGAAGTTGATCGTGTTGACGTCGATGCTTGGCATCTGCATGCGAACATTGGGGCTGTAGCGGATCTCGTCGAGCGAGTAGCGCCGATCGATCCGCTGCACCGGCGGTGCCTCCATGGTCTCGTAGATCACGTCCGGCGATGCCTCCTGAGCATCGACGATGTAGCGATCGTAGGGAATGCTCACGACCGGCGGCGGCACGTCGACATAGAAGCCGCCGACCGCGCGCGGATCGCGATAGCTGTTGTCGATGATGACGAGCTCCTGCCCGCGCGTGTCCCTGCGGATGCGGCGCAGCAGCCGGCCATCGGAGCCGACCACGGTGATGATCTCGCTGCCGTCGGGACGAATCACGACGGTGCGAGTCTCGCCGCCGACGATGTCGGTGCGGATATCTCGGGCCCCATAGCGGAAGCGATAGAGATCGTTGCCGCGGACATAGGCCTGCCCGCCCGGATCGCGGACGATGATGCGATCCGGCTCGGTATAGATGGTGCGGCCGCCTTCGATGGTCTCGCGGCGCTGGTTGTGGAGATCGGCGATGGTGGCGCCGATCACGGCGCCGGCCACGACGCCCGCGCCGATCGCGAGCGGCGTGAGGTCACGCTGCGGCGGACGCGGCGGCGGCGGCAGCGGTGCTGCAACCGTGGGCGCGGCCCGGAACGCCGGCGCGACCGTCGGCGGCGCGTATTGCGCCCTGTCCGGCGGCGGCGCAGCGGCGGGCGTGCCAGGGACGACTGTCGGCGCCGCGGCGCCGGCAGGAGGCGCCGGCGGCCGGGCCGGGGCACCAGCCTGCGGGGGCACAGGCGGAGCTCCGGTCGCAGGCGCTCCCGCAGGCGGCGTGCCGCCCTGACGGCCGGGAGTCGGCGTAGCGGTCGGAGCCGGGGTTGCGCCAGGTGTGGGCGACGGGGCCGCGCCTGGACGCCCGGGTGGCGGCGTCGGGGCGACGGCGCCAGGTGCCGGTGGGGTCGTCGGTGTGGTCGTCGGAGCGGGCGTGGCACCCGGGCGACCAGCCGGCGGCGCGCCAGGCGTGCTGCCCGGAGCGGGCGTTGCCGTTGGAGCAGGCGTGGCTGTCGGAGCAGGTGTGGCGGTCGGAGCAGGTGCTCCCGGTCGTGCCGCCGGTGCGGCGGGCGCAGGAGTCGGCGTCGCGGTGGGCGCCGGCGCAGGCCGGCCCTGAGGAGCTGCTGCGGGCGGCGGGGCCGGTGGCGTCGGAGCCGGGCGGGCACCTGATGGTGCCGGAGGCGGCGTGTGCGGCTGTGCGGCGGGAGGCGGCGTCGGCGCGCGTGGCTGCGGAGTCGCCGCGGGAGGCGGTGCTGGCGGCGTGGGAGCCGGGCGCGCGGCAGGCGGCGCCGGAGGAGGCGGTGTCGGGGCGTGC
>NZ_RQIT01000014.1 GCF_003837805.1 Bradyrhizobium sp. RP6 | reverse complement strand
TCCAGCCACAAAGGGCCACGCATACGCGAGATGATCGAGGCGGCCGGCGCCACGCTCCTCTATCTCCCGCCGTACAGCCCCGACCTCAATCCCATCGAGAACGCCTTCGCCAAGCTCAAGGCGCACTTGCGAAAGGCCGCCGAACGTACCGTCGGCGGCCTTTGGGACGCGATCGGGCGCATCGTCGACACCTACACGCCCACTGAATCCAAAAACTACTTCGCCGCCACCGGCTATTTGCAACCTGATCGGCTAACGCTCTAGAGGAGTAGGAGCAGGCAGCGATCTGGCTCCAGACTTGAAGCCGCGCGCCAGTGGGAATTCAACGCGGCTTCCTGCGGGTGAGGACGCTTGTGCGACCGCCGCACTGCCTCCATGTCCAAGCAGATCACCTCGGCCACGGCGTTGACGCTTGTCGAGTAGGGCAGGATCGCGCTGGCCGACCCGATCTTGCGGTGGATTCCCGAGATTCGGCACCTGGTGGCAGGCGGATCCCGTGAACGATCTGGTCATGATCTACCTGATCCCGCACCAGGTGCAGGTGTCGGGAAGTTCGGGAGCGACAATCGCGACCGGACGCAGCACAGCCGGTCGTCGCGCCTTGCCGACCAGCGTGGCATCTATGCCGCTCTGTAGCAGGGGCTCGCGCGCTCGGAGCGGGGACACGCATCGTTCGGCGCGTCGAAGCCGGCCGCCCCCTGGCCGGTGATTAGATTGATATGTCCCGTGGGCAGCGATGGCGGGGCGCGGGAACCTCTTGACCCAAATTCGCCTGGCGCCTTCACATTTTGCCGTATCTGCGCCCCGAGCTATGCCGGGCCGAGCTTGTCAGCCAGAGTTTATTCTGCTCAGTGTCCCCCCAAACTTTGCCGCGATACGCGCATGCATGCATCGACTAAAGTCGAGGATTAGGAGGAAACATAATGCGTAAACTGATTTGGACCCTGGCCGTGATCGCTCCGATGATCGGCTCCGCGGCGCGGGCGGAGGACACGATCAAGCTCGGCTACATCGACCCGCTGTCCGGAGGCGGAGCCAGCGTGGGCGAGGGTGGTCTGAAGACATTCCAGTATCTGGCCGAGGAGATCAACGCCAAGGGCGGCATTCTCGGCCGAAAAGTCGAGATCGTCCCGTTCGACAACAAGACCAATCCGCAAGAGACGCTGGTGCAGGCCCAGAAAGCGATCGACGCTGGGGTTCGCTACATCACACAAGGCAACGGTTCATCCGTCGGCCTGGCCCTCGAGGATTTCGTCACGAAATACAATACGCGCAATCCCGGCAAGGAAGTGCTCTACTTCAACTATGCTGCCGTCGATCCGGCCATGACCAACGAGAAGTGCAGCTACTGGCATTTCCGCTGGGATGCCAGCTCGGACATCAAGATGGAGGCGCTCACCAACTACATCAAGGACGTCGCTTCGATCAAGAAAGTGTACCTGATCAACCAGGACTATTCCTTCGGCCAGTCGGTACGCAGCGATGCGCGCAAAATGTTGACTGCGAAGCGGCCTGACGTCCAGATCGTCGGCGACGAGTTGCATCCGCTGCTCAAAGTCACGGACTTCTCGCCCTACATCGCCAAGATCAAGGCTTCCGGTGCCGACAGCGTCATTACGGGCAACTGGGGTCAGGACATCGCGCTGCTGCTCAAGGCCGCCGCTGATGCCGGTCTGAAGGTCAATTGGTACACTTACTATGCCGGTGGCGCCGGTGGGCCGACCGCGATCAAGCAGACGGGTCTCGACCATCAGGTATTCCAGCTGACGGAAGGTTTTGCCAATTCAGGCCACCAGCCTGCGATGGATTACGAGAAGGCCTTCCGTGCCAAGGTCAACATGTCGCTCTGGTATCCGCGTGCGGTCAACGAGATGCGCATGTTCAAGGCCGCGGCCGAGAAGGCCAACTCGGTTGAGCCCGTGAAGGTGGCGGCGGCGCTCGAGGACCTGAAGCTCGAGGTCCTTGATGGCGGTACCGGCTTCATGCGCAAGGATGACCATCAGTTCTTCCAGCCGATCTACATCTCCTCCTTCGGCAAGCTTGCCGCGAATGAGCCGTTCGACGAGGAGAACACCGGTTGGGGCTGGCATCTGGTCACCAAGGTCGATACCCCGCAGGCCATGGTCTCCACGACCTGCAAGATGACGCGACCGTAACGGCCATACACGCCGCCGGCCCGCGGCAATCCCGTCGCGGGCAGGTGGCGGCCGAAATGCTTCATGGATGGAAACCGGGGCCCTGCCTCGGATGGTTCACGAGTGCGCTGTGCTTGAACTCATTGTCATATCGAGCCTCAACGGCGTGCTGTTCGGCATGCTGCTGTTTCTGCTGTCGAGTGGGCTGACGGTCATCTTCAGCATGATGGGCGTACTCAACTTCGCCCACGCCAGCTTCTACATGCTTGGCGCCTTCTTCGGTTTTCAATTGACGAAATGGATCGGGTTCTGGCCGGCTTTCGTGCTTGCCCCGCTGCTGGTCGGTGCGATCGGCATGGTGGTAGAACGCTATGGCCTGCGCAACACCCACAAGCACGGTCATGTCGCGGAATTACTGCTGACCTTTGGCCTCGCATTCGCGATCGAAGAGATCGTATCGATGATTTGGGGCAGAAGTCCGGTCGACTATCGCGTGCCGGCGCTGCTCGACTTCCCCGCCTTTACGATCTTCTCCACCAACTATCCCGCCTACAAGATCTTCATGCTCGCGGTATCGGTCGTTATCTTCGTCGCGCTCTTGCTGGTGCTGAAGCGTACCAGGGTGGGTCTGATCGTGCAGGCGGCGCTGACGCATCCTCATATGGTCGGACACCTCGGCCACAACGTGGGGCGCGTGTTCATGGTGGTATTCGGTGTGGGCAGTGCGCTGGCAGGCCTTGCCGGTGTCATAGCCGGACCCGCACTGGTGACGCAGTCCGACATGGCGGCCTCGCTCGGGCCTATCCTGTTCGTGGTCATCGTCTTTGGCGGCCTCGGCTCCTTGCCCGGCGCCTTTGTCGCCTCGCTCGTCATTGGCCTGGTGCAGACTTTTGCAGTTGCGTTGAATGGCTCGCTGGCCAGCGTCTTCGGTCCGCTCGATTCGCCGGGGGGACCTTCCGCTCTTTCCGACATCTGGAACGTCACGATCGCACAGGTCGCGCCGATCATTCCCTATCTTCTGCTGGTCATCATCCTGATCGTTCGCCCCATGGGCCTGATGGGGACGCGCGAATCATGACTACGGCAACGACATCGGTATCGGGTCCCGCAGCGAACGCGGCCGGCGAGAACATGCGCTTCTATGGTGTCTGGCTGGTCGGCGTGATCGTCCTTGTCGTGCTGCCGCTGGTGTTCTCCTCCGGCGGCTCCCTCACGTCCTTCAGCCTGATAGGGATCGCGATCGTGTTCGCGCTCTCTTACAACATCTTGCTTGGACAGACCGGATTGTTGTCGTTCGGCCATGCCGTGCACTACGGCCTCGGCGGCTTCATGGCCTGCCATATGATGAACGCGGTCGTCTCGCACGGTTGGCCGATCCCACTTCCATTCATCCCGTTGTTCGGCGGCCTCGGTGGCCTCGCCTTCGCCATCCTCGTCAGCTGGCTCATGACCAAGCGCGCCGGTACCGTGTTCGCCATGATCTCGCTGGGTATCGGCGAACTGGTGGCGTCTTCGTCTCTGATCCTCCGGTCGGTCTTCGGCGGCGAAGCGGGCATCACGACGGACCGCACAGCGCTGCCGCGGATGTTCGGCTGGACCTTCGGGCCGCAGATCCAGGTCTACTATCTGATTGCGTTCTGGCTGGTGGTATCGGCGATCGCAATGTACGCACTGACCCGAACCCCATTGGGGCGGATCAGCAATGCCGTCCGTGACAATCCCGAGCGCGTTCAGTTCATCGGCTACGATCCTCACGTGGTCCGTTATCTCGCCTATTGCTTCGCAGGGTTCTTCGCCGGCATTGCCGGAGGGCTCGCCGCGATCAGTTTCGAAATCGCGAACTCGGCCTATCTCGGTGCGATCCAGTCGGGCCTCGTGCTGTTCGCGACCTTCATCGGCGGCACCGCATATTTCTTCGGGCCGATCCTCGGCGCAATCCTGGTGACCTACCTGCAGCTCGGGCTGACCAGCGTCACCAGCGTCTGGCAGCTTTACTTCGGCATCATCTTCATCGGCATCGTGATGTTCTCGCCCGGCGGCATTGCCGGGCTGCTGATGATGCATCGGCCGCTGCTTCGCGCCGGAACGTTATGGACGGTCATTCCATCCTATCTCGTCGCGATCGTGCCGACCGTGGCGCTCGGTTGCGGCGTCGTTCTGATGATCGAGACGATCGCCCGTTATTCCGGCGGGGAGGCCAGTGCGATCAACCTGTTCGGCATTGCCTTCAATCCCAGGTCTCCAGCCACGTGGATTGCCGCAGCGGTTCTCGTGGCCGGTGGTTTCGTCATCGCGCGATTGACATGGCGGCGGATCGGCGAAGCATGGGATCGGGCAGCCACGATCGCGCGTGATCGGGGGTATCTGGCATGACGGCAGCTATCGAAGTCCGTGCCGTGGAGAAGCGCTTCGGCAATGTCAGCATCATCCGCGACCTGAATCTCAGCATCGCGCAGGGCGAACGGCATGCCATCATCGGGCCGAACGGTGCCGGAAAGTCGACGACGTTCAATTTGATCAGCGGGCACATCAAACCGACCTCGGGCGAGGTCCGTCTCAACGGCGACGTGATCTCCGGCCTGCGGCCGTTCGAGATCAACCGGCGCGGCTTGTCGCGCTCGTTCCAGGTCACGAACGTGTTCGCCCGCATGACTGTATGGGAGAACGTTCGCTGTGCCGTGTTGTGGGCCACAGGGCATCGCTATGCGTTCTGGAAGAACGTGGACCACCTGCCCGAAGTCCGCGAGCAGACCGCTAGGATTCTGGAAGACATTCACCTCACTCACCGGCGCGACGTTCCGGCCGGCCTTTTGACATATGCCGAGCAGCGTGAGCTCGAGATCGGCGTCACGATCGCAGGCGGCGCGACCGTCGTCATGCTCGATGAGCCGACCGCCGGAATGAGCCATGCCGAAACCGAGCGTGCGGTGTCCCTGATCCGGCGCCTGACCGAAGGTCGCACGCTGGTTATCGTCGAACACGACATGAGCGTCGTATTCGGGCTCGCCGACCGCATCTCGGTGCTGGTCTACGGTCATATCATCGCATCCGGCACGCCTGAGGAGATCCGGCGCGATCCGAAGGTCAAGGAAGCCTATCTCGGTGAGGAGGCGCACTGATGCTGGAGGTCAGGAATCTCCATGCCTATTACGGCAAGAGCCACATTCTCCAGGGCGTCGACCTCGATGTCGCTGCCGGCGAAGTTGTGAGCCTACTCGGTCGCAACGGCGTCGGCCGGTCGACTACCGTCAAGGCCATCATGGGCGAGGTCAGTCCGCAGGGTACGATCCGCTTCAAGGGCAAGAACATTGCCGGCCTGCCAAGCTACAAGATCGCGCGGCTTGGTCTCGGCTACGTTCCCGAACATCGCGATATTTTCCCAAGCCTGACAGTTCGGCAGAATCTGCTGCTTGGCGTCAAGGACACGCGAAGGCCGGGGAAATGGCGGCTGCAGGATATGCTCGATATGTTTCCGAATCTTGCTGCGCGCGCCGACACGCCGGCTGGGGTCCTGTCGGGCGGCGAGAAGCAGATGCTGACCACCTGCCGGACGCTCATGGGTGATCCCGACCTTATCATGATCGACGAGCCTACCGAGGGACTCGCGCCCCTGATCGTGCAACAGGTCGGCGATCTCATTACCCGGATCGCGGAAGCGGGTGTCGCAATCCTTCTGGTCGAGCAGAAGCTTTCGATCGCAATGCGAATCTCGAAGCGCCTCTACATCATGGGACACGGCCGCGTCGTCTTCGAAGGTACGCCGGACGAGCTCAAGTTGAACGCTGCAGTGCGCCAGGAGTGGCTGGAGGTGTGATCTGACGCCAGCCCCGCACGATGCACGATTGGCAATCTTGATCGGAGATGGCGCCTGCGCAAGGACGAGAGCGCCGGTCGGAAGTAGGGGCAGCTGCGCTATGAGGCGCGGCTGCTTGCCTCGACGAGACTGCGCGCTGTGAACGAGGAACGGGTCGCATAGATTGACCGTGCCCAGCCGGTCGCCAGTTCCGCTGTGTACGCTGCCATCAAGGCCTGGCCATTCGCCGCTTCAATGCGCGATGAAGGTCGCTGAGATAGCACTCCAGATGCGAGGCTCGCTATGGTCGGGAGCAACTCTCTGATATTTCCGCGTAACGTCCGCAGCCCGGCGGCCGTTCCTCGAGGATCTGACGTACGGATTGCGAACATCGCCCGCACCTGACAGTGCAGCCCAGGCAGTCGTAGACCTGCGCGGCTGAAAAGAGTTCGTCGTCGGTCGAGCCGACCGCACCCCTGATGTCGTGATCGCTGATGATGTTGCAGGAGCAGACGATCATGCCGGATTCCGCTGCGTGATGCGAGGTGCGGTGTGGAGCTTGACGGCGGCGGCTGTTGCATTGGCAATGGCGCGCCCGCGCTGATCTGTTCCGGTCCACTGGGCGTCCCGCCCGCGCGGATCGATCTCCAGCAGCTTGACGCCGGACGGAACTTCACTGCCGTCGCGAGCGATCCCGCGCAGAACTCCGTCGCGCGGCGCGAGCACGGGAACGCCGGAAAGGTGGCCGAGCACGAGACCCTTGTAGACGCGGGTGCCGATCTCGACCGGCGTGTGTCATCGCCCTGCGAACGGCGAATAGACGAACCGTTCTGCGCCCACATCGCTCAGTGAACTTGCAATGCCATCGGCAGGGGTCGGTCCAGCGCGCGTCGGCGACGAGCCCGATCCTGCCAGGCCGGGTCTCCACCGCGATGTCGCAATTGGAGTTCGACGAGAATCCGGGGCCCAGCCCGATAGCGAGCCGGGCGAGCCGCCTCAGATCGGGCGTAACCCGGCGCTCCTGCAGTCGCGCATCGATCAGGAGGTCAATGTGGCGGACCGGAAGCAGGTCGAGTAGGCCAAGCCAGGTGACCAGGATTTGCGCCGGTCGGCGGAGCGCCTGGTAGATCTGCACGCCGTCATCGACGCGCTCGGCGACGACGTTTTCGAGCTGCGCGGTATCGGTGAAGAGCGCGTCGTGAAAGGCCATCTTGCGCCGGATCACCGGAGGATCGGGGTCGTGGGACAGTACGACACAATATCCAATGCGCACGAGCTGCAGGCCGATCGCAGATGCGATCTCATTGGTGCCGAGGATAACGGCAAAGGGTCGATGGTCGTTCGGTTGGGGCATCTGAAGCAACGTTTGCGGAACAAGTGCAGCAAGGCGCAATCAGGCTTGGAACAGGGTGAGCAAGAGCCGGGCCATTTGGAATGATTGAAAAACACCTCTCAACTGCTGGCCAGCATTCAGAAAGCAGAGACGCACCGCACTGGCGAAGTCTGGTCCGAAAGCGAACATGCGCGTGTTGTGAACCTTGCAGCCTGTCGTGAAGCCGACATTCGGTCGCGAAAACTGCAGCGATTGGGCGGCATGGTGTGGCCCAATTCCTGCAAAGTTGCCTCTATCGTCATTGTCTGCCGTCCGGCGCGGACGCGGTGAGGAGTTTTGGTGGCGCTCGATTTCTGGATCGCGATAGTGCACCGGGTGGCACGTCGGCACCCGACGTCGCACTGTGCCCGTTTCATGGCGACAGGTCGCGTGCACAAAGTGGCGAGCTGAAAACGCTCGTCCTGACCGGCGCGTCCAGAGGAATCGGTCATGCAACGGGAAAGCTGTTCTCCGAAGCCGGCCGGCGGATCATCACCTGCTCGCGGCAGAAATTCGACACCGGTCGATGTCCCTGGGACGCCGGGACGGACAATCATGTGCAGGTCGAATTGAGCGACCATCGCGCGCTGCCCCGGGCCGTCGCCGAGATCAAGGAGCGGCTCAACGGCGGGCGGCTGCATGCACTGATCAACAATGCGGGCATTTCGCCCAAGACTGCCGACGGCACGCGGATGAACTCGCTGACGACGCCGGTCGAAACCTGGATGAGCGTGTTCCACGTCAACCTGCTCGCGCCGGTTCTTTTCGCGCAAGGCCTGGTCGATGAGCTGAGGCGAGCCGCCGGCGCGATCGTCAATATCACCTCGATCGTGGGCTCCCGCGTACACCCTCTTGCCGGCACCGCCTACGCGACGTCGAAGGCCGTGCTCGCGCCTGACCCGCGAGATGGCGCACGACTACGCGCCGTTCGGAATTCGCGTCAATGCGATCGCGCCAGGCGAGATCAGGACCGACGGGCCTGCGCGAGCGGCCCAAGCCCGACAAGGTCGCGCTCGCCGTGAAGGAGATGCATTTCCTGCCGCGCGAGACCATCGAGGCCCGCTTCAATCTCAGGGGCGACGAAGGCATGGTGATCGAGGCGGCCGGTACGATCTCTCGCGGCATGACCGGCATGGGCTTCATCTACGCTAACAAGGAGTGCATCTCGCTCGGCATAGGCTGTCTCGTCGCCGATTTCCAGCGCACCGGCGAGACACCGTACGGGCTGCTCGACCGTTTCAAGCGGCATCCCTCGGTCGCCCCGCTGATCGAAGGGTCCGAGGTGAAGGAGTATGCCGCGCATCTCATTCCCGAAGGCGGCTTCAAGGCCATCCCGCAGCTCTACGGCGAAGGCTGGGTGGTGGTCGGTGATGCTGCTCAGCTGAACAATGCCATCCACCGCGAGGGCTCGAATCTCGCGATGACCTCGGGCCGGATCGCGGCGGAAGCGATCTTTCAGGTCAAGTCGCGCAAGGATCCAATGACGGCCGAGAACCTCTCTCTTTACAAGAAGATGTTGGACGAGTCCTTCGTCACCAAGGATTTGAAGAAGTACAAGGACATGCCTGCGCTGATGCATACCCAGTCGCAGAACTTCTTCCTGACCTATCCGGAGCTTGTTTCCAAGGCGATGCAGAACTTCCTGCGCGTTGACGGCACGCCGAAGGTCGAGAAGGAAAAGACGACGTTCAAGTCCTTCATCAAGGCGCGGTCATGGAGCGGGCTGTTCGGCGACGCCTTCCGCCTCGCGCGCGCGTGGCGGTGATCCCAAGGAAACGCAACACTGGCGATGGAGAATTAGGCCATGTCGATCGAAGCATCCGCATCAGTCGGCGGGCGCGCGCGCCGCGCGGGCCCGTTTCATCCGCGACGACAGCTCCTGCCACCAGCCCTCGATCGCTCCTCGCTCGCACAAGAGGGGGGTGCCGATCCCACCGGTAAAATCATTCCAGGCGTCCAGGCATTTTTCGGGCACCGCCGTGAGCACGGGGATACCGGCGGCGATGGCGCAGGCCAGCTCGTCCCGCAGACCTTCGCCGGCGGCCTCCTGCTTGGAGAACTTGTTGATCACGACGAGATCGACGTCGGCCGCGATCGCGCGGGTGACGCCGACCGCCGCTTCCGCAAGGCCCGCAGCGTCTAGCTTACAGGCCATGGCGCCCGAGCCGAGTGGCTGGCAGATCGAGATCTCCGCGCCGGTCATGAGGTCGATGGCCTGCATGCCGACCTGGCAGCCGGCGCCATCCTTGACGTTGTGCTGGACCACGCCGCCGATCCGCTCGCCCGACCGCGCGAGGTTCTGTGCAAAGTCGGCGAGCAGGGCGTCGACGTCGTCCTGCGGACGGTACAGGACCGCGGCGACGCGGTTCGGGTCGATGTCGTGAAAGTCGATCGGCATGGAGGTCATCCTCGTCAGGTTTTCTACGCGGTTCCCTCGAGCTGGGCAATCTCTGTACCGGTCCCGGCTCCCGGCCGGCGGTATCGGATGGGGGCCGTGCAGCGGGCCGGAGCCGACGACGCGGCCACTCTCCATCAGCACCAAATGATCGGCAAAGCGCTCGATCTCCGCCATGTCGTGACTGATGTAAAGTACCGGCAGCGACAACGTCTCGTGCAGCCGTTCGAGGAACGGCAAGATCTCGTCCTTCGTCGTGCGGTCGAGCGCGGCCAGCGGCTCGTCCATCAGAAGGAGCTTTGGCTGCGACAGCAGGGCACGTCCGATTGCGACGCGCTGCCGCTCGCCGCCGGAGAGGCGGTAGGGCGAGCGGTCGAGCAGTGCGGCAAGGCCGAGCAGCTCCACGACCTCGCTGAACGCGATCTGCGCGCGCGCCGCTTTCGGAGCACCGAACAGCAGATTGCGCCGCACCGACAGATGCGGAAACAGGCTGGCTTCCTGAAAGACGTAGCCGATCGGCCGTCGGTGCACGGGCCGAAACGATCGATGATCCTGCCAGATCTCGCCGTCCACCGCGCAAAAGCCATCGGCCATGCGTTGCAAGCCGGCGATACAGCGCGCGACACTGGTCTTGCCGCAACCCGAAGGACCGAAGATCGCAGCGACGCCGGTGGCGGGCAGGCTGAGCTCGGCGTCGAGCGTGAAACTGTCGAGCCTGCCGCGGAAGGCCGCGTTGATGTGGGCGGGTTCGGCCGTTCTCATGCCGCAGCCCTCGCGGAGCGCTTGTCGAGGAGCGTCATCGAGAGGATCACGGTGAAGGCGAAGATCACCATGAGGCCCGAAGCATGCTCGCCTCACGCCAGCGCGAGGTTTCGACATAGTCGAAGAGCGCGACCGACAGCACCTTGGTGCGGCCGGGAATGTTGCCGCCGATCATCAGCACGAGGCCGAACTCGCCGACAGTGTGCGCGAAGCCGAGCACCGCACCGGTCAGGAAGCCGGGCCGCGCCAGCGGCACCGTCACGGTCCAGAAGGTGCGGAAGGGCGAAGCACGCAAGGTGGCAGCAACCTCGAGCGGACGCTCGCCCATCGCGGCAAAGGCGTTCCGGATCGGCTGCACCACGAATGGCATCGAATACACCACCGAGCCGATGACGAGGCCCTCGAAGGTGAAGGCGAGCGTGCGCCCACCCCAGAGGTGCGCGAGCCACCCGCCCGGCCCGTCCGGACCGAGCAGCACCAGCAGATAGAAGCCGAGTACGGTCGGCGGCAGCACCAGCGGCAGCGCAACCAGGCTCGCGATGATCTCGGTCCACCAGCCCCTGGCGCGTGCCAGCCACCAGGCGAGCGGCGTCGCCAGTACCAGCAGGATCGCGGTCGAGATCGCGGCCAGTTCGACCGTCAGCAGATCCGACTGGCGTATCTCCGCCGACCAGATCTCCATGCGCGTCAGAGCGGCTGCCCGCGATAGCGAGACCTTCCTCGACGAGCTTCTGTAGAATTGCCCGCTCGCACCGAAGCTCAGCACCGCCTCATGTCCGGTCTTCTGCTTGAAGAGGGCGGCGATCTCCTTGGCGGCGTCGGTGAAATTGGCGGCCACGGCGACGTTGGTCTGCGCGGACTGCGCCGATGGGCATGCGAGCAGCAATCCTGCGACTACCGTGATCGAGCGAAGGAGATTCATGATGGCCTCCAGCGGAGGGCAGCTGCGTTCGCGCAGCCCGATTGCTGCAGGGCGCCGCCCAGAAGCGGCCCAGCAATCGGCGTGCCGGATATGCGGTCGCAGTTTGGTGTGCACCTTGCAGGAATAGCGTCAAGAGAGGGGGGCTTACCGCCTCTTGCGACGGCGGGATCGATGATCCGCGTCGGATTTCCGACAATTCGTCGGCAAGCCGACACCAATGAAGGGAAGCACGACATGGCAGCCGTCGCATCACGCGCCGAACTGGAACGCCTGCTGGAGGACGACGTCCCGCACGGCGATCTCACCACCGAGGCGCTCGGGATCGGCGGGACCATCGGCGTGATGAAGTTCGCCGCGCGTGCGCCCATGGTGCTGGCGCTCGCCGAGGATGCCGCCGCGATCATCACGCTCGCCGGCTGCGAGGTGGAATTGTTCGCCGCGTCCGGCGCGGCGCTGGAGCAGGGCGCCCCGATCCTTCGGGCGCGGGGTCCGGCCGCGGGCCTGCTGGGGAGCTGGAAGGTGGCGCAGACCCTGATCGAGATCTGGTCGGGCGTGGCCAGCGAGGCCCGCGCCATCGTCGATGCGGCGAGGGCGGTTGCACCTGATATCCCGGTCGCCTGCACGCGCAAGAACGTGCCGGGTACCAAGCGCTTTGCGGTGGCGGCCGTGAAGGCGGGCGGCGCCGTGATGCACCGGCTCGGCCTGTCCGAGACCGTGCTGGTGTTTCCCGAGCATCGCGCGTTCCTCGGCGAGCTGCCGCTGTTTCAGGCGGTCGAGCGGCTGCGCCGGAGAAGAAGCTCGTGATCGAGGTGAAGACTGCCGATGCCGCACTTGCCGCGGCTGTCGCCGGTTTCGACGTGATTCAGGCCGAGAAGTTCTCGCCAGCCGAGATAGCTGCCTTGGTCAAGCGCATGGCATCGATGGCCTATACCCGCGCTCGTCCGATCATCGCCGCCGCCGGCGGTGTCAATGCGGCAAATGCCGCGGCCTATGCGCAGGCCGGCGCCGATGTCCTGGTCACGTCCTCGCCTTATCTGGCGAAGCCGAGGGACGTGCAGGTGCAGATCGCGGCAACCGAAGCCGACAGACCTCGTGCACGGCTCGGTCCAAGGAAGGACGCAATCGCTCCGGCATTGACGTAGCTGGAACAGATCGCCCTCGCTATTTGGATGGGCTCTTGGTTTCGGGCTGGCCTCCGAGGAGCAGAACGAGCCCGGCGGTGACGATCGCGATGCCGATCCACTCGATGGTTGTTGGAACCTCGGCAAGTATCGGTATCGCCAACAGCGTTGCACTTGCCGGTACCGCCGCAGCCAGACCGGCCGATGGCGTAGGCCCGAGAACCCTCACGGAAATGGAGAACAGGATGACCGCCAGGAAACCTGGGCCCAACCCCTGGAAGGCGGCCTGAAGCAGTATCGTCGACCACCGCGCATCCTGCATGGTGGAAGGAAGAAAGAAAAACCAGATCGGCAGGAAAAGCAACGCGTTCGGCACGCTAACCAGGACCAACGCCTGGCGCGCCTCGAGCTGCCAGTGCTTCACGCCTACAAAGTAGATCGAGAGCACAGCTGACGCTGCGAGGAAGAACCCAATGGCTGATGCCACGCTGCTGCCGCCGGCGCGCATGCCCGGAATGGCAACGAGCATCGCCCCGACGAGCAGGATGAGAACTGCGATGAGTTGCCGCCAGGACGGCACGCGTCGTGCGAAAAGCAATCCCAGCAGAATGGTGAAGATCGGTAACGAACCGTTGGCGAACGCTCCCCCATATGCTGCCGACGACCCCTTCAACCCGAAGTACATCAAAATGTTGTAGAGTGCGCCGGGGCCAAAGATTGACATCGACAGGATCGCGTGCAGCGGCAGGTGGCGCGGCCACCAGGCCTTTGCGAACGGAAGAACCAGGGCGCCGGTGACCATGAATCGAAGTGCCGTCAAATCGAAGGGCGTCAGGCCGGATTGCATGCCGGCCCTCGAGAAGACAAGAAAGCCGGACCAGATGCAGAACACGCCGGCTGCGCTTAGGAATCCGAGAATCCGCTCGTTCGATTTGGCTGCAGGAGTCAAGCCGGTGTCCGTTTGCATGAGATGTCTTTGCGCACTTAAAGCACCTGTGAGTTTCAAAATGCTCTCCGCAGCATGGTCATCAAAGATGACGCCATGGTGATCGGCCCTCGGGAGAGTCTCTAGACGAGAGTTCGGCAATCCGCTCTGCACCTCCGCCGGCCCAGTGGGAAGGGCAATTCGACCCGCGTTCCCCGCCATGACCAATGTATCCACCGCGAAGCACGGCGCCTGCCGATTGCACGCCTGACGGGCAAGCCGGCATTCCGAAAATCCGAATCATACGTCGAACTCTGATAGGGCGAGCCGCGAAAGGTGAGGAGTTTGCGCCTCGACAAAGAGGTTGTGGCTGCAGCTGCCTACCTTTTCGAGTGCTGCCACGGAATTGCGCGCAGGCGATGGGAAGCAAGCCGGTGATCGGAACCAGCCTCTGTAAATGGACTGTCAGCTACTTCGCGCTCGCAGTCGTGTGGCTGCTGCTTGCGGAAGTTCTGATGGTTGCCGGGTTCGGCTTTCCGCACGACGACATTGGTGGGCCGGACACGCTCGTCATCGTCCACATGGTTTGCATCGGCTGGTTGAGCATGGTCTTGTGCGGCGCGCTGTTCCAGTTTGTGCCGGTCCTGGTCGCAAAGCCGCTCTATGCTGAGCGCTGGACGCTGCCGGCTCTGGCGCTGCTGACGCTCGGGCTGATTGTCCTGCTCGCAGGCTTTCTGGCTCTGGGCGGCCACTTCGACGGGCCGCGCTGGCTGCTTCCGGTCGGCGCGGGCCTGCTGATGGCCGGTTTTACATTGGTCGTTGCCAATCTCGGCATGACGCTCTGGTCGGGCCGGCCGCTGCCGGAGCCTGCGCGGTTCGTGGCAATCGGGCTTGCCTGCATCTGTGTCACGGCGGCATTCGGCGGCATGTTCTCTCTGGTGCTGTCCGGGACGGCCGTCGGTGCATTGTGGCCGGACCTGCTGGTATCGGGCGTTCCGATCCACGCGATTGCGGGACTTGGCGGATGGCTGACGTTCACGGCCATGGGCGTCAGCTATCGCCTGCTTGCGATGTTCATGCTCGCGCCCGATGGCGATGCGAGGCTGGGTCGGCTTGCCCGGCGTGGCGGAGCCGCCGCGCTGGCGGTTACCTTCGTCGGTGGCGTGCTTGCACTCTGGAAGGCGACCGGACTGAATTTGGTGCTTCTGCTTGCTGGAGCTGCGGCCCTGCTATCGCTTGCCGCCTATGGCCGTGATGTGCTCGGCTTGTACAGGATCCGCAAACGCCGGGCGCTCGAGCTCAACACGCGCATGAGCGTGCTTGCGCTGGGGAGCCTCGTCGCTGTCGCAATCCTTGGCGCCGCGTTCGCTGTGACCGGTTCCTTGCAGTCGCATGCCGGAGCGCTGGCCTTTCTCGTCGCGGTCGGCTGGCTCAGCGGCCTCGTGCTCGC
Organism: Bradyrhizobium sp. RP6; assembly: GCF_003837805.1. GTDB lineage: Bacteria > Pseudomonadota > Alphaproteobacteria > Rhizobiales > Xanthobacteraceae > Bradyrhizobium. The sequence goes on along the minus strand of NZ_RQIT01000014.1, from coordinate 174,599 downwards.
CAATCTCTACAAGATCGTCCCGTTCCTGACCTGGCTCGAGACCTACGGTCCGGTGATGGGCAGAGCGCCGACGCCGCGCGTACAGGATCTCGTCGCCAAACGCCGCGCGTCGAAATGGTTCGGCCTGTTCTTTGCCGGGACCTGGGGAGCCACGTTGTTGCTGTTGCTGGATGCGGCACTCGGCTTCCGCATTGCCGTCGCGGTCGTGACGCTTGCGACACTTGGTCTCGCTGAGGAGTTCGTCAGGGCCAGGCGGCTTGCGGATGTGGCGGAGCCGTTGCGCCTGCCGGCGGGAGCAATCGTGCCCCATCTTCTGGTCTCGCGAAACTGAGAGGAGACTGCAAATGACCGAATTCATCGACGTCGACGTCCGGCCGATCCTGCGTGCAGGCGGCGAGCCGTTCTCGATCATCATGGCGGCGCTGGAGCGGCTGGAGCCTGGCGAAGGCCTGCGGCTCTTTGCCCCGTTCAGACCGGTTCCTCTGTTTGACGTCATGGCGAGCAAGGGCTTCGCGCATCACGAAGCCGAGCTCGAAGGCGGCGAATGGGAGATCCGGTTCATGCCGGACGACGGCTCGTTCGCAGCGGCCGAACCAGCGCCCGCTGCGACAAGCGACAGCGATTGGCCGGAGCCCGCCGTCCATCTCGACAACCGCGACCTCGATCCGCCGGAGCCGATGGTTCGGATTCTGGCCTCGGTGGAGCAGCTTGCGCCCGGGCAGACACTCTCCGCATTGCTCAGTCGTGAACCGGTGTTCCTGTTTCGGGAGTTGACCAAGCGCGGCCATCAGTGGCGCGGCGCCTTCACACCTGAGAGGGACGCCTATCAACTGACGGTAAGGGTCCGCGCATGACTGCCAGCGGCGACGATCTCGTGGCCCAGATAAGGCAGGCGCTGAAGGTCGTGATCGATCCGGAGCTCGGACACAACATCGTAGATCTGGGCTTTGTCTATGATGTGTCGGTCAATGACGGCGTCGCGCACATCACGATGACGGCGACGACGCGAGGTTGTCCTGCCGCCTCCTTTCTCAAGGAGGGGGTCGCCAACAGCGCTTGTCTCGTTCCGGGTGTGGAATCGGTCGACGTCACCATGACGTTCGAGCCCGCCTGGAACCCCTCGATGATCTCGCCGGGTGTCAGGTCGTTGCTCGGCTTTGCCGAGGTGAATTGATCCTTGAGGGCGGCTTCGACCCAAACCGATCGCTGGCTACGCGCCGTCAGGGCTGGAGCCGGACCAGACTTTTGCCGGTGTGCGAAGGTTTGTCAGGTCGAGCAGGTTGATCGCCCGGGCGGCGACCTGGTCGATCACCTCGTCCAGCGACTGTGGTCTCAGGTAGAACGCCGGCATCGGCGGGGCAATGATCGCCCCGATCTCAGTCGCCTGCAGCATCGCTCGTAGATGCCCGAGATGCAGCGGGCTCTCGCGAACCAGCAACACCAGCCGGCGCCGCTCCTTGAGCTGCACGTCGGCGGTGCGCGTCAGAAGGTCGTCGAGCTGTCCCCAGGCGATGGCCGAGAGCGTACGGATCGAGCACGGCGCCACGATCATGCCCGCGATCGGATAGGAGCCGCTGGCGATCGAGGCGCCGACGTCGGAATGAGGATGGCAGCGGAAGGCGATGGCACGCAGCCGCGCCAGCGCATCGGCGCCAACTTCTTCGTTCAACGTCCGCTCTGCCGCGGGCGAAACCACGAGGTGCACTGCGCAATGCGGATTGTCCGCCAGCCGTTCGACGACGCGAACGCCGATCGCAGCGCCCGAGGCGCCGGTGATGCCGACGACGATGCCTCGCCGCCCGCTCATGTGAGGACCGAAGCGCGTGCGGGCACGCCGGAAAGGCCGAGGCTCGGCCACATCGCATCGACACGCGCGGCTACGGCAGGATCCATGGCCAGGGGAACGCCCCAGTCCCGATCAGTCTCCGGGGGAATCTTCGTTGTGGCGTCGATGCCGAGCTTGCCGCCGAGGCCCGATTTCGGCGAGGCGAAGTCGAGATAGTCGATCGGCGTGTCTGTGAGTGTGACGAGATCGCGCGAGGAGTCGCTGCGCGTGGAGACCGCCCACATCACGGCGCGCCAGTCGCGGATGTCGATGTCGTCGTCGACCACGATCAGGAGTTTTGTGTAGCTGAATTGCGGCAGCATCGACCACAGGCCCAGCATCAGGCGCCGCGCCTGGCCGGGATAGCGCTTTCTGATCGCCGCAACCGCGATGCGGTAGGAGCAGGCCTCGGGCGGCAGCCAGCAGTCGGTCACCTCAGGGAATTGCTGCCGGATCAGCGGCACGAACAGGCGGTTGAGCGCCTCGCCGATCCGCGACGGTTCGTCCGGCGGCCGGCCCGTGAAGGTCGAGAGGTAGACGGGCTGGCTTCGGCTGGTCATCGCCGTCACGTGCATCACGGGAAATGCCTCGACGGAATTGTAGTACCCGGTGTGATCGCCATACGGTCCCTCGGGCGCGGTTTCGGTCGCGGAGACGAAGCCTTCGACGACAATCTCGGCTTCGGCGGGTACCTCGAGCGGGACGGTGAGGCATGGCGTCAGGTCGGACCGTTCGCCGCGCAGGATTCCGGCGAAACGCAACTCGGACAGCGTCTCCGGCAGTGGCATCACTGCGGCGAGGATCGTGGCGGGATCGGCTCCAATGACGATCGCGACCGGCATATCGCGTCCGATCGCCTTCCATTGCTGGTGATGGCGGGCGCCGCCGCGATGTGCGAGCCAGCGGATGATGGCGCTGTCGCGACCGAGCACCTGCATGCGATAGACGCCGACATTTTCATCCTGATCGGCCGTCGCGGAGTCAGGCGGCACGGTGATCACGAGCGGCCAGGTGATCAGCGGCGCCGGCTCGCCGGGCCAGCAGATCTGTATCGGCAGCTTTGCGAGATCGATATCCGGCCCCATCGTGACGCAGTCCTGGACCGGCGCCGCCGCGCGCGTGCGTGGGCGCGTCGCCAGCGCGGCGCGCGCAAGCGGGAGCTTGTTGAACGCATCCCTGATGCCGTTGGGAGGCCGCGGCGCGCGTAGTTCGGCCATCAGCGCGCCAAGCTCTTCGAGACGATCGGGCACGATGCCCATCCCCCATGCGATCCGCTCCATCGTTCCAAACAGATTGGTGAGGAGCGGCATGTCCGACGGACCACCGTCGGCCTTGACGGGCCGTTCGAACAATAGTGCCGGTCCGTGTGCCTCGAGCACGCGCTGGTGGATTTCCGTGATCTCGTGGACGACGGAGACCTTCTCGCGAATGCGTCGCAACTGGCCCCGGCTTTCAATGAAGTGCAGGAAGTCGGACAAGCCGCGAAAGCGGGGGACGTCACGTTGCAACTGGACCAGCTCCTCAAAAAAACAGAGCTAGCCGGGTTGATTTCGGGGTTCATTGTTCCGGCTCAAATACAGCGGCGTGCATTCCGTCCAGATGTGTGTCCATGAATGATCCCTCCGCCGCATCGCCCGGTCCGTTGCCGACGATTCCACCGCTCCTCGCGCTTGCCATGCGTCCGCTGCCGCTGTTGCCGCTGCAGCTCGTTCTCACCGCCGTCCTGCAGCGGATTCGCCGGCACAATCCGGCGATGTTCGAGCGGCTCGGCAACCACGCGCGGGCGCGGTTCGGCATCAGGCCCATCGATCTGCCGTTTGCCTTCGTGGTCGAGGCCAGACCGCCGCGCCTGTCCGTGGTGCGCGACCTGCCGCGAAGTCTCGATGCGCGGATCTCGGCCTCGCTCGCCAATCTCCTGGCCCTGCTCGAAGGCCGGGTCGATGGCGATGCCTTGATGTTTTCGCGCGATCTCGCCGTCGAAGGCAACGTCGAGGCTGTGCTCGCGCTGCGCAATGCGATCGACGACGCCCAGCTCGATCTTGCCGCCGAGCTGTCCTCGCTGTTTGGCCCCTTGGGCGCGCCGGTGCGGCGCGCCTTCGAGGCCGCCCGCGGCCGCATGATCGGCCCATCGCAGCAAAGCGAGCAATGGAGATGATGGAGCTGATCTGCCCTGCCGGGACGCCGGCGGCGTTGAAGAGCGCCATCGAGGCCGGCGCCGACGCGGTCTATTGCGGCTTCAACGATGAGACCAATGCGCGCAATTTTCCGGGGCTGAATTTCAGCCGCGACGAGCTGCGCAAGGGCATCGCGCTGGCGCATGGCCGCGGGGCGAAGATCCTGGTGGCCATCAATACCTTCCCGCGCGCCGCCGCCGCCGACATCTGGCAGCGCGCGGTGGACGATGCCGTGAGTGCAGGTGCCGATGCGCCGATCCTCGCCGATATCGGATTGATGGACTACGCGGCGAGGCGCCATCCGAACCAGCGGCTGCACGTCTCGGTTCAGGCCGCGGCCGCGAATCCGGATGCCATCGCCTTTTACGCCGAGGCGTTCGGGGCTCGTCGCGTCGTGCTGCCGCGTGTCCTGAGCGTGCCGGAGATCGCCGAGATCACCCGGGAGACGACCTGCGAGACCGAGGTCTTCGTGTTCGGCGGGCTCTGCGTGATGGCCGAGGGGCGCTGCTCGCTGTCGTCTTATGCGACCGGCAAGTCGCCGAACATGCAGGGCGTCTGCTCGCCTCCAAGCCATGTCGCCTACGAACAGAGCGCCGAGGGGACGACGTCCAGGCTGGGCGGCTTCACCATCAACCGGTTCGGGGCGAACGAGCCTGCGGGCTATCCGACGCTATGCAAGGGGCGCTTCTCGACCGCAGAGGGCGCGGGCTACATCTTCGAGGATCCCGTCAGCCTCGATGCCACGACCCTGCTCAAGGGCTTGCGCGAGGCAGGGGTGACCGCGCTCAAGATCGAAGGCCGCCAGCGCGGCCGCGCCTATGTCGAAAGCGTGGTGCGTCATTTCCGTCATGCGCTCGCGGCGCTCGAGAGCGGAAGTGAGGCCGATATTGCCGGCCTGAAGCCGTTCACCGAGGGGCAGGCCTCCACTCTCGGCGCCTATCGCAAGACGTGGCGCTGATCCTTCGAACATGTGAGGTCCTTGCGATGCAACTCAGTCTCGGCCCGGTTCTGTACAATTGGGCGCCGGATCGCTGGCGGGACTTCTATTTCCGTATCGCCGACGAAGCGCCGGTCGACGTCGTAACCGTCGGTGAGATCGTCTGCTCGAAACGCTCGCCATTCTTCGCGCGCCACCTGCCGGCCGTGGTCGAACGGCTGCAAGGTGCTGGCAAGCAGGTCCTGCTGGGCTCGTTGATCCTGGTCTCGCTGCGGCGCGAGCGCCGTCAGACCGAAGAGCTGGCGGTGGCCGAGGGCGCCTTGGTCGAGGTGAATGATCTGACCTGTCTCAGGGCGCTCGCAGGCCGGCCGCACGCGATCGGGCCCTTCGTCAACATCTACAACGAGGCGAGTGCGGCCTTTCACGCCGCGCGCGGGGCGAAGCGCATCTGCCTGCCGCCGGAGCTGCCGCTGGCCTCGGTGGCGATGATCGCGCGAGCCGTTCCCGACGTCACGATCGAAATATTCGCGTTCGGCAGGGTGCCGCTCGCGATCTCCGCCCGTTGCTATCATGCGCGCCTTCACAAGCTGACCAAGGACAATTGCCGGTTCGTCTGTGAGAAGGACCCGGATGGTCTGCTCCTGAACACGCTGGAGCAGCAGGATTTCCTGACCGTCAACGGCGTGCAGACCCTGTCTCATACCTGCACCAATCTGCTGGGCGATGCCGGCATATTGCGCGACAGCAACGTCGGCTCGCTGCGCCTGTCGCCGCAGGATTGCGACATGGTCGCAGTCATCAGGACATTTCGCGACGTCCTGGACGGTCGCGAGGACGTCGATGGCGGCAACCGCCGCCTCGCGGCGGACTACCCGGGTGTGCCTTTCTCGAACGGGTTCCTGTGGGCGGAGCCGGGGCACGTGTATCGTCGTGCCCAATCAGCGGACGCGCAAATCGGAACTCCGCCAACGCCATAGAGGTGCGCGAGTCCTTGCAAGCGGCGGCGCAGGCCTCCCGGCGCGAGGCCGGAGCTCACGCACCACCAGGAACACTTTCGGCGGCGCCCCGTTAGCGCAGCAAACGCCGGGAGTTGTCCATGACCGACTATCCAAAGCCGCCTTATCCCTCGCAGCAGCAACCGATGCCTGGTTCGACGCGTGCGATGCAGCCGCGACCGGATCATGGCGAGGAGAGTTACAAGGGCGCCGGACGTCTGGCGGGAAAGAAGGCCATCATCACGGGCGGCGACAGCGGCATCGGCCGCGCGGTGGCGATCGCCTACGCTCGTGAAGGCGCGGATATCGTCGTCTCCTATTTGAACGAGGACGAGGATGCGGCCGAGGTCAAGGCGCTGGTGGAACGGGAGGGACGCAAGGTCGTCCTGATCCCAGGCGATATCAGCAATCCCGAGCACTGCCGCGCCATCGTGGATCGCACCGTCGAAGAGCTCGGCGGAATCGACATCCTGGTCAACAACGCGGCCCATCAGGCCACGTTCAAGGACATCGCCGATATCAGCGACGAGGAGTGGCAGCGGACGTTCGAGACCAACATCCACGCCATGTTCTATCTGACCAAGGCTGCCGTCCCCCACATGCGGCCGGGAGCCGCGATCATCAACACCGCCTCGGTGAACTCCGACATGCCGAACCCGAGCCTGCTGGCTTACGCCACCACCAAGGGAGCCATTCAGAATTTTACCGGCGGGCTCGCCCAGATGCTGGCCGAGAAGGGCATTCGGGTCAACGCAGTGGCCCCGGGTCCGATCTGGACGCCGCTGATTCCATCGACCATGCCGGGGGAAACCGTCAAGAACTTCGGCAAGCAGGTGCCGATGCAGCGCGCCGGCCAGCCCGCCGAGCTCGCGACGGCCTATGTCATGCTGGCCGATCCGCTCTCGAGCTACACTTCGGGAGCAACGTTGCCCGTCACCGGCGGCAAGCCGTTCATCTGATCGAACATGCCTGTCCGCGGCGGAGAAGAGAACCTTCGGGAGGACCGGGCGGCGCCGCGAGGGGGGCCGCCGATCAACCTGTCTCGATCAGCCTGCCTCAATCACGCTGCGTCAGAGGCCTTGGCGTTGACACCTTTGCGAAGGGCCACCGTGTTCAGCTTGGTATTGGCAGCCTTCTCCTCGTTCAAATTGGTCGTGAGGAAGCGCACGATGTCGTCGTGGCCGAGCTCTTTCGCCCAGGCAATCAGCGTACCGTAGCGGCACATTTCGTAGTGCTCCACGGCCTGTGCGTTGGCGACGATCGCGGCGTCGAGCACGGCCTTGTCCTCGATCTCCCCGGCGGTCTCGTCGGCTTCCTCGATGAGGCCGTCAATGGCCGGACAATGAGTGCCGCTCGGCTCCTTGCCGAGCTTGGCGAACACCTTGTCGAGCCGTTCGACCTGCTTGTTAGTCTCTTCCAGATGCGCTTTCAGCCCGGCGACGAGATCCCTGTTGGTCGCCTTGTCGATCATCTTCGGCAGCGCCTTCAGGATCTGCTGTTCCGCGTAATAGATGTCCTGCATGCCGTGCAGCAGCAGGTCTTCCATCGATTTGATGTCCTTGGTGAAGAATCCCATAAACGACGCCTCCTTTTCACAATGATGGCAGTGGAACGCCGCGCGGCCGTCGCTGTTCCATTCCTTGTGCAGATCGGGAGAGCCAAATGAGCGATGGAGTGGACCATCTTGCGAGCCTGCTCGGACGCGCGGCGATGGACGTGTGGGGGGACATGCCTCGCGACATCCAGGAGGCGCTGTTTGAGACCGCCATGAAGGGACGTCCGACGGAGCGTGAGGAGCTTGCGCGGTTACTGCACGAGCGGCACCCGCGCACACTTCATCCGGCCCGGCCAAGCTGACGCGGCGGGCGGGAACGATCGCGCGAGCTCCTGATTGGTGAAATGGGTGGCGCGCTGCCGGATGGCTGGAATGAAGCCGCGGGAGGCGCAATCACCTGGATCAGATCTGTGAGCCGATCGACGTGACTGAGATGCATATCGGAAAATGGTACGACCCGATTTCGGAGCGGTGGATCGCGCCGCGCGAAACACGCGCCATCGCAGCAGATGATCGGTCGAGCGCGGAGCAAGTAGCGGAGACTCACAAGAGAGAAGAGGCGCAGCGGATATGGAATCTGCTGGTCGACTGCTGCGCACGCGGATGATGTCAGGCCCGCCAGCATGACGCATTCGCTCTGTGCGGGTTCTGGTGCCTGGCGGATGCCGCGGTCGACCATCGCCCCCGCCACGAATTCTCCTTGCCGACGCAGCGACACGAATCGGCAGTTCGGGCCAGTCCCTCGGCTCTCGGCTGGTACAGGTCACCGCCGCCATCGCACGTGCCTTGGCGATGCCTTCAGCTGGATTTTGCGCGGGGCAGGCCAGCGTTTCCGTCAACGCTGATCTCGACGACGTCCGGAACGGATCGGTATATTACCACCCGATTGCAGGCCGGCACCGGAACAAGGATCAGACGATGGACGATACGATTGGCTTTCCCGACCCCGGTCTCGACCTGTCGGACGGGTTCAAGCCGCATACCTCGCATTGGGGTGTGTTCTCCGCGCGTCAGGGCGCGGGCGGGCTGGAGGTCAGGGCCTATGCGGGCGATCCCGATCCGAACGGCATCATCGACAATTTTCCCGGCGCGCTCCGGCACCAGGCGCGCATCGCCCAACCGGCGGTCCGCCGCGGCTGGCTCGAGCGCGGCCCGGGCCCCGACGATCGCCGCGGCCGCGACGAGTTCGTCTCCGTCAGCTGGGAGAAGGCGCTCGACCTCCTCGGCGATGAGCTGTGCCGCATCCGCGACACGCGCGGGCCGGGCGCCGTGTTCGGCGGCTCCTATGGCTGGTCGAGCGCCGGCCGCTTCCATCACGCCCAGAGCCAGGTGCATCGCTTCCTCAACACCGCGATGGGCGGCTATGTGCGCTCGGTCAACTCCTATTCCTCCGGAGCGTCCTCGGTACTGCTGCCGCAGATCCTGGCCGGCTACGAGGATATTACCAAGCGCAACGTCACCTGGGAGCAGATCGCTGATCACACCGAGGTCGTGCTGGCATTCGGCGGCATGGCGCTGAAGAACTCGATGGTGGCCGGTGGCTCGATCAGCAAGCATGTCGAGCGCGGCGCGATGGCGGCTGCGCGCCGGCGCGGCTGCGAGTTCGTCCTGGTCAGCCCGCTGCGCGACGATCTGCCGGTCGAGGCCGGCGCCGAATGGATGACCTGCGTGCCCGGCACCGATACTGCGCTGATGCTCGGCATCGTCCACACGCTCGTGAGCGAAAGCCTGCACGACCAGGCCTTCCTCGATCGCTACACCGAGGGGTGGCCGGTCTTCCTGCGCTATCTCACCGGCGAGAACGACGGGCAGGCCAAGCACGCCGAATGGGCCGCCGCAATCTGCGGCGTGGAGGCGGATACGATTCGCAAGCTGGCGCGGCGTCTTGCCGGAAAGCGCGCGCTCATCACCGTCTCCCATTCGCTTCAGCGCGCCGAGCATGGCGAGCAGCCGGTGTGGATGGGGATGGTGCTGGCGGCAGCGCTCGGCCAGATCGGCCTTCCCGGCGGCGGCTACGCCTATTCGTTGGGTGCGATCGGCTATTACGGCCGCCGCGTCAACGACGTGCCGGGGCCGACGCTGGGGCAGGGCCGCAACGGTGTTGCCGATTTCATCCCGGTGGCGCGCATCGCCGACATGCTGCTCAATCCCGGCCGTACGTATCGCTATAACGGCGAGACGCGCACCTATCCGGACATTCGTCTGGTTTACTGGGCGGGCGGCAATCCCTTCCATCACCACCAGGACATCAACCGCTTGCGCAAGGCGTTCGCGCAAGTAGACACATTCGTTGTGCACGAGCTCGCATGGACCGCCACAGCCCGTCACGCCGACATCGTGCTGCCCTCGACGATGACGCTCGAACGCGAGGACATCGGCTATTCCAGCAACGATCCGCTCATGGTCGCGATGCATCGGATCGCCGAGCCATTCGGACTCGCGCGCGACGACTACGAGATCTTTGCCGATCTTGCCGAACGCCTCGGGGCGCGCGAACCCTTCACCGAAGGGCGCACGTCGCGGCAATGGCTGGAGCATCTCTACGAGCCGACCCGCGCCTCGCTGGCCAAGCGCGGCCTCGAAGCGCCAAGTTTCGACGAGTTCTGGGCGCGCGGCAGCCTGGTCGTACCGCAGCAGCCCGACGACGGCGGCCGGCTGCGACGCTTCCGCGAGGACCCCGTCAATCACGCTTTGCCGACGCCGAGCGGGCGGATCGAGATCTTCTCGGCCAAGATCGCAGGTCATGGCGATGCGGATTGTCCCGGCCATCCGGTCTGGCTCGACAAGACCGATACGCCCAAGCCCGGCGCGCCGTGCTTCCTCGTCGCCAACCAGCCGGTGACGCGCCTGCACAGCCAGCTCGATTTCGGCGGACATTCGCTTGCCGCAAAACATCGCGGCCGGGAGGTCGCGCGTATGAACCCGGTTGATGCGGCCGCGCGCGGCATCAAGGATGGCGACATCATTCGCCTGTTCAACGAGCGCGGCGCGTGCCTTGCCGCCGTCCACGTCACCGACGGTATCGCGCCCGGCGTGGTTCAGCTTCCGACCGGCGCGTGGTACGATCCGATGGATCCCGAAGACGAGGCGCCGCTTTGCGTTCACGGCAATCCGAACGTGCTGACCCGCGACGTCGGCACCTCGTCCCTGGCGCAGGGCTGCACCGGCCAGCTGACGACCGTCGAGGTGGAGAAGTTCACGGGCAATCTGCCGCCGATCCGGGCGTTCGATCCGGTGTAGCGGCCGTTGGTATTGCGCTTTCGTGCCCCGGACGCAGCGCAGCGTCTCTTCGACGATGCGCTGCAGAGCCGGGGCCCATCTCACCGCAAGCTACAGTGGAGCGTTCTGTGTCCCGGCTCTGCGCCGCAACGCTCGCGCGTTGCAGCTCGTCCGGGACACGAGGACTTGCAGCGGCGAGATCGGGAGCAGCACACAAGTTGAGGCACGCGCCTCGGGATCCCCGTCGTCCGTCGCTCGCCGGATCAGCTATGCAGCGGCGCTGGCGATCCAATCCCTCTCCAGAGACGCGCGCTGCCTCGGCTGCGCTTCGACCACGAGCTGCCCGCCCACGTTGCCAAGGCGCCAGCGCGCCGGAGATTGACCGCTGATCCGCTTGAACACGGTCGAGAAATGTGCCTGTGTGCTGAAGCCCACGGCAAGCGCGATGTCCGCCAATGGCCGCTCGGTGGTCGCGAGCAGCATCTTGGCATGCTCGACCCGATGCGTGAGCAGATATTCGCGGGGACGATAGCCGGTCGCGGCACGGAATTGCGCCGCAAAGTGCATCCTGGACAGGCCGGCGACATTGGCGAGCTCGGACAGGCTGATGCAGCGGTCGAAATGATCGGCGATGTATTGCTCGACGCGACGCAAGCGCCATTTCGGCAATGCATTGACCCTGACGCGCGGCAACTCCATCCGGGTGAGATGCATCGCCAAGGTCTGGCCGATACAGCGCGTAAACTGTCGATCCGCCGCATCACCATGTTCGACCAGCGCCCTGGCGAGCTCGGCAGCGAGCGGGTCGCGCAACAGCACGAGGTCGTTCAGCCCGTCCGCGTGCGCTGGAAGATGGTCCGTGGAGATGTGCACGTGCAGGAATGCGCACGGCGACTGGAATTGTGCGCCGAGCGGCTTCGACGGGGCGGTGACGTAAAGCGACCCCGCCGGCATGGCGCCTTCGAAGAGGATCCGGCCATCCCGTGTCAGCTTCACGCGCGTGGCCTTCAGGGCAATGCCGACGAAATAGCGATCGTCCGGTGTCGTCGTTTCGTGCAACGAGGTGCCCTGCGGATCATCCCATCGCGAGATCGTGATGTCTTCGGCCATGTCCTCCGGAGCGCGATCGATCTGACGCCATTGGCTCTCCCGGGCGATCGCCTGTGTAGGGCGAAGATCACCATGATCCTGCGGGAAGGCCGGAAGATCAATCCAGGCATGCGCCACTTGCAAGTTGCTCGACATCGTCGTCCCTCCTGGTTTTGCCGTCGCTTGCAACGGCCGGCAGGCGCGCAAACCAATGATTTCCATGCTGAGAGGATAAACGTGAGCTGGCCAGGACGCCCGTTAGGGGTGATTAGGAAGTGTTAGATTCTGTGGGCGTGCATCAGGTGTGACAGCTCGTCGCAGACGGGCTGAATAGAACCAATTTGTCATGCATTTGCGCGGACAGGAGGGGCCAGAGGCGAGCGCATCGCGTAGACCGACGCACCGGTGCGAGACCGCTGAACGCCTTCGCTGGACCTTGCAGTGGCGCCTTGTATAGTTGCGCCGCGTTTCGAAGAAGCAGTCAAGATGAGCGCGATGTGACCGAGCTTTCGGCAGGACATGGCCGCCCCAGTGGCGGCACGGGGCCCATCCTTGATCTCGATGCCGTCTCATTCGGACCATTCTCGCTCCGCTCGCGGCTGCTGGAGAAGGACGGTGTTCCTGTCAAGCTGGGCAGCCGGGCGATAGACATTTTGCGCCTGCTCGTCAGTCGTGCCGGCGAGGTGGTGCCGAAGAACGAGATTCTCAGCTACGCGTGGTCCGGCCTCTCCGTCGAGGAGATCAGCTTGCGGGTCCATGTCGCGGAGCTGCGCAAGGCGCTCGGCGACGGCAAGGATGGCGTCCGCTACATCACCAACATCCCGAGCCGGGGCTATTGCTTCGTTGCGCCGGTGCGGCGAGGCGAACGCGCCGGGCTGCCTGTGCCGGCATCGCGGTCGCCCGAAACGTCGGCCCCTCCACCGTCTCTGCCGCATCGCCTGGACCGGATGGTGGGGCGGGACGACGTCGTGGCCCAGCTGGCAACGCGCCTGCTCCGCGATCGCTTTGTCACGCTCCGAGGGCCGGGCGGCATCGGCAAGACCACCATTGCGGCCGCGCTCGCTCATGACATGTGCGACAGGTTCGAGGGCAGCGTCCATTTCCTCGAATTCGGTCCGCTGCAGGACGCCGCGCTGGTCGCGAGCACGGTTGCCGCCGCACTGGGCCTCGTCGTGCATCACAACGACCCCGCAGGCAGCATCGTCAATTTTCTGCGCGGCCAACGGCTGCTTCTCGTGCTCGACAGCTGCGAGCATGTCATCGACGAGGTCGCGCGTCTCGCAGAAGCCATCTACCGCGAGGCGCCTGGCGTCGCCATTCTCGCGACCAGCCGCGAATCGCTGCTGGTGGAGGGGGAGCAGATCTTCGAGCTGGCGCCCTTGCCCGGCCCGCCGCAGGATGCCCGCCTCAGCGTCGGCGAGGTGCTGGATTATCCCGCTGCGCGGCTATTCGTGGACCGTGCCGTCGCGGCGGGCCATCGGGACGCCATCACGGACGAGGATGCCGACGTCCTGGTCCGGATCTGCGGCAAGCTCGACGGGATCGCGCTCGCGATCGAGCTGGCTGCCGCGCGCGTCGGTCTCTACGGATTGCGCGAGATGGCGGTGTTGCTCGACAGCCATCTCCAGCTCGAATGGCGCGGGCGGCGAACGGCGCCGCCGCGCCAGCAGACGCTCGGCGCCACGCTCGATTGGAGCTTTGGTCTGATCGGCGAGAGCGAGCGCATCGTGTTTCGGCGTCTCGCCGTCTTCGCGGGCCCCTTCACGTTGCAGGGCGCGGTCGCGGTGGCGGCTGACGCGGCGACGACGGAGGATCGCGTCGTTCATGCGCTGGAGCAACTCGTGGTCAAGTCGTTGGTGTCGGCGCAGCCGGACGGCGCGTCGCGGCGCTATCGCCTGCTGGATGCAACGCGTGCCTATGCCATGCAGAAGCTGGCTGATAGTGGCGAGGCCAACACGATCGCGCGCCGCCATGCCGGATATGTCCAACGCATGCTCGAAGCCGGCATGACGGAGCCGGGCAGCCGCGATCCGGCGTCCCGGGCGCAGGAGCGGGCGGGCCTGCTCGCCGACGCTCGCGCGGCACTGGCATGGAGCTACGCCAATGCTGACGGCGCCGGCCTGCGCGTTCCGCTGGCGGGCAGCTGCACGAGGCTGTTCGTCGAGCTCAGTTTGCTGAGCGAAGCGCGCATATGGTCCGATCGGGCACTCACAACGCTCGACGTGGCCGAGCGGGCCGGCAGATGGGAACTCGAGCTCCAGTCGACGCTTGGTCATGCCCTCATGTTCACCGAGCGCAACGGCGAGCAGGCGGAAGCGGCTCTCAGGCGTGGGCTGGAGATTTCGGAAGCACTCGCCGACCATGCCAATACATTCCGGCTGCTGTCGCGGCTGAATATGTTCTACCGGCGGACGGGTGGTTATCGGCATCTTGTTCCAACTGCGCGTCACGCCGAGCGGATCGCGCGCCTGATCGGCGATACCGCGGGCGTTGCCGGCAGCAAGGCGCTGCTCGGCGTGTCCTATCATCTCACCGGAGACCAGCTCGAGGCGCAGGCCCATCTCGACGAGGGACTGCGCGACGATGACGCGCTGCGCGGCACGCAGCCCGGACATTTCGCCTATTCGCGCACGCCTCAGATTCCGCTCGCCCGCGTGCTATGGCTGCGCGGCTTTCCCGATCGCGCGCTGGAATGTATCCGCCCGCTCGTCGGCGCGTCAGCGCCGCGCGACGTGGTCATGCATTGTATCGCATTGTGCTGGTCCGCCTCGGTGTTCGGCTGGGTTGGCGACTGGTCCTCCGTCGAGACCATGACCGGCCGCCTTGCAAGGCATGCGAACCTGCACGGGCTCGTCCCTTATGAAGCCGTCGCGAGCGGCTTTCGGGCGCAGACCATGTTGGCCCGCGGCGAGATCACCGGCGCTATCGATCTGTTGCGAACTGCGCTCCCGCGTCTGCACGCGGATCACTACGAACTCTATGCATCGGCATTTGCCGCCGATCTATCGCAGGGATTGGCGGCACTCGGACGGCTGCCGGAAGCGCGGGAGTTGTTGGACGAGACCGTTGCGCGGATCGAGCAGGAAGGCGGAGCCTTCGACATGCCGGAGTTGCTCCGTCTGCGCGGAGAACTCGAGGCCCATGACGGGAATCTCGCAGCCGCCGAGGCAAGTCTGATCGCGTCGGCGACGCTCGCCGAGCACCAGGGCGCATTGTCCTGGCGGTTGCGAACCGAGATGTCGCTGGCGTGTCTGCGAGACCGGCAGGGTGCGCCAGATTCGCTTGAGCGGCTCGCCAGCACCTACGCCCGTTTCTCCGAGGGGTTCGGGACTGCCGATCTCAAGGCGGCACGGCTGATGCTGGATCGTCGGCCTGATCACGCGCTGTCCGAAACCCGGGCCTAGCCGTTGTCCAGTCGCGCAAGGAAGTTGCGAACGAGCGCGGCGATCTCGTCGGTGGCTTCATCGAGCGCGAAGTGGCCTGCCTCCAGGATGTGAACCTCGGCTTCCGGCACATCGTCGCGATAGGCCGTGGCGCCGGCGACGGTGAAGGACGGATCGTATTTGCCCCAGACCACCAGCGTCGGCGGCCGCGTCTTGCGCAACCAGTCCTGCCATTTGGGATAGGAGGCGACGTTGGTCCGGTAATCCAGGAACAGCGTGGTCTGGATCTCGGCCTGGCCGGGACGCGTCAGGAAGGCGTATTCGTCGCTCCAGGTGTCGGGGTCGTAGCGTTCGGGGTGCGGAGTTGAGCCGAGGTGCCGCTGACGCGTCGCCGCCAGCGAGGTGAAATTGGCCTTGAGCGCCTCGAGCTCGTGTGCTGGATCGGCCCAGTACCTGCGACGCGCTTCCCAGAGCGGGCTCAAGCCCTGCTCGTGCGACACCGCGTTCTGGATGATGAGTCCGCGGACACGTTCCGGATGCGCCAGCGCCATGCGAAAGCCGACAGGACCTCCGTAGTCCTGCATGAACAGCACGTATTTGCCGAGACCAAGCTTCGTCGTGAGCTCGCCGATCACGCCGGCGATGTTGTCGAACGTGTAGGTGAAAGCGGATGGCGACGGCGCGCTGCTGTTGCCGAAGCCGGGATAATCAGGTGCGATCACGTGATATCTGTCGGCGAGCAGCGGCAGCAGAGGCTCCCACATCCGCGACGAGGAGGGGAAGCCGTGCAGCAGCAGCACGGTCGGCGCGTCGGCGGGCCCGGCCTCGCGGTAGAAGATCTCGAGGCCCCGGATATCGACGGTATGATAGCTGATCGAACGCCGGCTCGATCGCAGGTCTTGTGCCGAGGCCTGCATGGCCGCGCAGGCCAGGGCCGCCGAGACTGCAAGGGTAGCTGGAACCTTCATGTCATTGCTCCGATGGCACACGTCGTTGGTTGCTCGCGCCTGCAATCTGCACCCGAGGCCGTCTGTTGGCTCGTTATGTATTGTTAGGCGTTGAGATGCAGAGTGGTTGCCGCTCCCGTGGGTGCTCGTCTCTACTCGAAGACGGCGTCGAAGATTTCGACGTCCATCAGCACGGGCTTGGCGATCACCGTTCCGTCAGGCTGCAGCGTCTGCGCGCGTCGAAGTGTCGGCACCACGATGCCGCCGAAGTTGTCATGAGCCCAGGAGTAATGCGCGACTCTGATTCCGAAGAGATCGTGGTCCGTCCTCCGTTGCAGGGCGCTCTCGTCGAAATAGAAAACCTGTTCGGGCGCGAGCGTGATGAGGTGCGGGGGAAATTGTGCCCGAAGCCGCTGCCACGTTTCGACGCCCTCACGCCAAGGCGGCAGTTCCTCGATCTTGACATCGGGGTGGGCGAGCAGGAATGGGCTGGTCAGATAGGTCCAGATCGCGACTCCGCAGAAGAAGACCAGGTGCAGTTCGTCCGCAAGCGCAGGCAGGCCGACCTCGGGAAACGCGAGGCTCGGATTGCGCCAGGTCCGCAGGACTTCACCATCCGGGCTCTCGATCGTGATCGCGTCGGGTTGAAAGGAGCCAGAGTGTTCGCCCCCGGTAATGCCGGTGAACCGGAGCGACTGCGCGCGGGTCGAGCCTTCCGCGGTCACGTCCTTGAATTCCCGGGCATGTCCGGCGCTGGAGAACAGCGATCCGCCGACGGAGAGGTGCAGCGTAAACCGGTTCAAGCTGTTCCAGTGGGCCAAGCCGCCGCTGGCATCGATTACGTCATCAAGAAGCGCCATGTCCCGCCATATCCACCATGAAGTATCGCCACCATGGCGGGGCGCCGGCGGCTTGGCGTGTTAGAAGTTGTTAGGACTTGCGAGCGCGTGCGTCGGCGGTATCTCGTTGAAGATGCTGTTAATTCAGGGTGGCGAGGAGGCCCTTTGCTGCGACCAGATCGCGGGTCTGGAGCCCCTCCTGGTAGCGCGCGACGAGCGGGGCGAGCAAGTCGCGTGCGTCGCCGGCTCTTCCGGCCTGGCGCCAGATGCGGCCGAGGCTGATCGCGCCTCGGAGCTCCCAGCCGACCGCACATTGTCGCTGCGCCAGATCGAGCGATGCGCGCAAGCAGCTCTCGGCCTCCACGGCGCTGCCCGACCGGGCGAGGATGTCGCCCTTGACCCTGAGCATCTCCGGCATGTCAAAGGACTCCCCATGATCGGGGATCTGGGCGATCGCCTCGTTGATCGTCTGCAAGGCTTCGTCGGGCTGATTCTGGGAAGCGAGACCCTCCGCGAGCGCGGTCGCAAACACGGTCGTCATGATCCGGTGCCGTGTCGCGTACAACGTCGCCTGACTGCGGCGAAGGTGCTCGATGCCCGCGGCAACGTCGCCGCGGCGCAGCAACAGCTCGCCCTTCTGGCCGATGCCGACCGCGTGATAGGGCCCGAGGAAGTGCCGCGCCGAATGGTCGATCAGCCGCTCGATCAGGATTTCGGCGTTGTCCCAGTCGCCGACCCAGAGGAACACGTAAATCGTCCAGACCAGGGAGATGCCGAGGGTCAGCGGCTGTTCGAGCAACTCGGCCTCGCGAACGGTGTATCTGGCGGCCTCGACCGCACGCTCGGGCCGGCCGGTGAGCCAGAGTCCGCGCGCCAGCGCCACTAGCGCAACGATGCGGTCGTCATACCCGAGATGGCCGATGTTCAGCCGTTGCGAGCCGGGATTGTGCACCATCGCGCTCTCGCAGAACCGAACCGCCTTGTCCTGGTTGCCGATCAGATGATGCGCGACGCCCAGCATCCATTCGACGTTGAATGTGGCGGCGGGATCGTTGAGTTTTCGCGCGACGCTCTCGCCCTGTTCGCCGATTCCGAGCGCGCCGTGAAAATCTCCGACCCTGGTCAGGTAGATGTGCAATCCGCGCAGCAGCCAGAGCTGCCAGTGCAGGTCCTCGAGCTCCCGGGCAAGCTGGAGACTTCGCGTGAACGCCGACCGGACCGCTTCGGTGTTGCCCTGCGTGAACATCACGGAGACGCCAAGCGCGGCCTGCAAGGTCATCTCCTGGCGGCCGTCCACGGCGCTCATATCGAGTGACGCCAGAGCCTGCCGGGTCCAGCGGTAGCATTCCGTCAGCAAGGTCAGTTCGAGGAAGAACTGCGCCGCCGAGGCCGCCAGATCCACGCCGATCGTCCGATCGCCGCTCTCCGAAAAGCTGAAGGTCAGCGCGGCCCTGACATTCGGCAAATGGTCGGCATAGGGCAGGAAACCGCCCGCGCTCTGCATGCCCCTGGATTTGACCGCGATGTCGTGCAGGAAGTCGCGGAAATATTTGGCGTGGGCGCGCGCGACGCGGTCCGCTTCCCCGCTTCCGAGCTTGTCCGCAGCGAAGGCGCGGGTGGTGTCGAGCAGGCGGTAGCGCAGCCTGCGCTCCGCAGGCGAGGTCGCGATCAGGGATTTGGACATCAGGTTCGAAATCGCCTCGGCGGCTTCGGGCTCGCTGATCCCCTGGCAGGACGCGATGGCAAGCGCCGCCTCCAGCGTGAACGGCCCGACGAACACCGACAATCCGCGCAGCGTGGCGCTTTCGGCCGGCGGCAGCAGGTCATAGCTCCAGGCGAGCGCCGCGCTCAAGGTCTGATGCCGCGGAATTGCGGTGCGCCGTCCCCGCCACAGCAGCGAGAAGCGACTGTCCAGCAGCGAGGCGGTCCCGGAAATGCCATAGGCGTTCACACGTCCGGCCGCGAGCTCGATCGCGAGCGCAATGCCGTCCAATCGCCGGCAGATCTCGGCGACGAGCGGCGCGTCCTCCTCGCGGAGTGCGAATTCGCTCAGACTCTCGGCAATGCGTTCCACGAAGAGCTGGGTTGCGGGATAGGCAAGGATGTCAGCGATGCCGAGCCCGTCGCGCTCCGGCGGGCAATCCAGCGGAAACAGCCGATGGACGCGTTCACCTTCTGCGCGAAAGGATTCGCGGCTGGTGGCCAGGATATGCAGCTGCGGCGCCTCGCGGACCAGGCGCTCAGCCAGAGGGGCGAGTTCGTCGAGGATATGCTCGCAACTGTCGAGCACCAGCAGGATGCGCCGGCTGCGCAGGACCGTCAGCAGATCCGGTATCGGGTCCTCCGAACTGACGGTCAGGCCCAGCGTGGCTGCAATCGTGCCGGGGACGAGCCGGGCATCCGTCAGCGCTCCGAAATCGACGAAACACACCTGGCCGCCGAACGCCGCGAGTGCGCCCTGCGCGACAGCGAGTGCGACCGACGTCTTGCCGATCCCGCCAGGGCCGACGATCGTGACGAAGCGATGCTGGGCAAGCTCGGCCGAAATCCTCTCGACCGCACCGTCCCGGCCGATCATCTTCGCGAGCGGCGAGGGCAGCGAGGAAGGCGAAGCGGCGGACGGGCTCGTCCGGCTCTCCGATGCAACAGGCCGCAGCAGCGGAGCCGCGAAACAATAGCCGCGCCCCGGGACGTTGACGACGTAGCGGGAGCTTTCGCCGGCATCGCCCAAAGCCTTGCGCAGCGTCGTGATGTGGAAGCGCAGGCTGCCTTCGTCCACGTTCACGTCGGCCCAGATGCGCTTGATCAGCTCCCGCTTGTCAATGACCTCTCCGGCGCGCTCGGCGAGAAAAATCAGGATGTCGAGCGCACGGCCGCCGAGGTGAAGCGGGGCGCCGTCCTTTTCGAGCAGCCGCGATTTCACGAACAGGCGGAACGGCCCAAAGGCAATGACCGAATCCTGCTCGTTAGTGTCCGGCACGGGCCAACAATTCCAGTCAATGAGCTGAAGTCTGCAATTTGATTACCAGATCGAGGCGTCCAGTAAACCGGCCGAAAGTGGCGAAATCGCGTGGCGACCGCTGATCGCAGCGGGACGTGCGTGGCAAATTTTGCTTAAACGCGAGTAGTTTACGACGCGACCGCGACAATTCGTCAGCGCACCTGACCCTCGAGGCACCGGTGCCGGCCGCGAGATTCTGGCGCCGCCGATCATAACAGAATCTTGCAACGTCTAACGGGCAAAACGCACGCGGTGCATCCAGTATGGCCGTTGAGAGAGATCCTGCTTCAACGGGGAGGCTATAATGTCCGGTATCGGTGCTCGGCCGAATGACCACGTCGTTCGACCTCAATTCGTCGCCAGTCTCGATGAGCAGTCGCGTGATTGGGAACTCGTGCTGCGGGAGTCCCATCATCGCATGAAGAACACGCTGACGCTGCTCGGTGCGTCGGTCCGCCGCGACTTCACGCGCGCGAGTAAAAGGGATGTGTCGCAGGCGGTGGACCGGCTCGAGCGGCGCATCGTCGCCTTCGGCCGGCTCTATCAGCTCCTGTCCGACAACGATGATCCATCGGCAGTCGCCGTGGAGCCGTTCTTCGAAAACCTGTGTGGAGCCCTCTCCGAAGCGGTGCTGGAGCCGGCAGGCATTTGCTGCGAAGCCGCGATCGAGAGCGGGGGGCTGCCGGCCGCTCAATGTCATCGGCTCGCGCTGATGCTCACCGAGCTGGTCACCAATGCGGCAAAGCACGCTTTCCCGAACAGAACCGATGCGCTGATCCGCATCGAATTGGCGAACCGCGACGGCGCCTGGCTCTGCACGGTGGCCGACAACGGCATTGGTGCGACCGGCCCGCTTCAGGGCACCGGCAGCCGGATCCTCGAAGGGCTCGCGCGCAGCATCCATGCGCGATTGCACGGCGAGGCGGGGCAGGGCGGCACGCGGGTGACGATCGTGATGCCGACTGTCCCATGAGCCCTTCAGCGTCTGCACCGCGTCTCACATCAGGGAGTTCAACATGACAGCCATCGAAATCGATCGCGAAACCGGCACCAGGCCATCGACATCGCGCAGCGTTGACTTGAAGCTCGAGATCGTCGTGGTCCCCGTGTCCGACGTCGACCAGGCCAAGGCGTTCTACGCGCGCCTCGGCTGGCGGCTGGACGCCGATTTCTCGTCGGGCGAGGACTGGCGCGTGATCCAGTTCACGCCGCCGGGCTCGGCCTGCTCGGTGATCTTCGGCAGGAACGTGACGGCCGCAGCGCCCGGCTCGGCGCGAGGCCTGTACCTGATCGTCTCCGATCTCGAAGCCGCCCGGCAGGACCTGCTCGACCGCGGCGTCGAGGTCAGCGCGCCATTCCACGGTGCCGGCGACGTTCATGCCGGACCCGACGAGCCGTATCTGTTCGGCAGCGTTCGGGTCGGCGGGGCCGATCCGAAGCGCGGCAGCTACAGCTCGTTCGCATCGTTCAGCGACCCCGACGGCAATGGCTGGCTGTTCCAGGAGGTCACGACACGACTGCCCGGGCGCATCGCGAGCGGCGCCACGACATTCGCTTCGACGACCGATCTGGCGGCGGCGCTGCGCCGCGCGGCGGCCGCGCATGGCGAGCACGAGACGCGGACCGGCGGACACGACGAGAACTGGCCGGACTGGTATGCCGACTATATCGTCCGCGAGCAGGCCGGCCAGCCGCTGCCGTCGTGAACTGCAGCCAGCGCATCTCCTGACTTGGCCGATACGGCGCGCGACGACTGATGTCGTCGCGCGCCGCGCCACATCGGTTTCGCCCGTTCTGGTTCATCGCGCGGACTCGCAAGGGCTAACGCGGCCTAACGAGCCATAACGCGCAAATCGGAATGGCCCGTGCCAACGTCTTGCACAGGACGAACCGACGTGTCGCGCTCGAAACGACACCGGTCGAAGCAAGGGAGATCCAGAAATGACGACCCAAATCCGGCCCGACATCCTCAACCCAGACCGCCGTCAGTTGCTGAGCCAGGCCGCGATGGTCGCGGTTGCCGCCAGCGTGTCGAGCCTGCTGCCGCTGCAGCCGGCAAAAGCGGCTGCGAGCGGCGCAATCCGCCCCTTCCGCGTCGACGTGCCCGAGGCGGATCTGCTCGACCTTCGCCGTCGCCTCTCGGCCACACGCTGGCCCGATCGCGAGATCGTTACCGACCAATCGCAGGGCGTGCAGCTGAAGACGGTGCAGGCGCTCGTGCGCTACTGGCAGAGCGACTACGACTGGCGCAGGATCGAGGCGCGGCTGAACGCGTTGCCGCAATTCGTCACCGACATCGACGGTGTCGACATCCATTTCATTCACGTCCGCTCGCGGCACGAGAATGCGCTGCCGATGATCGTCACACATGGTTGGCCCGGCTCTATCATCGAGCAGATGAAGATCGTCGGACCGCTCACCGATCCGACCGCGCACGGCGCCAGCGCCGTGGATGCGTTCGATCTGGTGATCCCCTCGCTCCCAGGCCACGGCTTCTCGGGCAAGCCGACGGAGCTCGGCTGGGATCCCCAGCGCATCGCGCGCGCGTGGATCGTGCTGATGAAGCGGCTCGGCTATAGCCGCTATGTCGCACAAGGCGGCGACTGGGGTAATGCCGTCACCGAGCAGATGGCGCTGATCGCACCGCCCGAGCTGCTCGGCATCCACACCAACATGCCCGCGACCGTCCCCGACGACATCGCCAGAGCGCTTCAGCCGGGCGGAGCGCGGCCGCCGGATCTCTCGACCGACGAGCGCATCGCCTACGACCAGCTCGACGATTTCTACAAGCATGGTCTCGGCTACGCGATCGAGATGTCGAACCGGCCGCAGACGCTCTACGGCCTCGTGGATTCGCCCGCGGGTCTCGCCTCCTGGATGCTCGACCACGACGCACGCAGTGCCGCAATGATCGCGCGCGTCTTCGACGGCAAGACCGAAGGTCTGTCACGGGACGACGTCATCGACAACATCACGCTCTATTGGCTCACCAACACCGCGGTGTCGTCGGCGCGGCTCTATTGGGAGAACAAGCTGGTGTTCTTCGCGCCCAAGCACGTCAAGATACCGGTCGCTGTGAGCGTCTTTCCGGACGAGATCTACGCTGCGCCGCGGAGCTGGGCCGAGAAGGCCTATCCCAAGCTGATCCACTACAGTCGTCTCGACAAGGGTGGACATTTCGCCGCCTGGGAGCAACCCGCACTGTTCTGTGCGGAGATGCGCACCGCGTTCCGTCCGCTGCGGCAATCGATCTGAAGCGCGAACACATGCATCAGGGAGTACAAGAGATGAACCGTCCCGAACGCAATGTCACGACCAGTGACATCCGGCTGGAGCGCCGGCTGTCGTCATACTGGCGCGTCACCTTCGATATGCCGCCGGTGAATATTTTCGGGCCGAAGCAGCTTCCGCTGCTGGGCGACATCGTCACGGCGATCGAGACAGATCCGGACGTGAAGGTTGTGGTGTTCGACAGCGCCGTCGAGGGCTTCTTCCTTACCCACTACGATTTCCTCGCACCGCTGGAAGAGTCGTTGAGCATCCCGCCCGGGCCGACCGGCCTGCAGGCGCTGCCCGACATGCTGGTCCGCCTCAGCCGTGCGCCGGTGGTCTCGATTGCCGCGATCCGGGGCCGCGCCACCGGCGTCGGCAGCGAGCTCGCGCTCGCCAGCGACATTCGCTTTGCCAGCCGCGAGAAGGCGATCCTGTCGCAATGGGAGGTCGGCGCGGGCCTCGTGCCCGGTGGCGGGCCGATGGCGCGGTTGCCGCGCCTGATCGGCCGCGGCCGCGCGCTCGAAGTGCTGCTCGGCGCTGACGACATCCACGGGGATCTCGCCGAGCGCTATGGCTACGTCAACCGGTCCTTGCCGGATGCCGAGCTCGACGGTTTCGTCGAGGCGCTTGCGATGCGCATCGCGTCCTTCGACAAGGAAGCGATCACCGAGACCAAGCGCCTCGTCGACGTTGCGAGCCTGCCGTCCGATGCCGAGATCAAGCCGGAGTGGGATGCGTTCCTGGCGGCGCTCGGCCGGCCTGCGAGCCAGAGCCGGATCAGGGCGCTGATGGCGCGCGGCTTCCACCGCGCGGGCGATGTCGAGAACCGGCTCGGTTTCCACGTCGGGCAGATCGGCACCTAGCTGACGGAACCGCTGCGGCGTTCGGCCGGTTGGAACGGTGACGGGCGGTCGTGCCAATGTCGCTTTTCACCGGTACCGAGCGCCGGTGCTGAAATCAAACGAGGAGAATTTGAGATGATCCGCAAGGCAACGGCAGTCTGGAAAGGCACCGGTCGCGATGGGACCGGCCATTTGACGAGTGAATCCGGCGTGCTCGCGCAGACGCCCTATTCGTTCAAGACCCGCTTCGAGAACGAGAAGGGGACCAATCCCGAGGAGTTGATCGCGGCGGCCCATGCAGGGTGTTTTACGATGGCGTTGGCCTTTGGCCTTCAGATGGCAGGTTTCACGCCGGACGAGCTGTCGACGGAAGCCGCGGTGACGCTCGAGCCCGAAGGCAAGGGATTCAAGATCAGCAAGTCCGCCCTGACCTTGCGTGCAAGGGTGCCGAACCTCGACGAGGCCGGCTTTGCGAAGTTCGCCGGCGAGGCCGAGAAGAACTGCCCGGTGTCGAAGGTGCTCAATGCCGCCATCACGCTCGACGCCAAGCTGGGCTAGAGACGGGCGTTTGCTTTGGGTCCATCCGGTTCTAGGAACCGGGTGGACACGGGCGCAATGCACGGCTTTCGGCCGGGCGGCCGAAAGCATATATTTGGCGGGATGCAGAACGGGCAGAGCGATCAATTGGGAGCGGACAGATGACGACAGAACGCGCAGTTTTGGCCGGGGGCTGCTTCTGGGGCATGCAGGATCTCATCCGCAAGCAGCCGGGCGTGGTCTCTACCCGCGTCGGCTACACCGGCGGGCGGGTCAAGAATGCCACCTATCGCAATCACGAAGGTCATGCCGAAGCGATCGAGATCATCTTCGATCCCGCAAAGACCAGCTTCCGCAGGATGCTGGAGTTCTTCTTTCAGATCCACGATCCCACCACGCTCAATCGCCAGGGCAATGATATCGGCACGAGCTATCGCTCCGCGATCTTCTACACCAGTGACGAGCAGAAGAAGATCGCCGAAGACACCATCGCCGACGTCGAGGCGTCGGGCCTTTGGCCGGGCAAGGTGGTGACCGAGGTCGCTCCCGCTGGCGAGTTCTGGGAGGCCGAGCCGGAGCATCAGGATTATCTCGAACGCTATCCTGACGGCTACACCTGCCACTTCATCCGGCCCGACTGGAAGCTGCCGCGGCGTGCGGCTGCCGCTCAGGGCCTATGATAGAGAGAGTTGGAGAAATCGAACCCTCCACGACGTCATGGCCGGGCTTGTCCCGGCCATCGACGTCTTGCCACGTCGCACAAAGAACTTGGACGCCCGGCCTTCGCCTCGCCGAAGCGGCTTCGGCCGCGCAGGCGGGACAAGCCCGGGCATGACGACCAACTTGTGAACGTGCACCCTCGGCTGCTGCTGGGGGCGAGGCGGCGCCGTCAGTTTCGGAGTTGTGCCATCAACTCGCGCGCGGTGCGCATGTCGGCGATCTCGGCGCCCTCCGTGAACGATCCGGAGACATTCTTCAGAATGGCCAGAGCTTCCGCACTCCGGCCGGCCCCCATCTTGAGCCGTGCGAGGCTGATCGCGCAGCGCAGCTCCCAGAAGCGCGCGCCCTGCTGGACGGCAATATCCATGGCCTCGCCAAAGCGAGCCTCGGCGTCCCATGAACGCCGCGCGCTTCTGAGCATCAACTCGCTCTTGATGCGGATCAGCTCAGGCAGGTACCAGAGCTCCTGCCGGTCGTTGCAACGGGTCAGGACGTCACCGATGACGTCGAGGCCGCGATCGACCTGGTCGGCTTCGCCAAAGCAGGCCGCAAGCTCGCCGAGCAGGGGAAGAAAGCGCGGCAGGAAGCGTGCATCTCCGGCGCGATTGAGTTCTTCGCGCAGCAGCGGCAGGCCGATCGCGACGTCGCCGCGCTTGGCGACGACTGCCGCATTGAAGGCCCTTGCCCACAGGCCCCACAGCCGGATCGCGTGCCGATCGGTGTGCTCAAGCAGCTCGCGGCCGTGGCGTTCCGCGGCGTCGAGATCGCCGGCCCAGAAGGCGATCGGGCATGCGGCCTGGCCGAGCACGCTGCAGAAGGTCAGGGCGTGGCCGTTGGCTCGGCCTTCCTCGATGTTTCTTGCCGCCAGCGCCTGCGCCTGGTCGGCGAGTCCCTGCAGCCACAGGATGCGGGCCCGGAAATACTGGGTTGAGATCCTGAGATCGAGCGGGAAGATCTTGGGCTTCTCCGCCAGAAAGTGCAGCGATGCATTGACCCGGTCGATGCGCTGCCGCGCGTCATTCTGATCACCGAGATAGTGCAGCGCGACAGCCGTCAGCCGGTCGCCCAGCATGACGTCGGACTTGTCGGGAGAGTTCGCCGCCGCGCTCGCAAAACGATCGGCGAACGCACGGGCGTTGCCGAACTGTCCGTTGTTGAACTGGTCGATGCATAGTCCCCAGAGCGCGCGCAGCCGGAAATCCTTGTCGTCGAGCCTGTCCGCCAGCTCGAGAGTCGTCTCCAGGATCGGGCGCGCCTCGCGCGCGCGGCCCTCGCCATACATCAGCGACCAGCCGAGTGCCGACAGCAACTGCATGCGGATGCGGTCGTTGTCCCCGCCGTCTCCGAGCGCCGCCAGTGCCGTTCTGCTGCGCTCGCGGCACTCGGCGAACAGCGAAAGGCGCACCCAAAGGGTGATCGCGGCCGCCGTCAGCGCGATACCGAGCCTTGTATCGCCGTCGGGCGCGAAAGCCCAATCCAGCGCGGCGCGCACATTGTCCAGCTCTCCCGAATAGATGTTCAGCCATTCGGGCAGCTTTGTCGATGTATCGGCCTCGGCGTGCTCGAACAAATCGCGAAAATGCTCGGCATGGCGCCGCGCAAACGTCCTGTATTCACCGAGCTCGTTCAGCTTCCCGAGCGCGTAGGTGCGTGTGGTGTCGAGCAGTCGATAGCGTAGCGTCCGCGAGCCCGACGGAGAGATCAGCGATTTGGTGACCAGGCTGTCGATCGCCTCCAAGGTCTCCGAGGTGCTGAAGCCCTCGCCGGACGCGACCGCGGCGGCGGCCTCCGGCGCGAATGGCCCGGCGAACACCGACAGTCGCCGCAAGGTGGCGCTTTCCGTCGGAGGCAGGAGGTCGTAGCTCCAGTCGAGGGCCGCGGCGAGGGTCTGGTGCCGCGGCACGGCCGTGCGCCGCCCCCGCCATTGCAGCGAAAAGCGGCTGTCGAGCAGGGAGGCCGTTCCGGCGATGCCGTACGCATTGACACGGCCCGCCGCGAGCTCGATCGCCAGCGCAATGCCGTCGAGGCGCCGGCAGATGCTCGCCACCAGCGGCGCTTCTTCCGCGCTGAGCTGGAACGGACCCGCGCTCTGCGCGATGCGCTCGACGAAAAGCTGGGCCGCAGGGTAGGCGAGAACCTCGGCGACATCCAGGCCCTCTCGCTCCGGCGGACAATCCAGCGGGAACAGACGAAAGATCCGCTCGCCGTCGCTCCGGAACGACTCACGGCTGGTTGCGAGAACGCGAAGCTGCGGCGCTTCGCGAACGATGCGCTCCACGAGTGGAGCCAGCGTATCCAGCACATGCTCGCAACCGTCGAGGATCAGCAGGGTCGGTTCGGTCCTCAGGAATGTCAGGAGGGCCGGCGTGGGGTCCTCCGAGTTCACGGTCAGTCCGAGGGCCGAGGCGATGGTGGTTGTGACATGGCCGGCGTCCCGCAGCGGACCGAAATCGACGAAGAAGACGCGTCCGCCGAAATCCGCCGAGCGGCGATGCCCGACCGCGACGGCGACGGTAGTCTTGCCGATGCCGCCCGGGCCGACCACTGTCATGAAGCGATGCAGGGTCAAGCCGTTCGAAATCTTCTCGATGACCTCCTCTCGCCCGATCATCTTTGCGAGCTGAGCAGGCAGGGAGCGAGGACGGGTGATTTCGGCTGCGGCTGAGGCGACCGGCGGAGCTTCTTGAGCGAACGGTGCGACAAAGCAATAGCCGCGGCCGGGCACGTTGAGGACATAACGGGTCGACTTGCCGGTATCGCCGAGCGCCTTGCGCAGCGCTGCGACGTGGAAGCGCAGACTGCCCTCGTCGACATTCACGTCGGCCCAGATGCGCTTGACCAGCTCTCTCTTGTCGATGACTTCACCGGGGCGCTCGGCAAGCAGGATCAGAATATCGAGGGCGCGGCCGCCGATGTGAAGCGGCTCCCCTTCCTTCTCCAGGAGCCGGGACTTTGGAAACAGCCGAAATGGCCCGAACGAAATATGCGAGTCGTGATTACTGTGAGCCTGCACGTGCCATTGCCCCCTCCACGGGAGTCAAAAGGTATCGTGTTGTGATCTAGCAGAACGACGCGTCCAGTAAACTGGCCGAAAGCCGCATGGCAGACAGACCGGCGCAGATGGTCTTGGTTTGCTTGGGTCCGCCGGAATAGTGCCTGTGAAAGAAGGGTTTAGGTTGGCATGCCAGGATGATGGCCCTGGACGCGCACATGCATGGGACCATTGCGGCCGGTGGCAATCCCGCCTCTCCCGTCCATAAATTCGGGCGCAAGGCCGCTCACGCATCGACGCGCGACATCTGGCGCTGCTCCGCCGTGACGATCCGCGCCGACAGCGTGACGAGGCCCATCAATGCACCCAGCAGCCAGAATGCCATTGGCAATCCGCCAAGACGTGCGACGAAGCCCACGCCGGCGGGCCCGATCAGGACCCCTGCGTATCCCGCAGTCGTGATCGCCGCGACCGCAAGCCCGGTAGGCATCACCGTTTGTCGCGCCGCCCGGCGGAACAGCACCGGCACGAGGTTCGACGCGCCGAGCCCGATCAGGAGGAATCCGCCGAGGGCGACCGCGGCGACGGGCGCCGTGAGCAGGACCACAAAACCTGCGATCGCTATGAGACTGCCCCAGAGCAATGTCGTGCGGTCGCCGATGCGCGCAACGACCGCGTCGCCGCCGAGCCGGCCTATCGTCATCGCGATCGAGAACACGATGTAGCCGGCTCCGCCTTGCGCCTCGGTGACGAGCCCCGCGCCAATGACGAGGAGTGCGCTCCAATCGAGCATTGCGCCTTCGACGAGGAAGGTGATGGCGCCGAGCAGCGCAAGCAGCAGCACCGATCCGTGCGGCAGCACGAACAACGGGCCCTCCTGCGCCTGCACCGAGCGAAGCAGGCGCGGCCAGGCCACAAACATGGCGATCAGCATCAGGACGGAGCAGATCAATGTGCAGGCGAGTGCGCCGAGTTGCAGCGAGAGCAGCACTGTCACCAGCGCCGATCCGGCGAAGCCGCCGATGCTGAACAGGGCGTGAAAACCGGACATCAGCGGGCGTCCTGCGGCGCGCTCCACCTCCACGGCGTGGATGTTCATGGCGACGTCGATCGAGCCGAGGGCGGCGCCGAAGACGAACAGCGCCAGCGCGAGCGTTGCGGGCGACGCCGCGATGGCCAGCAATGGCAGCACCAACGTTAGACCAAGCCCGCCCGCGATGATAATCGGTTTGCTGCCGTAGCGCGCGCTGAGCACGCCGGTCAGCAGCATCGCGATGACCGAGCCGATGCCGAGGCTGAGCAGAAGCAGCCCGAGAACGCCGTCGTCGACCGCGAGCCGCGCCTTCGCGAACGGCACCAGCGGCGCCCAGCACGCGATGCCGAAGCCCGCGACGAGGAAGGCAAGCCTCGTCGCAAGGCGGGTGGCCGGCCGATCGGCAGAAGACATGAGAACTCCGGAGAAAAGCAGAGGCGGGACGGAGCACAAACCCGACAAATGCCGCGGCTTTATGTCCGAGACGTGCCCGTACCGCCGCGGCCGACACAATGTACGTCGCATGCTCTGATGGCCCGGTGAGCGAAGTCACACCGGGAACTCGCTTGCGAAGATCCCCTGCTACGAAGCCTGTCCTCAAGCGGCGTTTCGCGCCCACCCTTGCGCTCATCGGGCTTCCGCTTCACCCATGTCTTGACCTGTGTCGCCCCATGTCAATCCCACGATCAGAAAATTTTTTATTTTACCGAAATTCGGATTTGTCGTATGTGTCGCCCGTCCCGGCTCATCCTTGAGGGGCGATCGTGAGGTCGTCATGTTCGCGAGCCGGGCTTGCGGTGGACGCGGCAGCGTCGTGCACGAGAGGTGAAGGGCGGGGCGGATTGCTCTCCGTGAGCCCGGAACGGCGTGCGGACGAGCGGCGCTGACAGGTTCGTCCCGACGGTCTTCGATGGCAACGTGCACAACGTCGTCGGAGCCGGTGGGGTCAAGCGAGCCGCGCGTACGGCAAAACCGTGTGGTCCTGGCCGTCGTTGCTACGGTCAAGCTCTTGCGGATGCGGCAGTTGAGTCAACCGGCGCGGCGCCGGTGAATTTCGCTGGGGCGAGGGAGGCCAGAAGGAACTCGGCTCTCGGGAGAGCACGGTATAAGCCGTCCGACCATCGCGCAGGGAAGGCCGAGTGATCGGCACCACCTGTATGCTGCTGTGCGGTTTTCTGCGTGCACCTTTTGCGCAGCGGACCGCGGGTGCCTGTCGGCACCCGGCCTTCCCTGTGCCCTCTTGGCTTAGAGGGCGGAGTGACCACGCAAAGCTCGGGCGAATCAGCCGCGAGATCGAAGGCATGTCTGCGATCCGAAACGCAAGAGGGAAGAGCGATGCTGCTACCTCGTACTCCGTCATTGCGAGCCAACGGGGCCGCGCTCTGCGCGGACCCGTTGGCTCGCAATGACGATTTGAAGAGAGCGGGTGCCAAACTCTCGGTCGCGCTCCGGGCGCCACGCTAACTCCCAAGAATCCGCCGGCACGCCTCGACGAACACCTCAGCTCCGGTGATGATGTCCGCATCGGAGGTGTTCTCGGTCCAGTGATGGCTGATACCGCCGATCGATGGCACAAACAGCATTCCGGCGGGCATGACGGTTGCGAGCATCTGCGCATCGTGCCCCGCGCCGCTCGGCATGCGGATGGACCGGCCGCCGGCGACGGCCTTGCCCGCCGCCTCGATCGCGTCTTGAAAGGCGGAATTCATCATCGCGGGCGCGCCTGTGCGGAGTTTTTCGACGGTGACACTGCAGGGACCGTTCGCGCTGGCCTCCGCTGCCATGGTCCGGAGCAACTGCTCCAGCCGCGCAATCACAGCCGGATCGTCGTCGCGGATCTGGAACAGCATCTCTGCTGCGCCTGGAATGATACTCGGCGCGCCCGGATCGAGCGTGATGCGTCCGGTGGTCCAGACCGTGCGCGGGCCGCAGACGGCCGGAAAGCGCTGGTCAATGGCGACGCAGAATTTAGCCAGCGCCAGGCCCGCATCCTTGCGTACTGCCATCCGGGTGGTGCCGGCGTGGTTCTGCTCGCCAGCGAAGTTGATCTGGTATTGCCAGATGCCGACGATGGAGGTCACCACGCCGATCGCGAGGCGGCCGCTTTCGAGCGTGTCGCCCTGCTCGATATGCGCCTCGAGATATCCGACGTGCCGTCCGGGCTCAGCGGTGATGCGCGAACGCCCGGCGAGCCCCATCTCGGCAAGTGCATCGCGCATGGTGCGGCCGCTGGTGCGGTCGCGCGCGGCGTCGATATCGGCCTCGCTTACCTGGCCGACATAGGAGCGCGAGCCGAGGAAATGCCCGAAATGTCCCTCCTCGTCGCACCAGCAGGCAACTTCGACGGCGCCATTCACAGAGGGGGCCGGATTGAGAACCCTCGCGGCCTCGAGCGCGTAGACGACGCCGAGCGGGCCATCGAGCCAGCCGGCGTAGTTCTGGCTTTCCAGGTGCGAGCCCGCCAGCAGCTTCGGCCCGGGCTTGGCGCTGGTTCCGAAAACGTTGCCGATACCGTCGATCGTTGCGGAGAGGTTGGCCTCGGGCAGCTTCTGGACGAGCCATTCCAGAGAGAGCTTGTGCGGCTCGGAGAAGGTCGGCTTGTGCACGCCGGTCTTGTAGGCGCCCATTGCGCGCAGCGCATGAAGGTCGGCGAGGACGCGAATTCCGTCGGCGCGGGGCTGGGTGTCAGGCATGTTCGGCAACTTTCAGCGCCTCGGTGCGAATCTCCTCGACCAGCCGTTCCTTGAGCTGGATGAATTCCGGCGTGGTCTTGATCTTGTAGGAGCGCGGATGCGGCAGGTCCACATTGATTTCGGCCTTGATACGGCCGGGACGCGCGCTCATGACGATGACACGGCTGCCGAGGAAGATGGCTTCCTCGATGTCGTGGGTCACGAACAGCACCGTCTTCTGGTCGCGCTCCCAGATTCCCAGCAGCATCTCCTGCATCAAGGCGCGGGTCTGGTTGTCCAGCGCGCCGAAGGGTTCGTCGAGCAGCAGGATCTTCGGATCATTGGCGAGCGCACGCGCGATCGCCGTGCGCTGCTGCATGCCGCCGGAGAGCTGCTTGGGCCAATGGTTCTCGAAGCCGGACAATCCGACCTGGCGGATGAAGGCGTCGGCGATCCCGTTGCGCTCCGCCTCGGGCACGCCGCGCTCGCGCAGGCCGAAGGCGATGTTCTCGCGCACGGTCAGCCAGGGGAACAGCGTATAGGACTGGAACACCATGCCGCGATCGGCGCCGGGGCCGGTCACTTCGCGCCCGTCGAGCGTGACGCGACCGCTGGTCGGGCGGTCGAGGCCGGCGACGATGCGCAGCAGCGTGGACTTGCCGCATCCGGACGGGCCGAGGATGGTGACGAAGTCGTTGTTGCCGATGACGAGGTCGGTCGGCTCCAGCGCCCTGGTCGGCGCGTTGCCGTGGCGCGCCGGGAAGGTGCGCGAGACCTGTTCGATCTTGAGCGTCGTCATGCGAGCTTCCAGGGAAACAGCCAGGCGTTGAACGCCTTGAACAGGAAGTCCGAGATCAGGCCGATCAGGCCGATCACGATGATGCCGAAGATGATCTGGCCGGTGTTGAGCAGCGCCTGGCTGTCGGTGATCATATGACCGATGCCCGAGGACGAGCCGATCAGCTCGGCGACGATGACGTAGGTCCAGGCCCAGCCCAGCACCAGCCGCAGGATCTCGGCGATCTCAGGTGCGGAGGAGGGCAGCAGCACGCGGCGGATGATGCCGCGGTCGCTCGCTCCGAGCGTATAGGCCGCCTCGACCAGATCGCGCCGCGTGGCGCCGACCGTCACCGCGACCATCAGGATGACCTGGAATACCGAGCCGATGAAGATGACGAGCAGCTTTTGCAGCTCGCCGATGCCGGCCCACAGGATCAGGAGCGGGATG
This sequence comes from Bradyrhizobium sp. RP6, assembly GCF_003837805.1. Lineage (GTDB taxonomy): Bacteria > Pseudomonadota > Alphaproteobacteria > Rhizobiales > Xanthobacteraceae > Bradyrhizobium. The sequence goes on along the minus strand of NZ_RQIT01000014.1, from coordinate 141,338 downwards.
AAGGCGGAAGCGGGCAGATAGCGCGCGAACGACACGAACGGTTCGAGGAAGGCCTCGACGGGCTTGTAGGCGCCCATCAGCACGCCGAGCGGCACCGCGATGATCGCGGCGAGCGCAAAGCCGCCGACGACGCGCCATATCGTCATGCCGATGTCGAACAGGAAGCCGTGCTTGGTGAGCAGCTCGATGCCCTCCTGAACCATGGTCAACGGATTGGCGAGGAAGGTCTTCGACACATGGCCGCCGAACGTCGCCCAGGACCAGAGGGCGACGAACAGCACGAAGAACGCAAGGCCGTAGGCCGCGCGCTGCCTCGATGTAACAGGGTCCAGAGGACGCATCAAATTGTGAATCCGAATAGAGCGCCGGCTCCGCCTCTGGCGGAACCGGCAGCTCGAAGAAAGTTACTTGATGAAGCTGGCGTCGTAGAGGTCCTCGACCTTCGGCGCAGCCTTGATGATGCCGATCTCGAGCAGGAGCTCGGCGGCCTCCTTGTTGAAGGTCAGGAAGTCGCCGGCGAAGAACTTCTGGTTCGCGGCCTTGTCCTGCCAGCGCAGGTATTTCGCCGAGTTGCCGAACTGCTCGCCGGTCTGCTTCACGTCGGCGCCCATGATCTCGTAGGCCTTGGCCTGATCCTTGGCGATCATGTCGAGCGCCTCGAAATAGCTGTCGGCGAGCGCCTTGGCGGCCTTCGGATTCTCGGTGAGGAATTTCGGCGTGCAGCCGAAGGTGTCCATCACCATCGGGTAGTCGAGCGTGGTGGCGATGATCTTGCCCTTGTCGGGCGCGGCACGCACCGTCGACAGATATGGCTCATAGGTCATCGCGGCGTCGTTCTGGCCGGAGACGAAGGCCTGCGCCGCCGCGGCCGGCTCGAGGTTCACCACCGTGACGTCCTTCGTAGTGAGGCCGTTCTTCTTCAGCATCCAGGCCAGCGCGAAATAGGGCGAGGTGCCCGGTGCGGACGCGGCGACGGTCTTGCCCTTGAGGTCCTTGATCGCGGCGACGTCGTTGCGCACGGCCATGCCGTCGGCACCATAGCTCTTGTCGAGCTGGAAGATCTGCTTGGTCGTAACACCGTTGGCGTTCCAGGAGATCCAGGTCTCGACCGTGGTCGCGGCGCACTGGATGTCGCCGGAGGCGATGGCGAGGTGGCGGTCCTTCTGCGGAATCTTCTTGATGGTGACGTCGAGGCCGTTCTTCTTGAAGATGCCGGCCTCCTTCGCCAGCGTCAGCGGCGCAAAGCCGGTCCATCCGGAAATGCCCATGCCGACCTTGACGTCCTGGGCGAGCGCCGGAGTGGAGGCCGCGAGAGCGATGATTGTCGCAAATACTGTCGAACTACGCATGATTATCGTCCTCTTGCCGATCGATGGTTTGACGTCCTGTTGATCTTTGCCGGCCCATATGGGCGATTCCGCGAAGCGTTGCACGATTTGTGCCGACATATCCTCTCAGCCTCCCTTGAATCGCGCGACAAGGCGGTGAGAGTCACCGGGATAGAGCAGGCGCACGGCGGTGATCGTGCGTGCGCTGCGCCACGTGTAGCGATCGATGACAAGACAGGGCGCGCCGACGGCGATCGCGAGCGCGTCCGCCGTGTGATCGTCCGCAACGATGGCGCTGATCGTGTGCTCGGCTTCTGTCCATGGGACATGGTGAAGCAGCCAGGAACCGGGCGGCTCGCGCGAGAAGTCCGCGGTCGCGGCATCCGGCACCGACGACAGATCGATCAGCCTGTCCTCGACGGCGAAGGGCACGTTGTCGGCGCTATGGCGGCAGGTGATCGCGACCACCTTGCCGGCCTTGTTCACGCCGAGACGGTCGCGGTCGGCGGCGGTCGCGGTGCGCAGCTTGCGGCCGATCAGCTCGTAACCGTAGGAGCGGCCGAGCGCGGTGATCTCGGCGCGAATGTCGGCGATCTTGAGCACCGCCGATTGATGCTGCGGCCGGCGCACGAAGGAGCCGGCACGCCGCCGCCGCTCGATCAGGTCGGCCTGTGCCAGCTCCGACAGCGCCTTGTTCACGGTCATGCGCGAGCAGCCGTAGCGAGCGACCAGTTCATGCTCGAACGGAATGCGATGGCCGGGCGGCCACTCGCCGGTCAGGATGCGCTTCTCGATGTCGGCGCGAATGCGTTTGTAGAGCGTCGGCTTGTCGGCATCGGTCACGAGGCTCATGCGACGAGCCTCCGCACCGCCGCGTTGAAGCGTTCGCGCGCGGCTTGGCGCAATCCATGCTGACCGCCCTCAACCACCTTGCGGCCGCCGGCCCAGACGCAATCGATGGCGGCGCCGCCGGCAGAAAATATCCAGCCGTCGATGACCGCGTCGTGCGCTCGTCCTGCCAGCGATGGATGCGCCGTGTCGAGCGTGACGATGTCGGCGCGTGCACCGGGTGTGAGGCCGATGGCCGGTTGCGCCAGCGCCCGCGCGCCGCCGGCGAGTGCCCCGTCGAACAGCGAACGTCCTGTGGAGCGACCTGCGCCGCCGGAGAGGACGTTGCGCTGGCGGTGCTTGAGCCGCTGGCCGTATTCGAGCTGGCGCAATTCGTCAGCGGCGCCGATCAACACGTTGGAATCGCTACCGATGCCGAAAAAGCCGCCGGCGTCGACAAACTCCCGCGCCGAAAAAGTGCCGTCGCCGAGGCTCGCCTCCGTGATCGGACAGAGGCCCGCCACCGCACCGGTCTTGGCGAACGCCGTCACTTCCTCACCCGTCATGTGGGTCGCATGAATGAGGCACCAGCGCCGATCGACCGGTGCATGCTCGAGCAGCCATTGCACCGGACGCCGGCCCGACCAGGCGAGGCAATCCTCGACCTCCTTCACCTGTTCGGCCGCATGAATGTGCACCGGCCCGCCATCGGCGAGTGGAATGATCGCGGCGAGCTCGTCCGGCGTAACCGCGCGCAAACTGTGCGGTGCGATGCCGATATTGGCGCCAGGCAACGCGCTGATTGCGCGGCGCGAGGCCGCCACCAATGCGGAGAATTGATCGACCGAGCAGATGAAACGGCGCTGTCCGGCATGCGGCGCTGCGCCTCCAAACGAGCCATGCGCATAGAAACTTGGCAACAACGTCAGCGCAATGCCCGAGGCTTCGGCGGCCTGTGCAATGCGCACGGCCATCTCGGCGGGGTCAGCGTAGGGCGAGCCGTCGCGGTCGTGGTGCAGATAGTGGAATTCGCCGACGCGGGTAAAACCCTGCTCGAGCATCTCGACATAGAGCAGCGCCGCCACGGCCGCGACGTCGTCGGGCGCCATTGCCAGCGCAAAGCGATACATCGTCTCGCGCCAGGTCCAGAAGGTATCGGTGCTGTCGCCGCGCAGCTCCGCAAGCCCTGCCATGCCGCGCTGGAAGGCGTGGCTGTGCAGGCTCGCCAATCCCGGAAGCGCGATCTGATGGCGCTCGTCGCCGGCGCCAGGCTGCACGCCCGCCGTCACCTCCGCGATCGCGCCGGCGGCGATGACCACCTGCACGTCATTGGCCCAGCCCGAAGGCAGGAGCGCGGAAGCGAAATGCAGTCGTGTCATGGTTACACGCCGGCTGGACAGAACGGCGTTACGATTATATGTCTAGACATATAAGTCAAGCATCCGACGCCGAATGGATACCCGCATGGCAGAACGCTTCGACCGGATCTGGCACAATGCCCGCCTCGCCACGCTGCGAGGTGACGGCCCCGATCTCGGCGAGGTCGAACGCGGCATCATCGCCGCCCGCGGCGGCAGGATCGTCTATGCTGGTGCGCAGGCCGATTTTTCGGTGGACGCCGATGCGGCCGAACGGATCGACTGCGACGGGCGCTGGATCACGCCGGGGCTCGTCGATTGTCACACCCATCTGGTCTATGGCGGCGATCGCGCGCATGAATTCGAGCTGCGCCTGAAGGGCGCGAGCTACGAGGAGATCGCGCGCGCGGGCGGCGGCATCGTTTCGACCGTGGCAGCGACGCGCAAGGCAAGTGAGGCCGAGCTCGTCGCAAGCGCGTTGCCTCGGCTCGATGCCTTGATCGCCGAAGGTGCAACCACGATCGAGATCAAATCCGGCTATGGTCTCGACACCGAAACGGAGTTGCGGCAGCTCGCGGCCGCGCGCAGCCTTGGCCGCGAGAGGCCGGTCGCGATCCGCACCTCCTTCCTCGGCGCGCATGCGCTGCCCGTCGAAGCCGATGGCGACAAGGATCGCTACATCGATCTCGTCTGCGAGGAGATGCTGCCGGCGGTTGCGAAGGCGGGCCTCGCCGATGCCGTCGACGCTTTCATGGAAGGCATCGCGTTCTCGGCCGCGCAAACCGCGCGGGTGTTCGAAACGGCGAGGGGACTTGGACTGCCGGTCAAGCTCCATGCCGACCAGCTCTCGAATCTTGGCGGTGCCGCGCTGGCCGCGAAATTCTCGGCGCTCTCGGCCGATCATCTGGAGCACACCGACGAGGCCGGTGCGGCCGCAATGGCGAAGGCCGGCACGGTTGCGGTGCTGCTGCCGGGTGCGTTCTATTTCATTCGCGAGACGCAGAAGCCGCCGGCGGAGACGTTCCGCAAGCATGGTGTTCCCATGGCGCTGGCAACCGACTGCAATCCCGGCAGCTCGCCGCTGACCTCGCTGCTGCTCGCGATGAACATGGGAGCTACGCTGTTCCGGATGACTGTGGCTGAATGCCTCGCCGGCGTCACCCGCGAAGGCGCGCGCGCGCTCGGTGTCCTCGAGGAGGCCGGTACGCTGGAGGCAGGCAAATGGTGTGACCTTGCGATCTGGGACATAGAGCGCCCGGCCGAGCTGGTCTACCGCATCGGCTTCAATCCGCTGCACCGCCGGGTGTGGAGGGGAGCGTGACGGAGCGGAACACAGTGATCGTCGTCAAACCGGGGACGGTCGGTCTCGATGATTTCGCGCGCATGCTCGACGGTGCGCCCGTCGTGCTCGATCCGTCGTTCTGGTCACGCGTCGAGGCGGCGGCGGAGATCGTCGCGAAGGCGGCGCGGGCCGATGCGCCGGTCTACGGCATCAACACCGGCTTCGGGAAGCTGGCTTCGAAGCGCATTCCGCCCGATCAGACCGCGCGGCTCCAGCGTAACCTGATCCTCTCGCATTGCTGCGGCGTCGGCGCTGCGACGCCGGAGCCGATCGTCCGCCTGATGATGGCGCTGAAGATCATCTCTCTCGGTCGTGGCGCCTCCGGCGTGCGCCGCGAGCTGATCGAGCAGCTTCAGGACATGCTGGCGCGGGGCGTCACGCCGCTCGTGCCGCAGCAGGGTTCCGTTGGCGCCTCAGGCGATCTCGCGCCACTTGCGCATATGACCGCCGTGATGATCGGCGAAGGCCAGGCGATCGTTGACGGGAAAACCGTGTCCGGCGCTGAAGCGCTGGCAGCTGCGGGCCTTTCGCCGCTGACGCTCGGCCCCAAGGAGGGCCTAGCGTTGATCAACGGCACGCAGTTCTCGACCGCCTACGCCCTGTCAGGCGTGCTGCGTGCGTTTCGCCTTGCCTGCGCCGCGCTCGTGACCGGCGCATTGTCGGTCGATGCGGCGATGGCTTCCACGGCGCCGTTCCGTCCCGAGATCCAGGCGCTACGCGGCCATGCCGGTCAGATCGCCGCGGCGGCGACGCTGACGGCGCTGCTCGATGGCAGCGACATCCGCCTCTCGCATCTCGAAGGCGACGAGCGCGTGCAGGATCCCTATTGCCTGCGCTGCCAGCCGCAGGTCGCGGGCGCCGCGCTCGACCTGATCACGCAGGCAGCGCACACGCTGATCGTGGAGGCTAACGCCGTCACGGACAATCCGCTGGTGCTGGTCGAGACCGGCGAGATCGTCTCCGGCGGCAATTTCCACGCCGAGCCGGTCGCCTTCGCTGCCGACGCCATTGCGCTGGCGCTGGCGGAGATCGGCGCGGTCAGCGAGCGGCGCATTGCCACGCTGGTCGATCCCGCGCTCAACTTCGGACTTCCGCCGTTCCTCACCCCCGATCCCGGCATCAATTCCGGCTTCATGATCGCCGAGGTGACGGCGGCCGCGCTCTATGCCGAGAACAAGCAGCGCGCAGCTGCCTGCTCGATCGACTCGACACCAACCAGTGCCAACCAGGAAGACCATGTGTCGATGGCCGCACATGCCGCGCGGCGCCTGTCCGATATGGCCGACAACCTCGCCGCCATCCTCGGCATCGAGCTCTTGGTCGCCGCCCAAGGCATCACGCTGCGCGCGCCGCATGCGACCAGCGCGCCGCTTGCTGCCGTCATCGCCGCCTTGCGCGAGCAGGTGCCGGCACTTGGTGCCGATCGCTACATGGCTAGCGATCTCGCCAAGGCCGCTGCATTGATCGAAGCCGATGCGCTTCCAGCTGCCGCGCTCGCCCAGCTTCCTACTGATCCGTTTCCGAGACTCGTCTGAAGAGGTCCGCATGAACCGCCGACTGGACAATGACCGCACTATCCGCGCGCCCCGCGGCAGCGACATCAGCGCCAAGAGCTGGCTCACGGAAGCGCCGCTGCGCATGCTGATGAACAATCTCGATCCGGATGTGGCGGAGCGCCCGAGCGAGCTCGTGGTCTATGGCGGCATCGGCCGCGCCGCACGCGACTGGGAGAGCTTTGACCGGATCGTTGCGGCCTTGCGCAAGCTCGAAGCCGACCAGACGCTGCTGGTTCAGTCCGGCAAGCCGGTCGGCGTGTTCCGCACCCATGCGGACGCGCCGCGCGTGCTGATCGCGAACTCCAACATCGTGCCGCATTGGGCGACGCTCGATCATTTCAACGAGCTCGATCGTAAGGGCCTGATGATGTACGGCCAGATGACGGCCGGCTCCTGGATCTATATCGGCAGCCAGGGCATCGTGCAGGGCACCTACGAGACTTTCGTCGAGGTCGGTCGACGCCATTATGGCGGCAGCCTGGCCGGCAAATGGATCCTTACCGCGGGCCTTGGCGGCATGGGGGGCGCGCAGCCGCTGGCCGCGACCATGGCCGGCGCCTCGATGCTCGCGGTCGAATGCCAGCCGAGCCGCATCGAGATGCGCCTGCGCACCGGCTATCTCGATCGCCAGGCCGCAACGCTCGACGAGGCGCTCGCGATCATGGCGGAGGCCGCGAAGACGAAGCGGGCGGTCTCGGTCGGTTTGCTCGGCAATGCCGCGGAAGTTTTCCCGGAGCTGGTCCGCCGTGGTGTCAAGCCCGACATCGTCACCGACCAGACCAGCGCGCATGATCCGATCAACGGGTACTTGCCGAAGGGCTGGACGCTGGCCGACTGGGAGGCGAAACGCGCTTCGGATCCGAAGGCAGTCGAGCGCGCGTCGAAAACCTCGATGGTCGATCATGTCCAGGCCATGCTGGATTTCCACGCGCAGGGCATTCCGACGCTCGACTACGGCAACAACATCCGCCAGATGGCGCAGGACATGGGCCTGAAGAACGCCTTCGATTTCCCCGGCTTCGTCCCCGCCTATATCCGGCCCTTGTTCTGCCGCGGCATCGGGCCGTTCCGCTGGGCCGCGCTCTCGGGCGATCCCGAGGACATCTTCAAGACCGATGCCAAGGTGAAAGAGCTGATGCCCGGCGACAAGCATCTGCACAATTGGCTCGACATGGCCAAGGAACGCATCAAGTTCCAGGGCCTGCCGGCGCGGATCTGCTGGGTCGGCCTCGGTGATCGCCATCGCCTCGGTCTCGCCTTCAACGAGATGGTGGCGCGGGGCGAGCTGAAAGCGCCGATCGTGATCGGCCGCGATCATCTCGACAGTGGCTCGGTGGCGAGCCCCAATCGCGAGACCGAGGCGATGAAGGACGGCTCGGACGCCGTGTCCGACTGGCCCTTGCTCAATGCGCTGCTCAATTGCGCCAGCGGCGCGACCTGGGTGTCGCTGCATCATGGTGGCGGCGTCGGCATCGGCTATTCCCAGCACGCCGGCATGGTGATCGTCGCCGACGGCACGACGGAAGCCGCCAGGCGCATCGAGCGCGTGCTCTGGAACGACCCGGCGAGCGGCGTCATGCGCCATGCCGATGCGGGCTATGAGACGGCGATCGACTGCGCGCGCACCAACGGCCTCGATCTGCCGAGTTTGGCAAAGTAGGTGAAGTCAAGCGCCGAGCCGGGGCGTACTGCTTACCAGTTTTGGCATCGTCGTCTTCGCGCCGTCCATGAAGGTCTGGACGGCGTCGCGGACGATGGCGCCGAGATCAGGCGGGATCGGCGTTGCGTAAATGAACTTACGGATCGCGAGATAGAAGATGCGGCCGTGCAGGCCCCAAAACAGCTCGGTCTCGCGTTCGCTCAGTGCATGATCTCTTGCGTCGGGCAGCTTCAGCTCATGGCGCAGCTCGGCGGCCGCCGGCTCGATGACCTCTCGGCGGACGATGTCGAGATAGCGGCTGGTGATGCCGAACGACTTCATGCCGGAGAACACGAAGATCCGCACCCAATTGTACTCGAAAACGCGCTCGACATAGTCGAGATAGAAACGGGTGAGCCGCGCCTCCAGTGGCAAGGCTCGGTCCCGGATCATCGGTCCCCAATCGGGTGACCAGCGGCTGAGATAGACGTCCTGGTAGACCCGCTCGATCAGCGCCTCCTTGCTGGGGAAGTGACGGTAGATCGCCGAATGCGTGATGCCCATGCGCTTGGCTAGCTCGCGGGTCTGGCCTTCGAAGCCGCGCTCCGCAAAGAATCGGATTGCCTCGTCCACGATCGCGCGCTCTCGATCCGCCGCGCGCATATTGCGGCGCTTTGGCGCAGACTTGTTGCCGGTCTCGCTCCGCTTGCGGACCGGTCGTTTCGCCGTTTTCTGCGCTTTTCGGGCCATTTCGTCGCTGAATCGTACGCCTGGGTGCCTTCATAGCCCAAGCTGCATTTGTAACCAAATGGTCATTTCCTGTTGACCGCCTCCCAGCGGCGTGTCAGGATTTTGAGACCAGATGGTTACAAATCTGGCTCCCGGCTGATGAGCCGATGGATTTCGAGGAAACGGCAGTGAAGGCGAGGGCTTTCAGCTATTTTCGTGCTGCAACGATCGACCAGGCGCTGGACGCTCACGCGCGCGCCGGGGACGATGCGCGTTTCATCGCCGGCGGCCAGAGCCTCGTGCCGGCGCTGTCGCTGCGGCTCCAGGCGCCGCGGCTGCTGATCGACATCACGCATATCGCCGAGCTGCGCGGCATCAGGCGCGAAGGCGCCTGTTTGCGCATCGGCGCGCTGACGCGCCACTGCGAGATGCTGAGCGAGCCGCTGATCGCGGAATTTGCGCCACTGCTGCATGCCGCGGCTCCCTTCGTCGCCCATCCCGCAATCCGCAACCGCGGCACGTTCGGGGGCAGCGTCGCACTGGCCGATCCGGCTTCCGAATTTCCCGCGATGACCTTGGCGCTGGATGCTGAGATCGAGATCGCCGGTTCCTCGGGCAGTCGGCGCGTGAAGGCCGACGACTTCTTCGTCGACCTGTTCGAGACGGCGCTACAGCCAGGAGAGCTGATCACTGCAATTTACGTTCCGTTGTTCAAGGCCGATCAGCGCTTTGCATTCGACGAACTGGCGCGGCGGCGCGGGGATTATGCGCTGGTCGGCTGTGGCATGCTTGCGACTTTCACGAGCGATCGGATCGACGACATCCGCATCTCCTTCTTCTCCGTCGGCAATACGCCGACGCGAGTGAAAGGCGCTGAGGCGGCCCTGATCGGCTTCGGCCTCGATGCGGAACGTATCGCTGCTGCGCAGGCGGCGCTCGAGAGTGATCTCGCGCCGCCCGAGAACGACGAGGTGCCGCCGGCCATGCGGCTGCACCTCGCGCGCGTGTTGCTCGGTCGTCTGCTCGGCCGTCTCGGAGAGGCGGGATGAGCGGTTTTGAAGAAACCATCCTGGACGAGGCCGACGAGACTGTGCGCGTTCGCTTCGTCGTCAATGGCCGCAAGGTCGCCTGCGAAGTCGCTCCGCGCGAGACGCTGGTCGATTGCCTGCGTGGCGAATTGGAGCTGACCGGTACGCATGTCGGCTGTGAAATGGGGGCCTGCGGCGCCTGCCTGGTGCAGGTCGACGGCCGCGCCGTGCACTCATGCCTGATGTTTGCCGTGCAAGCGGATGGCGCCAGGATCGATACGATCGAGGGCCTCACCGAGAGTGGAGCGATCGCCGACCTCCAGGCCGAATTCCATCGCCGCAACGCGCTGCAATGCGGCTTCTGCACGCCGGGCATGCTGGTCAACGCCCACGAGTTGCTCTCGCAGATGGCGCAGCCGAGCCGCGAGGCGATCCGTGATGCATTGTCGGGAAATTATTGCCGCTGTACCGGCTATGAAGCCATCGTCGACGCCATCGACGCTGTCGCCAAAGCACGCAGCGTCGGAGACGCGAGATGACGGCGCCTCTGACCTCGCTCGACCGCCCGAATTCCTACATCGGCCGTTCCCTGCCGCGGCCGAATGCCAAGCGTCTGCTTGCCGGTCGCGGGCGATATGTCAGCGACCTCCGTCTGCCGCGCATGCTCTATGCTGCGTTCCTGCGCAGTCCGCGTGCCCACGCGACGATCGTTTCGATCAATGCCGACGAGGCGCGTGTGCTGGAAGGCGTGCATCTCGTCGCGACCGGTGCGGATCTCGCAAAGATCTGCACGGCCTGGACCGGGACACTCGATCATTTCAAGGGCATGACATCCGCGCCGCAATTGCCGCTGCCGCTGGATCGCGTGGTCTGGGCCGGACAGGCGGTGGTCGCCGTCGTCGCCGAGAGCCGTGCGATCGCCGAGGATGCGCTGGAGCTGATCGAAGTCGACTACGAGGACCTTCCCGCTGTCGTCGACATCGACGTCGCACGTGAGGCCGGCGGCCCGCAGGTCAATCCCGGCAGCGCGAGCAATATCTGCTTCCGCAGCCAGCTCGACAGCGGCACCGTCGATGACGCCTTCGCGCATGCAGCCCATGTGGTGGAGGAGGAATTTTTCTTCGGCCGCCATACCGCGGTGACGCTGGAGCCGCGTGCCATCGTCGCAGATTATGATCCCGCCGCCGGGATGCTGACCGTGCACCATGGCACCCAGACGCCCTACCAGTTCCAAGACCTCTATTCGCGCCACTATGGCATCCCGGAAGCCCGTGTTCGCGTGATCGCGACCGACATCGGCGGCTCTTTCGGAATGAAGCTGCATGTCTATCACGAGGACATGGCGGTGGTCGGCCTTTCGATCCTACTCGGCCGTCCCGTGAAGTATGTCGCCGACCGCATCGAGTCGTTCGTCTCCGACATTCACGCCCGCGAGCACCGCGTCCGCGCCCGCATGGCGCTCGACACCAAGGGCGAGATTCTCGCGATGGACGTGCTGGATCTGACCGCGATCGGCGCGTTCTCGACCTATCCACGCACCAGCGTGGTCGAGGGCAATCAGGTAATCCGCCTGATCGGTGCGCCCTATCGCTTCAGGAACTACCGCGCCACACTGGAGGTGATCTTCCAGAACAAGGTACAGACCAGCCAGTATCGCGCCGTCGGCCATCCCATCGCCTGCGCCGTCACCGAGCGCATGGTCGATATGGCGGCGGCGAAGCTCGGCCTCGATCCTTTCGCCATCCGCGCGCAGAACGTGATCGCCGATGATGCCTATCCGCAGACGTCGCCGACCGGATACCGCTTCGAGGCACTGTCGCATCAGGCGTGCCTCAAGCGCCTGCACGAGATGATGGGCTACGACGACTTGCGTGCCGAGCAGGCAGAGTTGCGCAAGCGCGGCGTCTACCGAGGCATCGGCATTGCCACCTTTGTCGAGATCACTAATCCCAGCCCGGCGTTCTATGGCGTCGGCGGCGCACGCATTTCTTCGCAGGACGGGGCGATCGTCAGCCTGACGCCGTCGGGCGAGGTGCGCTGCCTGATCTCGGTCACCGAGCAGGGGCAGGGCACCGAGGCGATCATCAGTCAGATCGTGGCCGATCAGCTCGGCCTAGCGCAGGAGCATGTCAAGGTCATCACCGGCGATACCGAGGTGACGCCGCATGGCGGCGCCACCTGGGCCTGCCGCGGCGCCGGCATCGGCGGCGAGACCGCGCTCCAGGCGACGCGCGCGCTCAAGCGCAACATTCTGGAAATCGCCGCGCTGATCCTTCAGGAGCAACCGTCGGCGCTGGACATCGTCGATGGCGAGGTCGTCGACGCAGGCACGCGAAACCAGCGGATGCCGATCGCGGAGATCGCGCGCATCGCCTATTTCCGCTCTGATACGCTACCGCCGGGCACGCAGGCACAACTTACCGTCAGCCACCACTTTGCGCCGCAGGGCTATCCATTCGCCTTCACCAACGGCATTCAAGGCTGCTCGCTGGAGGTCGATGTCGACACTGGATTCATCAGGCTCCTGAAGCATTTCATCGTCGAGGATTGCGGCCGGGTCATCAATCCGATGCTGGTGGACGAGCAGCTGCGCGGCGGTATCGTGCAGGGGCTGGGCGCGGCGCTGTTCGAGGAATGCCGCTACAGCGACACAGGCCAGCTCGTGAACGGCTCGCTCGCCGACTACCTCGTTCCGATGCCGATGGAGATGCCCGACATCCTCATTACCCATGTCGAGACGCCGACCGCCGATACCGAGCTCGGCGCCAAGGGAGTCGGCGAGGCCGGCACCGCGGCAGCGTCCGCCTGCGTGCTCAATGCCGTCAACGATGCGCTCGCGCCGTTCGCTGCCACGATCAATGCGATCCCGATTACGCCGACCAAAGTCCTGAAAGCCCTGAAGCGTTTCTAGAAAAAAGACAGTTGGAGGAAATCATGCCCAAATCCGGTTCGACCCCGAAGATAACCCGCCGCACCACGCTCGCCGGCCTCTCGGCCAGCGCAGCCCTGCCCGCCATGCCGCGGCTCGGCCGCGCCGCCGACGAGACGATCCGCATCGGCTTCCCCACGCCGCTGACCGGGCCGTTCGCTGCCGAAGCGCGCGATCAGGTCAAATGCGCCGAGCTCGCGGTGAAGCTGGTCAATGACAAGGGTGGCGTTGCCGGCCGCAAGGTCGAGCTGCTGGTGCGCGACGACAAGCTGAATGCCGGTGAAGCCGCGACCCGCACGCTCGAGCTGATCGAGAAGGACAAGGTCCATGCCGTGGTCGGCGCGCTCTCCAGCGCGGTGCAACTGGCGGTCAACGAGGTCACCCGCGCCCGCGGCGTGATCTACGTCTCGATCAGCCAGTCCGACACCATCAATGAGGCCAAGGACTTCAGCAAATATACCTTTCACGAGGCGCTGAACCCGCACATGACGACCGCGGCCGTGGCACGACAGACGCTGAAGAAGGGGATGAAGGTCGCTCATCTCGTCGCCGACTATGCGTACGGTCACGAGATGCTGCGCGGCTTCAAGCGCGCTCAGACCGTGATCGGTGCGGACAGTGTCGGCGAGATCCTGCATCCGTTCGGCGCCGCCGACTATTCCACCTTCATGCCGCGCCTGATGTCGATGCGGCCGGATGTATTGTGCATCTCCAATTTCGGCCGTGACCAGGCAAACGCCATCAAGCAAGCCGTAGACTTCGGCGTCAAGCAGCAGATGAAGATCGTCGTGCCCGTCATCCTGCACAACCAGCGGCTCGCGGTCGGTCCCGACGTGTTCGAGGGCGTGGTCGGTGGCGCCAACTATTATTGGGGCCTGGAGACGCAGAGCAAGTCGGCGGCCGCGTTCAACGCAGCGTTCAAGGCCGCCAACGGCGGGGCGATTCCGACCGACTATGGCGCCTACGGGTATTCCGGCGTCGGATCGCTGCTGGCCGCCATGCAGGCCGCCGGCGGCACCGAGACCGACAAGGTCGTCGATGCCCTGGAGAAGCTGCAATATGATCTGACCAAGGGCCCGCAGCATTACCGGAAATGCGACCACCAGTCGGTGCAGTCGGTGCTGGTGCTGGAGTCCAAGAAGAAGTCCGCCATGGTAAATGAGAACGATCTGTTCGCGATCCTGGCCAACGACGCGGGGACCGACGACATGCTGCGCAGCTGCAGCGAACTCGGCCACGCGACCTGAAGCCTGTCACGATGGACCTGTCGCTGATCATCATGCAGCTTCTCTCCGGGATCGCCCTTGGGGCGGTCCTGGTGATCACTGCGCTTGGGCTGACGATCGTGTTCGGCATGCTCGGGGTGGTCAACTTCGCCCACGGCGCGCTGTTCATGATCGGGGCCTATGCGGGGCTGTATCTGGCATCGCTCACTGGGAGCTTCTGGTGGGGGCTGCTGCTCGCACCTATTTTGATCGGCGCCTTCGGCATGCTGATCGAGTTCGTGCTGATCAGGAGACTGTATGGACGCTCGATCGACGACCCGCTGCTGCTCACCTTCGGCCTCAGCTACATCCTGGTCGAGGGCGTGCGCATCGTGTTCGGCAGTGACGGCATTCCTTTTCCGACGCCGCCGCAGCTGATCGGCGTGCTCGATCTCGGAATCGGCTTCTTCCCGCGCTATCGCCTGTTCGTCATCGTGCTCGTGGCGGTGGTGCTGCTGGCGCTCTGGCTGACGCTGGAGAAGACCCGCGTCGGCCTGATCGTGCGCGCCGGCGCGCGCGATCCGACCATCATGCAGGTGCTGGGCGTCGATATTGGACGGGTCTGGCTCGCGATCTTCGGGCTCGGCGTTGGGCTTGCCGCGCTCGGCGGCGTGCTCGCCGGGCCCATGCGCAGCGTGAATCCGGAGATGGGCTCGCTGGTTCTGGCGGAAGCCTTCGTGGTGACCGTCATCGGCGGGCTCGGCTCGATCGTTGGCGCAGTCGTAGCTGGTCTCATGGTCGGCGTATCCATCAGCATGGTGGCGCTGTTCGCGCCGGAGATGGCGACCATCGTCATGTTCGCGCTGATGGCGGTGGTGCTGCTGATCCGCCCGCAAGGCCTGTTCGGCGTGAGAGGGAGGACCGCGTGACGGGACCTTCGAGTAGCGAAGCGCTCACCAAACCCGCCTCCAGCGGGCTCGGCTGGCTCCTCGACCAGCGTGTTCTGCTCTCCATTGCCGTGCTTGCATTGCTGCCCTGGCTGCTGCCATCGAAGGCGCTGGCCGTCAACGTCCTGATCTACGGCGTGGTGGTGATGGGCTACAATCTGCTGTTCGGCTACACGGGCCTGTTGTCGTTTGGCCAGGCGGCGTTCTTCGGTGCAGGCGCCTATTTCACGGGCATCGCGATCGGACGCTACGGCATGCCCTGGTTCGCCGCCGTACCGGTTGCCGTACTCCTCAGCACTTGCCTGGCCGCCGCGATCGGCGTGGTCTCGACGCGCACCCGCGGCATCTATTTCTCGATGGTAACGCTGGCCTTGGCGCAACTCGTCTATTACGTCGCGCTCCAGGCGGCCTCCTTCACCGGCGGCGAGAACGGGCTGCGGGGCTTCACGGTCGACCGCATCAGCCTGTTCGGCCTTCAGGTCAATTTCCTGGATCCCGTCAACAAATATTACGTGCTGATGGCGTTCGCGGCGCTCGCGATGTGGTTCCAGTCGCGCATCCTGAACTCACCTTTTGGGGCCGTCATCGAGGCGATCCGCGAGAACGAGCAGCGGGCACGGGCCTGCGGCTATGACGTCGAACGCAGCAAGCTGGTCGTGTTCATGCTGTCGGGCGCGATCTCATCGCTCGGCGGCTGCATGCTGGCACTGCATCTGTCGATCGTGCCACTGGACATCCTGCACTACCAGACCTCGGGCATGATCGTGATGATGGTGTTGCTCGGCGGCGCCAGCAGCTTCTTCGGGCCGTTCGTTGGTGCTGCCAGCTTCCTGATCCTGGAGGACGTGATCTCGCTCTGGACGCCGCATTGGCAAATCATCGTTGGTGCGATCTTCGTGCTGTTCGTGCTGTTCCTACCCAAGGGCATCTGGGGAACGCTGCTCGATGCGCTCGGCATCGGAAAGGCGCGGCGATGAGTGGTGAATTGCTTCGCGCCGAAGGCATCGGCAAGCGCTTTGGCGGCTTCGTCGCGCTCGAAGGCATCACCGTGTCCTTTGCGGCCGGACAGCTGACTTCGATCATCGGGCCGAACGGCGCCGGCAAGAGCACCTTCTTCAACATCCTCTCGGGCGCGCTGACGCCGACCTCGGGCAAGCTGCATTTCAGGGGTCGTGAGCTGAACGGCCTGCCGCAGCATCGCTTCGTGCATCAGGGAATCTCGCGCTCCTACCAGATCACGAACATCTTTCCGGATCTGTCCGTGCACGAGAACGTGCGCGTGGCAGCCCAGGCGCTGATCGTAAGCTACGACATCTGGCGCAACCGCGCCCGGCTCGTTGAACTGAATGGGCGCGCAGACGCCGCGCTCGACGCAGTCGGGCTGCTGGCTAGGCGGAACGAACTGGCGAAATTCCTGTCGCATGGCCAGCAGCGCGCACTGGAGATCGCGATCGCGTTGGTCGCCGAGCCGGAATTGCTCCTGCTGGACGAACCGACCGCCGGCATGGGGCCGGAAGAAACCAAGGACATGGTCGCTCTGCTCGAGCGCCTCGCCGACAAGCGCACCGTGCTCCTGGTGGAGCACAAGATGAAGATGGTGCTGGGGCTCAGTAAGCGAGTCGTGGTGCTGCATCACGGCCGCCTGCTGGCGGACGGCGCGCCCGACGAGATCAGGAGCAATCCGGAGGTCCGCCGGGTCTATCTCGGACAGAGTGAAGGCTATGGCTGAGACCGCGCTGCTCGAAATCGACGATCTCCATGCCTGGTACGGCACCAGCCATGTCCTTCATGGCATCTCGCTGCATGTGGACCCGGGCGAGGTGGTCGCCCTGGTCGGCCGCAACGGCGCCGGGAAGACCACGACTTTGCGCGCGATGATGGGCCTGATGCCAAGGGCGACGGGCCGCGTGCGCTTCGCCGACAGTGAATTGTTGCCGCTCCGCGCGCATCAGCGCTTCCATCTCGGCCTCGCTTACGTGCCCGAGGAACGCCGCATTGTCTCCGGCCTGTCCGTGCGCGAGAATTTGCGGCTCGGTCTCGTCGCGGCCGGCGCCGATATCGAGGAGCGCGCGGCGATCGACGAGATCGCCGAGACCTTCCCGCGCCTGAAGGAGCGTCTCGATCAGGAGGGCGTGACGCTCTCGGGCGGAGAACAGCAGATGCTGGCGATTGCGCGCGCGCTGATCGCAAAGCCCAGAATGATCCTGCTTGACGAGCCCTCGGAGGGCATCATGCCAGTCCTCGTCGAGGAGATGGGCGTGCTGTTCCGCCGCCTGCGCGACGAGGGCAAGACGCTGCTGCTGGTGGAGCAGAACGTTGAATGGGCGTTGCGGCTGGCCGACCGCGCCGTCATTATTGATCAAGGTGAGGTCGTGCATCAGAGCAGCGCGGCGGCGCTGCTCGCGGACAAGGATATCCAGGAGCGCTACTGCGCAGTGTGACTTTAGGCTACGACCTTGGCCCTGGTGCCTTCGAGGCGCTGGCCTTCCTTTGCCAGATAGTCGCCAATCGCAACTGCCGCCATGGGCTTCGCGAAATAGTAGCCCTGGATGAAGTCACAGCCGAGCCGGCGCAAGCTGTCGAGCTGGGCTCGGGTCTCGACGCCTTCGACGACGCAGGCGATCTCCATGTCGTCGCACAGGCCGGTGAGCGACTTGATGATCTTGTGGCTGACGGGATTTTCGTTGATGTCGGAGACGAAGCTGCGGTCGATCTTGATCTTGTCGAGCGGCAGCCGATGCACGTGGCTCAGCGACGAATAGCCGGTGCCGAAATCATCAAGCGAAATGCCGCAGCTCATTGCCTTCAACATCGCGATCGACTGCTGCGCGCGCACGAAGTCGAAGGTCACGGCGGTCTCGGTGATCTCGAAGTCGATCCGATGCGGCGGCAACCCGCTCTTCTCGATGATGGAGATCAGCGGCAAAATGCCCTCCGCCGCGCAGACATCGTGAGCGGAGAGGTTGAACGACAGGCGGACGTGATCGGGCCATGTCCTGGCAATGGCGAGCGCGCGCACCAGCAGCGCTTGCGTCAGTGGGCGGATCAGACCGATACGCTCGGCGGCCGGAATGAAATCGGCCGGAGAAATCAGGCCGAGGCGAGCGCTGCGCCAGCGGGCTAGAACCTCGAAGCCGACGGTGTGCTCGCTCATGGCGTCGACGATCGGCTGGAACACCAGATCCATCTCGGTGCTGAAATCGGCCGTGCGCAGTAAATTCTCGATAACGACGCGACTGCGGATCTCGGCCTCGAGCTCGCTCGAGAAGATCACAGTGCGGCCGCGCAGATGGCGCTTGGCATGATAGAGCGAGTAGTCGGCACACTCGTAGAGCTCTTCCGACGTCGTCGCGGAGTTCGGGAAGGATGCGAATCCGATCGAGCACGACAGCCCGGTATGGGCGGTGTCGAGCTGGTAAGGCAGCTTGATCTGGCCCCCGATGTGTTCGCCGAGCCGCAATAGATCCACGTCGTCGGGGTCGCCGCACACGACGAGCCCGAACTCGTCACCGCCGAGCCGGGCGAACTCCACGCGCTGCGGACCAAAGCCCTCGCAGACCTCGCGGATGCGCCGGCCCGCCTCGATCAAGACAGGGTCGCCGACGGAGTGACCGTAATTGTCGTTGATCGGCTTGAAGCCGTCGAGGTCGATGATGCCGACCGCAACGCGAACGTTCCTGCGTTCGGCATCTGCAAAGGCACTTGACAGCTCGGCAAAGAAGCGGCGGCGGTTCGGCAGTTCGGTGAGGGAATCGAGATTGGCAAGGCGGAAGTTCTCGTCCGAGAGCGCCTGCGTCGCCGCTTGTTGCGCCAGCAACGACTTGCGGCTGGCGACGAGATCGGCGAAGTCGCGATAGTAGATGAACAGCACCGTCACCATCGCCCCGGAAACCAGGAGGTTGTTGACGGCGATCGCCTTCAAAGTGGGCTCACCCGTTGCGAAGAAGAACAGCACATAGGGCACGTCGACGATCAGCGTCACGATCAAGGCCGCCGAACGCAGATGCATCAGCGAGAAGATGCAGCCGATCACGGTGACCGCCATGTAGAAGGCGACTTGGCTCTTGGCGAAGGAATCGCCGTAGGGATAGAGTGCGAAGGACCAGGCGGCGAAGCCGGCGCCGATCGGCAAGGCCAGCCAGTTGGTGGTGCGCAGATTGCGCAGGATGTCGGCGTCGCTGCGCACGATGTGACGCTGGCGCAGCCACCAGAAGGTCCGTAAGCCTGCGAGCACGGTCAGCACGCTTGGCACGATCATCGTCAGCCAGTCCGGCGCTACGTTCACATAGGTGTAGGCGACCGCGATCGTGTTGCTGATCAGGATGAAGTAGAGGAGCGGGATCTGCTTGGAGAACGCGTCGAACTGTGCGCGGGTCAGGTCGGGGTTGTCGGCCGGTACGCGAAACAGTCGCGTTGCGGCGGCAAGATGAGACTTCAAATCGACAACAGGCATTGAAATACGAGCCCCGCATCCTTTCAAAACGCGGGCGATCTTGCACGGCGCGGGTAAAGGGCGCGTTAGATCGGGCCAAGCGCGGAGTGCCAGCACAGGTTGCGCGCGACCTCAGGACTTTCCGGCCCGTGCAATTGGTGAGGCCGCGTTAAGGATATCAGCGCCAAGGGCAGCGTTCTCGGCCAAGCTGTCCGCCGCTGCTACAGCCTGCTAACCATGGTGCTGGCTAGCGCGCGCGTCCAGGTGCTTGTCGTTTTGGTCGGGCGTTGCCGTCGCTCGAACGTGTATGCTTCAGCGCCCGATCGTCACGCCGGCGGTCGAGCGCATGGCGCCTCTCAGGCTGGTCGCGTTCATGTCGTCGAGGACCTGCCGCGTCAGCACGGTGGTCTGGCCGGGCGTGTCGAGGATCGTCGCTCCGCGCGAGGAAGAGAGCCGATCGGCCTTGTAGGGCGCAGCCGGATCGGTGGCGGGAACGGCGGTCGCTGCAGGACGCGGTCGTTTGCCCGCGGCGAGCGCTGGCTGTGAGATGGAGAAGGCGATCACGACCAGAAGCAACGGCCTTGCGCGCATGTGCGATCTCCCATGTCGGGACATCAGCCTAGCACATCGGGATCGTTCCCAGAAGAAAGGATCAGGCGAGAACGGCCTGACGCTCCCGCGTCGGTTCGCGGACGCGGTCGATGTTCCGCGGCTCGGCGAGTCGCGTAAAGCTGCGATGGCTCGCTTGCGCAGGCGCCTCGACGATGACACCCTCACAGACGATCTGCCCGCCGAGCATCTTGAATTCCAGCTTGTCGTAGCGCGGCATTGTCTCGCCGGGCGCCGGCGGCAGCAGCCCGACGCTTCCCTGGATGTTCAGCGCGGCCTCGCCGGTGCCGTGAAGTCGCGGATTCCACATCCTGATTCCGGTCTCCGCCCAGCGTTGCCGGATCAGCGCGGCGCGATCGCCGGGTTCTGGGGGTCTCGCGCGAGCTTTCGGTGCGCTGCGGATCTCCGGAGCAGGAGACTCGAGCGCCGGAGCCGGTTCGATCTCGATGACAACGCTGCCTGACTCGTTGGCCGCCGGTGCAACGGCTGTGACGAGTGGAACACCGTTTGCAGGGGCTGGCGCGACGTCGACGACGAGCGCTGGATTACCGTCGGCTCTGGTTTCAGAAACGTCAGGCGCGACGCCATTGGCATCGCCGAGGAGGACCGGGATTGCATCGACGGCGACCGTTTCGACCTCGGCGGAAACGTTGGACGAGGGGGCAGCCTCGATAACGGCATCAGCGACGTCAGTGGAAGCGGTCGCGACGTCTGATGATGAAACCACAACCTCTTCCGCGACGACGGAATCGATTTCGGCAGGCGATGCATCGTCAATGATGGCGAGATCAGCATCCGCAACCGGCTCGTTCTCCGCGTCGGGCGATGAAGCCAACACCTCCTCGGCGACGGGCGGCGGCGCGGGCGCGTCCATGTCCGCCACTCTCTCCGGAGATGAGCCGTCGCTGGTACGGATATCGTCGGACGAATTCTCCGCGACGACCGACACAGCCGCATCGTTCTCCGCGACCGGAGCCTGGGTCGCGGGGGCAGCGTCGTCGCGCCCCGCGACGGTACTGATCTCGGCAATTGGAGCTTGAGCAGTGGCCGCGACCTCTTCGATGATGGCGGGCGAAGCGTCTGTAGTGATCGGAGCGACGTCACTGCTGCCGCCGTGCGGCAAGGGCCGAAGCCGGGTAAACGCCCAGTTCACCGCGGGGATGCGGCGCAGCAGCGATATCAGTCTCGAAAGCACTGGGAGTTGTCCAAGAGGTACTCGGCGTGAGGCAATCGCTGATTCGCCAGCAATGAGAAAACTTGCCCCGGCCGTCACGCCCGTGTCAATGTAGGGAGGACCAATTGCAGAACATCACGCATCCGCTCTGCGGGGTGAATTGCACCCCGCCTTGTGAATGCGGTTCGCGATTCCTCCAATCGACGCGCTGCTTGGAGAAGGGATAGCCCTCCGCTCCCGGATATTCGATCCTTGGTTCATTTGCCGGAGCCGGCGCCGCCGGAGCCTGCGCTGCCGCCGGCCTGGCTTCCCATATTGTTGCTGTTGCTGCCACCGGCGGATGGCGACTGCGCGCCCCTTGCTGTCGCTGGCCTCGTTCTGCATGTTCGATGCACGTCCGGTCGTCATTCCCTTGGTCGCCGGGCCTCGCGACGAGGGGCCGACGTCGCTCTGACCGGGTGCGCCGGGGACGGGTTGTGTCTGCGCGAAGGCGCCACCTGTCGCCAGCACCATGATGCATGCGGATGCCAGAATGATCTTCTTCATCGGATTCTCCTTGACGTTACATCTCCGGACAGCCGGCCCGCGCCGCCGACGTTCCTGGCAACGCGCGCAGCCCCTCGCGTCAATATTCGTTGCGGACCTGTCCAAGGGGTTCCCGTCGTCGTCGCCAGCGGCTATTCAGAACTGTCATTGTCTGGTCGAGGACGGCGCATGAGGAAGCTTGCCACAATTGGAGCGGTTCTGCTCTGGTCCACCATCGCATTCGCACAGGATCGCACCATCACCGTGGCCTCGACCACCTCGACGGAACAGTCGGGGCTGTTCGGCCATTTGCTGCCGCTGTTCTCGAAGGCCGAGGGGATCAGCGTGAAGGTCGTCGCCGTCGGCACCGGCCAGGCGCTGGATATCGGACGGCGCGGGGATGCCGATGTGGTGTTCGTCCATGACAGGCCCGCCGAGGACAAGTTCATGTCCGAAGGGCAGGGCGTAAAACGGTTCGACGTCATGTACAACGACTTCGTCATCATCGGGCCCAGAAGCGATCCGGCGCGGATATCAGGCAGCAAGGATGTGGTCGAGGCGCTGCGCAAGATCGCGGCGGCAAAGGCGACTTTCATCTCGCGCGGCGACAAGTCCGGCACGCATGCGGCCGAGCTGAGGCTCTGGAAAGAGGCGGGCATTGACCTCGGCGCCGGGAAGGACAGTTGGTATCGGGAAATCGGTCAGGGCATGGGCCCGGCGCTGAACATGGCGTCCTCGTCGAACGCCTATCTCCTGTCGGATCGCGGCACCTGGCTATCGTTCAAGAACCGTGGCGAGCTCGCTATCCTGACCGAGGGTGACAAGCGGCTGTTCAACCAGTACGGCGTCATGCTGGTGAATCCCGAAAAGCATCCGAGTGTGAAGGCGAAGGACGGACAGGCCTTCGTCGATTGGCTGGTTTCGCCGAAGGGGCAGGAAGCGATCGCCGGGTACAAGGTCGGCGGCGAGCAGCTATTTTTCCCCAATGCGTCCCACTAGCACGAAGGCGATGGTCGAGACTGCAACGCTGAGCGCGAGCAGGATCAGCCCCAGTCCGAGCGCCAGCGGCAGGTCGCCCTTGCTGGTTTCCAGTGCGATCGCTGTTGTCATCGTGCGGGTGAAGCCGCGGATGTTGCCGCCGACGATGATGATCGCGCCGACTTCCGCAATGGCGCGCCCGAACGCCGCGAGAAAGGCCGTCAGCAACGAGGTCCGGCCGAGCGCGAACAGCAGGGCCATGCTGCGCAGGGCCGACAGTCCGTCGATCCGCGCCAGGTCGCCATACTCCGCCCACAGCAGGCTTGCCGGCCGATGCACCAGCGCCACCACGATCGGCGTGGCCAGCAGCGTCTGTGCGATCACCATGGCAGCCGGCGTGAACAACAAGCCCGCAGCCCCGAGCGGGCCGGACCGCGACAGCAGGAGATAGAGGGCGAGCCCGACGACGACCGGCGGAAGGCCGAGCAATGCATTGGTCAGAATGATGATAACCTGACGCCCCCGGAAACGGGTGATCGCAAGCAGGGCTCCGAACGGTGCGCCGATCAGGAGCGCGACGATGCTGGCGGTCAGGCTGACCCGGACCGACAATGCGACGATGCCCAGCAGCTCGGCGTCGGCTTCGCCGATCAGCGTGAAAGCGGCACCGATGGATCGTGCGAAATCGTTCATCCGGCCTGACGCTGTTGCGCCGGCTCGATGCCGGTGGTCCTGGTCACGTCCATCGCGAAATCCTTCGTCCTCGGCAGCCTGCCCCTGACAGCTTCGGCCTGCCTTGGCGGCAGGCCGAATCCTCCATGGGGATCCTCGGATGGCAACTGCGTCGGTTCTGGCCGCTGCGGTTTCCACAATCAAGAGGTTGCAATTCAGGGGGGCGCTCAGGGTGCGCTTTTGTCCCCCTGAATCGGGCGCCCGATGCCTGGCCTTCGCTGGGCCTTGGGGGCCGCAGGGCGCAGAATCCGGCACTTTCGGGCAGGAGAGCCCACATCCCGGCGCGACGCGGCGGTGGACGGCTTTATTCCGCCCGTGAATGCACTAAGGAAAGGACAGGATCAGGTCGCACCCGCCAGGTGGTGGTGCTAGACCCTGATGCAGGAACAATGGGCCGGGCCGCTCCTGGTTCGCCCGCAAAGATGAAGGATGTGACGCAATGATCCAAACCGTTGGCATCATCGGGGCCGGGACCATGGGGAACGGCATCGCGCAGGTCTGCGCCGCGGCCGGGCTTTCGGTCGTGATGGTCGATATTTCCGATGCGGCGGTGAACCGCGGCCTCTCGACCGTCGGCGGCAGCCTCGAGCGGCTGGTCAAGAAGGAGAAGATGTCGGCGGCTGACCGCGAGGCGACACTCAAGCGCATTACCGGCGCCACCGACCGGTCGAAGCTGTCGGGTTGCGATCTGGTCATCGAGGCCGCGACCGAGAACGAGGAGCTCAAGGTCAAGATCCTGAAGGATCTCTGCGCCACGCTGTCGCCGCGCACACTGGTCGCGACCAACACGTCGTCGATCTCGATCACCAAGCTCGCTGCGGCGACCGACCGTCCCGACCGGTTCATCGGCATGCACTTCTTCAACCCGGTGCCGGTGATGGCGCTGCTGGAACTCATTCGGGGCTTGCAGACTTCGGACGACACCCATGCCAAGGCGCTGGATTTCGCCAAGCGCGTCGGCAAGGTGGCGATCACGGCAAAGAACAGCCCGGGCTTCGCCGTCAACCGCATCCTGTGCCCGATGATCAACGAGGCGATCTTCGCGCTCCAGGAGGGGATCGCAACCGCGGAAGAAATCGACGCCGGCATGAAGCTCGGTTGCAACCATCCGATCGGGCCGCTGGCGCTGGCCGATCTCGTCGGGCTCGACACCATGCTTTCGGTGATGGAGGTCTTTTACAAAGGCTTCAACGATCCTAAATACCGGCCAGCCCCGCTGCTGAAGGAGATGGTCGATGCCGGCCATCTCGGCCGCAAGAGCGGGCAGGGCTTCTACACCTATAGCGCCTGATGAAGGCATCGGCGGCGGACACTCGAGCGTCCGCCGCCAGATCCCGCAATTTGCGCTGCGACAAAGACGCCGTGCGCAATTGTCCGACATTGTTGAACGGCCTGCGGGAACATAGAACGGATAGCAAGGGACATGTCGGATCGACTGAAGGCCGAGCGCGAGGCTGCGGTTGCGCGGCGGAACCTGTTGACCCAGGATGCGATGGAGCGCACCGGGATCAGCGATGAAATGATCGGGGAACTCGTCACCCGCTTCTACGGACGCGTGCGAGAGGACGCGATACTTGGTCCGGTCTTCGCCATCGTGCAGAATTGGGACGAGCACCTCGCCAGGCTCAAGGACTTCTGGTCCTCGGTGGTGTTGATGAGCGGCCGCTATCATGGCTCGCCGATGCGGGCGCATCTGCCGCTGAATCTGGTGGGAGATCATTTCGACCGCTGGCTTGATCTGTTCGAGCAGACCGCGCGCGAGGTCTGCCCGCCCGCGGCGGCTGCGCTGTTCATCGACAGGGCGCGTCGTATCGCCGACAGCTTCGAGATGGCTTCGGCGACTGTCGCGGGTCGTATCGCATCGCCGCGTCACGTGCTCAGGTCGTGAATACAAAATGCCTGCCTGAGAAACGTGCGCTTCGCATTCGCGATGGCGCGCTGCACCAATTCCAACGTCATCGGTCTGATCTGCAAAATCATCATGCTGTTCGCGTGATGCGATGTAGAATTTGCGAAAACGCGCTTGAACGCGTTCAGTATCGCTCAATCATTGCGAGCAAAGCCATATTGATGCACTGCAGTGCCAATTCTTTGCCTTGTTTTCGGCAGAGTTCCAGCGCCTGCTAGCGGGCATGTCAAGCGCACAGTTCAACGTCAATTCATCACGATCCGAGAGCATTGCGGAAGCTGAAGCCGACGCGGGCACCGAGCAAACGCGGCGGACGCTGCTACTCGGCGCCCTTGCGACCACCGCGTGCCTCGGATGTTCCCCGCCGGCGCGTGCAGGCGAGGATCCGCCCGGCTCCGACGAACGGCCGCAGAAGGGCGATCTGCTCGTTTTCTCCGAAGGCGAGCAGGAGGGGAAAATTATCACCGTAACCGATCTAAAGGCCGGCGGGCCACCGCTCCATGCCTGGCCGAAGGATCCCAACACATCGGTGGTGCGCAGCGCCTCGCGGCTCAACGAGATCCTGATCATCAAGCTCGATCCCGCCGAGCTCGACGAGAAGACTCGCGCGCGTGCCGTCGACGGCATCATCGCCTACTCGGCGATCTGCTCGCATGCGGGCTGTCCTGTCACCGCCTGGGTGAAGAGCGATGTCGGCGACAAGGAGGTGTTCAAGTGCATGTGCCACAATTCCGAATACGACCCGCGCGCGGGCGCGCAGGTCGTGTTCGGACCGGCGCCGCGACGGCTCGCGGCGTTGCCTCTGACGCTGGCTGACGGATCGCTCAGCGTCGCCGGCAATTTCGTCGGAAAGGTAGGTGGCGCGCAGCCAGGATGATGGACGGTTGCGGGCCATGCCCGCGTCACGAGAGGCCGCCTCCGCCGATGGGCGGACGACAAGAACGACAAGAATTCACAACAAGAATTCAAACGGATGAAAAAGGGGAACGTCCATGAAAACTTCCATGACCAGGAAGCAATGGTTACTGTCCGGCTTCGTCGCCTTCACGTGTCTTGCCTCGACCGCGGCCGTATCAGGTCCGATCGAGAATTACTCTCCGGTCACCGCGCAGCGATTAGAAAATCCTGAGCCAAGCAATTGGATGCTCTATCGGCGCACTTATGACGGGCAGGGCTACAGTCCGCTCGACCAGATCAACACATCGAACGTGAAGAACCTCACGCCGGTCTGGACCTTTGCCACCGGCGTGGTCGAAGGCCATCAGGCGCCGCCGATCGTCAACAATGGCGCGATGTTCGTGACGACCCCAATGGGGCAGGTGATCGCGCTGAACGCGAAGACCGGCGACGAATATTGGCGCTACAAGCGGCAGCTTCCTGACGATCTGTTCCAGCTGCATCCGACCAACCGGGGCGTCGGCCTGTGGGAGGACAAGCTCTACCTCGCCACCACCGACGACCATGTGGTCGCGCTCGATGCCAAGACCGGCAAAGTGCTGTGGGATACCAAGGTGCAGGACTACAGGAAGGGCCAGTACATGACCCTGATGCCGTTGATCGTCGACGGCAAGGTCATCGTCGGCGGCTCCGGCGGCGAGTTCGGCGTGCGCGGATATATCGTGGCTTACGATGCCAAGGACGGCAAGGAGTTGTGGCGGACCTACACCATTCCCGGCGAAGGCGAGCCCGGTCACGACACTTGGCAGGGCGACGACTGGAAGAACGGCGGTGGGTCGGCCTGGATGACCGGCAATTACGACAAGGAGACCAAGACGATCTATTGGGGCGTCGGCAATGCGGCACCGTGGCCCGGCGAGACCCATCCCGGCGACAATCTCTACACTGCATCGGTGCTCGCGCTCGATCCCGACACCGGCAAGATCAAGGCCTATCACCAGTATCACCAGAACGATTCCTGGGATTGGGACGAGGTCGAGGCGCCGATGCTGATCGATCTGCAACGCAACGGTCGCACCATCAAGAGCCTGGTCCATCCGGGACGCGACGCGATCTTCTGGGTGCTCGAGCGCACGCCGACCAAGATCAACTACGTCGCAGGCTGGCCGTTCGTCTATACCGACGTCTGGAAGGGCATCGACGAGACCGGCAAGCCGACCGTGGATCCCGCGCACAAGCCAGTCATCGGGAAACGCGTCGAGTTCTGTCCGTCGCTGTGGGGCGGCAAGGATTGGCCGTCGGCGGCCTACAGCCAGAAGACCGGTCTCGTCTACGTGCCCGCCAACGAGAATTTCTGCGGCGGATTCACCGGCGAGAAGGTCCCGCTCAAGCCTGGCGAGCTCTGGCTCGGCACCAAGCCGGAGGACATCGGCCTCAAGACGAAGCCGGGCGCGGATCATTTCGGCGAGCTTCAGGCCTGGGATCCCGCCACCGGCAAGAAGGTGTGGCAGCACAACTTCCCGAAGTCGCAGCTGTTCGGCTCGGTGACGGCGACCGCGGGCGATCTCGTGTTCGTCGGCGGCACCAACGACCGCAACTTCCGAGCCTTTCACGCCAAGACCGGCGAGCTCCTGTGGGAGCAGAAGACCAACTCCGGCATCGTTGGCATGCCGGTGTCCTATGAG
This sequence comes from Bradyrhizobium sp. RP6, assembly GCF_003837805.1. Taxonomy (GTDB): domain Bacteria; phylum Pseudomonadota; class Alphaproteobacteria; order Rhizobiales; family Xanthobacteraceae; genus Bradyrhizobium. The sequence goes on along the minus strand of NZ_RQIT01000014.1, from coordinate 113,508 downwards.
ATCGACGGCACGCAGTACATCGCGATCCAGTCGGGCTGGGGTGTGGACGCGCAGCGCATCCAGGATGCACTCGTGACCAACAATATCGGCATCGAAGCCAACGTGCCGCAGGGTGGCGTCATCTGGGTGTTCGCCCTGAAGAAATAGCTCCGCGGGCGGATCGAAAGAAGCGGAGCAGCAGGGGGGTGGCGAATACGGCGGACGGAAACGTCCGCCGTATTTGTATGGGCGTCGTGCGCAGGCGCAAAACCACTACTTGCCCGCGCGCTCGACTTTGTCCTTCTCCTTCTGGTTCATCTCCCGAACCTTCGGATCCGGATTGTGCTGCCCCGTGGTCTGGGTGGTCGACGCGGGCGGAGCATTGGCGTTGGGAAGCGAGTTCTGATCCGGTCCCGTGGGGCGCGTCGCTGTTGTCGGCGGGCTGGTATTGTTCTGGGCGAATGCGCCCGCAGCCGGCAAAAGAAAGGCGCCCGACAGCAATGAGACTGCGAGCGCCTTTGAGATGTTGGTCATCGAACTGCTCCTGTCAGATCGATGCAAACGGCGTGAGGCCGCTTGTGTTCCGTCTCACGCCTCCAATTGCTTGCCGATCGGCAAAGCGCGGATGCGTTTTCCCGTCGCCGCGAAGATCGCGTTGATCAGGGCCGGAGCGAACGGGGGAACACCGGGCTCGCCGACGCCGCTCGGCGGCGTATCGGGTCCGGGCGGCACGATGTAGACGTTGGTCAAGACAGGAGAATCGTCCATCCTGACGACCTGGAAGTCGTCAAAATTCTTCTGCTGCACCTTGCCGTCCTTGAAGGTGATCTCGCCGTATTTGGCGAGACTGAGCCCCATGATCGCAGCGCCCTCGATCTGCGAGGCGATGCGCTCGGGGTTGACATAGGTGCCGCAATCGATCGCGGTGTCGACCCGCGGCACCGTCAGCTTGCCCTTGTCGTCCACGGCGACCTCGACGATGGTCGCGATATAGCTGACGAAGCTGCGGTGAACGGCGATGCCGAGACCGTGGCCCTTCGGCACCTTGCGCCCCCACTCGCCCTTCTCGGCGACCAGTTCGACCACCTTGCGCAGGCGCGCGGTATCGATCGGGTAGCTCTCCTGGGGCTCGCCATAGTTCCAGAGGTCCTTTACGTTCGGCTTGACGATGCGAGGCGAGCCGATCAGCTCGAGCAGCATGTCTTTCTGATCGCGGCCGGTGGCTTGCGCGATTTCTCCGACCATCGATTGCACCGCGAAGGCGCGCGGGATGTTGGAGACCGAGCGGAACCAACCGATGCGGGTATGCGCGGCCGCTTCCGGATTCTCGCAGGAGATGTTGGCGATCTCGAAGGGCATATCGACGAGACCCATGCCGATCTCGAACGGCGCCTGATGCACCGTGCCAGCGGCAAAGGTCGAGGCGATGCTGGGAGCCACGCTGCGGTGGCGCCAGGCGATCACCTTGCCGCTCTTGTCGAGGCCGGCCTCGATCCGCTCGACCGAGACGGTGTGCAGGAAGCCGTTATGGATGTCGTCCTCCCGCGTCCATTGCACCTTCACCGGTGCGCCGAGCTCCTTCGACAGGAGCGCGGCTTCGAGCGTAAAGTCGCATTTCGACTTGCGGCCGAAACCACCGCCGAGCAGCGTCACGTTGACGGTGACGTTCGCCTCGGGGATGCCCAGCGTCTTGGCGACGTCCTCGCGCGTGCCGCCGGGGCTCTGCACTGGCGCCCAGATCTCCGCCTTGTCGCCCTTGACGTCGGCAACCGCCACCGGCGGCTCCATGCTGACATGGGCGAGATGCGGGATGTAGTACTCGCCGACGATGACCTTGTCGGCGCCCTTCAGGGCGGCGTCCGCATCGCCCTCCTGGCGCAGGACGAGGCCGGGCTTGCGCGAGGCCTCCTCGAGCTCCTTGCGATAGGCGACGGACTCGTATTTGCCGTTGGGGCCGTCGTCCCAGGTCAGCTTCAGCGCATCGCGGCCCTTGATCGCCGCGCCGGTGTTGCGTGCGATCACGGCGACGCCGCCGAGCGGCTGGAACTTCGAAGGCCACGGCCAGCCGCGCACCTGCATCACCTTCTCGACGCCGGGCACCTTCAGCGCCTCGTCCGGCTCGAACTTGACCAGCTTGCCGCCGGTCACCGGCGGCCGCGCGATCACGGCGTATTTCATACCGGGCAAGCGGACGTCCGCGCCGTAATGCGCCTTGCCGGTAGTGATGTCATGAAGATCGACAATGCCGACCTGCCCCTTGCCGAGATAGCGGAAGTCCTTGGGGTCCTTCAGCTTGAGACCTTCGATGCTCGGCACCGATTCCTTGGCTGCGTCCGCGGCGAGCTCGCCGAAGCCCAGCTTGCGGCCGCTGGCGCTGTGGACGACCTCGTGGTTGACCGCCTTGACCTCGGTTGCCGGTACGCCCCAGCGCTTGGCCGCGGCCTGCTCCAGCATGGTGCGGGCGGAGGCGCCGATCTGGCGCATCGGCATCAAATAGTGCCGCGTGCTGCGAGAGCCGTCGGTGTCCTGGTTGCCGAACTTGACCTCGTCACCATGAGCCTGCTGCACCTTGACCCTGGACCAGTCGGCTTCCATCTCCTCGGCCACGATCAGCGGCAGGCTGGTGCGCACGCCGGTGCCCATTTCCGAACGGTGCCCGACGATGGTGACGATGCCATCCGGGGCGACCGAAACGAATACGCGCGGATCGACCACGACACCGTGCGGCATCTTGCCGGCGCCGGTCTCATAGGCGAACGCCTGGCGCGACATCACGGGGGCGGCGAGGACGAAGCCGCCGGTGACGCCGAGCCCCTTCAGGATGCTGCGCCGCGAGACCTTCTCGACCCTGATATGCTTCTCGAAGCCGCGAAGCTTGCGGTGATTGTCGATGAAGTTCATGTCACACTCCCGTCGATGCGAGATGGACGGCGTTCTCGATGCGCTGATAGCAGCCGCAGCGGCAGATGTTGCCGGACATCGCCTCGCGGATCTGGTCGTGCGAGGGCTTTGGGTTCTCCATCAGGAGGGCTGCGGCCTGCATGATCTGGCCGGCTTGGCAGAAGCCGCATTGGGGCACGTTGACCTGGCGCCAGGCCTTCTGCACCGGGTGATCGCCATTGGGATGCAATCCCTCGATCGTGGTGACCTCGCGTCCGGCGACGTCATTCACCGACGTGATGCAGGCCCGCACGGCCTCCTTGTCGACGATCACGGTGCAGGCGCCGCACAGGGCCTGGCCGCAGCCGTATTTGGTGCCGGTCAGCCCGGCCTCGTCACGCAGGAACCAGAGTAGCGGGAGATCCGGGTCGCCGTCCCAGCTCTGTTCCTGGCCGTTGATCTTCACCTTGATCATGATCGTCCCTCGCTCTTCATAAGCATGCCAAATTCAAAGTTCGCCGACGCCGGTGGGCGACGGTTCGCGCGTCGTCTCGCCGCATTCCGCCGTCATCCCGCGCGGGCAAATCCCGGAGGGGCAGGAACGCCAATGGCGATGTCTGGATGTCTTCGATACCTCCCGTCTTGTTCTTCATTGATTGTATTTCGCGCGGCATCGTGACGGCGCGATCGTAACAGAGATCGCTCCGGCCCGGCGTTCACAGCCGAGTGTTCTCACCGGGAAAAGATTGCATCGATGGTTTGTCAAAAGCAGGGCGCGGTCATCGCGCGGCACGCTTGCGCAACGGGCCCAACCAAAAAAGCTTCGTCCGCCAGGAAGACCGCGCGGACGAAGCAGGATGCCTCAGTCGAGGGAGGGAGAAACGCAAGCACCGCGAACTTCAAGCACGAAGCGGCCCTGCGCAGTCATTCAGAGACCAGGACTGAGGAACTGACGGCCCTCATATATACGGGTGGCGGCATAGCCGCGCTGGTCCCGGGACGGCGACCGGTCCGGCTCGCTGGCAGCGACAGGCGCCAGCGAGCGGATAGGGAGACCGGCGAAGGTTCGGCGGCCCAACTCAGGCGGCTTTGGCTTTCGCCACATGGGTCGCGATCGCGTCCATCAGTGCCGGCGACAGGCAGTCATAGGGCTCGAGGCCGATCTCCTTCAGCCGCGAACGGATGCCCGCCATCTGCTCGGGCTTCACGCCCGATTCGATCACCGAGGAGACGAAGGCGGCGAATTGCGGCGCCTGCGAGCCCTGTTCCTGGAACAGTTCGGGATGGATGAAGTCGAGGCCGTAGAACGGGTGGTTCTTGTTCTCGATGCGGCCGTACATGTGCGTGCCGCAGGCCTTGCAGGCGTGGCGCTGGATCACCGCTGAGGGGTCGACGATCTGGAGCTTATCGCCGTTCTCGAGCACGGTGACGTTCTGGCGCGGTACTACGGCGACGACGGAGAAGGTCGCGCCCTGCGGTTTCCAGCACTTGGTGCAGCCGCATGCGTGGTTGTGGGCGACGTCGCCCTTGATACCGACCTTGACCGGGTGGTCCGTGCATTTGCAGACCAGCGTGCCGCCTGCGAAGTTGCCGCTGCCTTGTTTGATGCCGTTGTCGATCGAGGGATGGAGTGCAACAGTCATGGGTCGATCCTCCTTGGTGTGATGTCTTTCGAGCTAGAACACGACGACTGAACGGATGGATTTGCCCTCGTGCATGAGATCGAAGCCTTTGTTGATCTCTTCGAGCTTGAGCACGTGGGTGATCATCGGATCGATCTGGATCTTTCCGTTCATGTACCAGTCGACGATCTTCGGCACGTCGGTGCGGCCGCGCGCGCCGCCGAAGGCGGTGCCGCGCCAGTTGCGTCCGGTGACGAGCTGGAACGGGCGGGTGGCGATCTCCTTGCCGGCTTCGGCGACGCCGATGATGATCGAGGTACCCCAGCCGCGATGACAGGCTTCCAGCGCCTGGCGCATCACCGTGGTGTTGCCGGTGCAGTCGAAGGTGTAGTCGGCGCCGCCGTCGGTGAGGCCGACGAGATGCTGGACGATGTCGCCGGTGATCTTCTTCGGGTTCACGAAGTGGGTCATGCCGAACCGCTTGCCCCACTCCTCCTTGGAGTCGTTGACGTCGACGCCGATGATTTTGTCGGCGCCAGCCATCTTGGCGCCCTGGATCACGTTGAGGCCGATGCCACCGAGGCCGAACACGACCACGTTGGCGCCGGGCTCGACCTTGGCGGTGTTGACCACGGCGCCAACGCCGGTGGTGACGCCACAGCCGATGTAGCAGCTCTTGTCGAACGGCGCGTCTTCGCGGATCTTGGCAACCGCGATCTCCGGCAGCACGGTGAAGTTCGAGAAGGTCGAGCAGCCCATGTAGTGGTAGATCGGCTTGCCCTTGTAGGAGAAACGGCTGGTGCCGTCAGGCATCACGCCCTTGCCCTGTGTCGCACGGATCGCGGTGCAGAGATTGGTCTTCTGGCTAAGACAGCTTTTGCACTGCCGGCATTCCGGCGTGTAAAGCGGGATGACGTGATCGCCCGGCTTCACCGAGCTCACGCCCGGGCCGATCTCGCGGATGATGCCCGCTCCTTCGTGTCCCAGGATCGACGGGAAAATTCCCTCGCTGTCGAAGCCGTCGAGCGTGTAGGCGTCGGTATGGCAGATGCCCGTGGCCTTGATCTCGACCAGGACCTCGCCGGCCTTTGGGCCTTCCAGATCGACTTCGACGATTTCGAGCGGCTTCTTAGCCTCGAAGGCGACGGCGGCACGTGTTTTCATAGTCAGACTCCTCAGATCTCGAAGGGAGCCAAGACGTGGTCTCGGCAGTCCTCGTAACGTTCATTTGTTACCCATGCAGGCGTCTTCCGCCTTTTTGTACGCCTCTGTCTTCTCCTCCTTCTTGGCGGGACGCTGCCGGCCCCATGCTTCGGTGGAGCGGGCGCGCAGATAGACGTACAGATCATCCATGTAGCAGGCGACGTTCGGGTTGTCGCCGAACGCCGGCATGACGTTCTCTTGCGCGGTCGAGATGTTCTTGCGGCCGGAGGCGATCACGCCCAGGAAGTCGCCATAGCTCATGCTCTTGACCGAATCCTTGAGCGCCGGCGCGTAGGTGGAGCCCATGCCGTCGGGGCCATGGCAGACGTGGCAGTCGGAGTGATAGCGGCGGTAGCCGGAATAGGTGAACCAGTCCACGGTGCCATCGGCCGAAATCTTGTAGGTGGGATTGCCCTCCTTATCGAGCCACTTCCCGTCGTCTTCCTTCTTCACGGCGGTGGGGTCGCCCGGGCCGTCCGCGACCGCAAGTCCTCCGGACGCGACCAAGATCGTGGCAGCAATGACAAAGCAGATTTTACGCAAGAGATTGTTTCCTCGGCAGGCGTTCGGTGGAGACGAGCCGGCGCGTGGAGTGATCCACGCGCCGGAGCGATGCTGAAGGGCCTAGTTCGGGAGCGAGAACACGGTCAGCGTGCCGCCGAGCGCCGTGTAGTTGCTGAGGGCGGCGTAGCCACCGACTGCGCCGAGACCTGCGGTCGGGTCGGTCAGACCCGCCGCCAGACCGATACCGGCCCAGCCACCGACGCCGGAGAGCACGGCAACGTACTGCTTGCCATTGTTCTCATAGGTGGTGACGTTGCCGATGATGCCGGAGGGAGTCTTGAACTTGTAGAGCTCCTTGCCGGACTTGGCGTCGACGGCCTTCAGGTAGCCTTCGAGCGTGCCGTAGAACACCACGCCGCCGGCCGTTGCGAGCGCACCCGACCAGACCGAGAACTGCTCCTTGTTCGACCACACGATCTTGCCGGTCTTGCCGTCCCAGGCGATGAAGTTGCCCATGTGGCTTTCACCCGGGGGAGGGTACATCGAGAGCGTCGCACCCACATAGGGCTGGCCCGCGGTATAGCTCACCTTGAACGGCTCATAGTCCATGCAGACATGGTTGGTCGGAACGTAGAACAGCTGCGTGTCCGGCGAGTAGGCTGCCGGCTGCTCGTCCTTGGTGCCGAGCGCGGCCGGGCAGATGCCCTTCACGTTGACGTCCTCGCCCGCCTTGTCCGTCGAAGCTGCGTCGAGCACCTTCGGACGGCCATAGGTCGGAGAGCTCTTGTTCATGTCGACGCCGGAGGTCCAGTTCACCTTCGGATCGTATTTCTCGGCGACCAGCAGTTCACCGTTCTCGCGGTCCATGGTGTAGGCGAGGCCGTTGCGGTCGAAGTGCGTCAGCAGCTTGCGGTTCTGGCCGTTGATCTGCTGATCAGTGAGGATCATCTCGTTAACACCGTCATAGTCCCACTCGTCGTGCGGCGTCATCTGGTAGACCCACTTCGCCATGCCGGTGTCGGCATCGCGCGCGAAGATCGTCATCGACCATTTGTTGTCGCCGGGGCGCTGTTTCGGATTCCAGGTCGAGGGGTTGCCCGAGCCGTAATAGACCATGTTCAGAGCGGGATCGTAGGAGATCCAGCCCCAGGTGCAGCCGCCGCCGATCTTCCACTGGTCGCCCTGCCAGGTCTTCAGCGAGGAGTCGGGGCCGACCGGCTTGCCAAGCGACGTCGTCTTGACGGGATCGAGCTTGATCTGATCGTCGGGACCTTCGGAGTAGGCGCGCCAGACCTGCTTGCCGCTCTTGAGGTCGTAAGCGGTGACGTGGCACTGCACGCCAAATTCGCCGCCCGAAATGCCGACGAGGACCTTGTCCTTCACGACCAGCGCCGCCGATGTACCGGTCTCGCCCTTCGCCGGGTTGCCGTTGGTCGCCGACCATGCCACCTGGCCGGTCTTGGCGTCGAGCGCGACGAGGTTGGTGTCGGCCTGATGCAGGATGATCTTGCCGTCTCCGTATGACAGGCCACGGTTGACTGTGTCGCAGCACATCACGGGGATGACGTTCGGATCCTGCTTCGGCTCGTACTTCCAGACGATCTTGTTCTCGTTGGAAAGGTCAAGAGCGTACACCTTGTTCGGGAACGGCGTGTGGACGTACATCATGTTGCCGATGATCAGCGGGCCGCCTTCATGGCCGCGCAGCACGCCGGTCGAGAACGTCCAGGCGACTTGGAGCTTGCCAACGTTCTGAGCGTTGATCTGGTTCAGCTTGGAATAGCGGGTGTTGGCATAGTCACCTGCCGGCATCACCCAGTCCTTCGGGTTCTGCGACATCTTGATCAGCTCGTCATTGGCTGCAGCGCTGCCAGCGGCGAGAGCCGCCGCTGAGCCTAGATAGGTCGCCAGTAGCACCTTGCGCATAGTCATTCCTCCGTTGATCTCGTTTATTGTTTCCGAACCATTGTTCAATCACCGGGCTCCTCGTCCGGCGTTCTGCTCGTGCAGGGCGGTCACGATTGGGACCAGAAACGATGCTGGGCTGTTTCCTCCTCCTGATGAGAGCCACGGGTCCACGTGCAGGAGCGGCCCGTTCTTGTTGTTCCTGCCGCAATCCCTAACGCCTTCGCCATTGGGAAACTTGCCCAAGAGAGAAGCCGGTTTGCTCGACAGCGCACGGCGACAAAGATTTTGATTTTGCAGTAGCGAATTCAGTTGTTTCCGCGCCGCGGCGGGCCGCGCTCAACGCTCAGGTTCCCCTTGACGGCGCTGCAACTAAGGCGGAGGATTATGGCTTCAAGGGTGGCAATGGAACGGTGGCGCTTGTTCCACAAGATCGCTCAAATTCGAGGTAAACGTCGCGCAATCACGGCTGAGGGCTCCGGCAGCGCTGGTCGCGATTCGCGTCGAATCTCCGGATCAAACCAGTGGCTGGATTAATGTCCGACACAATTCACACGCTCTCGACGACCGGAATGACGCCGAAGCGGCAGATCCAGAGCTGGATCGACGGGCTGACGAGCCTGTGTGGGCATTTCGACGTCGATCCACTGGAAGCGTCCTCGCTGGAAGGTCGCATCGACTACACCAGCGTCTCGCGCCTCAAGCTCTGCCAGATCGAGGTGAGCCAGCATCGCATCGCGCACACGCTGGCGCGCGCCAAGGCCAACGAACACCCGTACATCAAGATCCACTTCCAGACCTACGGGGTGTCCTATTTCGAACAAGAAGGCCGCCACATCGAAATCAACCCCGGCGACATCATCGCCTATGATGTCTCCTGCCCGCATTCGATCATCAGCCCGGCCTTCACGCGTCACGACGTGGTGATCGTGCCGAAGGCACTGCTGCGCGACCGCGGCTTCCCATCGCAGCGGATGCCCGCCTGCAAGCTGTCCTCGAAGACAGGCACGGGGCGGATCGCCCATGATTTCGTCCATGCGACCTTCGACGAGGCGGCAAAGCTGTCAGCGAACAGCGCGGTCGGCGTCGCTGATTCCCTGATCGACCTGCTGTTGCTGCCGCTGCGCGAAGCCGACACGATGTTCGATCGTGTCGGGCCCGAGGCGATGTATGTGCGCGCGCAGTTCTTCATCCGCGAGCACTTGCGCGATCCGGATCTGTGCATCGACCAGATCTCGGCCGAGCTCGGCTGCTCCAAGCGCTATCTGCACATGCTGTTCTCGGAGCGCGGCACCACGGTGAGCGACTACATCTGGCAGGCCCGGTTGCAGAACTGCCGCCAGGAACTCGAGGCCCACGCCGGCAAGACCATCACCGACGTCGCGTTCTCTTGGGGCTTCTCCAGCTCGTCGCATTTCAGCCGGGTGTTCCGGAAATATTTCGGCGTGGTGCCGTCCTCGATCCATAAGTCGCAGCAGGGTGCCGTGAATTCGGGCGGGCATTAGACGTCTTGAGCGAACCACGCGCGCGGCGCAGGCTGAAGCTCACGCCGACGTTGCGATGTAGGGAATGCCGGCCACCAAAGCGACCAGCAGCACCGCGTTCCCCAGCATCACGCTCCAGTGCAGCCGGCGCAACCGTCGTGCAGCATCGGCATCCCCGGCGTCGCTCGCTCTGAGCTGGTCGTCTACCCGTCGCATGAAGCGGCGTCGTCCCCAAATCGCCAGGGCTGCTATCATGCCGACGCCAACGGCAGCAAGCGGGCGGCCATCGAGGAGGAGAGCCACCGTCCCAATGATGCCGACGGCGCGCATGACCAGAAAATGAGCGTTGAACATTCCGCGCAGCAATTGGGCGACAGGCTGGATATCGAGCCTCACCAGAAGGAAGGCCGGCGATGCCAGGGTGAAATAGCTCATCGGAAAGAGCAGGATGATCATAACGGCGACGGCGACGGCATCCGGTGTCATGGGATCGGCCCTCCTTGTCCGCAGAAGGGTACAATCATAACGGGAAAACGCGCTTCCGACACTGGGCTTTGGTCGGACTCCGGGCCGGAAAGCGAGCAACCGGCCTACCGGCCATGGCGTGAAGGTCAGGCCGGCTCAAGGCCCAATGACTTCGCGCTCTCGATCCAGATCGGCAGCTCGCGCTGATACAGCGCATTGGTTTCCTTGAAGCCGATTGCGGGTTCGAGCACGAAGGTCGCGAGAACCTCCTTCACTTTCGGATCGTTGTTGGCGGCGACGCAGAGCTCGGCGATGCGATCGACTACCGGCTGCGGCGTCGCTTTCGGCACGGCCCATCCGGTGAACCCGCTGACGGTGAAGAACTTTGACGTCGCGCCCTGTTCGGGCAACGTCTTCACGTTCGGGATCGCGTCGACCTTCTTCGAATGCACGGCGAACACGGTGCCGCGGTCGCTTTGCAGGACCGACTGCGCGGCCGTGTAGCTACCCATGGCGGCATCGAGCGTGCCTTCGAGCATGCCAGTCCACATCGGCGCTTCGCCGCGATAATGGACCGGCTCGATATTGAGGCCGTACTGCTTGTTGAGCTCGTTGATCGTCATGTGCGGAGCCGAGCCCGCGCTGTAGGTGCCGAAATTCACCTTGCCGCTCTTGCGCGAGAAAGCGACGAAATCCTCCAGCGTCTTGATCCCCGTCTTCGGGTTCGCCACCAGCAACAGGCCGGCGCCCGGAATGACGCTGACGAGCATCAGATCCTTGTCCATGTCGTAGCCGGGATTCTTCATCACCACCCGGTTCATGATGTAGGTGGTCGAGATCGAGCACAGGATGGTGTGGCCGTCGGGCTCCGCGCGGGCGACCTCGGCCGTGCCGATTGCGCCGGAGGCGCCGGGCTTGTTCTCGACGACGACGGTCTTGCCGGTCTGCTTGGAGATGAATTCGCCATAGGCGCGCGCCAGCAGGTCAGTCTGTCCGCCGGCGGGATAGCTGCAAATCATGCGAATCTGCCGCGCAGGCCAGGTGCCTTGTGATGTGCCTTGCGCCGAGGCGCCGCGTGCGACGAATGGCATCGCCAGTGCGGTGGTACCGGCGGCGATGAAGTGGCGGCGATCGAGTTTGGCGGACATGATTCTCTCCCGGATTTTTGCGGAACCTACTGCATCATGCTGGCGCCTGGCATGCCCGGCAGGCGAGACAGATTGGCGCATCGGATCCATCTTTCACTCCGGGATGCGGACGCAGCGCACAGGGAATTCGTGCCCGCAGGGACCCGGCGCAACGCGACTACGACGGTGTGCTGCTGCGCGTGGCGTCGGCCGCAGCGAAATGCGTAGCGTGACGCCGCAGGCCCTGCGGAGCGTCACTGCCTGCCGTCCGGGACATGAGCGCCCTTGCAATCACCGCTGAATGATTTGCGTCCAGACGTCGCCCAGAATCGCTGGCTCCCGCGGCGGCAGATAGGTGAGCCCGGCCTGCTTGCCGAATTCGGCGATCTTGCCTTCGGCAGCAAGCTGGCCGAGCGCCTTGTTGACGGCCTCGATCAGCGCGCCATCGCTGGCGAGCCCGACATAGCCGCGATTGGCGCCGATCGGGTAGTAGTAGCCGGACGCCGTGATCGCCGTGTCGGGGTGCGCGGCGCGATGGGCGTCGAAACGGGCAAGGTCGATCAGCGTCGCGTCATGGTCGCCGCGCTGGAGCGCGTCGAGGAGGTCGTCGCGACCGGGGACGAGATGGGTGATGTTGTCGATTAATCGGCCCTTGTCGAAGTTCATCAGGATGGCGTCGCCGAGCGACCCGCTTTCGATGGCAAGACGAAGGCCGGCGAGATCGCCGATGTGGCCGACCTTGCGGCCGCGGGCCTTCGGCCCAAGCACCACCGTCATCGGGGAATAGACGTAAGGCCGGCTCGGCGCGAGCACGCCCAGCGGGACGCGGCGGCGCCGATCGTCGCGTGTGGCCCCGGCGAAATCCGGCAAGCGCGCCGTCTTCATCCCGGGGGCGACGAGCGAATCCTGCGTCAGCGCGTAGCCGCCGACGAGCGAGCAGCGCCCATCCGAGAGCAGCGCGTTGGCTTCGAGCTGCGGGCTCGAATCCTCGTCCAGCCTGCTCTCAAACCACTGGATCGCCAGCGGCCGTCCGAGCCGCTCCGCCATCGCCTTGGCCAGCAGCACGTCGAAGCCGGCCTCCGGCTGACCGCGGTGATGCACCGAGAGCGGCGGCCGGTCTTCGTCGAGGCAGATCTTCAGGGGATCGTCTGCCGCAAAAGCGCCCGACGCCATCGTGGATAGAAAGGCCGCAACGCTCCATGCAACGCGCCGGCCGCTCATGGCTTCCTCCGGCTGGAAATGAAGGCCCAGAGGTCCCCGATCTGGTCGTCGCTGAGGATGTCGCCCCAGGGCGGCATCTTGTTGTTCTTGCCGTTCTTGACCGTCGTCACGAAGCGCGTCTTGTCGTCGGGGAAGACGCGCAGGTCTGGCGTGATGGTACCGGAGTTCATCAGGTTGGGGCCATGGCAGTGTGAGCATTTCTCGGCATAGGTCGACTTGCCGTGGTCGATCTGCGCCTGCAGTGGATTGCCGGTTGCGTCATCCGCGGCGCGAACGGTCGCCGCAAGCGCGACCGTCAGCACCGCGACGGTGGCGATCGTCGCCACCGTCCTGTGTGATACTTCTCTCAGCATCGTGTCGTGCTTATTGCTTGACCGCAAAGACCCAGAGCGAGCCGCCGGGCGGCACCTGAGCCAGCCGTTCGTCACCGGAGAACAACGAGTAGACGCCGCCATAGCCGCTCGTCACCGCAACATACTGCACGCCATCCTGCTGCCAGGTCACTGGCTGTCCCTCGATGCCGGACCCGGTCTGGAACTGCCAGAGCTTCTTGCCGGTGTCGGCGTCGAAGGCCTCGAACTCGCCGGTCAGCTGACCCGAGAACACGACGCCCCCGGCCGTCGACAGCACGCCCGAGAAGCGCGGAATGTCGCTCGGCGCCTCCCACTTGGCCTTGCCGGTCATGGGGTCGATCGCCTTGAGGTAGCCGCGCGGTCCGTCCCCGAACTCCCAGGGATCGGTCAGGTCCATGCCGAGATACCATTCACCCTGCTTGAAGGTGACGGGCTCCGCCTTGTACTTGCCGCCGAAAGTGAGCGTGTTGGCATAGGCGAGGCCGGTCTGCGGATTGAACGACATCGGCTCCCAATTCTTGCCGCCGAGGATGGAGGGATAGACTGTCACCTTCTTGCCCTCCCGCGCGTCCTTGGAAATGTCGGTCTCGATCGGGCGCCCCGTCTTCATGTCGATGCCGGTCGCCCAGTTGACCTTCACGTAAGGATTGGCCGCGAGCAGCTTCCCGTTGGTGCGGTCGAGCACGTAGAAGAAGCCGTTGCGGTTGGCATTCATCAGCACCTTGGTCGGCTTACCCTCGACGTTCATGTCGGCGAGGACCATCTCTGCGACCGCGTCGTAATCGAACGGATTGTTCGGCGAGAACTGGTAGTGCCACTTGATCTTGCCAGTCTTGGGATCCATCGCCAGGACGGAGCAGGTATAGAGATTGTCGCCGGGCCGTACCGCCGAATTGAACGGGCCGGGATTGCCGATGCCCCAATAGACAGTCTTCAGCTCAGGATCGTATGAGCCCGTGATCCAGGTCGAGCCGCCGCCGAGCTTCCAGGTGTCGCCCTTCCAGGTGTCGCCGCCGGGCTCGTCCGGCGAAGGGATCGAGTGGGTGCGCCAGAGGTGCTTGCCGGTTGCCGGATCCCAGCCGTCGATGAAGCCGCGGGTGCCGAACTCGGCGCCTGAGACGCCTGTAATGACGACGCCGTCGGCGACCAGCGGGGCCACCGTCATGGAATAGCCTTCCTTGATGTCGGCCGCCTTCTGCCGCCACAGCTCCTTGCCGTTCTTCGCGTCGATTGCAATCACGTTCGCATCGAGCGTCGTCCGGAACAGCTTGCCTTCATGGATCGCAGCGCCGCGGTTGATGATGCCGCAGCAGACGATCCGGGGCGTCTCGGCGGGATATTCGATCTTGCTCTTCCAGATCTGCTTGCCGGTCTTGGCATCGACTGCCATGGTGGCATTGTGCGAGGTGACGTAGATGACGCCCTGATAGACAAGGGGCTGGGATTCCTCACTACGATCGTCATTGAAGCTGTAATTCCAGATCGGGACGAGATTCTTGACCGTATCCTTGTTGATCTGGTTCAGCGTCGAGAAACGCTGCAGATGGTAGCCCATACCGTAATTGAGAACATTCGATGTGTCGGTGGCGCCCTTGACCAGCTGCTCGGTGGTCTGTGCGCTTGCACAAGTCGACGCAAGCATGACGAGGCCTGCGGCCATCGCAAAGCGTTTCATCCGTTCCTCCCAATATGCGCGCCTTTTGACGCTGCGATTGCAACACTCCGCCCGAAAGCAAAACTCGTCAATACGAAAGTCGTAAGTGCCGTGCCGATATCGGGCGGGGGAGCGAGTCACTTCTACAAAACCTGACCGCAACGGACGCCAACTTGCGCGGAGACGCTGCGGAAATCCACGACACGAAGCGCCTCCGGACGCCGGCGGCCTTGGTGGACGTTAGGTGTTCCGCGAGTTGTGGCGCGTGCAAGTTGCAATTGGACTTGAACCGGCGTGCGCTTGTGGATTTATCTTGTTTCTGTCCGCCCCGACCCGGGGCTCTCTGTGTGGGAGGTCTTGATGATTTCGTTTCGCCCAGCTGCGCTTGCCCTCGCGATTGCATTGCTCTCCAGTCCGGCGTGGCCGGCTCCCGGAAACGCGATCAAGATGTTCGATCCTGACAATGACGGCACGCTCGATCTTGCCGAGGTAAAGAAAGCGGCGTCCGCGTTGTTCACAAAGCTCGACCCCGATCGCGACGGCACGCTCGATGCACGCGAATTGCGAGGGCGATTGACAACGAAAGAACTTGCCGCCGCCGATCCTGACCGGGACGGCACGCTTACGATCGACGAATATCTGTCCGTGGTCGAGCAACGCTTCAATGCGGCGAATCCCGACAAGGACGGAACGCTGGATGCGAAGGAGCTGAACTCGCGCCCAGGTCGCGCCCTGCTGAAATTGTTGCGGTGAGCGCCGCAATCGGAACTGACGTGACGAGGGCAGGTTTGCGATCATTCCGGCCTGACGCTCGGGAACATCGGGCTGCTCGGCCTGTTTTCTCCGCAACGTCCTGCCTGGCGCCGGGGCTGCGCGGCAGGCGAAGAGGAGATGCAGATGAACACGAAACGTTCCGTTCTTACCGCCTGCGCGATCCTGACATTGAGCGCCGGCGTTGCCATCGCCGGCCCGTGCAACACCGGAAGCGCCAGCACCGACAAAACCGACAAGGATGCTGGTTCTGGTCCGGTCACCGTGGGCTCCGCTCAATCGCACTCGTCCAGCTCGACGAGCGATACCAGCCAGCATCCGCCGACCAGCACGATGAATCGGGCGAGCGGTGAAACGCCGGCTTCGTCCGAGGATGCGCAGCGGCAAATGCAGAGTGAGCCGACGGCGGCACAGCGCGCCGAAGGCGCCAAGCCGAATGCCGAAATGGCCGACAAGGGCTGCTGACGGCGCCGTTGTCGTTCGACGCGCGGTGCGTTGCACAAGTTATTGTCTCGCTGGTCGTGTTTGACCAAGAGGGAAGTGGCTTTGTCCGGGAGAGAAATGCAGCCGCGAAGAATCGACACAGACGCGCTCGGCAGTCGAATCGAGGCTTGAACTGCACCTGAGGCAGCCCTACGTTTTGCGCCGCGCGATGTCGCGCTCAATACCTTGGGAGACCCCGAATGGCTTGGAAAGCTCCGAAGATCGTGGAAGTGCCGGTGGGCATGGAAATCAACATGTACGCCTGCGCTGCGCGCAAGTAAGACTGACGACCTGCCGCGGGTTCGATGGCGAAGGCCGTCGAAGCCGCGGCAGTGTTGGTTTCGGCCCCGACCTGGCGCTCCGTGCCTCGCGATTGACGCGCAGCCGCACATGCAGGCTTCAATCCCCACGAGAATCTCGACCATGCTCCGCGGCAGTGTGTTACGCTGATGCTCGGCGAGCGTTGCTGCCGTTTAGAGCGGCGCGCGCCTTCGGGGCACGGGATGGGCGGAAGAACCTGTAAGTTCTGGATGGTGATCGGGTGCGCGCTGGCGCTGGCGCCGGCACGCAGCAGCGCCGAGGAAGGCTTCGATACCGAGCATATCTTCGGCTTCATGATCGGCACCGATGTCGGCAATGTCGGCGAGCGCGAATTCCAGACCCAAACGACAGGGCGCGTCGGCAAAGGCGGGGCGGCTTATCGCGCACTCGAGCACGAGGTCGAGATCGAGATCGTGCCACTGCCGAATTTTCGTATCGAACTCGGCGGCACTGCCAGCTTGCACGACATCACCGGCGTCCCTGATATCGACGACCGCCGCCAGTTCAACTTCCAGGGCGCCTCGCTCGACCTGCGCTATCGCCTGCTGGATCGCCGCCGCGCGCCGTTCGGCCTCACCATCGCTGCCGAGCTACACGGCGACCGCATTGACGAGACCAGCGGCGCGAAAGGGCGAATGTATGGCACCGAGTTCACGCTAGCCTTCGACCGCGAGCTCATCCCGAACTTCGCCATCGGCGCCCTCAACCTGATCTATCAGCCGGAATGGGCGCGCTTCGAGGTTGGAGGGGTATCCGAAAAGAGCTCAACGATCGGCGCGGCGTTTGCCGGCTTGGTGCGCGTGCGGCCGAATGTGCTGCTCGGTGGGGAGTTGCGCTATTTCCGGCAATATGAGGGGATCGGCCTCGGAGAATTCGCAGGCCAGGCCCTGTTCGTCGGCCCCACCGCCTATTTTCAGCTATCCGAGCGCTCGCGGCTGACCTTGAGCTGGAGCATGCAGGCTTGGGGGCGTCCGGCCGGATCGGGCGGCAATCTCGACCTCGTCAATTACGAGCGGCACCAGGCCCGGATGGTGTTCGGGATCAACTTCTAGCTGCGGGATCGTCATGGCGGGGACAGCACGGCCATGACTCTGGAGAATTCGGCGTTTGCTTCGCCAGAGCAGCGAGGAGCGGAAGCGGTTCCCGTCGCCATTCCTCACGTCCGCCTGAAACTTCTCCCTCCTTTGCAACGTAATCTTTCGTGCTAATCTCCAGCGCCCCTTGCGAGAGGATCCTGGCATGAACCCGATTGACCTGGTGGTGACTGTGTGTGCGGTGCTCTCGCCTGCGACCTGCGAGGAGCAGCATCTGGTGTTCAACTATTCCGGGTCGCCCCGCCAATGCGTGATGGCCGCGCCGCCCTATATCGCGCAATGGGTCGGCGAGCATCCGAAGTGGCAAGCGGTGCGGTGGCGCTGCGAATACCCACACCGGAACGACAGGGCATAAGGCGCAGGGATCGGTCGAGCGCTACTTCGTGCAGTCCTTCAGATCCTTGTCGGCGATCGAGAACACCGCATCCGCCTTGATCTCGATGTCGCGGACGATGCACTGCCGCGCATTGGGATAGCTGACCTTCGCGTCATAGCGGCCCGGCTCGATGCCGGTAATGCGCAGCCGCTCGTCATGGTCGACCTCCTTGTCCTTGTCGTTCAAGCACTGGTTCGGACCCCAGTCGGTCTTGCCGGCCGGCGCGAGCTGGAAACCGGAGATCGTCTCGGTCGTCAGGTTCCAGAGCCGTACGCCCTTGCCCTTGGCCTGCGCGGCGGCGTCGCCGGCAAGCGTCAACAACGCGATCAATGCCAGAACCAAACGCATCAAGCAGTCCTCCCACAGGCGCGCCGTCATTCCCTGATCAGGCGTTCGCGGTTCTTTGCCTTGTCGAAATTTTTGGCGCGGTCAAGGCCGTTCGGCGCGATCAGCTTCGCCGAGGCGAGATCGGCGCCGTCGAAATCGGTGTCGGTGACGATGGCGCCGGTCAGGTCGGCTCCGCCGAGTTGGGCGTTCTTCAGCGATGCACCGCTCAGGTCGGCACCCCTGAGGACCGCGAATTCAAGGTCGACGCGTGACAAATCGGCGTTGCGCGCGTTCAGCCGTTCCAGATTTGCGGATCTCAGCACCGCGCGCATCAGCCCCATCGACTGGTTGCGCATGTCGGCACCGAGATGCGCATCCGCGATCGACGTGCCGACCATGCTCGCGCCGGTGAGATCTGCCGTGACGCGCGCACCAGTCAGATCGGCGCCGTCGAGGCGAGCACGTGCCATCTGTGACGCGAACAAGTTGGCGCCCTTCAGGCTCGCGCCCGTGAGATCTGCATCCAGCAGCCACGCCTGATCGAGGATCGCCCCATCAAGCCGGGCACCGGCGAGTTTCGTCTTGTTGAGCCGTGCCGCACGGAGAATTGCGTTGGCCAGGTCGAGACCACTGAGATCGAGCCCCGATAACCGCTTGCCGGTCAAATCGGCGGGGGCCCCGGGGGTCGCTTTGGCCAGCGCGGCCTCGACCTCCTGCCGGCTCATCTCGGCGGAGACCATGGCGGGTGATGTCAGATCGAGATCGCGCATCATGTCCTGCGCGCGCATCGTTGTCGCGAGCAAAGCAAGGCCAAGTGCCGTCAGGGCGATCCTTCGCTTCATCGGCAGACTCCGCTGCGGCTTAATTTAGCACGGGCCTCGCGCGGTTGCCTATGAGACATCCCGCCCGGCGTCAACGTCGCCTTGTTCCGCCTGGATGCGCCGTGCAAGCTCGCTCCTGATCGCCGCTATCTCGGCCTCGCTGCGCGCGGCGCGCGGGATGGCGATCGGCACCTCCCGCATAATCCGCGCGGGGCGCGGCGACAGGAAGAACAGCCGGTCGCCAAGCCGGATCGCGTCGTCGAGACTGTGGGTGACGAGCAGCGTCATCACCGGACGGCTCGCGACCAGCGTTGCGATCTCGTCGCGCAAGCGGCCCGCGAGCGCGTCGTCGAGCGAGGCGAGGGGCTCGTCGAGCACCAGGAGATCGGGCTCGACCGCGAAGGCGCGGGCCAGTGCGACGCGGCGGGCAAGGCCGAGCGACAATTCGCCGGGGAAGTGGCCGCGATGCGCTTCCAGCTCCAGGATCCGGAACAGCTCTGACAGCTTCGCGTCGGAAACCTCCGGTGCCGCAAGCCGTACATTCTGCTCGACCGAGCGCCATGGCAGCAGGCGCGGCTCCTGGAACACCATGCCGATCCGCGCCTCTGGCGGTCGCGCGACGCGGCCTGCAAAGTCGTGGTCCAAGCCGAGGATGATGCGCAGCATCGTGCTCTTGCCGCAGCCGGACGGGCCGATCAGCACGCCGACCTCGCCGGATTGAAGCGCGAATTGGACCGGCGCCAGCACCTCGTGCGTTTCGCCCGCAGCACTCCTGAAGGACTTGCCTGTAATCTCGACCTCAAGCCGCACGGGGCCGCCATCGGTTTGCGCGGGCTTCGAACGGCTGCACCAGCAAGGTTTCGATGACGAGCACGACGGCGGCGAAGGTCAGGGAATAGGCCAGCAGTCGCGGCGTGTCGAACAGCTGGAAGGCGACGCCGATCTCGAAGCCGACGCCGTTCGGACGACCCAGGAGCTCGGCGACCAGCACGATCTTCCACACCAGCGACAGCCCGGAGCGCGCGGAGGCCGCGATATAGGGCGCAAGCTGCGGCAGCACGACGTGGCGGAAGGCGCGCCAGCGCGGCATCGCGAACACGCTCGCCATCTCGTCGAGCGAGCGGTCGAGCGCGCGGGCGCCCTCGCGCAAGGTCACGATGGCGGTCGGCAGCTTGTTGATGGCGATCGCCGCGATCGCGGCGGCCTCGGTGAGGCCGGCCCAGATATAGGCCAGTACGATCACGACCAGGGCCGGCAAATTGAGCAGCAGGATCAGCCAGGGATCGCCGAGCCGGTCGGCGAGCCTCACCCGGCCCATCAGGTAGCCGATCGCGCTGCCGAGCGACATCGCCAACACGAAGGCGAGCGTGACGCGTGCCAGCGTGGCGCCGAGATGCAGGAACAGCGCGCCGGACGAGGCTTCCGCGATCATCACCTGGAGCACGGCCGGCGGTGAGGGCAGCTTCGCACCACCGACGAACAGCGCGGCGGTCCACCAGGTTGCTAGAAACAGGGCGAACGAGAGAAGACGCAGCACCTCAGTCTCCGGGGACTGCGTGATAGAACGTGCCGGGATCGAGCTCGGCCGCAGGGCCGACGAGATCGCGGCCGCCGATCTCGGCCAGCACGCGGTAGAGCACGCGTGCGTCCTTTTCCTCGTCGTCGATGCTCCGGCGCGGAATGCCGTCGCGGTAGCGGTCGCGGTAGGTCTTGAGCACGGCCGGATCGCTGGTGCCGGTGAGCGGCGCGACCTTGTCCCAGACCGCGTCCGAGGTCGCCAGCAGCTCTTTGGCCTTGCGGGTCATCGCGATGAAGCGCGCCACGGCGTCGCGATGGCCCGCGGCCCAGCTCTCGTCGAAGACATAGCCGACGGCGGAGACAGCCCCCTTGGCGCCGAGCTTCGGCAGGATGTCCTCGATGCCGGCGAGGCGGCGAAAACCCTTGGCTTCGAGCTGGGCGCAGAAATTCCAGAAGTTGAGGCTCGCTTCCATCTCGCCATCGAGCGCCTTCGCGGCGATCAGGGGCGGGGCGCCATAGGCGATGGTTGCCTCCGACTTCAGGTCGATCCCGTCCTGCTTCATCCGCGCCTGGAGCAGCAGCCAGCTCTTGTCGATCGGCCCGCCGGCGACGGCGAGCTTGCGCCCCCTGAGATCGGCAAGCGACTTGATCGACGATGAGGCCGGAACCATCACCGCGCCGAGCGCGCTGGAGTAGGGATAGAAAGTGAGCTTGGCGCCGAGCGCGCGTTCGCGCGACACCCACAGCCAGTCCGACAGGATGATGTCGGCGCTGCCGGCGCGCATCGCGATCTTGCCGGCCTCGGTGCTCGCAAGCTCGGTGACCTCCAGCGACAGGCCGGCCTCCTTGTCGAGACCGCCCGCGCGGATCGCTGCCAGCTCCCAGGAGAATGTTCCGGTTTTCTGCACCGCAAGGCGGATCGCGTCCGCGGCACGGCCGGGCGCGGCCAACGTCAGCGCCAGCGTCGTCGCGAGCGCCAATGCTCGACCAAATACCCTAGTCACACCAAGTGCTCTCATCACCTTGTGAGCCGTTTCCTCTGACAGAGTGCCTTTTCAGGACAATACGCATAGCATAGCCTTGGTCGCAACCAGCGGGAGGATGCGCATGAATCTGGCGGGACAGCTACGACCGATTGTCGCCGCATGTGTGATGCTGGCTGCGACCACGTGCGTGGCACGGGCCGAGGAGGCCAATGACTATCCTACCTCGGCGCGCGCCGAATACGTCTATGGCTGCATGAAGGCCAACGGCGAGACGCGGGCTGCGATCGAGCAATGTTCCTGCTCGATCGACGTGGTGGCTTCGATCATGCCCTACGAGCGCTATGTCACCGCCGAGACCGCGCTCAGCATGTCGCAAGTGCGCGGCAATCTCGGCGTCCAGTTCCGCACGTCTGAGCAGGCGAACTCGGCAGTGAACGATCTGCGCCGCGCGCAGGCGGAAGCCGAGGTGAGGTGTTTTTAGTTTGCTGCCGTCATTCCGGGGCGCGCCAAGCGCGAGCCCGGAATCTCGAGATTCTCAGGTGCGCGATTGCACACCAGAGTTCGGTCCTGCGGACCGCCCCGGAATGACGGCTCGCTATCACGTCCCCGGCTTCTCCACATCCCACTCGTTGCGGAACACGTGCCCGTCCGTGTCTTTCGCCTCGGCGCGGAAACGCTTGGCCCCGTTGGAGACATAGGTGAAGCGCAGATTGGGATCCTCCGAGATCGAGATGCCGCCGTCCATCGACAGCACCAGGCTGTCGTCCTGCGTCAGCTTCAACTGGTTGATGAAGAAGGCGGGAATATAGAGCTGCGTCACCTGGTCCATCTGCAGCCCGGAATTGTTGGGATGGCCGATCATGATCTGCGCCTCGCGCACGCGGCTCGCCGGTGCCTCCTCGCGCGCGAATTGCCGGTAGCGCATCTGGCCGAGCCGGTTCCTGGCCTCCTCGACATTCTTTCCTGCCGGCGCCGAGCAGCCGCCGGACGCTTTCACGTAAGTCTTGGAGACATAGAGCTGACCGTCGCTGAGCTCGGCGACCGCGTGGACATCGGTGTAGTTGTTGACGCGCACGCGCGTCGAGATCTCCGTGACATTGGCGTCCGGCCCGAGCTCGAACTTCGCCGCCATCGGCGCGGGGTTGCGGTCGATCACCAGCGTGATTGAACGGATGCGCCGCGCATCGCCGGGCGACAGCTTGCTGCGCAAGGTCACCGGCACGATGGCCGCGTCCTCGGCGCGATACGGCATCTCGATGCCGATGACGGCGCTGCCGTCATTCATCGGACGGCTCTTGAAAATGTCCTGCACCAGGCCGGGCCAGGGATCGTAGGCCTCTTCCGCCTGCGCCGGCATCGCGAAAGCGAGGCCGAGCAGGAGGGCGGTGAGTGTCAGGCGGCGTGTGCATTCCGTCATGGTCATCATCCCGCTCGGACGAAACAGTCGCTGGCAACAGCCTAGCGCGCCCGCTACTCCCATTCAATTTCAGAGAATGCTGCAGTTGCGTTGCGGGCATTGTAATCGTCGAACAGCTGCCAGTGCGGCCGTTCCGAGGCGGCCGCCTTGTCGGCGGCGGTTCGGATCGGGTCGCCGTTCTTGTTCAGCGTGCGAACGTCGGACAGCAGCGTTGACAGGTAGCGCCGTTCATCGATCAGCGCCGCGGGCCAGTCGCTCACGGGGCCGTGACCGGGAACGACCCGTAGCGCCGGGATGGCCTCAAGCCGCTTCAATGTCTCGAGCCAGCCGCGGATGCTGCCGTCCATGACCGGAATGTGGCGGAGAAAGACGAGGTCGCCAGCGAACAGGGTCCTGGTCGTCTCGTCGTACACGATCAAGTCGCTGTCGCTGTGTCCGGCCGGCCAGACGCGCAAGCTCAGGCGGCGCGACCCGAGATCGAGGGTCATCGTGTCGGTCACGAGCAGGGCGGGAGCAATGATCTTGACGGGATCGATCAGCTCGCTGCCCATGATCCGGCGGAAATTGTCGAGATAGAACGGCCCGCGCGCCGCGAGCGCCTGCGGCAGCTTGCCGTGCCCGACGAAGCTCGCCCCCTCCGCAACAAAGGCGGCGTTGCCGAAGACATGATCGGGATGGCCGTGGGTGTTGATGACATAGCGGATCGGCTTGGACGTGCGGGCCCGCACGGCGGCCAGCAGCGCCTCGCCCTCGCGAAGGCTGCCGCCGGTGTCGATCACGGCCACGGCCTCATCGCCGACGATGAAGCCGACATTGGCAATGTCACCTTCGTTCTCGCGGGTCATCAGGGCGATGGTCCCGGAGTGTACGAAGATTCCCGGTGCGACTTCGCTCACAGGCAATTCGGCTGCCCAGGCGCATGCTAGCGTTGCCCGGAGCAGGCACAAGGCTGCGATCATTGGAGCGATGCGAGACACTTTTCTGCCTCAGTTCAAAAGGGGGTCTTCTCGTTGCACTGCAGCAAAGCAAGGCCAGCACAAAGTTGGCCCACATGGCGCGTCATGCGTTGCATGGATAACATCCAACCAAAACGAGGAGGAAGCGCGATGACGGAGGTCGGGCGACATCGTCGCTGGTTGTTTTCACTATGGGTCGTGGTCGCATCCTGTGCGTTCGGCGATGTTGCCGTCGCGCAGACCAACGAGACCGGCGATCTCTCATTCGAGCTGGTCGATCCCAAGGTGCTGCGTGTCTGTGCCGATCCGCGCAATCTGCCGTTCTCCAACGAGAAGGGCGAGGGGTTTGAGAACAAGCTCGCCGAGTTTCTTGCGGACAAGCTCCACAAGAAGCTCGACTACGTCTTCTTTCCGCAGGCCAGCGGTTTCGTGCGAATGACCCTTGGTGCGCATCGCTGCGACGTCATCATGGGCTTCCCGCAAGGTGACGACCTCGTGCAGGGCACCAATCCCTATTACCGCACGAGCTATGCGCTGGTCTCGAAGGCCGGCAGCGGGCTCGAGGATGTCGATACGCTCGAAGACGCGCGTCTGAAAGGCAAGCATATCGGTATCGTCGCCGGCACGCCGCCTGCGACCAACATGGCGTTGGCGGGCCTGATGGGTGATGCAAAGCCCTATCCGCTGATGATCGACACGCGCTTCGACAATTCGGCGCAGGCGATGATCGACGACCTTGCCGCGGGCAAGATCGACGCCGGCGTGCTGTGGGGCCCGATGGCCGGTTACCATGCGAAGAAGGCAGGATCCTCGCTTCACGTCACGCCGCTGGTGAAAGAAACCACCGGGCCGAAGCTGGTCTATCGCATCGGCATGGGCGTGCGTCCTGCCGACCAGAACTGGAAGCGGCAGCTCAACAAGCTGATCCAGGAGAGCCAGGGCGAGATCAACAAGATACTGCTAGATTTCGGCGTACCGCTGCTGGACGACAGCAATCGGCCGCTCGGCGCGGAGGCGGCCAAGAAGACGCCATGAGACGGCCGCTTGCCGCTGTGATCGCCGTTGCTCTGCTCGTGGCACCGGCATTGGCGCAGCAGCAGGAGCCGTTCGAGCCCGAAGGCTATCGCACCGACAATTATCGCGCGCCGGTGCCGGCGACGCTTGCCGGCGCGCGCGTGCTGACGACCGAGGAGGCGGAAGCGATCTGGCGCGCAAACACCGGCGCGTTCGTCGACGTGATGCCGCGCCCGCCGAAACCGAAAAACCTTCCCGAGGGCACGGTGTGGCGCGATGCGCCGCGCCGGAACATTCCGGGCAGCATCTGGCTGCCCGACACCGGCTACGGCACGCTGCCGCCGGCCATGGATGATTATCTCCAGCGCGGCCTCGCGCGCGCATCACGCGGCGACAAGGCCGCACTGCTGGTGATCTATTGCCTCGCCGACTGCTGGATGTCCTGGAACGCCGCCAAGCGTGCGCTGGCCAACGGCTATTCCAACGTCGCCTGGTACCCAGACGGCACTGACGGCTGGGAGCGCGCGAAGCTTCCGACCGATGAGGCGCAGCCGGACCCGCGGCCCGAGCAACAGTGATCAAGCGAAGATGAGCGACCTCTCTCCGCAAGCGGAGAGAGGTCGAACCAATGCTATTACTTCTGCTTCTGCAGCTTCGTCAGCGTCCCCGTGCCATTCGTGGCGGTCGCAGAATAGCTCACCCTGTCGCCGGCATGAACAGCATCCAGCATCGCGGCGTCCCTGGCCTTGTACTCCTGGAGCGCGCCAGCGCTGCCTGAGCTGGCGCCGACGGTGCCCTTCTGCACCTGCTCGATCAAGATCGTGCCGTTGAGACGGTCGATCCGCTTGATCATTCCGGTCATGTCTTCGGCAAATGCGCTGGATGCGAGCAAGCCAAGGGCCGCGGTGCCCGCGAAGATGAATTTTGTTGTTCCCATCAAGGCCTCCCGACGTAAGGGGTTCACTTCGACAAGGCATCCTGGATCGATTTGGTTCCGGCAGATAGCGCGGCAGAAGGTTAACGATTGCCGGAACTTTCGCGGAAGCCGTCAGCATGGCCGCCGCTATTCCATTTCCTGCTGGATCACGCGGCCGAGCGCGAACAGGCGATGGTCGATCGAGGTTGGAACCTCGCACACGAAGCGCACGACCTTGTGACGGTCCTCGAAGATGCGGGTCTTCCAGATCAGTTCGTTACTCAATGCCTCGACCTTGGCCTCGTCGCGCGGCGTTGCGCCCTGCAGCGCTTGAAGCTGGAGTGTCTCCTCACGGATCTCGTCGGCGGCCTCGCGCTGCTTGCGGCTGACGCGTTCGAGCCCGTTCATGACCTGGGAGCGCTGGGCGTTGAGCGTGTCGAACAGGCCTGCGAATAGCAGCTTTGCATTCGTGGTCTTGTCGCTCGCAGACGCGGCGAGAAACTCCTTCACCGATTTCTCGGCCTCGTCCAGCGGCGTCTTGCGCGCCGACAGCTTTGCGACCAGCGCGCTGACCTTGGCGTCGTCCTTCCATTTGCTCTGGACATCTCCGAGCGGCGGACCGGCCCACACGGCGGCGAGCGAGATCTCCGGCACCTTGGCCTGGGTGCAAGGCCAGTCCGGATAGCGCGGATCGGCCGCGCGCGCGCCCGTGCCGGCCAGCGCGATTACCATGGCAGCCAGGAACCAGACCTTCATCCTTCGCCTCCCGCAGGCCCGCGTCGCGCCAGCCCGCGCGAGGGATCATAGGCCAAAATCGCTCCGACCATGAAGACGATTGTGCAGCTTGCCACCACCCCTAGCGAGATCCAGTTGATCTGCCCATACAGCGCGAAGCGGATCAGCTCGACCGCATGGGTGAACGGATTAGCCTCGCAGAGATAGTACAGATAGGGGCTGCCCTCCTGCACCCGCCAGAGCGGATAGAGGGCGGAGGAGGCGAAGAACATCGGGAAGATGACAAAGTTCATCACCCCGGCGAAGTTTTCCAGCTGCTTGATGCCCGAGGAGATCAGCATGCCGAGCGAACCCAGCATCAATCCGGACAGGATCAGTGCCGGCAGCACGGTAAGATACCCCGGGGCCGGAGGGGTGATGTCCCAGAGCCAGGCGATCAGCAGAAATGCGTAGACCTGGAGCAGCGACACCGCCGTGCCCGCAAGCAGCTTGCAGAACAACAGGAACCCGCGCGGCAACGGGCTCACCAGGAGCGTGCGCATGTTGCCCATCTCGCGGTCATAGACCATCGAGAGCGAGGACTGCATGCCGTTGAAGAGCTGGATCATCGCCATCAGCCCAGGCGCGATATAGACCTCGTAGAGGATGTAGGTCTCGTAAGGCGGGATGATGGAGATTCCGAGCACCTGGCGGAAGCCGGCGGCGAAGATGAACAGCCACACCAGGGGCCGCACCAGCGCCGAGACGAAACGTTCGCGCTGATGCAGGAAACGCAGCCCCTCGCGCCAGACGATGCCGGTGAGGCAGGTCAGGTACTCCTGGACCGAGAAGCCGCGGGGGGCGTCACGCGTGGTGATGCTGCTCATGCGCCGCCTCCCGGCATCACTTGCGCGCCGGTTAGGCGCATGAAGGCGGTGTTGACGTCCTGCGCGCCGGCCTCCGCGATGACGCGGTTCATCGGCCCCTTCGCCAGCACCTTGCCCTGATGCAGCACCACGAGATCGTCAGCGGGATTGATCTCGTCGAACAGATGCGTGGCCCAGAGCACGCCGATGCCCTGCTCGGTCACGAGCTGGCGGACATGGCTGATGATGTCGGCACGCGCCTTGACGTCGAGGCCGACCGTCGGCTCGTCCAGCAACAGCAGCCGGGGCCGGTGCAGCAACGCCCGCGCAATTTCCAGCCGCCGCATCTGGCCGCCGGAGAGATCGCGCACCTTGCTGCCGGCGCGCTCTTCGAGCCCGATGCGGCCGAGCAGCTCGGCGCTGCGCGCGGCGGCCTCGCGGCGGCTGATGCCGTGGAGGGCGGCGTGATAGAGCAGGTTCTGGGTCAGCGACAAATCGAGATCGAGCGTACGCGGCTGGAACACGACCCCCAACAGCCGCAGCGCCTCGCCGGGGCTCTTGCTGATGTCATGGCCGAAGATGGCGATACGGCCGGACTGGATGCCGAACAGGCGTGTGACGAGCGAGAACAGCGTGCTCTTGCCGGCGCCGTTCAACCCAAGCAGTGCAGTGAAGCTCGCGGGCCGGACATTGAAGGAGACGTCCATCAGCGCGCGGCGCGGCGCATAGGCGTGGCTGACGCCCTCGATCGCCAGCGCCGGTACGACGACGGGATCAGGCCTTGGTGCGGCGTCGTGTGGTTCGGCGATCGGGGCGGGGCTGGTCATGGCGCGATCGTGACGCCCCAGGGCAGTTCGCCCACCTGAATGGTCTTGATCACTTTTTGCGCGGCGACGTCGATGACCGAGACGTCGTTCGACACGCCATTGGTGGTGAGCAGGTACTTCTCGTCCGGTGTGAACGCCACGTGCCAGACTCGCTGCCCGACCAGCAGGTATTTCGTCACCTTGCGCGTGGCGACGTCGACCACGGCGATGCGATTGGCGGGGCCGAGCGCGATGAAGGCGGTCTTGTCGTCCTTGGTCATGCCGATGCCGACGGGCTGGATCGCCTCTTTCCGCAGCCCCGGGATCTCGAAAGTGACCTTGCCGATCACCTCGCGCTTTTTGGGGTCGATGATCGACACCGTCCCGCCGATCTCCGAGGACACCCACACTTCCGAACTGTCATGCTTGAACTCGGCGAAGCGCGGACGCGCGTCGACCAGCACGTTGGCCACGATCTGGCGCGAGGCGGTGTCGATGAAGTGCGCCATGTTGGTGGTTTCGGACGTGTTGATCAGCGTCTTGCCGTCGGGACTGATGGTCATGCCCTCGGGCTCGACGCCGACCTGGATGTCGCCGATGCGTGCGCGCTTTTCGAGATCGATCACGGTTACCGTGTTGTCGTTCTCATTGGCGACATAGAGGATCTTGCCGGCCGCATCCTGGGCGAACAGCTCGGGATCGGGTCCGGAGGGCAAGCTGTCCACCACGCTTTGTGTCTTGGCGTCGATCACCTGGATGGTGTCGTCGTCGCCGACCGCGACCATCACGAACTTGCCGTCGCGCGTGAAATCGATGCCGCGCGGGCGTTGGCCGACCTTGATGGTCTTGGTCACGGTCCAGCTGTCGGTGTCGATCACCGACACCGTGTTGCTCTTCTCGTTAGAGACATAGGCGATGAACGCGTACGCGGGCGCTGCGGCGGTCGCCAGAACCATCAGCAACGCTGCTCTTAGCAGGTGCGATCTCCGTCCGCGGGCGGTCCTCACCTCCCCCGCTTGCGGGCGAGGTCGTATCGCATCGCAAGATGCGATGCGGGAGAGGGCTCTCTCCTCTCGGGGGCCGTCGCTTGTGGAGACACCCTCTCCCCAACCCTCCCTCGCAAGCGGGGGAGGGGGCGCAGCATCGTTACGGTGCCAGCTTGGACTCATTTCACATCGCTCATTTCAGCTTGCATTTGCTCTCCGGGCGATCGTAACCGAGCGTGTCGAGCTCGGAGACCTGATGCAGGAAACCTTCCTGCGGCGACACCGACACCACCATGCGGCCGTCGACCAGCAGGATCGGCTGGCGCAGCTGCAAGTTCCAGTCGCGTAAGGTGAGCCGCGTGCCCTTGAACGCGGCGACCGAGAAATCCGGGCCCTTGATGAAATCGGTCACCTTCTTGACGTCGCCGGAATTGGTGCGCGACGTGGCCTCGCCGATCATGCGCACCGCGGTCCAGGCCTGCATGTCGAGCGCGGTCATGCGCCGCGAATTAAGCTTGAAGAAGCGGTTCTGCATCTGGATCGCGCCCCACTGGTCCTGCGCGGCGTCCCAGCTGCGCGGCACGAGGCCGGCGGAGCCCGCGACGGGGCGCGGATCCCAGGTGCGATAGGGCAGGTACGCGCCGAACACCTCGCTCTCGTCGGCCGCGACCAGCACGTCGTAGGCCGGCGCCTGCTGGGTGAAGACAGGCATCTGGCGCTGAATCAGCGTCACGCCGCTATCGGTACGGCGTGCGCCGCCTTTGTCTTCGAACGTGCGCTCCTGCACGATCTTGGCGCCGAACCGCGTGGCGGTGCGCCGGAGCGCGTCGGCGAACAGTTTGTCCTCGTCATGCGAGCCGACCACGAGCAGCCAGCGCGACCACTTTTTCCAAACGAGATACTGGCCGAGCGCATCCGCCAGCATGGCACGGGTCGGGGCGGTATGGATGACGTTGGCGCGGCAATCGGCCTCGCGCAGCCGTTCGTCGATAGCGCCGACGTTGAACAGCAGCGTGCCGCGCTCCCGCAAGGCGTCCGAGATCTTCAGCAGCGCGTCGGCCGGCAGGTTGGTGACGATGAAGCCGTTCTTCTCGGCGAGTGCGGTCGCCGCCTGCACAACGTCCTCGCCTTCCTTGATGCGGCGCTCCTCCAGCGCGAAACGCTGGTTGAGGAATTTCCCGGTGGTGTTGTTGTCCTCGATGGCAAGGCGGGCGCCGGCGAGGCCGTCATTCTCGGCGGGCAGCTCGACCAGCGACAGCGTCGATCTGGTGCCGGCGGTGCCGAGATAGCCGACGCCGATCGTGACGGGGTCGGCCGCGAGCGCGCTCGTTGCGGCAAGACTCCAGCCGATCAGGCCGACCAACCATCGAATCATGTTTCCTCCAGGCATTCTCCCCGGCTTGACCGCCGGTGGAGAATTGTTTCTGCTTCGAGCATGACCGATTTGGCCCGCCTTGCAACCCCGCATTTCGTCCTCGCGCGCGCGAGACCAGGATTCACGATCATGCGAGCATTGATATGTCTCGCCGCTTTGCTGTTGACGGGCTCGGTCGCGCTTGCAGATCCGCCGAAACTCGCGGTGTTCGATTTCGAGCTGATCGACACCAGCCTGCCGGGCGAGTTCTACGGCTCGAAGCCCGAGCAGGCGCGGCTCGAGCGCATCAGCGAGCAGCTGCGCAAGGAACTGGCAGATTCAGGCAAGTTCCAGGTGCTCGATATCGCGCCGGTTCGGGATGCCGCCCGTCACGCCAATCTGCAGGCCTGCGGCGGCTGCGATCTCAAGCTCGCCGGCCAGCTCGGCGCCGACCTGGAGATCACCGGCCTGGTGCAGAAGGTCTCGAACCTGATCATCAATCTCAACATCTATTTGCGCGACGTGAAGACCGGCAACATGATCACCGTCGCCAGCGCCGACATGCGCGGCAACACCGACGAATCCTGGTCGCGCACGATGAGCTACCTGATCCGCAACCGCCTGCTGGCGCCGAATTTTGGAAGGCCGGAGTAGTTCTTCTCTCCGCGAGCGCCGGTGTGCTTGCGGGGTGCTTGCGGGAGAGGTCGGCTCGCCGCGAAGCGGCGAGCCGGGTGAGGGGTATGTCTCCGCGAATCCAATTCACGCCTTGGGACGCGGAGAGATACCTCTCATCCGGCGCTTCGCGCCACCTTCACCCGCAAGGGGAGAAGGAAGAAGGCATGGCGCGCAGAGATCACGCCGTCAATCTTGCCGCGTGCCAGTGCAGGTGGTCGCTCATGAACGTCGAGATGAAATAGTAACTGTGGTCGTAGCCCACCTGCCGGCGCAGCGTCAGCGGGATATTGGTTTTGGTGCAGGCCTCCTGGAGCAGCTCCGGCTTGAGCTGCTCCTTCAAGAAATTGTCGGCATCGCCATAGTCGACCAGGAACCCCGAGAATTTCGCACCGTCCTCGATCAGCGCCACCGTATCGTGGTTGCGCCAGGAATCCTTGTTCGGTCCGAGATAGCCGGTCAGGGCCTTGATGCCCCAAGGCACCTGCGAAGGCGCCACGATTGGCGCGAACGCGCTTGCCGCGCGAAACCGGTGCGGGTTGCGCAGCGCAACCGTCAGCGCACCGTGGCCGCCCATCGAGTGTCCCATCACCGATTGCCGCTTGGCGTCGACCGGAAAGTTTTCCGCGACCAGCTTGGGCAACTCGTCGGTGACATAGCTCCACATCCGATAATTGCGCGCGAACGGTTCCTGCGTCGCATCGACATAGAAGCCGGCGCCGAGGCCGAAATCATAGGCGTTGTTGGCATCACCAGGCACATCCGGCCCGCGCGGAGAGGTATCGGGCGCGACGAAGATCAGGCCGAGGTCGGCGCAGGCTTTGCGGAATTCGCCCTTCTCCGTGACATTGGCATGCGTGCAGGTGAGCCCGGAGAGGTACCAGACCACGGGCAGCTTGGCGTCGTCCGCATGCGGCGGAACGTAGACCGAGAACACCATGTCGGTTCCGGTCGCCTGGCTTGCATGGCGATAGACGCCCTGCACACCGCCGTAGGATTTATTCGTCGAGACGGTCTGGATCGTCATGCCTGAAACTCCGTGGCATCTCACGACATCAACATTGCAGCGCTTATGTGACCGAAATTTGCGGCGTCGTCAGGCGACGCCGCTGTCGATCGCCAGCCGCACCAGCTCGACGGAGGTTTTCACCCCGAGCTTCTGGCGCATGATGGACGAGGTATTGGCCACCGTCTTGTAGGACGATTGCACCAGCCAGGCGATCTCGGACAGGCTCTTGCCGGCGCTGAGCAACCGCAGGATCTCCATTTCGCGGGCATTCAGCTTCGACAGCGGGCTTTGCGCCAGAGTCGGCCCAGCAAAGGCGATGCTGCGCGCGATCGCGGTCGGAAGGTACGTGCCGCCGCCGCCGACGGCGCGGATCGCCTGGACGAGATCGTCGGGATCGCCGGTCTTGGAGACATAGCCCTTGGCGCCGCACTCGATCGCCCGCGCGGCGAAAGCAGGATCGTCGTTCATGCTGAACATGATGATGCGGGCTTCGGGCGTGCGCTCGAGGATGCGGCGCGCGAGCTCGAAGCCTGAGACGGTCGGCAGGTTGATGTCGATGATGCAGAGGTCGGGACGTTCGACGATGAAGACGCACTCGCCGTCTTCGGCGTCGGCGGCCTCCAAAATCTCGATCTCCCCCTCGTCGGCCAGCACGGCACGGCAGCCGGAGGCGACAATGGGATGATCGTCGACGATCAGAATGCGCATAGGCGTTCCCCGCGACAGCGCGTTCCCGTGTTGGAATTTGCCTGTCTTGCGCCGCATGTTGCCGGCATGAGGAGCTGCGCGCCTCATGTGGCCTCATGCAACCCGGCTGGGATTGCTGTACGCTTCCGATTAGATATCGGGCGCTTCGCCTCTGTCAACGCCATCGGACAGGTGCGGGCATCCTTCGCGAGGCATAGGCGATACCAATGTGGCAGAATTTATCCTTGCGCGGGCGCATCAACCTCTTGCTGGCGCTGCTGCTGGCGCTGGGGCTCGCCGTCAATATCGGCCGGCAGGTCGCGGAAGCCGGGCCGCGCGTGCAGGCCGAAGACCAGAGCGTGATCCGCCTTGCCCGAGAGTTCATCGAGATGATCGTGGCGGATCTCAACGAGGCTCCCGATCCGGATGCCAGGCTCAACCAGATCGCACGCGATCTCAGCCGTCTGCGCCATGTCAGCATTACGCTCCGGGGCGCCGGCGGCCAGCCGCTGACGCCCCCCCGGCTTGACGCCGACGCCGACACGCGCGCGCCGCCGGCCTGGTTCGTCGCCCTGGTTCATCCCGAGCAGACCGCGGTCAGCGTGCCGGTCTCGATCCATGGCAAGCCCGCCTCACTCGTGATCACCTCGCATCCCGACGACGAGATCGCCGAGATCTGGGACGGGATCGTGACCCAGCTCGAGGTCGGCTCGGTGATCGCGCTCGCTCTGTTCTTCCTGATGATGAACGTGGTCGGCCGGGCGCTGGCGCCGCTCCAGTCGCTGGCGGAGGCAATGGGGAAGCTCGAAGGCGGACATTACGACGCCCGTGTCGCGCCGGGCGGCGCGCCGGAGCTCGCCGCGATCTGCACCAAGCTCAACCACCTTGCCGCAACGCTTGGTGCGGCGGTCGAGGACAAGCGGCGTCTTGCCGAGCGTGCGGTATCGCTGCAGGATGTCGAGCGCAAGGAGATTGCGCGCGAGCTCCATGACGAGTTCGGGCCTTACTTGTTCTCGCTGCGCGCGCATGCGAGCGCGCTGGCCAAGCTGGCGGAGGGACGCGACCCGAGTGCGGATGCCGTGCGAAAGCATGGCAGCGCCATGCTGGAGCAGATCAATGCACTCCAGCAGTTCAACCGCCGCGTGCTGGAGCGCCTTCGGCCCGTGGGCCTTGCCGAGCTCGGCTTGCGCAAGGCGCTCGAATCCCTGTCGCGGCTGTGGCGGGAGTCGCATCCCGACGTCGCGATCGAGACCGTGATCTCGCCGGCGCTGGGCGCAACCGGCGAGACCGCCGATCTCACCATTTATCGGATCGTGCAGGAGGCGCTGACCAATGTGTTCCGGCACGCCGGTGCGACCTCGGTCAATGTCGTCATCGAACCGGTGGAGCAGATGGCTCACGACGGCCGCGGCTGCGCCCGGGTGCGGGTCAGCGACAACGGCCGCGGGATGGAGCCGGGCCAGAAGCTCGGCTTCGGCCTCGTCGGGATGCGTGAGCGGATCCTGGCGCTGGGCGGCACGCTCAACGTCGTCTCCGGCGATGCCGGCTTGACCGTGGAGGCCTTGATTCCGACCGCCTCGTCCTGATCTGAATGTGACGTCTACGACCTCCGGGAGAGCTCGAAATGCCGAAATCTGGCCGATGGATGGTCTCGATTCTGGCCGTCGTGATGGTGTCGGGATCTGCGCTGGCAGCTTCCCGCGGTGATCCTGTCAGGAAGTTCTATACCGACAGCGACGGGACGCTGGACCACATCGAGGTCAGGAGGGCAGCGACGGCGCTTTTCGCCAGGCTCGACCCGGATCACGACGGCACGCTGGACGTGCGGGAGTTGCGGGGCAGATTATCCGCCAAAGAGATCGCTGCAGCAGATCCCGACCACGATGGAACGCTTTCGGTGAATGAATATCTCGCCGTCGTCTCGCAGCGTTTCGAGGCAGCCGATCCGGATCACGACGGAACGCTGGATGAGAAAGAACTGAAGACGCCTGCCGGACGCGCGCTGCTTCAGCTCCTGCAATAGATCAGGTGGTCGCGCGTCAGTTCGACCTGTCTTCTCCGCCGGCAAGATCGCGCGGTGCAGCAAGTCGACACCGCCTAGTGCTTCTCCCGGAAACGTCAAATCGAGGATGACGACCCCAGGGCGGTGCTCCAGGAATGCTTCATAGCCGCTCGGCACGTCGCGCGCAGCGACCACATCTTCGACCTCCCCCAGCACGATACGACAGGCCTCGGCGATGATGGGATGGTCGTCGACGACGAGTATGGGACTCAATGGATCTCTCTGAAATGCATGATGTTCCAAAGCATTGAAGCGTGCCGCGTGCGTCGGATGAGCCGGCTGCGGCAATGCCTGCCGCAGCCGTATCGCCGCGTCACTTCTTCGGCCGTATTGCGTCAGCCGTGCCTTGGATGAATGCCTGAATCTTCACGACGTCGGCTTCGGTCAGCCTGCCCGTGAAGTCCGGCATGCCCTTGTCGCGGAACGGCCCCTTGAAGACGATGTTCTTGAGGTTGGCGATCTCCTCCGCCGGCACGTAGCCGAGGTTGCGGACGTTGCCGCCCTTGTCGACACCGGGCACGCCATGGCAGGTGGCGCAGGCGGCGACGTAGAGCGCCGTTCCTTCCGGCACGTCCTTCGGATCGTACTTCACGCCCTGGAGAAGGCCCTCGGTCTGGTACTTCACGAACTCCGGCAGCGGTGCCTTGCCGTTGAGCGCGAACGTGTAGACCGTTCCAGGGCTTTGCCGCTCGGTCGCCCGCTGTGCCATGCCATAGACTCCGCCCCAGCCGACGGCAATCGAGACATACTGCACGCCATCGAGCATGTAGGTCGAAGCCGCCGCGACGACGCCGGTGCCGGTCGGTGTTTCCCACAGCGCCTTGCCGGTCATCGCGTCATAGGCGACGAAGCGTCCATCCGCCGTGCCCTGGAACACCAGGTTTCCGGCCGTGGTCAGCGTGCCGCCGTTCCATGGCGAGGGGTATTCGACCCGCCAGGCTTCCTTCTGTCTGACCGGGTCCCACGCGATCAGGCGTCCGAACGGAAGACTCTTGGGCGGCTCTCCATTGAGCACGAAGCCGACATTCCAGCCGGTGGCGCCGCCGAATTTGCCCGGCGTTGCGGCATTCTGCTTGAATTTCTTTTCCGGAATGAGGTTCAGCGGCACGTTCTGCGCCGGCAGATAGACCAGCCCGGTCTGCGGGTTGAACGACATCGGATGCCAGTTGTGGGCGCCGTAGGGTCCCGGGATCGAGTCGTACGCGGCGTCGCCACGCGCGGCCGGCACCTCGATCGGGCGGCCGTTGACGTCGTAGCCGGTGGCCCAGTTCACATCGACGAAATTCTTCGCCGAGATGAATTTGCCGTTGGTGCGGTCGATCAGGAAGAAGAAGCCGTTCTTGGGCGCGTGCAGGATCACCTTGCGCGGCGCGCCGTCGATGTTGATGTCGGCGAGGATCATCGGCTGGGTCGAGGTGTAGTCCCAGTGGTCGCCGGGCGTCTCCTGATAATGCCAGACATACTTGCCGGTATCGGCGTTCAGCGCCACGATCGAGGCGAGGTAGAGATTGTCGCCGCCGGCGGGACTGCGAACGTTCCTATTCCAGGGCGAGCCGTTGCCGGTGCCGATGTAGACGAGGTTGAGATCGGGGTCGAAGGTGATGGTGTCCCATGGCGTGCCGCCGCCGCCGTTGAGCCAATATTGGCCGGCGGGATCCCAGGTCTTGGCCGCCTTCTCCATCGACTCGTCTTCGAACGGCTTCGACGGATCGCCGGGGACGGTGAACCAGCGCCAGAGTTGGTTTCCGCTTTCGGCATCGTAGGCGGTGACGTAGCCGCGCGCGCCATATTCGGCGCCGCCTTGTCCGATCACGACCTTGCCGTTGAAGACGCGCGGTGCGCCGGTGATCGTGTAGGAATGCTCGTGGTCGATCAGCGTGTCCTTTTCCCAGACCTTCTTGCCGGTTGCCGCGTCGAGCGCGATCAGGCGGCCATCATAGGCGGCCACGAACACCTTGCCCTTGTAGAGTGCGACTCCGCGGTTGACGACGTCGCAGCAGCCCCTGTAACCGAGCTCGCGATTGACTTCCGGATCGAACGTCCAGATGCGCTTGCCGGTGCGCGCGTCGATGGCATGCACGACGCTCCAGGAGGCCGTCTGGTACATGATGCCGTCGACGACGACCGGCGTCGCCTCGACCCCGCGCGAGGATTCGAGATTGTAGGTCCAGACTAGGCCGAGGCCTTTGACGTTGGCGCTCGTGATCTGATTGAGCTTCGAAAAGCGGGTCTCGGCGTAGTCGAGACCGATCGTCGGCCAGTTGTTGGAAGTCGCGGCGTTGGCCTTGATGTAGGCGCCGTCGACCTGCGAGGTGATCGCCTTGATGCTCTCCGGCGTCGGGTTCTTTGCCGAATCCTGTGCAGGCGCGGCGGTGATGAATGCGGCGAGGCCCAAGCCTGCGAGAAGACCCAAGGCGAGGCTACCTGGCCGAGCCGATGAATATCGAACGGAAAAGCGTTCCCCCAACGTCATCATGTCCTCCTGTATTCTTGCTTGCCGTAAAGGCACCCCGCCCAGGAGGGCGGGGTGAGTCTACGGATGAATGACTCGCGATCAGATCGCGATGTCGAGCCAAGGATTGCACGAAGGTCTTTCGCGAAGTTCGGCAAAAAGTCTCGCGGCGGCCGGGAATAGTTCCCAGCCGATCCCGATGAGGCGCGCGCACGCCGCTGGGTGGATCGGGAATAATTCCCGATTTTATCGGGAATTTAAGCTCCGGACCGGGCGGACACTTTACGGCTGGTGCTCTTCGGCTGTTGGCCTGTATCGTTCGCCCAACCGGCGGGGAAACGAGAGAGCAGGACGATACGGGTGGAGGCGGGCAAGAATGGGCGTTCGTGGTCTGGTCATCATTTCAGTTTCCACGGGAATGGTTGTTGCGACCAGCGCGATAGCCGCGCAGGACGAGGAGACCAACATCCAGAACCTGCCGCCGGTCGAGGTTGCGGCGCCACCGCCTGCGGCGGCGAGACGCGCCGCGCCATCGCGACCAATCGCACGCGTGGGGGCGCCGGGCTCCGCCAGTCCAAGGACACGCCTATACGTCTTTCCAACCGCGCCGGGTACCGGCCGCGGCCTCGACGTCGACAAGGTTCCGTCTTCGATCAATGCCGTCGATGCCAGCCAGATTAGGCGCACCAATTCGCTGAACGTCACCGACGCCCTGCGCGACAATATCGCCGGCATCAACATCAGCGAAGTCACCGGCAATCCGTTCACACCTGATGTCGAGTTCCGCGGCTTCGTCGCCTCGCCCGTGACCGGGACGCCGCAAGGCCTTGCGGTGTATCAGAACGGCGTCCGCATCAACGAAGCCTTCTCGGACGCCGTCAATTGGGACCTGATTCCCACCGCCGCGATCAGGTCGGTGACGCTGGTGACCAACAATCCCGCCTTCGGCCTCAACGCGCTGGGCGGCGCGATCAACCTGCAAATGAAGGACGGCTTCACCTATCAGGGCGCCGAGATCGACGTGATGGGTGG
Organism: Bradyrhizobium sp. RP6; assembly: GCF_003837805.1. Classification (GTDB taxonomy): domain Bacteria; phylum Pseudomonadota; class Alphaproteobacteria; order Rhizobiales; family Xanthobacteraceae; genus Bradyrhizobium. The sequence goes on along the minus strand of NZ_RQIT01000014.1, from coordinate 75,471 downwards.
CTCGTTCGGCCGCATCCAGGGCTCGGCGCAATGGGGCAAGCAGGTCGACAAGAACTACGCCGTCTATGCCGCGCTCGAAGGCTTGCATGACAACGGCTTCCGCAACTTCTCGCAATCGACCGTTCGGCGCTTCTACGGCGATGTCGGCTACAAGGCCGGCGACAGCAAATTCCACGCCAACATGGGTGTCGCAAAGAACAATTTCGGCGCCAGCGCCACCGTCCCGGCCGAGTTGCTGGATAAATATTGGGGCGCGACCTACACCACACCGCAGACCACCGCCAACCGCGTCGGCTATCTCAACCTGACCGGAAAGGCCGACGCGACGCCGACCTGGACGCTCGAAGGCACCGCCCATGTGCGCAGGTTCGAGCAGAACATCGTCGACGGCAATCCAACCGACGTGGAGGAGTGCGCTGCAGATGCGGCGCTGCTCTGCTTCGGCGACGACACCACACCCGCCAACGGCGCGGGCGGCGTGCAACTCGCCAACCCCTTCGCGCCGGGAACGATCCTGGGCGCGATCGACCGGAGCTCGATCCGTTCGACCACGTTCGGCGTGTCAGGGCAGGCCACCAACACCGATCAACTGTTCGGTCACGACAACCGCTTCGTGATGGGCGCAACCTATGACGCCAGCACCACGCGCTACAACGCCAGCTCCGAGCTCGGATCGATGGGAGAGAACTACGTCGTCAGCGGCAGCGGTGTTTTCCTGGGGGCGACTCCCGCGGCAGATCCCGTTGCCGGCCCCGTCTCGTTGCGGACCGTCAATCAATACAACGGTCTCTACGCGATGGACACGTTCAACGTCACGGACGCTTTCGCCATCACCGGCGGCGGCCGCTTCAACGCGGCGCGGATCTCGCTGGAAGACCAGCTCGGCACCGCGCTGAACGGCGATCACACCTATACCCGCTTCAATCCGATGATCGGCGGCACCTACAAGATCACGCCGGGATTGACCGCCTATGCCGGCTATTCCGAGGCCAACCGCGTGCCGACACCGCTCGAGCTCGGCTGTGCGGATCCCGCCCGGCCCTGTCTCATCGCGGCCTTCCTGGTTGCGGATCCGCCGTTGAAGCAGGTCGTCTCCAAAACGGTGGAGGCCGGCTTCCGCGGCACCAGGGAGCTGAATATCGGCACGCTGGGATGGAAAATCGGCGGCTTTCGCGCCACCAACCATGACGACATCGTAGCGGTGCCCGCCGTCGGGCGGACGGGCTTTGGCTATTTCACCAATGTCGGCCGGACACGGCGGCAAGGGCTGGAAGCGGAGGTCAACATCAAGTCGCCCACGCTGCAATTCCAGGCGAGCTACGCCTTCGTCGATGCGCGCTTCCTTGATCCGCTCGAACTCGGCTCGGAAAGCCCGTTCGCCGATGACGCCACCGAGACCATCCAGGTCAGACCCGGCAACCAGATCCCCGCGATCCCGCGCCACCGCGTCAAGGTCGGCGTCGACTACGCCGTGACCGATGTCTGGAAGGTCGGCGGCAACGCCCTGTTCGTCTCCAGCCAATACATCGTCGGCGACGAGTCGAACCAGTTCGCGAAGCTGCCGTCCTATACGGTGTTCAATCTCCACACCTCCTACCAGGTGACGAAGAACATCCAGCTCTACGGCCGCGTCGACAACGTGTTCGACAAGCGCTACGCGACCTACGGCCAGTTCTTCGACCGCGAGGCCCTGCCCAACTTCACCAATGGCGGCGCGGAGTTCGTCGACCCGCGCTCGCTGAGCCCGGCGAGGCCAAGGGCATTTTACGCGGGAATGCGGGTGACGTTCTGAGTTACAGCAAGCGCTGATGCTTCCTTCTCCTAAAAGGAGAAGGAAGCACGGGGCGCACGAGGCTCAATAGTCCCAGGACACGGGCACCCAGCGGAAAGCGTCGCCGGCGACAGCGACATGACCGACGGACGGGAACGGCATATGCGTGGCCACCAGCAGCTCGCGGTTCGCCGCAAGCTCCCGCAAAAGGTTCACTCTGACGCGGGCGGCTTCCTCGGGATCGTGTTCGAAGCCGTTGTGCCAGTCTGGGTGTTCGAACCCGACGGTGAACACGAGGTCACCGGCGAATGTCAGTCGCTCGCCGCCGGAGGTCAGGCGGACCACGCTGTGCCCGGGGGTGTGACCGCCGGTGCGGCAGACCACCACCCCCGGCGCGACCTCGAATTCGGCTTCAAACGTCCGGAGCTGGTTGTGATATTCGTGCGCGAACCGCTTGGCCGTCTGTCGAAGCGCGTCGGGGAATCCCGGCGGCATGGAGACGCGGGAGAAATCGGGCGACTCCCAGAACGTGACTTCGGCGGCTGCCACATGGATCCGCAGGTCCGGACGCAGCCGGTCTTTCACGCCTTCGACGAGCAACCCGCCGACATGGTCCATGTGCATGTGGGTCAGCACCACGTCGGTCACGGATGCCAGATCGATGCCGGCGGCCTCCAGTCGCTTGACCAGCTGCCCGGCTCGCGGGAGGTGCAGGTCCGGGTCCAATCCGAGCCCGGCGTCGATCAGAATGGTCTGCGCTCCGCTACGCACCACGACCACGTTCAACGCCCAGTCGAACGCGTCCGGCGGCAGGAACATGTCTTCCAGCCAGGCCGCGCGGACCGCGGGGTCGGCATTGTGCGCCAACATCTCGGAGGGTAGCGGCAGCACGCCGTCGCTCACCACCAGCACGTCGATGTCGCCGACCTTCAGCGCGTAGCGCGACGGGACAAGCTCTTCGGGCTTCAATGTCGCGGGGGAGGAGGTGTTGTGCAGGTTCATGTTGGTCTCCTGTTGCGGTTCTTGTTCTGGCTGGTCTTTGTTTGAGCAGGCGGCGCCGCCAGGGGAGCGCCGCCTGCCATGGCGTCGCGCACTAGCTAGAGGCTGGTCACGCGTTCCGGATCGGCTGACGCGAGTGCAGCGGCGCGTTCGGCCTTCGGCGGATAGATCCAGACCGTGTTGATCTCCTGCTTCGTCTTCTTGGCGACATCACCGACCATCTCGACCTTGCGATCCCAGCCGCGGGTGAACAGTGCGCCGGCTTCGCCGAGATCGAGACAGGTGACGTAGGCCTTCTGGTGGTAGGGCCTGGTCGGAACGCCGAGCAACTCGGCTGCGGCATTGTTGCCCGCAAAGGCGCCCAGGCGCGTGGCGTGCTGGCAGGACATCAGTGCGTAATTGCCCTCGTCGTCGCACGCGGCGCGGGCCGCATCGCCGGTCGCGAAGACGCCCTCGACGCCTGGCACCCGCAGGCAGCGATCGACCAGCAGCCGGCCGAAATTGTCGCGCTCGGCAGGGATTTGCGCCGTCAGAGGGGCCGCACGAATACCCGCAGCCCAGATCACGGTTTCGGTTTCGATGTGTTCGCCGCTGGACAAGGTGACGCCGCACTCGTCGAGCGAGGCGACGCCGGCACCGAGGCGGGTCTCCACGCCGAGCTTGTGGAGGGCGCCCTCGATGATCGGTCGCGGGCCTGCACCCATGTCGGGTGCGATCGCGCTGTTGCGCTCGACGATGATGACGCGAGTCTTGGCGTTCGTCCCCAGGATTGCGCGGAGCCGCGCCGGAATTTCAGTGGCCGCCTCGATGCCGGTGAAGCCGCCGCCGGCGACGACGACCGTGTCGCGCCCGTTCGCGGCCGGCCGCTTGGCAAGCCCATGCAGGTGCCTGTCGAGCGCGATCGCATCGTCGAGCGAGTCGACGCTGAACCCGTGCTCGGCAAGACCCGGGATGTTCGGGCGGAACAGCCGGCTCCCGGTGGCGACCACGAGCCGATCGTAGGAGAGCGTCTCCTTGGAGCCCTTGGCCGTGGCGACCCTCACCATGCGGGATTGGGTTTCGGCCGTCTCGACGCTGCCCTGAACATAGGTGACGTCGATCGCCTCGAGCACATCGAGGAGCGGTGCCGTCAAGGTCTCCGGATTCTTCTCGTAGAGCCGCGGGCGGACGACCAGCGTCGGCTCGGGTGCGACCAGCGCGATCTCGAGTTCGTCGGGCGAGACGCCCTGGATATCGCGAAGGCGGGCAGCGGAAAGGGCGGCATACATGCCGGCGAAGCCGGCGCCGATGATGACTAGTCGCATTGACGGTCTCCTTTGGTTGATCTTCCTGGGCACAGGCGCGTTGCCGCCGCCGCTGCGGGTTCGCGGCAAGTGCTGTTGCGGTCAGCGACGATGCGAATGGTTGAAGCGAGCTTGCTGACGCCTATTGGAGCGGACAGCCGGGCGGCCAGCCCTGACGAAAGACGATCGACCGCGCGGACTTGCGGCTCCAGTCCTGATAGGGCAGGCGGAAGCTGTCCCCGGTGATCACCGAAATCACCGGGTGGGCGCGTTGTGCCGATTGCGGCGGAATGTCGTCACCTGTTGCTGAAGTGAAGCGAACAGTCAGCGTAAGTCCGTACACGACCGCGGTGGCGAGACCCTTGCGTGATGAGGTGATTGCCAGCCGGTGGACGAAGCCTTTCCCGATCATCATTTGCCTCCGTCGTGGGATTGGACATGGTGATGGTCTAACCGATCAGGCGTGCCGCTGCCCCAGAGCGATTGCTGTCGCCATCGAGCGATTGCTGCTAACGCATGCGCCTGCGCCATTCGCTCGGCGCTTCGCCGGTGAGCTTCCTGAAGGCTGCGGCGAACGCCGTCTGCGAGGAATAGCCAAGCGCCACAGCGATCGAGACGACCGGGTCGTCGCTTTCCCGCAGCATCTTCATGGCCTGCTCGAGCCGGTGTTGGCGCAGCCAGGCATGCGGCGAGAGTCCGGTGCTCTCCTTGAAGGCGCGGCAGAAGTGAAAGCGCGAGAGGCCGGCCTCGGACGCCAGCGCATCGAGCGAGACGTCCGCATCACTGTCCGAGCGCAACCGTTCGATCGCGCGGAGCAGGACCTTCGGCGACAGCCCGCCCATGGTCGGTTGGAACGCGACCGGCGAGCCCGTGTGCGCAGCCAGGACGCGGGTGGCAAGAAGATCCGTCACCTGGTGCCGGAACAGCGTATCCAGGACGCCATTGCCGTCGAGCGCATCCGCTGCGCTCAAGAGCAGCCGGGATGTAATGGGGTCGGGGTGCGCCGTCCGCTCCAGCAGGTCGGCCGCTCCTGCGATCCGGCTTCGCCGGCAACGCGCTTCAGTGTCGCATTCGGAAGATAGAGTTGAACGACATCGACGGGCTTCGGAATGTCCCATCGGGAGCTCGATCCTTCCGGAATGATGATCACGACTCCGGGACGAAACGTGCCGATCGAAACCGATTTTCCCGACCGGCGCTCCATGCGCTGCATCACGCCGTTATAGGCCATGATCACGTGGTGGCTCATGGGCTCGACGACGTCATGCAATGGATCGTGTTTCCAGTACGCGATCCCGGCGCCGGAGGCGTCCAGCGCCATGCGGGTCGGTTCGGTCCTGAGCACCCGCGCCATCTCCAAGTCGGCGGCGCGCCGCTCGGTCGTGGCGATGTCGACGGGTTGTGCGCCGGGGAGGGGCGGCTGGCCCCTGGACGAGGGATTGCGCATGGGTGCGGTGCTCCCGGTCATTGCGAGGCTCCTTCTGATCGCTTGCTGCCTCAGATCAGGTGTCCGTGCTCTTACGGGTCGGCGCGGGTTCTATGCGGTGCAGAGGCTCCGGGTCTTGCCTGAAGCGGTTCTGTTTTGCCCGATCCTGCTCCAGGCGATCGCGCGGTTTCGCGAACGCACGATGAGCGGCGCTACCGCCGGCCCCGCCGGCGAAGCCTGGCGCCTTTAACCCATCAGAAACCATAGAAAATGGTTTGAAAATTTTAATGAAACTGCTCGGTCCTCTCCGCGTCGGTTTGTCGGAGGGCCCATCTGATGACAGAACGCCAGTTGAAAGAGCAGGAGTTCCTGATCGCGCGTTACCGCCACTTGGAGCGCGAAGTGACCGACCCGCTTGCCGCGCATCTGCTTCACAGCATCATCGAGGAGCTCGAGGCCGAGCTGCGCAAGGAAAGACCGGATTGGCACGGGCAGGGTCATTAACTGTTTCTTGGCGTTAAATGATGCCAATGGTCCGCGTGGGAATATCAGGAGAGACTGCTCCCATGCTGAAGGACGGCACCTACGCGGCGTGGTACAGGACGCCGCTCGACCAGGGTACCGGGATCGTTCACGTCGCAGACGGCCAGATTTGGGGCCGTGACAGCCTGATGACGTATCATGGCTCCTGCACGGTCGATGGCGACCGCTTCACTGCGACCGTATCGACGAAGCGTCATACCGATGGGCGCTCGACGGTCTTCGGCATCGAAGATGAGCTCACGCTGGCCATCGAGGGATATTGCCCCGGCAGGATCGCGAGCTACACCGCGACGGCGCAGCAGGTGCCGGGAATGATTCTCCACGGCACGCTCATTCTGACGGAACAGCAGCCGCCCGCACGCGAACGAGCCGAGCAGGTGCCGGCGTTCAATCCCGACAAGCTGCGAAAATTGCCGAAGCGCTTGCGCTGAGCGGAAGCAAGCGCGTCGGCCGGCCCGCATCCATATGTCGCGCCAAGACGGTCAGATTCTGTATCCGGCTTTCGCCAAAGCTTGCTTTTCAAACCGCCCACGACTCGCCATTGTGCGTCCGCAACAACCCGGAAGCGGAGAAGCATTCATGACGGACAAGGTCTCGCGTCGCCAGCTTGCGAAGATCGCGGGGCTGTCCGCAGCCGGGATGACTGGCGCGCTCGACGCAGCCGAAGCCAAGCCGGCTCGGCCGCCGCGCGGTGGAAGCAGCTTTCCGTCGGGATTCGTCTGGGGCACGGCGACCTCGTCCTACCAGGTGGAAGGCGCGGTCGACGAGGACGGGCGAGGACCCTCGATCTGGGACAAGTTCGTTCGCATCCCCGGCAAGATCGAGGACGGCACCACGGGCGACCGCGCCAATGAGCACTATCACCGCTACAAGGAGGACATCGCGCTCATCAAGGAGCTCGGCTGCAGGGCCTATCGCTTCTCGGTGGCCTGGCCGCGGCTGTTTCCGGACGGCGACGGCAAGCCCAACCCGAAGGGGCTCGACTTCTACAATCGTCTCGTCGACGAGCTCCTGAAGAACGGCATCGAGCCGTGGCTGACGCTCTATCATTGGGACCTGCCCCAATCGCTCGAGGACCGGTTTGGCGGCTGGCGTTCGACGGAAACCTGCAAGATCTTTGGCGATTACGCGGCCTATGTCGCCGAGCGTCTGACCGACCGGGTCAAGAACGTGTTCACGCTGAACGAGAGCGGCCGCTTCGTCTATTTCGGTTACGGCATCGGCATCGACGCGCCGGGCCTGACGCTGCCGCAAGCCGATATCAACCAGATCAGGCACAACAGCGCGCTGGCGCACGGGCTCGCGGTGCAGGCGGTGCGGGCTCACGGCCGCCGCGGCACCAGGGTGGGGCCGGCCGAGAACGTCGATGCCTGCGCGCCCGCGATCGACACGCCGGAGAACGTTCGCGCCGCGGAGATCGCGCTGCGCGAGATGAATGCCGGCTATCTCAACGTCATCATGACGGGGCGCTATACCGACGCCTTCCTGAAATTCGCCGGGCCCAACGCGCCGAAATTCACCGATGCGGAGCTCAAGATCATCTCCTCGCCGGTCGACTTCCTCGGTCTCAACATCTACGCGCCACAGAATTACGTCGTGGCCTCCGACAAGGGCGCGGGCTTCATGCCGCTGCCGATCCCGAAATCGTTTCCGCACATGAATTCGGACTGGCTGCGCGTCGGGCCCGAGACGATCTACTGGGTGCCGAAGCTTGCCGCCAAGATATGGAAAACAGACGCGATCTACATCAGCGAGAACGGGGCATCCGGCGACGATGCGGTGACGCCGGACGGCAAGATCTACGACACCGATCGCATCATGTATTTGCGCAACTATCTCGCCCAGCTCGAGCGCGCCACCAGCGAGGGCGTACCGGTGCGCGGCTATTTCCTCTGGAGTCTGATGGACAATTTCGAGTGGGTCTATGGCCTCAACAAGCGTTTTGGGCTGTACCATGTCAATTTCGACACCCAGGTTCGCACCCCCAAACTCAGCGCCAGCTTCTACCGCAACGTGATCGCGAAGAACGCGGCGGGGGTGTAGCGGTCTTCTTCCATCTAGAGCCACCTGAGAGATCGTCATGCCCGGGCTTGTCCCGGGCATCCACGTTGTTCCTGCCCCGAGTAAAGCGTGGATGGCCGAGACAAGCCCGGCCCCGACGTCGCTGAGGCTTTCGCGTAGCGGAAAATCCGGTTGAGGGCGGGAGAAGGCGTGCAGCGCCGCGCATTGACTCCACTCTTCCCCTTATTCAAAACCGTCCCAACACCCATAAACGAGAGGACAACGCCAATGGCTGACGCGCTGATCATCGATGCCTGCCGGACCCCGCGAGGCATCGGCAAGGCCGGCAAGGGAGCGCTCTCAGGGATTCATCCGCAGCAACTCGGGGCAACCGTGCTGCGCGCGCTTGCCGATCGCACCGGCATCAATACGGCAGACGTCGACGACATCGTCTGGGGCTGCAGCGCGCAGGTCGCAACGCAAAGCGGTGATCTCGGCCGCATGTCCGCACTCGATGCCGGCTACGACGTGCGCGCCAGCGCGGTGACGCTCGACCGCTTCTGCGGCTCCGGCATCACCAGCGTCAACATGGCCGCGAGCTCGATCATGGCGGGCACTGAGGACCTCGTCATCGCCGGCGGCTGCGAGATGATGTCGATGGACGGACGCCGCGGCGGCGGTCCGATGATGATGGACGGCGGCAATCTGCGCCTGCGCGCGCGGCATCCGCAGTCGCATCAGGGCGTCTGCGCCGATGCGATCGCGACCATGGAAGGCATCACGCGAAGGGATGTCGACGCGTTCGGGCTGGAGAGCCAGAAGCGCGCCGCGCATGCGATCGCGAACGGCCACTTCAAGAAGAGCCTCGTGCCCGTCCACCGCGAGGACGGCAGCCTCGCGCTCGACCATGAGGAATATCCGCGGCCGCAGACCACGATGGAGGGCCTCAGCAGCCTGAAGCCGGCATTCCCGGCGATCGCCGACTACGCGCTCGACGACAGGGGCACGACCTATCACAGCCTGATCCTGCAGAAATATCCTGATCTGAAGATCGACTTCGTGCATCACGCCGGCAACTCCTCCGGCGTCGTCGACGGTGCTGCCGCGATCCTTCTGGCTTCGCCGGCTTACGCCAGGGCACACGGCCTGAGGCCGCGCGCCCGCGTGGTCGCGATGGCGAACATGGGGGACTCGCCGACCCTGATGCTGAACGCGCCGGTGCCGGCGACCCGCAAAGTGCTGGCGAAGGCGGGCCTGACCATCGACGACATCGACCTGTTCGAGATCAACGAGGCGTTCGCGGTGGTGGCGGAAAAATATATCCGCGACCTCAAGCTCGACCGCGCCAAGGTCAACGTCAATGGCGGCTCGATCGCCCTCGGCCATCCCATCGGCGCCACCGGCTCGATCCTGATCGGCACCGTGCTCGACGAGCTCGAACGGCGCGACCTCAAGCGTGGGCTCGTCACCATGTGCGCCGCCGGCGGCATGGCGCCGGCCATCATCATCGAACGCGTCTAGCCAGTTGCCCCCTCACTTTCTCGCTGTATTTATGGGGAGAAAGACCGGCGACCTGCGATCCGACCCTTATTTTTCAGGGTGAAACACGACCGGCCTTTCACAAAGAGGCCGGTCGTCGCTTGTCGAAAGCTGCGAATCAGTTTTAGCAGGATGGCGTACGGGCCTTTGAAACAAGGCAAAAACCGCTGCCCGAGGTTCTTCCCGCTCCGGAAGTAGCTAAAAAGCAGGGTTTTTTGTCACAGGGGGACAGAAAAGCCCGTAAAATCGCGACAAAACTGTGCAGAAGGCTATAGGCCTTCGCCGGTTGGTCTAATATGCAGCCGTCACGAATCAGAGGAGACACGATGGCAACCCAAATGTCCAAATCGCAGTTGATCGAAAAGATTGCGACCGCCACAGAGCTTTCCAAGCGCGACGTCAAGAACGTCATGGAGACCCTGACCGACGTCGGTCACAAGGAGCTCAAGAAGAACGGCCTGTTCCTGGTGCCGGGCTTCGCCAAGTTCGTGGTCATCAAGAAGCCCGCCACCAAGGCGCGCAAGGGCACCAACCCGTTCACGGGTGAAGAGATGATGTTCAAGGCCAAGCCGGCCCGCAAGATCGTCCGCGCCCGTCCGGTCAAGGCGGCCAAGGACGCCGTGGGCTAACGACGCGAAGGCCCCCTCGGGTCGAGGGGGCCTTTTTGTTTGGGGCAGCCGCGAGGGCCTGGGACGGAGGGCTCAACCCTTGCGGCGCTTCACCCGGACCGGAATGGGTTGGAGCCGCGGCGCAGGTGCCGCAAGCGCATCGCGAACCCGGTCGATCGCGCGATCGAGAAATTGACGCAGCCGCTGCGTCTTCCGCGATCTCTTCGCTTTCTCCAGCAGTTTCTTCATCGCATTCACTCCGCAGCTTCGACCTTGAACTCGGTCGGCTCGAGCGCCGCGGCGATCGCCTCGTCGACGCGCTCCAGCCAGATGAATTCAAGATCGTCCCGCGCGCTCTTCGGGATATCGTCATAATCCCGCTTGTTCCGCGCCGGCAGCATCACCCGCTTCAATCCGGCAGCAGCCGCAGCCACCACCTTTTCCTTGATGCCGCCGACCGGCAGCACCAGGCCGCGCAGCGAGATCTCGCCGGTCATCGCGGTGTCGCTGCGCACGGTGCGATTGGTGAGCAGGGACGTTAGCGCCGTGAACATCGCGACGCCGGCGCTCGGCCCGTCCTTCGGGGTTGCGCCCGCTGGGACGTGAACGTGGATGTCGCTCTTTTCGAACACTTGCGGATCGATGCCGAGCTGTGGAGCTCGGCTCTTCACCAGCGTCATCGCAGCCTGCACGCTCTCGCGCATGACGTCGCCCAGCTGGCCGGTCAGGATCAGAGCGCCCTTGCCGGGCACACGCGTCGCCTCGATGAACAGGATGTCGCCGCCGACCGGCGTCCAGGCAAGGCCGGTGGCCACGCCGGGAACGCTGGTGCGCAGTGCGATCTCGCCTTCGAAGCGCGGCTGGCCGAGCACGGTGGCGATGTCCTTCGGCGTGATCACGACCTTCGTTGCGGTGCCTTCGGCGACCTGCACCGCGGCATGGCGGAACAGCTTGCCGATCTCGCGCTCGAGATTGCGCACGCCGGCCTCGCGGGTATAGCCCTTGACCACCAGCTTCAGCGCCTCCGGCTCGATCTCAGCCTGATCGGCCGAAAGGCCATTGGCCTCGAGCTGCCGCCGCACCAGATAGCGCTGCGCGATCTCCAGCTTCTCGTCCTCGGTGTAGCCGGCGAGGCTGATCAGCTCCATGCGGTCCAGCAGCGGACCCGGGATCTGGTCCAGCATGTTGGCGGTCGCGATGAACACCACGCGCGACAGGTCGAAGGGCACGCCCAGGTAATTGTCCCGGAACGTCCCGTTCTGCTCGGGGTCGAGCACCTCCAGCATGGCGGCGGAAGGGTCGCCCTGCACGCCGCGGCCCATCTTGTCGATCTCGTCCAGCATCATGACGCAGTTGCGGCTGCCTGCCTTCTTGATGCCCTGGATGATGTTGCCGGGCAGCGCGCCGATATAGGTGCGCCGGTGGCCGCGGATCTCCGCCTCGTCATGCACGCCGCCCAGGCTGACGCGCACGAAGGGGCGATCCATCGCGCGTGCGATGGACTGGCCGAGCGAAGTCTTGCCGACGCCGGGCGGGCCGACGAAGCACAGGATCGGCGCCTTGCCTTGCGGGGCGAGCTTGCGCACCGCCAGATATTCGATGATCCGGCTCTTGATCTTCTCCAGGCCGAAATGATCCGCATCCAGGATGCGGCGCGCCTCCTTGATGTCGATCGGCTTCTCCGCAGGCAGCGCCCAGGGCAGCTCGATCAGCCAGTCGAGATAGGTGCGGACCATGCCGGCTTCGCCGGCGGCTTCCGGCATGCGCTCGTAGCGGCGCAGCTCCTTCTTGGCGTGCGCCTCCGCCTCCGGGGGCATGTTGGCCTTGGCGATCGCCGCCGTCAGCTCGGTGACCTCGGCCGCTTTGCCGTCGCCTTCGCCGAGCTGGCGCTGGATGGTCGCCATCTGCTCGCGCAGGATTGCCTCGCGTTGCCGCTCGTCGAAGGAGGCCTTGGTCTGCTGGCCGATCTCCTTGCTGATGCGCAGCACCTCCAGCCGCTCGGCCAGGTGCTTCGACACCTTCTCCACGCGCAGGGCGAGGTCGATGGTCTCCAGCACCTCCTGCTTGTCCTGCGGCTTGATGTCCATGAAGGAGGTCGCCAGATCCGCCAGCGCGCCGGGCGCGCTGGTGCCCTGGAAGACCGCGGCCAGCTCGGGCGGCGCCTGCGGCAGCAGCTCGATCGCCTCGATCGCCTGACGCTGCAGGTTCAGCGCGCGCGCCTCGATCTCGGGTGAGGTCGTGGTCGGCTCGGGGATCTGCTGGAAGCGGGCGGCCGGGAACGGCGTCCCCGGCAGGAAGTCGAGGAGGCGCGCGCGCTGCACGCCCTGGCAGACGATGTGGTTGGTGCCGTCGGGCGCGGTGATGTAGCGCACGATGTTGGCGATGGTGGCGACCCTGTAGAGGTCGTCCGGCCCGGGCTCCTCGGTCTCAGGGCTGCGTTGCAGGACGATGCCGATCGGCCGCTGCTCGCGCAGCGCCTGCTGCGCGGCGGCGATGGACTTCGCGCGGCCGATCGTGATCGGCGCGATGGCGCCGGGAAACAGCACCATCTCGCGCACGGGGATGATGATCAGCGCGTCCTCGGGGATTTTCACGTCGTTATTGGTCTGTTCGTTGTTCATCTGTTCGTTGGCCATGATCGACCTCAGGATTTGGCGAGGCGCAGTGCGACGCAGCCGTCCATCACGAAGCGGCTGATCGCGTACCGGCCGAGGGGCAATGCAATGCGGCGCTCAAAACGCCCCTGCGGCAGCTCGAGCCGATGGATGCGGGCCTTGCGAAGCTCCGGCGGGAGGGTGCGCTGACCGGAGATGACGAGAACGCCGTCATGGATGACGGTCTCGACATTGTCCGGATTGACGCCGGGAAGCGCCACCAGGATCAGGAGCTCACGCTCGGTTTCGAGCACGTCGATCGGCGGCTCCCAGCAGGCTTCCTGGCGACCGAACTGCTGGCGCAGCCGATCGGCGCGGGTCAGCGAGTCCAGGGCTTCGGAGAGCATCCAGTTGAAGGGATTTTTGGGTTGCATGATGCGGGCTCAGGGTGGGAAAGCCTGCATATGGGGCTGGTTCCGGGGAAATCCAGAGCGTGGCGCCGATGGGCCATATGCGCCGTCGTGCGTCCAGGCAAACGAACGCCGCGGCATGGACCGCGACGTTCCGTCATTGGCAGGGGATGCGGGTCAGGCCGCGGCCCGGTACTCTTCTTCCGCTTCCAGGTTGATCACGGAGGTGGCGAGTTCGGTCAGGGCGTGATCGGTCGCCTCTTCCTCGTCCAGCGTCTCCTGGAGCAGCCTTGCCGCGTCCTGCATGCCGAGCTCCTCGGCCCAGGTGCGGAGCGTGCCGTAGCGGGAGATCTCGTAATGCTCGACCGCCTGGGCGGCCGCGAGCAGTCCCGCATCCAGCGCCGGCGCTCCCTTGAACTCCTTCATGATCTCGGCGCCCTCGTCGGCAATACCGTTGATGGCCTCGCAGGGCTTGCCGCGTGCAGGCTTGCCCAGCATCTTGAAGACCTGATCCAGCCGCTTGACCTGGCCCTGGGTCTCACGCAGGTGCTTGTTGAAGGCGGCTGAGAGCTCTTTCGAGTGCGCCGCCTTCGCCATCTTGGGCAGGGTCTTGATGATCTTGTTCTCGGCGAAATAGATGTCCTTCAGCGTCGCCAGAAACAGGTCGCTGAGCATCTTCGGCGCCTGTCGCGGTCGGCGCGCCGCGGTTTTCCTGGTCGTGCGCTTCTTCGTTCGTTTAGCCATACGTCCTCCTCATGAGGTGCCACAGGAAGGCGTCGCCTTCCTCAATCCTCGGGCGATCAAGACCTGCGGAGAACGAAAGTTCCAAACTGCAACCGGCGTTCGCGGCGATTGTTCAGGTCGGGCGCTTGTAGGGGTCTTCCTGGCGCTGCCGCTCTTCCGTCGCGCGATCGAGGCGTGCCCGCTCGCCGCGGCGCAGGTGGCCGGCCTTCATCACCCCGTAGACGAGGACTCCGCCGAGCACGAACGCGCCGATGAACCAGAGCCAAAGCATCTGGGCCGACGCATGGCCCAGCAGCATGCTAACTCCGCTGTCGCTCATGATAGTCTCCACCGATGTCCATTGCGGTCATGCTGAGCTAAGTCGGCGGCCGAAACGTCGTTCCATGCGCCTGCGGCGTCAGACCGGATCCGCCAGCGGTTGCCGCGCCGGAGGCGCCTTCGGCTCGCCGCCCCGGGCGGCGAAATCACCGGCTTCGGTCGAGGTCCGCAGCCATTTCGTCACATCGCCGATCGCTTCCCGCGGCGACCGGCCGAATTTCCTCAAGCTACGGAAATATTCGAGCTGAAGATGTGCCGAAGTGCCGCGCTTGGGGATCGTCTTGAGATGCTGGATATCGTCTTCGATGCCCAGATGCGCGATGTTGGGCGCCAGCATGGCGATCACCGCCTCGAGCCAGCTTCGAAATGAAATCGGCTCGAACGACACCAGATCGATATAGGTGCCGTCGGTTCCGTAGCGCTGGGCCCGCCAGCGGTTCTCCTCGACTAGTGCGCGGTGCACGGCCGAATAGGTGGCGTTCAGATCGGGATGGTGCACCGCGTGCCGGACCAGCGCACGAAACAGGGCCGCGATCGCCACGGAGTCCGCAATGGCCGTGCAGCAGTCGGTGATGCGCAGCTCCAGGGTCGGATGCTGGAGCGAGGGCCGCAGCGCCCACCACACATAGGTGGCGTTGGGGACGATGCCCGCATCGACCAATGCCTTCACATAGGTCTCGTATTCGGCCAGGTTCCGAAACATCTCGGGAAACCCGGTCCGGGGCAGGGCGTCATTGGCGGCATTGCGATAGCCCAGCAATCCCGTGGGGTAGCCGCACCAGAACGGGGACGAGGTCGAGAGCGCCAGCAGCAGCGGCAGGAACGGCACCAGGCGGTGCATGATCTCGACGCGCAGGTCGGGCTCGGGCACCTCGACGTGGACGTGCAGCCCGCTTATCGGGTTGCCGAGGCCGACCATTCCGAGGTCGCTGATGACCTTGCTGTAGCGGCGCTTGCGCGTCATGCGCTGCTGCTGCGGTTGAGCCAGCGGGTGCGTGCCGGCCGCGACGATTCCGATCCCGTGGTCCTTGCCGACCTCGGTCAGAACCGAGCGATAATGCGCGAGCTCGGCCAGCGCATCGGCCGAAGACGTCAGCGGCGGGGTCGCCACCTCGATCTGCGATTGCAGGATTTCGGTGGTCAGCCGTTCGCCGAGTTGCTTCTGGGCCGCCGCCATGTAGGGCTTGGGCAGCTCGGATCGCGGCGCCGCGGACTGGCGGTTGACCAGGAAATACTCTTCCTCGATGCCGAAGCGGTAGCGGTGCATGGTCTACGCTGCCCCCTGCGCCTTCGCGTGCCGGCGAACCGCGTCCCCGAAGGCTGACAGAACGCGCGCCGAGGCGTGGTCGGAGCTCGCCCAATAGTCCGGATGAAAGAGGGTGCCGAGGGCAAAATCGCTCGCGCCCTCGACGCTGACGGCCTCGATCGAGCCGTCTTCAGCGACAGCCTCGGCGACGAGCCCCGGAGCCAGATCGGCGATCAGGAAGATGTGCAGCGAATTCACGGTGATGGAATCCGCGCCGCAGATCTGTTGCAGGACGCCGCCCTTGCGCAGAGTCACCTTCTGCCGCAACCGGTAGCGGGCGTCCTCGTTGTCCGCCTCGGGCGTGCCATGGCGTTGGTCCTCGGGCAAATCGTCCGGCTCCTTCGCAAGCGTGCCGCCAAAGGCGACGTTCAGCTCCTGGAGGCCGCGGCAGACGAACAGAGTGGGGATGCCCCGCGCCAGCGCCCGCGGGATCAGGCGCAGCGCGACCTCGTCGCGGAATTCATCGAACGGGCCGTCGCGCGTCTCATCGGCCATTCGCCCATAACGCGACGGATGAACATTGGTCTGCCCGCCGCCGACGAAAACACCGTCGAGGCCATCGAGATATGCATCGACATCAGATGCCGGCGCGACGGGCAGGATGCGTGGCACGGCCCCGGCGACGAGAGCGACGGCATTGACGCAGATCAGTGCAACCGAGGCGAGCTGCTCACCGCGCGCGATCATGGAATCGGAGAGAATGCCGACCTGCGGCGCGCGGCTGCGCCCCTGCCACTGCCAACGCGAGGCGCTACGCCGCCATTGCTGAAGGCCGTACGCCACGGCATCCGCTGCTCTGCCGAATTGATGAATCGCCGCCTTGAGCTCTCTGACGTTTGTCCCTAATCGAAGCGCCCAACGGCTGCAGGCAACGGGATCGTGCGGATCAATTCTGGAACGGGGCTCGTGCAATTGATTCGGCTGCTTCTGTTCGTGTATCGATGCACAGTGAAACGGCAATCGTGGGGAATGGTTGCTTTGCGATTGCACCGTTCGATCTCATTGCCTCCGCACCGGACTTAACTTTTGTTATGGCTCTCGCGCGTGCTCTGCATGCTGCTCGCCGCCTATTCCGTGCAGTTCACTCATCAACGGGGTCGCGGCGGTCCGGACCGGCCTGCTAGAGCTGCGACAATCTGTTAACCTGTTGCTATCGCGTTCGGCCGGAGTGTCACGGGATTCGGGACGCTTTCGCTTGCACTGTCATGTGGCTTTGACGTAACTCGATCCAACAAGCCCTCGACAGGAAAGCGACATGTCGATGACAGCGGACGAGCTCGCCAAGAGACAGGCCATTATCGACGCCTGCCGGCGCATGAACGCGCTCGGCATCAACCAGGGCACCTCGGGCAATATCAGCGTCCGGCATGTGGACGGGCTCCTGGTCACGCCGACCAGCGTGCCCTATGAGGCCATGCGTCCGGACCAGATCGTCTTCATGACCATGGACGGCGCCCACGCGCCCGACCAGAAGCCCTCGAGCGAGTGGCGCTTCCATCGCGACATCCTGAAGTCGCGGCCCGACGTCAATGCCGTCGTGCACGCCCATCCGACCTATTGCACCATCCTGGCGATCATGGGCATGGAGATTCCGCCGGTGCACTACATGATCGCGGCGGCCGGCGGCGACAGCATCCGCTGCGCGCCCTATGCGACGTTCGGGACGGCGGAGCTCTCCGAACATGCGGTGCGGGCGCTGGAAGGCCGGCTTGCCTGCCTGCTCGACCACCACGGCATGATCGCGATCGGTAAGACGCTGGACAAGGCGATGTGGCTCGCCGTCGAGGTCGAGACGCTGGCGCGGCAATATCACGGCTGCCTCCAGATCGGACGGCCGCCGCTGCTCTCCAGCGACGAGATCGAGCGGGTCCGCCAGCGCATGGCCGGCTACGGACTGGCGGAACGGTAGGGGCGGGCAGAGGGTGTTCGTGCGGATCAGGCATCTCGTCGATCGCAAGGGGACGAACCGTACCATGGTTCGGCTGCGCGCCCTGCTACGCAGCAACGAGTTCTACCTGATCCCGCTTGCGCTCGTGATCGGTACGCTCGCGGGCTCGGTCGTGACGTTGATGGCCCAGATTGCCCAGCTCGCGCATGTGGTAATCTACGGCATTCCCATTGATGTTCACCTCTCGGCTCACGAGAGCGTCAGCCCGTGGGCGGCGCTGATCGCACCTGCGCTCGGAGGGCTCTCGCTCGGCATCATGGAATGGTCGCGGCGGCGCATGAAGATCTCGAACGCGGTGGATCCGATCGAGGCCAATGCGCTACGCGGCGGCAATCTGTCGATGCGGGACAGCGTGGTGGTGTCGAGCCAGACGCTGATCTCCAACGGCTGCGGCGCCTCGGTCGGCCTCGAGGCCGGCTATACCCAGATCGGCTCGGGAATCGCTTCGCTGCTCGGCAAGTTCTTCAATCTTCGCCGCAACGATCTGCGCCTGATGGTCGGTTGCGGCGCGGCGGCCGCGATCGCGGCGGCGTTCGGCGCGCCGATCACCGGCGCCTTCTACGCCTGCGAGCTGATCGTCGGCGTCTATTCGGTCGGCAGCGCCGCGCCGATCCTGGCGGCCTCGCTGGCGGGCGCCCTGACCGCGCAATGGCTGGGCGGTGCACCCTATTCGCTGGAGATCCCGAAGGTCAGCGCCGTCGGCGTCGAGCAGTATCTGGCACTGATCGGGCTCGCCCTCGTCACCAGCGGCGTCGGCATCGCCGTGATGCGCTCCTCGCCGATGTTCGAGCGCCTGTTCGCCTGGATGCCGGTCTGGCTGCGTCCGGTGATCGGCGGCCTCATCGTCGGCGGCTTCGCGATCATCACGCCGCAAGTGCTGGCAGCCGGCCACGGCGCCATGGTGCTCGATCTCTTTCACGAGATGACGATCGGCCTGATCGCGCTGGTCATCGCCTTGAAGGTGACGGCCTGCCTGATCTCGCTCGCCTCGGGCTTCCGCGGCGGCCTGTTCTTCGCCTCGCTGTTCGTCGGCAGCCTGATCGGAAAGTTCTTTGCCGCGGTGCTGCTGCTCATCAGCCCGAACTTCGCGATCGATCCGCTGGTCGCGATGCTGACGGGCATGGCGACGCTCGGTGTCGCCATCGTCGGCGGCCCCCTGACGATGTCGTTCCTCGTGCTCGAGATGACCCGCAATGTCGACGTCACCGCCGTGGTGCTCGCCGGCTGCATCGTCACCTCGATCTGCGTCCGCTTCATGTTCGGCCACTCCTTCTCGACCTGGCGGCTGCATCTGCGCGGCGAGACCATCCGCAGCGCCAACGACGTTGGCTGGCTGCGCAATCTCACGGTCGAGCGGCTGATGCGCTCCGACGTCGGTAAGGTGCCCTCGACCACGACGATCGCTGCGGTCCGCCGCGAGTTCGCGCTGGGCTCGCGGCCCGGAATCGTGATCGTCAACAATGCGGACGAATATGTCGGGCTGGTCATGCTGCCTGACCTGTTCTCCAACGATCTCGACAGCATCGCCGACGACATCCAGGTGATCGAGCTTGCCCGCCTGATCGACATCGTGCTGATCCCGGAAATGAACGTGAAATCGGCGATGGCGGTGTTCGACGAGGCCGAGGCCGAGATGCTGGCCGTGGTCGATTCCACCGACAGCCGCAAGGTTGTCGGCTTCCTCACCGAGAGCTTCGCCCGTCGCCGCTACGTCGAGGAGATCGACAAGGCGACGAGGGGCGTGCTTGGGGCGCTCTCGTAAGGATCGGCTATCGGCCGGGTGGCGCCGCGACGAGGCAGGCCACGATCCGGCGGACGAGTGGCAGGACCATGAGCAGCGTCGGAAACGCGACGAGCCAGGACAGCGCCCAGGCGCCTGGCCAGGTCGCCAGGAAGGCCGGCGTTGCGCCGAGGCTTCGCAGCGTCGATATGACCGAGACCACCGCCGTCATGAGAATGGACAGCACGAACGGCATGACGATCGGCGCATAGCGCGCCGGCAGTTTGCGAACCGCAATCATCTGACTTCTTTCGAGGAAAAGGACGCGTCGATCACGTTGAACCCTGGAAATGGCATCGATCCCGACGACGTCGGTTGATGCGTTGGTTCACGTGAAACGCTTACGGCGACCGAGAAACGGCGCGGCTGTTCATTAACCGCTCAGGTTGAATGGTTCAAGCTGGACCTGATCGTTCGGTTTACAATTGTTCAAAGCGTGGCAGATCGCCGCGATCATGAAACCATTTCAATGGTTTGCGCGTGTTGTAGACTGTTTGCTTGCGTACGTTTTGGGCGAGAACAGAGGAAGATGCAGAGGAAGATCAAGATGAGTGATGGACCGACGATTTCCGCAGCCGGCCGCAACGCGGTCCTGGCTGCGTTTGCAGGCATGGCATTGCTCGCTACCTCGGTGTCGCCCTCGGCTGCGGCATCCTCCGGTCCGGCCCGGGCGGTGTCCCCAAAGGCTGCCGCGGCAGGTCAGGCCTCCGCCGACGTCACCGATTTCAGCGCAGCCCGTCGTCGTCACTACCATCGACGCGGACCGAGTGCAGCAGGCCTCGCCTTCATGGGCGCGGCGGCGGGCATCATCGGAGGGGTGATCGCCGAGCAGCGACGTCGCGACTACTACGAGAACCGCTATTATTATGGGCCAGGTCCCTATTACGGCGGCCCCGGCTACTACGGCGGCGGTCCTTATTATGGCGCGCCGCACTATTACCAGCCTTATTAGGCGGGCGTTTTCGCCCTGATCCGCGGAAGGCGTTTTCCGGATTCGCGAGGGGCGGTGCCTTGGCACCGCCCCTCTTCGTTGCTCGCGGGCAGCCGTCGTCCGCGCTGTTTCGCTGGCCTGTCAATCGCCTTCCTCGAAAATATTCCACTTTACCGAAATTCGGATTTGTCGTATGTGTCGCTCATCCCGGCTCATTCTTGAGGGGCGATCGTGTGGTCGTCATGTTCGCGAGCCGGGCTTGCGGTGGACGCGGCAGCGTCGTGCACGAGAGGTGAAGGGCGGGGCGGATTGCTCTCCGTGAGCCCGGAACGGCGTGCGGACGAGCGGCGCTGTCAGGTTCGTCTCGCCTGTAAGTTTCCAGCCCCGTCGACAGGGCTGGGAAAACTGCGGCGAAATGGCGGGCCGCGCGTACGGCAAAACCGTGTGGTCCTGGCCGTCGTTGCTACGGTCAAGCTCTTGCGGAGGCGGCACTCGCGTCAACCGGCGCGGAGGCCGGTGAATTTCGCGAGAGCGAGGGAGGCCAGAACGAACTCGGCTCCCGGGAGAGCGCGGCATAAGCCGTCCGACCATCGCGCAGGGAAGGCCGAGTGATCGGCACCACCTGTATGCTGCTGTGCGGTCTCTTTGCGCTACATTTTCGCGCAGCGGACCGCGGGTGCGTTGTCAGCACCCGGCCTTCCCTGTGCCCTCTTGGCTCAAGAGGGTGAGCGACGAAGCAAAACTCGGGCGAATTCCGCAGCGAGAACGCGAGTGCATGTCCGCAGCCACATCCACCGTCATTGCGAGGAGCGTAGCGACGAAGCAATCCAGAATCCCTCCGCGGAAAGACTCTGGATTGCTTCGCGTCGCTCGCAATTGTCGATGTTCAATAATTCGCTGATTGGATTGCGGTGGTCTTGGTTGCTGCAAAAGCCTTGGGAGTTTGTCCTGCCAAGGCCTGATGAGGTCTGTGGTCGTTGTAGTAGACGAGGTACTCGAACAGTTCGCTGGCAAAGTGATCGAGGTTGTCGAAGGTCGCGCCTTCGATGACGTCATCATCCAGCGTGCGCTAAACTCCACTCTCGTGCCCCGGACGCAGCGCAGCGTCCCTTCGACGGTGCGCTGCAGAGCCGGACCCCATATTACGGCATCGTGCCGCGTGGCCCCTCGGGCGCGGCCAATTATTCGGCAATTCCGCCGGCGGCGCCGGTGGACTTGCCCGCCACAATCCGCTTCAATGAACCGGTTGAGTTTTCAGGCGGCAAGGGTGTCGAAACATCTTCTGGTCCCGGCGCTGCCCGGCTTCACCCCACCACTTGCGTGAAACGGTCGGGAATGCTCTTTGCTTGAAAGTTATCCGTGGGGCCACCGGCCCCGATCCAGAGAGATGAGATGAGCAAACTCGTTATCAGCGCCGGCGATTTCACCTTCGATGCCCGCTTCGAAGAGCAATTGGCGCCCAAGACCGTCGCCGCGTTCCGCAAGGCACTGCCGTTCGAAAGCCACATCATCCATGTGCGCTGGAGCGGTGAGGGTGTATGGATGCCGCTCGGCGACCTCGATTTCGGCGTCGGTTACGAGAACCACACCTCCTATCCCGCGCCCGGCCAGATCATCCTTTACCCGGGCGGCATCAGCGAGACCGAGATCCTGCTGGCGTATGGCGGCGTGCATTTCGCGAGCAAGATGGGCCAGCTCGCCGGCAACCATTTCATCACGCTGACCTCGGGCCTGGAGAATCTGGCGACGTTGGGCATGAGCGTGCTGTGGAAGGGCGCGCTGCCGATCCGCTTCGAGGAAGTCTGAGTGACTGAGCCCCGCTACCCGCGCGATCTCCGCGGTTACGGCCGCAACCCGCCCCATCCGCAATGGCCCGGCAACGCGCGGATCGCGGTGCAGTTCGTCGTCAACTTCGAGGAAGGCGGCGAGAACAACATCCTGCACGGCGACCGCGCCTCGGAAGCATTTCTGTCCGACGTGCTCGGTGCGCAGCCCTGGCCGGGCCAGCGCCACGCCAACATCGAATCGATGTTCGAATATGGCTCGCGCGCCGGCTTCTGGCGGCTGTGGCGGATGTTCACCGCGCGCAACTGGCCGACCACCGTGTTCGGCGTCGCCACCGCGCTCAAGCGCAATCCCGAGATTGTCGCGGCGATGAAGGAGGCAGGCTGGGACATCGCGAGCCACAGTCTGAAGTGGATCGAGCACAAGGACATGACGGAGGCGCAGGAGCGCGCCGAGATCGCGGAAGCGATCCGCGTCCACCTCGAGGCGACCGGCTCGCGGCCGCTCGGCTGGTACACCGGGCGCTCCTCGATCAACACCAACCGGCTGCTGATGGAGGAGGGCGGTTTCCTCTATCTCTGCGACTCCTATGCCGACGATCTGCCCTATTGGGTGAAGGGTCCCGGCGGCAAGCAGCTCGTCATTCCCTATACGCTGGACGCCAACGACATGCGCTTCATCAACCCGCAAGGGTTCGCGGAAGGCGAGCAGTTCTTCACGTATCTGAAAGACGCTTTCGACGTGCTCTACGCCGAAGGCGAGACCGCGCCGAAGATGATGTCAGTCGGCCTGCACTGCCGCCTTGCCGGCCGGCCCGGCCGCGCGGCGGGGCTGATGCGCTTCCTCGACCATATCAGCGAGCATGAGCGCGTCTGGGTGCCGACGCGGTTGCAGATCGCGCAACACTGGCACGACAAGCACGCCCATCTCGCCACCGACGCGTTCGAGATCGGGTGAGAGGACGATGTCGCAGATCTCGCTCGCCGATCTCAACGCCGCAAGCAAGGCCGATTTCGTCGCGGCGCTCGCCAATGTCGTCGAATATTCGCCATGGATCGCCGAGCAGCTCGCGGCAAAGCGGCCGTTTGCCGGCATCAATCAGCTGCACGCCGCGCTGATGGCGGCGATCCAGAGCGCCGAGCCCGATGTTCAGTTGGCGCTGATCCGGGCGCATCCCGATCTCGCCAACAAGACGCAGCGCGCCGCCGGCCTCACCGCGGAATCGACCGACGAGCAGAACAGCGCCGGCCTCGACCGGTTGT
This sequence comes from Bradyrhizobium sp. RP6, assembly GCF_003837805.1. Lineage (GTDB taxonomy): Bacteria > Pseudomonadota > Alphaproteobacteria > Rhizobiales > Xanthobacteraceae > Bradyrhizobium. The sequence continues at coordinate 52,223 of NZ_RQIT01000014.1, read as the reverse complement.
CGGAGGCCGAATATGCGGCGTTCGAGCGTGCCAACAACGCCTATCGCCACAAGTTCGGTTTCCCCTATATCGTCTGCGTGCGTCGTCACACCAGGGATTCCGTGCTGCGCGACTTCGAGACGAGACTGCTCAATATCGCCAAGACCGAGACGCGACGTGCGATCGAGGAAATTGGCCGCATCTCCGCGCTGCGGCTGGATCAGCTCGTCATTGCCGGCGACAGGCTGAAGGTACACGGCCGGCTCTCGACCCATGTGCTGGACAATCACATTGGCAAACCCGCGCCGGGCGTTCCGATCGAGCTCGTCGAGCTCGCGAGCCTTGGCGAGAGCCGCGTCATCGCTCGCGCGGTGACCAATGCGGACGGCCGCACCGACCAGCCGCTGATCGGCGGTCGCCCGCTGCCGATCGGCCGCTACGAGCTCAGATTCGGCGTCGCCAAATATTACGCCGAGCGCAACGTGCCGCTGTCGGACCCGCCATTCCTCGACGAGATCCCGTTGCGTTTCGCGATCAGCGAGCCGGAAAGCCACTATCACGTGCCGCTGCTGGTCACGCCCTGGAGCTATTCGACCTATCGCGGCAGCTAGTCTAGCTGCCGAACTTCTCGTGCAGCGCCGGAAACAGCCGATCCGGCTTGAACGGTGGCGCGGTGAAGCGGATGCCGGTAGCATCCGCGATCGCGTTGCCGAGTGCGGCAGCGACCGGATTGTACGGGCTCTCGCTCATCGACTTGGCGCCCAGCGGTCCGATCGTGTCGGACGTCTCGGCGAAGAACACCTCCGTGCGCGGAACATCGGCGAAGGAGGGCAGGTGGTAGTCGCGGAATTTCGGGTTGACGACGCGGCCGTTCGCATCGATCACCATCTCCTCGTAGAGCGCGGCGCCGAGCGCCTGCGCCACGCCGCCTTCAACCTGACCGCGGCACTGCATGGGATTGGCGACGACGCCCGCGTCCGCGGCGTGCACGCTCCTGAGTATCCTGAGCTCGCCGGTGCCCTTGTTCACCGCGACGCGAAAGCCCTGCACGTTGAACCCGACCGATCGCGGGGTGCCGCCGGAAGTGCCGGTGCCCGCGAACGGCTGTCCGCGCTCGCGTGCGAGCTTCGCCAGCTCCGTAAAAGGCATGCGGCGGACGCCGCTGACGACGGTGTCCCCATCGAGCACGCAGGTGTCCACATCGCACAGCCAGGCGCTGGCGGCGGCTACCCTCAGCTTGGTCGCAAGCTGCATGGCTGCCGCATGCGTCGCCTTGCCCGCGACGAAGGTGCCGGCGCTGCCATAGGCGCCGGTGTCGTGGCCGCCATGAGCGGTGTCGGACTGGCGCAGATGGATTCTCTCGACGGTCGTCGCCAGCGTGGTCGCCGCGATCTGGCGATGCACGGTGCTGGTGCCGTTGCCGAACTCGGCCGTGCCGACGGTGAGGTCGAAGCCGCCGTCGTCGTTGAGCGCGATCGTTGCATCCGCGAAGTGGCCGGCCGGCGGCACGGTGTCGATCATGGTCAGCGCGATGCCGTCGCCGATCAGCCAATCCGGCGACAGCTCCGGCTGCGGGCCATCGGCCTGCATCGCGCGCTCGACCAGATCGAGGCACTGGTCGAGCCCATAGGAGCCGTAGAGCACGTCGTGATATTCGGACGGCGGCGGCGACAGCATGGGATCGCCAGGCCTCACGATATTGCGTCGGCGCATGTCGTAGGGATCGATGCCGAGTTGCCTGGCCAGCTCGTCGATCGCGGCCTCCACCGCGATCAGTGTCTGCGGCAGGCCATAGCCGCGAAACGCGCCCGCCGGCACCGTGTTGGTGTAGACGGCGACGCCGTCCACACGCTTGTTCGGGCAGTTGTAGACGGCGATGGATTCGGCCAGTGCGTGGAACATCACAGGACCGGCATGATTGCCGTAGGCCCCGGTGTTGGAGAGCACGTCGAACTGGAGCGCGGTGAGCTTGCCGTCGGCATCGGCGCCGGCTTTGATGTGGACCCGCATCGGATGCCGCGTCGAGGTCGCGATGAACTGCTCCTCGCGGGTGAGCTCCAGCTTCACAGGCCGCCCGGTCTTGAGCGCGGCAAGCGCCAGAATGTCCTCGACGAACATCTCCTGCTTGCCGCCGAAGCCGCCGCCGACGCGCTCGCAGAACACGCGGACCTTGTCCATGGGAAGCCCAAAGATGTCCGACAGCGCGCGCCGGGTCAGGAATGGGACCTGCGTCGAAGTGCGGACATTGAGCACGCCTGCGTCATCGAGCCAGGCGAGGCCGCCATGCGTCTCCAGTGCCGCATGCTGTACACGGTGACTGTGGAAAGTAGCCTCGTAGGTCACAGCGGACGTGGCGAGCGCGGCCGCGACATCGCCGAACTCGCCATGCGTTTCCGCCACCAGGTTGCGCTGAGCGTCGGCCACACGGTTCGCCCTGGTGCGCTCGGGATGAATGATCGGCGCACCCGGCGCCATCGCCAGCTCCGGATCGATCAACGCCGGCAGAATCTCGTAACTGACTTTCAGCCTGCGGCATGCCTCCTCGGCAGCGCCTTCGGTCTCGGCGACGACGGCGGCGACCTTTTGGCCGATGAAGCGCACGACCTCGTCGAGAACGCGGGTGTCCTCGGGGTCCATCCAGTCCATCTCGTGCCGCGCGGTCGAGATCAGGACGGACGGCGCATCCTCATGCGTCAGCACGGCATGCACACCGGGAACGCGAAGGGCTTCCGACCGGTCGATCGCGACGATCCTGGCGTGAGCATGCGGCGAACGCAGCAGCTTGACGTGCAGCAGTCCGTCGATTCCGGTGTCGAAAGTGTAGCGTGCCTTGCCGCGCACGATATCGGGACCCGCCGGCGCCGGCAGGCTGCGGCCGAACGCGGCGCCGGCCGCGACGCTCGCCTCGACATTGGTCGTGCCGAGGATCGCATCCTCGATCGAACGATAACCGGTGCAGCGGCAGATATTGCCCTTCAGCGCTGCGCCGAGATCGGTCCGCTGGGCCTGATTCAGCGCGGCGCAGGTCAGGATCATGCCGGCGGTGCAGAAGCCGCATTGGAAGCCCTGCGCATCGAGGAAAGCCTGCTGCATCGGATGCCTGCCATGATCTCTGCCAAGACCTTCAATGGTGGTGACGGCGTGTCCCTCGGCACGGAACGCCGGGATCAGGCAGCTGTGCACCGGCTCCCCGTCGAGCAGCACGGTGCAGGCGCCGCAATCGCCGGCGTCGCAGCCCTTTTTGACCCCGAAATGGCCGAGCTCGCGCAGGAACGTGCGCAGGCATTGCCCGGCGCGTGGCCCCTGAGAAAATGCCTTGCCGTTGACCTCGAAGCTCATGGCCACATCGCTCCCAGGAGTTCGCGGCGAATTTCCTCGGCGAGCCGCAGCGTCATGTGCTTGCGCCAGAGTGGCGCGCCATGGATGTCGGCGTGGTACAGATCGTCGGTGATCTGCTGCATGAGCGCGGTGCGGAGTGTGCTCGCGTCCGGGGCTTTGCGAAGGCGTAGCTGGACCGGCCGCACCGTCGACGCGGTGACTGTGAGTGTCAGCGCATCATCGGCTTCGAGACTGCCGATCAGCAGCGCCGCCGAGCGGCCGACCGGCGCCAGCGAGATCTGGCGGAATGCCGTGCGGCGCTTCAGTGCGGCGGTCGGGATATCGATCTGCCGGAGAAGGTCGCCTGGGGTCAGGCGATTGCGCTGGTTGCCGGTGACGAATTCGGCGACGGAAAGCCTCTGTTCACCGCCGCTAGCCTTCCAGATTGTGCAGATGCCGTCGAGCGCGGCGGTGAGCGAGATCATCGGTCCCGCCGGCAGCGACATACAGAGGTTGCCGCCGACGGTCGCGGTCTTCCAGACCTTGAACGAAGCAAGGAAGGCGCGGCAGCACTGGTTGATCAGCGGCGCTGCGAGCCAATCGGATGGGCAGACTAGTCCATCGAGCTCTGCGATTGTGCAGGTGGCGGCGATGCTGAGGTGGCCGTCGGTAAGTGTCAGCGCCGGCCATTTCAGACCGGTGAGATCGATCAGTCGTGTCAGATGCGTTTGCGGCTCCGAGAACAGCCAGGTGCCGCCCGCAAGCCAAGCATCACCTGCCGTCCAAACGGGTAGCTGCGCGCGCGTTTGCGGATGTGCAACCGCTGTGATGGTATTCAAGTCCATGGCCGCGCCAACGCTTCCGCGGGTGAATCGTCCAGGCGAAAGTGTTGCAAGACCGGAGCCAAGTGGCAACAACAAGTCGGAGCAAGCACGTAGTCGGCCTCCACCCTGCAGGCCTGCCGCCGGCGAATGTGAGGAGAAGCAGGATCATGAGTGACGCAAGTCCGATCTGGATCAGGGATCCCCTGGCCATCCTCGCCGACGGTGCCGAGCGCGGAATCGTGGTGAAGGACGGTCGGATCGTCGAGCTCGTGCCGGCCGGTGGTGTGCCCGCGACCGCGGATGTCGCGGCGTTCGATGCGGGCGAACACGTCGTGTTGCCGGGCCTGATCAATACTCATCATCATTTCTACCAGACGCTGACGCGGGCGCTGCCGGCCGCGATGGACCGCGAGCTGTTCCCCTGGCTTCAGGCGCTCTATCCGGTGTGGGCGAGGCTGACGCCCGAGGCGCTCGAACTCGGCGTCACCGTGGCGATGTCCGAGCTGCTGCTCTCCGGCTGCACCACCACGACCGATCACCATTATGTGTTCCCGGCCGGGCTCGAAGACGCCGTCGATATCGAGGTGGCGGTGGCGAAGCGTCTCGGTGTGCGGGTGTTGCTCACGCGCGGCTCGATGAACCTGTCGCAGCGCGACGGCGGCCTGCCACCCGATAGCGTCGTGCAGGACGAGGACACCATTCTCGCTGACAGCGCGCGCGTGGTCGCAAAACATCACCAGCGCGGCGCGGATGCGATGGTGCAGATCGCGCTTGCTCCCTGTTCGCCGTTCTCGGTGACGACGTCGCTGATGCGCGCGACGGCCGATCTCGCCGGCAAGCTCGGCCTGCGCCTGCACACCCATCTGGCCGAGACCAAGGACGAGAACAAATTCTGCCAGCAGATGTATGGCTGCCGTCCGCTCGACTATCTCGAGCAATGCGGCTGGCTCAATGCGCGAACCTGGCTCGCCCATGGAATCTTTTTCAACGAAGACGAGATCAAGCGGCTCGGCAAGGCGAAGACGACCATCAGCCATTGCGCGTGCAGCAACCAGCTGCTGGCGTCCGGCTGCTGTCCCGTCTGCGAGATGGAGGAGGCCGGCGTCGGGATCGGGATCGGCGTCGACGGCTCGGCGTCGAACGATGGCTCAAACCTGATGCAGGAGGTTCGCGCCGCCTTCCTGCTGCAACGGGCGCGCTACGGGGTAGCGAAAGTCAGCCACAAGGATGCGCTGCGCTGGGCGACCAAGGGCTCGGCGGCCTGTGTCGGGCGGCCTGAACTCGGTGAGATCGCCGTCGGTAGGGCTGCCGATCTCGCTCTGTTCAGGCTCGACGAGCTGCGCTTTTCCGGCCACGGCGATCCGCTGGCTGCCCTGGTGCTGTGCGGGGCTCATCGGGCAGACCGGGTGATGGTGGCCGGAAAATGGACGGTGATCGACGGCGCGATTCCAGGCCTCGACGTGGCAGACCTCATCCGCCGCCACGGTTCCGCGGCGCGGGCCATGCGGGCGGGATAAGTCGGGCGAAATGGAAAGAGGGGGCAGCCACAAGTGCCGGGTGCTTCTGGCCACCCCCTCCGAACCTCCTCCGGAAGGAGCAGGTGAATTGGGGAATGCAAGAAGCGTGCTACTTGCCCGGCAGCTTGTCGTCGATGCCCTTCACGTAGAAATTCATGCCAAGGATCTGCCCGTCGTCGAGGTGATCGCCGCCCTTGCACTCGACCGGCTTGCCGTCCTGCCCAACGATCGGGCATTTGAACGGATGCAGCTTGCCCGCAGTGATTGCGGCCTGGGCATCCTCGGCCATCTTTTTCACATCGTCAGGCATGTTGGTGTAGGGCGCCATCGCGAACATGTGGCTGTCGAGGCCGCCCCAGGTGTTTTCGGACTTCCAGGTTCCGGCGAGCTCGGCCTTGACGCGCTCGATGTAGTAGGGGCCCCAGGTATCCAGGATTGAGGTGAGCTGGGTCTTGGGACCGAACTTGATCATCTCGGAATCCTGACCGAAGGCGAGCTTGCCGCGTTCGCCGGCGATCTGCATGGCGGCGGGCGAATCCGTGTGCTGCATGATGACGTCGGCGCCCTGGTCGATCAGCGCCTTGGCGGCGTCGGCTTCCTTGCCGGGGTCGAACCAGGTGTTGGCCCAGATGATCTTGACCTTGATGTTGGGGTTGATGGTCTGCGCCGCCAGCATCGTCGCGTTGATGCCGGAGACGACCTCCGGAATCGGGAACGAGCCGATGTAGCCGAGCACGCCCGACTTCGACATCTTGGCTGCGATCAGACCTTGAATGTAGCGCCCCTGATACCATTTCGCCGAATAGGTCGACATGTTCGGGTTGCGCTTGTAACCGGTGGCGTGCTCGAAATGCACGTTCGGGTATTTCTTGGCGACCTTCAGCGTCGAGTCCATGTAGCCGAAGGACGTCGTGAAGATCAGCTTGTTGCCGGCGCGGACCAGCTGCTCGATCGAGCGCTCGGCGTCGGGCCCTTCGGGCACGTTCTCAAGGTAGGTGGTCTCGATCTTGTCGCCCAGTTCCTTCACCAGCGCCTGACGACCGAGGTCGTGCTGATAGGTCCAGCCGAGGTCTCCGATCGGACCTACATAGACGAAGCCGACCTTCAGCTTGTCGGCGGCGGAGGCTGCACCGAGGCTGCCGGCAAGCAAGAGCCCCGCAGTCAGGGCAAGAAGTGATTTCCGCATCATCAATCTCCAACATCAGGGGCCAGCCACGATCCGCAACACGCGCCCCGCGCACGCCGCGGAGAATAATTCAACGATCAGGCACGAACACCGTGCCGAGTGCGGCCGGCGCGGTCGAGCCGCCGCTGCGTGCGCGGGAGAGCAGGACGAGCACAAGGACGGTCGCGAGATAAGGCAGCGCCGACATGAACTGGGAGGGAATGCCGACGCCCCAGCCTTGCGCGTGCAGCTGCAGGATCGTCACCGCGCCGAAGAGATAGGCGCCGACCACGAGCCGACCTGGCCGCCAGGACGAGAACACCACCAGTGCCAGTGCGATCCAGCCGCGGCCGGCGGTCATGCCTGGAATGAAGAACGGGGTATAGGCGAGCGGCAAATAAGCGCCGGCAAGCCCGGCACAGGCACCGCCGAACATCACGGCGAAGGTGCGGATCCGCAGCACGGGATAGCCGAGAGCGTGTGCGGAGACATGATTGTCGCCGCAGGCGCGCAGGATCAACCCCGCTCGCGTGCGGTACAGGAACCACCAGACGCCGACGATCAGCGCGACCGAGAAATAGACGAAGCCGTCCTCGCCGAACAGTACGCGGCCGATCAGCGGAATGTCCGTCAGGACGGGAATATAGAGGTGCACGGCTGGCGTGATGCGCTCGCCGAGGAAGCCGGCGCCGATCAGGCCGGAGATCCCGACGCCGAGGATGGTCAGCGCGAGACCGGTCGCGACCTGGTTGACAGCAAGCCCGAGCGCCATCAGCGCGAAGATGAGCGACATCAGCGCGCCCGCGACCATGCCGAACAGCGCGCCGATGAAGATCGATCCGGTCAGCCAGGCGCCGGCAAAGCCGCAGGCCGCGCCGACGATCATCATGCCCTCGACGCCGAGATTGAGCACGCCCGAACGCTCGGTCACGAGCTCGCCGGTCGCCGCGATCAGCAGTGGCGTCGACGCAGCGAGCACCGCGAGGATGATGGCCTCAACCAGCTCCACGAGTCACCTGTCGGTTTGCGAAGACCAGCTTGAAGCGGTAGAGAACGAGGGAATCGCAGGCGAGCACGTACAACAGCAGAATGCCCTGAAAGACCTTGGTGACGTCTAACGGGATCTTCATCGCGATCTGCGCCTGCTCGCCGCCGATAAAGCTCAATGCCAGGAAAAGGCCTGCAATGAGTATTCCAAGCGGATTCAGGCGGCCGAGGAAGGCCACGATGATGGCAGTAAAACCGTAACCGGGCGAGATGCCGGGCTGGAGATGCCCGATTGGACCTGCAACCTCGATGATTCCTGCAAGGCCCGCCAGCGCGCCCGAGACCGCGAAGGTCAGGATGATCAGCTGATTGGCGTTGAAGCCGCCGAACCTCGCCGCACGGGGCGCAGCTCCAACCACGCGGATCTCAAAGCCCTTGATGGTGTGCCGGAGCAGGATGGCAGCCGCCACGACGACGAGCAGCGCGATGACCGAGCCGAAATGCAGCCGGCCACCTTCAATCAGCAGCGGGACTGTCGCCACCGGATCGAACTCGGCCGTGGTCGGGAAATTGAATCCCTGCGGGTCGCGCCATGGCCCACGCACGAGATAGTCGAGGAAGAGATCGGCGACATAGACCAGCATCAGGCTGGTCAGGATCTCGCTGGCGCCGAACTTGAGCTTGCAGATCGCCGGGATCAGCGCATAGAGCGCGCCCGCTGCGGCGGCGAGGATGAGCATGGCCGGCAGCACCCAGGCGCCGGCGTCGGTGCCTTGCGTCTTTACCGCGATCCAGCTTCCGGCGACTGCGCCGATCACGAATTGCCCTTCGGCGCCGATGTTCCAGGCATTGGCGAGATAGCAGAGCGATAGCCCGATCGCGATCATCACCAGCGGCGTTGCCTTCACCGCGATTTCCTGGAGCGAATAGCCGTCGGTCAAAGGCATGATGAAATAGGCATGCAGGGCGAGCAGCGGATTCTTGCCCAACATCGCGAACAGGATGACCATGGTCAGGATCGTGAGGCCGATCGCGATCAGTGGGGATACCAGCGCGATCGTGCCGGAGCGCTCGGCGCGCCTCTCAAGCACCAGCTGCATGCACGACCTCCTCCGGCTCCAGGCTGCTGCCGCCCATCAGGAGGCCGAGCTTTTCGCGGCTCGCTTCGCTTGCTGCGAGCGGAGCCGAAAGCCTGCCGTGGAACATTACGGCGATGCGGTCGGCGATCTCCGCGAGCTCGTCGAGATCCTGGCTGGTCACGAGGACCGCGGCGCCTGCGGTTGCGAGATCAAGCAGCGCCTGTCGGATGACAGCGGCGGCGCCGGCGTCGACGCCCCAGGTCGGCTGGCTCACCACCAGCACCGCGGGGGCGCGCAGGATCTCGCGTCCCACGATGAACTTCTGCAGATTGCCACCGGACAGGCTCGCGGCTTCCGGATCGCGTTTGGCCTTGCGGACGTCGAACGTCTCGGTCGCACGGTCGACCGCTTTCAGCGTGGCTGCGGTGTCGATGAAGCCGCGACGGACCATGCCACTGGCGGCGTGCCCGGTGAGCAGCGCGTTCTCCGACAGCTTCATGCGTGGCGCGGTGCCGTGGCCGAGCCGCTCCTCGGGTACGAAAGCGGCGCCCAGCCTGCGCCGCTGGGTGATCGAGAGACGGCCGGCGGCGATGCCTTCGATCACCACCGTTCCAGGGTCCTTCGAGAGGCGCTCGCCGGAGAGCGCGGCGAACAGTTCGTCCTGGCCGTTGCCGGCGACGCCGGCGATGCCGAATATCTCGCCGCCCCTCAGCTCGAAAGAGATGTGCTCGAGCCGCATGCCATGCGCCTCGGCGGGGGGCAGTGAGAGATCGTTAATGACGAGCCGCGGCACTGTGGTCTTGCGGCCGCCTGCGGCCTTCACTTCCTGGATCTCTCCGCCGACCATCATCCGCGCGAGCGAGGCCGCGGTCTCGCGCCGGGGATTGCAGGTCTCGACCTTCCTGCCGCCGCGCAGGATCGTCGCGGTGTCACAGAGGCGCTTCACCTCCTCCAGCTTGTGGCTGATATAGAGGATGGCGCGGCCTTCGGCCTTGAGCCGCTCCAGCACAACGAAAAGCTGGTCTGCCTCCTGCGGGGTCAGCACCGCCGTGGGCTCGTCCAGGATCAGGAATTTCGGATCCTGCATCAGGGCGCGGACGATCTCGATGCGCTGGCGCTCGCCGACCGACAATTGCCAGACTTCGCGCTTGGGATCGAGCGGCAGTCCATAGGTCTTCGACACCTGCTCCAGCCGCGCCGACATGTCCTTGAAGGACTCTTCGCCGTCGAGGCCGAGCGCGACGTTCTCGGCGACGGTAAGATTGTCGAACAGCGAGAAATGCTGGAACACCATACCGATGCCGCGGCTGCGTGCTTCCGACGGACCGGACAGCACGATTCGTTGCCCCTGCCAGCGACCGGCGCGCGGGTGCTGCTGCGGATGATCGAGAATTTTCAAACGCGGGAGAGCCGCGCCGCGGCGAGCTGAACAGCCGGCCGCCCGCTCGTCATCGTGGCGAGATACGAATCAGTCACCATTGAAATGGTGACCGGCTATCGCCGTGATCGCGAGACATCAGGTGCACATGAAGAGCGACATTCCCCTGCCGTCACATCGCGGAAACCGGTTTTACCAGGGCGGGGTTGCGACCGTTGTCGCCAACGCTCTTCAAGCGGTCAATTTTCTCGGTGATCGGTTCCTGAGAAAGTCGCATCATTCGTTCTCGGCTATCGAGGACCTCTATCGGCATTCGATGGACAGCGCGTTCTCGGTGACCGAGGCCTTCCTCGTCACGGGCGCCCCGCACGCCTCCGCTTATTATCCCCGAGACTTCGCGTGGTTCTATCCCGACGTTCTCGACCCTGAAACCATCATGGATGCGCAAGATGCGGTGCGGCGGGTTCGGTTGCTCGAAAGCAGCGTCCGTTTGTTGCTGGAGGCGGTTCGGGCCGGCATCGTCACGACGACCATTGTCATTGTCCCGGCCGGACGCGGTCGGTATCTCGGCGTGAACTATTTCTCGCGCCCGTCGGACACGCTGCTGGGCATTCTCGCCGGTCTCCAGCAGATGATCTCTGCCGAAGACAGGGCCGCCTCGCATCTGGCGATGTCACAATGCGTACATGCAGGCCGCCTGTTGCTGGCCGAGTATGGCGGTGACCTGAAGCGGGCGATCCTCCAGCTCGCGAGCGAGCTCGAGTCGTTTGACGCTGACGGCACCAGATATTTGCTCTGCGACGCCAGCGGTCCACGCTCCGCGGCGACGGATACCCGCGCCGAGCGCCGGCGTTTTGTCACCAATGCCTGCGTCTACACGACGTTTGTGTGGGGCATGCAGCTCGGGATCGTCGCCGAGAACGAGCTGAAGCGGCTGCTCGGGCGTGATCTTGCGCAGTACAAGACGGACCTGCTCCGCCTGTTCGGCAAGGACGGCTATATCAGGCATTCCCTGGAAGGCCCGGCGAGCTCGCCTGCCTCATCGGTCGCGCTGGATTTCGTCAGCGTGCATCGTGGATTCTGGGACATGAGCGATGCGAGCGAGCGGGCTCTGTTCGCGGCCACGACCGATCTGATTATTGCGGAGCCGCGGTTTCGCATTCCCGGCACGTTTCATTTCCTGGTCTCACCCGAGAATCCCAGGAACAAGATGATCCACAAGATCGCGGCACCTGCCTATCAGGGGCGTTCCTGCTGGCCGACCTTCAACGTCGAGTTCGCGGATCGCATGCTGGACTATGATGAATTCGTTGGCGGCGATACCTATCGGGCCTGGTCCCAAGGAATATTGAAGGACATTCGGACGGCGACCGAGATTCACGGTGGCTATCAGGAGCTGATCTCAGAACAGGGGCTGAAGTATCGTACCTGGGCGTACAAGGGCGCCGTGGCCCATTCCTGGTTTCCGCGCTTCCTGTCCGTCTGGAGGAGGGCGTATGGAAGGCCACTCCTCCGGTGGATTGACGAAGAATCCAGTCGGTGACGTATCGCTCACGCTACGAGATCCAGCAGCCGGCACGATCCCCGCACCAGCACCTTGCGTCCGGTCTGCGTCATGGTAGGCACGCCGTCATTGATGACGACGAGGCCGAGTGCGACGAGGCTTTCGAGGAGATCGGCCTTGAGACGGCCGTTCGACCGCGGATTGCGAAGTGAGCGCAGAGCTGCCCATTGATCCGGCGAAAGATCCAACTCGAAATCGTCGTTCATGTTGCCTCGGCAATCGTAACGTTCACGCGCCGTGTTATCGGCGCTCCATGAAGACCATGCGACGACAATGAGTCCGGAATTCGGTGAGATGTTTAGAACGTCTCTTCACAAATTTTCGCACTTCGTTGCGCGACAGGCGTTAAGGTCGTTTGCGCAAAAATATCGTCTCGATCTTCGATCACTAATTGATGATCTGCACTTGATGTTGCAATGCGAATTACCGCAGTGCACGGGAAGCGTTGCTGTCCCATTCTGCGTCGCGATATGCGCAAGAAATGATGAGACGAGTTGCTCCGGGCTCTGCTAAGCTAATTAGCGGGGAATGGCTTCACACGACAGGAGTGTGAGTGCATGAAGAGGCTGGTTGAAATTCGCAATCAGGAATTTCTATGCCGCGAACGTGCGACGTTCGATTCGGAACGCCGGGTATTCTGGCTCGCGCAGGCCGAGGAATGGGAGCAGCGCGCGCTCGACGAAATCGCGTATTACTTTCGGGAGTGCAATCCCGCGCAGGCCGAGCGGAACGCCGCCTGACGCCGGCGGCTAATATTGCTTATTGATAAGTGGCCACGATGTCGGACACGGCGCGCTCGAGCTGTTGCGCGGTGGCGCATTGGCGCACGACGCTGCAAAAGGTCGCGTAGCGCGGCATCTCGGAGTCGCCAAAGCCCCAGGCGAGCCGCCCCTCGGGATTGAGCCAGACCAGCCGCTTCGAGCGGTCGGAGATCCGGCGCAAGATGTCGGCGCGCGGGTCGAGATTGTTGCTGCGGGCATCGCCGAGCACGATCACCGTGGTCTGCGGGGTCAGCGTGCTCATGAACTCCTTCTCGAAATCGACCAGCGAGGAGCCGTAGTCCGACGAGCCGAAGCCGACCTTGGACATGATCTCGGACATCGCCTCCTCCGGCGACTTGGATTCCAGGATGTCGCTGACCTCGATCAGATGCGAGGAGAAAGCGAAGGACCGGACATCGTCGACCACCTCGTGCAGCGAGTGGATCAGCAGCAGGAAGAAGTCCGAAACTTGCGCAACGGAGCCCGAGACGTCGCACAGCGCTACGATCTTCGGCCGGTCGCGATGCTTGCGCTTCCATGCCGTGAGGAAGGGCACGCCGCCCCAGGCCGCATTGCGACGGAGCGTGCGACGCACGTCGAGATGGCCCCGGCGCTGGCGCTTACGCGGCTTCGAGTAACGCTCGCGCAGCCGGCGCGCGATCTGGCGGATGAGGGCGCGCATCTCGGCGATATGGCGTCGCTCGATGCGGGCCAACGGCGCGTTGCGCAGGATTTCGTTGCGGAGATTTTCGGCCTCCTCGCGGGCATAGAGTGCAAGCCCCTGAGAGACCGTATCGCGCACGGTCTCGCGCAAGGCGTCGAGCGCGGCACGTAGGCGCTCGGCCAGTGCAGGGTTGGTTGCGGTCAGCCCGTCGAGATCGTCGCGAAGGCGCTGGAGGCCCATGGCCTCGAGGATGCGGCTGGAGAATATGCCGCGCTGGGTGGAGTAGCGGATGTCGGACAGGGAGGCCGCGCCGGAGGCACCGGCAATCGCGGCAGCGATCGCGTTGCGATCCTGCGACAGCAGCATCTGTGCGAGCGGGCCTAAACCTTCGGGAGGCCGACCTTTGCCGGCATCGCCGGGAGCGCCGGAGAAGGGCGGCTGATCTGCGTCCTGCGGCGCGTCGTTGTTGTCGGCCTCGGGCTGGTCCTGCCGCGGCTCCGGCTGACTGAAGAAGAGATCAAAGCAGTCGCCGAGCGCGAGCTTCTCGTCCTGCGACTTGGCGAGCGTCAGAAGCAGCGCGTCGCGCAGGACGGCACGGTCGGACATGCCGACCTGCGCCACCGCCCGCATCGCATCGATGCTTTCGGCGGGCGAGACGTGAACGCCGGCGCCCCGCGCCGCTCGAAAGAAACGATGGAGGTTCTCGCGCATCGGCCTCAACCGAAGACGTTGGACCGTGCCGCCTTGGCAATGAAGGTCGTCACTTGCGGCGCTGCTGCCTCGATGTCGGCCTCGTATTTCAGGAGCACGTTGAGCGTGTCCTTGACGATATCGGTGTCGAGCTCGGAAGCCTGGAGCAGCACCAGCACGCGCGCCCAGTCGATGGTTTCGCTGACCGACGGAAGCTTCTTCAGATCCAGCGAGCGGATCTCGTGGATGAAGCCGACCATCTGCCGGCGCAGCGTCTGGGAAATGCCGGGCACGCGGCTTTCGACGATGCGTTCCTCGAGTCGCTGCTCGGGGAAGCCGATATGCAGATGCAAGCAGCGCCGTTTCAGGGCGTCGCCGAGATCGCGTTCGCTGTTGGAGGTGAGGATCACGGTCGGCGGGGTGATGGCCGAGACAGTTCCGAGCTCGGGGATCGTGACCTGGAAATCGGACAGAATCTCCAGCAGCAGCGATTCGAATTCCGCATCCGACTTGTCGATCTCGTCGATCAAGAGCACGCAGCCGCCAGGCTGCTCCAGCGCCTGGAGCAGGGGACGCGGCTCGACGAACTCCTTGGAGAAGAACACGTCGCCGAAATCATGGAGCTGGTCGAGCGCGGCGTGCAGCGTCTGCGCGCCCCCGAGAACCTCGCCGAGCTTGTCCTTGAGGATCTGCGTGTAGAGAAGCTGCTTGGCGTATTTCCACTCGTAAAGCGCCTTGGCCTCGTCGAGGCCCTCGTAGCATTGCAGGCGGATCATCTTCATGCCGCGCCAAGCCGCGATCGCTTTGGCGAGTTCGGTCTTGCCGACGCCCGCGGGGCCCTCGACCAGGATCGGCTTCTCGATCTGCTGCGACAAATAGACGGCGGTCGCGATCTGCCGGCTCGCGATATAACCTTGCGCGGCGAGGCCGCTCTCCACTGCCTCGATCAATGTCGAAGCCTTCTGATCAGCCACGAATGGGCGCTCCCAAAGGTCTTGGTCGAGGCTTGTTCTGCCTGCGTTCCCGGCAAAGAACAAGCCTCGTTTGGGAGACATCAGACCCGCGTGAAGGGCGTTTTTCCGCTTAGCGCAAATAGTTAAGCGGTTCGCCGTTCGCGCGATCAGTGCCGCAGCAGCTCCGGCTTGCGGATCGTCTGTCTGACCTCGGCGCCGCAATCGGCGCATTCATAGACGAAGTCGATTTTGGCAAGGCTCCAATGCGGCTCGACCTCGCGCACATACATCGGCAAGAATCCCATGCAGGTGGGGCAATTCACAGGCGCGATCTCGACGTCCTGATGATGCTGAACGTAAGCTGGCATCGCGGCTCTCCTTCGCAGGCGACCACCAACCCCCGCGCGGAAGCTAACTGCCGGTTACCCCCGAGCCCTCATCAACTCTTTCGAACAGAGGCGGAACGGTGCGCGTTTGTGGTTCGCTGTGACATTCCTGTTACGGATATGTACTGTAGCGGGCGGACCAGATGCCTATTTCGTAGGCCGGTTGGGTTCACTGGATTTCACTGCAACGATAAGGGAGCAACGCCGATGACGCATGCCATTCGCTTTCACAAGACCGGCGGTCCGGAAGTCCTGGTCTGGGAGGAGGTCAGTGTCGGCGAGCCTGGACCGGGCGAAGCGCGCATCCGCCACACAGCTGTCGGGCTTAATTTCGTCGACATCTACAACCGTTCGGGTCTCTATCCGGCGCAATTGCCGAGCGGGCTTGGCAGCGAGGCGGCCGGTGTCGTCGAGGAGGTCGGGCCCGGTGTCACCGATCTGAAGCCGGGCGATCGCGTCGCCTATGGCGCCTCGCCGCTCGGGGCCTATTCGGAGGCGCGGCTGATCCCCGCCGACCGGCTGTTGAAATTGCCCGACGGCGTCGACGACAAGACCGCGGCGGCGATGATGCTCAAAGGGCTCACCACACAATATCTGATCAGGCAGACCTATCGGGTGAAGGCCGGCGATACAATCCTGCTTCACGCTGCGGCCGGCGGCGTCGGCCTGATCTTGAGCCAGTGGGCCAAGCATCTCGGCGCGACCGTGATCGGCACGGTCAGCAACGATGAGAAGGCGAAGCTTGCCAAGGCGCATGGCTGCGACCATGTGATCATCTATACACGGGAAGATTTCGTGAAGCGGGTTGACGAAATCACCGGCGGCAAGAAGGTGCCGGTGGTTTACGACTCCGTCGGCAAGGACACGTTCCTCAAATCGCTAGATTGCCTCGCCCCGCTCGGTGTCGCGGCTTTGTTCGGCCAGTCTTCGGGTGCTGTTGAGCCGCTCAATCTCGGCCTGCTGGCCCAGAAGGGGTCACTCTACGTCACGCGTCCGACGCTGTTCACCTACGCCGCCAAGCGCGAAAATCTGGTCGCGATGGCGAGCGAACTGTTCGACGTCGTCAAGTCCGGCGCGGTCAAGATCGAGGTGCACCAGACCTATCCGCTGAAGGACGCCGCCAGGGCGCATACCGATCTTGCTGCGCGCAAGACCACTGGATCGACCGTTCTTCTGGTCTAGCTCCAATGCTCGGACGGACCGTGACGCAAGCTACTCGGCGTCACGTCCGCTCGTGCTTGCGCAGATCGCGGGTGTGATCAACGCGGATTGCTTGGAGGTCGATATCCTCGGGTGGAATCTGGGGCAGGGCGGCCTCGGTCAGGATGGCCTCGGTCACGTCCTCGACCATATTCTCGGCGATCTCGTGTATGAACGAGATGTTCCGGTATTCGCCCGAGGCGATGCGGGAGATGACCTCTCGCCTCGTGATTTCGGGGTCGACGACCGCCTCACGGCCCCGCCGCCCATAATCGATCATCACGACGAAGTATTGCATGAAAACGATCCTGCCGCGCCCCCTGTGGTCGCGAACGCGGCAGAGTATTTCCGAAAAACGAAATTTTGTCAACCGTAATTTCTGAAAATAAGAAGTTGCTGGCTGCGCGGTCTCTTATTTGCCTTTCTTGCGAGGCCGCGCCGATTTCGCACGCAGCCGCTCCAGTTGCCCCTTCGGCATGGACAGACAGATCTCTCCCACCCAGTCGAGCTTGACGCCGACGATCGGCTTGGCATTGAAGCTCGTGAGATTGACGACGGAGGGGGATTTTCCCCGCTCGATGGTCTTCAGGTAGCGCTCACCGGTCTTGAGGCGGACCACCGCCTCCTCACCGTAGAAGCTCGACAGCGGATGGCGCTGGTCCTTGTAGACCACGATCACGTCGCCGCTCTCGTATTTGGGCAGCATCGAATCGCCCACGATCTCGAATGCAACCGTCTCTTCCATGATCGGGAAGGGCAACGTGATGTCGCCGAGACCTTCCGGGGGAACCTGTTCGTAGTCCGGCTCGATCACCGCGCCGGCTCCGACGCGCCCCATGATCGGCGCGAGGTTGAGCTCGAGATACTCCATGATCGGAATGATTTCCGATGCCTTTACCAGACGCTCGCCGCCGAGGATCTCAGAGACCGCGCCGGGGCGCACGCCCATGGCTGCCGCCAGGCCGCCCTTGCTCTTGCCCGTCTTCTCCAGGCCCCGTTCGATCATTGCAACGTCCAGCATGGTGATTCCCTCGATTGTGCACCGTCTCGCCTCTTGTAATCCGAAATTCGGAATTGATGCAATTATGAATATCAGAATTATCGCTTGACACTCGCTTCGGAATAACGGAATGTGTGTTCCGCCTGCCGGTCGCGTGATCGGAGGGGCATCACAGGACAGCATCATGGAACCGGGCCATTGGCCGTCGGAGCACTCCGACGCGCTTCGCGACTATTTTCTCAAGGGCATGTCTTATGCGGAGATCGGAAGACAGATTAACGCAAGGTTTGGAACGGCTTACACGCGCAGCGCGATTGTCGGCCGCGCCAGGCGGCTCGGGCTCGTCGTGCCGGAATGGATGACGAGCCCGTCGATCGCGCCATCTTTGCCAGGCGAGGCTTGTCTCATTTCACCGCGCCGGTCGGCGTTGCCGAACCTGAGCCTGCCGCCGAAGTCGGCAATGAAGCCTGCGGCGCGGGTCAAGTTGCGCTGCGTCGGCGTCCAGCCGCGCCTCATCCAACTGGTCGAACTCGAGCCGGCCGACTGCCGCTATCCCTATGGTGGCGACAAGGACGGGGAGGAAATCACCTTCTGCGGCCACCCCTGCCAGCCGGGCTCCAGCTATTGCGCGCCACATGCCCGGCTGACGCGCCGCCCCGAGGCGGCGTCCGCCCGTGCCGCAGGCCCCGTCATGCTGAGGCTGGTCTCGGTCGCTTAAAGCGACAGCCGTCCGTTCAATCGTCAGTCTTGCAAGGAGTATCCGAGTGGCTCGTGCCCGACGTAACAAGGCCTACAAATTGGCGCAGATCTACGACCGGCGGTCGCGGGAGGTGCCGTTCAATGCCGAGGTGGCGGAGGTGGAGGTCGACAATCCGCTCGCGCTCGATTCAGGCGAGAAGATCCTGGCCATCCGCTCAATCCGAAACGATCCGCTCGGCCGGTTGCACGCACACCACCAGATCGACGAGGCGCAATATCGCGGCGGGCGCGCCTTCCAGCACGATTGGGAGCAGGCGGAGCGGGGGCCCCAGGCGGTCGATACGACACGCGAATATGTCGATGGTACCGGCACACGCGAGCCGGTCACGGAGAGCCAGCGACAGGCGGTGCTGCGCCTGAACCGGGTCGAGCGCGAGTTAGGCACCGACGGCGCCGCCCTGGTGCACGACGTGCTGGTGCTGGGTCTTACGATGGATCAGATTGGGCAGCGTCGGGCTGTCCGTACGCAGCGCTGGAACGATTATTTCGGGCGACGCTTTCGCGAATGCCTGGATCGGCTGGCGCTGGTCTACGGCTTTGCGACCGGGGCCGAGTGTGCGTACCGGCGCAGATGACTGCGCACGCCTGCGGCACCGGCCCCAGGCGTGCCTGCCTGCCGCTACGGAGGAGGTACAATTCGATAAGGCGTCGTGTAGGGCTCGACGCGGAGCGAGGCGTTGGCCAAAATCCCGATCTTGGCGGTCGGCGCCTGCTGCAATTCGCCGTTCGGGCCACGATGCACGTTGTATTGCCAGACAGTGAGGCCGCCCTTCTGTGCCAGCGCGTGTGCAACGGCGCTCGCATCATTGCCGCCGAGCGCCTGAAGCTCCTCCGCCGACAATCCGACGACGATTTCGTCCTTGATGGTGACGATCTTGAACAGGTTCATCCTGGTCTCCTGCGCCCATGCGCCTTGTATCGAGAGGGTGAGAAGCGCGATCGCGGCGCCTTCGATGAGATCGCAGCGAGAAAGCATGCCGTTATCCTTTGGTCCTGACGCGCGCCCAGATCGAAGAGTTATCAGCCATGGCGCCCGTATCTGCGTGGCCGTGCCGCAACGGCTTGATCGCTCGCTCGCGGACAGCGGTTCAGGGCGGGGTCATATCCGGACGGATGGTTCCGGTGCGAACACCCGCGCCAAGGTCAGGGCCGGCTGCAAGATCGACCTTTCATCCCGGCGATACAACCACCGAAGTCGGGCTCAACAATTACGTGTGCATGCTGAAGCATCGCCAACCCGCGCGCGATGTGCATTCACGCCGGAAACAAGGCGAAACGGTTGCGCGGATTGACAACGATCACGGCTGTATGCGTGATTGATGCAACTTCTTGACGCAGGTGGGTGACGGCGGTCGATATTCCTGTTATCCGGAATCGCCGTGGTGCGATGCAGACAAAGCGTCGCTTCGCCGCCGGCTGGGCTTGCCGGATGGGTTGTTCTTTGGCATGGTTGCACCAAACGGTTGAGACCGTTATTCGGATGCAGTTCGGTGTGTGAACCCGGCGGCCCCGGCCGAGGTTCGTCGCGATAGATTCTGTTGCGGCGTTCGGTTCTTGAGCAGATCCTGAAGGCCGGTGCTTGTCATAGGTGCGAGATGAAAAACCTCGATTTCGCGGCTGAGCTTCATCTCAAGCTCGGTGTGCCTGCAAGCAGGACCGTCGAAAGTCTGCGCCTGCTCCGCGCGTTCCTGAAGCTCGCGCCTCGACAGCGTTTCGAAGTGATCAAGCTGGTCGAAGATCTCGCCGCCGAAGAAGCTCTTCCCGATCACCCCTTGTCCTAAGGTCCGGCCACGCGCCGGCCTATGCCGTCTCGTTCCTTTTTCTGCCAGCGCCGGGCCCGCTGGCGTCGTTCCACCAAGGCTGGCCGCTGGAAGGCGGTCCGGTAAGTGTGGTATCCAGTTGAGAAAAAGGGAGGAGTGCGACCATGATTGAACCGAAGCTCGAAGTTCCCGCCGAACTGCGCGACCTGGCGGAGAAGACGATTGATCAGGCGGAAAAGGCATTCGGCATGTTTTTTGACGCTGCCACCAAATCGATGTCGTCCGTTCCGGGCGCGGGGACGGAGGTGTCGAAGCAGGCGCTGGCTTTCACTGAGCAGAACATGAAGTCGGCGTTCGAGCATGCGCGCAAGCTGGTGCATGCTACCGACATCCAGGAAGCGATGCGAATCCAGTCGGATTTCCTGCGCAGTCAGTTCACCAGCGCCGGGGATCACATGCGTCAGATGACCGGCAGTTTCATGCAACAAGGCAAGGACAAGTCCTGATTCCCGGCGTGTGTACAGGGTGCCCATAAATTGATCTTGTGTGGCGTGGACATCCGCGCTTCGATAACGGCGCAGGTCCATGATGGGCCACCGAATGAGCTCATTCGCCGTCCGTCATCTTTTCTGCTGATCCCTGCCGGCCTCCGGCAGGGATTTGCGTTTGCGGCAGGTCGTGATCGTCCGGCGACTGCTAACGCAGCGACGAGATATAGGCCGCAATATCGCCGGCTTCGCTCCGGCTCAAGGGAAAATTCGGCATCTTCGGGTGCGGATCGAGCAGGAAGAAGGCGAGCCTTTCTGGACTGAAGTCCGGCCTGCGCGCAACGGATGCAAAGGAAGGGACGTCGGCGCTCGCCTGGGTCTGCCCGTTCGCCACGACATGGCAGCTCGCGCACCAGCGCTTGGCGAGATCGGCACCATGATCGGCGTCAGCGGCGAGGGCAGGCGACGTGCCGACGCCAGAGATTACGCCAAGCAGCAGGCAAATCCGTCTCACATGCCGGGGCATAGGGTAATCTTTCTGCGTTCGCACGCGGCCGCTGCGCTCATCCGCAGCATGATCCTGGAAATTGCGAGAGGTCAATGCGGGCGATGATCGACCGCAGCAGCTTGCGGGCCGAACGATAGAAACGCCGTATGAATGTCGGCATTCTTGCCGCGGGCAGGCCAAGGCTTTTCGTATCAAGGCTTTTGGTGTCAAGACTTCCGGTATAGTGCGACACGTGTCTCTCCGAGGCCATATCGCTCTTCTATCGTGCCGCTCTGGAGCCGCCTTGATCTGCCGCAAAGCGTTCCCGGCTAGTAGTCGCCTGGGTTCATGATCATTGGGCTCCTCGTATCTGCCGGCGCAAGCGCGCTGCTGGCGCTGTCACGCAGGAAGCGGTCGAGTGTCTCCTGGATCCTCTCCTTGACCGAGCTCGGACCGCGATCGCTCATCTCCGTGTGCTGCGCGCCGGTGTTGATGATATCGATGCCGCGCGCCTTGGCCTCTTCCGGCGTCGGCAGCACGCCGGGATCTGTCACGAAATGCGGGTCCTTCGAGCGGAACGACAGGATCTTCATGCGGTCGCTGAGTACGAAAGGCACCCGTAGATTGTCGAGCGTGATCACCTTCGACACCAGCTCCGGGTGCTGATGGGCGACATACATGGAGACATCGCCGCCGTTGGAGTGGCCGACGAGGGTGATGTGGTCGTATTCGACGTTCTCCTGCCGCCTCTTCAATTCGCCCAGCACGAAGAGAATGTTGGCTTCGCAGCGGATGTAGACGTCACGCCGGCCGACATATGGCTGGCCGACATGGGTCATCAGCGGCGGATCGCTCGGCAAGTCCTGCTGGATGCTGGCGACCAGATAGCCTCGCGCGGCGAGGACGTTGGCAAGGAAGGAATATTCGGTGGCCTTGACGGTATTGCCGTTACTGATGATGGCGAGCGGGAGCTTCCATAGGCCGAGATTGGCCTTGTTCTCGTAGTCGCGCCGCACGGCAAGCTCGACCGAGATCGGCCGCTGGCGCGAGGCGTCGAATAGGGACAAGGTCTCATGGCGGATTGCGAACTGGCTGACGACGAAATACTGCCCGACACCAAGGACACAAAGCAAACCCAGAATTGCAAACACCTTCCTCATGGTTCTGTCTCAAATCACCTTTGACTGAACATGGTGATCGGGAACTCCCGGTCGAGTGATCGTGAGCAGGTTACCGGGTTAAATTTAGGCAAGTTTGTGAGCGAGGCCGCAAAAGCGCCGCACGCCGGGTCGGTCGACCGAAGGAGGGCGCCGCTAGAGACAGCGGGGCCTGCCGCGCTCGGGGCAGACCCGGAACGCGCTCGACAGTGTGAAGAGGAAGCGTGGGCTGCGGCGCTCGTTGTCCGGCGCCCTGTAGCTCAAGGGGACAGCCACGCCGAGATCCGCCTGGAGATCGTACGGCAAGAAGAACCGCACACCGGCCCCGGTCGATGTCAGCGACAGGCCGTCGCTCAGACGATAACCGTCGTTCCAGACTGCGCCGGCGTCGCCGAAGACGTAGAGCTGATAGCCGGTCCAATAGCGGAAGTTGAGCTTCTGATCGAAGCGCAGTTCGAGCGAGCCGGCAAGGGCGTTATCGCCGCTGATCTCGGCGCAGCCATAGCCCCGGCCGAAGGCCGCGCCGCCAAGATAAAACTGCTGCGAGGTGAACAACGGCCGTGATGCCGTCTGGCTCGCAGCTGAGAGCTTGAGCGACCAGGCGCTGTTGAGTGTCTGGTAGCGTGTGAACCAGAGGTTCAGCACCGAGAAATTCGATGAGGCGCCATTGCGCGATATCAGATCGTCGCCGAAATGCGATGCGCCAAAGACGTCGAGGCCTTGGCGGTAGTTCAGCGTCACAAGATTGGTGCCGCCGAAGCGATCTTGGAGCCGGTAGTCGGCGGTCAGGCTCGCGGTTCTGATGTGGTCGTTGTACCAGGGGCCGTAAATGTCGTGCTCGGATACGTTGCTGAAGCTTCCAGCCACGGTGAGCGTCAGCCCCGAGGATTGCGACAGGAAGGGCACGGTGCTTGCCCGCACCTCGAAAGCTTCGGTCGTGGTAATGTCGCTGTCGAGACGGCGTGCGTCGCCGGGCCGGACTGCGCTGTACAGGACGGAAGCGCCGAGGCGCACACCGTCGACGCCGACGGGCGCGTCATAGGACAGGCGTGCGAACCCGAGTTCGCGGAGGTCGTTCGCAATGGTCGACAGGTTGACAGCTAGCGCGTCGCCGGGCGCGAGGTAGGAGTTGAATGCGCCGGTCGCGTAGGTTTGCCAGGGGCCGACCGACGACGATCCGAGATTATCGAGAGCGAATGAGGAGAAGATGTGCCAGGTCTTCAAATAGACGATCAGGCGGAAGCGGCCGGTCGTACCGCCGATCTCCTCCAGCGCAGTGTCGGTGATCCGGACGCCCGGCCTGCCGTTGATCAGGAAGAGCTGGCGTTCGAGCGTTGCCAGCCGCGACGGTTGTTCGGCCAGAACCGGCCCGAGCATCGGCCTTACGCCGAACTGCTCGACGCCATCGCCTTTCAGCTCGGCCTGCACGATGGCGCCTTCGATGACCTGGATGCGGACCCGGCCGTCGACAATATCCTGCGGCGGCACGATGGCGCGGCTTAAGTGGAAGCCAGCTTCGCGGTAGAGGTCGCTGATCGCGCCGGAGATCGCGGCGAGATCCGCCTGCGAGACCTTCTTGGCGAGATAAGGCTGATAGACCGCGGCGATGCGCTCGCGGGAGACAGCGTGAGCGCCGATGACGCTGATCCCGCGCAGCACGAACTGCAGCTTGGCATCGCCACCGGTGCTTGGCCGGTCGATTTTGGGCAGCTTGATCGGAGGCCGGCTCTGCGATTCCCGTTCGGTTTGGTTTTCAAAGTATTTCTCGGGCTGACGCGGATCGAAGCCCGGCTGGTTCGCCTGCTGTGCGAGTGCCTGCGGAACTCCCGTAAAAATAGGTGCCAACAACGCCAACGCGGTAAGGAGATGCCGCTTCCCGCTACGCGCAGCAAACCCGTCTCCGTAGTCTGACGGAGGGATTGCCATGTGGCGGTAAGGCTTCGTTAGGCGCATGATTTTTCTTAGGTTTTTATGGTCAATGATTGGTTAATGAGGCCGCACCACTGGCCTCTTCCTGCTAATCCTCTCTTGAGTGATTTCGGATAGGCCTCAAGCTCCGGCTGTAACGCGGACTGAGGATCGTCATGTTTGGCAAAGTTGGAATGCGGTGCGCCTTCGTGGTGGCCCTGGCCCTGGCACAGCCTCCCGGTGCATTCGCCGCGGATGACGGCGTCTGGTCCGTCAGCAAGTCCTCTGGCGAGGTCTGGCTTGCAACGAGCGGCGCGCAGCCGGTGTCGCTGAGCCAGGAAGGGATGCTGAAGCCAGGCGATATCGTTCGCACCGGGCGCAACGGACGTGTCCTGCTTGTCCGCGGCGAGGAAACGATTCTGATCTCTCCCAATTCTGTGGTGGGCTTGCCGGCCGAGAAGAAGGAAGGGCTCGCGACCACCATCATCCAGCAGGCGGGTTCGATCCTGCTCGAGGTCGAGAAGCGTAACGTCAAGCATTTCGAGGTCGAGACGCCGTATCTCGCCGCCGTGGTCAAGGGAACGCAGTTCAGCGTTACGGTGGGTGCGGGCAGCACCAAGGTCGGCGTGCTCCGCGGCCAGGTCGAAGTCTCCGATTTCAAGACGGGCCAGATTGCCCAGCTCATGCCGGGGCAAGCGGCCACGGTCTTTGACCACGGCAAGCCCGGTCTCAGCCTCAGCGGTGCCGGGACGTTCAGTCCGATCGAGCACGGCAAGCCTCGCGCCCCGACGATTGAGCGTGTTCCCGTGCCGAAATCGGGCCTGTCGGCGCCGCGCAACGCGGCGAATGGCCAAGCAATCCATGCGCTCGGCCCTATCGACAAGGGGGCCAAGACGGCCGGCGCACCGAAGCCATCGCATCAGGCGGCTGGAGCGCATGCCTCCAAGGCCGGCGTCGTGCGCATTTCGAACTCGCTCGGCGAAGTCAAGCTGAACGTCCATAAGGTCACGCGCGGCCTCGCCCACGGCGCTGCGGCAGGACAGGTTCGCAACGCGAATGCCAGCACCGGCAGCCCGACGGTCTGGAACGATGGCAAGACCAACTCGGCAGCATCCAACAGCGCGGTAACCAGCGGTGCCGCAGCTGCCGCCAATGGCCCCTCCAGCGCAAACGCGGCGATCGCCGCAATGACAGCCGGTGCATCCAGCGATAGCTCGCGCGCCAACAACGGAAACCTCGGTGGCAACGGCAATTCCGGCAATGGCAGCGGCAACAACGGTAATGGCGGTAACAGCGGCAACAACGGTTACGGCAACGACAACAGCGCCGCAACCGGCAATGGCATGGGCAACAACGGCAACGGCAATGGGAATGGCGGCGGTAGCGGCAGCAGCGGCCATGGCAATGCCTACGGCCACAACAGACGCTGAGACGATTTGCCAGGGGATGACGGGGCGCATCTGCCGACGCGGGTGTGCAGGAGGGTGGAGTGAAAGCTTATCGGCCGCATATTCTCGTCGTGATCGCGCTTGCGGTCGTGCTGTCCACGGGATGGCACGGGGCGCTTCGCAACGCGCTCACCGATCTGCGGTTCAAATGGCAATCGCGTGAAGCCAGCGGCAATGTTCTCGTGGTGGCGATTGACGCCCCATCGATCGCGCAGATCGGAGTGTGGCCCTGGCCGCGCCAGTTGCACGCGGAGCTGTTGCGCAAGCTCGAGGCGGCGGGCGCGGGAGACATCGCGATGGATGTCGATTTCAGCACGCCCTCGGATCCGGTTTCGGACGAGGCCTTCCTCAAGGCACTTCGCGACGTCGGCGGTTCGACCATCCTGCCTTCCTTCAAGCAGCCGACGCCGAATGGTGGCGCGGGCCACATCAATCGGCCCCTGAAGCCGTTCAGCAACCACTCATGGCCTGCCGTGGTCAATGTCGCCGTCGAGTCCGACGGACTCGTACGTCGCTATCCGGTCAGCGAGAAGCTCGGCGACGCCTTGATGCCTTCGATGGCGGTTGTGCTGGCGGGACAGGACGCCAATCGACGGCCCCCCTTCCTGATAGATTTCGGTATTCGGGCGGCCTCCATTCCTGCTGTCTCCTATATTGACGTGCTGCGCGGCGATACCGCCGCTCTCGGCAAGCTCAAGGACAAGAAGATCGTCGTCGGTGCTACGGCGCTCGAGCTCGGTGACCGGTTCAGCGTTCCAAACGGCAAGATCATCTCAGGGCCGATCCTCCAAGCGCTGGCCGCTGAATCGATCCTGCAGAACCGGATGCTTCGCTGGACGTCCGATATCGGCATGATCCTGGGCCCGGGCGCAATCTGCCTGCTGATGATGTATTCGTGGCGCCGCTTCGCGCCGGAAATTCGCGTCGCAATCCTGATCGCGGCCGGTGCGGCTGCCGAACTGGTCGCAGCCCTCGTGCAGGCGAGATGGCCCCTCGTCATCGACACATCGCTGTTCCACATCGCGATCGTCGCTTATCTGACCGCAATTGCGCTGGACGAAATCGATTTCCGTGGTCTGCTCGGGCGCATCGCCGAGAGCCGCTTTCATCGCATCGCGATGTCGCTCGGGGACGGGCTCGTCTGCACCGACGAGGATCACCGGATCACGGTTTGGAATCCCGGCGCGAGCGCAATCTTCGGCTACGTGCCGGCCGAGATCATCGGTCGCAAGTTCGAAACGCTGTGCGCTTTGCCGGTGGACGGCGGTGCAAGGCCGTCCATGCACGACGCCGCGCGCCAGGCGCTTTTGGTCCCCGGCGGGGCGGTCGTCGTCGAGTTCGAGGGCCGGCACAAGAACGGGGAAACCTTCCCGGTCGAGGCGAGCTTCTCGGGCTGGCAGGGAACGGACGGCTTTCAATACGGAGCGATCCTGCGCGATATTTCGGTCCGCAAACGTGAAGCTGAACGTATTCGCTACCTGGCAGAACACGACGCGCTGACGGGACTTGCCAACCGGAACATGCTGCATGTGGGCCTCACCGAGCTGATCGGTGCGGCGGAGCGGCGGTCTTCCGGCGTCGCGCTGCTCGTGCTCGGGCTCGACGGATTCCAAGAGGTCAACGACATGCTTGGACATTCCGCCGGCGACCTCGTGCTGCGCGCGGTCGCCGAGCGTCTCCTGCGCGAAGTCGATGGTCAGGCGATCGTCGCACGGCTCAGCGGCGACGAATTCGCCATCGCGATCGATTGCGCGGAAGCCGGCGAGCCGATCGCAGCGTTTGCCGAGCGGATCGCGCATGCGTTTGAAACGCCGCTCGCAACGGGCACGCGCCAGCACCGAGTCGGGATCAGCGTCGGCGTTGCCGTCTTTCCGGAAGGCGGGCAAGAGGCTGACGATCTCCTGAGCAACGGCCATCTGGCGCTGAGCCGCGCGAAGGCGACGCGGCGCGGCAGCCATGTGATCTTCGAAAGTGCGATCAGGCAGGAGCTCGAGAACCGGCTGATGCTGGAGAGCGAGCTGGCGCTTGCCGCGGACCGCGGCGAGTTCGAACTATTCTACCAGCCGCAGGTTCGTCTGATCGACGGCAGTCTGGTCGGGGCGGAAGCGCTCATCCGCTGGCGACATCCGGTGCGCGGCTACGTCTCGCCCGGAGAGTTCATGCCGGTGGTCAACACTTCGGCCCTGTCCGAGCGGATCGCGAACTGGGTGATGGAGACCGCCTGCCGCCAGGCGCGAGCCTGGGAATTGTCCGGTAACAACGTGCGCGTCGCGATCAACCTCTCGCCCTCGCAGCTTCAATCCGGCGACCTCGCGCATTCCGTTGCAGCACTGCTCGAAGCGACGGGCCTGACGCCATCGCTTCTCGAAATGGAAGTCACCGAAGACATCCTGCTTCAGGATGAACGCCGCGTGCTCGCCATCTTCAAGCGAATTCAGGAGCTCGGCGTTCGTGTCCTGTTCGATGATTTCGGCACCGGCTATGCGAGCCTGAGCTATCTCAAGAAGTTTCCGCTCGACGGGCTCAAGATCGACCGGTCATTCGTATTCGGTCTCCTCACGAATTCCGATGACGCTGCAATCGTCGGCTCGACCATCGGACTCAGCAAGCAGCTCGGTCTCACGGTCGTGGCTGAAGGCATCGAGAACCGCGCAACTGCCGACTTCCTGGTCAGCATGGGATGCGAGGAAGGGCAGGGATATTTCTTCGGCCGTCCAATGCCTGCCGAAGCATTCGAAAAGCAGTTCCTGGCGGCTGAGCTCGACGCTGTCAGCGCTGCCTGAACAGGGCGGCTTCGCTTCTACCGCCGGCGCGCGACCGCCACGCCAAAGAGAAAAGCCACGAACAGGCTCGCAAGCGGTGCTTCGCGTGTGATCGCCGCGACTGTCGCGAGAGCTCCGCCAGGCTTTCGCGATTCCTCGATTGTTGAGGTCAGGCGGTCGACAGCTGCATGCAGTCCTCCGGCAACTTCACCGATCGTGCGGGAGACGTCCGCCGCCGTATCGATGGCACGCTCGGCCACACCGGGTTGGGAAGTGGATTGCGGTATCTCCGTGCTCAAGGACGTGACCTCCGGGCCTGACATGGAGGCCGACACCTTTGGCTATCCGCGCGAGCGCTCGTTTTGAACAGCGGGTCTAGCGACCTTTGGCTATCCGCGACAGGCGCCGTGGTGCCGGCCTTGGATGGGGCAATTCAGCGCACGGAATTTTGTTCCGGACGATATGTCGGTCGCTGTGAGCTCCCCGGGAAACGACGGGTGCGAATCTCTGTTAGGCTGGGGTGGCCTTGCTGAAGTCAGGAGACGGCCGTGACCGATCGGACCATGACGGATCGAGCCCGGCGCATCGCTTTGCTCGGTGCTCCCATCGACATGGGGGCTTCGCAGCGCGGCACTTTGATGGGCCCTGCGGCACTGCGCACTGCCGGCCTTGCGACATTGCTCGAAAGCTTGGATTTCGAGGTGGTCGACTATGGCGATCTTTCCGTAGCCGAAGTCCGAGACCTCACCGACAGGCCGCCCGAAAATGCCAATCACTACCGCGAGATCCAGCGCTGGACGCGCGTCCTGAGCCGCAGAGGCTATGAGATCGCGACAACTGGCGCGCTGCCGATCTTCCTCGGCGGCGATCACACGCTGTCGATGGGGTCGGTCAATGCGATGGCGCGTCATTGGCAGGAATGTGGACGCGAACTCTTCGTGCTCTGGCTCGATGCCCATGCCGATTACAACACGCCGGAGACGACGATCACCGCGAACATGCACGGCATGTCAGCCGCCTTCTTGTGCGGCGAGCCCGGCCTCGACGGCCTGCTCGGCGACGATCCGCGCGCTTCGATCGACCCGGACAGGCTGGACCTGTTCGGCGCGCGTTCGATCGACAAGCTCGAAAAGGAGTTGATGCGCTTGCGTCGGATCAGGATCGTCGACATGCGCCAGATCGACGAGTTCGGCGTCGCCGTCATGATCCGGCGCGTCATCGAGCGGGTCAAGGCGAGCAATGGCGTGCTGCATGTCAGCTTCGATGTCGATTTCCTCGATCCCTGCGTGGCGCCGGGCGTCGGTACCACCGTGCCGGGTGGTGCCACCTATCGCGAGGCGCACCTGATCATGGAGCTGTTGCACGATTCCGGCATGGTAGGATCGGTCGATATCGTTGAGCTCAATCCCTTCCTGGATGAACGTGGTCGGACGGCGCGTGCTGCAGTCGAGCTGATCGGCAGCCTATTCGGCCAGCAGATCGCCGATCGGCCGACGCCGAGCAACGCGATCGCTCCGGGTGAGTGAAACGGCAAACGACGTTCGTGCGCCGAAGGCAGCTGGGATTCGGCTGCAACAGCAGAGTTGACCACCGTTGGCCTGGAACTTGCTTGATGGGGCGGGGAACCGGGTGGGGCGCGATTGAGTTAACCTGTGACAGGGAAAAGAGCGGATCCATCGATGACAAGTGGTCGTTTCGCAAAGTCTATCTCCACCGCACTGCGCCATCCCGGCGTGATCGCGCTGATCGTCGCGGGGGTGACGATTGCGGCTATGCTGATCGTCGACCACGGACCCTGGAGCCGCGCCAAGACCCAGCCGGCCCATCTTGCGATGTATGCGACGACGGGAGAAGCGGCACGGGCTGCTGGCGCCGTGGTGCTCCCGACCAAACCGAAGTCGCCGATCGAGCCGGCGCGGCCGGGGCCCAAGACATCCCCGACCGTCAATCCCGTGACGCCATAGCCTCAGCCCCTTCGGCCGTAATTGAGGAGCCCGCCGCTCGTCTTCGGCGGATGCGCGCGCAAGGCTTCCTCATTCGGCTCGGTGCCCCAGCCGGGCCGGTCCGGAACGATCAGATGGCCGTCGCGAAGCTCCGGCTCATGCGTGAACAGCTCGCGGTCCCAGGACAGACGATCGATGTCGATCTCCATGATGCGCAGGTTCGGCACCGCGGCGCAGAAATGCGCGTTCATCATCGAGCAGAGATGGCCGTAGAAATTGTGCGGGGCGACGTTGACCTCGAAAGCTTCCGCAGCGCTCGCGATCTTCATCGATTGCCAGACGCCGTTCCAGGGCGTGTCGATGATCGCGACGTCCATGGCCTGTGCGTGGAAATAGGGCAGGAATTCGCGCAAGGAGAGCAGTGTCTCGCAGGATGAGATCGGATGCGGACTCTGCCTGCGGATATAGCCGAGTGCCTCCGGATTGAAGCTGTCGATTTCGACCCAGAACATGTCGATGTCGGCAATGGTGCGCAGGATCTTCAGATAGCCTTCGGTCTTGGCGTTGAAATTGCAATCGAGCAGGATGTCGACGTCGGGGCCTGCACCGTCGCGGATCGCTTCCAGATGCATATGCAGGTCGCGCAGGATCTTGCGGTCGACGTTGATCTCGGGAGCGAAAGGCGAGCCGAAGCCGGGGCGCCAGCCGGTCGGCTTGCCGTCGTCATAGGAAAAGATGTTGGTCTTGAGCGCGGTGAACTTCCTCTCGCGCACCTCGCGCCCCATGGCCTTGACGCCGTCGAGACTTTCGATCGGCGGCTTGTACCAGGATGGGTGATTGATGCGCCAAGTGGCGCAATGCGACCAGTAGACCCTAATACGGTCGCGGATCTTTCCGCCGAGCAGCTCGTAGCAGGGGACGCCGAGAGACTTCGCCTTGGCATCGAGCAGAGCATTCTCGATCGCACCGAGGGCCTGCGCCACCACGCCGCCGGCCGCGGGGCGCGTTGCCGCGAACAGCTCCGCAAAGATACGCTCGTGCTGGAAGACGTTCTGCCCGATGACACGGGCCGACAGGCGCTGGATGGCAGCGCCGACGCCGGGCGAGCCAAAACCCTCGTCGAATTCGCTCCAGCCGACGATGCCGTCTTCGGTCGTCAGCTTGACGAAATGATAGTTTCTCCAGCCGGCGTCGCAGGCAAGAATCTCGATGCTTGTTGTTTTTGATGATTTGGTCATGTCGCTCCCTGTCGCCCGGCCGGTGCTCTTTTGTGACCCGATCTCAGGCCGGGCCCTGACCGCATTGTTAGGCCAAGCGCGGACCGCCGTGAAGGGCGCAGCGATGCGGCCGGGGAGCGCGTCCCGGCGGTGCTTTCGGCGGTCCCGTCAGCCGATCACCGAGGAGACGAGCAGGGCGAGCACGGCCAGCGCCATCAGCGCGGTGCCGAGCCAGCCCAGCGCGATCAGCCAGGAGCGGGCCCTGAAGCGGCCCATGATGGTGCTGCTCGAGACGATCAGCATCATCATCGCCATGATGGGGACGGCGACGATGCCGTTGAGCACCGCACTCCACACCAGCATGTGGATCGAGTCGATGCCGGTGAAGCCGAGGCCGAAGCCGATCAGGGTCGCCGCCGCGATGATGGTATAGAAGCCGACCGCTTCGTCCGGCTTGGCCTCCAGCGTGGCACGCCAGCCGAAGATCTCCGCAACGCCATAAGCGGCCGACCCCGCCAGCACCGGGATGGCGAGCAGGCCCGTGCCGATGATGCCGATCGCAAACAGGGCGAAGGTGAAATCCCCGGCGAGCGGCCGCAGCGCTTCGGCCGCTTCGGTGGCCGAATTGATGTTGGTGATGCCGTTGGCATGCAGGACCGACGCCGTGGTGAGGATGATGAAGAAGGCGATGCCGTTGGACAGCAGCATGCCGGAGATGGTGTCGGCCCTGATGCGCGCGAGCTCCGGACTGCCGCCGCTCTTGAGCTCGCGAAGCGGCTTGTCGCGCTTGCCCTGGTTCATCTCCTCCACCTCCTGCGAGGCCTGCCAGAAGAACAGATAAGGGCTGATGGTGGTGCCGAGCACGGCGACCACCATCATGAAATAATCCCCGCTGACATTCGCCTTCGGCCACACCGCCGCGAGCAGCGCCGTGCTCCAGGGAATCTCGACGGTGAAGGCGGTCGCGACATAGGCGAACAGCGCCAGCGTGAGGAATTTCAGGACGGGCGAATAGCGGCGGTAGGGCAGGAACACCTGGAGCAGGGTGGAGCCCGCCGCGAAGATCAGCGCATGTTCGTGGTTGAGGCCGCCGATGACGAGCGAAAGCGCCTCGGCCATCGCGGCGATGTCGGCGGCGATGTTGAACGTGTTTGCGGCCACCAGCATGCCGACGAGGCCCAGCACCGCCCAGCGCGGCGCGATCTGCGTGACGTTGGCGGCGAGCCCCTTGCCGGTGACGCGGCCGATCTGCGCGCTGACGAGCTGGATCGCGATCATGAACGGCGTGGTCAGGAATACGGTCCACAGCAGACCGTAGCCGAATTGCGC
This sequence comes from Bradyrhizobium sp. RP6, assembly GCF_003837805.1. Classification (GTDB taxonomy): domain Bacteria; phylum Pseudomonadota; class Alphaproteobacteria; order Rhizobiales; family Xanthobacteraceae; genus Bradyrhizobium. The sequence goes on along the minus strand of NZ_RQIT01000014.1, from coordinate 19,500 downwards.
GCCGGCCTGCGAATAGGTGGCGATGCCCGACGGATCGTCGTCGGCAGCCCCGGTGACGAGGCCCGGCCCCAATTTTTGCAGCAGCGTCGGCGCGGATTTCGTCGGGCTGGCGCTGTCGCGCATGAAGGGGACCTCGAACGGGTGCAGGCGTCTTCTTGGCAATACGAATGGGCAAACATAAGTTCCCGTCGACAGGGCGGCAATTCGTTTCTGATAATGCTAAGCCCGCTTGATCCGTCGGGCAAAACAGGAGTAGATTGGCATCATCCCGCAAGTCCCGACCTCGGCGCCGTCCGCGACGCTTCGCGGACGCTGGCGGGCCGTGGATGCCGGGATGAAGGTGTTGCGCCCGCGACCTACTTCACACTGACGAACATGCCCCAGGCGGCGGCCAGCGCGGCGCCGGTGAAGAGGACCACCGGATTGTCGCAGAACGTGCCACCATACCTGCACACGTCCGCTCCGAACTGGCCGAGCTCATGACGGCTCGCCGAATAGAACAGTCCCGACAGTCCCATCAACGCAGCAGCGACGTAGTACATCGACGAATCTCCCGGCTTGCCCCGTCCAGGCGACATGTCCCAGCATGACGCGAAGAGATTTCACTTCGCCCAATCCGCTTTGCTGCATTTAAGATAAAGTTTGACGTGTCGGGCAAAACACCGGCAAGATGACACCATCAGCGGGCGCCGGCGTCGCGATGATGACCGGCGTCCGACATCAACGTCCGACATCAACGTTCGACATCAAAAAAGGCCCCGCATCGCGGAGCCTTTGTCGTGTCGGGGCTTTGGCTCGTGGCCTTGTCGGCGCGGCGCCTGGCGGCCTATCGCCGCGTGCCGACGCCGTACAGCTCGCGCTCGCGGCCGATATCCTCCGGAGACAGCGGCGGGCTTGCGGCGTCGAAGTCGCTCCAGCCGGATTTCTGCCACGCGGCGCTGCGCTCCCCAAGGTTCACGGAGTTCTCGTGCAGAAGCGCATCGAGGCGTGCGCGGTCCTGGTCGGGCACCCTCGCGGACACCAGCGTGCCGCCGCGGCGGACGCCCTCCGCATAGCGCGATGCATCCTCCCTGGAGACGCCTGCCTCGGTCAGGGCGCCGACGATGCCGCCGGTGGCGGCGCCGGCTGCGGCGCCGACGGCGGTCGAGGCGAGCCATCCTGCCGCGACCACCGGGCCGAGGCCGGGGATGGCCAGCAGGCCGAGGCCGGCGAGCAGGCCTGCCGCGCCGCCAAGCCCGGCGCCGATGCCGGCGCCCGTTCCGGCGCCTTCGGCGCGGTCGTCGACGCCGTCGCGGTCACGGTCGACCTTGCCGCCGGCCTTGCCGCGCGAGGTGCCGTACCAATTGTCCGAATTGTTGGCGACGATGCTGATGTCGGAGTGCGGCACGCCGGCGCTCTCCAGCCGCGTCACGGCCCGCTCGGCGTCGGCATAGTTGTCGTACAGGCGAGAAATGGTGGTCGTCATGTCTGGATCTCCTTACTTGGCGGGGTTGACATTGCCCTGGAAGTCGACGCTGACGTCGGTCTTGCTGCCGGCCTTGTCGGCCTTGCCGCGCCAGACGCCCTCGTTGTCCTTCTGCAGGCCGGAGACGTTGGAATAGCCCGCGTCCTCGATCCGCGATTTCGCCTGGCCCTCGGTGAAGCTGTTGCGGCCGGCGACCGGTGCGTTGGAGTTGTTTTGGTCGGAGCTGTTGACGGCGTTGTTTCCCGGCCCGCTTTGCGCCGGCTGCGATTGGGCGCCTGCAGGCGCCGAGCCCAGCAGCAACAAGGTTGCGGCCAGCAGAGTTAGACGTGACATGCTTTGTCCTCCAGCAAGTGAATGTGCCGGCGACAACAAGTCAGATTCGAATTGGTTGCTTTCGTTGTGAACGAGTTTGCTGCGGCTCTTTTGTCGCGGCAGCGTTGGGCGAGCTGCGCAGGTCGCTCGTCGGCCGCAGGGGCATTCGTTCCGACGCCTGCTACTTCGAAGGCTGCACAGCTTCGCGTTGACCGTTGGCGGGCTCCCAGGGCGCTGGAAGGACCACGCGAATGGGGCGAGCTTCGGCGGAGCTCTGAACGGCGGGCGCAGCCTGATCCCTGACCGGCTCGGCCTGTGCAACGGCCACCAGTGCAACCAGCATCGCCAGAGAAGTCGTCGCAAGCCGCACGTCCAGCATCGGAGCCTCCTGTTTTGCGTTGCCCACCAACGCGGCCCGTGGGAGTTGGTTCGGCTGCATGACCGGGAACAAGTGGTAATTTGTGATGTTTGTAGAAGACAGGCCTGGATGACCCGGCCGCTGGAGGAGGACACGATGAACATCAAAGCAATTGTTGCCGCTGCCGTGCTGACGTCAGTTGCGGCTCCGGCGTTCGCGCAATCGTTCTACGTGGTGCAGGACGTCAAGACCAAGAAGTGCACCATCACGGAGTCGAAGCCGACGACCACGGAAACGACGGTGGTGAGTGGTGATACCGTCTACAAGACCAGGGCGGAAGCCGAGGCTGGAATGAAGACCGTCAAGGTCTGCACCACGCACTAAGAGAACGAGACCTGTTCTTTTGCCTCGGGCCGTTCCGGCTGAGGCAGGAAGGCGCTGTGGAGCGCCGCGGGCTCCGGCGCCTTCCGGCACGGGCCCGGTTCAGGCAATCGATCGATGAAAGCCCGCGCGGAGCAATCCGTCGCGGGCTTTCATTCTGAGGGCGCAAACCGCTGTATTCTCGGGCTGCGACCGGACAGCCACGCAAGGCCGCGATGGAAGCAGGCGGGGCCGTGCGGATGACCTCACGAAACACGCCTGAAACCCTGAAACATTCCGGAAACCCGATTGTCCTGAACTGCTCGGCTCCGGGCTCCGACGAATTGAGCGAACAGGAGAGACAATCATGATCCAGATCGGTTCGAAGGAAGAAGTCGCGTTCCTGCTGGCGCTGTTCGGCACCCATACCCAGCCGGTCAAGCGGCCGAAGCCGAAATCGCAGCAAAGGTGAGAGAACCATGCCCGGCCTGGCCGAATGCCGGAGCCTGTTGCGGCTCCTGATCGCCAGGGGCGATCCCAAGGCCATTCCGCTCGCCAAGGGCGCCATCGATGAGTTCCTGAATACGGCGCCGGCAAGCGCCCGCGGGCGCGGCCTGCGCGTGCTCCAGCGCGACGCCCTCGACCAGCACGATGCCGCGGTGGGCGTGCAGCGCTCGTTCGCCGAGACGGTGGACGCCTATATCGAGCGCAAGCTCGCGGAGGAGTAAGGGGTGAGCGGCCAGGCGCAGTCAGAGCGCGTGCGTTCCCCGAACCCCCCTTGATCCCGAGGGAATTTGTTCGTCCGTTTGAAACCTTTGCTCGCGCCTCGACCTATTACGGCAAAGGATGCGGCCACGCCCCGATACTACTTCGACCTTCGAGACGACACGGGAGTTGCGCTGGACGAGGAGGGGCTGGAATTGTCCGGCCCGCGCGCGGTTCAGGCCGAGGCCGCCAAGTCGGTTGCCGACATGGCGCGCGATGCGGTGCTCTCTGCGCCGCTCACCGGCGGCCGGCAGGAGATGGCGATCGACGTTCGCGACGCCGGCGGTCCCGTCATGCAGGTGACCTTCTGCTTCGAGATCGAGAGCTTCACGTCGCGATCCCACTCACGCGATCATTGACGCGTCAGCATGGGGCGGGACGGCTCGGCCAGCGGCGGCCGGGACTGCTCGGACTCCAGCACGGCGACCTTTCGGCCGAGCTGCCAGACCTCGACCTTGCCGAGCCGGGTGAACTGCTTCGCAAACACCAGGGCGGAGGAATCGGACGGGGCTTCAAACGCCTCGGCGGAGCGGAAGACGCCGTTCTCGCCGACGAGATAAGCGCGATATTGCTGCATCATGTCGGCGCCCTCAGGCCGGGCGAGCGCAGCCAGGCCTCGATCTGCATGGCGGTCTCGTCCTGCCGCGCCTGGCGCAGCAGCATCTCGCGGCGATGCCCCGGCGCCAGCCTGCGCGCTTCCGCGCGGCAGCGGGCGGCTTCGTCCGCGAGTCTTTCGTTCAGGGTCGTGGTCTGTTTGAAACGACGCCGCTTCAGCATGGCGCTACTCCCTCGTTCGAGTTGGGCGGGAGCGCAACTGGCGTTCTCATCACCGATGAATGCCAAGTACCTTGCGGTGATGGATCGACCCTACGCTGCTTGCGGCGGAGAGTCTGTATCATTTGGTATGTCCCGCAGATTAAATTTTCGGGTGCAAGTTCAGCCGTTTGAGCCACTTACTCATTTTGCGTGCGTCGCGATATCCAGGTTCATTGTTGAACCAAAGCGACGTCCGGTGGTTGGCAAGCCATCACCGGCCAAGGCTTTGTCCGTAGGCGCCGGTGGCTGAGAGACCGATCGCGCTCCCGCCTGCCAAAGCGAAGGGAGCCCGAGATGCGGGTCTATCGGCCGTTGCCTGCCGAGCACGAGCAGGCTGAACACATGCTGCGGATCGTGCGCGAATGCCGCGAGCTGTTGAAGCAACCACCACCCGATACGTTTCTTGGGCGCAAGACGCAGGAGGTGCCGCGGAAGGAGGAGACGGATGGCGATCGCGGGTGAAGAGTGCTGTGTAATGTCTGCGCCGTCCGGCCACTCGCCTCGGCTTCCCGCATTGACCTGACACCGAGATCCCTCCTGCGCTCGCTCGACGCGAGCGCAGGACGTCGATTGATAATGTTCTGTTTGCTCTAAGTAGCTTTTGGTTTGACCTGTGGGCAAAGTACTGAAGCATCGGTCTCGTCCTGGAATTTTCTGCGGGGCAGTCGATGAGTCACGCGCCCCGGCGTGGTGACATGGAGCCTCTCGACCGACCCGACGGCTTGGAATCTACCGGCGAGTTTCTGTTCAAGGACATCGTGCTACTCGGCGTCTGCGTCGTGCTGCTGCTGGCCTCGCCGCCGAAGGTGTTGGCGCACGGTGTATTGACAATGTTCTTATTTTGTTCTAGCTAACTGAAGGGTCAATCTCTGGGCGAGACAGTACGTTTCTCCTCAGGCGTTCCGCGGGGCAGTTCATGAGTACGTCATTTCTCTCGTTTATCCTGTTGGACAGCCCCGTCACGCCCGACATGTCTGTCGTCGCCAAGATCCTTCGCGCGCGACATCCGGACTTGATGACGGAGCCGAACGATCCTGGCGAGCGACAGGTCAAAGCAAGCTCGCCGCTCCTTCGCTGCGGCAACCAGCTTGTTGCCGTCATGCCGATGCCGTCCCCGATACCGGACGATGCCGGTCTGTGGGCGCGCGCTGCCACGGTCTGGCCGGAGGGCAAGGCGGTGGCCGCCCGGCATCGCGGTCACCTGGTCGTCTCGGCGCTGGGAAAAAACGAGAGGCCTCTCGTCGCCGCGCGCGTCACCACCGCGGTGATCGGCGCGTTGATCGCCGCCATGCCGGAATGTTGCGGCGTGGTGTGGGCCGGCCGGGTGGCGCGGCCGCCCGGCCTTTGGCAGGAAGAGTCGAGCCGCTCCTTTGCACCGTTTCCCGGCTATCCGTTTACACTGTGGGTCGACATTCTTCCCTTTCAGTCGGATCGGAAGATCGGCGCCATCACTGTCGGGTTGTCCACCTTCGTGGGACGCGAGATCGAGTTTGAGACCGCCAAGCTGACCCTGCCCGTACTGATAGACAAGGTGGCAGGACTTTCCGTGTATCTGATTGAGCATGGAAACGTGGTGAAGGACGGCGACACGATCGGTGCAAGCAAAACCGAGCGGATCGCGGTTCAGTATCGGAATTCCCAAGTCTACAGTGGGGTGCCCGTGTTTTCATGTACGGATGACGTCGCAGACTCTCTTCAATGAAACTGCTCTGAATTTGCATTCCCCTTGGTGTGCCTCCCAGCCCATCAATTGACACGTCGGGCAAAACACTGGCAGAATGGCATCATCGAAAGAGTTTAGGATCGAGCCCGCGGGATTCCGCGGGCTTTATTGTTTGGCGCCAGGCGTTGTGAGGCGTTGTGAGTCACGAAGAAGCAATTTCTGCTGCGAGAACGCTGAGAACGATGAGCGGTGCGAACGGAGAGATCATCCATGGCTACGTCCTCTGATGGAAGCCGAAAGAGAAAAGCGCCAAGGCTCTATCGTATCAAACTGAATTTCAGGATTGGCGGGCGCCCGGGTGGGAATTGGAGAATCTTGCCGCCTTGGGCGTCGGCTGCGTGCTCATATCGCCGAGAGGCGAGCGAAGCTTCCCTGCGCTATCCGAAACGCCAAGGCTGCTGATCGACAAATCGCTTGGTCGGCCGCCAGTTGATTGGGAGATGTTTCACGGTTTTTGGCTCGTATCCGATCGGATGAAGGGCGTTCTCGAGGCCGTCGATCGAGCGGGGGTAGCGTTTCTGAGGTGCGAAACGCGGTCGCTGAAAGGAGGTGCGCCCGTTTATTGGCTTTGCGATGTCGTACGCCGGCTCGACGTCATCGACGAAGAAAAGTCAATCGTCGAAGTCCTGGACGATGGAACAGCTTACAGGCGATATGATAATATGACGAACTCCCGCTATGTCTTCCGAGAAGAGGCAATCGGTTCGGCTCATATTTTCCGGCCACGCTTCTTGGAGCATTGGATTATTTGTGATCAGGCAATGAAGGACGCCTGTAAGGCTGCCGGTGTCAGAGGCATGAGATTCGGCTATGCCTACGGCAATTACAAAGACCTTCATCGCTAGTTTCGTTGAGATTCGTAGCGATCTGACTTGCCCTTCTTTGGCTCGTCTCAAGATCGCTCTCTTGCCCAAGACATTTGCGCGACACCAGCAAAGGGGCGGATGCCCCTGTTACCTTGCAGTAATGCGGAGCGCTGCCGCCGTTATCCCAACCTAAACGCAACGACCCTGTAGGCGCCCGTATCGATCGGCGATGCCGCTTCGGCAGCCGCATGAATATCTAGTTTAGCGCGCGTAACGAGGCCGGCCTTTCGCTGCTGGCCATCCACCAAGCATTTCAGATCAGACCAGCCGGCTGCGATCACCAGCAGCTCGAATGCCGGCCTGCGTCAGAAAGTAGCCGTCGCATGTTTCAAGATCATCATGTTTTGCCACAGCAATTTGCAGGTCACCCGGTTATCCGGCTCTTGGGAAAACGATTTAATATCGATGGGATTCGAAATTTGGTGACGTTGCCGTCCAGACAGAATCTGGCGACGGAGCTTGGTTCGAGCCCGCATACGGGGGGACATCTCGGGACGTATCACAATGGATTTTCCGATTATCTTGACAATCTCGAGGTGTCTCCAAAGTACGACCTTGCTAGTGCGGGCGATCAGCGTGCGTTGGACGAGATGGCGTCTGATGTGAACGGCTTTGTAGCCGCTGCCAAGTACGCGGTAGCAAATGGTCATCTGCTTCCCAATACTCCAAAGGGACTAACGACTGAGGAAGGAAATGGTGAGAACCGCAAATGGTTCTCAAACCACGGGACATACGCAGCGGACCAAGCAGAGCAAATCCGGCAGATGCAGGAAACGGTCGATCAACTGCACGATGCCGGTTTGCGAGATGCGGCCTTGGCTTATCCGCTCTTGTCGCCGACAAGTGATCTCAGTATGCCCGAGAGGATCGAAATATTAAGACGCTTTGGGAAAGGCAACCCAATTTCGCTGCAATTCACGGGTGTCGGCCCTATCCCTGATCTGCCGGGACTCGTTCCCTCTCTGATCGACACTCGATTGAGAGGCCTCTCTCCACCCGCTCCGTCGGACCTAAACAAGAACGAAGGATTCACGCGGAGTGATCCACGATTCATCGGCGGTCTGCCACCGTTTTCAGCGCCAAGTCCAAATGAACAAACGCTCGGTCAGTTGCCTCCGACAACGGCGGCACCAATAGACCCGCTGGTGCTCCAATCCGATCCGATCACCGGAATCACGAATCCTTACTACGATAATCCGTTGGCGGGGGGCACACCTGTGGTGCGCAATGCACTTCCTTGGCTGACTGGAGGGGTCGCGGCCGCCGTAGCTGCTCCCTTAGTTCCCGGCTGGCTGCTTGCTCTAGGGACCATCTTCACCGGTACGCGCCTCGCCAATGCGCAGGAAGGTAGTTCCGGCACGACGATGGGGGCTGCTACTCCTGGCGGAGGAGTGTTGTCGACGGGAGCGCCTGCGCACAAAACATCGAACAATGGACTCAGCGTTGACAGCGCGGCTAACACCAGGGGCGTTTTGGCACCGTTGACTCCTAGCCCGCCGCTGGGCGGAGCTTCCCCGTTTGATCCAGAGGCGCCCGCTGGCACTTCTGCAGATCGCTTCGGGGAGTGGGCCACCACGCGAGCGGGCTCCATGCCCGCAAAAGATCTCCCGGTCGCGCCCGCATCTGCCGCAGGATCAGTCGCGCCCGAAGATGTCCGGCGTCTCGCCCGTGTGAATGAGACGAACGCGGGCAACGTGTTCACGACTGGCAGTGCGCCAGTCCCGTATCTGCCGTCTACCGAATTTAACGCGCGGTTTGGAAGTTGGATCGTCCCGGCCGCTGGCGGCCAGCAGCCGCAACCGAGCAATCCGATCGGCGTGCTTGCAGACGAGCCGAGCTACCTCATTCCTCCACCGATCTTCGGAGTGGATGGCCCTGTCAATCCACACAACGACGGTGAAGAATGGTTCTCGCGCTGGATACGGCCGTTACTTCGGTCCGAATGACCTTTTGGGATGGAACGAGCGGCGTCATTTGACACGTCGGGCAAAACACTGTCAGAATCGGATCATCGAAGAATTCGGAACAAGCCCGCGGATCTGCCGCGGGCTTGCTTTATTTTGACGTCGCATAAGACGTTCGTACTCTACGCATCCCCCGGCCCGAACCACCTCGTCAACGCCTCCGCAAGTCCGGAGTTGCTCTCGTCGCCCACCCAAGCCACATGGCCATCGGGCCGCACCAGCACGGCGCTCGGTGCGGCGACCGCTCCGATGGCCGGAAGCAGCCACGGGCCGTCGTAATCGGCATCGACGATTTGCAAACGTTCCGCCCAGGGCGTGATGTCGATGCCGCCCGGCTTGCCGAAATTGAGCAGCACGCCGCGCGCGTCGTGCAGCAGCGTGAACAATTTTAGCGGCCGCCCGTCGACCATAAGATCGAGATCAGGCATGCGGCGTCCGAGCAGCGCGTGGCCTTCGCCGAGATCGTAAGCAATGTCGAGCCCGCTCATCATCGCGCCAAGGCGCTGTCGCGGCTCGTCCATGGCGAGCAGCTCGGCGATCACCTCGCGCGCGGCCTTGCGGCCGTCGTCGCCGCGGCGGAGCAGGGCGATCTGCGCCATGGTGTTTTTCAAGACGCGCGCGGCCACGGGATGGCGCTCGCTGTGATAGCTGTCGAGCAGGCTCTCGGGCGAGATGCGCTTGACCACCTGCGCCAGCTTCCAGCCGAGATTGACCGCGTCCTGCACACCGAGGTTGAGGCCCTGGCCGCCGACGGAATGATGAATGTGCGCGGCATCGCCGGCCAGCAGCACGCGGCCCCTGCGATAGGAGGCGGCCTGCCGCGCCGCATCGGTGAAGCGGGAGATCCAGGCGGGATTGTTGACGCCGAAATCGGTGCCGTACACGGCTTTGAGCGCCGCGCTGAGATCGTTTAAAGACGGCTCGCCAGTGTGCGCGAGATTGGTCTCGGTCAGCACGACCAGCACGCGCCCGCTTTCGGTCTTGCTGAGGCCGTGGAAGCCGAGCGCGTCGTGACGCAGGCCGAATTCCGGCGCCTCGCGCATCTCGACCTCGGCCATGAGATTGCTGAGCGTAGGTTCCGAGCCGGGGAAATCGATGCCGGCGCGCTTGCGCACCAGGCTGCGGCCGCCGTCGCAGCCGACGAGATAAAGCGCGCGCAGGCGCTCGCCGCCGGACAGCATGACCTCGACGCCGCTCTCGTCTTCGGCAAAGCCCGTCACCTCGCGGCTCCGGTAGATCGGCACCGCGAGCTCGGAGGCCCATTCGGCGAGCAGGCGCTCGATGTGGTTCTGCCGCAGCGCGAGGCCGTAAGGATGGCGGGTGGGGAGATCGCCGATGTCGAGCCTGGTCCAGGCGAAACCGGCGAGCTGGGTGATCTGCCCTTCGCGCAGGAAGCGATCAGCGATGCCGCGCTGATCGAGGATCTCGATCGTGCGGGCATGCAGTCCGCCGGCGCGCGTTTCGACGATGTCCTGGCTTGCGCGTCGCTCGACGATGGCGACGTCGACATGCGCGAGCGCGAGCTCGGCGGCCAGCATCAAGCCGGTCGGGCCGGCGCCGCCGACGACGACTTCATGGCCGGTGGCTGCTGCGCGTTCTGCTCGCGTTCGGTCGTGCGACCGGGACGTCGGAAGCGATACAGGCATGTCGTGACCCCTCGACTGGTTGTTCAGGCCGAGGGGTCTTACGCGATCGCCGGGGGCTTGAAGCAAGTCCCTTGCGCACCACATATCGAGGTGGGAGATGAGGCTCTCGCCTGTTCGGTGCGTTGACACGTCGGGCAAAACACCGGCACAATGGCATCATCGAGATGCGCGCAGCTTGTGCCGCGGGCTAATCGTCCTTCGCCAAATCGCCGGGTTGTGTGGGCAGATCGATGCTGCCGCCCTCGCCATGCGCGAGATCGCGGCCATCGTCCGCCGTCTCGTTGGCGTCTTCGACGATCACATGCTGGGTGGGGCGTTCCTCGTTGATGCGCGACGCCGACTTCGGAAGATGCCGCGATGTTCCGGGTGAGGCGGTCTTGACTGTCATGGCCGGTCGCTCCTGATTGTCCAACGCGGCTTGCGCGAATTCGTTCGATTGACACGTCGGGCAAAACACTGGCACAATGGCATCATCGAAACGAGTTTGAGTTGATGCCCGCGCGGGAAGCAATCCGCGGCGGGCTTTTTCAATTCGGCGGAGGCTTTAACACGTCGGGCAAAACACCGGCATAATGTCATCATCGAGACGAGCTTGGTTCACCCGCGCGGGACGAAATCCGCCGCGGGTTTTTTCGTCTCGATGTCGCAATCGGACGGCGGCGGCGCATTGCGGCCACGCACTCGCTTGATAACGCGTTGAGAGAGCGCCGATCGGCGCGCCGTCGTCCGAACCATTGCTGGCCGTGCACGCGCGAACGTGCCGGCCCGCGGCGCCGGGCTTGTTGCCCGCGCCGCTGCGGTCTCCGGGATCGGAGATAGGGTTCGCGCCCGAAACGATCGCGCCTTGCCGCGCGATCTGCCGCGCATTTCTTTTATAGGGAGAGACGATGACCGCCTATCTGATATCGCTGGCCGTCGCGGGCCTAGTTGCCATCGTGCTGTGGGAGACGTTCGCGTGAGCGAGGACATCATCGAAGGTGAGCTTGAGCCTACGCCGGTCCGGTTGCCCGCGCGCGGGAAGACGTCGCGGGCGCGCGCCTTGACCGAGATCCGCTCGCTCGCACGCAGCCACACCCGAACGGCCATCAGAGTGCTCGTCGGAATCATGCGCAGCGAGGATGTGACGCCAGCGGCACGCGTCTCGGCGGCCAACGCCATCCTCGATCGCGGCTGGGGCAAGGCCGCACAGCCGGTCGAGAACGGCCAGGACGGCATGCTGGAATTGATTCACCGGATCGAGCGCATCATCGTGCATCCGCCGAGCTCGAGTGGCGGTGATGCCGTCACGACGCTCGAGACAGCGAAGATGCCGATCTGCAATCGCGCCTCGATTGAGCGTTGACCCGTCGGGCAAAACACTGGCAGAATGGCATCATCGACAGAAGTTGGTGTTGCCCGCGCGGATGCAATCCGGCGCGGGTTTTTCGTTTGGTGCCTTCGGCCAATTCCTGATCTACTTGCCGGCCCGGCTTGGGCACAGCGCATGGTCGCTGCAAGAACGGCTCTTTCATGAAATTCTGCACATCCACGACCTTGAATTGTTGAAATCCTTTCGGATTCAATGAGGCCGTCCGACTTTTCAGGAGGGGGCAATGTCGACGAGGGAGAACCGGGGCCACCGCGATCGTAGCTGCATGCGTTGTCGGACTATTCGACAGACGAGGAACGGGTGCTGGGGGAGAGGCCGATTGCGCCGACCAAGGACGGCGGCAACAAGCGCACGATCGACGTGCGCGAGGTGATCAATGGCCTGGTGGATGTGCCGAGCGCCGGTTGGAGCGCCGGCAGGATCATTATCTACCCCTGCTCGGATGGCATCTGTGCTTCTCACAATCAGCCCGCGGAGCGCAGTCATGGACACTGAGCAACTCGTGGAGGCGATCCCAGTGATCAATAATTTCTCGACGGTCGCATCTATCGCATGCGTGCTTCCAACATACTTTCTTCGTCTTCAGCGACTTATGGGCTCGTCCTGTCGTTTGGCATTGTCTTCGCTCTTTCGACGTTGGTGGCTGGAATAGCAACGGTCCTTTGGCCGCCTCCGCATCAGTTTGCCCGATGGATTGTTCTCTATCAGGTCGTTGTCTTTTCGCCGCCCGTTTTCGTCCTCGTTACGATACTTGCTTGCATCAGGCGCGTAACCCGGTTCGGCTTATGGAGCACGGTAGTCCTGGCTTGCGTTATCCTCGACTGGCTTGGAATTTCCGGGCTCATCCTGGCCCTTTCGTAGGGGCCTCCCATCCGAGTTAAGCCGCACGTCTGACAAGAGATCAAGGGACCATCATGCCCACCAAGCCCCCGTCATATAGCAAGGACAATCTAACTCTGGTGAGAAAGATGACGTCTCCGATCGCCGCTGCGGCGGCGAGGTACGGAGTACCCGCCGAAGCGATCGCTGGCGCTTTGGCTCAAGAGCTATGACATGACCACGTCAGCTCTTCTTCTTGGAGTCGCTATACGTCCGTTGCATCTCGTCCGGACAATAGGCCATGGGGCCTCCGGGGCGCCTAAATTTGCCGTCTTGGGTCTCGCGCACAAAGATCGTCTTCTCGTCGATTTTCTTCAGGAGAAAGACCTCTTTGTAGGAACGTTCTCCTCTCTCGGCAGAATGGCACACGACGTCGAGCTTGATGCTGCCGGGAGCGGTATCCGATAGCTTGGTGATCTTGCAGCCCTCTTCGCCACCCGAGATGAAGTTGGAGCTCCAATCGATCTGTGCGTCGCCATACTCTCCGCATCTCGCATCGAAGCTGGAGCCGGGCTGTGCATAGGTGCCGTTCTTTGGGCGCCATTTGCCGGCGGTGCTCTTGGGGCCTTCTTGCGCGTGGAGAGACAGGCCGACGCATGGCAACGAAAGCACGGCAAGCGTCGACACTAAGGTGATGCGCTTCATCCGATTCCGTTTCACGAAGCCGATCCTCCAGAGAATTTGGTGCTGATCTGTACCAGGGTATCAACTAAGAATAGTGGCCAACCACAGGTTGGACGAGTGGCTGCTTACGTAGCCCTGTTCAGCCACAATCAATTCGATCACGCGGAGATCTGTATGTCCTGGGAAGACGCGCTACGTCGAATGTTGCCGCCGACCGATGGTTTTCAGCCGCACACCTCCAGCCCATATGGTGCGATCCGGAACGTCGGCACATCGCTACATCGTGGCGTGGATGCGAACTATAACGTCGGTCCAAACGGACAACAGAGGGTCAATCTGAGGCATCCCGCCTTGCGGTCTCCAGTCGATGGCATCGTGACGAATGCCGGCGAAGGATCTGCAGGTCGAATAGCGATCAGGGACGCCGATGGCGTCTCACACGAACTGCTGCACACACACAGGCAATATGTCAGCATCGGCGATCGGGTTGTCGCTGGGCAGATGGTCGGTACGATGGGCAACATGGGAGTGCGCGAGAAATACGTGGAGAGTGGTGATCATCATCTTCATTATCAATTGATCGATGCCGCCGGGCGGCGTCTGAACCCACAGGAATATTGGGATCAACGCGAACTGCCGGCCCCGAGCCCGCCCGTTTACGTTCCGGAGCATCAACGATATCTTCAAGACGCGCTCTCATCCCTGCGACCCGACCTGAAGATATGCGGATTTTGAGGCGGATGCCTGCCGGAAAGTCGGATCGATCCGCGTTCAACTCGAATGATCCCGTACCGGTACCCGCTATTCCGCCTGATGCTTCGTTTCCGTCTTCGCCACAATCCGGCTTCGAAGGACGGTACGGAAAATGGCCGTCTCCTTCCGGAGGCGGTGTCTTTGCTGGCTTCAATCAAGTGCCGCAGCGACAATCCGACACCCCGGACAACGAAGACTGGTCCGCGATGTGGCGCAGGCGCACTGGCCTGCCCTGAGGCGAGCGAGCGCAGCCATTGTCCATCCTGAAAATTCCGACCGCAAAAATCTTCGAGCCGCTGCTGAAGCCTGCGCGCTACAAGGGTGTTTATGGCGGACGCGGCTCGGGAAAATCGCATTTCTTCGGCGAGCTCCTGGTCGAGACCTGCCAGGCCGAGCGCGGCACGCTCGCGGTCTGCATTCGCGAGGCGCAGCGCACGTTGGCGCAATCGTCCAAGCGTCTGATCGAAGGCAAGATCGCAAGCCTTCGCCTCGGGCACGGCTTCAAGCTGTTCAGCGACAAGATTGCCACGGGTCTCATGGGGGCCGTCTGGCTCGGTGTCAAGGTCGTGCTGGGCAAGTGAGCCTTCACGGCGGCGGTGACGTCGCTGCGCGCCCGATTCAGGTCTTTGCCGCAATGAGCCACTCCGATGTACAGAATTCGTATCGTCGATGCGTCCGATGATGACGTTGCCGACACCTTAGCCGATCTGCATCAGCTCACGTTCTTCGATGCCGCGGCTATGCCCAAGTTCGACCGTGGCGCGTGGTGGCTGGCTTATCACGGTGATGACGCGGTCGCCTTCGCTGGCGTTGCACCGTCGACGCACGTTCGAAATGGCGGCTATTTCTCCAGGGTCGGGGTCTTGCAGCGGCATTGGGGGCGCGGCCTTCAGCGCAGGCTTATGCGCGTCGTCGAGGCGCAGGGACGGCGTGTGGGATGGCAGAGCATCGTTTCCGATACGACGGACAATCCGATATCTGCCAATAATTTCATCCAGGCGGGCTATCGGCTCTATGAACCCGAATTGCCCTGGGCTTGGTCGCATACGCTTTACTGGCGAAAGTGGCTCCGCTGAGAGAATGGAACGGGGTTTCCCGTGATGCGGAACATGGCAGCGTCGAACAAGCGGCGCGAGACCTCGCGCAGCCCAATGCCTGGAATGTCGAAGGGCCCGACAGCCTGATGGCTGCCGGGCCCTTTTGCGTATTCAGGCAATGCGGGTGAGGCACTTGCGAAGTCGGCGGCGCCGGGCTTTAAGTTTGCTCTTGCTGGAAATTCGGCGGCCATAAGCCGATATAAGGGGAGCGCTATCGATGCCCACCAAGCCTCAATTGCCGGTGCGTTCGTCGCGAGGGACGAGAGGGCCGGCTGCGCTCGATGGTCTGCTGGTCGTCGATTTCACGCGCGTGGTCGCCGGCCCGGCCTGCACCCAGACGCTCGCCGATTATGGAGCGCACGTCATCAAGATCGAGAATCCCGACGGCGGCGACGATACGCGGGCCTATGAGCATGCCGAGATTGGCGGCGAAAGCGCCGCCTATCTCAGCCTGAACCGCAACAAGCGCGGCATTGCGCTCGACCTTACCGTGCCGGAGGCTCGAGAGATCGCGCTGGATCTGATCCGCAAGGCGGATGTGGTCGTGGAGAATTTTTCGAGCGGGGTGATGAAGAAGTTCCGGCTCGACTATGAGTCGGTCGCGCCGCTCAATCCGCGGCTGGTCTATTGCTCGATCTCCGCTTACGGACGCAGCGGACCGTTTGCCTCGCGTCCCGGCTTCGACCCCATCACGCAGGCGGAAAGCGGTTTCATGTCGCTCAACGGATTTGCCGACGGCCCGGCGGTCCGTACCGGCCCGCCCATCGTGGACATGGCGACGGGGATGTCCGCCTGCAATGCCATCCTGCTGGCGCTGCTGGCGCGCGACCGGCTCGGCCGCGGGCAACATGTCGAAGTCGCCCTGTTCGACATTGCGATGGGGATGACCGGTTTCTACGGCATGGCCTATCTTATCAACGGCGAAAACCCCGGCCGGTTCGGCAATTCGCCCAGCGGGTCACCCACGGTCGGGGTCTATGAGGCCTCTGACGGACCGCTCTACATGGCCTGCGCCAACGACCGGCTCTACCGCCGGCTCGTGGTCGAGGTGCTGAATCGGCCCGATCTCATCACCGATCCGCAGTTTGCCACGCGCAAAGCCCGTTCGGAGAACAAGGAGCTGTTGCGGGTAGCGATTGCAGAGGTCTTTGCTAGCGATACTCTCGAGAACTGGATGGCGAAGATGAAGCTGGCCAATATACCCGTCGGCTATCTCCGCACGGTCGAGGAGGGGTTCAATGCGCCCGAGGCTCGCGAGCGCCGTCGCTTGAACCGGATTCCGCATCCGACGGCGGAATGGGTGCCCAACATCGAGCCACCGATTACCATGAGCCTGACCGGCGCGATCGATCCCGTTGCGGCGCCTCTATTGGGCCAGCATACGAAGCAGGTCCTGCATGATACGCTCGGTTACGACGAACGTCGCATCACCCAATTTGCCGAGAAGGGTGCCTTTGGCTCGACCAAGCCTCCGACGCCAGCTTGAGGACATTGCCTTGGCTTGATTTAGCGAAGGTCTCGCCGCATAAATGCGTGAAAGCGAGGGACACGAATGGCGTTCCGTCAGGAGCCGCGCATGACTCAGTCCGCCGGACAGCAAGACGGCGGAGAGGTCTATGCGGCCATGATTGCGAAGGCTCGGACGCTCCTGCCGCGACTACGCGAGCGCGCCGCGCGGACGGAGGAACTGCGGCGTCTTCCGCCGGAGACCGAAAAGGATCTCCATGACGCCGGCCTGTTCCGGATGCTCCAACCGGCCCGGATCGGCGGCGCTGAGCTCGACTATGTCGCCCTGGTCGATTGCGCCGAGCTGCTCGGGCAGGCGGATGCGTCGGTAGCCTGGAATCTTGCCAATCTGGCGAGCCATCACTGGATGCTCGGCATGTTCGAGCAAAGGGCACAG
The DNA here is from genome assembly GCF_003837805.1 of Bradyrhizobium sp. RP6. GTDB lineage: Bacteria > Pseudomonadota > Alphaproteobacteria > Rhizobiales > Xanthobacteraceae > Bradyrhizobium. The sequence goes on along the minus strand of NZ_RQIT01000014.1, from coordinate 2,600 downwards.
GATCTGGTCTGGGGCCATGATCCGGACGCGCTGATCGCATCCTCGTTCATTTTTCCCGCCGGACGCGCCACGCGGGTCGAGGGCGGATACCGGCTGCACGGCAGCTGGCCATTCTCCTCGGGCGTTGCTTCCTGCGAATGGAATATGCTTGCAAGCGTGGTCTACTCCGACGACGAGGCGGACGGCATCGAGTATCGAATCTTTTTGCTGCCGAAAGGCGATTACAAGGTGCTGGACACCTGGAATGTCGCAGGATTGCGCGGGACCGGCTCGTGCGACGTGGAAGTCAGGGACGCCTTCGTGGCCGACCATATGACGGTCGCCGTCGGTGAGCTTGCTGGTGGCCCGACACCCGGAAGCGAGGTCAATCCGAATCCGTTGTATGCGCTCCCCGTGTTCTCGCTGTTCCCTTACGTCCTCTCCGGTGTCGCGCTGGGGAATGCGCAAGCGTGCCTCGATGATTACACAGAGGTCGCGCGTCATCGTATTTCAACCTACAACCGCGCCAAGCTGAGCGATTTTCAAAGCACTCAGATCAAAATCGCGGAGGCCTCGGCGAAGATCGACGCCGCCCGCCTGATCATGCGTTCGGCCTGCCTCGATGCCATGGAGGACGCACGGTGCGCCCGGGTTCCTGACATGGCGACCAAGACCAGATATCGGCGCGACGGATCTTTCTCAGTAAACTTGTGCACGGACGCGGTCTCGATGCTGTTTGCCGCAAGCGGTGCGCGCGGTCTGTTCACGAGCGGCGTGTTGCAGCGGCAGTTCCGCGATGCGCACGCGATCAACTCGCATCTCGCGTTCAACTTCGATGCAGCCGGGACCAACTATGGACGGGTGGCGCTCGGCCTGCCGTCCGAGAATCTCACGCTGTGAGGTCGGCCGATGAATGATCTGCCGAAGCAGCCCCGCGCTCCCGATCCCGCCAACGAGTTCGCGAGCGACAACTCGCAGATCGATCCTCGCGACTTTCGCAACGCGCTCGGTACCTATGCTACGGGCGTGACGATCATCACGGCGGCAGCGCCTGACGGCAAGCCCTACGGACTGACATGCAATTCGTTCGCGTCGGTCTCGCTGAATCCACCGCTGGTTCTATGGAGCCTGGTCGTCTATTCCTCGAGTCTGACCATCTTTCAGAACGCCAGCCATTTCACCGTCAACGTCCTTGGCGCTTCGCAGCAGGCGCTTGCGAACAAGTTCGCAAAATCGTCGGACGACAAGTTCGCGGGCGTGGACTGGACCCCCGGCCTCGGCAATGCGCCGGTGCTCGCCGAGAGCGTCGCCAACTTTCAGTGCCGCTCCGTGAATCGCTACTATGGCGGCGACCACGTGATCTTTCTCGGTGCGGTCGAGGCCTACACCTACAATGCGAGGGAGCCGCTGCTCTTCGCGCGAGGGGCGTTCGGCCGCTTCATGACCGACGATGGACGCAAGAAGACGCCGTAGCGCGCGTCAGGTCGCCCTAGACGGTCTGGCGCTCTGGAGCTGAAAGCTTGTAGATCTCCAGCGCGTCCGCTTCCGCACCTCGCGCGGCCTTCGCCAGCCTGAAAAGTTGTCCGGCAAGCGAGGCCATTGGCACCGGCGTCGACGTCGCCTGCGCCACATCGGCGACCGTATCGAGGTCCTTGAGCATCGTGGCGATGTGACCGAGCGGCGGGCTGTGAATGCCCTGGACCATCCGCGGCACGAACAGCTGAAGCGGAATGGAATCCGCAAAGCCGCCGGCGAGCGCTTCGGGCAACCGGTTGGCGTCAATTCCGGCGTTCACGGCAAGGCGCGTTGCTTCCGCGAGGACGGCCATCGCGCATCCGACGATCACCTGGTTACACAGCTTTGTGGTCTGGCCGGCGCCGACCGGGCCCATATGCGTGAACCTGCGCGCCATGGCCAGCACATAGGGCCGCACCCTCTCGATGTCGCCAGCTTCTCCGCCCGCCATGATGGCGAGCGTGCCTTCCTCGGCGCCCTTCGTGCCGCCAGACACCGGCGCATCGATCCAGCCTGCACCGTTCGCGTCTTTCAGTCGCGTTGCGAGATCGCGCGCCGCGTCGGGATGTATCGACGAGAAGTCGACGACAAGCTTGCCTGCGCCGGGCGCCGCTGCCAGACCTTCGGGACCGAAGATCACTTCCTCGACCGCCGCCGCATCGGTCACGCACATGAAGACGATATCCGAGTTCACCAGGAGATCACGAGGCGTGACCGCGGGCTTGGCGCCGGCCTCGGCGAGCGGCGCCACCTTGCTCTCCGAGCGGTTCCAGACAGCGACCTGATAGCCGGCCTTGAGCAGGCGTAGGGTCATCGGCGTACCCATGAGTCCAAGGCCGAGATAACCGAGCCTTTCGGTGCATTGCGGGTTTGCCTTGCTCTCGTCAGCCATAGGTTGCCTCCTTCGGTCGCATTGTGGCGCCGCTTTACCATACATTGCGCATCTGACGTCAAAACCACCCGGCTTGCATGGCTTGCCTGATTGTTTGAACCATGAAACATTTGAGGCGGTCGGGTTGGGGGCGCCGGTCGGCGCCGGAGCAGCGGAGTGGGCACGATGCGAACCGTTTCGAAATGGATCCTGGCGTTGGGGGCGGCAGCAGCCG
>NZ_RQIT01000013.1 GCF_003837805.1 Bradyrhizobium sp. RP6 | reverse complement strand
TGATCTCGAATCCGGGCCTCATCAATTTGGATCACCTGACCCATGGCATTCCCATCGTTCATTCAAAGCTCCTTCATTCTAGAAGAAGCCGTCAATCCTGAAAGTGCGAAAGACTCTGTACGTTATCCTACCGTATGAATCCGTGAGAAGCTCAACAGAAAACTCTCGTTTTAAGTAGTCTGCCTGTGGAGGAGCCGATGGTGCTGACGAAGAGCGATTGGTCGCAAAGTTATCCTCGCGCCGTATTGCGGGGCGTTCTGGCGGACGCTGCAAAGACTATGCCCGAAGCAACACGGACGCCTTCCTTGATGGCGTGCCTCGCCCAGAGGATTTTGGCCGCGGCGGCTGACGGCCGAGAGAACCCGATCGATCTAGGTCGCCGTGCCATCGAGAAGGTGCGGGAATCTTGTCCTGACTGCCGCGCATGCCATGGCTTGCAAGTAGCCTGCAACAGCGATCGTTCGCAGGAAAAACCGTAGAACTCCGACGCAGACCGGTAAGGAGGAACGTATGGACATATCCGAGCCACCTTGGGTTAGGTGCTTCAGGCATTTATCCAAATCTCCCGCAGAGAATTGGTGCGCCTTTGAGCTGACGGTGTGTGTCGGATGCCCTAATACCGTGTCGTCTCGCCATTCAGTGGGCGCTGTTAAAGATCCTATGAGGTCCGAGGAGATCAAAGGCTGGTTTCGCGGTCTTAAGCCGTGCAAGGTTTCTGATGCCATCAGAAATTAGAATCGCGTCGTTGCAGGCGTTCGAAAGCATCATCCCTCGCTGAACCAGTGAGCCTGATGTTATTGAAAGCCGATATTACCAATTTGTGCTGGGGAGAACATTTATGCGAAGCTCTTGGTCAATGCTTTATGCCCAACGACTTAGCAAGCTCAGTTCTGAGCTCGCAGAGTTGGAAGATCTTCGAGGTTTAGTCGAAAAAGCAGAGCGAAAGGTGCGCGGTCCGCATGCATTACGCTCGGCACCTCATGCTTCGCAACACCTTCGAAGCCGTGAGCCGCGCGCCCTGTCTGTCCGCCTCCATCGCAACGCACCGCTAAGCAAGAATCCAGGAGCTCTCGGATCCACCGCGAACGACAACCAAGTCGATGGGGTCCCGTGCCGGACCCATTTCCCGGCGGACGGTGGGCTTCTCCCTTCAACCGCTGAATAGTGAACCGAAGTCGTCCCTTCTGCTTGTGGGCCGTTAGCGGACACGCGCATCTGGGGACGCCAATGCGTTTTCGAGCGGAAAGCGGACGTCGCTGTGCCTGCATCGATGCGGATGAGTACACGCCCCAGCTCGACACCTGTTTTGCCCGACGTGTCAACCGAATGGCGGCTGCAATCGTCGTCGCCTGTGTCGCTCGAAAATCCCTTGCCGATCAAGAGCCTTTCTACTGTGCATGGGGTTGTTTTCGACATTTTGGTTCGGAGTCTCGCCGGTCAATCGCTATCCCACCCGCTGCCCTTGATTCCCGGGTTGGCATAGACGATGCCGCCGTCGATCGCGATGGTCGCCCCCACCACGTAATCTCCCGCGCGCGAGGCAAGATAAATCGCGGCGCCCGCCCTGTCCTCGTCGGTGCCGATGCGGCCCACGGGGACACGGGTCGCGACCTCGTCGGCGTGGTCGCGCGCGGCGCGGTTCATGTCGGACTTGAACGGGCCCGGCGCGATCGCTGTGACCACGATGTGGTCAGGGATGAGCTTCACCGCCATGCGCCGCGTCAGATGGATCAGCCCCGCCTTGCTCGCGGCATAGGAATAGGTCTCGCCCGGATTGACGAAGATGCCGTCGATCGAGGCGATGTTGATCACCTTCGCCGGCCGCTCCGCGCTTGCCGAGGCGCGCAGCGTCGGCGCCAGCGCCTTGGTCAGGAAGAACGGCGACTTCACATTCAGATTCATCACCTTGTCCCAGCCGCTCTCCGGAAATTCGTCGAACTCCGCGCCCCAGGCCGCGCCCGCATTGTTGACGAGGATGTCGAGCCTGGATTCGCGCTTCTTGAATTCGCTCGCCAGCAGCTCGCAGCCGGCGACCGTGGACATGTCGATCGGAAGCGCGATGCATTCGCCGTCATATCGCGCAGTGAGCTCTTTCGCGGTGGCTTCGCACGGCCCGGCCTTGCGCGCGGTGATGTAGACCTTTGCCGCCCCGGCGCTGAGAAATCCCGCGGCGATCATCTTGCCGATGCCGCGCGAGCCGCCGGTCACCAGCGCGATACGGCCTTTGAGCGAGAACAGATCGTTGAACATGGTGCCTCCCTTGGTTGGCGCTGGTTGTGAGCGGGGCAGGGAGGGGAGTCAAGGAAGGTCCGCTTGGATGAGGCGGGAGCGAGGCGCGATAGCGGCCCAACCAATTCGGTGTCGTCCCCGCGAACGGGGGGATGACGGTAGGGATAGGTGTGCCTATGCCGCCGCGATCCGGCGAAAGCCGTTCCACATCGCGGTCGCGGCGCCCGAGGTCAGCACCGGCAGGATGCGCGCGTCCTGGTAGTTGCCATTGAGCGAAACGCGGGGCAGCGCGGTCATGTGACCGGCATTCTCCGCGAACAACATGCCGGGCCGTGTCGTCACCGCGGTCTTGAAGCCGGCGGATGCGGCAAGGGCGAATTCGCGCATCCCCGCGGCGTCGCGATCGCCATAGGGATAGGCGAGGTGCAACACGGGGCGCTCCAGCACCTGCTCGATCCGCGCGCGGCTGGCGGCCATCTCCTGCGCGGCGATGTCTTCCGCCTGCTTGGCGAGGTTGCAATGGCTGACGCTATGCGCGCCGATCGTGACCAGCGGATCGGCGGCAAATGTCCTCACCTCGGCCCAGGACAGGCACAGGCTGCGGCACAGCGCGTCCATGTCGACGTCGTGCGTCGTGCAGAGCGCTTCGATCTCGCGCTTGAGGTCGTGCTCGCCCGGCAGCGCACGCAGCCAGTCGTGCAGGCGGTCGAACGCCGCCTGCTTGGCGGCAGGCGTCGTCGCATCGAGCCGCAGCGCGGAATTGCCGATTCTGACATCGACCTGCTCGGCCTTGGCGATCACGGCCTCCAGCGCCGTCCACCACAATCGTCCGGTGCCCTCGGCAAAGTCGCTCGCGACATAGACCGCCAGGGGCGCGTCAAATTCGCGCAGCACCGGCAGAGCATAGTCGAGATTGTCGCGATAACCGTCGTCGAGGGTGAAGGCGGCGAAGCGCCGGTCGAAGCGGCCTTGCACCAGCCGCTCATGCAGCTCGTCCATGCTGACGATGTCGATGTCGCGCGAGCGCAAATGGCGCAGCGTTGCGCGCAGGAATTCGGGTGTGACTTCGAGATGCCGGTTCGGCTGGAACGCGCCCTCACGGGCGGGCCGCACGTGGTGCAGCATGAAAATGGCGCCGACGCCCGACAAAAGTGGGCGCAACAGGTGGTGCGCTCCGCTGAAATAGAGTGCTCCCAGCCCGGCGCGGATGACGTTGTTACGCAGTTGTTTCATGAACGGCTGGGGGACTCTGGCATTCCGCGCTCAACTTACGGAAGAACCCTTGAAGAAAAAGTTATTCCGATTGTCCAGGCGGGGCCCTTGGAACGGCAGCATTTCCGGTTTGACAGCCTGCCAAGGGTTTGTTTTGTCTCCGTTTCCAGAGTTCGGGTCGTCGAATGCAGAAGCTTTTCAGGTGGGCCAGCAAATGGTGGCTAGGGCTGATCCCCCTGGCCGTCATGTGGGGATTTGCGGCCTGGAATAACACCTTACCGGTCGAGGCCGATCTGTCGGCGCGCAGCTCGGCTGCGCTGAAGGATACCGTTCTGGACAAGACACGGATCGTGGTCGATGGCCGCGATGTCAGCCTGGCTGCGGACGCCTTCTCCGAGGCGGGGCGCCGCGACGCCGTGGTGGCGGTCGAGACCGTCCCCGGAGTGCGGCTGGTCGACGACCGGACCCGCCTTGTTCCTGAGGCCAAGCCCTTTGTCTGGACCGCCGAGCGCGACGTCGTGCGGGTGACGCTGTCAGGCTCGGCGCCCCTGCCCTCGATGAAGGGCCGGCTGACCGAGGCCGCCCGCAAGGAGGTCGGGGGTGTCGAGGTGGCCGATCAGATGGGGCTGGCGCGCGGCGCGCCGCCACGGTTCGAGGCTGCTGCGATGCTGTTGCTGGATCAGATCGGCAAGCTCAAGGACGGCAAGATCACGATAACGGACACCAAGGTCAATCTGTCGGGCATAGCGCGCGAGCTCGGCGGCCGGGAGGCGATCGCGGCCGCGCTCAAGAACCTGCCTGAGGGTTTTTCTATTGCCGCCAACGAGATCAAGGCGCCGCCCTACATCTTCCAGGCATACAAGGATCCGGTGGCCGCGACGGTGACGCTGACCGGCTATGTTCCCGACAACAATGTCCATGCGGCGATCGCCACCAGCGCCTCGCGAAAGTTCTTCACCGAAAAGGTCGTCGACAATCTCAAGGCCAGCATCGGCGCACCCGGCTCCTTCAGCCCGGCCGTGGTCGCAGCGCTTGGCGCGCTGTCGCGGCTGTCGACCGGTACGCTCGTCGTCTCCGACCGCGAGGTGAAGTTGTCGGGCGATGCGCTGTACGAGGGTGCCGCCAACGACATCCGCGCAGGCCTCGGCAAGGACTTCCCGAAAAACTGGCAGTACAAGCCGGAGATCACGGTAAAGCCCGCGGCAGGCCCCGTCGATGGCACCGTGTGCCAGCAATTGTTCTCGGAGCTCCTGACCAAGGGCAAGATCCGCTTCGCGGCCAAGCGGGCCGACATCGATCCTGACTCCGCCGGCATCCTCGATCGTCTCATCGAGACGGCGCTGCGCTGCCCCACCAACAATATTGAGGTCGCCGGGCATACCGACGCCGACGGCGAGGACAACTTCAATCAGGCTCTCTCGGAACAGCGCGCGCAGGCGGTGATCGACTACCTCGTCAAGGCCGGCCTGCCCGCCAGCCGCTTCACCGCGGTCGGTCATGGCAGCACGCAGCCCGTCGCCGGCAACGACACCGACGAAGGCAAGGCGCAGAACCGCCGCATCGAATTTCTGGTGAGGTGACGATGCCCTATCTCGTCTCGTTCCATCTGGGCTGGCTGATCGGCTCGCTGCTGCTGGGCTTCTGCATGGGCTGGATCTCGGTGGTCCAGCGCGGCAACGGCACCTCGAAGGTGATGGCGCGCTGGCTCGCCGCGCTCGCCGCTGCGCTGGTGGCGGCCTCGCTCGCCCATGTGGTCCCCGGCCGCTTCGGCTACTGGCTCGATCTCGGCCTGATCATGTTCGCCTGCTACCTCGTCGGCTGCACCATCGGTGCGTGGTTGCGCGACCGCGTGGTCTCGCGCACCGCGCCTCCAGCCGCTCTGTGATGTTGCCGTGCCCCCCTGACCGAAGGTACGGGGTGCGCGCGTCCGCCGCGGCCTTTCGGCGCGTCAGCACCCCGTCAACTGGCCTCTTCGATCGCCCTCTTTCAACAGGCAGGCCTGCCCCATAGATTGACGTCGGCTTAAGGCGTGACGGAACATTGTGCGGCCGAAATCATCAAAACTTCATGGCGTCTGCGCAGGATTGCCATGGAGATTCGCGTCGAGCCCTTGCCGTCGAAAGCGCCAAATCGTGCATCAGGAGCCGCAACCCTGCCTAAAATATTGAACGCACGTGTTTTTGTTCGAATTAGCGAATTCCACTCTGCCCGAAAACGCGCTAGTGGAGGGGCAGGGGGCATCCGCGATGCCGGAGCCGGCGGCGAGGATTCGTTGATTGCCTGTGCGCCGTCCGCCTGTCCACCGGCCACCCTGGCCGCCGAAGTGTTGTTCGAGGTCTAGATGCTGGAAGCCATACGCAGGGCGATGTCGTTTCTGCGCCAGAAGCAAGTCCTGCATAAGCTTGGAGTTGTGATCAGCATCGCGGTCATCGGCGTCGCTTGCTATGTGCTCTACCACATGCTGCGAGGCATCGATTTCAACGAGGTCCTCGAGGCGATCAAGAGCACCGAGCCGAGTCAGATTGCGATGGCGGCGCTGTTCGTCGCTGCGGGTTATTTCACGCTGACCTTCTACGACCTCTTCGCCACGCGCGCGATCGGCCATGCCCATGTGCCTTATCGCATCAACGCGCTCGCGGCCTTCACCAGCTATTCCATCGGCCACAATGTCGGAGCCAGCGTCTTCACCGGCGGTGCGGTGCGCTACCGCATCTATTCGGCCTATGGGCTGAACGCGATCGACGTCGCAAAAATCTGCTTTCTCGCCGGCCTGACTTTCTGGCTGGGCAATGCCGCCGTGCTCGGCCTCGGCATCGCCTATCACCCGGAGGCCGCCGCCTCGATCGACCAGCTTCCTCCCTGGCTGAACCGGACGCTGGCGCTGATGATCATCGTGGCGCTGGTCGGCTACGTAGTCTGGGTCTGGACCCAGCCGCGGGTGGTCGGCCGCGGCCCCTGGACCGTGGTGCTGCCGGGCGGTCCGCTGACGCTGCTCCAGATCGCGATCGGCATCGTCGATCTCGGCTTCTGCGCGCTGGCGATGTATGTCCTGGTGCCGGACGAGCCCCATGTCGGCTTCGTCGTGGTTGCGGTGATCTTCGTCTCGGCCACCCTGCTCGGCTTCGCCAGCCATTCCCCGGGGGGGCTCGGCGTGTTCGACGCCGCCATGCTGGTCGGTCTCTGGCAGATGGACCGGGAGGAGCTTCTGGGTGGCATGCTGCTGTTCCGCGTCCTCTATTATCTGTCTCCTTTCGTCTTATCTGTAATCTTGCTGACGCTTCGCGAAGTTATCATTGGCGCGCGATCGAAGCGCTTGCAACAGGCGGCGCTCAAGCTGGATCCCGGCCCCGTGCGTGAAGCCGCCTACGTGAGAGAGCGCAGCGACGGCGGCGCCTGACCGGTGCCAGAGTCCTTAGGACAATCCCCAGGAGAAGCCCGTCCCGATGGCGATCGACGCCCCATCTTCTCCCCCCGCCCAGCCCTGGTCCGACCGGCTCCGGCACTCGACCGTCATCCTGATTGCCGCGGCGCTGGCGCTGTCCGTCGTGGCCTCCCTTGGCGAATTATCGGCGCTGCACGCCGCGATCGTGTTCCTCTGCATCGCCGCGGCTGCCCTGATCCCCTGGCGGCTGCATGATCGCGCCGCTTCGCGCGACGACGTCAGGCGCATCAACCCGGTCGAGAGCGCGGCGGTGGCTGCGGTGGTCGCCGGCATGCCGGATCCGGCGGTGCTGCTCGACCGCGCCGGCCGCGTCATCCACCTCAACGCCGCGGCCGCCCAGCTCGCGCCGGCGCTGCGCAGGAACGAGCTCGCCCAGTTCGCGCTGCGCTCGCCGGAGATCATTACGGCGCTGCGCGAGGCGATCGCCACCACCGAGCCGCGGCGCGCGACCTATCTCGACCATGTTCCGGTCGATCGCTGGATGGAGCTGATGATCACGCCGGTGCCGGTGCCGACCAGCTTCGGCGGCGCCGACAAATGCATGCTGATGACCTTCCACGACCAGACGCCGCTGCGCCGGGTCGAGGAGATGCGCGCCGACTTCGTCGCCAATGCCAGCCACGAGCTGCGTACGCCACTGGCCGCGCTATCGGGCTTCATCGACACGCTGCAGGGCCAGGCCAAGGATGATCCCAAGGCGCGCGAACGCTTCCTCGGTATCATGCACAACCAGGCCACGCGCATGGCGCGCCTGATCGACGATTTGCTGTCGCTGTCGCGGGTCGAGCTGTCGGCCCATGTCCGGCCCGACACCCTGGTCGACCTCATACCGATCATCCGCCAGGTCGCCGACGGGCTCGAGCCGCTGGCGCGCGAGCGCCAGGTCGAGGTGGAGATCGATCTGCCGGAGCCGCCGGTGATGATCGCGGGCGACCGCGAGGAGCTGCTGCGCTTGTTCGAGAACCTGATCGAGAACGCGCTTAAATACGGCGCCTCCGGCGGACGCGTCATTGTGTCGCTGACATCAGGCATCGCCGCTGATGGAACTCAGGAAATCCGAGTCTTGGTCCGCGATTTCGGCCCCGGCATCGCTCCGGAGCACCTGCCGCGGCTGACCGAGCGCTTCTACCGGGTGGACGTGGGCGACAGCCGCTCGCAAGGCGGGACCGGCCTCGGATTATCGCTGGTGAAACATATTCTTAACCGCCATCGCGGCCGCCTTCTGATTGAAAGCGTGCCCAAGCAGGGCGCCACTTTCACCGCCTGTTTTCCCCAGGCGAAGACTTCGGCGTGACCTGAAATTCAAGCAATTTCAATTGCTTGTTGGTGTCATCCAGCCGTCACGAAACCTTCGTAAAAGCACAGCCGACCGCCCCTAAACGAGCGGCGCGGGGAGCGCGATCGGGCGCGGATGGCGCTTCGTTCCCCCTGTATGGAGACCAGCATGAATTTCATCAAAACTATGGTTGCTGCGGGCTTGGTCGCCGCAACGACGACGGCGGCCTTCGCCGCCGATATCACCGGCGCCGGCGCGACGTTCCCGTTCCCGATCTATTCCAAGTGGGCTGACGCCTACAAGAAGGAGACCGGCAACGGTCTGAACTATCAGTCGATCGGCTCCGGCGGCGGCATCAAGCAGATCCAGGCCAAGACCGTGACCTTCGGCGCCACCGACGCGCCGCTCAAGGCCGAGCAGCTCGAGAAGGACGGCCTCGCTCAGTGGCCGATGGTGATGGGGGCGATCGTTCCCGTCGTCAACCTCGAGGGCGTGAAGCCCGGCGAGCTGGTGTTCGATGGCGAGACCCTGGCCGCCATCTATCTCGGCAAGATCACCAAGTGGGACGATGCCGCGATCAAGAAGCTCAATCCGAACGTGAAGCTGCCGTCGGAAGCCATCACCGTGGTTCGCCGCTCGGACGGTTCCGGCACCACCTTCAACTTCACCAACTACCTCTCCAAGGTCAGCGCGGACTGGAAGAGCAAGGTCGGTGAGGGTACCGCGGTCGAGTGGCCGGTCGGCGTCGGCGCCAAGGGCAACGAGGGTGTGTCGGGCAACATCGGCCAGACCAAGAACTCGATCGGTTATGTCGAGTACGCCTATGCCAAGCAGAACAAGCTGACCTACGCCGGCCTGGTCAACAAGGCGGGCAAGACGGTGCAGCCGACCGTCGAAGCGTTCCAGGCGGCCGCCTCCAACGCCGACTGGGCCAAGGCTCCGGGCTACTACGTCATCCTGACCGATCAGCCCGGTGACAAGTCCTGGCCGATCACCGCGGCGACTTTCATCCTCATGCACAAGTCTGCCACCGACAAGGCGGCCTCGCAGGAAGCCATCAAGTTCTTCCGCTGGGCCTTCAAGAACGGCGGCAAGATGGCAGAGGAGCTCGACTACATCCCGATGCCCGACAGCGTCGTCCAGCAGATCGAGAAGACCTGGGCTGCCGAGATCAAGAGCTGAGCGCTCTCCTCTCATGTCCCGGACGCGGTGCAGCATGACGTGCTCCGCCGCTGAGCCGGGACCCACAAGAACCAAGCCCCGGATAGGCCAGCGCATCCGGGGCACAGAATCAAAACAAGCGTATACATAAACGGGTACAGGGGATCGGCGTGGCAGAGATGGCCGTTCAGAGCGATGCAATCGACGACGCCGGACCGTATGATCGCGCCAAGGCCTTGAGCGCGTTCAAGCTCGGCGATGTCACTTTCTACTGGATCACACGGCTTTCCGCGATCTCGGTGCTGCTGATCCTCGGCGGCATCATCATTTCGCTGATCGTCGGCGCGTTCCCGGCGATCAAGGAATACGGCCTGTCGTTCCTGTGGACGCAGCGCTGGGCTCCTTCCGCCGATCCGCCCGTGCTCGGCGCGCTCGGGCCGATGTACGGCACGCTCGTCACCTCGTTCATCGCGATGCTGATCGCCATTCCCGTCGGACTCGGGATTGCGATCTTCCTCACCGAGCTCTGTCCGCAATGGCTGCGCCGCCCGATCGGCATGGCGGTCGAGCTGCTCGCCGGCATTCCCTCGATCATCTACGGCATGTGGGGCTTCTTCGTGCTGGGCCCGTTCCTGGCCAACACCTTCCAGCCCTTCATGATCCGGGTGTTCGACGGCGTGCCCGTGCTCGGCGCGATCTTCGCAGGTCCCCCGTCCTATCTCAGCCTGTTCAATGCCGCGCTGATCCTCGCCATCATGGTGCTGCCCTTCATCACCTCGATCTCGGTCGACGTGTTCAAGACGGTGCCGCCGGTGCTGAAGGAAGCCGCCTACGGTGTCGGCTGCACTACGTGGGAAGTCGTGCGCAGCGTGGTGATCCCCTACACCCGCGTCGGCATCATCGGCGGCGTCATGCTGGCGCTGGGCCGCGCGCTCGGCGAAACCATGGCGGTGACCTTCATCATCGGCAATTCGTTCCGTATCTCTTCATCGATTTTCGCCCCGGGCACCACGATCTCGGCGGCGATCGCATCCGAGTTCGCCGAGAGCGACGGTCTGCACCAGTCCGGCCTGATCCTGCTCGGCCTGCTTCTGTTCGTGCTCACGTTCTTCGTGCTCGCAGCCGCGCGGCTGATGCTGATGCGCCTGGAAACCAAGGCGGGGAAATGAAGCCATGAATCCGATCTATTCACGCCGTCGCCGCTGGGACATCGTCATCCGCGGGCTCTGCATCGCCGCCGCCGCCTTCGGCGTCACCTGGCTCGCGCTGATCCTGATCACGCTGCTCTACAACGGTCTGGCCGGGCTCAACCTTCAGGTCTTCACCGCAGACACGCCGCCGCCCGGATCGACCGAGGGCGGCCTGCGCAACGCCATCGTCGGCTCGCTGATCATGACCGTGATCGGCGTCGGCATTGGCGCGCCGCTCGGCCTGTTCGCCGGCACCTATCTCGCCGAGTACGGCCGCAACGACAAGCTGACCTCGGTGATCCGCTTCATCAACGACATCCTCTTGTCGGCGCCTTCGATCATCATCGGCCTTTTCATCTACGGCGCGGTCGTGGTGCCGATGCGAGGCTTCTCGGCCATCGCCGGCGCGCTGGCGCTCGCCGTGATCGTGATCCCGGTCGTGGTGCGCACCACGGAGGACATGCTGCTGCTGGTGCCGAACCCGCTGCGTGAAGCCGCCAGCGCACTCGGCCTGCCGCGCTCGCTGGTGATCAAGCGCATCGCCTACCGTGCGGCGCGCTCCGGCCTCATCACCGGTGTGCTGCTCGCCACCGCCCGCGTCGCCGGCGAGACCGCGCCGCTGCTGTTCACCGCGCTGTCCAACCAGTTCTTCAGCCTCGGCCTGGACAAGACGATGGCCAACCTGCCGGTGACCATCAACAACTTCGTGCAGAGCCCCTACGCCTACTGGAAGCAACTTGCCTGGAGCGGGGCGCTGCTGATCACCCTGACTGTGCTTGCCCTGAACATTGGCGCCCGCATCCTTGGTGCCGAGAGGACCGCAAAATGAGTGAAATGTCTGTTTCCGTAAGCGCGCCGACCGTTCATCCCGGCTCGCAGCCGCTGCCCGAGGCGCCTGCCAAGGTCACCGCGCGCAACCTCAACTTCTACTATGGTGAGCACCATGCGCTGAAGAACATCAATCTGGCGCTCGGCACCAATCGCGTCACGGCCTTCATCGGCCCGTCCGGCTGCGGCAAGTCGACCCTGCTGCGTATCTTCAACCGGATGTACGACCTCTACCCGGGCCAGCGCGCCACCGGCCAGCTGTTGCTCGACCACACCAACATGCTCGACCCCAAGCTCGACCTCAATCTGCTGCGCGCCCGGGTCGGCATGGTGTTCCAGAAGCCGACCCCGTTCCCGATGACGATCTACGAGAACATCGCCTTCGGCATCCGCCTCTACGAGAAGATCTCGAAGTCCGAGATGGATGATCGCGTCGAGAAGGCGCTGCGCGGCGGCGCGCTGTGGAACGAGGTCAAGGACAAGCTCAACGCCTCCGGCCTGTCGCTCTCCGGCGGCCAGCAGCAGCGCCTCTGCATCGCCCGCACCGTCGCGGTGCGGCCCGAGGTGATCCTGTTCGACGAGCCCTGCTCGGCACTCGATCCGATCTCGACCGCCAAGGTCGAGGAATTAATCCAGGAATTGTCGGAGAACTACACGATCGCGATCGTCACCCACAACATGCAGCAGGCGGCCCGCGTCTCCGACAAGACCGCCTTCATGTATCTCGGCGAGTTGATCGAGTTCGACGACACCAGCAAGATCTTCACGTCGCCGAGCGACCGGCGCACGCAGGATTACATCACCGGCCGGTTCGGCTGAGGAGACGGAACATGGGTTCTGAACATACCGCAAAGGCTTTCGACACCGACCTGCAGGAGCTCACCCGCCTGGTCGCCGAGATGGGCGGGATCGCCGAGCGCATGATCGTCGATTCCGTCGACGCGCTGATCCGCCGCGACGTCACGCTCGGTCAGCGCGTCGTCACCACCGACGCCGAGCTCGACATGCTGCAGAAGCGCATCGAGGAGCGCGCCGTGCTCACCATCGCCCGCCGGCAGCCGATGGCCGTTGATCTGCGCGAGATCGTCGGCGCCATGCGCGTCGCGACCGATCTCGAGCGCATCGGCGATCTCGCCAAGAACATGGGCAAGCGCGTCGCCGCGCTGGAGACGGATTTCCATCCGCTGAAACTGTTCCGCGGCCTGGAGCACATGACCGACCTCGTTCAGCAGCAGGTCAAGTCGGTGCTGGACGCCTATGCCGCGCACGATCTGCCGGCGGCGATGGCGGTGTGGAAAGGCGACGAGGAAGTCGACGCCATCTGCACCTCGCTGTTCCGCGAACTCCTCACCTACATGATGGAGGATCCGCGCAACATCTCGTTCTGCATCCATTTGATGTTCTGTGCCAAGAACATCGAGCGGATCGGTGACCACGCCACCAACATCGCCGAGACCGTGTTCTACATGATCGAGGGCCAGGCGATCACCGACAAGCGGCCGAAGGGCGACATGACGACCTTCGCCACGACGGTGCCGAATACCTAAGGAGCGACGACAACATGGGCGCACGCATCATGGTGGTTGAGGACGAGGAAGCTCTCACCGAGCTTCTCCGCTACAACCTCGAAGGCGACGGCTATGACGTCGAGACGGTGATGCGCGGCGATGACGCCGACACCCGCCTCAAGGAGCACATTCCCGATCTGATCGTGCTCGACTGGATGCTGCCGGGCCTGTCGGGCATCGAGCTATGCCGGCGGCTGCGCACCCGTCCCGAAACCAAGCAGCTGCCGATCATCATGCTCACCGCGCGCGGCGAGGAGAGCGAGCGGGTGCGGGGACTTGCGACCGGTGCCGACGATTACATCGTCAAGCCGTTCTCGGTGCCGGAGCTGCTCGCGCGCGTGAAGGGTCTGCTCAGGCGCGCCAGCCCCGAGCGGCTCGCCACCGTGCTCGCCTACGGCGACATCGAGCTCGATCGCGACAAGCGCCGCGTGGCGCGCTCGGGCCGGCCGATCGATCTCGGCCCGACCGAATATCGCCTGCTGGAGTTCTTCCTGGAGCATCCCGGCCGCGTGTTCTCGCGCGAGCAGCTGCTCGACAGCGTCTGGGGCCGCGACATCTACATCGACGAGCGCACCGTCGACGTCCACATCGGCCGCCTGCGCAAGCTGCTCAATCTCGGCCGTGAGCAGGATCCGATCCGCACCGTCCGTGGCGCCGGCTATGCGCTGGACGATCGATTCGCGAAGGCGGAGCAGACGTAAAGCTCTGAACTAGCGAGCCGCGGCAACAATCTTGGCCGTCACCCCGGGGCGCGCGTAGCGTGAGCCCGGGATCCATAATCACAGGGCTTTGTTTGGCGAAGACTCGGAGTGACCATCTCGCGCAATCACTGCGCCCTGTGGTTATTGATCCCCCGCCTCCGCGGGGACGACACCGAGTAAGCCGAGCCGTCAGCGTGTGACGGCTGCAGTCAGCTAAATCCGCAAACTCACCGCGTGCCCGGCTTCGCCGGTGCGCGCCGCCGATCCGCTGCAGGCTGATACGCCACGCGCGAATGCTGGGCGCAGTAGGGCAGGCCCGAGAGCGCCTTGCCGCCGCAGAAGAAGAAATCCGGGCTGGAGGGATCGCCGACCGGCCAGTGGCACGTCGCCTCGTTCAATTCCAGCAGCGACAGCCGCTGGCTCATCGGCACCACGTTGTCGTAGGTGACGGGTTCGGCCTCCACCTCGACCTCGAAGGCCTGCGCCAGTGCGGTGTTGCCGCGGGCGACGGGGCGGGTCACCCGCATCATGTGCTGCGCAGGCCGGGCCTTGCGCGGCCGGGGCGCTGCCGATGAAGGGCTCTTGGCGCGGCCGGACAAGCCGAGCCGGTGCACCTTGCCGATCACGGCATTGCGGGTCACATTGCCGAGCTCCGCCGCGATCTGGCTGGCCGAAAGTCCGGCCTCCCAAAGCTTTTTCAGCTGCTCGACGCGATCATCGGACCAGGTCAAAACCGTCATTGCACCCTTTCCCTCGCTGCGCGCCTGCCATCCTGGGGCCTTCGCAGCGATTGCCTAAGCCTTGAAAAACCCGTGCCGTCAGAATCCCTTAAGGCTCGCCGGGCGCGCTCAAGACGCCCGAACGTTTACGCCGGTACATGAGGACTCTTGGGATCAGAACTGCTGCACGAGATGTCGTATCTGACAGTCCAAACGCTACAATATGGCGTGACTCCCGCGCAAGAGTCCGCCGACTCGCGTCCACATGTTCCGTGGTGAAAATCCCGCAAAATCGGCACCGCAAGACTACGGATTTAGCATTTCGCGAGGCTTTCCAGGCGGCATTGACACCCGTCTTGCCAAGCATAAGATAGCCCCACGTGCCGCCCTTAAAAGGCGGCACGTTTCGTTTTCCGGGCCGGTCAATGGTGCGTTGCGCAATGCACGCATCACACCGTCCGCAACATTCAAGTGACGTCATGACTAACAGCGCCGCGCCGCATTTGCTCCCCGTTTTCGCCAGGGCCGACCTCGGTTTCGAGCGCGGCGAAGGCTGCTGGCTGATCGCGACCGATGGGGATCGCTATCTCGATTTCACCTCGGGCGTGGCGGTGAATGCGCTCGGTCATGCCCATCCCACGTTGGTCAAGGCGTTGCAGGAGCAGGCGACGAAGCTCTGGCACATGTCGAACCTGTTCCAGAGCCCGGACGGCGAGAAGCTCGCGGCGCGTCTGTGCAACGAAAGCTTTGCCGACTTCGTGTTCTTCTGCAATTCCGGCGCCGAGGCGCTGGAAGGTGTGATCAAGCTGGTGCGCCACCACCACTTCTCCAAGGGGCGTCCCGAACGCTATCGCATGATCACCTTCGAGGGCGCCTTCCATGGCCGCACGCTGGCGACGCTGGCCGCCACCGGTTCTGCAAAATACCTCGAGGGCTTCGGCCCGCCGATGGACGGCTTCGACCAGGTGCCGCATGGCGACCTCGAAGCCGTCAAGAAGGCGATCGGCCCGCATACCGCCGGCATTCTCATCGAGCCGATCCAAGGCGAGGGTGGCGTTCGTTCTGCGCCTCCCGCCTTCCTGAAGGCGCTGCGCGAGCTCTGCGATGAGCACGGCCTATTGCTCGCCTTCGATGAGGTGCAGACTGGCATGGGCCGGACCGGTGAACTCTTTGCCTACAAGCGCACCGGCGTCGTGCCCGACGTGATGTCGCTGGCGAAGGCGCTCGGTGGCGGTTTCCCGATCGGCGCGGTGCTCGCCACCGCCGACGCTGCGCGCGGCATGGGGCCGGGCTCGCACGGTTCGACCTTCGGCGGCAATCCGCTTGCGATCTCGGCCGCGAACGCCGTTCTCGACGTCATGCTCAAACCCGGCTTCTTCGGTCACGTGCAGAAAATGTCGCTGCTGCTGAAGCAGAAGCTCGCCTCCGTGATCGACCGCCATCCCGAAGTCGTCAGCGAGGTGCGCGGCGAGGGCCTCCTGATCGGCATCAAGGCCGTGGTACCCTCGGGCGATCTCGTCGCGGCGCTGCGCGCCGAAAAATTGCTCACCGTCGGAGCCGGCGACAATGTCGTGCGCTTCCTGCCACCCTTGATCGTTACCGAGGCGGAGATCGAAGACAGCGTCGGGCGGCTCGAACGCGCCTGCACCGCAATCTCTTCCAGTCAGACCAAGCGGGCGGCAAGCTGATGAGCAAGACGCCCAACACGACTCCAAAGCACTTTTTGGACATCAACGAGCTGCCGCTGTCGGAGCTCAAGAGCATGCTCGCCGCCTCATCGGCCATGAAGGCGAAGCAGAAGGCGCACCAGCCGGTCAGGCCGCTTGAAGGCAAGACGCTGGCGATGATCTTCGAGCGGCCCTCGACGCGGACGCGGGTGTCGTTCGATGTCGCCATGCGCCAGCTTGGCGGCGAGCCCATCATGCTCACGGGCGCCGAGATGCAGCTCGGTCGCGGCGAGACCATCGCCGACACCGCGCGGGTGCTGTCGCGCTATGTCGACGCGATCATGATCCGCATCCTCAATCACGAGGCGCTGCTGGAGCTTGCGGCCTATGCGACCGTGCCTGTCATCAACGGCCTGACCCGGCGGTCGCATCCCTGCCAGGTGATGGCCGACCTCATGACCTATGAGGAGCATCGCGGCCCGATCGAGGGCAAGACGGTGGCCTGGACCGGCGATGACAACAACGTGCTGGCGTCCTGGGCGCATGCCGCCGAGCGCTTCAAGTTCCAGCTCAACGTCGCAACACCTCCTGAACTCGCGCCGAAGAAGGCAATGCGCGACTGGATCAAGACGTCAGGTGCGCCGATCGTGCTCGGCACCGATCCGGAAGCCGCTGTGCGCGGCGCCGACTGCGTCGTCACCGACACCTGGGTGTCGATGGGCGACAAGGAGGGCGAGCACCGCCACAACGTGCTCAAGCCCTACCAGGTCAATGCCAAGCTCATGTCGCTGGCCAAGCCCGATGCGCTGTTCATGCACTGCCTGCCAGCCCATCGCGGCGAGGAGGTCACCGACGAGGTGATCGACGGTCCGCAATCGGTCGTGTTCGACGAGGCCGAAAACCGCCTGCACGCGCAGAAGGGCATTTTGGCCTGGTGCTTTGACGCGGTGAAATAGCGGGGGCGTGTGGTGGCGTTGCTGTCGCCCCGCGCGCCGCGATCGTCCAGGATCAGCGCTCGTCCTGCTCGCTTGTCCGGAACGATGGCGGAATACGTGGTGGTAGCCGCCCCCTTCCATTCTCAGCCCTCCGACCCCAGATAACGGCCCATGGTTTCCCAATCCCCTGACATGAAAACCGGGCCAGAAGGCCCGGTTCGCGCACCATCGGCGGTTCCGATCGATGACGCCGTGTTGCCCTACGAGGTCGACGCGCTCGATGTGCGCGGGCGGCTGGTGCGGCTCGGCCCGGCACTCGACGATATCCTGACCAAGCACGATTATCCCGCACCCGTCGGCAAGCTGCTGGGTGAAGCCATCGTGCTGACGACGTTGCTCGGCACCGCGCTGAAATTCGAGGGGCGTTTCATTCTCCAGGCCCAGACCGACGGTCCGGTCTCGTTCCTGGTCGTCGACTACATGGCGCCCGATCGCCTGCGCGCCTATGCGCGCTTTGACGCCGCGCGCCTCGGCGAAGCCAAAGACCCGGGCGCGCTGCTCGGCCGCGGCCATCTCGCCATGACCATCGACCAGGGCCCCGACATGAGCCGCTACCAGGGTCTGGTTGCGCTCGACGGCGGCAGCCTGGAAGACGCCGCGCACGAATATTTCCTCCGCTCCGAACAGATCCCGACGCGCGTGCGCCTTGCGGTCGGCGAGGAGTGGCGCTCGAGCGACGGCGGCAAGCATCGCTGGCGGGCCGGCGGCATGCTGATGCAGTTTCTGCCGAAGGCGCCGGAGCGCGCCCGGCAGGCCGATCTGCATCCCGGTGATGCGCCTGAAGGTGTCGAAGTGCACAGTGTCGCCGAAGACGACGCCTGGGTCGAGGCGCGTTCGCTGATCGAGACCGTCGAAGACGTCGAGCTGATCGATCCCGAACTCTCGGGCGAGCGGCTGCTCTACCGTCTCTTCCACGAGCGCGGCGTGCGCGTGTTCAATCCGCAGGTCCTCAAGGCGCAGTGCTCCTGCTCGCGCAATGCGGTCGCCTCGATGCTCAAGAGCTTTTCGCCGGACGATCGTGCCGCAATGGTCAAGGACGACAAGGTCGTCGTCACCTGCGAGTTCTGCTCATCGGTGTACCAGTTCACGCCGCACGAGGCGGGCGTGGAGGACGCGTAGGTACTTCCGTCATTGCGAGCGCAGCGAAGCAATCCAGACTGCCGCCGCGGAGGGGATTCTGGATTGCTTCGCTGCGCTCGCAATGACGGTGGGGAGAGAGCGTGCCACACCCTGCTGCGCCCCTTAATTCAACACCCGCTTGTTGTCGGGACTGTCGAGCGAGAACGTCGGTACGTCGATCTCGAAGCGCTCGCCGGTTTCGCTGACCATCTGGTAGCTGCCGGTCATGAAGCCCGAGGCGGTCGAGAGGGGCACGCCGGAGGTGTATTCGAAGCGCTCGCCTGGGGCCAGGATCGGCTGCTCGCCGACCACGCCCTCGCCCTTCACCTCCTGCTGGCGGCCGGAGGCATCGGTAATGATCCAGTGCCGCGTCTTGAGCTGCACGGTTTCCTCGCCGGAATTGGTGATGACGATGGTGTAGGACCAGAAATAGCGCGAGCGGTCGGCCGACGACTGCTCCGGAACAAAGTTCGGCTCGACGGTCACTTCAATCTGGCGGGTCACGGCGCGGTACATGGCTGCCATAATAGCCAAATCCGTCCCGGAACCAAACGCTGGAGACGGCTTTGGCGACATCGTCCCGCCAGAATTCGAAGGGAAGGACACCCTCAAAGGGAGATTCCCTTATACGATCCGGCCGCTTTGCGAGACGACGGCGGGATCGTTACATTCCTTCAATGTCGTTATTTGCGGAGCGTTTTTAGGCCCCCGATGACCATTGCCGACCAAGTGACGGGATCGACGATCGCGGGGGCTGCGGAAGCCAAACCCGCAGGGACCAAGCCGCGTGCCGCCGCGCCGGCCATCACGCTGCCCGCCA
The DNA here is from genome assembly GCF_003837805.1 of Bradyrhizobium sp. RP6. Lineage (GTDB taxonomy): Bacteria > Pseudomonadota > Alphaproteobacteria > Rhizobiales > Xanthobacteraceae > Bradyrhizobium. The sequence goes on along the minus strand of NZ_RQIT01000013.1, from coordinate 172,216 downwards.
TCGGCGAGCGCGAGCTCCGGCTCGATCTGTTCCGCGGGCTCGCGCTGTGGCTGATCTTCATCGACCATCTGCCGGCAAGTCTGTTGACCTGGTTCACGATCCGCAATTACGGCTTCAGCGACGCGACGGAGATCTTCATCTTCATCTCCGGCTACACCGCCGCCTTCGTCTACGGCCGGGCGATGCTGGAGAGCGGCGTCGTCATCGCCACCGCGCGCATCCTGCGCCGGGTCTGGCAGATCTACGTCGCCCACGTCTTCCTGTTCACGATCTTCCTTGCCGAAATCTCCTACGTGGCGACCAGATTCGAGAACCCGCTCTACACCGAAGAGATGGGCATCATGGACTTCCTCAAGCAGCCCGACGTCACCATCGTGCAGGCGCTGCTCTTGCGCTTCCGTCCCGTCAACATGGACGTGCTGCCGCTCTACATCGTGCTGATGCTGGCGCTGCCCTTGATCCTTTGGTCGATGAAATGGCGACCCGACGTCACTCTCGGCCTTTCGGTCGTACTCTACGCGGTTACCTGGGAGTACGATCTCTATCTATCGGCCTATCCAAATGGCTTCTGGGCCTTCAATCCCTTTGCCTGGCAATTGCTGTTCGTGTTCGGTGCATGGTGTGCGCTCGGGGGTGCGCGCCGCATGTCGCGTATTCTGTCGTCGCGCGTCACGATGTGGATGGCGATCGCCTATCTCGCCGCGTCGTTCTACGTGACGCTGACCTGGTATGTGCCGCAGCTCTCCCAGTTCACGCCGAAGCTGATCGAGCAATGGATGTATCCGATCAACAAGACCGATCTAGACGTGCTGCGCTTCACGCATTTCCTGGCGCTGGCCGCGCTCACGGTGCGCTTCCTGCCGCGGGACTGGCCGGGCCTGAAGTCGCCCTGGCTGCGGCCGCTGATCCTGTGCGGCCAACATTCCCTCGAGATATTCTGTCTCGGCGTCTTCCTTGCTTTCGCCGGCCACTTCATCCTGGCCGAAGTTTCCGGCGGCGCAGCCATGCATGCCTTGATTAGTCTCTCCGGAGTCCTGATCATGTGGGGGGTGGCCTGGGTCATTTCGTGGTACAAGCGCGTGGCTGACAAGAGCGGTGCGAAAACCAAAAACGCCGTCGGCAATGCCGATCTGGCGGGAGGGGGCTGATGAAGGCGAAGGTTCTCCTGAGCCTGATCCTGCTATACGGCGGCCTCACCGCGCCCGTGGCGCGTGCGGACGATGCTGCGCCCACGGCTTCCCCTGCGCCCGCTTCCTGCGAATTGCCGGCCTATCTGCTGACCAGCGAAAGCCCGCTGCCCAAGGTCGCCGCTGCCGTCAAGGCCGGCAGGCCGCTCGAGATCCTGGTTATCGGCAGCCGCTCGACGACCATTCCATCTTCGGAGAACAGCTCATATCCGGCGCGCATGGAGGCGATCCTCAAGGAGAAGCTGCCGCCGTCGGAGGAGGTGCATGTCTCCGTAGAAATACAGAGCAAGAGAACGGCGGAGGAGGCCGCCTCCACTTTCGTTAAGCTGATGGAAGCAAAAACGCCTACGTTGGTGATCTGGCAGACCGGGACGGTGGATGCTATCCGAGCCATCGATCCCGACGAGTTTCGAAGTGCCGTCACCGAAGGGGTTGCTGCGTTGCAGAATGCGGGAGCTGACGTCGTCTTGATGAATCTGCAGTACAGTCCACGCACCGAAACCATGATCTCGGCGCAGCCTTTTCTCGATAATATGCGGGTGGTGGCGCAGGAGCACGGTATTCCGCTGTTCGATCGTTTCGCGATCATGCGGCAATGGAATGATCAAGGTCAGTTCGACCTGTTCAGCCCGTCCCGCGGGCCCGAGCTGGCGAAACAGGTCCATGATTGCCTTGGCCGGGCGTTGGCACGGTTCGTGTTCGACGCAGCCCGTCTCGAGCCGGCCCAGCAGCAAAATTGAGGTCTAGCGTTAATGAGTTCTCTTCCCCCTTTTTGCCTGGCGACATGGCTGGCCGCGCCTGCCGCCGTAGCGCTGTTGTTGCTGACGCCGGCCTCGCAATCGTATGCCCAGACGCCAGCCGCACAAACGACAACCGCCCCCGCGCAGTCGGCTGATCCCGCTTCCGCTTCGCCCTCCCAGACCAGCGTCGCTGCGACCTCGCCCGAGCAGCGCGGCATCGCGGCGCGAGCCATCGACAAGGTGAAGCAGGCCGCCAAATCCGCCGGCGACATCTTCAACCGTGTGCCCTGCCTGCCGCCGAAGGGCGGTTCGAAGGCGATGGGCTCGCTGCCGCACGTTGCTGGCAAGCTCGCCGCGGGCCAGCCCGTCGTCATCGTCGCGTTCGGCTCGTCGTCGACTCAAGGGTTCGGCGCGAGCTCGCCGGAGTTCAATTACCCCAACCGTCTCGCCGCGCAGCTGCGCCGGCACTATCCGGCCGCCAACATCAGCGTCATCAATGCCGGCGTCGGCGGCGAGGACGCCCCCGAGATGATGAAGCGCCTGCAGACGCAGGTGATCGACGTGCATCCGGACCTCGTGATCTGGCAGGTCGGCACCAACGCCGTGCTGCGCAATCTCGATCCCGGGGAAACCGCCAAGATGGTGGAGGATGGCATCAGCCGCATCCAGGCCGCGGGCGGCGCCGACATCGTGCTGGTCGATCCGCAATATTCGCCGGCGGTCAACCAGCGCGCCGAGAGCGCCGGCAAGATGGTGACGCTGCTCAGCAAGGTCGCCGAGCTCCGTCATGTTGGAATCTTCCCGCGCTTCGAGGTGATGCGCGACTGGCACGAGAAGCAGGCCATTCCGGTCGAGGGCTTCGTCATCGCCGACGGCCTGCACATGAACGATTGGGGCTATGCCTGCTTCGCCCAGCTGTTGGGTGACGATATCATCCGTTCCGTCGGCCAGATCAGGCTCGGGGTGAACGTCCCCGCGGATGTGCGGACGTACCGGCCGATGTAGAGGCGAGTAGGGAATAGGGTTTGATCTATTCGCCACTCACTATTCGCCATTCGCCCATCACGCCTTCTCCAGCGCCGCGGTCAGATCCTCGATCAGATCATCCGCATGCTCGAGTCCCGCGGAGAAGCGAATGAATCCCTCGCTGATGCCGAGCGTGGCACGATCCTCCGGCTTGAGACGCTGATGCGTCGTCGTCGCCGGATGTGTGACGAGGCTCTTGGCGTCGCCGAGATTGTTCGAGATCTTCGCAAGCTTCAATTCGTTGAGCACGCGGAACGCCGCCGCCTTGCCGCCCTTGACTTCGAAGCCGACCAGCGTCGAGCCGCCGCGCATCTGCTTTGTCACCAGCGCCGCCTGCGGATGATCGGCGCGGCCGGGATAGACCAGCCGCGAGATCTTCGGATGGCTCGCCAGCACGTCGGCGATGCGCGCCGCGGTATCGGTCTGCGCGCGCACGCGCACGCCCAGCGTCTCCAGGCCCTTGAGCAGCACCCAGGCATTGAACGGCGAGATCGAGGGGCCGGTCTGGCGCATGAAATTGTGAATGTGTTCGGCGATGAAGGCCTCCGAGGCCAGGATGATGCCGCCCAGGCACCGGCCCTGGCCGTCGATATGCTTGGTCGCGGAATAGACGACGACGTCCGCACCCAGCGCCAGCGGGCTCTGCCAGATCGGGGTTGCGAACACATTGTCGACCACGAGCCGTGCGCCACGCTTGTGCGCGATCTCGGCGATGCCGGGAATGTCGAGCACGTCGAGGGTCGGATTGGTCGGGCTCTCCAGGAAGAACGTCTTCGTGTTGGGCCTCAAAGCGCGCTGCCACTGGTCGAGATCGAGCCCGTCGACCAGCGTGGTCTCGATGCCGTAGCGCGGCAACAGGTCCTGGATGACGTAGAGGCACGAGCCGAACAGGGCGCGCGAAGCCACGACGTGGTCGCCGGCCTTGAGCGGTGCGAGGATCGCGGTCGTCACCGCGGCCATGCCCGTTGCCGCCGAGCGGGCGGCTTCGGCGCCTTCGAGCTCGATCATGCGGCGCTCGAACATCGCGATGGTGGGGTTGGAGTAGCGCGAATAGATGAAGCCGGGATCCTCGCCCTTGAACCGCGCCTCGCACTCCTCGGCGCTGTTGTAGACGTAGCCTTGGGTGAGGAACAGCGCCTCCGACGTCTCGCCATATTGCGAGCGCAGGGTCCCGGAATGGACCAGGCGGGTTTCGGGGCGGTAGTTGGCAGGCGACTTCGACATAGGACCCTCCGACATGACCATTCGACACGCAAACGGTCACAAAAAAAACCGGCCTGGATATCTCCACTGGCCGGGATCACAGAGGTCCCCGGCCTGTTTAGCGATTTATTTAACGTGGCTGCAAGCCGGCCGGCTCAAATCACCACGGGATAAGTGATGCTCATATTCCGCAATGCCCTTTCCGTCAAGACGTCCATCGGCTAGCCGTAAGAGGCTGATATTTCCCGCATGTTGGGATGCAAGCGAGCCTGATGAGGACCCCCGGTTGACGTTCACGGTCGCCGCCGACGCCAATGGTATCCTGCCCGACCGCATGATCGCGGCGATGGCGGAAGCGGGGCTCATCCTGCCCGAATACGACTTCGTCGAGAGCCAGATCCAGCCGGCGAGCCTCGATTTACGTCTGGGCGATATCGCCTATCGCGTCCGCGCCAGCTTCCTGCCAGGTCCCGGCGCCACGGTCGCCGAACGCATTGACGAATTGAAGCTGCACGAGTTCAGCCTCGCCGACGGCGCGGTGCTGGAGACCAACTGCGTCTATATCGTGCCGCTGCTGGAAAGCCTGGCGCTGCCGCCGGAAATCGTCGCGGCCGCAAATCCGAAGAGCTCGACCGGCCGGCTCGACGTCTTCACCCGCGTGATCGCCGATGGCACCCGCCGCTTCGACATGATCGGCGCCGGCTACCATGGCCCGCTCTATGCCGAGATTAGCCCGAAGACCTTTCCGGTGCTGGTGCGCGAGGGCTCGCGCCTGTCGCAGGTGCGTTTCCGCACCGGTGACGCCATCCTCAACGCGGACGAGCTCGACGGCTTGCATGCCGCCGAGCGCCTCGTCGATGTCGACGATGCCGACCTCTCGGGCGGCGTCGCTGTATCGGTGGATCTGTCGGGCGAGAAGGCGAGCGGTTTCGTGGGCTATCGCGCCAAGCGCCACACCGGCGTCGTCGACGTCGATCGCCGCTCCGGCTATGCGGTCGAAGACTTCTGGGAGCCGATCTCGGCGCGCCCCGACGGCAGCCTCATCCTCGATCCCGGCGAGTTCTACATCCTCGCGTCCAAGGAAGCCGTGCAGGTGCCGCCCGACTACGCCGCGGAGATGGTGCCGTTCGATCCCCTGGTCGGCGAGTTCCGCGTGCACTATGCCGGTTTCTTCGACCCCGGCTTCGGCTATGCCGGCGTCGGCGGGCAGGGCGCACGCGCCGTGCTCGAGGTGCGCTCGCGTGAGGTGCCCTTCATTCTCGAGCACGGCCAGATCGTCGGCCGCCTCGTCTACGAGAAGATGCTGGCCCGGCCCGACGCGATGTACGGCCAGCGCATCGGTTCGAACTACCAGGCGCAGGGCCTCAAACTATCGAAGCATTTTCGGGTGTGACCACACACTCTACTGTCATGCCTCGGCTTGACTGGAGCAGGACAGTACGCCGCGGCCGCTCAGTTTGATAACGGCCCGACTCGGACTATGGGATCACTCGATCAAGTCAGCGATGGCACCGCGTAGGTGTCAGGACGCGACGCAAATCAGGGCTACATGCGAGGTGACGAGATGAGCAATCCATCCGATCTCGACGCAAGCATCATCGAAGACGTTGCGGACGCGCTGATCTATTCGGACCGATCCGGCACGATCATGCGCTGGAATCGCGCGTCCGCCGCCCTGTTCGGCTTCTCCGTCGCGGAAGCGCTGGGCCAGAACCTCGACCTGATCATTCCCGAGCATCTCCGCGCCGCGCACTGGAAAGGCTTCGAGGCCGCGCTGGGGAGCGGGGCGATGAAGCTTGCGGGCAAGCCGACACTGACCCGCGCGCTCCACAAGAGCGGGCGCAAGCTCTACGTCGAGATGACATTCGCGCTGGTGCGTGATGCCGGCGGTGTCGTGCAGGGATCGGTTGCGGTGGCGCGCGACGTCACGGAGCGCGTCGAGCGCGAGCGCGCTGCAAGGCCTGCGCAAAATTCGTGATGCGGAATTGTCGGGGCGGCGTGCAGGGCGCCCTGCGCGAGCGTCAGGTTGCCTGTCACCAAGTGCGGTGACACACTCGATCGCAACAAGGATCGGGAGGAAACATGACCGCGGCATCAGACTCTGCGCAGGAAGCGCAATGGAAACGCTGGCGCGCAGTCGCCGATCTCTACCACGCCTATTTCACCGGCCTCATCCTCACGGTGGTGACGCGGCGCGGGACGGCGGATGCCGCGGAATTCGTCTTCCGCGTGTTCCGCCGCCAGCAGCAGGAGCGTTTCCTGCCCGGGCTCGAGAAGCTCGGGCTTCGAGATCTGCCGCCCGCGGTCGCGGCGGCGCAATATCACTATCTCTCCAACTGGATCGGCGGCGTGCACGTCGAATACATGTATGAGAGCGACGCCAAGGCCTGGATCCGCTATCCGCCGCCGCGCTGGATCTGGAAGGGCACCGCGATCTGCGGCGTGCCTGGCGAGGTCTCCCGCGCGATGCTGCGCGGCTGGCACGCCAACAACGGCGCTGCACTCGGTGACCTCAGGCTCGGCTTCGTCTGCACCAAGCAGAGCGTCGATGGCCAGGACGGGCTTGAGGGCTATTACCATCAATACGAGCATCCCCTCGAGCTCGACCAGCGCCTGGTGTTCGCGCGGCATTTGGAAGCCCCTATGTTCGACGCCAAGACCGCGCCGGCGCTGCCGGTCGCGAGCTGGCCGAAGCCGCGTCTGGAAAAGGCCTATCGCAACTACGCCATGGAATATGTCCGCACCGCCGCACCCGTGATGGTGCAGCTGTTCGGTCCGGAAGACGCCGGCTATCTGCTGCATCTCACCGGCAAGTTGATCGGCATGCAATATTTCGACGAGGTTGCCTCGGCGCTGGCGATGCCCCGCGGCGGGGCGCGCGAATTCGCATCATTCCTGGGCGCGTTGTTCGCCGCGCAGGATGACGCGGCCGAGATGACGCAATCCGAAGGCACGGTTAAAATACGCCAGCAGAGCTGGAAGCTGATGGACGACGTCGCCGACTATCACCCCGCCTGTGCCAGGGTGCTGGCGGGATTGTTCGAGGGGCTCGCCGCGGGCTGCGGCCGGCACATCGGCGTGCAGATGCGCTCCGCGGTTGGCGGACGTCCGCCACTGGTCTGGACGATCGGGTAGGTTCACCCATCGGAATGCGCCGCCGCAGGGCGCGCCTGCACCCGACGCTGGAGGAAGCGGCGAGCGCCGTGCTAACAAGTCCCCGCCGCCCTGCGCGCGAAGTGATTGATTGGCACACCTGTTCGTTGCCGCGCCGCAAAGGGCGGCTCGTGCCCGGGAGAAGACATGTCGGACATCGCCGAAATCCCGGTCGATGAACAGGAGAGTCCGTTGCCGCCGCCTCCGGGGCCGGTGCGTAGCGCCCTGACCGACGGGCCGATCCTGCGCACGTTGCTCTCCCTCGCCTGGCCGAACGTGATCGGCTTGTCGGCCGGCATCTGCGTGGTGATCGCGGAGACCTCCTACGTCGGCCGGCTCGGCGTCGAGGCGCTGGCGGCGATGGCGCTGGTGTTTCCGACCGTGATCCTGACCATGACCATGTCGGGCGGCGCCATGGGCGGTGCGGTGGCCTCGGCCATCGCGCGTGCGCTCGGCGCCGGTGATCGCGAGCGCGCCGGCACGCTCGCGGTGCATGCGATGCTGATCGGCATCAGTTTCGGCCTGGTCTTCATGCTAGGCATGCTGATCTTCGGACCCAGGGTGCTCGAAATGCTTGGCGGCCGCGGCGCTGTGCTGACGCACGCGATCGCCTACACTCAGGTGTTTTTCGGCGGCGCCGTTCTGCCCTGGCTGCTCAACACCATGGCGGGCGTCTTGCGCGGCACCGGCAACATGAAGCTGCCGTCGTTCCTCATCCTCAACTCCGCGGCCTGGCAGATCGTGCTCGGCGGCACGCTGGGCCTCGGCCTTGGCCCCGTTCCGCAGCTGGGCATGCGCGGCGTCGCAGCCGGCGCGCTGATCGCCTATTCCATGAATATCTGCATCATGGGCTGGTACCTGTTCTCCGGCCGAGCGCGGATCGTTCTCAGACTGCGTGGCTTGCGCATCCAATGGGTTATGTTCTTCGACATCCTCAAGGTCGGCGCCATCGCCTGCTTCTCGCCGCTGCAATCGGTGCTGACGATCTCGATCTTCACCCACATGCTGGCGAAGTTCGGCACCGCAATCCTCGCCGGTTACGGCGTCGGTGCGCGGCTCGAATTCTTGCTGACCTCGATCGCATTCTCGTTCGGCATCGCCTGCGTGCCGATGGTGGGGATGGCGATCGGCGCAGGCCGCATCGCGCGCGCCCGGCGCGTCGCCTGGATCGCCAGTGCTGCCGCCTTCGTGGCCGTGGGCGCGCCGGCATGCGTCGTCGCGATGTTCCCCGATCTCTGGATCAACATGTTCACGGACAGCGCGGCCGTGCGCGCGGCGAGCCATCAATATCTCTCGACGGTCGGACCGTTCTACGCCTTCTTCGGCCTTGCCACGACGATGTATTTCTCCTCGCAGGGCGCGGCCAAGGTGATCGGACCGGTGCTGGCGCAGACAGCGCGGCTGATCTACATCGCGACTGTCGGCTGGTGGCTCTCGACGCACGAGGCCAGCGCCCAGAGCTTCTTCTGGCTGGCCGCGAGCTCGATGGTCGTGCTCGGCCTGCTGTCGTGCTCCAGCGTGATGCTGACACGCTGGGGACCGCGCAAGACGAAAGCTGCGATCAGGCCGGCGTTTTCGACTGCCGACTAGCGGTGCTTGTGGCGACGGTGGCCGCCGCCGGCACCTCCGCCGCCGAAGCCCGCGAACTGCGCCTTCGCCGGCGGGCGACATCGAAAACAGCGGCAGCACGGCGGCTGCTTGACAGATCACTTTGCCCGCACCTCTCATGGCATGCTCTTCGCGTGCGTGCGCCGCCGGGAGAGCAGAGCCAACCGGACGCACGCCGCCATGGTTACGGCCGGCGAGGGCGCGGCTCTGTGAAAAAGATCACGCAGCCGCAGGCCGGAACGCCCTGTGGATGGCGCCGACGGCTTCCTTCGTTTGCCCCTGAATGTAGGCCGCGAGCTCGTTCGGCAGCACGTCGATGATCCAGACCAGCCGGCAGCGCGCATCGCTCTCGGCGATCACCTGCACCGAGGCGCTGTAGTGCTTCAGTCGCTCGTTGCTGATGGCATAGACGAGACGCCGCCGCGCATCGTCGCAATCGACCAGCACCTCGCGCGCCACCGAGCCGTTGGCGAAGGTGACGATGCGCGCATCGCCGTCGAGCGTGCAAGCGGTGACGAAGCCGGGCGCCAGCCGTTCATGCAGCGCGCCGAAGTCGCGCACCGCGTCCCAGACGTCGCGGGCGGAGGCGGGGAGGGGAATGTCGTTGCGGATGGAAGCCATGATTCTTTCTCATCAGATGGAGTCATTCCGGGGCGCGCGAAGCGCGAACTACGGCGCGCAGTTGCGCGCCTGAGAATCTCGAGATTCCGGGTTCGGTCCTTCGGACCGCCCCGGAATGACGGTGCAACAAACTCACGTACAAACCGCCTCGACATTATTGCCGTCAAGGTCGATCAGGAACGCGGCGTAGTAAGTCGGTCCGTAGTCCTTGCGCGGCCCGGCGCCGCCGTTGTCGCGGCCGCCGTTCTTCAGCCCTTCGGTATGGAACGCCTTGACCGCGTCATGATCCTTGGCGCGGAAGGCGATGTGGGCACCGTCGGCCTTGCGCCCCATGTTCAGGTGCAGCCACAGCGCCGGCTCGCCCTTCGGCCCGAAGCCGGCATAGCCATCGCCGCTCGAGCACAGGACATAGCCGAGCGGCGCCAGCACTGCGGTGTAGAAGCGCGTGGCGGCGTCGAGATCGGCAACGCGAAGTCCGATGTGGTCGTACATGTTCGTCTCCATTGCGAAAAGCGTGCCGCGAATGGCACGCGCCGGAGACGATTCTAGTCAGTTGAGGGCAAGCTGCTCTTGGAGAATCTTGCGCATCCCTTTCGACGCCTGGCGGAATTTCGTCGGGGATACGCCGGCGGCGCGGTGGAAGGTTCGGACGAAGTTGGAGAGATCGCCGAAGCCGACGTCATAGGCGACGTCGGTGACCGCCATGGCGTCGTCAGCGAGCAGCCGAGCCGCGTGCCGCAGCCGCGAGCGCACCAGATATTGATGCGGGGTGACGCCGAGCACGCTCGAGAAAAGCCGCAGGAAATGGAACGGGCTGAGGCCCGCCTGCCGTGCGGCCTGCTCGAGGTCGAGCTCGGCATGCGAGTTGTCGTCGATCCACAGCGCGGCCTCCACCGCGCGCCGGCGGTCGCGCGCGGTAGGCGTCGCCGGCCTGCGCTCCTTGCCGGAGACGACATCCACAAAGCGGCCGGCCAGGATCTGACCGACTTCATCGAGGCCGAGGTCGCTGTTGCCATCTGCTGCCGTCTGGGCGAGCTCGCCCAGCACCATCAGCTCGGGCAGCGGCGGCGTCGCGCCGACCTGCCAGACCTCACGCCGCCCGCCGAGAGTCCCGACGAGGCCCTCGCTGAGAAAGAACGACAGGCAGACGTCGCCGGAGACGTGCTCATGCGTGCAGGTGTATTCCTCACCGGGGGCGCCGACCAGCATCGAGCCCGCCACCAGTTCGAAGAAACCGGCGCGGCAATGGCAGCCGAAGCTGCCCGTGCGGACATAGGCGATGGAGTGGCCGGTGCGGCATTCGGGAAACGGCGCGTCGTCCGGTCCCGCATCGCAGCGAAACTCGGAGACCGTCATCGATGGCGTCGTCAGCAGCGTGGTCGCGTCCATGCCGCCTATCTAGGCATGATCCGGACAAGTGTGTAGCGGTTGTCCGAAAAGATCATGTCCCAAAAAAGCTAAGGTGCGATCAGGATCGCGCCTTAGCCAGGCGCGCGCGGCGGAGCAACGGGCAGCAGCACCTCGAACAGCGTCTTGCTGGCGATGGGGCGGGCGCCTTCAAGCGCCAGCAGCCGCCGCTTGGAGATCACGCCGCCATGGCGCGAGAGCCCGTCGGTGTAATTGCCGGCCTCCAGCACCCGGTGGCAGGGCACGATCAGCATAAAGGGATTTTTCGCGATCGCCTGCGCCACCGAATACGCCGCGCCTGAGGCACCCAGCGCCTTGGCGACCTCGTGATAGGTGCGTGTTTCCCCGCGCGGAATGGTGCAGGCGAACTCGTAGACGCGCCGGTTGAAGCCGGGCACTCCGCCGGCGTCCAGGCTGACGTCGGAAAAATCGGGGTCGCTGCCTTGCAGCAGCGCCGCGATGCCCTCGATCGCAAGCTCGGCATTTTCGCACGGCCGTTGCTCGCGCGCGTCGGGATAGGCCTGGAAGATCCGGCGGCGGGTATCGATCTCCCGCGCCTCCGGTAGTTGCACGGCAATCACGCCGGTGCTGCTCCAGATGATGCCGCAGCGCCCCAGCGCCGTGTCGAATATCGCGTACGCGCGCCCCACCATGCACACGCCCCACTCAGTGCACGTTTCTTCCCGGAAATACGATCATAACACTGCCACAATCCGGCGCACCTGGAATCTTGTCAGGACGTTAACATCCGTCGGGCCGGGCGCGCCAAACCGCTTGGCGGGAGGCGCCGTCTCGGCTAATCAGGAGGGGCGTGAAGCGCGCATAAGCGGGCGTAGTTCAATGGTAGAACGGCAGCTTCCCAAGCTGCATACGAGGGTTCGATTCCCTTCGCCCGCTCCAAGCTTCAGTTCGGCAGACTTCGCAGGAATTCCACGATCGCCGCGTTCACCTCCGCCGGCCGCTCCTGCTGCGTCCAGTGTCCGCAGCCCGGCAGCATCTTGATCTCGCGTAGCTGGGGCACCCATTGCCTCATGTTGGCGAGATGCTCGGCGGCGCCGGGGAAGGCAAGGACCATGTCATGGTCGCCGGCGATGAAGAGCGACGGCACGATCACCTTCACGCCCTCGAAAGCGCCCATCAGCTCCCAGTTGCGATCGATGTTGCGGTAGTAGTTGAGCGGCCCGCGAAACCCGCTGCAGGCAAACTCGGCGCCATAATAGTCGAGGTCGGCAGCGCTCAGCCATGAGGGCCGCGGTACCTGCACTTTCGGCAACATGCCGTCCTTCCGCGAGACCATGCCGACGCCGGCGGTCCGACCTTGACGCTCGGCATTGGCACGGATCGCCGCCGCCCCTTCGCCAGAACCGCCAAAGAGCATGGCACCGAGCGTTGCGCGCGTATCCCGTTCGAACTCCGCTTCGGCGATACCGGGCTCCTGGAAGTACAGTTGATAGAACTGCGCATCCGCCGTCTGCGGCATCACGCTGGTCGGCCGCACTGGACTGCGCGGACGGTAGGGCACGCTGAGGATCGCGGCGGCGCGGAAGCGATCGGGCCTCAGGCGCGCCGTGTGCCAGGCGATTGTCGCGCCCCAGTCATGGCCGACGATGACGGCGTCCTTCGCCCCGAAGGCGTCGAGCACGCCGACGAGATCGCCGACCATATGGAGGATCGTGTACTGGTCGATTGCTTCGGGCCGGTCGCTCTTGCCATAGCCGCGCATGTCGGGTGCGACCGCGTGGTAGCCCGCCGCTGCCAGTGCCTCGAGCTGGTGGCGCCAGGAGTACCAGCCTTCCGGAAAACCGTGGCAAAGCAGCACCATTGGCCCCTCGCCCTGCTCGGCGATCTTGATCTTGATGCCGTTTGCCCCGATCGTCCGCTGCGTCGGCTCGCCCATGCCATTGCCTCCCCGTTCACTGCGGTTGGCGCATTCTAATCTGCGCTGCAGGCTCCGCAAAGATTCTAATATGTTAGCCTCTTGCTCCCGGCACGCACGCCGCGCCCGCCCTAAGCTCGTCTTGGCCGGTGGAACACGGTCCCTGCGCCGGGCAATATTGTGACGACACCATGGACCAGCAGAAACTCGACCGTGCGATCGGTCGTCGCTTGAAGACGCTGAGGACGCAAGCGGGCATGACGTTGAACGAATTGGCGGCACGGTCGGGCGTCAGCCGGGCCATGATCGGGCGAGTGGAGCGGGCGCAGAGCAGTGCGACGGCGGCGCTGCTCAACAAGCTCTGTGCGGCGCTCGACGTCACGCTCAGCGACGTCGTTGCGCTCGCGGAGAAGCCGCCGGAGCGCCTGGTGCGGCTTGCCGACCAGCCGCATTGGCGCGACCCCGATAGCGGCTACCGCCGGCGTCACGCCTCGCCGCCGGATGCGGCGAGCGGCATCGAGATCATCGTCGTCGACCTGCCGGCCGGCGCGCGGGTCTCTTACAGCCCCTGGGGCCGCAACGCCTTCACCCAGCAGCTCCTGATGCTGGAGGGCGCGGTCTGCGTGCATATCGACGCCAAGACGGTGCGCCTGCGCGATGGCGACTGTCTCGACTTCGACGTGATGCGCGCGGTGACCTTCGAGAACGAAACCAGGCAGGACGCGCGCTACGTCATCATCACCCGGCGCGGCACCTCTTATGGGAAGATGTGATGTCGCTGATCCGATCCAAGCCATTGAAATGAGACCGACCATGCAGATCCGAACCGGCGACACTTTCGATCCGCACGTCGTAGCGCTGCTCGATTATCACGTCACGTCTGCGCGGGCACAGACCGCGCCGGGGAGCGCGCATGCGCTCGATCTGGCGGGCCTTCGCGCCAGCGACGTCGCGTTCTGGACCGGCTGGAACGGCGACACGCTGGTTGCGACCGGCGCGCTGAAGACGCTCTCGGCCAGCCATGGCGAGGTGAAGTCGATGCACACGCTGCAGACCGCGCGCCGGCGCGGCTATGGCGGTCAGATGCTGCGTCACATCATCACGGAGGCCCGCGCGCGCGGGATGACGCGGCTCAGCCTCGAGACCGGCTCGTGGGACTATTTCAAGCCGGCGCACGCGCTCTATCAGGCCCACGACTTCGTGCCCTGCGGCCCGTTCGAGGGTTATGTCGAGGATCCCAACAGCCTGTTCCTGACCCTCGACCTGTCGGCGTGGGCGCGCCGATAGCTCAGGAGCGCGTCTCCTCGATCTTGTCGAGCACGCGTTCGGGCGCGATGTCCCGGGCGGCCTCCTCCAGATCGCGCGCGGAGTCCGGCTGAACGTCGAGCCGCTCGGCGATCTGCGTCAGGAGGCGGGCAACCTTGGTCAGCTCATGCTCGGCAAGCAGGCTGATCTGAAGATCGAGATCGGCCCGCTTGTCAGCGGCTGCGGTCATGCGGTTCTGCGAGATCAGCACGAAGGTGGAGAGGAAGATCGCCTCCACCGACGCGACCATCGCCAGCACCACGAAGCTCTCGTCCCAGGCCGGGATACCCGGCAGCCAATGCAGATTGGCAATGATCCAGAACCCGAACACGGCAAGGTGCAGGTAGACGAACGTCATGCTGCCGGTGAAGGCCGTGATCGAGTCGGCGACCTTGTCCTGGCCTCTTGCCGCCTGCTGCTCGCGGCGACGGCGCTCGACCAACGCATGAATATTGCGCTCGAGCGTCGGGCTCAGCCCCTTGCCGGGATCATGGGTGATGTCGTTCCGCACGGGGCGGCAACGGCCCGATGGAAGTGCTGTTCCTAGAGAGGCCATGGGATGCCAGAAATGACCGATGTTCCCTCAAAATGAGTTGCGTACCTCAAAACACCTCTGCTAGCCTTCAGCCATGGCCGAGACCCTCACCGCGACCGCGTTGACGCTGAAGGACATTGCCCGCGAGGCAGGCGTCAGCCTCGCGACGGTGGACCGGGTCCTGCACAATCGCCCGGGCGTGCGGCCGGACACGGTGCGGCGCGTCAAGGCGGCGATCGAACGCAATTCGTTTCAGCCGCATGTGGCCGCCGCCGAGCTCGCCCGCGGCCGCGCCCGCCGTTTCGCCTTCGTGATGCCGTCGGGGCCAAACCCGTTCATGCAGCAGATCGAGGCCTATCTCGGCGAGATGTCGGCCTGGCTGGCGGCACGCCGTCTCGGCGTCGAGATGGTCACAACCGACGTGTTCGACCCCTCCGCGCTCGCGGCGTCGCTAGAGGCGCTGTCGGGCGACTATGACGGCGTTGCCGTGGTGGCGCTGGATCATCCCGGCGTGCGCGCTGCCATCAATGACCTCGTCGATGCCGGCACCAAGGTCGTGACGCTGGTCTCGGACGTACCGTCCTCGCGCCGACACCATTATGTCGGCATCGACAATATTGCGGCGGGGCGCACCGCCGGCGCGCTGGTCGGGCGGTTGGTCGGCCAAAGGTCCGGCAAGGTCGCGATCGTGGCGGGCTCGCAGGGCCTGCGCGATCATGCCGAGCGCATCTTCGGCTTCAACCAGGTAATGGCGACAGAATTCCCCGGTCTCAGCGTGTTGCCCGTGCTGGAAGGGCGCGACGAGGACGACCGCTCGGAGCAGCTGCTGGGACGGCTGTTCGGCAGCCATGCCGACATTGTCGGCCTTTATAACGTCGGTGCCGGCACGCAAGGCGTCGCCAAGGCGCTTAACGACAAGGCGCTTAACGACAAGGCACTGAACGACAAGGCGTTGAGCGAAGTCGGCCGCGACAAGCAGGTGGTGTTCGTCGGACACGATGTCACGGCGCTGACGCGCCGATTGCTGCTGCAGGGCGTGATGGATGCGGCGATCTCGCAGAACCCCGGACATGAAGCGCGCGCGGCCGTGCGCGTGCTGCTGGCGCTCGCGCGCGGCGAGCCGATCTTGAGCGAACAGGAGAAGATCAGGATCGATATCGTGATGCGGGACAATCTGCCTTAGCGGCAGGTGGATTTCGAATGGGCCCGTTGCGGTGAAAGCGACGCAAGATCGCGCACCGCAGCAGGATAAAGGGAGGATTGCGTGTATCTCGGGATCGACATCGGCACATCCGGTGTGAAGGCGGTGCTCGTGAGCGAAGCCGGCGCGGTCGTCGCCACCGCGGCGCGCGAGCTTGCGCTGTCGCACCCGGCGCCGCTGTGGTCCGAGCAGGATCCCGATGCCTGGGTCGCTGCGGCCATCGGCGCAATAGACGATCTCGCCTCGCGCCAGCCGCGCGAGGTTGCGCAGGTTCGTGGCATCGGGCTGTCTGGTCAGATGCATGGCGCGACGCTGCTCGGCGAGAATGGCCGGCCGCTGCGTCCGGCCATTCTCTGGAACGACGGCCGCTCGCAGGCCGAATGCGTCGCGCTGGAGCGGCGCTGTCCCTCGCTGCACACGATAACGGGCAATCTGGCCATGCCCGGCTTCACCGCCCCGAAATTGTTATGGGTCGCGCGGCATGAACCCGAAATCTTCGACCGCGTGGCAAAGGTGCTGTTGCCGAAAGCCTATGTTCGCTATCGGCTCACCGGCGAGATGGTCGAGGATATGTCGGACGCATCAGGCACGCTGTGGCTGGATGTCGGTCTGCGCCGCTGGTCGGCCCTGCTGCTGCATGCCACCGGGCTCGATCTGCACCACATGCCACGCCTGGTCGAGGGCAGCGAGGTGAGCGCAGTGCTCGCGCCGGACTACGCGCGCCGCTGGGGCATGCAGAAGGATGTCGTGGTCGCGGGCGGTGCCGGCGACAATGCAGCCAGCGCGATCGGGCTCGGCGCCATCGCACCGGGCGACGCCTTCCTGTCGCTGGGAACGTCGGGTGTGCTATTCCGCGCCACCGATCGCTTCGCCCCGGCGCCGGCATCAGTCGTGCATGCCTTCTGTCACGCGCTGCCCGGCCTGTGGCACCAGATGGGCGTCATGCTGTCGGCGGCAGCGTCGCTGGCCTGGCTGTCCGGCGTGATGGAGACGCCGGCTGCAGCGCTGCTGGCGCCGCTCGGCGAGCGCGTCGACGGGCCAAGCCCGATCAAGTTCCTGCCCTATCTCGATGGCGAGCGCACGCCGCACAACGATGCCGCTGCCAGCGGCGCTTTTGTCGGCTTGCGCGGTGCGACCGGCCGGAGCCAGATCGTCCAGGCCGTGCTCGAAGGCGTCGCCTTTGCCGCGCGCGACAATCTGGCGGTGCTGAGCGCGGCGAGTGGGCCGATTGCCGAGGTCGATCTCGTCGGCGGCGGCTCGCGCTCACCGTTGTGGGCGCAGATCTGCGCCGACGTGCTCGGCATTCCCGTTCACCGCGTCGAGGAAGGCGAGGTCGGAGCCGCGCTCGGCGCCGCGCGGCTCGCCCGGCTTGCCGCGACCGGCGAAGTTCCCGCGGATGTCTGCACCCGTTCGCGGCGGCTCGCGACCTTCATGCCCCGTGCATCCGTCGCTTCGGCCTATGACGAGAGTTATCGGCGATGGCGCGCGCTCTATCCAGCACTGAAGGAGTCCGTTAAGTGAACGCGTCAGCCAAGTTCTTCGATGCAAGCGCACCCGTCGCCTTTGCCGGCAAGGATGCCGCAAGCGCGCCCGCCTTCCGCTGGTACGACAAGGATCGTCTCGTGCATGGCCGCAGGCTCGAGGATCATTTGCGCTTTGCAGTCTGCTATTGGCATTCCCTATGCTGGCCGGGCGGCGATCCCTTCGGCGGCGAGACGTTCCTGCGGCCCTGGCACCACGGCACCGACGCGATGGCAATGGCGCGCGCCAAGGCTGACGTTGCCTTCGAGCTGTTCCGCCTGCTCGACGTGCCGTTCTTCACCTTCCACGACGTGGATGCGGCGCCCGAAGGCGCCACGCTCGCGGAATCCGTCGCCAACCTCAACGTGATCGCCGATCTGTTCGAGCAGAAGATGGCTTCCGCAAAAGTGCGCCTGCTCTGGGGTACCGCAAACCTGTTCACGCACCGTCGCTACATGGCGGGCGCGGCGACCAATCCGGATCCTGATATCTTCACCTATGCCGCGGGCCAGGTCCGCGCCGCGCTGGAGGTGACGCACCGGCTGGGCGGCGAGAACTACGTGCTGTGGGGCGGGCGCGAGGGCTACGAGACGCTGCTCAACACCGATCTCAAGCGTGAGCTCGATCAGCTCGGCCGCTTCGTCTCGCTCGTGGTCGAGCACAAGCACAGAATAGGCTTCAAGGGTCCGATCCTGATCGAGCCCAAGCCGAAGGAGCCGACCAAGCATCAATACGACTTCGACGTCGCCACCTGCTACGGCTTCCTCGAACGCTACGATCTCCTGAAAGACGTCAAGCTCAACATCGAGCAGAACCACGCCATCCTCGCCGGCCACTCCTTCCATCACGAGGTCGCGCTCGCCGAGGCGCTCGGTGTCTTCGGCTCGCTCGACATCAACCGCGGCGATGATCTGCTCGGCTGGGACACCGACCAGTTCGCAATGAACGTGGGCGAGCTCGCGCTAGTGTTTCACGAGGTCCTGAGCCGAGGCGGATTCACCTCGGGTGGGCTCAATTTCGATGCCAAGATCCGCCGTCAGTCCATCGATCCCGACGATTTGATCCATGCCCATGTCGGCTCGATGGATGCTTGCGCGCGTGCCTTCCTCGCCGCCGCCGACATGATCGATGCCGCCGTCCTCACGGAGCCGCTTGCCAGGCGTTACGAAGGGTGGGCCGGCTCCGAGGGCCGCGCCATTCTCGGCGGCCAGCGCTCGCTCGCCGATCTCGCCGACCGTGCCATGAGTCCCGGCTTCGACCCGCAGCCGCGCTCGGGCCGGCAGGAATACCTGGAATCCCTCGTCAACCGCTACGTCTGAGGAGGACCGCTGATGGCAAACACCGACGCAAAACCGGTCCTCGAGCTGACCGGCATCGGCAAGGAGTTCGGCGCGATCCGCGCGCTGCACGATGTCGAGATGCAGGTCTTCCCCGGCGAAGTGGTCGGCCTGATGGGCGACAACGGCGCGGGCAAGTCGACCCTGGTCAAGATCATTGCCGGCAATTTTCGTCCCACGCAAGGCGAGATGCGCTTCGCCGGCAGCGCCGTGCGTTTCAATCGTCCCGTCGATGCCCGCGCTGTCGGCATCGAGGTGGTCTATCAGGACCTCGCGCTATCGGACAATCTGACGGCGGCAGCCAACGTTTTTCTCGGCCGCGAGCTGAAGCGCAGATTCGGACCCATCGCCTTGCTCGACCACAAGGCGATGGCGGCGCGCGCGCTCGAGCTGTTCGGCGAGCTGCGCTCGGAGACGCGCCCCGACGATCTCGTCAAGCAGATGTCGGGCGGCCAGCGCCAGGCCGTCGCGATCGCGCGGACCCGGCTCTCCAATGCGCGGCTGGTGATGATGGACGAGCCGACCGCCGCGATCTCTGTGCGCCAGGTCGAGCAGGTGCTCGGCCTGATTCACCGGCTGAAGGAGCAGGGCGTCGCCGTGATGCTGATCTCGCATCGCATGCCCGACGTGTTCGCGGTGTGCGACCGCGTCATCGTCATGCGCCGCGGCGAGAAGCGGGCCGACAAGCCGATCCACCAGACATCGCCAGAGGAAATCACCGCGCTCATCACCGGTGCGAAGGAGGCGGCGTGATGACCATGCCCATGGAATCCCCGGTCACGTTCTCCAATGTCGGCAAGATCAGGTGGTGGCAGCGCGGCATCTTCGCCTCCCAGACCGGCTACGTCCTGCTCGCGCTGGCGGTGCTGCTGGTGATCATGCATTTCGCCAGTCCCTATTTCTTCACAGAAGGCAACATGCAGAACGTGGCGAAGAACTTCTCCTTCATCGCCATCGCGACGCTTGGGGTCACGTTCGTGATCATCACCGGCGGCATCGACCTCTCGGTCGGCTCGATGATGTGCTTCTCCGCCATGATCACTTCGATGGTGATGACCGAGCTGTCGACGCCCGGCTCGCCCGCGGGCGCGCTGTTCGTGCACATGGGGGCCGACGGCAAGACCGCGCTCGCCAATGTGCCGGGGCTGATCCTGCTGGTGTCGATCCTCGCAGGCCTTGGCGTCGCGCTGGTCGCCGGTCTCGTCAACGGCTTCTGCATCGCCGTGCTCGGCCTGTCGCCCTTCGTGACCACGCTCGGCATGCTCTCGATCGTGCGCGGGCTCGGCTACGTCGTCTCCAACGGCCGTGGCAGTTTCCCGGGCGGACCGGACGCCGATTATTTCTATGCGCTCACCTCGGGTGACGTGCTTGGCGTCCCCGTACCCTTCATCTATCTCGTGATCCTCGCATTGGCGATGGCCGTGGTTCTGCACCACACCTCCTTTGGCCGCCACGTCTTCGCGCTCGGCGGCAACGAGAAGGCGGCCGAGCTCACCGGCATTCCGGTGGTGCGGGTGAAGATCGAGGTCTATGTGATCTGCGCGCTCGCCGCGGGGCTCCAGGGCATCATCATCTCCGGTTGGCTCGGGTCAGCGCCGGCCAACATGGCGACATCCTACGAGCTCAACGTGATCGCGGCGGCCGTGATCGGCGGCGCCAATCTCGCCGGCGGCATTGGCGGCCCACTTGGGGCCATCGTCGGCTGCGTGCTGCTGGAGGTGATCCGCAACGGGCTCGTGCTGGCGCAGGTCAGCTCCTACTGGCAGCAGACGCTGGTGGGCGTGATCATCATTCTGGCTGTGCTGGTCGATCGCATCCGCTCGCGGATGACCTGACGCGACGTCGTCTCGGGAAGGCAACGAAAATGCCGCCTGTCCGCTTCCCGGGCGCTTTCGAGAGGATGGGCACCAAACAAGGGTGGAGGAGACAATGAGGAAATTTCTTCTTGCCGGCATCGCGGTTGCGATGATGGCGACGCCGGCGTTCGCCGCGAACTACCGCTTCGTCATCGTGCCCAAGGCGATGAACAATCCGTTCTTCGACTTCGCACGCGATGGCTGCCTCAAGCGCGCCAAGGAGCTCGGCAACATCGAGTGCATCTACAAGGGGCCGGTGGAGCATGAGCCGGCGACGCAAGCCCAGATCATCCAGGACTTCATCACCCAGAAGGTCGACGGCCTCGCGATCTCGGTTGCCGATGTCGCAGCCATGACCAAGTCGATCGAGGCGGCAACCGCGGCCGGCGTCCCCGTCATCACCTTCGATGCCGATGCCCCAGGCTCCAAGCGCGTCGCCTATATCGGCACCAACAACAAAGAGTTCGGCTTGGCCCTCGGCAAGCAACTCTTGAAGATGCGGCCCGATGGCGGCAAGTACGCCATGGTCTCGGGCGGTCCCGGCGCCAAGAACCTCGCCGAGCGCGTCGATGGCGTGCGCGAGGCACTGAAGGGCTCGAAATGGACCGAGGTCGCGGGTTCCCCGACCTTCTGCAACGACGATCCCGCGCTGGCGGTCCAGCAGATGACGGACATGCGCACCGCAACGCCTGACCTTGCCGCCATCGTTCCGATCGGCGGCTGGCCGATGTTCGCTCCGGAAGGCTTCAAGGCCTTCGCGTCCAGGAACAAAAAGGACATCGATTCCGGCAAGTTCACGCTGGTCGTAGCCGATACGCTGAAGATGCAGCTCGAGCTGCTGCGCGATGGCTATGCCAATGCGCTGGTCGGCCAGCGTCCGTTCGAGATGGGCGAGAAGGCTATGGACACGCTGCTCGCGATCAAGAAGGGCGAGAAGGTGCCGGAGATCGTCTACACCGGCCTCGATCTCGTCACCAAGGACAACGTCGCACAGATGTTGAAGTAGGAGCACCCCAGCCTGGCGCTTCCATATGTCTCTCCCGCTTGCGGTTTGCGCAAGCGGGAGAGATGATTTGGGCTGTTGGAAGAGGGCTGCTGGAAGGCAATGGGTATGAAAATGTCGCGGCTCGGCGCTCTCGACGTCACCTCAATCGGCCTCGGTTCCGCCCCGCTCGGCGGATTGTTCTCCCCCGTCAGCGATGCCGATGCGCAAGCAACGATTGAAAGGGCCTGGTCTCTCGGCGTCCGCTTCTTCGATACCGCGCCGCTCTATGGCTTTGGCCTTGCCGAGCGGCGGCTGGGTGCATTCCTGCGGCAACAGCCGCGCGACTCCTACGCCATCTCGACCAAGGTCGGCCGTCTGCTGCGCGCACCGGATGGCAATGCCACGGAAGACGAGCACTACAAGGGCACGCCGCGCGAGCGCCCGGTGTTCGATTTCAGTTATGACGGCGTGATGCGATCGGTCGAGGAGAGCCTGGCGCGCCTTGGCCTCGATCGCGTCGACGTCCTGCTCGTGCATGATCCCGACGACCATTATGACGACGCCGTCACCGGCGCCTTCCGTGCGCTCCAGCGCTTGCGCAGCGAAGGCACGGTCAAGGCGATCGGCGCCGGCATGAACCAGTCGGAGATGCTGGTTCGCTTCGCCGACGCCGTGCCGGTCGACTGCTTCCTGCTCGCCGGGCGGTACACGCTCCTCGACCAGGGCGCGCTGGACGTCCTGTTTCCGGCCTGTCAGGCGAAGGATATCGGCATTCTGCTCGGCGGCATCTACAATAGCGGCATTCTGGCCGATCCGCGGACCTCCGCGAAGTTCAACTATCAGGACGCCGATCCGGCGCTCGTCGCGCGTGCGCTCGAGCTCGACGCGCTCTGCCGCAGGCACGGCACCGAGCTGAAAGCCGCCGCGCTCCAGTTCTGCATGGCGCATCCGGCAGTGACGGTCGCCGTGATGGGCGCGCGCAAT
Organism: Bradyrhizobium sp. RP6; assembly: GCF_003837805.1. Taxonomy (GTDB): domain Bacteria; phylum Pseudomonadota; class Alphaproteobacteria; order Rhizobiales; family Xanthobacteraceae; genus Bradyrhizobium. The sequence continues at coordinate 149,671 of NZ_RQIT01000013.1, read as the reverse complement.
GCCGTGGAAGTGGCCGACAACATCGCGATGTCGGAGAAAGCGGTGCCGGCCGCGTTCTGGCAGGAACTCCGTGCGCGAAAGCTCGTCGATGTCCGGGCGCCGCTGCCGGGCGGAGTGTAAGGGCATGATCATCGACGCCCATCAGCACTTCTGGGACCCGGCGCATGGCGACTATCCCTGGATGGAGGCGGACGAACTCGCGCCGATCCGCCGCGCCTTCGGTCCCGCCGATCTCGCGCCGCTCATGAAGGGCAACGGCATCGACGCAAGCATCCTCGTGCAGTGCCGCTCTGCGCTGGAGGAGACCGAGCAGTTCCTGCACATCGCGCACGAGAATCCCTTCGTCGTCGGCGTGGTCGGCTGGGCTGATCTGACGGACGGCGCTCTCGACGAAACGCTTGATCGCCTGCGCGCTTTGCCCGGCGGCGGCAAGCTGGTTGGCATCCGCCACCAGGTCCACGACGAGGCTGATCCGGATTGGCTGCTCCGCGAGGATGTCCAGCGTGGTCTCACGGCCGTTTTCGCCCGCAATCTCGGCTACGATCTCCTCGTTCGCACCCGCGAGCTGCCGGCTGCGATCGCGACTGCGCAGGCCTTTCCGCAAGCGCGCTTCGTGCTCGATCATGCCGCGAAGCCGCCGATCGCCGGCGGCGGGAGCACCGAATGGGCCGACCGCATCGCAGCGTTAGCTGCCTGCGGAAATGTCTGGTGCAAGATCTCAGGCTTGGCGACCGAGGCGGTCTGGAATGACTGGGATGCGGAACGGCTGTTTCCGTTCGTCGCGCACGCCGCAGAATGTTTTGGCGAGGACAGGCTGATCTTCGGCTCGGACTGGCCAGTGTGCCTGCTTGCGGGAAGTTACGGCGAGATCAAGAATGCGCTGGAGGCCTGCCTGGCGAGCCTTGGCCCGCATGTGCGGGACAAGGCTTTCGGCGTGAATGCTGCGCAGGCGTATCGGCTGCCGATCGCGGCTTAGCGCGAAGCGCCGGCGTCCTCCTGTCTCTCCTGACGGAGCAGGAGAGGGGAGGCCAAGGCGGAGTTCGTCCCGCCACCTACTCCGACATCGGCTTGTCGGAAATGTCCCAATCCTTGCCGGTGAAGGTGGAGATGAACAGCGTCTTCATCGGCGTGTAGTCTTCGGGCGCGTAGCTGTAGGTGACGCCGTCGAGGAAATAGGGCGAATGGAAGCCCGCGAGCGTCGAGGCCTGCTTCAGCACGTTGGCGCGAGTGAGTTCGCCGCCGCAGCGGCGCAGGATCTCGCCCATGGTCACGGCCTGGCCGTAACCGGCAAAGGCGATGGTGTTGTCGGGATCGATCGCCGGCGTGTACTTCTTGCGCAGTTCCTCGAACGCCATCACGTCGGGGTCCTTCTCCCATTTGGGCAGGCCGACCTCCTTGTTGTAGCGGATGGCGACGATGCCGGTGGCGTTCTCGAGGCCCGCGGCATTGAGGATGGAGCGGCCAGTCGAGCCCGCCGACAGCAATTGCAGCGGCTTCCAACCGAGCTCGGCCACCTTGCGAATCGACTGCGACGAGGCCTTGCCCGTCGAGATGTTGTAGAAGACGTCGGCGCCCGACTTCGAGAGATTGATGAGCTGGGAATCGACGGTCGGCTCCGTGAGATCGTAGGTCTGCTCCATGATCACCTGCGCGGTGCCGCCGGCATCCGCCAGCACCTTCTTGAAGGGACCCAGGAAGTCGCGGCCGAAATCGTCGTTCTGGTAGAGGATGCCGATCTTCGCGTTCGGCTTCACGCTGACGACGTGCCGGGCCAGGATGCGCGCCTCGGTCGGATAGAGCGGCAGCCCCGCCATCGTCCATTTGAACTCCTTCGGGTTGTTCCACTTCGATGCGCCGGTGTTGAGCAAGAGCTGCGGCACGCCCTTGGAGTTCAGGTATTTGTGCACGGCGGTCTGCGGCGCGGTGCCGAGCGAGCCATAGAGCGCCAGCACTTCCTCCTGCTCGACCAGGCGCCGCGTCGCCTCGACGCATTTCGGCGCGCTGTAGGCGTCATCCATGGTGAGGAATTTTACCTTGCGTCCATTGATGCCGCCCTTCTCGTTCAGCATCTGGAAATAGGCTTCGCCGATGCGCCCGAGCACGCCGTAGAGCGAGCCGGGGCCGGAATGCGGCACGGTCTGCCCGATCTTGATCTCGGTGTCGCTGGCGCCCGCATCGTATTTCTTTTCCGCAGGCCAGACATAAGGCGCCGGCAAGGTGGATACAGCGATGGTGGCGAGCGCGGCGGCGCTGAAATCGCGCCGCGATGGATTCTTCGTCATTATTGTTTCTCCCTAGCGAGGGCATTGTGCTGGCATCGCAGCGCATCTCGCAAGTGGGAAGTCGCAGCTTTGCGACGCAATGGCGCTCAAATTGAACAGTGCTAGCGCCTAGACTCAAATTTTCTCGGCGACGACGACGAGGCCGCGCACCGGCTCGTTGTTCTCGTTGCGCGGCGAGGCTGGCTCTAGTGTCTGCAGCTTGAGCTCCGCCCTGGCGATCGCGCCGCGGACATATTCCGCAGAATGGGCATAGCGCAGGCCTTCACCGAGCACGATGCCGCTGCCATCGTGCGTCTCCAGCGTGCAGGCGAGCACGCCGCCAGGCGCGAGCACGCGGTTCGATTCATTCAGCACCGGCGCAAGATCGCCAAGGTAAACGAACGCATCCGCAGCGACGACGAGGTTCGCGCTCGCATCCGCCTTGCTGCGCAGGCCTTCGATCATGTCGGCGACCTCGAGCTCCGCGTAGAGGTTCGTGGCGCGCGCCTCCTTGATCATGCGAGGCGACAAATCGATGCCGACGAAATGATCGACCTGCTTGGCGAACGCGACAGCCGCAAGCCCGGTGCCGCAGCCGAGGTCGATGGCCCGCTTGAAGTAGGCCGGCTTCTTCGCCGCGCCACGCGCGGCGAGCACTGCCTTGAAGATCAGCGCCGGGCCGCGATAGCCGAGATCGTTGATCAGCGTGTGCTCGAAGCGAGGCGCGTACTGGTCGAACAGGGTCTGCACGTAGGCCTTGGGCATCTCGGCCATCTGTGCGTCGCCGAGCCGCACCAGATGCAGGCCGGCGCCGTGCCGGTCCGCGGGATCGCATCGACGCGATTCTCGAAAGGCCGTGATCGCCTTGTCGCGCTCGCCGAGTTGCTGACGGATCTCGCCGAGCGTGAACCAGGCGGAGGTGAAGTTCGGCGCAAGCTCGATCGCCTGCTCCAGGAGGTCCGCGGCGGCCGGCAGGTCGCCCTTGAGCTGGAGGTCGCGCGCGAACTCGAAGCGGCGGTCGGCCATGAGATCGCCGGAGGACTGGAACAGGCGCAGAGGCATTTGGAACAACTCGTCATTGCCGGGCTTGACCCGGCAATCCTTAAACAATCGCTGCTTTGGAGGATGGATGCGCGGGTCCCGCCTCCGCAAATTGGCTTCGGCGGGCTTTTACACCCCCCGCCCGGCGAAGCCTAGCGGGGACGGCAAGCCGGCGCATGACGGGTTAATTTGAAGCGTCCGCTCCCTATATGAAGCCCATGCGTCCGCAAGACATTCTGCTGCCAGTTGCTGCCGGCCTATGCTGCAAGCCCGGCGGCTTTCATATCGATCCAGTCCGCCCGGTCGAGCGCGCCGTGATCACCCACGGCCATTCCGATCATGCCCGGGCCGGCCATGGCGTGGTGCTGGCGACGCAGGAAACGCTCGACATGATGCGGCTGCGCTACGGTGAGAACTTTGCCGGATCGACGCAAGTCATCCACTATGGCGAGGAGATCCGGCTCGGCGACGTCCGCGTCAAATTTCACCCGGCCGGTCATGTGCTCGGCTCGGCGCAGATCGCGGTGACGTGCAAGGACATCTGCATCGTCGCTTCCGGCGACTACAAGGACGCGCCCGACCCGACCTGCGCGCCGTTCGAGCTGGTGCCCTGCGACGTCTTCATCACCGAGGCCACTTTTGGCCTGCCGGTTTTCCGGCATGGCGATGCCGCCGACGAGGTGAAGAAGCTGCTGGCCTCCGTCGCACTGTTTCCGGAGCGCGCCCATCTGGTCGGCGCCTATTCGCTCGGCAAGGCGCAGCGCGTGATCGCGCTGCTGCGGCAGGCCGGCTATGACGCGCCGATCTACCTGCATGGCGCCATGGAGACGATCACGCACTACTACCAGAGCCGCGGGATCGCGCTCGGCGAGCTGAGGCCGGTGAAGGGCGTCAAGAAGGCGGCGCTTGCCGGCACCATCACATTGGCGCCGCCCTCGGCGACTTCCGATCTCTGGACGCGGCGCTTTCCCGATCCCGTCGTCGCCTTCGCGTCGGGGTGGATGCGCGTGCGCGCCCGGGCGCGGCAGCGCGGCGTGGAATTGCCGCTGGTGATCTCCGACCACGCCGATTGGGACGGCCTTACCTCTACCATCGGCGCGACCGGCGCGGGCGAGATCTGGGTCACTCACGGTCAGGAAGATGCGCTGGTGCATTGGTGCCAGAGCAAAGGCCTGAAAGCGCGGCCGCTCGATCTCGTCGGCTATGGCGACGAGGAGGAGAGCGAGACGCCGATTCCGGACGAGGCCGAAGCATGAACCGCTTCGCCGAACTGCTCGACCGCCTGGCTTACGAGCCCGGCCGCAACAACAAGCTTCGGCTGATCACCGGCTATTTCCGCGAGGTCGGCGATCCCGACCGCGGCTATGCGCTGGCCGCGCTGACCGGCGCGCTCAGCTTCAAGCATGCCAAGCCCGCGCTGGTCCGCGAGCTCATCGCGGCGCGCACCGACCCGGTGCTGTTCGGGCTCTCCTATGATTATATCGGCGATCTCTCGGAGACGGTGGCGCTGATGTGGCCGAAGGCCGCGCTGGCCGCCCATAATAACCCGCCACCGCCATCCCTCACCGAAGTCGTCACCACGCTGCGCACGCTCGGTAAGACCGAGTTGCCGAAGCAGCTCGAGCGCTGGCTTGACGAGCTGGATGAGACCGGCCGCTGGGCGCTGCTCAAGCTCGTCACCGGCGCGCTTCGGATCGGCATTTCCGCGCGCCTCGCCAAGACCGCGGCCGCAGCGCTCGGCGACAAGGACCCGCATGAAGTCGAGCTGATCTGGCCGGGCCTCTCGCCGCCCTATCTCGAGCTGTTCGCATGGCTGGAGGGACGCGCCGAAAAGCCGGTCAATTGCGATCCCGCGCCGTTCCGGCCCGTGATGCTGGCGCATGCGATCGAGGATGCGGATTTCGCCGCGCTCGACCCCGCCGACTACATCGCCGAGTGGAAATGGGACGGCATCCGCGTTCAGGCGGTGGCCGGGCGCGACGATCGCGGCCACATCACGGCGCGGCTCTATTCGCGCACCGGCGAGGACATCACCGGCAGCTTTCCGGATCTCGTGCCGTCGCTACGCCTGCCCGGCGCGATCGACGGCGAACTGCTGATACTGCGCGAGGGTCGCGTGCAGAGTTTTAATGTTCTGCAGCAGCGCCTCAACCGCAAGGTCGTCTCGCCGAAGCTGATCAAGGAGTTTCCGATCCACCTTCGCGCCTACGATCTGCTTGGCGACGACGAGAATGATCTGCGCGAGCTGCCTTTTGCCGAGCGACGTGAACGGCTGGAGAGATTCGTGAAGAAGCTTGACGATCCCCGCATCGACCTGTCGTCCACCGTCCCCTTCACAAGCTGGGACGCGCTGACCGCCGCGCGCGCCGATCCGGCGAGCGCAGGTGCCGGTGAGGATGCGGACGCCGTGGAGGGCGTGATGCTGAAGCGGCGCGATGCGCCTTATTTCCCCGGGCGGCCGAAGGGCCAATGGTGGAAGTGGAAGCGCGATCCGCACATCATCGACGCCGTGCTGATGTATGCGCAGCGCGGCCACGGCAAGCGCTCGTCCTATTATTCTGATTATACGTTCGGCGTCTGGACCGGGGGCGAGGGCGGCGACGAACTGGTGCCGGTCGGCAAGGCCTATTTCGGCTTCACGGACGAGGAACTGCTCCAGATCGACCGCTTCGTCCGCCGCAATACCACGGAAAAGTTCGGCCCCGTGCGGCATGTCGTGCACGAGCGCGACAAGGGACTCGTGCTGGAGGTCGCGTTCGAGGGTCTGCAACGTTCGCCGCGACACAAGTCCGGCGTTGCCATGCGCTTTCCCCGCATCAGCCGCTTGCGCTGGGACAAGCCGCCGCGCGAGGCCGATCGGTTGGAAACGCTGGAAAGGATGTTGAAGGAGGAAGCGGCAGAGATTGAGGTGTGAGGCATCGATCTCGTCTTGGCGTCAGTGCGCTCCCTCTCCCGCTGTCGGGGAGAGGGTGTCTCCGCGATGGGACAATCCCCCAGAGGAGAAAGCCCTCACCCGGCGCTGCGCGCCGATCTCTCCCGCAAGCAAGCGGGAGAGGTTGCGGCCAGTCTTCGGCGCGCGCGGGCTACGGATTAAAATGCGGTAAGCTGATTGTTGGTCTGGTCAGGGTTCCCCATGTGCCCCGCCGTGCCCTATAATGGGGTCGAATCCCCCGAGGAGTTTGCGATGGTCCAAGACGTCAGAGATTTGCCGGCCGGCCGCAGCGACGGCCTGCACCGCTTTCTCGGCGGCTCCCCGCTGGCGGTCGCGTTCCGACTGGTTCTGCTCTCGATCCTGGTCGGAGTCGTGCTGGCGGCGATCGGCTTCGACCCTTGGAACATCATCGCCAGCATTCGTCTCTTGTTCCAGCGTCTCTGGGATCTCGGCTTCGATGCCGTGAACTGGCTGTGGCGCTACTTCCTGCTCGGCGCCGTCATCGTGATCCCGATCTGGCTGCTCTCGCGCGTCTTCGGCGCGCCGCGCGGCCGGTAAGATCTTGAAGGCTCGCTGCCCATGCAATTGCGCTTTGTCGGCTGCGGCGATGCTTTCGGCTCCGGTGGCAGGCTCAACACCTGCTTCCACGTCTCGGGGCGCGAGGCCAACTTCCTGATCGATTGCGGCGCGTCGGCACTGCCGGCGCTGAAGCGGCTCGAGATCGATTGCAACGAGATCGATCTGATCCTGATCACGCATTTCCACGGCGACCATTTTGGCGGGCTACCGTTTGTCCTGCTCGACGCGCAATTCTCGCGGCGGAAGCGGCCGTTGACGATCGCGGGTCCGCAAGGCATCGCGGCGCGGCTTGCCCAGGTGATGGAAGCGCTGTTCGAGCATTCCTCAAGCACCCAACAGCGGTTCGAGCTGAACGTGATCGAACTCGCCCCCGAGCAAGGCCAAAGCTTCGGCGCGGTGACGGTGACGCCCTATCCGGTCGTGCATGGCGAATCCGGCGGGCCTTTCGTGGCTTACCGCGTCGAGGCCGAGGGCCGCACGCTCGCCTACAGCGCCGATACCGAATGGACGGAGTCGCTCATTCCGCTGGCGCATGGCGCGGACCTTTTCATCGCCGAAGCCTACATGTACGAGAGGATGGTCAAGAACCATCTCAGCCTGAAGACCTTGGAACAGCACCTGCCCGCGATCGGCGCCAAGCGGCTCGTCCTCACCCATATGAGCGACGACATGCTGTCGCGTCTGGGCGAAGTGCCGCATCTCGCTGCCGAGGACGGCATGGTGCTCGTGTTCTGACATGCACGCGCCGGTTCATCCCAGGGTCAGCTCCCGCCAGGTGTTCTCCATCGCGGGACCGGCGATGGTCGCGAACCTGACCACGCCGCTGATCGGCGTCGTCTCGACCACCGCAATCGGACGGCTCGACGATGCCGCGCTGCTCGGCGGCGTCGCGATGGCCTCCGTCATCTTCGACTGCCTGTTCTGGCTGTTCGGCTTCCTGCGCATGAGCACGCTTGCATTCACCGCGCAGGCGCTGGGCGCCGGCGAGACGCGCGAGCAGACCGCGATCCTGGTGCGCGGCTTCATCGTTGCCGGTCTGATCGGCACCGGCCTGATCGCGCTGCAACTGCCGCTGACCTCGGTGCTGTTCGACCTGATGGGCGGCAGCGAAGGCGTGACGCGCGCGGCGAAAACCTATCTCATGATCCGGATCTGGTCATCGCCATTCGCCTTCGCCAATTACGTCGTGCTCGGCTGGCTGGTCGGCCAGGCCCGCGCCAATCCCGCCCTTGCGCTCCAGGTCGTGATCAACGTCATCAACATGGCGGCGACGATCCTGTTGGTGCTCGTCTACGACACCGGTATTGCCGGCGCGGCTATCGCCGCGCTGCTCTCGGAGACGATCGGCTTCGCCCTGGGCGTGATCGTCTGCCGCCGTTATGCGGGCGGTGGCTTCAGGGTGCCCCGCGCAACGCTGTTCAATCGCGCAAAACTGATGCGGCTGCTGGCGGTGAACACCGACATCCTGATCCGCACCGCGGCGCTGATCGCAGCATTCCTGTTCTTCACCGCCAAGGGGGCGCGCGCCGGCGACGTCACGCTGGCGGCGAACTCCGTGCTCAACAATTTCCTCCTGGTCAGCGCCTTCTTTCTCGACGGCCTCGCCAACGCGGCCCAGCAGCTCTGCGGCCGCAGCTTTGGCGCGCGCGACGCCAAGGGATTTGCGGATTCGACCAAGCTGGTGCTGCTCTGGGGCCTGGGCTTCGCGCTCGTCGTCGCCGTGCTGTTCGCGCTGTTCGGCCCTAACTTGATCAATGTCATGACGGCCAGTGAGGACGTTCGCCGCGCCGCGCGCGACTTCCTGCCGTTCATCGTGCTTGCGCCGATCCCCGGCGTGTTCGCCTTCGGCTTCGACGGCATCTATGTCGGCGCGACCTGGGCGCGCGAGATGCGCAATCTGATGCTGGCTTCGCTCGCGATCTTTTTCGGTGCCTGGCTGGCGCTGCAATCGTTCGGCAATGCCGGACTGTGGAGCGCGCTGATCGCGTTCTACGTCGCCCGCGGCGGCTTGCAGGGTGCGCGCTATCCGGCGCTGTATCGGGCGACGTTCGTGAAGCCGTAGCTCTCGTGTCCCGGACGCGCGAAGCGCGAGCCGGGACCCAGAATGCGGCGGCATGGGGCCCGGCTCAGCAGCGCATCACGCCGCGAAGACGCCGCGCGCTGCGCGCGGGGCACGAGACGGTGCTACATCCCGGGCCAGTCTTCCGCCGTGAGCGTCGCCGCATCCGCACCGACGATATCGGACAGCGAATCCCGCCCCGTGCGGAGCAGCGTCGAGGCCAGATCGCGCTTGATCTCGTCGACGAGGCCGAGACCCTTGTAAACCAGCGACGAATAGAGCTGGATTAGGCTGGCGCCGGCGCGGATTTTCGTCAGCGCGGCGCCGCCCGAGTCCACGCCGCCGACGCCGATCAGCGGGAATGCACCCTCGACGCGCACATAGGTTTCCGCGACCATGCGCGTCGACAGACGGAACAGCGGCCGGCCGGACAGGCCGCCTTGCTCCTTCGCCCGCACCTGCTCGCGCAACGTGCTCGGCCGCGCGATCGTGGTGTTCGACACGATCATGCCGTCGACCCGGCGCGAACGCGCGACCTGCACGATATCGTCGAGCTGGGCAAGGCTCAAATCCGGCGCGATCTTGAGCAGCACCGGTGTGTCGCCCGCCTTCCGGCGCACCCGCTCGCGGGCGTCGATCACGTGTGCGAGGAGATCGTCGAGCAGCGCGCCTTCCTGCAGATTGCGCAGGCCCGGCGTGTTCGGCGAGGAGACGTTGACGGTGAAATAGCTCGCCACCGGCGCAAAGGTTTCGATCAGCTTGACGTAGTCGGCGACGCGGTCCGGCGAATCCTTGTTGGCGCCGACGTTGACGCCGACGATGCCACCGTGCTGCGCGCGCGCTGCAAGCCGGCGCAATGCAACCTCCGCACCGTCATTGTTGAAGCCCATGCGGTTGATGATCGCCTCGTCTCGCTCGAGCCGGAACAGCCGCGGTCGCGGATTGCCGTCTTGCGGCTTCGGCGTTACCGAGCCGATCTCGACGAAGCCGAAACCGAGTCGCAGCAGCGCGTCCGGAACCTCGGCGCTCTTGTCGAAGCCCGCGGCCATGCCGATCGGATTGGGAAAGTTCAGCCCGAAGGCGCGCACCGCGAGCTTTGGATCATCGGCACGCGGCTTGGCCGGTGGCAGGAAGCGCAGGCCCTGGATCGCGAGGCGATGCGCATCTTCGGGGTCGAGCCAGCGCAGCACCGGCAGCGAAAAGGCGTCGAACGCGCGGATCACGGCAACAGCTCCGGAACATCGTGACCGCCGTCGGAACGCATGTTGAGGTTGATCACCGCGATCACCGCGCCGAGATCGAGGTCGCCATAGAGATGCGGAAACAGCTCGTCGTTGCGCGAGCGCTCCCAGCGCAGCTCGCTGCCGAGCACGTCGCCGTCGACCTCGACCAGGAACAGCGCACGCTGCCCGAAATAGTGCTTGCGCAAGGTCTCGGGAACCTGGGCCGCGGTCGAGAAATGGATGAAGCCGTCGCGCGCGTCATCCGCGCTGCCCCGGTAGGCACCCTGTCGTTCCGCCTCGCGCCAGGCCGAGGCCGGACAGATTTTGTAGATCTTGACCACCGCTTCCGCAGCCTTGTTTGTTCTTTGAGTCTTTTTGGTTTTTTCGTCTCTCGCGGGTCCGCAAAACCCCGGGCGCGACCGTAAAGGCCGTCCCTTCCGAACTCAAGACTTAGAGTCTTCTCCGTTCCGATGAAATTGGAACCGGGCCCCAGATCCTGTTTTGACGCGATTTCGCGACCGGTACCACTTCGCTTGAAACGCGCCATTGCCGCCTCTTGCGCGAAAAACGGAAAACCGGTTGATTTGAGGATAGTTTTCCTGAGTTGCGACGGGCTGGACCTTCCATGGTCAGACAAGCCAAAGCGCAGAGGATGCTGACCCACGACCAGATCTGGGCCGCGCTGGATCGGCTGGCGGCGCGTGCCGGACTGTCGCCGTCGGGGCTTGCCAAGCGTGCCGGGCTCGACCCCACGACCTTCAACAGGTCCAAGCGCGTCACCGCCGACGGCCGCGAGCGCTGGCCGTCGACCGAATCGATCGCAAAGGCGCTGGCCGCGGCCGGCGCCTCGATCGACAGCTTTGCGAAGTTGATTGACCATGACGGTACGGGCGACGGGCGCTCGGTGCCGCTGCTCGGCTTTGCACAGGCCGGGATGAGCGGCGCCTTCGACGAGGCCGGCCTTCCATCCGGCAGGGGCTGGACCGAGATCGCGCTTCCCGCAACCGAGGACGGCCACACCTTTGCGCTGGCGATTTCCGGCGATGCGCATGCACCCGTCTATCGCGACGGCGACATCGTTCTGGTCTCGCCCGGCGCGCCGATCCGCAAAGGCGATCGCGTGGTGGTGAGGAGCAAAGCGGGTGAGGTGACGGTCGCGACGCTGAAGCGCCGCACTGCAAAGGCGCTGGAGCTTCAACCGCTCGATGCGTCGCTCGCCGAGCGAACGATGGCGATTGGTGACGTCGGCTGGATCATGCGGATCGTGTGGGCAAGCCAGTGATCGCGCGAGCGGACCATGACACCATTCTCGCAGCGAGCGCCATTGCGACTCACAAGCCCTCTCGCCTAGGTTGCGCACCTGTTGCACGTCAGGACCACTGATGCTGTGCTGATGATCCGGGAGATTGTTTGCGTCTATGTGCTGAGACCCGTAGGATGGAGCGCAGCGCAATCTGGGGACCGGTGGCGTAGCTTGTGAAGACCCCGGATTGCGCTACGCTCCATCCCGACTACGCTGCTGCTGACCTTGATGCGCGCGGCGGACGGCTGCGCCGATCGCCAGCCCGACGTCGACATGCACGCCGTGCTCGGGCCGGACGGTGTCTACAAGTTCACGACAAGGCGGGCGATCCGCTGTAGAAGCGGCCCGAAACTACGCGCTTCTCGCCAGCGCGCCGTCGATCATGTTGACCGCGTTCTGCACGCCATAGACCGCGACGAAGGAGCCGAAGCGCGGGCCTTTCTCCTGGCCGAGCAGGACCTGGTAGAGCATGTTGAACCAGTCCAGCGTCACGCCGGGGCGGCCGTCCTTGCCCTTCTTGACCTGGTCAAGGAACGGCTCGCGGCGGCCGACTTCGTAGACGACGTTCTGGATGTCCTCGGCCGAAGCGTCCGGCGCCAACTGCGACAGCGCATCGCGCAGATCCTGGAGCGCGGCGCGCTCGCCGTCTGTCGGCACCCGGAACTGCTTCGTCGGCGCGACGAAATCGCGATAATAGTTGATGGCGTAGCCAACCATCGCGTCCAGCTTCGGATGCGTCTGCGCCGTCACGCCGGGGCGATAGCGGCCGATGAAGCCCCACAGCGTCTCGGCATTCTCCGCGTTCGAGGACGACACCAGCGTCAAGAGCAGCTGGAAGGTGACAGGCATGTCGCCCTTCGGCGGCTTGCCGTTGTGGATGTGCCAGACCGGATTGCCGAGCTGCTGCTTGCCGTCCTGCTTGGCAAAGCCGTCGAGGAACTGCTGGTAGTCGTCGACATTGCGCGGGATGACGTCGAAATAGAGTCGCTTGGCGGCCTTCGGCTCGCGATACATGAACAGCGACAGCGATTCCGGCGAGGCGTAGCGCAGCCATTCGTCGATGGTGAGGCCGTTGCCCTTCGACTTCGAGATCTTCTGGCCCTTCTCATCGAGGAAGAGCTCGTAGTTGAAGCCTTCGGGCGGGGTCGCTCCGAGCGCCCTGGCGATCGCGCCGGAGAGCTTCACCGAGTCGATGAGATCCTTGCCTGCCATTTCGTAGTCGACGCCGAGCGCGACCCAGCGCATCGCCCAGTCGGCCTTCCACTGGCACTTGACGTTGCCGCCGGTGACGGTCGTTTCGACTTCTTGATTGGTATCGGGATCGACATAGGTGACCGTGCCCGCGGCGACGTCGCGGCGGATCATCGGCACCTGCAGCACGACGCCCGTGGTCTTGCTGATGGGGAGGAACGGCGAATAGGTGGCGCGACGATCGGGACCCAGCGTCGGCAGGATGATCTCCATCACCTTGTCGTAGGCGGCGAGCATCCTCAGTAGCGTCGCGTCGAAGCGGCCCGACGTGTAGTAGTCGGTCGAGCTCGCGAACTCGTAGTCGAAGCCGAAATGGTCGAGGAAGGCGCGCAGCCGCGCATTGTTGTGCGCGCCGAAGCTGTCATGCGTACCAAAGGGATCGGGCACGCGTGTCAGCGGCTTGCCGAGATTGGCTTCCAGCGGCGCTCTGTTCTGCACGTTGTCGGGCACCTTGCGCAGGCCGTCCATGTCGTCGGAGAAGGCGAGCAGGCGGGTCTTGATCTTGTCCTCGGTCAGCACGCGGAAGGCATGGCGAACCATCGAGGTGCGCGCGACCTCGCCGAACGTGCCGATATGCGGCAGGCCTGACGGGCCGTAGCCGGTCTCGAACAGCACCTCGTCCTTCGGGCTTTTCTTCAGCCGCGCGACAATGGCCTTCGCCTGCTCGAACGGCCAGGCGTTGGATTGTTCGGCGAGCGCACGCAGGTCGCTCGGGTTCGCGGCAAGATCGATAACGGACATCAGGGGCCTCCGGGCCGCGGAAAATAGCGATTTCCGGGCCAAATGCAATTTTGTGGGCGGTGTTGCCTCTCGCGCCGTCATTGCGAGCCACCGGGTCCGCGCAAAGCGCGGCCCGATGACAGGCTCCGCGAAGCAATCCAGAATCTTTCCGCGGAAACAGTCTGGATTGCTTCGTCGCAAGGGCTCCTCGCAATGATGGCGGAGGGAGCAGCGACGAAACTAAAACGGGCTCACAGAGAAATACCGCAGCCACAGATCGGTGTAGCGGCCTTTTTCCCAGACGCGGAACATCGCCCAGTTCAGGGCCTGGCGCAGCACGTCGTTGCCCTTGCGCACGGCAATGCCGATGCCTTCCCCGAAGAAGCGGCTCTCGACGAAGGGGCCGCCGGAAAAGGCGCAGCAATCGCCGGAATCCGTGCCGTTGATCCAGAACGCCAGCGAGATGGCGTCGCCGAAGATGAAATCGACCTCGCCCCTGCGTAAAGCGGCGCGCATCGCATCGTCACTGGGGTAGGCGTGCAGCTCGGCATCGGTGAACAGCGCCTTGAGATACGCTTCATGCGCGGAGCCGGCGATGACGCCGACCTTCTTGCCCTCAAGGTATTCGGGCCGGATCTCCGGCATCACCGCGTCCTTGCGCGAGACGAAGCGCGCCGGCACCCGGTAATAGGGATCGGTGAAGTCGACGCGGGCGCGAAGCTGCGGGCTCACCGCCATCGAAGCGATGATGGCATCGCCCCGGTTGGAGGTGAGCGCGTCGACCAGCGTCTCGAAGCGGCGCATTTGCACAGTGCAGGTGACCTTGATCTCCTCGCACAGGGCGCGGGCAAGATCGACGTTGAAACCGGCCGGATTGCCGTCCGCGCCGGTGAAGTTGAACGGCGGATAGTCGGTCTCGGTCAGGAAGCGGATCACGGTCAGGCGCGACAGGTCCGGCCGCTCCGGTCGCCGGCGCGGGTCCCAGAAGCCGGGCACGGCCTGCGGAGCGGCCTGGGGGGTGACCTGCGGTGTGGCCTGGGGTGATGCCGGGGGCCGTGTGGCGGGAGCTTGGGCCCCGGCGCCGGTCAGCCCCGCGAGCAGGCAAGCACCGACGGCCAACCCAGTCAGCAAGCCGCGGGCAGATTTGGACGATTTCGCCTGTTGCGATGGAGCCATCGGCCGGAAATGAACGAATTTCATTGGGATCGGAGGGCGTTATAGACCATCCCGCCGGGAACGCGAGCGCCGATTGCGGGTGTGCTCCCTCCCCCGCTTGCGGGGGAGGGCTGGGGAGAGGGTGTCTCAACGACGAAGACTCCCCCAGAGGAGAGAGCCCTCACCCGGCGCTCCGCGCCGACCTCTCCCGCAAGAAGGTCAAACCGAGACTGAGGCGCGATCGGCCCGCCAAATTAGAGATACTTCTTCAAATCCGCTGCCGCCTCTGCCGGCGCGCGCTTCAGGTTGAACGGCGAGACGAAGCGGCCGTCGCGGTCCATCAGATAGATCAGCGCGGTGTGGTCCATGGTGTAGTCGCCGTCCTTGGTCGGGACTTTCTTGGCGTAGACCCGGTAGGAGGTGATGACCTTGGCGGTTTCGGCGGGATCGCCGGACAGGCCCTCCAGGTGCGGATCGAAGCTCGACAGATAATCCTTCATCGTCGCCGGCGTATCGCGCTCGGGGTCGACCGAGATGAAGACGGCATTGACCTTGTCGGCGTCCTTGCCCATTGCGCGCAGCACCTCCGAGATCTCGAACAGCGAGGTCGGGCAGACGTCGGGGCAATGGGTGTAGCCGAAGAAGATCAGGGTCGGCTTGCCCTTGAGGCTCTTGTCGGTGACGGCCTTGCCGTTCTGGTTGGTCAGCTGGAACGGTCCGCCGATCGCGGCCGGCTGCGCCACCTTGCTGAGCCCGCCCATGGCCCAGAACATGATCAGGAGCCCGACAATAAGGCTTGCGGCGAAGGCGGTCGCAATCACCAGCGGGCGGATGGCGGAGCTCATAGGCGGAAAACTTCCTGTCGCAGGTCAGAAGCAGGCGGCAAAGCCGGTCCTGATCATTTCGAAGAACACCTGGCTGCCATAGTGGAACCACAGCGCCAGTGCGCCGATCACGACGGGGCCGCCGATTGCCGCGCCAACCCACAGCAGCACGGACGGCATCCGGCCGGCAGTGGGCGAATTGTCCGATAGCCGATGTGCTGGATGCAGTGGTTGAGCCATGACAACGATCGGGACGAAGGCCCCGGTTCCCTGGCTTTCAGATAGGCTTTGTGCCGTCTGCGGGCAAGACGCAGCCGGGCGGCGCAAAAGGATCCCTCAGGCTGCGAATATCAGTGAAGCAGCTGGCCCCGAGCGGATTCGAGTTGATCCGCTTTTGGAAGCGATCGGCGCGACGGCTTGGCCGTCGAGGCCTGAGCGTCCAGATAGCAGGGCTTGTACATGGCTTCGAGCTGCTTGCCCTTCAGGAAGAGCATGCGTGGGGTAAGCCCGCCCCGCTGGCCGATCCAGCGCTTCACCTGCGAGGGATACATCGCATAGAGCATCTGGGTCGCTTCAGGATTGGTGATGGCGCGGCCGTTGGAGCCGAAATCCCAGGCGGCGTGGAAGCCGAGTGTCGCATGCGAGGTCACGCAGATCCGGTCGTGCGGGATTGCGCCGAGCACGATGGTACAGGCGGAGGCGCAGAGGCCGTCGATGATGACGGTCTCGCCCGATTGTCTGAGGTCCTGGTACCTGTCGACATAGGTTCCAATCCGGCCACCGCGGTCATCCGCGATCCGAACCACCGCGTGAGAAGCCCCCATGCCCGCAATCAGGAGAACCACCGCAAGCAATCCCGTCAGAAACTTCATTGTCCCCCGCCCCAGCGAATTCGAATCTGCGTGTCAGGTGGTGATGCACAGCTAGCGTCTGTCGTAACCAAGGTTTTGTCTAGGCAGGCCGGCTCGATCAAAACAAATTCAAATCCAGTGTTGCGTCCGCGCTGCACTCGCACCGGTCTCTCACCCAAAGTGGAACAAGTTAATGAGGTCTTACGCGTCACACCCTTGATCTCAGTTACAACCGCTGGCTTCAATCCGGGCAATTACAGGGGAATTCATGGAGGGGGGAAGGCATGGCTGAGGAAACAGACGTCATCGTCGTCGGCGCGGGACTGTCGGGCCTCGTTGCCGCCACCGAGATCGCCGACGCGGGCAAGCGCGTGATCGTCGTGGACCAGGAAGGCGAGCAATCGCTCGGCGGACAAGCATTCTGGTCGTTCGGCGGACTGTTCCTGGTCGGTTCGCCGGAGCAGCGCCGGCTCGGCATCAAGGACTCCTTCGACCTCGCCATGCAGGACTGGCTCGGCACCGCCGGCTTCGACCGCGACGAGGATTTCTGGCCGCGCCAATGGGCCGAGGCCTATGTGGCGTTCGCGGCCGGCGAGAAGCGCGACTGGCTGCGCGCCATGGGCCATCGCATCTTCCCCGTGGTCGGCTGGGCCGAACGCGGCGGCTACGACGCAATGGGCCACGGCAATTCGGTGCCGCGCTTCCATGTCACCTGGGGCACCGGCCCCGGCCTCGTCGAGCCCTTCGAGCGCCGCGCGCGCGAGGCCGCCCAAAGCGGCCGGCTGAGCTTCAGGTTCCGCCATCGCGTCGATGCCCTCTCGATCACCAATGGCACCGTGGACGGCGTCAGCGGCGCCATCCTCGCGCCCGACACGATCGAGCGCGGCAAGAGCTCCTCCCGCAACGTCGTCGGCGAGTTTGCGTTGAAGGCGCAGGCCGTGATCGTCGCCTCCGGCGGCATCGGCGGAAATCACGAGCTGGTGCGGCAGAACTGGCCAAAGCGGCTTGGCGAGCCGCCGAAATTCATGATCTCCGGCGTTCCCGAGCATGTCGACGGCCGCATGATCGGCATCACGGAAACGACCGGTGCGCGGCTGATCAATCGCGACCGGATGTGGCACTACGTCGAGGGCATCCAGAACTGGTCACCGATCTGGCCGCGCCACGGTATCCGCATCCTGCCCGGCCCCTCCTCAATGTGGTTCGACGCCACGGGCACACGGCTGCCGGCGCCGCTGTTCCCGGGGTCCGACACGCTTGGCCAGCTCAAATACATCATGTCCACGGGCTATGATTATTCCTGGTTCATCCTGACCCAGAGCATCATCAAAAAGGAGTTTGCGCTGTCGGGCTCGGAGCAGAACCCCGATTTGACCGGCAAGAGCTGGCGCATGACCTTGCGCCGTGCCACCAACAAGGGCGCGCCGGCGCCGGTGGAGGCGTTCAAGAGCCATGGTGTCGACTTCATCGTCCGCGACAAGCTCGATGAGCTCGTTACGGCCATGAACGAACTCGCCGGCAGCGATCTCCTCAAGGTCGAGCACATCAGGATGCAGATCGAGGCGCGCGACCGCGAGATCGCCAATCCCTACGTCAAGGACGCGCAGGTCATGAACATCCACAATGCGCGCCGCTATATCGGCGACAAGTTGATCCGCACCGCCTCCCCGCACCGCATCCTGGATCCCGCGCATGGGCCGCTGATCGCGGTGAAGCTCAACATTCTCACCCGCAAGACGCTGGGCGGCTTCGAGACCGATCTCGACTCCCGCGTGTTCGGGGAGGAGGGCCGCGTCATTCCCGGCCTCTACGCAGTCGGCGAAGCCGCCGGCTTCGGCGGCGGTGGCATGCACGGCTACCGCTCGCTGGAGGGCACTTTTCTTGGCGGCTGCCTGTTCTCGGGCCGCAATGCGGGCCGTGCCGCCGCCAAAGCGGTGGGCTAGATCATGCTGCGATGGATGCGCATCGCGGCGCTGGCCGCGTCATTGGCGGCAGCTTCAGCTGCATCCGCCGTTACGATCGACGTCGACGGCGTGAAGCGGTCCTACACCGCGCAACTGCCGGCCAAGAGACCTGCACCGCTCGTGATCGTGCTGCATGGCAAGACCCAGCGCGGTGCCGACATGATCACGCGGACGGCCTGGCCGCAGGTTGCAAAGCGCGAGGGCCTGGCCGTGGTCTTTCCGGACGGGCTCAACAATGCATGGGCGGACGCGCGAACGAAGGCCGGGCCCGCACTGCGTGGACCACCGGCAGGTACCGATGACGTCGCCTTCATCGCAAAGCTCGTCGAGAAGCTGGTGGCCGACGGCACGGCCGATGCAAAGCGCGTCTTCATCGCGGGCATCTCCAATGGCGGCGCCATGGCGATGACGATGGTCTGCGCGCGCGCCGATTTGTTCGCGGCAGCTGCGAGTGTGATCATGAATCTCACCGACGAGGCTGCCGTCACATGCCATCCGTCACGGCCGCTCCCGATGCTGCTCATGAACGGCACCGCGGACCTGCTGGTCCCCTACGCCGGCGGACGCGGATCGAGCTACTTTGCCGCGGACGGGTTCTGGTCCACCGACGAGACACTGGCCTTCTGGCGCAGGCTCAATGGCTGCGAGACCGATGACGCCGAGACGACTGATTTGCCGGACAGGGCGCCCGCAGACCATTCCACGGTCACGCGGATCTCCTCACGCTGCCCCCGGGGACACGACGTGGTGCTGTATCGTGTCAACCAGGGCGGCCATCGCGTGCCCGGATTTGCTCCGGATGCCCGCTTCCCGAAGGTCGCCGTCGGCCTGCTGGGGCCGCAGAACGCCGACATCGATGGTGCCGAGACGATCTGGACATTCTTCAGCCAGTTTCCGTAAAGCGACGCATGCATCGGCGGTGACGCATCCGCCGCAGGCAACGCATGCGTGCCCGGCAACGCATGCGTGCCCGGGGTGGCAGAGCGCGAGGTGCTGGGCTAGACAGGGCCGCCATTCCACCAGGAGATCCCCAATGAGCATTCAGCGTTTTGAAACCGGTCCGCGCATGAGCCAGGTCGTCGTGCACGGCAACACGGTCTATCTCGCCGGCGTCGTCGCGAACAAGGCGGCCGGCGAAAGCGTGACGAAGCAGACCCAGGACATCCTGGCGACCATCGACGGCCACCTCGCCAAGGCCGGCACCGACAAGTCGAAGCTGCTGTCGGCAACGATCTACATCACCGACATGAAGACTTTCGGCGAGATGAACGCGGTGTGGGACGCCTGGGTCTCGCCCGGCAACACCCCGGCGCGCGCCACCGTCGAAGCCAAGCTGGCCGCCCCGCAATACACTGTCGAGGTCATGGTGACGGCGGCGAAGTAATTTTTTGCGAAAACCCCACGCGCGTTGATGACCTCCGGGGTAATCGATCAACGCGCGTGGACCTTCGATAGTCGCGGTCAGCCGGACAACACGGCACCATCGAAGGAGAGCACCATGATCGACCCCACCACCATCGCCCACCGCTACATCGAGCTCTGGAACGAGCGCACGGCCGGACGACGTCGCGAGCTGCTCAGCGAAAGCTGGACGACGGATGCGAGCTATGTCGATCCCTTGATGAAGGGCGAGGGCCGGGACGGCATCGAGGCGCTGATCGCGGGCGTGCAGCAGCGCTTTCCCGATTTCAAGTTCAGGCTGATCGGCGAGCCAGACGGCTACGGCGATCACGTCCGCTTTTCGTGGGGACTTGGTCCTGACGGCACCGACAGCCCGATCAAGGGCACGGAATTTGCCGTGCTGAAGGAGGGGCGCATCAGCCGCGTGACCGGATTTCTGGACCAGGTGCCGACCGGCGTGTGAGATCTCTTGCCCTTCTCGCCGCAGGCGGGGAGGGCCACCCCTCGACGAATCCGCTCCTGCGGCTTACCTGTCATGCTGTGCCGCCTCGGATCCTCCAAATATCGGTCAAGCCGGCCGCGCTGCTGCCGGATCTCTTCCAGGCGTGGTTCGCAGCCCGCGGCTGGTCGCCGCGCGCGCATCAGTTGGCGCTGCTGGAGAAGGCGCGCGAGGACCGCTCGGCGCTCCTGATTGCGCCGACCGGCGCCGGCAAGACGCTCGCCGGGTTTCTGCCGACGCTGGTGGAGCTGTCGGCGCAGTCGGTCGAACGGGGCGCGGGCGCGAAGAACCTCGTCTCCACCGGCCGCAGCGTGCAGCGCGCCGGCGGCCTGCACACCCTCTACATCTCGCCGCTCAAGGCGCTTGCCGTCGACATCGCGCGCAATCTGGAGCGGCCGGTCGCGGAGATGGCGCTGCCGATCAAGGTCGAGACCCGCACCGGCGACACGCCGGTGTCGCGGCGGCAGCGGCAGCGGCGCTATCCGCCGGACGTGTTGCTGACGACGCCCGAGCAGCTCGCACTGCTGCTCTCCTCCGACGACGCACCGTTCCTGTTTTCCTCCTTGAAGCGCATCGTGCTCGACGAGCTGCATGCGCTGGTGACGTCCAAGCGCGGCGATCTGCTCTCGCTCGGGCTCGCGCGGCTCTGGCGCCTCGCGCCGCAGATGCGCGCCATCGGCCTATCGGCGACTGTGGCCGAGCCGGATCAGCTCGCGCGCTTCCTGGTGCCGCAGCCCGACGGCAAGGAGGCCGCTGCCGATATCGTCGTCGCCGGCGGTGCCGCGCCGCCCGTGGTCGAGATGCTCGATACGCGCGAGCGGCTGCCCTGGGCCGGCCACAGCGCGCGCCACGCGCTCCCCGAGATCTACGAGCTGATCAAGGCGAACAAGACCACGCTGGTCTTCGTCAACACCCGCAGCCAGGCCGAGATGCTGTTCCAGAATCTCTGGAGCATGAACGACGACGGCCTTGCCATCGCGCTGCATCACGGCTCGCTCGACGTCGCCCAGCGCCGCAAGGTCGAGGATGCCATGTCGGCCGGCAGGCTGCGTGGCGTGGTCTGCACCTCCTCGCTCGACCTCGGCGTCGACTGGGGCGATGTCGATCTCGTCGTCAATATCGGCGCGCCCAAGGGCTCCTCGCGCCTGATGCAGCGCATCGGTCGTGCCAATCACCGCCTCGACGAAGCCTCGCGCGCGGTGCTGGTGCCGGCCAACCGCTTCGAAGTGCTGGAGTGCCGCGTCGCCATCGATGCCATTGCGGAGAACGCGCAGGACACGCCGCCGCTGCGCCAAGGGGCGCTCGACGTCCTCGCCCAGCATGTGCTCGGCTGTGCCTGCGGCGAGCCGTTCCTCTCCGATGATCTCTACCGCGAGGTCCGCACCGCCGCGCCCTACGCCGACCTGTCGCGGCAGGATTTCGACGACGTCGTCGATTTCGTCGCCTCCGGGGGCTACGCACTGAGGACCTATGAGCGCTTCGCCCGCATCAAGCAGGACAAGGAGGGCCGCTGGCGCGTCGCCAATCCAAAGGTGCGGCAGAGCTATCGGATGAATGTCGGCACCATCGTCGAGGACGACATGCTGAAGGTGCGGCTGGTGCGCTCGCGCGGCGGCGGTCAAGGGAAAGCAGGCGGCTCGACCGGGGTGATTGCGCGCGGCGGCAGGCTGCTTGGCGAGATCGAGGAGGCCTTCATCGAGGGCCTCTCGCCCCGCGACACCTTCGTGTTCTCAGGCGAGGTGGTGCGCTACGAGACCCTGGTCGAGGACCAGGTCTATGTCTCGCGCGCGCATGACAAGGACCCGAAGGTGCCGTCCTATATGGGCGGCAAATTCCCGCTCTCGACCTATCTCGCCGAGCGCGTGCGGCGCCTGCTCGATGATGGCCGCGCATGGGGCGGCTTGCCGGAGCAGGTGCGCGACTGGCTGTCGCTGCAGAAGGACGTCTCGCGCGTGCCGGCGGTGCGGGAGCTGCTGGTGGAAAGCTTTCCGCGTGCCAACAAGCATTATCTCGTCTGCTACCCTTTTGAGGGCCGCCTCGCGCATCAGACCCTCGGCATGCTGCTGACGCGGCGCCTCGAGCGCGCCCGCGCGCGGCCGCTCGGCTTCGTCGCCAACGAATATGCGGTGGCGATCTGGGCGCTCGGCGATCTCTCCTTCATGATCCGCGACGGCAGGATCGACCTCAACGCCCTGTTCGATCCTGACATGCTCGGCGATGATCTCGAAGCCTGGCTCGCGGAATCCGCGCTGATGAAGCGCACCTTCCGCAACTGCGCGATCATCTCCGGCCTGATCGCACGCCGCCACACTGGCGAAGAGAAGAGCCGCCGTCAGGTGCTGTTCTCGACCGACCTCGTCTACGACGTCCTGCGCAAGCACCAGGCCGACCACGTGCTCTTGCGCGCTGCGCGTGCCGATGCCGCCACCGGCCTGCTCGACCTGCGCCGCCTCAGCGACATGCTCGCCCGAATCCACGGCCGCATCACGCACCGGGAACTCGACCACGTCTCCCCGCTGGCTGTCCCCGTGATGCTGGAAATCGGCCGCGAGTCAGTCTATGGCGAAGCTGCAGACGAGCTTTTGGCGGAGGCCGCCGACGAGCTCGTCAAAGAGGCGATGTCGTAGAGAATTTTGCCAGTGGGGCGCGCTAATCCATCCACACCGTCATGGCCGGGCTTGTCCCGGGCATCCACGTCTTCGTCGCCGCAGCAAGAACGTGGATGGCCGGGACAAGCCCGGCCATGACGGAGCATGTTGCACTATCGATTACGTCAACGGGCGGGTTGGATGTCGCGGGCATCTCGTTCCTCACCGATCTCTCCGGCGCGCTGTTCTGGGACGAGGAGCGCCTGCTCGTGGTCTCCGACCTCCATCTGGAGAAAGGCTCGAGTTTCGCAACGCGCGGCGTGCTGCTGCCGCCTTACGATACCATCGCGACGCTCGGCCGGCTCGCTGCTGTCATCTCCCGCCATAATCCGCGAACCGTCATCGCGCTTGGCGACAGCTTTCACGACCGCACCGCGCATGAGCGCCTGTTGCCGGACGATCGCAACGCCGTCGCGGAACTCCAGAGCGGCCGCGACTGGATCTGGATCTCAGGCAATCACGATCCCATGCTGCCGCGCGATCTCGGCGGCACCGTCGCGGACGAGGTCATGATCGGCCCGATCACCTTCCGCCACGAGCCGACCGGTGCAAGCGGCGAGGTCGCCGGCCATCTGCATCCGAAGGCGCGCGTCTCCGCGCGCGGTCGCTCGATGGAGCGCCGCTGCTTCGCCGGTGACGGGATGCGTGCCGTGATGCCCGCCTTCGGCGCCTATGCCGGCGGCCTCAGCATCCGCGACGCTGCCTTCGCCAAGATCTTTCCGAAGAACGGCTTCGTCGCCCATCTCCTCGGCGACCGCCGGGTCCACGCCATCGCGGCCTCGCGCTGTTACTAAGAGACGCCGTCTGCATCTCGGAACAAATTAAGAACAATTTAGCAAGTCTTTGATATATCATTGTGATTCGGCGGCCTTGCCGATACAATATCTAGTGTCTGTCCGACTTTGCGAGGACTACATGTCCACCGTTGCCTTCGACCAATTTGCCCTTACCCGGATCGCCGATTTCGCGCGCTCGCTATCGCGGCTGCATCAGGCGGCCCGGCGCTACGCCGTCGATGACGATCAGTTCGACCGCGAGTTCAACGCCGTGTGCCAGTCGATCTGGGGCTACACCATCGACGACGTCAGCGACGATCTGTTCTCGACCGAGGACCATCTGTTTCTCGACACGCTGGACGAGGCCCATGCGCGCATCTTCGCGGCCGAGCAGGGTTACGACCTTGTCGACGAAACGGGCATGCTGACGGATTGGTGGGGTTTCTGCTGGATGATCCTGGCCGAGAAGCGCGGTCTCCTGACGCCGGAGAACCGTGCCGCCGCGCGCGCGGCGATCGAGGAGAAATATCTGGCCGCGCCCAACGTGATCGGGGTGATCATCGGGAGGTGACGGCTCGTTCGCCGTCATTCCGGGGCGATGCGTTAGCATCGATCCTGGAATCTCGAGATTCTCCGGTGCGCACTCGCGCACCGGAGTTCATCGCTGCGCGATGCCCAGGAATGACGGAAGTAGCTAATCCAACCCCGCGCGCTTCGCCGGCTTCGCGGCCGTTTTCGGCACCGTCACATCAGGCAGCGTCTCGCGCACGATCTCGGCCGGGGCCGGCGCATCTGCCGACACCGCCTCTGCCCGCACCGGCGCCACCTTCATCTCGCCGAGGCGCGCGCGGACCTGGGCGGTGAGGCCGGGATAGGAGGCAACCGGTGTGAAGTCCGCAGCCTGATCGTTGCCGACGCGGATGCCGGTATAGGCGACGAGGCCGTCGGTGGTGGCAATCACGTCGCCGGCCTTCAGCGAGGAGTCCAGCGCGAGATCGACCGGGGCGAGCCCGACCGGTTCACGGCCGTTGCAGGTGCAGTCGGCGCGCAGTGCCTTGCGATAGGCGAACGCGTTTTCGCTGTCGGCGTAGCGCTCGCCGCTCTGCGAATAGGCGCCGTCGATGCTGGACCCAAAATAGACCTTTGTGGCGGTGGCGGGGCAGAAGGCCTGACACATCTGCGCTGGTGAGACGGCGCCTCGCATCAGCGGAAAATATTTGCCATCGCAGCTGCGCACGCAGAAAGCCGGGCCCGAGCCGCCGGCCGCGCGTGTCGGCGGTACATATTGCGGATTCTGCTGGCCTGTGAAGGGATCGGAGGAGGCGTTCGGCTGCTGTGGCTGCGGCCGCTGCATTCCGCCGAACAGGAAATCGAACAGGCCTTCGGCCGAAACCGGGGTCGGGGCCGCGAGCATGGGAACCGCAACCGTGACGGCTGCGAACATTGCGCGACGCTGCGTATGGAACAAATCTGTACGCACGGCTCACTCCACCCGACGCTACGGAACCGGCCGGGACCGTTCGAGGTCTCCAGCGCACGGTTCACCCTAATGCGCGATGGTAAATGAGCGGTTGCGTGGCGGCGGTTTCAAGACGAGGCGGTGATCTCTTTATGGCCGGGCGCAGCTTTCACGGACGGCGTTGCTCCCGGGGCACGCCCAGGCATGTCGACGGAGAAGGTCTCGTCCTCTTACGCCTTCAAGAACTCCGACGCCTTGTACAGCGAACGGAACGGCAGGCCGGCCGCACCAAAGGTGTCGGTGGCGCCTTCCTCGCGGTCGACCATGGTTAGCACCAGCACCACATCGGCGCCGGTCTCGCGCACCGATTCCACCGCCTTCATCGCAGAGCCGCCCGTGGTGGTGACGTCCTCGACGATGACGACGCGCTTGCCCGCCAGCGTCTCGCCCTTGGGCAGGCCTTCGATCGCGAGCTTGGCGCCGTGCTCTTTCGGCTTCTTGCGCACGAAGAAGGCCGCGATCGGATGGCCTTTGATCCAGGAGATCTGCGCCAGCGCGCCGGCGAGCGGGACGGCACCCATCTCGAGCCCGCCGATGAAATCGAGCTGATCGTCCTTGAGCGCCTCATAGGTCAGCTCGGCGAGCAGCGTCGCGCCTTCGGGGTCGAGCATGGTCGGCTTGAGGTTGAAGTAGAAATCGCTCTTGCGGCCCGACGCGAGCGTCACCTCGCCGCGGCCGAATGAGCGCCGCCGGATGATTTCGAACAGGCGGGCGCGGGAGGCAGATTTCGACACGAGGACCCTCGAACAGCGTTTTGGGTGGAGGCGGAATTTATCCGGCACCGCCGCGACATTCCAGAGGGGGCGTCTCCCGTCAACAGGGATTGGCCATCCCGGGCCGCCGGTTGTGAGGGTGCAACCATCTGGAGTAGTTGAGGGGGCAAGCCTTTTGGGAAGGAAACGGAATGACCATCGAGCTGTACACCTGGAACACGCCGAACGGCCGCAAGATCTCGGTCGCGCTGGAGGAGATGGGGCTGCCCTACAAGGTGATCCCGGTGAACATCACCAAGGGCGAGCAGATGGCGCCCGAGTTCCTCAAGCTCTCTCCGAACAACAAGATCCCCGCGATCGTCGATCCCGAGGGCCCCGACGGCAAACCCGTCAGCATCTTCGAATCCGGTGCGATCCTGCTCTATCTCGGCGAAAAGACCGGCAAATTCCTGCCGAGATCGCTGAGCGAGCGGGTCCCGGTCTATGAATGGCTGATGTGGCAGATGGGCGGATTCGGGCCGATGCCGGGTCAGGTGCATCATTTCATCGCGCTGGAGAATGAGCAGGATCGCGCTTACGGCCTGAAGCGCTTCATGGCGGAGACGCGCCGGCTCTACGGCGTGCTGGACCGGCGGCTCGAGGGACGCGACTTTGTCGCCGGCGAGCTCTCGATTGCCGATTTTGCCATCCTGGGCTGGGCCTGGCGCCACCCTCGCCACAAGGTTGATCTGGCCGACTTCCCCAACGTCAAGCGCTGGTACGAGGCGCTGATGGCGCGCCCGGCGGTGAAGCGCGGGATGGAAGCGAAGCTGGATTGACCCGGCAAAGAGCTCTCGCGCCTCGTGCCCCGGACGCGACGCAGCGCGTAGCGGTGCGTCGCGGAGCCGGGGCCCATGCCTCTGCGATCTCATTCTTGGCCTTCTGGATCCCGGCTCTGCGCAGCAGCGCAAGAGCGCTGCAGCACGTCCGGGACACCGGGTGCGGTCGCGGCCTCCGCTACACCCTCTTCGCTTCCACCGCCATTCGCACCGCGAGTCCCGCCAGCACGGTGCCCATCAGCCAGCGCTGCACCAGCATCCAGCTCGGCCGGTTCGCCAGGACCAGCGCGATCGAGCCGGCCGCGAGCGCGATCATCGCGTTGACGCTGACGCTGATCGCGATCTGGATCGCGCCCAGCACCAACGACTGCGCCAGCACGCTGCCCGCGGCAGGATCGATGAACTGCGGCAGCAGCGCCAGATACAGCATCGCGATCTTCGGGTTGAGCAGGTTGGTGACGAAGCCCATCGCGAACAATTTGCGCGGGCTGTCGATGGCGAGCTTCCTCACCTGGAATGGCGAACGCCCGCCCGGCTTCACCGCCTGCCAGGCGAGCCACAGCAAATAGCCGGCGCCGGCAAAGCGCAGCGCGTCATAGGCGAAAGGAATGGCGAGCAGCAGCGCCGTGATGCCGAACGCCGCGCACAGCATGTAGAACACGAAGCCGAGCGCCACGCCGCCGAGCGAGACGATGCCGGCCGCGGGCCCCTGCGTGATCGAGCGCGAGATCAGATAGATCATGTTCGGCCCCGGCGTGAGCACGAGACCAAGGCTGACTAGGGCAAAGCCGAGCAGGGCGGAGGTATGGGGCATGGATGAACCGGTGCGGGAGATGCACAGGTTCTAATATGCGCGAGATCGTGGAGCCATCGCGCAATTGCTCGGAGGACAATTAGGCGCCCGCATATCACCCCAACGTCGTCCCCGCGAACGCGGGGATGACACCGAGAGTGTGGCATCAGCGAGCGCAGGCGCGAGAGGTGAAGAGAACGCTAATGCGCCTCGTCCCAATTGTTCGCCGCGCGCGCATCGACATGGAGCGGCACCGAGAGCAGCACGGCCGGAAACGGCGCGTCCTGCATCACGTGCTGCACGACGGGAAGCGTCGCCTCGACCTCGGCGTCCGGCACCTCGAAGATCAACTCGTCATGCACCTGGAGCAGCATCTGCGCCGAAAGCTTCTTTGCGGCCAGCGCATCCTCCACGCGCGTCATGGCGCGGCGGATGATGTCGGCGGCGGTGCCCTGGAGCCGCGCGTTGATCGCCGCGCGCTCGTTGAAGGCGCGCACCGAGGCGTTGGAGGCCTTGATGTCGGGGTAGTGGCACTTGCGGCCGAACAGCGTGGTGACGTAGCCGTGGCTCCGGCAGAAGTCGCGCGTCTCGTCCATATAGGCGCGGATGCCGGGGAAGCGCTCGAAATACTTCTTGATATAGGCCGAGGCTTCCTCGCGGGCGATGCCGAGCTGGTTGGCGAGGCCGAACGCCGAGATGCCGTAGATGATGCCGAAATTGATCGCCTTGGCGCGGCGGCGGATCTCGCTCGGCATGCCCTTGATCGGGACGCCGAACATCTCCGACGCCGTCATGGCGTGAATGTCGAGCCCATCGCGGAACGCCTGCTTCAGCACGGGAATGTCGGCGATCTCGGCGAGCAGCCGCAGCTCGATCTGCGAATAGTCCGCGGAAACCAGCTTGTGCCCCGGCGCGGCGATGAAGGCGCGGCGGATCTTGCGGCCATCCTCGGTGCGCACCGGAATGTTCTGAAGGTTCGGCTCGTTGGACGACAGCCGCCCCGTCGTCGTTGCGGCCAGCGCGTAGGTCGTGTGCACGCGATGGGTCTGCGGATTGACATAGGTTGGCAGCGCGTCGGTATAGGTCGATTTCAGCTTGGAGACCTGGCGCCACTCCAGAATCTTCTTCGGGAAGTCGTGGCCCTGCTCGGCGAGGTCGTCCAGCACCTGCGCCGTGGTCGACCACGCTCCGGTCTTCGTCTTGGTGCCGCCGGGCAATCCCATCTTGCCGAACAGGATGTCACCGATCTGCTTGGGGCTGCCGACATTGACCGGCTCGCCGGCGATCTCCTGGATCTCGGCCTCGACGCGCGCCGCGGTCTGGGCAAAGTCGCCGGAGAGCCGTGACAGCACTTGACGGTCGATCGAGATGCCGCGCCGCTCCATGCGTGCGAGCACCGAGACCAGCGGTCGCTCCAGGGTCTCGTAGACGGCGCTCATGTGCTCGGCGACGAGGCGCGGCTTCAGCACGCGCCAGACGCGCAAGGCGACGTCGGCGCCTTCGGCCGCCAGCGGCGCGGCCTTGTCGACCGGCACCTGGTCGAATGTGATCTTGCCCTTGCCGCTGCCGAGCAGCTCGCTTTCCTTCAGCATGGCATGACCGAACCAGCGCTCGGAGAGCGATTCCAGCGCCTGCGAGCCGCGGCCGGCGTCGAGCACGTAGGAGATCAGGAGCGCATCGTCGATGTTGCGCAGGGTGATGCCGTGCTGCGCCAGCATCACGGTGGTGAACTTGACGTCGAAGCCGATCTTGAGGATGCCTGATGATTCCAGCACCGGCCGCAGCGCTTGCAGCGCGTCCTCATGCTTGACCTGGTCCGGCGCGAGCCCGGCATCGAACAGGCCGGCGCCGCCGCCGGACTGTCTGTGCGCCAGGGGCACGTAGCAGGCTTCGTTCGGCGCCAGCGCCAGCGCGATGCCGCAGAGATCGGCCTGCATCGGATCGATCGAGTTCGCTCTCGTCTCGATCGCGACATGGCCCGCATCATGGATGCGCGCGATGAACGCGTTGAGCTCCTTGAGGGTCTTGATGGTCTGGTATTTGCTGCGATCGACCGGAAGCTTGCGCAGTGCCTCTTCGCGCGCGGCGGCGAGCGAGATCGGCGCACCCTTCGGGCTCGCAGCCTTGTCCTCCTTGCCCGCCGCCTTGTTGGGTTTGCCCGGCGCGGCTTGCGCCGGCGTGCCGGTTCCCGGCGCGGGCACGACGTCCGAGGGCGGCAGCGTCGTGAACACACTGGCGCCGCTGGCATAGCCCGGGTCGGCATCGACATTTGCGGGATCGATCTGCGCATATTCGGCGACACGCCGCGTCAGCGTGGTGAACTCCATCGCCTTCAGGAAGGCGATCAGCTTGCGCGCGTCCGGCTCGTGGACGGCGAGGTCGTCCAGCGGCACCTCCAGGTCGACCTTGTCATCAAGCAGCACGAGCTGCCGCGAGATGCGCGCCTTCTCGGCATTCTCCAGCAGCGCCTCGCGTCGCTTGGGCTGCTTGATCTCGCCCGCGCGGAACAACAATTGGTCGAGATCGCCATATTCGGTGATCAGTTGCGCAGCGGTCTTGATGCCGATGCCGGGCACGCCGGGAACGTTGTCGGTGGAATCGCCGGCCAAAGCCTGCACCTCGACCACCTTGTTCGGGGGCACGCCGAATTTCTCGATCACCTCTGATATGCCGATGCGGCGATCCTTCATGGTGTCGTACATGGTGACGCAATCGGTCACGAGCTGCATCAGATCCTTGTCGGAGGACACGATGGTGGCGCTGGCACCGCGCTCGCAGGCCTGTCGCACATAGGTCGCGATGAGATCGTCGGCCTCGAAGCCGGTCTGTTCCAGGCACGGCAGGTCAAAGGCACGTACGGCCTCGCGGATCAGCGCGAATTGCGGGATCAGATCATCGGGAGCCGGCGGCCGGTGCGCCTTGTAGTCCGGATAGATCTTGTTGCGGAAGGTGATCTCCGACTTGTCGAAGATGATGGCCAGATGCGTCGGCCGGTTGTCCTCGGGCATCTCGCGCAACAGCTTCCACAGCATGTTGCAAAAGCCGAGCACGGCATTGACCTGAAGCCCGTCGGATTTGCGGTTCAATGGCGGCAGCGCGTGATAGGCGCGGAAGATGTAGGAGGAACCGTCGACCAGGAACACATGGTCGCCCTTGCCGGCGGCCTTCGCCGCCACCGGTTTGGCAGCAGCTGTCGCGGCTTTGGCAACAGGCTTAATGTCAGCGGCCGCCTTCGGCGCGGCCTTGGTGTCAGCTTTGGCGGTGGTCTTCGAAGAGGTTTTGGGCATGGGCCGCAATGTATGAATTTTTGCGGACTTTGACAGCCTTGGGAGGCGGATTTTTGGCTTGGTAGCGCGACTATCCCCCGCTGTCATTCCCCGCGAAAGCGGGGAATCCAGTACGCCGCGGCTTCTCGGCTCAATCAATGATCTCGGCGTACTGGGTCGCCCGGTCGAGCCGGGCGACGACACCCCAGAGGGCAGCTACTCCGCTGCCTGCAACCGCACGCCCGCCTTCCTCGGCACGATCCAGAACGCATCGGGCCGCTCGAACAGGAAGCGCGCATTGAGCCGCAGCGCCACCTGCCAGATCGCCAGCGCGCCGAGCACGCCGGCGATGGTGACGATCAGCGACACAGTGCCGATGTCGGGGATGACGCCCGTGCGCAGCAGCAGCGTCCGCGTCGCCGCCATCGGCAGGAAGAAGGCGAGGTAGATCACGATCGAATGCTCGCCGCAGAAGCGGAGGAAATTGAGCCACCGCGCGCGCGCGAGCAGCGTGCCCGTCGTGATGATGGCGCAGGCGCCGGCGAAGCCGAGCACGAGCGAGACGATCTTCCATTCGCTGGCCCCGTGCGCGACCAAGCCGGCATTGATCAGTGCCCAGGCCGCGAGCGCTGCGAGCGCAAGCGCGGGATGCTTCCGCGCGCGATCCGAAAGGGCGAACACGTAAGGCGCGAACAGGTAGCCCGAATAGAAATAGACGAAGCGTGCGCAGAACTCGTCGATGACGGTCCAGCCCGTCGTGATCCGTGCAGTCTCCAGCGCCGCCGCGAGAAGCCAGATCGCGAGCGGCGGGAGTTTGCGTGTCAGTTTTGTGACGACGAAGAAGATCGGCAGCAGATAGATGAACCACAGCGTGCCGAACGGCTCGATGAAGGATTCGAGGTACAAGAGGCCGACGTCGTGCCAGCTGGTCTCCGCCGCGAAGGCGGGCGCCTTGAAGCCGAACTGGATTGTCACCCAGACGACATAGAAATAAGCGAAATGCACCACCTTGCGGTCGAGATAGGTTCGCCAGTCCCGATCGATCACCAGAGACAGGAACAGGCCCGAAATCAGGAAGAAGTCCGGCATCCGAAACGGCTTTGCGAAGGCCACGACAACATGCATGAAACCGGTCTGCCCGGCGGCGAGCTCGACCCCCAGCACCGAATGCATCATCACCACCATGACGATGCAGATACCCTTGGCGTAGTCGACCCAGTCGACACGCGCTGCAGAAGGGGCCCTGGAAAGCCCGGCCACCGCGATTGTGCCTGATCGTGCCATGATGTCCCTTTTCGAGGCGGGTTCCGCCCGTCCATGTATGGGTGCGGGGCAGTTTGGGGCCCAGTGGTTTCCGACTTCTTTACCGGTTCAAATCGCGGGCCGGTTTTGCATCCGGACTGTTCCATGACCTCGGGAAAATGCTAAACCGCCGCGAATTGGGCTTCCGTTAACCAAGCTGGGACAGGATTTTTCATGCGCATCGCGATGATCGGCACGGGCTATGTGGGACTGGTGTCCGGGGCCTGTTTTGCGGATTTCGGCCATGACGTCACCTGCGTCGACAAGGACGAGAAGAAGATCGCGGCGCTTCATCGCGGCGAGATTCCGATCTACGAGCCCGGCCTCGACGAACTGGTCGCGACCAACGTCAAGGCCAAGCGGCTGGACTTCACCACCGATCTCACCAAGCCGGTCGCGGATGCTGATGCCGTGTTCATCGCGGTCGGCACGCCCTCGCGCCGCGGCGATGGCCACGCCGACCTGTCCTACGTCTACGCCGCCGCCCGGGAGATCGCGCGAGCGCTCACCGGCTTCACCGTCGTGGTGACCAAGTCGACCGTGCCGGTCGGCACCGGCGACGAGGTCGAGCGCATCATCCGCGAGACGAACCCTGCGGCCGACGTCGTGGTCGCCTCGAACCCCGAGTTCCTGCGCGAGGGCGCGGCGATCCGCGACTTCAAGTTCCCCGACCGCATCGTGGTCGGCACCTCGGACGAGCGCGGCCGCAAGGTGATGGGCGATATCTACCGCCCGTTGTCGCTGAACCAGGCGCCGCTGATGTTCACCGCGCGCCGCACCGCCGAGATGATCAAATACGCCGCCAACGCGTTCCTGGCGACCAAGATCACCTTCATCAACGAGATCGCCGATCTCTCGGAAAAGGCCGGCGCCAACGTCCAGGAGGTCGCGCGCGGCATTGGCCTGGACAACCGCATCGGCACAAAATTCCTGCATGCAGGTCCCGGCTTCGGCGGCTCGTGCTTCCCGAAGGATACCAAGGCCCTGATCAAGATCGCGCAGGACTACGACGTATCCCTGCGCATCGTCGAATCCGTGCTGGCGGTCAACGAGAACCGCAAGCGCGCGATGGCGCGGAAAGTGAGCCAGGCGCTCGGCGGCTCGCTGCGGGGAAAGACCATCGCGGTGCTCGGCCTCACCTTCAAGCCCGACACCGACGACATGCGCGACGCACCGTCGATCCCGCTGGTCACGGGCCTGATCGACTTGGGTGCGAACGTCAAGGCGTTCGATCCCGTCGGCATGGAGCAGGCAAAGAGTGAGCTGCCCAACGTCACCTACTGCGAGGACGCCTATTCCTGCGCGGAAGGCGCGGACGCGCTCGTCATCGTCACCGAATGGGTGCAGTTTCGCGCGCTCGATTTCGATCGGTTGAAGGCGACCATGGCGCAGCCCGTTCTCATCGATCTCCGCAACATTTATCGCCCCGAAGACATGGAAGCCGCCGGCTTCACCTACGAGAGCGTCGGCCGGCCCCCTGTGCAGGGCTGACAGCTGCTTTCTTGTTGAAAGAAGCCGTCATGGCGGGGCTTGTCCCGGCCATCCACGTCTTGTTCACTCTCGCCTGAAAGAACGTGGATGTCCGGCGAGAAGGCCGGGCATGACGAGTGGATACACCTTGGCCCGCAGCTTCGACACGCCCCTCCCGATCGATGCCGTGCTCGACGATTTGTCGCGCACGCTGGAGGCCAACAATGCCGCCGTGCTGGTGGCGCCGCCCGGCGCCGGCAAGACCACGCGGGTGCCGCTGGCGCTGCTGGATGCGCCCTGGGCGAAGGATAAGAAGATCATCGTGTTGGAGCCGCGCCGCATCGCCGCGCGCGCCAGTGCCGATCGCATGGCCAAATCGCTCGGCGAGCGCGCGGGGGAGACCGTCGGTTATCGTGTCCGCTTCGGCTCGAAAATATCGCGCGCGACGCGCATCGAGGTGGTGACCGAGGGCATCTTCACTCGCCAGATCCTCGACGATCCCGAACTGTCGGGCGTTGCCGCGATCCTGTTCGACGAATTCCACGAACGCTCGCTCGACGCCGATCTCGGCCTCGCACTGGCGCGCGATGCGCAAACCGGCGTGCGCGAGGATCTCCGCATCCTCGTGATGTCGGCCACGCTCGACGGCGCGCGCGTTGCCAAATTGCTCGGCGAGGCGCCCGTCGTCGAAAGCGAGGGCCGCGCCTTTCCGGTCGAGACGCGCTATCTCGGCCGCAAGGCCGATGCGCAGATCGAGCGGCAGATGGCGGATGCGATTGCGTCTGCGCTGCGCGTCGACAGCGGCTCGGTGCTGGCGTTCCTGCCGGGCGCCGCCGAGATCCGCCGCACCCAGAACTTTCTCGGCGAGCGCGTGCACGACGCCTCCATCGAGATCGTGCCGCTGTTCGGGGCGCTCGATGCGGCCGTGCAGGACCGCGCCATCGCACCGGCGCCCAGGGGCTCGCGTAAGGTGGTGCTGGCGACTTCGATCGCCGAGACCTCGCTCACGATCGAGGGCGTGCGCATCGTCGTCGATTCCGGGCTCGCCCGCGTGCCACGCTACGAGCCCGACATCGGCCTGACGCGGCTCGAGACCGTGCGCGCCTCGCGTGCGGCGGTGGACCAGCGCCGCGGCCGCGCCGGCCGCACCGAGCCCGGTGTCTGCTACCGGCTCTGGGACGAGCCGCAGACGGCCTCGCTTGCGCCCTACACCCAGCCGGAAATCCTCAGCGCCGATCTGTCCTCGCTGGTGCTCGACCTCGCGCAATGGGGCGTCACTGATCCCGGCGCATTGTCGTTCCTCGACCCGCCGCCGCAGCCAGCCTGGAAGGAAGCCAAAAGCCTTCTCACCGAGCTCAACGCGCTCGACGGCGACGGCCGTATCACAGCCGAGGGCAAGAGCCTGCGCGCGCTGGCGCTGCCGCCGCGGCTGGCACGCATGATCGTGGATTCGCATCGCGCGGGAAGCGGCGAGGCTGCCGCCGAGATCGCTGCGATTATCACCGAGCGCGGGTTAGGGGGCGACAGCGTCGATCTCGAGCACCGGCGCGACCAGTTTCGTCGCGACCGCTCGCCGCGTGCCGCGAGCGCGCGCGATCTGGCGCGCCGCTGGGCCTCGCAGGTTGCGGCATCGGAGAAGACCGGGCAGCACGAGGAGCTCTCGACCGGCCTGATGCTCGCCTATGCCTTTCCGGACCGTGTCGCGCGCAACCGCGGCAATGGCAGCTTCGTGCTGGCCAACGGCCGTGGCGCGTCCGTCGAGCAGACGTCCTCGCTCGCGCGCGCGCCCTACATCGCGATCGGCGAGATGACGGGTACGGCGGCGAGCGGACGCATCCTGCTCGCGGCGCAAATCACCGAGGATGAGATCGAGCGGCATTTCGCCGAGCATATCGAGACCTCCGACGAGATCTCCTTTGATCGCGGCGCGATGGCGCTGCGCGCGCGACGGAAGCGCGCACTGCATGCGATCACGCTGTCCGAGGCGACGCTCGCCGTGTCGCCTTCGGAGGAGACAGCGCGGATCCTTGCCGATGGGCTGATCGCCGCAGGTCTCGACCGGCTGCCCTGGTCGAAGGCCGCGAAGCAATGGCGCGACCGCGTGATGTTCCTGCGCAAGGCCGAGGGCGAGAGCTGGCCCGACCTCTCCGACGATGGGTTGATCGCGCGCCGCGAGGACTGGCTGGTGCCGGCGCTCTACGACAAGATCGCGCTCAGGGACATCTCAGCGGGGGACCTCTCGGACGCGCTGATGGCGCTGCTGCCCTGGGACATGCGCGCGCGGCTCGATCGCGAGGCGCCGACCCATTTCGAAGCGCCGACCGGAAGCGCGCTCGCGATCGATTACGAGGCCGAGCAGGGGCCGACCATCGCGGTGCGGCTCCAGGAATTGTTCGGCCTCAACACCCATCCATCGATCGCCGCCGGCAAGGTGCCGCTGGTGCTGGAATTGCTGTCGCCAGCGCAGCGCCCGGTGCAGGTGACGCGCGATCTCCCCGGCTTTTGGCGCGGCAGCTACGCCGCCGTACGCTCCGACCTGAGGGGCCGATACCCGCGCCACCCTTGGCCGGACGATCCGGCGAACGCAGTGCCGACGCGGCGGGCGAAGCCGCGCGGGACGTGAAAGTTCGATCGCGCATTAACCGTCCGCTCATGCTTTTCGTCAAAATAGCAGCGCTCTGACCGCGGCTTCGCTCGCCGCCGGGCACGCTGCGTGATGAAATCGAGCTTTCCGGCTCGGAAGTGGTGTGATGCGTAACATTATGATCTTCGCGGCCGTGATGATCGGCCTCGGCACCTTCATGGCCCAGATGGCTGACAAGATGAGCTCCGCCTCCGCCACCTCGATCCCCCGCACGACGGTGGCCGTTGCCTCCACCGCCCCGGCCGGCGGCCGCAGTCTCAGCATTTCGCGCGACGGCCGCGGTCATTTCCAGACCGAGGGTCGGATCGACGGCCAGCGCATCGGCTTCATGATCGACACCGGCGCCTCGGTCGTTGCGCTGAACGAGACCTCGGCCGCTCGCTTCGGCCTGCGTCCCTCGCGCGGCGAGTACACTGCCACCGTCTCCACGGCCAACGGCACCATCAAGGCCGCGCGCACCCGTATCGCCATGCTCGACGTCGGCGGCCTCGTCGTGCGCGACGTCGATGCCATGGTGCTGCCGGACGCGGCGCTCTCCGAGAACCTTCTCGGCCTCTCCTTCCTGTCCCGCCTGAAGCGATTCGAATACGCCAACGGCCGGATGGTGCTGGAGCAGTAGGGCCAGCCCGCGCGATCGCGCGCCCGTCCATTTCAAGACAACAATATCTTTGCTCTGGCCGCCCTCGCGGTAACGTCTCCTCGTTACCAATCTGCCGCAATTATCGGCCATAAGCCTTCAATCCCGCCTTCCGCTGCGGCCGGGCATTCGCTAAGGCTGCAGCAAATCCCGCCCCTTTTTCACGAGACCGTCTCAATGTTCCCGAAGCCGAAATCCGTACTGTTGCCAAACACCTACGCCTTCGAATCCGAACCGATGGTGAAGCCGACGGGCTTTCGCGAATACGACGCGCGCTGGTTGTTCCAGAAGGAAATCAACCTGATGGGTGTGCAGGCGCTAGGCATGGGGCTGGGTGCGCTGATCGCCGAGCTCGGCGTCAGGCAGGAGATCGTCACCGGCCACGATTTCCGCGGCTATTCGGCCTCGATCAAATACGCCCTGATCTCCGGCCTGATGGCGGCGGGCTGCAAGGTGCACGATATCGGCCTCGCGGTGACGCCGATGGCCTATTTCGCACAGTTCGATCTCGACGTGCCCTGCGTCGCCATGGTGACCGCCTCGCACAACGACAATGGCTGGACCGGCGTGAAGATGGGCGCCAACCGTCCGCTCACCTTCGGTCCCGACGAGATGACGCGGTTGAAGGAAATCGTTCTCAATGCCGAGTTCAAGAACAACGCGGGCGGCTCCTATCAATTCCACGAGAATTATCCGGCGCGCTACATCGCCGATCTCACCTCCCGTCCGAAGCTGACGCGCAAGCTGAAGGTGGTCGCTGCCTGCGGCAATGGCACCGCCGGCGCGTTCGCCCCGCAGGTGCTGGAGGCGATCGGCTGCGAGGTGATCCCGCTCGACACCGAGCTCGACCACACCTTCCCGAAATACAACCCGAACCCCGAGGACATGGAGATGCTGCACGCGATCCGCGACGCAGTGCTGCATCACAAGGCCGATGTCGGCCTCGGCTTCGACGGCGACGGCGACCGCTGCGGTGTCGTCGACAACACCGGCGAGGAGATCTTTGCCGACAAAGTCGGCGTGATGCTGGCGCGCGACATGTCGGCAATCCACAAGGACGCGCAGTTCGTCGTCGACGTGAAGTCGACCGGCCTGTTCGTCACCGATCCGGTGCTGCAGAAGCAGGGCGCGAAGACCGCCTATTGGAAGACCGGCCATTCCTACATGAAGCGCCGCACCAACGAGACCGGCGCGCTCGCCGGCTTCGAGAAGTCCGGCCACTTCTTCTTCAACAAGCCCTATGGCCGCGGCTATGACGATGGCCTGGTCTCGGCAATCGCGATCTGCGACATGCTCGACCGCGCGCCCGGCAAGTCGATGGCAGATCTGAAGAACGCGCTGCCGAAGACCTGGTCGTCGCCGACCATGTCGCCGCACTGTGCGGATGAGACCAAATACGGCGTCATCGACAAGGTGGTGAAGCACTTCGAGGGCCTGCAGGCCAAGGGCGCGAAGATCGGGGGGCAGGCGATCCGCGATCTCGTTACCGTCAACGGCGTCCGCGTCACGGTCGAGGACGGCAGCTGGGGCCTGGTGCGCGCCTCTTCCAACAAGCCCGAACTCGTCGTCGTGGTCGAGAGCCCGGTCTCCGAGCAGCGCATGCACGACATGTTCGAGATGGTGAACAGCGTGCTCGGCACGCATCCTGAAGTCGGCGAGTACAATCAGAAGATTTGAGCGCCGGCGCGCGCTCAGCCTCCGGGCGGGCCGAACAGGGCGCGGAGCTTCGCGCCCGCGCCCCGTGCCTTCCAGGCGTCGCCCAGCATCGCGATCCATTCGCCGAGCGCAATCCGGATCGGGTTGAAGGATCGTGTGCCGCCAACGAGGCCGAAGCGGAGCGGCTGGTCAGAGGGCGGTTTGGCAAAGGTCCCGAACAGGCGGTCGAACACGATCAGGATGCCGCCGTAGTTCTTGTCGAGGCACGGCTCGTTGCAGGCATGATGCACGCGATGATGGCTCGGCGTGTTGAGCGCCCATTCGAGCGCGCCGAGATTCGGCGCGAAGTCGCTGTGGATGAAGAACTGGTAAAGCAGATTGATCCCGAGCATCGCGACGATCGCAAGGGGATGGAAGCCGACCAGCGCGAGCGGCAGGAAGAACAGGAAATTGCCTGATATGTTGCCGGTCCAGCCGAGCCGGATCGCCGCAGTCAGATTCAGTCGCGTCGTCGAGTGATGCACTGCATGCGTTGCCCACATCCAGCGAATGCGATGCGAGGCGCGATGCTGCCAGTAGTACAGGAACTCGCTGCCCAGGAATAATCCTGCGAGTGCAAGCGGACCGGTCTGCGCGAAGTCGAACAGGCGGCGCTCGTACAGGAATGCGAACGGCACCGCCAGAATGCCTGCCTCGAGCGCGCGCAGCAGGTTCTGTCCGAGGGCCACGCCGAACGAGGCAACGCTCTCGCGCCAGTCGTGGGTGTCGCGATGGGCAAGCCGCCCGATGCCGTATTCGAGCAGCATCAGGCAGATCGCCGTCGCCAGGATCACGCGTCTGAGCGTCGGATCGAGCAGAAGTGAGGCGTAGCCCACGGCATCCTCCTATTTCGGTGCGGCGCCGGTGGCGGCGCTGTCCCCTGCCTGCGTGCGAGGCAGCGTTTGTGCGCAGGTCGAGGTGAGCTGGCCGGCGTGGGATTGCAGGCAGGCGAGAATGCGTCCGCCACCCGGCGCGACGTCGCTGCAAAGGCGGCGATAGTCGGCGCGGCAGGCCTGCATGGTCGCTCGTGCTTCGCTGCGCGTCTTCGGCGTGATCTGCGTTTGCAGCTGGCTCTGGGCGAATGCGGACGTCGAAGCGCCGAGGGCGACGATGGCTGCAGCTTGCGGCAGGAAACGGAGAATCGATGGCACCGTGCTGATCCTTTCTGATTCGACGAGATCGGCCGTCGCCGCGCGGGGCTGACGCGGCGACGGCGGCGCGGCGTCAGCGTGAGATCGTGCCGGTGCGGGTGTAGGTGTTGCCGGCAGGACCGGTGCGAGTCACGCTGCGCGTGCAGCTTCCGTTGGCGCAGCTTCCCGTCGCGGTGACGTGGGAGGTGCCGCGCGGCCCGGTCGCCGTCGCCGATCGCGTCCAGGCATTGGCGTCGGCCGCC
This sequence comes from Bradyrhizobium sp. RP6, assembly GCF_003837805.1. Lineage (GTDB taxonomy): Bacteria > Pseudomonadota > Alphaproteobacteria > Rhizobiales > Xanthobacteraceae > Bradyrhizobium. The sequence goes on along the minus strand of NZ_RQIT01000013.1, from coordinate 109,934 downwards.
GCGGCGACCGACAAGGTGCCGATGAAGAGGGAGGTGAGGAAAAGCTTGGTCATGGTTCGTCGTCTCCTTCTGGGGGCTGCCGTCAGCGGGAGCCATGCAGAGGAGACTGGAGCTGCGGCGTCTGCGCCGCATTGCCGGGACGAAACGATTGTTAGGCCTTTGTCGGCGCCATGTAACACTGTGTAACAACGGCGCCGCTGCCCTTGCGCGGAACGCGCGGTCGTCCAAAATGCGGGCGATGAACGCACATTCGGCCACGATCCTCATGGTGGAGGACGATCCCGAGATCAGCCGCCTCGTTGCCGACTTCATGCGGCGCGAGGGGTTCCAGGTCGCTTGTGTCGCCGACGGCAAGGCGATGGATTCGATGCTCCAGCGCCTGCGGCCCGACCTCGTCATCCTCGACTTGATGCTGCCGGGCGAGGACGGGCTCTCGATCTGTCGTCGCTTGCGGGCCGACGACTCCCTCCCCATCCTGATGCTGACCGCCAAGAGCGACGAGATCGATCGCGTGGTCGGTCTCGAGATGGGCGCGGACGATTATCTCACCAAGCCGTTCGGGCCGCGCGAGCTGCTGGCGCGCGTTCGCGCCATCCTGCGTCGTGCCAGCGGGGCGCCGGCCAAGCCGCTGGTTCGGCGCTTCGCGTTCGACCGCTTCGTGATCGATCTCGATGCGCGCAGTGTCGAGACGATCGAGGCCGAGACGCCGGCGCTGCAATTGACCAGCGCCGAGTTCGGCCTGCTCGGCTGTTTCGTGCAGCGCCCGCGCCGGGTGCTGACGCGCGACCAGATCCTCGACTGGACCCGTGGCCGTTCGGCAGAGCCGTTCGACCGCACCGTAGACATGCTGATCTCGCGGCTGCGCCGCAAGCTCGACAGTGCAAGTCCCGGCTCGAGCCTGATCACGACGGTGCGCAACGGCGGCTATCTGTTCACCGCGACCGTCAAGCAGGTGTCGTGATGCTGCGCGTGACGCTCGCCGCCCGGCTGGCGCTGATCGGACTGGTCGGCTTCATCGTGGTGGTTACCTTGCTCGTGGGGATCTTCTACCGCACGACGCTGCAGGAGAACGAGCTCACGCGGCCATCGCCTGCGCGCCTCGATGCGCTTGCAACGTTGCTCGAGGGCACGGTCGGCGACGCACGGCAGGCCGTCCTCGACGCAGTGTCGTCGCCGCAATTCAAGGCGCGGATCGTGCCGTCGGGGGCGCCAGTCGACGGCGAGACGCCGGAGCAGCAGCGACAATTGCGCGAGACCTATGCGGCCGGCCTTGCGGGTCGCCCGGTCGAGATCGTGTCGCCGCCGAATCATCGCGGAAGTCGATTCTTTCCCCGCCTCGCGCGGCTGATGGCCAATGCGATCGAATTCCGCATTGGCCTGCGCAGCGGCGATCTGCTGGTCATCGACGCCTATACCCGCCTGCCGGTGACCCCCTTCGGCCTGCCCGTCGGCTTCGGTGCTGGCCTGTTCGGCTCGATCGTGGCGCTGCTGGCGCTTCTGGTGATGCAACGCGAGACGCGGCCGCTGGCGCAGCTCGCCGCCGCCGTCGATCGTGTCGACTTGTCGGCCGATCCGCCGCCGCTGCCCGATGCAAAGCGCAGCGCGCCGGAGATCCGCGCCGTCGTCGCCGCGTTCAACCGCTTGCAGGGCCGGCTTGCCGAGATGCTGCGTGCGCGCATGACGCTGGTTGGCGGCATCGCTCATGACGTCAGGACCTTCGCGACGCGGCTGCGACTGCGCGTCGAGCACATTCCCGACGACGCCGAGCGGCAGCGGGCGGTAGCCGATATCGACGACATGATCCGGCTGCTCGACGACGCGCTGCTGTCGACGCGGGCGGGTGTCGGCGGACTGTCGCAGGAGATGGTCGAGCTCGCCGCGCTGGTCGCCGTCGAGGTGCACGACCGGCACGTTCAGGGCGCAGCGGTCGATCTGGTCACGGACGAGCGTGTGCGCAACGTTGTTGTCCTCGGCGACCGCCTCGCCCTGCGGCGGGTCTTCGCCAACATCATCGACAACGCGCTCGCCTATGGCCATGCAGCGCATGTGCGCACGGCCCTGAAGGACGGTGCCGTCGTCGTGTCGATCGGCGACGAGGGCTCGGGGATTCCGCCCGATCAGCGTCAGACCGTGCTGGAGCCGTTCCACCGGCTGGAGAAGTCGCGCAATCGCGCGACCGGCGGCGCCGGCCTTGGTCTCGCCGTCGTCCGCAGCCTGGTTGAGGCCCATGGCGGGACGATCGAGATCGGCGCGGCGCCGGGCGGAGGCACGCGCGTCAGCGTCACCCTGCCGGTGTTTCAGCCGGCTTGAAGCGTTCTCGAGCGAAGTGGATACCGGCTCGTGTGAAGAAAACGCGTCAGAATGAGAATCGGCGTCAGGCCACCACCACCGCGGGAATCGGCAGCGCGGTGACCGACTTGATCTTCTCCATCGCAAAGCGCGAGGTGACGTTCTTCAGCGGCACCGCGCTGATCAGCTTCTTGTAGAACACGTCATAGGCCTGCATGTCCGCGACCACGACGCGCAGCATGTAATCGACGTCGCCGGCCATGCGATAGAACTCCATCACCTCGGGCATGGCGCTGACGGCTTCGGCGAACCGCTTCAGCCAGGCGTCCGAGTGATCGGCGCTCTCGACCGACACGAACACGGAAATGCCAAGTCCGATCTTGTTCTGGTCGACAAGCGCCACGCGCTTGATGATGACACCATCGGCCTCCAAGCGCTGGATGCGCTTCCAGCAGGGGGTCGAAGACAAGCCGACGCGGTCGCCGATCTCGGCGACGGAGAGTGAGGCATCCTCCTGAAGGACCATCAGGATCTTGCGGTCGATGGCATCGAGCCGGCGGCTGGTCTCGGGAACCTGGGCGGCAACATCAGTCATTCGAAGAACTTTGTTTCATTTAAGGGGCTTATTTTCCTGATATAGAGAAAATCTTTCCACAGCAAGCCTATAATCTTCGCGGCGCAATGGAACCGCTCTAGGGCCGGTTGAGCAGAAGTTCTTCAACTTCAATGCGTTGGGGGACGGAAGGCCGCTGCGATGCGGGCGCATTTCGGTGCTGCGGCGGCCGCAGCGCCTCGCGTGCCCCCTCGCCCTCGGCAAGCCGGAGCGTGAAGGCGCCATGGAAGAGGATGCGCGGCGCGATCCGGGGCATCGATGGTCTCAGCTCAGGTGCTGCTCTTGTCGTGCACCCAGCGGCCGAGCAGATGATGAGCAATGGCGAAGGGATGCGGGCCGGCGAGCCCGTCGGGATGCGTCCGCGTCAGCATCAGGGCTGCCTCCTCGCGCGTGAACCAGCGCGCGTCTTCCAGCTCCATGCGATCAACGACGATGTCCTCGCTCACGGCCCGTGCGCTGCAGCCGATCATCAGCGACGACGGATAGGGCCAGGGCTGGGTCATATAATATTGCACGTCGGTGCAGCGAATGCCGGACTCCTCGAGGATCTCCCGGCGCACCGCGTCCTCGATGGTCTCGGCCGCCTCGACGAAGCCGGCGAGGCAGGAATACATGCCGGGCGGAAACTGCTTCTGCCGGCCGAGCAGGCATTTGTCGCCCGAGGCGACCAGCATGATTACGACCGGGTCGGTGCGCGGAAAGTGCTCGGCCTTGCAGGCCGGGCAATCGCGCTTCCAGCCGCCTTCCTTCATCGCGGTGCGCGCGCCGCAATTGGCGCAGTAGCCGTGGCGCTGATGCCAGCTCACCATCGACTTCGCCATCGCGATCGCCGACAACTCCTCTGGCGGAAGCGCACCCTGCATCGCCATGCCGCGCAGCTCGGTGATGGTGTAGTCCTCGCGGCCGACCAGCTTCTCGGCAGCGGCCTGCGATAGTCCCATCCCGAACACGGCCGCACCATCGCGCAGGCCCAGAAAGATCGTACCGGGATTGGCGCCGCACTTCAGCGCCTCCTCGACCCCGAGCAGCGCGCGCACCTTCTCGCCCTCGCGCTTCACCAGCAGCGAATCGCGATAGACCACATAGGCGCGCGACGACGGCTTCTGCTCCATCGCGAACAGCTTTTCGTCGTCGCGGCGCAGATGCGCGGCGCGGTCGAGAATGTTGGTGACGAAGGCCGGCTGCCCCAGCGGAAACGCGTCGAATGCTGACATTTCTTGTTCTTTCAACCCAACCAGATCTTGCGGCGGAGCGCGCTGATGAAATTCTGCACTTCGGTGGCGTCGTGCGCCAGCGGCTGCATCACGCCCCACACCGGACGTGGCCAGGCCGCGTCACTGGTCCGGCGTGCGATGATGTGGACGTGCAGCTGCGGTACGAGGTTGCCCAGCGCGGCGATATTGAGCTTGTCGCATCTGGTGATCTCCTTCAGCGCACGCGAGACGCGGGAGATCTCCGTCATCAGTTGCGCCTGCTGCACCTCGTCGAGATCGATGATCTCGACCGCGTCAGGCCGCCGAGGCACCAGCAGCAGCCAGGGATAGTGTGCATCCTTGATGACGAGCACTTTCGACAGCGGCAGATCGCCGATGTCGATGGTGTCCTCTTTCAGGCGGGAGTGCAGCGACCAGGCGGGTTCGGGCATATGCGTTTCCGGACGGCCCGATGAGTTCGGGCTTGTTTGGAGCGACCATACGACAGCGATTCCGATAGGGGAAGGACGGCAACTGCATACACGCTCGTCGCCCCGGGTCTGCGCTGAGGCTTGCCAGTGACGACGACCGAGTTTGTGGCGGTGTTGACGCTGCCTTTACGCCTCCGCCAGCACCCTTGCATTGGCTCGGACCGAGGCTTCGCTGACGCGGATGCCGAGGCCCGGGCCGTCAGGCACGACGACGTGACCGGCGCGGTTGGCGATGCGCTCTTCCAGCACGTCCTCGGTCAGCACGTGGTGTGGCATGTAGAACTCGCAGCCGAGCGAGATGCCTGATGTCGCCGCGATCAGCTGCGTGCCGGCGGCAAGCCCGATGCCGCCCTCCCACAGCGTGCCGCCATAACCGGGCATGCCGGCGATGTCGGCGATCGCCATGATCGCCTGCGCCTCGAACAGGCCGCCGGCCTTCATCAGCTTGATCGATACGGCGTCCGCCGCCTCGCGCCGCGCCACCTCCATCATGTCGCGGCGATCGAAGCAGCTCTCATCCGCGAGCACAGGCGTTTCCAGCGCCGCGGTGAGCTGCGCCATCGCATCGATAAATTTGCGCGGCACGGGTTGCTCGATGAAGGTCGGCGCGAATTCCTCGACATCGCGCAGGATCTTGATAGCGCCGAACGGCGCGAGCGCCTGATTGTAATCGACGCGCAAATCGACCTTATCGCCGAATTCCTTCCGGATCGCCGCGAGATGATCGAGGTCCTCGCGATGCGGCTTCACGCCGGTCTTGACCTTGTAGATGATATTGCCGTCGGGAACCATCTTCCGCATGCGCTCGAGATCGGCGGCGAAATCCGGATCGGCGATCGAGAAGGAGAGGGGAATGGTGTCGCGCACGCGGCCGCCGAGGAGGTCGGCGACAGAAAGTCCCGACGATTTGCCGACGATGTCGAGCAACGCCATCTCGATTGCGACCTTGGCCTCGGCATGTCCGACCAGCGCGCGGTCGAGCTCGGCCATTACCGCGCGGATGCGGCGCACCGGCTTGCCGAGCACGATCGGCCTCAAGTAAATATCGAGCGCCGAAAACGCTGCTTCCGGCGTGCCCGTAAAGACCTCCCACGGCGCGGCCTCGCCCCAGCCGATCACGCCGTCACTCGAGGTGAGCTCGATCAGCACGCGCTTCACGGTGCCCTTGACGTTGCCGACGCCCTGCAGGCGCGTCATCTTGATTGGACTTTCGATCAGGAACAGCCTGAGGCGTTCGATGGTCGCTTCGGTCATGTCAGGCCTCCATTGACGTGCCAGATCTGGCCGGTGACGTAGGATGCTTTGGGGGATGCGAGGAACGCGATGATTTCGGCGACTTCCTCCGGCCGCCCGCGCCGGCGCATCGGGATCAGCGCCTCGGTTGCTGCGATCTGCTCGGGTGAAAGGCGGCTCTCGCTCGGCTTGTCCTTGACGATGAGGCCGGGCGAAACTGCGTTGACGGTGATGCCGTCGCTGGCGAGTTCGACCGCGGTCAGCCGCACCAGGGCTTCCAGCGCGGAGCGGCTTGCGGCCGTCGCCGCGAAGGGCGCGAATTCGGGGCGGATCGCGTGTGCGACAAAGGACGACACCGCGACGATGCGCGCATCGCGCCCCGCGCGCAGCAGGGGCAGCGCGGCGTCGACCATCCGCGTGAACGCGAGCGCCGATTCGTCCATCGCCTGACGGAACTGGTCCGGCGGCGTGCCGATGGCGCTGCCGCGGCGGGCATGACCGCCGACCAGAACCAATCCGTCGAGCTGGCCGAAGGCGGTCTGCGCAGCAGCGATGGCGTCGGCGGCCGCGGTCTCCTCGGCGAGGTCGCCGAGGCATTTTGCAACGAGAGCGCCTTGCGCCGCGGCTTCCGCTGCGGTTGCCTCGAGGGCTTCTGAATTGGAGCGCGTATGCAGCGCGAGCCCGATGCCGGGCGCCGCGAGCAGCTTTACGGTGGCGCGGCCAATGCCGCTGGCGGCACCGGTGACGAGATAGACGCGATTGATTTCAGACATCACGGTGCCGTTGTGGCCGGCGGCAAAGCGCCGGTGCGGTGGAAATGGCCGAGGAAGGCGCGCGTTGCCGCTTCCCTGGGATTGTCGATCACCTGCCGCGCCGGACCTTCCTCGACGACGATACCATCGCGCATGAAGACGAGGCGGTCGGCGACCTCGCGGGCGAAGGCGATCTCGTGGGTCACGATCACCATGGTCATGCCCTCGGACGCCAGCTGCTGAATGACGTTGAGCACCTCACCGACCAATTCAGGATCGAGCGCGGAGGTGGCCTCGTCGAACAGCATGACATCAGGCTCCATCGCGAGCGCCCGCGCGATTGCGACGCGCTGCTTCTGCCCGCCCGAGAGCGTCGCCGGATATTGGTTGGCTTTCTCCGCAAGGCCCACCTTGGCGAGCTGTGCCCGCGCGAGCGTCTCGGCGTCGGCCTTGGCCATGCGCCGCACCGTGACTGGGCCTTCCATCACGTTCTGCAGCGTCGTCATATGTGGGAACAGGTTGAAATGCTGGAACACCATGCCGGTGGTGGCGCGGAATCTTGCGAGTGTCTTCACGTCCGGCAGCTTGGCGCCGTCGCCGAACGCAAACCGGGTGTCGCCGACGCGGACGCTGCCGCCGTCGGGCACCACCAGCAGATTGATGCAGCGGAGCAGCGTCGACTTGCCGGAGCCCGACGGGCCGATCAGCGCGACCACACCGCCCTTGGCGACGTCGAGATTGATGTTCTTGAGGACCTCGTTGCTGCCGAAGCTCTTGCGTAAGGACCGGATCTCGATTTTCGGCGTCTCGCTCATTCGCCGACCGCCAGTCGCTTCTCGCCGCGGCGGACGAGGATGGTGAGCGGAATCAGGATCGCCGCATAGGCGACCGCAACGGCGGTGTAGGTCTCCAGCGGCCGGTAGCTGTCGTGGGCCGCGACCTGGCTCTGATAGACGAGATCGGGGACCGCCAGCACCGAGACCAGCGAGGTGTTCTTGAACTGGATGATCGACTGGTTCATCAGCGCCGGAATCATGCGCTTGATCGCCTGCGGCAGCACGATGCGCCGCATGGTTTGGATCGGCGTCATGCCGAGCGCGGCACCGGCCTCGGACTGGCCGTTGTCGATCGAGACGATGCCGCCGCGGATGATCTCCGAATAGAACGAGCCGCCATAGAGCGACAGCGCCAGCGCCGAGGCGGTAATCGGCGTCATCTCGACGCCGGCGAGGATCGGAAGTGCGTAATAGAACCAGATCAGCTGCACCAGGATCGGCGTGCAGCGGAACGCCTCGATGAAAGTGAGGGCGAGAAGGCGCAACGCCTTGAAGCGCGACAGGCTGCCGAAGGCACCCAGCAGCCCGAACAGCAACCCGCACACCACGATGACGATCGTGAAGCCGACGGTGACGCCGAGCCCGTTGAGAAAGAGCCAGCGATAGCTCCAGAGGATGCCGAAGTCCCACTGATACATGCGTGCGATTACTCGTCGTGGGTGCCATTTTGCACCGTCGATCCGGAGCGATGCGAAGCATCGAACCCGGAACCTCGAGATTCCGGGTTCGCCCTTCGGGCGCCCCGGAACGACGGTGGAAACCTACAGCGACACGCCCGGCGGAATGTCCGCTTCCGTCACGCCCACCAGCTCCATGTTGGTGATGATCGCATTGCGGATGAAGCCGAGGCCCTTGTTGAAGTCGATCCAGGTGTTGACGTAGTCGCGCCAGGTCTTGTCGGTCTCGCGGCGGAAGCCGGCATTCGACGTGGTGGCGAAGATCGGCGTCGGCAGCACCAGCTGGCCGAGCGACGGGTTCTTCTTCAGCACGGTCAGCGACAGCATGGTGATCAGGCATTGCGCATCGACGCGGCCGGTCTGCAGCGCGGCGGTGGCATCGTCCGCGGTCTTCAGCCGCGTGATCTGCGCCTTCGGCGTCAGGCGGCTGACGACCTGGTCATGCGAGGAGCCCTGGTCGACCGCGATCTTGATGTCGGGCGAGTTCAGCTCGGCCCAGCTCTTCGGCTTGAAATCCTTCTTGCAGAGGATGGCGAAGGCATTGTTGAAGACTGGCACGGAGAAATCGACCACCAGCGCGCGCTTTGGGGGCGGGTTCAGGCCGAAGAAGATGTCGATCTTGTTGGCCTGGAGATCCAGCACCGAATTGCCCCAAGTGGTCTCGGTGATCTCGAGCTCGGCCTCCATGTCGTCGGCGAGGCCCTTCGCGATGTCGATGTAGAAACCCTTCCACTGGCCGGAGGCGAGGTCCTTCATGTAATAGGGCGCGCCGCCGCCGACCGCGCCGATCCGCATCTTCTTGGTCCGGCGGATGCGGGCGAAGGTCGATTCGTTCGGATCGGCTGTCTGGGCCGCGGTCGGCGAAACCAGCGCGGCCGCTGTCACCGCGCCCAATCCGACAATCGATGCAACATCACGACGTGTAACCATTGGGATCTATCGCTTTTCTGGTTGGATGGAGTTCCGGCAGGCGTTCTTAGCAAGGTGGTCCGTGCGGCGAAAGCACAGCCTATCGGCTGGGCAGGCCGGGAATTGCCCTGATGCTGGGCAAACTCGAGCCGTACGAACCGATACCCGCTTGCTTTCCGCCCTCTTTGGCCCCAAATAGGGACCGGGAGATTGGCGGTGGACGAGCCACTCGCCAACCGGGTCAGGTCCGGAAGGAAGCAGCCCTAACGAGGTCCGGATCGGGTCGCTCGTCAGTCTCCTACCTGTTTTTTCGAGCGAATTGCGCCGGCGGTCGTCCCGCCAGCGCGCTCCTTTCCGCAAGAGCCGGCCAAGAGACATTCCATTGCGGATCGACCGATGACCGACGCTGGCGCCCCTCCCAATCCCGACAGCGCCGGCAACGCGCCTTACCGGGTGCTGGCGCGCAAATACCGCCCTTCCTCTTTTGACGACCTGATCGGCCAGGAGGCGGTGGTCCGCACCGTCTCCAATGCGTTCGAGACCGGGCGCATTCCTCAGGCCTGGATTCTCACCGGCGTCCGCGGTGTCGGCAAGACCACCACTGCGCGCATCCTTGCCCGCGCGCTCAACTACGAGATGCCTGATGGTTCGGTGAAGGGCCCGACCATCCACATGCCGACTTTGGGCGTGCACTGCCAGGCGATCATGGAAAGCCGGCACATGGATGTGCTGGAGATGGACGCGGCGTCGCATACCGGCGTCGACGACGTCCGCCAGATCAATGACAGCGTGCGTTATGCCCCCGCCAGCGCCCGCTACAAGGTCTACATCATCGACGAAGTCCACATGCTGTCGACGGCAGCCTTCAACGCCTTCCTGAAGACGCTGGAGGAGCCGCCGGAGCACGCCAAGTTCGTGTTCGCGACGACCGAGATCCGCAAGGTTCCGGTCACCGTGCTGTCGCGCTGCCAGCGCTTCGACCTGCGCCGGGTCGAGGCGGATGTGCTGATGAAGCACCTCGCCAATATCGCGACGAAGGAAAGCGTCGAGATCGAACCCGAGGCGCTCGGCATCATCGCGCGCGCCGCCGAAGGCTCGGTGCGTGATTCGTTGTCGCTGCTCGATCAGGCGATCGCGCATGCGGCAGGCACCGTCAAGGCCGATGCCGTCCGGCAGATGCTGGGTCTCGCCGACCGCACCCGCGTCATCGATCTCTTCGATTCGCTGGCGCGCGGCGACATCGCTGCCGCCTTCAGGGAGTTCCGCGAGCAGTACGACGTCGGCGCCGATCCCATTGTCGTGCTCTCGGACCTCGCCGAGTTCGTCAATTTCGTCACCCGCGTGAAGATCGTGCCGGCGACCGCCGACAACGTCGCCTATGGGGAGACCGAGCGGGTTCGCGCGCGGGACTTCGCGTCGAAAATCTCGATGCGCGTGCTGTCGCGGATGTGGCAGATGCTGCTCAAGGGCATCACCGAGGTGCAGGCCGCAACGCGCCCCGCGGCCGCGGCGGAAATGGTCCTGGTACGCATTGCCTATGTCGCCGATCTGCCGACGCCCGATGAAGCGATCAGGATGCTGGAGCAGAACGGCGGCGGCTCTCCGGTCGTGAGCGGCGGCGGTGCGGCGCGCAGCGCCCCGGGGGCGCCGGTTGCTTCCGCGGCGCCGGCTACGCCTGTGCCGCCAGTTCGTATGCCGACTTCATCGCCTTCGTTTGGTGGAGGGGCACGGCCGCAGATGGCTGCCCCCGCGCCGGCCCCGCAAGCCGCGGCACCGCAGCTGCGCATCACCAGCTTCACCCAGCTCGTCGCGCTCGCCGGGCAGAAGCGCGACATCATGACCAAGAGCGCGCTCGAAGGCGACATGCGCCTCGTCCGTTTCGAAGAGGGCCGGCTGGAAGTCGCGCTCGAGCCCAACGCCTCCAAGACCATGATCTCGGAGCTTGCGAAGAAATTCGAGCTGTGGACCGGCCGGCGCTGGACCGTGATCGTGTCCAACGAGCAGGGCCAGCCGACGCTGCGCTCGGTGAACCAGGCGGCCAAGCAGGAGCATGCCCGTACCGCGGAAGCCGATCCGCGCGTGCAGGAGGTGCTGTCGCGTTTTCCCGGTGCCAAGGTCGTCGAGGTCCGCAGGCTTGCCCCCGAGACGCCGGAAACCAATATTAACGCCGACTATGGCAGTGACGATCCGCCCGACGGTTCCGACGGCGACGACGATTTCTGAGCCTCTTTTAAGGACACGCAACCCATGGCTGATTTTCTCGGCATGATGAAGCAGGCGGCGCAGCTGCAATCCAAGATGCAGGAGATGCAGGAGCAGCTCGCCAACGTCGAGGTCGAAGGCATCTCCGGAGGCGGCCTCGTCGCCGTGCGCATGACCGCGAAGATGGACGTCAAGGGCATCAAGATCGATCCCTCGCTGATGAAGGCGGAAGAGCGCGAGGTGCTGGAAGACCTGCTCGTCACCGCGCTTAGTGATGCCCGCCGCAAGGCAGAGACCGCCATGCAGGAGAAGATGCAGGCCCTCACCGGCGGGCTCGGCCTGCCGCCGGGGTTGTTCGGCCAGTAATATGGGCGCTGTTGCGGGTCCCGAGATCGAGCGGCTGGTCCAGCTTCTCGCGCGGCTGCCGGGCCTCGGTCCGCGCTCGGCGCGGCGCGCTGCGCTGCATCTGATCAAGAAGCGCGAAGCGCTGATGATGCCGCTGTCTTCGGCCCTTCAGGTCGCGCTGGACAAGGTCCAGGTCTGCAAGACCTGCGGCAACATCGACACGCAAAATCCCTGCACTGTCTGCACCGATCCGAAGCGCGATCCCTCCATCATCGTCGTCGTTGCCGACGTCGCCGACCTATGGGCGCTGGAGCGGGCCAACGCCACCCAGGGGCGCTATCACGTGCTGGGCGCGACGTTGTCGCCGCTTGACGGCGTCGGTCCGCAGGATCTCACCATCGATTCGCTGGTGGCGCGCGCACATGATTCGCAGGTGCACGAGATCATCCTGGCGCTGAACGCGACGGTCGACGGCCAGACCACCGCGCATTACATCACCGACCTGCTTCAGGACGCCAATGTGAAGGTGACGCGGCTCGCCCACGGAGTTCCCGTCGGCGGCGAGCTTGATTATCTCGATGAAGGTACGCTATCGGCTGCGATGCGGCAGCGTACGCTGTTCTAGCCATCCAGACTTTACGGAACGGACGACATGACGAAACTTTTCGCCACGCGATGGGCTTTGGTCGCGATGATGATGCTGCTGGTGAGCCCGGCCAACTCCGCGCAGCAGGGCGACGAGACGCCGCCGCCGTCCAAGCCCGGCAAGCCGATCAACACCGGTGACGTGCTCTCGGGCGAACTGAACGCGATGAAGGTTCGCGACGTCAAGAACGGCAAGCGCGTCGCGACCTACCAGATCACCTCCGAGCCGCGCCGGCTGCCTCCGCCGAACGGGCTGTGCAATCTCGAGACCGGTCCCGAAACCTTCCAGCTCGTCACCTCCACCGACGCGCAGGCCACGCAGCTGAAGTCGTTCGTCGGCAAGGAGATCTCGGTCAAGGTCGACGAGATCGCCTGTGCCAGCGATGCCGGCCAGATGAGCGAGGCCGTGATCACGAAGTGGAGCCTGATCAAGAAGCAGTAAGGGCGTCTGCGCGGCTCTCTCCGCCGTCATTGCGAGGAGCCCTCGCGACGAAGCAATCCAGACAGCCCCTGCGGTGACAGTCTGGATTGCTTCGCTTCGCCCGCAATGACGATGGCGAGAGCGTCAGCTCACACCCGCGCCGGCTCCAGCGTCTCGAAATGCCCGCGCCTCTGCAAATACGCCAGCAGCATCAGGCTGGGGATGGCGACGAGGACGGAGATCGCGAAGAACATCGGCCAGCCCGTCGCTTTCGCCAGATAACCCGCGCCCGACGACAAATAGGTGCGTCCCACGGCGGCGAGCGCCGTCAGCAGCGCATATTGGGTCGCGGTGTGCAACGGGTTCTGGCACAGCGCGGAGAGATAGGCGACGAAGATCACGGTGCCGATGGCGTTGCAGAAATTGTCGGAGGTGATCGCGAGGGTCAGCGCCCATTCATTGACGCCGACCAGTGCCAGCCACGAGAACGACAGGTTGGAGACCGCTTGTACGATGCCGCCGATCCACAGGCTCGTTGCGAGCGAATAGCGCCGTGCCACGAATCCGCCGGCAAACCCGCCGGCCAAGGTCGCTGCGATGCCGACGCCCTTCACGATCACCGCGTAGTCGTTCCGCGTGAAGCCGATGTCGATCACGAACGGCACGGTCATATTACCGGAGAACGCGTCGGTGAACTTGAACAGCACGACGAAGGCAAGCGCCGCCCACGCTTCCTTGCGGCTCAGGAATTCCGAGAACGCGCCCATCGCGGCATGGAACACCCGCATGAGCGCGTCCTCGTTCTGCGTGGCAGCCTCGGCGCGCTTGGATTGAGCGGGCTCGGTGGCGGCCAGCGCCGTCACCGTGCCAATCAGCACCAGAGCGGCCATCACCACATAGCCCCACATCCAGGCGGCGCCACGAGGGACGATCGCCTCGAAGCCGGTGACGATGAACAAGGCGCCCGCGGTCGATATCAGCATGCCGATGCGATAGGCCGCGACATAGGCGGCCATGCCGGCGGCCTGCTCGCTTTCGGGCAGGCTCTCGACGCGGAATGCATCGACGACGATGTCCTGCGTCGAGGACATCGTCGCGACCAGGAGTGCACCAAGCGCGACGAACAGCGGCGAGCGCGCTGGATCGGTCAGCGCCAACAGCAGGATCGCGCCGATCAGCAGCAGCTGCGAAAACACCAGCCACCCACGCCGGCGGCCGAAGGCGCGGGTGAAGAACGGCACGTGCAGCGCGTCGACCAGCGGCGCCCACAGGAATTTGAGCGTGTACGGCGTTCCCACCAGCGCAAACAACCCGATGGTTCCGAGATCGACCCCCGCCTCCGCCATCCACACCAGCAGCGTCGATCCCGACAGTGCGAGCGGGAGCCCCGAGGAGAAGCCGAGGAAGAGCACGATCAGCACACGCGGCTGCAGATACACGGCAAGGCTCTCGCGCCAGGAGGGCGCAGGCGCGGGGGCATCGGCGGAGGAGGTCGCGTCGGGTGCGGTCATGGCGGGGTGTTAGCAGATTCTGGCGGCGCTGCCTCTGCCACAAAGTCCGTCATGTCCGGGCTTGTCCCGGCCATCCACGTTCTTAATGCCGCCGAAAAGCCGTGGATGGCCGGGACGAGCCCGGCCATGACGACCTGGAATCACTCCCCCGCCTGGAGCTTCCGCGGGAACAGCTCCGGTGCGGCTGTCGCAACCAGCCGCGGAGCCTCCGACGTGTCGCTCTTGCTGAAATCGAGCTCCTCGATTCGTCCCGCGCGCTTTTCGATCTTGTCGGCGGAGATCAGCACTTGGCGGACGTCCTCGCTCACGTCGGCAAAATGCTTCTGCAGCTTCAGCACGCGGTCGCGCAGGCGGCCGAGGTCGTCGCCGAGCTTGATCACTTCGGTGCGGATCTGATCGGCGGCGTCGCGCATGCGCGCGTCCTTCATGATCTGCTGCATCACCTGGATCGCGAGCATCAGCAGCGAGGGCGACACCAGCACGACGCGGGCGCGATAGGCCTTCTGGATCACGTCGTCGAAACCGTCATGGATCTCGGCGTAGACGGATTCCGACGGCACGAACATCAGCGCCATCTCCTGCGTCTCGCCGGCGACGAGATATTTTTCGGCGATGTCGCTGACATGCTTCATCACGTCGCCGCGCAGTCGTTGCGTGGCGATTCGCCGCTCCTCGTCGGTGCGGGCGTCGTGCAGCGCCGTCATCGCTTCCAGCGGAAACTTCGCGTCGATGCAAAGCGGCCGCTGGTCGGGCAGGAACACGACACAGTCGGGCCGCTTGCCGGTGGAGAGGGTGAACTGGAACTCGTAGGCACCCTTCGGCAGCCCGTCCTGGACGATCGCCTCCATCCGCGCCTGGCCGAAGGCGCCGCGCGACTGCTTGTTCGCGAGCACGTCGCGCAAGGTGGTCACCTGGGTGGTGAGATCGGTGAGGTTCTTGTGCGCGCTGTCGATGATGCCGAGCCGCTCGTGCAGGGCGCGCAGGCTCTCCATGGTGTTGCGGGTGGAGTGTTCCATGGACTGGCCGACTCGGTGGGTGACCGAATCCAGCCGCTCGTTCACCGCTCGCGCCATCTCGGCCTGACGGCCGGCCAGAGCCTGGGTCATGGCATCGACCCGGCCCGACGACTCGCTCTGCGCCCGCAACACCTCGCTGAGCCGCTCCTCGAGCTCGTCGGCCCGGATCGCGTGCGCCATCGCGAGTTCCGCGCCGCGCCGCCCGGAGCGCGCGATCACCACCGCAATTACAACCAGCAGGATAAGGACGAGGGTGCCGAAGCCGATCAGCGCGTCAACGGCGCGCACCGGCCAGTCGCCCAGCATGAAAATGATCTCGTTCATACCCGCCCTTGTAGCCCGATTCGCAGGGGCTGGCGAACGAAGAGGGAACGTTTATCGTCAGTTGCTCCCTGATATTATGGTTAACGAATCCTGAAGTTTCATGGTTAGCGGAAGGTTAACGGGGTTCCTGGCCGCATTGACCGCATCCGGCGCGCGGCTTAAATCGCGCCCATGGCCCTACGAGAAATCATCATCCTGCCGGACAAGCAGCTGCGCCTGGTCTCCAAGCCGATCGAGAAGGTCACGTCGGAGATCCGCAAGCTTGCCGACGACATGTTCGAGACCATGTACGACGCGCCCGGCATTGGCCTCGCGGCGATCCAGGTCGCGCAGCCCTTGCGGCTGATCACCATGGACCTCGCCAAGCGCGACGAGAACGGCGAGACCAAGCGCGAGCCGCGCGTCTTCATCAATCCTGAAATCCTCGCTTCCTCCGAGGAACTCTCGGTCTACGAGGAAGGCTGCCTCTCGATTCCTGAATATTACGAGGAGGTCGAGCGCCCGGCGAAGGTGCGCGTGCGCTTCACCGATCTCGACGGCAAGGTGCACGAGGAGGACGCCGAAGGCCTCTTCGCCACCTGCATCCAGCACGAGATCGACCATCTCAACGGCGTCTTGTTCGTCGACTATTTGTCGAAGCTCAAGCGCGACCGCGTGATGAAGAAGTTCGAGAAAGCCGCCAAGCGCGCGGCGGAGTGAGTTGCAAGCGATTGGTGCTACCACGCGCTCCCATGCGCTCCCTCCCCCCTTGCGGGGGAGGGTGGGGGAGAGGGGTAGCCCAGCAAAAGGTGCTCCTGATTTGCGGAGCGCAAGCAAAGCACCCGCGCTCATCCCGAACGAGCGCGTCGTGTGGCACCCCTCTCCCTAGCCCTCCCCCGCAAGGGGGGAGGGAACACAACGAGTCTGTTGATGCCCCTTCGCCTCATCTTCATGGGCACGCCCGATTTCTCCGTGCCGACGCTGCTCGAGCTCGTCGCGCACGGCCACGAGATCGTGGCGGTCTACACCCGCGCCCCGAAGCCCGGCGGGCGGCGCGGCCTGCAATTGCAGCCGACGCCGGTCGAGGAAGCCGCGCGAAAACTCGGCATTCCCGTGCTGGCGCCGAAGACGCTGAAGACCGAGGAGACATTGGCGGAGTTCCGCGCCTTCGATGCCGACGCCGCAGTCGTCGTCGCCTACGGCATGATTCTGCCGCAGGCGATCCTCGATGCGCCAAAGCTCGGCTGCTACAATCTGCACGCTTCGCTGCTGCCGCGCTGGCGCGGTGCGGCACCGATCAACCGCGCCATCATGGCCGGCGATGCCGAGAGTGGCGTGATGGTGATGAAGATGGACGTCGGCTTAGATACCGGCGACGTCGCCATGGCCGAGCGCATCGCGATCTCCGACAGCATGACCGCGCTCGATCTGCACGATCGCCTCTCCCGGTTGGGTGCCGATCTGATGGTGCGCGCGATGGCCGCGCTCGAGCGCGGCGGGCTCCAGCTGAAGAAGCAGAGCGAGGACGGCGCCACCTATGCCGCCAAGATCGAGAAGGCCGAGGCGCGGATCGACTGGACCATGCCCGCGCGAGCCGTGCTGCGCCACATCCACGGCCTGTCGCCGTTTCCCGGCGCCTGGGCCGAGTTCGAGAATGCACGCGTCAAGATCCTGCGCTGCGAACTGGCGAAGGGCTCCGGCGCGGCTGGCGAAGTGCTCGACGACCAGCTCACCATCGCTTGCGGCGAGGGCGCCATCCGCATCATCGAACTCCAGCGCGAGGGCAAGGCACGGATGCAGGCCGCGGACTTTCTGCGCGGCGTGCCGCTGAAGGCCGGAGCGAAATTCAGCTAACCAACCGTCATGCGCGGGCTTGACCCGCGTATCCATCTTCCAACAAGACTCTTTCCAGGCGATGGATTGCCGGGTCAGGCCCGGCAATGACACCGGATCAAATCGGATCGATGCCCCGCTACAAGCTCACCATCGAATATGACGGCGCGCCGTTCTTTGGCTGGCAGGTGCAGGAGACGCTGCCGTCGGTCCAGGGCGCGCTGCAGGCTGCGGTGAAGGCGATGACGGGGGCGGATTTGCGCGTGCACGGCGCCGGCCGCACCGATGCCGGCGTGCATGCGCGCGGACAGGTCGCGCATGTCGACGTCGAGAAGCAGTTTCCGCCGGGACGTTTTCGCGACGGGCTCAACGCGCATCTGCGTCCGCATCCGATCGCGGTGCTGGAAGCCGAGATCGTGCCCGACAGTTTCGAGGCGCGGTTCTCGGCGGTCAAGCGCCACTACCGCTATCGCATCGTCAACACCCGCGCCAACCTCGCGCTCGACATCGGCCACGCCTGGCGCGTACCGCGCCGACTCGATGCCGATGCGATGCACGCGGCGGCGCAACGCCTGCTCGGCAAGCACGATTTCTCCACTTTTCGCGATACCGAGTGCCAGGCCAAATCGCCCGAGAAGACGCTCGATCAGCTCGACGTGCTGCGCGACGGCCGCGAGATCACGGTCATCACCTCGGCGCGCTCCTTCCTGCATAGCCAGGTGCGCTCGATGGTGGGTTCGCTGGTCTGGGTCGGCGAGGGGCGCTGGACTGCCGACGATCTCTCCGCGGCCCTCGCAGCCCGCAACCGGGCCGCCTGCGGCGTCGTCGCCCCGCCGGAGGGACTGTACCTGATGAAGGTGGATTACTAGGGTCCGATGACGGCGGAGCGTTTGGCGAGAGCTAGACCCTACCCAAAATACCTTGCCAAAATCCCGCGATACACTTTCGTCAGCTTCTCCAGATCGGCCACCGGCACGCGTTCGTCGATCTGGTGCATCGTCTGGCCCACGAGGCCGAACTCGATCACGGGGCAGTAACTGGAGATGAAGCGCGCGTCCGACGTGCCGCCTGACGTCGACAGCTCCGGCTTGCGCGCCGTCACCTCCTCGATCGCGGACACCGCGAGATCGGTGAACGGGCCGGGCTTGGTCACGAACACGTTGGAGTTCGAGGGCTCCCAGACGATGCGGGCCTTGATGCGGTTGCCGCAGACCTTGGCGAGGCGCGTCTCGACCAGCTCGCGCAGGGATGCCTGGGTGTGGTTGTCGTTGTAGCGGATGTTGAACTTGGCTCGGGCCTCGCCGGGGATGACGTTGAAGGCCTTGTTGCCGACATCGACCGAGACGAATTCGAGATTGGAGGCCTGGAACTGCGCGCTGCCATGGTCGAGCGGCTCGTCGGAAATCGCCACGATCAGCCGCGAAATGTCAGGCACCGGATTGGACGCGCGGTGCGGATAGGCGACATGGCCCTGCACGCCGTCGACGACGAGCGTGCCCGATTGCGAGCCACGCCGGCCGACCTTGATGGTGTCGCCGAGCGTCTCGACATTGGAAGGCTCGCCCAGCACGCAATGATCGAATTTTTCGCCACGCTCGGCGACCCATTTCAAGAGCTTGATCGTGCCGTTGATGGAGACGTCTTCCTCGTCGCCCGTGATCAGGAATGAGATCGACCCCTTGCCGTCGCTGCGTGGCTTGCCGCCATTGGCGGCGAGATGCTCCAGCACCGCGGCGACCGAGCAGGCGATGCCGCCTTTCATGTCGACCGCGCCGCGGCCATGCAGGACACCGTCCTTCACCTCTCCGGAGAACGCGCCGACGCTCCAGGCGCTCTCGTCGCCCGGCGGCACCACGTCGGTGTGGCCGGCAAAGGTGATGTGCGGCCCCTCGGTGCCGATCCGCGCATAGAGATTGTCGACGTCGGCGGTGCCGGGCTCGCTGAAGGTGACGCGGTGGCAGGTGAAGCCGGCTGCGTTGAGGGTCTTTTCGAGCACCCCCAGTGCGCCGGCATCGGCCGGGGTTACCGAGGGACAGCGGATGAGATCGCGGGCAATGGAGAGAGCATCGGTCATGCGCGTCGGATCAATCCCGCAGCAGCTCGTTTATGCTGGTCTTGGAGCGCGTGCGTTCGTCGACGCGCTTGACGATCACGGCGCAGGCGGTGCTCGGGCCGATCTGGCCGTTCTTCATCGGCTTGCCGGGCAGCGCGCCGGGCACCACCACTGAATATTCCGGCACTTCGCCCATGAAGACCTCGCCGGTCTCGCGGTCGACGATCTTGGTCGAGGCGCCCAGGAACACGCCCATCGCCAGCACCGCGCCCTTGCGCACGATCACGCCTTCGGCGACCTCCGAACGCGCGCCGATGAAGCAATCGTCCTCGATGATGACGGGCTCGGCCTGTAGCGGCTCGAGCACGCCGCCGATGCCGGCGCCGCCCGAGATGTGCACGCGCTTGCCGATCTGCGCGCAGGAGCCGACGGTGGCCCAAGTATCTACCATGGTGCTCTCATCGACGTAGGCGCCGAGATTGACGAAGGACGGCATCAAGACGACGTTCTTGGCAATGAAGGCCGAACGGCGGACGATGGCGCCCGGCACCGCGCGAAAACCGGCATCGCGAAAACGGTTCTCGCCCCAGCCCTCGAACTTCGAGGGCACCTTGTCCCACCAGGTCGCCTTGCCGGGGCCGCCGGGAATGACGCCCATGTCGTTGAGGCGGAAGGACAGCAGCACAGCCTTCTTCAGCCATTGATTGACCTTCCACTTGCCGTCGCTCCCGCGCTCGGCAACGCGCGCCTCGCCCTTGTCGAGGATCTCCAGCGACTGGTCCACGGCCTCGCGCACCTCGCCCCTGGTCGTGGTCGAGATGCCGTCGCGCGCCTCGAAGGCGCTGTTGATGGTGGATTCGAGGGCTGCAAGCGACATCGGGATTTCCTCTAGGGAGCGCGTGGTTTCGCGAGAATTGGAGCGCTTTTTCGAGATTTGAAGGGGCGGAGTCAAGGCATACTCCACCCTCGTCCCGGGCTCGCTTCGCGCCCCCGGGACGACAACCTCTATTGTGGTGACAGTCCGGCCAAGAACCCGGCCAGGTCATCCGTGACATGGTCGACATGGGCCGCATCGCGGCCCTCCAGTTCCCAATCCTCGCGCACCACCTGTTTGGTCCCATCCGGCACCACCAGTACCGTGGTCATGCCGAGCTGGTGCGGGACGGTGAGGTTGCGGGCGAGGTCCTCGAACATGGCGGCGCGCGTTGGATCGACGGCATGCTGGCTAAGGAATTTCTGGTAGGTCTGCGGCGCCGGCTTGGGCTCGAATTCGGCGGCGATGATGTCGAACACGCCGTCGAAATGCGAGGCGAAGCCGAGCCGCGCCAGCACGGCATCGACATGATCGACCGAGCCGTTGGTGAGGATCAGCTTCCGGCCCGGCAGCTTAGCGATGGCTGCGCCGAGCTCCGGGTTCGGTTCCAGCGGCGAGTGGTCGATCTCATGGACATAGGCGAGATAGTCGTCGGCGGAGACGCCGTGCAGGGTCATCATGCCGCGCATCGTAGTGCCGAAGCGCCGGTAATAGTCCTTCTGGATCGCCCGCGCTTCCTCCGGGCCGACGTTCAGCCAGTTGCAGACGAACTCCCCGATCCGCGCATCGACCTGCTGCCACAGATTGACGTGATGCGGATAGAGCGTGTTGTCGAGATCGAACACCCAGGTTTCGACATGGGCGAAGGCGCGGGGTGGGTTCATCAAAACTCTCTCACTCACGGCACCGCAAAGCGCAGCGTCTTGCCGCCGCTCGACATGTCCACGGCGCCAAAGCCCGTCGGCGCAAATCCGCGCGCGCCGCAATCGGTCTGCTCGCTCGTCTCGAACTTGGTCTCGCGCGTGCAGAGCTGCCTGTCGCCGCCCCAGTTCAGCGGCCGGTCCTTCAGCTTGACGATTCGATTGTCGGCATCGACCGCTTCCGCGAAGCTGAAGATCTGCTTCGGCTGGCCGGTCACATCGGGGTGCAGGCAGGTCTTGGGATCAATGCGATACCAGCCGCGGCTCGTCACGGACTTGCCATCGTCGGTCGCGATCGCGGCCATCACTTTGTGCGGCGTGTCGTTGCACCAGGTCAGGCCGGTCGAAGAGGGTGTCTGCACGGCGTCGATCATGGCCTTGAACAGGTTCGGCGAGGCCACGATGTCCGACGGCAATCCGCGGCTCTTCAGGAACGCGGCCAGCGCGGCTTGTGTCTTCGGCCCGTCGACGCCATCGATCGGCGCTGCGTCGTAGCCTGCGATCACCAGCAGCCGCTGGATGCCGGCAAGGCGCGCCTGCTCGTCGTCATATTCGGAGTCCTCGGCAAGATAGGCAACGAGGTTGCCGTCCGCCCCTTGCGTCGGAGTCACTTGCGTGAAGGGGACTTGCGTCTGGCCGCTGCGGCATTGCCGCGCTGCGGCGATGACGAAATTGTCCTGCGCCACGCACAGCATGTCATTGCCGCTTTGCGGGAGCGGGGAAGCGCCGTAGACGCCGAGCGCGCGGGCATTGAGCAGGATGCGGTCGGCCGTCAGCGTGCCCTGCACCACCACGCGGCAGGTGGCGGGATCGATCCTGAACCAGCCGCGCGTCGCGGTCGCCGCCTTGTCGTCGATGCCGATCGCGGCCTCCACGACATAGGACATGCGGTTGCAGATCTTGAGGTCGGCAAAGGCCGGTGCGGAGGAGAGCAGGAACGAGACGATCGCTGCCGGCAGCGTCATGAGGAAGCGCGCGAGAGGCGAGCGGCTGGCTCGTCGCTCTCTCCATTCGTCATGGCCGGGCTTGACCCGGCCATCCACGTCTTGTTTCCGCAAAGAAAGAACGTGGATGCCCGGGACTTCTGAGCGAAGACGCGCTTCGCGCTTTTGCCCGGGCATGACGCCCTCTTTTCTGCGCCGCTCGTCTCTCACTTGTGGATCAGCGTACCCGTGCCCTGGTTGGTGAAGAGCTCGAGCAGCACCGCGTGTGGCATCTTGCCGTCGATGATGACGACGCCCTGCACGCCCTGCTCCAACGCGTAGATGCAGGTCTCGACCTTCGGGATCATGCCGCCCGAAATGGTGCCGTCGGCGATCAGTTTTCGCGCATCCTTGACCGAGAGCTGCGGGATCAGCTTCTTCGACTTGTCCAGCACGCCGGGCACGTCGGTGAGCAGCAGAAGGCGCTTGGCCTTCAGCGCGCCCGCGACGGCACCGGCAAAGGTGTCGGCGTTGACGTTCAGCGTCTGGCCTTCCTTGGAGGTCGCCAGCGGCGCAAGCACCGGGATCAGCTCGTAGCCGATCAGCTGGTTGAGCAGCGTGAGGTCGACCTTCTCGGGGTCGCCGACGAAGCCGAGATCGATCGCCTTCTCGATGTTCGAGCCGGGATCGATAATGGTGCGCGTCGTCTTCGACGCCTTCACCATGTTGCCGTCCTTGCCCGACAGCCCGACGGCCTTGCCGCCGGCCTCGTTGATGTAGCCGACGATCTGCTTGTTGACGGAGCCGGCAAGCACCATCTCGACGATCTCGATCGTCGCAGCATCGGTAATGCGCAGGCCGGCCGCGAACTCCGATTGAATGCCGAGCCGCTTGAGCATGGTCGCGATCTGCGGTCCGCCGCCATGCACCACGACGGGATTGATCGCGGTCTGCTCCAGCAGCACGATGTCACGGGCAAAGTTCTTCGCGGTCTCCTCGTCGCCCATGGCATGGCCGCCATATTTGATGACAATGGTTTCCTCGTCATACTGCTGCATGTGCGGCAGCGCCTCGGACAGGATGCGGGCCTGGTCGAGCGGAGAGATGTCGGTCATGTCACGGTCTCGCTGGCGGGTCGGTCGGTGCGCGTTCTATCCGATTGGCGGGCGTGGCGCAAAGTGTGGCTGATATGTAGCCCGGATGGAGCGAAGCGAAATCCGGGATTCTTACCGCAGGCACCGGCCCCGGATTGCGCTTCGCTCCATCTGGGCTACGAGGTCAGCGTTTCGCCATCACCGCCGCCAGCGTCACCGCCAGCCAGCCCGCGATCATCACCGTTCCGCCGGTCGGCGCCGCCATCGGAAACAGCGCGTGCCCGGCATATTGGCGCAAAGTGAGGTCGCCCGCGAACAGCGCGGCGCCGGTCACGAAGCCGAACGCGGCGATGAGGCCAATTCCGCCGTGCAGAAGGCCGCGCGCAAGCAGGGCTGTGGTCGCGAGTATGGCGCTTGCGTGAAACAACAGCATGGCGCTCGCCGTGGCAAGCCGGCTCGCATCCGCGCCATGGGCCGAGGCGGCGGCCAGCGCGACGCCGGCGGCGCCCATCAATCCGGCAAGCCCAATCAAGAGGCGATGGGCCAGCACTACTTGCTCCGCTCTTCCAAGAGCTTCGCGATCGCGGCGCGCAAGCTCTCCATGCCGGTCGAGCTGCGTGACGAGGTCGCGAGCACGGTCGGGAATGCGGCCGGGTGCTTGGCCAGCGCGGCCTCGGTCTCGGCGATGCGCGCTTGCAGCTCGGCGGCCTTCACCTGGTCGGCCTTGGTCAGCACGATCTGGTAGCTGACGGCGGAGCGGTCGAGCGTCTTGAGCACTTCGAGGTCGACGTCTTTGAGGCCGTGCCGCGCATCGATCAGCACGTAGACGCGCGCCAGCGAGGCGCGGCCGAGCAGGAATTTGTGGATCAGCTCGGTCCAGGACGCGACCTGGCTCTTCGGCGCCTTGGCATAGCCGTAGCCGGGCATGTCGACGAGGCGCAGGTCGCTTTTCCCGGGCACCTCGAAGAAGATCAGCTCCTGGGTGCGGCCCGGCGTATGCGAGGTGCGCGCCAGGCTGTTGCGCCCCGTCAGCGCGTTGATCAGGCTGGACTTGCCGACATTGGAGCGGCCGGCAAAGGCGATCTCCAGCCCTGCCATCGGCGGCAGCGTGGCGATCGAGGGCGAGGCCCAGATGAACTGCCAGTCGCGGGCAAACAGCTTTCGCCCGGCCTCGATCAGCTTCGCATCTTTGTCGTCGGTCATGCGAAGCCTCGCTGCTTCCCCGCGTCATTGCGAGCGAAGCGAAGCAATCCAGACTTTCTCCAGCGGAAACAGTCTGGATTGCTTCGTCGCTTCGCTCCTCGCAATGACGATTACGTCGCCTTCCGCGCGAACGTCGCCTTGAGATTGTCGAACAGCTCCACCTTCACGCCGTTGCGGCGCATGATGTAGCTCTGCTGGATCACGGAGAGCAGATTGTTCCAGGCCCAGTAGATCACGAGGCCCGCCGGGAAGCCCGCCAGCATGAAGGTGAAGATCAGCGGCATCCAGTTGAAGATGAGCTGCTGGCTCGGATCCGGCGGCGTCGGGTTCAGCTTCATCTGGAACCACATCGTGATGCCCATGATGATCGGCCAGATGCCCAGCGCGAGGTAGTGGCCGAACACCGGGATCGTGGTCGGATCGAACGGGAGCAGCCCGAACAGGTTGAACAAATTGGTCGGATCCGGCGCCGAGAGGTCCTTGATCCAGCCGTAGAACGGCGCGTGCCGCATCTCGATGGTGACGAACAGCACCTTGTAGAGCGAGAAGAACACCGGGATCTGGATCAGCACGGGAAGACAGCCGGCGACCGGATTGATCTTCTCCTTGCGGTAGATCTCCATCATCTCCTGCTGCTGCTTCACCTTGTCGTCGGGATAGCGCTCCTTCAGCGCCAGAAGTTGCGGCTGGATCGACTTCATCTTCGCCATCGAGGCGTAGGACTTGTTCGCCAGCGGGAAGAACAAGAGCTTCACGATCACGGTCACGAGCAGGATCGAGATGCCGAAATTGCCGAAGAAACGGAAGAAGAAGTCCAGCCCGAGGAACATCGGCTTGGTGATGAAGTAGAACCAGCCCCAGTCGATCAGCAGATCGAAATGATTGAGGCCGAGTTCCTTGTTGTAGCCGCCGAGCCCGGCGAACGGGAACACGCCGACGACGCCGGCTTCCTTGGCGCCGGCGAACAGCCGCGCATTTGCCGTCCCGGTGCCGCCGATGGGGACGGTGACGGGATCGAGCAGGTAGTCGGTCTGGTAGGTGTGGACGTTGCCGACCGGGTTCGACGAGAAGCGCGCCTGGAGCTGGGCATTGGTGTCCGGCAGCAGCGCCGAGGCCCAGTACTTGTCGGTGATGCCGAGCCAGCCATTGGTGACCTTGAAGTTCACCGCCTTGGCTTCGTCGATCTTCTTGTAGGCGTATTCCTGCAAGCCCTGGTCGCCGAGATAGCCGATCAGGCCTTCGTGCAGGATGTAGTAGCCCGAGACCTGCGGCGCGCCGTGGCGCGAGATCAGCGCGAACGGATAGAGCGTGACCGGCGCATTGCCGACATTGCTCACCTCGTCCTTGATGGTGAAGAGATAATGATCGTCGACCGCAATGGTGCGGCGGAAGGTGAGGCCCTCGCCATTGTCCCATTTCAGCACCACCGGCGTCGACGGGGTCAGGCTGCCGCTGCCGTCCTGCTGCCAGACGGTCTGGGCATCGGGCATTTTCGCCGTCACGCCCGTCGCCGCCACCCAGCCGAATTCGGCGTAGTAGGGCTCCGCTGTGCCCGAGGGCGAATAGAGGATGATCGGCGGCGACTTCGGATCGACCGTTTCGCGGAATTGCACCAGCGCGATGTCATCGACGCGGCCGCCCTTCAGCGAGATGCTGCCGGCAATCCGCGGCGTCTCGATCTTCACGCGCGGGCTGGCTGCGAGCGCGGCATCGCGGCCGACGACCGGCTGGCCCTGCTGGCTCGCGCCCGGCGTTGCCGGCTGGGTCGCACTGCCCGGCTGCGGCGCGGCACCGGGTGTCGCGGAGGCGGCCGGCTGCGGCGTGGTCTTCTGGAGTTCGGTCTGCGCCTGCTGCTGGGCGCGCTGCTTCTCCATCTGCGGCATGTTGTAGAAATACTGCCAGGCGATCAGCACCAGGCCGGACAGAATGACGGCGAGGATGGTATTGCGATTGTCGGTCATCTCGAATGTCTCGTCATCAATCCGGTTTGCGGCTGGCAGCGGGAGCGGGGCCGGGCCTCTGGCCACGCGCTTTGGCCGTATGCCGCGCGGGCTTCGTGAACGCTATGCGCAGATCGTCGAGCATGGTGGCGAAGTCGCGCGAGAGCGCGTCCCTTCGTCCGACCAGCACATAATCATGATGAGGCTGCATCGACACCGGATCGAGCCGCTTCACCAATTCGCGAAGCCGGCGCCGGATGCGATTGCGCTCGGGGGCGTTGCCGTTCTTTTTGGTGACGGTGAAGCCGATCCGGATCGGGCCGAAATCATCGCGGCGACGGCTTTGCAGGACGAACGCGGGACTATTCACCCGCGCGCCATTGGCAACGGCGAGGAAATCCGCCCGCTGCCTCAGCCGATCCATGATGAAATCCCAAAAAGGGGGTCCGGCTCAGGCGCTCAGACGCTTGCGGCCGCGGGCACGGCGGGCGGCGAGGACCTTGCGGCCGCCGGCAGTGGCGAGGCGGGCGCGGAAGCCGTGACGGCGCTTGCGCACCAGTTTGCTGGGTTGATAAGTCCGCTTCACGGGTTTTTCTCCGCTGACCGGGCAATTTGCCTGTAGAATTGATGGTAAAGTCCGGAAGATGCGGCCCAAAACGGGCCCTTTTCCGGCCCCAAGAGAGCCGCTCCCGGCGTCGCACCGGGTCATCGCGGACAATTCGCGCGGCTTATAAGCGAGCGCCTTCTTTTCGTCAACGCCGCACAAGCGCGCGATTCCGGTGAATATCGCTGTTTGTGCGGGGTTTTTAACCCTTGAGGTGGCGGCTCGCGATATCAGCGCCTACATCCCACTTTGGCAGATTAGCGATCCGTAATTTGACCGGACTCCGGGCGGGCCGCATCCTCCATCAGCCAAGGCCAACAGGGGCGAATTTCGTGGCAGCCACAGATCGCCAGCCGATCCAGGATCTGGATCAGCCGGACCAGCCGGCGATGCGCCCCCGTGGGACGCGCGGGCTCGGGCTGTCCGGCAAGCTGCTGCTGCTGACCATTCCCCTGGTGATGATCGCAGCCGTGCTGCTCTACGTGCCCGCCATCGCCAACTTCTGGGTCAACCGGCTGAACGACCGCGTGGCGGCGGCCAACACGGCGGCGCTGGTGCTGGATGCGGCGCCGCTCGGCATGGTCCCCGATTCGCTGTCGCGCCAGATCCTGAAAAGCATCAATGCCCGCGCCGTCGCCATCAAGATGGGCCAGCAGCGCCGGCTGCTCGCCAGCGACAACATCCCGTCCGCCATCGAGCACGACATCGACCTGCGCGAGATGACGGCATGGGAGGCGATCACCGGCTCGTTCCGGATGATGCTGGAGACCGGCAACCAGCCCATCCGCATCGTCGGTCCCGGGGTCGGCAATGCCCAGTTCATCGAGATCGTCACCGACGAGCTGCCGCTGCGGCAGCAGATGTACCGCTTCTCCCGCAACCTCGTGGTGGTCGCGCTGATCATCGCAGTGCTGACCGCGGGCCTCGTCTATCTCGCCCTCCATTATCTCTTCGTGCGGCCAATGCGGCGGCTGACCGCGAGCCTGGTCGGCTTCCATGAGAATCCCGAGAGTTCGGCCGGGATCATCGTGCCGAGCCAGCGCAGCGATGAGATCGGAGTGGCCGAGCGCGAATTGTCGGACATGCAGCGCGACCTGATGTCGATGCTGCATCAGAAGAGCCGGCTCGCCGCCCTCGGCCTCGCTGTCTCCAAGATCAATCACGATCTGCGCAATCTGCTTGCCTCGGCCCAGCTCTTGTCGGACCAGCTCGCCAGCGTGCCGGATCCGCGGGTGCAGCGCTTTGCGCCCAAGCTCGTGCGTTCGCTTGAGCGCGCCATCGCCTTCTGCCAGTCGACATTGTCCTATGGCCGCGCCCAGGAGGCCGCGCCCGATCGCCGCATGATCCTGATCGAGCCGGTCGTGCTGGAGGTGCGCGAGACCGCAGGGCTCGCCAACGAAGCCTCGATCGCCTGGGTCGCCGCGATCGAGCGCGGGCTTGCGGTCGATGCGGATCCCGACCAGCTGTTCCGCGTCTTGCTCAACCTCGTCCGCAACGCCGCCCAGGCGCTTGAAAGCCACGCGTCGTGTGAGGGCCGCGTGCAGCAGATCCGGATCACCGGGAAGCGCGAAGGCTCCGTCGCCATCATCGAGGTCTCCGACACCGGCCCCGGCGTTCCCCAGAAGACCCGGGAGCACCTGTTCGAGGCCTTCCAGACCTCCGGCCGCCCCGGCGGCAGCGGCCTTGGCCTCGCCATCGCTGCCGAGCTGGTCCGTGCCCATGGCGGCGACATCCACCTGGTCGAAGGCACCATCGGCGCCACCTTCCGGATCGTCATCCCGGATCGCCCCGTGGAACTGCTCTCCATCCGCAACGAGCGGCAGAGGGCGTAGTCGGCCAGAGTCCGAGCCGCATGTCATTCCGGGGCGGCGCAAAGCGCCGAACCCGGAATCCCGAGGTTTTGGGCGCGAGATTCCGGGTTCTCGCTCCGCGAGCCCCGGAATGACCGGCTAGAGATCATCATCGCCTTGCAAAAATCTCCCTATCCCGGACCTTGCCAACGCCGACAAGAGCGGTTAGTCAGAGCGCTCTTTCGCACCCCTCCCGGTCCTCCGGGAGCTGCGTCGCGGGTCATGCCCGCTATCGCTGTTTGCGAAAATGCGCCCGTAGCTCAGCTGGATAGAGCATCAGACTACGAATCTGAGGGTCGGACGTTCGAATCGTTCCGGGCGCGCCATTCTTCGCCGAAAGGTCAGGACCAAGCAGCATCTGGTCGCCAGACCGGCCGAGACCGGATGGCCACGCCGTGTGAGGAGCTGGATGAGGATATCGCAGGCGTTCAAGTTCGAGGCGGCGCATCGGCTGCCAAACGTGCCCGAGACTCACCGGTGCAGCCGGCTGCATGGCCATTCCTATCGGGTCGAGGTCCAACTGGATGGTCCGGTGGACCCGCACACCGGCTTCGTCGCCGACTTCTTCGATATCGAAAAAAGCTTCGCCGACATCATGGGCGCGCTGGACCACCAATGCCTGAACGAGGTCGAAGGACTCGAGAACCCGACCGCCGAGAACATCGCGGTCTGGATCTGGGACCGGCTGAAGCCGAGCCTTCGGCAGCTATCGGCGATCCGAGTCTATGAGACGGCGGACTGCTGGGCCGAATATCAGGGGCGGTGACGACAGTCGTACGCTGACCCGGCCCAGCCGCCATCGTGCCACAAGCCGCCGGAAGTGGTCGAAGTCGCGCCTGCGGGCATCACCTGTGTGCCGGCCGGCGGCGTGCTGCGACTACAACGCCAGCCCGCAAGCCTGCCGGATCGCGATCTGAACCGGCGCAGGTGGCAACGCAGGATCGAACTCGCCCTTCGGCAGCAGCGGAGGCTGTGCCATGAAGCGCGGCCGTTTCCCGCGATGCGGTTGCGCGGCATGAACCAGGAACGGATGGCACAGATAGACGCTGCCTGCCGCGCCGGTCGCCAGTTCTACTTCGCAATCCGCCGTCGAGGCATAGTTCGCGGCGGACAGCTGCCGGAGCGTCGCGCCTGCCTCGCCATGGGGCAGCAGCTCCCGCGCGATGGCAGCATGCGAGCCTTTCCGGATCCTCGTGGGTGCATCGTCCGGGCCGACGTCCGAGAACAGGAAGAGCATCAGCAAAGCGCGTCCGCTGCTCTTCACATTGGCACGCCACTCCATGAAATCCGGATCGGCGGTGCCGAAGCTCATGTCCACGTGCCAGCCATCATCACCAGGGGATTCCGCTGAGGGGAAGCGGATCGGAAAGGTCCCGAGGCCCCTGGGCGCAAGCCAGCGCCCTTCGCCGACGAGTTGATCGTAGGCTCTGTGCAGGGGCGGCGCATTCGCGGCTTCGATGAATGGGAACGAAGCCTTGGACCCCACCCGGACAACGGGCTGAGTCCAGTTTTCGGGGTGGTCCGGCGACAGGCCAATATCCGCCCACAGCTCGTCCCTGCATTGCTTTGCAAGCTGGGTGCTGAAGGCATTCTCGATCTTGACGAAACCGTCGTTGATGAAGTTCTGGACCTGACGGGGCGTCAGGCCAACCTGTTCGGTCTTGGGCATTGCACATTCTCCGCTCGGCTACCGCATCAAGCGCAGCCGTTTTGATCTGATCGGCGCAGATGCGCCGGAACGACTTTCAGCCGTTCAGATCAGCGGGAAGAATGTGGACGTGAACATCATGGCGGGAACGTATAGCGCGGCGGAGCACGGAATCAAGATGCGCTGGCCGCCGGTCGAAAATTGCCTCGAGCTCGGGCAGCCTCTCGCCGGGCGATGAGGCTGCCGCAGCTTCACGTGCGCGTCACGGGCAAGGATGGCGCAGACCGTCGCGGCCCAGATAGGTCCCTGAGCCGGGATCGTAGGATCGATAGCGCTGCGCGCAATAGGATGCGGCGTTGGCTTGAGCCTGGCTGCTGGCGATTGCGCCGCCGATGATCGCGCCCGCCGCGAGGCCGCCAAGTACGGCTGCGCCGTTACCGTAATGCCCGCGATGGTGCCCGTAATAACCATGCCGATGTCCGTGCCAATGCCGGTACTGGACCTGCTGCACGCCTGCGTCAGGACCGGGGTTCGCGATCGGCAGAGGTGCCGCGAGCACCGGCGAAGCAGCCGTCGAGAGCATCGCTCCAACGGCCGAGAGGACGGCGAAAACTTTGCGCAATGTCATGTCCGGCTCCATGTTGTCGAGGGGTGCTGGAGCAACGGCGGGTTGCTCATTCCGTTCCCCCGGCGCAGGGCGAGCGTCAGAGGGCCGCAGCAAATGAACTCTCTCGAGAGTGCTGGCGGAACAATATGGCGCTGAGCCTTTCACCGCAGACCCTGTTCATCGATCAGAATGCGGTGGATTTCGATGCGCTCCGGCAGCTCGATCAGGAATTCCGCATCGCGCGCGAGATGATGGACCTTGGTCGGCTCGGCCTTGGTGAAAGCCGTCATGGCCTCGATGTCCGGCCAATAGGAGATGGTGGTGAACCAGGTCTCTTCATCACGGTCCTCGCGCAACTGCTGCACACCCAGCGCGGTTTTTAGCAGCGGCGGAATCCCCTCGGCTTGCAGATAGGCCTGGTAGGCATCAGCGAGGTCGCGGCGGGTACGGCCGCGCCAGATGCGGGCGATGGTCGGTTTGGTCGGCATGGTGGATTCCCTTGCGGCAATGACAAACGATCTTGCGTACGAGATCGGCAATCCTTCTCTTCAGCATGAACGCGATTTTCGTATTCTGGTTGCATGCGCATCTATGTCATGTTCTCCGACGGCCGCACCGGAAACCTGGTGCCGGTCGCCCCGATGTGTCGCAGCGTCTCCGGTGTTCGGCGGGCGGATCGGTGACGCCGCGGCACGATTCGCTGTTCATTGATCTGAAACAATGATGGCGCTCGGGCCAAATGCTAGGGCGAGTCGCAGTTCACGGCGCAAGGCTCCCCAGGCCAGTACAAGACAATCTCCGCGCGTGATGAAATCCGAGGGCTCGATGGGACGACTACTGAATATTGTGACGCCGCTGCATACGGCAACCAGGCGCGACTACATGGCCCGGATGAACGACGACAAGATTGCCTGCTCGCTGAAAGCGCGGGAATACGAGGCCGATTACTGGGATGGCGACCGCCGCTTCGGCTATGGCGGCTACCGCTTCATCGAGGGGCGCTGGGGGCCGGTGGCCAAGGCCCTGATCGAGACCTATGGTCTGAAGGATGGGTCGAGCGTGCTCGACGTCGGCTGCGGCAAGGGCTTTCTGCTCTACGAGATGCAGAAGATCCTGCCCGGCTTGAAGGTCGTCGGCTTCGATATCTCCAGGCACGGTCTCGCACATGCGCACGAGCAGGTGAAACCCTACCTCTTCAACTATCGCGCCCAGGACGTCTATCCCTATGGCGACGACAGTTTCGATCTCGTCATCTCGCTCGGCACCCTGCACAATCTCAGGCTGTATGAGCTTGAGGCGGCGGTCAAGGAGATCGAGCGGGTCGGCAAGAACAAGTACATCATGGTCGAGGGCTACCGGAACGTCGCCGAAATGCACAACCTCGAATGCTGGGCGCTGACGGCGGAGTCCATCCTGCACACGTCGGAATGGATCTGGCTGTACGGCAAGCTCGGCTACACCGGCGATTACGAATTCATCTATTTCGAGTGACCGGGCGCTGCTGATGGAGATCAAGACTGCCAAGGCGGCAATCCTCGTCGAATCCGGCAAGCCGCTGGTTGTCGACGAATTCACCCTGCCGGATACGCTCGAGCACGGCCAGGTGCTTGCGCATGTGCACACTTCGAGCATCTGCGGCGCGCAGATCAACGAGATCGACGCCGTCAAGGGGGTCGACAAGTTCCTGCCGCACCTTCTGGGGCACGAGGCGCTGGCAACCATCGTCGAAACCGGACCCGGCGTCGTCTCTTGCAAGCAGGGCGACACGGTCGTCATGCACTGGCGGCCGGGCAAGGGCATCCAGTCCAACACGCCGGTCTATTCCTGGCGCGGCGAGCGACTCAACGCCGGCTGGGTCACCACCTTCAACGAATATGCCGTGGTGTCGGAGAACCGCGTCACGCCCGTTCCCGCCTCGATCGATCGCACCAGCGCGCCGCTGCTCGGCTGCGCGGTCACGACCGCGCTCGGCGTCGTCAACAACGATGCGCAGATCGCCATCGGCGAAGCCGTCGTCGTGTTCGGCGTCGGCGGAGTCGGATTGAACATCGTGCAATTTGCCGCGATGGTCGGCGCCTGGCCGGTCATTGCCATCGACCGCCTCGACAACAAGCTGGCGATGGCGATGGATTTCGGCGCCACCCACACCATCAACTCCGAGGCGGTGAAGGATGTGGCCGCCGCGGTTCGCTCCATCACGGGGGCCGACGGACCCGACAAGGTCGTCGAGACCACCGGCGTCAAGACCTTGATCGAGCTCGCCTACGAGATCACGGCCAAGAAAGGTCGCTGCATCCTCGTCGGCGTGCCCCGCGAGAAGGCCGAGATCTATACGTTGCCCTTGCACTTCGAGAAGGTGCTGAAGGGCTCGGAAGGCGGGCAATGCCAGCCCGCGCGCGATATCCCGCGGCTGGTTCGCCTCAGCGATGCCGGCAAGGTGAGCTACCGCGGCATCGTGACCCACGAGTTCGCGCTCGACGATATCAACGATGCGCTGGATTTGATGCGCAGCGGCACATCGGGGCGGATCCTTCTAAACATCAGCTGAGTGTCGTCATCTCTCCCGTAGGGAGAGGTCCGATCGCATCGCAAGATGCAATCCGGGTGATGGGTTCCGGCTCCACCGGTTGCGCGGTTCTCACGCGATCCAACCGCCTGACACGGGAGGGCGGCACTGTTGGCCGGCATGGCCATATCGCCGGCCGTGGCGCGTTCCCCGCGCCGTAACCGTCGGTTAACCATGGATATTTACGGTGTAGCAAGCCTCTGAGCTATGACTGTCAGTTGATTTCGAGTCCCACCCCATGGCGTTCGGTAGCCGCGCATCTCCGCGAAGCATCGCCCCGACGGAGCAAGCGGCTTCGTGGGAAGCGCCGCGGGCTGCGAAGGTGAAGCCTGACGGCATCGGGCCCGCCCTGATCAAGGGATCGCTGACCGTCTCCGGTACACTCTCCTTTCTGCGCGAGAACGGCCGGCGCATTCTGACGCTGGCCCTGGTGCTGTTCGCCCTCGGCATCGTCGTCCTGATGATTCTTCCGGTCCGCTACGCCGCGACCGCCCTGGTCGTGCTCGATCCCCGCGAGCTGCGCGTGACCTCGGATCAGGAGGTGCTGCCGGGCATCGGCCAGGATGCCGCGGCGCTTCAGAGCCAGATCGAGATTGCAAAATCCGATGGTTTTCTCCGTCCCCTGATCGAGCAGCTCAAGATCGCGGACGACGAGGACATCGCGGGCGGCTATACCGACATGACGCGCCTGCTCGAAAGATTCCGCAAGCGCCTCGAGATCACCCGGCGCGGGCTCACCTACGTCATTGCGATCTCCTTCACCTCGAACCGGCCCGAACGGGCCGCTTACTACGCCAATGCGATCGCCGAGGCATTCGTTGCCAGCCAGGGCCGCGTTCGCACCGAGGCAACCGACGAGGCCGCCGACTGGCTCAAGGACCGGCTGAAGACGCTGAACGAGCGCCTGCGCGCGTCGGAAGATGCCGTCGCCGCCTTTCGGCTCGAACACAACATCGTCAATGCCGGCAAGGAATCCACCACGCAGCAATTGCGGGTGACCGATTTGTCCCAGCAGGTCTCCGCCGCCCGCGCGCGCACCGAGGAGGCCAAGGCGCGCTACGAGCAGGTGCAACGCGACCTCAAGGCCAATGTCGAAGGGCCGGTGAAGCAGGACCTGCTGAGCATGCTGCGCGCGCAGCGCTCGGCCTTGAACGACCAGATCGCGCAGAAGAAGGCGGTGTATGGCGATCGGCATCCCGACCTCGCGATCTCCTACAGCCAGCTCGCCGATATCAACCGGCAGATCGAGATCGAGCGGAAGAAGAACATCGACACGGCGAAATCGGAATATGAGGCCCAGCGCGAGCAGCAGAACGCGCTGGAAAAGCAGCTCAAGGCGGTCGAGACGAAGATACTGGTCGATGGCCAGGCACTGGTGAAGCTGCAGGAGCTGCAGCGCGACGCCGATGCCAACAGGAACATCTACGAGCAGTTCCTGTCGCGGTTCAAGACCACCAACGAGCAGCGTCAGTTGCAGGCGTCCCAGACCAAGGTCGCCTCGATCGCCATTCCGCCGCTGCGCTCGACGCGTCCGCCGCTCGCCTTGCTGCTCGCGGCGCTGGCGATCGGCTCGCTGTTGACGTCGACCGGCGCCGTTGCGGTGATGACGAGCGCGTCCGCCGACAAGCCGATGTCCGTTCAGGCGCCTGCATCCGTGGACGCGAAGGAGACGCCCGGCCGGCCAGCCCAGCCGCCGCCGGCCGCCGGGCCCGAGCCGATGCCCAGCCTTGCCGTCTGGGCCCGCATCCCCGAGCTGGCGTCCGGAGCCGGGACCAGTACCGTCTGGCAAAAACCGGTTGCCACTTCGGCCGAGCTCGATCTCGCCGCCCATCTGCGGCCGCTGCTCGAACGCATCGATCGAGTGCCGGTGCGCGGCTGCAAGGTCGCGCTGGTGTTGTCGGTCGGCAAGAGCGCAGGCGGCAACACGGTTGCGCGCTCCCTCAATCGCGCCGCCGTGAATCGGGGCATGATGAGCGTGCTGATCCGGCTCCAGCCGGAGTTCGCAAGTCACCAGCCGCCGGTGACCGAATGGCACGACGGTTCGACCACGGCGGGCCTTCAGTCGATCGAGGAGCTCCTGAGTGCCGGCCGAAAACCCGATGCGAGGCCGGAGGACGATATTCGTTCGGAGTTCGACCTGATCGTCGTCCACGCCGGCAATCTCGCCTTGCAGCCCGACGCCATCGCCCTAGCCGCGCATGCGGATATGATCGTCCTGGTGGCGCGCGCCGGCGAGCTCGGTTCGGCCGCGATGCGCCGGGTGACCGCGGCGCTGTCGAGGTACGAGGCCGTGCCGACGGGGCTCGTCGTCAATCATGCGCCTGCGGGCTCGCAGGCGCCGCACCCCGAGGGCGGCGCATTGGGTCTTGCGGTCTGACGATGACGGCGTTGCGCCGTGGCCTACTGGCCGCGGCGATGCTGCTGTCAATCTCTTCGCCGACAATTGCGCGTCCTTGCGCGATCATCGCATTGTCATGCTCCGGTCATCTCAGCTGCATGGTCCGTTGCTCTTTTCCCGGGCGCTCCGGAGCCTCTTCCGTTCCGACGACATCGGAACGGAGTTCCGGATGATTGCTAGACGCGTTTTCCTGACGCGGAGCCGGACGCCGCTTCGCTCGAAGACGCTCTGGGGAGAGCTGACATGCAACTGATCAAGACGATTTCGGCTGACCGCCGTTCGATGCTCAAAGGCCTCGCGGCGGCAGCCGTGGCGCCGCTTGCGGTCCCGGCGATGGCGGCCGAGGGCCTTCCGGCGCAGCCGACCGGTTCGGTGACCGCGATCGCCACGGACAAGCCCTATTGGACGGCCGTGAAGGGGCTCTATGCCGTGACGCCCGACGTCGTCAATTTCGAGAACGGCTATTGGGGCATCATGGCCGAGCCCGTGAGGCGCGAGTTCATCCGCCAGTCCGACATGGTCAACTATCAGAACACCTATTACGCGCGGCTGCGCGCGGGGACCGATTTCGAGGCCGTACGCGCCAGGGTGGCGGAAGCGGTCGGCGCGCTGCCTGAGGAGATCGCGCTGACCCGCGGCGCGACCGAGGCGCTTCAGCTTCTCATCGGCGGCTACAACAGGCTGAAGCCCGGCGATGGCGTGCTCTATGCCGACCTCGACTATGATTCGATGCAGTATGCGATGAACGCGCTGAAGGCGCGCCGCGGCGTCGACGTGGTCAAGTTCGACGTGCCGGAGCCGGCCACCCGCCAGGCGGTGCTCGACGCCTATGTCCGCGCCATCGAGGCGAACCCGAAGACGAGACTTCTCCTGTTGACCCATGTCAGCCACCGCACCGGCTTCGTCATGCCGGTCGCCGAGATCGCCCGAATGGCGAAGGCCAAGGGCATCGACACCATCGTCGATGCCGCCCATTCCTGGGGACAGATCGACTTCCGGGTGAGCGAGCTCGAGGCCGATTTTGTCGGATTCAATCTGCACAAATGGATCGGCGCGCCGCTCGGCGTCGGCTTCCTCTACATCAGGAAGGACCGCCTCGCGGCCATCGATCGCGACATGGGCGACGAGGATTTTCCGGAAAGCGACATCCGCTCGCGGGTGCATACCGGCACGGTCAATTTCGCCACGGTGCTGACGGTGCCCACGGCCCTGGCGCTGCATCAGCAGATCGGCGCGGCGGCAAAGCAGGCCCGCCTGCGTCATCTGCGCGACTCCTGGGTCAGCCGCGTCCGCGGATTCAAGGACATCGAGATTCTGACGCCCGATGAAGCCGGCTCATATGGCGC
The DNA here is from genome assembly GCF_003837805.1 of Bradyrhizobium sp. RP6. Taxonomy (GTDB): domain Bacteria; phylum Pseudomonadota; class Alphaproteobacteria; order Rhizobiales; family Xanthobacteraceae; genus Bradyrhizobium. The sequence continues at coordinate 72,699 of NZ_RQIT01000013.1, read as the reverse complement.
GATCACGTCCTTCCGTCTTGCCGGCAAGACCAGCAAGCCCGACAACGACGCGACGGTGGTGAAGCTCAGGGACGGCTACAAGATCCTGACGGTGCGCCGGGCCGGCGTCGCCAAAGGCCAGTGCATCCGCGTGACTCCGTCGCTCTTTACCGATGAGGCCGATCTCGACCGCCTCGTCGAGGCGCTGGCCATCATCACCGGCACGAAGACGGGGTGAAGGCTGGCGCGGATAGCAAACCAAATTTGAGAGCAGTCTCGTGCGGCCATTCGAGACGCCCGCTTGGGCGGGCTCCTCGGGAAACCGCAAAGCGCGCCTCAGATCAAGCCTTGCCACATGAGCTGTTGCTCTGATGCAAGCTGGCCACGTCGGCACGGCCCTGGCTTTCCGTGACCTGGATCAACGTGATTGCGCCGGGCGTGACGATTCCCATCTGCGGTTGGGCGGAGAGGTAGGTGGTGCTGCCGGCACGCAGATCGAGGCTCACCTTCTCGCTTCCTTGCCCGAACAGATTGCTGCTCAGCGGAAGATTGTTGACTGCAACCTCGTGGCGGCCCGGAGGCAGCTCGCAGGCGACGAACCCCGCAGCCTGGCTGCCGCCAATGACGCGTCCATCGACCGCATAGCTTGGCTGGACTGCGAAACCCAGGGCGGATGAGCGATAGACCACCAGCCGTGCGGTATTTGCATTGACGTTATCTGTCAGAGCCGCGCTGCCCATCGGCCCTGATGCACACCCCACAAGCAAGAACGCCGCAACGAAGATCCCTGGACGCAAGCCCATTCCAACCCCCTGATTCAGTCCAACAGTCCCCAAGGGATCATTGGCGGGGGTAGTGCACGAAGTCAATCGCGACTTCTGGTCGTGCCGCACCAGTTCATGTCACCGCCAGCCGAGCGCCGGCGCGACGTGCTTCAAGATCGCCTCGATCGCATGTGCGCAGTAATCGACCCCGAGCTGGTTCGGAATCGTCAGCAGCAGCGTATCCGCCTCCGCGATCGCCTCGTCCTGCCGCAGCTGCTCGATCAGCACATCCGGCTCCGCCGCATAACTCCGGCCGAAGATCGCGCGGGTGTGCGGGTCGATGAAGCCGATCTGGTCTTCGCCGCCGCGCTCTCCGCCGAAATAGGCGCGGTCGCGATCGTTCATCAGTGCGAAGATACTGCGGCTGACGGACACGCGCGGCTCGCGGGCGTGGCCGGCCTCCTTCCATGCCGCGCGAAAGCTTCGGATCTGAGCGGCCTGCTGCACATGGAAGGCTTCGCCGGTCTCGTCGTTCTTCAGCGTCGAGCTCTGCAGGTTCATGCCGAGCTTCGCCGCCCACACCGCGGTGGCGTTCGAGCCGGCGCCCCACCAGATGCGCTCGCGCAGGCCTTGCGCATGCGGCTCGAGGCGGAGCAGCCCCGGCGGATTGGGAAACATCGGCTGCGGATTGGGCTCGGCAAAACCTTCGCCGCGGAGCAGGTCGAGAAAGACCTCCGCATGGCGCCGGCCCATGTCGGCATCGCTCTGGCCCTCGGCCGGCTGATAGCCGAAATAGCGCCAGCCGTCGATCACCTGCTCCGGCGAGCCGCGGCTGATGCCGAGCTGCAGCCGGCCGCCGGCGATGAGATCGGCGCTGCCTGCGTCCTCCACCATGTAGAGCGGGTTCTCATAGCGCATGTCGATCACGGCCGTGCCGATCTCGATCCCGCTGGTCCTGGCGCCGACGGCCGCAAGCAGCGGGAAGGGCGAGGCGAGCTGCCGCGCGAAGTGGTGGACGCGGAAATAGGCGCCGTCGGCCCCCAGCTGCTCGGCCGCGACCGCAAGCTCGATCGACTGCAGCAAGGTGTCGGCCGCAGAGCGGGTCTGCGATTGCGGCGAGGGTGTCCAGTGCCCGAAGGAGAGGAATCCGATCTTTTTCATGAAGGTAACATATGAATGATCGAATGGGTTTGCGAGACGTCGACGGGCGGAAAGGTGGCAGCGAGGCGTGCGTAGCGCACCGTTCGGGCCTGCTGGTGTTTCCGTCGTACGGCGGACCACGACCTCGGATCGTTCGATGTCGCTCTGCCCTGCGGAGAAACGTCCTCAGATGTCGCAGCCGGTCAAGTTCAACGCCTTGCGCAAGCCGCCAAACGCTTTGAGGCGACAGAACGCGGAATCGTTTACCGGCCCCGAGCGCTGGGCGTCGGCAGTTCGCTTGACTGCAATTGGCTTCGGCTTCGGCTTGGGCTTGGGACGTTCCGCGGTCACGATCTTCTTCGGAGTGTGGCGATGACGGACGACCCGCTCCGGGTGGGGCGAGCCGACATGGGGCACTTCCGGCGGAGCAACGCGGTCTTCGACCGGAGCAGTCTGTGCCGGCATCGCGCTGCTCACCGCGGCAAGGTCGAGGCGATCAGCCTTCGCCAAGGCATAGTGTGCAGCAGAAATGCCCGCGTCTTGCTCGGCAGGCGGCTGCACGATCGCGGCTGCGCGACGCGGTGGCGCTGTCAGCTCCATTGCCGACAGCACCCCTGCACTCAACAGGATGAGGAGGCCCAACAACGCCATTCTCAGCATAATGCGCCTCTGACAGAGGTTCGTGCCGCTGAAAATTCTCCGCGCCAATGAGGCAGCTTGTCGACGGCTGCCGACCCCAAGACGAATCATTTGCCGACAGGGTTAACGTGGGTGATGCTCCCGCACATAGGCAGGAGCGGCGTCAACTGCTCGCACCGGCTTAGGGTTATGCGCCGAGACACTTGAAAAATGATCGGCGCGCGCGACCAGAAGGTCCAGGAAGCTGCGCGCGCGCAGCGACATCCACTGCGTCTCCGGATAGACCGCATGCAGGGGCAGCGCGGCGATGGTGTAGTCCGGCAGCACATGTTCGAGCTCACCGCTGCGAAGGCCCTCTGCCGCATTCCAGTCGGGCAGGATGGCGATGCCGAGATGCTGCATCGTCGCCTCCTGCATCGCATCGGCATCGTCGACGTGAATGGGTCCGTTGATGGACACGACGTGACGGCCATGCTCGGATTCGAAGGCCCATTGATGTGCCGGCGACATCCTGGAATAGACGATGCACTGGTGCGAGCCGAGATCGTCGGGCGTCCGCGGCATCGGGCGGCCGTGCAGATAGGTCGGCGTCGCAACCAGATAGCGCTGCACGGTGCCGAGCCGGCGGGCGACCAGCGTGCTCGGCTCCAGGTTTCCGATGCGCAGGGCGAGCTCAATGCCTTCTTCGACGAGATTGACGAACCGCTCGCTGAAGCGGATGTCGACCCGAACGTCAGGATAATGATGCACATACTCGGCGATGACGGGCATCATGTAGCGCCGTCCGAACGACGAGGGCACGCCGATCCGCAGCGTGCCTGTCGGGCGGGGCGCCGCCTGCTCGACGCTCGACCGCGCCATCTCGAAATTGTCGAGGATCTGGCGCGCGAGATCGTAGATGCGGTGCGCCTCGGCCGTCGGTTTCAGCGTGCGCGTCGTGCGAGAGAACAGCTGCGTGCCGAACTCGCTCTCCAGCATCGCGATGCGCTTGCTGATCGCGGGCTGGCCGATGCCGAGCTCCTTGGCCGCCGCCGAGAAGCTGCCGCCTTCGAGGGTGCGAACGAAAGCGCGAAGGCAATCGATCCGGTCCATAATTCATTCCGATCTGGAATAAATCATATCCCATATATTCCGTAGTGCGCAACAGCTCGGGCCGCTAGGCTTCCTCAAAACAAGCAACCAGGGAGGGAGTCACGTGGCACGCCATGTCGGAATTGTCGGCGCCGGAATCGCCGGCCTGCATCTCGCGCTCTACCTGCAAAAGCACGGCGTGGACGCCACTGTCATCACCGACCGGACGCCGGAAGACTATCGCGAGAGCCGGCTCGTTAACACCGTCGCGCATCACCATGTGACGATCGCGCGCGAGGACTGTCTCGGCGTCAATCACTGGACCGATCCCAAGGACCATTATTACTACCACGACCACGTCTTCAATTTTCCGCAGCCGCTGCGCTTTCGCGGCGATTTCTCGAAAGCGAGCCGCGCCGTCGATTACCGGATCTATCTTCCTGCCCTGATGCAGGACTTCACGACGCGCGGCGGCAGCATCGAGTACCGCCGCATCGAGGAGCGCGACATCCGTCCGCTGGTCGCGCGCTTCGACCTGCTGGTGGTCTCGACCGGCAAGGGGCCGCTGGGCCAGCTCTTCACCTACCGTCCGGAGCACACGCCCTATTCGCAGCCGCAGCGGCGATTGTGCGTCGGGCTCTACACCGGCGTGCGGCAGCCCGAACCCATGAACGTCACGCTCTCGGTGTCGCCCGGCCATGGCGAGATGATCGTGATCCCCACCGTCACCTTCGGCGGCATCGCCAATGCGCTGCTGATGGAGAACGTCCCCGGCGGCGACATGGAGGAACTGGCCACGCTCAGCTATGACGACAACCCGAGGCACTTCCTGAAGGTGCTGCTGGGCAAGCTGGAGAAGCATCACCCGACGACCTACGATCGCATCGATACCGCCCGCTTCGATCTCGCGCAGCCGCAGGATCTGCTGCAGGGCGGCGTGGTCCCCACGGTGCGCAACACGGTGGTCGAATTCGACGACGGCAAATGCGCGATCGCGCTCGGCGACGTGCATGCCATCGTCGATCCCATGATGGGCCAGGGTGCCAATGTCGCCTCCTATGCGGCCTTCGTCCTCGGCGAGGAGATCGTCAACGCCGACGCGCTCGATGCGCGCCTGTGCGAGAAGATCGATCTGAAGCGGCAGGACCGCGTGCTGGCGGCCTCGCGCTGGACCAATGTGATGCTGCAGCCGCCGAGCGAAGCGCTGGGCATGCTGATCGGCGCGATGAGCCAGAATCCGGCGCTGGCGAACGAGTTCACCGAGAATTTCAACTATCCGGACCGGCAGTGGGACCGCATTTCCACGCCGCAGCGCATCCACGCCTGGATCGAGCGCATGTCCGCGCCGGCCGAGCCGGTCAGGGCGATTGCGTGAGGATCGATGCGAGCGGAGACTGAGATGCCGCGCGCCAACCCGGCGTCGTTTCGCGAAGCCGCGTCGCGCTTTGCAACCGGGGTCGCGGTGCTGACCGCATTGGACGAGCACGGCCGCGTCTGCGGCATGACCGCGAACAGCTTCGTGACCGTCAGCCTGTCGCCGCCGACCGTGCTGGTCTCCGTCATGCCCGGCCGTATGCTTCGGGCGATCTCGGCGACGGGACGTTACTGCGTCAATGTCCTGCCGGATCATGGCCGGGATCTGTCGCGGCATTTTGCGAGCCAGCCGAACACCGGCGCGGCGCCGCATTGCGAGATGGTCGACGGCCTGCCGCGCCTATCCGGCTGCATGGCCTGGTTCGCCTGCGAAGTGACGCGGACCGTCGATGTCAGCGACCACACGTTGATCATCGCCGAAGTCTCGAGCTGCGACTATCGCGACACCACGCCGTTGGTGTTCTTCTCCAGTCGGTATCATCTCGGCCCCGGCGTGCCGGTTGATCGGTGACGGAGGCGCGACGCCTCAGGCCTCTTCTCCTCACCATCTGAGGCGTTCTCCGTCCTGCGAGCGGCATCGCCGGGGGCTTGATCTAGATCAAGCAACGCGCGCTTTGTGGTCCCTAGCGTGAAGGTTGTGCGCAGAGGAGGGAAGGCCATGCGGATATCCCGTCGACAGGCGACCATTGGCGGTCTCAGTCTCTTTGCAGGGGCATCATTCGGCACATTGGCCCGCGCAGAGTTCGGCGACATCTTGCGCGATTTCGGTGACGGAGTGGAAGATTTTGCCGTCGCCCAGGATGCCTACATCTACGGCTATCCGTTGGTGACCATGGAATATACGCGAAGAATCATTACGAATGTCGCGACTCCGGTGGGCAATCACGCGCCGATGGGCCAGTTCATCAAGTTACGCCGATATCCCGACGCTTCGTTCCGCGACGTGACTGCGCCCAATGCGGACACGCTCTACACGACGGCATTCATCGACGTCGAGAAGGAGCCGTGGGTCCTCAGCATCCCCGACATGAAGGACCGCTATTTCCTGTTTCCCATGCTGGACGGCTGGACCGACGTATTTCAGGCGCCCGGAAAGCGAACCACGGGGACCGGTGCGCAGACCTACGCGATCACCGGGCCGGGCTGGAAGGGTGCGCTCCCCTCGGGCGTCAAGGAGTACAAGTCGCCGACCAGCCTCGTGTGGATACTCGGACGAATCTACTGCACGGGAACGCCGGAAGACTATGCTGCGGTCCATGCTGTGCAGGATCAGTGCAAGCTGGTCCCATTAAGCAGCTACGGCAAGCCCTATACGCCGCCGGCCGGCGAGGTCGATCGATCCATCGACATGAAGACCGCCGTGCGCGATCAAGTGAATGGCCTGGATACCATCGCCTACTTCACACTCCTGGCGCGGCTCATGAAGGCGAACCCACCGGCCGCGGCGGATGCCCCTGCGCTCGCCAGGCTTGCACGGATTGGCCTCGTCGCCGGACAGGAGTTCGATCCGAGCAGATTGCGCAATGCGGACTTTGCCAAACGTGTTCCGCAAATCGCCTTCGATCGCATCATGCTTCAGTTCAAGGTCAACAAGGAGATAAAGGATATCAACGGGTGGGGTTACACGACCAAAACCGGGATCTACGGGACCGACTATTTCATGCGGGCCTTCGTGACGGCCGTCGGTCTCGGCGCGAACCGGCCGCAGGATGCCGTCTATCCCAGCTCGCAGAAAGATGGCGAAGGCAAAGCCTATGACGGCGCCGCCAAATACGTTCTGCGTTTTGCAAACGGGCAATTGCCGCCTGCGCGTGGCTTCTGGTCGCTCACGATGTATGACAGCAGCTACTTCTTCGTGGCCAACCCGATCAACCGCTATTCGATCAGCGCCCGGCAGAATCTGAAATCGAACCCGGACGGCTCCATCGACATCTATATCCAGAAGGACTCGCCGGGCGCAGACAAGGAATCCAACTGGCTCCCGGCTCCATCCGGCAAATTCCAGCTGATGATGCGCTTGTACTGGCCGAATGAGAAGAGCCCCTCGATCGTCAACGGCACGTGGAAGCCGCCACCGGTGAAGAAACTGGCTGCGGTCGTCCAGCGCTAGATGGTGGCACCGTGAGTTCGCGATTGGCCTCCCCGGGGCTTACATGATCCGGAAAACTGTGCCGCGGTTTTCCGAAGATCGTGCTCAAACATGACCTGACGCACGCTGACGATTCATCCTTATCGGATCGCGCTTTGGTGCGCGCGTGCCCCGTGCCGACTCGCACAGGTGGCGGTGTGGAACAGGCCGTGGCACTTCAGGCGTAGGCCACCCAGCCGCGGAAGGCGAAGCCGGTGTAGAACAGGGTTGGATCCGAGAATCCGGCCTCGCGCAAAACCGCTTCGTCCTGCGCGGGCGCGAGAATCTGGAGATGGTTGGTGACGGCATCCCGTGCGGCCACCGCCTGCTCCGGCTCGACGCCGGATGCCGCCAGGAAGGCGGAGTACCGCGACAGCCAGCGCGGGCGTTCCTCCTCGCCGTCAGGAGCGCTCAGATGGGCGACTACGAAGGGCGCGCGCGGCTTGAGGCGGCGGCGGACTTCGGCGGCGATGCGACGCCGTTCCGCGACGTCGACGAAGTGCAGGGTCAACAGGCAGGTGGCGCCATCGAACGGTCCTGCCGGGGCATCGTCGATATAGCCCTGATGAAGGTGTGCGCGCGAGGCGAGCGACCCCAGCGTCTGGCTGGCGAGCGCGAGCATCGCCTCCGAGGGATCGACGCCGTCGAAGCTCCAGGCGGGGTGCGCTTGCGCAAAGGCCTTCAGCTCCAGGCCGCCGCCGGCGCCGAGGACGAGCACCCGCGCATCGCCGGGGGCGCGTTCGGCCAGCAGGATCGCCGCCATGGTCTGCATGGCATCATAGCCCGGGACGAAGCGCCGCGGTCCCTCCGTGTATCTCGCCACGAACTGCGGATCGGAGAATGCGGCTTGAATGTCGGTCATGAATGTTGTCCTGCGAATGGAGCCATTCACGCGCGATGCGCGCTCATGTCGTGGATCTTTCGCGACCCTAGCCGCTTGCGCAGGTCCGCGCCGAGCATCGCCAGTGTCACCTCGCCGAGGCGCGACAGCAGCAGCGCCTCCGCATCGTGAAAGGCCTGATCGAGCGCGGCGTTGACCGCCTGCTCGACGAGGCAGCCCGGCGCCTCGGTCCGGTTGCCCATGGCCAGAAGCGATGGGCTTCCGAGCGCGGCGTAGACATCGCGCAGCGTCACCTTCGAGAGGTCGCAAGCAAGCGTCCAGCCGCCGCCATGCCCCTTCTCGGAGCGGACGTAACCGAGCTCGCGCAGCCCCGCCATGATGCGCCGGATCACCACCGGGTTGGTGTCCATCGCCTTCGCCAGGGTCTCGGAGGTGAACGGCCCAGGCTGCTGCGCCATGTGCAGCAGGACGTGGAGCACGCCGGACAGTCGGGAGTCGCGTTTCATGTAACTTTGTATGTTACATGATGGCCTTGATGTCAACCGCTGACCGTGCCGCGCCGGCGGACCGGTGAGGCTCGTACGCGAGAAGGAGATTGTGACGTCTTCGTGCGGGCCCGCTAAAGAAGCGCCTTCGGCAGCAACATGTGGATGCCCTTGTTGCCGTCGACGAGCTGCGTGACACGCAGATTGCCGGCGAGCGAACACAACATGTAGGCCTCGTTGCGCGTGCGGATGGTCCGGGCGCAGACATGCTTGACCATTTCCCGAACAGCTTGTTTGGCGGCGTCGTCGAGATCCTCATCGAGGCCGATCGACATGAGATGCGTGGCGCTTTCCGCGAAAGGCCATTTGATATCCATGTCCTTGCGTACCGTCAGACGGAAGGTTCCGGTGACGCCGGTCTCGAGCGCGGTAATGCAGACTTCGCCGTCGCCCTGCACGCCGTGGCCGTCGCCGGCGAAGAACAACGCGCCCTCGTTGAACACCGGGAGATACAACGTCGTGCCGGCTCGTAGCTCCTTGTTGTCCATGTTGCCGCCGAACGCGCGCGGAACGGGCGACCCGCAGCGGCCCCAGCTCGGTGGCGGCGCCGTCGCAATGATGCCGAAGAACGGGTCGAGCGGCATTTCCGTGCCCCATGGCATGATGCAGACCTCGCGCTTGCGGTCGATCACCGGGTGGATCGTCTCGTAGTCGGTGAACTCGTCCGGTAGCGTTCCAAGCAGCGGCAGGATCGACACGAAACCCCAGTCCTGGCGAACCTTCACGCTGAGGATGTCGACCTGGAGCGTGTCGCCGACATTGGCGCCCCGTACGTAGACAGGTCCGGTAATGAAGTGAGGCCCGGGCCCGGGCTGCATCGTCTCGAGGGCAAGCCGATAGTCTTCCGGAACCAGCGAGAGGTCGTCTGGAAGCGTCTCCTTCCCTCCCGCCGGGAAGCTATGCAGCGTCACGCTATCGCCGGAGTTGATTTCCAGCACAGGTGGTGTGTTGCAGTCCAGATACCCCCAAACCATGTTCTCGGGCGTGCTGGGTATTTCGTGGCGGCGCTGCATTGGACAACTCCAGGCGTAGCGTTTCAGGGCACTCTTTTGTTCAAAGTCGGCGCCGGATCGCCAACGGTGCGTCCGGCAAAATCGTGCTTGGATGTTCTAGGCGGCGGCGATCCTTCGGCTATACTCGACCTCAGGCCCAGCGCCGCGCACGGCGGTTAAGCGCCGTGCAAATGGCGGGCCGATGGAGAGATCGATGAGGCGATCCCGGTTTACCGAGAATGAGATCATTCATCTCCTCGCCGAGGCGAGTTCCGGAGTGCCGATTGCAGAAATATGCAAGGCCGCCGGCATTACCGAGCGTACGTTCTACCGCTGGCGCCGCAGCCTCGGCGGGCTCGACGTCCACGCGGTTCAACAGATGAACGAGTTGAAATCGGAGAACCTGCGCTTGCGCGGGCTCGTGAGCAATCTCTTCGAATTGCTGCGCAACACGGACACCGAGAAGAGACAGGGCGTGACCGCAGTCGGTCCGCGAGACGGCACCCGCGCCAGCCGGATTGCGGCCGAGAAGTGCGGCGGCGCGCTGACCGGCCGCTTCTCCTCGGTACGTGTCAATCCGTAACGCGCACGACACCGCGGCTCAGCGACGCTTGCAGGCGAAGCGGTGCTTGGCGAGTTCCCGTGCCGCCTCTGCAAAATCTTTGTGCAGCGATAATGTCAAAAATGACGAAATCGACGACAGTCGGATGTCTATTTCGGCAGCGCGATTGCGCAACGGGCAATAAAACAGCATTGCCAGGTCAGCCGCTTCCGCTCTGTGTCAATCGCGCGACATATTCCAACGGCGGTTTAAATCGCGCGCAAAATGCGTCGCTTATTTCGGCTTGATGAGCGGAGGTCGACACCTAGTCTTTGGGGCTGCCTGTCAGCAGTTCTGGAGAAATTCGTGCCATGACCGAAAATGCTCGTCCTCCGGCCACGCCGAGTGGTCGTGTGCTCAGCCGCCGCCATTTCCTTGCTGCCTCCGTGCTCGCTGCCGGTGTCGGCGCCACACCGCTGTTCGGATCCCGCGTCGCCTCCGCGGCCGCGCTCAAGACCATTCGCTTCAGCGAGGCCGTGCACAATCTGGGTTACATCAATCTCTACGTCGGCATGCATGCCGGCATCTTCAAGAAGAACGGCCTCGACATGAAGGTGAGCGCCGCTGGCGGCGACACCCAGACCTTCGCGGCCGTGCTCGGTGGGTCCGCAGATTTCGCGATCGGCGATGCGACGATGGCGCAAATCTCGCGCGAGAACGGCGGCCCCGGCGTCGTCGTGGGGACGGTCGTGCAGCGCGCGCACTACTTCGGCGTCTCCAAGACGCTCAAGCCGATCACCGATCCGAAGGAGTTCAAGGGACTCAAGATCGTCACCTCGCCCGAGCCCAACACCAATTTCAGCGTCACGAAGCGGATGCTTGAAAAAGCCGGCCTGAAACTGGGCGCAGACGCGACGATCGTCCCGGTCAATCCCGGCACCGAGATCGCGGCGATGCTGGCGGGACAGGCTGACATGGCGGTCGCGTATCAGCCGAGCGTCGCCGCTGCCGAGGCGCAAGGTGCGAAGGTCGTGTTCGACTTTTCCAACTATGTCGGACCGTTCTGCAACACCGGAATCATGGTGCTGCCCTCGACCATCCAGAAGGATCCCGAGATGGTGCAGGCGCTCGTAACCTCCTTCGAGGAAGCGTCGCGCAAGACCTACGCCGACCCCGCCTTTGCCAAAGAGGTCGCACGGAAGGAATTCCCCGATCTACCCGGTGACGTCGTCGACAAGGCGATCGATGCCGAGCTCAAATACCTCATTCCGGCGCAGTCCGTCGTCACCAAGCCGGACCAGTGGAAGAACCTGATGGACATGCAGATCTACCTCGGCAACGCCAAGGGATCGATCCCGTTCGAGCAGATCATCGACAATTCCTTTGCCGAAAAGGCGATTGCCGGCCTGAAATGATTGTTGAGGCTGCCAAGGACACGAGGCATGGCGAGGGCGAGGCCGCCGACCGCGCTGCCCTCCCGCTGGTCGTCGAGCACGTCGCCAAAGGCTACGACCTTGACGGTCGGATCGTGCCCGTCATCGCCGACCTCAGCCTCACCCTGCGCAAGGGAGAGATCGTCAGCATTGTCGGACCTTCCGGCTGCGGCAAGACCACGCTGCTCAATACGTTGTGCGGTCTGATGGCACCGGATGCCGGCCGCATCCGTTGGCACGGCCGGGAAGTTTCCGGTCAGCCGCAGAACGTCGGTTACATGCTGCAAAAGGACTTGCTGCTGCCGTGGCGGACTGCGCTCGGCAACACCATGCTCGGCCTGGAGATTCGCGGCGTGGCTGCCGCGGAAGCGGAAGACCGCAGCCGGGCCATGCTCGATCAGCTTGGGCTGCACGGGTTCGCAGATCATTACCCCTCGACGCTGTCTGGCGGCATGCGGCAGCGCGTGGCGCTGGCCCGGACCCTCGTCAACGACCCGGACGTGCTGCTGCTCGATGAGCCATTCGCCGCACTCGACTTCCAGACCAAGCTCTTGATCGAAAACGACATGGTGGACCTGGTGCGCAAGGGCGGCCGCTCGATGCTGCTCATCACCCATGATATCGAGGAAGCGGTTTCGCTGGCGGATCGTGTCGTCGTGCTGACGCGGCGGCCGACGCGGGTGAAGGCGACCTACCACATCGACTTCGGCGTCAGCCGATCCGACGTGATCTCGCTCCGGGAGCGACCGGACTTCAGCCAGTATGTTCGGCGCATCTGGGCCGATCTCGACGTCGCGATCCAATGACGACAGGTATCGAGACCAGCATGGCTGATGCGTCGAAGCCAATGGGAAGCGTTTCCGCGCCGTTGGGCCGAAGCTGGAAGAGACTGCGCAGCAGCATCGCGGTGCTGGCGACGCAAGTGCTCGTCCTGGCCGCTCTCCTCGCCTTTTGGGAGCACGCAACGCCGAAGGGCAGCCCTGCAGCCTTCATGTTCGGATCTCCGTCGGCGATCGCCGGCTTTCTGGCGCAGATGGCGAAGGACGGGAGCCTGTGGCGCGATGCGGCAATCACGGGCATGGAAACATTGCTCGGGTTCTTCATGGGCAATCTGGTCGGCACCTTGATCGGCCTCTCGCTCTGGTATTCGCGATTCGTCTCCCGCGTCGTCCAGCCCTTCGTCGTCGCGCTCGGATCGATCCCCATCATCGCGCTCGCTCCCATCGTGATCATCTGGTTCGGCACCGGACTGATCTCGAAGGTCGCGATGTCGACCCTGTCGGTGGTGATCGTCGCGCTGGTGACGTCTTACAAGGGCGCGATCGGCGTCGATGCCGACCAGATCAATCTCATGCGAACACTTGGCGCTTCGAAGTTTCAGATCTTCCGGAAGCTCGTGGTCCCGGCATCGCTCACCGACATCTTCGCGGGACTGAAGCTCACGGTCGGCTTCGCGCTGATCGGCGCTATCGTCGGCGAGTTCATGTCCTCGTCGGAAGGGTTGGGACACGCAATCTTCAAGGCCGGGTCGCTTTACATCATTCCCAAGGTCTTCGCGGCGCTCGTCGTGACGATTGTCCTCGCTCTCGCCCTGACGTACCTCGTCGGTAAGCTCGAACGGCTGCTGATCCCGTGGCGGCGCCAGGCCTGACTTCAAGCCATCATCACATCCGGAAAGGTTCACGGAGAGACCATGTCCAAGCGCATCAGCAAGGCCGGCAACATCAAATACGCGCTATCCGGCGACGACAAGTTCATCGCGAGCGTGGAAGCCGGCGAAACGTTCGTGGTCGAATGCGCCATCAACGCCAATGACGGCACCATCCGCCATCTCGGACAGCAATTGACCGAGGCTGACGTGACGATGCCCTTCGTGAACGGCGCCACCGGTCCGATCGAGGTGCGCGGAGCAAAGCCAGGCGACATGTTGCGCCTCGATGTCGTGGACATGCAGCTCGACAAGCTCGGCTTTACCGCGCTCTGGCCGGGCATCGGCATGTTCCCGGATTGGGTCAGGCGCAAGGAGTTCGGCATCCAGACACGCGTCGTCGAAGTCAGGGAAGGCCACGTTCACTGGAATGAGCATCTCCGCCTTCCGGTCAAACCGATGATCGGCGTGGCCGGCGTCGCGCCGGTGCACGGGGCGATTCTCACCGTCGACAACGGCCCGCATGGCGGCAACCTGGACGTCCAGGAGATCACCACGGGCAACAGCATCTTCTTCCGCGTGAACAAGGAAGGTGCGCATCTCTTCCTGGGCGATTGCCACGCCATCCAAGGCGACGGCGAATGCAACGGTATGGGCGCGATCGAGATCGCCGCCAATCTCACGGTCAAGGTCTCCCTCGCGAAGGCGCCCGCCCGATTGAACCATCCGCGCATCGAAACGGCCACCCACATCTGCACGCTGGGATGCGCGCGCCCGCTGGAGGACGCGATGCGCATCGCGTTCGAGGAAATGGTCTATTGGATGGAGGACGACTGGAACATTCCGGCTGCGGAGGGATACATGCTGCTCGGTCAGGTCGCGGAAGCCCGGTGCACCCAGATGGTCAATCCGAAATACACCTACATTTGCAAGGTCGAAAGAAGCCTGCTCGAGAGGTACTACGGCTGAGCGGTCATCAGCCGGTGTGTGCACCAGCGACTGACGCTCTGAATCGGCCCGATAACCGCCAGGGTCAACCTGGAAAACCAAAACGAATCCTGCCTTGAATGCCGACTGCCAGCGGACATGGAGTTCGATCGCTGAGGGCTCGGCCGAAGTGCGGAAATATGCCGCCGGTCGCACACCGCGGTCGGCTTGAAGGGCATCCTGCGCTGCCGGCCTATCGTGTTCAGGGCGTCGGCGGGAGTGCTGCCGCCTTCGCAAGCTCGTCAGCGGGCACGGATCTGTTGGATCGTACGAATACGATGCGGGAGATTGCCGCAATTTCTGCGTCAGGTCGGCCATCCTGACCAATGAGGATAAGTCCGGCCCCGCCATTGGCTACATTCAGAATGACTGGCTCGCCGCTCCATGTCTTGATCGGCTCCATTCCGATGATGAGAAATTCACCCATGGGCTGGTCTAGATACTGAAGCCTCAGTTGTGGACCGACCTCTGCAGCCGCAAGTTCAAAACCGAATAGCTGGGCACGCGCATAGATCGCAGCCAGATTGACAACTTCGGCGCTGAAGCCGATCTCGACCGCGGATACAGCGACGAGCTCGACGTCTGTTTTCGTAGAACCGACGACAAAGGCCGGTCGAGCGAGAATTTCAGCAGCCAGCCCTCCGACACCACAGCCTTTCTTGTCCAGCGCGTTACGGGGAGCGAACGAATCTACAAAAGTTCCCAGCGCAATCGTTTTCCAGGTTGGGACGTCGGCAGCGGATCTGACCGGCACCTGCGGCACGCCGGCCGAAGGAGCTTTCTTGAGTGTCAAATGGTTCTGCAGGACATCTCGTGCGGCGCATTGCGCCCGAGCTTCACTCGCGAGCTGGAATATGCACACCGCGCAGAGCATCGCGTAAGCAAGACGGAGGCTACGGTGCCCGCTCGTCGAACGATCATGTCGTACGCGGCAATCAACTTCCTGATGAAAAATTACGCCCATAGCAGCCTCCCTTGTGCAAGGTGCGCGCTTATCGACGACCAGAAAATTCCTTCAGTATCGTTCCGCCGGAACAGCTTCGGCCGGCAACGACGATCAAGTGCAGGACAGGCCTCGTTTGAAACGTCATGTCGGTCACATCATGGCTCCCGGGATGAAACAACGGATCTCGATCCGCGCCTCGCCGAGCGTCCAATCGTAGAAGGGCCAGACCATCGTGGGACCGGCGCGATTCGGCTCCTTGATCACGGCCTCGTCCGGTACGTCCCACCATTGGCTCTTGATGCGCACGCGGTAGTGGCCATCCTTCACCTCCCAGTCGGCGTCGGATAGCGCCGTGCCGTCGGCGCCGGAGCAGCACGGACCCCTGCCGCTTTTTAGGCTCTCGAACCAGCTGTTGAGTTCGGGGCGGCTCTGATCATGCGCCTGCGCCGCGAAGGACCATGCCAACAGTACGATGACCGCCCTGATGGCGGTCGTCAGAATTGTCTTCGTCACTGCAATCTCCTTTAAGCAAGCAAAGAGATTTGCACCGCGACTTCCGCAATCAGAGTAATCGAACCAACGGGGATCGTAATATGAACCGCTTCACATGGCGCGCCAACTCCAGAACAGCTGGGTGGCTCCCAAAATCTTGGGCTGCATCTGGACAGACCGGTAACGGCGAACCGTTTGCTGGATCAGACAGGTATCGGAAGGTCTGTCGAGTGCACTTTAAGAAAAGCTCAACGCGAGCAATTCCAGTCGCTAGACCCTGCGAGGCAGACCTCAAGGGGGCGAGCCGCAGCTTCGCCGATGGACCAGAGGCAGACTCAGGCAACATCAGCACACCACGCCTGCTCGATTGGCGAGGATCCGAAAGATCAAACGGCTTCGAAAGTCGGAATATCGTGCCGGCGGCAATATGGCCGCATGCTGAACAACGATGGCGATAGGGACTTCGACTACTTCTGCCGCAGCGCACGGGCGAGCTGATCTTCCAGCGGCTTGCGCAGGTAGGCGATCGCCGTCCGCACGCCGTTCTGGATGAACGCTTCAACCGGCATGCCGGGCACCAAAGCCTTGCCGTCGAGCTTGGCGAGTTCGCTCGCGTCGAGGCTGATGCGGGCGACGTAGTAAGCCACGCCGGACTGCGGGTCTTTGGTTAGGTCGGCGGCGATCCGCGTCAGCGTGCCGTCGAGCTCGGGGGTCACGGCGGCGTCGAACGCACTGAAGCGGAGCTTGGCGGATTGCCCGACCTTGATCCGGTCGATCATTTGTGGATCGACCCGGGCCTCGACCACAAGCGAATCCTTCGGCACGATCAGCATCAGCTGTTCGCCCGCGGTGATCACGCCACCGACGGTGAAGACCGACTTCTGGTGGATCAGACCGTCTTGCGGCGCGCGCAATACCACGCGATCGAGCTGGTCCAGCGCGGCGATGCGGCGTTCGCCGAGATCGGCAAGCTTGGTCTCGACCTCGCGCAGTTCGGTCGCGACCTCGCGGCGCTGGTCCTGAACCAGCTGGATGATCTGCAGTTCGGTTTCGGTGATCCGGCCCTTGGCGCGTGCGATCTCGGCGATCAGCTGGCCTTCCTCGCCGGTCAGGCGGGAGGCCTCGCGCTCGAGCGCAGTGAGGCGCGCATAGGGCACCAGGCGCTTTTCGTACAGCTGGCGGACGCCCTCCAACTCGGTGTCGATCCAGCGGATCTGTTCGCGCTTCGACGCGATCTGCGCGTCCAGGCCGCGGATCTCGTCCGCGATCTGCGCCTTGCGTTCGCGCAGCTGCGATTGCTGGCCGCTGATCGCCTCGCGCCGCCGGGCGAACAGCGTCGTCTCGCCCTCGATCATCTCCGCGATCGCGCCAATGGCGCTGCGTGCGGCGATCTCGCCGGGCAGCGCCACCGCGTCGCGGCCGTTCTGTTCGGACTGCAGCCGGGCGCGACGCACCCCAAGCTGGTTGAGCTGATTTTCGATCAGCGCAAGGTTGGCGCGCGACAGCGTCTCGTCGAGGCGGACCAGCATGTCGCCGGCCCGAACCTGATCGCCGTCGTTGACGTAGATTTCGGCGACCACGCCGCCGGTCGGGTGCTGAACCCGGCGGACGTTGCTGTCGACCACCACCTGCGCCGGCGCGATCACGGCGCTGGCGAGCGGCGCGGTCATCGCCCAAACGCCGGCGGTGGACACCACGATCGCCAGCGTGCCGATTCCTAATCCGGTGGCGCGCCGGATATCGCGAAACGGATCGCTGCGACGAGTTTCGGGCGTGCGGAGTGCGGTCATATGGATGTCCTCAACTGGCGGCTGCGGCCGGAACCGAGCGCGCATCGGGCACCGCCTGCAGCGCCGCGCCGCCCGGCGCCGGATGAGCGGCAAGCGATTTGCGCAGCACTTCGTCCTTCGGGCCGAACGCCTGCACCTGGCCGGTCGCCAGCGTCAGCACGAGGTCGACCGCGGCGAGCGCCGCCGGCCGATGCGCAATGATGACGGCAATGCCGCCGCGAGCCCGGACACGCCGGATGGCGTCGGTCAGCGCGGCGTCCCCTTCGGCGTCCAGGCTGGCGTTCGGCTCGTCGAGCACCACCATGAACGGATCCTTGTAGAGCGCGCGCGCCAACGCGATCCGTTGCCGCTGGCCGCCCGACAGGGTGGTGCCGGCTTCGCCGATCCGCATCTCGAACCCCTTCGGCAGCTTCAGGATCATCTCGTAGGCGCCTGCCGCCTTCGCCGCGGCGATCACCGTCGTCTCGTCGATCTCCGGATCGAAACGTGCGATGTTTTCCGCTACCGTTCCGTCGAACAATTCGACGTCCTGCGGCAGATAGCCGATCATGCCGCCACGAATTTCTGCCGGCCACTGGTCGAGGGTGGCGCCATCAAGGCGGATCTCGCCGCGTGCGATCGGCCAGATCCCGACCAGCGCCCGCGCCAGCGTCGATTTTCCGGCGGCTGAGGGGCCAATGATTCCGACCGCCTGGCCGGCTTCAAGTGTGAACGAGGCGTTGTGCACGATCGCGGCGGTGCCGCCGGGGGCGGCGATCGTTACCTGCTCGACCGTGAGCCGATGGGCGGCGCGTTCGGGCGCGACGTCGGGGTTCGGGGCGTCGCCGTTGCGGAGAGCGGCGCGGAGCCGTTGGCCCGCCTGTCGCGCGCCGAGGAACGGACGCCAGATGGAGATCGCCAGTTCCACCGGCGCGAGCGCGCGGCTGCCCATGATCGACGCGGCGATCATCACGCCGCCGCTGGCCAGCCCTTCGATCACGAGATAGGCGCCGAGGCCGAGCAGCGCCGATTGCAGCATGAAGCGCAGCGCCTTCGACAACGCGCCGAGCGATCCGGCGATATCGGCGTTGCGCTGCTGGGCGGCGACGAGATCGTCGTTGGCGGCGCCGATCCGGTCGATCAACCGCTGCTCCATCCCCAGCGCGGCTACGATTTCGGCGTTGCGCCGACCGGCTTCAAGCTGAACGCCGCGGATTGCGCCGGCACGCGACGCGTCCCGGGTCGGTGCCCGCGTCAGCACCTCGGTGAGCAGCGCGATCCCGAACAGCAGCACCGCGCCCACGACCAGCGTCCAGCCGAGATAAGGATGCAGGAGAAAGCAGCCGGCGAGATACAGCGGCATCCACGGCAAGTCGAACAAGGTCGTCGGGCCGAGCCCGGACAGGAACGATCGGACCGAGTCCAGATCATGGGACAATTGCAGGCCGCGATTTGCGCCGCCGCCGCGCAGCGGCCCGCGCAGGATGTTGCAGACGACCGGTTGCCACAGCGCCGCGTGCAGCGCTGATCCGATTCGGGTCAGAATGCGCTGACGCAACAGATCGAACAGCCCCTGCATCGCATACGCCGCCGCCACCGCGATCGACAGCGCGATCAAGGTCGGAATGCTGTGCGATGGAATGACCCGGTCATATACCTGCAGCATGTAGATCGAGCCGGTGAGCATCAGCAGATTGAGCACCGCCGAGAACAGTCCCACCGTCAGAAAGGCCGTTCTGCAGGAGGCGATCGCGACCGACGCGAGATCGCCGGAAGTGGGAGTCGACGCGGAGGACGTTGTTGCGGTCATGTTACTCAATTCAAAACGACGTCGGACCGTCACGGTCGGACGGTCGGCGTTCGTTAGCGAGGTTCAACGTCAGGCACATGACAAAGCGCGGTGTGCGTAACCGCGGGCCCATGGCAGCGAGGCCGCGACACCCTGCGACGAAACGCCGCTTTGGTTCGAAAGTTCGGCCGCGCAGGCCGGCACTCGAAACCTGGCG
This sequence comes from Bradyrhizobium sp. RP6, assembly GCF_003837805.1. Taxonomy (GTDB): domain Bacteria; phylum Pseudomonadota; class Alphaproteobacteria; order Rhizobiales; family Xanthobacteraceae; genus Bradyrhizobium. Next base: position 53,404 of record NZ_RQIT01000013.1, on the reverse strand, counting down.
TGGTCGCTCCTCGCGGCGAGCTGATCGAGCTTTGGCTCGATAACTCATTGGCGATTGCTGCCGGCCGAGAGGTCGAGCGCGTCGCACGTCGCAAGACGAGTTCGTTGGTTCGCTCGGTCTTCGCCCGACTTTTCGTGTCGCGACTTCACCGGCCCGTTAAGAAGCAGTCACCGATCTGTTGTCGTCGGCGTTCTATCAACGCGCATTAACGATCCGTTAACCATCGGCCGTCTGGACCGCGCCCTTACGCATGCCGTGAGGCGGCGATCCGCGACGTCTTCTCTCGAGCGCTGGAGTGGCGATACATGTCGACGACCCCTCATGTCCTGGCGAATGGCGATTTCCTGCAGGATTGGTCCAATACCGGCCTTATCACGACCAACGATGACTGGTCGGGGGTCGCATCGATCGTCGGCTATCTCGGCAACGATGTCGTTTCGGCCACCGGGGTGGACGCGCGTACGGCGACCGGATCGTCGTCGGGAGATGTCGACGTCGTCGCCAACCAGACCAACACCGCCATCACCAACGGCGGTGTGGCCGAATTCCAGATCGCCAACCCGACGGTGGCGCTGAACGGCTCGAACAGTGCGGATGCTCCCAGCCTCGTGATCCATCTCGACGCCACCGGCCGCAAAGATGTCCGGCTGAGCTTCAACGCACGCGACCTCGACGCCAGCACGGACGACGCCGCGCAGCAGATCAACGTGCAGTACCGGCTCGGGTCGAGCGGGGCGTGGACCAACGTTCCGAGCGGTTACGCCGCCGACGTCACCACCGGCGGTGCCGCGACCCAGGTGACGCCGTTCGATCTGCTGCTGCCTGCCGACGTCGACGGCCGCAACGACATCCAGGTCCGCATTCTCACCACCAACGCCGTCGGCAATGACGAGTGGGTCGGCATCGACGACATCCGCGTCACCAGTTCGTCCGGATCGTCGATCGAAGCTCAGCACGTCGCCTTTGCGCCGGATTCGCTCACGGTGTCGCATGACGAAGGTAACAGCGGTCCGACTGTCTATCAGTTCACGGTCGAGCGCACCGGCGGCACCACGGGCGACGTCGCGTTCTCGGGAACGATGGCTTCGGCGCAGACCGATGCGGCCGACTATGTCGGCGGCAAGCCGGTCAGCTTCAGCGGCAGCATCGCGGCGGGAGAGAGCTCTGCGGTCGTGACCGTCACCGTCGCCGGCGACACCGACAATGAGGCGAACGAGAACTTCACGCTGACGTTGCAGGACGTTTCGAATTCGGCGGACGTGACCACCACGATCGGCAGCGCCGCGACGGCGACCGGCGCCATCGTCAACGACGACGTCGGCATTACCAAGATCAGCGCGATTCAGGGCAGCGGTGCCAGCAGCGCCATGGTCGGCCAGACTGTGACCGTCGAAGCCATCGTGGTCGGCGACTTCCAGAACGGCGATGCCGACGCCGGCCGCAATCTCAACGGCTTCTACCTCCAGGAGGAGACCACCGATTCCGACGGCAACGTGCTGACCTCCGAGGCGATATTCGTCTACGGCGGCGCCACCGACGTCCAGATCGGCGACCGGGTCCGCGTCACCGGCTCGATCAGCGAATATTTCGGTCTGACCGAGCTCACCGCCAGCAACATTTCGGTCGTCCAGGCCGGCGCGGTGGCCGACGTCGACACGATGGCGGTGCAGATCGACCTGCCGTCGATGGGCACCACGCTGAGCCAGGACGGCGACTACCAGCCCGACCTCGAAGCCTATGAAGGCATGCTGGTCACGATTCCGCAGACCCTGACCGTCACCGAACAGTACAATCTCGACCGGTTCAACGAGATCAAGCTGGCGGCGGGCGAACGGCCCGAACAGTTCACGCAGGAGAACGCGCCCGACGCCGCCGCCTACCAGGCGTATCTGGTCGAGCTCGGTGCCCGCACCATCACGTATGACGATGGCCTGAACGTCCAGAACGCCGCGATCAACAACCTCGACGGCTTCGATCCGAACGACGACACGTCCACCACGCCGAACTACGGTACCGCCGACGCAGTCCGGATGGGTGACACCGTCACCGGCCTGACCGGCGTGCTCGACTATCAATGGGCCGGCAACTCCGCCTCGGGGGCGACCTGGCGGATCCGCTCTGTCGAGGATGGCGCCAACACCTTCGGAGCCGGCGACAATCCGCGCACCGATGCGCCGGAAGACGTCGGCGGCCGCCTGAAGGTGGCGAGCTTCAAAGTGCTGAACTACTTCACGACGCTTGACAATGGCGGCACCACCGCGATCGGCGAAGCGCCGCGCGGCGCCGACAACGCCGCGGAGTTCGCGCGTCAGACCGAAAAGCTGGTCGCGACCATCCTCGATATGGACATCGACGTGCTGGCGCTGACCGAGCTGGAGAACGACTTCTCCGCTGCATCGTCCGGCAACGCGATCAAGTATCTGGTCGAACAGCTCAATGCCGTGGCTGGGGCCGGTACCTATGCCTGGGTCGATCCCGGCCAGCAGTTCGTTGGCGGTGACGCCATCGCGGTCGGCTTCATCTACGACACGACCGCGGCGAAGATTGCCGGCGGTACGACCGTCGAGATCCTCAACGACGCCGACCTGCCCGGCCTCGGCCTCGGCGGCCTGCTCGGGCAGAGCACGGTCGGGGCGGTGTTCGACGGCGAGAACACCAGCCGCAACGCGATCGCTGTGACCTTCGAGGAGCTTGCGACCGGCGAAACCTTCACGGCGATCGCCAACCATCTCAAGTCCAAGAGCGGTACCGGCTCCGGCGCCGATTCCGATCAGGGTGACGGCCAGGGTAACTGGCAGAACCAGCGCGAGCTGGCCGCCACCGCGCTGACCGCGTGGGCGGCGAGCGATCCGACCGGCTCGGGCGATCCGGACGTGATGCTGCTCGGCGACTTCAACGGCTACGCCAAGGAGCAGTCGACCGCGCTCATCGAGAGCGCGGGCTATGAGAATCTGCAGGACCGCGAGGACGGCGCCTATTCCTATGTGTTCGACGGCCAGACCGGCACGCTCGACTACGCCTTCGCCAATGCCAGCCTCGGCGCGCAGGTGTCCGGCGTGACCACCTGGCACATCAACGCCGACGAGGCCGACGCGCTCGACTACAACACCGACTACGGCCGCGACACCTCGATCTTCGACGACGACTCCGCGATCCGGGTGTCCGACCACGATCCGGTGATCGTAGGCCTCAATCTCGGGGAGCAGGAGCCGACCCCGGCTTACACGCTGCAGATCCTGCATGCATCGGACTTCGAGGCGGGCTTGAACGCAGTCGATCGCGCCGGCAACTTCGCGGCGATCGTCGACTATCTCGAGGAGACCTACGAGAACTCGATCACGCTGTCGTCGGGTGACAATTTCATTCCCAGCCCGTTCTTCAGTGCCGGCAGCGACGGCTCGCTGAAGGAGGTCTACGAAACCGCGCTGGAGACCTATTACGGCCTCGCTGCCGGGACGCTGAACATCTCGCCCGGCTTCGGCACCGCCGACATGGCGATGCTGAACATCATCGGCGTGCAGGCCTCGGCGATCGGCAATCACGAATTCGACGCCGGGACCAAGGCGTTCGCCGACATCATCAAGCAGACCGCCGGCTATCCCGGCGCGCAGTTCCCGTACCTCGCGGCCAATCTGGACTTCTCGGCCGATGCCAATCTCGCCTCCGTCTACACCGGCACGATCCAGGATACCGACGCCTACACCGGCTTCCCGCCGACGGCCGGTATCGGCAAGAAGATCGCGCCGGCCGCGGTCATCGAGGAGAACGGCGAAAAGATCGGCGTGATCGGCGCGACCACCCAGATCGTGCAGAGCATCTCCTCGACCGGCGGCGTCGAGGTGATCGGCGACAATGTCGATGACATGGCGGCGCTGGCGGCAATCCTGCAGCCCACCATCGACGGTCTGCTGGCCCAGGGCATCAACAAGATCATCCTGGTCAGCCATCTGCAGCAGCTCGCGCTTGAAAAGGCGCTGGCGCCCCTGCTGCACGGCGTCGACGTCATCATCGCCGGCGGCTCGCACACGCTGCTGGCGGACCAGACCGACGCGCTCCGTCCCGGCGACACCGCTGCCGACACCTATCCGATCGTCACCGCGAACGCCGACGGCAAGACCACGCTGATCGTCAACACCTCCGGCGAATACTCCTATGTCGGACGACTGGTGGTCGATTTCGATGCTGACGGCAACGTGATTTACACCGCCAACACGGCGGTCAATGGCGCCTACGCCAGCACGGAAGAAGTGGTCACCTCGCTGTATGACGGCAACACCACGGTCGATGTCGACAATGACGGCGACGTAGATGCCGACGACGCCGATCCGTTTGCCGACGGCGGCCGCGGCGATCTGGTCAACGACATCGCCCAGGCGGTGGGTGGCATCATCGACGAGCAGGACGGCAACACTTTCGGCAAGACGGACGTCTATCTCGAGGGCCGTCGCAGCGAGGCGCGCACCGAAGAGACCAACCTCGGCGACCTCACCGCCGATGCGAACCTGTGGTACGCCCAGAAGGTCGACCCGACCGTGCTGGTTTCGATCAAGAATGGTGGCGGCATCCGCGACTCGATCGGCTACGTCTATGCGGTCGGCGGCGAAGCGGTGGAGAGCCCGCCGCTGGCGAACACCAGCGTCGGCAAGGAAGCGGGCGAGGTGTCGCAGCTCGATATCGCCAACTCGCTACGCTTCAACAACGCGCTGTCGATGGTCACGGTGACCGCGGATCAGCTGCTCGAGGCGCTCGAGCACGCGGTGGCGGCGACCACCGCGACCGCGACGCCGGGCCAGTTCGCCCAGGTCGGCGGCATCGCGTTCTCGTTCGACAAGGATTTGCCGGCCGGCAACCGCGTGCAGTCGGCAGCGCTGATCGATGACAACGGCAATCCGGTGCTGGCGCTGGTCGCCAATGGCGAACTGGTGGTCGATCCCGACATGGCGATCCGGGTCGTGACCTTGAGCTTCCTGCTCACCGGCGGCGACGGCTATCCGTTCGCGAGCTTCATCGCGGCCAATCCCGCCTTTGCCAACGTCGTCAACCTGTCGCCGGACCTGGTTCCGGATGCCGGGCAGGGGGCGAACTTCGCCGCCGAAGGCACCGAGCAGGATGCTTTCGCCGAATACATGGCGGCGAACTACTCCGACACGCCCTACGAGGTCGCCGACACCGACCGCGCGCACGACGAGCGCATCCAGAACCTCGACTATCGTCAGGACACGGTGCTCGAAACCGAGGCGCTGGTGCTGGTCGGCGACGACGGTGACGACGAACTCACCGGCGCGCTCGGTGACGACGTCCTCAACGGCCTCGGGGGCGACGACGTCCTCGCCGGGCTCGGCGGCGACGACCAGCTCGATGGCGGCGAGGGCGATGATGCCCTGTCCGGCGGCGCCGGCGACGACACGCTGCTTGGCGGTGCGGGCGATGACACGCTCGACGGCGGCGCTGACGACGACCGGCTGGCGGGCGGCGACGGTGACGACACCCTGACCGGCGGCGAGGGCGACGACGTCCTGGTCGGCGGCGAAGGCTACGACACCCTGCAAGGTGGCGACGGCAACGACGAGCTGCTGGCTGGCGCCGGCGACACGGCTGAAGCCGGCGAAGGCGACGACCTCATCATCGTCTCCACCGACGACGCCGCGCCGAGTTCGATCGACGGCGGCGCCGGCAACGACACGGTCAAACTGATCGGCGGCGGCACGGCGGCACTGACCGCCACGCTCGATGTCGAAAACCTGCTGGTGGCCGCAGGCACCTGGTCGGTGGCCGGATCGGCATCGTACGACGCCGTGACGATCCAGGGCGGCGCGACGCTGGCTTCGAGCCTCGTCGTGGACAACAACGACCATGTCGCCATCGAGGCCGGCGGCGCGCTCTCGGTGTCCGGCAACGCGGTCGTCTGGCAGGGCGGTGGCAACGCGGTCATCGACAATGCCGGCGAGATCACGGGCTCGACCCGTGCGCTCACCACCACGGCGGGGGCGACGGGCTCGGTGACCCTCAACAACCAGGCCGGCGGCGTCGTGCGCGGCGCGCTGACCCCGGAACGGGCCGGTCACGCCGACGCGACCATCATCGTCAACAACGCCGGCGTGATCGAAGCGAGCGGCCGCGTCCTCGATTTCCGCACCTTCGACAACAACGGCGCGTCGGCGGTGATCAACAACCTTGCCGGGGGCGTCATCCGCCAGCACGGCAGCGATACCGACGTGATCCGCCCGGGCACTAACGGTGTCGTCAACAACTGGGGGACGATCACGACGGATCCGACCTTCGTGGGCGGAGGCGACCTGATCGACTTCCAGAGCGACACCGGCGGCAAGGTCAACAACTATGCCAGCGGCTGGATGGAAGCTTCGCGTCATGCCGTAACCGGTGACAACGCCGTCACCATTCTCAACCTCGGCACCATGATCGGCCGCAACGGCTCGGCGGTGAATCTCGACACCGACGGAACCGAAGCGCAGAGGGCGTTCATCACCAACCACGGCGTGATGGAGGGCCGCTCGGCCGAACTGTCCGACAGCGACGGCGACGCCATCGATGTCGACGGTCTGGTGCAGATCGTGAACTATGGCAAGATCTCGGGCCTCGGCGCCGACGGCTATCACGACGGCGAGCCGAACGTCTCCGAAGCGATCGCGATCGGCGGCGGCAGCATCGTCAACAATGCCGGCGGCGAGATCTACGGCTACGGCCGTGCGGTCCAGGTCGACAACTCCAGCAACGCCAACGCGCTGGGGGTGACGACCATCGTCAACCACGGCCTGATCAAGGGCGACGGCCACGGTCCGGAAGGGGTCACCCCCGAGGATGCGGAGCGGTTCGATCTGCGCGGCGACGAGGCGATCAACCTGGTCGGCACCTATGCCGACAGCCTCACCAACAGCGCCACCGGTCAGATCGTCGGCGGCGTCTCGATGGGCGGCGGCAGCGACACGCTGAGCAATGACGGCTCGATCACCGCCACCGGCGGATCAGCGGTGAACATGGGCGAGGGTGACGATCTGATCGTCAACCGCGCCATCATCACCGGCGACGTCCTGCTCGGCGCCGGTGCCGACGAGCTGATCAACCAGAGCTCTGGCGTCATCACCGGCGACGTCAGCTTCGGCGACGGCAACGACAGGCTCGGCAACACCGGCAAGATCGTCGGCAAGGTCGATCTCGGCGCCGGCGACGACTTCGTCAACATCTGGATCGGCTCCGATATCCAGGGCCAGATCCTGCTCGGCAACGGCAACGATATCTTGATCTCCAACGACTGGATCTCGACCAACATGGAAATCGACGGCGGTGCCGGGAACGACGAGATTTACACCTCGTTCGGTAACGACACCATCCACGGCGGCGAAGGGAACGATCGGATCTACGCCAACCAGGGCAACGACACTGTCTACGGCGATGCCGGCAACGACGAGATCTACGGCAACGACGGCGACGATCTGATCATTGGTGGTGCCGGCGACGACACCATCGACGGCGGCGCGGGGGCCGACATCGCGGCCTTCTCCGGCGCGATCGACGGATACGCCATCACCCTCAACGATGGCGGTAGCATCATGGTCGTCGATCACGTCGGACAGGACGGGACCGACACGCTGAGCAACATCGAGAGTCTCGGCTTCTCGGACGGCTACTGGAACCTGGTGATCGGGACCAACGGCAGCGATACGATCGTCGGCGGCATCGGCAACGATCTGGTGTTCGGCGGCGCCGGCGACGATATCTTCATCGGCGGCCATGGTCTGGATCGCTACGACGGCGGCGACGGCGTCGACACCATCGACTACAGTCACATCCTGTTCGAGCTGACGATCGACCTCGAGTCCGGGCTTGCCTACTATCCCGGCTATCTCCCGGGCGCCGACCATCTCGCCGGGATCGAGAACGCCGTCGGCACGGTGTTTGGCGACACGCTGATCGGCTCGGCCGGAGCCAACACACTGAACGGCGGCCTCGGCGACGACCTGCTGATCGGCGGCGCGGGTGACGACGTGCTGCTCGGCGGCCTCGGCGACGACGTACTCCGAGGCGGTGCCGGTGACGACACCATCGACGGCGGCTGCGGTCAGGATATCTTGGATCTGTCCGATGCCACCGGTGCGGTCACGATCAACCTGGTGTCCGGCACCGCGACCGGCGCAGGCATTGGCACCGACCACTTCAGCGGCATCGAGGGCTTCGTGCTCGGTGCCGGTGCGGACCATCTCACAGGCGGCAACGGCGCCGACATGCTCGATGGCGGGGCCGGCAACGACGTCATCGCCGGTGGTGCCGGCAATGATACGTTGCGCGGCGGCGACGGCGACGACGGCGTCGACGGTGGCTCCGGCAATGACATGATCGAGGGTGGCGTCGGCAAGGACACGTTGAAGGGCGGTTCGGGTGTCGACGTTGTCTCTGGCGGCGACGGCGACGACAACATCGATGGCGGCTCCGAGAACGACACGCTGAATGGTGGTGCCGGGAACGACACCATCAAGGGTGGTTCGGGTGCCGACATCCTCGCGGGCGATGCCGGCAACGACATCCTGTCCGGCGGCTCGGGCGCCGACGTGTTCATGTTCGCAGCGGGCTTCGGCAAGGACACCGTCACCGACTTCGCCACCACCGGTGCCTCGGCCGACGTGCTGCAATTCTCAAGCAGCCTGTTCGCCGACTTCACTGAGATGATGTCGCATACCGCGCAGGTCGGCAACAACGTCGTCCTGACGCTCGATGCCGACAACACGGTGACGCTGGCCAATCTGCAGATGGCCTCGCTCTCGGCAGACGACTTCCGCTTCGTCTGATCCATCGCGGACTGAACCGAACCACGGAACGCAACAGCGTTCCGTGGTTCTTCGCAAAAGATGCCGGCGTCGATGCCTGCCAGAGCCTCGCTGCCAGCCTGCCCTTTTGTTGCGCGCAACCTCCGATGCAAATGTCTGAAATGAGTCATTGGGCGATGCGTCCGTCATTTCCAGTCAGCCGTGATTGCCGTCGTCGGCATGATCCAATAGCCGACATCACAGCTGCAGCGCCGTGTCCTCGCCTACATTGCTGTTCGCCAGCCGAACTTGCCTAAGACACGCATGATGCCAGCTTGGGGTCACCTCTCGTCGGTTCCTGAAAAAACGGGGTCCGAACTCAATTTCTTTTGTTGGCGTGAGCCCCCCGCCCGTCTGTCGCGGAGCGATCGACCGGTGCTAGTCCATGGCGTCCGACGGAGAGGTGGAGCGATGACGAATATCGATCGACGTGGAGACGGCCTTCGGAGACAGCCGCTCGTCAGCCGGAGAACGCTGCTTCGCGGCGCGCAGGCCGGTGCATTGTCGCTCATGACTGCCAAGGCCCTCCCGCTCGTTCGTGCTCAGACGCTGAACAAGACAGTCGACCACAAGATCAGGATCGCACCGATCTCGCTGGAGATCGCGCCCGGAAAGATCATCAAGACCACGGCCTACAACGGCACTGTTCCCGGTCCCGCGCTGCGGGTGAGGGAAGGCCAGCCCGTCCGGATCGAGGTCACCAACGATTCCGGCTACCCCAACTTGATCCACTCCCACGGCCTGATGATTCCGTCGGAGCAGGATGGAGCGACGGAAGAAGGCTCGCCGATCATCGAGCCCGGCAGATCCTTGACCTACGAGTATGTCGCGAAACCCTCAGGGACCCGCTGGTACCACAGCCACGCGATGGCCATGACCGATCTGAACAAGAGCACCTATACGGGCGAGTTCGGATTCCTGATCGTCGAGCCAGCCGCCGGCGATCCCGGCGGCTAAGACCGGGAGGTGTTGCTTGCCGCCCATCACTGGGACGGTCATTGGGTCAGTATGCAGGACATCAAGAAGGGGCCGCCGCCGGACAACGGGCTGGAGGTCATGTATCACGCGGCGACCCTCGGCGATCGCATGCTCGGCCACGGCGAGCCGATCCGCGTACGCGAGGGCGACCGCGTGCTCTTCCGGGTGCTCAACGCGAGCGGCAATATGGGGATCTCGCTGGCGCTGCCGGGACATCGCTTCGAGGTGCTGGCGCTCGACGGCAATCCGGTCCCGACGTCGGCGACCGTCGATGTCCTGAAACTCGACGTCGCCGAGCGCGCCGACGTGATCGTGGAGATGAACAATCCCGGCGTCTGGGTGTTCGGCTCGACGGAGGACGAGGACCGCAACATGGGAATGGGCGTGGTCGTCGAATACGCTGGCCGCAGCGGCGAGCCGACCTGGTCGGCGCCGGCGAAATCGAAATGGGACTACGCCGCATTCGGGCGTCCCGATGTGCCGGCGGCATCGCCCGACGAGACGATCGGCCTCGAGTTCGAGAAAATTCCGGGCGGAAGGGGTGGTTACAATCGATGGACCATCAACGGAAAATCCTGGCCGGACACGAATCCGCTCTTCACGGTCGTCAAGGGAAGGCGATACCGCCTGGTGCTGAACAACAACAGCGGCGACGAGCATCCCGTGCACCTGCATCGCCACTCGTTCGAGATCACGAAGGTCGGGGACAAGCGGACGTCCGGGGTGATCAAGGACACGATCAGCATGCCGAGATACTCCACCGCCGAGGTCGATTTCGTCGCCGACGACCCCGGACCGACCTTCTTCCATTGCCATCACCAAGACCACATGGACGAAGGCTTCGCCGGGCTGATTGCCTACGCATGACGCGGTCGGCTATTTCCTGAGCGCTTCTCCGGTGAACTTGATCGAGACCCTACGCGACGCACTAAATGGTGCGTGAGCTTGTCCCCTCTTGTAAGGGTTTTCGCAGTCATTGTTGGACCACAACGGGCGATATCGAAGGCCGTCGGCTGAGACTGCCGGTTCAAGCCGTATTCCACGTCTCCATCGTTGCTCCGCAAACGGTCCATTCGAAGGTGCCGATGTCCCGGCTCGCGGCCATGGCTTCGGAGCGGTTATAAACAGCGCCGCACCTGCGCCCTCGATAACGAGCCCCAGCCATTGAGGTTTGTGCGCTCGCCGAGCCAGTATTGCCGGCCCTTGAACGTCCCGAACGGGTCAAAAGGCGAAAAGTTCGCCGGCACCAAATCCAGTCCGCTTCGCCCTTGATAGCCGACTTTGGCGCAAGCCCTTGGTCCGTCTGCTAGGGCCATAAGCGGTCTTCCGCCTACTTGCTCTTTCTCACCAAGTCGGTCAGCATCCGGATTGATACCGCGGCAGTGATTTTTCGCTTATCCCATAGAATTGGGTGACCAATGTCGGTCCATGAACATTGGCAAATGGACGCCAGCGCTCCGGAGCTTTACGAACGTTATCTCGTACCGGCTATCACTTCCCTATGGGCGAATGACTTGCTCGACCGCGTCGCGCCAGGCCGGGGAGATAGCATGCTAGACGTTGCCTGCGGAACAGGCGTCGTGGCCCGACTGGCGCAGCAGCGTGGGCATGCCGGACGCATCGTTGGAATTGACCTCAATAAGGCGATGCTGGCCGTGGCACGCGCAAAGTCTGGTTCTGTCGAATGGATTGAGGGCAGCGCACTTGATCTACCTTTCGATGCACGAAGTTTTGACGTCGTGCTATGTCAGCTGGGGCTACAATTCTTCCCGGATCGGTCGCTGGCCCTGCGGGAAATGGTACGGGTACTGAAGCCGCGAGGTCGCGCGGGATTCAGCGTCTACAGCGCAATCGAGAAGACGCCGGCAGCGTACGCGTTTGTGCGGGCACTAGATAAATATCTAGGCGAAGAGGCTTCGCAAACTAAACGTTCGGAGCACCTTAGTTGCGATGCGCAGGAGATAGGCAGTTGGGCGAAGCAGGCCGGCTTCGATCTTGTCAACGTAGCCACAGTAACAAAACAAATCACGTTTCCCTCGATGCTGGATTATGTTCGCTTTCAGCTCACGGCGACGCCAATGGCTGGGCTCTTGAAGGGCAAAGATGCGCCTGAACGGGAAAATCTGATCACGTCGATTGCAGATGACGCCGCCTCCCACCTCGCCACCCCGATGCTGGCCGGAGACAAGCTAACGTTTCCGCAGCAATCATTCGTGGTGACCGCCTCAGTTCACTGAGGTCGGCTGCTTTGGGTCAAAGGCCGCCCTCGAGAACTTACCGGAGACGGTCAGCTCATCTCCCAGAGGCAGACATCGCGGCGTCTGATTGAGCGGCCACGGGGTCATTATCCGACATCAAGCGTTCGTGGATCATGTTGGCTAGACACCGTAACGCCACTTTAGAACGGCGACGGGCGAGGCTCAAAGGCATTGCTGGGAGGCCAAGCCAAAGGATTCGTCCACGCGTGGATGGGGTAAGCCACTCGTTCAATCAGACTGGCAAGCAGTCGGTCCCAATCGTTGAACTCGCCGAATGGATATCCCGCCAGTCTTGCTGACAGAACTTCCATCGCCCTGCCCGGTACCACGGCGTTCGCAAGTATTTAGGAAGTTGATCGGTCTGGGTTAGGGACCCATTCCTCCGCCGTTGAGTTCCAATGATGGGTGTCGTCGAACTGCTTCCAGAGTGGCTGCTTTTGCTTCCTTTCGCCGTTCTGCCGGTTTGCCTGCGCGCGGACGACAAGCGCCGCAGCCATCATTACCCATTCGCGAGCACTATGTCGGGAGTTCCATTTGATTGCTGCAAGCATTGGGGCCTCCGTAAGAACCTTCCTCACATTAGCGCGCGCCACGAGCGAGGGCATGTAAGCTACTTCACAGAGATCTTCGACATGGCCGAGGGCGATCACGGCGCGGCAAACGCGAGCAATCGTCCGCTTGCCCTTTCCGTTAAGCCTCAAGGGCAGCGGGTCGGCGGCCCTGGGCGGAGAATTCATCGTAAGGGAGCCGCAGGCGGCCCGAAAAGCCAGTCCACCTTCCATTGCAGAGGAGCAGATCGAACCCGACAATCCGTTGGCGCGCGGGCGAGCGTCGGTTTGCTCGGCCCGGCGCCTGCAAGTGTCCTTTCCGTCGCGAAAAGGAATGGGCCTGGAATAGAAGCAGCAATCCCTGCAACGATGGGCGCGCCCAACGATGTCGCTGCAATCGTGATTGTCATCAAAGATATGGCGACTACAAGCACATCGATCACAATGCGTTTCGAAAAGTGTTTCGTCATGAGTTGAGCCCTCACAACCGAGATGACTGCGCGGTTACTATCTTAGTCCGTACGCAACTGGGTGTCCCGAACCATCGCCGCTTGGTTGGCTATTGCGAAGTCGAGGAGAATCCCATGTCTCGCGGCCGCTTCAATTCGGCACGCCGTGGCTGATTTCGTACTGCGTGTCTGCTCTGCCGACGCTTCCCTGATCAGCATGATCACAATCGGCTTGTATGCCTTCAGGATCTTGTCCCACGATCAGAAGCTGCTTCCGCATTTCAGCCAGGCGGGCGCGGCAGTATTCGCGATAGAGCAGGTCGAATATGGCGGGCATGGTTGCCCCCGTCGTTTGAAAATGATCGTAGAATTTCCACTACCGAATTTTCGGATGACCTTGACTCGTTGATCGCTGCTCAATGTGAGCCCATTCACAGCTTGTGTTTGAGCGTCGGCACGGCGCAATTGGCTGACTTGGATGTCGGCACGAGAAAGAACAGGGCCAGCCAATGAAATATATTGTAGCAGCGTTCTGTTTCAGCAGAACTTCGTCAAACAACCTAGGAGCGCTGCTGCGCGGATAAAAATCCAACTACAGCGCGAAATGACTTACCGCAGGATGCAAGCACCGCTGGCTGCAACGCCGCCTGTTACCCACCCGATCGATGCAAGAATGGATCGACCGACGCAGCTAGTCGGTCTGCCACTTGCATCGTCGGCGTGGACTGCATTTGGGTAGGCGGCGAGCCGAGAAAATTGACGGCCAGCGCGGTACCAGCGGCAAGAAAAGCTATCACAGTCGCAGAGAGATATTCGATTCTCATGGCGACAATCCTCCATCGCTGACGACAAGACAATTTTGTAGGCTGAAAATTAGTTCCGTGGAAGGCAGGTCCCACGGTCGCGGGAACCGGCGAAAAATTTCGGCAGGACTTGGAGGCGTTCTCCCGGGCGCGGCTCTCTCAGAACATTCCGATCGAGGCGAAAAGCGAAATCCCGATTAGGACAGTGAGCCCATGATGGCGACCATGAGAATTGCTTCGCCCGACAGTAAAAAGATCATGGCGTGCCTCGCATATTGCGAAGCCCGGAAGCCCAATAGCTAACCTCGCGATGTCGGAATGTTTCGGGTTCCAAATCTCGTTAGTCACACGATGCCTAACTCATTTCGAGTTCCTTGATCGCCAAAGCCGCAATCTCTGCCGGGGCGAGGATCTCCGTGCGGGCGATCCTGATGACCTTGCCTGCGACCATCTCCGTGAGCGGGTCGTCGCGATCCTTAACGCAAAGCGTTTGGAGCGCATGCTCGTAAGCTGCCGTGATGCGGCTGACCATTTCCGGCTTTAAATTGGCGGTTTGTAATCGCAGGTAAGTAGACATTTGTTGCCTCCAAGCCACGCGGGAAGGCAAGGTAACATGGGAAACCTGGTTTTTGGCGAACGGAAAACTTCGAACGCTCAGAGCAACAGTATCGGTACAGGGTCGGGATCAAGGTGGCATGTCGCACGTTACCACGGTGGCGGCAGGATCATCCGTGCACGGCAAGGAGGCGGTGCACGTCAGGGCCAATGGTGGCAGCCATGGCAGATACCCCTTCGACCGCGCCCGTGGTCCATCCGCCAAGTTTAGATCATCCGGAGCATCGCCGGGCGATCTGCAACGAAATTGGTGAGCGACTTCGCGGCACCCTCACGGACGATCTCACTCCGCTACCATTGCGACTGCAAAGTATGGTGGAGCAGCTGACCGAATTGGATGGCGACGCACCGACGGACCCGCCGGATCGCCAAGACGATGCGTCACCCCGGCCACTCTGGAGTTTTGTGTCGGCGCTTTGGCGGGTCCTCCGAAGCTGACCTTGAAGCGCGGGGACGCGCGACCGCCGCCATTTCGCGTATCTGACCGCGGCCTCTTCCGACTTTACTTGCGCGGGTAATCTCGCGAATTCAGAAGGATGAGGGTCGATGACCAAGCTGGAACAGGCATGGCGGGCTTGGCGGACGCTTTCGCAACCCGATCGGTACAAATTTTTGGTCCTGTTACGCGGGGCCTATGCCCAAGAGCGCGAGACGGTGCTACGGCAGCGCGGTGCCCGAGCCGATGGCGTGAGGGTGACGAGGCTCTCTGATCTGGCGCTCAGTGAGGCCGACCTCAACGGCATCGGGCTTAGCTCCGGTTTGCCCCAGAGCCGCCGTGACGCCGAGGGCGGCGAGAGTCCGGGTTGGGCCAGGAGCGGGCGCTAGTATCCCCATCCATCCATCGGACTTCGGTCACACTTCGGCAGAGGTGGAAACATCGCATGCTTACTATGTAGGAGCTTCCGGGGGCAGCATCTTCGTCTTGGAACGCCTCAATGCAAGTCTTCTTTGGCTGGCGGATGGTCGCCGCTTGCATGCTGTGCTCACTAATGGGGAATGCACTCGGCTTGTTTGGAGCGGGTGTCTATCTTCATCAGGTTGTGACGGCAAACGGTTGGACAACCGGTGTGGTCTCGGGCGCCGTTACGATGTTCCATGTCGCGAGCGCGTTGCTACTGATACCGGTCGGCTCTGGTATCAGAAACGTCGGTCCGCGCCCAATCATCGCAGTCAGCGGCGTCGCGTTAGCTTGCGGAGTGACCTTGATTGGTCGAGTAACGACACCTCGGGAAGCCTATTTCGCCTTTCTCTTGATGGGCATCGGATGGGCCGGCCTTTCGATCACTGCGGTCGCAACAACGCTCGCACCGTGGTTTGATCGGTACCAAGGGCGGGCAGTATCCATCGCGTCGCTCGGAGCCAGTGCCGGAGGCATCCTCGGTGCGCCAGTCCTTCTGTTCGGCATATCGCGGATCGGCTTTGCAGCAACGACCCTAGCAGCGGGCTGTTGCGTGTCGGTTGTCATACTTGCACTGGCTATCTTCGTGCTGCGCAGTCGCCCCCAAGATTTAGGGCTCTTGCCGGATGGATTGCCGGTGAGAGCGCATGCGCCGACCATCGATAGACGGAATTGGACACTGCCCTCCGCACTTCGAGCACCAGCGCTTCTTAGCGTAATGGCAGCGTTCGGAATCGGGATGATGGTGCAGATTGGCTTTCTAACGCATCAGATCGCTTTACTCGCTCAATCCTTCGAACGCTTCAGCGTCTCCTTGGTCGTTTCGTCCACGGCTCTTGCTGCTTTTGCAGGACGTGCCGTGCTTGCGCGATTTGCTGATGATATTGATGCGAGGGTGACTGCGGCGGTTGCCCTCGTCGTTGCAGCTGCATCGTTCGCCGCAATGGCGGCTTTCCCTATTCTGCCGGTCTTGATCGGCGCCAATATCATCTTCGGCTTGACCGTGGGCAATGTCACTACGTTGTCGCCCATCATTGTCAGGCGGGAGTTTGGAGCTAAAGCCTTCGGTTCTGTTTTTGGCGTCGCGTCGTGCGCTATACAGCTGGTTGCGGCCTTGGGTCCGAGTCTTTACGGCATATTGCACGACGCCTTCGGCAGCTACGCCCCCGCGCTGATTGTCGCCGCGGTCTTGGACATTCTTGCTGCAACCATTGTCTTGGCAGGCCGTCGCAACCCCAGCGCATAATGAATGTCCGCTTTGGGGCATAAGCCGCCTATCCCGCTTGAGACGATTGGCTTCCGCGTTGCCTCCGAAACCGGCATCTATGAGCACAATGAACCAAGAAAGATTTGAGCGCGGTGCGGGCAAGGCGAGTCCTGCGGCGGTCATTTCGCAGACCTTGCTGGTCTCCCAGGCGATCAAGGAGGCCGTCAGCGAGTCGAACGGGCGAGCAAACAGCCTGCGCGGGCCGCGGCGTGAAGCGCGAGGATGTCGATACGGAACAGCGGAAGGGGCTCGCCTTGGCCCACGTTCTGCGATGATGCCATCATGCGCCTGTTTTGCCCGACGGAGCAACAGTTTCGTAAATCGGGAAAAGATCGTGCTTGATACGCAAGCCAGGGCGCGATGACGGTTCAGCCCGTCTCGTTACGCTCTAAGTCATTGATGTTGTTGCCCCGCCTACTGTGCATGGGGTTGTTTTCGCCATTTTTATTTTGGAGGTGCGAAGGCGCCACGCAGAACCGGACCTGATCCGCCTTCCCGTCCGCTACTTCATCATCCGCAGGCCCTTGGTCGTGAACCGCTGCATCTTTCCGCCGGGACGCAAAGGGCGCTTCGTGCCGGCGGCCTTGCCGGTGCCGGGCGGCTGGTGTGCGGGGACGAGCTGGTGCGGCTGCGAGCCGATCAAATCGGCGCGGCCCATCTCCTTCAGCGCCTCGCGCAGCACCGGCCAGTTGTCGGGGTCGTGATAGCGCAGGAAGGCCTTGTGCAGGCGGCGCTGGCGCAGGCCCTTGATCGCCTCGACCTTGTCGCTGCCGCCGTGGCGCACGCCGCGCAGCGGATTGACGCCGGTGTGATACATCGCCGTCGCCGTCGCCATCGGCGAGGGCAGGAAGGTCTGCACCTGGTCGGCGCGATAGCGGTTCTTCTTCAGCCACAGCGCGAGGTTCATCATGTCCTCGTCGGTCGTGCCCGGATGCGCCGCGATGAAGTAGGGGATCAGGTAATATTTCTTGCCGGCCTGCTCGGCCGCGGCGTCGAACATCCGCTTGAAGCGGTCATAGGCGCCGATGCCCGGCTTCATCATCTTGTCGAGCGGGCCGCGCTCGGTATGTTCGGGCGCGATCTTCAGGTAACCGCCGACGTGGTGGGTGACCAGCTCCTTGATGTATTCGGGGCTCTCGACCGCGAGATCGTAGCGCACGCCGGAGGCGACCATCACCTTCTTGATGCCCTTGGTCTCGCGCACCTTGCGATAGAGCCGGATCAAATCGTCATGCGAGGTGTTGAGGTTCGGGCAGATCTCCGGGAAGACGCAGGACGGCCGCCGGCACGCGGCCTCGACCTTCGGATCCTTGCACGCCATCCGGTACATGTTGGCGGTGGGGCCACCGATGTCGGAGATGACGCCGGTGAAGCCCGGCGTCTTGTCGCGGATCTTCTCGATCTCGCGCAGGATCGAGCCCTCCGAGCGGTTCTGGATGATGCGGCCCTCGTGCTCGGTGATCGAGCAGAAGGTGCAGCCGCCGAAACAGCCGCGCATGATCGTGACCGAGAATCGGATCATCTCCCAGGCGGGGATCTTCGCATCCCCGTAGGATGGATGCGGCGCGCGCGCGTAAGGCAGATCGTAGACCGCATCCATCTCCTCGGTGGTGAGCGGGATCGGCGGCGGGTTGAGCCAGAGATCGCGGTCGCCATGGCGCTGCACCAGCGGCCGCGCATTGCCGGGATTGCTCTCCCGGTGCAGCACGCGCGAGGCGCGCGCATAGGCCTCGCGATCCTGCTCGACCTGCTCCAGCGCGGGCAGGCGGATCACGGTCGGCCCGCGTTGACGCGATGCGCCCTCGTCGGCGGAATCGAGATCGTCGGCGTGCAGCTCCGTGTAATCGGCAGGGACCTTGCGGAACAGCGCGACGCCCCTGATGTCGTCGAGCTCGCGGGGCGCCTCGCCGGCGGCGAGGCGGTTGGCGACCTCGACCACGGCGCGCTCGGCATTGCCGTAGAGCAGCAAGTCCGCCTTGGCGTCGGCGAGCACCGAGCGGCGCACCTTGTCGGACCAGTAGTCGTAATGCGCGATCCGGCGCAGCGAGGCCTCGATGCCGCCGAGCACGATCGGGGTGTCCTTGAACGCCTCGCGGCAGCGCTGCGCGTAGACGATGGTGCAGCGATCCGGCCGCTTGCCGCCTTCGCCGCCGGCCGTGTAGGCATCGTCATGGCGCAGGCGACGGTCGGCGGTGTAGCGGTTCACCATGGAGTCCATGTTGCCGCCGGTGACGCCGAAAAAGACCTTCGGCTTGCCGAGTGCCCTAAACGGCTCGGCCGAATGCCAGTCCGGCTGCGCGATGATGCCGACCCGGAAACCCTGCGCCTCCAGCAGCCGGCCGATGATCGCCATGCCGAAGCTCGGATGGTCGACATAGGCATCGCCCGTCACCAGCACGATGTCGCAGGCGTCCCAGCTGAGCGCATTCATCTCGGCGCGGCTCATCGGCAGGAACGGCGCCGGCTTGCGCGGTTGCGCCCGGGCCATCAGCGGCTTTGCGGCGGCGATCATCTGGGTGTCCATGGCGCCTACGCATAGGGCTCGGGGCGGGCGAATTCAACCGATCGGTGCGCCGCCACCGCCGATTGTGATGCCGTGCGTGGCCGTGACTCGGTCCACAGGCTGACCGCTCCATCCCGTGCCGTCCTCGGATCGGTTTCGGGGGAGGAAAGGCGGGTTCCGTCCTGGTGACGGCGCAGATCTGGCCATAGGAACCAACTGCGCCCGCGAACATTCTGGTTGAGGGTTCGACGCGGGCCCAGCTTGCGCGCGTTTGCATCATTCTGGCGTCCGGTGACGTCGCCTCTGGCGATGGGGGAGCTGTGAGCACGGTCATAGAGAACTTGCTGCTGCGGAAGCAGAAGCTCGTGGAACAGCTCGAAAAGGCGCCGTCGGTGGAGGATCGTGACAAGATCGAGCACCAGCTCGAGCAGATCAACACCGCGCTGGACTTTCTGGACAGGCCGGGAGCGAAGGGAGAGCGTTAGATCCGCTCAACCCACCTTCAGCGCCCTTGCGTAGACGATTCCCGAATTGGTGATGTGGGTCGTCATCAGGTCTTCGAAGGCGGCGAGTTCGCCGCGTGCGAACAGATCGAGCAGCTTGCGATGCTCGTCGAAGGACGTGCGGGTGCGCACGTCGATCGGCGACGTCAGGTTGGTGCGGAGCGCGGCGACGCGGCCGGAGACGAGCTGATAGGACTCGGCGAGGTAGTGGTTGCCGCAATGGGTGAACAGCGCCTCGTGGAAGGCGGCGTCGGCGCGGCCATAGGCGATGTTGTCCTTCGCCGCGACCGCCGGCTCCATCGCCGCGATCGCCGCGCTCATGGCCGCAATCGTACTGTCACGATCGTGCCGGAAGGCGAGCTCGGCCGCCTTGGGCTCCAGCGCGATGCGGAAGGTGCAGAGCGCATTGATGTCTTCGGCGCTCGGCGTGAACACGAAACTGCCGACCTGCGGCCGGATCACGACGAGACCTTGCGCCTGCAACTGGCCCATGGCCTCGCGCACCGGCGTGCGGCTGACGCCGAAGGAGCTGGCCACCATCTCCTCGGAGATGGCCGCTCCAAGCGCGAACTCGCCGTCGATGATGGCCTGGCGCAGCCGCAGCATCACCCGCTGCGACAGCGATTTCGGCGTATCGAGCTTGAGCGATCGCATGGCGCTCTCAGATCACCTTGCCGGGATTGAGCAGGTGATCGGGATCGAGCGCAGCCTTCAGCGTCCGCATTAGCGCGATCTCGGCATCGCTCCTGGCATGACCCAGCCAGTGCTTCTTCAACGTGCCGATGCCGTGCTCGGCCGAGACGCTGCCGCCGAGCTCGCGGACCAGACCGTAGATGATCGCGTCCATCGCTTCCTTCGGCTGCTGCGCGACGGAGAGGCCGGCGACCCAGGAGACGAGATGCAGATTGCCGTCGCCGATATGGCCGTAATAGACGCTCTCGCAGCCCTTGATGCCGGAAGCGAGCGCGGCCTTGCAGCGCGTGACGAATTCGTCCATCCGCGCCACCGCAAGGCCGATGTCGTAGGAGATGTGCGGACCCAGCACCTGGCCGAACTCGGCGCAGACGTCGCGCACGCGCCAGAAGGCTTGCGTCTGCGCCAGCGACTGCGCGACAGCGGCGTCGGCGAGCAGCCCGCGCTCCATCAGCTCTTCGAGCCAGCTCTGGAAGCGCGGCGCGTCTACGCTCTCGTCGGTGCCCTGCGCCTCGACCAGCACGTAAAGGCCGTGACCTGGCGCGACCGGCGGCTTCACGCCGGCGCGATTCGTGATCACGTCCCAATAGTCCGGCCACATCACCTCGAACGCCGACAACAGCGGACCGAGCCCTGAGCGCGCGGCGTCGAGCAGCGCGACCACAGCGGCATAATCCTTCAGCGCACAGAGTGCAGCCATGGTCGAGCGCGGTTTCGGGAACAGCTTCAGCACCACGCGGGTGATGATGCCAAGCGTGCCTTCCGAGCCGATGAACAGATGCTTCAGATCGTACCCGGCATTGTTCTTCATCAGCTTGTTGAGGCTGGTGATGATGGTGCCGTCCGGCAGCACCACCTCCAGGCCGAGCACCAGCTCGCGCGTCATGCCGTAGCGGATCACGCGGTTGCCGCCGGCGTTGGTGGAAAGATTGCCGCCGATCGCGCAGGAGCCGCGCGAGCCGAGGTCCAGCGGAAAGAAGAAGCCGGCTTCGTCGGCGGCCTTCTGGATCGTCTCCAGCGGCGTGCCTGCTTTCACCGTCATCGTCGCGGAGGCGCGATCGATCTCCTCGATGCCGGTCATGCGCTCCAGCGAGATCGCGATCCAGCCTGCTTCGGGCGAGGCGCCGCGGCACAGCCCGGTCAGTCCGCCCTGCGGCACGAAGGGAAGCCGCGCCTGCCGGCAGGTCGCAATCGCATCGGCCACGCCCTGTGCATCGAGCGGCCGGATCACCGCAAGCGGCGTCTGCGGAAGGCTCGCGCTCCAGTCGTTGCAATTGCGGGCTGGCACCTCGCTGCCCGTCAGCACCGCGGCCGCACCGAGTCTGGCGCGCAATGCGCCGAGCAGCTGGTCGGGTCGCCCGGCGGGGGTCACCATGTCCATGCGAGACCTCCTCAATATTTCCAATATCTCCACTGCGCTCATGGCGCTGAGATTTGCATCCATCTTGTATGTAAGGTACAAGGCGGAAAGTAAAGCAAAAACAGGATCCCGGTAAGCGCGGAAGATCGTTGGAGATCAGCGGCTTAGTTCGGGGCGGCAGCAAAGGGCGGTGTGATGACGGAGGCAATTCGCGGGTTCTGGGTGGCGTCGGCGACACCGCTGGCGGCCGATGGCAGCGTGGATCACGCCCGGCTCGCCGGCCACGTCAGGCAACTCTTCGGCAAGGGCGTCGACGGCGTCGTCCTGTTCGGCACCACCGGCGAAGGCACCTCGTTCAATGCCAGCGAACGCGTCGCGACGATCGAAGCCATGCTCAAGGCCGGCATCGCGCCGGAACGCATCGGAATCGGCGGCGGCTTTCCCGCCATCACCGACAGCATCGCGCTGACGCGCGCCGTGCTCGGCCTCGGCCTGCGCCACGTGCTGCTGCTGCCGCCCTATTTCGACCGCAGCGTCACGCCCGAAGGCATCGAGGATGCCTTTGCCGCCATCATCGATGGTGTCGCCGACGATCGGCTGCGCGCCTCGCTCTATCACATCCCGCAGGTGTCTGGCGTTGCGATCCCGACGACGGTCGCCGCGAACTTGCGCAAGCGCTATGGCAAGCAGGTCGCCGGCCTGAAGGACTCCAGCGGTGATTTCAAGCAGTTCCTGGCGTTCCGCGCGGCCGTGCCCGAGCTCGCCATCACCGTCGGCAACGAGCCCGACATCGCCCGCGCGATGGCCGCGGGCGGCGCCGGCACCATTTGCGGCATGGCCAACCTCGTGCCGGAGCTGGTCAAGGACATGATTGACGGCAAGGATGTCGAGGCGCGCATGCAGGCAGCGACAGATGCCGTGGTGAAGACGCCGTCTCTGGTCGCGACGCTGAAGGCCATCCTCGCGGCGCAGACGGGCGATCCAGGCTGGCTGCGCGTGCGCTCCCCGCTCCGCGCGCTGCCCGACGGCACCGCGCTCAAGCGGAAGCTCGACGCATTGACGGCGCCTGCCATCGCGTGAGCCCGCGCAAGATCGCGACGCGCCGCCGCGAATTCGCGTGCTGCGTGCCGCGCTTGGCAGGACGGCCATTTGAGATTGCCGTTCAGCGCCGATCCGTCCTTAGAACCATTCAATACTAGAGCGATTCAAGTCCGCTTGCGGTTTCGCTTGTGATCCGTGCCTGTTAGACGCGCCAGCTTCAATGCTGCGTCTGACCTGGAAGTGAATCGAACGTGCGTGCTTATCTGGATGGCCAACGCGCCAGCGGCGGTCGTCATCGCGCCGGCAAGGGCCGTGCCGATCTTCTCATCGGAGCGGCTGTGCTGCTCGCCGAATGCCCCTCAACCATGACGATCGCGCAGGCGCAATCGGCATTGCCGCCGGTGACGGTGGAAGCGCCGGCGCAGCGGCCGAAGCCAGCGCGGGCGTCGGACCAGTCTTCACGCCGCACGCAAGCCGCCGCACGCCAGCGCAGTCGCACTGCCACGTCTGCTCCTGCGGTGCCGACGCTCTCGGAGCGCGCCGCTGCGGAAGCCGCCGCACAGCAGGCCGCAAAGCTCGGCTACCGCGCAATGCCGAGCGCGACCACGCTGCGCAGCGGCGCCTCGCCGCTCGATACATCGCAGTCCGTCAACATCGTGCCGGAGCAGGTGTTGAAGGATCAGCTCCCGCGCAACATCGACGATGCGCTCATCAACATCTCCGGCATCACCCAGACCAACACGCTCGCCGGCACCCAGGACGCCGTGATCCGGCGTGGCTTCGGCGACAACCGCGACGGCTCGATCATGCGCAACGGCATGCCGCTGGTGCAGGGCCGCAGCCTCAATGCCGCGGTCGAGAGCGTCGAGGTGCTGAAAGGGCCCGCCTCGCTGCTCTACGGCATCATGGACCCTGGCGGCATCGTCAACACCATCAGCAAGCTCCCCGAGCTCTATCAGCACGGTTCGGTCACGCTGCTGGGCTCGACCTACGCCAACAACCGGAACGGCGCTGACGGCACGCTCGACATCACCGGTCCGATCGGCGACGGCGGTCTTGCCTATCGCTTTATCGGCTACGGCGTCAGCGAGGATTTCTGGCGGAATTTCGGCCGGCATCGCGAGATGCTGGTGAACCCGTCGCTGGCCTGGTACGGCGACACCACGACGGTCCAGCTCACCTATGAGCACCGCGAGTTCATCTATCCTTTCGACCGCGGCACGGCCTTCGTCAACGGCGCTCCGCTGGCGATCCCGAAGACGCGCCGGCTCGACGAGCCCTTCAACAACATGTGGGGCACCTCCGACCTGATCCAGGGCTCGGTCGAGCAGAAGCTCGACGACAATTGGAAGGTTACGGCAGCCTACAGCTACAACACCGAGACTTACAGTGCCAATCAGCTGCGCATCACCAGCGTCAACGCCAAAACCGGCGTCGAGACCCGCAGCAACGATGGCACCCATAACTCGCTGAGCAACGCCAGCTACGGCACCTCCTATCTCCAGGGTGACGTCTGGGTCGGCGGCTTCCGCAACGAGATCCTGTTCGGTGGCGAGGCGCTGTATCGCACGATCGATCGTCACGACCTGATCCGCCAGGCGACCCCGACTTTCAATTTTTACAACCCGGTCTACGGGCTGGTCACACCGGGCACGACCGTTTCTGCAACCGACAGCGAGCAGACCGACAAGCTCGGCACCCGCAGCTTCTTCGCCCAGGACACATTCCACGTGACCAACTGGCTGTCCGTGGTCGGCGGCGTGCGTTGGATGGAATATGAGCAGCTCGCCGGAAAGGGCCGGCCGAACTTCATCACGAACACAAATCTGGCGGGCGACAAGGTGCTGCCGCTCGGCGGCATCATCTTCAAGCTGAACGATCAGCTCTCCTACTACGTGAGCTATACTCAGTCGCTGAAGCCGACCTCGACCATCGCGCTCTTCACCGGTGCTCCCATCGGCTTCGTCGTCGACTCCACCATTCTGCCCGAAGAGGGCACCCAATGGGAGACCGGCGTCAAATTCGACGTCAACAAGCGGCTGTCCGGCACTCTGGCGGTCTACGACATCGAGAAGAAGAACGTGCTGGTCTCCGACCCTTTTAGCAGCGGCACGGTCTTGGTACGAACGTCCGCGAAGGCGCGATCGCGCGGCGTCGAATTGGACGTGACCGGCAGGCTGAGCGATCAATGGAGCTTGATCGGTAGCTACGGCTACACCGATGCCCGCCTGGAGAACGATCCCATCAACGGCAATGCCAAGTTGCTGAACTCCGCGATGAACACGGCTTCGCTCTATCTCGTCTACGATTTCGGCGATGCGCTCCCCGGACGCCTGCGACTCGGCGGCGGCGCGCACTATGTCGGTGACCGGCCCGGCGACTCCGCGAACACCTTCTTCTTGTCGGCCTATACCGTGGCGGACATTTTTGCGACGTACGACACCAAGATCGATAATCTGCCCGTGACGTATCAGTTCAACGTCAAGAACCTGTTCGACAAGCTCTACTATACATCCAGCACCGGGAATGCCTTGAACGTTGCCATCGGCGATGCGCGGCGGTTCTCGCTGTCGGCAACGGTGAAGTTCTAG
Source organism: Bradyrhizobium sp. RP6 (assembly GCF_003837805.1). Lineage (GTDB taxonomy): Bacteria > Pseudomonadota > Alphaproteobacteria > Rhizobiales > Xanthobacteraceae > Bradyrhizobium. The sequence continues at coordinate 28,078 of NZ_RQIT01000013.1, read as the reverse complement.
CGATGACGGTGCGGATCGGGCGTACGGCCAAGGCGGCTCTGCTCCAGGTCCATTCCATCGCGGGCCTAGTCCTCGCGCTGGTGCTCGCCCTGATCGCGCTGACCGGCGCGATCATGAGTTTTGAGGACGAGATCGTCGATCAACTCAACGCCGGGATCATGCAGGTCCCACCGCGTCAAATCCCGGCGCTGATGCCGGACGCGTTGGTTGCGCGCCTGAAAGCGGCACAGGATCTCGGCAAGGTCTCGGCCGTCACGCTGTCGAGCGATCCTGCGGCAGCGGTCCATGTCCGCTTCGCGCGCGACGAAGGCGGCGCGCGGCCGGCCTCGCTCTATGTCGACCCCTACGACGCGCGCGCGCTGGGTTCGCCGCGTGGCGAGGCGTTCTTCGCGACCGTGCGCAGGCTGCACCGCTGGCTGCTGATTCCCGGCGACGGCAAGGGCTGGGGTCGTCCGATCACCGGCACCGTCGCGCTCGGCCTGATCGTCATGCTGGTTTCGGGCCTCGTGCTGCGCTGGCCGCGTCGCGCCGGCAGCGTGAAGATGTGGCTGAAACCTAATCTTGCGCTCAGCGGCCGCGGACTGCACCGGTCGCTGCATGCGGTGATCGGCACCTGGGTGCTCCCGGTTTATCTTGTGATGACGCTCACCGGGCTGTGGTTCTCCTTCGATTGGTACAGGGATGGAGTGGCCTGGCTGCTGTCGCGTCCGCAACTCGCTGCTGCGAAGATGCAGCCCAAGATGCCGTCAAAGCGCCTGCTTGCGGCGGAGACCACGCAGCCGATCGGATTCGATCGGGCATGGACGACGTTCGAGCGCGAGGAGGGCGGCCGCTTCTCCAGGGCTCTGCTGACGCTGCCGGCCGGCCACGGCACGGTGATACGGATCCGGTCGTGGGAGAAGGATAGGACACTCGAGGCGACACGCGACGAATTCCGCGTCGATGCCTTTACCGGGCAGCTGCTTTCCGCTGAACGGCATGCCGAGAAGACATTCGGCGAGAAGGTCATCGCGGCCATCTACGACATCCATCGTGGCGCAATCCTGGGATGGCCGGGCAAGCTCGCGTTCATGATTGCCGCGGCCCTGATGCCGTTGTTCTCGGCCACGGGAATCCTGCTCTATCTGTCGCGCCGCAAGCTGCGCCGTTCGGCGCAGCCACCGCTCGGGCGGCTCGTTCCCGGCGAATGATAGTGACGCGCTAGCCGCCGCGCCACGCGCCGCCGATAGCTCATCCGCAGCCAATGCAACGACGCCTGCCGCACACAGCGGACCGGAGCGACTTGTCTGAACTCTCCACAAATGGTTCGATTGGCGAAGTCCATGCGAAAGTTGGGGTGATCGATGGCGCGATCCGAGCAAGATGAAATCGAAGAGACGGCGCTGCCTGCGGTGCTGGTCAGACGCAGCGATCTGCCCGTGCCGCTCGCGCACCCGGCGCGGAGCTTTTTCGGCGGGCTTCCCAAGCTGCCCCCGAAATTTGATTGGCCGACGGCAGAGGTCACGGCCAATGAAAAACCGGAAAAGGTTGCGCTTACATTCGTGGCTCAAATTGACCTGGCTGAAGTGCCTGGGGCCGGCTGGTCGCCGCTTCCGACGCGGGGCACCCTTTATTTTTTCTGTAGTTCTGTGTTTGTTGGCGAAGGGCATCCACCTTGTCGCGTACTTTATAGCCCGACGGATGGTGGCGCGTATCCCGACCGCGCACCACCGCCAGACCTGATGCCGCTGGCAGGCACCGACGGTGATTCCCAGGTCAGATGGCTCGACCCCAACCTCGATTTTCATTCTAGGGTCGAATTCAAATATCCGGTCTCCTTCCGACCGTTCCGGGATTTCTACTTCCGGGAGGACGCCGTCGGAGGGGGGCTTATGGTCAAAGAGTTGTGTAGGGCGCTGGGTCCGGGGGAGCCGCACGAGAATGATCTGCTTCAATTCCGAGCTGCGTCCGAATACGAAAAGGACGAGGATTGGCCCTTCAACTGGCTCCTGATCACCTATGTGGTTCGGTCGGTATTGTCGCACGTCCAACGCGATCTGACGCGTGGATATTATGGCAAGCCGCTCACCGACGAAGCAACTGTTGAATTGAAGCGGCTACGCGCTGGTGCAATCGGGTGGCTCGAGCGCTGTCGGGCGCTTACCCCAATGGACGACGTCGATCCGGATACAAAGACGAGCTTCAGATCCTGGTGGTTCAAGATCGTGCATGCCTACGAGAAGCTGGACGGGCAGGTGCCCACATATGCGGGTACAATCGCGCACGACCTCGGCAACGCCATCAACCATACGATCCGTTGCATGGCGACTCAGGACGTCGATATCTCCGACCACGCCCCGTCCAGCTACGTCGCAAATCTGGCGCGGCAGAATCACTGGAAGACGCCAACCGTAGGCGACGGCAAGCACCGCCACTTCAGAACTGCGCTTCATCAGATGCTGGGATACGGCAGCGGCCCGCAAGATGCGACCGAGGTGCACCTGGAGGACGTGCTGTTGCTTCAGATTCAGGGTGATCTTGCTTTCTTCAATTGGCACTCCAACATTGGCGGTGTGCTTCATTTCTGGATCGGTCGGGATGCTCTTGATCAACGCGACTTCTCGCAGGTCGTCGCGACATTCGAGTGCGACTAGCCCGATATCTGCGCCATTGTCCTGTTCTCCGATATCGCTGGCCAACACCGCCGCAATGGTTCAAAAGCTCCTGGCTCTGTCCTCAAGGTCCATGCCATGAAGCTTCCGACCGTCACCCCTGCCGACATCCGCCGCGCGCTGCTGTTGCGCGAGGAGATCGCGTTGCTCGATCTCAGATACGAGGCGGCCTTCGCGACCGGCCATCCGCTGTTCGCCGCCAACATGGCGCTGGACCGGATCGCCGTCGAGGCCGAGGTCAGGCTGCCGCGCAAGGACGTGCCGATCGTGCTCTATGACGATGGGAAGGGGCTGGTCGCACCCGGCGCGGAGCGTTTCGCCGCGCTCGGCTACACCGATATCGGCGCGCTCGACGGCGGGCTGACCGCCTGGCGCGATGCGGGCTTCGAGGTTTTCGAGGACGTCAATTCCTATTCCAAGGCCTTCGGCGAGTTGGTCGAGTCGCGCCGCCATACACCCTCGCTGAGTGCCGATGAAGTGGCAAAGCTCATCGCCGACAAGGCCAACATCGCCATCCTCGACGTCCGCCGTTTCGATGAATATGCGACCATGAATATTCCGGGCTCGGTCAGCGTGCCCGGCGCGGAGTTGGTGCTGCGGGCAGGGCAAGCCGCACCCGATCCCGAGACGACGATCATCGTCAACTGCGCCGGCCGCACCCGCTCGATCATCGGCACCCAGTCGCTGATCAATGCCGGCGTGCCCAACAAGGTGCGTGCGCTGCGCAACGGCACGATCGGCTGGACGCTGGCGCGGCACAATCTCGACCACGGCGCTGACAGGCGCGGAGCGATCGGGCCGTTCGAGGGCGGTCCGGCCAATGCCCGCGATGTCGCCTACCGCGCAGGTGTTCGCCGTGTCGGTGTGAACGAGATGTCTGCGCTTGCCGCCCAGGCCCATCGTACGCTTTATCGCTTCGACGTGCGCGACGCAGAGGAATATGCGGCCGGCCATCTCCCCGGTTTCCGCCATTATCCGGGCGGCCAGCTCGTCCAGGAGACTGACATCGCCGCTCCCGTGCGCGGTGCGCGCATTCTCCTGACCGACGACAGATACGTCCGCGCCGACATGACGGCGTCCTGGCTGGCGCAGATGGGCTGGGGAGTCTATGTGCTCGAAGGCGGCTATGACGGTGCGCTCGAGATCGGGCAGCCGCACGTCCTGCCGAGGCCGGATCCGGCACACCGCTACCGCCGCCCCTATGAAGGCACCGATGTGGCCGAAGCTGCGATGCAGGCCTATCTCGATTGGGAATATGGCCTCGTCGAGCAGCTCCGCCGCGACGGCACGCACGGATTCTACGTGATTTGACGGCGAGCGAGCGGTGATCCTTGCCGCTCGCATTGATCTATCACCGTCACCCTGAGGTGGCCGCTCCTTCAGCGGCCCTCCGAAGGGCGACGGCCCGGCTGCATCGGGGCTGTTCATTCTTCGAGGCTCCCGGCGCGATGCCAAGCATCGCGCCACTCGCACCTCCAGCGACAGCGGCTTCGCCGCTGCGCAGGGATGACGGCACGGCTGCTGTGAGCGCGGGAACGGCGGAGCTGGTGGGATGCCAAGCGCACGGGCTCCTGCCATCTTCTCCCCGTATCCGGCCCCTATTGTGCTGCACATCCTCCACGGTCTATGAGCTGCGGCAAAGCTGTGACTTACGGAGATTTCATGTCAGCCCCAGGTCAAAGCCCTGAGCGAAGCGCCAAGGCGCTGCTGCTCGAGGGCGTCAATGACAGTGCCGTGGACCTGTTCAGGAGCGCGGGTTTCGCCAATGTCGAGCGGCTGACCAAGGCGCTGGACGGCGAGGACCTGCGGCGCGCGCTCAAGGGCGTATCGCTGCTCGGCATCCGCTCGCGGACTCAGATCACCGATGAGGTGCTCGGGGCCGCCGACCAGCTTCTCGCGGTCGGCTGCTTCAGCGTCGGCACCAACCAGGTCGATCTTTCGGCGGCGCGCAAGCGTGGCATTCCCGTCTTCAACGCGCCGTTCTCCAACACGCGCAGCGTCGCCGAGCTCGTGATCGGCGAGATCGTGATGCTGCTGCGGCGGATCTTTCCGCGCTCGGTGTCGGCCCATGCCGGGGGGTGGGACAAATCGGCGACCGGCAGCCGCGAGGTGCGAGGCCGCACGCTCGGCATTGTCGGCTACGGCAATATCGGCTCGCAGCTCTCGACCCTGGCCGAAGCCATGGGCATGCGCGTGATCTATTTCGACCGTACCGACAAGCTTCGCCACGGCAACACCGAGCCGGTCGAGAAGCTCGAAGAGCTGCTGGCGCTGAGCGATGTCGTCAGCCTACACGTGCCAGAGACGCCGGAGACCGCGGGCATGATCGGCGAGAAGCAGCTGCGGGCGATGAAGCCGGGCTCGTTCCTGATCAACAACAGCCGCGGCACCGTGGTCGATCTCGACGCGCTTGCCGGCGCCCTGCGCGATGGTCACCTTGCCGGCGCGGCCGTCGACGTGTTTCCGGTCGAGCCGTCCTCGAATTCCGATCGCTTCAAGAGTCCCATTCAGGGCCTCGAGAACGTCATCCTCACCCCCCATATCGGCGGCTCGACCGAAGAGGCGCAGGAGCGCATCGGCGGCGAGGTCGCGCGCAAGCTGGTCGACTATTTCATCACCGGCTCGACCATGGGCGCGGTGAACTTCCCGGAAGTGCAATTGCATCTTCGCCCCTCCGGCGCGCGCTTCAGCCATGTCCATCGCAACGTGCCGGGCATGCTGCGGCGGCTGAACGAGGTCTTCCTCCAGCGCGACATCAACATCGCCGCGCAATATCTGGAGACCGCCGGCGACCTCGGCTATGTCGTGCTCGACGCCGATCTCGGCGGCCAGGACTCCGGCGAACTGCTCCAGCAGATCCGCGCCCTCGAAGGCACCGTCGGCGCGCGGCTGGTGTTCGAGCACTAAGCGCTTTCGAGCGAAGTGGATACAAAGAAAACGCGTCAACCAGAATCTAGAGCCATTTCCGTTCCGATCGCATCAGAACGGAAATAGCTCTAGACCACCCCACGTTCCGGTTGCAACTTGTAGCAACTGCTCCCACACTGTCGCCGAATTCGGCCCGGCCAAAAATCGCGTCGAATTTGAGCTTCAGTTGCGTGAGTGTCCGCCATGGAACGGGACGCCGTACTGATCGATCTCGCGCTTCAGGGCGGCGGTTCGCACGGCGCCTTCTCCTGGGGGGTGCTCGACCGTCTTCTGGAAGAGAAATGGCTGGAGATCGCCGCAATCTCCGGAACCTCCGCAGGCGCGATGAATGCGGCGGTTCTGGCGGACGGCTGGACGGCCGGCGGCGCCGAGGGCGCGCGCGAGGCGCTCGATCGATACTGGCGCCGTGTCTCCAAGGCCGCGGCCTTCAGCCCGCTGCAACGCTCGCCGCTCGACCGCTTGATGGGGCGCTGGACCCTCGATACGTCGCCCTTCTACATCCTCACCGACCTGATGTCGCGTGTGCTGTCGCCCTACGACCTCAATCCGACCGGCTACAATCCGCTGCGCGCGGTGCTGGCCAAGAGCATCGATTTCGAACGCCTCGTCCGCTCGCCGATCCAGCTGTTCATCACCGCGACGCGGGTGCGCACCGGGCGCGGCCGTATCTTCCGCAAAGCGGAGATCACGGCAGATGTGCTGCTGGCATCGGCCTGCCTGCCGACCATGTTCCGCGCAATCGAGATCGACGGCGAGCCCTATTGGGATGGCGGCTTCGCCGGCAACCCGACGATCACGCCGCTGGTGCGCGAAAGCGACGCGCATGACACCATTCTCGTCCAGATCAATCCGACTGAGCGGCTGGAGGAACCGCGGACGGCTGCGGAAATCCTCAACCGGCTCAACGAAATCTCCTTCAACTCGCCGCTGATGAAGGAACTGCGCATGATCGCGCTGCTGCGACAGGCGGCGGACCCCGGCAGCGGCGAGGGCGCGCGCTGGGCGAAGATGCGGATACACCGGATCAAGAGCGACATGCTGGCGAAGTTCGGCGCCTCCTCGAAGCTCAACGCGGAGTGGGAGTTTGTTTCGATGCTGCGCGCCGAGGGGCGCATGGCTGCGGACGACTTCCTCGCCGAGCACGGCGCGGAGATCGGCCGTCGTTCGACCGCCGATCTCGATGTCCTGCTGTCGGAGTGCTGAGGCATGGGTCTCCTCGGCCTCCTCGTCGGGCTCGGTCTGCTGGTCCTGTTCGCCTTCCGCGGCTGGAGCGTCCTGCTGCTCGCGCCGTTCGCCGCACTCATTGCCGCGTTGTTCGGTGGCGAGCCGCTGCTCGCGAACCTGACCCAGGTGTTCATGGTGAATGCGGCGGGATTTCTGGCGCAGTTCTTCCCGATCTTTCTGCTTGGCGCCGTCTTCGGCAAGTTGATGGATGACGGTGGCGCGGTGACGTCGGTCGCCGGCTTCATGGCGGAGCGCCTCGGCGAACGGCGCGTGATCCTGGCGGTCGCGCTCGCCGGTGCGCTGGTCACCTATGGCGGTGTCAGCCTGTTCGTTGCGTTTTTCGTCATCGTTCCCATGGCACGCTCGCTGATTCGTGCCGCTTCGATACCGCGTCGTCTGATCCCAGCCGCGATCGTGCTGGGAACGTCGACGTTCACCATGTCGGCCCTGCCTGGCACGCCGTCGATCCAGAATGCGATCCCGATGCCGTTCTTCGGCACGACGCCGGTTGCCGCGCCGGGCCTCGGCGTCGTCGCCTCGTTCATCATGCTCGGCACCGGATTGTGGTGGCTGCATCGTGCTGAGGCTGCGGCGCGCCGCGCTGGAGAAGACTATGGCGACGATGCCGAGGGCGCGATCGAGCAGGCCGCTGCCGACGAGCTCGTGCGCGAGCGTGCGACGACTGCCCGTGAGTTCGATCCGGCGGAGCTACAGCACGGTCATCGCAGCGGGCGGCCATCGCCCGTGCTGAACGCCATGGCGCCGCTCGTCGTCGTCGTGACCGTCAATCTGGTGATGTCGCTGGTGGTGCTGCCGCGGCTCGATGTCAGCTATCTCGCGGAGCAACGCTTTGGTGACACGACGCTTGCAGCCGTTGCAGGCGTGTGGTCGGTCGCGGTGGCGCTGGCTGCCGCTATCGTCACGACCATCGCGCTGAATTGGGCGCGCCTGCCGGCGCTGCGCCGGACCATGGACGCCGGGGCCAATGCATCGGTCCTGCCTGCGTTCAGCGTCGCCAGCCTCGTCGGCTTCGGCGCCGTCGTGGCCTCGCTGCCGGCGTTCACGATCGTGCGCGACTGGGTGCTGGCGATCGAAGGGGGACCGCTGGTCTCGCTCGCCGTCGCGACCAATATCCTGGCCGCACTGACAGGGTCGGCATCGGGCGGCATGACCATCGCCCTCGACGCCCTCGGCCCGACCTACGTCGAGCTTGCCGCGCGGAGCGGCATCGACCTTGCGTTGATGCATCGCGTGGCGGTGATCGGTGGGGGTACCCTCGACATCCTGCCGCACAACGGCGCAGTGGTCAGCCTGCTCGCGATTTGCGGCCTGACACATCGTGACAGCTATTTCGACATCGTCATGGTGGGCATCGTGACCTCGCTCCTGGCTCTGGTGGCGGTGATCGCCCTGGGCACTGCGTTGGGCTCGTTCTGACGAAAGCCGGCGTCAGCGGTCGACGGACGGGAGAAGGCTGCATTGAATACGGCCAACTTCCGAACGCAACAGAACAAACCGCGTGGAAACGATGAAGCGAAACAGAGCGAAGCTGTGTGCATGGCTCGTGGCGTGCCGGTGATCAACTGGGTCGGCCTGCAGCATGCGACCATGTCGGCTTCGGCGGGCCGGCCAATGTCGACCTGCTGAGCGTGCTGGTCGACCGGGTCGAGAAGGGCAAGGCGCCCGGCGATCTCGAAGTCAGCGAGCAGAAGGCCGAGGCGCCTTCGTTCGCGACGCTGCGCGCGCTGCCGCTGTGCCGCCGGCTGGCCTGGCCGCACTACAAGGCGGGTGCGGTGACGGAGGCGTCGAGCTTCACCTGTGCGCCGTGACGAAACGGCTCGTTTGACAATCGCCTCGTGTCCGGCTAGATGTTTCGCATGCGAAATAATGCGGGCGCCGCGAAGCATCATCGGCTGATCTACCTGCTGAGCGTCGCGCATCGCCGCTTGCAGCGCTGGATGGCGGCGCAGCCGCAGAGCACGGTGACGCCGGCGCAAGCGGGGCTGCTGTTCATCCTCGGCAAGCAGGACGGCGTCCTGATCGGCGAGGCGGGCGCGGCGCTCGATATGGGGCCGGCCGGCATTTCCGGCCTGGTCGACCGCACCGCAGCCGCTAAGTTGATCGACCGGCGCGCCGATCGCGAGGATGGCCGCGCCTGGCGCATCTGGCTGACGCCGAAGGGGCGCGCCGCGCTGACGCAGGCGAAGACCGCGGCGGCGGAGGTCAACGCGGCGCTGACGGAAGGATTTACGGCTGCGGAGATCGACATCGTCGCGCGCTGGCTGACGAGCATTCAGGACAAGTTTCCAAGAAGTTCAGACGAATAACACGGAGCAGACGAATGACCGAGCACGTCCGGATCGAGAGCAACGGCGGAATTCTCACGCTGACATTGGCACGTCCCGACAAGAAGAACGCGCTGACCGATGCGATGTACGGCAAGCTGGCGGATGCAATCGAATCCGCCGAGTTCGATCCGTCCACTCGCGTCGTCCTGATCCGCGGCGACGGCGACATGTTCACCGCGGGCAACGACGTCGGCGAATTCGCCGCGGTCGCAGCCGGCAAGTCCGAAGGCAGCCGCAACGTCGTGCGCTTCATCCAGGCGCTGGCGCGCTGCACCCGGCCGCTGGTCGCAGCCGTGCAGGGCCGCGCCGTCGGCGTCGGCACCACGATGCTGCTGCATTGCGATCTCGTCGTGCTCGCCGACAACGCGCAATTGTCGACGCCGTTCGTCAGCCTTGCGCTGGTGCCGGAGGCTGCCTCTAGCCTCTTGATGCCGGCGCGAATCGGCTATGCGCGCGCCTATGAGATGTTCGCGCTGGGCGAGACCGTGCCGGCCAGGTCGGCGCTGGAATGGGGCCTTGCCAACCGCGTGGTGCCGCTCGACAAGCTCGATGCCGAGGCGCTCGCCCTCGCGCAGCGTCTCGCCCGCCAGCCGGCCGGTGCCCTCGTCGCGACCAAGCGGCTGATGCGGAACGGCGAGGCGCTGGTCGCGCAGATGCAGGCCGAAGGCGAGCAGTTCGCGCAGCGTCTGCGCACCGCGGAGGCGCGCGAGGCGTTTACGGCGTTCGCCGAGCGCCGGCCGCCGGATTTCACCAAGGTGGCGTGAGCCGACTTCCCGACGGAGTGGCAGCTTCCGAGCTCATATCGGTCTCCCCATCCGATGTCGCGCGGGCATTGCCGTCGCCCCGCATGGCGGGTACATCTGTGGCGCCTCGCTCTGCGGGCGCCGAGACAGACGCAAGACATATCAGGGATGGAGAGTTCGATGCCGGTCGCGCCACAACACAAGGCCCAGCGCCCCTATCGCGGCGTGTTCCCGGTCGCGCCCACCATCTTCGACGAGCGCGGCGAGCTCGACCTCGAAGGCCAGCGCCGCTGCATCGATTTCATGATCGACGCCGGCTCGCACGGTCTCTGCATCCTCGCCAATTTCTCCGAGCAGTTCGTGCTCACCGACGCCGAGCGCGAGACGGTGATGCATGCGGTGCTGGAACATGTGGCCGGCCGGGTTCCCGTGATCGTGACCACCACGCATTTCAGCTCGGCCGTGTGCGCGGCGCGCAGCAGGCAGGCCGAAGCGGCCGGCGCCGCCATGGTGATGGTGATGCCGCCCTATCACGGCGCCACCTTCCGCGTCCCCGAGAAGGGCATCGTCGAATTCTTCAAGGTGCTCTCGGGCGCTATCGACATTCCCATCATGATCCAGGACGCGCCCGTGGCCGGCACGCCGCTCTCGGTCGAGCTGCTGGCGCGGCTGTCGCGCGAATTCTCCAACATCCGCTATTTCAAGATCGAGGTTCCCTTCGCCGCCGCAAAGCTGCGCAGCCTGATCGAGGCGGGCGGCAGCGACATCGAAGGCCCCTGGGACGGGGAGGAGGCGATCACGCTGCTGGCCGATCTCGATGCCGGCGCCACCGGCGCCATGACCGGCGGTGGCTATCCCGATGGCATCCGCCAGATCATCGATCCCTATTTCGCCGGCAAGCGCGAGGAAGCGAAGGCCGCCTATGAGCGCTGGCTGCCGCTGATCAACTACGAGAACCGCCAATGCGGCCTGATCGCCTGCAAGGTGATGATGCAGGCCGGCGGCGTGATCAAGTCGGAAGCCGTGCGGCATCCGCTACAGCCGCTGCATCCGGCGACGCGCGCGGGATTGCTGGAGCTCGCCAAGGAACGCGACGCGCTGGCGCTGCGGTGGGGGAGGTAAGTCTCTCCATCGTCATTGCTTCGCTTCGCTCGCGATGACGGGGTCTGCCCATTTCGGCTGACGGCGTCGAATTAACGCGATTCCGCTGGTTTCGCGCAGCCCGGCGATGGCATATTGTACGCTCGCCAACCGGCCCTGCGGAGAGTCCAAGACATCGCGCAATACCTCTTCACTATGCCGTTATCCCGAGTCAGGTTGGCGCAAACCGACAGAACAGGGAGGCAGTGCCATGACGATGAGGCCGGATCCCACCTTTCACGCATCGCCCAAGCTTGCGATGGAAGCGCCTGCGGAGAACTTTGCCTACACGTTGCTGCTCAGTCCGGATTTCTCAAAGCCGGATGCTCTCGCGGTCATCGACGTCAAGCCGGGATCGCCGACCTATAGCCAAATCGTCCACACCGTGACGATGCCCAACAAGGGCGACGAGTTCCATCACTTCGGCTGGAATGCCTGCTCCTCCGCCTTGTCGCCGCTCGCCGGACATGCCTTCATCGAGCGGCGCTATCTCATCATTCCCGGGCTGCGCTCGTCGCGGATCTACATCATCGATACCAAGCCCGATCCGACCCAAGCCAAGATCCACAAGATCATCGAGCCGGAGGAAGTCTTCAAGAAGACCGGCTACTCGCGGCCACACACGATCCATTGCGGGCCGGACGGCATTTACGTCAGCACGCTGGGCGGCGGCGGCAAGGACGGGACCGATGGCCCCCCCGGCGTTTTCATCATGGATTGCGAGACCTTCGAGGTCCTCGGGCGATGGGAAATCGACCGCGGACCGCAGGCGCTGCATTATGATTTCTGGTGGAATCTGCCGCGCGACTACATGGTGACGAGCGAATGGGCGTTGCCGCCGCAGTTCGAGAATGGGATCGTCCCGGAAGATCTGCTGTCGAACAAATATGGCCATCGTCTCCACTTCTGGGATCTTCGCGCACGTCGCAACGTCCAGACCATCGACCTCGGCGCCAATCATCAAATGGCGCTGGAGGTACGACCGGCGCACGATCCGGTTCGCGAGTACGGCTTCGTAGGCGTCGTGGTCGACACCACGAATCTCGAAGCATCGATCTGGACCTGGTGGCGAGAAGGCGGGAAATTCCATGCGGAGAAGACGGCGACGATCCCGCCCGAGCCTGCGCCAAAGGAGAAGCTCCCGCCGCTGCTCCAGGGATTTGGCGCCGTGCCGCCGCTGGTGACCGACATCGACCTGTCGATGGATGACCGGTTTCTCTATGTCTCGTGCTGGGGCACGGGCGAAATGCGCCAGTACGACGTCAGTGATCCCAGAAAGCCGAAGCTTGCGGGCTCGGTCCACATCGGCGGTATCGCGCGCCGCACGCCCCATCCGAGCGGCAAAGCATTTGCGGCGGGTCCGCAGATGGTCGAGATCAGCCGCGACGGCAGGCGCGTGTACTGGACCAATTCGCTCTATTCCACCTGGGATGACCAGTTCTATCCCGATGGGGTTCCGGGCGTGGAGGTCATGGCCAATGTCGGTCGCAACGGAGGCCTCGAGCTCGACAAGGACTATTTCGTGAGCTTCCCCGACGGATATCGTGCGCACCAGATCAGGCTCGAGGGCGGCGATTGTTCGACGGACTCCTTTTGCTACCCGTCGGTCTAGATGGGACGCAGGCGAGCCCGGCCCTTGGCTGGCTGTGGCTCGCGCTTGTTGCGAGCGGTCTTTACCACGGGGTCAATCCAGGAATGGGATGGCCGCTCGCCGTTTCGGCCGGGCTTATGGACAAGAGCCCCCTCGCGCTCTTCCGCGCATTGTGGGCTCTGGCGGCCGGGCATCTCCTGGCAACACTTCTCGTGCTGCTGCCGTTCGCCTTCCTGCTCGTACTGGCCGAATGGCAGCGTCCGATCCAGATCGGTGCGAGTCTTCTCGTCATCGGCTTTGGCGGCTATCGGCTGATCGAGCGGCGTCATCCCCGCGCGCTGGCACGAATTCCTCCGACGCAATTGGTGCTCTGGTCGTTTGCCGTTGCCATTGCCCATGGTGCCGCCTTGATGCTCGTGCCGATCTATCTTGGGCTCTGCCAGGCCTTCGAACTCGATGCCGGACATGAGGCGGCGGGCGAGTTGATGAAGGCAAGTGTCGGGATGGCGGTGCTGGTGTCCCTGGTGCATGTTGTCGCGATGGTCAGCGCCGGCGGATGTCTGGCCTGGCTGGTCTACCGCTATCTGGGATTGAGGTTCGTCTCGCGAAGCTGGTTCAATCTGGATGCAGTCTGGGCGATCAGCCTCGTTCTGGTCGGTGCCGTGGCGCTCGCCGTCAATCTTGGGAGCTGACCGTGAGGCCTACCGCGTCAACGCCCACTCGCCGATGATGCGGAAGCGAACCTTCGCCTCGTCCTGCTTGAACAGGGCGAGGCGGTCGATTGCCAGCGTGCCGAGACGAAGCGACGCAAACCTGGTCCGTAACATCTCCAGAATCGGCGCGCGGCGCTCTGCATCCAGCCGTCCCGTCAGTGTCATGTGGAAGCGGAACTCCTCCATCACGTAAGGGTAGCCCCAGCGGTCGAGATAATCGCGCTGCCGCTCGGTGAGTTTTTCGGGCTTGCGCCGCGCGCGATCTTCCGCGGCGAGGGCCGCGCGGAAGGGGTCGAATTCACGGACGCAATCAGCGGCAAGCTGCTGGAGAGCGTCGACCGGCTCGGCGGGAATGACGGCAATGAAGCCGCTGATGGTATCGACGACAGGGCGGATCACTGGAATTGTCCGCGATTGGCCGGCGAACATCGCGCAGGCCGCCATGAGCTCGGCCTCGATCCTGCCTGATACCAGCGCCATCGGTGCCTTCAGCGTGGCGTGAAAGCCGTATTTGCGAGGATCGGCGGTGATGTCGCGCCAGTCCGGCGCGACGCGCAACGCCTCTTGCGGAAACGAAACCTCGTCGCCGGTGTGGGCGTCATAGCCGAGCAGCTCGGCGCCGAAGCGGGAGAGGGCGCTGTTGCTGCCAGCGGCAAAATAGATCGCGTAGCGGGGAAAACCTGTCATCGGCTCAGCATAGCCGATTCACGCTGCCGCGACAGCTTCGCGCGGCGCTGCCACAGCAGTGAGCAGCCGCGTTGCATCGGTGAGATGGACGAGCTTGCCGCCTGAGATCACCGCGATCAGCCGCGGCCGCAGCCTCGCGCTGTCGTCGACGAGGAGAATGTCGGCGCGGCGTCCTTCCGCGAGAATGCCGCGATCGGCAAGGCCGGTCGCGCGCGCCGGGCCGGCAGAGACCAAGTCCCAGGCCCGTGCCAGCGGCACCACGCCATCGGCGGCGAGACGGAACGCGGCGAGCAGCTGTGCTGGATAATAATAGTCCGAAGCCAGCACCGAGCAGAGCCCCTTGGCGATCATGTCGGAGGCCCTGGTCCAGCCGGTATGACTGCCGCCGCGCACGACGTTCGGCGCGCCGTAGACGATGGCATCGCCGGCTTCTGCGGCAGCCCGCGCCGTCTCCTCGTTGATCGGAAACTCCGCGATGTCAGCTCCCCGTTCGCGATACTCCCGGCGCATCGCCGGCGTTGCGTCATCGTGCGAGAGCATCCGCACGCCCGCCGCGCGGGCAGAAGCGGCGAGGCGCGACACCGAGGTGGGCACCTCGTCGGCGCGCGAAACCACACGCTCGACCAGCCGGTCGAATTCCTCGCTCGAAAGGCCAGTGCGTTCCACCATGCGGTTGCGCTTGCGCGGCTTGGCCATGTCGGCGACGGTGCCGTCCATGTGGTCGTTGAAGGCGAACAGGTCGACGCGGCCTTCGGCGAGCCACTGGGCGATCTCGGCCTCGGCGTCGAGATGGTAGGTCTCGTGCCGCAGATGGAAGCGGGTGTCGGCGGCGAATTGCGGACGCTGCCGCTCGATCGCCTCCATCAGACCGCGCGCATTGTCGGCGCTGCGCAGGCCCGGCTCCCAGGAGCAGGTCGTTGCGTGAAAGACCGTGGTGATGCCGTTGCCGATCGCCTGGCGGTCGCTGTCGGCGAGCGCGACGTCGATCGGAAAATCGACGCCGGCGCGGGGCATCATCTGCCGCTCGAAGGCATCGCCATGCAGATCGACGATGCCGGGCAGCACCAACAGGTCGCGGGCATCGATCGCCAGCCGGGCACGACTGCGAGAAGCATCGACCTGTGCAATGTCTGTTCCGGACACGAGAAGTGAGGTTTCGACGAACTCGACGCCGATCAGGGCGCGGCCGCCTTCGAGGAATATGTCTGTCACGCGATCGCGCTTCGTTTGCTGGCAGGAGAGTTGGCGAGAGAGCTCGCCCGTGCTTCGTATGTCGAAAGAAAATCTTCAATCCCGAGATTGCGGAAATCGGGCAGCGCCGCGCGCAATTTGTCGTGATCCCAGTCCCACCAGGCGAGCTTCGCGAGCCGTCCGGCGATCTCCTCCGAGAACCGCCGCCGCACGATACGGGCCGGATTGCCGGCGACAATGGTGTAGGCCGGCACGTCCTTGGTGACGATGGCACCGGCTGCGATCACCGCGCCGGTGCCGACGTTTCGACCCGGCAACACGATCGCGCCATGGCCGATCCAGACATCGTGACCGATATGGATGTGATGTTGGCGTCGCCAGTCGAAGAACTCGGCATCGTCGCTCTCACCGTCGAAATAGGCGCTGGAGCGGTAGGTGAAGTGCGCCTGCGTCGCGCGGTGCATCGGATGGTTGCCGGGATTGATGCGCGTCATCGCCGCGATCGAGCAGAACTTTCCGATAGTGGTGTAGGTGATCTGCGAATCGTTGACGACATAGGAGTAATCGCCCATCGCCACTTCATGCAGGATCGTGCGCGCGCCAACCTCGGTATAGGCGCCGAGCCGGGTCTCATGCAAATTGGCCGAGGGGGCGATGGTCGGCTGAACCGATAGGGCTTTGGCGGCCATGTTGTATCCGAGGTGCGAGGGGCGGGCGTTCCTCTTCGAGCGGATTCATGACGATGTCATGACGTGGCGATGACAGGGGATGACGTGTGCAGGATCGCTGCGCTGCAACGGCCGTGTCACACAAGTGTTAAGCATGGACGTTAGCGATTGGCTCCAGTTAATCTGGAGCCCCGCATGCTGGTGGTCGATGGTCTGACGTGTCGCTTCGGCGCAAAAGCCGCAGTGGACGACGCTTCGTTTGAGGTTTCCCCGGGCGGCTTCGTCGGTGTGATCGGGCGATCCGGTGCCGGCAAGTCGACGTTGCTGCGGAGCATCAACCGCTTGGTGACGCCGACTGAGGGACGCATCCTGTTCGACGGCGTCGACGTCACCGCATTGCGCGGCAAGGATCTGCGCCAATGGCGGGCGCGGTCGGCAATGATCTTCCAGCAGTTCAATCTGGTCGGCCGGCTCGATGTCCTCACCAACGTCCTGATGGGACGGCTCGCGACGATGCCGGCCTGGCGCTCGCTGTCGCAAATCTGGCCGGAGCAGGACAAGGCGCTGGCGATGTCCGCACTGGAGCAGTTCGATATCGCGTCGCTCGCCGCCCAGCGCGCCGACCAGCTCTCCGGCGGTCAGCAGCAGCGCGTGGCGATCGCCCGCGCCCTCGTGCAGCAGCCCGATATCATCCTGGCCGACGAGCCGATTGCCTCACTCGACCCACGCAACACCAAGGTCGTGATGGATGCGCTTTTGCGCATCAACAAGCATTTCGGCATCACCGTGCTCTGCAATCTGCATTCGCTCGATCTCGCCCGCAGTTACTGCGACCGCCTGATCGGCATGTCCGCGGGCCGCGTGGTGTTCGACGGCGCGCCGTCGATGCTGACCGATCAGGTCGCGCGCGAGCTCTACGATCTCGAAGCCAACGAGGTCATGGGCGGCATGCCTGTGCCGGCGTCCGCCGGCGTCCCGGCGCTCGGAACGGCCGCTGCGGCCTGAGCCGCGGCGCATCTTTTGAGTTGCAGGTTCTTGCGTCAACCGACCCAACCGATGACCAACCGATGAAGAGGGTATCATGATCACTCGCAGATTAGTCCTTGCCGGCGCCGCCGCGCTCGCGTTCACCGCCTCCGCTTCCGCGGACGATTGGAGAACCAAGTATCCCGAGCTGACCTTCGCGGTCATTCCGGCCGAGAACGCCTCGGGCGTCACCGAGCGCTGGGCGCCGTTCATGAGCTATCTCTCCAAGGAGCTCGGCGTGAAGGTCACGCTGCGCATCGCCAACGACTACGCCGCTGTGATCGAGGGCCAGCGCGCCGGCAACATCCACATCGCGAGCTACGGCTCGGCCTCGTTCGCCCGCGCCCGCCTGACCGGCGTCAAGACCGACGCCTTCGCCAACGACATCAACGCCGACGGCTCGACCGGCTACTACTCGGTCTTCTTCGTCAAGGCGAGTAGTCCCTACAAGAAGATCGACGACCTCAAGGGCAAGAACCTCGGCCTCGTCGACCCGAATTCGACCTCCGGCAACAACGTGCCGCGCTTCGAGCTCGACAAGATGGGCATCCACGATGCCGACACCTATTTCAGCAAGGTCGTCTTCACCGGCAGCCATGAGAACGCGGTGCTGGCGCTGGCGCAGGGCACCGTCGACGTCGCCGCCAACCAGTGGACCAGCGACGACGATTCGACGCTGGCGCAGATGCTCACCAAGGGCATGCTCAAGAACGCCGATGGTTCGGCGATGAAGAAGGACGATTTCCGCATCATCCACAAGTCGGCGCCGATCATCAACGGTCCCTACGCCTATAACTCCGACCTGCCGGAAGACGCGAAGGCGGCGATCGCGAAGGCATTCTTCGACGCGCCGGCCAAGGACAAGGCGGCCTTCGACCGCCTCCAGGATGGCCAGAAGAAGGGTTTTCATCCCGCCACCACCAAGGACTGGGATGGCACGATCGAGCTGATCAAGTTCGTCGACGCACTGCGTAAAAAGAAGGCGTCCTGAGTCTTCGGGACGATGCACCTGAGCCGGGTCCGTAGGACCCGGCTCTTTCTTTGACGGGACCTGTTTCGACAGATGACGACAGCGGTTTCGATCCTCCCCGAGCAGCAGCTCGCCGCGCTGAATGCCGCCTATCGCCAGGCGGTTTCGCGGCGACGGCTCCGCCTCCTATTGGGAGCAGCGATCTTTGCCGCCGCGCTGGTTCTCGCCGCGATCGGTGCCGAAGTGAATTTGCGCACGCTGTTCACCTATTTCGGCAACTTCCTCAGCTATTTCGACCGCATCCTCACGCTCGACAGCGGCCAGCGGGTCTGGACCGATATCGGCGAGTGGTTCTGGGGCTGGCGCAAATGGCTGAAGATGCTCGGCGAGACGCTGCTGATCTCCTACGTCGGCACGCTGATCGGCGCGGCTCTCGCCTTCTGTCTGAACTTCTTCGCGGCTGAAAATACCTCGCCTGCGCCCTGGCTGCGCTTCGTCGTGCGGCGGCTGCTCGAGTTCGCCCGCACGGTGCCCGGGATTGTGTTCGCACTGGTCTTCGTCATCGCCTTCGGGCTCGGTCCGATGGCGGGCGTGCTGGCGATCGCGATCCACTCCACCGGCGCGCTCGGAAAGCTGTTCTCGGAGATCGTGGAGAACGCCGACATGAAGCCGGTCGAGGGCATCCGCTCGACCGGCGCGAGCTGGCTGTCCTGCATGCGATTTGCCGTGGTGCCGCAGGTGACGGCGGGCTATGCCAGCTACGCGCTGCTGCGTTTCGAGATCAACGTCCGTGAGGCCTCCGTGATGGGCTTTGTCGGCGCCGGAGGCATCGGCCAGGAGCTCGTCGTCGCCATCCGCAAGTTCTACTATTCGGACGTCAGCGCGATCCTGCTCACCATCATCATTGCCGTATTCATCATCGACATCGCCACCGGCTGGCTGCGCGGCCACCTGTTCGGCAAGGAGGCGCGGACGTGACGAAGCCGCAGGAGGTCGATGCCGCGCAGATGCGTGCGCGCTATCCCGATGTATTCAACCGGCCGGCCTCGTCGCGGCTCGCGACGCCCGCGATGATCGCCGCGGCGTTCGCGATCCTCATCTACGGCCTAGTCGATCTCGACTTCTCGCCCTCGCGGTTCTTCGCCGGCCTCAGCCAGCTCGGCTGGATCACATTGATGATGATCCCGCCCGATCCCGGCTCGTCGCTGCCGATCTATCTGAAGGCGCTCGGCGAGACGCTGTCGATCGCGCTGCTCGGCACGACGCTGGCGGCAGTGTTCGCGCTGCCGGTCAGCCTGCTCGCGGCGCGCAACATCGTGCCGTCGAACATCCTGCGCTTTCCCGTTCGTCGTTTCCTGGATTCGATTCGCGGCGTCGATACGCTGATCTGGGCGCTGGTGTGGATCAACGTGGTCGGGCTCGGCCCGTTCGCCGGCGTGCTCGCCATCGCCGTGTCGGATTTCGGCGCCTTCGGAAAGCTGTTCTCGGAGGCGATCGAGGGCGCCGACCAGAAGCAGGTCGAGGGCATCCGCGCCTCCGGCGGCAGCGCGCTGCACGAGATCCGCTTCGGCCTGTTGCCGCAGGTGCTGCCCGTGATCGCCGGCCAGGTGCTCTATTTCATCGAATCAAACACCCGTTCGGCCACCATTATCGGCATCGTCGGCGCCGGCGGCATCGGGCTCCAGCTCGCCGAGCAGATTCGCGTGCTGGAATGGCAGAAGGTCTCGTTCCTGATCCTGATGATCCTGGTCGCAGTCGCCGCCATCGATTTCATCTCGGGCAAGCTGCGCTTTGCGATCATTGGCAGGCGGGCTGTGGCGTAGGTCCTTCGCAAGAAACGCGGGAGATCGCATTTGAGAGCTTTTGCCTGCGGCCATCCTTCGCGACGCCCGCCTTTGGCGGGCCCTCTCCATGAACCACCTCAGACGACGTCTGACAGGTGGTTCATGGAGAGGAGACCGCAAAGCGGTCGTCTCGAAGGACGAGGCGCTCGCTCAGGCCCCTGCCAAGAACGAACTCATAGGCGATAGCCCTGCATGAGAACGGGAGAGCGAGAGCAGGCATCTCACCCGTTCTCCACCAGAAACTCCACCCGCTCTGCGGCAAAGCGCGAATGCTTCGTCACCAGCGGCTTGCCCGTGAGATCGTGGTCGGTGGCGTCCACCACCAGGATCGGTCGCCCCAGCGCCAGATCGAGCCGTGCGGCGTCGGTGGCGTCGACGATGCCGGCGGTGATTCGGGTCGCGCCGCGGCGATAGTCGCGCACGCCAAAATGCTCCAGCAGTTTCGTCATCGAGCGCGTTGCCGCGAACACGGCGCCCGCATCCGGGAACAGGTCCGCTGAAACCCATGTCGTGGATACACAGATCGGCGTGCGGTCGGCGAGGCGGATCGCTTCGATCCGCACCAGGGGCGCGCCGGTCTTCAGTCCCAGCTCCCGTGCGAGCTCGCGCGTCGCGATATCGTCGGTCGCCTCGATCAGCCGTCCATTCGGTTCGCGGCCGCCGGCACCGACGATCTCGGAAAAACGCGTGCGCGAGCGCAGCGGATAGGCGAGCTTCTGCGCCTCGACATAGGTTCCGCTGCCGCGCTCGGCCCGCACCAGGCCGCGCTCGGCAAGGGCTGCCAGCGCGCGCCGCACGGTGTGGCGGTTGACGCGGTAGGTTCCGGCGATCTCCATCTCGCCCGGCAGCTTGTCGCCGGCCGCAAAGCGGCCGTCGGCGATGCCGCGCTCGATGCCGTCGGCTACGAGGCGCCATAGCGCGACGCCCGAGGAGGCTGTGTCCTGCATGCTCATGTCGCGGGAAACCTACTCCAGAAATCACATCATTGTCACGAAACAGTCATGGCGCGTCGGTATGAAGTTGTCTATTAACATAGACAACTTCGATGCGGCAATTCTATAGAAAGTTCGGTGGACCAGGTGACGCAGCACAACAACCAGCAAGCCCAGCGCAAGGCCGCAATGGCGGTGCTGGCGCACGCGGAGGCGGGCGAGATCGCCGCTCGCCTCCGCAACTTGTCCCTCCCGGACCATCAGGATTTGCGCACGCCGGAGAACGGCCTCGTCATGCTGCGCGGCCGGGTCGGCGGCGATGGCGCACCGTTCAATCTCGGCGAAGCCACGGTCTCGCGCGCCGCGGTACGGCTTGCAAGCGGTGAGGTCGGGTTCGGCTACACGCTCGGCCGCGACGGTGACAAGGCGCGGCTGATCGCGCTGTGCGATGCGCTGATGCAGTCCCGTGATCACGGCGGCGCGGTGGAGCGGGGTGTCATCGCGCCCTTGCGAGAGCAGCTTATGATTCGGCGCCAGCAGGCGGCGGCGGAGACCGCCGCGACGAAGGTTGATTTCTACACCATGGTGCGCGGTGAGGGCTGAGATCATGACCACTATTGCGGAACTGCCGCCGGGTTTTGCCGACAAGGTGCTGTCGGCGCAATCGACCTTTCGCTCGGTCATGGACGCGATGGCGCGGCCGGGATCTGTCCAGCGCATCGTGCCGATGGCGGGAGCGCCTGATACGATGATGCGCGGCACCGCCGCTATCGCGCTGACGCTGTTCGACCACGACACGCCGCTCTGGCTCGATGCGCGGATGGCGGAGAGTGCCGACGTGACGAAGTGGCTCAAGTTCCACACCGGCGCGCCGGTGGTGCAGGATTCGTCGGTCGCCTCGTTCGCGCTCGTCGGCGACGGTGGCGCCCTGCCTTCGTTCGAGTCCTTCGCGCTCGGCACCGGCGAGTATCCGGACCGCTCGACCACTGTGATCGTCCAGATCGACAGCTTCACCTCCGGGCGCGGCTTCGAGCTGCGCGGCCCCGGGATCGACGGGGTCGCGACGCTGAAAGCGTCGATCAAGCCTTTCGACCTGTTCGAGCGCCTGCAGATCAACGAAGCGCTGTTTCCGCGCGGCATCGATGTGGTGCTGGTCGCCGATGACGCCGTGGTCGCGATTCCCCGCACCACGCGCGTCGTGAGCAAGGGAAGCTGAAAGCATGTATGTCGCAGTCAAAGGTGGCGAGCGCGCCATCGAGAACGCCCATCGCCTGCTCGCGCATAAGCGGCGCGGCGACCAGAGCGTTGCGGAGATTTCGCTGGATCAGATCTCGGAGCAGCTGGGCCTTGCCGTCGATCGCGTCATGAGCGAAGGCTCGCTCTATGACCGCGAGCTCGCGGCGCTGGCGATCAAGCAGGCGCGCGGGGATCTGATCGAGGCGATCTTCCTGGTCCGTGCCTTCCGCGCCACGCTGCCGCGTTTCGGCGCCAGCGAACCGGTCGACACCGGCGCCATGCGGGTGCAGCGGCGCGTGTCCTCGACCTTCAAGGATATTCCAGGCGGGCAGATCCTCGGGCCGACCTTCGACTATACCCATCGCCTGCTCGACCCCTCGCTCGCCGAAGGCTTCGTTCCCGACGCCCCAGCGACGGCTGAAGCGTCCACTGCCCCAACGCCGCGCGTGACCGACATTCTCGGCCGCGACGGGCTGATCGAATCCTCGCCGCAAGCCGAGGATGGCGCCAGCGTCGGCGATCTCACTCGCGAGCCGCTGAACTTTCCGGCGGATCGCGATTTGCGCCTGCAGAACCTCGCGCGGGGCGACGAAGGATTTTTGCTGGCGATGGGCTATTCCACCCAGCGCGGTTATGGCCGCAATCATCCCTTCGCCGGCGAGATCCGCTTCGGCGAGGTCGAGGTGGAGTTCTTCGCCGAAGACGCCGGCTTCGCCGTGCCGCTCGGTTCGATCGAGCTGACCGAGTGCCAGATGGTCAACCAGTTCAAGGGGTCTGCCACGGAAGCCCCGTGCTTCACCCGCGGCTACGGCCTTGCCTTCGGCCAGAGCGAGCGCAAGACCATGTCGATGGCCCTGGTCGATCGCGCATTGCGCGCCCGCGAGCTCGGCGAGGAGGCGCTGGCACCGGCGCAGGACGAGGAGTTCGTGATGTCGCATTCGGACAACGTCCAGGCGACCGGTTTCGTCGAGCACCTGAAGCTGCCGCACTATGTCGACTTCCAGTCCGAACTCGGCCTGCTGCGCAAGCTGCGGCAGGAGTTCGCCGATGCCAATGCGTCTGATGCCATGAAGGAGGCCGCGGAATGAACGCGCCCGCCTACAACTTCGCCTATCTCGACGAGCAGACCAAGCGGATGATCCGCCGCGCGATCCTGAAAGCCATCGCCATTCCCGGCTACCAGGTGCCGTTCGCCAGCCGCGAAATGCCGATGCCGTATGGCTGGGGCACCGGCGGCGTGCAGGTCACCGCCGCAATCCTCGGTCCCCAGGACGTGCTCAAGGTGATCGACCAGGGCTCCGACGACACGACCAACGCGATCTCGATCCGAAAGTTCTTCGCCAAGACAGCGGGCGTTGCGACGACGACCGCAACGGCGGAGGCGACGGTGATCCAGACCCGTCACCGCATCCCGGAGAGGGCGCTGAATGAAAACCAGGTGCTGGTTTATCAGGTGCCGATCCCCGAGCCGTTGCGTTTCCTCGAGCCGCGCGAGACCGAGACGCGGCGCATGCACGCGCTAGCCGAATACGGCCTGATGCATGTGAAGCTCTACGAGGACATCGCGCGCTTCGGCCATATCGCGACCGCCTACGCCTATCCAGTGAGGGTGAACGCGCGCTACGTGATGGATCCGTCGCCGACGCCGAAATTCGACAATCCCAAGATGGACAATTGCCCCGCGCTGCAATTGTTCGGCGCCGGCCGCGAGAAGCGCATCTACGCGATCCCGCCCTATACGCAGGTGGTCTCGCTCGATTTCGAGGATCACCCGTTCGAGCCGTACCGGTTCAACGCGCCTTGCGCGCTCTGCGGGGCGGAAAATTCCTATCTCGACGAGATCGTCACCGACGACAAGGGCGGGCGGATGTTCGTCTGCTCGGACACCGATTATTGCGAGGGCCGCCAGGCCGCCGGCCATTACGGCAGCCTCAGCGCCGCGCCATACAGGGAGAAGGCGGGCTCACATGGTTGATCAAGACTTGGCTGATCTCGATACGCTCGGAAGCGACCAGCCGCTGCTGGTCGCGCAGTCTCTCAGCAAGTCGTTCGGCCGCATCGCCGCCTGCCGCGACGTCTCCTTCGCGCTCTATCCCGGCGAGGTGCTGGCGATCGTCGGCGAATCAGGCTCGGGCAAGTCGACGCTTCTGCAGATGCTGTCGGGCCAGCTCGCACCGAGCGCCGGCCATGTGTCCTACCGGATGCGCGACGGCGTCACGCGTGATCTCACGACGCTCGGTGAAGCCGAGCGGCGCTTCCTGTTCCGCACCGATTGGGGTTTTGTGCATCAGGACCCCGCGCAGGGCCTGCGCATGGCGGTCTCGGCGGGTGCCAATGTCGGCGAGCGGCTGATGGCCGTGGGCTGGAATCACTACGGCCGCATCCGCGAGACCGCGTCGGACTGGCTCACCCGCGTCGAGATCGATGTCGCGCGCATCGACGATGCTCCGCGGACCTATTCCGGCGGCATGCGGCAGCGTCTTCAGATCGCCCGCAACCTCGTCACCGAGCCGCGGCTGGTGTTCATGGACGAGCCGACCGGCGGCCTCGACGTGTCGGTGCAGGCGCGCCTGCTCGATCTCGTGCGCAGCCTCGTCGCCGAGCTGCATCTCGCCGTCATCATCGTCACCCACGATCTCGCGGTCGCGCGCCTCCTGTCGCATCGCGTGATGGTGATGAAGGGCGGCCGCGTCATCGAGACCGGCCTCACCGACCAGGTGCTCGACGATCCCCGCGAGCCCTATACCCAACTCCTCGTCTCCTCGATTCTCCCGCCATGAGCTTTTCGATGACCGCCATGATCGACGTTGCCGATGCCCGGAAGACCTTTACGATGCACCTGCAGGGCGGCATCGAGCTGCCGGTGGTGCGCGGCGTGACCTTCCACGTCAATCCCGGCGAGTGCGTCGTGCTGTCGGGGCCGTCAGGCGCCGGCAAATCGTCGATCCTGAAGATGATCTTCGGCAACTACCGTTGCGATAGCGGCCGCATCGGCATCCGCCATCGCGGCACGGTGGTCGATCTCGCCACCGCCGAGCCGCGGCAGGTGCTCAACATCCGCCGCTCCACGATCGGCTATGTCAGCCAGTTTTTGCGGGCTGTGCCGCGCGTTGCGACCATCGACGTCGTCGCCGAGCCGTTGATCGTCAACGGCCTGGCCAGACCTGATGCGCAGCATCGGGCGGGCGCGCTGCTGCATCGCCTCAGCATCCCCGAACGGCTCTGGCAGCTTCCGCCCGCGACCTTCTCCGGCGGCGAGCAGCAGCGCGTCAACATCGCGCGCGGCTTCATCTCGGATCTGCCGGTCCTGCTGCTGGACGAGCCGACTGCCTCGCTCGACGCTGCCAATCGCGCCGTCGTGGTCGAGCTGGTCGCCGAAAAGAAGCGCCAGGGCGTCGCCATGGTCGCCATTGTCCATGACGACGAAATCCGTCATCTGATTGCGGACCGCATCGTCGACGTCACCAGCTTTGCCGCCGCGGCCTGAAGGAAGAGGGAAATGAACGCCAAGCCGAAGATAACAGTGATCGCCAATGCCAGGATCGTGCTGGCTGACCAGGTGATCGAGCAGGGCTGGCTCGCTCTTGCCGACGGACGCATCGCCGAGATCGGCGAGGGCAGGGCGCCTGCGGGTGCCGAGGACGCAGGGGGCGACCTGATCATGCCCGGCCTGATCGAGCTCCACACCGACCACCTCGAAGCGCATTACGTGCCGCGGCCGAAGGTGTTCTGGAATCCGGTCGCGGCCGTCATCTCCTATGACAGCCAGCTCGCGACCTCGGGCATCACCACGGTTTTCGATTCGCTCCGGGTCTGGCGCGAGGACGGCGCCGAGGAAGTCGATGGCCGCGCCGGCGTGCTCGCTGCCGCGATCACGACCGCGCGCGAGGCCAGCCTACTGCGCGCCGACCATTTCCTGCACCTGCGCTGCGAGATCCCGATGCCGAGCGTGGTCGAGGAGGCCAAGGAGCTGATCGACCGTCCCGACGTCAAGCTGATGTCCCTGATGGATCACACGCCGGGACAGCGCCAGTTTCGCGATGAGGTCAAGCTGCGCGATTATTATCGCGGCAAGGGCGGCGGCAAGACCGATGCCGAGCTCGACAAGCTGTTCGCAAAGCGCTTCGAGTATCAGAAGCAATATGCGGCGCACAACATGCGCGAGATCGTGGCGCTGGCGCATCAATACAGGATCCCTCTGGCGAGCCACGACGACACCACCGAGGAGAACGTCGCGGACGCGGTGCGTGACCGCGTTTCGGTGGCGGAATTCCCGACCACGCTGGAGGCCGCGCGCGGCCTGCACCAGGCCGGCATCGACATCCTGATGGGCGCGCCCAACGTCGTGCGCGGCGGCTCGCACTCCGGCAACATCGCCGCGGTCGATCTCGCCCGCGAAGGCCTGCTCGACATTCTGTCGTCGGACTACATCCCCTCGAGCCTTTTGATGGGCGCGCTGCAGCTGCCGGAGCATGTGCCCGCGATCAGCCTGCCGGCCGCGGTTCGCACCGTGACGAAAGCGCCTGCCGAGGCGGTCGGCCTCACCGACCGCGGAGAGATTGCGACCGGAAAGCGCGCCGACCTGATCCGCGTGCACGTGGCCGGCAACGTTCCCGTCGTCCGCAGCGTCTGGCGCGAAGGGAACCGCGTCGCATGAGCGAGACCGTGACCACGGCGCAGGACGAGGCGGGTGCCATCGGCCCCGGGCGGCTTGTGCTCGTGGTCGGCCCCAGCGGCGCCGGCAAGGATACTTTGCTGCGGCTGGCGCAAGCGGCCTGCGCCGACGATCCCGACATCATCTTCCCGCGCCGCGTCGTGACGCGTGAGTCCTCCGCCGACGAGGACAACATTGCGATAAGCCAGGAAGAATTCCGCCGCGTGCGGGAGCACGGCGATTTTGCCGTGCATTGGGAGGCGCACGGGCATTCCTATGCCCTGCCGCTCGAGATCAACGACGACATCCGCGCCGGCCGGGCCGTGGTTGCCAACGTCTCGCGTACGGTGATCGGCACGCTGCGCCGAGCTTATGTAAACGTCGTGGTGGTCGCGATCACGGCGCCACCCGATGTACTGGCGCAGCGGCTTGCCGCGCGGGCACGACACAGCGACGGCAATATCGCCGAGCGGCTGTCGCGCAGCGTCGACGACGCATCGGCGCGGGCCGACGTCACCATCCTCAACGCCGGCAGCGCGGACTATCACGGCCGCCAGCTCGTCCGCGTGATCAGGAATGAAGGCTGGCACGAATAGCTGCCGATGCAACGAGGAGAAAGTGGAATGTCGGTGATCGAAACGGTCGAACAGCTGGAAGCCATCTACGGCGCCACCAATGACGCCTCGACCGTGAAAGTCGCCGACCACGTCACCCCGCTCTACCGCATCTTCATCGAGAAGGCGCCGTTTGCCGCGCTTGCCACCATCGGGCCCGAAGGCATCGATTGCTCGCCACGCGGCGATCTGCCCGGCTTCGTCCGCATCCACGATTCCAAGACGCTGATGCTGCCGGACCGCCGCGGCAACAACCGGGTCGATTCGCTGCGCAACATCGTGCGCGATCCCAGGGTGTCGCTGATGTTCCTGATCCCCGGCTCCGGCAACGCGGTCCGTGCCAACGGCCGCGCCTATCTGTCGATCGATCCGGAGCTGCTGGCCTCGTTCAAGGTCGAAGGCAAGGCGCCGCGCAGCGTCATGGTGATGAACGTCGATGAAATCTACTTCCAGTGTGCCCGCGCCATCGTCCGTTCCGACCTCTGGAATCCCGACAAGCGCGTCGATCCGAAAACGCTGCCGACGCCCGGCGAGATCCTCGCCGAGATGAGCAAGAACAAGGTCGGCGGCGCGGAGTACGACCGCATCTGGCCCGAACGCGCGGCTGCGACGATGTGGTAGCTCTGTCTTCCTCCCTTGCGGGAGAGGGTGGCTCGCCGCGAAGCGGCGAGACGGGTGAGGGTTTGCCTCCGCAAGCACATCACTCGCGATTTTACTTTGCGGATAGAAACCCCTCATCCGGCGCTTCGCTGTCCAGCGGATGGATGGGTAACAAAACAGACCGGATGGATAGGTAACAGTCGTTCATGGTTCGGTCTGCTGCGGCGCTGCGCTAGCGCAGCGCCGCAGCGTCGATGTTTTCTGGTCGATGATGCCGATCGGCACGTTGAAGAAGCGCACCTGCCATTGCCCGTCGGC
>NZ_RQIT01000012.1 GCF_003837805.1 Bradyrhizobium sp. RP6 | reverse complement strand
CCGTGACCCCGCCCGCCCCCTTAGCCAAGCCTGATGCGCCGAGACGTCTGTCGCTGCGTGCGCCGCTGGATCTGCTTTTTCTGTTCTGCTGCGTGGTGCTGACGGCCGACGTGCTGGTCCCCGAGATTTTCGGCCACGGCAAGACCAAGGACTACTTGCTCTGGTACTGGGCCGGACAGCAGGTCTTGCAAGGTGGGCCGCTCTATCCTGCTATGGCCCGCGACTATTTCGACTTCATCTATCCGCCCCTGCCTGCGATCCTGCTGGCGATCCCGACCTGGTTCGGCAAGATTCCGCTCTATGTCGTCCTGTCGATCTTGAATGCTGTGGCGTGGTGGTACACCGGGACGTTCTCCCAAGTCATGACAGGCTCGGACCGCAAGCCTGGCCGCTGGCTGGAGGCGCTGCCGGTCCTGGTCACGGTGGCCTTCGTGTTCGACATGTTCGATCTGGGCCAGCCGAATCTCGTCCTGCTCGCGATGATGCTCTATGGCTTCTGGAGTCTGCGGCACCAGCGGGCGTGGCTCGCCGGCTTCTTGTTCGCGCTCGCCGCCGCCATCAAGGTGTTTCCGATCGCTGTGCTGCCCTATCTGCTCTGGCGGCGGAAGTGGGCCGCCCTTGTCAGCACCATCGCCTTCATCGGCATTCTTCTCTATTTCGTGCCGGCGCCGATCCGTGGCTTCGAGCGCAACGCGGCCGAACTTGCGACCTGGTACCAGGGCATGGTCGGGACGAACTCGGAGAAAGGCTTTGGCCAGCGTGACGAACAGAACTGGTCGTGGGTCAACCAGTCCCTCATCGCCGTCACGCATCGCCTGGTCCGGCCGATCAACTACAATCAGGACGATCCCAGCAAACCGCCGCGCACGATCAATGTGGTCGAGGTCGACTACAGGACGGCGAACTGGATCGTGCTTGCGGTTTCGGCGTTGCTCGGGCTCGGCTTCATCGCGATCATGCCAGGGCAGGCGCGGCGAACGGCGCGCTCGGATGCCGAGGAACTCGGCATTCTGTTCTGCCTGATCACGGTGGCCTCGCCTCTGGCCCGGCAATACTACTTCATGTGGCTGTTCTTCCCGATCACGGTATTGATCCATCGCGCCGCATTCGACGCGCGGGCGCATGTGCGCGTGGGAACCTGGCTTGCTTTGGGGGCCGCCGGCGTCCTCATGCTGCTGTCGCTGCCGTGGTTTCCCAAGGTCATCCAGGCCTGTGGCAACAACCTCGCTGCGACGGCCGTCCTCGCAGGGTGTCTCGCCTGGCACATCCGGCATCCGCCGGTTGCGGCTGGCCCCAAGGCCGCGCCGGCGTTAAAAGCGCAGACATCTTGAGACCCCCGCAATCAGGAACACGACAATGTCAAACACGCAGCTTCAATCCGTGCTCGACCACATCGACAAGGATTTCGACAACAGCCTGGAGCGCCTGTTCTCGTTGTTGCGGATCAAGTCGATCTCGGCCGATCCGGCTTTTGCGGATGATTGCAAGGCTGCGGCCGAGCATCTCGCCAGGGACATCGCCAGCTTCGGTGTCGCGACCGAGGTGAGGCCGACCGCGGGCCATCCCGCCGTCGTCGGCAGGACCGGAGCGGGCGGACGGCCGCACGTGCTGTTCTACGGCCATTACGACGTGCAGCCGGTCGACCCGCTGGCTCTCTGGCACCGTCCGCCGTTCGAGCCCGTTGTGGCGGATCATGCCGACGGCCGCAAGATCATCGTTGCGCGCGGCGCCGAGGACGACAAGGGGCAGGTGATGACCTTCGTCGAGGCCTGCCGCGCCTGGAAGAAGGTGACGGGCTCGCTGCCGGTCGACGTCACCTTCCTGATCGAGGGCGAGGAGGAGGTCGGCTCGAAGAATTTCGTGCCCTTCATCGAGGCGAACAAGCACGAGTTCAAGGCAGACTACGTGCTGGTCTGCGACACCAGCATGTGGGACAGCAACACGCCGGCGATCACGACCTCGCTGCGTGGCTTGCTCTATGAAGAGCTGAAGATCACCGCGGCCAATCGCGATTTGCATTCCGGCGTGTTCGGCGGCACCGCGATGAACCCGATCCGGGTGCTCACGAAAATTCTGGGCGGCCTGTTCGACGACGACAACCGCATCACCATCCCCGGCTTCTATGATGGTGTGAAGGATACGCCGTCCGACATCCTGGAGCAGTGGAAGAAGCTCGAATTCACGCCCGAGACCTTCCTCAAGCCGGTCGGGCTGTCGCTCCCGGCTGGCGAGAAGGGCAGGCTGCTGGTCGAGCAGGCCTCGACGCGTCCGACCTGCGACGTCAACGGCATCTGGGGCGGCTATATCGGCGAAGGCTCCAAGACCGTGATCCCCTCACATGCTTCGGCCAAGGTGTCGTTCCGCCTTGTGCAGGGCCAGGATCCCGCCAGAATCCGCAAGGCCTTCCGCGACTACGTATCGGCGCGCATTCCCGGCGACTGCAAGGTGGAGTTCGGGGACCATTCCGCTGCGCCCGCGGTGGCGCTCGACTGGACCATGAAGCCGCTCGCCGCCGCCAGCAAGGCGCTGGCCGCGGAGTGGGGCAAGGAGACTGTGCTGATGGGCTCGGGCGCCTCGATTCCGATCGTCGCCGACTTCAAACGCACGTTGGGCCTCGACTCGCTGCTGGTGGGTTTTGGCCTCGACGACGACAACATCCACTCACCGAACGAGAAATACGACCTGCGGAGCTTCCAGAAGGGCATCCGCTCCTGGGCAAGGATCCTCGCCGCGCTGGCCGAGGTGAAGTAGGGCGCGCTATCCCGTCATTGCGAACCTAGCGAAGCAATCCAGAATCTCTTCGCGGAAGCAGTCTGGATTGGTTCGTCGCAAGGGCTCCTCGCAATGTCGAGCGGAGAGGCCGACGGCCCAACAAAAACGCCGCCCGGGATTGGGCGGCGTTTCATTCCAAAAGGCGTAGAGGTTCGTTGGGCGCTACTCTACACCAGATCGAAAATATCTCAAGACCTGTAGCCGGGATTGACGCGGTCGAGCTTGCGCAGCAAGGGCGGCCACACGAGATTGGTCGCGCGCAACTCGGCGCGGTCGCGGTTCGACAGCAGCTCGGTGTTCTTGTCGATCGCGATATCGTCGACCGGATAGACCGGCGTGCCCAGCGCGCGCGTGCGCACCTGCATCGAGCAGGCGCGCTCGAGGTGATACATGCGCTCGAAGGCGGAGGCGACCGAGCGGCCAACCGTGAGCGTGCCGTGGTTGCGCAGGAGCATGTGGTTGTGGTCGCCGAGATCCTTCTGCAGCCGCGGCCGTTCGTCGTGATCGAGCGCAATGCCTTCATAATCGTGATAGGCGAGGTCGTGGGTGACGAGCTGGGCAGTCTGGTTCAGCGGCAGCAGGCCTTCGGCGCTGCTTGACACCGCAGTGCCGTCGAGCGTGTGGAGATGCAGCACGCAGATCGCGTCCTCGCGCACCTCGTGGATCGCCGAATGGATGGTGAAGCCGGCCGGGTTGATGCTGTATTCGCTCTCGGAGAGCTGGTTGCCGTGCAGGTCGACCTTGACGAGGCTCGAGGCCGTGATTTCCTCGAACATCAGCCCGTAGGGGTTGATGAGGAAGTGATGGTCGGGACCGGGCACGCGCGCGGAGATGTGGGTGTCGACCAGATCGTCCCAGCCGTACAGCGCGACGAGGCGATAGCAGGCGGCCAGATTGACCCGTTGTTGCCACTCCGCCTCCGTCATGTTCGACGGCACTTCCCTAAGGCGCGCTTCCGCTGGCGACATGGCTGATCTCTCCGAAACATCGTTGTTGCGGGGAGGGAGCGTAGTCTTGGCGGCGATCGGCAGCAAGGCGATCAAAGCGCGGCAGTCAAGCGTAGCCCGCATGGAGCGCAGGCGGAATGCTGGGAGCCCAGCCAAAGACTCCGCGATTGCGCCGCGAGGTCCGGGGCTACGCCCAAGAGGAAATCGCTACGGCGCCGGGATCGACAGCAGGGTGGAAATGCCGCGGCCGCGGATGTCGTAGACGCGGGCGAACACCACGTCGTCGCGCTTGATCTCGACCATGACGGGCGCGGTGAGGCCCTTGCAGTAGAACTCGCCGAGCGTCATGGCGAAGTCGGCCGCATTGGAATCCCAGCCGATGGTGAAGTCGGGCCCGAGCGCGACCTGGGCCGGGCGCTGCGGACCGCAGACCGCAACCTTCCATTTGCGGTTGCTGGGCGGCACTTCCTGGCGCTCGACGAGCTGCTCGCGCAGTTCGTCGGAGGCCTGCTTCAAGGCGAGGCCCCAATAGTCCAGCATGAAGCGGTCGTCGGCGCCGCGAACGGTCCCGGCGACGTGGTTGAAATGCGTGTATTGGTAGGGGTGCAGCCGGATCATCTCGGCGAGCGACAGCGCAAGGCCGAAGCAGAAGGTGGCGAGCACGACCGGTTGCCAGGTGCGGTGATTGGCGCGCAGGCGCTCCATGGCCCAGGCGAACGCGACGCCGCCGAGCACCGCCATCGGCGGGATCACGAAGACGAAATGACGGATGCCATTGTACAACGCCGGGCGCTTCACCATCGCGATCGCGAGCGGCAGGGTTGCGGCCAGCGTCAGCATCAAGAGGATGGTCTTGCGGCGCGCCGGAACCCCGCGCCGCGGCAGCATGGCGAAGGTGCCGAACACGGCGCCGGCCGTCAGCACCAGCATGACCTCGGGCAGCTGCAGCGCGAACAGCGTCGGCAGATAGGACCAGGGCATGTCGGGCACCGACACGATCGCGCCGTCGAACATCTCCTTCCACGGCTTCTCGAAGAAATGCGAGAAGTAGGTCAGCGCCTCGAAGGGATTGCCGGGCTCCATGATCGACCACGGCCAGATCAGGCCCATCACGAGGTAGCCGAGCACGAGGCCGGGCAGCAGCACATAGACGACATGGGCGAAGCGGCGGACCGATTCGCGCAAGCCTTCAGTGCGCAATTCCTCCAGGAGCAGCGGCATGAAGCCGAGCACGGCGTAGACCAGTGCGAGCCCGCCGAGAATGCGGCATCCCAGCGAAAGGCCGGCACCCAGGCCGACGATGAGGACCGTGCGTGGCGACGGCTGCGGATATTCCTCGGCGAGACGGACAAGGCCGAGCATCAGGATGATCATGGCCACCGCGAAGGGCGCATCCTTCGGGTTCATGAACATGTGGCCGTAGAAGATCGGGCAGAGCGCGAGCAGCAGGAGCGAGGCAAGACCCGCAAGAGGTCCGCCGATGCGGCGGCCGAGCCGCCACGTCACGGCAAGGCCGATCACGCCGACGATGGCGCCGACCAGGCGGCGCGTCTCGAACAACTCGAGCGGAATGAGCTTGTGCAGGAGGGCCGCGACCATGTCGAAGCCGCCGCCATACATGTAGAGATTGGCGAAGGAGAGCGCCGCGGTGTCCTTGAAGCCGGAACCGAACATCCGCAGCAGCAGGTCGGCGTATTCGGCGTGGGTGTAGTCGTCCCAGCCGAGCCCGTAGTCGCGGAAGGTCAAGCCTGCGATGACGGCGACCGCAGCCAGCACCAGCATGGCGAGATCGTCGCAGGTCCGTTCGACCGAGCGCCGAAGAGGCGTGTCGATCGCCGAAGTCGTGATGGAAGTCATGGCTATCGGTGCCCCGGAATCCCCTCTCGGCCCTGCTGGTGCGCGCGGACCTGCTCCCTAGACTCCGTATATCGCAGTTCCATTACCAAGTAATTGGGCATTATGGCTAAATTCCTGATGCGACGCAGCAATTCCGTTTATTGAGAGCAGCCTTATGCTGTACCGAGCGGGAGCTGAAGGGAATGTGAATAAGTCCCTGATTTCCTTCCCTTTAGGAACACCGCCTACAATTGGTGGTTGGCGTGGAACATCGTATGACGGTATCGTGGATAGCGGTTGTCGCGTGTGGATGCGCGGCCGGGGGTGAGTTCGATGAACTTGGCATTGTTGATCGTGGGGATTTGCGCCTTCCTGGCGGGTCTCCTTGCGATCATTTTCGGCCTGACGATCAGGGAATTCAGCCTCGGAGGAACTCTCATAATCTCCGGCGCCATTGGCGTCTGCTCCGGAATGTTACTGGTCGGCCTGCATCTCGTGGTGCTCGAGCTCAAGGGCATCGCTCGCCGGCTGGCCGCTGCGATCGCGCCGTCCGAGGTTCGGGTCAGGCCCGTGCTGCCGGGCCTCGCTGTATCAGGCACCACCGCGCCCGAGCCGGCGCCACCGTCCGCTGGTCCGCCGCCGTGGCAGAGCGAAGCTGCCGCGCGCGAGCGTCCGCGCGTCGAGGGCGCGCAGGAGGCCGAAGCCCCTGCGCCGCCTCCTGCCCCGGAAGCGCCGCGCCGGCGCAACCTGCTGTTCACCTCGATCTCGCGCAAGGAACGCGAGCGCGCGGAGGCGAAGGCCACTGAAGGTGCGCCGCAGCCGCCTGCGGAGCCCAGTGAGGCCCCTGACCATCCGCCTGCGAGCTTTGACGTTGCCTGGCCGAAGCCGGACCGTATGCGGCCGCAGGAGCCGCCGGCGGCCCCGCGCCGTCCGCCGCCGCGCTCCCCGTCGACCTTTGCGGAGGCCGCCCCGCCGCCTGCACCCGAACCGCCGCCAGCTGTCGAGCCGGCACCCGTGACCGTGCTCAAATCCGGCGTCGTCGACGGCATGGCCTATTCGCTCTATTCCGACGGCTCGATCGAGGCGCAGATGCCGGAAGGCATGATGCGCTTTGGCTCGATCGACGAGCTCCGCGCCCATCTTGACCAGCGCGCTTGAGGCCGCTGCGCATAGTCAAGCGGCGCTGTCCACCAGTCATCAGCGCCTCGTCGTCAGTCGTCCTGTTTCAGCCGAACGTGTTGTTGACATGGAATACTCTGGCGTCGTCAATCCCGTGAGACGCAAGGCGAGGGAGAGCGGCCGATGTCGGACGCGGGGGCCAAGAATTTCATCGAGCTGACGGCGAGCATCGTGTCGGCCTATCTCAGCAACAATCCGACGCCGGCAGCGGAGATTCCGAACCTGATCAGCCAGGTGCATGGCGCCCTGGTGCGGGTGTCGTCGGGCCGCACCGAGACGGCGCCGCTCGAGCCCGCAAAGCCGGCCGTGTCGCTGAAGAAGTCGATCGCGCCCGATTATCTGGTCTGTCTGGAAGACGGCAAGCGTTTCAAGTCGCTGAAGCGCCATCTGCGCACGCAATACAACATGACGCCGGAGCAATACCGCGAGAAGTGGGGCTTGCCGGCCGACTATCCCATGGTCGCCCCGAACTATGCGGTGGCACGCTCGCAGCTGGCCAAGCAGATGGGTCTCGGACAGCAGCAGCGGAAGCGGAAGTAATTTCCTACGACGCCTCCGCGAGCGCCTCCTTTGCGTCGGTCTTGATGCGCTCGACCATCGAGCGCAGGCCATTAGAGCGCTGTGGCGTCAGATGATCGCGAAAGCCGAACTCGTTGAACACGGCGATCGCGTCGGTATCGAGGATCTCTCGCGGCGTGCGGCCCGAATAGAGCGCAAGCACGATTGCGACCAGCCCGCGCACGATATGCGCGTCGCTGTCGCCGCGATATCTGAGAACCGGCTCGCCATTGCCGCGGTCGACCAGCTTCTGGAGCCAGACCTGGCTCACGCAGCCCTGCACCTTGTTGGCGGCGGAGTGTTCCGCCTCCGGCATCGGTTCCAGGGTACGGCCGAGCTCGATGACATACCGGTAGCGGTCGTCCCACTCGTCCAGAAGCTCGAAATTGTCCCTGATTTCGTCGATCGTCGTCATGCTGGCCCGTGTTCGCGTTCAGGCCAATATAGGGTCGCGAAGCCGTGAAATCGATAGGGCTTGGGGGCTAATTCGAGACCTCAGGGCCGCGCCATTCCAGCGCGAGGTCGTCCTGGGTCAGGGTGTCGCGCGGCGCTTCGCTCGCGGCAATGTCGCCTTCGCCGGCCATGGCGATCGAGCCGGTATGGTCGGGCGCCTTCTTGTTGTCGGTCTTGTTGCCGTCGTTCTTCTCGTTGGTGATCTGCTCTTTCTTGTCGTTGATGATCTGGTAGAGCTTCTTCGCGCCGTCCTGGGCCCGCTGGCCGATGATGGTCGCGGCCTGTCCGCCGACCTCGCAGGCGGCCGGCTGGCGCTTGCAGAAATGGGTCATGTCGGAGACAGCCGCGGTCGCAGCCTGCACCGCGTCGGCGGCGCCGATCTGCGGCAGCTTCTCCGATTCGGGCGTCTTGTCCCGCGGCAGGAGCACCAGTACCAGCCCGAGCCAGAATGTGATGCGAAGCAGAAAGCGCATCTTGCGACCTGTCCGTTAGATTCCGCCCGCGGCGATCTCCGCGGAAGTCGGACCTAGCAACTCTCGATAAATCGCAAGTGATTGCCTTGAGCTTAATTCGCGGAAAATTTACGCAAGATTCTTCGAAGGCGACGGTGTCGTAAATTTTCGATTGACGCCCGCGCCGCGGTTCTGCTGGCCGCCCGCATCCACCAATTCGAAACCATGCGGCGGAAGGTGAAACCCTGTGTTCACCATCCCGACCGAAGACGTCGCCAAATCGTCTAAAAAGCTTCGCGATCGCGCGGTGTCGGGCCGCACACGGCGTCGCCTTAGCACTCGTTTAAGGTCGCTCTGACACGGTGGCTCAACGACAAGGAGGCGTTCCGGCGCGTCTTCCAAGAGACGATTGAGCCGAAGCGCGAGACCCGTGACAGTTTTGAGTATCATCCGCGATTGTCTCGATGCGCTGCTGCATCCCTCCGCGCGCTACGATGCGCTGATGCGGGCGCGCCATCGTGCCTTCATGGCGCCGCGGCTGCTCGGCAGCCTGGCCGCCTTTGCCGCATTCCCGGTTTATCTCGCCATGCGTGGCGCCCCGAGCGCAGTCGAGGTCGCGGCCTTTGCATGGCTGATCGCGCCCATCATGCTGTCCTGGTTCCTTTCGCGCACCGGACGCTACGAAGGCGCGCATGTGCTGTCGTCGCTGGCGCTCGTCGGCCTGATCATGGCGGTCGCGGTCACGACGGGCGGCATCCAGTCATTCGCCGCGGTCTGGCTGGTCGTGGTTCCCCTCGAAGCCGCGCTGTCGGGCTCGCGCCGCGTCGCGGCTTTCGCTTCGCTGCTCGCGCTGTCCTGCGCCGGGATGCTGATCCTGATCGGCCAGCTCGGCTGGCTGCCGCTGGAGGAGCCGAGCGCGGCCGAGCGCGGCGTACTGATGGCCCTCGGCGTTGCGTCTGCGACTCTCTATGCCGCAGGCCTCGCCTTCGGTGCGGAATCGCTCGCGCGCACCAGCGTCGCGCTGTTGTCGCGCGAGGAGGAGCGTTACCGTCTGCTCGCGCGCAACATGAGCGATGTCATTTCGCGACATCAGCCTAACGGTGCGGTGCAGTTCATCTCGCCGGCGGTGGAGGCCATGCTCGGCGTGCAAGTGGAGCAACTGCTCGGCCACGGCCTGTTCGACCGCGTCCATGTCGCCGACCGGCCGGCCTATCTCACCGCTCTGTCGGATGCGGCGCGCGGCGACGTCGCAAGCGTCGAGTTTCGGCTGCGGCGGGAGCCCGTTGGTTCCGAGCGCGGTGAGGTCGATTTCATCTGGGTCGAGATGCGCTGCCGCCCGCTCGACCCGGATCTCGGCCGCCGGCATACGGATCGTGATTCCACCCGTGAGGTCGAAGTCGTCGCGGTCATGCGCGACGTCACCGACCGCAAGCTTTTCGAGCAGGCGCTGGATCAGGCGCGCAGCGCCGCCGAGGCGGCCGATGCCGCCAAGACCGGCTTTCTCGCCACCATGAGCCACGAACTGCGCACACCGCTCAACGCCATCATCGGCTTCTCCGAGATGATCGCGCAGGAGCACAGCCTGATGCTGGGGGCGGCCCAGCGCAAGGAATACGCCCAGCTCATCAACGATTCCGGCCAGCATCTGCTGTCGGTCGTCAACGGCATCCTGGACATGTCGAAGATGGAGTCGGGCAATTTCGAGATTGCGTCCGAGCCGTTCGCGCCGCGCGCGTCGCTGCTGCATTGCTGCAATTTGCTGGCGCTGAAGGCGCGGGAGAACGGCATCGACCTGATCACCGACGCGCCGCAGGACCTGCCCGTCATGACCGGCGATCCCAGGGCGTTCAAGCAGATCGTGCTCAACCTGGTCGCCAATGCCATCAAGTTCACCGAGCGCGGCGGCCAGGTCTCCGTATCAGCCGCGGTGTCGGGTTCGCAGTTGACGCTGCGCATCAGCGACACCGGCGTCGGCATCGCAGCCGACGACCTCAAGCGCATCGGCGCGCCGTTCTTCCAGGCCGGCAGGACCTATCAGCGCCGTCACGAAGGCACCGGTCTCGGACTTTCGATCGTGAAGAGTCTCGTGGCGTTGCATCTCGGCGAATTGACGGTACAAAGCAGGTTAGGAGAGGGCACCGCCGTCACCGTCAAGCTGCCGCTCGTCTACACGCCGCCCCAGGTCAGGCCGGCCGAGAGCAACATCGCGACGCTGACGCCGGTGCTGCGCCAGGACCTTCAAGACCAAACTCACGACCAGTCTCAGGACCAACCCGCTCTGGTGAAGAAAAGTGCCTAGGAAGTCTGCCAAGGATGAAGCCGCTCCGCGCCGCCGTGGCGCGAAGGCCGCGGCCGTCGATGTCGAGACCGAACGCAACCTCGTGATGCGCGTGCTGCTGAACAGCCCCAAGGATACGCTGGCCGGCCTCGTCGCCGCCGCGGCGATCAGTGCGATCGTTGCCAATGCGCTGTTCCTGCAGACCGGCCGGCACCCCGCGCCGATGTTCGGCACGGTGATCAATCTTCCCGCGCCGTCGTCCGTGCCGCTGTCGAACCCGATGCCGCGTCCGCGCCCCGTCGGCGCCGATACATCGCCGCTCGAGCCGCGAGCGACGGAGTTTCGCGTCGAGCCCAAACCTGCCGAGCGTGCCGTCGAAAAGGCGCCCGAAAAGCCCGTCGAGGCGACCGCCTCGACGCGCTCGAACGATCCCATGACCAGCCTGGTCAAGGCGACGACCTCGACGCCGCCCGCGGCCCTGCGTCCGCCGGCGCCGATTCCGGCGCAAAGCCCGGCCGCGCGGCGTATCGCCGGCGTGCAGCGCGCGCTGTCCGAATATGGCTACGGCAATCTGAAGATCACCGGCACGATGGGCGGCGAGACCCAGTCCGCGATCCAGAAGTTCGAGCGCGAGCACAAGATGCCCGTCACCGGCCAGGTGTCCGATCGGCTGCTGCGCGAACTCGCTGCTGCGATCGGACATCCCGTTGAATAGCCGCACGTCAAACCGGCATTGACGTAAATCAATTCCGACGTCCGACGCCCGCACAACAGGCCAGGTCCGCAAGAGCGCGATTTGCGTGGGATCAATGACGGCGGGCGGCTTCGGGGAACATGATCACTCATCCTCATCAAGGTAGAGAGGTCGTCATGTTCAAGGTTTCGATTCTCGTCTGGATCATGCTCGGCACGACGCTGGCGGGCATCAGCCTGATCGTGGTGCTGATGGTGCCGAGCTTCGCCGCCGACGCCATCAGGAACATCCCCTATGCCGTGGCCGTGGGATTTGCGCTCGCGATGCCGCTGTCATATTTCGTCGCGACCCAGATTCGCGGCGGCCAGGGCGGCGGCGCGCGCAAGGCGTGAGTCTCACGACGTGAGGCTGGCGTGAGACCTCGTGCTGGCCTATCGTCGAATTCATGCGTTTGAAATCTAACATTTGGGTGGCGGCTTACTTGCGCCGCTGCCAGACCGAGGGCGTGTTCGGCGCCGTGCGCCGCCGCGGCGCCGAGGAGGCGGGCGCGGTGTTCGTCAAGGTGTCGCTGCTCGATGGCAATGCGATGCTGTATGCGCCGGCGCCGCAGACCGTCTATGACGACGGCCGGCCCATCGATCGCTTCTTCGTGCCCGTGTCGCCGCAGCCTCTGCCGGAGCACACGATCGAGGAGCGGCTGATCAAGGAAATCCGCTTCGATCCCGACGCGTGGATCGTCGAGACCGAGGATCGCGCGGGCCGGCATTTTCTGGAATTGGCGAAGACGTAGCTGCTGCTCCAGGATCATTGCGAGCCAACGGGTCCGCGCGAACCGCGGCCCGATGACAGGCTCCGCGAAGCAATCCAGAATCTTTCCGCGGAGGGACTCCGGATTGCTTCGCTGCGCTCGCAATGACGAGCTTGTGGAGGCGTTGCGCACCCCACATCCAATATCGCTGCCTCATGGCCGGCTTTACCGGTCCGACGACCCGCCGGTGCCCTTCCGCACCCCCGGCGCGGAGCCCGGCTGCGCGCCAGGCCGCGTCTGGCTCGCGCCGCCACGTGCGCGCTGGCGTTCGCCGTCGTGCAGCGCTGCCTGGTACTTTGCGCGCGTGACAGCGAGCGTCGAGCCGCGCCAGGCCGCCAGCATCACCAGCGCCGAGTGCTCGGCGAGGCGGTCGTAAAGCCGCGACAGCCGGTACACGGCGTTCACGGAGGTGCCGATCTCCGGCTTGAAGAACAGCAGGATGCGCTGGAAGACCGGGCTCGGCATGTCGAGAGCGCGCGCGGCGACCGCGAGTGCCTCGCCGCCGGCATCGTCGACGATCTGGGCTGCGGCGCGCGAGGGCAGGATCAGGCTGTCGCCGAGCTCGAAGGTGAAGTTCTCGACGTCGCCCGCGATCGCCGCCATTTCCAGGATCTGGATCGCGCGCTTGGCGCGCACGGTCGGGATGCGAGGGGCGGCCTTCAGCGGGGTCTGCGCCAGATTGTGCAGGATCAGCGCGCGCTGGGAGGCCCCGGCGCGGAAGAATATGTCGTGGATCTCGGCCGCCTCCTTCGGCTGCATCGCCATGTCGGCGGCCATGCGCTGCTCGGCTTCGGTCGGCGCGCGTGCCGGAGAGGGGCCGGCCGGCGGGGCGGGGAGCCCCCGGGCCAGTGGAACCCTGCGCCCTTCCTGTGTCGCGACCAGCCCGAGCTTCTGCAGGATCGGGACGGGCGTCTGCGGATAGACCGCGAGCCGCGCCTTTACGGCGGCGCGCGTCGCATCGTCGACCTGGTCGATCAGCCGCGTGGCGAGCTCGACGAACTGCCGCTGCTCATCGTCGCTGTGGGTGCCGGTCTGGACATACAGGTCGGTCAGCACGCGCAGCAGCGTCGGACGGACATCGACACCTTCGCGACGGGACAGGGTCATCAGCCCGTCGAATCCGGGAAACAGCGACTTGCTCATGGAGGCGTACGCAACTCGGAAAAAGATACTCGCGAGCGAGTCTAGCGCAGGTTCTTTTAAAGCCTCGTTAAGGAAAACGAGGCGTGAAGCCGACTGTGGAATTCGAGGCGTTGTCGTGCCGCAACGGGACGCCGCGCCTGACCCGTGTGGTTACGGTCCGCAGGCCGCGTTTACACCCCGTTAACCATGAGCTGATCTTAATGAACGAATATTGCTGGGGCGCGTTCGCTCGCGCGGCAATTGAGAGAGCTGACATGGGGACCATCATCGAATTTCCGGCCGGTCGCCGGGTGGGCTCGTCGGGGGATGTCGCTCCGCGCGCGGACATGGGAACGGTGCTGATCCTTCCCGTGATCCGGATCGAGCGTGAGGCGGACGAAACCAGCGGCGATCGCGGGCCGGAGCAGGGCGCAGCGCCGGGGCGCCGTCGTCGCCGTCGCTGACATCCGGCCTCATGCAATGCCGGAATCCATCCGCCAGATCCGGCCTGTCCGATCGGCCGTCCTGCTCGCCCTGCTAGGCGCGGGGCTCTGCGCCTGCAGCGGCGGCGATTTCGGCCGCACCCGCGCCGACATGCGCAGCGACGACATGCATCGCTGGCTGGGCGCCGAGGTCACCTCGAGCGTCGGCCTGAGGCCCTCGCAGTTCCAGCTCACCGACGAGGAGCGTCAGCTTCGCGACCTCGCCTATCCCATGATCGAGCCGCCGCTGTCGCGGCCGGCCTGGAAGAGCGTGTTCGGCGACTACAAGGCGCTGCCATCGCCCTGGCGGCAGAAGATCTTGTTCGACCGCACCATGTACGGACGGACGCTGATCGACGAGCCGCACCGCTCGCATTCCTCGCGCTATGCGCAGCTGATCGAGGACGTCCGCAACGACATCACCCGGTTCGAGCCGTTCTTCGCCAGCGCGATCCGCGTCATCGATCTCGACAGGAAGCGCGATGCCAGTATGGCGCGCGTCTCCGCGCTCTCGCCGAGGGAAAGGGAGGACGCGGTCGCGCGCATGCAGGAGAACTCGCTGATCGTGCAGTGGGTGCAGCAATGCCTGGAGCAGCGCGTCTCATCGTACCGCTGGGCGCTGGAGCGCCTGGTGATCCAGGCTCCCGACGGCATGGCCGCCGACGCCGATCGCCTGATCGGCGAACTGGCCGCCCAGACTGCCAATCCGCCGGTCGCGGCACAGCCGCCCTATGGCCGGGCGGTCATCTCGAAGGGCTGATCATACAACGCCGCCGCTGGCCGAGTGCAGCCATCTCGCCCTCGCGGCAAAATCAGCAAGTTGACCTGAGGCGCCCACCCATCCCCGGACCTCGCCGGCCGTAGCGCCTAGCCCCATTGAGGCATCTGGGAACCGCCTTGATGGCCCTTGTCCTTCCGTGCGGTCCGGATAGGATCATCTCGTTTATTGTTTATTCAAGTCATTTTTCCAAAGGTTGTTCGAGATGAGCTTAGACGCCATTGGTCCGTTTAAGAGCCGTCTGGACGTTACCCCACGCCAATTGTTGGCACTCGCCCTTCTGCTCGGATCGGCCGGCTCCGCAGCCGCGCTGACCAAGGAGGCGGCGATCGAGAACTGCCGGATGACTGTCGGCAGGCCGATCGTGCAGGCCTGCATGCGTGCAGGTGGCGGGCCGGCTGGCGGTGCCAATCTCGAAGCTTGCCGCGCCAAGGCCTCAACCCAGGTCAGGGCCTGCGTGATGGCGGCGCTGAACGCCGCCAATGGCCGTGCCAACGTCGCAGTCGAGCTTCCCAAGGAAATGGCACCCAAGCTCGAGGCGGGCACCGTGCTCCCGAAGGACTTCGTTGCGCCGCCGCGCAGCATCGCCGACATCACGGCGATCCTCGACGGCGACAAGCCCGACGAGAAGACGATCGCGGAATTGAAGTCGGACGCCGAAGCCGTGCCGACCGGCAAGGAATCCCGTCAGGATCTCGCCCAGCTCTATTTCGATCGCGCCAATGCGCGCGCGCAACTCGGCCGGCTCGCCGAAGCGATGTCCGACGCCGACAAGGCCGTGGAAGTCGGGCGCGGCGCCGTCAGTCCGAGCTTGCTGGCGCGGATGTTTCAGCTTCAGTCCCTGCAGCACGCTCTTGCGGGGGACCCGAAGCGCGCGCTCGAGATCATGCAAAGGCTTTTGCGCGAAGCGGCCAGCATGCCGGGCGCCAAGGGATGGCAGTTCAACACCAACCGCGCGATCGCCGCCGTTCTCATCCAGATGGGCGACGTCGCGCAGGCTGAGGCCTATCTGCGCCGCAGCCAGACCGCGATCCAGGAGGCCCGGACCAGCGGCCATCCCAATTGGCGATCGGCTTATTCCAGGTTTGGCCAGAGCTGGGAAGGCGAGCTGGAGCTGGCTCGCGCCCTGATTTTCGAGGCGCGCGGACAGTTTGCCGACGCCGAGACCGCCTATCGCAATGCGGAGGTGCGCAAGCGCGCGAGCACGAAGGCGATCATGGAATCGGACAACGCGCCGGCGGAAACACTCCTGCAGCAGGCGATCGACGGCACCGTGTTGAACCAGGCGCGGATGAAGGCGAAGCAGGGCAGGCTCGCTGAAGCCGAGTCGGACGCGCGCCGCGCGCTGCTGTCGCGCCTGAAGGACACCGGCAAGTACAATCCCGTCACGCCGCGTTTCGTGATGGGGCTGGCGGGCATTCTGGTCGATCAGGGCCGTTACGAGGAGGCCGAGAAGCTCGGACGTGTGGCGCTCGAGATCAACAAGAGCGTGGGTGTGCCGGAGGACTCGCAAGCGACGGTGCAATTGTTGTCGCAGCTCGCCGGCATTCTGACGCTTCGGCGCCAGAATGCCGAGGCGAATGCGATATTTGCGAGGATCGACAAGGCCGTGGCCAGCTGGGATCCGCAGCGCCGTCAGGTTTTCGAACTCAATCCGTCCCGGATCCTATCGCTTTATGGCTCCGGTCAGTTGGACGCAGGCATCGCCGCGGCCGAGCAGCTCGTGAAGAAGCAGATCGCTCGGGTCGGCGAGAATCATTTCGATTCCGCCTCGGCGCGCGGCACGCTGGCGGTCGGACTGATGCGCGCACGGCGCGATGCTGAAGCCATCCGGGAGTTCAAGGCTGCGATCCCGGTCA
Organism: Bradyrhizobium sp. RP6; assembly: GCF_003837805.1. GTDB lineage: Bacteria > Pseudomonadota > Alphaproteobacteria > Rhizobiales > Xanthobacteraceae > Bradyrhizobium. Next base: position 187,882 of record NZ_RQIT01000012.1, on the reverse strand, counting down.
TGGTGGCGAGCGCCGGAGAAAACGCCGACGACGAGAACACGACGGTGGTGGCCGCGCGCAGCCAGCGGCTGCAGACCATCGTGGAGAGCTATCTGCTGCTGCTTGCCAGGGCCGTCGGAACCGGCAAGGAGGTCGGCGAAGAGACGTTCGGCCTCGCTGATGCTGTCCGCGGCCGTTCGGTGCAGCAGGCGCTGGCGGCTTCGAGCGCGCGTGCGGCTGCAAAGGACCCTGCGCTTGCCGAACTCGTGCGCAAGGAGCAGGACCTCAACAAGCAGGTCAACGCCCAGCTCGGCACGCTCAACAACGTGCTCGCGCTTCCCGCGGCGGAACGGGACGAGAAGGGCGTCGCGCAAATCCAGGCTTCGATCAGCGCCTTGCGCGCGCAGCGCGACAAGGCGCGCCAGGAGATCAAGCAGAAGTTCCCGATCTACGCCGATCTCGTCTCGCCCAGGCCGCCCAGCGTCGCCGAGATCCGCACCACGCTGGCCGACGATGAGGCCATGCTGTCGTTCTATTTCGGCCAGAACGGCAGTTTCGTCTGGGCCGTGCCGAAGTCGGGGCCGGTGGCATTCGCCGCCGTCCAGGCCAGGATCGGCGACATCGAGACGAAGATACGCAAGCTGCGCGAAGCGCTCGAGCCGCAAGCTGCGATGATCTCTGACATTCCGCCGTTCGACCTCAAGCTCGGCTACGAGCTCTACGAACTGCTTCTCAAGCCGGTCGAGAGCGGCTGGAAGCCGGCGAGGAACGTGATCGTGGTGACCAACGGCGCGCTGGGATTGTTGCCGCTGTCCTTGTTGCCGACGGCGCCGGCGGAAGTTGCCGCCGACGAGGACCCGCTCTTCATCGGCTATCGCAAGGTCCCGTGGCTCGCGCGGACGCATGCCGTGTCGACGGTGCCTTCGGCGGCGGCGTTGCGCACGCTGCGGCAATTGCCGCCGGGCAGGCCCGGCCGCGGCGACCTCGTGGCCTTTGGCGATCCCTATTTCAACAGCGAGCAGCAGGCCGAGGCGGAAGGCGAAGGGGAGAAGGTTCAGATCGCCGACGGCGGTGGCAATATCACACGCGGAGGCCCGCTGAAGCGGCGCAACAGTCCAAGGCTCGAAGGCGTCGACAGCGCCGAGCTCGGTCTCCTGCCTCGTCTGCCCGATACCGCCGACGAGTTGAAATCGATCGCGCTGGCCTTGCAGGCGGATCCCTCCAAGGTGCTGTTTCTCGGCAAAAGCGCGACCGAGAGCGCGGTGAAGACCATGAATCTGTCCGGCTTCAGGATCCTGGCCTTTGCCACCCACGGACTGGTCCCGGGCGAGCTGAACGGGCTGACGCAGCCGGCGCTCGCTTTGTCGTCGCCGGCGGTGACCGGGGAGGGCGGCGACGGCCTCCTGACCATGGAGGAGATCCTCGGCCTCAAGCTGGACGCGGACTGGGTCATTCTCTCGGCCTGCAACACCGGCGCCGGCGCTGGAGCAGGGGCCGAGGCCGCATCCGGGCTTGGGCGCGCGTTTTTCTACGCCGGAACGCGCGCGCTGCTGGTGACGAACTGGTCGGTCCATTCGCAGTCGGCGCGGCAATTGGTGACCGACCTGTTCAAGCGGCAGGCCGACGATCCCAAGCTGTCGCGCAGCGAAGCGCTGCGCCAGGCGGCGATGGCCCTCGTCGATGGTCCGGGCTATCTCAACAGCGAAGGCAAGACCGAGTTTGCCTATGCGCATCCGCTGTTCTGGGCACCGTACACCATCATCGGCGATGGCGGCTTTCGTTGACGAACAGGGAGGAGGGGCAGGGAAAATGAAGCGGAAAGTCTTGTTGGGCCTTGTGGCTGCAGGTTTGTCGTTCTCGGCACCGTCGCGCGCCACGCTGTTGATCTCGGAGGAGGAAGCGAAATTGCCGCCGCCGAAGGGAGCGGTTGCCGTCGATCAGCGCGGCATCCTGCGCGGTCCCAAGGTCGAGTTCGTCTCGCCGGGCGCCTCGGCAAGCTCACCTCTCCGGCTGGTGTTGAAATTTCAATCCTATGGCGGGGCAAAGATCGATCCGGAGTCGGTCAAGGTGATCTTCCTCCGGACGCCGAACGTCGACCTGACCCCTCGGGTCAAGCCCTTCGTGCAGGCCGACGGCATCAACATGCAGGATGCGGAGCTGCCGCCCGGCGAATACACGGTGCGCGTCGATATCAAGGACAGCGATGGCCGGCCGGGCACGACCGTCTTCACCCTGAAGGTCGCACCCAAGTGACGTGTCCTTACTGCCGGTCCGAGAGTGCAGAGGGAGCGCTGGTTTGCGCCTCGTGCGGGTGCGACATCGCCGTTCCCGCCACGCTGCTCGCGGAGCGCGACGATCTGCTGCGCAAGCGCGAGAAGCTGCGCGATGAACTGCGGCGGGCCAGGGACGAGGTCGAAGCCATCATGAGGCGGAGAAAGTCGCGCTAGCGATGGAATGTCCGTTTTGCGCCGAGACGATCAAGGACGAAGCCATCGCGTGCAAGCATTGTTCGCGAGACTTGCGCGTCGTACGGCCGACGCTTATCGAGATCGAGGAGATCGTCGCCGAGCTGGACAAGCTCAGGCGCGATCTCGACCGCGTCAATGTCCGCCTCGAACGCTACAACAATCCGCTGCGCTATTTTGGAACGCATGCGGTGCTCTATATCTTGATTCCGTCCCTGCTGCTGGTGATCGCGCATGTGCTCGTGACCATCACCTTCAACGTGTCGCCGATCCCGCTTCGGATTGCATCGATCGTCATCCCGCTCCTGTTCGGATTCGTGGCCTATCCGCTGCACCGGGTCTCCGCCCTGACGGCATTCGTGCTGGCGTTCCTGGCCGCAGGCGTCAGCATTCTCGCGATGCTGACGGTCACCGGCCTGCACGATGATGTCCCGATCTTGCCGACGGTCTGGATCGAGTGGCAGGAGGTCTTCGAATATGGCGCGAGCATCCTACTCGCTTTCGTCTCCGGAAACATTCTCAGCGTCGTGATCTTCCAGATCCTGCCGCGTGTGCTGACCCAGGGCGGTAAGCCGAATGCGTTCGCCTTCCGCGTGGCGCGCCTGCTGGGGCAGCACGTCGGCGAGGAGCAGCTGCGCCGCCGCGCCCGCCTGATCCAGGACCTCATGCAGACGGCGGGGCCGCTTGCCGGCGTCGCTGCGACCGGTGTCGGCTCCATCTACGCCGGACTGAAGGGCTTCTTGCTCGGATAGCGGAAAAAGAGGCCCCAGCTCGCGGCGGTATTGGGGGGCATTGAGCTGGGGCCATCGGGGTCGCCCTTGGGGAAGGGCAGCGGGAAAACTCGGCAATTGCAGAAATGTTCCTGTCCTACGTCCAGGCCGCGAGGTGTCCAAGCCGGCGCATCCGCTCCGATGCATCACAGGGTCGCTATCCCCAGCGCCGGTCGCAGCGTGTATTTACGGCGTTCCGTTCCGCCGTTGGAACAAACAAGGCTGTGTGCGACAAGGCAGGGCGCCAGGCGGGCAAGTTGTGGCGGCGGAACGCCTGACGTCGTTGCGCCTGTTTCGCCGCTTGGACAGTGGCTCGCAGCATCCGTGGCGACAGCATCGAGCCGAGCAGTTGCTGCTCGAGCCTGGCCTCGCTTGTTGGCGAGTGGATACGGATCGTCGGGAGTGCCGGATGCATTGAGGGTACTCCAGTGGCAGGCAAGCCTGCTTGCTCATGGAGCTGCAAGCCGCCGTCGAGAAAGCACAGTCGCACTGGCGGCAACAGAACCGGAACTGACTCACTAGATTAGAGCTCTCCTCCTACATCGATGAGCCCCGCCTTGGCCCCACCTTGGAGGTTTGCGGTTCGGTTCGGCGTGTGAACTCTTCGTGACGCGCCGCCGTCATGCGCCGGTTGACAGCCCGGCTTCCCAGGTTTCTATTCGAGCCATCGGGGATATGCGATCTCCCCGCGAGGCGACATGCCCAAGAATCGCGTCCTGATCACCAAGGGCGCAGCATGTCATCCTGCATCTCCGTTCATCTCACAAATTGTCTCCTCGGCATGACGACGGACCAACGCATGCGCGTCCGTGCCGCGACTCTGTTGCGCTTCTTGGGCTTCATCCGGAGCAGCGCGACGAAACAACTTCACCTGGGGCAGGGACACGGCCAGGAGAACGACCATGCGACCACGGACGATCCTTCACATGCTCCTCATTCTCGCAATCGCGAGGGGCGTATCGACCGCACGCGCGCTGACTCAAGAGGAGCTCGCCGCCAAGCTTCAGGCGGCCGGTTACACGCAGGTCAGCGACATCAAGTCGACAGCGGAAGGGACGACCGCCAAAGCGGTGAAGAACGGCAAGCACGTGCGGCTCGTCATCGACAGCAGCGGCCAGATCAAGGAGCAGAAGTGAGTGACTGGCTGAATTCCAAGCTTGAGGGAGCAGATCAATGCGAAAGACAATCTCGGCGCTGATCGGCATCGGCGCCTGCTTCGTCGCGAGCGCTCACGCGCAGGACGTCGACTGGCAGAAAGTCGACGACATGCTGGCGCGAAAGCCGGCCGTGACCGGCGACGTGCATCGCTACGGCTTTCCGCGCACCGATCTCACGGTGACGCTCGACGGCGTGACCATCAAGCCCGCGCTGGCGCTCGGCGGCTGGGTCGCGTTCAAGCCCGCGCATGGCGGCGTCATGGCGATGGGGGATCTGGTGCTGCTCGAATCCGAGATCAACCCGGTCATGGCGAAGATGATCGCGAGCGGGCTGGAGATCACCGCCGTGCACAATCATCTGCTCGGCGCGAGCCCGGCGACGTTTTACATGCACGTGGCCGGCCACGGTGACCCCGTCAGGATCGCAGCGGCCCTCAAGGAGGCGCTCGCCGAAAGCAAGACGCCGCTGTCGGCTGCCACTTCGACGGCCGCTCCGCCGGCCATCGAACTCGACACTGCGCGGCTCGACAACATCATCGGCGTCAAGGGCCAGGCGAACGGCGGCGTCTACCAGTTCAATGTCCCCCGCCGCGATCCCGTCACCGAACACGGCATGCAGTTGAGCCCGGTCGGGCCGCTGGGCGTTGCAACCGCCGTCAACTTCCAGCCGACCGGCGGCGGCAAGGCCGCGATTACCGGCGACTTCGTGCTGACGGGCGACGAGGTGAACCCGGTGATCAAGGTGTTGCGGTCGCACGCCATCGCCGTGACGGCCCTTCACAGCCATATGCTGGACGAACAGCCGCGTCTGTTCTTCATGCATTTCTGGGCCAACGATGATGCGATCATGCTCGCGAGCGGCGTGCGTGCCGCGCTCGACAAGACCGCGAGCACGAAGAGCTGATCTTCGCAGGAGGTCCGCGAGCCTCTGCGCGCCGGGCAATCGGCCGGCGCGCAGAGGCGCCGCAAGCCTATCGAGCTTCGACCACTTCGCCGTCTTCTTTCACGAAGCGGCCGACGGGATTGTCCAGGAGATCGATCACGGCTTCCGACGGTCGGCACAATCGCGCGCCCTTTGGCGTCACCACGATCGGACGGTTGATCAGGATGGGATGGGCGAGCATGAAATCGAGGAGTTGGTCGTCGGTCCATTTGGGATCGTCGAGGCCGAGCTCCTTGTACGGTGTTCCCTTCTCGCGCAGCAGCGCGCGGACCGGAACGTCCATCGCCGCGATCAGCTCCTTGAGCTTGTCCCGTGACGGCGGCGTCTTGAGATATTCGATGATGACAGGCTCGACACCGCTCTGCCGGATCATCGCCAGGGTGTTTCGCGAGGTGCCGCAAGCCGGGTTGTGATAGATCGTGACGCTCATCGACGTGTCTCCGTGACTGGCCGACCGGTATCTATCGTTGCCGCACCGCCGCCGGCAAATGATGAGTTCATTGGCGGGCCTCGGCGGTCGTCGGGACTTTACCGGTCCCCGCTTCGTACCAGCCCCGCGTGGCCGTGACGATGCGGACGACGGACAGCATCACCGGGACCTCGACGAGGACGCCGACCACGGTCGCCACCGCCGCGCCGGAGTCCAGGCCGAACAGGCTGATCGCGGCGGCGACCGCCAGTTCGAAGAAGTTGCTCGCGCCGATGAGCGCCGCTGGAGCCGCGACGCACCAGGCCACGCCGAAACGCCGGCTCAGCCAATAGGCCAGGCCCGCATTGAGATAGACTTGCACAAGAATAGGGACGGCGAGGATCGCAATGACGGCGGGCTGTTTGACGATCTGCTCTCCCTGGAAGCCGAAGAGCAGCACCAGCGTCGCGAGGAGCGCGACAAGCGAGAGAGGCTGCAGCATCCGCATGACGCGGTTGAAGCTGTCGTCGCCTCCTCGCAGCAGCACCTTGCGCCACAGCTGAGCGACAATCACGGGAACCACGATGTAAAGCACGACGGACAACAGCAATGTGTCCCAGGGGACGCTGATCGAGGCCACTCCGAGCAGCAATCCCACCAGCGGCGCGAACAGGAAAACCATGATCACGTCGTTGAGTGCGACCTGGCTCAGAGTGTAGTGGGGTTCCCCCTCGCACAAATTGGACCAAACGAACACCATCGCAGTGCAGGGTGCAGCCGCAAGCAGGATCAAGCCGGCGATGTAGGACGGGATCTGGCCGGACGGTAGCCACGGTGCGAAGAGGTGACCGATGAAGAAGGAGCCCAGCAGCGCCATCGAGAACGGCTTCACGGCCCAATTGATGAAGAGGGTGACGCCGACGCCGCGCCAATGCTCCCGGACCTGGCCCAGTGAGCCGAAGTCGATCTTCAACAACATCGGCACGATCATGAGCCAGATCAGGATCGCGACCGGCAGGTTGACCTTGGCGACTTCGGCGGCTGCAACCGCGCCGAAGAAGCCGGGCATGACGTGTCCCAGTGCCACGCCGACCACGATGCAAAGCGCGACCCACAAAGTGAGGTATCGTTCGAAGATGCCCATCGTCACGCCACGTCGCTTTTGCCGGACGTTGCCCCCTCGGAGCGGTCGATTTCCCGAAGCTTGGTCCCCAGCGAAAGCCGGTCTATGCCGCTGAGAGGCAGGTTCACGAACGCGCCGATACGGTTCTTCTGGTAGCGGAAGGCCCGCGAGAAGGCCGCAAGTCTTTCGATCTCGGTGCCTTCGACGGCCGCAGGATCTTCGATGCCCCAATGCGCGGTCGTCGGCCGGCCCGGCCAGACCGGACAGGATTCGCCGGCTGCGTTGTCGCAGACGGTGAAGACGAAATCCATCACCGGCGCATCGGGCGCCGCGAACTCGAGCCAGCTCTTCGAGCGCATCCCGTCGACCGGATAGTCCATGCTCTGCAGCGTGCGCAGCGCCAGCGGATGCACGGCGCCTTTCGGCGTGCTCCCTGCGGAGAAGGACCGGAAGCGCCCGGCACCGTCCTTGCGAAGAATCGATTCCGCGAGCACGGACCGGGCCGAATTGCCGGTACAGAGGAACAGCACATTGTAGACGCGATCAGGCACGGGCCTTCTCCTTTCGCTTGGGAGCGCAGCACGATTGCAAAGTCTCGACGACGGGCTCGCAGACTTCCGGCCGTCCGCCGCAGCAATCGCGCAGCAGGAAGACGGCCATGTCGCGAAATTCGCCGAGGTTGGCGCGGTAGATGATCGAGCGGCTGTGCCGCTCGGAAGACACCAGCCGCGCGCGGCTCAGGATCGACAGATGCGCCGAGAGCGTATTTTGGGGGACTTCCAGCAGGCGCGCGAGGTCGCCAGCCGCAAGACCGTCAGGCTCGTGTCTGACCAGCGTCCGGAACGCCTCAAGGCGGGTCGGTTGAGACAGCGCGGCGAGCGCCAGGACGGCTTCTTCTGTTTCCATATATCGAGATTTATGGAATTGTTGTCGTCGCGTCAACCTGAAATCCGTCACCCGTGAGCAGATATTTCGAATATTCTAGCAATAGCGTTTGACAGGAGATGTGCATGTGTGCATCGTGGCGCCCATGAAGGTCGATGACGCAGCAGCACATTTGGAAGCCCTGGGGAATCGGACCCGGCTTCAGATCTACCGCGCATTGGTCCGGGCCGGGCACGCGGGCATGCCGGTTGGCCGCCTGCAGGACAAGCTGAAGATCCCGGCGTCAACGCTGTCGCACCACATCAAGACCTTGGTCTCGGTCGGACTGGTCAGCCAGGTCAGGGAATCGACGACCCTGATCTGTCACGCCAACTTCGATGCCATGCGGGGCTTGGTCGACTTCCTGGTCGCGGAGTGCTGTGCGGACGAAGCCGGATGTAAGGACGCTCAGACCGCAGCCTGACTCATTTGGCCATTTTTTCCATAATTCTAGAAGGATGGAGAGTTCGCAATGGAGAAGAAGACGGTAGCGATCATCGGGGCGGGGCCGGTCGGTCTCGCGGCCGCCGCGCATGTGCTCGAACGCGGCATGTCCCCCGTCGTGCTCGAAGCCGGACCCGAGGCCGGACATGCGGTGCGTCAATGGCAGCATGTCCAGCTCTTCTCGCCGTGGGAATACAACGTCGACAAGGCGTCGGCGCGCCTGCTTGCGCCGACCGGCTGGAATTCGCCGAACCCGAGCTCCTATCCGACCGGCGGCGAGCTGATCGAGCGCTACCTCGCGCCGCTCGCAACGCGAACACCACTGCGCGACACCATCCGGACCTCGAGCCGCGTCACGGCCATCAGCCGCGTCGGCTTCGACAAGGCCAAGACGAAGGGGCGGGAGCAAGCGCCTTTCGACCTCCGCTATCAGAACGGCAGGGGTCCCGAGGTGCTGCGCGCTGACGCCGTCATCGACGTGTCAGGCACGTGGTTCTCGCCCAATCCGGCCGGCAGCAACGGTCTGCCTGCGATCGGCGAACGCGAGCGCACGGATCGCATCGCCTATGGCATGCCGGATGTGCGGGGCACGGACCGCGGCAGATATGCCGGCAAGACCGTGGCCGTGCTCGGTGCCGGCCATTCCGCGCTGGGCACGCTGATCGATCTTTCGCGGCTCGCCGAGGAGGTGCCCGGCACGCAGCCCGTCTGGCTGCTGCGCGGCGGCGATCCTGCAAAGGCCTTTGGCGGCGGCAGCAACGACAAGCTTGCCGCGCGCGGCGAGCTGGGATCCACCTTCGCCGCGCTCGTGGCTGCCGGAAAGATTCGAGTCGAGACCGACTTCGGTGTCACCCATCTTTCGGAATTCGAAGGACGTCTCAGGATTTCGGCAGGCGCCTGCTGCGGTGCGCGGAGCGTGATTGCGGATGAGCTGGTGGTATCGACCGGCTTCCGTCCCGATCTCTCGTTCCTGTCCGAGCTGCGGCTTCGGCTCGACCCGGCAATCGAGGCGCCCGTCGCGCTCGCGCCGCTGATCGATCCCAACGAGCATAGCTGCGGAACGGTGCGGCCTCACGGCGCTCGCGAACTCGCGCATGACGAGCCGGGCTTCTATCTCGCCGGCATGAAATCCTACGGCCGGGCGCCGACCTTCCTGATGACCACCGGATACGAGCAGGTCCGCTCGATCGTCGCCGGCATCGCGGGCGACAAGGAGGCTGCCGCACGGGTCGAGCTCGTGCTGCCCGAGACCGGCGTTTGCACACGTGGCAGCGTCGAGTCCGCCGGCGCAGCGGGATGCTGCGGCGGTCCGGCCAAGGCCGAACCCTCAGCCTGCTGTGCGGCGGACGAATCGGCCAAGAAGGCAGGCGGCGCGGGATGCGGCTGCTCATGAGGCGAGACACTGCGAGGCCGCTCGCTGTCGTCGTCGCGCTCGGCAGCGCCCAGACCGTCGCCTGGGCGTCGAGTTACTATCTCCCGGCGATCCTGGCTGCGCCGATTGCGCACGATCTCGGTCTTGCACCGACTTACGTGTTCGGCGCGCTGTCGGGAGCGCTGGTCATCTCCGGCCTGCTCGGTCCGAGAGTTGGTCATGCCATCGATACGTTCGGAGGGCGCACCCTGCTTGCCGTCTCGAATCTCGTCTTCGTGGCGGGCCTGTTCCTGCTGTCCGTGTCCCATGGCGCGGCAGCGCTGATCGCAGCCTGGATCCTGCTCGGGATCGGCATGGGCATGGGCCTCTATGAAGCGGCGTTCGCGACGCTTGCGCGCATCTACGGCGCCAATGCGCGAGGAACGATCACCGGCATCACCCTGATCGCCGGCTTCGCCAGCACCCTGGGCTGGCCCCTCACGACGTGGCTCGCTTCGGAATACGGCTGGCGCACTGCTTGCCAGCTATGGGCGGTGATCCATATCGGCCTTGCATTGCCGCTCAATCTTTCTCTGCCTCGTGCCGCCCCATTGGAGCAGGACTCCCGACCGGGCACGAATGCGAGCCAACAAGCCGGCGGCCAGAGCGAAACCTTCGCAATGATGCTGCTGGCGTACATGTTTGCGGCCGCAAGCTTCGTCAGCTCCGGGGTCTCGGCCATTCTACCGGCCATGCTGGTTGGGTTCGGCGCCACGCCGTCACAGGCGTTGTTCGCGGGAGCATTGGTCGGACCTGCGCAGGTCGGCGCCCGCCTTCTGGAAGCAGGATGGCTCAGCCGGTTTCATCCGCTGCTGTCGGCAAGGCTCGCCATGCTCATGAATCCGATCGGCGTGCTTGCACTGGTCGCGGGCGGCCCCTGGCTCGCTCCGGCCTTCACGGTGCTCTATGGCGCGGGCAACGGCATCATCACCATTGCCCGTGGTACGCTGCCATTGGCGCTGTTCGGGCCGGTGGGATTCGGCAGGCGTGTCGGTGTGATCTCGCTGCCTTCGAGGGCAACAGGCGCCTTCGCGCCGCTTGCGCTGGGACTGATGGTGGAGCATTTCGGCAGCAGCGCACTCTGGATCAGCGCGCTGGCCTCGGTCTCCGCCTTCTTCGCGCTTCTGCTGCTTCGTGCAGATCGGACGACATGAGGCCCAGATCCGATAGGAGGAGAGCATTCGTAGCTTGCACGGCTGGCCGCTGATTGCGGCGATGTGCATCGGTCAGCTCGGCAATCTGTTGCCGCATGTGACGTTGTCCGCGAATCTGGCGCAGCACCTCATGCCGGCGTGGGGGCTATCCGCCGCGGAAGGCGGGCTGATGGCGAGCGGTTACGCCTTTGGTTACATGCTGGCAGTGCCTGTACTCACGACGCTGACCGATCGCATCGATGCGCGGCTCGTACTCCTGGGCGGCTCTGTCGTGAGCGGACTCGCGACTGTCGCGTTTGGCATCTTCGCGCAAGGGTTCTGGTCAGGGACGATCATCTGGTCACTTGCGGGATTGGGTTTTGCCGGTGCCTACATGCCGGGGCTCAAGGCACTGACAGACCGGTTGCCCGCCGGCGACACCTCGCGGGCAGTGACGCTGTACACCTCGAGCTTCTCGGTGGGCGTCGGCCTGTCGTTCCTGGTTGCGCAAGTCCTCGCCGATCGCTGGGGGTGGCGGACAGCCTTTGATGTGACCGGCATCGGTCCGGTTGCGATGGTGGTCGCGTGTCTTGCGATCGAGCGCCGCAGCCCCGCGCCGAGAGCGGGACGTCTGTTGAACTTTGCGCCCGTCTTCGCCAACCGCGAGGCGCTCGGCTACATCTTCGGTTACGGCGCTCACTGCTTCGAGCTCTATGGGATTCGCACCTGGCTGGTCGGATTCTGGACCTTCGTCGTCGCGCATCAAGGCGCGCCGTCATGGCTGACGCCCGTTCTGATGAGCTTCTGCTTCGCGGTGATCTCGATGCCGGCCAGTATCCTCGGCAACGAGGCTGCGCTGAAGTTCGGGCGGCATCGGGCGATAACGGTGGTGATGATCGGTTCGGCCTGTGTTGCGCTGGCCATCGGTCTCAACGCGACGGCTCCGGCATGGGTGCTCGCGCTGCTGCTCATGATTTATGGCCTGACGGTGCCGGCGGACTCAGGCGCGCTGACGGCCGGCATGTCGGCCGCGGCTGACTCCGAGCATCGCGGGGCGACGCTGGCCCTCCATTCAACGGTTGGCTTCGGCCTCTCGGCGATTGGAGCGTGGGGAACCGGGGTTGCGCTCGATGCTGCTGGCGGTCCACAGAGTGCAAGGGCCTGGTTGCTCGTGTTCATCGTGCTCGCGGCCGCGATCGCGTTGGGTCCGCTCGCGTTGCTATGGGCGCGGATGCCTCCGTCCGAGACGCACCTATCGAGGTCAAGATAGCCAACCCGAGCGTTCGCAGCGTGATCGCGGTGAGGCGCCGGAATCCCGGTCACGAATGCTTGACCCGGATCAAAGAATGCATTCGGCCGCGGGATATGTTACAAACGCTGCGGTTCCAGAAGTGTCCAAACGGTAAAAGCAGATTTGATGCGGATCGTCCGTACCATCCTGGCATTCGTCATCGCCATATCCCTGGCGATGCTGCCGGCTGGCGCGTCCGCGTCCAGCCTCGCCGTGTCGTCGGGCGACATGCACGCGACCACGGTCATGAGCGGCGAGGGCGACATGTCGATGGACGATTGTTGTCCCGACATGAAGGGAACGGGCTCCGACACCGCCGGCTACAAGTGCGGGATGGGCTTCTGCTGTGTCGGGAGCACCACCGCGCTCGCAGACGTCCGTCCCCTCGCTTTCGAATTCATTGCCGTAGGGGCGGGGAAGACCGCCATTCCCGCCGACCAGGTCGTCTCCTTCCTCGGCGGCAGCCCTCCCTTCCGGCCTCCTCGAGCCTGATCTCGCAAAGCCAGCGACGCGTGCGGCACGGCTGCGCGCGACGATGACTGACGTGCGCGCTCCATGCGTCACGGCGGAAGATCAATCCATGAGGACAGGACAATGCTTTCCAAATTCAGCACCGCGGCCGTTGCCGCCACCCTTTCACTCGCCGCAACGGCCGCGATGGCGGGTGCCGGCGATTACGCGTTCGAGCCGGTCAATCCCGAGATGAAGAAGGGCGACGATGTCACGCTCGCCGTTCGCTTGACCAACAAGCAGACCGGCAAGCCGGTCGCGGATGCCGTCATCTTCAAGACGCGCGTCGACATGGCGCCGGACGGCATGGCCGAGATGGAGTCGGCCGTCGCGCCGCTGCCGTCCAGGGAGCCAGGCGTCTACGCCTTCAAGACGGACCTGCCGATGGCCGGCCGCTACCAGGTCACGCTCTCGGCGAAGGTGCAGGGCGAGCCTGACACGGTCACCGGCAAGGTCATCGTCAAGGCGACGAAGTGAGCCTTCGGGCGCCCGATGGCGCCCGAACTTCTCTCTCCCATTCACATGGACGCGCGCCCGAGGCGCGCGGAATCTGGCGATGAACACGCTCCGTCTTCTCACCGCACTCGCGCTCGCCGGCGGCCTGGCCCTGGGCGCTGCCTGGTCCATGAACGGACGCTGGTCCGTTCATGCCGAGGTCGCTCCGGGCACGGCCAACGCTGCCCGGGCGCCGCTTTATTTCCGCGATCCGGGCGGCGCGCCGCTTTGGTCGGCCGGTCCAAAGAAGGATGACCGCGGGCGGGACTATCTGCCGGTCTACGATGACGACGAGGTAACTGCAGCGGCAACGAAGCCACCGCAGGCGGCTTCATCGCGAAAAATCCTCTACTACCGCAATCCCATGGGGTTGCCCGACACCTCGCCGGTGCCGAAGAAGGATCCGATGGGGATGAACTATGTCCCCGTTTACGAAGGCGACGACGTCGACGATGGAACGGTGAAGCTGTCGCCCGGCAAGATCCAGCGCACCGGCGTGAAGTCCGAGCCGGCTGAGCGGCGGTCCATCCGGGTGCTGGTGAAGGCACCCGGCACGATCCAGTTGGACGAGCGCCGCGTGTCGGTGATCGCGATGCGCGCCGAAAGCTTCGTGCAGAAGGTCGCGGACGTCACCACGGGCACGCGCGTGAAGGCGGGCCAGCCGTTGATGGAGATCTATAGTTCTGCCGTCGCGTCCGCGGCGGCTGAATATCTTGCGACGATCACCTCGAAGACAGTGGGTGGTGTCGAGACGTACGGCCGCGGATCGCGGCAACGGCTGGTCAATCTCGACGTTCCCGAGCAGGCCATCGCCGAGATGGAGAAGACGCGCGTCGCGCCCGTCACCATCCACTGGGCGGCGCCGCGCGACGGGATCGTGCTCGAGCGCAATGCGATCGAAGGCATGCGCGCCAATCCCGGCGACGTGTTGTTCCGCATCGCGGACATCTCGCTGGTGTGGGCGCTGGTCGATGTCGCCGAGCGCGATCTCGGCAATATCACGGTGGGGCAATCCGTTGCGGTGCGCGCGCGCAGCTTCCCTGGCCGAAGCTTCACCGGAAAGATCGCCGTGATCTATCCGCAGGTGAATCGTGAAACCCGGACGGTCCGCGTCCGCATCGAGCTTGCCAATCCCGACGCGATGCTGCTGCCGGACATGTATGTCGATGCCGACATCGACACGGCAGACGGCGCGCCCGTCCTGGCGATCCAGGATAGCTCGGTGCTCGACACCGGCACGCGCCAGGCCGTGCTCGTCGACAAGGGGGACGGGCGTTTCGAGCCGCGCGAGGTGAAGCTCGGCCGGCGCGGAGGCGGCTACATCGAGGTGCGGGACGGCCTTGCGGACGGCGAGGCCGTGGTCACATCCGCCAACTTCCTGATCGATGCGGAGAGCAATCTGAAGGCCGCGCTCAAGGGCTTCGCCGAGGCTGCTCCTCAGGCCTCCGACGCGGGCCATGCGACGGCAGAGCACAAATGATCGCGCGCATCATCGCCTGGTCGGCGCGCAACCTGCTGTTGGTGCTGTTCGGCACCGGCTTTGCGGCCGCCGCCGGCCTCTACGCGCTGCTTCACCTCCCGCTGGACGCGATCCCCGATCTCTCCGACACGCAGGTCATCGTCTATACCGAGTATCCCGGCCAGGCGCCGCAGGTGATCGAGGACCAGGTCACCTATCCCTTGACCACGGCGATGCTGACCGTGCCGAAATCGAAGGTCGTGCGCGGCTTCTCCTTCTTCGGCGTGTCGTTCGTCTATGTGATCTTCGAGGACGGCACCGACATCTATTGGGCGCGTTCGCGCGTCATGGAATTCCTGAACGGCGCGGCATCGCGGCTTCCTGCCGGCGTCACCCCGACCATCGGGCCCGACGCGACCGGCGTCGGCTGGGTCTACGAGTACGCCGTGATATCGAGGGAATTGAACCTCGCGGACACGCGCACGATCCAGGACTGGAATCTGAAGTTCGCGCTGGCCAAAGCCGAAGGCGTCGCCGAGGTCGCCAGCATCGGCGGCTTCGTCAAGCAATACAACGTGGTGCTCGATCCGCAGCGGATGCGCGATCGCGGCATCAGCATGCAGAAGATCCGGGAGGCGATCCGCGCCAGCAACGCCGACGTCGGCGGGCGCACGGTCGAGCTGTCGGAGTTCGAATACGTCATTCGCGGCAAGGGCTACATCAAGAGCATCAACGATCTCGGCAACATCGTCCTGAAGACGAACAACGGCACGCCGGTGCTGCTGCGGGACGTCGCCAATGTCGAGCTCGGACCCGACGAGCGGCGCGGCATCGCCGAGCTGAACGGCGAGGGTGAGGTCGCAAGCGGCATTGTGCTGCAGCGTTTTGGCGTCAACGCCCTCGACGTCATCGAAAACGTCAAGAAGCGCTTGAAGGAGATCGCGAGCAGCTTGCCAAAGTCGGTCGAGATCGTCCCGGTCTATGATCGCTCCAATCTGATCTACGCGGCCATCGACACGCTCAAGCACACGCTGCTCGAGGAGAGCATCGTCGTCGCGCTCGTCTGCATCGTGTTCCTGCTCCACGTCCGCAGCGCGCTGGTCGCGATCCTGATGCTGCCGGTCGGCGTGCTGATGGCGTTCGGCGCCATGAAGCTGCTCGGCCTCGGATCCAACATCATGAGCCTCGGCGGCATCGCGATTGCGATCGGCGCCATGGTGGATGCCGCGATCGTCATGATCGAGAACGCCCACAAGCACCTCGAACGCGCCGAGCCCGGTCAGTCGCGCGTCCAGATCCTGATCGATGCGGCGTCCGAGGTCGGGCCGGCGCTGTTCTTCAGCCTGCTGATCATCACCGTGTCGTTCATGCCGATCTTCACGCTGGAATCGCAGGAGGGGCGGCTGTTTAGCCCGCTGGCCTTCACGAAAACCTTCGCGATGGCCGCGGCGGCCTTGTTGTCCGTCACTCTGGTGCCGGCGCTGATGGTCATCTTCGTCCGCGGCAGGATCGTGCCGGAGCACAGGAATGTCATCAACCGCTTCCTGATTCTTATCTACCGCCCGGTCATCAAGGGCGTGCTGCGCGCCAAGACGCTGGTGATCCTGGCCTCGCTGGTCGTGCTCGCCGTCACGATTTGGCCGGCGCGGCAGCTCGGCACCGAGTTCATGCCGACGCTGAACGAGGGCACGCTGCTGTACATGCCGACGACGCTGCCCGGCATCTCGGTCACCAAGGCGGCCGAACTGATGCAGACGCAGGACCGCATCATCAAGTCGTTCCCGGAGGTCGCGTCCGTCTACGGCAAGGCGGGACGGGCGGCGACCGCAACCGATCCGGCCCCGACCGAGATGTTCGAGACCGTCGTCAGCCTGAAGCCGAAGGAGCAGTGGCGTCCCGGCGTCACCGTCGACAGCCTGATCGCGGAAATGGACAAGGCGCTGCAGTTTCCGGGCGTCTCCAACGCCTGGACTATGCCGATCAAGGCGCGCATCGACATGCTGTCCACCGGCATCCGCACGCCTGTTGGCGTCAAGGTGATGGGCACCGACCTCGTCGAGATCGACCGGCTGGCGAGGCAGGTCGAGCGGGTGATCAAGACCGTCCCGGGCACGTCCTCGGCCTATGCCGAGCGCGGCATCGGCGGGTACTATCTCGAGATCGTCCCGGACCGCGAGGCGCTCGCCCGCTATGGCATCCTGATCCAGGACGTTCAGGACACCATCGCGGCCGCTCTCGGCGGCCAGACAGTCACGACGACCGTGGAGGGACGGCAGCGGTTCACGGTGAACATGCGCTATCCGCGCGATCTGCGCGACAATCCAAAGGCCATCGCCAGCGATATCCTGGTGCCGATGCCGGCGGGCGGCGCGGTGCCGCTCGGCGAGGTCGCGAAAGTCGAGCCGGCGCGGGGGCCGACCTCGATCCGGACCGAGAACGGCCAGCTCGCGACCTACGTCTACGTCGACATCCGCGATCGCGACATCGGCAGCTACGTCGCCGAGGCGCAACGCGCGGTGACTGACAGCATCCAGTTCCCGCCCGGTTATTACGTGGTCTGGAGCGGCCAGTACGAGTATCTCCAGCGCGCCGCGGCGCGCCTGAAGATCGTGGTCCCCGTGACGCTGACGATCATCTTCCTGCTGCTGTACCTGAACTTCAGGGCCATGACCGAGACCCTCATCGTCATGCTGTCGCTGCCCTTCGCGCTGGTCGGCGGCATCTGGATGATGTCGTGGCTCGGCTTCAACCTGTCGGTCGCCGTCGCGGTCGGGTTCATTGCGCTGGCCGGTGTGGCCGCCGAGACCGGCGTCGTGATGCTGATCTATCTCGAGCACGCGCTGGCCGAGCTGAGGGCGAAGCGCAGCGCCGAGAGCAGGGTCTTCACCCGCCAGGATCTGCACGAGGCCATCATGGAAGGCGCGGTCGAGCGCGTCCGTCCCAAGATGATGACGGTGGTTGCCATCATGGCGGGCCTGCTG
Organism: Bradyrhizobium sp. RP6; assembly: GCF_003837805.1. Lineage (GTDB taxonomy): Bacteria > Pseudomonadota > Alphaproteobacteria > Rhizobiales > Xanthobacteraceae > Bradyrhizobium. The sequence continues at coordinate 170,388 of NZ_RQIT01000012.1, read as the reverse complement.
CCGATCATGTGGAGCACTGGCGCCGGGTCGGAGATCATGCAGCGCATCGCGGTGCCGATGATCGGCGGCATGATCTCTTCGACGCTGCTGACGTTGATCGTGATCCCGGCGATCTTCGGGCTGGTGAAAGGCTTCCGCTTGCCTCCCAAAGGCGAGGATAAAGGACAACCGACCGAAATGCCAAAGCCGATCAGTGCGAGATTGCGGGTGGCGGAGCCTGCCGAATGAGGCGAGCCATGATGAATGACATCGTGTCGGGGACGTTGGGGACGATGAATTGATCACCGCATCGATCATCATCGTTCTAGTATTGGGCGCGACGATGCCAGGAGATGCGCGCATGGGCTTCTACAACGACATCATTCTTCCGCGGCTCTGCGACCTTGCGATGCGCAACAAGGAACTTGCGTCCTACCGTCAACGCGCGACCCGTGCGGCTCAGGGCCGGGTCCTCGAGATCGGCATCGGCTCCGGCCGCAACCTGCCGTTCTACGGACCTACGGTGACGCGGCTTGTGGGGCTTGAACCCGCTCCAAAGCTTCTCGAGATGGCGCGAACCGCGCCACATCCGGAAACTCCGGTCGATCTCGTTGAAGCTTCGGCCGAGGCAATTCCGATCGAGGACCGCAGCATCGACACGGTCGTGACGACCTGGACCATGTGCAGCATTCCGGACGTCGATCGCGCGATGACGGAAGCGCGGCGTGTGCTGAAACCGGGAGGGAAGCTGGTCTTCGTCGAGCATGGCCGCGCGCCCGAACCGGGCGTGCGCTGGTGGCAGGATCGCCTGACCCCCGCGTGGATGCGCATCTCGGGCGGTTGTCATCTCAATCGGGACATTGCCGACGTCCTGACCCGGAACGGCTTTCGCATCGACGAGATGCGCACCGGATACATGAATTGGCTGAAGCCCATGACGTTCATGTACGAGGGCCAGGCGAGTCCTCGTTGATGGCCGCGACGCTCCGGCCTTGAGATCCAACGATGAAGCGAAAGGAAGCCGAAGATGAAGGAACGCGCACATGTGATGACCCGTCGATCGCTTGTGGGGCTGATGGCGGCGGCAGCGGCGGCAGGCCTGGCCAGGCCTGCTGTTGCGGCGCAGGCCGAAGAAACCACCGTCACGGTGCATAGGGATCCGAGCTGCGGCTGTTGCGCCGGCTGGGTGCAGCATCTCCGGGACGCAGGATTTGTCGTCCAGGTGGAGGAGACCGCCGATCTCGACGCGGTTCGGAATCGGCTCGGCATCCCGCCGGACCTGGTCGCGTGTCACACGGCAGAGGTCGCGGGTTATCTCGTCGAGGGGCACGTGCCGGCTGCGGCCGTACGGCGCCTGCTCTCGGAGCGTCCCATCGCGAAAGGGCTTGCCGTGCCGGGCATGCCGGTCGGATCGCCCGGGATGGAAGGCGGCACGCCGCAGCCTTACACTGTCGTGCTGTTCGGTACCGGTGGTCACAGGCCATTCATGCGCTTCATCGGCTCGCAGGCGATCGGTTGAGAGCCCTTGATGAACGAGCGCTCCCGGCCTCCGGCGTCATGGAAACCGAGGTCGCAGCCTGCCGAAGGTCCCGCGTAGGTCACCGCCGGGCTTCGATACCGAGCGCCTGGGGGCTTTGAAGACGATGCGGCTGTTTACGCCATCGCCGAGTCATGATTGGTTGATGTCCTGCAACAGGTGGTGGAGAGTCATGAAGATCGTCGTTTTGATCGTCGCCTTGCTCGCGCCGGCTGCCGCTTGGGCGCAGACACCGTATGCCGGTATGCAGTCCCGCCACATCAAGGCGCTCTCGGACCAGCAAATTGGCGATCTGCGGGCGGGACGCGGCATGGGGCTCGCACTCGCGGCCGAGCTCAATGGATATCCCGGGCCCTCCCACCTGCTCGAACTCGCGGACCAACTGGGGTTGAATCCGGAGCAGCGGAGCAGGTTCGAGGAGATGTTCTCCGAGATGAAGGCCGAGACCACTCCCATCGGCGGCAGATTGATCGAGAAGGAGGCGGATCTGGATCGGCAGTTCGCCAGCCGTACGATCACCGTCGAGAGTCTGGAATCTGCCACCGCGGCGATCGCCAGGACGCAGGGTGAGCTGCGGCAGGCCCATCTCAAATATCACCTGCGCGCCGCGGCGGTTCTCGACCAGGCACAATTGGCAAGATACGCCGAGCTGCGCGGGTACACGTCCGACGGCGCTACGCAGCGCCACCGCCACCATCAATGAGCTGGCGCACGAGCCGAGCGTCGCCAATCCCCGGATGATGCCAAAAGAGCCGGTCTCACGTCCGTAGCTACGGCTGCGGAGGAAAGCGGTCGAACGCCGGCAGTTCGTGCGCGTGCTCCATCCAGCGCAGCCGCTCGGCGACCTGGATCTGCATCGTTGCCGGCACGGCCTCGGGATCGTCGTAGGTCGCGCTCTGGATGTCGATGATGCCGGGCATCATGCCGGCATTGAAATAGAACAGTCCGGTGCCGCAGTCGCCGCAAAAGTGCCGTCGGACATGTTCCGAGGAGTGATACACCTTCGGCTCGCCCTTGGTCACCTTGACGGCATCCTCCGCGTACATCGTCCAGCCGACGACCGGGGCGCCGGCGTGGAGCCGGCAATCGCGGCAGTGGCACAGCGCGTGGACGATCGCCTCGCCCTGGATCTCATAACGGATCGCGCCGCAGTGACAGCCGCCGGTGATGGTGCTCATGCGTTCCTCCGATCGAGTTCTTTGTATCGATAGCCATCGCGCCGGGCGGCTTCAACAGCGCAAGCGACCTGAAGTTGCGTCCTACTGTCGCGTGACAGCTGCTGCCATCGTGTGCTGATGCGAGGTCGGTTCCGGAGAATGGGCGCGGCCGGTTCCGCGCGAGAGCGCCGACGCCGCGCTTCCGAGGATCGTCCACAGTCACGTCCGGGTCGAGGACGAGAACCGCGGTTGCAGAGGCTATTGAGCGCGGCAGCCACGCACTCAAGTGACAGCACTAAGTATGATCCGGAAAACTGCGCAGCGGTTTTCCGAAGAGATCATGCTCAAACAATAAGCTAAAGCGCGATGACGACTCGTCCTGATCTCATTGCGCTTTAGCGGTGCTTGGCCACCACGTTGAACCACAGCGTCGCATTGTAGAGGTCGTCCGTCGCCTGATCCGGCGTGACGGACGGCGCCGCGCGATGATCGATCACCAGCAGATGGGGACCCGGCTTGGCGATGGGAACGGTCGCCACGCCTTCGGCGTCCGTCCTGAATTTTGGAATGTCCTTCTCCGCAACGACCGTCTTGCCGTCGCCACGTTCGACCTCCGCTTCAGCGAGAGGCTTGCCGCGAAACAGCACCTTGACCTTGAGCATCTCACCTGGCCTCGCCTTGGCTGGCTCGGTGAGCGGCACAAGCTCGAGATCGTGTCCGAGCACCTCCTGCCACGGCGCGTCAGCCCCTGTGATCGCCTTTGCGAACTTTCCGGACCAGAAGCTCTCGGCAGCGTCAGGCACCAGCCGCCGGGTGGCGTTGCGATAGAGGCCGTCTGTCGTCTTGACCCAGAATCCGTTGTCGTAACGCGCCGCGAGCAGCGTATGTCCGGCATCGTCGAACGGTCTTGTTCGTGCGATCTGGATGCCGTTGTCGGATGCGCCCGCAAGTCCGTCGAGGAGCGAGGTGCGGCCTTTCGGCGTCACCATCAGGAGGTTCACGACCTTGTCTGCGAAAGCCGGCGGCCGGTCGTCCGGATGACCGTAGTTGACGATGGCGCGGCGTGCGGTGGCCGGCCCCGAGAAGGTGAGCCAGGCATCATGCGCCGAAGCGGAGGCTATCGACCCGAGAACGAGTCCGGTCGCGAGCAGCGTGTGGGCGAGACGAGGGAAGATACGGTTCATTTGGTCACCAGCTTTGGATTTGTCGCGGCCATGACTGTCGGGAAACGATACGAAACGCCCGCGAGCACGGCGATTGTCGGCTGCGCGCTGACGAAAATGTCTGACGTGTTTGCGCCGACGGGATCGCCGAAATTGATGGCGATTTCGCTGAGGCGATCACCGGGATACCAGGTCGCCTGCGTGAACGCGGTCCATCCCTCGGGCCAGGAATAGGCGAGCTTGCCGGTCACGCGGGAGTAGGGTGAGGTCGTGATGAGGCCGTCCTGAGTCAGGTTCTTCCTGCCGACGAAGGTCACATAGGCCGAACCGGACAGGACTTGCGCATTGACCGTCGCGACGTTGAAGTCGACGCCGACATTGGCGACGTAGCTCGGCACGTTCGGGACGAAGTAGGAGGGCGCCGCGTCGATGAGGCGAGCCGAGACGCCGCCATAGTTGGCGAATAGCGAGACGTTGTTGACGGGATCCTTGATCACGAACCAGCGGGCATCGACGTCGTATCCGTTGCGCTGGGCTTTACCCAGGAACGTCACCGGCAGACCGGGCGCCGCCTGAAACGCTTCGTTGGCCGAGTCCGTCGTCCAATAGCTCGCGAGCAGTCTGAAGCGATCGAACGCCAACTGGACGCCGCCTTCGCGGCTGACGATCTTGAATGGCTGAATGCCGGGATTGCCGATCAGCTCCGCGGGCACGTCGATGCTGCGGAAACCCTCGCCGTAATTGGCGAACAGCTCCAGCCATTCGAATGGCGCGATGGCGACGCCGGCCTTTGGGCTTGCGATCCCGTTCGACATGTTCGGCGTGCCGCCGGGCGTGATGCGGTCGTCGATGTCGTAGTAGAACTGGTCGTAACGGCCGCCGGCCGTGAACTTGAGCCATGGCAGCGGCTTGACCTGGACCTGACCGAAGCCGGCGATGTTCGTCTCGGTCAATCCGACATTGACTGCGGCCGGGCCGGACACCGCGCGTGCGGTGGTCGGCGCCTGGAACGCCTCGATGAAATCGGTGCGCCAGTTGCTGCCGAGCAGGACCTGCACGGGGATGTCGTCGCCGATGGCTCCGCTCCAGACCTTGCTGACGCGGCCGCCGACCATCGTGCGGTCCTCGTGCTGAAAGCGCTGGCCGCTGCCGAAATCCGCGAAACGGTTCGAGAACTGGTGGCTGACGAACAGCGAGCCTTTCAGCTCCTGGTCCTGTGCGCCGGAGCTGTAATTGGTGACGAGGTTTTCGAGCTGCTTGTTGCCGCCGTCGGTCGGATTGGTCGCCGAGCGTTCGGAGATCGTTCCGGCGGCAATGGCGTCGCGACTGGCATAGCCGGGCGAGCCGTATTCGGTGCCGTAGGCCTGTGCACGGAACGACACGGTGGCGCCGTCCGGAAGCGTCGTCGTGACCTTGTTGGACGAGTTGTAGCGATTGATGAAGCTGTTATCGCGATAGCCGTCGGTGTGATACCCTTCGAATGCCAGATAGGGCAGCCATGCGCCCTGGGTCATGCTGTGGGTCGCAACGCCCCGCGCCGTGCCTTGCGTGCCTCCGGAGACGCCGACGCTGGCAAAGGGTTCGGCCTGCTTGGTCGTGATGTTGACCGAGCCGCCCATATTGGAGTCGCCGTACTCGACGGAAAACGGCCCGCGCACGATCTCGATGCTCTTGACGGTTTCCGGAAACAGCACGTTGAGGTCGGCATAGTTCGGCGTGTGCAGCGAGGAGACCTCGTTGAGCGGAAGGCCGTCGATGTAATAGGCGATGTCGCGGCCGTGCTCGGATTCGGTATAGCCTCGCAGCGAAAGCCCGTAGCCGATCCCGCCCTGGCCATAGTTGGACACATTGAAGCCGGGGAGCGAGCGGAACAGGTCGCCATAGGTTGCGACCGCCAGCCGGCTGATTGCCGGTGCGTCCATCACCGTCACCGCCGCCGGCAGTGCGGTCACCGCGCTCGACACGTCGGCCCGTCCCGGCGTCGCGCCAGCGGAGAGGCCCACGCTCGATTGCCGTTGCGATGAAGGCTGCGATTCCTGCGCCCGGCGCGGGGCGCTTGTCCTTGCCGGAGGCTCTGTGCGTCGTACGCGTCTCGGGGCCGCCTCGGGCGCCGCGACCGCAACCGGCGGCAAAGACCCGGCCGCGGATCCCTCCGGTGCCGCCTGGGCGTGAACTGAGTCTTCGGCCGAAGCGCCTGATAACGCGATGCCGACCAGAACCAGGCGCCAGGAAATGCTACGCAACTTAGCCCCCGCTATCACATCGACGGCCGCGCGACGGTCTCCGGCAGGCGATGGGATGTTTCGTATAGGTGGTCATACACTAGTATGACGTCTTTGGTCGATCGTCATACTTGCATGAGCAGGTTGCGGGCCAATCACAGCGGGCTTGGACGCGTGCGGTGGGAAAGCCGATGGGATTCAGGGTGTGTTGCGTGCTTGGACGTCGGATCTTTGCAGCGCATCGGCGCCTCACGGTAGCGGTGCCTGTGGAAAGACGCTGTCCACCACGTGGAAACCGCCATTGAAATCTTGTTGAGAGCGCGCCACCGGCAACCGGCCGTACCGATGAATAGGTGAGTCGAATGCGCGCTTGACAAGACTGCCCAGCAAGAACAGCTGACGCGAGCCGAAGCTGCTGCCGCCCGTGAAGGTATCGTTGCCGCCCCGAGCATGACCGGACACGTCGCCGCCCGCGTCACCGTAGGCAGTGTTGCTCGGGGAAGCGAACGTGAAGGTATCGTCGCCGCCACGAGCAAGATCGAACATGTCGCCGGCCGCGTCACCGTAGAAAGTGTAGTGGATGGGGCGCCCCCCGGAAACGAGGACCCCGTGAAGGTGTCGTTGCCGCTCCTCGAAAAATCGAACATGCCGCCGCCAGCATCTCCGATCAAGATAGTGGTGTTTGAGTCACCCGCGAGGACGTCATCGGTGCCATGATGCTCAAAAATGCTCGGGATTATTGACGAAGGTCAACTCGTGAGGGCGCCAAATCTGGTCGGCCGCCCAGCGAACACCGCAGGACTGATTGGAGTCGGGACTCTGTCCAGCACTCTCCGAGATAGCGAAATGGGTGACATCCCACGAATATTCATGGATGATTCCGGCGGGGAGGCGATAGTCTACGGAATCCGAAGACGTCAGATCGCAGAGCCTGACGCATCGTCCAGGCCAACGCCGCTGCGACAGCCAACCAACTGCCAGTGATCTCTCGGTCATCCCAATCTCTGCTCCGAAATAAAAAACCCGCGGCGGATTGCTCCGCGCGGGTGTGACGAACTTTCGATGATGCCAGTATGCCGGTGTTTTGCCCGACGAGTCAAAGGGGCGTACGCGTCGACCGGTAGCTTCGTCGTCGCTGACCGAAGAGCATAATGATTTCAATGCTCCGGCTACTGTGCATGGGGTTGTTTTCGCAGTATTTCGTTTTGCGTTGCCGCTATCGCCGCGCTCACCGCCGGCGGCGCGGCGCCTCGGCCTTGGCTGGCGGCTCGGTCTGCGGCGCACAAGTGGCGGCCGCGAGCGAGCCTTGCGCCTGCGGCATCAGGCCGGGCTCGGGCGCGAGCGCCTTCATCAGGATCAGGCCGGTCGTGCTGGGGGAATCGATGATCAGCCGATCGGCCGCGGTGACCTCTTCGTCCTCGGGCAGCTCGCTGTGCTGCGCTTCCGTCATCAGGTCGAGCTCGATCACCTTCTTGCCGGCCGAGCGGTCGTTGATGGCGTAATAGGCGATCTCGTTGCGGGTGTAGAACGACACCGAGGTGTAGGCCTGGCTGACGGGCACCGTCAGCTTGATAGGTCCGCCCGACAGATCGTAGCGGCAGATCGCCAGCGCAAAGGCCGGATCCATGAACGGCATCGGCGAAGTGTTGGGGTCGGCGAGCGGAAGCTGGGTGACCGCGTTGACCTTCGTCACCGGCGTCAGCCGCGAATAGGCATCCTGCGTCGCGATCCGCGGCAGCGCCAGCACGCTGACGAGATGGACCACGAGGCCCAGCACCACGCCGGCAACGATCGTGAACATGAGCCGGATCATGAGCAGCCCACCGTGGTGATGCTCGGCATCGGCGCATCGCGCTGGGTGCGCGTTGCGACCCCGACCGGGGTGTCGTAGAGGCGCAGCATCAAGGCGTAGCGCTCGATGCCGCCGGTCGGCAGCCAGTTGCCGGCACGGGAGCGCGAGGCGATGCGGATCTCGAACGAGCCGTCGGACTGCCGCACGATCTCCTGGCTGGTGAAGCCGTAGCGCTGCAACGAATTGGCGACGAGATGGCCTTTGCGATCGTACAGCGTCAGCGTCCAGAATCGCGCTGGTGGCGTCACGCCGGAGACGACGACATCGCAGCGGCCGTCGAGCGCCTTCTTCTTGTCGTCGGTGGTGGCGGTGAAAGCGACGCCGTCGCCGGTGCCGATCGGCAGCTCGCCGTTGCGCACGATGGTGGCGCGCGAATAGGGATCGACGTCGGCGGTGCCGGTGCGCGGCCGCGCGGTCCAGGCGCCGATGGTCAGCGCACCGATCTCGGTGCCGCGCGTCGTCGTCATCCAGGTCGCGCCGACGCCGACCACCGTCGCGAGAAGCAGCGCCGTCAATGTGATCAGGATCAGCCGCACTTGCTTTCGATCAGTTCTTGCGTGGCGCGGACGCGTTGACGTTCTCTTCCGCATAGTTCTGCGGGAAGGCGAGCGCGCTCGTCGCCGAGGACGGCCTGGCCGACTTGCTGTCGTCGGCCGCGGATTTATTCGCGGTCTTGGCCGCATCATCGAGCAGCTTCTCGACGCGCACCAGGACGTCGGCGCCGCGCTTGGTCAGCACCGGCGGCGGCCCCGGCTTGGTCTCCAGCACTTTCGGTGCCGCATTGGCCTGCGCGTTGCTCACGTGCTGCGGCGGCAGCTTCTGGCCCATGCCGATGCCGGGGATCTCCCGGACCTCGACGCCCTGATGCGCCGCGAGCATGATGTCGTGCCAGGTCTGCGCCGGCAGCGAGCCGCCGGTCATGCGATTGGTCGGCGAGTAGTCGTCGTTGCCGTACCAGACCGCGCAGGTGAAGTTGCCGGTGTAGCCGACGAACCAGGCGTCGCGATACGCATTGGTCGTGCCGGTCTTGCCGGCGGTCGGAATGCCGTCGAGCGCGGCGCGGCGGGCGGTGCCTTCGCTGACGACGTGGCTCATCATGCCGGCCATGTCGGCGGCAACGGAGGCGGGAATCGCCTGCCGCGGCTTCGGGCCGTCGCGGTCCCAGCGCCAGACGAGGTCGCCGGCGCCGGTGCGCACCTCCAGCACCGAATGCGGCGTCACCGCCTTGCCGCGGTTGGGGAAGGTCGCGTAGGCGACGGCATGCTCGAGCACGGTGACTTCGTCCGAACCGATCGGCAGCGACGGCGTGTCGGGCAGCGGCGCCTTGAGACCGAAGCGGCGCGCGACCTCGACGATTTTGGCGCGGCCGATCTTGGCGGGGTTCGGCGCCTTCGGCTGATCCCGCCGGCCGATCTCGATCGACAGCTTCACCGGTACGACGTTGATCGAGCGCGTGATCGCCTGCGTCAGCGTCACCGAGCCGGAATAGGAATGGCCATAATTCTGCGGGCACCAATTGCCGATGCAGACGGGGCCGTCGACCACGATCGAGTTCGGCGTGTAACCGTTCAGCAGCGCCGTGGTGTAGACGTAAGGCTTGAACGAGGAGCCGGGCTGCCGATAGGCATCGGTGGCGCGGTTGAACTGGCTGGCGCCATAGTCGCGGCCGCCGACCATGGCGCGGATGCCGCCGTCGAGATCGGCGACGACGGTCGCCGCCTGCGTTGCGTGATAGTCGCGGCCGAACTGGCGCAGCTGGTTCTCGACGGCGTCTTCCGCCGCCTTCTGCACGTTGGTGTCGATGGCGGTGCGGACCACGAAGACGCGCTCGGTGTAGGACTTCGGGAAGGTGTCGACCAGCTTGCGCATCTCGTCGAAGGCGTAGTCGAGATAGTAGTTCGGCGACGCCTCGTCGCGGCGGTCGACCGCGAACGCCGGGTTGCGGCGGGCGCCGAACACCTGGCCCTCGGTCATGAAGCCGGCATCGACGAGGTTGTCGAGCACGACGTTGGCGCGGGCGCGCGCGGCGGGCAGGTTGATGTGGGGGGCGTATTTCGTCGGTGCCTTGAACAGGCCGGCGAGCATCGCAGCTTCCGCCAGGGTCACGTCGCGCGCCGACTTGTTGAAGTAGAAATGTGCGGCGCCGTCGACGCCGAACGTGCCGCCGCCCATATAGGCGCGGTCGAGATACAGCTTGAGGATCTCGTTCTTGGTCAGGCGCCATTCCAGCCAGATCGCGAGGAAGGCCTCGTTGACCTTGCGCTCGATGGTGCGCTCGTTGCTCAAAAACAGATTCTTGGCGAGCTGCTGGGTGATCGAGGAGCCGCCCTGGCGGACGCCGCCGGCCTGGGCGTTGGTGACGAGCGCGCGCGCGGTGCCGGCGATGTCGATGCCGAAATGTTCGTAGAAGCGGCGGTCCTCGGTCGCCAGCGTCGCCTTGATCAGGACATCCGGAAAATCTTCCAGCGGGATCGAATCGTTGTGCTTGATGCCGCGGCTGCCGATCGGATTGCCGTAGCGGTCGAGGAAGGTCACCGCGAGATCGGATTTCTTCAGCCAGTCCTCGTCCGCGGTCTCGCGGAAGGCGGGAATGGCGAGGGTGAGCATCACGACGAGGCCGCCGAGCCCGAGCGTCGCGGCCTCCGACAGCGGCTCGATGAACACCCAGCGCTTCCAGCGCCCGACATAGAACCGGTCCATGAAGGTCGAGTAGCGCTCGTAGAGCTCGCGGATGCCTTTGGCCGAGGAGAACAGCGAGGAGTCGATGCGCGCATCGAGGTCGAGGAAGAAATTCCGGACCCTCTGCTTCCAATGCGGTGGTATGATCTGGCGCACCTAGAACCCTTGAGGCTTGCTTCGAAAGCGTTCAAGCACCCGGCCGGGGCGGCATCGAGACGTCTTGAGGGAATGTTGCGGCAAACCCAAGGCGCCCGGCCAGCATCCGAGGGACTTGCTGTTCCTTCTAGCCGAGCGGGGCCCATAAACCAATGGTCACGCTCGCGATTTTGAACAATAGGCCTAATTGACCCCGGTTCATTACGGGCTTCAAAGCGGCCTCGCTTGCACCCTTGCGGCCGTGCCCCCTAGATGGCGTTGCCGTAGCTCTTTTCGAATTTTGTTGAGGCGCATGACCGCAGCTCCCAAACGACCGTCAGGCCAGGAAGAATTCTTTTGGAAAACCAAGACGTTGGAAGAGATGTCGGGGGCCGAATGGGAAAGCCTTTGCGACGGCTGCGGCCGCTGCTGTCTGAACAAGCTCGAAGACGAGGACACCGGCCGGATCTACTTCACCCATGTCGGCTGCAAGCTGCTCGACGGGGCGAGCTGCGCCTGCAAGGACTATCCGAATCGTTCCGACAAGGTTCCGGATTGCGTCCGCCTGACCCCGGCCAATGTCCGCACCCTGAACTGGCTGCCGCCGAGCTGCGGCTACAAGCTCGTCACCGAGGGGCGCGACCTCTATTGGTGGCATCCGCTGGTTTCGGGCGACCCCAACACCGTCCATGAAGCCGGCGTTTCCGTCCGCGGCCGCGTGGAGGGTAGCGAGGAGGAGATCCCGGATGAGGATCTCGAGAACCACATCGTGCAATGGCCGGCCGTACTGCCGAAACGGGCCCGTCTGAAGCGACGCCCAAGGGACTGACAAGGGACTGATCCGCCGCCCTTTTGAGATCACGTGTTCGGGATGGCCCCACGGCGGGATGCACCCATGCGCCATGGTGCCTGCCTGGGAAGAACTTTGCTGTCTACATTGGATTGCATAGAACGAATCCTTCGCGGCGTTGCGCCGCCACATGACGTCCGATCGAGATGAACAAGTTCGAACGGCAGAGCGCTGCCGACGTCAAGACATTGCCTGACGACATTGCCGAAGAGCTGTCCCGCCTTCCCGGCGAGGTGTTGAGCGTCGATGACGCGCCGCCCATCGCACCGCCGGTACCGCTGACCTCCGACGAGGTCCGCACCATCGTCATCAGCCTGATGCTGACGATGTTCCTGGCAGCGCTCGACCAGACCATCGTGGCAACCGCGCTGCCGACCATCGGGCGACAGTTCCAGGACGTCTCCAATCTCTCCTGGGTGATCACAGCCTATCTGCTCGCCTCGACCGCGGTCGCGCCGGTGTTCGGCACGCTCAGCGACATCTACGGTCGTCGCGTCATGATCATCATCTCGCTCAGCCTGTTCGTCGCGGGCTCGATTCTGTGCGCGATTGCCCCGAACATGCCGATGCTGATCCTGGCGCGCGGCCTTCAGGGCCTCGGTGGCGGCGGCATCATGCCCGTGGTGCAGACCGTAATCTCCGACGTGGTGAGCCCACGCGAGCGCGGGCAATACCAGGCCTATTTTTCCAGCGTCTGGATGGTCGGCGGCATTCTTGGCCCGGTCATCGGCGGCGTGTTCGCCGAGCATCTGCACTGGTCGATGATCTTCTGGATCAACCTGCCGCTCTCGGCCGCCGCGATCGCGCTCTTGCTGCCGAAGATGAAGAAGATCCCGGTGTTCCACCGCAAGCGCAAGGTCGACTGGCTCGGCGGCGTGTTGCTGATGGCCTCCGCCGTCGTCTTCATGCTGGTGTTGACCTGGGGCGGCACGCGCTATCCGTGGCTGTCGCCGACCGTGCTCGCGATGGTGGGTGGTGCGGTTGCGCTCGTCGTCACCTTCGTCTGGCATGCCCGGCGGGCGGACGAGCCGTTTCTGCCTCTGCCGCTGCTCGGCGGAAGTGTCGTACCGTTCGGGCTGATGGCAGGCGGCTGTGCGCTTGGCGCGATCACGGGCCTCACGGTCCAGCTTCCGCTCTATTACGAGTCCGTCTATCACCTCAGCGCCAGCGAGGCGGGCCTTGCGCTGATTCCGCTGGCGGCCGTCTCGACCCTCGGCGCGGCCATCGCCGGGCGCACGATGGCTCGGGCCAAGCACTACAAGCGCGTCGCCATCATCGGCACGTCCTGGGCCGCGCTGTGCGGCCTTGGTCTCACGCTGACGACGCTGCCGTTATGGGGCCTTTTGACGCTGATGGCCGCGTTCGCGCTCGGCCTCGGCACCACCTTTCCGGTCTGCGTGGTCTCGGTGCAGAATTCGGTCGCGCGGCCGCAGGTCGGCACCATCACCGGCGCCTTGAACTTCTTCCGCTCGCTGATGTCCTCGTTCACGGTCGCGGCTTTCGCAGCCATCCTGCTGATCGCGCTCGGCACCGACATCCCGCTCGCCGGCGAACATCACGCCGCCGGCGCCGTGGCGATACCCGCCGACGACATGCGGCACGCGTTCCGCTACGTGTTCGGCGCCGCTACCGCGCTGATGACCGCAGCTGCGCTGTGTCTGATCATGATGGAAGAGCGGCCGCTGGCCGGGCCCGCCGTTACCAAGCACGTCGAGATGGCGGAGTAGAGACGGCTCAGCCGCCGTTTCCATCCGGGAACCTGCTCTTCCGCGGCAGCAGGATCGTAAATTCGGTGAACACGCCAGGTTCCGTCGCGACGTCGATCGTGCCGCCGTGTTGCTTCACCACGATGTCGTGGCTCATCGACAGCCCGAGGCCGGTGCCTTCGCCGGCCGGCTTGGTGGTGAAGAACGGATTGAACATCTTCTCCTTCACCTCGCCCGGAATGCCGGTGCCGTTGTCGCGGATGCGGATCTCGACGCTGTCGCCGCGGTCGCGCGTTGCGGCAAGCACTGCGGGCGCGTAGTCGGCGGCGCTGTCCGCCCTGCGTTTTGCGACTGCATGGAAGCCGTTCGAGATCAGGTTCAGCAGCACCCGGGTGATCTCCTGCGGAAACACTTCGGCTTGCCCGGCCGCGGGATCGAGCTCGCGCTCCAGCGTCACGTTGAACCCCGGCTTCTCGGCGCGCGCGCCGTGATAGGCGAGGTTGAGGCTTTCCTCGACCAGCGCGTTGATGTCGCTCAGCCCATGCTCGCCACCGCCCTCGCGCGAATGCAGCAGCATGTTCTTGACGATGGAATCGGCGCGGCGGCCGTGCTGCACGATCTTTGCCAGATTGTCCTTCAGGAGGCCCGTCAGCTCCTCAACGTCCGCGCGCACGTCCTCGGCGAGCGACACCGGCGCAAGCACATCGTTCAGCTCCTCGGTCAGCTCGGCAGACAGCGAGGCAAAATTGTTGACGAAGTTGAGCGGGTTCTTGATCTCGTGCGCGATGCCCGCGGTGAGCTGGCCGAGGGATGCGAGCTTCTCGGTCTGGATCAGACGGTCCTGCGCGGCGCGCAAATCGTCCAGCGATTTGGCGAGCTCGCTTGTGCGGTCCTGCACCTCGTTGAACAGGCGCGTGTTCTCGACTGCGATCACGGCCTGGTCAGCGAAGGTCTTGAGCAGATTGACCGCCTTCTCCGGAAATTGACCGGGCTCGCGCCGCGTGACGGCGATGGTGCCGATCGCAATGCCGTCGCGCAGCATCGGCACCACGAGGATGCTGCGATAGCCTCGGGTCCGCGCCAGTTCCTTCATGGCCTCGGTGAGGCCGGGCTCGTTCTGCATGTCGCTGCGGAATGCATACTCTCCACTCCTGGCCACCCGGCTGTGAATGCCTGATGCCGACAGCGGAGCCGGGAAGGAGCTGAGCAGGTCGGCGTTGCCGGCTTCATTGTCGGTGGTGAAGGCTGCCAGATGCAGCATGCCGTCGATCACGCGGGTGACGGTGGAGGAGTGCCCGCCGATCAGCGCCTTGGCGCTGTCGGAGATGGCCTGGAACACCGGCGTGACGTCTGATGGTGATGCCGCGATCACCTTGAGGATATCGGCGGTCGCGGTTTGACGTTCCAGCGCTTCCCCGATCGCGTTGAACAGGCTGACATTCTTGATCGCGATCACCGCCTGGTCGGCGAAGGTCTGAAGCAGCCGCACATGATGCTCGGCGAAGCTGCCTGTCGCACGGCGCGTAGCGATGATGATGCCGATGGCTTCGCCCTCGCTCATCAGCGGGGTGAACAGCATGCTGCGATAGCCCCGCGCACGCGCGATGTCGCGTGCGGCCGGCTCGAGCTCGGTGTCCGGCAGTTGCGCGGCGACACCATTGGCAACGAGCTGATAGGGCGGGAATTGTGCGAACGGCACGGGGAACGAGGCCTGGAGCACGCGGTCGCCGGCCGGATCGGTCGGCGTGAATGCCGCAAGGTGGGCGGCGCCGTCGATGTAACGCAGCACCGCGGTGGAGAAGCCTCCGATCAGCCGGTTGGCATTGATGGCGATCGCCTCGAACACCGGCTGCACGTCGGACGGCGAGGCCGCCATCACCTTCAGGATGTCCGCGGTGGCGGTCTGGCGTTCGAGTGTCTCTTTCGTCTCATTGAACAGTCGCGCATTCTCGATCGCGATCACCGCCTGGTCTGCAAAGGTCTGGAGCAGCTGCACGAGGTCGGGCGCGAATGCACCGGGCTCAGCGCGCGTGACGCTGATCATGCCGACCGGCGCACCCCGGTTCATCAGCGGCATGAACAGCACGCTGCGAAAGCCGCGCAGCCGCGCCAACTCCCGGTTCAGCTCAGGAACGTCGGCGGCCTCGCTGTCCGGAAACTGGATCGTCTCGCCGTCGCGCACCAGGGCAAAGGTCGGGAAGTCAGCGATCTTGCGCGGGAACGCGGCCCTCAGCCCTTCGTCCGCCTCCGGGCTGGTCGGTGTGAACGCCACGAGGTGCAGCTCATCGCCGATGAACTGGAGCACGGTGGCGGAGAAGCCGCCGAGCAGGCGCTTCGAGCTGGACGCGATCGCCGCGAAGACTGGTCGCGCGTCGGAGGGCGAGGCCGCGATGGTGCGCAGGATCTCGGCGCTGGCGCCCTGGCGATCCCGAGCAATCGCAAGCTCGCCGCGCAGCTGCGCGTTCTCGGCTGCCACCGACTGCAATCGGCGTTCGAGTTCCTCGATTTCATCGGAAGGGGTGGTCATTTCTAATCCGGCTCGATGCCACGACAGGCGTGACACCTCGGCGGATTATCACATCTTCCGCGGCCGGTGCCAGCGCCTGCGGTTCAAGCCCGGCCCGTCTCACATGCCTGGCCGCGACACCTCCGTCTCCTTGCTGGTGATGAACTCCAGCAGCACTGGGATGCCTTCCCCTGTCTTCTGGATGCCGCGCCTGATCGCGGGGATGATGTCCTCCGGTCGCGTCACTCGTTCGCCATAGCCGCCGAAGGCGCGCGCCATCGCGGCGTAGTCGCCGGAAATGTCGGTCGAGCGATACTTTTCGGTCGAGACCGGCATCACCTTCAGTTCGATCGCCATCGAGAAATTGTTGAGCAGGATCGACATGATCGGGATGCGCTCGCGCACCGCCGTCTCGAAATCCATGCCCGTGAAGCCGATGGCCGCATCGCCCCAGACGTTGATGCAGAGCTTGTCGGGCCTTGCGAGCTTGGCGCCCATCGCCAGCCCAAGGCCGTAGCCAAGTTGCGTCGTCTTGCCCCAGCCGAGATAGGTGAGGGGCTCGACCGCTTTCCAGAACGGAGAAAGCTGGTCGCGCGGACTGCCGGCATCGTGGGTGATGATGGTGTTCTCGATGTCGACGGTGTGCTGGAGGTCCCACAGCACGCGGTACGGGCTCAAGGGTGCGTCGTTGCTGGTCAGCTTCGGCATCCATTTCGCCAGCCACTCCTCGTGCGAGGCCGCGATCTCGGCCGCGACCGCCGAGGCGTCGCGATCCACCGTGACGGTCTTGCCGATCTCCTCCAGCAGCGCGTCGAGCACGAGGGCGGCGTCGCCGACCAGGCCGATCTTCGCTTCCACGTCCTTGTTGAGATGATTGGGATCGAGCGTGGAGTGAATGATGGCCTTGCCCTTCGGCATCGCGATGCCGAAATTGGTCTCGGTGAAGGAGCAGCCGATGCCGAAGATGACGTCGGCCTCGCTCAGAAACTTCGGAACCGCGCGCGGCACCGCAAGGCCGCCGGAGCCGAGCGAGAGCGGATGCGTTTCCGGAAACGACGACTTGCCACCGAGGCTGGTGGTGACGGGGATCGCCAGGCGCTCGGCGAGCCGTTTCAGTTGCGGCCAGGCCTGCGCGTAATGCACGCCTTGGCCGGCATAGATGACCGGCCGCTTCGCGTTAATCAGAAGGCTGGCCGCTTCCTTCACATGCACGGGGTCGGCGCCGTAACGGGTGCGCAGCACTGGCGTGTAGTCGAGCGGCTCCGGCACCTCCTCGTTCCACATGTCCGAGGGGATCTCGACGATCACAGGCCCGCCGCGGCCGTTCTTCAGCTTGGTGAAGGCGCGGCGGAAGATGTTGGCGACTTCGGTCGCGAGGATGATCGGCTCGGACGATTTCGCGAACGGCTTCATCGCCTCGCTGGAATTGAAGTTCGGCTCGATATGCGCAAGCCGGCGCTGATAGCCCATCGGCAGCACCAGCACGGGAACGGATTCGCCGAAGCACTGCGCGACGCCGCCCATCGCGTTCTCGGCGCCCGGCCCATGCTGCATGCAGAACGCGCCGATCGAGCGCCCCGACGTCACGCGCGAGATCGCATCCGCCATGTGGATGCCGACGCGCTCCTGCCGCACCATCACGGGGCGGATCTCGGCTTTGGCCGCATGCTCGATCAGATGGTTGACCGGATAGCCGCAGAGGATCTCGATGCCCTCGCGCCTCATGATTTCCGCAATGGCGGTGCCGAGCTTCATGGCGTCTCTCTCCCCTTAAGGCTTGACCGGTTGATCCGGCCGGTTGGGCAGAGAGGATCAGGAATCCCGCGAACCGTAAAGCGCGCGAGGCGAGTGCCGCGGTAGCCCAGCTATGCACCGCGAGCGTGCGACGGCTCCGGCTGGCGAGAGTGGCCGCGGCCGAACGTTGCCCGCCCCACGGGCTGCAGCAGGCGCCTGGCAGCAACCAGATCCGGCGTCTCGAGGCCCTCTGCGAAGCCTTCATAGATCGGAGCAAGCAGTCGGACAGCCTTGATCCTGCGGCCGGTCCCGATCCAGTGTGCAGCGAGATCGGTGGCGATGCGCAATTCGAATGTAACAGCCCCTATGGCGTGCGCTTCGGCGAGTGCCTGTAGTAGCCGCTTTTCAGCGCGCCGCGGCTCGCCGGCTTGGAGAAGAACCGCTGCGTCGACCCGCTGAAGTTCTGAGCGGCACCAGCGCTCGCCCTGACGTTCCTGATGGCCGATCGCGCGCGTGATGGCCTCGCGCGCTTCGGCGATCCGCCCTTGTCGCAAATAGGCGCGGGCGAGGACCGCGAGATAGCTGCCGATCCGCATTAAGAAGCGACATTCGATCAACTCTTCGATCGCGGCCCGAATATCCTCCACCGCGCGCGGATCGCCACGCTGGTCGCGAAGGCAAGCGGAGAAATAGCGTTCGACCGGAACCCAGCGCGAGATGCGCTCACGTTCCAGGTTGCGACGCAGACGCTCCGTGAAGCTCGCGAGCGCGTTCAGATTACCGGTTTCGAGCGCGACAGGAAGCGCGGCGAGCCCGAGTGCATTCGACTGCGACACCCAATGGCCACTGCGATCCGCGGCCTCGACGGCGTCGCGGGCCAGCCTCGCAGCGTAGTCGGCCTGCCCCTGCATCCACGCCACGAACGGCAGGTTGAAGCGGGCTGTAATGAATCGGTAGACTTCGTTTGCATCCTTGCGCGAACGGCCCTCGGCCAGCGAATAGGTTGCTGCGAGACGATCCAGAACCAGGCGGCTCTTATTCAATTCGCCGGCAAAGGCGCGGGCCCAGGCCAGGGCCCGATCCGCTTCCGACGTTGCCGTCGAGTCGCGATCCCTGTCAGCCAGCTGCGTGGCCTCCTCGAGATAGGTTATGGCGCGCGGGACCTGGCCAATTTGCAGCAGGTAAAAGGCAAAACCCACCAGGGCGCGCTGCTGATACTCGATCGTGCCGGCGTTCCTCGCAAAGGCGATCGCATCGAGCCAGGCGACCTCGTTCTCATTCGACATCTTGCGGGCATAGAACAGGCTCCATCCAAGTGCGCAGGCGAGCTTTGCCTTCCACAGATCGTCGCACGCGACGGTCTCGGCCAGGGCGAGCGCGTCTTTCAACCACGCCTGTGCTTCCGACAGGATGGAGGTTTCCGACCACAAGGTGATCGCTGCAACCGTGAGCCTAATTCCCAGGACAGGATCGCCTTGCTCGCCGAATGCCCATGAAAGAGCGGCGCGCAAATCGGCGATGCGACCAAGGTAGCGCTGTGTCCAATCGGCCGGCTCGCGCCAGTTCCATTCCTCTTCGGATTGTTCGAACAGCGCGAGGACGCGTTGCGCATGGCGGCGTAGCGTCTGGCGGCAGGCGGGATCGGCCCGGCGCCGCTCGGCGGCATAGCGCCGCGTGCTGTCGAGCAGCCGGTAGCGCAGGCTTGCGCCCTGGGCCTGCGCGCCCAGAAGCGATTTGGCGACGAGACTGCCGAGGCCGGTGACGACGTCGACTGGCGTGAGCCCTGCCGCCTCGGCGACGAAGATCGCGTCCTCAACCTCGAAGGAGTCGCTGAAAAGCGACAGCAGGCCGAACAGTCTGGCTTCCCTCTGCGATAGCAGCTTGAAGCTCCAGTCGATCGTCGCCATCAGGGTTTCCTGGCGCGGCGGCGCGCCATCGGCGGCGGGGGCGCGAAAACCCAGATTGTGGTCGAGGAGTGCCACCAGTTCGCGAGGATTGAACCTGCCGATCTGGGCTGCCGCCAATTCGATGGCCAGTGGAAGGCCGTCGAGCGAGTGGCAGACCCGGGTGACGGCCTCGCAATCGCTATCGCCGAACTGGTAGTCCGACCATTCGGCGGCGCGGCGAACGAACAACTGCACCGCCGGAAACCTGAGGGCCTGATCGACGGTCAGGGCGTAGCCTGATCTCGGCGAGGCCAGCGAGCCAAGCCGGACGACATGCTCGGTGGCGGTGCCGAGCGGTTCGCGGCTCGTGGCAAGCAACCTGGAAGACGATGTGTCCGCCATGAACCGGCCGGCGAAGATCGTCGCGGCGGGCAGCACATGCTCGCAATTGTCCAGGACGAGCAGCATTTGCCGCGGTCTCAAATAGTCGAGCGCCGCAGCCAGACTGTTGTCCGGATTGCCTCTGATGCCCAGTGCCGTCACCAGTGCCGCGCCGAACAGCGTCGGGTCGGAGATCGTGGCGAGATCGACGAAGCAGACGCCGTCGCGACACCGTGGCGCAAACGCCTGGGCGGCCGCCACGGCAACTGTCGTCTTGCCGATTCCTCCGGCGCCAGCCAGGGTCACGTGCCTGTTGTCGGCCAGCAGACCGGCGATTTCAACGATTTCCGCTTCACGACCAACGATGCCGCGCGGCAATGGCGGAGTGGACAACAGAAGCGGTTCGGAGAACGCCAGATCATCCTCGATCTCGCCGATGCTGATTTGCACCTCGGCGATGAACTTGTAACCGCGGCGCGCCACGGTCGCGATGTAGACGGGCTCGATCTGGGTATCTCCCAGCGAACGCCGCAAGCTCCACATGTTGACCTTGAGATTGCTGTCGTGGAGGAAGGTGCCCGGCCAGGCCGCGGCCATCAACTCATTCTTGCTGACGAGTTCGCCGCAACGCTGCACCAGCACTTGCAAGAGTTCGAATGCGCGCCCGCCCAATTTGACCGGGCGTCCGTCGAGAAGGAGCAACTGGCGGCGCGGAACCAGCCGAAATGGGCCGAAGCAGTATGTGAGTTCCTGTCGGAGTGTGGCCCGTTGCCGTGTCTCCGTGGCAGCCCGCATTGATCCATGCCAATCGATCGAAGAGATCGTCTGCCATTATCACGCACTGCAAGCTGGTTGAAGAGAGTCATTCTGAATTCGCACGATTGCCGGCGGTCTCTGCCGCAGGATTGCTGCGACAAAACCGCTCGCGTGCCGACCGGCAAGTGCCGGCCCGCGGGACGGCTTCTTGACCGCTTCGGCTATTTCTGGGGCTTGCCTAGAACCGCCATGCGCATGACTTCGACGCCACCGTCGGCAAGTTCCGGAAGCTTGGCGAACCAGTCCTTCACATACGGCATCGCGTTGTGCGCGTCGAAATCGGCTTGGCTGGCGAAGACCTCGTAGAAGATGAAATGACCGGGCCTGGCGCGGTCTTCCTGAAGGAAATAAACCAGGTTGTGGGGATCGCCGCGAACCAGCGCGATCAGCGGCAGTGTGGCGGCGCGCAGTGCGTCTTCTTTCCCGGGCTTGGCTCTCACCTGCGCCACCACCGAATACGCGCCATCCGGAATCTCCTGATAGCGCACGCGCGGTGCTTCCTCGGCGACCGCGGACGGCGCCGTCATGGCCATCGAGGCGGCCAACAGCAGCGCGCAAAGCGAATTGCGGACGAGACTTTGCATGATGAGCTCCTTCACATGTGATCGTGAGTGCGAGGCGGCAAGGTCACCGGCACTGACCGGTCGCGCGCCACGGTTGAGGCGTCAGCGCACGACTTTTTGCTGCCGCTTTGCCAGGGCCTCGCTGAAGCGCTTCTTGACCGGGTCGAGCGCTTTGACGAATTCGAGTTGCTCGCCCTCGGGGCCTTTGCAATAGATCAGCTCCCAACCGTTCGAAGGCTCCGCCGTCACGCGGTTCGTGTTGGCGCTGCGTGGAGCCGCCTTGCGGTCTGCTTCCGTCATGACGCGGATGGTGCGGTTCGCTCTCACCTGCGTCATGCCGCGGCGCGCCGATTCGGCTTCGAGATCGGCGATGAACTTGTTGAAGTCGACGTCGTCGCGAACGTAGAAGCAGATGTGCATCATGCGCGGAAACGCCGGGCTCATGTGCTCCAGCGGCTCGGCAAAGCTCTTCGTGCTGCCCATAGGCTGATCGGCCTCACGATATTGCAGCAGTTCGAGGACCATGTTGTCGAACTGGATGAAACGGACATCGAGCCGCTGCGCTCCGCTTCTCAGGTCGGGAACGCCGATCGTCCGCGGATTGACCCCGCGTGCGTTCGCCTCGATCTCCTGATCGGCCAGCAGCGTGTTCTGGACCCCGTCGCCCTGGAAGTCGCCATGACGAAAGACCTCGGTGCCGCCGAGCACCTCCGTATAGAACTCGTAAGCCCGCTCCATGTTCTGGACCGTCAACCCGAAATGCTGGACACCCTGGAGCCGCGCGCCGAGCGGCGCCTCGTTGCGCTCGGCTGGGGACATGCTGTCCGGCGCCGCGGACGCGGCTGACGGCATGCTGGCGACCGCAAGACCGGTGATCATCGCGGCGCCTGCCGTGCGAAGCAGGTTGCGGCGTTCGATTTCGGCAATGTTGCACGTTTCGTCGGTCATTCTCGTCTCCTTGGTCCGTGAGTTATGTCATGTGCCGGTCAGCCGGCGTCCGGAAGCGGAGCAGCTGGATTGACGAGACCGGCCGATCGAAGTTCGCGCCAGAAATCGCCGGGTATTGATTGGTCAAGGGCCGCGCGGTCCTCGGCGATGCGGGCGGGCCGGCTCGCCCCGGGAATCACGGCGGCGACCACCGGGTTCGCCAGTGCGAACTGCAGGCCTGCGGCCTTCATGCTGATGCCGTAGCGATCGGCGATCGTCTTGATCCGAGCCACCTTGTCGAGGATTTCCGGAGGCGCTGGCGCATACTCGAAGTTCGGACCGCCGACGAGCGCGCCCGAACTGTAGGGGCCGCCGACGACGATCGCGAGCTCATGCTCCGCGACCATCGGCATCACCCGCTGAAGCGCACGGGCGTGGTCCAGCAGCGTGTAGCGGCCCGCGAGCAGGAATCCGTCGGGGCGCGGCTCGTCGAGCGCGAGCAGCAGCTCGATCGGTTCCACCCGGTTGACCCCCAGCCCCCATGCCTTGATCACGCCCTCGTCGCGCAGCCGGTCGAGCGTCTTGAACGCGCCCTTGCGGGCGCTTTCGAAGACCGAAAGCCACTCGTCTCCGTAGAAATCCTGCGCGACGTCATGCACGAAGGCGATATCGACATGGTCCGTGCCCAGCCGCTTCAGGCTGTCGTCGATCGAGCGCAACGTCCCGTCCCGGGAATAGTCGTTCACGATCCTGTTCGGGCGCCCATGTTTGAAGACGCCGCCTTTCTCGCCGAGATCGCGGCCCCCGACATCCTCGATCTCGTCCAGGATCAGGCGGCCGACCTTGGTGCTGACCACGTAGTCGCTCCGCTTCCGGCCGACGAGCGCCGCGCCCATGCGGATCTCGGCAAGCCCCGCGCCGTAGAACGGCGCGGTGTCGAAATAGCGTATGCCGTCCTCCCAGGCTGCGTTGACCGTCGCGAGGGCTTCCTGCTCCGGGATGTCGCGGAACATGTTGCCGAGCGGCGCTGCACCGAAACCTAATTGTCCCGGCAGAACATCCTTGAGGGCCATGTTGCGAGTCCTTGGGTGACAGCCACGACCATCCGTGTGGATTGCGCCGATCTCAGTCGGTTGCGGAGGTGTCTGCACTTCTGATGAAGGCCGCGACCTCGTGCGGATGCGACAGCATCACCGCGTGGCTGCTTTTGATCTCCGTCACCTTCGCGCCCGAGCGCTTGGCCATGGTGCGCAGCAAGCTCGGGGGGATAATGTGATCCTCCATCGTTACCATGTAATAGGTCGGCTTCGTCTTCCAGGCCACGCGCTCGACCTTGGTCTGCACCGCCTGCAATCCAAACGGCAGTTGCGCCGCAGCCATGAAGCGGGCTGTTGCGGCATCGACGCCGGCGGCGAACGCGGTCGGGAATTTATCGCGTTCGACGAAGAGATAATTGCCCTCAGTGACCAGCGGACCCTTGTGCTCGCCGGGCGGCACGGGTGCTTCCGAAAGCGTGGCGACCGACTCCCCGACATCGGGAGCATATGCCGCGAGATAGACCAGGCTGCGAACCTTCGGATTGTCGCCGGCTTCGGTGATGACCATTCCACCATAGGAATGCCCGACGAGAATGACCGGATGCCGCGCCTTGGCAATCACGCGCTCGGTCTCCGCGACATCGTCACGAAGCGAGATCGTTGGCTGCTGGACGACAAGCACTTCATAGCCCGCCTTCGAGAGAAGGTCGTAGGTGTTCTTCCAGCCCGATCCGTCGACGAAGGCGCCGTGGACAAGGACGATGGATACGGTCCTCTCGGCCGCGACCGCGGCGGAGGCTGTTGCGATCGACATTGCGGCAAGCGCAAACATAATCATCTTCATAATAGGCTCCGGTCTCGATACGGCGGCATTGCCGTTGATGCGCCTCTCACTAGTGCACGCTCGCATTGCGGTATTTCCGATTCCTGCGCGATGACGCACGCATCTTGCTCAAGTGCGACGAGACCAGCTTTCGAAGCCGAACGCGCCTGGCTCCAAGTCGTTGGTTTGCCTGGCTTTTACCTCTTTTAACCGTGCCGGCTCTGGACTTCGCTCCTGCGCCTTGTGAGAAATCCGCATCGGCGTGGCAGCAGCCGGGCTGCAACTCACCACCGGATGGAATGATCGCTCGCTCGCGATACGGGGCCGGGATTCGCCGCAACTGAAGCGGAGGACATGATGGCGCTCGTGACGCATGCAGATCAGAAATATCAGAACAGCGAGAAGCTCGCGGCGGCCAGCGATTGGCCGGGGCTGAGCATCGAGCACCGCAAGTTCGAGGCGGGATGTCAGGCAACGCCCGTTCCCATCTGCACCGAGCTCGTCATGCTGCTCTCAGGCGGTGGGATGGTGTGCCGCGCCGGCAACGGTGAGGTCCAGAAGAGTCTCGCGCGGCCGGGGATGAGCTACCTCGTGCCTGTGGGGACGCAGGAGAGCCATCTCGAGCTTTCCGATCGGATGGAATGCCTTCATCTCTATCTGCCGCCGGCGCTGCTGGACCGGAGCGCCCTTGCGGATTTCGACATCGATCCCGCAAAGGTCGAGATCGCCTACGCCCACGGCTTGGCAGACCAGGTGCTATTCCACCTCTGTTCGCCGCTTCGCGACCTGCTCCATCGTCCCCGCCAGCCGACCGATGCGCTGTTCGTGGAGGGTATCCAGGTTGCGCTCGCGGCGCATCTTCTGGGAAACTATACGACCGACCGCTGGCACGCACCCGACAGGTCGCCGTCGCTCGATCTGCGGCGCCTTCAGCGCGTGCTGGACTATATCGAGGCATCTCTACGCGGCGACATCCGGCTCGAGGATTTGGCAGCCCAGGCCTGCCTCAGCCCCTATCATTTCTCCCGGCTGTTTCGCGAGGCGACCGGATTGTCGCCGCACCGCTACGTCACCGATCGCCGCGTCCAGGCTGCGCGGCACGAGCTCGCACGCGATCGCCTGTCCCTGGTCGAAATTGCCCTGGAGTTCGGCTTCGGCTCGCAGGCCAATTTCACGCGCGTGTTCCGCAAGGCCGCAAGTCTCACGCCGGGGCAGTATCGCGAATTGTGCTGCGGCCAGGCGGACGCGAAAGCCGATCGGCACGAGATGGCATTCCGCAGGGATTGCGCATGATCCCGCAGGATTCGGGAATACGGTTCAGCTTGCATCGTGCAGTGCTGTTACGACGATCAGATAGGCGAGGGGATTTACCGACATGATCGAGCTTACGGTGAACGGGATCAAGCGCCAGGTCGACGTCGTTCCCGAGATGCCCTTGCTGTGGGTCTTGCGAGACGAGCTCGGCATCACCAGCGCAAAATATGGCTGCGGGGTCGCGCAATGCGGCGCCTGCACCGTTCACATCGACGGCAAGGCGGTGCGGTCCTGCCAGTCGCATATCGGCGAGGTCGCGGGCAAATCGGTCATCACGCTCGAAGGCCTGGACAACAAGGAGCACCACCCGGTCTTGCAGGCCTGGATCGAGCATCAGGTGCCGCAATGCGGCTACTGCCAGACCGGACAGATCATGCAGGCGATCTCGCTGCTCAGAAAGATTCCCAAACCAACGGACGAGCAGATCAATCAGGTGATGTCCGGCAATCTCTGCCGTTGCGGCACCTATCCGCGCATTCGTGCCGCGATCCATGCGGCCGCGGCCAAGAAGATGGCGGAGAAGTGAGATGGGCCACATGCAGACACTTTCCCGCCGCGCGTTTGTCTTCGGCTCCGCCGCGATGGCCGGCGGAATCGCCTTCGGCGCCTACGCCAGTGCCGAAGCGGCCACCAGCGCAAGCGACAATCCGTTGGCCGCCGGTCTTGGCCCGAACTCGGTGACCTTCAACCCCTGGGTCGAGATCAGCCCGGACAAGATCACGCTGATCGCGCAACACGCCGACATCGGCCAGGGCGTCGGCTCGGTGCAGCCGATCATGATCGCCGAAGAGATGGACCTCGATCCCGGGCAGTTCGAGATCCGCTTTGCAGAGCCCAGCCCCGCCTATTTCAACACGGGCTTCGCCGACGAGTTCGCGCCGTTCGTCGCCGCGGACCAAAGCCCGGCCGCAGAGGAGGCGCGCGCTGCCACACTCGAATGGTTGCGAAAGTCGGGCCTGCAAATGACGGGCGGATCGAGCACGATTCCGGACACCTACCAAAAGCTGCGTCTTGCCGGTGCGGTCGCGCGCGAGACGCTCAAGGCCGCTGCGGCCAAACGGTCGGGCGTCGCAGCGGCCGACCTTCGCACTCAATCGGGCCATGTGATCCTGCCCAATGGAACCAAGATCGCCTATGTCGCCCTCGCGGCGGAGGCGTCGAAAATTCCGCCGGTGCTCGATGCTCAGCCGCGCGACCCGTCCAAATGGCGCATGCTCGGCAAGCCGATGATGCGGCTCGACGTCCGCTCGAAAGTGATGGGCGAGCTGAAGTTCGGCATCGACCAGAAAGCGGAGGGCATGCTGTATGCCTCCGTCAAGCTGAACCCCAGCAAGGGGCAGCCGCTGAAATCATACGACGCCGGCAAGGCGCGATCGATGCCGGGCGTCAGGAAGATCCTCGAAATCAACAATGGCGTGGCAGTGATCGCCACGAACAGCTGGTACGCGATGAAGGCGGTCGACGCCATCGCTTGCGAGTGGGCGCCCTCGGCCTATCCCGCCGAGCAGGCCGACCATTGGAAAGTGCTGGAATCCTCTTTCAAGCCGGAATTTCTGGGCAAGGAGTGGAAGAAGATCGGCGACATCGAAGCCGGCCTGAAGACGGGCAAGCTCGTCGAAGCCGAATATCGCGCTCCTTACGTGGCGCATCAGCCGCTCGAGCCGCTCAACGGTATCGGCCTCGTTACCGACAACGGCATGGAGATCTGGGTCGGCCATCAGAGCCCACGCTTCGTGCAATGGGTCGCGGCGACCGCGATCGGCCTCAAACCGGAACAGATCACCTTCCACAACCAATGGACCGGCGGAAGTTTTGGCCATCGTCTCGAGTACGAGAACGTCCGCGTTCTCGCCGAGATCGCCAACCAGATGAAGGGCACGCCG
Organism: Bradyrhizobium sp. RP6; assembly: GCF_003837805.1. GTDB lineage: Bacteria > Pseudomonadota > Alphaproteobacteria > Rhizobiales > Xanthobacteraceae > Bradyrhizobium. The sequence continues at coordinate 143,238 of NZ_RQIT01000012.1, read as the reverse complement.
ATCAAGCTCGTGTTCTCGCGCGAAGAGGATTTCCTCCAGGACATTCCGCGGCAGATTGCGATCGCGCGGCACCGCGGCAGCGTCGACAAGAGCAAGATCGTCGCCGCCGATCTGCAACTGGCCTCGACGACGCCGCTCAAGGGACTGCTCGAGCGTTCGGGCACGCCCTCGAAGGATCCCGACGGGCAATTGGCCGCCGGCCTGTGGAACGTCTACTACGACATCCCCAATTTCCGGGCCACCAGCTACGAGGCGCAGGGACTGTCGCCGAGCACCACATGGCGGTCGGTCGGCGCCTCGACATCGGGCTTCTTCACCGAAAGCTTCGTCGACGAATTGATCCATGCGGCCGGTCTCGATCCCATGACGGCGCGCATCGCGATGTGCACCGTGCCGCACTATCGCAAGGTGCTGGAGACTGTCGCGGAGATGTCGGACTGGAAGGGGCCGCTCGGCAACGGTCGAGGACGGGGCGTTGCCTTCGTGGAATCGTTCGGCACACCGACCGCTGAAGTCGTCGAGGTGACGGCCACGGACCGGGGCATCAGGATCGACAAGGTCTGGGTCGCGGCTGATGTCGGCAAGGTCGTCGACCCCCTCAATTTCGAGAGCCAGGTGCAGGGTGGCGTCGTCTGGGGGCTCGGCCATGCGATCAATTGCGAGCTCACTTACGCAAAGGGCGCGGTGCAGCAGACCAATTACAACCACCATGAAGCCATGCGGATTTATCAATGTCCGGTCATCGAAGTTCGCGGGCTGGAGAACGATCCGAAGGTGAGGGGCATCGGAGAGCCGCCGGTTCCGCCGGCCGCGCCTGCGCTCGCCAATGCGATCTTCGCGGCCACCGGAAAGCGGATTCGCGAAATGCCCTTCAACAAGTTCATCGATTTCGTGTGAGGCGAGCCATGAGGAGATCTCTGATTGCGGTCGTCTTCGCAGCTTCTGCCATCGCGGCGCTCACCGGGATTGTTGCAGCCAAGGACGAGGCGGGCAAGGACGTGCTGCCGTCCGGCAGCGTCAGCCGCGCCGAGGGACTGGAGGCCTGGAAGCGGATCGAGGCCGTCGTGACCCATCCCCGGTGTGCCAACTGCCATGTCGATGCCAAGGCGATACCGATCTGGACGCCGGCCGGCGAAACCAGGCCCCGCCCGCATGGCATGAACATCCATGGCGGCGAGAGCCGCATCGGCGCGGAGGCGATCCCGTGCGCGACCTGTCACATGACCTCGACCCAGGCGAACGAGCCGGCACCGTCGCCGCCGCGCGCGGGTATCGACTGGCAACTCGCGCCGGTGGCTTTCATCTGGTTCGGCAAAAGTGGTGCCGAGATTTGCGCGCAGATGAAGGATCCAAAGCGCAATGGCGGCCGGGACGCCGCTGGCCTCGTCGAGCACTTGCGGCACGATGCGTCACTGAGCGGCTTCATTCCGCGGGGCTGGGCGCCGGGCGCAGGCCGTTCGACGCCACCGGGCACCTTCGAGGATCACGTCAAGGACATGGCGATGTGGGGAGCGGCCGGACAGCCCTGTCCGAACTGATGCGTTCGCTGTCTCACTCGGGCTGACCAGTCTCCTATTTGCAGTTCTTGCAAATCGTCAGCTTTCGCCTCAGCGCCTCATCGTCCTGATCGAGCGATTCCTGCCCTGCGGAACCGTTCTTCGCTGCGCGTGACCTCGCGGGCGGCGCGACCAGATTCGAGGCGTCGCGGTCTTCGCTGCCGACGGTGAAGCCGTCGTAATCGGCAGCGGGATTCGGCGAGAGCGGTAGCGCGCCGATCACAGGCGTCGAAGTATCTGTGCCGGGCGTCGCCAAGGCTGGATCGCGCTTCGGCCGCGAATTCTTGGCGTTCGAAGGTGGGGGCGATGCAATCGGAGCAAGCGAAACGGGCGGTGCTACCGGAGCCTGCCCCCTCGCGCTATCCTGTGCCCAGAGGCCGACACACACAAGGCCGAGGCCCAAGAACGTCGCGCGTCTCATCGGCATCCTCAAATGGCTTTGTTCAATGATCGATCGCATGGTCATTCGAGCCAGGCCATGTGGACGAATATCAGAGCTCAAATGACCATCAAAGTTGACGGAAATGGGGAGCTGGCTCGACCCGGGCCACGATCCCTTGTGTGGCCCGACGGACAAGACACGCTATAGCTGGGTCAATCGCGGTCCGCAAGATATTCGTATTGACCGAAATTCGGATTTGACGTAAAGACCGATACATCCCGCCCGCCACAAGGGGCGTTTCGCGATCGTCACGGGACGCGGGCAGGGATGCGGTGGCCGCGACGGCGTCGGCGCGCAAGATTGGCTGCAGGGCGGTGATCCCGTGAGCAGCAGCGGGCGCGATACGACACGGCGCTGACAGCGTCTTCGTATGGTCTCGACGGTGAGCGCACGCCAGCCGGTGAGAGCCCAGCGAAGATGTGCGCGGACGGAGAAGTCGTGTGGTCCTGACGCCCGGGGTCTGTGCGTCAAGTCATGTGGTGATGCTCACGGCCCAACCGGGCACGCACATCAGCCATCTGCATGGCGACGGGGGCAATAGTGCATCGCTCCCCGGGGAGAGCACGAAGGACACCGTTAAAACCATCCGCGCAGGGAAGGCCGGGATTCCGGCGTCACCTGTCGTCCACCCCGTGCGCGTTCTCATCGCACACGGGACTTCGGGTGCCTGCCGGTGCCCGGCCTTCCTTGCGCCCTCGCTTCGGATGAGGGCGGAAGAGGACAGCAAAGCTCGGGCGAAATGTGCCGCGAGGCCGCGAAGGTGTGTCCAGATGAAATGCGAGTCGTTAGAGCGATGTCGTCTCTCCACACTCCGTCATTGCGAGCGCAGCGAAGCAATCCAGAATTGATCTTCCCCCAAAAAAGTGGACATGGATCAAGCCGATTTTAACTCCATCTCGACCGGGCTGATGTAGCCGATGGCCGAGTGTCTCCGGGTTTGATTGTAGAAGCCTTCGACGTAAGCGAAGATGTCGCGCTCGGCTTCATTGCGGGTCTCATATTGCCGGTGATGGATCAATTCGGTCTTGAGTGTGTGGAAGAAGCTTTCCATCGGGGCATTGTCGTAACAGTCGGCTCTGCGGCTCATCGAGGGCCGGAAGCCGGCGGCCTGCAGTGCTTGGCGGTACTCGGTTGAAGCATATTGGGTGCCGCGATCGGAATGATGGATCAGCCCGGGACGGGGCTTTTGTCCCTTGATCGCCATCCGTAATGCGGCGAGAGGCAATTCGGCGCGCAGATGGTCGTCCATCGCCCAGCCGACGATACGACGGCTGTACAGATCCATGATGGCCGCCAGGTACAACCATCCCTGGCCGGTCCAGACAAAGGTGATGTCGGCGAGCCAGACCTGATTGCGCATGGCGGCCGAGAAGTTCCGACCCAGCAAGTTCGGCGCGATCGGGAAGCCATGCCCGCTATCGGTGGTGCGGCATCGCCGCGGCCCAGCGGAGATGGCTCGAACGCCATGATGGCGCATCTGCCGCTCGATCCGGCCTCGGCTGGCATGGTGTCCCTGGGCCTTGAGTTCGATATGAATGCGCGGGCTGCCATAGCGGCCATGACTGTGGCGATGAACGCGCTTGATGTCCTCCAGCAGCTCTCGATTGGCCACGACCCGAGGGCTTTCCGGGCGGGATCGCCAAGCGTAGTAGCCCGCGGGCGAGACGCCGAGCACACGGCACATGATCTTGACCGGATAGTCCGCGCGGCGATCTTCGATGAAGCGGAACCTCATGTCCGGGGTCCAGCAAAGATCGCGATCGACTTTTTTAAAATGTCGCGCTCCATCCGCAACTGTTCGTTCTCCCGCTGCAACCGCGCAATCACGTCCGCCTGGTCCGCCGACGGCACCGCCGCTTGCCGTGTGGGGGCCTCGGCGCTGCCGTCGGCTCTCGCCGTGCCCTGCTCGGCCACCCATCGGCTCAGCACCGAGCCATCGAGCCCAAGCTCCTTCGACACCGACTTCGCCGAACGGCCGCTCGACAAAACCAGATCAACCGCCTGCCGCTTGTACTCGTCCGAATAAGACCGCCGCTGCCGTTTCGCCATCTGACACCTCTCACTATCCTAAGCTATAGGTGTCCACCGATTTAGGGGAGGCTCAGAATCCCTCCGCGGAAAGATTCTGGGATTGCTTTGCTTCGTCGCCAGAGCTCCTCGCAATGACGGTGGGTGGGGAGACGCCGATGCCTATTTACGGCGACCGGCGCCCCGCTACGCCTTCTCCTCCAACGCGCGGCGCAGCCTTCGGATGATGACGCCGCGGGCGCGGTCGTCGGCGGCGGCTGCGACACGATCGTTGATGTCGAGCATGAGCTCGGACATCTCGTTGTGCCAGTCGAGACGGGTGACGGCCTCCGGCGCGAGCCGCCGGCGATGATCCACGTCGAGCACCCGCGGTTCGGGTGCAGCGAGCTCATAGATGTCGTCCAGCATCGGCTGGTAGATCTTGGCCGCGGGAATGATGCGTTCGGCCACGCGCTCGGCAAGCCCCGCAATCGCGCCTTCCTCGCCGTGGACCAGGAACAGCCCGCGGGCGATCGGCCGGCGCGCCGCGATCCAGCTGGCCATGCCGGCACCGTCGGCATGGCCGGAATATTCGTCGATCATGCGGATGCGGGCCGCGACCTTGATCTCCTCGCCCTGGATCCGCACGGCCTTGGCGCCGTTCTGGAGGAAACGGCCGAGCGTGCCGTTGGCCTGGAAACCGGCGAGAAGCACGGTCGCGCGCTCGTTCCACAGCCAGCGCTTCAGATGATGGCGGATGCGGCCGGCATCGCACATGCCGCTCGCTGCGATGATGATGTGGAATCCGCTGAGACGCATGATCGCCTTGCTCTCGTCCACGGTTTCGGTGAACTTGAGATGCGGCGAGTTGAGCAGGCGGGTGACATCGACGGAGGGGTCGAGGCTCTCGGCATGGCGGCGGAACACTTCGGTCGCGCGGATCGCGAGCGGCGAATCGAGGAAGATCGGTGCCGTCGGAATCTCGCCGTGCTCCATCAGGTCGACGAGATCGACGATCAGCTCCTGGGTGCGCTCGACCGCGAAGGCGGGCAGCAGCAGTGCGCCGCCGGCCGCCGCGGCATCGCGCACCTCGGCGGCGAGGTGCTTGCGGCGGAGTGCAGGTGTCATGGCCTCACGCACCCGGTCACCATAGGTCGATTCCGAGATGACGTAGTCGAAATCGGTCGGCGCTTCGGGATCAGGCTGGAGCAGCTTGGCCTCCGGGCCGACGTCGCCGGAGAGCAGCACGCGCACCGGCCGCGCCGAACCTTGCTCGGCGATTTCGAGCTCGATCGAGGCGGAGCCGAGCAAATGGCCGGCGTTCCAGTAGCGCGCGCGGACGCCCGGGATCACGTCGGTCCAGCGTTCATAGTCGACCGGGCGAAACGATTGCATCGATGCGATCGCATCGGCCTGCGTGTAGATCGGCTGCACCTCCTTGCGCCCGCGCGAGGCGTTGCGCCGGTTGAGCTGGGTGACTTCCGATTCCTGGATGCTGCCGGCGTCGGGCAGCATGTAGGAGCAGAGGTCGATCGTGCCGCGCGTCGCCAGGATCGGTCCCTCGAATCCTGCGCGCACGAGTTTCGGCAGCAATCCGCTGTGGTCGATGTGAGCATGCGTGAGCAGCACGGCATCGATATCGGCGGGGCGAAACGGAAAGGCGCCGTAGTTGAGCTCCTTCAGCGTCTTCTGGCCCTGGAACAGCCCGCAATCGACCAGGAAGCGGCCGGTCGCGGTCTGGAACAGGTAGCTCGAGCCGGTCACGGTGCGGGCGGCGCCGCAAAATCGAACGGTGATGCTCATGTCGTCGTCTCCGGAAGCTGTGTCGTGGCCAGTTCGGACCGCAACGCGGCCGCGAGAATCTCGTCGAGCGCAATCGCATTGGTCGGATGCGGCACGCTATCGGTCGAGCGGATCGACCGTATGCCGGCCTCGGTGAATGCGGCGATCATCGCGGGTGGAAACAGCGCATGCGTCACGACCGCATCGACGACCGTCGCCCCCATTGCGGTCAGCGCCTTCGCTGCGGCCGTCAACGTCGTCCCGGAGGAGACGATGTCGTCCACCAGGAGCGCCGGTCGTCCCGAGAGCAGGGCGGGATCGACAAAACTGACGGCCACGGAGCGATCGCCATGCCGCGTCTTTCGCGCCACCGTGTGCTGCAATCGCAACCGGCCCGCGACATCGTTCACCCAGGGCTCGGACTCCATGTCGGGCCCGATTACGACGGTCGCCGGATCGATGCTGCCCGCCGCCAGCGCCTTCGCGATCGCCGGCATGGCGGACAGGTTCTCCGCTTCGATCCCAGGAAATACGGACCTGATATCGGGAGTGCGATGCAAATGCGCATCCACGGTGACGACACGGTCCACGGTCGTTGCAAGCAGGCGGCCCATGGCGCGCTGGCTGATGGCCTCGCCCGCTTGAAATGCAGCATCCTGCCGCATGTAGCAGAGATAGGGCGCGACCAGGACCAGCCGCTTCGTGCCGTTACGGCGCAGGGCCTCCGCAGCGAAGAGCAGGGTGATCAGCTTGTCGTTGGGTTGATCGAGCGAGGCGTGGAGAATCGTCGTGTCGGTCGCCGGCGCGACTGCGACGCGCAGTTCTCCGTCCGGAAAGCGATGCACGGCGATCTCGCCGCAGGCGAGTCCAAGCCGCGCCGCGAGGCGCTTCGCAGCATCGACGCTGCACGGCAATGTCTGGAGCGCGAGCGTGCTCACGGCGTCGTCGTGCCCTGCAGGGCTTCGTGACCGTTGACGAGATACCCGGTCTCTTCGGCGGCGGCGTCGGCAACCAGATCATGCTCGGGATGGTCGAAAGTGTAGACGCGATAGAGCGGCTCGCCCTGCTCGACGCGGTCGCCGATCTTCTTGAACAGGCGGATGCCGGCGCCCTTGTCGAGCGGCGCGCCGGCGGTGCGCGCTAGGCGGTTCAGACGCAGGCAGTCGATAGCGGACACGATGCCGTCATGCATCGCCTTGACGTCGAAGCTGAGCGGTCCGAGCTCGTTGCTGCAGGTAGAGGGGCCCTGTGCATCGATGATCTTCTGCATCTGCTTCAGCGCCGCGCCGCTGTCGAGCAGCTCGCGCGCCCGGGCATAGCCGGCACCGCCGCGCAGCTTCGGATCGTATTCCAGGAGATGGGCGGCGAGCCGGAGCGACTTCTCGCGCAGATCGCGCGGTGCGGTCGGCTCGTTGCCGAGCACCGCCATGACGTCGTTGGCTTCGAGCACCGGCCCGATGCCGTTGCCGATCGGCTGGCTTCCGTCGGTCGTGATCACCTCGACCGAGCGGCCGAAGCGGTCGCCGACGAATTCGAACAACTTTCGCAGCCGCATGGCCTCGACGCCGCCGCTGACCTTCGCGGTCGGCCCGACCGGAATATCGATCAACAGATGGGTCGAGCCTGCCGCGATCTTCTTGGACATGATGGAGGCGACCATCTGCTCGCGGGTATCGAGGCTCAGGGGACGCTCGACCGAGATCAGGACGTCGTCGGCCGGCGACAGGTTCACGTGCCCGCCCCAGATCAGACAGCCGTTGCAGGCGGAGACGATCGCCTTCATCTCCTCGACGCCGACATTCACCCGCGCCAGGACCTCCATCGTGTCGGCGGTGCCGGCGGGCGAGGTGATGGCGCGCGAGGAGGTCTTCGGTATCAGCAGGCCATGGGCGGCGACGATCGGGACCACGACCATCGAGGTGCGATTGCCGGGGATACCTCCGATGCAGTGCTTGTCGACGACGACCGGGGTCGGCCAGACCAGTTGCGTGCCGGCCTGCGCCATTGCCCCCGTGAGGGCGAGAAGCTCGTCGCTGGTGATGAAGCTCGCCGAACTGATCAGGAAGGCGGCGATCTCCATGTCGGAGTAGCGATAGTGCGCAAGGTCGCTGATGATCGCGCCGATCTCGGCCTGGTTCAAGGTTCGTCCGCGGATCTTCGCGCGCACGGCTTCCAGGCTCTCGGGAGGCGAGGCAGGCCTGACCGTTACCAGCGTTCCGACGGCTTCCGCGAAGCGCCGGAACGCAGGTTCGGAAAGGCCGATCTCGTCCGAAGCCGCCAGCGAATCGTCATCCGTGATCAGCAGCGTCGCCAGCAGAGCCTTGCCGCCCCGTCGAAGCTCGACGCGGCTGAAGCCGCGGAAGATCTCCGCGCGCAGCGCCTTCGAGTGCCGCGAGACGACGACCACGTTCTCACGGCCGGTATCGAGGCGGACGCGGCGGATCTTCAGTTGGGAGTGCGGAAGGTCTGGGTGCATGGACAAGCCGGCGGCAGGGAGTTGGGCCTCCATGCTTAAGCGTCCCACACCTGATGCTGTTGACCCAGATCATGGCCCGCGGGGCCGGCGGATATCGGCGAGAAGCGCGGCGCGCCGTTGCGCAAGCCGGGGCGGCGGTTACTTCATCGCCGAGCTGATCGAGTTGAACTTGTTGTTGAGCAGCGCGCCACCCGTGTTGTTCACGGCGGTCACGATTGCCAGAGCGATCCCGGCGGCGATCAGGCCATACTCGATTGCGGTTGCGCCATTCTCATCGGCAAGGAAAGACCTCAGCAAACGCATTGCCAGCTCCTGTTCATCCGATCCAATGTATGGTCGCGTCCTTATTGGACTCGCAAATCGATCTAATATGTCTTTGTGCTCGCCGGAAGAATTAAGCCCGGGCCATCGCGCTTTTCGCTCATACGACGGCATTCATTAAATTAAGGTTCCATCGATCCCTCCAAGTGGATTCGAACGGCAGCCCCGGGGTTGCGCCGGCGCAGTGCCCTTTAAGGCGTGATCATGCGGGCCGCTTAACCGATTGTTGAGCCTGTTCGTCGATGGGCCGGCACGCACATCTCCATCGCGCTTCATCCGCTCCGGCCGTCCGCATTCAGCGCCCGCAGCATGGCGATGCGGGCGAACATCACCCAACCGCCGCCCGTCTCGGCGGCATTGATCAAGGTTTCGATGGCGATCTGCCAGTGCGCCGTGTGCTGGGTGTCCTCAGGCAGCTGCATGATGTAGTCCGCCGCATCCTGAAGCGTGAGCAGCCTGCGCCTGTTGCCCATGCGAACGGGATCGTCGAACGCCGTCGACCAGGGCATGTGTCAGGCCGCCTGATCGACGGGGAGAGACATCGCGGCGCGTTCGCGCGGGGATGGCGCTAGCCGGCCTTCTTCGCCCGCGCCGGTGCCCGCACCGGCTTGTCGGCCTTCTGCGAAGCGTCCTTGGCCGCATCCCTGGTTGCTGTCTTCGCCGCGGCGTCCTTGCCGCTCTTGCCGGCGATCGGCAGCAGCATCTCGCGCTGACCCTCGACGCGCTTCTTCGGCCTCTTGCCTTTGATGGTCTCCTTGGCGACCTTCGCCGTGGGAGCTGCGTCCTTCTCGTTCGCGATGCTCTTCTTCAGCGCGTCCATCAGATTGATGACATTGCCGCCGGTCTTCGGTGCGGCCTTCGCGGTGATCGGCATGCCGCTGCGCTTCTTGTTGATGAGATCGATCAGGGCGGTCTCGTAATGATCCTCGAACAGCTCCGGCTCGAACGCGCCGGACTTCTTCTCGACGATGTGTTTCGCGAGGTCGAGCATGTCCTTGGTGAGCTTCACGTCCTGGATGTCGTCGAAATATTCCTTTTCGCTGCGAACTTCGTAGGGGTAGCGCAGCAGCGTGCCCATCAGCCCGCTGTCGAGCGGCTCCAGCGCGATGATATGCTCGCGGTTGGTCAGCACCACGCGGCCGATCGCGACCTTGTCCATGCTGCGGATGGTCTCGCGGATCACCGCATAGGCGTCGTGGCCGACCTTGCCGTCCGGCACGAGGTAATAGGGCCGGATCAGATAGCGGTTATCGATGTCGGCCTTCGGCACGAACTCGTCGATCTCGATCGTATGGGTGGAGTCGAGTGCGATCTCGTCCAGCTCGTCCTTGGTGACCTCGATATAGGTGTCGGTGTCGACCTTGTAGCCCTTGACGATGTCCTCGGAGGTCACCTCGTCGCCGGTCTCGGCGTCGACCTTGAGGTACTTGATCCGGTGGCCGGTCTTGCGGTTGATCTGGTTGAACGAGACCTTCTCGGTGTCCGAGGTGGCCGGATAGAGCGCGACCGGGCAGGTCACGAGCGACAGACGCAGAAAACCCTTCCAATTGGCGCGGGGGGCCATGGGCTACTCCAGACGCAACAGAGGACAAGCGGCGAGGATAACATCGCCCAGGTGCGAATCATAGCAACCGCCGGCGCGGAATCTTGCAACGGCGTTAATCGCTGCCTGCGCCGTATTGCCGGCGCCCCATGGTCCGGAACATCGCCCGGGATCACGCGTTGCCCCGGCACTTCAGAGCCGCGAGGAAAGTCGCGGCCATCGCAAGCGACAGCCACAGATCGAGGTCACCATGGCAACCACGCGAGAGCAGAACCGCATCGTGGAAACTCCGACCGAGGCGCGCCAGGGCGAGCCCGGGCCTTCGGTGGCGGCGCTGCTCGCCATCTCGACCGGACTTGCGATCCTGATCCTCGCCGTCGTCTGGTTCGTGTTCTTCCGGACCTGACGGCCGGATCCGGACGCCGGGGGCCCCCCGGCTCGCCGCAACGCGGCACATTGCGCCCGCCATGCCGCCGGCTCGTCCTGCGGCATGGCGGGCGCAGTCGCATTGGCTCGCGACAGGTTCTATATGACCAAAAAGTAACGTAGCCCGGTTCCGCGCGTTCATATTCAGTTCACGCCGGAATTGTTCATCTCTGGCGGTGTTCATGCAGCCTGTTCTTGCAGTCGATCTTTGGAGAGAAGCGTGCGCCTGCTCGTTGTTGAGGACGACCCAGATCTCAATCGCCAGCTCACCAAAGCGCTGACCGACGCCGGCTATGTCGTCGATCGGGCCTTCGATGGGGAGGAGGGGCACTATCTCGGCGACAACGAGCCGTATGACGCCGTGGTGCTCGACATCGGCCTGCCGAAGAAGGACGGCATCTCGGTGCTGGAGGCCTGGCGCCGCAACGGCCGCACCATGCCGGTCCTGATCCTCACCGCACGCGATCGCTGGAGCGACAAGGTGCAGGGGTTCGATGCCGGCGCCGACGACTATGTCGCCAAGCCGTTCCACCTGGAGGAGGTGCTGGCGCGCATCCGCGCCCTGCTGCGCCGTTCGACCGGCCACGCCCAGAGCGAACTCAGCTGCGGCCCCGTCACCCTCGATACCAGGACCGGCCGGGTCAGCGTGTCGGGCAATCCCGTCAAGATGACCTCGCACGAATATCGGCTTCTGGCCTATCTGATGCACCATTCCGGGCGGGTGGTCTCGCGCACCGAGCTGGTCGAGCATCTCTACGACCAGGATTTCGACCGCGACTCCAACACCATTGAGGTGTTTGTCGGCCGTATCCGCAAGAAGCTCGATGTCGACATCATCCAGACCGTCCGGGGCCTCGGCTACCTGCTAACCCCGCCGCCTGCACCGGGCGCTTGAGGCCTGGACTTCGCGCCGTCCGGGCTTGACGGCCGCCCTGACACGGGCCTTGGTCGATCCATGACCTCCGACGACCTGACTTCCAGCCCGTGCCGGGACCGTTCCGATGGCCGCTAGCTCGCTTGCGAACCGACTGTTCCTGTCGGCGACCGCCTGGCTGGTGGTGATCCTGGCCATCACCGGAGTGGTGCTGTCGTCGGTCTACAAGAACGCCACCGAGCGCGCCTTCGATCGCCGGCTCAATCTTTATCTGCGCACCCTCATCGCCGAGGTCGCGACCCCCGACGAGCCGCCGGACCGCCAGTTCCAGTCGCTCGGCGAGCCCCTGTTCGAGCTGCCGCTGTCCGGCTGGTATTGGCAGATCACGCGCACGGACACCGAAAAGCCGGAGGTGCGCTCCTCGCGCTCGCTCTGGGACAAGAAGCTGCCGAAGCTGGAAGACCAGGGCGCCGAACTCACCGCCGCCGGCATCCGCCTCGCCTATGTCGACGGCCCGGAGGGGCAGAATCTGCGCATGGTGGAACGGCCGGTCGACCTCGGCGCCGACGGCAAGTTTCTCGTCAGCGTCGCTGGCGACGACACCGAGATCTTCGACGAGACGCGGAGCTTCGACTATTATCTCGGCGGCACCTTCACCGCGCTCGGCATCGTGCTGCTGCTGACGACCGTGTTCCAGGTCCGCTTCGGCCTTGCGCCGCTCAAGCGCATCTCGGAGTCAATCGCCGACATCCGCTCCGGACGGGCGGAACGGCTCGAGGGTGAATTCCCGGTCGAGATCGCGCCGCTGGCGCGCGAGACCAATGCGCTGATCGATGCCAATCGCGAGATCGTCGAGCGCGCGCGCACCCATGTCGGCAATCTCGCCCACGCGATCAAGACGCCGCTCTCGGTTATCGTCAACGAGGCCGGTGCCCATCTGGCCGATCCGTTCGCGGCCAAGGTGATGGAGCAGGCGGACCTGATGCGCGACCAGGTCGCCCATCATCTCGAGCGTGCGCGCATTGCGGCGCGGGTCTCGGTGGTCGCGACCGTGACGGAGGTGGCGCCTGCCATCGAGGCGCTGCGGCGGACCATGGAGAAGATCTATCGCGATCGTGGCATCGTCGTCGAAGCCAAGGTGGATCCGTCGGCAAAATTTCGCGGCGAACGACAGGATCTGGAAGAGATGGTCGGCAATCTCGTCGACAATGCCTGCAAATGGGCAGCCTCGCGCGTCCTCATCGAGGTTTTGGTCGAGGCGCCGCACCGGGCGGGCGCGGGTCCGCGCCTGCGGATCATCGTCGATGATGACGGCCGTGGCCTGTCGGAAGCGGAGCGCGCGCAGGTCTCAAGGCGCGGCCAGCGGCTCGATGAGTCCAAGCCCGGATCGGGACTGGGCCTCTCCATCGTGGTTGACCTCGCCGCGCTCTATGGCGGCAGCCTTTCGCTCGGCGCTGCGCCGACCGGCGGCCTGCGCGCCGAATTGGTCCTTCCGGGACTGTAATCGCTTGTTTCGACGCCGTTTTTCGTCTTCCTCGATCTCCCGCCAGAGGAATCCAGGGGCATTCGGACACACTTCCTAAACGGCTTCTTAAGTGGGGTGTCCTATGATCGCGCCCGGACGCATCCCATGTCCGTCATTTTACCGTGCATTACCCGGGCGCATGAGCCAGACATCGATCGAGCGGCTGAGGGAATATCTCGCGCAGCTCCCGCAGCAGGCGCAGACCCTGCTGATGCGGGAATTCGAGCGCGCGCTGGAGCGCGGCCAGGACACGGCTGTCGCGACGCTGGTGCTCGAGCAGCTGCGCAAGATCGTCCGCAAGACCGAAGTCGACGAGGCTCCGCCGCCGCGCACCGACGATCTATCCCGGCTGCTGTTCCAGATATTGGAACCGTTCCTGGTCGAGGCGGGCACTCCGCTCCGGGCCGGCCAGATTCGCCGCTCCTCGCTCCAGCCGATCTGGCAGTGGCTCGGCCGTGACGGCGCGCCGGAGAAGGTGAACGAATTCGAGGCGGTACTGTCGCGCATGCCGGCGGACGATGCAGGGCAGGTCGAAGCCCTGGCCTCGAAGCTCCAGTCGGTGGCGGCGGATGCCATCTTCGAGCTGACGGGGCCGGGCGGAGGCGACAAATCGCGCGCGCTGGCGCGTGTCGGCCCGCCGAACGTGATCGAGGATCTTTATTCGGTTGGTGCGATACTCCAGGTCCGCGAGGCCATCGCCACGGTGAACGAGAGGCTGCCGCGCTTCCTGCGCGCCTTCGGTGATCCCCAGATCGCTTCGGTGACGTCAGCGCTCAACATTCCGGCGCTGCAGACGCCGCAGATGCTGCCCTTCGCGCTCTCGATGATCGTGCAGCGCATGACCGCCCCCTGGCAGATCATCCGCCTCGCCATCAAGATTGCCGCGTCCGACGACGAGATCCGCGTGGCGGCAACGCCTTATGGCGTCGCCGTCACGATCGCGCTGCATGATTTGTCCCGCGTGGCCGCGATCCTTCGCATGGACATCAAGCGCGGCCATTTCGACAACGTCGCCGACAATCTCAAGACGCTGCACGACGGCGTGCGCGGCCTGCGCACCGAGCTCGACCTGCGCAACGATTCCGCCTGGGGCAAGCAGTTGACATCGATCCGCGCCGATATCTCCAATGCGCTGCAATCCGAGATCGACAGCGTTCCCGGCCGCGTTCGCCGTATCCTGCGCCAGCGCCCCGAGAAAGACATTCCGCCGGGCGCGCGGGTCGACAGCACGGAGGTGGAGGAAGCGGTGGCGCTGATCGACTTCGTCGCGACCTGCCGCAACTATGCGAGCGAGCTTGCGATCAACGAGGTGACGCTGCGCACCTATTCCGATCTGCAGCAATATGTGGAACGCTCGACCGAGCAGCTGGTGCAGTCGCTGCGCGCCGCCGATCACAAGGTCCGCGCCTATCGACAGCAGCAGGTGCAGGCCGCGATCCGCTTCTGCCAGGTGCTGTTCGGCGACGATTATGCCTCGCTGATGAGCCGGGCCGCGGAGAACGCACTCACTGGCGAGCGCAAATCGTCGCGGGCGGGCTGACTAAGCGAAAATTTCGTTCGCGCAATTTCTGGTTGATCATATCGATGGCGCGCCGTACGGTCCCCGAGCAAGTTTGGGGAATTTCTATCTGTGGGCGCATGAAACCCGTTATCAGCTCGATCGAGATTGAGAACCGCGTCATCGTTGCCAAGTATCAAAGGCTGATGGTTGGCGCCAAGGTGGTGCTGGTTGAGAAGGCGAGCGATCGCCAACTGCCGGAGACAATCACGAGGGTTGCATCTCGGGTTCCGGTGGGAGCGCTGCGCATCAGATTGCCGGATGCAATCAAGCCGGGAACATACTTCCTGAGGGCCTTCAATGGGCACGGCGAGGACGCGGCGCGAAGTTCGGACTTCGAGATCGGCTAAGCTGTTGGATTTTCACTATTTCGGGACTGTATGCGGTCGCGCGCTTTGACAATTGTCAATTGCCGCATCGTCCGGCCGTGGTGTAAAGGCACCTATAGGCGCGGTTCGTGCGCTGCCGGAAGCTTGCCAGATGACTCTATGGTTCGTGTTCGCGCTGATGACGGTCGCGGCGATTTTCGCCGTGCTCTGGCCGCTTGGTCGCAACAGCGGCGCGCAAGACCAGGGCAGCGAGGTCGCGGTCTACAAGGATCAGCTGGCCGAGATCGAGCGTGATCTCGCCGCAGGGCTGATCCCGGCGCCGGAGGCCGAGGCTGCGCGCATCGAGATCAGCCGCAGGCTGCTCGCGGCGGCAGCCAGCGAGCCCGCAACGGCGCCGAAGTCGAACCTCAAATGGCGCCGTGCGGCGGCCGTGCTGGCGCTCGCCGGCCTGCCGCTCGTTGCGGTCGGCGTCTACATGCCACTCGGCTCGCCGCGGCTTCAGGACTTTCCCCTGGCGCAGCGGGAGCGCGGGTCCGGCATGGCACAGTCGCTCGAGAGTCTCGTCGTGCAGGTCGAACAACATCTCGAAAAGAATCCGACTGACGGGCGTGGCTGGAACGTGCTCGCGCCGGTTCTGGAGCGGCTCGGCCGCTTCGACGACGCGGTGCGCGCCTATCGCAACTCGCTCACCTACAATGGCGAGAGTGCGGAGCGCCGGTCCGATCTCGGCGAAGCGATCTCGGCTGCTGCCGGCGGCGTGGTGACCGCCGAGGCCAAGGCCGAATTCGAGCGAGCACATGCCTTGAACGCCGACGATCCCAAGGCGAATTACTTCCTGGGTCTTGCCGCCGAGCAGGACGGCCGCAAGGGCGATGCAGCCACGATCTGGCGCGCGCTGCTTGCGAAGGCGCCCGCGGATGCGTCCTGGCGTGCGCTGGTGCAGTCCTCGCTCGCGCGAGTCGGTGGGGGCGGCACGATGCCCGCGCTGTCCGATGAGACGCTCGCTGCTTCCAAGGATATGGCCGAAGGCGATCGCAACGCGATGGTGCGCGGCATGGTCGATCGTCTGGCCACGCGGCTGAAGCAGAACGGTGACGATGTCGAGGGTTGGCTGCGTCTGGTGCGCGCCTATCTCGTGATGGGCGAGCGGGACAAGGCCGTGGGGGCATCGGCCGATGCCCGGCAGGCGGTTGCCAGCGACGCCGAGCGGCTGCGCCAGCTCAACGACGGCCTGAGGACTCTCGGGCTCGGCGGATGACGATTTCGGGACGAGAGATGCGGAGAACGGATACGCCATGACGCGCAAGCAGCGACGTATGACCATCATCGGCGGCTCGCTCGCCGTGCTCGCGCTCGCGGCCGCGCTGGTGCTCAACGCACTTCGCGACTCCATCGTGTTCTTCTCGACGCCAACCATGGTCGCCGAGAAGCATGTCGAGCCCGGCAAGCGGTTTCGCCTCGGCGGGCTGGTGCAGCCCGGCTCGCTGCAGCGCGGCGACAATCTCGCGGTGACCTTCGAGGTCGCCGACGGCAATGCAAAGCTGCCGGTCGCCTACAAGGGCATCCTGCCCGACCTGTTCCGCGAAGGGCAGGGCGTGGTCGCCGAAGGCGCACTCGACGCCAACGGCGTGTTCAAGGCCGATACGGTCCTTGCCAAGCACGATGAGACCTACATGCCCAAGGACGTCGCCGACGCCCTGAAGAAGCAGGGGCACTGGAAGGACGATTACGGCAAGCCTTCTGACAGCATCAAGGCTCCCGAGGGAGCCAAGCCTGCGGCCACGACCGCACAGGGCAATCCGCAAGGAGCAATGCGGTGATCGCAGAATCCGGACATTACGCGCTGGTGCTGGCGCTTGGGCTGGCGCTGATTCAGTCCATCGTGCCCCTGGTCGGCGCGCGCCTGCGCGATGCCGCCCTGATGAATGTGGCGCGCTCCACGGCGCTGGCGCAGCTCCTGTTCGTCGGTGTGTCGTTCGCAGCGCTCGTGATGCTGCACGTGAATTCGGATTTCTCCGTCGCCAACGTCTACGAGAACTCCCACTCGACGAAGCCGCTGCTCTACAAGATCACCGGCGTGTGGGGAAACCATGAAGGCTCGATGCTGCTGTGGGTGTCGATTCTCGCGCTGTTCGGTGGATTGGTCGCTGCTTTTGGAAACAATCTGCCGCTGTCACTGCGCGCGCATGTGCTCGCCGTCCAGGCCTGGATCGCCAGCGCCTTCTATCTCTTCATCCTGGTGACATCGAATCCGTTCCTGCGCATCGCGAACCCGCCGGTCGAGGGCCGCGATCTCAATCCGGTGCTCCAGGACATCGGTCTCGCCGTGCATCCGCCGATGCTCTATCTCGGCTATGTCGGCTTTTCGATCTCGTTCTCCTTTGCCATTGCGGCGCTGATGGAGGGACGGATCGATGCGGCCTGGGCGCGCTGGGTGCGGCCGTGGACGCTGGTGGCCTGGATATTCCTGACGCTCGGCATCGCCATGGGCTCGTACTGGGCCTATTACGAGCTCGGCTGGGGCGGCTGGTGGTTCTGGGATCCGGTCGAGAACGCCTCGCTGATGCCGTGGCTCGCCGGCACCGCGCTGTTGCATTCGGCGCTGGTGATGGAGAAGCGCAATGCGCTGAAGGTCTGGACCATCCTGTTGTCGATCCTGACCTTCTCGCTGTCGCTGCTCGGCACCTTCCTGGTGCGCTCGGGCGTCATCACCTCCGTGCATGCCTTCGCCACCGATCCCACCCGCGGCGTGTTCATTCTGCTGATCCTCTGCCTGTTCATCGGCGGCAGCCTTTCGCTGTTCGCTGGCCGCGCAACGTCGCTGAAGCAGGGCGGCCTGTTCGCGCCGATTTCGCGCGAGGGCGCGCTGGTGCTGAACAATCTGCTGCTCACCGTGGCCTGCGCGGTGGTGCTGTTCGGCACGCTCTATCCGCTGGCGATGGAGATGCTCGCGGACTTCAAGATGTCGGTCGGCGCCCCCTTCTACAATCTCACCTTCGCTCCGCTGTTTACGTTGTTGCTGCTTGCGGTGCCGTTCGGGCCGATGCTGGCGTGGAAGCGCGGCGATCTGCTCGGCGTGATGCAGCGCCTGCTCGCGGCCGGCGTTGCCGGGCTTGTCGCCGTCGCGATCGCCTGGGGCTGGGCGACTGGCGGCAGCACGCTGGCGCCGCTCGCGATCGGGCTCGGTGTCTTCGTCATCGCCGGTGCTGTCACAGAAATCGTCGAGCGGACGGGGCTGGTTCGTCTGCCGTTCGCAACGGTGCTGCAGCGGGCGCGCGGCCTGCCGCGATCGGCCTGGGGCACGGCGTTTGCGCATGCCGGCCTCGGCGTGGCGCTGATCGGGATCGTTTGCGAAACCACCTGGAACAGCGAACACATCGCGACCATGAAGCCGAACGACGTCGCCCATGTCGCCGGCTATGACCTGAAGCTCGACGGGCTGTTTCAACGGCAGGGCCCGAACTACCGCGAGATGATCGCCGAGTTCAAGATCAGCCGTGATGGCGAGGCGCTCACGGTCATGACGCCGTCGAAGCGCAGCTTCACCACGCGCGGGTCGTCCACGACCGAGGCCGCGCTGCTGACCCGCGGCGCGAGCCAGCTCTACGTCTCGCTCGGTGATGCCACCGCCGAAGGCGCCATCGCCGTGCGTATCTATTACAAGCCGATGGTGCTGCTGATCTGGTGGGGGCCGGTGCTGATGGCGTTCGGCGGCGTGCTCTCGCTCTCCGACCGCCGCCTGCGGGTCGGCGCGCCGAAGCCGGCGCGGGCCAGGCAGCGCCTCCAGCCCGCAGAGTGATCCGATGCACCGGATGATGGCCGCGTTCGTCGCCTTGATGCTGCTGGCGTTGCCTGCGGTCCACGCTGTTCAGCCCGACGAGATCATGTCGGACCCCGCCAAGGAATCGCGCGCGCGGGAGCTATCGCGCGAGCTGCGCTGCATGGTCTGTCAGAATCAGTCGATCGACGATTCCGATGCCCCGCTGGCACGCGACCTGCGGCTCCTGGTGCGCGAGCGCATTGCGGCGGGCGACAGCAACACGCAGGTGCTCGACTTCCTGGTGGCGCGCTACGGCGAGTTCGTGCTGCTGAAACCGCGCTTCGAGCGGCAGACCTTTCTGCTGTGGCTGCTCGGGCCGCTGTTGCTGATCGGGGGCGGCCTGGCGCTGTGGCTGCAAATCCGCCGTCGCTCGCGGGGTGGTGCCGACGTACCAGCGCCGCCGCTCACGCCCGAGGAGAAGGCTCGGCTCGCGGCCTTGATGTCGGACGAAGCCAAATCTTCCTAACGGCGTGGAGTCGTCAGACTACGTAGTGCTACGTAGCCCGCCGGCCGCGGCCGCGTGGTTCATGCTATGTTGACCTTTGTCTGGAAGCTTGTCGCGAGATTTCGATTCCAGACTCTGAGTCCCCGATGTTCGCGAACAGCAATCTGACGATCCGCTTCCTGGTCGGCGCCGTCGTCGCTGCATTATTGTTCCTGCTGGGCATCGGCGGCGGCACCGGCTTCATCGCGGTGCTCTATCTCAACAACGAGATCACCAGCCTGTCCTCG
The DNA here is from genome assembly GCF_003837805.1 of Bradyrhizobium sp. RP6. GTDB lineage: Bacteria > Pseudomonadota > Alphaproteobacteria > Rhizobiales > Xanthobacteraceae > Bradyrhizobium. The sequence goes on along the minus strand of NZ_RQIT01000012.1, from coordinate 123,847 downwards.
GACTTCGCCACACTGAGCGGCCCCGTTCGCGACCATGCCATGCAGATCTATCAGCAGGCGCAGACCGCGTTCTCCTATTTTCTGGTCGCCTGCGGCATTATTGCTGTCGTCGCCGCCGCGATCTGCCTCACCACCTGGTTCGCCGTGCGCAACGGCATTCTCAGTCCGCTGGCGGCGATCGTGCATGCCATGCGCGAGGTCGCCGACCAGAAGTTCGAGACGCCCGTTCCCGGGCTCGGTCGCACCAACGAGATCGGCCTGCTCGCAGGTGCGCTGGAGGTGTTCAAGACCAGCGGCCTCGAGCGGCGCCGCCTCTCCGAGCAGCAGCTGCACGAAGCGCAGCATCAGGCCGAGCGGTCGAAATTCCTGGACGATCGGATCAAGCGCTTCGACGATCTCGTCGCCAGCGTCGTCGACAGCGTGGCGTCATCGGCCGTGCATCTGAAGACCAATGCCGAGACGCTGTCGCGGACGGCCAACGACACCAGCACCAAGGCCAATGCGGTCGCGAGCGCCGCGAGCCAGGCCAGCGCCAGCGTGCAGACGGTCGCGGGTTCTGCCGAGGAGATGACCAATTCGATCGGCACGATCAGCCGCCGCGTCACGGATGCGACCCAGCGCGCCGAGGGCGCGGCGTCCCAGGCCGAGAAGAGCCGCGATACGATCCACACGCTGTCGGATGCCGCCGACAAGATCGGCGAGGTCGTTCAGCTCGTGCAGGCGATCGCATCGCAGACAAATCTCCTGGCGCTCAACGCCACCATTGAGGCGGCCCGAGCCGGGGAGGCGGGCAAGGGGTTTGCCGTGGTCGCCTCCGAGGTGAAGAATCTGGCGCATCAGACCAGCAAGGCGACGGAGGAGATCACCTCCCATGTCGCCAGCATTCAGGGCATCACCGCGGAGACCCGCGGCGCGATCGACGGTATTTCCAGGACGCTGTCGGAGATTTCGTCCATCATGTCCGGCATCGAGGTCGACACCGCCCAACAGCGCAACGCCACGCAGGAGATCACGCGCAGTGCCCAGGACGCCGCGCGTGGCACACTCGACGTCTCCAACCATATCGTCCAGATCACCTCGACCTCTGCGGAGACCGGCCGCATGGCCGCCGAGGCGCGGGATTCGGCGGTCGATCTGTCGCAGCAGGCCGAGACCCTGAAGCGCGAGGTCGACGAGTTCATCGTCAGTGTCAGGGCGAGCTGAGTGCGCCAAAAATTGCGCTCCTGCCCGTTCCGGGAACTCGGTTAAGTTCCTGGAAGACCACGATTTTCGGCATGCGCTAAACTGCCGCATCCAGCTCGTCTCTTCATTACGAAAGTTTAACCGCGCAGCCAGCGCACGGTAAGGCGCGAGCCCCCATCTTCAGGTCCGTAAGGTGCTGGCATCCGGCGCCAAAGGAATTCAAGGCCCTGGAGATTTCTGCATGACCGAACGTCCCGACCTTTCGAATCTTCCGTCGTACCGGCAGCCGCGCCGCTCGGTGTTCTCTGCGCGCAAGCTCGCGCTGATGGCATCGGTCGTCGTCGGCCTCGGCGCGGCCGTCTACGGCTTCAGCCCGTCGACCTCGCCGGCCGATCTGTTCTCGAGCCCGGCGCATGCCCAGGTCAACAACGAGGTTCGCAAAGTCGAGCGTCCGGTCGGTTTTGCGGACATCGTCGAACGCGTGAAGCCGTCGGTGATCTCGGTGAAGGTCAACATCAAGGAGAAGATCGCGAGCAACGATGACGGCGATGATTCCTCCTCGCCGTTCCAGCCGGGCTCGCCGATGGAGCGCTTCTTCCGCCGCTTCGGCGGTCCCGATGGCTTCCCGGGCCTGAAGGGCGGCCGCGGCCGCGTCGTGCAGGGCCAGGGCTCCGGCTTCTTCATCTCGGCCGACGGCTATGCCGTGACCAACAACCACGTGGTCGACGGCGCCGACAAGGTCGAGGTCACCACCGATGACGGCAAGACCTACACCGCCAAGGTGATCGGCACCGACCAGCGCACCGACCTCGCGCTGATCAAGGTCGAGGGCGGCTCGAACTTCCCGTTCGCCAAGCTTGCCGACAGCAAGCCGCGGATCGGCGACTGGGTGCTTGCGGTCGGCAATCCCTTCGGCCTCGGCGGCACCGTGACCGCGGGCATCGTTTCGGCCAGCGGCCGCGACATCGGCAACGGCCCCTATGACGACTTCATCCAGATCGACGCGCCCGTGAACAAGGGCAATTCCGGCGGTCCCGCCTTCGATACCAACGGCGAGGTGATGGGCGTCAACACCGCGATCTACTCGCCCTCCGGCGGCAGCGTCGGCATCGCGTTCTCGATTCCGGCCAATACCGTCAAGAGCGTGGTCGCGCAGCTGAAGGACAAGGGCTCGGTCAGCCGCGGTTGGATCGGCGTTCAGATCCAGCCCGTGACCTCGGATATCGCCGACAGCCTCGGTATGAAGAAGGCCGAAGGCGCTCTGGTCGCCGAGCCGCAGACCAACGGTCCGGCCGCCAAGGCGGGCATCGAGTCCGGCGACGTGATCACGGCGGTCAACGGCGAATCCGTCAAGGACGCCCGTGAGCTCGCCCGCACCATCGGCGGCATGGCGCCGGGCGCGACCGTGAAGCTCAACGTGCTGCACAAGGGCCAGGACAAGGTCGTGAACCTCACCCTCGGCCAGCTGCCGAACACGGTCGAGGCCAAGGCCGACACCGACAATGACAGCGGCAAGGGTGCCAGCAAGGGCACCGACGTGCCCAAGCTCGGCATGACCGTTGCGCCCGCGAACTCCGTGGCCGGCGCCGGCAAGGAAGGCGTCGTCGTCACCGAAGTCGATCCGAAGAGCGCCGCGGCCGAACGCGGCTTCAAGGAAGGCGACGTGATTCTCGAAGTCGGCGGCAAGAGCGTGGCCACCGCGGGCGAAGTCCGCGACGCCATCAACGCGGCGCGGACCGACAACAAGAACAGCGTCCTGATGCGCGTGAAGAGCGGCGGCCAGTCGCGCTTCGTCGCGGTGCCCCTCGCCAAGGGCTGAGGCCGTAAGGAGGCCTACGAGATGAGGGGTATCGCCGGCATCAGTCGCCCCCGCCGCCGGTGCCCTTCGGGGAAGCAGCGCAACGCTGGCTTCCCCTGTCTACCTTCCGGTGGAATTACGCCCCCCTCCGTCGGAAGGCCTAGGGCGGTGAGGTCCCCCCAGCTTCACCGCCCGCCTTTTTCCTGCTTCGAGACTCTCCCGCTCGGCTTGCATGCCGTTGCCGCTCGCGCCATGTTTAGAGAAGGTTGACCTCCTTGACCGCCGCCGAACGCACGATGCGCCTCCTCATCATCGAAGACGACCGCGAATCCGCCGACTACCTCGCCAAGGCGTTCCGCGAAGTCGGACACATTGCCGACCACGCCGCTGACGGCGAGGAAGGCCTCGCGATGGCCGAGAACGGCGATTACGACGTGCTGGTGGTCGATCGCATGCTGCCCAAGCGCGACGGCCTGTCGCTGATCGGCGCACTGCGCGACAAGGGCAACACGACGCCGGTGCTGATTCTCTCCGCGCTCGGGCAGGTCGACGACCGCATCAAGGGCCTGCGTGCCGGCGGCGACGATTATCTGCCAAAGCCCTATTCTTTCGCCGAGCTCCTGGCTCGTGTCGAAGTGCTGTCGCGCCGTCGCGGCGGCCCCGCCGAGGACACGCTCTACCGTGTCGGCGATCTCGAGCTCGATCGGCTGTCGCATCGCGTCGCCCGCGGCAAGGACGAGCTGACGCTGCAGCCGCGCGAATTCCGCCTGCTCGAATATCTCATGAAGCACGCCGGCCAGGTGGTGACACGCACCATGCTGCTCGAGAACGTCTGGGACTATCATTTCGATCCGCAGACCAACGTGATCGACGTGCACATTTCGCGGCTCCGCTCCAAGATCGACAAGGGTTTCGAGCGCCCGCTGCTGCACACGATCCGCGGCGCCGGATACATGATCCGTGACGGCATTCGGTAAACTCGTCCGCACCACGGCGTTCCGGCTGACGCTGGTCTATCTGCTGCTGTTCGCGATATTCGCGGCCTCGCTGCTGGCCTATTTCGCCTGGAACACGCGGCGGCTTATCACCGAGGAAATCACGCAGACGGTCAATGCCGAAACCTCGGAGATCAACGAGATCTACGGGCGTCGCGGCCTGTTTGGCCTCGTGCGGACGATCGAATATCGGGCGCTGCGCCCGGGCGCGAACCTCTATCTCGTGACCACCCCGACCGGTCAGGCGGTTGCCGGCAATGTCGGCTCGCTCGCGCCCGGCGTGATGGCGACCCGTGGCTGGTCCGAGACCGCCTACCGGCGGATCGAGGATACGGATGATCGCGACCATCGCGCGCTCGTTCGCGTCACCGAATTGGAAAACGGCTTCCGGCTTCTGATCGGCCGCGACCTCGCCGAGCGGCGGCGCCTGTTCGGTATCGTCGCCAAGGCGGCGCAATGGTCGGTCCTCATCGTGGTGGTGCTTGGCCTCGCCGGCGGCATTTTCGTCGCGCGGAGGGTGCTGAGGCGCATCGACGCGATGACCGGCACAGCGCAGCGGATCATGACCGGAGATCTCAGCGAGCGCCTGCCCGTGGGGCGCAGCGGCGACGAGATCGATCGTCTCGCCGAGAACCTCAACGCCATGCTCGAGCGGATCGAGGCGCTGATGGCGGGCCTGAAGGAGGTCTCCGACAACATCGCCCACGACCTCAAGACGCCGTTGACGCGGCTGCGCAATCGCGCCGAGGAGGCGCTGGCGAGATCAGGCTGCGAGGCCGATTACCGTGCCGCGCTGGAGCGGACCATCGAGGAATCCGACGGACTGATTCGCACTTTCAATGCGCTTCTGATGATCGCGCGCGCCGAGTCCGGACAGGCGCGCGGCAACATGGATGATTTCGACGCCGCCGAGGTCGCCAATGGCATCCACGAGCTCTACGAGCCCCTGGCTGAGGACGACGGCATGACCTTGAAGGTGAAGGCCGATCCGACGCCGGTTCATGCCAACCGCGAGTTGATCAGCCAGGCGCTCGCCAATCTGGTCGAGAATGCGATCAAGTACGGCAAGCCCGCTTCGCAACCCGCGGGAACCGTGGTCAGCATGGATAGCCGGCAGATCACGATCGAGGCCCGGCGTGAGGGCGATCAGGCGCTGCTCAGCGTCACCGATCGCGGCCCCGGGATCCCCGAAAGCGACCGCAAGCATGTCGTCGAGCGATTCGTCCGGCTGGAGGCGAGTCGCACGCTGCCGGGCTCCGGCCTCGGCCTCAGCCTCGCCTCGGCTGTTGCCACGCTGCATGGCGGAGAACTGCGGCTGGGCGATGCCCATCCCGGTCTTGTCGCCACGCTGGTGCTGCCGGCGCGTGCGGGCGACAGGGTTGCTCCGCCAATGCCGGATGTGCCACAGAAGGTGGCATGAACCACTCCGCGCCGGGAAACGCGGACAAGCATGGTGAGAGACTGTCCGCACGCTTCGCGGAGGCTCCCCATATTGCCGCTTCCACAACCGACGAGCGACGTTTCGAAAGCTGGCTGGCCGAGCTCGAGCCGGCCCAATCGGCCCGTCTGGAAGCGCTCCTGGGCCATCGCTTCACCCGCGACATCCTGGCCGGGATCGCGGAATTCTCGCCCTATCTGTTCGACCTGGTGCGCGCCGATGCCCCGCGCCTGATCCGGCTGCTCGAATGCGATCCGGATACGCATCTCGCCGCACTGATCGTCGAGGCAAGGGGCGCGGTGCTCGCGGCACCTGACGAGGCCGAGGTGATGCGGCTGCTTCGCCGGATGAAGGCCGAGGCCGCGCTGCTGATCGCGCTGTGCGACATCGGCGGTGTCTGGCCGGTGATGCGGGTGACGGCGGCGCTCACCGATGTTGCCGTGTCCTCCGTGCAGGCCGCGCTGCAATATCTGCTGCGGCAGGAAGCCGCACGCGGCAAGCTCTCGCCGCCCAATCCGGAGGCGCCCGAAGAGGGCTGCGGGCTGATCGTGCTTGCGATGGGCAAGATGGGCGCGGGCGAGCTGAACTATTCCAGCGACATCGATCTGATCGTGTTCTTCGATCCCGATACGACGACGCTGGCGGCGGACATCGAGCCGCAGCCGTTCTTCGTCCGGGTCACGCAGGGCATGGCGCGCATCCTCCAGCAGCGCACCTATGAAGGTTACGTCTTCCGGGTCGATCTGCGCCTGCGGCCCGATCCGTCCTCGACGCAGGTGGCGATCTCGCGGGACGCGGCACTGAACTATTATGAGCGGGAAGGGCGCACCTGGGAGCGCGCTGCGATGATCAAGGCGCGGGCCTGTGCCGGCGATGCCAGGGCCGGCGAGGCGCTGCTTGCGGAGATCGCGCCATTCGTCTGGCGCAAGCATCTCGACTTCGCCGCGCTCGCCGACGTTCACGACATGAAGCGGCAGATGCAGACCTATCGCGGCCAGAGCGAGATCGCGGTCGAGGGACATAACGTCAAGGTCGGGCGCGGCGGCATCCGCGAGATCGAGTTCTTCGCGCAGACGCAGCAGCTGATCGCCGGCGGCCGCCATCCGGAGTTGCGGGTGCGGCCGACGCTGATGGCGCTCGATGTGCTCGCCTCCAGCAACTGGATCACCTCTGCGGCGCGCGACGAGCTGACCACGGCCTATGAATTCCTGCGCCGGGTCGAGCATCGCCTCCAGATGATCGCCGACGAGCAGACCCATACGCTGCCTGAGGACAAGCAAGCGGTCGAGCGCTTCGCGTGGTTCTTCGGCTATCAGGATCGCGACGCCTTTGCGCGCGACCTATTGCGCCAGCTCCAGATCGTCCAGGGTCACTACGAGAAACTGTTCGAGGGCGACGATCCGACCGGGACGGCCAGGCTGCCGGCGCTCGACTACAGTGCGGGTCCCGACGACCCGCGCCTGCTCCAGCACCTGGCGACGCTCGGCTTCAAGAAGCCCGCCGCGGTCGCGCAGACCGTGCGCGACTGGATCACCGGCGACTACCGCGTCTTCCGCAATGAGGCGACGCGCAGCGCCTTCGTCGAATTCGTGCCGGCTCTGATCGACGGCCTTGCCCATGCCGAGGAGCCGGATCGCGCCGTCGTGGCGTTCGATCATTTCCTCGGGGCGCTCCAGCGCGGTGGCCGGCTGATCACGCTGCTCGGCCAGAACCGCGATCTCGTCGCGCTGGTGGCGCTGGTGCTGGGGGCGGCGCCGCGGCTCGGCGAGATGCTGGCGCGGCAGCCGCAGCTCATGGATGGTCTGATCGATCCGCGCTTCTTCGGCGCCATGCCCGACAGGCAGGAATTGTCGGGCCGGCTCGCGGCCACCGTGCGAGACGCGGACTCCTACGAAGAGTTTCTCGATCGCCTGCGCCTATTCGGGCAAGAGAGCCTGTTCCTGATCGGCACGCGTATCCTGTCCGGCACCGTCTCGGCGCAGCAGGCGAGCACGGCCTTTGCCGATGTTGCCGAAGGCATCGTCCATACCGTGCACGGCCTCGTCGCCGATCGCTTTGCCGCGCAGCACGGCCGGATCAAGGGGCAGGAGACCGCGATCATCGCGATGGGCCGGCTCGGCAGCCGCGAGATGACGGCGTCGTCCGACCTCGACCTGATCCTGCTCTACGACTTCGACAGCGACAATCCGGACTCCGATGGGCCGAAATCGCTTCACGGCGCGCACTATTTCGCGCGTTTCACCCAGCGCCTGATCAGCGCCTTCACGACGCGCACCAATTACGGCGTGCTCTACGAGATCGACATGCGGCTGCGGCCATCGGGGCGCGCCGGCCCGGTGGCCTCGAGTCTCGTTTCATTCGCGGACTACCAGGCCGCCGAGGCCTGGACCTGGGAGCATATGGCGTTGACGCGCGCGCGCGTGGTCTCGGCGTCGCCCGAATTCAGGGAGCGGATCGAGCGCGTCATCCGCGATGTCCTGACCCGCCGCCGCGATCCCGCAATCACGGCCAACGATGTCGCCGACATGCGGCGCGCGATCGCGCAGGAAAAGGGCGAGGCCGATTGCTGGGATATCAAGCATGCCGCCGGCGGCATGGTCGACATCGATTTCATCGCTCAATACCTCCAGCTCGTGCATGCCCACGAGAAGCCGAACATTCTCGACGTCAGCACCATGCAGGTGCTGGAAAATGCATGCAGGCTCGGTGTGCTCGCACAGTCCGAGACCGAGATCCTGCGTGCCGCGGCGCGGCTCTATCACGACCTGACGCAGATCCTGCGGCTTTGCGTCAGCGAGCGCTTCAAGCCGGAGACCGCTGGCACCGACCTCCTGCGTGTGATGGCGCGCGCGGGCGATGCGCCGGATTTCTCGTCGCTGGAGGCGCGGGTGAAGGAAACGCAAAGCGAGGTGCGGCGCGTGTTCAGGGCGCTGCTGGAAGGGACGTCGCCTGCTTCAACGAGGTAAGGGCCTCGCGCACATCAGGCGCCAGGCCCGCACCGCCCGCATCGAGATGGGCGAAGATCGCGCGCTTCATCCGGGGATCCCAGAATTTCTTGATGTGCTCGGCAATCCCCGGCACGGCCTTGTCATGGCCCTGGGTCTGGAAGAATTTGCCGATCTGGTTGGCCATGTAGATCAGGCGGTCAGGCGACATTGGCAACCTCCGTGGCATGGCGCGCGACGATCCGGCTGCCATGCGAAAATATCTCGAACCCGTCCTGCCGGGCGATCGCGATCAGCGTGATGCCGGCGGCTTCCGCCGTGCGTACCGCGAGTGCGGTCGGTGCAGACACGGCGACCATCACGGGGGCGCCGATCGCGGCCGTCTTCTGCACCATTTCCACCGAGACGCGGCTCGTCAGCAGCACCATGCCGCCGCGCGCATCCGTGCGGCTGCGTGATAACGCCCCGGCGAGCTTGTCGAGCGCGTTGTGACGGCCGACATCCTCGCGCAGCGCGACGATGCCGCCTGCAGGGGCCCAGAACGCGGCGGCGTGAACGGCGCGGGTTTGCATGTTGATCGATTGCAAGGGCGCGATGGCCTGCATCGCTGTCATGATTTGCTCCGGCGTGAAGGTCTGCCCCTGCGGTATCACGGCCGCCGGCCGCACCGCCTCGGCAATGGACTCGATGCCGCAGATGCCGCAGCCGGTGGGTCCCGCGACGTGCCGACGGCGTTCGCTGATGCGCGCAGCATCCTCCGGCGCCAGCCACATCCGCAGCTCGATGCCGTCGTCGAGACGGACCACGTCGAGCGAGCGAATGTCGTCGAGCGAACCGACGATGCCTTCGTTGACGCTGAAGCCGACCGCAAAATCCTCGAGGTTCTGCGGCGTCCCCATCATGACGGCGTAGGTGCCTCCGTTATAGGTCAGCGCCAGCGGTGTCTCCTCGGGGATCAGCCGAGCGCCCTCTGACGCGATGCCGTCGCGCCAGATCTCGCGGTCGATGGCCTGAACCGGCACGTGCATGCGGTTACTCCGCGGCTTCGGCCGGCGCGATGCGGCGGGAGTGCCGCGCCTGCGCGTCATAGGCCTTCTGCCAGTCGGACGGGCCGTTCGACGGCGAAACCTGCACCGCCGTGACCTTGTATTCGGGACAATTGGTCGCCCAGTCCGAATAGTCGGTCGTGATGACGTTGGCCTGCGTGTCCGGATGGTGGAAGGTGGTGTAGACGACGCCCGGCGCGACGCGATCGGTGATCTCCGCGCGCAACGTGGTCTCGCCGGCGCGGCTCTTCAGCCGCACCCAGTCGCCATCGCGCACGCCGCGCTGCTCGGCGTCGTGCGGATGGATCTCCAGCCGGTCCTCGGAATGCCAGACCACGTTCTCGGTGCGCCGCGTCTGCGCGCCGACATTGTACTGGCTCAGGATGCGGCCCGTGGTGAGCAGCAGCGGATAGCGCGGCCCGGTGCGCTCGTCGGTCGCGACATATTCGGTCACGACGAACTTGCCCTTGCCGCGGACGAAGCCGTCGATATGCATCACCGGCGTGCCCTCGGGCGCCCTGTCGTTGCAGGGCCACTGCACCGAGCCGAGCTCATCCAACTTGGCGTAGGAGACGCCGGCGAAGGTCGGCGTCAGCGCCGCGATCTCGTCCATGATCTCGGAGGGGTGGCTGTACTTCATCTCGAAGCCCATCGCCTTGGCAAGGCCGATGGTGACCTCCCAGTCGGCCATGCCGTTCTTCGGCGTCATCACCTTGCGCACGCGCTGGATGCGGCGCTCGGCGTTGGTGAAGGTGCCGTCCTTCTCGAGGAAGCTCGAGCCGGGCAGGAAGACGTGGGCGTAGTTCGCGGTCTCGTTCAGGAAGAGATCGTGGACGATGACGCACTCCATCGCCGACAGCGCCGCAACCACGTGGCTGGTGTTGGGATCGGATTGCAGGATATCCTCGCCCTGCACGTAGATCCCCATGAAGGTGCCTTCGACCGCGGCATCGAACATGTTGGGAATGCGCAGGCCGGGCTCCGGGTTGAGCTTGGCGTTCCAGAGCGCCTCGAACTGCTCGCGCACCGCATCGCCCGAGATGTGGCGGTAGCCGGGCAACTCGTGCGGGAACGAGCCCATGTCGCAAGAGCCTTGAACGTTGTTCTGGCCGCGCAGCGGGTTCACGCCGACGCCGGGACGGCCGATATTGCCTGTCGCCATTGCCAGATTGGCGATCGCGATCACGGTGGTGGAGCCCTGGCTGTGCTCGGTGACGCCGAGGCCGTAATAGATCGCGCCGTTGCCGCCGGTCGCGTAGGTGCGGGCTGCTTCGCGCAGATCCCCGGGATTGACGCCGGTGAGGATCGCGGTGGCTTCCGGACTGTTCTTCGGCTGCGCGACGAAGGCGGCCCATTCCTCGAACTCGCTCCAGTCGCAGCGCTCGCGCACGAACGCTTCGTTGACGAGCCCTTCGGTGACGATGACATGCGCCAGCGCCGTCATGACCGCGACGTTGGTGCCGGGCATCAGGGGCAAATGCAGTGCCTTCACGTGCGGCGATTCCACCATCTCGGTGCGGCGCGGATCGATCACGATCAGCTTTGCGCCCTGGCGCAGCCGCTTCTTCAGCCGCGAGGCGAAGACGGGGTGAGCGGAGGCCGGGTTGGCGCCGATGACGACCACGACATCGGTCTCCTCGACCGAGTCGAAATCCTGCGTGCCGGCGGAGGTGCCGAAGGTGGTGGCAAGACCGTAGCCGGTCGGCGAATGGCAGACGCGGGCGCAGGTGTCGACGTTGTTGTTGCCGAAGCCGGCGCGGATCAGCTTCTGCACCAGATAGGTCTCTTCGTTGGTGCAGCGGGACGAGGTGATGCCGCCGATGGCGTCGCGGCCGTATGTCTTCTGGATGCCGCGCATCCTGGCGGCGGCAAACGAGAACGCCTCGTCCCATGACACCTCCCGCCAGGCATCCTCGATGCGCTCGCGGATCATGGGTTTAAGAATGCGTTCCTTGTGGTTGGTGTAGCCCCAGGCGAAGCGGCCCTTGACGCAGGAATGGCCGCGATTGGCCTTGCCGTCCTTGTACGGCACCATGCGCACCACTTCCTCGCCGCGCATCTCGGCCTTGAAGGCGCAGCCGACGCCGCAATAGGCGCAGGTGGTGACGACGGAATGCTCGGGCTGGCCGATCTCGATCACGGACTTTTCCGTCAGTGTCGCGGTCGGGCAGGCCTGCACGCAGGCGCCGCAGGAGACGCATTCGGAGCCGAGGAAGCTTTCGCTCATGCCGGGCGAGACGCGGCTGTCGAAGCCGCGGCCGGAGATGGTCAGCGCGAAAGTGCCCTGCACCTCCTCGCAGGCGCGGACGCAGCGCGAGCAGACGATGCACTTGGAGGGATCGTAGGTGAAGTACGGATTGGACTCGTCCTTCGGCAGCCAGTGGTCGTTGTCGCAGCCGTGGGCATTGGCGAACACGTGGTTCTCGCCCTCATAGCCGTAGCGCACGTCGCGCAGGCCCACGGCGCCGGCCATGTCCTGCAGTTCGCAATCCCCGTTGGCGCCGCAGGTGAGGCAGTCGAGCGGATGGTCGGAGATGTAGAGCTCCATCACGCCCTTGCGCAGCTTCTTGAGCCGCTCGGTCTGGGTGTGCACGACGAGGCCGTTCATCACAGGCGTGGTGCAGGAGGCCGGCGTGCCGGCGCGGCCCTCGACCTCGACGAGGCAGAGACGGCAGGAGCCGAACGCGTCGACCATGTCGGTCGCGCAGAGTTTCGGAATCTGGTGGCCTGCATCCATCGCGGCGCGCATGATGGAGGTGCCCTCGGGCACCGTAACCTCCTTGCCGTCGATGGTCAGCGTCACCATCGTCTCCGATTTGGAAGCCGGCGTGCCGAAGTCGATGTCTTGGATCAGAGACATTGTCGTTCTCCTATTCCGCGGCCTGAAGCGTGGTCGGGATGGGTGCGAAATCCTCCCGGAAGTGCTTCAATGCGCTGAGCACGGGGTAAGGCGTGAAGCCGCCGAGCGCGCAGAGCGAGCCGAATTTCATGGTGTTGCAGAGGTCCTCGACGAGCGCGAGGTTCTCGCTGACGCGCTCGCCCTTGATGATCTTCTCGATGGTCTCGACGCCACGGGTCGAGCCGATCCGGCAGGGCGTGCACTTGCCGCAGGATTCGATGGCGCAGAACTCCATCGCAAAGCGCGCCTGCCTACGCATGTCGACGCTGTCGTCGAACACGACAATGCCGCCATGGCCGATCAAGCCGTCGCGCGCGGCGAAGGCCTCGTAGTCGAACGGTGTGTCGAACAGCGACCGCGGGAAATAGGCACCGAGTGGCCCGCCGACCTGCACCGCACGGACCGGACGGCCCGTGAACGTGCCGCCGCCGATGTCGTCGACGAGTTCGCCGAGCGTCACGCCGAAGGCGGTCTCGAACAAGCCGCCGTGACGGATGTTGCCGGCGAGCTGGATCGGCATCGTGCCGCGCGAGCGGCCCATGCCGAAATCGGCATAGGCCTTGGCGCCTTCTGCGAGGATGAAGGGGATGGCTGCGAACGACAGCACGTTGTTGATCACGGTCGGCTTGCCGAACAGGCCGTGATGGGCCGGCAGCGGCGGCTTGGCGCGCACGATGCCGCGGCGGCCTTCGAGGCTCTCCAGCAGCGAGGTCTCCTCGCCGCAGACATAGGCGCCGGCGCCGACGCGCACTTCGAGATCGAAGGCTTGCTTCGAGCCGCCGATATTCGTGCCGAGATAGCCGCCGCGCCTGGCCGCGACGATGGCCGCGTTCATCGCCTCGACCGCGTGCGGATATTCGCTGCGGATATAGATGTAGCCCTTGGACGCGCCGACGGTGATGCCGGCGATGGTCATGCCCTCGATCACCAGGAACGGATCGCCTTCCATGATCATGCGATCGGCAAAGGTGCCGCTGTCGCCTTCGTCGGCGTTGCAGACGATGAATTTGCGATCGGCTTTGGCCTGGGCAACCGTCTTCCACTTGATTCCGGTCGGGAAGCCTGCGCCGCCGCGGCCGCGCAAGCCCGCCGCGCTGACTTCGGTGAGGATTGCATCCGAGCCAAGCGAGAGAGCGCGCGCGAGGCCGTTGTAGCCGCCATGGGCGCAGTAGTCGTCGAGCGAGCGCGGGTCGATCACGCCGCAACGGGCGAAGGTGAGGCGGGTCTGGCGCTTGAGCCAGGGGATCTCGTCGGTCGCTCCCAGCCGCAGGAGATGCGGCGTGTTGCCGACGAGCGCGTCCAGCAGCGAGGGCACGTCGGTCTCGGTGACGGGCCCGAAGGCGATGCGGCCCCGGGGCGTTGCGACCTCGACCAGCGGCTCCAGCCAGTACATGCCGCGCGAGCCGGTCCTGACGATCTCCACTGCAACGCCGCGCTTGGCTGCGGCCTGCTCCAGCGCCAGCGCAACCTCGTCGGCGCCGACGGCGACCGCGCCCGCATCGCGAGAGACGTATAGACGGATGCTCATCGCTGCGCCTCCGCAACCAGCGCATCGAGGCGCTTCTGGTCGAGCCGGCCGACGAGGCGGCCATCGAGCATCGCGGACGGCGCCGTCGCGCACAGGCCAAGACAGTAGATCGGCTCCAGCGTGACGCGATCGTCGGCCGTGGTGTTGCCGAGCGAGACGCCGAGCCTTGCCTCGGCGCGCGCAGCCAGCGCGTCGCCGCCCGCCGCCTGACAGGCTTCCGCACGGCACAGCTTCAGCACATGGCGGCCGGCCGGCTTGTGGCGGAAATCATGGTAAAACGTGAACACGCCATGGACTTCGGCGCGTGACAAATTGAGTGCTTTCGCCACCATGGGGATTGCCGCCTGCGGCACATGGCCGAACGCCTCTTGAAGCGCATGCAGGATGACGAGCGTCGCGCCTTCCTGTCCGGCATGTTCGGCGATGATCCCGGCGCCTCGCGTCTCGTCCCAAGGTTCGTAAAGCGTTGTCATTTCTCGTTCTCAACCTGAGCGTTTCTTCCCCCCAAACTATTTGGAATCATTCGAAGATCAATAAGGCCGTCCCGTGCTGCGATTGCGAATTCAGATCGATTGGCAAGCACGATCACTTGATTTCAAATGGCAATCGAAGCCGTTCCCGCAGGCGGTTTTTGCGTGTTGCGGAGGGGGCGGGCATGCTAGCTTGCATGCCACCACAGAAGCCGAAGGGATAACCGGTTGATCGACAAGCTTGAACTGTTGCTGGCCCTGGCGAAGGAGCGGCATTTCGGACGCGCTGCCGAGGTCTGCGGCGTGACGCAACCGACGATGTCGACCGGGCTGAAGCAGCTCGAGGAGATCCTCGGCGTCATGCTGGTTCAGCGCGGCTCGCGCTTTCAGGGATTCACTCCCGAGGGCGAGCGGGCGCTCGACTGGGCGCGGCGGATCGTGGGCGATGCCCGCGCGATGCGCGACGAGATCAACGGGCTGAAGCATCAGCTCTCCGGCGAGATCCGCATCGCCGCGATCCCGACCGTGCTCGGTATGGTCGCCTCGCTGACGACGCCGTTTCGCGCCAAGCATCCCGAGGTGCGCTTCCGCATCCAGTCCACCACCTCGTCCGAGGTGCTGGGGCTGCTCGAAAATCTCGAGGTCGATGCGGGGCTCACCTACATCGAGAACGAGCCGATCGGCAAGGTGCGCACCATTCCGCTCTACAACGAGAGCTATCGCCTGCTGACGGCGCCGGATGCGATGTTCGGCGATCGCGAGACGGTGACCTGGAAGGAGGTCGGGCAGGTGCCGCTGTGCCTCTTGACGCCCGACATGCAGAACCGCCGCATCATCGACCGCGCGCTGCGCTCGGTCGGCGCGGAGGCGACGCCGACGCTGACCTCGAACTCGCTCTTGGTGCTGTTCACGCACGTGAAGACGGGGCGCTGGGCGAGCGTGATGCCGGCCAAGCTGGCCGAGACGCTCGGCCTGTCCGATACGGTGCGTTCGATCCCGATCGTCGATCCCGAGGTCAATTACAGCATCGGCATGGTGATCCCGCAGCGCGATCCGATGACGCCGCTGATCGCGGCGCTGGTCAATGTCGCGCGCGAAGTGGCGCCGAAGCTGCAATTGTAGATCCGAGCGAGCGCCTCGTCCTTCGAGACGCGCGCCGGGCGCGCGCATCAGGATGAGGCTCCGAGCCATTGTGCTCCCTTGAAACTGCTGCGACGCGCCGTGCCCTCATCCTGAGGGCCCGCCGCAGGCGGGCGTCTCGAAGGATGGCCGCTGGACTTAGCTCGCGCCGCCTCTAGGCGGCAGCCGGTATCCCGGACGCCGCCTTGATCGCGTCGCGCGGCAGGGTCACGCGCACGACGGTGCCGACATCGATCTTCGAGCGCAGCCGCATCGAGCCGCCGTGGAGCTGCGCCAGCGAGCGGGCGATCGCGAGACCAAGGCCCGAACCGTGATAGGTCTTGGTGAGTTGGCTCTCGACCTGCTCGAACGGGCGGCCGAGCCGCGCCAGCGAATGCGGCGCGATCCCGATGCCGGTGTCGGCGATCATCAGCACGATCCTGTCGTCGAGCTGCCGGCTGCGCACCACGACGCGTCCGCCGTCGGGCGTGAACTTCACGGCGTTGGAGAGCAGGTTGACGATGATCTGCTTGGTGGCGCGCCGGTCGGCGACGACGGAGATGGATTTTCCGATGTCGGCATCTAACGTCAGGTGCTTGTCCTGCGCACGGCCGGTGACGACACGCAGGGATTCCGCAAGCGTCTTCGAGAGGTCGAGCTCTTCCATGTCGAGCTTCATGCGACCGGCTTCGATCTTGGACATGTCGAGGATGTCGTTGATGACCTCGAGTAGGTAATGGCCGCTGGTCAGGATGTCCTGGCAGTATTCCTGGTACCTTTCGCTTCCGAGCTCGCCGAACATGCCCGAGCCCATGATCTCGGAGAAGCCGATGATGGCATTGAGCGGCGTGCGCAGCTCGTGGCTCATATTGGCGAGGAATTTCGACTTGGTCTGATTGGCTTCCTCGGCGCGGGTCTTCTCGCGCTGGTACTTCTCGGCGAGGTCGGCGAGCTCGACCGCCTGGCGCTCCAGCGCGGCCTGCGAGCGCTTCAGGTCGATGACGGTGGCACGCAGGCGCAGATCGTTGTCGACCAGCTTCTGCTCGTGCTCCTTGATGCGGGTGATGTCGGTGCCGACCGAGACGTAGCCGCCATCCTTGGTGCGGCGCTCGCTGATGTGCAGCCAGCTGCCGTCGTCGAGCTGCGCCTCGAAGGTGCGCGCCCCCGGGCCTTGGGCGGCGGTCTCGTTGTGGCGCGTGCGCACCTCCGGCATGCGGCCGACCTCGAGCACGGTCTCGTAGGAAGTGCCGGGGATGACGGCCGTGTCGGGCAGCCTGTGCAGACGCTGGAAGTGCGAGTTGCAGAGCACGAGGCGATCGCTCGCATCCCACAGCACGAAAGCTTCCGGAATGGTCTCGATCGCGTCGCGCAGCCGGAGGTCGGCTTCCACGGTCTTTTCCGCGAGGCTCTTCTGCTCGGTGATGTCGACGGCGATCCCGATCAGGTGCACGCTGTCATCGGTCGCGCCGCGCGTTTTCTCGCAGCGCACGCGGAGCCAGATCCAGTGGCCGTCGACATGCTGCATGCGGAAGGTCTGGTCGATGTGGTCGATCTCGTCGGAGATGAGCTGGTCGGCGATCGCGAACAGGTCGATGTCGTCGGACTTCACGAGCGCGTTGACCTCCCCGAAGGTGAGGAGCTCGTTGCGGCCGTCGAGGCCGAGCATCGAGAACATCGACTGCGACCAGAAGATCCGGCCACGCGATAGATCCCAGTCCCACAGCCCGCAGCGGCCGCGGTTGAGCGCGGTGTCGATGCGGCCGCGCACGGCGTCGTTGATGAGGTCGCCCTCGCGGGCGCGGGTCGACTGCCAGTGGAAGGCGAAGCCGAGGATCAGGACGACGAAGCCGGTGGTCGCCGACAGCGTCACCGAGAGCGCGGCGTCCGAGCCCCAGATCGGCTCGTTGCGCTCCTGGATCACGGTGACGAAGCCGGGCAGCGACTTGATCTGCCGCGAGGTCGCCATTGCGGCGTTGCCGCTCGGCAGCGTCAGGTCGGAGACGTTGCCGTCGCGTAGCGGCGCCGCCATCAATTGGGCGGTCGTGATCGTATCGAGCAGGCGGTCGTTGCCGACGGAGTCGCTGTCGGCCGGGATGCGGGCGAGGATCCGGCGGTCGACGCCGGCCGAGGTGACGACGACATGGCGTCCCGAGGCCGTGCCCCAGGACGGGATCAGATCCGGCAATAGCGCGGGCAGGCTCTCGACGTTCCTCAGCCGCTCCTGCCGTACCGAGGTGAGACGGTCGATGCGCTCGGCGAGCAGGTCGGCGAGCGCCGAAATGTCGTGACGGATCACCAGCCGCTTCTGGCGCGTCTGGTCGACCACCTGCACGAATGCGCCGAGGCAGATCGTGATTAGGAATGCGATGATGAGTGTCGGCACCGCGCGGCGCAGCGCCGGCTCCGCGATCAGGAGCCGATGATAGGCAGGTTTCGCGATCGATTGCGCCAATCCCTTGATCGAATCGGATTGGACGCATGCGTTCGCGGCGTCTGCACGCGACATGCCTTCGGCCCCCTGAAAACCTGCTTGCAACTGAAGCTCGGAAGCAGCCCCACGTCGCTTCCGAATCACACTGATTTGAATCCAGTTTTCGCGGGCTGTCGAGAGTCAACGAATCGTTAACGCGAAATTATTCTTATCCAACGCGCAGTTTGCGCATCGAGTGTCCGCAAACGCGCGTGCGTGAGGAGTCCGAAACGGGAACGTGTGACTCCCCGTGCGCCCTGCGTCACGCGCGCGGCGGTTCGGCGTGACTGATCACGCGCTTCACGCTCGGGAACGCACGCCGCAACGCGCGCTCGATCGCGTCGACCTGTTCGTGCACCTTGATCACGCTCATCGACGGTGCCGCGCGGCAGTGGAAGTTGACGATTTCGCCGGCGTCGGTGTCGCGGACCCGCACGTTGTGGATGTCGTGGATCTCGCCGCCGGCAGCATATTCCGTCAGAGCGGCGGCAATGGTCTGCACCCGCTCCGGTGCGGCATCGATGCCGAACGGCAACTCCGGTTCCAATGGCTCGATGTGAACGTCGACCTCGACGTCCTCGCCGAACTCCTCCTGGATGTTGCGCTCCAGCGTGTTGGCGACGTCATGGGCGGCCTCGAGATGCATGTCGGCGTCGACCTCGAGATCGATGCTGACGGTCAGCTTGGCGCCGAGATCGTGTACCGTGACGTGGTGAACGGCGAGGCCCGAATTGTGCGCGATCACCATGATGCGGTCGCGCACGGTCTCGTTGTCGCGCGCGACGGGAACGGCGGTGAAGGTGAGGTCGGCGTCGCCGAACGCCCTGTCCACGGCGATTTGCGCGTTACGCTTGATCTCCTCGACGCGGTCGATCGGATAGGTCCGCGGCACCTGCGCGATGGTGTCGATGAACGTGGTCGCTCCGACCATGCGCACGCGCAGCCGGTCGACGTCGATTACGCCCGGCACGCCGCGGATCGCGGCGGTGGCCTTCTCCTGTGCGCCTTCCGGGGCACGGTCGACCAGCGTCTGCACGGTGGAGCCGGCCAGGCGCAGTCCGAGCAGGGCGATCATCGCGGCAACCGCCGCGGCTGCCGCCGCGTCGCCCCACCAGAAGCCGAGGGCGGCGAGGACCAGGCCAACGATCACGGCGAACGAGCCCATCACGTCGGAGGCGAAATGCAGCGCATCCGCCGCCAGCGCCTGGCTCCTGGTCTCGCGCGCGGCGCGGTGCAGGGCGCGGGCGCGCCACAGATTGACGGCGATGTCGATCACCAGCACCACGAACGGCACGGCCGAAATGGTCGGCGGCGGGGTTCCCTCGCTCAGCCGGCTATAGGCCTCGACCAGGATGCCGCCGGCAAGCACGTAGAGCAGGGCGGTGACGCCGAGCGCGGAGACGCTTTCCAGCTTGCCGTGGCCGTAATGGTGCTCGTCGTCCGCGGGCTTGTCGGACACTCGCACCACCGCCCAGGTGATGATGGTCGCGACCAGGTCGATCGAGGAATGCAGGGCCTCGGAGATCAGCGCCAGCGAGCCGATCGCGATTCCGACCGCGAACTTCGCCGCCGCCATGCCGCCACTGGCGAAGATCGAGATCACGGCGACCGAGGTCTTGTTGTGCTGGGAGGTCATGGCCGGGATTTAGCAGCCCATGGGTGAACATCAAGCGACGATCCACAGCCGTAGTCGCGAGTGAGTTGCAGGAGCGATCCCCCCGGGCATCCACGTTCTTCTGCGCAAGCGGTAAAGACGTGGATGGCCGGGTCGAGCCCGGCCATGACGAGAGGAGAGAGCGTCGCTCCGCTCTTGTCTCACTGCCGCAACCTTCATAGCGTCACCACGATTTTCCCTAGGTGCTTGTTCGCCTCCATGTGCTCGAACGCCTGATCGATATCGTCGAACGCGAACACCTTGTCGATCGGCAGCTGCAGCTTGCGCGATTCCACCGCGCCCCAGATGTCCTTGCGGACCTCCAAGAAGATCTCGCGGACCTCCTCGATGGTGCGGGTGCGGAAGGTGACGCCGACATAGTCGATGCGGCGGGCCGCATGCAGGTCGAAATTGAAGTCGGCATGGGTGCCGCCGAGCCGGCCGACATTGACGATGCGCCCCTTGACCTTCGTCGCGGCGAGGTTCTCGCTCGCGACCTTGCCCGAAACCTGGTCGATGATGAGATCGACGCCTTCCCCGTTCGTCGCCTTCAGCACCTCGTCGACCCATTTGGGATCGGAGCTATCGATGGCGAGATCGGCGCCGTATTCCTTCAGCCGGCCGCGGCGAGTGGCATCGGTCGACGAGCCGATCACGAGCTTTGCGCCCTTGAGCCTGGCGATCTGCATCGCCATCAGGCCCACCCCGGAGCTCGCGCCCTGGATCAGCACGCTCTGGCCCGCCTGCACCCCGCCGACGGTGACGACGGCGTTGTGCATGGTCGCGAGCGCGACGGGGAGGGTGGCGGCCTCCTCGAAATTCATGTTCGAGGGTGCGTGGAACAGCCGGCCATGATCGGCCAGCGTATATTCGGCGAACGCCGCGCCGCCCGAGCCCATGATGCGGTCGCCGACCTTGACGCCTTGGGCATTCGGTCCGAGCTCGGCGACTTCACCGGCCCATTCCATGCCGAGCACGGTGCCGACCCCGCCGGCCGCGCCATGGGCGTGGCCCTTGCGCATGGCGGTGTCGGCGCGGTTCAGGCCGCAGGCGCGGACGCGGACCAGCACCTGCGTGCCCTTAGGCTTTGGTTGAGCGACGTCGGAAATCGCAGCGCCGCCAGGGCCGTAGACGTAAGCCTTCATGAATCACTCTCGCTTCTTGCCGTGACTATTCCGCGGCTTCACGTTGCGGATGAACGATCATGCTCTCCAGCCTGCCGCGGATGATCGCTTCCGCCTCGCGAACGATGCGGGAGACGAGTTCGGCGCAACTCGGGATGTCCTGGATCAGGCCCTGAACCTGGCCGGCCGACCAGATGCCTTCGTCGGAATTGCCGGTGGCATAGACCAACTTGCCGCGGGCGCCGGCGACGAGCTCGCGGATGTCCTCGAACTTCGCGCCCTCCTTCTCCATCGCGACGACCTTGGTCGAGATCGCGTTCTTGGCGACGCGCGAGGTATTGCGCATGGTGCGGAAGATCAGCTCGGTCTCGCGCTCGTCATTGGCGACGATCTTCTCCTTGATGAGCTGGTGGATCGGGCTTTCCCTGGTCGCCATGAAGCGCGTGCCCATGTTGATGCCGTCGGCACCCAGGGCCAGCGCCGCGACGAGGCCGCGCGCATCGGCAAAGCCGCCCGAGGCGATCATCGGGATCTTGATTTTGTTGGCGGCGGCCGGGATCAGGATCAGGCCGGGGGTGTCGTCCTCGCCGGGGTGACCGGCGCATTCGAATCCGTCGATCGAGATGGCATCGACCCCCATCCGTTCGGCCGAGAGCGCGTGGCGCACGCTGGTGCACTTGTGCACGACCTTGACGCCATGCTTCCTGAACTCCTCGACATGCTCCTGCGGCTTGTTGCCGGCGGTCTCAACCACCTTGACGCCGCTCTCGATGATGGCGGCGCGGTATTCGGCATAGGGCGGCGGCTTGATCGCGGGCAGGATGGTGAGATTGACGCCGAACGGCTTGTCGGTGAGGTCGCGGCAGCGCGCGATCTCCCTGGTCAGGTCCTCCGGCGTCGGCTGGGTCAGTGCCGTGATGAAGCCGAGCGCGCCGGCATTGGCGACGGCAGCGACCAGCTCGGCGCGGCCGACCCACTGCATGCCGCCCTGGACGATCGGGTGCTCGACCCCGACGAGTTTGGTGAACCGTGTCTGCAACATGATGTGTTTCCCCCTGCGTGCCGCTCTGTTCTCGGTTGATGCTGGAGGATGCCGCCCGGGGTGGCAAAAGTCTATTGCGGGGGTGTGCGGTAGGGGCGGGGCGCCATGCCGGCGGCGGGGGCGATTCCGCGAGGCGGATAATTCGGATGGCCTCGTGTCCCGGACGCGCTGCAACGCCCATAGGGCGTCGAAGACGCGCGTGAACGCGCTTATGGCATTGCGGTGCAGAGCCGGGACCCACATTCCGCGAATGCTTTGAAAGATGATGGGCCCCGGCTCTGCAGCGCATCGTCGAAGGGACGCTGCGCTGCGTCCGGGGCACGGATAACTGAGGCTCCGGCTATTCCGCCGACAACCGCACCATTTGCCGGCCGCCATTCATTTCCTTGAGGCGGTTGACGAAGTTTTCCGGGCGTTGCCAGCGGTTGGGGACCTCTAGTCCCATGAATTCGGCGATATCGCCGATGAAGCCGGTGCAGTTGGCGGTCTCGGCGTTCCACACCGGCGAGTTCGCCTGCAATTTCTTGATGTAGGCGAACACGCGCTTGGCGTCCGCTTCGTTCAGATAGACGCGATAGCTTGCGGTCAGATATTCCGGATCGAGATCGCCGTAGCTCGCGCCGGTCTCGGACGGCACGAAGGTGATGTGACCCAGCACGTAAGCAAGCGTGTCGCCGGCCGGCGTGAGCCCTGCGACCTCCACGGCGCGCTCGCTGGTCTTGCCGTACCAGACGAAGGCATGGCCCCAGCTCGCGGCGGTACGCGCGCGGAAGTCGACGTAATAGGGGCCTTTCTCCGCGCGCGCGACCGAGCGCCGCGCCGATTGCGGCTGAGGTCGCGAGGCGGCGTCGGTCGTAGCAAGCGCGTTCGCATCGGCAGCACGCCTGTTTGCCTCGTGGGCCGACGCCGAGGGCGTCGTGCACGAGAGCATAGCCGCAAGAGCGAAGCCCGCGAGGATGCAGGATCCCGATCGATTAGCTTTGTTCGTCACGACATACCCCTCGACTGTCGGCCGCTACGCAGATTCTGCGCGTATTCCGCTGCGCGTCAGTAGCGCGCCGCGACCGGCCCGGGCGCCTTGCCGATCGGGGCCTTTCCAACCGGGCTCTTGCCAATCGGCATCTTGCCGATCGGCGCCTGCTCGGCCGGATAGGCCGGCACGGGCTGCCGGCGCGGCAGATCCGCAGCGTTCGCAGCCGTGACCAGAGCGAGCGTAGCACCGAGAGCAAATACAATCTTCTTCACAGTCATATACCCCTGAAGGTTTGGTCCAAACACGGCATCGCCGTGCCCCCAGACACGCCTCACAGAAGGGCGGCCGAATGCGTCCAAGTTGCGGCAGGCGCAGGACATGTTGGCGGCATATGTCAGGCGCGCGCAGATGTGATGTGTCCGAATGTTTCGGAGATGAAGACGTGCCGCGGCTTATCGTTTCCCGAGGATGTTCGAGCGCATCTTGTCGGCGAACCAAACCACGAAGATCGCGACGAACGAGAGAGCGAAGTAAAGGGCCGTCCACAAAAGCGCATTGCCGGCATTCGTCATGGCGTCCTCCCTTGCATCAGAAATTGATTTCTTGTGGGAAGGATAGCGGTGGCGGCGATGTCGCGATTTGCGCCGGATCAATTTTGCTGCGCTGCGGGGGCAATGAACCGGCGAGCCCTTCATTCCGGGCTCGGCTTTGCGTCGCCCCGGAATGACGGAGAGAGTGGTTAGAGCCGAAACTCGTTGGTCAACTCGCCGATTCCGTCGATCGCGACGGTGACCGTGTTCACCGGCTCCTTCATCACGCCGACGCCGACGGAAGTGCCGACGGCGATGAGGTCACCGGGCAGCAGGGTCATGTCATGGGAGATCCTGCTGACCAGCTCCTGAGCCGTGAAGATCATGTCGGAGATCGGATAGTTCTGCCGCTCCGCGCCATTGAGGATGGTACGGACCACGAGCCTGGCCGGATCGATGCCGGTCGCGATGACAGGGCCGAACGGACCGTAGTCGTCGATGCCCTTGGCGCGGGCCCATTGCGGGAAGGTGGGGTCGCGCGTCAGGATGTCGTTGGCAGTGATGTCGTTGACGCAGGTGTAGCCGAAGATGGAGCTGTCGGCTTCGCCAGGCGAGACACGCGCGCAGACCTTGCCGATGATGATGCCGAGCTCGCCCTCATAGGTCGTCTTGCCGTCGTAGGAGGAGGGGCGGCGGATCACCGCACCGGGGGCGGCGATGCTGGTGGTGGCCTTCAGCAGATAGAGCGGCTCCGGCGGCTCGGGTTGGTTGAGCTTTGCCGCGAGCGCGTGGAAATTGTTCCAGAGCGCGACGATCTTGCTGGGCGCGCAGGGCGCGAGCAGCTCGACCTCGGACAGCGACAGCGTCTTGCCGGTAGCAGTGCTGCGGCCGAACATCTCGCCTTCATGCACGCTGATGCCTGATGGGCTCAGCGTGCCGAAGCCGGTCGTGCCGTTGCTCCGGAAGCGGAGCCACTTCTTCATCTCGCTCGCCATCATGCCACCGCCAGTGCGCGCGGATCTGATGGCGTCGAGACCCCGTCATAAAGGCCGGCGATGCGGGCGCGCTGGGTCACCATCGCCAGCACCGAGTCGAGCGCGGGCGTGGCGATGCCGGTGAGACGGCCCATCTCCTGCACCACCGTGATGAGCGGATCGATCTCCATCGGGCGGCCGCGCTCGAGATCCTGGAGCATCGAGGTCTTGTGCGCTCCGACCTTGCGGGCGCCCTCGATGCGGCGCTCGACGTCGACGCGGAACTTGACCCCGAACGTCTCTGCGATGGCTTGCGTCTCCACCATGATCGCCCGTGACAGCGCGCGCGTCGCCGGATCGGTGCAGATCACGTCGAGCGTGGCGTGGGTCAGCGCGCTGATCGGGTTGAAGCAGACATTGCCCCACAGCTTCAGCCAGATCTCGTCCCGGATGCGGTCGAGCACCGGCGCCTTCAGCCCAGCGGCGACGAACAGGCCGGCGAGACGCTGCACGTCCTCGGTGGTCTCGCCGGAAGGCTCGCCGAGCGGAAAGTTGTTGCCGTAAACGTGGCGGATCACGCCGGGCGCTTCGATCTCGGTGGCGGGATAGACGATGCAGCCGATGGCGCGCTCGGCGCCGATTTCGCGCCACTGCCGTCCGCCGGGGTCGATGCTCTCCAGGGTCGAGTTCTCGTATTGCCCACCGTGCTTGTAGAAGTACCAATAGGGAATGCCGTTGACGGCCGTGACGATGCGGGTGTGAGGTCCGAGCAGCGGCCGCATCTTCTCGATCACGCCGGTGATCGAATGCGCCTTCAGCGTAATGATGATGAAATCCTGCACGCCGAGCTCGGCGGGATCGTCGGTGCAGCGCGGATGCACGGTGTGCTGCTCCTCGCCCGCGAGCAGCGTCAGGCCGCGCTCGCGCATCGCGGCAAGGTGCGCGCCGCGCGCGACCAGGCTGACATCGGCGCCCGCGCGTGCAAGCTGAACCCCGAGATATCCGCCGATCGCGCCGGCGCCGTAGATGCAGATCTTCATGAAATCCTCGCGGGACCAAACTTGGGGAATTGGCTCGATCGATCGTGACACAGGTTCGCTGCATCTCTCCCGCTTGCTTGCGGGAGAGCAAAGGCCGCCTTCGGCGGCCGTTCTTGAAACGCCGAAGCCGAGCTTCGGCCTTGGCGCTCGGAGAGCGCGGCGGGTGAGGGTTCTCTCTTCTTGGGGAGTCTCGCGGGCGGAGACAGCCCTCTCCCCAACCTCTCCCGCAAGCGGGAGAGGGGGCGCAGTTCTTCCGTGAATGAACGTCAGGCGAGCTCTTTTAGGCTGCCGCTTGCGGCGCACCGTTGAGTGCTTCGTCAACGGCCGCGGCGATGTCGCGCATGCTGATGACGGAGACGAGGCTGTAATCGTCGATCACGGGCAGGTGGCGAATGTGATGACGGTTCATCAGATGACGGACGTGCTCGATCGGATCCGAGGAGGTGCAGGACACCAGCTGCTGCACCGAGACGAGCTGCGAGACCTTGACATTGATGGCGTTCGCGCCGTGCTCGGCGACGGCGCGCACCACATCGCGCTCCGTGAACATGCCGACCGCGGTGTTGCCCTCGGAGCGGACCACGTCCTTCACCACCAGCGCGCTGATGTTGTTGGCGCGCATCAGCTTGGCCGCGATACCCACCGTTTCGTTCATACGCACCGTGACAACGCGCGGCGTCTTCTTGCGCAGAATGTCTCCGACCAGCATTGCAACCTCCCTGGGTGAGTGACGAGGCAAGTGTGGTATACATAATGCCAATCGTCAAGGGCTGGATTTCGCTGATCCGAAAAATCTTGCGACAGCCATACTGACGTTTGTGGTTGGCCAAAAAGAAAGGGGACGCATCACTGCGCCCCCTTCTCAAGCATGCAATACGTGTGGTGGCTTACGCCGTTTCGGTCTTCGCAGTGCCGGTGGACGCACCGGTGCTCTCGGCTTCCTTGCCGAGGATGAAGGAGCGGCGCAACGGCTTGATCACGAACAGCGCCATCAGCGCCGCCGTTGCGTTCAACGCCACCGCAACCACGAACACGGCCTTCCAGCCATAGGCGGTGGAGATCACGCTTGAGAGCGGGACGAGCAGCGAGGCCGTTCCCTTCGCGGTGTAGAGCATGCCATTGTTGGTGGTTGCGAACTTCGCACCGAAGGTGTCGCCGCAGGTGGCGGGGAATAGCGAGTAGATCTCGCCGAAGACGCCGAAGTAAATCGCGGTCGCCAGCACGAAGACGATGGGGATGTGCCCGTAGGCCGACAGCGTCAACAGCATCAGCGCGGCGGTGCCGAAAGCGATGAACATGGTGTGCTCGCGGCCGATCGTGTCGGAGACGAAGCCGAAGAAGGGTCGGCCGAAACCATCGAAGATGCGGTCGAGCGAGATCGCGAAGGTCAGTGCCGCCATCTGGAAGCCCGCCAGCGTGACTGGCGTATTCGCGATCTTGTAGTCGTGCGCGATCGGGCCGATCTGCGCCGCGGTCATCAGACCGCCGGATGCAACCATGACGAAAACGAGATACATCACCCAGAAAACAGGGGTACGCAGCACCTGCGGCGGGGTGAAGTCGATCTTGGTCTGCGGCAGATTGAGCTGCTTCTTCCTCGGCGGAATCGAGATCCGCGGCGGCTGTATGAAGAAGGCGAGCACGAACACGACAACGCCCTGGCCGATGCCGAAGGTGAGGAATGCGTGCTGGTAGCCGCTCGAGACGATCATGCTCGCGATCGGCACGATCGTGAGCGCGGCACCCGCGCCGAAGCCGGCGGCGGTCGCACCTGCCGCGAGACCGCGGCGGTCGGGAAACCATTTCAGCGCGTTGCCGACGCAGGTGCCGTACACTGCGCCCGCGCCCAGGCCGCCGATGATCGCCGCCGCGTAGAGCAGGGTGAGGCTGTCGGCGTAGGAGTTGAGAATCCAGGACAGCGCGATCATCGCGCCGCCGAACATGACGACGATGCGCGGGCCGTACTTGTCGACGAACCAGGCCTCGACCGGCACCAGCCAGGTCTCGGTGACCACGAAGATGGTGAAAGCGAGCTGGATCGCGGCGCGCCCCCAATGATGGGCGGCGTCGATCGGATCGACGAACAGTGTCCAGCCATATTGCAGATTGGCGATCATCGCCATGCAGACGATGCCCATGCCGAGCTGGAGCCAACGGAAGCCGGTGCGAAGCGGCGCGGCGGTGACGGCACCATCCGGGCTGGAAATCATCAGAACCTCCCAACGCGCCTGTCTGTCGTACATCAGCTTGCCAAGATGACCTGATGTCGCAAATGTTGTGTCTTATCGTCGCAGGCGTTACTCGGAGATTGGTATACGATATTCCAGATTGCAAGCCCTATCTTGGCTCCGCAGTCGCAAAATCCGGCGGGAGTCAGGCCGCATCCCGCCAATCGCGGCGGTCTTCTGCCAAACGAAAACGCCCGGCCGTGAGGCCGGGCGTCGTGCTCGCGTGAACTGCGGTGGGGCGGTCAGATGGTCGATTTCGCGACCACGACCTTGCGCCAGGGTTTCAGCACCGCGATCGCCAGCAGCGAAGCCAGGATGTTGGCGCCGGCCGCGATGATGAACACGCTGTCCCAGGTGCCCGACGATTGCTGCATGTAGTTGGCGATCGGCACCAGCAGTGCGGCGGTGCCCTTGGCGGTGTAGAGCAGGCCCGCATTGGTGGTCGCGAACTTGGCGCCGAACGTGTCGGTGCAGGTCGAGGGGAACAGCGAGTAGATCTCACCCCAGGCGAAGAACACGAAGCCCGAGAGCAGCACGAACCAGACGGGATCGTGACCCCAGAGGTAAAGCATCCAGATGCCGAATCCTTCCATGCCGAAGGCGATGAACATCGTGTTCTCGCGGCCGATCATGTCGGAGATCCAGCCGAAGAACGGACGCGTCAGGCCGTTGAGCACGCGGTCGATCGTCGCCGCGAAGGTCACCGCCGTCATCGTCACCGCCATCAGCGTGACCGGCACGTTGTCGACCTTCCAGTCGGCCGCGATCGGCTTCAGGTTCGCGGTCACCATCAATCCGCCGGCGCCGACGATCACGAACATGAAGTACATCAACCAGAAGATCGGCTGACGCAGCACCTCGGTCGGCTGGTAGTTGCGGCGGGTCTGCAGCAGATTGGCATTCGCCACCACGTTCGGCACCTGGCCCGCTTTCGGCGCGAGCAGGAAGAAGGCGAGGATACAGATGATGATGCCTTGCCCGAGGCCGAAATAAAGGAAGGTCGTCTGGAAGCCGCTGTCCTTGATCATGGCCTGGATCGGCGCGACGGTCAGCGCAGAGCCTGCACCGAAGCCCGCGGCGGTGATGCCGGCGGCAAGACCGCGCTTGTCCGGAAACCATTTCAGCGCATTGCCGACGCAGGTGCCGTAGACGCCGCCGGCGCCGATGCCTGCGATGATCATGCCGAGATAGTAGCCGTTGAGCGAGGTGGCCTGCGCGTTGATCGCCCAACCGATGGCGCAGAGCACGCCGCCGACCAGCACGACGATGCGCGGGCCGTATTTGTCGACGAACCATCCTTCGACCGGCACCAGCCAGGTCTCGAACAAGACGAAAAGAGTGAACGCCCATTGGATCGAGGCGCGATCCCAGCCGAACGTCTTCTGGATGTCGGGGACGAAGAACGTCCAGCCATATTGGTAATTGGCGATCATCACCATCGCCATCACGCCGATCGCCAATTGAGCCCAGCGATAGGCATCGCTTACGCGAGCGGCACTAGGGGCCGCTGCCGACTGCACCATGTCCGTCATTAAAAACCCTCCCGAACGCGCCGATCATTTTTATGCATGCGCTGCCCGCATCCTGGTATTCATTATGCCAAGATTCAAGGGAAGGACGGGAGGTGCGGCGAAATAACGCGGGCCTGTTTACATGCGCAATCAAAGCGGGATTGTAAAGCCTCAATCGCTGCCGGCGTGCCGGCGCAAATGGCGGCCGATCCTAGCCAAATAATTGATTCAACGACTGTTTTGCCGTCGGCGCGACGCCGCAAGACCGCTGTTGAAAAGCCCGCGCGTCTTGGGGATTTTCCTCGCCAGCGCTGGTCGCGTGCGCCGAGGCGCGGTCGGTCGGTGACCGCGCAATCCCTGGAATTCTATATTCCAGAAGTCCGGCCTGCGGCAATTTGGCGTGGGCGGCGCTGATCGCGCAGGTCGCGCCTCACGCCATCGGCGTGCGCAGCCGGCTATAGCCTTCCTGGATCGCGGACCAGAACAAAGCGACCAGACCGAGCGCCATGATCGTGCTGACGAGGCCGTTGGAGAAGAACACCCCGAGCGATCCCTGTGATCCCAGCAGCGATTGGCGGAAGGCTTCCTCGGCCTTATCGCCAAGCACGATGGCGAGCACCAGCGGCGCGAGCGGGTAGTTGCACTTCTTCAGGAGATAGCCGAGCACGCCGAACACCAGCATCAGCATGACGTCGAAGGTGCTGTTGTGCACCGAATAGGCGCCGATCGCGCAGAGCACCAGGATCAGCGGCGCGATAATGCCGAACGGCACGCGCAGGATCGCGGCGAAGACCGGCACGCAGGTGAGCACGACGATGAGGCCGGCAAGATTGCCGAGATACATCGAGGCGATCAGGCCCCAGACGAATTCCTTCTGTTCGACGAACAGCATCGGTCCCGGCTGCAGGCCCCAGATCAACAACCCGCCGAGCAGAACGGCGGCGGTCGGCGAGCCGGGCACGCCGAGCGACAGCATCGGCAGCAGCGCCGAGGTGCCGGCGGCGTGCGCGGCCGTCTCAGGGGCGATCACGCCCTCGATCTCGCCCTTGCCGAAATTATTGCCGCGTCGCGCCAGCCGCTTGGCGATGCCGTAGCTCATGAAGGAGGCCGGCGTTGCGCCCGCGGGCGTGACGCCCATCCAGCAGCCGATCAGGCAGGAGCGGAGCGAGGTCATCCAATAGGTGGGCAGCTCGCGCCAGGTGTGAAGCACGACCCGCAGGTTGATCTTCGCATTGCCGCCGCGGAACGCCAGCCCTTCCTCCATCGTCAGCAGGATCTCGCCGATGCCGAACAGGCCGATCACGGCGATCAGGAAGTCGAATCCGTTGAGCAGCTCCGTGACGCCGAAGGTCAGCCGCAACTGTCCGGTGATCGAATCCAGGCCGACCGCGGCGAGCGCAAAGCCCATCATCATTGCCGCGATGGTCTTGAACGGCGGCTCCTTGCTGAGGCCGACGAAGCTGCAGAAGGCGAGGAAGTACACCGCGAACTTCTCCGCCGGACCAAATCGCAGTGCGAAGCCCGCGACGAGGGGGGCGACAAGCGTGATCATGATGACGGCGAACAGCGCGCCCACGAAGGAGGAGGTGAAGGCGGCGGTGAGTGCCTCGCCGGGCTTGCCCTGTTGCGCCATCGGATAGCCGTCAAAAGTGGTCGCCACGGACCAGGGCTCGCCGGGTATGTTGAACAGGATCGAGGTGATGGCGCCGCCGAACAACGCGCCCCAATAGATGCAGGACAGCATGATGATCGCCGATGTCGGCGGCATGCTGAAGGTCAGGGGCAGCAGGATCGCGACGCCGTTCGCGCCCCCCAGCCCCGGCAGCACGCCGATGATGACCCCGAGCGTGATGCCGATGATCATCAGCATGATGTTGTAGGGCTGCAGGGCGACCGCGAAGCCGTGAAACAGATTGGCCAACTCTTCCATGTCAAAACGTCCTGCAGCAGCAATTGAATGAATGCGTGGCTCTCACAGGCCGAGCCATTCCTCGAATGGACCTTTGGGAAGCGGGACCAGGAACCAGCGCTCGAAAACGAGATAGGTCAGAACCGGCATGCCGACCGAGACCGCGATGGTCGTCAGCCAGCGATAGCCGCCGAGCCAGCGCATGAACCAGGCGATGAAGACCATCGAGCCGACGTAGAGGCCGATGAACGGCATCGAGCCGACATAGATCGCGGTCGGCACGACGACGCTCATGACCTGGCGCAGCTGTCCCCATTCTGCGAACAGCCGGCCGTCATCGCCGCGTTGCGCATGCCAGAGGTTGATGGCGCTCGCCACGACGATGGCGGCGCCGATATAGAAGGGGAAGAACCCGGCACGCGGGCCCTCCGCGCCCCAGTTGATGCCGGCCTTCAGGCTCCCGAAGATCACGACTAGGCCGAACACGCCGATCAGCAGCGCCATGCCGATTTCCAGCGTCTTGTGTGCCGGGCCACGTTCAGATCGTTCACTCATGGGACCTCCAGGCGGAAACGCGGTCTTTCGCGGTCGCGGCGGGCGTGAGGACGAGCAGCATCCTCAGCCGCATCGATGGCGCGGCTCAATTCGCCGATGCGAGGAAGCCGGCTTCCTTCATCAAGTCTTGGTGGCGCTTCTCCTCCGCCTCGACCCATTTGGCGTAGTCGGCGCCAGTCATGAAGGTCGTGTTGAAGGCGCCGCTCTTCATGAACTCCTGCCATTCCGGCGTGGCGCGCACCTTCTTGAACAGCTCGACATAGTATTCGACCTGGTCCTTCGTCGCCTTGGGCGACATGAAGATGCCGCGCAGCATGAGATATTCCATCGCGAGGCCCTGCGACTTGCAGGTCGGAATATCCTTCCAGGCCTTGCCGTCGGCGATCGGCTCGTCATACGCCATCGGCTGGGCATCGAACACGCAGAGCGGACGGAGCTTGCCGCCGCGCCATTGCGCGACCGCCTCGATCGGATTGTTGACGGTGGAATCGACGTGATTGCCGACGAGCTGGACGGCGACTTCGCCGCCGCCCTTGTAGGGGATGTAGGTGAACTTCGCGTCGACCGCCTTCTCGATGCCGACCGTGATGATCTGGTCTTCCTGCTTGGAGCCGGTGCCGCCCATCTTGAACGAGCCGCTTGGTGCCTTCTTCGCGGCGTCGACGTAATCCTTGACGCTGTTGTACGGCTTCTCGGCATTTACCCAGAGCACGAATTCGTCGAGGGCGAGCATGGCGACCGGCGTCAGGTCCTTCCAATTGAAAGGAATTCCCGTCGCCAGCGGGGTCGTAAACAGGTTCGACAGCGTGATGATGATCTTGTGCGGATTGCCCGACGACGTCTTCACATCGAGGAAGCCTTCACCGCCCGCGCCGCCCGCCTTGTTGATGACGACCAGCGGCTGCTTCATCAGGTTGTGCTTGGTGACGATGCCCTGAATGGTGCGTGCCATCTGATCGGCGCCGCCGCCGGTGCCCGCGGGCACGATGAACTCGACCGGACGGACCGGCTCCCAGGCTGCCCGGC
Organism: Bradyrhizobium sp. RP6; assembly: GCF_003837805.1. Taxonomy (GTDB): domain Bacteria; phylum Pseudomonadota; class Alphaproteobacteria; order Rhizobiales; family Xanthobacteraceae; genus Bradyrhizobium. The sequence goes on along the minus strand of NZ_RQIT01000012.1, from coordinate 91,391 downwards.
TTGCGGTGCTGTTGGCGCACGACATCGCGATTGCCGCCAAAGCGACACTCAGAACGGATGGCTTCATTTGTTTCTCTCCCTGTCGAACCCTCAACGCAGCCGCTCTTTGTCGACTTGCGTCAGCCCATCTCGATTCAGATGCCTGGTGTCACCCTTGCGGTCGATCTCCCATGGCAGTCCCGATAGAAACTGTATGAGGAGGGACACCGCGCGGCATCCGCTCCTTTCGGCTAAGGTTCCGCCAGGGTTCCCGGTGCCCTCGGCTGTTCCCGTCTTGCGTTATGTGTTTCTATCCTACACCTTGGGTTGTACAGCCGTTTTTGCTTGTCCAATGGTATGCGCGATGCCAGCGAACAAACAATCGGATCGGCAATCAGCCCGGCGGACGAATCGTCGCAGCTGAGGTCCCAAGCCCAGACAAGGAGGCAAAAGAAAAATGGCCCCGAACGTGCGGGGCCATTTGACCGAACCTGGCGTCTGCGTGGTCCTGTCAGCTCCGCCGTTCGGCGGGAGGACAAGGCCTTCCTTACAGGCCGAAACGCGGCAGGTCGCCGTTGTGATTGGAAATCTCGGCGCTCGCCATCAGGAAGCTGTCGATCGCGGCCATCAGGCGGGCGAACAGCGAGGCGGAGGGGGCGAGAGCGACGGAAGCGGTCTTGGACATCGGAAATCCCTTTCTGGAGACAGTCAGTCTTGCTGCCTCATGTCGAAAGGCAGTTTATGTATACCAGATGCCAGCGTCCATACTCTTGTTTGCATAGCAGCATTAATTCTTCCGCATTGCGGTATGGTCGGCGGGCCCCCGGTGAGCAGGGCATCTTGACACGCTCTGCCCAACAAAGAATGTTATGTTATAACATAACATAGTGAGATGCCGTGTCTCGCCGTCCTCGATCTATCCCGCTCAAAAGGCTGTTCGATCTCCATGCGCAAACTCCCCGTCACCGTCTTGTCCGGCTTCCTCGGGGCTGGAAAGACCACTTTGCTGAACCACGTCCTGAACAACCGGCACGGCCTGAAAGTGGCGGTGATCGTGAACGACATGAGCGAGGTGAACATCGATGCGGATTTGGTCCGCGATGGTGGTGCCAACCTCTCGCGGACTGATGAGAAACTGGTGGAGATGACCAATGGCTGCATCTGCTGCACCCTGCGCGACGATCTCCTGAGGGAGGTACGTGCGCTCGCCGAAAGCGGGCGCTTCGATTATCTGCTGATCGAATCGACCGGCATTTCGGAGCCGCTCCCGGTCGCAGCGACGTTCGATTTCCGCTCGGAGGAGGGCGAAAGCCTCTCCGACATCGCCCAGCTCGACACGATGGTGACGGTGGTCGACGCCGCCAACCTGCTCAAGGACTATTCCTCGACCGAGTTCCTCGGCGAGCGCGGCGAGGCGCTGGACGGCGACAAGCGGACGCTGGTCGATCTCCTCGTGGAGCAGATCGAGTTCGCCGACGTGATCGTCCTCAACAAGGTGGACGATGCCTCGCCGCAACAGCGCGAGGCGGCACGGCAGATCATCCGCTCGTTGAATCCCGAAGCCGACATCATCGAGGCCAATCACAGCCGCGTGCCCTTCGAGCGCGTGCTCAACACCGGCCGTTTCGACTTCGAGAAGGCCCAGCAGCATCCGCTCTGGTACAAGGAGCTCTACGGTTTCGCCGACCACGTGCCTGAAACGCAGGAATATGGCGTGAAGAACTTCGTCTATCGCGCCCGCCGGCCGTTCGATCCGTCGAAGTTCGACCAGTTCGTCAAGGGGACCTGGCCGGGCGTGATCCGGGCGAAGGGGCATTTCTGGCTGGCGACGCGGCCGCAATGGCTCGGCGAGATCAGCCAGGCGGGAGCGATCGTGCGGACCGAAGCGCTGGGTTTCTGGTGGGCGAGCGTTCCAAAGGAGCGGTGGCCGAACGATGAGGGCTGGCGCAAGCGGCTCGGTCAGTATTGGGACAAGGTGTATGGCGATCGTCGCCAGGAGATCGTGTTCATCGGCACCGGCATGGACCAAGCCGAACTCCGCCGCAGGCTGGACGCATGCCTTGTCCCGGAAACGTCCACCATGGACATCGCCGCATGGTCCACTCTCGCCGATCCGTTTCCGGCCTGGCGTCGGGGCGATCAGTCCAACTGATCGACGTGCATACCAGACACCCGGCGTGAGGTCCGGGCTCGATCATCTCGGACCAGGTCTTGCAAGGGGGCGGCAAAGCCGTTAGTGCTCTGCCCCCTTCCAATCATCTGTCAGAGTGGTTCATGTCGAGCGCCTCGCCCGCCGTCTCGATCGGCATCGATTTTGGGACCAGCAACACGGTCGTCGCGCTTGCGGCGGACGACCGCCGGGTCGAGGCCATCCGCTTCGATCATGGCGGACAGCGCCACAGCGTCTACGTGTCGGCCCTGTGCTTCTGGGAGGACCGGCCGGGCGCCGGCGCCCAGGCCGAAGGCGGCCCGTGGGCGATCGAGCAGTTCCTCGAAGGGCGCCACGTCTACCGCTTCCTTCAATCGTTTAAGACGTTTGCGGCGAGCAGCAGCTTCAACACCACGCAGGTGTTCCGGCAGCGCTACAAGTTCGAGGATATTCTGGCGGCGTTCCTGCGGACGCTGGCGCGCCATGGCGGCGGGAAGTTCGGCTTCGAGGCGGCGAATATCACGGTCGGTCGCCCGGTGCGCTTCGCCGGCGGCAATCCCGACGAGGCGTTGGCGATGCAGCGCTACCGGGCCGCGTTCGAGCGGCTCGGCGCCGGTCACGCGCGCTACGTCTACGAGCCCGTGGGCGCGGCGTTCTCCTTCGCGCGCCGGCTGGAGCGGGATGCCACCGTGCTGGTCGCCGATTTCGGCGGCGGCACCAGCGATTTCTCCGTGATGCGCTTCTCGCGTGCGGGCGGCAGCCTTCGCGCCGAGCCGCTCGGCCATGCCGGCATCGGCATTGCCGGCGACACCTTCGATTATCGCATCGTCGACCACGTCGTCTCGCCGCGGCTCGGCAAAGGCTCCAGCTTTCGCTCGTTCGACAAGGTGCTGCCGGTTCCGAGCGGCCACTACACCAACCTCGCGCGCTGGCATCAGCTCGCGATGATGAAGAGCAACGGCGATCTGCGCGAGCTTCGCGAGCTCCAGCGCACTGCGTTGAAGCCGGATCTGCTCGGGGATTTCATCACCATCGTCGATCTCGACCTCGGCTTTTCGCTCTACCGCGCCGTGTCCGGCGCCAAGGTCGCGCTGTCGGCACAGGACGAGGTGGACTTCCGCTTCAGGGGCGGCGGCGTCGATATCGGCGCGGCCATCACACGGAAGAATTTCGAAGCCTGGATCGCCGACGATATCGCCCGGCTGGGGGCGACCGTCGACAAGGTGCTGGGCGAGGCCGGCATCACCGCGCACGAGATCGAGAAGGTGTTCTTGACCGGCGGCACGTCCTTTGTGCCTGCCGTCCGGAAACTGTTCGCCGAGCGGTTCGGCAACGAACGGCTGATGTCAGGCGACCAGTTCGAGTCGATTGCCTACGGGCTGGCGCTGATCGGACATAGTCCCGACCCGGATCGCTGGGCGGCAAGTCAAGTCGGATAGCAGGCGGTGAGCAGCCTCCCCGCGGCGACGCTGCTCGGTCGCTATTTCTGCTGAATTCGGTTCAGGTAATCGATCACGGCGAGAATGCGAGTCCGCACGACGACCTCCGGGTTTTGCTGCGGCCCGGCCTTTTGCCAATAAGTGGGATCGACAGCGTGAGGCAGGCTGACGATGGGGTTGAACCGTTCGCCCCAGACCGGCATTTCACGCGTGCCGTGAGCCGGGACTGATTTCGACCCATAGATGGTTTCGTAAACGGCGTTGGTGGGAAACACCCCGTTGTTGTTCTTGGCCAACACGGTCAGGTCGGAAGGCGGTGTCTTGAGCTGGCCGCTGACCGGTCCTTTGCCCTTTGCGTCGGCGCCATGACAACTCGCGCATGACGACAGAAACTCCGCCTTGCCGATGTCGACTTCTTCGGCCTTGGCGGCAGCAGCGAAACCAGCGGCAAGACCGGCAATGATCAACCATCCGATAGCAGATCTCATCATCTCGCCTCCGAGGCCGGCAGGGAAGACTCCTGCTCCTAGCCGTTTTGCCCTTCAGACAGTTTGACGCACATCAAGACCGCACAGCCAGAACTGAAGCGCGCACATGGCCCTGCGCAGTCGCTCGCTCCCCGCCGTGACGTCGTCAGTTCTCCATGGCCTCATAAATCAGCTGCTTGACGGTCCTTTGGATGCGCTGGCGCTCCGAGGGAGTCTGCTCGAGCAAGACGAAGAACATGTCCTGCTTGGGGTCGATCACGAAATAGCAGCCGCTGGCGCCGTCCCATTTCAGTTCGCCCAGATTGCCCGGCGGCGGCGGTTTGGCGTTGCCCGGATCGGTGCGTACGGCAAGGCCGAGCCCAAAGCCGAAGCCGTCCCCCGGAAAGTAGAAGAAGTCCCGCTCGACGCCCGACCCGGGCCCGACCTGATCCGTCGTCAGCAGCTTGAACGCCTTGGGGCTGAGAATGGTCTTGCCTTCGTACGTGCCGCCATTGAGCAGCATTTGAGCGAAGCGGGCATAGTCCGCCATCGTCGAGACCATGCCGCCGCTGGCGTACATCATCTTCTTCGGCTTGGTCGGGTCGTTTTCGCGCCCCACCCGGAAATCGCTGTCGTTCGGCATCGGCTTGGCGAGCAGCTTCTGCTTTTCGGGGTCGCCGACGAAGAAGCCGGTGTCCTTCATGCCGAGCGGATCGAGCAGCTTTTCTCGCTCGACCTCGATCAGGGATTTCCCGGACGCGATTTCCATGATCCGCGCCAGGATGTCGGTGGAATGGCCATACTGCCAGAGCGCGCCGGGTTGATTGTGCAGCGGCAGTCTTGCGATCCGCTCGGCGAACTCGGCGAGGTCGAAATCACCGGCATAGAGGTCGGCAGCCTTGTAGGCCTTGCGGACCAGGCTGTCGCCGTAGAAGCCGTAGGTGACGCCGGAGGTCTGGCGCATCAGGTCGAGCACCGTCGGCGGCCGGTTCGGCGGTACCAGTTCGAGCGTCTTGGTACCGTCGCTGGCCGTCTTCTCGACGCCGACCTTCACATTTGCGAACGACGGAATGTATTTTGCGATCGGATCGTCGAGGGAGAACTTGCCCTCATCGATCATCTGCACTGCAACCACGCTGGTGATGGCCTTGGTCATCGAGAACAGGCGGAAGATGGTATGGTCGGTGATCGGAGCCTTCGACTCCACGTCCTGCACGCCGAAGGATTGGTGATAGACCGGCTTGCCGTGCTGTTGGATGAGCAGGATCGCTCCGGGAATTTTCCCCGTCGCCACTTCGTTGCGGAAGAACTCGTCGAGTTTTGCCAGCTTGTCCTTGTTGAAATGTGCTCCCGCGGGAATTTCAAAAGTCCCTTCGGCCCGGGCCGAAGCTGCTGCGGCCGCAACGAGCAGCGCGCCACAGGCAATCATCCGCAACGCCTGGAATGGTTTCATCAACCCCCTCCCGATTCCTCCCGAGTGTAGCCGTCCGCTCAACCGGCACAAGGGGCATCAATTTGCAGGGAGCGCCTGCACGCAGGCGGGGGGCACCTGCCGCGCCGCCGTCGGATACCGTTTCGCACGCACCCGATGGCGGTCTCCTTAAGGATAAGGCCAAGCGGCACAGCTGCCGTTGAAGCGGCAGCCGCACACTCGAGCTGCGTCCTGAGGGGCGCGCCACTGCGTCCAGCCTATTGATTGATCTCGGGCTCGACGAGCTTGGCCAGATTCCGCAGCGATTCCTGCCAGCCGAGATAGCAGGCCTCCGGCGGGATGACATCCGGGATGCCCGACTGCGTGATGTCGATTTCGGTTCCGACCGAAACCTTCTTCAGGATCACGGTCACCTCGATCAGGCCGGGCAGATTGGGATCGTCGAATTTGTCAGTATAGCGGATGCGTTCGCCGGGCACGAGCTCGACATATTCGCCGCCAAAGGAATGGCTGTTGCCCGTGGTGAAATTCCGGAACGACATCTTGAACGTGCCCCCGACCTTGGGCTCGAAATGATGCACGGCGCAGGTGAACCCGTTCGGCGGAAGCCATTTCGCCATCGCATCGGCCTCGAGGAAGGCGCGATAGACTTTCTCCGGCTTGGTGGCCAGGACGCGGTGCAGGCGGATAGTGTTGGGCATGTTTCGTTCATCCTCTTGCGTTGATGGGCGCGACGTTGGCGTCTATGGCCCATTCATGTCACGAGGACGACCGGCAAGCTGCCGATCCGACAGGCACTCTCAAATTTTTTTGCCTTTTTGTTGGGAGCGCCGACAGCTGCTGTGGTCGCGCCCGAGCACGATCCGGAAAGTTGCGTGGCGAGCTTCCGAAAAGATCCTGCTCGGCAACGACCTAAAGCGCGATGCGATCCATTCCGAACTCATTCCGCTCTGGACAGCCGCCACCCCGGACACCGTCGTGAACGCCCGTCATTTTGTGATGACGTGCTTCGTCGGCGTCACTGCAGGCGGCGGTGCTGCCGGCGAAATCACGAACGTCACCCATGCATTCCAGCCCTCGGGGCGGTGTTCGGCAGCAAATTCCTTGTAACCCTTCAAGTTGAGGTAACCCTGCATGTCGCCGAGGGGGAAGATGAATCCGATCTGTGGGCCGACCCCGCCCACCCTCGAGCGGAAACAGCCGACGCGATCGCCGGAGCCGCTGTCGCACCCGAGTTGCTGGTAGAAATACCCGACGAGCCCCACCTGCACCTGCTTGCTCAGGAACTGGGAGGCGCCCCAGTCGAAGTGCATGTCGACACCGCTTTGGTACTGCGTGTCGGTGTTCTTGAAATTATAGGTGAAGCCAAGCACGCCGGACAGTTCATGTCCGGCCTGCGGATTGAAATAGGTGTAGCCGCCGCCCGCGTCGATCGCGCCATGCCCGAGCCCGATGTTGGCGAGCCGGGACGACTGGTAGGCTCCGACCGGGATGTCACCGGTGATGTAGGTCATGTAGTTGTGGACACCGGCATTCCAGCGCAGCGCGAATTGCGGGATCAGGTCGCCAAAGCCGGTCACGGAATCGCTGATGGAATCGGAGCGCGAGAAGGGAATGGAGCCCAGCGGCGTTGCGAGCGTACCCGTCACCAATCCGTTGAGCGTGGTCGTGTTCGCACCGTAAATTCCCATCAAGGTGGCCGAGGCCTGTCCGCCCAGCACCGGTGTTGCAAAGACGTAGGTCGCGTTCAACAGGGCCAGATCCACACTCGCGTTGAGGTTCGCATTCAACGTGGCCGTCAGGTTTGCGGGGATGCGGCCGATCTGGACTTCGCGTGCACGCGCCACGTCGCCGCCGGCGGACACCGAGGTGTGATAGTAGATCGCAGCCGTCGTCCAGCCCGGTTGCTGAGGTGTGGCAGCAAGGCTGCCGAACATGCCGGGAATCCAGAAGCTGATGCCGCTTTCGTCGGCTAAGACTGTCGTCGGTATCGATGCAAAGGCTGCAAATGCAAGAGCGGCAAACGCTTTCGTCAATCGCATGGTGACCCCTCCCAAACCACGAGCTTCGCTCAGTGGGAGCGCCTGATATGCTGCCGATCATATGACGCAGCCGGCCGGGCTTGCCATAGTTGCCGATCCGCCGGGAATTTTTGGCAGTCAGGGTGTAGCAAGAGAACAACACTACCGCGCCATGATACCGACGCATGGAGATGAGGCTCCGGGAGTTTACGGAAAAACGGCGCTCCTCTCCCACATCTCCGCTTCTGAGCCGTCATCTTGATCTGTTGATCCATATCAAGTCTTTTTTCTGGTTGTCGGAAAATGATGGCGCCTCGTTTCACGGGGAGGAATTGCAATGAGCACTGCCCGATCCTTTCATCTCGTCGCCTTTTCACTGACCCTTGCTTTTTCGGCGCCAGCATTCGCACAACAAGCCGCACCGCCTCCCGGCTCGCCCGCCGCGACCATCACCATTCCGGGCAATCAGCTGCCACCCCCGCCGCAGCAGTTCGGCGGCAAGATCGAGCGCGATGCGCGTAATTCGACACCTTTCTGGCCCTCGCGCGTGGTCCCGCCCAAGGGCGCACCGAACGTGCTGCTGATCATCACCGATGATGCCGGCTACGGCGTGCCGAGCACATTCGGCGGCGTCATTCCAACGCCTGCGCTCGACCGCATCGCGCAAAGCGGATTGCGCTACACCAATTTCCATTCAACGGCGCTGTGCTCGCCGACGCGCGCGGCGCTGATCACCGGACGCAATCATCACTCGGTCGGCTATGGCGTGATCGCCGAGCAGGCGACCGGTTACCCCGGTTACGACAGCATCATGACAAAGGACAAGGCAACGATCGGCCGCATCCTGACCGACAACGGCTATCACACCGCCTGGTTCGGCAAGAACCACAACACGCCGGAGTACCAGGCGAGCCAGGCCGGCCCGTTCGACCAGTGGCCGACCGGCATGGGCTTTCAATATTTCTACGGCTTCATGGGTGGCGACACCAATCAGTGGGAGCCCGGCAATCTCGTTCGCAACACCACGGCAATCTACCCGTACCAGGGAAATCCCGGCTGGAATCTGGTGACGGCGATGGCGGATGATGCCATCGACTATTTGAACCGCATGAACGCGCTGTCGCCCGATACGCCGTTCTTCATCAAGTTCGCGCCCGGCGCTACGCATGCGCCGCATCATCCGACCAAGGAGTGGGTGAAGAAGATCAGCGACATGCACCTGTTCGACCAGGGCTGGAACAAGCTGCGCGAGACCATCTTCGAGAACCAGAAGCGGCTCGGCGTCATCCCGCAGAACGCGAAGCTGACGCCCTGGCCGAAGGACCTGATCAAGGAATGGGACCAGCTTTCGGCGGACGAGAAGAAGCTCTTCATCCGACAGGCCGAGGTGTTTGCCGCGTTTGCCGCCTATGCTGACGATGAGATCGGTCGCGTGATCCAGTCGGTCGCTGACGTCGGTAAGCTCGATAATACGTTGATCATCTATATCGAGGGCGACAACGGCACCAGCGCCGAAGGGCAGCCGAATGGCACGCCCAACGAAGTGGCGATGTTCAACCAGATCAATCCGTCGGTCGAGGACCAGCTCAAGTACTTCTACGACGTCTGGGGCACCGACCGTACCTACAACCACATGTCGATCGGTTGGGCCTGGGCCTTCGATACGCCGTTCTCCTGGACCAAGCAGATCGTTTCCCATTTCGGCGGCACGCGCCAGGGTATGGCGATCTCCTGGCCGGCGGTGATCAAGGACAAGGGCGGCATCCGCAGCCAGTTCCACCACGTCATCGACGTCGTGCCGACCATTCTCGAGGCCGCGAAGATCAAGCAACCGGACATCGTCGACGGTATCAAGCAGAGCCCGATCGAAGGTGTCAGCATGATGTACACGTTCGACGCCAACAACGCGAACGCGCCGTCAACCCACAAGACGCAGTATTTCGAGATGTTTGCCGATCGCGCGATCTACAGTGACGGCTGGATCGCCTCGACCAAGGTGTTGCGGCCTCCGTGGGTGACTGGAGGCGTCAAGCTGCCAAGCCCGGCCGATTACCCCTGGGAGCTTTACGACCTGAACAACGACTGGACGCAGGCCGAGGACGTCGCCGCCAAATATCCTGACAAGCTGAAGGAGCTGCAGGCATTGTTCTGGAAGGAGGCGGAAAAGTATCAGGTGCTCCCACTGGACTCGTCCGTGGTAACGCGCGTCATCACGCCGCGCCCGAGCCTCAGCGCCGGCCGGACAAGCTTCGTCTGGACACGACCGCTCACCGGCACGCCAAACGGCGATGCGCCGAGCCTGCTCAATGCGTCCTACGTCTTCAAGGCGGACGTCGACATACCTCAGGGCGGTGCCGAGGGCACGCTGATCACCCAGGGCGGTCGTTTCGGCGGGTATGGGTTCTATGTCCTCAAGAACAAGCCCGTCTTTACCTGGAACCTCGTTGACCTCAAGCGCGTGCGCTGGGAGGGGACGGAGCTTACGCCCGGCAAGCACGTCATCGAGTTTGCCTTCAGGTATGACGGTCTCGGCGCAGCGACCATGCTGTTTGGCGACTACAGCGGCATCGGAAAGGGCGGCATCGGCACGCTGAAGGTCGACGGCAATGTGGTGGCGACCGAGAAGATGGAGCACACGCTTCCCTTCATCCTGCAATGGGACGAGGCGCTGGACATCGGTTCGGATACCGGCACACCGGTCGACGACAACGACTACCAGGCCCCGTTTGCCTTCACCGGGAAGATCAACAGGATCACCCTGGACATCGACCGACCCAAGCTGAGTCCGGATGATATCAAGCGGATGGAGGAAGCCGCGCGTGCGGCGGGTGACGGCCCGTCTGTGGAGGCCGGAAGAATGGCCTCGGCGGAACCCCAGGTCTCCAGCAATATCGGTCTCAATCTGGTCGAGAAGATCCAGTTGCGGATCGACAAGCGCGAGGGTTGCCGCAAGGACGCCGAGGCAAAGGGACTTGGTATGGTGGACCGGGTCAAGTTCGTTCAGGAATGTGTTCGCCGATAGTTCGGCGACCGACGGGAAGCCGCCAATCGGCTTCCCGTCGGCCAAATGCACGATGCGCAATCGGAGAAGCTCATGACCAACGGCCGTTGGATCTTCCTTTCAGCGCTTGCACTGATCGGCGCCCTGACTGTCGGCCGCGCTGCGGCGCAGGGCGCGGCGGAGACGGTGCAGGACATGCTCGCCGCACAGATCCGTACGCAGGGTTTTACGTGTGACAAGGCGCTTGGCGCGACGAAGGACGCCGCGCGCTCGAGGGCCGATCATGCAGTCTGGGTGCTCCGATGCAGCAATGCGAGCTATCGGGTGAGCCGTGCGCCGGACATGGCCGCCAAGGTCGAACCACTGCCGTGACGAGGCGCGCCAGCATCGAACGGCGGTGACATGCAAAGCGTAACCGATCTGATCCCAATCACACCTTCGATCGACGAGCTTGGCCGTATCATTGCCAATGTCGCAGCTCCGGCATTCCTGCTAGGCGCGGTCGCTGCGTTTATCTCGGTCGTGATCTCTCGGGTTAACCGGGTGATCGACCGCTCGCAGTTCATCAACGGCATTCCCGCAGGCGATTCTGCAAGAGACTTCCTGAAAGCCGATCTGCCGCGGCTTCGCGAAAGGGCGCGACTTCTGAACCGATCGCTGTTCTGCTCCGTCGTCGCAGCAATCCTTACGGCTCTCATCATCTTCGTTGCATTCGTCAGCGCGCTCCTGCAGATCGCACACGAATACGGCGTGGCGATCCTGTTCATGGCGGCCATGCTGATGTTCAGCGCCGCACTCGTCGATCTGGCGCGCGAAACCAGGATTGCGCTTCACGACAACGACCTTCACGTGTAGGCCGAGTGGGCGGTGAACGGCTGGAGCGATAAGCAGACGTGGCACGTGGCTCGCGAAAGAACCGCAGGGAACACCAGCTCCGCAAGGCGCCGGCGCCTGAACCGGTGCAGTACGCGCCGCAGCCGCTGCAGGTCTCTCACAGCGCCACGAGGCGCTGGATCGTCGGCGCGAGCGCAGTCGTCGCCGCCATTGCCGTCGGACTGCAGTGGTTTGAACTATCGAAGGCTCCCGTCCAGACGTCAGCCCCTGCCGAATTGGCCTTCGTCGGGAGCGAATCCTGTGCCGGCTGTCATCCGGCAGAGACGAAGCTCTGGCAGATGTCGCAACACCGCGACGCCATGGATCATGCGACCGCGCAATCCGTGCGCGGCGATTTCAACAATGCGACTTTTGACTATGCCGGCACCCGGTCGCGCTTCTTCCGTAGGGAGGGCAAGTTCCTGGTCGAGACCGATGGGTCCGACGGCAAGCTCGCGACCTTCGAGGTGAAATACGCCTTCGGCATCGATCCGCTGCAGCAATATCTGATCGAATTCCCGGACGGCCGCGTCCAGGCTCTATCCATCGCCTGGGACACGCGGCCGAAAGAGCAGGGCGGTCAGCGCTGGTTCCATCTCTACCCGGAGAGCGCCATCACCAGCAGCGATTCCCTGCACTGGACCAAGCTGAATCAGAACTGGAATTTCATGTGTGCGGAGTGCCACTCGACCAACGTGCACAAGGGCTACAATGCCGACAAGGACAGGTTCGCCACCACCTTTTCGGAGATCGGCGTCGGTTGCGAGGCTTGCCACGGTGCGGGCTCGCGCCACGTCGCCTGGGCGCACGGCAAGCCGGCGGCGCGCGAGGCCGATAACGGCCTGCTGGTCCGCTTCGACGAGCGCACCGGCATCACATGGTCCGCCTCCGCCGGCACATTGACGCCGGCACGCAGCGCGCCGGCGCCGGCCCTGCGCAAGGAGGTCGAAACCTGCGGGCGCTGCCACGCGCGCCGCGGGCAGCTTTCGGAAGATTGGACACCGGGCCAACCGCTCTCCGACACCCACCGCGTATCGCTGCTCGACCGCCAGCGCTTTCATGCCGACGGCCAGATGCGCGACGACGAGGAGACCTACAATTACGCGCCGTTCAAGCAGAGCAGGATGTTCGCCAAGGGCGTGACCTGCAGCGATTGCCACGACCCGCACAGCGCAACGTTGAAGGCGCCCGCAGACGGGGTTTGTTCGCAGTGCCATGCGCCCGCCAAATATGAATCCGCGGCGCACCGGCACCACGCCAATGTCTCGCCGCCGCTGGGTTGCCCGTCCTGCCACATGCCCGAGCGACGCTACATGGTCGTCGATCGCCGCCACGACCACGGCTTCCGCATTCCGCGCCCTGACCTCTCGGTGCAGACGGGCGCACCGAATGCGTGCAACGACTGCCATCGCGACAAGCCGGCGGCCTGGGCCGCGGATCAGATCAAGGGCTGGTTCGGGGCGGAGCGGCGCGGCCACCAGACCTATGTGCGTGCGTTTCATGCTGCCTGGAGCGGAGCTGCCGACGCGCAAGCGCAGCTCGCCGCAATCGCCGAATCGGCCGGCGTTCCCGGTATCGTCCGCGCCAGCGCGCTGGCGGAGCTTCCCGAACCAATTCTTGATCTGGTCCGGCATGGGCTTTCCGATCCGGATCCGCTTGTGAGGCTCGGCGCGCTCGATCGGCTCGAAGGAGTGCCCGCCGATCAGCTCTGGCCGCTCGCCTCGCCGCGACTGGACGATGCCGTGCGTGGTGTGCGCATTCGCGCCGCCGAACTTCTGGCCGTGCTGCCTGCAGCGCGCCAGCCAGCGGTCGATCGCGCCAGGTTCACGCGGGCGGCTGCCGAATTCATCGCTGCGCAGAAGCTGAATGCGGATCGGCCGGATTCGCGAACGGCGCTCGGCAACTTCTTCCTGCGTCAGGCCAATCCTGGCGCGGCGGAGGCCGAATACCGCGCTGCACTCAGGCTCGATCCCTCGTTTGCGGCGGCCGCCGTCAACCTGTCCGACTTGTATCGGCAGCTCGGGCTCGACAGTGACGGGGAGAAAGTCCTGCGTGAAGCGCTCTCCGCGTCGGCGCAGGACCCATCTCTCCACCACGCGCTTGGTCTGACACTCGTGCGCCTGAAGCGCAGCGAAGAGGCGCTCGACGAGCTGCACCGGGCTGCTTCGCTTGACCCCGGCCAAATACGGTACGCCTACGTCTATGCTGTAGGGCTGAACGGAATGGGTCGGCATGACGATGCGCTTTCTGTGCTGAACCAGAGCCTGCGCGAACATCCGAACAATCCGGAGCTGCTTTCGGCCGCTCTGAACGTCAGCAGGGAGAAGGGAGACATCGCGGCTGCGCTTGGTTATGCAGAGCGACTGGCGCTCCTTCGGCCTGACGATCCACGATTGACGAACCTCATCAGAGAGCTCAAGCGATAGCTGAGCCAGGAAGCGGCCCGCACGTGCTGGCGGTTTTCGCCAGGCCGGACGGCCCTGCTTCGATCGTTCAAATCGCCGCCATGTCCTGCGGCGTCATCGTGAACGCCAGCCCGTAGCGGCCGACCGTCGGATGATTCTGAGCGCCCGCGGCGCAGAGCACCCCGGTTGAGAGCTGGTCGCCAACCGCGCGTTCGACCACGTCGCAATCATAACCGGACAGCAGCACGATCCAGTCGGCGGCACCGTCCTTGCCGCGGATCTGTTGCTCGGTCGTGGGCGCGCTGGTGCGAGGCGTGTCGGTGAGCAGGAGGTGGGCGCCTGTCAGTCCCGGCTGCTGTGCCAATGCGGCGAGCGTGTCCGAAAGGTGCGCCTGCAACTCCGCCTCCCGGCCGATGTCCGGCGACAGCCTGATGGTGGCAAGCGAAGTCGCAACGCCACCACCAAAGCTCGCCACGATCCGGCACTGGCTGCGGACCATGCCGAGATGATGCGGCATCATCTTCCTGGACCACGGCGTCGGCGCGTTGAGCCGGTCGAGATATCCCTTCGACGTGAGCACCTCATATTGCTCGAGCTCGTAGAGCACGAAGAAGCTTTCGGCATCCGTCGTGCTGCTCCAGCGCGATCCCCGCCGAAAGCCGGGAATGCTCATCCGTTCCGGAAAATGCTCGTGCGAGTGCCAATCGCCGAACTCCGCGCGATGCTCGGGGCGGACGCTCCACCACATCGCGACGGCGGCCTTGCCGAGCAGTGCCATGCTGACCTCCCTTTTCGGACACTTTGCCTCAACGCCAACGGCGGCGGCAAGGTGTGCCTGCTTGACGAGCTGAGCCACAATTCCGCTACCGTTTCTCGTTCAACTCCTGCGGGAAATCAGGGGAACTTCCGTTGCGCAGCACGCTTTGGGCTTTCGCTATCGCGCTCTGCTGCCTTGGCCCGTCGGCCGAGGCTGCGGGCATTCAGCTGCTCGACGCCGATCCGTCGCTGTCGGGTGCGATCTGGTATCCGTGCGCGGCGGAGCCGACGCATGTGGCGCTGGGCCGTCTTTCGGTCGGTGCCGATTTCAACTTGCAAGGCTCCAAGGATTGTCCCGTCACTGGCACGAAGCTGCCGTTGGTGATCTTCTCGCACGGCCGTGGCGGATGGTTCGGCCAACATCATGACACAGTGGAGGCGCTGGCCGATGCCGGCTTCATCGTTGCGGCGATCAATCACCCAGGCGACACGTACAGTGACTCCTCGCGGCGTGACACGCTGTCTGTGTGGGGATCGCGTCCGGCGGACATTGTTCGGTTGCTTGATTTCATGCTGAACAATTGGAAGGACAGGGCGGCGATCGATCCCGCCAAGGTCGGCTTCTTCGGCTTCTCGCTCGGTGGCTCTACCGGGCTCGTGCTGATGGGTACCAAGATGGATTTCGCACGTGTCGCCAGCCTCTGCAGGGAGACGACCGGCGCCTGCGCACAGCTTCACAATGGCGAGACGCCGCCTGCCCCGATAGCGGATGCGCGTATCCGCACCGCTGTGATCGTCGACCCTCCGCCGACCGTCCTGACCCGGGAGAACCTCGCCGCCGTCAAGGTGCCTTTCCAGTTCTGGCGGTCGCAGTTCGGCGGTCCTGGCGTCGGCGACGGTTCCGGCAACGCGCGCGTCGCCGACGGCCTGCCGGGCAAGCCCGATGTTCATGTCGTGCCGGCCGGCCATTATGCGTTCCTGGCTCCGTGCTCGCCGGAGCTGGCAGCGGCCGTCCCACGCATCTGCACCGACGCGCCCGCAGGGTTCGACCGGGCCGGATTTCACGGCGAGTTCAATGCGGCGGTCGTGAAGTATTTCCGTGAGCAGTTGGCGACGGGAGATCGCTGAGGCTCGAACTACCGTGACAGTCCAGCTCTGTCACCGTAATCGGATCGGTTGTACTAGTCCCGGGGCGTCCGCTTGTGTCCCGAAGCTGACCTGAGGCTCGCCGCCCGGAGCCTATCAGGATGACCGCTCTGATAATCGCTGTCGATTCTTGCGCATGCCTACCAGCGCACCGACTATCGACCCAAAGCAGAGAGGGACAGCAAAGAAGGTCAGAGCCCAAAAGGAGAATAGTAGGGAATGAGCCACAAAATCCTCCCCGATGACATCGCTCTGAAGCCAAAGTGGTTCTGTTCCTGTCAAGACCAACAGTGACCCGGCGAAGGCGACTTTCATCCAAGATGTGGAGCGTGGATCACGCAGGGCGAAATGCAGACTCCCCCAAGCGGCCACAGAGGCGGAGCACCAGCCACAGGACGACAATCGCTAGCATGGGTAAGCTCCTATAGCCGAGCTACGGATCGATATCTACTTCAACTGCCTCGGTGGTGGCAATCGAAGCATCGCCGATATCGGCGAGCGTCTTCATCGAGCGCTCACCTTGGCGACAGACTTGGATGAGTGTCCGATCTTTCAAGATGATGCTGGCATAGACGTCGTGATCGATGATGACCGGTCGAGAGGCCCCCAAACCCGGGGTCTCGATCAGCTGCTCGCTCTTGCTGTTCGTGTCGGCGATCACGAGGTCGTAGTGATAATGGTTAGAACTGGTCCTCGTTCTGAGAAATGCGACCAGCAAACCGTCCATCGATGCCGCCGGATAATTGGCTATACCTGCTGACAGGAATAGCGGCTCCAATGTGCGGGACGGTGGATCTATCGTTGCCTTCTCGGGATCCTATGGAAGCCGGAAAATGCTGCTCTGTTGATTAGCACGCCAGTCGAGTTTCGGGATGACCGGCCGGTCACGCGGTGGTCCATAAGCCGAAAAATAGATCTCATTCTGTCCTACGGCCAACGAATCCAGCTCGTACAATCTGAAGTCTGTGAGTTGCCGAGGTCCCGTTGCGGGCTCAAATATCCAGATATCGTTGCGGCTCAACCTGACACGCCCATCGCCTCCCTTCACGAACGGACTCGAAACATAGAGAATCCGGCCTCCGGAAAGCTGGATTGCGGAGTGGATCGACCCGGCGCTTCTAAGAACGACGTGGCAAGTGAGTTTGCCGGTGTCACACGATACCAACGCGGTTCCGCTACGACCTGGAAGTTCTCGAGAGAGAAGTAGTCGCGCGCCATCCGGCGATAGATATGGGGACAGGAGGTGCGATCCTTTGCTCCTGAGCTTGGTCCGTTTCCCGGAATCGAAATCAACCAGGAGGAGCTCCATATTGTCTGCCTTGCTGGATCTCACCAAAATGGCAGCGTTCTTGACGGAGGCCGCGAGAGAGAAGCCCCGATTCCACTTGTCGAGATCGAAGCCCTGCGTGTGGGCTGGGCTGGGCGGTAGTACGACAGCAAGCGAAAGCAGAAAAGAACCAATCGCTTGCTTGAGGCTGGACCGAACTGCGACAATCACGATCATCCGGCAAATGTGATGCCCGCGGGTTAAGAAAGGGACACTCGCTATAGTTGAATTGCAGCATTTCCCCATAGCAGTCACCTGGCTCCGACGTCATCTAATGGAAACAACGGTCGATGGCGGCTTCTGGCCCGAATGCGAAGTTCGGGCTGCCGGCTCCTTGAGGCACACCGGACGTACCTGGCCGACCCTCCAACCGGCGCTCGTGACCCGAAGCGGACACTTCGAAATTAAGGCAGACCGAAACGGCCGAGACGGGAAGCACTGCGGCTCAGCTAGGGAAGTCCTTTTGTCATCGTAAAGGGATTGAACCCACGTTCCGCGAGGGCAGCCCACGAAGCTGCGCCAAGATGTGACAATCGGAAATAGTTTCGCGGCTTGGTCGGGTCGGTGTCCAACACGAACCCCGTCGGTAACGCGCGGACAGTCGTGGCGTAGAGCCCACCATCGGGCGACCTCTGGGATTCGATGACAGCGATCAACGATTCTGCTCTCTCGGTCTTACCGAGCAATTTCATCAAGAGAGCCATTTGGCCCGTACCTTCGGTCCACACACCGTCCCGGTCTTCACCGTAAGAAAAGCCTCCGCCGACACTCATTCGCTGTTCGGCGGTCGTCATTGCCGATGCAAATTTGCGAGCCGCTCCGTGAAGCGCTGTTAGCGGCCAGATCTGGGCATCCAGAGCCAAAATCGGATTATGCGTGACACCATCTTCAGCGGTCCCTGCGGCGAAACAGGCGCACCCCGGATTCCACATCGTATTTACAAAGTACTCGGCATCCGTTGCCTTATCGCGCCAACGCGAGTCGCCTGTACGGATCGCAAGCAGGCCAAACGCCGCGGCGAGGTCAGTATTATGTTCAGTCGATTTCCACGTCCGCACTTCCGGCATCGGTTCGTGCCCAAACGTACCACCCGTGAAACCGCCAGTACCGCGCGTATCGGCCCATTGCGCGACCCAAGCGCCAAGCCGCGCTGCACCATCGCGGAACGGGGAGCCGGTGTTCACATCATCAATCGACAGCAACGCCAACATGGCCCATGCCATGTTACCAACATCGCTGCCCACCTGATATCGATCCTCTAACCATTTGTTCCGAGTATTGTCCCACCAACCCGCCAGTTTGGCGGAGTCACTCGCCACCACACCCGCGGCGTATGCGTTCCGGGGCCGCCCGTCGTGCCAGGTGCGGTCGTTATCGATGGCCCAGAGAATCGCCGAGCCAATTCGAGACGCTTTGTCTCGCTCGCCGCAACCGACCAATGCGATGGCGGCTACCGCGTTGTCATAGAGGTAGGCGGCACCATGGAGAGGCCCCGATTCGACGGTCGGATAGCTGGGCAAAAACAACGGCCTTGGCGGTGCCTTATCGATTAGACTAGCGAGGTACCCGCACGCAGACGCTTCTGGTGTTGCTAAAGCCCGTAGTGGAGTGGCGGCCAAGATGATTATGAAAGTCGTTACGATCCATACGGAGGCTTCTATTCGGGCCACTTGGCTGTTCTCCAGGGTGGACGATGATTCTGTATACCCATCGGTGATGTCTAGAAGTGGCCCATAGCTGACGTCCTTGCGCCTCGCGCTGACGTCCGATTATCGCCCTTGGACTCCAGACCTCTGCAGCCCCTTCCGCGAACGGGGTGTGGTCAGGGAGCCCCTCCGATGTGCAGCAGCGAACGCCCGATGTGCACTCCCGGCACGACATCCACGATGGCATAATACCCCTGTTTTGCCCGACGGGTCAGGATTTTTTCGTCGAAACAGAAATATCGTTGCGGACCAACGGGATGGCTACTGTGCATGGGGTTGTTTTCCAGTTTTGATTTTGAGCGCGCGGCTGCGCGCCTTCCCAAGCAAAAAGGGCCGCCCCTTCGGGCGGCCCTTTCGTCTCGTTCAATGTTGGCCCGGTTACTCCGCGGCCTGCTTCTGCGGCGGGTCGAGCGCGCCGGACTTGTGGATCTCGGCGACCTGGTGATCCGAGAAGCCGAGCACCGAGCGCAGGATCTCGTCGGTGTGCTCGCCGAGCAGCGGGGAGCGCTGCACGTCGCTCGGGGAATCCGACAGCTTGATCGGGTTGCCGACCGAGACGTACTTGCCGCGGGTGGGGTGGTCGACCTCGACGACGGTGCCGGTCGCGCGCAGCGACTGGTCCTCGGCGATCTCCTTCATCGACAGGATCGGGCCGCACGGGATGTCGTCCTTGTTGAGGATCTCCATCGCCTCGAACTTGGTCTTGGTCATCGTCCACTGCTCGATGCGGGCGAAGATCTCGTTCAGGCGAGGCAGGCGCGCCGCCGGCTTGGCGTAGTTCGGATCGGTCTTCCACGAGGGTTCGCCGATCACGTCGCAGATCTTCTCCCAGACCGGAGCCTGGGTGATGAAGTAGATGTAGGCGTTGGGATCGGTCTCCCAGCCCTTGCACTTCAGGATGCGGCCGGGCTGGCCGCCGCCGGAATCGTTGCCGGCGCGCGGCACGGCATCGCCGAACGGCACGCCTTCGCCGAACTGGCTGTATTCCTTGAGCGGGCCGTGGGCGAGGCGCTGCTGGTCGCGCAGCTTGACGCGGCAGAGGTTGAGCACGCCGTCCTGCATCGCGGCGGTGACGCGCTGGCCTTTGCCGGTGTGGGTGCGCTGGTAGAGCGCGGTGACGATGCCGAGCGCCAGATGCAGGCCGGTGCCGGAATCGCCGATCTGCGCGCCGGTGACGAGCGGCACGCCGTCGCGAAAGCCGGTGGTGGAGGCGGCGCCGCCGGTGCACTGCGCGACGTTCTCGTAGACCTTGCAGTCTTCGTACGGTCCGGGGCCGAAACCCTTGATCGAGGCGACGATCATCTTCGGGTTGATCGCTTGAATCTTCTCCCAGGGGAAGCCCATGCGGTCGAGCACGCCGGGGCCGAAATTCTCGACCAGCACGTCGCACTGCTTGATCAGCTCGGTGAGGACCTCCTTGCCTTTGGGGTTCTTGGTGTCGAGCGTGATCGAGCGCTTGTTGTGGTTGAGCATGGTGAAATACAGGCTGTCCACGTTCGGGATATCCTGCAGCTGGCCGCGGGTGATGTCACCCACGCCCGGACGCTCCACCTTGATCACGTCGGCGCCGAACCAGGCCAGCAGCTGCGTGCAGGTCGGTCCGGACTGGACGTGAGTGAAGTCGAGAATGCGAACGCCCGTGAGCGCTTTGGTCATCGTGTTGCTCCGTACTCTTTGTCTGCCCCTGCACCCGGCAGGGAGTATTGGGTTGAGGGGTGGACTTACTTCTTCTTCTGCAAAACGCTCTGCGGATTGAGATTGCCGATGCGGCCGCTCTCCGAGCCTGCAGCCGGATCGATCACCGCGTTGATGAGCGTCGGCTTGCCGGACTTCATCGCCTCGTTCACGGCGCGCTTGAGCTCGTCGGGCGAGGTCGCGTTGACGCCGATGCCGCCGAAGGCTTCCATCATCTTGTCGTAGCGCGCGCCCTTGACGAACACCGTCGTCGCCGGGTCGGCGTTGGCGTTGTTCACGTCCGTGCCGCGATAGATGCCGTCATTGTTGAAGATGACGACGCAGATCGGAAGGTTGTAGCGGCAGATGGTCTCGATCTCCATGCCGGAGAAGCCGAAGGCCGAGTCGCCTTCCACCGCGAGCACGGGATGGCTGGTCTCGAGCGCGGCTGCGATCGCCTGACCCATGCCGATGCCCATCACGCCCCAGGTGCCGACGTCGAGACGCTTGCGCGGGCGGTACATGTCGATGACGCCGCGGGCGAGGTCGAGCGTGTTGGCGCCCTCGTTGACGAGGATCGCCTCGGGGTGCTCCTTGATGACGTTCTTCAGCACGCCGAGCGCGCCGTGATAGTCCATCGGCGATTTGTTGTTCATGAGCTTCGGCGCCATCTTGGCGACGTTCTCTTCGCGCTTGGTCGAGACGGCCTTGGTCCAGTCGGCGGGCGGGGCGGTCCAGCCCGAGGCAAGCGCCTGGTTGAAGGCGGAGACGACCGAGCCGATGTCGCCGACGACGGGCGCGACGATCTCGACGTTGGAGTCCATCTCCTTCGGCTCGATGTCGACCTGGATGAACTTCTTCGGCGCCTCGCCCCAGCTCTTGCCCTTGCCGTGCGACAGCAGCCAGTTCAGCCGCGCGCCGATCAGCATGACGACGTCAGACTCCTTCAGCACGGTCGAGCGGGCCGCGCCGGCGCACTGCGGATGGGTATCGGGGAGGAGGCCCTTGGCCATGCTCATGGGCAGGAAGGGAACGCCGCTCTTCTCGACGAAGGTCTTGATCTCCTCATCGGCCTGCGCGTAGGCCGCGCCCTTGCCGAGGATGATGAGCGGGCGCTTCGCGCTCTTGAGCACGTCGAGCGCGCGCTTTACCGAAGCAGGCGAGGGGATCTGCGCGGGCGCAGCATCGATGACCTTGACCAGGGACTTCCGGCCGGCCTCGGCATTCATCACCTGGCCAAACAGCTTGGCCGGAAGATCCAGATAGACGCCGCCGGGACGGCCCGAGACCGCGGCGCGGATGGCGCGGGCGAAACCGATGCCGATGTCCTGGGCATGCAGCACGCGATAGGCCGCCTTGCACAGCGGCTTGGCAATCGCGAGCTGATCCATCTCCTCGTAGTCGCCCTGCTGGAGGTCGACGATCTCGCGCTCGGAGGAGCCGGAGACCAGGATCATCGGGTAGCAGTTGGTGGTGGCATGCGCGAGCGCGGTGAGACCGTTGAGGAAGCCGGGCGCCGACACCGTGAGGCAGACGCCGGGCTTCCTGGTGAGATAGCCGGCGATGCCTGCGGCGTAACCGGCGTTCTGCTCGTGGCGGAACGAGATCACGCGAATGCCGGCGGCCTGCGCCATGCGGCCCAAATCCGTGATCGGGATGCCCGGCACATTATAGATGGTGTTGATGCCGTTCAGCTTGAGCGCGTCGATGACGAGATGAAAGCCATCCGTCAGTTCCTGCTCGGTGCCCGGTGCTTCGGACTTGGTCGCGGTATTCAGCATGGGCCTTGTCTCCCTGGTCTCAAGGTCGTTGGGGCGAATTGTTCGCCCTTCTGGTGAAGGTTCACTAGGTAAAGAGTTCCTGGCCGTGCGCTTCGACGTAAGCTGCAAGGCCGAGGGTGTGATCGCGGGCGCGCTTCTCGGCGAGCTCGGTGTCGCGCGCTTCCAGCGCTTCGATGATGCCGAGATGCTCGGGCAGCGATGTCGCGGTGCGATCCTTGCGTCCGATGGTCAGCTGGCGATAGCCGCGCACGTGCAGCAGGAGGTCGTTGGTGAGATCGACCAGCACGGGCGATTCCGACAGCGAGATCAGCGCCTGGTGGAAGGCGATGTTGGCGCGCGAATACTCCTCGACGTGATCCTCGGGCAGGCGGTCCTTGCTGAAATCCTTGAAGAAGTCACGCAGCGCCGTGATATCCTTCTTGCGTGCGGTGGTGGTGATGAGGCGCGCGGCCATGCTCTCCAGCGCCGCCCAGGCGCGGATCATGTCGACGATCTCGCTCTTGGTCCTTCGCACCACCATGATGCCGCGGCGCGGCACCGTCTTCACAAAACCGTCCTGCTCGAGCATCGCGATGGCTTCGCGGATCGGCGTGCGGCTGACGCCGAGCCGTTCGGACAGCGCGCGCTCGTCGAGCATCACCGGCTCGGGCGTCGAGTAGATGTCCATCTTGAGGATGGCTTCCTTCAAGGCGTCATAGGCCTTGTTCTTGAAGCTGCTCTCCGGAGCAATACGAACGATTGCGATGTCTGCCTCGGCCATGTTCGGCAACGCCTTGGTTGGTTTGCGTAGTGACACGACGAATCTCCTCCAGTGGGAGTCGTCTTTTACAGGAATATTAATGGGAAAGTTTTTGGCATACCACATGCCAGAATGTCAAGCTGGCGATTTTTTGCGGCGTTCTAAGACATCCACCAGCTTGACAAGTTGGCTTCTGGCATACCAAATGCCATCGCCAGCCATTTTCGATCCAAGCCGGCGGAGTAACCTTTGGGCTTATGCCACTCCGTTCCGCCGCATGGAACAGAGCGCGGCGAATGGCAAGTATCACGGGCAGCCGCAAACCACGCGCGCGCTTTGAAAAGAACGAACTCAGGTCAAGGGAGAAGCCAGATGTCCAATTCCAAAGATGCCGTCCGCAAGGTGCTCGACCAGGTCAAGGCGGACAACCGCACCAGCCTGACGGCGCCGGAAGGCAAGCTGGTCTGCGACGCCTACGGCATTCCGGTGCCGAAGGAGGGCGTGGCAAAGTCGGCGGGCGAGGCCGGCAAGATGGCTTCATCCATGGGTTTCCCGGTCGTGATGAAGATCGTCTCGCCGGACATTCTCCACAAGACCGAAGCCGGCGGCGTCATCGTCGGCCTCAAGACGACCGACGAGGCCGAGAAGGCCTACGAGACCATTCTTTCCAACGCCAAGAAATATAAGTCCGATGCCAAGATCGAGGGCGTCCAGGTGCAGCAGATGCTGGCGGGCGGCACCGAAGTCATCGTCGGCTCGATCACCGACGGCTCGTTCGGCAAGCTGGTCGCCTTCGGCCTCGGCGGCGTGCTGGTCGAGGTGTTGAAGGACATCACCTTCCGCCTCGCGCCCGCGACAAAGGAGGACGCGCTCTCGATGCTCGACGGCATCCAGGCGCATGAGATTTTGAAGGGCGTGCGCGGCGGCGAGCCGGTGAACCGCAACGCCCTCGCCGAAATCATCGTCAAGGTCTCGCAGCTCGTCACCGATTTCCCCGAGATCGTCGAGCTCGACCTCAACCCGGTGTTCGCGACGCCGAAGGACGCGACCGCCGCGGATGTGCGCATCGTCGTCGACTTCGCCTACAGGCCCAAGCCCAAGCCGCGTCCGACCGAAGAGATCGTCGCGGCCATGAACCGCATCATGCAGCCGAAGGCGGTCGCCGTGGTCGGCGCCTCCGCCGAGGACGGCAAGATCGGCAACTCCGTGATGAAGAACCTCATCAATGGCGGCTACAAGGGCGAGATCTATCCGATCCATCCCAAGGCCGCCGAGATCCTCGGCTACAAGGCGTACAAGAGCGTCAAGGATGTGCCCGGCGTGATCGACGTCGCGGTGTTCGCGATCCCCGCCAAGTTCGTGGCTGCGGCGCTCACCGAGTGCGGCGAGAAGAAGATCCCGGGCGCGGTGCTGATCCCGTCGGGCTTCGCCGAAGCCGGCGCGCCGGAGCTGCAGGCCGAGATCGTCGAGGTCGGCAAGAAGTACGACATCCGCCTGATGGGACCGAACATCTACGGCTTCTACTATACCCCCGCCAATCTCTGCGCGACCTTCTGTACGGCTTACGACGTCAAGGGCCACGCGGCGCTGTCGTCGCAGTCGGGCGGCATCGGCATGGCCATCATCGGCTTCTCGCGCTCAGCGAAGATGGGCGTCTCGGCGATCGTCGGCCTCGGCAACAAGTCCGATATCGACGAGGACGATCTGCTCGCCTTCTTCGAGCAGGATCCGAACACCAATCTGATCGCGCAGCACTGCGAAGACCTCAAGGACGGCCGCGCCTTTGCGGAAGCAGCAAAACGCGTCTCCAAGAAGAAGCCGGTGGTGGTGCTCAAGGCCGGCCGCACCTCGGCCGGTGCCAAGGCTGCATCCTCGCACACCGGTGCGCTCGCCGGTAACGATCGCATCTATGAGGACGTGTTCAAGCAGTCCGGCGTGATCCGCGCTCGCTCCTTGCGCCAGCTGCTCGAATTCGCCCGTGGCGTGCCGGTGCTGCCGACGCCGAAGGGCGAGAACGTGCTGATCATCACCGGCGCCGGCGGCTCGGGCGTGCTGCTCTCGGACTCCTGCGTCGACAACGGCCTGTCGCTGATGTCGATGCCGCCGGATCTCGATGCGGCCTTCCGCAAGTTCATCCCGCCGTTTGGGGCTGCCGGAAATCCTGTGGATATCACCGGCGGCGAGCCGCCGATCACCTACGTCAACACGGTGAAGCTCGGCCTATCGGACGAGCGCATCCACGCGCTGATCCTCGGCTACTGGCACACCATCGTCACCCCGCCGATGGTGTTCGCCCGTAACATGGTCGAGGTGAAGAAGGAGATGGAGGCCAAGGGCTTCGTGAAGCCCATGGTCGCCTCGCTCGCCGGCGACGTCGAGGTCGAGGAAGCCGCGGAATATCTCTACCAGAACGGAATCCCGGCCTACGCCTACTCGACCGAGCTGCCGGTCGAGGTCCTCGGCGCCAAGTATAAGTGGGCGCGCGGGGCAGGGCTGCTCTGAGTCGCTGACGCCGCTTCGGCAGTCCGAAGCGGCGTCTTGCACGGTAAGTCGTTCCGGGGCGATGCGCAGCATCGACCTATGGTGCGCAATTGCGCACCTGAGGTCTGGTCCTTCGGACCATCCCGGGATGACGAATTCCAAAGCGGCAGGTCGCGATGAGCAAGAACGTGATCCGGCGCAAATCGCTTGAGCCCAAATCGGTCGCGGAAGCCGATCACGAGGGCCGCGACGGTGGCGTGCAGTCCGTTGACCGCGCGCTGTCGATCATCGAGACGCTGGCGGAGGACGACGAAGGCTATCGCCTCAGCGATCTCGCGATCCGCACCGGCCTGTCGGCGTCCACCGTGCACCGACTGCTCGCAACGCTCGAGAGCCGTCGTTTCGTGCAGTTCGACCGTGCCGAATCCAAATGGCATGTCGGCGTGCGCAGCTTCACCGTCGGCGCAAGCTTCGCGCGGCGGCGCAATTTCTCCGCGCAGGCGATCCCTTATTTGCGCAAGCTGCGCGATCTCACCCGCGAGACGGCCAATCTCGCCGTCGTCGACGACGAGTTCATCATCGTGCTGACCCGCATGGAAAGCCGCGAGATCATGCGCTCGCTGACCAAGGTCGGCGGCCGCGTTCCCATGGTGACCTCCGGCGTCGGAAAGGCCGTGCTCGCGACCTATTCGGACGAGGACGTTGGCGCCGTCATCCGCCATCACGGCATGCCTCGCCTGACCGAGAAGTCGATCGTTCGGCCGAGCGACCTGTTCAAGGAACTCGAAAAGATCCGCAAGCAGGGCTACGCCCTCGATGATGAAGAGGCCTGCATGGGCCTGCGCTGCGTTGCGGCGGTCGTCTACAACGATTGCGCCGAGCCGCTCGCGGCGATTTCAGTCTCCGGCATGACCGGCCGGCTGACCGATCAGCGGTTGCCGGAGATCGGGCAAATCGTCGGGGCTGTCGCTGCCGAACTGACGGCCGCGCTCGGCGGGGTGATTCCGTCGCCCCGCTGACCAAAAAAGCCTTGGGGGATGTCACTGGACAGCCTCGGTCGTTTTGGCTGATATGCGACCAAACGACACAATGCGGCAAACGTCCGCATGAGCCTGGAGATGCCCCCATGTTCCGATTTCCCGTGCGCCTTGTCGGCGCGGCCGTCGCGCTGACCCTGGCGGCAGCCAATCCGGCCCTCGCCCAGCAGCTCGAGCTGAAGCTGATGGCACCGGCCGCGCCCGGCGGGGGCTGGGACCAGACGGCCCGCTCGATGCAGCAGGCGCTGGTGGCTTCGGGCGTCGCGCGCAGCGTGCAGGTCACCAACGTTCCCGGTGCCGGCGGCAGCGTCGGCATCGCGCAGTTCGTCAATGGCGCCAAGGGCGACGGCAACCAGATGATGGTCAACGGCTTCGTCATGGTGGGCGCGCTCGCCATGAACAAGTCGCCGGTGACGCTGGAGCAGGTGACGCCGATTGCCCGCCTCACCGAGGAGATCCAGGTGATCGTGGTTCCCGCGAATTCGCCGATCAAGAATGCGCAGGATCTCGCCGCCGCGGTGAAGGCCGATATCGCCAAGGTCACCTTCGCCGGCGGGTCGGCCGGCGGTGTGGACCATGTGATGGCAGCGCTGTTCGCCGACGCCGTCGGTGCCGATGCGAAGAAGATCAACTACATCCCGTTCTCCGGCGGGGGCGAGTCGCTGGCTGCGATCCTCGGCGGCAAGGTCACCGCGGGCATTTCGGGGCTGAGCGAATATGAAGGGCAGATCAAGTCCGGCAAGCTGCGCGCGATCGGGGTGACCTCGGAGAAGCGCATCGCCGGCAGCGACATCCCCACCTTCAAGGAGCAAGGCATCGACCTCGTGATTGCCAATTGGCGCTCGGTGGTCGCGCCTCCCGGCATCACGCCGGAGCAGCGCAAGACCTTGAGCGATGCGGTCGAGAAGATGGTGAAGTCCGACGCCTGGAAGGAGATCCTCAAGCAGAAGGGCTGGGAGGACGCTTATCTCGGCGGCGACGCTTTCGCCGACTTCCTGAAGAAGGAAACGGTGCGGGTGACCGACGTGCTGAAATCGGTCGGCCTCGTCAAATCATGAGCTCCGGCGATCCTGCGCGGCCGCCGCGGCGCGTCGACCGCGCCGGCCTCGTTATCGCTGCGTTGCTCGCAGGTCTCGCCGCGGTGCTGGTCTGGGATGCGCGCGGCCTGCAATCTGCCGCGATGTACGGGATGGGGCCCGAGGCGATGCCGGTTGTGGTCGCCTCCGGTCTTGCGTTGCTCGCGATCGGCAATTTCATCGACGCGCTACGCGGCAACCTGCCGGCGCGCGAGAGCGCCGATCCCGTGCCGGTGGTCTTGATCCTCATTGGTCTTGCGCTGCTGATTGCGATCATTGGCTTCGGCGGCGGCTTCATCCTGGCGACGTCCGCGCTGTTCGTGACGACGTCGGCCGCGTTCGGGCGCCGCGCCATCCTGGTCGACAGCATCATCGCCCTCGTGATGTCGACCTTCATCTATCTCGCGTTCGACCGCCTGTTGACGCTGAGCCTTCCGGCCGGACCCTTGGAGCGACTGCTGTGATGGACACTTTTGCCGCGCTGGCCCACGGCATGGCGGTCGCCGTCCAGCCGATGAACCTGCTTTATGCGCTGATCGGCGTGTTCCTCGGCACGGCCGTCGGGGTGCTGCCCGGCATCGGCCCGGCCCTGACGGTCGCGCTGCTGCTGCCGGTGACCTACAAGCTCGATCCCGGCGGCTCGCTGATCATGTTCGCCGGCATCTATTATGGCGGCATGTACGGGGGCTCGACCACTGCGATCCTGATCAACACGCCGGGCGAGAGCGCCTCGATGGCGACTGCGCTCGAAGGCAACAAGATGGCCAAGGCCGGCCGTGGCGGGCCGGCGCTTGCGACCTCCGCGATCGGCTCTTTTGTCGCCGGCACCATTGCCACCATCGGACTCGCGTTCCTTGCGCCGTGGCTGGTCGATTTCGCCGTGCGCTTTGGCCCTGAGGATTACTTCGCGCTGATGTGCGTTGCCTTCGTCACGGTGTCGGCGACCTTCGGAGATTCGCCGGTTCGTGGCCTGACCAGCCTGTTCATCGGCCTGACGCTCGGCCTCGTCGGCATCGACAAGCTGACCGGCCAGGCGCGGCTTGCGTTCGGCATCCCCGAGCTGCTCGACGGCGTCGAGGTGACGACGCTCGCGGTCGGCTTGTTCGCGGTCGGCGAGGCACTGTATGTTGCATCGCGCCGCCACCATACCGAGGAGAAGCTCGAGCCGGTGCGCGGCTCGCTGTGGATGACGAAAGAAGACTGGAAGCGATCGTGGAAACCGTGGCTGCGCGGCACCATGTTCGGCTTTCCAATCGGCGCGCTGCCGGCGGGCGGCGCCGAGATCCCGACCTTCCTGTCCTATTCGACCGAGAAGCGCCTGACCAAACACCCCGAAGAATTCGGCAAGGGCGCGATCGAAGGTGTGGCGGGACCGGAAGCGGCCAACAATGCCTCTGCGGCCGGCACGCTGGTGCCGCTGCTCACGCTCGGGCTGCCGACCTCGGCGACCGCCGCGATGATGCTGGCGGGTTTTCAGCAATACGGCCTCAATCCGGGACCGCTGCTGTTCGCCGAGCGGCCCGATCTGGTGTGGGGTCTGATCGCGAGCCTCTTCATCGCCAACTGCATGCTGCTGGTGCTCAACCTGCCGCTGGTCGGATTGTGGGTGCGCCTTCTCGCGATCCCGCAGCCCTGGCTCTATGCCGGCATCCTCGTCTTCGCGACCATGGGCACCATCGCCGCCAAGCCGTCGGTCGTGGAATTATCGATGCTGGCCGGCTTCGGGGTGCTCGGCTTTTTGATGCGCCGGTTCGATTTTCCGATCGCTCCCGTGGTCGTCGGCCTGATCCTCGGCCCGATCGCGGAAAGCCAGTTGCGCCGCGCACTCGCGATCAGCCTCGGCGATCCCATGACGCTGGTCCAAAGCCCGATCTCGGCGACCCTGCTGGCGGTGGCGTTGATCGCGCTGCTGGCGCCCTTCGTGATGAAGGGGCTCGGGCGGTTCAAGGCGAACGAGGATTAGCCGCTAAGACGCACGCACGTTCTAATGCTGCGTCCATCCCGTGGAGAAATGCCATGCCGTCCGAACTTCGCTCGCCGCGTCTGGCCGTCCTGATCGACGCCGACAATGCCTCGGCCAAGATCGCGGATGGACTGTTCGAGGAGATTGCCAAGATCGGCGAGGCCAGCGTCCGACGCATCTACGGCGACTTCTCCAATGCGCGTTCCAGAGGCTGGGCCGACATTCTGTCGAAGCACGCCATCATCCCGCAGCAGCAATTCGCTTATACGACGGGAAAGAATGCGTCCGACATAACCCTGGTCATCGATGCGATGGACCTGCTTCACAGCGGCCGGTTCGACGGCTTCTGCCTGGTGTCTTCCGACAGCGACTTCACCCGTCTCGCCGCCCGCATCCGGGAGCAGGGAGTCGATGTCTTCGGGTTCGGTGAGCAGAAGACGCCGGAAAGCTTCAGGCAGGCCTGCCGGAGATTCGTCTACACCGAGAACCTGCTTGCCGGCACGGCGACCGCCCAGGACGCCGCCGCGAGGTCGGCGCCGCTTCAGCCCCCTGACGCAGCCATCCCCATGATCAAGAAAGTCATTGCCCAGATGGAAAGCGAAGATGGTTGGGTTTCTCTCGGGGAAGTCGGAAAAGGGCTCACCAACCTCGCCCCCGATTTCGATTCGAGAACCTACGGCTCCCGCAAGCTGAGCGATCTCGTGCGAAAGACAAATTCCTTCGAAATCGATGAATCCAACGGCCGGGCAATGCGCATACGGGTCAAGCCCACTGCCGCACCATCGCCAAGACGGCGGAGCCAGCGCAGACCTGCAAGGTCGGGGACGGCAGGCGGTTCGGCGCCTGGGGCCTAAGCAGGGTGCTGCTATATTTGCGCTTGCCCTGCTCCGCGCGGGGCGTAACCATCGCTTGGCCGTAACGCAGCGCGAGGGTCATCATGACGAAACTTACCCGCTTCGCCGTCGCACCGCTGCATGCGATGACCCGGTGCCTCGCCGACGTCGCTTCGGCGCGTGTCGCGCCGGATCTCGTCGTCACGGGAGCCCGGGTGCTCTCGACCTATTCGGAGCGCATCCATCCAGGCCGCGAGGTCTGGATAACTGGCGGGCGTATTGCCGCGGTGAAGCCAGCCGGCACGGCGAAGAAGGTCTGGAACGGCGTGCCGCTCTATGATGCGGCCGGCGGCATCATCGCGCCGGGGCTGGTCGATCCGCACATCCACATCGAATCCTCGATGGTGACGGCCTGTGCCTACGCGGAAGCTGCGCTGCTCAACGGAACCACCACGATCTTCTGCGACAGCCACGAGATCGGCAACGTCATGGACGTCGCCGGCGTCGAGGCGATGCTGGAGGACGCGCGCGAGGCGCCGCTCTCGATCTTCCTGACGGTGCCGAGCACGGTGCCGGCAACATCCGCGGAACTGGAAACCGCTGGCGGCGACCTCACGCCGGACAAGATCGCGGCCCTGTTCGATCGCTGGCCGGAGGCGGTGGCGCTTGGCGAGAAGATGGATTTCGTGCCGGTCACGATGGGCGACGAGCGCAGCCATGCCATTCTCGCCGCGGCCCTGAAGCGTGGCCGTCCGGTGTCCGGTCATGTCTATGGCCGCGAGTTCGTCGCCGCCTATGCGGCAAGCGGCATCACCGATACCCACGAGGCGATCGACCGCGACATCGCCGATGACCTGCTCGATGCCGGCGTCTGGGTGTTCTTGCGTGGCGGCCCACCGACGACGCCCTGGCATTCGCTGCCGCAGGCGATCCGGACGATTACCGAACTCGGGGCCTCGCACAAGCGCACGGCCGTCTGCACGGACGACCGTGACGCCGACGATCTCCTGCTGTTCGGTCTCGACTGGGTGGTGAGGGAAGCCGTGAAGGCAGGGATGTCGCCCGAGCAGGCCTGGTCGATGGGCTCGCTGCATGGCGCGACGCGCTTCGGCATGGAAGGCGATATCGGCGGGCTCGGCGGCGGCCGCCGCGCCGACCTCGTGCTGATGGACGATCAGCTCAAGCCGCAATGCACCTGGTATGGTGGCGAGCTCGTGGTCGAGCACGGCAAGGTCACCCCGCGTCTCGATCAGGCGCTGTCGAAGCGATATCAATATCCCAAGGCAGCCTATGCGACCGTCAAGCTGCCGCAGACGATGAAGCTGACGCCCGAATTGCCCGCCAAGGCATGCACCGTCAACGCCATCAAGACCGCGCTGCCCGGTATCACGCTGATCCACGAGAAAGTGGCGATCGAACCCGCAAGAGACTGGTCGTCGCTGTTCGCGCGCTACGGCCTGTGCTTCGTCGCGGTGGTCGAGCGTCATGGCAGATCCGCCGGCAACGTTGCCCATGGCCTTCTGAAGGATTTCGGCCTGAAGCGCGGCGCGGTCGCCTCCAGCGTCGGTCACGACAGCCACAACATCATCGTCGCGGGCACCAACGAGGACGACATGCAGGTCGCCATCGCTGCGATCAAAGAGCGGCAAGGCGGCGTCTGCGTCGTGGCCGACGGCAGGGTGAAGGCGCTGGTTCCGCTGCCGATCGCAGGACTCCTGTCCGACAAGCGCGTCGGCGAAGTGGCGGAAGAGGTGAAGGTGCTGAAGAAAGAATGGGCCGAGGCCGGCTGCACCATCCCCTACATGGGCTTCAATTTGATTCCGCTATCGGTCATTCCGGAAATTCGCATCACCGATAAGGGCCTCGTGCTGGTGCCGCAGATGGAGCTGGCGCCGCTGTTCGAGTGACGCGGCTTTCACGCATATCTCGATCTAACTGATTGAGAGCGCCGTGATTTTTTTGCGGTTGCCGCATCGTGGAAAATAAAACCGATCTCGTTGAGATCGTATCTTGCTCGCCTGATGATCGCGCTCGCTGACGCAACTGAAGCGAGGTCCGATATGGCGAAGATGCGAGCTGTCGATGCGGCCGTGCGAATCCTGGAGAAGGAGGGCATCTCGACCGCCTTTGGTGTTCCCGGTGCTGCGATCAATCCGCTCTATTCGGCGCTGAAGAAGCGCGGCTCGATCCGCCACATCCTGGCGCGCCATGTCGAGGGCGCTTCGCACATGGCCGAGGGCTATACGCGCGCGAAGGCCGGCAACCTCGGGGTCTGCATTGGAACCTCTGGGCCGGCAGGCACCGACATGA
Organism: Bradyrhizobium sp. RP6; assembly: GCF_003837805.1. GTDB lineage: Bacteria > Pseudomonadota > Alphaproteobacteria > Rhizobiales > Xanthobacteraceae > Bradyrhizobium. The sequence continues at coordinate 58,796 of NZ_RQIT01000012.1, read as the reverse complement.
TCACCGGGCTTTATTCTGCGATCGCCGATTCCATCCCGATCCTCTGCATCACGGGTCAGGCGCCACGGGCGCGGCTCTACAAAGAGGATTTCCAGGCCGTCGACATCGAGTCGATCGCCAAACCCGTGACGAAGTGGGCGGTCACCGTGCGCGAGCCGGCACTGGTGCCGCGCGTATTCAGCCAAGCCTTCCATGTGATGCGCTCGGGCCGGCCGGGGCCGGTCCTGATCGACATGCCGCTCGACGTGCAACTCGCCGAGATCGAGTTCGACGACGAGACCTATGAGCCGCTGCCGCTCTACAAGCCCACTGCAACGCGCAAGCAGATCGAGAAGGCACTGGAGATGCTCAACGCGGCCGAGCGGCCGCTGATCGTCGCCGGCGGCGGCATCATCAATGCCGATGCCTCGGATCTGCTGGTCGAGTTTGCCGAGACTGCCAACGTGCCCGTTGTCCCGACGCTGATGGGGTGGGGCGCGATCCCGGACGACCACGTGCTGATGGCCGGCATGGTCGGGCTTCAGACCAGCCACCGCTACGGCAACGCCACGCTGCTGGAATCCGATTTCGTGCTCGGCATCGGCAACCGCTGGGCCAACCGCCACACCGGCTCGGTTGAGACCTACACCAAGGGCCGTACCTTCGTGCATGTCGACATCGAGCCGACGCAGATCGGGCGCGTGTTCAATCCCGATCTCGGCATCGTCTCGGACGCGAAGGCCGCGCTCGAGCTGTTCGTCACCATCGCCAGGGAGTGGCGGCGGTCAGGCAGGCTCCGCGAGCGCCAGGCGTGGCCCGCTGCCTGCCGCGACCGCAAGAGGACGATGCTGCGCAAGAGCCATTTCGACGACGTTCCGATCAAGCCACAGCGCGTCTACGAGGAGATGACCAAGGCCTTTGGCCGGGACACCTGCTACGTCACCGTGATCGGCCTGTCGCAGATCGCCGGCGCGCAGTTCCTCGGCGTTTACAAGCCGCGCAACTGGATCAATGCCGGGCAGGCGGGGCCGCTCGGCTGGACCTTGCCCGCAGCGCTCGGCGTGCGCGCCGCGTGCCCGGATCGCGACATCGTTGCGCTCTCCGGCGACTACGACTTCCAGTTCCTGATCGAGGAGCTCGCGGTCGGCGCGCAGTTCAATCTGCCCTACATCCACGTCGTCGTGAACAATTCCTATCTCGGCCTGATCCGCCAGGCCCAGCGCGGCTTCGAGATGGACTATCAGGTCCAGCTCTCCTTCGAGAACATCAACGCGCCCGAAATCGGTGTCTACGGCGTCGACCACGTTGCGGTCGCCGAAGGGCTCGGCTGCAAGGCGATCCGCGTCACCGATCCGAAGGACGCGCAGGCTGCGTTCGTGACCGCGCGCGAATTGATGGCCAGGCATCGCGTGCCCGTGGTGGTCGAGTTCATCCTCGAACGCGTCACCAACATCGCGATGGGCACCGAGATCGACAACATCGTCGAGTTCGAGGAGGTGCTGAACCTTCCGCTCGACGAGGTCGAGCAGGCGCGCCCGGGCGTGCTGCAGCCGGCGGAATAGGGGAGGACATCATGCCGAAGTTTGCCGCCAACCTCACCATGCTCTTCAACGAGATGCCGTTCCTCGACCGCTTCGCTGCTGCGAAAGCAGCGGGCTTTGCCGGGGTCGAATATCTCTTTCCCTATGATTTCGACAAGGCGCAGCTGCGCGAGCGGCTCGAGGCACATGGCCTGACGCAGGTGCTGCACAATCTCCCCGCAGGCAACTGGGCGGCGGGCGAGCGCGGCATCGCCATCCTGCCCGATCGCACCAGCGAGTTCCGCGACGGCGTGTTTCGCGCCATCGACTATGCCAAGGCGCTCGATTGCGAGCAGCTCAACTGTCTCGTCGGCATCGCACCTGCTGGTGCCGATCCGCGCGAGCTCCAGGAAACGCTTGTGGGAAATCTGCGCTTCGCCGCCGCGACGCTGGCGCGGGAGAACATCAAGCTGCTGGTCGAACCGATCAACACGCTGGACATTCCCGGCTTCTTCCTCAACGGCACCGAGCAGGCGGTGCAGCTGGTCTCGGACGTCCGGTCGAACAACCTCTTCATCCAGTACGACATCTATCACATGCAGATCATGGAAGGCGATCTCGCTCGCACCATCCAGGAATATCTGCCTGAGATCGCCCACGTCCAGCTCGCCGATAATCCCGGCCGTCATGAGCCCGGCACCGGCGAGATCAACTATCCCTTCCTGTTCCGCCATCTCGACGCGATCGGCTATCGCGGCTGGATCGGCTGCGAATACAAGCCGCGCACAACGACGCTGGAAGGCCTCTCGTGGCACGCGGCGCAGACCTTTGAGACCTGAGATTTAGGGCCAGATGCGGCCCCGCGATGAAGGTGCGCTCCCTCTCCCGCTTGCGGGAGAGGGTTGGGGAGAGGGTGTCTCCGCGATGAGATCCTTCCGGAGAAAATCCCAACGCGGAGAGAACCCTCACCCGGCGCTCTGCGCCGACCTCTCCCGCAAGTGGGAGAGGTGCACTGAATGCGTGGATGAAGTTTGCTACACCAACCGTGAGAAATCAAACTATGACCAATATCGGTTTCATCGGACTTGGGACCATGGGACGGCCGATGGCCGGCCATCTCCTGGCCGCGGGCCATCGCGTTTTCCTGCATGACGTTGGGCCCGTGGCGCCGGAACTGATCGCGGCCGGCGGCATTCCCTGCAACTCCGGCAAGCAGGTCGCGGAGCAGGCGGATGCCGTCATCGTCATGGTGCCGGATACGCCGCATGTGGAAGCCGTGCTGTTCGGCAAGGACGGGGTGGCGAGCGGCATCTCCAAGGGCAAGATCGTGGTCGACATGAGCTCGATCTCGCCGCTGGCGACGAAAGAGTTTGCGAAGAAGATCGAGGCGCTCAGCGCCGATTATCTCGACGCGCCGGTGTCGGGCGGGGAGGTCGGAGCGAAAGCTACGAGCCTCACCATCATGGTCGGCGGGCCGGAGCGGGCTTTTGGCACCATGAAGCCGGTCTTCGACAAGATGGGCAAGAATGTCACGCATGTCGGTGCCAATGGCGACGGGCAGACGACGAAGGTCGCCAACCAGATCATCGTCGCACTGACGATCGAGGCCGTGAGCGAAGCGCTTCTGTTCGCATCCAAGGCCGGCGCGGACCCTGCGCTGGTGCGCAAGGCGCTGATGGGCGGCTTCGCCTCCTCGCGCATCCTCGAAGTCCACGGCGAGCGCATGGTGAAGCGTAATTTCGATCCGGGCTTCCGCATCGAGCTGCACCAGAAGGATCTCAACCTCGCGCTCGAAGGTGCGCGTGCGCTCGGGCTCTCGCTGCCGAGCACGGCGGTGGCACAGCAATTGTTCTCGTCCTGCACCGCGCATGGCGGCAAGGCGTGGGATCATTCGGCGATGGTGCGAGCGCTGGAACTAATGGCGGGGCACGAGATCGCCGCATCATGATGTGTTACGGCGTAACAGTCTCTGGATCTGGGCGCTTCTTTGGCCCCACGGAACCGGAACAATGCTCCAGCCCCGCGGTTGAAGGCGCAGGACAATCACTGGAGACATAAGCACATGAAAACCCGTCTTGCGATTACGTTCGCTGCCGTCTCGCTGCTGGCGTCGAGCGCGGCCTTCGCCCAGTCAACAACCGCCCAGGGCGCCGCGGATGGCGCGCGCGCAGGCGGCGACATTGGTGGCCCGATCGGCGCGATGGTCGGCGGCACCGTTGGTGCGGCTGTCGGCGCCGGTCTCGAAATTCCGAATGCCGTGCTGGGCGGGATCCCGCGTGACGATTCCGTGGTGATTCACGAGCGTGTCGTGGTTGGCGAGCCGCTTCCCCCGACCGTGGTGTTGCGGCCCGTGCCGAACTACACCGAGTATCGCTATGCGGTCGTGAACGATCGCCGCGTGATCGTCGAGCCGCGCACCCGCCGCGTCGTCAAGATCATCGACTGATCGGCCGCAACCCTGTGCGCCGAATTGGGCCCTGCGGAATGTCACTCCGCGGGGCCTTCGCTTGTCAGGGCAGCGCTGGTACGGAAGCGCGCGAGCAGCCAATCGGTCGCGGCGGCGAGCGCAAAGCCCAGGCAGGCGGTGGCGGCATCGACCAGAAAATCCTCCAGCCGCGCATGGCGGCCGGGTGCCCAAAATTGCAGCAGCTCGAGCACGCCAATCAGCACGACCGCGGCGGCTGCGATCAGCAGACGTCGTCGCCGATAGGCGAGGCCGAACGCCAGTCCCACCAGGACGAAGGCGAGCGCATGTTCGCCGTCCTGGCTTAGGTCGGAATGGGGCCGCAGGCCGGGGGGACCCAGGGTTGCGAAAGTGACGGCGGCCGCGAGCAGCCAGGCAACGCTACGAATGAAAAAGGACATCCGGACCGCTTAGCACGGATTTGGCGGGGTTGTCGCGAGGTCGGTATCAGATCGCCGTGTAGTTAATGACAAAATGTCATAACGGCTCGCGCACGCCGAGGCCGTGCATGAAGCGCTCCCGAATCTGCACGGGGTCGCGGCGGGTGGTGCCCACGCCCGGCTTGTCGTCGATCCGGACGGCGATCAGGCGCGGCTCGGCTCCGGCCATCGCATCGTCGACCAGCCGCTCGAAATCCTCCTCGTCCGCGGCCCAGGCGCTGTTGGCGAGGCCGGAGCCGATGGCGATGGCGACGATGTCGGCGACATCAGCTGCCGGTGTCGGCTGCGCGCCGGTAATTTGATAGACGCCGTTGTCCATGACGATCATCGTCAGGTTCTGCGGCTTCAGGGCCGCAATGGTCGACAGCGCGCCGAGCTGCATCAGCAGCGAGCCGTCGCCTTCGAGTGCGAAGACGCGGCGACCGGGCTGCGCCAGCGCCACGCCGAGCGCGATCGGAAAGGCGAGCCCCATGCTGCCCAGCATGTAGAAATTCTGCGGGCGGTGGCCGGCGGCCCAGAGATCGAAATTGGTGTTGCCGATGCCGCCGATGACGGCTTCCTCGTGCCTGAGTTTTGCGACGAGGCGCGAGGTGACGTCGAAGCGGTTCATGACCTTGGTGTTGCGCGTGTTCATGGTGGCGCTCACTTGTCGAACACCTTGCCGCCCGTGAGCAGCGGGTTGAGGATCAGCGCCACCGGGGCCTGCGTGGTGACGGCCTGCTTGATCGAGCGGTCCGTGATGAAGCCGAGCTCGTCCAGGCGGGTGATCGTGTGGTGCTCCAGCGCCAGTGAATCGAGCACCGGGCGCATGGTGCGGCAGACCAGCGACTGGCCGTAGTTGAACTCGCCGAGCGTGCCGCGCTCGGACACGAACATGATCAGCGGGATCTGGTAGGGCACCGCGAGCGAGGCCAGCACGTTGGCCAGCGTGGCAAAGCCGGAGGTCTGCATCAGCACCGCGCCGCGTCGTCCGCCCATCCAGGCGCCCGAGACGATGCCGACCGCCTCCTCCTCGCGGGCGGTGGCAAAGGTGGTGAAGAAGGGGTCGGCGTGCAGGTTCTTGATCAGCGGTGTCAGAACGCGGTCGGGCACGTAAGGGACGAGGCTGATCTCGTTCCGCTTCAACGTTTGCAGGACAATGCCGTGCCAGCTCCTCTCGCTGGAGCCTAGAGCCGCCTGGGGCGAGGTCTGTTGTTCCGCAATCGCCATTGCGTTCTCCCTTCAGCCGCGCATGCTTCTTGGTTCTGGCCGTTGCGGCGGTCCGCCGAACTTGACGCAGGCAGAGGGATTGTCAACATGTCCGCGCCGGTACCGTGATCTGCGCCAGACGGCCTGCCGTGGCCGGCACCGCCATGTCATAAATGCGGCAACGAAAAAGCAGGAGGAGGCACCGGAGGCAGCGCGTCGCGCCGACCTTGCCGAGCTCCCTCGCGAACGAGCCGGAAGGGTCCTGATGTCCGTCAACAACAAGCGCGTCTTCTACGTCAAATACCTAGCCAATCCGATCTATATCGACATTCTGAAGGCGCGGCCCGACGTCCGGCTCGATCGCATCGAGAACGAGAGCCCCGAAGACTTCTATGCGCCGATCCTGAGCGCGGCCCATGTCTACCAGATCGGTGCGGCCCGCGACGAGCTGGCGCCGCATTTCCACGTCGATGCCGCCTTTCTGAAGCGGACGCCGGAACTGCTGCTGGTCTCCAGCAATGGCGCCGGCTTCGACCCTGTCGACGTCGAGGCCTGCACGGAGGCGGGGGTGCTGGTCGTCAACCAGTCCGGCGGCAACGCCCATTCGGTTGCCGAGCATGCGCTGGCGATGATGTTGACCCTATCCAAGCGCATCATCCAGTCGGATCGCCGCCTACGTCGCGAGCGCGACGTCAACCGCAACGAACTCGTCGGCAACGAGGTCGAGGGCAAGACCGTCGGCATCGTCGGCCTCGGCAATGTCGGCCGGCGCATCGCCGCCCTGTGCAAGGGCTTGCTTGGCATGACGGTGCTGGCCTACGACCCGTATTTGTCGGCCGAGGTGATGGCGGAGCGGGGCGGGCAGAAGGTCGAGCTCGACGAACTCCTGCGCCGCGCCGATTTCGTCTCGATCTCCTGCCCGCTGGACAAGGGCAGCCGCAACATGATCAGCGTGCGTGAATTCGCGCTGATGCAGCCGCATGCCTATTTTATCACCACGGCGCGCGGTTTCATCCACGACGAGGACGCGTTGCTTCAGGCACTGCGCGACAAGCGCATTGCGGGTGCCGGCCTCGACGTCTGGTCCAAGGAGCCGCCGCCGCCGGAGCATCCGCTGCTCCAGTTCGATAACGTGCTGGCGAGCCCGCACACGGCGGGCGTCACCATCGAGGCGCGGCAGAACATGGGCCGCATCGCCGCCGAACAGGTGCTGGATGTGCTGGACGGCAAGCGCCCGCCGCGCATCATCAATCCCGAGGTCTGGCCGCACTATGCCGAACGCTTCACACAGGCTTTTGGCGTGAAGCCGGGGTAGGGCGCGCGAAGGCTATTGCGCGCCAGCCATTGGTTACCGCGAGGGAAATACAGAGGGGCGCATCTTATCGATGGCGTGAAGGAACGCGTATGACCTGTCCTGTAGATCAGGGAGCATGAGCATACTTTCGATTGCGACATCCGGACTTTCTGCGGCGAGTCTGCGCGTGAACGTGGCCGCGAGCAATATCGCCAACATCAGAACGACCGGCCCGCTACCCGCGTCAGGCGGATCGAGCGCATCGGCCGGTGCGGGCATTGCTCCAACGTTTCCTGCAGCCTACGTGCCGTTGCGAGTAGATCAGGTCTCCCAGTCGAGTGGTTCGACGCCGGGCGGTACGGTTGCGACCGTATCGACGGTGTCGCCGAGCTATGCCGCGCAATCCGACCCGAGCGCTCCCTTCGCAAACCAGGACGGCCTGGTCGCAGCGCCGAATGTCGATCTTGCTAGCGAATTCGCTCAGCTGGTGACCGCAAAGTACAGCTTCGTTGCCAATGCGAAGGTCATTCAGGCCTACGCCGAGACGGAAGACACGCTCCTCGACATCAAGGCGTGAGGGCTGACGTCGGCCGTGTCTCGTCAGCCTGGGCCACTACCCCAGCTTTGCGCCAAGCTGCTGGAACACGGCCTCACAGGTCATGAGGTCGAGATGGCCGCCGCCCGCGTTCTTGAAGAACGTGATGTCGGACGGTGACGTTCGCCCCAGCACAAGGCCGCCGGCGAGGTCGTAGAGGTCGCCGAGGACATCCGCCTCGCTGATCACGCCGCTTGCGATCGGCTGCAGGATGTCGCCGACCCCATGGAAGGCGGATTCCCGTCGGTCCACGAAGATGCGGGAGCGCTTGGCCGCCTCGTCATCGGCCTCCCGGGTTTGCGGCGTGTAGCCGCCGACGAGGTCCAGATGCGTGCCCGGCCGCAGATTGCGGCCCTTGATCAGCGGCTGATGCGCGCGGGTGCAGGTGGTGATGACATCGGCCTCGCGCGTCGCAGCGTCGAGATCCGTGATTGCTTCCGCCTTGACGCCGACCTTCGCCAAGTGCTGAGCGAGATCCACGCCCCGGTCCGGGCTGCGATTCCAGATCAGCACGCGCTCCAGTGACGGCCGCACGGTGCGATGACCCCGGATCAGCCATTCGGACATCTCGCCGGCCCCGACGCAGAGCAGCGTCTCGGGATTGGGCGGGGCGAGCAGTTTCGTGGCCAGCGCGGAGTCGGCTGCGGTGCGCCAATGCGTGATCTCGGTGCCGTCCATCGCCGCCAGCGGCCGCCCATTGGTGCCGTCGAACAGCACGCACACGGCCTGCACCGCGGGCATCCTGCCTTCGGCCAGATTGGCCGGAAAGCTGGTGAACATCTTGCTGGCCATGTATCGGCCGGGATCGACGGCGCTGCGGATGACGTATTGCCCCCTCTCGTCTCCAAGGAAGGCGTCCAGCACCTCCATCTTCGGCCGGCGATGCGCCTCTTCGAGCGCCGCAATCAGGATCGGAAAGGTCAGAACTTTCGTGACTTCGGTATCGGAGACAAAGTGCAAGGCTAATTCCCTATTGGCGACCGGCATTTGCCCATAAACCCGCGCGGCAGGTTCCGCAACGAATCTTCCGTCGGGTCTCGACAAGCCTTGATCCGCGTCAAAATCTCCTTCCCCTATCCGGCGTAAATGGGATTAGAGTACCGCCGGGGCAGTTGGGAGGTCCCAATGTCAACCTATGTCGTCAAGTTCATGAAGGACGTGCTCGGCGAGTACGGCCGGCAGAGCGAGGTCTGCCAGGGTACGCTCGAGATCGACGCGGCCGACGAGGATGAGGCCAAGGAGCGGGCGAAAGCAAGATTCTGCAAGGACCAGGCATTGCATGACTGGTCGCTGCATGCCGACCGCATCCATGTGAGACCGGCTGACTTTCCGTCGTAAGGCCTACCGGCCCCGCGCCATGATGGGCGGAGGTGTTGTCGTCCCTGCGCCGAGCGATCGTTGCACCATCACGGTGTCGGACCAGCGGCCGTGGCGATAGGCGACGCCGTGGAGCAGGCCGGCGCGCGCGAAGCCGAATTTTTCGTGCAGCACGAGCGAGGGCGCGTTGTCGGCATCGATATAGCCGATCATCTGGCGGAAGCCGGCCGCCGCGCAGGCGTCGATCAATTCCTGGAGCAATAGCCGTCCAACCCCGCGGCCGAGATGCGCGTGGTGGACGTAGATCGAGTGCTTGGCCGTGTATCGATAGGCCGGGCGCTTGCGGAACAGCACGGCATAGGCATAGCCGACGACCTCGCCGCGATAGGTCGCCACAAGATGCGGCAGGCGGGTCTGCTTCAGGTTCTTGCGCCGGTCGCGCAGATCGTCCGGCTCCGGCGCGCCGGTGCCCTCGACATCGCTTTCGCGTGACGGCCTGACCAGGACGGGTTCATCACTCGCGCGCGCGGCTGTCTCGTTCATCGGCACCTACTCGGCAACGACGTATGTGTAGAGCCCGATGCGCCCGTGAGCATCGACCTCCTTGTAGACGCCCTGGATTTCGACGTCGAAGCCCGGGAAGGTGTTGAAGCAGGTCTCGAACATCTTGAGATAATCGATCATGGGTTTGGCCCGCTCCGTCAGCCGCTCGCCGGGCACGATGGTAGCGATGCCGGGCGGATAGACCACGAAGGGCGTGGTGGCGATGCGGCCGGCGATCGCCTCGATCGGCAGGTAGTCGACATCGTTGCGGAACAGATAGCGCGCGGCATCGCGGGGCGACATCGCAATCTCGGGCATGTGCTCGGGCATGAACTGCCTCGCCTGGAGTGCGCTGACGTCGGCGGCGCGGAAGAAGCGGTGCATCTCGCCGCAGAGATCGCGCAGGCGCACGCCTTCGTAGCGCGCCCGGCGCCGCTGATGGAATTCCGGAATCGCGTCGGCCAGCAGCGCATTGTCGTCATGCAGCCTCTTGAACGCGACGAGGCCGGAGATCAGCGTGCCGGCCTTGCTCGCCTCGACGCCGGGGGTGAGCAGGAAGAGCAGGGAGTTCAGGTCGTTCTTCTCCGGGACGATGCGGTTCTCGCGCAGGTACTGCGCGACGACCGGTGCGGGGATGCCGTGCTCGGCATAGGCGCCGGTCGCACGATCGAATCCGGGTGTGAGCAAGGTCAGCTTGTTCGGATCGGTCATGGCAAAGCCTTCCGCGAGATCGGGAAAGCCGTGCCAGTTGGTGTCCGGAGAGAGCTGCCACAGCGCGGGATTGGTGGCGAGCTCGTCGGTGGAGAGCGTCTCCCAGGCGACGTTGTGGACGGCGCCGGGGCGGCTGACATCGGGAATGGCGACCCGATCGGGAACGAAGGGCTCGAAGAACCAGCGCCGCTCCGGATTTTGCTCCTTCTCCTCGAACTCCCGGCGCATCGCCCGGATCTTCTTGCGCAGCTCGATGCCGAGCCGGATCGTGTCGTCCCACAGCACTTCGCCGGAGCGACCCTTCATCATCTGCGCGCCGACGTCGAGCGAGGCGAACAGCGGATAGAAGGGGGACGTCGATGCGTGCTGCATGAAGCTTTCGTTGAAGCGGCGGTGCTCGACGCGCCGCTTCTGGCCGCGGATGTGACGATCCTTGATGTGGATCTGCGAGGCCTGCGAGAAGCTCGCCAGCTGCTTGTGAGTCGACTGCGTTGCGATGATGCCGGGGGCCTCGGGAGGGAGATTGGCCAGGCCCATGGCGAAGCGGCCCACATAGAGCGGATGGAACTTCATGAAGCCGGCCCAGGCCTCGTCGAACAGGATGTATTCGCAGAGATGGCCGATGCGCTTCAGGATCATCTCGGCGCTGTGGATCGAGCCGTCATAGGTGCACTGCTCGACCACGGCGACGCGGAACGGACGCTCCTTGCGCCAGGCGTCGCGGTCCCCGACCAGCGGATGGTTGCGGATGGCCTCGCGCAGGGCCTTCTCATCGAGCCTGTCCCAGCGCATCGGGCCGATCAGGCCCCAGGCATTGCGGACGGTCGGGACGTAGACGGGGACGCCGCCACTGATCATCAGAGCGCCGTGATGGGCGGCCTTGTGGTTGTTGCGGTCGAACAGCACGAGGTCACCGTCGGTGACGAGGGCGCCGAGCGCGACCTTGTTCGACGTCGAGGTGCCGTTGAGCACGAAATAGGTCTTTTCGGCGCCGAAGATCTGGGCCGCTTCCTTTTGCGCCTTCAGCGCCGGACCTTCATGGGTGAGCAGGTCGCCGAGATCGAGCACGGAATTATCGAGGTCGTCGCGGAATACGGATTCGCCAAGATGCTCGACGAACACGCGCCCGATCGGGCTGCGGTTGTAGAACACGCCGCCATTGTGGCCCGGACAGGTCCAGAGCTGGTTTCCTTCCTCGGCATAGTCGACCAGCGCGCCGAAGAACGGCGTCTTCAGCGTCTCGGCATATTGCTTGAGACGGCTGATCAGGTTCTTGGCGATGAAGGGCGGCGTCTCCTCGGACAGGAAGACATAGCCGTCGATGAAATCGAGCACCTCGACCGGCAGATCCTCGAACCGCTTGCGACGGATCAGGAGGATGATCGGGAAGTCGAGGCCGCGGCGGCGCATCAGATTGATCAGCGCCGAGGTCTTGCCCTCCAGCCCCTTTTTGCCCCAGTCCACCACCATGCAGCCGATCGCGGCGTCGGTCTGCACTGCCATCTCGGCATCCTCCAGCTTGCGCGCCCGGACCACCTCGAAGCCGGAGCGTTGGATCTCCTCGATGATCTGGTTGAAGCGGACGCCTTCGAGATCGTCGGCGTCGAACACGGGGGCGGCGAACAGGAAGTTGAAGCGCTTGAAATAGTCCATGTCGGATCCCGAAATGTGGCGGAGACACAGCTCTCGGCACATTCGATGACAGCTGGATGACAGGAGCCGAGAACGCGGGGCGGTTCGAGTACCTGCGGCTTCAGTCCAGCAGCTTGTCCAACGTGATCGGGAAGCGGCGGATGCGCTTGCCGGTGGCATGGTAGACGGCGTTCGCAATCGCCGCAGGCACGCCGACGATGCCGATTTCGCCGAGACCCTTGATACCCATCCTGTTGATCCGGCTGTCGGGCTCATCAACGAAAATGACGTCTATGTCGTGAATGTCGGCGTTCACGGGAATGTGGTACTCGGCGATGTTCGCATTCATGATGCGGCCGAAGCGGTGATCCATCACTGTCTCCTCGTGCAGCGCCATTCCGATCCCCCAGACCACGCTGCCCATGATCTGACTGCGGCCCGTCTTGGTGTTCAGGATGCGCCCTGCCGCGACTGCACTCACGACCCGCGTGACGCGGATGACACCCAGCTCTTCATCGACCTTCACCTCTGCGAAAACCGCCGAATGCGTGTTGCGCGCATGCGATTTGTCCTCCGCGAACTGGTTGAGCTTCTCCTTTTCGATCCGCTCGAGCTTGCTGTGGCGCATGACATCCGCAATCGAGACGGCAGCCCCGTTCTTGCCCTCGCTGGCGATCATCCCGTCGATCAGGAGCACGTCGGCGGCGTCGTTAGCAAGCGGCGAGCCCGGTATGGCCTTTGCAAGACGTGCGAGCTCCTGGCGAATGTCTTCGGCCGCTCCCAGCACGGCATGCGCGCTGGACGCCGCCATCCAGGAGCCGCCCTCGACGGGGGCTTGCGGCAAGGTCGAATCGGCGAGCCTGACGCTGATGTTCTCGATCGGCAGCCCGAGAGCATCGGCCGCGACTTGCGCCACAATGGTGTACGTGCCGGTGCCGATATCGGACGCGGCGCAGGAGACCTCGGCATGGCCGTTGGCCGTCAGGACGATGCGGACGGCGACCGGCATCTGCAGCGCTTCCCACACCCCTGTCGCCATGCCCCAGCCGACCAGTTCCTTGCCGTCGCGCATGGAGCGCGGCGCGGGATTGCGCCGGGCCCAGCCGAAGGCTTCCGCGCCGCGCGCGTAGCATTCGCGCAACTGCTTGCTGGTGTAGGGGAGGCCTTCGCTCTGATCGCGATCCGAGTAGCACTTCAGGCGCAGTTCGACCGGATCGAGCTTCAGCGCGACGGCCAGTTCGTCCATGGCGCACTCGAGCGCGCAGACGCCCGAAGCCGCGCCCGGCGCGCGCATGTCGCAGGGCGTCGAGACGTCGAGGTCGATCAGCTTGTGGGAAGAGTGGCTGTTCGGGCTCTTGTAAAGCTGCTCGGCCCAGCCGGTGTCATTGCGTGAAAAATCCTCGTAGCGTGAGGTAACGGCAATGGCTTCGTGGCTGACGGCATCAAGCGTGCCGTCGGGCCCTGCCCCGAGCGCGACATGCTCGATGGTCATCGGGCGATAGCCCAGCCCATACATCTGCCGCCGTGTCAGCACGACGCGGACGGAGCGCTTGAGTGCGAGGGCGGCCAGCGTCGCCAGCACAACCTGGTATTGCGGTCGCAGGCCGGAGCCGAATGCGCCGCCGACATAGGGCGAAAGCACGCGGATCTCCTCCGGCTTCTTGTCGAACACACCGCAGAGGAACTTTTGAACGTTCTGGACGCCTTGGGTCTTGTCGTAGACCGTGAGCTTGCCGTCGCCTTCCCAGACCGTCGTCGTCGCATAGAGCTCCATCGGATTGTGATGCTCGGTCGGAACGAGGTAGTCCGCCTCGTGCCGCAGGGTGGCGGCCGCAAGTGCTGCTTTGGCGTCGCCGCGGGGCTTGTGCGGCTTATCCATCTCACGGGCACTGCCGCGCCCGGCCTCGAGATCGGTTGCGAAGCCATCCTGCTCGTAGTCGATCCGCACCAGCGTTGCGGCGAACTTCGCGGTCTCCCATTCTTCGGCAACAACGAGAGCAATCGGCTGCCCGTTGAACTTGATCAAGTCGTCATATAGCGGCCGGAACGGCGAACCCTCCGGGGCCACCTCGTCCTTCCAAGCCTCGTCCTTGTCGGCGAGGGAAGGACGATTGGCGTGCGTGAGCACGTCGAGCACTCCGGCCACCTTCAGCGCCTCGCTGGTGTCGAGCCGCACGATACGACCGCGCGGTATGGTGGCCTCCACCACGAAACCATGGACCAGGCCCTCAGCGCTGAACTCGCCGGCATATTTCGCGGCTCCAGTGACCTTGGCCCGGCCGTCGACGCGCGACGTTGGTGTTCCGACATAGGCGTTCATCGGGCCCTCATGCGATCTTCTTGCGAGCTTGGGATTGCGGTGTGGTGCTTGTGGCCTGGATCAGCGCCCGCACGACCGCTCGGCGCGCGAGCTCGATCTTGAATCCGTTGTGCGAGCGAGCGGTTGCTCCCTGCAGCAGCAGGTCGGCGGCGCGCCCGAAATGATCAGGTGTTGCCGCCTGGCCGCGCAATGCCGCTTCGGCTTCGGGGGTTCGCCACGGCTTGTGAGCCACGCCTCCAAGCGCAAGGCGGGCTTCGCTGATCGCGTTACCCTCCAGCTCGACCGCGGCTGCGACCGAGACCAGGGCGAAGGCGTAGGACAGCCGGTCGCGGATCTTCAGATACCTGTAGTTCCGCGCAAAACGCTGCGGCGGCAGCTCGATTGCGGTGATGATCTCGCCGCTGCCGAGATTCGTATCGAGGTGAGGCTTGTCGTCAGGAAGCCGATGGAAATCCGTCAGCGCGATGGTACGCTTGCCGGTGCGGCCTGCAATGTGGACGAGCGCACCGAGTGCCGCCAGCGCCACGCTCATGTCGGAGGGATTGGTCGCGATGCAGGACGTGCTGGTGCCGAGGATTGCATGGTTCCGGTTGAGGCCATCGAGGGCCGAGCAACCCATACCGGGACTTCGCTTGTTGCAAGGCGTGGTCGTGTCATAGAAGTAGGCGCAGCGCGTTCGTTGCATCAGGTTGCCGCCGACCGAGGCCATGTTGCGCAGTTGGGCGGAGGCGCCGGCCAGAATGGCGCTGGCAAGCAGAGGATAGCGCTGCTCGATCAGCGGATGGTAGGCGAGGTCGGAATTGGGCACCAAGGCGCCGATGCGCAGACCGCCGTCGGCAGTCTCCTCGATGTCGCGGAGCGGCAGGCGGGAAATGTCGATCAGCCGGGAGGGCCGTTCGACGTTCTCCTTCATCAGGTCGATCAGGTTGGTGCCGCCGGCGATCAACTTCGCGCCGGGATCGGCGTCGAGCAGGCGGAGGGCGTCGGCGACTTCGCTCGCGCGGGAATACTGGAAGTTGTTCATGACCGGCTCATTGCCTGCTCGATCGCAGCCACGATGTTGGGATAGGCGCCGCAGCGGCAGAGATTTCCGCTCATCAGCTCCCGGATTTCGTCGGCATCCCGCGCACGACCTTCGGCCAGCAGGCCGGCCGCCGAGCAAATCTGACCCGGCGTGCAATAGCCGCACTGAAAGGCGTCATGGTCGATGAAGGCCTGTTGCAGGGGATGCAGCGCGCCGTCCTTGGCAAGGCCTTCGATCGTCGTGATCTCGGCGCCATCCTTCATGACGGCGAGGGTCAGGCAGGAATTGACCCGTCTTCCGTTGACCAGCACGGTGCAGGCGCCGCATTGGCCGTGATCGCAGCCTTTCTTGGTGCCGGTCAACTCCAGGCGGTCTCGCAGCGCATCCAGAAGCGTGGTCCACGGCGTGAGCTCGAGCGCGCGCCTTTCGCCATTGACGACAAGGTTGATCGGAATGCGTTCGGGGATCGTAATGTCGGCCATCTTCTATTCCCTGCGGAAGGGGCCGAGCTGGGCAGATTGGGAAGTGACGCGAGAATGCGTTGCCGCCGCTGGCCGATAGCGCCCAACGGATGACGGCTTGCTTGGTTCCCGACCGATTCCTTCGGTCGGACAGACGAGGTCAGCGCTTCGTCTCGCCGAACACTACGGTCGGCACCGCGCGGTTGACGATCTCGCGTAGCGCGAAGCTCGATTGCACCCGCGCGACGCGGGGCAGGCGGGACAGCTCGGTACGGTGGATGCGCTCGAAATCCTGGATGTCGCGGGCGAGCACGATCAGGATGTAGTCGTCGGTGCCCGACATCAGGAAGCAGCGCACGACCGAGGGGCATTTCACCACCTCCGCCTCGAAAGCCTTCAGCGCATCGTCGCTCTGGCTCTCCAATGCGATGCGAACCAGCACAGTGGTGGTGAGGCCGAACTGGGCGAGGTCGAGCGCGGCCTGGTAGGCCTGGATGTAGCCGTCATCCTCCAGCGCCTTCTGCCGCCGCGCCAGCGCCGTGCTCGACAAGCCGATCTTGTTGGCAAGCTCGGTGTGGCTGGCTCGCGCATTGGTCGTGAGTTCCGCGAGGATCGCGAGGTCTTTCCGGTCGAGGGCCAAGGTTTGGTTTCCAGCGTGAAAGGGCACTTTTGCGCCGGAAACCGGCGCGCGCGTGCCGAACCTAGCGGATATTTGCCCGAAACCAAACGGGCGCCGTCGCTACGATGAATGAGCGGAATCAGTGTGTTGGCAAAGGACCTCGGGATGCGCGTCGGTGTGCCCAAGGAGATCAAGGTGCAGGAATATCGCGTCGGGCTCACCCCGGGCGCCGTCCGCGAGTATGTCGCCGCCGGGCACCAGGTGACGGTCGAGACCGGCGCCGGAAGTGGCATCGGCGCGTCCGACGAGGTGTATCGGCGGGCAGGGGCGTCCATTGCCGAGACCGCCCGCGAGATCTTCGCCAGGTCCGAGATGATCGTGAAGGTCAAGGAGCCGCAGAAGAGCGAATGGACTCAGCTCCGCGAAAGTCAGATCCTGTTCACTTATCTTCATCTTGCGCCGGATCCGGAGCAGGCCAAGGGCCTGATCGACTCCGGCTGCACGGCGATCGCCTATGAAACCGTCACGGACGCGAGCGGTCACCTCCCGCTGCTCGCGCCGATGAGCGAAGTCGCCGGCCGCCTCGCCATCGAGGCCGCCGGCGCCGCGCTCAAGCGCTCCGCCGGCGGCCGCGGCTTGCTCCTGGGCGGCGTGCCGGGCGTGCAGCCGGCGCGCGTCGTCGTGCTCGGTGGCGGGGTGGTCGGAACCCAGGCTGCGCGCATGGCGGCCGGCCTCGGTGCGGAAGTCACCGTGATCGACCGCTCGATTCCGCGCTTGCGCCAACTGGACGATCTCTTTGCCGGACGCATACGCACGCGGTTCTCGACCATCGAGTCGGTCGAGGACGAGGTGTTCGCCGCCGACGTCGTGATCGGTGCAGTGCTGGTGCCGGGCGCCAGTGCGCCCAAGCTCGTCACGCGCGCCATGCTGAAATCGATGCGGCCAGAGGCCGTGCTGGTCGACGTCGCGATCGACCAAGGCGGTTGCTTCGAGACCTCTCATCCGACCACGCACGCCGAGCCAACCTACGAGGTCGACGGCGTTGTGCATTATTGCGTCGCCAACATGCCGGGCGCGGTGCCGGTGACCTCAAGTCAGGCCCTGAACAATGCGACGCTGCCGTTCGGACTGATGCTCGCGAACAAGGGGTTTGCGGCGGTGCTGGAGAACCCGCATTTGCGTAACGGCCTGAACGTGCATCGCGGCCGGATCACGAACAAGGCGGTGGCAGAGAGCCTCGGAATGGAGTTCGCCCCGGTGGAGAGCGGGCTTGCGGCTTAAGGGCCTTCCGTCATTCACAGTCAGTGCTGACAGATTGCTTCACACCTTCGTCAGCCTGTACTGCCGCAGATCCGGATCATGCGTCATGCGCCAGTAATCGACGAAGCGCCACGGCATCGCCGAGAACACGCGGCCACTGCTGTTGCGGTAGTAGGTGCTCATGCCCGGATGGGTCCAGATCATCGCCTCGTGCTCGGCATCGACCTTGCGGACGTACTCGTCGAGCACGTCCTGGCGGACATCGATCGTTGCGATGTCCCGTTCGATCATGTCGACGAGACATGCCGAGATGTAGCGGCTCTGGCATTCCGACTGGAAGATGACGCTGCCGCCATGGGCCGGTCCTGAGTTCGGGCCGAGCATGCAGAAGAAGTTTGGAAAGCCCGGCACGGTGAGGCCAAGGAACGCGGTCGGATTGTCGTTGGCCCAGGCTTGACGCAAATCCTTGCCGTCGCGTCCGCAAATGTTGAGACGCGCGGCCATCTCCGTGACCTTGAAGCCGGTTGCCACCACGATGATGTCGGCGGGCCGGTGTCTGCCGTCTGCGGTGACAATGCCGCCTTGATCGAAATGATCGACCGCGTCGGTGACGAGCTCGACGTTGTCTCGCCTCAAAGTCTTGAACCAATTGTTGTCGAGCAGGATGCGCTTGCCATAGGGCGGATAGGCCGGCACGCATTTCTCGATCAGGTCGGGGCGTCCCTGCAGCTCCGACAGGATGAAGTCCGTCAGCTCCTGGCGGTGCCGGTCGTTGCCCTTGTTGACGGCGCGCTCGGGATGCGGCCAGGCCGGGTCCTTGCGCAGGAAGGGCAGGAGGCCATCGCCGTAGCGCCAGAACATGTTGAAGCGATACCACTGCACATAGAACGGCAGATGCGCCAGCAGCCAGCGCGCGCCCTCGCTGATCGGGTCGGCATAGCCCTTCACGGGCCGAGCCCATTGCGCGCTGCGCTGGTAGACCGTGACCGAGGCTGCGCGGCCGGCGATCGCCGGCACGAGCTGCATCGAAGTGGCACCGGTGCCGATCACGGCGACGTGCTTGCCCTCGACGTCGATGTCATCGGACCACAATGCCGAATGCAGGATCATTCCCTTGAAGCTGTCCTCGCCTTTGAAGCGGGCGCGTGAGGGATCGTTGAGCTGGCCGATGGCCGAGACAAGCGCCGTCGATTCGAAGGTCTCTTCGCCATTCTTCGTTTTGAGCGTGGAGATCCAGCGCCGCCTGCCTTCGTCCCAGCGCGACGAGGTCAGCTCGGTGTTGACGCGCAGATGCTTGCGGATGCCGTATTCATCGGCGACCTTCAGCAAATACCCGAGCAGCTCCTCGCGCTGGCAGAAGTAGCGCGTCCAGGCATTGCGCGATCCGAACGAATAGGAATAGGAGTGGTTCGGCGTATCGACGCCGCAGCCGGGATAGCGATTGATCCACCAGGTGCCGCCGAGTTCTTCGTTCTTCTCGACGATGGTGTAGGGGATGCCGAGATGGCCGAGCGCCACGCCGAGCGCGATGGCACACACGCCGGCGCCGACGATCAGCACGTGCTGGTCCGCAAGCTTTTTGTCGGAAGGGCGCGTCGTCCAGCGTGCCTCGCGGGCCACAAAGCCCATCTCCTCGCGCATCAGGGGCGCATATTCCGGCGCGACGTTCTCGCCGAGGCAGGCGCGCATCATCCTCAGCAGCAATTCCTCGCCGGGGTCGGTGATCACGGGCTTCGGTGTGCCGTCGGCGAAGAGCTTGACCACGGCGGCGCGGATCTCGTCCTGGATGTCGCGCGGCACTCCGGCCTCGGGATCGGGGATGAGGCGAATATCCCGCTTCGGCAGATAGGGCGGTTCGAGCCACTTCTCGTCGCCGCTCATGTGCACCAGCACCATCAGCAGGCAGCGGATATCGCCCTCGGCGATGGCCGAGGCGAGGTCGAGCGGCTTGTGCGGAGATTCGATGTTCATGGCGTGTCCTGATCTCCGAAGGCAGTGAAGAGGCCGCGCGTCATCAGCTTGCGATAGGCGGAGACGACGTGGTCGGGCACGGCGGTGACGCCGTTTTCCGAATAGGAATAGCGGCGGCTGAGATAGCCGCGCGCACCCATCAGCATGTGGACGATCGCCTCGAATTCCTCATCGCTGTAATCCTCGATCGCGCCTGCAAGACGAGCCCGGCGCAGGATGCGGACATAGGCGACCGAAATGTTGTCGAGATGCTTCTGATAGCCAACTGGCGCAAAGAACTCGGCCTCGTTGAGGATGCGCAAGAATTCCGGCACCTCGCGGATGAAGTCGAAGAAGGCGGAGAACCGCGCGATCTCCTGCCGTGCCGCATCCGCGGTGCCGGTGCGACCGCGGATGAACTCGACCATGTCGAGGCCGATCTTGGGCAGGAGCTGGTCGAGCAATTCCTGGCGGTTCTCGAAATGATTGTAGAAGGTGCCCTGCGCGACGCCGGCCTGTTCGGTGATGCGGGCGACCGAGGCTTCGGCATAGCCGTATCTGCCCACGACCTTGGTGGCGGCCTCGAAGATTTTCTGCTTGGTCCAGGCGTTGCGCTCGATTCGGTTGAGCTTTGTCACCTTGGCGTTCACTTGCGTCATTCAGACGTCTCCAGCTCGGCGCGTAGCACGCGCTTGAGGATCTTGCCGCTTGGATTGCGCGGCAGGCTGTCGCGGACGATGAGCTGTTTCGGCACCTTGAAGCTCGCCAGCCGCGCACGGCAATGTTCGGTGAGGGCAGGGAGGTCGAGGCTGGCGCCGTCAGCCAGCACGACGATGGCGACCGGCCGCTCGCCCCAGCGCGCATCGCGCAGGCCGATCACGGCGACCTCGCGCACCTCGGGCAGATCGTAGATGACGCGCTCGACCTCGGAGGAGGCGATGTTCTCGCCGCCGGAGATGATCATGTCCTTCTTGCGGTCGGTCAGGTACAGAAAGCCCTCGTCGTCGAGATAGCCGACGTCGCCGCTGCGGAACCAGTCGCCGAAGAAGGCAGAGGCCGTCTTCTCCGGATCCTTCCAATAGCCGCGCGTGATCTTCGGCCCGCGCAGGCAGATCTCGCCGTTGACGTTCGGCGGCAGTACCTTGCCATCCTCGTCGCGGATCTCGATCTCGACATGGGCAATGGCGCGGCCGGTGGAGCCGATCTTCTCGATCTCGCGGCCGGCTTCCATAAAGGTGTCGCCGCCGACGGTCTCGGTGAGGCCGTAGGCGTCGATGTAGCGCGCGCTGCGGAAGTATTCGGAGAAGGCGCGGATGCGCGCTTCCGGCGTCTTCTCGCCGCCGCCGATCGCCCATGTCAGGCTGGAGACGTCGTAACGGTCACGCGTCGGGCAGGTGAGCATCGCACTGGTCATGACAGGCGCGAACCAGGCGGCGTTGAGCTTGTCTTCCGCGATCGCCGCGAGCGCCGTCTCCGGCTCGAAATTGCGTTCGATGCGGATGAAGCCGCCATGCCAGAGCACGGCGATGCCCGGCAGATCGAGCGCGCCGACGTGATAGAGCGGGCCGACGACGAGAAGCCGCGTCTCGGCACCGAGGCCGAGCGCGATCGTCTGGTCGGCGGACTTCCAGTAGAAATTGTCGTAAGAGAGCATCACGCCCTTGGGCCGATCGGTCGTGCCCGAGGTGTACATCAGCCGCATCAAGTCAGATGGCTGGCGCGGATGCAGCGGCGCGGGTGCAGCGTCGCTCGCGCGACGCATGACGCTGTGCTGCGCGGCTTCATCGAGCACGACAATCTTCGCGCCCGCGGCATTCGCCGCCAGTTCCTCATCGACGATCAGCAGGCCCGCTCCGGCATTGCCGACGATGTAGCCGACCTCATCGCGCGAGAGGCGGAAGTTGATCGGCAGGAAGACTGCGCCGAGATGACTCGTGGCAAACACCAGCTCCAGGAACGCCGCGCTGTTCTTCATCAAGACGGCGACGACATCGCCAGGGCCGATGCCCTGCGCGGCGAGCCAACCGGCGACCTTGCGGACGCGTGCATCAAGGGCCGCGTAGGAGATCTCCTCGCCGCGATATTTCAGCGCGGGTCGCTCCGGCGTGCGTCGGGCATGAAAGGCGATGAAGCTCGACAGATTGATCATTTGCGCTGGTTTCGGGCCAATTGCCGGCCTCGTTTCCTGCTCTGATGAATTCTGACTCGTAATTCATCTTTGGCTTGACGTCACCCCCCTACCTCTGAAATCCTTCCAGACACGGAGACGAGACGATCTCCGACAGGGATCAGGAAACGCCGACCCGAAAGAGGGAGGGGAAAATGACGAGGACCCGCACGCCGGGCATCAGCCGCCGTTCAACACTGGCGCTGATGGGCGCCGGTGCGATGAGTGTTGCCGCGCCCTGGGTGGCGCGTGCGCAAGCCAAGACCATCAAGATCGGAATGCCGACGATCCTGTCGGGGCGCGTCGCGCAGCTCGGCACGTCCTCGCGCAATGCGGTGATGCTCGAAGTCGAGAAGGTCAACGCCGCCGGCGGGCTCGCCGGCCGGCAGATCGAGATGGTGATCCGCGACTCCAAGGGCCAGCCGCAGGAAGCAGCCCGCGTCGCGCGCGAGCTCGTCAACACCGACGGCTGCGAGCTGCTGCTCGACGGCGAGGCGTCGTCCGGATCGTTCGCAGTGCACGAAGTCGCGCGCGATCTCGGCGTGCTCTGCATCCACACCTGCTCGGAAGCGTCCTCGCTCACCGCCGATCCCAAGCAGCACATTCCGAACGCGTTCCGCTGCGTGCGCCAGGGAATCCACGATTCCATCGTCGGCGGCAGCTACGCCGCCTCGATCGCCAAGGCCAAGGGCCTGAAGAAATGGGCGACGTGCTCGCCGGACTACGCCTACGGCCGCGACACCACAGGTGAGTTTACCCTCTACCTGAAGCGTTTCGCGCCCGATGTGGAGATCATCAGCGAGTCCTGGCCAAAGCTGTTCCAGCCCGACTACACCGAGGTGGTGACGAAGATACTCCAGGCGAAGCCGCAGGCGCTGTACTCCTGCCTATGGGGCGGTGATCTCACCTCTTACATCGACCAGGCCAACATCTACGCGATGTTCAGCCAGATGGAGGTGTTCGCGGTCAATATGGCCGACTACACCGCGCTCACCGTCGTGAAGAACCTGCCCAAGGGCATCCACTCCGGCAACCGCTACATCAAGACCTTCCCGACCACGCCGGAGAACGCCGCCTGGGGCGATGCCTACAGGGCCAAGTACAACGAGTATCCGACCAACTGGTCGTGGCAGAACGCGACTGCGGTGATGTTCCTCGCCGAGGCCGCGAAGAAGTCGAACTCCGCCGACGGCAAGAAGATCGCCGAGGCCCTCAAGGGCCTCACCATCAAGTGCCCGTTCGGCGCCGACGGCACCGTGACCATGCGCGGCGACGATCACACCCTGGTCGGCTACGCCATCGGCTGGGGCACGACGATCCCACAGGAGCCGTACGTGCCCGAGGTCAAGGCCGGCGACTGGAAGACCATCTTCGAGCTGGAAGCTGAGTGGAAGAAGAGCAAGGGCTACACCTGATCACGCGCGCGGCGGGGATGGGCAACCGTCTCCGCCGTTGTTTCGTTTTCCGCGCCGTGTCGGGCGCGTCGCAATGAAAGTGCTCCCGTGGACATCGATGCGCTTGCCGGCTGTCTCTCCAGCTCCGCATGCCTGGTGACGCAAACCACCAGCGGCCTCATCATCGGCATGCTTCTGTTTCTCGTCGCGGTCGGACTGACCCTGATCTTCGGCGTGCTCAAGGTGGTCAATTTCAGCCACGGCGCCTTCTACATGTTCGGCGCCTATTTCGCGATGACGGCCTATCAGCTCACCGGCAGCTTCGCGCTGGCGATGCTGGCTGGTGCGGCCGGTACCGCCATTCTCGGCCTGATCTTCGAGCGCGTCTTCATGAGCCGTGTCTACGGCGCGGACGTCTTGATGCAGGTCCTCGTCTGCTACGCCTTCGTGCTGATCTTCGACGATGTCGTGCGCATGATCTGGGGACCCGAGTTCAAGGCGATGGGCATGCCGGCGGCCTTCCAGGTGATGCCGCTGTTCATCGCCGGAGGCGTGGTGCCGCCTTACTATCTGCTGCTGATCGGTGTCGCGCTTCTCGCCGCCATCGTGCTCGGCATCGGCCTGTCGCGCAGCCGCATCGGCAAGGTGATCCGCGCAGCCGCACATAACCCCGGCATGGTGTCCGCGCTCGGGATCAACACCGGCATGATCTATGGCGGGGTGTTTGCGCTTGGCGGCATGCTGGCGGGCCTTGCCGGGGCGCTGGCCGCGCCAGTGCGCTCGCTCACGCCCGGCATGGGGTTCTCGGTGCTGATCGAGTCCTTCATCGTCACGGTGATCGGCGGCATGGGCTCGATCCTGGGGGCGCTGATCGGGGCGTTGCTGCTCGGCCTGATCCGTTCCTTCGGCTCGCTCGGGTTTCCCCTGTTCACGGAAGGTCTGATGTATCTGTTCATGGTGTTCGTGCTGGTCTCAAAGCCCACGGGCCTGTTCGGCAAGGAGGCGGCATGACCGAACTCGAGGCCGGACGCGCGCAAGCGCTGGTGCCGGTGCGAAGCGGCGCCGTGCTGCAGCGCTACCGCGACGTGCTGATTGCGCTGATCGCCTTTGCCGTGCTGGCGAGCCTGCCATTGTTCACCGGCAGCAAGGCGCTGCTCGATTTCGTCATCCGCTGCTCCGCCTATGGTCTGTTCGCGACCTCGCTTAACCTCCTGGTCGGTTACACCGGCCTGACCTCGTTCGGGCACGGCATGTTCTTCGGCCTTGGTGCCTACAGCTTCGGCCTGATCATGCAGAAGCTCGGCCTGCCGATTCCGGCGGCTTTCGTCGCGACATTGGCCATCACGGCGGTCTTTGCGGCAATCATCGGTGCGATCTGCGTGCGGCTGAAGGAGATTTACTTCGCCTTCGTCACGCTCGCGTTCCAGATGCTGATCCACTCGACCATCCTGTCCTGGGCCTCGTTCACCGGCGGCGATCAGGGCCTGCGCGGCGGCATCCCGCGGCCCGTCTTTCTCGGCATCGATCTGTCCAATCATGTCCATCTCTATGTCACGAGCTGTGCGCTGCTCATCGTTGGCTTGCTCGCGATGCGCCAGATCGCACAATCGCCGTTCGGCTACACGCTGCGCATGATCCGCGACAACGCCGCGCGCGCGAGCTTTCTCGGCATCGACGTCTGGCGCGCCAAGCTCACGGTGTTCGTGCTGGCCGCGCTGTTCGCGTCGATGGGCGGCATGGTGATGGCGCTGTTCGTGTCCGGCGCCTATCCGGAGTTCGCCTATTGGACGATCTCGGGGGAGGGTATCTTCATCAACATGCTCGGCGGCGTCTCCACTTTTCTTGGTCCGATGGTCGGCACCGTGCTGCTGCTGCTGCTCAACGATACTGTCACGCGGTTCACCGAATACCACGGCATCGTGCTTGGGGTCGTCATCCTGTTTTTCGCGCTCGGTTTGCGCAAGGGCCTCCTGGATTTCGTCGCCGAATGGTACGCGCATCGGCGCGAGACGGGCGAGGAGCGCTAGCGATGTGCGATGGACCTATCGGGCAGTCATTCCGGGGCGCACGAAGTGCGAACCCGGCATCTCGAGATTCCGGGTCTGGTCCTGACGGACCATCCCGGAATGACGGTGCCGGACCACGGCGCGAGGCGCACCATGCTTGAGATCCGCAACCTCGCAAAATCCTTCGGCGGCGTGAAGGCCACCAACGACGTCTCGCTCGATTTTCCCGACGGCTCGCTCACTGCCGTGATCGGGCCGAACGGCGCAGGCAAGAGCACGTTCTTCAATCTGATCACTGGTGCCTTGAAGCCGGACTCCGGCCAGGTTCTGCTCGACGGCATCGATCTCGCCGGCCGCTCGCCGCCGGAGATCGTGCGCCACGGTATCGGCCGCGCTTTCCAGGTCGCCAGCATTTTCAAGTCGCTGACGGTGCAGGAAACCATGCTCGCGGCCGTCAGCGCCGACCAGCGGACCTCCGCGGTGTTGCACAAGCGCTTTCCTCTGCCCGAGACGCGCGACCGCGCCGAGCACGTGATGGAGCTCTTGGGGCTGGCGAGCAAACGCCATCGCACGGCCGCGATCCTGTCGCACGGTGATCAGAAGCTGCTCGACATCGCCTTGGCGCTCGTGCTCGAACCGAAGGTGCTGCTGCTGGACGAGCCGACCGCCGGGATGGGACCGGAGGAGCGCTGGCGCATGATCGACAAGGTGCGCGAGCTCTGGGAGACCCAGAAGATCACGGTCGTCTTCATCGAGCACGACATGGACATCGTGTTCAAGATCGCGCCCAAGATCGTCGTGCTGTGCTACGGTCGAATCCTCGCGACCGGCACACCCGACGAGATCCGCAACGACAGCGCCGTGATCGACGCCTATCTCGGCACCGAGTATGCGGGAGCCGCCGCATGAGCACCGCCGTCATCGAAGTCGCCGATCTCGACGTCTATTACGGCACCAGCCAGATCCTGTTCGGCGTTGGTCTCTCCGTGCGGCAAGGCGAGACGATGGCGCTGCTCGGCCGCAACGGCGCGGGCAAGTCGACGACGATGAAGGCGATCATGGGACTGGCGCCGCCGCGACGGGGCAGGGTGAGCCTGCGCGGAACGGTGATATCCGGCCTCAAGCCGCACACCATCGCGCGCGCCGGCCTCGGCTTCGTGCCGGAGGACCGCCAGATCTTTCCGGAGCACACGGTCGAAGACAATCTGGTCATCGGGAGAAAGAAGGGGCCGGACGGCCAGGACGAATGGCCGATCAAGCGCATCTACGACGTCTTTCCGCTCCTGGAACCGCTGCGTGATCGCATTGCCGGGCGCCTCTCGGGCGGCGAGCAGCAGATGCTGGCGATCGCGCGCACGCTGATGGGCAATCCGGCGCTGCTGCTGCTGGACGAGCCGAGCGAGGGCCTCGCGCCAATCATCGTACAGCGGATCGGCGAACTGTTGCGACAACTCCGGCAGCTCGGATCGACCGTGCTGATCGCCGAGCAGAACATGCATTTCTGCCTGGGGCTGGCGAGTCACGCTACCGTCATCGACAAGGGCCAGATCGTCTACGCCGCCGGAATTGACGAGTTGAAGGCCAACGAGGCGATCCGCCGCCGCTATCTGGCCCTGTAAGTCGGGTGCCGGTGTCCAAACAGGCCGGAAGAAGAAAACTATTGTCCTGAGCTTGTCGGACGGAAGGAGTTTTCCTTCGAGAGGACAAAAACGCCAATCGCTTCCATTGCCGTTTGGGGCCGAAACGACGACATTCCCATCAGAATTTGATGGATTGGCCAGAGCCATGGAACGTACCGGATTTGAACCCTTCGGCGAGCAATTGGTGTCCGCGACGGACACGCAGCCGCGGTCGCGTACGTCGAAGCTTTTGCTGCGCGCCGGCACCGGGCTGTTCTGGTCGCTGGTTGCGGGGATCGTGCTTGCCCGCGCCGCCTTCTTCGAGCCCGGCGTCTATGACGGCTTCAGCCGCGTCGCTTCCCTCGCCAAGAGCCTGATCTTCTGAGGCTGGTTGTCCGGGCTGAGGATAGAACCTCCCTCGGGGCCTGATATGTCGAAAACTTATTTCCCTCCCGGGCCGCGCTGCGTATAAATCCTTCTCCTCAGGGAGAAATTTGTGTCGCAGAATCAAGCATCCAGCCCGGCCGACGCCAAGCCGGCCACAGCCGCAAGCCGCATTGCGGCGCTGATTCCCGGCATTCTCCTTTGCGTTCTGATCGCCGGCGTCTCCGCCCTACTGGAGCGCGCCGAACTGGGTATGTTCGAGCATCCCTATGTCGAAGCACTCGTCATGGCGATCCTGCTCGGCATGGCGCTCCGCAGCTTCTGGAAGCCGGCGCCCCGGTGGCAGGCCGGGATCGCCTTCAGCGCAAAACAGCTGCTCGAGGTCGCGGTCATGCTGCTGGGAGCCTCGATCAGCTTTGCCGCGATCGCCGCCTCGGGCATCGCGCTCCTCGTCTCGATCGCGGCCGTCGTCGTGATCGCGCTATGTGTCTCCTTCGGCCTCAGCCGTCTGTTGGGTCTGTCGACACGCCTGTCGATCCTGATCGCCTGCGGCAACTCGATTTGCGGCAATTCGGCGATCGCTGCCGTGGCGCCGATCATCGGCGCAAACAACGAGGAGATCGCATCCTCGATCTCCTTCACCGCCATCCTCGGCGTGATGATGGTGCTCGGCCTGCCGCTCCTGATCCCGCTGCTGCAATTGTCGGCCACGCAATACGGCATCCTCGCGGGCCTTACGGTCTATGCGGTGCCGCAGGTGCTGGCCGCAACCGTGCCGGCCGGTCTCGTCTCGACCCAGATCGGCACGCTCGTCAAGCTGATGCGCGTCCTGATGCTCGGGCCCGTCGTTGTCGGCCTTTCCCTCATTGCCTCGCGCTGGCAGAGCGATGCCAAGAAGACCAATGTCGGCTTTTTCCGCCTGGTTCCGTGGTTCATCCTCGGTTTTCTCGCGCTGGCGACCTTGCGCTCGCTCGAGATCGTGCCGGCGATGGTGGTCGGCCCCGTGACGAAGATCACCGGTTTTCTCACCGTGGTGTCGATGGCCGCACTCGGCCTAGGCGTCGACGTCCGCGTGCTCGCGAATGTCGGAGGCAGGGTGACCGCAGCCGTCACGCTCTCGCTGCTGCTGCTGCTCGGCATCAGCCTCGCGCTGGTGCATTGGTTTAAGTGATTGGAACAAGATAGTCCTACGGTGGGCAAAGGCGCCAATGCGTCGTGCCCACCGTGGATCCACATTCGTGGTGAGGATGGTGGGCACGCGTCGCTTCGCCTGCCCTGCGAAATCAAGTGTGTCGGCGGCGCCTAAAGCGATTAGGGTGAATCGTCATCGCGCTTTAGGTTATTGTTTGAGCATGATCTTTCCGGAAAACCGCTGCACGCTTTTCCGGATCATGCTCTAGATCACGTCCGCGAGCGAATGCCCGTGCAGTTCGATGTTCAGGCCCTGCATGCCCATGTCGTTGATCTCGCCGCCCATCGCCTTCAGGCTCTCCTCGCGGATCAGCGACATCAGACCGCGGCGAAGCGCCAGGAACTCCGACGACATCATCATCGATTGCTGCCGCGGCCGCTCCAGCGGGATCGGGATCTCCGCCTTTATCGAGCCGGGCCGCGCGGTCATGCAATAGACGCGGTCGGAGAGGAAGATCGCCTCGTCGATATCGTGGGTGACGAACAGCACCGAGATCTTCAGCCGCTGCCACATGTTGGTGAGGATCTGCTGCATGATGACGCGGGTCTGCGCGTCGAGCGCGCCGAAGGGCTCATCCAGCAGCAGGACCTTCGGTCCCGTGGCGAGCGCACGGACGATGCCGACGCGCTGCTTCATGCCGCCGGACAGCTTTTCCGGATAGTGCTTCTCGAACGCCTCGAGCCCCGCGAGCCCCAGCAGCGTGCGCGCGGCGCGTTCGCGCTGCGAGCGTGGCATGCCGCGCATCTTCAGGCCGAACTCGACGTTCTCCCGCACCGTCTTCCAGGGGAACAGCGAATACTGCTGGAACACCATGCCGCGCTCGGCGCTGGGGCCATTGACGCGCTCGCCATCGACGGTGACGATGCCCGTTGTCGGCTTGAGGAAGCCTGCGACCGCGTTGAGCAGCGTCGATTTTCCGCAGCCGGAGGGGCCGACGATCGAAACGAACTCGCCGGGCCTCACATGGATCTGCGTATCCGTGACGGCCTGAACGGGTCCCTCGATCGTCTCGTAGGCGAGGGAGAAGTTCCTGACCTCGATGTGGCCCTTCGACGTGTTCGCAAGCACCTCGCTCATGTCGACCTCCACGGCATCACCAACTGTCCCGCGCCCCTGATAAGCAGGCTCGATCCGAGACCGAGCACGCCGATTGCGATCATGCCGAGCGCGATGTCGGCATATTGGACCAGCGAATAGGCCTCCCAGGTGAAATAGCCGATGCCGTATTGGCCCGAGATCATCTCGGCGGCGATCAGCGAGACCCACGCGACGCCCATGCCGACGGTGAGGCCGGTGAAGATGTGCGGCAGCGAGGCCGGAAAGTACACTTCGCGGAAGATCGAGCGCTCGCGCGCGCCGAGACATTGCGCCGCGCGCACCAGCACCGGGTCGACCAGCGACATGCCGTGCAGCGTGTTGACCAGGATCGGGAAGAACGAGCCCAGGAAAGTGATGAAGACGATGCTCTGCTCGTTGGTCGGCCACAGCATGATCGCCATCGGCACCCAGGCGATCGCCGGGATCGGCCGCAGCACTTCCGCGACGGGGAAGATGATCTCATGCACCAGCTTGAAGCGGCCCATGATCAGGCCCAGCGGCACGCCGATGATCGCCGCCAGCGAGAAGCCAATGAAGATGCGCCGGCAGCTGAGCAGGATATGCATCAGGAACTTGGGATCGTGGATCGCCTTACTGAAGCTCGCGTAGACCGCGAGCGGCGAGGGCACGTTGGTGAAGCGCACGAAGAACACGACGCGATAGGTCGTGAGCAGGTGCCAGACCAAAAGGAAGGCGAGCAGCGAGGCGATGCCGATCGCGGTGGCGCGCAGCCGGCCCTGGTTGAGCCGGTACCAGCGCAGCGCGAGCGTGCCGAAGGAGGGCGGGGTTGCGGGCGGCGTGACGGCGGGCGCGGGGCCCGCCTCTGCAATCGCTGTTACCGGCATGCTGTACTCGGGATGTCTGACGAGGGCGGGACTGCTCACGTCTTGCCTCCGCCGACCGCTGCCTTCACGGCATCCTCGAAGCCGAGCACCTTGCCGCTGATCTTGGCCGCGTATGCTTCGGCGTCCTTCTTCAGCAGGAACGGCGCGACATCGCCATTGCCGACGGCGAAGAAGGCCTGGTCGGCGAACAGCTTGATACCCCGGGTCGTATCGAAGACGTAAGCGACGTTGATCTTCTTGCCTTTGGCCTTGTAGTCGGCATAGGCGCCGAGCGTGCAACCGGCTGACGAGAAGGGCATGATGCCGGCATCGTCGACCCAGACCTCGCCGGCCTTGCGCGGGTCGGTGATCGGCTTCTTGCAGAAGGCATCCTCGCCGGAGACCTCGTAGTTCCTGGTGCTCGCAACCTGCGTGTCATAGTCGAGCGTCATCTCGGCATAGGCCTTGCGGACGTAGCTGTCGTCGACCCACTTCCTTGGATCGAATTCCTTCATGCGACCGAGGTTCTGGAGCACCTTGACGTCGGCGGTTGCGGCATCGATCAGCGCCGGCTTGATCGAGGGATCGGTGGTCATGTTGCCGCCGGGGCCGAGAAAGATGTAGACGACTTCCTTGTTGATGCCGGTCCACTGCTGGATCTTTTCCGCGGCAAGCTTCGGATCCTCGCGCAGCCACTGGTTGGCGGCGATCAGCGCCTTGAAGTAGGCGACGACGACCTCGGGATACTTCTCGGCGAAGTCGGTGCGGACGACGATGCCGTGGAAAGTCGGTAGGTTCGTCTCGACGCCGTCAAAGATCTTTCGCGCGAAGCCGCGGAACGGCAGCAGCTCGGCGAAGGGCACGAAGTCGGCGTGCGCGTCGATCTTCTTCTCCTGGAGGTTGGTCGAGCCGACCTCGGGGCTCTGGCTGACGAGCTGGAAGAAGTCGGATGCATAGCCACGGTCCTGCATCGCCTTCAGAACCATGCCGTGCGCAGCGGAGCCGAAGGGGACGCTGACGAGCTTACCCTTGAGATCGGCGAGATCGTAGTAGGGCGAGTCCTTGTGGACGACGAGGCCATTGCCGGAGCCGGACAGGCTATAGGCGGCAATGCCGATCAGCCGGCTCTTGCTCTCCGGATTGCTCTCGAAGGTGAAGCCGTTCACGATCAGCGGATAGTCGCCCATCATGCCGATCTGGAGCTTGTTCGCCATCATCGCATTGGTGACGGGTGGACCGGAGGTGAAATTCTGCCACTCCAGCTCGAACTTGATGTTGGCGTATTTTCCGTCCTTCGGCAGGTATTTCTCAAGGAGACGCAACTGGCGGATGACGACGCCGGCGGTCACCGTGTTGGTCGTGGTGTCCTGCGTTCCGATGCCGAGCGTGACGGTTTCCGCCGAGGCCGGTTGCGTGACGAATAGCGCCAGCGACGTCACCGACATCGCGATCGAGAGCGTGGGAAGACGGCGGACCATTCTCATCCTCATTCGGTTGGATGTGCTGTGGTTGCCATGATTGGGTGAGGGCGCAGACAGGGCAAATCCGGAGTGGCCGTTGCAGTCGATTAGTTGCCGGGAAACTCTGATTGCATACTCCTTGGGCAGTCCTGCACTATAAAGCCGCTTGCCTGTGCACCGGCCTTGGCCGCAAATTCGTCTAGTCAGCTGCGTGACCGCGCATCTCCTCCAGCACGTCGGTCCGGCAGATCACGATCTGCGACCGCTTGGTCAGCACGATTCCCTTCTCCTGCATGCGCTTCAGGCTGATCGTGACCCACTGCCGGGTGGCGCCGACCATGTGGGCGATGTCAGCGTGAGTGAAGGCTGCGGCGATCACCGTGCCGTCGGCGTCGTCGACGCCATAGAGCTCCACGAGGTGCAGCAACAGGTGCGCAAGCCGCTGCGTGATCGAGCGCGTTCCCAGCATCTGCGCCAGCGCCGAATAGCACTTGCCCTTGAAGGTGAGGCCTTCAATGAGACCTATCGCGAGGTTCGGGATCTCTGCGGCAAGTGATCGCAACGCCTTCCCGGGCAGATGCACCACGCTGCAATTGCTGGACGCGACGCCGGACCATTGATGCACGGTGCCCTCGAACACTTCAGGCCCGCCGACGAAATTGCCGACATGCCAATAAGCGAGCGTGATCTCGCGCCCGAGCGGCGAGGTGTAGAACACCCGGATGCGGCCGCTCTCGATCAGCCAGATGCCGTCATGCCTGCCGCCCTGGCTGAACAGCGTCTGGCCGCGGTTGAGCACCTTGCGGCGGCCCTGCTTGAGCACCAGCTCCCGCTCGCGCGGAGAGAGCTTGTCCATCAGTGGCGGCGGCCCGCCGATCCATTGCTGGTTTTCCGTGAGCAGCAGCGAGGAGCTGCTGGCGGGCCGGACTGCCGGGGGAATGGGCCCACGAACCACATTGGCGGCCTGCAACATCGTCTGCCTCCGGAACGTTCAAATCGTTCTAAAGAGGAGCAATGTCCGTGCCAGATGGGGAGCGATTCACTTTCTGCGTCATTCCGGGATGCGCGCAAAGCGCGCAGGCCCGGAATCCATAACCACGAGCCGGGGCTATGGATTCCGGGCTCGCCCTTCGGGCGCCCCCGGATGATGACTAAGTTATGGGGTCAAACACCCGGCCAGGCTGAGCAGATAGGACTTCGGGTAAATGCCGCGGTTATGCCCATCCGAGAACGAGATGTTCAGCCCGTAACCGAGGTCGCCGATCTCGGTGATGGCAATGCCGGGAAATGCTTCAGGAAAGCGGCCATCGAAGCGTGCGCGGGTGCAGTGGGCGCATTTGCAGGAGAGGCGGAGTGTTTCGGCAGAAACGCTGAGCGCGTCGTCCTGTGGGGTGCGGACCAGCAGCGCGGCGAGATCGGCGCTGGCTTCATAGTCGGCGACAGCAGGTGCCAGCAAGGTCATGGTCATGACGAACCTCCGACTTCTATCTACGTCGGTGCGGGCGCATACGAATAGCAACTAATTGCCGGCGCAGGCCGGATCGCGTGCCTTCTTCAGTCATCGCTCGCGAAATGTGAAACTAATCGACCGGGAATTCCACTTCCGCATTGCCGGACTCGCTGCTCTTGGAAACCTTCTGCGCCATCGATCGAAGGAGAGAGCATGAGTGCATTTCAGAAGGAAACGGTTCTGTCGGTCAGGCACTGGACCGAGTCCCTGTTCAGCTTCACCGCCACGCGCGATCCCGGTTTTCGTTTCCAGAACGGTCAGTTCGCGATGATCGGCCTGGAGGTCGAAGGCAAGCCCTTGATGCGGGCCTACAGCATGGCCAGCGCCAACCACGAGGAGGCGCTCGAATTCTTCTCGATCAAGGTTCAGGACGGCCCGCTGACCTCGCGCCTGCAGAAGATCAGGGAAGGCGATATCATCCTGGTCGGCCGCAAGGCGACGGGGACGCTGATCACCAGCAATCTCATTCCGGGAAAGCGCCTGCTGCTGCTCTCGACCGGAACGGGCCTTGCGCCCTTCGCCAGCCTGATCAAGGACCCCGACGTCTACGAGAACTACGAGACCATCGTGCTCGCCCATGGCTGCCGCCAGGTCTCCGAGCTTGCCTATGGCGAGCACGTCGTCGATGGTCTGCGCAATCACGAATTCTTCGGGCCGTTGATCCGTGACAAGCTCGTCTACTACCCGACCGTCACCCGCGAGCCGTTCCGGAACCGCGGCCGCATCACCGACCTGATCGCCTCGAACCAGCTTTTTGACGATATCGAGCAATCCGGCCTCGATATCGAGACCGACCGCATCATGCTGTGCGGCAGCCCCGCGATGCTGGAGGAGCTGCACGACATGTTCTCCGCACGCGGCTTCGCGGAAGGCAACCATAGCCAGCCCGGTCATTTCGTCATCGAAAAGGCCTTCGTCGAGCGCTGAGGCGCAAATCGCATCCCGGCGACAACTAATTGCTATCGCCGGAAAGCTCCCTGAACAAATCTGATGCAAAGGCGCCGGCTATCGGCGAACCAGGAGCAAGTGATGGCACTAGATCAGATCGTCGACGGACTTTCCGAGGTTTCCTGCGATGTGCTGGTGATCGGCGGCGGCACGGCCGGCCCGATGGCGGCGCTGAAGGCGAAGCTGAAGAACCCGAAGGCCAATGTCGTCCTGCTCGAGAAAGCCAACGTCAAGCGCTCCGGCGCGATCTCGATGGGTATGGATGGGCTCAACAACGCTGTCATTCCCGGCTATGCGACGCCGGAGCAGTACACCAAGGAAATCACCATCGCCAATGACGGCATCGTCGATCAGAAGGCGGTCTATAAGTACGCGCAGAACTGCTACAAGATCATCGAGGAACTCGACAGCTTCGGCATCCGCTTCCTGAAGAACGAGAACGGCGACTACGCCGTCAAGAAGGTGCACCACATCGGCACCTACGTTCTGCCGATGCCGAACGGCGAGACCGTGAAGAAGGCGCTGTACCGCCAGCTCCGCCGGGCCCGCATCCTGATCTCCAACCGTTACATGGCGACGCGGCTGCTGAAGTCCGCCGATGGTCGCATCGCGGGGGCCGTCAGTGTCAATACCCGCACCGCCGAGATGCTGGTGATCAAGGCCAAGGCCGTGATCCTCTGCATGGGCGCCGCCGGCCGCCTGGGCCTGCCAACGTCGGGCTACATGTTCGGCACCTATGAGAATGCCGCCAATTCCGGCGACGGCTACGCCATGGCCTATCATGCCGGCGCCGCGCTCGCGAACCTCGAATGCTTCCAGATCAACCCGCTGATCAAGGACTATAACGGCCCGGCCTGCGCCTATGTCGCCGGCCCCTTCGGCGCATATACGGCGAACAACGAGGGCTCGCGCTTTATCGAATGCGACTACTGGTCGGGTCAGATGATGCTGGAGTTCTACAACGAGCTCCTGTCCGGCAAGGGCCCAGTGTTTCTCCAGCTCAAGCATCTCCATCCCGACACCATCTCCGAGATCGAGTCCACGCTGCACAAGGTGGAGCGACCGACGCGCGGCCTGTTCCAGCAGGGGCGCGGCGTCGACTACCGCAGCGAGTCGATCGAGATGCACATCTCCGAAATCGGCTTCTGCTCCGGCCACAGCGCCTCCGGCGTGTTCGTCGACGACAATGCCCGCACCACCGTGCCCGGCCTCTACGCCGCCGGCGACATGGCGAGCGTGCCGCACAATTACATGCTGGGCGCCTTCACCAACGGCTCGGTCGCCGGTATCGATGCGATGGAGTTCGCCGACAACCATGACTTCGCGGAGTTCGACGCCGCCGACGTCGCGATGGAGCGCGACCGCGTGATGGCGCCGACCAGGCGCGAGGACGGCATTCCGCCGAACCAGATCGAGTACAAGACCCGGCGCCTGGTCAACGACTATCTTCAGCCGCCGAAGGTCACGCGCAAATACGAGCTCGGCATGCGCCGTCTCGCCGAGGCGCGGGAGGACATGCAGGTGCGCATGATCGCGCGCAACGCGCACGAGCTGCTCCGCGCCCTCGAAGTGCAGTCGATCATGGATTGCGCCGACATGGCTGCGCACGCTTCGCTCTACCGTGAGGAGAGCCGCTGGGGCCTCTATCACTGGCGCACGGATTTCCCGGAGAAGGACAACGAGAACTGGTTCTGCCACACCCTGCTGTCCAAGCGCGACGGCAAGATGACCAGCGAGAAGCGCGCCGTGGAGCCTTATGTCGTGCCGATCGCCGACGACGAAAAGGATCTCTACGACAAGCAGCGCATCCGCGCCTCGGCCTGACACACCAGAACACAGCAACAGGAAACATCATATGCCTCTCGCGTCCTATCAGACATCGGTTCCTGTGGTCGTCGACGACGCCAAATGCATCGCTGACAAGGGTTGCACCGTCTGCGTCGACGTCTGCCCGCTCGACGTCCTGCGCATCAGCGACATGACCAACAAGGCCTACATGGCCTATGACGAGTGTTGGTATTGCATGCCCTGCGAAGCCGATTGCCCGACCGGTGCCGTCACCGTCAACATTCCCTATCTGTTGAGGTGATCATGTCGAGCCCGTTCGAGTCCTATGACGACCTCGAAGACGCTGACGAGCGGCTGCAGGCGGCCGATCCGGCAGAGCGTCGCGTCGCCATCATCGCGCTCGGCCATTCCGGCGATCCCGCCGCGGTCGCGCATCTCGCCAAGATGGTCGCCGATCCCGACAGCGGCGTGCGCCAGCAGGTCGCGATGGCGCTCGGCGAGTTCGACGGGCCGGAGGCGGCGAGCGCGCTGGTGAAGCTGCTGGTCGACCCAGAGCGGATCGTTGCGGCGGCGGCGGCCGACAGCATGGCCGAGTTCAAGGATCCGGCCTGCGCCGGGATCATCCTGCCGCTGGTCAAGCACGCGCACGCCTTCGTCCGCATGGGCGCGCTGCGTGCGTTGAAGGAATTGCGCTGCAAGGACACGCTGAAGCCGGCGCTGGAAGCACTCCAGGACGCCGATGCCGCCGTGCGCGTGCAGGCGATCGGCGTGATCGGATTCTTGAAGCTTGAGGAATCGATCCCGGCGCTGACCGCGCTGATCAACGATCCCGACGCCCATGTCCGCCGCGCCGCGGTCAGCGCGTTGGCTTTCTCGCAGATGAAGCCCGCGGCAGAGACGATCACGCGCGCGCTGAAAGACCCGGACTGGATGGTCCGCGAGATGGCTGCGGAAACGCTGGGTCTCAACGCCAACGGTTCGCTCGCGGCCGATCAGCTCGTCAGCTCGCTCGCCGACGAATTCTGGCAGGTGCGGCTCAAGGCCATTCGCAGCCTCGGCAAGATGAAGGTCGAGCGCGCGGTGCGCCCGATTGGCAATTGCGTCAACCATGACCAGGCGAACCTGCGCAAGGAGGCGGCCGCCGCGCTCGGCGAGATCGCCCATCCCGACGGCGAGGCGTTCCTGGCCGTGATCGGCGACGATCTCGATCCCGATGTCCGCAAGAACGCACGCTGGGCGCTGCAGCAGATCGCGGCCCGCAAGGCGCGGGCAGGGGCATAGCGGCCTCGTTGCCGCTCTGGACTTCCCCCGCCAGACGTTTATTGGTCTTCGCCAATGCGATCGGCCGTCTTCGAGCGCGGCCGGTCCTTAGAAACAGCGAGGACGCCGGCCATGACGACATTGACTGTGAAGGATCTTCTCCCCGAGGATGGCACGCGGGGAACATTGGCCGGCCGCGTCTGGCTGCCGCAGGTCAATGGTCCGGCCGTGGTCGCCGTGCGCGGCGACGGCGTGTTCGATGTCACCGCCAGATTCCCGACCATCAGCGCGCTCTGCGAAGAAGACAATCCCGCCCAGGCGCTTGCTGCGGCCAAGCGTGAACGCATCGGCGATCTCGAAGCAATTGTTGCCAACACGGCACCCGACGGGCGTGACCCGAAAAAGCCGTGGTTGCTTGCACCGGTCGATCTCCAGACGTTGAAGGCTGCGGGCGTCACCTTCGCCATCTCGATGCTCGAACGCGTCATCGAGGAGCGCGCCAAGGGCAACCCGGCCTCCGCCGAGGCGATCCGCAAAGAAGTCACACGGCTGATCGGCGACGATCTGTCCAAGCTCGAGCCGGGCTCGGACCAGGCGATGCACTTGAAGCAGGTGCTGATCGATCAGAACGCCTGGAGCCAGTATCTCGAGGTCGGTATCGGCCCCGACGCCGAAGTCTTCACCAAGGCGCCGACGCTGTCGTCGGTCGGCACCGGCATGGATGCCGGCCTGCATCCGAAATCGACTTGGAATAATCCGGAGCCCGAACTGGTGCTGTTCGTCTCCAGCCGTGGCAAGATCGTCGGCGGAGCGCTCGGCAACGACGTGAATCTGCGCGATTTCGAAGGCCGTTCGGCGCTGCTGCTGTCGAAGGCCAAGGACAACAACGCGTCCTGCGCAATCGGTCCGCTGCTGCGCCTGTTCGACGACAGTTTTACGCTCGACGACGCGCGCAAGCTGGAGATCAGCCTGAATGTCACGGGCACGGACGGCTTCGTCCTCGACGGCCATTCCTCGATCAGCAAGATCAGCCGCGATCCGACTGATCTGGTCGCGCAGACCATCGGCAAGATCCATCAATACCCTGACGGCTTCGTGCTGTTCCTGGGAACGATGTTCGCACCGGTCAAGGATCGCGATGCGCCAGGGCAGGGGTTCACCCACAAGCGGGACGACATCGTCACGATCTCCGCGCCGCAACTGGGCAAGCTCGTCAATCGCATGCGCACCAGTGACGAGTGCGAGCCCTGGACGTTTGGCATCGGCGCGCTGATGAAGAATCTGGCGCAACGGAAGCTGATCTAGTTCCATCGCCTCTCCCTGCACGCGGGGAAAGGCCGACACGCGAAGCGTGGCGGGAGAGGGGACTCTCCACGAGTCGATCTGGTCGATAGGCGCAGAACTCTTCCCATGCGGAGGAGATTGCGAGGCTGTCGGTCACCGTTCTCGCGGACTCCCTCATCCTGGCCGCCCATAATTTTCATCTCCCCGTTGCAGCGCTGGAACAAAATCGCTCTGAGCGTGTCGTAAGACCGTCCATCCCGCCGATCTCTGTCTTCCGTCGAATAGTCAAATAATATGACTAGTCGGAACCGATCTTCCGTGAAATAGTGCCTTCCGCCGCCCCAAAGGCTGGCCTGTGGGTGCCATGATACCAATCGGCATCTCAGATAAACATCTTGGGAGACACGCCTGATGACCCCTAAAGTCCTCTTTGCGGCCAGCGCCGCGGCCGCCTTGTTGCTCGCGCTACCAGCCAGCGCTGCCCAGCTCACCATCGGCTTCTCGCAGATCGGATCGGAATCCGGCTGGCGCGCGGCCGAGACTTCGGTCTCCAAGCAGGAAGCCGCTAAGCGCAAAGTCAATCTCAAGATTGCCGACGCGCAGCAGAAGCAGGAGAACCAGATCAAGGCGATCCGCTCTTTCATCGCGCAAAACGTCGATGCCATCTTCCTTGCGCCCGTCGTCTCGACCGGCTGGGAGTCGGTGCTGAAGGAAGCCAAGGAAGCCAAGATCCCGGTCGTGCTGCTCGACCGCGACATCGACCCTTCCGGCAAGGACCTCTATCTCACCGCCGTCACCTCCGACAGCGTGCATGAAGGCGCCGTCGCCGGCGACTGGCTCGCCAAGACGGTCGGGACGAAGCCCTGCAACATCGTCGAGTTGCAGGGCACGGTCGGCGCCAGCGTCGCGGCCAACCGCAAGAAGGGCTTCGACACCGCCATCGCCAAACATGCGAACCTGAAGGTGGTGCGCAGCCAGACCGGCGACTTCACCCGCGCCAAGGGCAAGGAGGTGATGGAAAGCTTCATCAAGGCCGAAGGCGGCGGCAAGTCGATCTGCGCGGTCTACGCCCACAACGATGACATGATGGTCGGCGCGATCCAGGCCATGAAGGAAGCCGGTCTCAAACCCGGCAAGGAGATCCTCACGGTCTCGATCGACGCAGTCCCCGACATCTTCAAGGCGATGGCCGCCGGCGAAGCCAATGCAACGGTCGAGCTGACCCCGAACATGGCCGGCCCAGCGCTCGATGCCATTGCGGCGTTCAAGGAGAAGGGCACTGTTCCGCCCAAATGGATCCAGACCGAGTCCAAGCTCTATACCGCCGCCGACGATCCGCAGAAGATCTACGACAGCAAGAAGGGCCTCGGTTACTGAGGCGGGCAATGCGCCGGGCTGCTTCCAGCGGTCCGGCCCTCTTCGAAACCGCTGCGCGAACGAATAGGCTGGGCGTCCGCATCATAAGCGGACGCCGGTGGGAGTGACGTCGCGATGGAAAACAGTTCCGATCCTGCTTCGCCGCTGCTGGAGGTGCGCGGGATCAGCAAGAGCTTTGGTGCGGTGCGCGCGTTGCAGGAGGTCGACTTCACGCTGCGTGCCGGCGAGATCCATGCGCTGCTCGGCGAGAACGGCGCCGGCAAGTCCACGCTGATCAAGGTGATCACCGGCGTATTCCCGCGCGATGCCGGCATTGTCAGGATCGGTGGTGAAGAGGTCGCGCCGCGCTCGGCCAAGGCGGCGCTTGGGGCCGGCATCGCCACCGTCTACCAGGAAGTCAACCTGCTGCCGAACCTGTCGGTGGCGCAGAACCTGTTTCTCGACCGGCAGCCGATGCGCTTCGGCATCGTGCGCGAAAGCGAGATGCGCCGCCGTGCCAAGGCGCTGCTAGCGGATTTCAGCCTCGATGTCGATGTCGCCGCGCCGCTCGGCAACTATTCGGTGGCGATCCAGCACGTCACCGCGATCGCGCGCGCCGTCGATCTCTCCGCGCGCGTGCTGATCCTGGACGAGCCGACCGCCAGCCTGGACCGCCATGAGGTCGAGATTCTCTTCGGCATCATGCGCCAGCTCGCTCAGCGCGGCATCGGCATCGTCTTCGTCAGCCACTTCCTCGACCAGGTCTACGAGATCTCCGACCGCATCACGGTGCTACGCAACGGCCGCCTGGTCGGCGAGCGTGAGACAGTCTCGCTGCCGCGCCTCGACCTGATCCGCATGATGCTCGGTCGCGAGCTTGCAGAGACCACCAGCGCGCGGGCTTCCGTCACCGAGCACAAGGCGCGCGAGATCTGCGCGAGCTTCGAAGGTTACGGCAAGGCCGGTTACATCGCGCCGTTCAATCTCGAGCTGCGCCATGGCGAGGTCGTCGGCCTTGCCGGATTGCTCGGCTCGGGCCGGACCGAAACCGCACGGCTGGTGTTCGGCGCCGAACGCGCCGATCGCGGGCAGGCGACGGTGGAAGGCGCGCCGGTGCGGCTGCAGTCGCCGCGCGACGGCGTGCGCCACGGTTTTGGCTATTGCCCGGAGGAGCGCAAGACCGACGGCATTGTTGCCGAACTCAGCGTGCGCGAGAATATCGTGCTCGCGCTCCAGGCCAAGCGCGGCCTGCATCGTCCGCTGTCGCGCCGCGAGCAGGACGAGATCGCGCGCCGCTACATCAAGATGCTCGACATCCGTCCCGCCGATCCGGAACGGCCGGTGGGCCTGCTCTCCGGCGGCAATCAACAGAAAGTGCTGCTGGCGCGCTGGCTCGCGACCTCGCCGCGGCTTCTCGTGCTGGACGAGCCGACCCGCGGCATCGATGTCGGTGCGCATGCCGAAATCATCCGCCTGATCCGCGAACTGTGCGACGAGGGCCTGGCGCTGCTGGTGATCTCCTCCGAGCTCGACGAGATCGTGACCTATTCGGACCGCGTCGTGGTGCTGCGCGACCGCGCCCATGTCGAGGAGCTCGCTGGAGAGGCGATCGACGTTGGCAACATTCTCGCGGCGATCGCCGCCGATGGCGCCGCGACTGCGCATGAGGGTCGGGCATGACAGCGCTGCTGCCGCGCCGCGGCCTTGCCCAGGTCCTGGCGTTGATCGTCATCCTGGCGATCGATCGCATCGTATCACCTCAGTTCTTCGACCTGCGCCTGCAGGAGGGGCGGCTGTTCGGCAGCCTGATCGACGTGCTCAATCGCGGCACGCCCGTGGCGCTGCTCACGCTCGGCATGGTGCTGGTGATCGCGACGCGCGGTATCGATCTCTCAGTCGGCGCCGTCATGGCGATCTCGGGCGCCATCGCGGCGAGCCTTGCCGACAGCCACGGGCTGCCGATCGTGCTGGCGGCCGCGCTTGGCGCCGGACTCGTCTGCGGTCTGTGGAACGGCTTCCTCGTCGCCGTGCTCGGCATGCAGCCGATCGTGGCGACGCTGATCCTGATGGTGGCGGGACGCGGCATTGCCCAGCTGATCACCGAGGGGCGCATCGTCACCTTTTCCTCACCGGACCTGGTCTGGCTCGGCAATGGCTCGGTACTCGGCCTGCCGGTGCCGGTCGTGATTGCCTTGGGCATGCTGATCCTCACCGCCGCGGTGGTGCGCGGCTCGGCGCTCGGCCTCCTGATTGAGGCCACCGGCGGCAATGCCCGGGCGAGCGAGCTCGCCGGCGTCGGCACTCGCGCCA
This sequence comes from Bradyrhizobium sp. RP6, assembly GCF_003837805.1. GTDB lineage: Bacteria > Pseudomonadota > Alphaproteobacteria > Rhizobiales > Xanthobacteraceae > Bradyrhizobium. The sequence goes on along the minus strand of NZ_RQIT01000012.1, from coordinate 16,879 downwards.
TGATCCTTTCTGTCTACGTCTGGTGCGGCGTGTGCGCGGCGCTCGCCGGCGTGATCGCGGCGGCCGACATCATGGGTGCCGATGCCAACAATGCCGGTCTCTGGCTCGAGCTCGATGCCATCCTCGCGGTCGTGATCGGCGGTACCTCGTTGTTCGGAGGCCGTTTCAGCCTCGTGCTCGCCGTGTTGGGGGCGCTCATCATCCAGACCATGAATACCGGCATCCTGCTGTCGGGCTATCCGCCGGAGTTCAATCTGCTGGTCAAGGCGGTGGTGGTGCTGGCGGTGTTGCTGCTTCAATCACCGAAACTGTCGGGGTTCGCCGGCATTGCCATGCGGCTGCGGAGGACCAAGGCATGAAAGGCCTGCCGCCCGTCCTCATCACGGCCATCGTGCTCGTTGCGGGCTTCGCGCTCTGCGCGATGCAGTTTCCAAATATTGCTTCGACGCGCGTGTTAGGAAACCTCCTCACCGACAACGCCTTCCTCGGCATCGTCGCGACCGGCATGACATTTGTGATCATCTCCGGCGGCATAGATCTTTCGGTCGGATCGGTGATCGGCTTCACCACCGTGTTCGTTGCACTTGCGATCGAGCGCTGGGGCGTGCCGCCACTGGTCGCCTTCGTCGCCATTCTCGCGCTCTCGGCAGCGTTCGGTGCGGCGATGGGTGTGGTGATCCATGTCTTCGACCTGCCGCCCTTCATCGTCACGCTGGCCGGCATGTTCCTGGCGCGCGGTGCGAGCTTCCTGCTCTCGACCGAATCGGTGCCGATCACCGCGCCGGTCTATTCCACCGTGTCGGACTTCGCGCTGCGGATGCCCGGCGGGGGGCGGCTGACCGCGATCGCGATCATCATGCTCGTGATCGTGATCGGCGGCGCCTTGCTTCTGCGTCTCACCCGGTTCGGCGCCAACGTCTATGCGCTCGGCGGCAGCCGGACCACCGCAAGCCTGATGGGCGTTGCCGTCGGCAAGATGACGATCAAGATCTACATGCTGTCGAGCCTGCTCGCTGGCATCGCAGGCATCGTCTTCTCATTCTACACCAGCGCCGGCTATTCGCTCTCCGCTGTCGGTGTCGAGCTCGACAGCATCGCCGCCGTCGTGATCGGCGGCACGCTGCTCACGGGCGGCCAGGGCTCGGTGATCGGCACCTTCCTCGGCGTGCTGATCCAGGGCTTGATCCAGACCTACATCAATTTCGACGGCACATTGTCGAGCTGGTGGACCAAGATCGCGACCGGCGTGCTACTGTTCGCTTTCATCGCCTTGCAGCAGGGGCTGGTCGCGCTGGCGCGCCGGCCGGTGGTCAAGAGCGCAGGAGCGGCGTCATGACCTCTCGCATCCTCGTCATCCCGACGCGGCGGGCTCACTCCAACCATGCGGAAGTGGCCCGTTCGATCGGCGTCGACATCATCGCCGGCCGGTATGCGGAAGGCACGCGTCTACCGGGCGATGCCGAGATGATCGCGATGTTCGGCGTGTCGCGGCCGGTGCTGCGGGAGAGCGTGAAGACGCTGGTCGCCAAGGGTCTGCTCACCACCAAGGCGCGGGTCGGGACCGTCGTGCGCGAGCGTGGCGCCTGGAACATGTTCGATGCGGATGTGCTGGCCTGGCACCTCGACGCCGGCATCGACAAGCGCTTCCTCAACGATCTCGCCGAAATCCGCCTCGCGGTCGAGCCGCGTGCGGCCATGCTCGCGGCGGCGCGGCGGTCGGAGGAAGATCTCGCCGAACTTCGGCGCAGCATGGAGCGCATGCGGCGTGAGGCGTCCGACTCGGCGGGCTTTGCCGATGCCGATCTCGCGCTTCACGTGGCCGTGGCGCGTGCCTCGGGCAATTTGTTTATGCGCTCGATTGGGCACGTCATCGAGGCCGCGCTGCGCGCATCGTTCCTGCTCAGCGCCCCGGTCGAGCCGGAGGATCGCAACACTGTGCTGTTGTGGCACCAGAAGATCGTCGATGCCATCGCGGTCGGTAATGCCGATGCTGCCGCCGAAGCGATGGTCTTCGTGATTCACAACGGAATGCATCGCCATGAGGGTGCCGCGATCGAGACCGCGCCGGCCGAGGCGCTGCCGTCGGCGGATACTGGAGAACGAGCGTGACAGACCTTCGCATCGCCATCGTCGGGTTCGGCAAGATCGCGCGTGACCAGCATGTCGGCGCGATCGCCTCGGTGCCGGGCGCGACACTGGCGGCCGTCGCCAGCCGCAACGCGTCGCTGCCGGAATTGCCGCATTTTGCCACCATCGAGGAACTGCTGGAGAAAGGGCCGCCGATCGATGCCGTGTCGCTCTGTACGCCGCCCCAGGTGCGCCGGGCCCAGGCCGCCGCCGCGCTCGCTGCCGGCAAGCATGTCATGCTGGAGAAGCCGCCGGGCACCGGCGTTGCCGAGCTCGATCCGCTGATCGCAATGGCGGCGGAGGCAAAGCGCACGCTGTTTGCGACCTGGCATTCGCGCCATGCACCGGCGGTCGAGCCGGCGCGGCAATGGCTCGCCGAGCGCCGCATCGCCTCCGTGCAGATCAGCTGGAAGGAAGACGTTCGCGTCTGGCATCCCGGCCAGGCCTGGATCTGGGAGCCGGGCGGCCTCGGCGTGTTCGATCCCGGCATCAACGCGCTGTCTATCCTCACCAGGATTCTGCCGAAAGCCGTGTTCGTCACCGCGGCCGAGCTGGCCTTCCCGGCCAATTGCCAGGCACCGATCGCGGCGAACCTGACACTGACTGATATCAGCGGTCTGCCTGTGACCGCCGAGTTCGATTTCCGCCAGACCGGGCCGCAGAGCTGGGATATTGTCGTCGAAACCGATCAGGGCCGGATGACTCTGTCCAGCGGCGGCGCGCGCATGTCTGTCGACGGCAAGGTGCTTGCCGAGGCACCCGATGAGGAATATCGCGGCCTCTACCGGCGCTTCGTCGAACTCGCGGCGACCGGCGCAAGCGACATGGACCTGACGCCGCTGCGTCTCGTCGCCGACGCCTTCCTGCTGGGCAAGCGCACGATCGTGGAGCCGTTTGTGGATTGAACATGGCCGCATCAAAAATCACCAGAGACGATTTTGGGACGCTGCCGGACGGCCGCAAGGTCGAACGCATCGTGCTGCGCGGGCAGGGCGGCTTCGAGGCGCGGATCATCACCCATGGCGCCGTGCTTCAGGCGTTGATCGCCCCGGACGTGCAGGGCGGCGACGACGACGTGGTGCTCGGCCACGACACATTCGCAGGCTATCTCGCCGAACGAAATTTTTTCGGTGCAACCGTCGGCCGCTATGCCAACCGCATTGCCAAGGGGCAGTTTTCGCTCGACGGTGAGACGGTACAGCTTGCCGTCAACAACGGCCCCAATGCGCTGCACGGGGGCCTCGACGGATTCGACCGCAAGCTCTGGGAAATTGCGGACCTCGACGAGGGCGCCGAACCCGCGGTGACGCTTACCTGTGTCAGCCCGCAGGGCGAGGAGAACTATCCCGGCCGGCTCGACGTGCGGCTGACCTATCGCATCACGGGCCCGGCCGAACTCTCGCTCATCATGGAGGCGCGGACGGACCGGCCGACCATCGTCAATCTCACCAACCACAGCTTCTTCAACCTCGAGGGCGCGACGTCGGGTACGTCCGTCCTCGATCATAAGCTGATGGTCGCCGCCGACCATTTCCTCGCGATCGATCCTGCCGCCATTCCGCTGCCGGAGCCGCCACGGCCGGTGGGGGGCACGCCGTTCGACTTCCGCGAGCCGCGACCGGTCGGCGAGCGCATCCGCGAGAGCGATCAGCAATTGCAGAGCGGCAGAGGCTATGACCACACTTATTGCCTCAGACGCGACGGCAAGCTCGGGCTGGCGGCGCGGCTGGAGGCGCCGCGCTCGGGACGGATCATGGAACTGCTCACCGACCAGCCTGGGCTCCAGGTCTATTCCGGCAATTATCTCGATGGCACGATCTCGGGGAAGGGCGGCAAGCTCATTCGTCAATCGGACGCCATGTGCCTGGAGCCTCACATCTGGCCGGACGCGCCGAACCGGCCGGACTTTCCGAGCCCGCGTCTCGACCCCGGCGAAGTCTACCGCCATCATACGGTCTATCGTTTTTCAGTGAGGTCACCATGATGGAACAGGTGCCCACGACTGTGCTCTCGGACCATCCCTGTCATCTGGGCGAAGGGCCGACTTATGACGTGACCACCGACACTGCCTGGTGGTTCGACATCCGCGAAGGGCTGCTGTTCGAGGCGCGGCTCGACAGCGGGAGCATCCGCGTCCATGCGCTCGGCCGTTTGGCGAGCGCGCTCGGACGCATCGATGCGGCGCGCCAATTGATCGTCGCGGAGGACGGTCTCTACATCCGCAAGCTCGCCGATGGCGCGATGACGCTGCTCTGTCCGCTCGAAGCCGACAATCCCGCGACCCGCTCCAACGACGCGCGGGTGCATCAATCCGGCACGTTCTGGATCGGCACCATGGGACGCCAGGCGGAAGCAGGCGCGGGCGCGATCTATGCGTTCCATCGCGGCAAGATCTCGACGCTGTTTTCCGGCATCAGCATTCCCAACTCGATCTGCTTCGCGCCCGATGGCGCCACCGGCTATTTCGCCGACAGCGCACGCGCCGTGCTCTACGCGGTGCCGCTCAATCCCGCCACGGGTCTGCCGCGTGGCGAGCCGGAGGTGCTGTTGCGCCACAGCGGCATCGGCGGCCTTGATGGCTCGGTGTGCGATGCCGACGGATTGATCTGGAATGCCTGCTGGGGTGCGGGCCGGATCGATGTCTATTCGCCGCAAGGCGAGCGTCTGCACTCACTGGGCGTGCCGGCAAAGCAGGCGAGTTGCCCCGCCTTTGTCGGCCCGGATCTGTCGCGCCTGCTCGTCACCTCGGCCTGGCAGGACATGGACGCGACTGCGCGCGCCGCCGATCCGCAAGCCGGTTGCACTTTCTTGCTGGAGGCATCCGCGCGCGGACGCGTGGAGCCCGACGTCAAGCTCGCATAGGAGACCAGAGGCATTCCACGACCACGTTCTCGACGTCACGAAGAAACAGTCTGACACTTAAGGGAGTGAAACATGCTGAAACTGAAGACGACATTCCTCGCGCTGGCGCTGGCCGGCGCTGCCACGATGGCCGGAGGCGTCACCGCGTTCGCCCAAAAGGCGACCGTCGGCATCGCCATGCCGACGAAGTCGTCGGCGCGCTGGATCGATGACGGCAACAACATGGTCAAGGTGCTGAAGGAGCGCGGCTACAACACCGACCTGCAATATGCCGAGGACGACATTCCGAACCAGCTCTCGCAGGTCGAGAACATGGTGACCAAGGGCGCGAAAGCGCTGGTGATTGCCGCGATCGACGGCACCACGCTGTCCGACGTGCTCAAGCAGGCAAAAGCAAAAGGCATCACGGTGATCGCCTATGACCGCCTGATCCGCGGCACGCCGAGCGTCGACTATTATGCGACCTTCGACAATTTCCAGGTCGGCGTGCTCCAGGCGCAATCGATCGAAAAAGGCCTCGGTCTCAAGGAAGGCAAGGGTCCTTTCAACATCGAGCTGTTCGGCGGCTCGCCCGACGACAACAACGCCTACTTCTTCTACAACGGCGCGATGAGCGTGCTGAAGCCCTACATCGACGGCGGCAAGCTCGTCGTCGCCTCGGGCCAGATGGGCATGGACAAGGTCGCAACCCTGCGCTGGGACGGTGCCACCGCGCAGGCCCGCATGGACAATCTGCTCAGCGCCTACTACGGCAACAAGAAGCTAAACGCCGTGCTGTCGCCCTATGACGGCATCTCGATCGGCATCATCTCCTCGCTGAAGGGCGTCGGCTACGGCAGCGCCGACCAGCCGATGCCTGTTATCTCTGGCCAGGATGCCGAAGTGCCGTCGATCAAGGCCATGCTGCGCGGCGACCAGTATTCGACCATCTTCAAGGACACCCGCGACCTCGCCAAGGTGACAGCCGACATGGTCGACGCCGCGCTGGCCGGCAAGGAGGTCACCGTCAACGACACCAAGACCTACGAGAACGGCGTCAAGACCGTCCCGTCCTATCTGCTCAAGCCGGTGGTGGTCTACAAGGACAATTGGGAGAAGGTGCTGGTCGACAGCGGCTATTACAAGAAGTCGCAGTTCCAGTAAATTTCTTGCTCCGTCATTCCGGGGCGATGCGAAGCATCGAACTATGGTGCGCAATTGCGCACCTGAGAATCTCGAGGTTCCGGGTTCGCCCTACGGGCGCCCCGGAACGACGGTGATCTAGGGACACTAAAGCCATGACCGCCATGTTGGAGATGCGCAACGTCAGCAAGAGCTTTGCCGGTGTGCAGGCGCTGCGCGACGTCAACTTCTCGGTTCACGCCGGGCAGATCCATGCGCTCGTCGGCGAGAACGGCGCCGGCAAATCGACGCTGATGAAGGTGCTCAGCGGGGTCTATCCGTATGGCAGCTACGAGGGCACCATCGTCTTCGAAGGCGAGGAGCGGCGCTTCCGCGACATCAACGATTCCGAGGCGCTCGGCATCATCATCATTCATCAGGAGCTGGCGCTGATCCCGCTGATGTCGATCGCGGAGAATATCTTCCTGTCGCATCCGCCGTCGAAGCTAGGGGTGATCGACCGCGACGAGGTCTACCGGCGCACGCGCGAGCTGCTGGCGCAGGTCGGCCTCAATGAGTCCCCCGATACGCTGATCACCGATCTCGGCGTCGGCAAGCAGCAGTTGGTCGAGATCGCCAAGGCGCTGTCCAAGCGGGTGCGCATGCTGATCCTGGACGAGCCGACGGCGAGCCTCAACGAGGCCGACAGCGCCGCGCTGCTCGAACGTCTGCTGGCCTTCCGCGAGCAGGGCATCGGCTCGATCCTGATCTCGCACAAGCTCAACGAGGTTGCCAAGGTCGCCGACCACATCACGGTGCTGCGCGACGGCCGCACCGTCGACAGCATCGACTGTCATGCTGAGCCGATCCAGGAAGACCGCATCATCCGCAGCATGGTCAATCGCGATCTCGCGCACCGCTTCCCGGAGCGCAACGCGAAGATCGGCGAACCAGTCCTCACCGTCGAGAACTGGTCGGTCTATCACCCCATCCATCCCGAGCGGCAGGTGATCAAGAACGTCAATTTCAACGTCAGGCGAGGCGAGGTCGTGGGCATCGCCGGCCTGATGGGGGCCGGCCGCACCGAATTCGCCATGAGCCTGTTCGGCCGCTCCTGGGGCACCAATGTCAGCGGCTCTCTCCGGCTCGAAGGCAGAGAGATGGTGTTGCCGAGCGTCGCGGCCGCGATCGACGCCGGCCTCGCCTATGTCACCGAGGACCGCAAGCAACTCGGCCTGATCCTCGCCGACGACGTCCGCAAGAACATCACGCTCGCCAGCCTCGACCAGATCGCACCCAGGAGGGTGATCGACGACATCGCCGAGCTGAAGGTCGCCAGCGACTACCGCAGCCGCATGCGCATCCGCTGCTCGGACGTCTACCAGGAGACCGGCCAGCTCTCCGGCGGCAACCAGCAGAAGGTGGTGCTGTCGAAATGGCTGATGACCGACCCCAAGGTGCTGATCCTGGACGAGCCGACAAGGGGCATCGACGTCGGTGCCAAATACGAGATTTACTGTATCATCAACGAGCTGGCGGAGGCCGGCCGCGGCGTCGTGGTGATCTCCTCGGAAATGCCCGAGCTGCTCGGCATCTGCGACCGCATCTGCGTGATGAACGACGGAGCGTTCGTCGGGGAGTTCAAGGGCGCTGAGGCGACGCAGGAAAAAATCATGCGCGCCATCATGCGCAACGAACGAAGCATTGGGAACGCCGCGCCAGCGGCCGCGGAGATGGGAGGATCGCAGCCATGACCGACAAGACGGTGTCGCTGCCGGAGGAGCGCCGGCACGGCAGCTTCATCAAGAACAATTTGCGCAATTACGGCATGCTGATGTCGCTGATCGCGATCATGCTGTTCTTCCAGGTCGTGACTGGCGGCACGCTGCTGCAGCCGCTCAACCTCACCAACCTGGTGCTGCAGAACAGCTACATCGTCATCATGGCGCTCGGCATGCTGCTGGTGATCGTCACCGGCCATATCGACCTCTCGGTCGGTTCGGTCGCAGGCTTCATCGGCGCCGTGGCCGCGGTGCTGATGGTGACCTACAAGGTCGACTACACGCTTGCGTTCATCGCCTGCCTTCTGGTGGGCGCCGCCATTGGCGCCGCGCAGGGCTATTGGGTGGCCTATTTCAAGATCCCGTCCTTCATCGTCACCTTGGCGGGGATGCTGGTGTTCAAGGGCCTGGCGCTCGCGGTGTTGCAGGGCCAGTCGCTCGGGCCGTTCCCGGCAACGTTCCAGAAGTTGTCCTCCGGCTTCATTCCGGAGCTGCTGCCCGAAGCCGGCACGCTGCATCCAACATCCATGCTGATCGGCGCCGTGCTTGCGCTCGGCCTCGTCTACGCCAGCGCCAAGGGGAGGTCGCGCGAGCAGTCGCACGGTATCGAGGTCGAGCCCTACGTGTTCTTCCTCGGCAAGAGCATCCTGCTGGCCTGTGCCGTGCTCTATTTCACCTATCTGATCGCCTCGCATCGCGGCCTGCCCAACGTGCTGGTGATCATGACCGCGCTGATCGCGCTCTACGGCTTCGTCACCCGCCGCACCGTGATCGGGCGGCAGATCTACGCAGTCGGCGGCAACGCCAAGGCGGCAAGCCTGTCGGGCATCAAGACCGAGCGGCTGACCTTCCTGACCTTCGTCAACATGGGCGTGCTCGCCGCGCTCGCCGGCCTCGTCTTCGCCGCGCGCCTCAACACCGCGACGCCCAAAGCGGGTCTCGGCTTCGAGCTCGACGTCATCGCCGCCTGCTTCATCGGCGGCGCCTCGGCCTATGGCGGCGTCGGGCGCGTCGGCGGTGCCGTTGTCGGCGCCATGATCATGGGCGTGATGAACAACGGCATGTCCATCCTCGGCATCGGGATCGACTACCAGCAGGTGATCAAGGGCCTGGTGCTGCTGGGGGCGGTGTGCATCGACGTGTATAATCAGCGGCGGTAGTATAACTGCTTGTGTCCCGGCTCTGCGCCGCATCACGCCGCAGGAGCGGCGCGCTGCATTGCGTCCGGAATACGAGAGTTCCCCCACGCGCTACTGGGTCGTGAACAGCACCGCCGCGATCGCGACGGAGAGGCCTACCGCCGATACGGTGGCCACCGTCGACAATACCCCCATTCGCCGGAGCGCGATGGCGAAGGCGATGATGATGGGTGTGGCGGTCATCAACCCGATCTGTGCATCACTCATGTGATCATTGGCCATTCCGTGGAACTCTGAGCTGGTTCGTACTGCGATCCGGCCGGTCGGACGTTGTGTCGGCGCAAAGAAGCGCACCGCAATTCCCCAGTTTGTCCGGCGACAAACTCGGAACCGGGCGGCCGGGCTAAGTCTGGCCGGTGTCCTGATCCGGAAAGACGATGTCGACGGCCGAGTGCGAACAGCACCAAAGCGGCTGGGGAATTCTGGAAGATCTCCCCGGCGATCCCATGATCTGGGTGCTGATCTTCAGCGAGCTCGTCGCCTTCGGCTTGCTCCTCGGCGCCTTTTCGGTCACCCGGGCGATCCACCCCGCGCTGTTCGCGGCCGGGCAGTCAGCACTCGATTCGAATCTCGCCGGCCTCAATACCGTCGTGCTGGTCACCAGCGGCTGGGCGGCGGCAAAGGCGACGAAGGCAGCGCGTGCCGGAGAGCGGCCGGTGGCGCGATGCTGGATTTTCGGCGCGATGGCGCTCGGCGGTCTCTTCATCGCGATCAAGCTCGCCGAATATGGGGACGAAATCGGGCGAGGCGTCGGACTCGAAACCAGCCCGTTCTTCACGCTCTACTTCCTCCTGACCGGCTTTCATCTTCTGCATGTCGGCCTCGGCATCGTCATCCTCGCCGTGGTCTGCCGCCGCGCCGGGATATCGGGCGTCGAGACGGCAACGGCGTTCTGGCACATGGTCGATCTGGTCTGGATCGTCATGTTCCCGATTCTCTATCTGGTGAAATGACGATGCCGGATCGTCTCGATATCACCTGGATCGTGCTGATCGGCCTCGCGCTCGCGACCATCCTGCTGCCACCGCTGGTGCCGCGGCCGCTGCTCGGCAACGCACTGCTGCTCGCCTTCGCCGCACTCAAGGGTCACCGGATCGCGCTCGACTTCATGGATCTACGCGCCGTGCCCGCACTTTGGCGTGGTCTCGTCGCGAGCTGGATCCTGATCGTCCTGCTGCTTGCCTGGCTCGCCTCGGCCATCGTCGCCCTGATCTGATGCGCTCATTGCGCCCTGACAAAGAACGGGCCGGGCAAAGCGGCAATAAATCACACCATCGCGGTTTCGCAGGAATCAACGGAAAGGATTGGCAATGGCTGAACGCCTGACCAAGTCGGCCGCTCGAAATGTCTTCTACGGCGGCTCGGCCTTCTTCTTCGCCATCTTCATAGGACTGACGGCGCACAGCCATTACTACATGGCCACGACCTCTACGGACACGACGATGCTGACGTCGTCGGTCGCCCGCGGCAAGCATGTCTGGGAAAAGAACTCCTGCATCAATTGCCACACCCTGCTCGGTGAGGGCGCCTATTTCGCGCCTGAGGTCGGCAATGTCTGGGATCGCTGGGGCGGCAACGAGGACCCCGCCGCCGCGCGCGAGACACTGAAGGCCTGGATGCAATCGCAGCCCTCGGGCGCGCCGGGCCGGCGGCAGATGCCACAGTTCAACCTCACCGACCAGGAGCTCGACGATCTCGCCGACTTCCTGCAATGGACCAGCAAGATCAAGCGCCAGGAATGGCCGCCGAACAAGGCCGGTTGAGCACGCTGTTTCCTCTTCCAAGACAGAGAGATCCGAGATGAAATATCAGACCCAGAAAGTCGCGATGCTGTACTTCTACGGCGCGCTGACTCTGTTCCTCGCGCAGGTCCTGTTCGGCCTCGTCGCCGGAACCATCTACGTCCTGCCCAACACGCTGTCGACACTCCTGCCGTTCAACATCGTCAGGATGATCCACACCAACGCGCTGATCGTGTGGTCGCTGATCGGCTTCATGGGAGCGACCTATTTCCTGCTGCCTGAAGAAACCGAGACCGAGCTGTACAGCCCGCTGCTGGCCAAGATCCAGTTCTGGTTGTTCTTCGGCGCGGCAGGCGTGGCCGTGGTCGGCTACCTCTTCCACTATCACGAAGGGCGCGAGTTCCTCGAGCAGCCCTTCATCATCAAAGTCGGAATCGTCGTCGTCTGCCTGATGTTCCTGTTCAACGTCACCATGACGGCACTGAAGGGCCGCAAGACCACGATCACGAACATCCTGCTGTTCGGCTTGTGGGGCGTTGCGATCTTCTTCCTGTTCGCCTTCTACAATCCTGCGAACCTCGCGCTCGACAAGATGTACTGGTGGTACGTCGTCCATCTCTGGGTCGAGGGCGTCTGGGAGCTGATCATGGCCTCGGTGCTGGCCTATCTCATGATTAAGCTCAACGGGATCGACCGCGAGGTCGTGGAGAAGTGGCTCTACGTCATCATCGGCCTTGCGCTGTTCTCCGGCATCCTCGGCACCGGCCATCACTTCTACTGGATCGGCGCGCCCGGCTACTGGCAATGGATCGGATCGCTGTTCTCCACGCTCGAGGTGGCACCGTTCTTCACGATGGTGATCTTCACGGTGCAGATGACATGGAAGGCCGGCCGCAAGCATCCGAACCGCGCTGCGCTGCTGTGGTCGGTCGGCTGCTCGGTGATGGCCTTTCTAGGCGCCGGCGTCTGGGGCTTCCTGCACACGCTGTCCTCGGTGAACTACTACACCCACGGCACCCAGGTCACCGCGGCGCATGGCCATCTCGCCTTCTTCGGCGCCTATGTGATGCTCAATCTGTCCGTCATGGGCTATGCGATCCCGCAGATCAGGGGACGCGCGCCCTACAACCAGTGGCTCTCCATGGCGAGCTTCTGGATCATGTGCACGGCCATGATGGTGATGACCTTCGCGCTGACCTTCGCCGGCGTGGTCCAGGTTCACCTCCAGCGCGTGCTCGGCCAGGGCTACATGGACGTGCAGGACCAGCTCGCGATGTTCTACTGGGTCCGGCTCGGCTCCGGCGTGTTCGTCGCGATCTCCGCACTGATGTTCGTCTGGGCGGTGCTGGTGCCCGGTCGCGCCAAGCAGGCGGTCATCCCCGGCGCATTGCAGCCGGCTGAGTGAACACAGGGGCGGCCGCGGCCCGCTGCGGCCGCCCTCATCATGTGAATTCCGGAGAAAGACCATGAACGCAGCACTTCTCGCCGTGGCGAAGCCCGAACCCCAGCTGCCGGCCTATGTTGCTAGCGGCAACGAATGCACGCTGTTCGAACACGCCTGGCGCAATCAGCTGCCGGTCCTGCTGAAGGGGCCGACCGGCTGCGGCAAGACGCGCTTCGTCGCGCATATGGCTGCACGGCTTGGACTGCCGCTCCACACCGTCGCCTGCCACGACGATCTCACCGCCGCCGATCTCACCGGTCGCTATCTCTTGCGGGGCGGCGACACGGTATGGACCGACGGTCCGCTGACGCGCGCGGTGCGCGAGGGCGGCATCTGTTATCTCGACGAAGTCGTGGAAGCGCGCAAGGACGTCACCGTGGTGCTGCATCCCCTGACCGATGACCGCCGCATCCTGCCGCTGGAGCGCACCGGCGAGGAGCTTGCGGCGCCGAAGAGCTTCATGCTCGTGGTCTCCTACAATCCCGGTTATCAGACGCTGCTGAAGGCGCTGAAACCGTCGACGCGGCAGCGCTTCGTCGCCGTCGAATTCGGCTTCCTGCCGTCCGAGCAGGAAATCGCCGTCGTCTCCGCCGAAAGCGGACTGCCGCCGGAGCGCGTGCGGCCGCTTGTCGGGCTGGCTGGCCGGCTGCGCGCACTGAGGGGACACGACCTGGAGGAGGGCGTCTCGACCCGGCTCGTGGTCTATTGCGCGACCCTGATCGCCGCCGGCACGCCGATCGCCGATGCAGTGCTTGCCGGCATGATCGAGCCGCTGACGGACGATGCCGACGTCAAGGCGGCGCTGCTCGACGTCGCGCGCGCCATGATCGGGTGAGGCCCATGCTCGACTTCCTCGAACTGGAGGAAACGGTCGGTCGCGCCTGGCATCGGATGGTCGGCGACACTTCGAGCTATCCGATTCACGACGATCACGCCGTCGCCCTCGCAGAGGTGAGGAGCCGGCTCGCCGTGATGTTCCGCGCGCTTGGCGGCGAGTCCGGCGTGCAGATCGCGAGCGCAGGCGCACGCCGGGCAGGCCATCGTCTCGGCTGGCGGCAGCGTATCGGCCTCGGAGACGAGCGACTCGAGCAGCCGGGCCGCGACGCCGCAACCATCTTCCTGCCCGATCGCATCGCGATCTTTCCCGACCGGGACCTGAACGCAGCGCTCTATCGCTGGCTTGCGGCATGGTTCGCGGCCGCCCCGATCGAGGCGATCGCGGAAGTCAATCCGCTGCGGCGGGACCTTTTGGTGTTGCGGCGGGCGAGCGAGACCGCGGTCTGGGTGCTCACGCAATTCCCAGGGCTCGTCGCCGATTACGCGCAGCTTGCCGCGGCCACCGCCGAGGCCCGGCCCCGTCGTCCTTTGCCGCGCATCGAGCAAGAGATCGAGCAGATCGTCTTGGCCCTGCTCGGAACCGGAAGAGCGCCCGCAGGCAGGCTGTGGCCGGCGATGATGGGGACGGGCCCGCTGCCGGAAAGAGCGCCGCCGGGCTATCGCTCGATGCTGCCGTGTCCGCTCTGGGGCGACTGCTGGACGCGCGAGCTCTCGCCCGCACATGCGGGCGAAGACGAATGCGCACCGGGCGCGGAGGCCGCGGCGAAGGACGACCGCAGGCGCTTCGCCGTCCGCGAACACGAAGACAACGCAAATCGTCGCGATCCCTTCGTGCTCAACCGGTTCGAGAAGATCCTCGCGATGGCCGAGATGGTCAATGTCGACCGCCCGGCTGATGACAGCGAGGACGAGGATGCGCAGAAGGCAGCCGACGATCTCGAGGAGATCACGCTCAGCCGCCGCAGCGGCAAGCCGGCGAGCCGGTTCAAGTTCGATCTCGACCTGCCGCCGGAGGCCCTCGACGCCTCGCAGCTGAATGCGGACCGGACCTATCCCGAATGGGACTATCGCAGCAACTCCTACCTGCCGGATCATTGCCGGGTGCTCGGGGCTGTGGCGTCCGAGGAAGGCGAGAGCTGGACGGCGGATGACGCCATGCGCCGACACATTCGCCAGGTGCGCCGCCGCTTTGAGGCCCTGCGTCCGCGTCACGAAATGATGCGCGCCCAGAGCGACGGACATGATCTCGACCTCGACGCGCTGGTGCGCGCGCGGTGCGACCTCAGTGCCGGGAGTGGCGGCGGTCTCGATCGCATCCATGTCGCGATGCGCCCCCAAGGGCACGATCTCGCCGTCACGCTGCTGGTCGACGTCTCGCTGTCGACCGATGCCTGGGTCGACGGCTATCGCGTGCTCGACGTCGAAAAGGAATCGCTGCTCGTGCTCGCGCACGGGCTGTCGGCTTGCGGCGATCATCACAGCATCCTGACTTTCACCTCGCGTCGACGTTCCTGGATACGGCTCGAGACTGTCAAGGCGTTCGGCGAACCCATGAGCGGAGTCGTCGAGCGCCGCATCGGGGCGCTCAAGCCCGGCTATTACACGCGGATCGGCGCCGCGGTACGCCACGCCTCGGCCGAACTCGCGCGCCAGCCGCAGCGCAAGAAGCTGCTGCTCGTTCTTACCGACGGCAAGCCGAACGACGTCGACCACTATGAGGGGCGCTTTGCGGTCGAAGACACCAGGAAATCCGTGCAGGAAGCGCGTCGGCTCGGCATCGCGGTCTTCGGCGTGACGATCGACGCGGCGGCACAAACCTACTTTCCGACGCTGTTCGGGCGCGGTGGCTACGCCATCGTCGGCAACATCAGGCGCTTGCCGGCGGCGCTGCCGGCGATCTACCGTCAGGTGGCGCATTGACCCGGACGAACTGAACCACAGGTCGTCTTGTGTGAGCTATTGCTCAGAGATTGGGTATATGATCGAATGGCTGGATGACCGAAGGCCAGCCGCAACCCGATCTGATCATCTTCGACTGCGACGGCGTGCTCGTCGACAGCGAGCTTTTGAGCTGCCGTTGTCTGTCCGAAGCGCTGGCCGGGGTCGGTCTCGCGCTCAGCGAGGCGCAGGCGCTGGAGTTGTTTCTCGGACGCAGCACCAAGGCGATCGAGCAGCATTATCGTGGTCTCGGGCAGTCGCTGCCGGACAGCTTCCTGCCGGGATTGAAGTCACGCGTTCTGGAGACGTTTGCCACATCGCTCGAGACGATTCCGGGGGTAGGGGCGGTGATCTCGCGGCTAACCGTGCCGGTCTGCGTGGCCTCATCGAGCGACATCGATCGCGTCTCGCTGTCGCTCGACGTCACTGGTCTGCGGGCACATTTTGGCGATCGGATCTACACCGCGCAGATGGTCGAGCGCGGCAAGCCGGCGCCCGATCTCTTCCTCTACGCGGCAGAGAAAATGGGGGCGCAACCTCGGCGCACGCTGGTGATCGAGGACAGTGTCAGCGGCGTGCAGGCGGGCAAGGCGGCCGGCATGACCGTCTGGGGATTTGTCGGCGGCAGCCATTATCGTGCTCGCGACGGCCGCGCTATATTGTCCGCCGCCGGGGCCGATCGGGTCTTCGCACACATGAGCGATTTCTGGGAGGCGTGAGGCCCGCATGGCCGCCGAGAACGACAGGTCGAGACTCGACGATGCCGCCCGCGCCGGCTGGCTCTATTTCATCGCCGGCCATACCCAGGACGAGATCGCAAAGATGCTACAGGTCTCTCGCGCCTCGGCGCAGCGGCTCGTCTCGCTGTGCCTGGCCGAGCGGCTTATCACCTTCCGGCTCGAGCATCCCATCGCCGCCTGCATGGAACTGGCGGCGCGCCTGAAGGAGCGGTTCGACCTCGTCCATTGCGAGGTGGTGCCGGCCGATGCCGCCGCGCCGCAGGCGACCGCAGGCATCGCCGAACGCTGCGCCAACCTGCTCGATGCGACGCTGCGCTCGGAAATGCCCGTCATCGTTGCGCTCGGCACCGGCCGGGCAGTACGTGCCGCGGTCGAGCGCGTCACGCCGATCGACCGGCCCAATCACCAGATCGTCTCGCTGGTCGGCAACATCTCCGCCGACGGTTCGGCGAGCTTTTACGACACCGTTGGCCGGCTCGCCGACCGCACCGGTGCGCGTCACTATCCGATGCCGCTGCCGTTCCTGATGTCGTCGGAAGACGAACGCAACAGGATGGTGCGCATTGAACCGATCGCCAGGGTAAAGGCGGTGGCGGCCAAGGCGGATTTGCGTCTCGTCGGTATCGGCCAGATGGACCAGAAAGCGCAGGTCCACATCGACGGCTTCGTCACCCGCGACGAATTGTTCGAGATGATGCGCCTCGGCGCCATCGGCGAGATCACCGGCTGGGCCTATGATTCCAAGGGCCGCCTGCTCAAGGTCGGCACCAACAAGCGCCTGACCAGCATCCCGCCGGAAGTGCCGGCGAAGACCACGACCATTGGGGCAGCTGTCGGTGCAGCCAAGGTCGCGGCAATCGCGGCGGCGCTGAGTGGTCGGCTAATCAACGGGCTCATCACCGACGAGACGACGGCAAGGGCGATTCTGGAGCGGTAGGGCGGAGCTGCGCGGCAATGCGACTCCGCTCCCTCTCCCGCTTGCGAGGGCTTTGCTTAAT
Organism: Bradyrhizobium sp. RP6; assembly: GCF_003837805.1. Taxonomy (GTDB): domain Bacteria; phylum Pseudomonadota; class Alphaproteobacteria; order Rhizobiales; family Xanthobacteraceae; genus Bradyrhizobium. Next base: position 110 of record NZ_RQIT01000012.1, on the reverse strand, counting down.
CGGGCGTGCGGGAGCAGTTCCCGATATGAGACTTTTTTGCGAGGCGTCGATCGGCGCGCGGCGTCGAACGATTGCGTTTTCGCGGCCGATCGAGGGCGTTGGGCTGCGGC
>NZ_RQIT01000011.1:0-202500 GCF_003837805.1 Bradyrhizobium sp. RP6 | reverse complement strand
TCCACGATTACTAGCGATTCCAACTTCATGGGCTCGAGTTGCAGAGCCCAATCCGAACTGAGACGGCTTTTTGAGATTTGCGAAGGGTCGCCCCTTAGCATCCCATTGTCACCGCCATTGTAGCACGTGTGTAGCCCAGCCCGTAAGGGCCATGAGGACTTGACGTCATCCCCACCTTCCTCGCGGCTTATCACCGGCAGTCTCCTTAGAGTGCTCAACTAAATGGTAGCAACTAAGGACGGGGGTTGCGCTCGTTGCGGGACTTAACCCAACATCTCACGACACGAGCTGACGACAGCCATGCAGCACCTGTGTTCCAGGCTCCGAAGAGAAGGTCACATCTCTGCGACCGGTCCTGGACATGTCAAGGGCTGGTAAGGTTCTGCGCGTTGCGTCGAATTAAACCACATGCTCCACCGCTTGTGCGGGCCCCCGTCAATTCCTTTGAGTTTTAATCTTGCGACCGTACTCCCCAGGCGGAATGCTTAAAGCGTTAGCTGCGCCACTAGTGAGTAAACCCACTAACGGCTGGCATTCATCGTTTACGGCGTGGACTACCAGGGTATCTAATCCTGTTTGCTCCCCACGCTTTCGTGCCTCAGCGTCAGTATCGGGCCAGTGAGCCGCCTTCGCCACTGGTGTTCTTGCGAATATCTACGAATTTCACCTCTACACTCGCAGTTCCACTCACCTCTCCCGAACTCAAGATCTTCAGTATCAAAGGCAGTTCTGGAGTTGAGCTCCAGGATTTCACCCCTGACTTAAAGACCCGCCTACGCACCCTTTACGCCCAGTGATTCCGAGCAACGCTAGCCCCCTTCGTATTACCGCGGCTGCTGGCACGAAGTTAGCCGGGGCTTATTCTTGCGGTACCGTCATTATCTTCCCGCACAAAAGAGCTTTACAACCCTAGGGCCTTCATCACTCACGCGGCATGGCTGGATCAGGGTTGCCCCCATTGTCCAATATTCCCCACTGCTGCCTCCCGTAGGAGTTTGGGCCGTGTCTCAGTCCCAATGTGGCTGATCATCCTCTCAGACCAGCTACTGATCGTCGCCTTGGTGAGCCATTACCTCACCAACTAGCTAATCAGACGCGGGCCGATCTTTCGGCGATAAATCTTTCCCCGTAAGGGCTTATCCGGTATTAGCACAAGTTTCCCTGTGTTGTTCCGAACCAAAAGGTACGTTCCCACGCGTTACTCACCCGTCTGCCGCTGACGTATTGCTACGCCCGCTCGACTTGCATGTGTTAAGCCTGCCGCCAGCGTTCGCTCTGAGCCAGGATCAAACTCTCAAGTTGGACTTGAACTTTGAACCGGCTGATCACAACGTTTGACGAGGTCCCACCATTTTTCATCGACCGAGGTCGACGAGCTGCCCGCGATTCACATCGCTGGCAACGATGGTGTAACCTTTGAAACGTGTACCGCCGAAGTCTTTCGTCCGGTCTCGATCAGAAAAGCCGAAGCTTTCCAGAGGCGAGACCCGCAAGGACTCCGCCGTCCACGTTTCTCTTTCTTCATCTTCACTTGTCAAACAGCCCGGGACCGCGGAGGCCCCAACCTTCCAGAATGGAAGGGTTCCGACACCCTTACCGACGATGAAGGACTCCAACCGACTGGTGTCGATTGTTGTGTCACTCAACAAGGTGAGGAGCATCAGTGGCGCGTTCGCTCGCCTTGGTCAGTGACCCGGCGGCGCCGCGCTCAGTGGTTGGGGTTATAGGCCCCGCCTTCCGGGCTGTCAACGCCCATCGTCAACAAATCGTCGCACAGTGGATCATCCAAAAAAATCGCGTGATTCCAGAGGTTTGGAGCGATGTAGAGCGAACGAACCGACCCAGTGCGAAGAAAAAACTGAAAAAAAGTTTGCGGCCCTGGAGGCTCCGGAGGGGCCTCAGAGGCGGCTTGAGGCGCCCATCCGGGGACGCCCCTTGCGACGGCATCTTGAGGAAGTTTTTTCCATATTTGGCGCCGTACTTGAGCCACAATCCCGCGGCGTTCTGGTAAGAGACAAGCTTGAATCGCGGGGATGCCTTGGGGGCTGCCGGCGATTTTCATGGGGTCAGGGGAAGGCGATCTTGCAGATGACGCAACCTTCCTTCGACGTTCGAAAGACATCGAGAGAGCTTCATCCGTCCAGTTGTTCGTAATTTCGGCCGGCCCTGTTCCGGGGCCTACTGAGCGCGGGCGCCTGTGCGGCTTGCCTTTTCGGGCAATCCCCGTTCAAGAGGGCGGCCAGGGACAAGGTTCGAAGCGGGCTTTCTTGGGTCGTTGATTGGGGGACTTGGGTTGAACCACAGGACGTCACGCGGCACCTACGGGCGTGAGACCGGGATCATCGATCTCGGCCACGAGCCGCCGCTGTCCGTCGATGGTTCCGAAGCCGCCGTGATCGACCGCCGCCGCGTCTCGGTGCAATGGTTCAGCGGGACAATTCTGACCGGGCTCTGCGGCGCGGCCCTGATCGGCGGCGCCGTTTTCGCATCACTCGACGGCGAGATGACGTTCGCCAAGGTGCCGGAGCGGGTCGAAGGCGCGTTGCGCGGAGCCTTCGGCGCCGCCGACCGCGCCGCCACGCTGCACAAGAGCGACCGCCTGCCGCCGCCGAGCGAATCCACCGCCTCGCGCAACATCGTGCGCGTCTCGACGGTCGCCCGCGTCGGCAACCGCGACGTGATGCGGGTGCGCCCCTTCGTCCGCATCGCCGGCAATTTGTCGATGACGACGAGCGACCTGTCGGCGAAGATCCCGCCGTTCAACGCCCAGCGCCTGCTCACCGATGTCGGCTCCGATCCGAAGACGGCGTCCGACGATCCCAACAATCCAGAGGCGGTCGAGCCCGACGCGGAGGTGTCCTTCGTCACCAAGGACCTGTCGTCGGTGCTGCCGAAGGCCAAGATTTCCGCAGTGGTGGCGCTCGACGACATCCTGATGCGGGTCCGCGATGCCGCCAACTGGCGCGGCAATGGCGGGGTGCGCTACGCCTCGCTCGCCAATGCCGCAGCCGATGTCTCCGGCGCGACCGGCCCGTCCGACATCAAGATGGCCTACGCCACCGAGACGTCGTCGTCCGATCCCTATGCCGGCTTCGAGACGCGCGTGGTGCCGGAGAACGTCACGCTGCTGCCCAAGACCAAGGAGCAGATCACCGGCGGCAATCCCAACGGCGAGCGTGTTCATCTGGTCAGGAAGGGCGACAGCGTCGGCTCGGTGCTGCGCGATCTCGGCGCGACGGCTGACGAGATCAAGGCGATCACAGCAACGCTCGGCCCGCGCGGCCGCGACGGCGGCCTGAAGGAAGGCGAGAAACTCCGCATCCTGATGGCGCCCGCGAGCCCCGGCGCCCGGCTCCAGCCCTATCGCGTCGTGGTTGCAAACGACACCATCGTGGAGGCGATCGCGGCGCTGTCCGATCTCGGCAAATACGTCGCGGTCGACGTCTCCAGCATGAACACCGTCGCCGACGCCGCGGCCAACGCCGACAGCGACGACGATGATGAGGACGACGGCAGCGGCGTGCGGCTCTATCAGAGCATCTACGAGACGGCGATGCGCAACAAGGTGCCGATGCCCGTCATCGAGGACATGATCAAGATCTACTCCTACGACGTCGATTTCCAGCGCAAGGTGCAGCCCGGCGATTCCTTCGACGTGTTCTACGCCGGCGAGGACGAAGGCGTGACGTCGAGCGAAAAGAACGAGGTGCTGTTCGCCTCCCTCACCGTCGGCGGCGAGACCAAGAAGTACTACCGCTACCAGAGCCCCGACGACGGCGTCGTCGATTACTACGACGAGACCGGCAAGAGCGCGAAGAAGTTCCTGGTCAGAAAGCCCGTCAACAACGCCATCATGCGCTCCGGCTTCGGCGGCCGCCGTCACCCGATCCTGGGCTACGTGAAGATGCACACCGGCGTCGACTGGGCCACCTCCTACGGCACGCCGATCTTCGCCTCCGGCAACGGCATGATAGAAAAGGCCGGCCCCGAGGGCGGCTACGGCAAGTACATCCGCATTAAGCACTCCAACGGCTATGAGACCGCCTACGGCCACATGTCGGCCTTCGCCAAGGGCATGGAGCCCGGCAAGAAGGTGCGGCAGGGCCAGGTGATCGGCTTCGTCGGCTCATCGGGCCTGTCGACCGGTCCGCACGTCCATTACGAGATCCTCGTCAACGGCCGCTTCGTCGACCCGATGCGCGTGAAGCTGCCGCGCGGCCGCTCGCTCGAGGGCCCGATGCTGGCCAGCTTCGAGAAGGAGCGCGACCGGCTCGACGGCATGTTGAGCGGCCGCGGCGCCGCCATCGCCCGCATGTCGGACGCGACCGGCGGGCCATTGCAGGTCACCAACCGCTAAGTCGGGCATCCATCGCCCGGCGGCCACCTCCAGACACGATCCGAATTCGACATCGTCGCGCGAGGCCGCTTCGCGGCGTCACAACGTCAAGTTTCGTTTGCCAAAGCGGCATGAAGGGCGAATACTTTCCAAAAAAGAGGGAGGTCTCGCCATGAAGAACAGGCTCGCCTGCGCAGCCTTGGTCGCTGTGCTGTTTCCGCCACGAGCCTATCGGCTGAGACCTTGCCGGCAATCTGGGAGGTCACCAAGCTCGTCCCGGGCTCGGCATTCCACGGCGTGCACGGGCTCGCTGTCGACAAGGCCGGCCACCTGTTTGCCGGCAGCGTCGCAGGCGCGGCGCTCTATGAGGTCGACCTTGCGGGCAGTAGCGCCAAGGTTGCAATCCCGGCACCGGTCGGAATGGCCGACGACATCGCGTTCGCGCCCGACGGCACCATGGCCTGGACCGGATTCCTCGCCGGCGATCTCTATGCGCGCAAGGGCGACGGCCCGATCAGGAAGCTCGCCAGTGGCCTCCCCGGCATCAACTCGCTGGCCTTCCGCAAGGACGGCCGGCTCTATGCAACCACCGTCTTCCTCGGCGATGCGCTCTACGAGATCGATGTCGAGGGCGTCAAACCGCCGCGCCAGATCATGGAGAAGATGGGCGGCCTCAACGGCTTCGAGTTCGGCCCCGACGACAAGCTCTACGGTCCGCTCTGGTTCAAGGGCCAGATCGCAAGGATCGACGTCGACAACGCCGAGCTGACCGTCGTCGCCGACGGCTTCAAGGTCCCGGCCGCCGTGAACTTCGATTCCAAGGGCAATCTCTTCGTGGTCGACACCGCGCTCGGCCAGCTCGTCCGGGTCGCTCCTGACTCAGGCGCCAAGACCATGATCGCGCAGCTGAAGCCGTCCCTGGACAATCTCGCCATCGACGGCAAGGACCGCATCTACGTCTCCAACATGGCCGACAACGGCATCCAGGAGGTCGATCCGGCGACCGGCCAGGCCAAGCAGATCATCATCGGCAAGCTCGCTTTGCCCGGCGGCATCGGCGTTAGCTCGGAGAACGGCAAGGACACGATCCACGTCGCCGACGTGTTCGCCTATCGCACGGTGAATGGAGCGACCGGCGAGGTCACCGAAAAGGCGCGCATGCACGCCGCCGGCGTCACGCTCGAATATCCGATGAGCGCGACGGCGCAGGGCAACGACGTGGTCCTGTCGAGCTGGTTCACCGGTACCGTGCAGGTGATCGACGGCAAGACCGGCGCAACGCGCGACATGCTGCACGGCTTCAAGGCGCCGCATGATGCAATCGTGCTCGCAGACGGCAGCATCCTGGTCGCCGAGCTCGGCACCAAGTCACTGGTCAAGGTGAGCGGCGAGCACGGCAAGGATCGCACCACGCTGATCGGTGACCTCGAGGGTCCAGTCGGGCTCGTCGGTGGACCTGGCGGCGAGGTCTATCTCACGGAAGCCTTTGCCGGCGCCGTCTCCCGCATCGACACGAACGGCAAAAAGACCGTAATCGCCAAGGATCTGAAAATGCCCGAAGGCATCGCGCGCGGGAGCGATGGCAAGCTCATCGTGGCGGAGGTCGGCGCCAAGCGGCTGATCGAGATCGCGCCGGACAGCGGCAAAGTCGCCGAGATTACCGCCAACCTCCCGATCGGCCTGACAGGCGCGCCCGGCGGCCTGCCGACGCACATTCCGACTGGCGTCGCAGTCGGCGCAACGGGCGTCATCTACTTCAGCTCGGATCTCGAGAACGCGATCTACAAGGTGGTGAAGAAGTAGCATTCGCCGGCCACGACCTGCCGCGGAACCCGCAGGCGGGTTTCCGGTTAGCTGACGGAAGCCGACCAGCAGGAGGATCGCCCATGACGCGCCTCTCACGCGACGATGTCGTCAAGGCCGTGGACCGGGCCGACGACGTCACCATCGCCCAGATCATCGGAACCGGCGCGACGGCTGAGGAACTCGCCGAAGCGCAGGCCTGGCTCGCCAATGACGAGCCCATGATCAACGACTTGCGCCCCCTGGCCCAAGGCCGGGTGCGCGAGCTGGTGGATATTCTGTCGGAGCTGGAAGAGGACGACGAGGAGGTCGGACCGGCCGAACCGGGCTCCGGTTCTGCTGTCAGTTAGAGCCGGATGGCTTCAGGTTGAATCGGGTGAATCGCCTCGGATGCCATTGACCTCTCCCGCTTGCTTGCGGAGGGACCGCACTTGTCATGTGGCAAGCCATTAACACCTCAATCTCCAACACGCACTCCAACACGCAAAACGCCCCGGAGAGATTGCTCTCTCCGGGGCGGCTTATCGTTTCAGGCGACGATCGCCGGCGCTCAGTTCAGCTTCCGCTTCGCCACCGGTGCCTCGAACTGGGTGATCTCGGCGGTTTGCGGTGCCTTGCCGTTGAAGGTCAGCACGTTGCCTTCTGACGAGATCGCGACATTGTCGCCGTCCCTGACGTCGCCGGCCAGGATCATCTCGGCGAGCGGATCCTGGAGGTAGCGCTGGATCACCCGCTTCAGCGGCCTTGCGCCATAGGCGGGATCCCAGCCCTTGGCAGCGAGCCAGTCGCGACCGGCGGCATCGAGCGTCAGGACGATCTTGCGATCGGTCAGCAGCTTCTGGAGCCGCGCGAACTGGATCTCGACGATGCGGCCCATCTCGCTCCGCTGCAAGCGGTGGAACAGGATGATCTCGTCGACGCGGTTCAGGAATTCGGGACGGAAGTGCCCGCGCACCATTCCCATCACCTGCTCGCGCACGGCCGAGGTGTCCTCGCCCTCCGGCTGATTCACCAGGAATTCCGAACCGAGATTCGAGGTCATGATGATCAGCGTGTTGCGGAAGTCGACGGTGCGGCCCTGGCCGTCGGTCAGGCGGCCGTCGTCGAGCACCTGCAACAGGACGTTGAAGACATCGGGATGCGCCTTCTCGATCTCGTCGAACAGCACCACCTGGTAGGGCCGGCGCCGCACCGCTTCGGTGAGCGCGCCGCCCTCGTCATAGCCGACATAACCCGGAGGCGCGCCGATCAGCCGCGAGACCGAGTGCTTCTCCATGTATTCGGACATGTCGAGGCGGACCATCGCGGTCTCGTCGTTGAACAGGTACTCCGCGAGAGCTTTGGTCAGCTCGGTCTTGCCGACGCCGGTGGGGCCCAAGAACATGAACGAGCCTGTGGGGCGGTTCGGGTCCTGCAGGCCCGCGCGCGAGCGGCGCACGGCGGTCGCGACCGCACGCACAGCCTCGGCCTGACCGACGACACGCTTGCCGAGCTGCTCCTCCATCTTCAGGAGCTTCTCCTTCTCGCCTTCCAGCATCTTGTCGACCGGCACGCCGGTCCAGCGCGAGACGACCTGCGCAATGTGGTTGGCGGTGACCGCCTCCTCCATCATCTCGCCGGAGCCTTCGCGCGCCTCGATATCCGCCAGCTGCTTCTCCAGCTCCGGTATGCGACCGTAGGCCAGCTCGCCGGCCTTCTGGAATTCGCCGCGCCGCTGCGCGTTGGCGAGCTCGACTCGCAAGCCATCGAGCTCGGCCTTCAGCTTCTGGGCATCGGAGAGCTTGTTCTTCTCCGCGCTCCAGCGCGCCGTCAGCCCAGCAGACTTCTCCTCGAGCTCGGCAAGGTCCTTCTCCAGGGTCTGCAGCCGGGTCTTGGAGCCGGGATCGCTTTCCTTCTTCAGCGCCTCCTGCTCGATCTTGAGCCGGATGATCTCACGGTCGAGCGAATCCAGCTCTTCCGGCTTGGAGTCGACCTGCATCTTCAGCCGCGCCGCGGCCTCGTCCATGAGGTCGATCGCCTTGTCAGGCAGGAAACGGTCGGTGATGTAGCGATTGGACAGCGTCGTGGCGGCGACGAGCGCGGAATCGGTGATCCGCACGCCATGGTGCTGCTCATACTTGTCCTTCAGCCCGCGCAGGATCGAGATCGTGTCCTCGACGGAGGGCTCGCTGACGAAGATCGGCTGGAAGCGCCGCGCCAGCGCGGCGTCCTTCTCGACGTGCTTCTGGTACTCGTCGAGCGTGGTCGCGCCGATGCAGTGCAGCTCGCCGCGGGCGAGCGCCGGCTTGAGCAGGTTGGAGGCGTCCATCGCGCCGTCACCCTTGCCGGCGCCGATCAGCGTGTGCATCTCGTCGATGAACAGGATGAAGGTGCCCTCGCTCCCGGTCACTTCCTGAAGCACGGCCTTCAGCCGCTCCTCGAATTCGCCGCGGTATTTTGCGCCGGCGATCAGTGCGCCGAGGTCGAGCGAGAGCAGCTTCTTGTCCTTGAGGCTCTCCGGCACGTCGCCGTTGACGATGCGCAGCGCCAACCCTTCCGCGATGGCGGTCTTGCCGACACCGGGCTCGCCGATCAGGACGGGGTTGTTCTTGGTCCGGCGCGAGAGCACCTGGATGGTGCGACGGATCTCCTCGTCGCGGCCGATGACCGGATCGAGCTTGCCGTCGCGCGCGGCCTGGGTCAGGTCGCGGGCATATTTCTTCAACGCGTCATACGCGTTCTCGGCGGTCGCGGAATCCGCCGTCCGCCCCTTGCGCAGCGCCTCGATCGCCGCATTGAGGTTTTGCGGGGTGACGCCGCCCTTGTTCAGGATCGTGCCGGCCTCGCTGGTCTTCTCCAGCGTGAGGCCGAGCAGCAGCCGCTCGACCGTGACGAAACTGTCGCCGGCCTTCTCGCCAGCCTTTTCGGCGGCATCGAAGGTGCGGGCGAGCTCGGGTGCGAGGTAAATCTGGCCGGCGCCGCCGCCGGAAACCTTCGGCACCTTGCCGAGAGCGTCCTCGGTCGCCTTCAGAATTGCACGGGAATTGCCGCCGGCGCGGTCGATCAGGCCGGCAGCGAGCCCCTCATTGTCGTCCAGGAGGACTTTCAGGAGGTGCAGGGTGGAAAACTGCTGGTGCCCCTCGCGCATCGCGAGCGACTGCGCAGACTGGATGAAGCCCCTGGAGCGTTCGGTATACTTCTCGATGTTCATCTTTTCTGTCCCTCGGCCTGCCCTTGGGGCCCTCTCAGGCACCCCAATACGGCATCTTCATTGGGTTTCCGCTCACCGCATTGAGTTTTCTCAAGCGGGAACGGCCGTCTTTGCCGACGTTGCCGCCGGCCTGCGGCAGATGTGGGAAGCAGATTGCGGATGCGAAAGAGGCGAGTTCACAAATTCGTGCGCTCCTGGGCGGGCTTGGCTCCGGCGGGCCGAATCCCTTAAGTAGCGGCATGACAGCCAACCACACTGCCGAAATCACCGGCCTCTATCGCTACCCGATCAAGGGCCTGACGCCGGAACGCCTGTCGCGCGTCGCTTTGCGGGTCGGCCAGACCCTCCCAGCCGACCGCCGCTACGCCATCGAGAACGGCCCGAGCGGGTTCGATCCTGATGCGCCCGAGTGGAAGCCGAAGATCCAGTTTCTGATGCTCGCGCGCAATGAGCGGCTGGCTGAGCTCGACAGCCGGTTCGACGATGCCACCAATCTGTTGACCATCCGCAAGGGCGGCCAAACCGTCGCCAGCGGCGATCTGGAGACCGCCGCCGGGCGCGCCGCCATCGAAGCCTATTTCAGCGAGAACTTTCAGCCGGAGTTGAAGGGCCCGCCCAAGGTTCTGTCCGGCCGCAACCACAGCTTCTCCGATGTCGCCCGCAAGGTGGTCTCCATCATCAATCTCGGCAGCGTCCGCGCGATCGAGATCATGCTCGGCGGCGTCCCCGTGCATCCCCTGCGCTTCCGCGCCAATCTCTACGTCAAGGGCTGGCCGGCCTGGTCGGAGCTCGATCTGGTCGGCCAGACGCTTGCGGTCGGGCAGGCCCGGCTGAAGGTGATCAAGCGCATCGTCCGCTGCCCGGCCACCAATGTCGATCCCGATACCGCCAAGCGCGATCTCGAAATCCCGCCCACGCTGTCGCGCCATCTCGGCCACATGGATTGCGGCATCTACGCCGAGGTCATCGCCGACGGTGACATCGGCATCGGTGACGTGGTGGCGGTGGAAGAGCCGAGATTGGTGTGACGGCACTTCGGCTCCACGCACTCCGTCATTGCGAGGAGCGAAGCGAAGAAGCAATCCAGGCTATTCCCGCGGAGGGATTCTGGATTGCTTCGCTTCGTTCGCAATGACAGCGACGAACCTCAGTTCGGCATCACATACGCATAGATCCGGCCGCGCGAGACCGGCGCTTCGCGGACGCGGTTGCCGCTGTTGCCGGAGATCATGATCGGATTGCCCTGCGCGTCGATGCCGGTGATGATTCCGACATGGCCGCCCCGGCGGCCGCGCGACATCACCGCGATGGCGCCGACCTGCGGACCGGAGATGCGCGTGCCATAATGCGCGAACGAGTTCGCCATGTCCGAGCCGGTGCCACGATGGCCGGTCTGCTCGAGCACCATGTTCATGAAGCGCGCGCACCACAGGCTGCCGCGTCCGGTCGGATTGCCGCCGAGATAGCGGCGCGCCTCGGACACGAGGCCTGAGCCGCCACTGAGGCCGCCGCTCATGCCAGCACCGCCGGCATTGGTATTCGGATCATAGCTGGCCTGGGTGTTGGCGAAGCCGCTCGCCTGCAACTGCGCCGCGCTGCGCTCGAAGCGCGAGCTGCGTGCACGATGGCGGTGGTGATGATGCCTGGCGTGGTGCACGTAAGCGTGCCGCTCTGCGCTATGACGATGATGCGGCCGTGCCGAGGCCGGAGAAACGAACGCGGCGACCGCCGCAAAAAAGAACGCCAGCGCGACAACACAACGCGACAGGCGGAACGCAAACAACTCAACCATTCTTCATCCTTCGTTACACCCCTACTTTCCGATCGGCCGGTGAAGTGGCCGACATAGGTCAGGCCGTTAAGCCGTCCGATGTGGCGAGAAAAAGACACCGCATCGGCGAATAGCTGCGATGATTTTGTGTCGGTGCTGGTTCGACGCTGCCGCATTGCGGACAACAGCGTTAACTGCGATCCTGCAAAGGCGGCTTGATAGAGGGAAACAGTTAATGCCCCACGCCACGGCCAGGGACGACGTCCGCATCTATTTCGAGGAGGCGGGCCAGGGAACGCCGATCATTTTTCTGCACGAATTCGCGGCCGACTACACCAATTGGGAGCCGCAGATGCGCTACTTCTCGCGCGGCCACCGCTGCATCACCTATTCGGCGCGCGGCTATACGCCGTCGGACGTGCCCGATGGCGCGGTCTACACCTACACGCATTTCTATACTGACGCGCTCGCCGTGCTCGATCACCTCGGGATCGAGCGCGCCCATCTCGTGGGATTGTCGATGGGCGCCTACTCCTCGCTGCAGATCGGCCTCAACACGCCGCAGCGCGCGCTGTCGATGACGCTCGCCGGTGTCGGCTCCGGTTCGGAGATCGAGAATCTGGAAGCCTGGCGCAAGCAGTGCCGCACAAATGCCGAGCAGTTCGAGACGCTCGGCTCCGCCGAAGTCGCGAAAGTCACGCGCGAGGCGCCGAGCCGGATTCCCTTCCTGGTCAAGGACCCGCGCGGCCACGCCGATTTCTATGCCGCGCTGGCCCGGCACGATGCCAGGGGATCGGCCAACACGATGCGCGGCTTCCAGGGCGGCCGCCCCTCGATCTACACGATGACCGACGCGATCAAAGGCGTCGCGACGCCGGCACTGATCATCTGCGGCGACGAGGACGATTCCTGCATCGGGCCGAGCCTGTTCTTGAAGAAGCACCTCCCCGCAGCCGGACTGGCGATGTTTCCAAAGTCCGGCCACGTGCTCAACCTCGAGGAGCCTGCGCTGTTCAACGCGAGCGTGGAGCGGTTCGTGACGCTGGTGGAAGCTGGGCGCTGGCCGGTGCGGGATCCGCGGTCGCTGGCTCCCCACTAGCTATCATTCCGGGATGCGCCGAAGGCGCAGGCCCGGAATCCATCAGGCTGCAGGCGCTGTTGGACGATGGATTCCGGGCTCGATGCTTCGCATCGCCCCGGAATGACGGACAGAGGCTATTTCCCCCCGCCTCGGCTCAGCAAGAACACCGCTTGCTCGCCGAACATATTCCACACCCACCAGGGCAGGTTCAGCGGCACCGGGCGGCCGTAGAGATCGAGCGCCACCGAGCGCTCCATCTTGACGTTGATCTCGTCGCAGAGCTGCACGAAATCCTTGATGGTGCAGAAGTGGATGTTGGCGGTGTCGTACCAGGTCGCCGGCAGGTTCTCGGTGCGCGGCATGTGGCCGCCGATCAGGAGCTGGAGCCGCATCTTCCAGAAGCCGAAATTCGGGAACGAGACGATGGCGCGGCGCCCGATGCGCAGCAGATTTTCCAGCACCACACGCGGCTGCCGCGTCGCCTGCAGCGTCTGCGACAGGATCACGTAATCGAAGGCGTCATCGGGATAGTTGACGAGATCGGTGTCGGCATCGCCCTGCACCACCGCAAGCCCTTTGGCGACGCAGCGGTTGACACCCTCGCGCGACAGCTCGATGCCGCGCCCGTCGATGCCGCGGGTCTCCAGCAGCTGAAGCAGGTCGCCCTCGCCGCAGCCGACGTCGAGCACCTTCGAACCCGGCTTGACCATTTCGGCGACCAGCAGATGGTCGGCGCGAAACTGACCGGACTGCGCGGACGGGAGCCCCCCCAGCGGCAGCACTTCCTGGACAGACATCGCTAGCGGTCCTTGAGGGTGAGCCCGCGGGCCTTGCCTGCCGATTGCAGGAAGGCGCGGGAGATGTCGAAGAATTCGGGCACGTCGAGCAGGAAGGCGTCGTGGCCGCGATCGGTCTCGATCTCGGCGAACGACACCCGCGCGCTCGAGGCGTTCAGCGCGTGCACCAGCGCGCGCGATTCCGAGGTCGGGAAAAGCCAGTCGCTGGTGAAGGAGACCACGCAGAAGCGGGTCTGGATACCCGCAAACGCCTTCGCCAGCGCGCCGCCATGGTCGGCGGCGATGTCGAAATAGTCCATCGCACGCGTCAGATAGAGATAGGAGTTGGCGTCGAAGCGTTCGACGAAGGACGAGCCCTGGTAGCGCAGATAGCTTTCGACCTGGAAATCCGCGTCGAACGAGAAGGTCGGCAGTTCGCGGTCCTGCATACGCCGGCCGAACTTGCGATGCAGCGCCGCGTCCGAGAGATAGGTGATGTGCGCCGCCATCCGCGCCACCGCGAGCCCGCGGTGCGGATGGATGCCGTGATCGGCATAGCCGCCACCCTGCCAATCGGGGTCGGCCATCACCGCCTGGCGCCCGAGTTCGTGGAAGGCGATGTTCTGCGCCGAGTGCCGCGTCGCGCAGGCAATCGCCAGCGCGGAGAACACGCGGCCAGGATAGGCCGCGGTCCATTGCAGCACCTGCATGCCGCCCATCGAGCCGCCGACGACCGCAAACAGCGTGTCGATGCCGAGCCGGTCGATCAGCATCGCCTGCGCCCGCACCATGTCGGGGATGGTGATAACAGGGAAATCCAGGCCCCAGACCTTGCCGGTGGCGGGATTGATCGACGCCGGCCCGGTCGAGCCCATGCAGCCGCCGATCACGTTGGAGCAGATGATGAAGTAGTGCTTGGGATCGATGGGCCGGCCGGGGCCGACCAGCGTCTCCCACCAGCCGGGCTTGCCGGTGACGGGATGCACATTGGCGACGTGCTGATCGCCGGTCAGCGCATGGCAGATCAGAACGGCGTTGGAGCGATCGGCGTTGAGCTCGCCATAGGTCTGGTAGGCGATCTGGAACGGGGTGAGATCGACGCCGCAATCGAGCCGCAGCGGCTGCTCGATGCCGAACTGCGCGACCTTCGAACTCGGGTGATCCACCTCGTGCGACCGTTCGTCGGCGCTGATCGCAGGACTGGGTACAGACTTGACGCCAACCATCATCGACCTCGTTTGCGACTGCCGTCAGACCGCCGCTGGAATCAGGCCATGAAAAACCCGGCCTGAACGATAGGTTCGGCCGGGATCGGAAGCGTCCCCGGCCTGTTTAGCGAGTTTTTTAACGTGGCTGCAAGCCGGCCGGCTCAAATGACCACGGAACAGGCAAAAGCCTACCGTCTTGGGCGGTTTTCGTCAAGTCACGGCCCGGATCGGCCCAATTCGCCTTCGTCACGTCGCCCGCAAAGCACGTCATTTCTCTTTGCTTTCGCCGCCCCGACTGCCTAATCAGGACATCCCCCTCGAAACCATCGCAGCCAGATATGTCCCAACGTCCGCCCGCGCCACCATCGCTCCAAGAACTGCGCAAGGAGATCGACGCGATCGACGAGGGCATGCATCGCCTCCTGATGCAGCGCGGCGATATTATCGACCGCCTGATCCAAGTGAAGCAGACCCAGGAGGTCGGCTCGGCGTTCCGCCCGGCACGCGAGGCCGACATGATGCGTCACCTCGTGCAGCGCCATCGCGGCATCCTGCCGCTCGACACGGTCGAGAGCATCTGGCGTGTCATCATCGCGACGTTCACTTACGTGCAGGCGCCGTTCTCCGTTCATGCCGATATCTCGGCGAGCGAGCCGGCGATGCGCGATTCCGCGCGCTTCCATTTCGGCTTCACGGTGCCCTACGTCGCGCATTTCAGCGCGCAGGCCGCGGTCGAAGCAGCGGCGAAATCCAAGGGCGACCTGGCGCTGGTCTCGGCAACGTCGAGCCGCACGCCCTGGTGGCTTGAGCTCGAAGCCGATGGCGCGCCGAAAATCATCGCGCGGCTGCCGTTCGTCGAACGCGCTGACCATCCGGCCGCATTGCCGGTGTTTACGATCTCGCGGGTCGCCGACAGCGCCTTGGTGACGGAGGTCGAAACCTTCAGCGTCCGCGTCTCCGGGTGGAACGCCGAGGTCGCACGCGCCCTGTCGCCGCTCGCCGAGATCGTGGCGGTGCCCGATACCGCCTTCGATGGCGCCGCGCTGCTGGTCTCGGTCACCAGCGCGACCAGCATCGACAAAGTTAGGGCTGCCCTGATCGAGGCGGGGGCCTCGGTGCGCTCCACGGCCCTCGTCGGCAGCCACGCAACGCGCTATACGGTGCCCCCGACCGGGGCGAAATCGTAAATCGCGCGCCCGCCATTTCGGAGTTGAAGATGTCCCGCCCCGTGCCGAATCCCGGCATTCTCGATATTGCGCCCTACACCCCCGGCAAGAGCCCGGTGCCGGAGCCGGGCCGCAAGGTGTTCAAGCTCTCGGCCAACGAGACGCCGTTCGGGCCCTCGCCCAAGGCGATCGAGGCGTTCAAGCGCGTGGCGGATCATCTGGAGGACTATCCGGAAGGCACCTCGCGCGTGCTGCGCGAGGCGATCGGCCGCTCGTTCGGGCTCGATCCCAACCGCATCATCTGCGGTGCCGGTTCGGACGAGATCCTCAATCTGCTCGCCCACACTTATCTCAGCCACGGCGACGAGGCGATCTCCACCACGCACGGCTTCCTGGTCTACCCGATCGCGACGATGGCGGTCGGTGCCAAGAACGTCGTCGCGCAGGAGACCAATCTCACGGCCGATGTCGACGCCATCCTGAAGGCCGTGACGCCGCGGACCAAACTGGTCTGGCTTGCCAACCCCAACAACCCGACCGGCACCTATCTGCCGTTCGACGAGGTCAAGCGGCTGCGCGCCGGCCTGCCCTCGCATGTGCTGCTGGTGCTCGACGCCGCCTATTCCGATTACGTCTCGCGCAACGATTACGAGATGGGAATCGAGCTCGTCGCCACCACCGAGAACACGGTGGTGACGCACACGTTCTCCAAGATCCACGGCCTGGCTGCGCTGCGCATCGGCTGGATGTTCGGCCCCGAGCACGTCATCGACGCGGTCAACCGCATCCGCGGTCCCTTCAACGTGTCGACGCCGGCGATGTACGCCGCGGTCGCCGCGATCGAGGACACCGCGCACCAGGCGATGTCGAAGCAGTTCACCGAGACCTGGCGCAACCGGCTTACCGAGGAGGTCGGCAAGCTTGGCCTGAAGGTGACGCCGAGCGTCGCCAATTTCGTGCTGATCCACTTCCCGGCCGAGAAGGGCAAGACCGCTGACGACGCCGACGCCTTCCTGACCAAGCGGGGTCTCGTGCTGCGCGCGCTGAAGAATTACGGCCTGCCGCATGCGCTGCGGATGACCATCGGCACCGAGGAGGCCAACCGTCTCGTGATCGAGGCCTTGCGCGACTTCATGGGCGGCAAATGAATGCCGATCCGCACTTCCAGCGCGTCGCGCTGATCGGCTTCGGCCTGATCGGCGGCTCGATCGCGCGCGCTGCGAAGCTCCAGGGCCTGGCCGGCGAGATCGTCACCACCGCGCGCTCGGAGAAGACACGCGCGCGGGTGGCCGAGCTCGGCATCGTCGATCAGGTCGTGGCGACCAATGCGGAGGCCGTGAAGGAGGCCGATCTCGTCATCCTCTGCATTCCCGTCGGCGCCTGCGGTGCCGTGGCGCAGGAGATCGCCGCGCATCTGAAACCGGGTGCGATCATCTCCGACGTCGGCTCGGTCAAGGGCGCGGTGGTCCGGGACATGGCCCCGCATCTGCCGAAGGGCGTTCATTTCGTGCCGGCGCATCCGGTCGCGGGCACCGAGCATTCGGGCCCGGATTCGGGGTTTGCCGAGCTCTTCATCAACCGCTGGTGCATCCTGACGCCGCCGGAAGGCACCGACACGGCGGCCACGGAGCATCTGCGCGCGTTCTGGGCGGCGATGGGCGCCAAGGTCGAGGTCATGACGCCGGATCATCATGATCTCGTGCTCGCGATCACCAGCCATTTGCCGCATCTGATCGCCTATACCATCGTCGGCACCGCCGACGAACTGGCGCAGGTGACGGAATCCGAGGTGATCAAGTTCTCCGCCGGCGGTTTTCGCGATTTCACCCGTATCGCCGCGTCCGATCCGACGATGTGGCGCGACGTCTTTCTCGCCAACAAGGAAGCCGTGCTGGAGATGCTGGGCACCTTCACCGAGGATCTCGCAAAACTCACCCGCGCGATCCGCCGCGGCGACGGCGAAGCCCTGTTCGACCACTTCACCCGCACCCGCGCCATCCGGCGCGGCATCGTCGAGATCGGCCAGGATTCCGCCGCGCCGGATTTCGGCCGGCCGCATGCGGCGCTGAAGAAGCCGTGAGCCTGTCATTCCGGGGTGCCCGAAGGGCGAGCCCGGAATCCATTGGGCCACCGCGCACAGTGAAATGGATTCCGGGTTCGATGCTACGCATCGCCCCGGAATGACAGTCTTCAATACAGCGGCGGGATCTGGCCGACCTTGACCGGGCCGAGCAGCACGGCGCCATCGACGAACTTCAGCGGGAAGCTTCTCGCCTTCTTGCCTTCCAGCGTGCTCTCGGTGCCGATCGAATTGATGCCGGCGGCGACGCCCGCATTGGCGTTCTGCTTGATGACCTTGCCGAGGCCGGGCACGGCCCGGTCGAGCGCGCCGAACAAATTGTTGAGGTCCTGCGACTTCACGCCGGGCGCGACGCGGTCGAGCGTTGCCTGCGGCACGCCCTCCTCCAGCATCTTCTCGATGCCGAGCGCCGGGATCACGCGCTCAAGGCCGGTCACCGTCATCTGCAATTCGCCGTCGAGCCGGCCATTGGCCGAAAGGCCGAGCGTGCCGGCCGCAACCGCGATCATCTCGCCCTGCTGGATCCGCGACTGCACGATCTCGATATGGCCGCCGGCAGCCTGGATCTCGCGAAAGCGCTGCGGCCAGGGCTTCGGCGTGAGGTCGGAGAGGCCGGTGACCTTTGCGCGCGTGTCCGCCTCGAACGGCTCGGCGAGCAGGGGATGAACGCCCTGGATGCTGCCCTGCGCGACGTGAACCACGGTCTCGATGACGGGACGATCGGCTGGCGATCCATCAGCGAGGCGGCCGTGCAGCTCGACCTGCTTGGCGCGCGCAAGCGGCACCTGCACGCTGCCGTCGAGACGGTTGAGGCCCGGATCGTCGAACACGATGGAGGCGCGGTCCGGCACGGCCGGCAGGCCGGCCACGCTGGCGCGGCCCTTGCTCCAGTTCACCACGAAGGTGTTTTGCGTGACGCCGTCGGTCAGCGTCGCGGGCGCGGAGAATTCCGCGATGATGCGCTTGGGATCGTAGACCTGGGCGACGACCAGGATGTTGTCGAGCTTCGCCGTGAACGGGGTCCTGCTCGCGTTCTGCGACACCAGGGCGACGCTGGCGCCGGAGCACTGGACCTCGAAGCGGAACGGGAAACCCGCGATCGAGCGCTTGGCGCAATCATAGATGCGGCCGGACTTGGCCTCCTGCGCCCGCCAGGCGTCTGCGGCAATTTCGGCCTGCGACGCCGCGTAGAACCAGAAACCGCTCCACGCGACCGCGAGGATCAGGACGAGAACGGGTGCGATGAAAAGGCCCCAACGGGAGCGACGGCCTGCGGCAACGGTCATATTGGACATGCGGCGACCCTTTGATCCCGGATTTTGGCAAATGTAAGCGGGGACGGCCTGCGACGAAAGGCGGAGAATTCGCTTCGCTTCGGGGCATGGTTCTGGTAGCCGTGCCCGAAATGTCGGAAATCACCGTCCCTTCCGTCACCACCGCCAAGGGCGACCTCTGGGTGTTCGGCTACGGCTCGCTGATGTGGCGGCCGGGCTTCGAGTTCGAGGAACGCATCCCGGCCCGGCTGGTCGGCGAGCATCGCGCGCTCTGCGTCTACTCGTTCGTGCATCGCGGCACGCCGGAAAAGCCTGGCCTGGTGCTCGGGCTCGACCGCGGCGGCGCCTGCCGCGGCATCGCCTTCCGCGTCGCCGAGAAGAACCGCGCCGACGTCGTCGCCTATTTGCGCGCACGCGAGCAGGTCACGTCGGTCTATCGCGAAGTGATGCGCTCGGTGTGGCTTGAGAACGATGCGCGCCAGCGCGTCTCGGCGCTCGCCTACGTCGTCGACCGTGGCCATGGGCAATATGCCGGCCGGCTGTCGCTCGCCGAGCAGCACCGCCATGTCGTTCAGGGCCACGGCCAGTCCGGCGCCAACCGCGACTACGTGACCGCGACGGTGAAGGCGATCGAGGCCGAAGGCTTTCGCGACGCGCAGCTGCATCAGCTTGCATTGATGCTGCATGGTGATGCGCATTCGCTCCACGCTGTGGATCGGGACGAAGATCGAGAAAGCCGCTAGCCGCCGGTCGGCGCGTAGCTCGGCGCCGAGCCGATCAACTGCTCCTGCTCTTTCCGCCCCGCTTCGACGAGGCGGGCGGTCGCATCCTCGATCGCGGTTTGCACGCGGGAGAGAAACTCGTCCTTCGGCAGGCCCGGCGGCAACGGTTCGAGAAACTCCACCACCAGCGTGCCGGGATAGCGCATGAAGGTGCGGCGGGGCCAGAACAGGCCGGAGTTGAGGGCGACCGGCAGGCATGGCACGCCGCATGACGAATAGATCTGCGCAAAGCCGGTCTTGTAGTCGGGCGGCGCGCCCGGCGCGCGGCGCGTGCCTTCCGGAAAGATCACGAGCTGGCGGCCGCTGCGCACCGCATCGCGCGCCCGCCGCGTCATGTCCAGCAGCGCTTTCACGCCGGCATTGCGGTCGATCGCGATCATCCCGGTCTTGACCAGGAACTGACCGAACACCGGGATCTGCATGAGCTGGCGCTTGAGGATGAAGATCGGCCGGTCGAAGAAACCCGGCAGCACGAACGTCTCCCAGAACGACTGGTGCTTTGCCACAATCAGCAGCGGTCCTTTCGGGATCTTCTCCACACCGCGGAATTCCACCTTGATGTTGCAGACCACGCGCATCAGGAACAGCGTTGCCTTGGCCCACCATTCCGCCACCGTCAGCATGGCGCGGGGCGGCAATGCGAAGGTCGGCAGCGCCACGATCGCAAGGCCCACCAGCACGGCGTAGAACAGCACGTTGAACACGAGCGAGCGCAGAAAAATCAGAGACATCGATAGTCCGATCAATTGGCCTGTGCGGTGGCGGGCCGCTTCGGCCGCTGACCTGCAGGCTGCTCCGACATCTCGGGCCAAAGGTCAATCCCGAAATCCTCCAGCCGTACCCTGACCTCGGCCGCGACGTACTTGACATATTCCGACATGAGCAGCCGCAGCGTCGATCCGGAGGTCCACCACGGTTCCTCGCGCCATTTTTCGCCGACCACCGCGAACGGGATCAGCGTCGTCTGTGGCATCGCATGCGAAAATTCCACCAGCGCACGCGGCATGTGATAGTTGGAGGTCACCACGATCAGGGATTTGAACCTGCGCCCCTCGGCCCAGCGCCGCGCCTCCGCTGCGTTGCCGCGGGTCGAGAGCGCGGTGCGGTCGAGGTCGACGCAACAAGTCATGAAGGACTGGTTCTCCGGCAAGGTCCGGGAGATGTCGCTCGCCGTCGAGGTTGGATGCACGCCGGAGATCAGGAGCCGCCTGCCGTAGCCGGCAGCGAGCAGCTCCATCGCGTCCGATACCCGCGAGGAGCCTCCGGTCAGCACCACGATGCCGTCGGCCTTGCGGTCGGGCACCGTCTCGGCGCCTCGCAATTGCGACAGGAACGCAACGAAGCCTGCGGCCGCGCCGACAAAGGCAAGTGCGATCGCCGACACGATTGCCGCGCGCAGCCAGCCGCGCGGCAGTTTCGGCGATCGATCGTCGGTCGGCGAGGTCATGCGATGTCGGTAATCCCTTCCCTGAAGCGATTTTAAGACGTTTTAAGGCGAAGTGGAGTCCGGTTTCTTCACCCTCACTCCTTGTAAGGGGAGAAGGAAGAAAGCAACTCAATCAACATCATTCAAGGTCGCAAACAGCGTCTGGCGCGAGGCCACCGCGGTGATGCCGCCGATCAGCACGGCCTGGACAGCGAGCACGATGTAGGCGGATGGCCGTAGCGAGAAGGTGCCGAGCAGCGCGGCAAACTGGTCGCCGACGGGCGTACCGGAAAACCAGCCTGCGATCGACTCGGAGAAGCCGAACACCAGCATGGCGGCACCGCCGCCGATCACGCCGCCTTCCAGGCCGAGCCTGAGGAAATGACGCAGGAAGTGATTGGCGATGTAGCGGTCGCCGGCGCCGACGAAATGCAGGACCTCGACGATCGGACGGTTCGCCGCCATGGCGCCGCGGGTCGCGAACGAAACCGAGATGATCGTGGCGATGATGACGAGCGCGAGAATGCCGAGGCCGGCCAGCACGATGGCGTTGGTCATCGAGCGCATGCGCTCGATCCAGGCGCGGTGATCGTCGACGCTGGCGCCCGGTGCGACCTGCGTCACGCGCGCGCGCAAGGCGCCGAGATCGAGCGGCGTGCCCGGCTGCACGCGCGCGATGATCATGCGCGGCACCGGCAGATCGTCCATCGACAGGCCGGTGCCGAGCCAGGGCTCGAGCAGCTTACCGCTCTCCTCCCTGGTGAACGGCCTGACCTCGACGATGCCGGCTTGCGCGCGCATCGCCTCCGTCACGGCCACGGTATCGCGCTCGAGATCACGGCCGGCCTGCGGACGAACCTGGATGGTGATCTCGCTCGCGACGTCCGACTGCCATTCGGCGGCGGAGGCACTCACCAGCAGCACCGTGCCGGTGGCCATCGAGGCGAGGAAGCTCATGATGGCGACGACGGCGACCAGCGCTCTGCCGTGGATCGAGGCGCGCGGCACGATCGGCGACATGTTGCGTGCCTTGGCCGGAAGCTGCGGACGCTCCTGTCCGAGGTCGACCAGCACGCCGCGCTCGTCGGTCCTACTCATAGACGTGCAGCCGTCCCTGGTGCAGCACCAGCCGTCGTGCTTCATACTGGTCCATCAGGCCGATGTCGTGGGTAGCGATGATGACGGCGGTGCCTGATTTATTGAGCTCGATGAAGAGCCGCAGCAGGCGCCGGCCGAGCGTCGGGTCGACGCTGCCGGTCGGCTCGTCCGCGAGCAGCAGCTGCGGCCGCGAGATCACGGCGCGCGCGATCGCCGCGCGCTGCTTCTCGCCGCCCGACAGGATCGGCGGAAGCGCATCCATGCGGTCGCCGAGTCCGACCCAGCGCAGCAGATCGATCACCTCCTTGCGGTAGCTCGACTCGCTGCGCCCCATGACGCGGAAAGGCAGCGCAACATTCTCATAGGTCGTCATGTGGTCGAGCAGCCGGAAATCCTGGAGCACGATGCCGATGCGCTTGCGCAGGTCGGCAATCTCGTCCTTGCCGAGTTGCGAGATGTCGTGGCCGAACAGAGTGACGAGGCCCCGTGTCGGCCGATGCGACAGAAACAACAGGCGCAGCAGGGAAGTCTTGCCGGCACCGGACGGCCCGGTGAGAAACTGGAAGGAATGCGCCGGGATCTGGAAACTGAGATCGCGCAGGATCTCGGGCCCCAGACCGTAACGCAATCCGACATTTTCGAACCGAACCAAGCTCAGCTCCGTTCGAGAGGGGAAGCGGGTCGCAGTGCGGCGCTCCGCCCTGCGCGATCAACGGGTTTTGCCGCCGTTATGGTTTCCGGTTCGTTAACGGTCGACCTGTAGCATGTTTGGCAGAATCCCTGCCGCCCGGTTCGCCGCGACCGGCTGATCGTCAAGGTTCGTCCTCGTTCGTGCATCAAGGCTCGTCCATGCATATCGTCTGCCCCCATTGTATGACATCCTACGCCATCAAGCTCGCGAGCCTTGGGGCAAGCGGACGGGCGGTACGCTGCTCCCGCTGCAAGGAGACCTGGATCGCCCATGCGGAGGATGCCATCGAGGAGGCATCCGTCCCGGCCATGGCGGCTGCCAGCCGCGGCGACGACCAGTCCGACCTCGCCGAGCAATGGAACTCCTATGCCAATGACGACGGCGCCGCGGATGCGCCTGTCGTCGACAGCCCCTCAATCGCGAGCGACTGGCCGGATGAGCAGGCCCGCGAAACCGAGGACGAGTGGTCAGCGGCGGCCCGGCAGGCTGAAGAGGAAGTCGCCGGCGCACAGCACCAGTCCTGGTTCCGCGGTCTGTTCCCCCGCCGCGGCGCGCGGGTGAGCCGCCCGGTCCCCACCACGGCTCCGCGCAGATCCTATTTTGGCCTGCCGATCGCCTGCGCTGCGATGGGCGCGCTGGTGCTGGCACTTACGATCTGGCGCAGCGACGTGGTGCGGCTGCTGCCCCAGACGGCGGCGTTCTACAAGATGGTGGGGCTCGAAGTGAACTTGCGGGGCCTCGCCTTCAAGGACGTCAAGCTCTCCAGCGAGACAGTGGACGGTAAGCAGGTGCTGGTGATCGAGGGCGTGATCGTCGGCGAGGGCAAGAAGCCGCTCGACATCCCGCGGCTGCGCTTTGCCGTGCGCGACGCGCAGGGAGCTGAAATCTACGCCTGGAATACGGTTCTGGAACAGGCCGTGCTGCGGCCCGGCGAGCGCGCCTTCTTCCGCTCGCGTCTTGCCTCGCCGCCGCCGGAGGGCCGCAATATCGACGTTCGCTTCTTCAACCGGCGCGACATTGCCGGCGGCAGCGTATGACCGATCCGGCTATGATTGGAGCATGATCTGTTCGGAAAACCCCTTCGCACTTTGCCGGATGATGCTCGAGGTCCCGCAGGGAAGGTTGATCACAAGGTTGGTCTCATGCCGAAAATCCTGATCGCCGATGACGAGGATTCGATGCGCCAGCTGGTGGCGCGCGCCATCGCCATGGACGGCCACGAGACCGTCACCGCCCAGGACGGCGCCGAGGCGCTGGAGATCCTGACCCGTGAGGACGGCGCCTTCGACCTGTTGCTCACCGACATCCAGATGCCGGTCATGGACGGCATCGCGCTGGCGCTGTCCGCCGCGCGCGATTTCCCCGATCTGACAATTTTGCTGATGACCGGCTTTGCCGACCAGCGCGAGCGCGCCTCGAACCTGAACGCGCTGGTGCATGACGTCGTGACCAAGCCTTTCTCGGTCGCCGACATCCGCACGGCCGTGGCGGATGCGCTGGCGGCAAAGAAGGGTTAGCGTCCCAACAACAGCCGCTTCGTCATCGAAGGACTGGCGCGCACCGCCTCGTCTCGGCTCTGCGCAGCAGCGCAAGGACGCTGCAGCGCGTCCGGGACAAGGGAAGGATGCGCGCTATCGCGACACACTCCGTCATTGCGAGGAGTCCTTGCGACGAAGCAATCCAGAATGCCTCGGCGGAAAAATTCTGGATTGCTTCGCGGAGCCTGTCATCGGGCCGCGCGTTCGCGCGGACCCGGTGGCTCGCAATGACGAGGACGTAGCGGGTATCGCCTCAAAACTCCTTCAGCAGCCGCTCGATATAGTCGAGCTCGATCTGCGGGCGCGAGGGATCGCCGAGACGACGACGGAGCTCTTCGAGAATACGGCGGACACGCTGGGTGTCGATCTCGCCGGGAATTTTGACCGTATAATCGTCGCCATATTCGCGCCCATGCAGCGGACGGCCCAGCGGGTCGGTCTGGTTGCCACCGCTCTGCTGACGGCCGGCGCGCTGGCCGGGGCCGTCGCCCTGGCCGTCACCATCGCCCTGCTGCATCGCCTCGGCCATCTTCTGCGCACCCTTGCGCATCGCGTCGAGCGCCTTGCCCTGCGAGTCCACGGCGCCGTCGGCATTGCCCTCGCCGAGCTTTGATCCCGCATCGCCCATGGCACCGTCGGCAGCATCCAGACTGCCGTCATCGCCCTGATCACCGTCCTGATCGCCGTTCTGGCCGGGCTGGCCCTGGTCCCCTTGCTGGCCCTTCTGTCCCTGTTGGCCTTTCTGGCCCTTTTCTCCCTTCTGCCCGAGGCCGCGCTTGGCAAGCTCGTCCTGCAGCTTCTTGAGACGGTCGCGCAGCCCCTGCTGGTCCTCCTGCAGCTCCGACATGGACTGATCGCCCTGCTGCTTGCCGCGCGAGCGATCGCGCCGGGAATCCTGACCCTGCTTGAAAGTCTTGTCGCGCAATTGCTGCTGCTTGCGGATCATGTCGCCGAGCTCGTTGAGCGCCTGCTCCATGTCGCTCTCGCCGGACTGCCCCGGCTGCGCCATCTGGAGGCCTTCCAGCATCTGCTGGAGCTGATCGAGCAATTGTTTGGCGGCATCCTTGTCGCCGGAGCGCGACAGGCGCTCCATCCGGTCGATCATGTTCTGCAGATCCTGCTGGCGCAGAACTTTGGTGTTCGGGTCGAGCGGCCGCGCCAGCTGCTGCGGGTCATTGTTGTTGCGGAACTGCTCGGCGAGCTGGCGCATGAAATCGTTCAGCGCCTGACGCAGATCCTGCGTGAGCTTCTTGATCTCTTCGTCGCTCGCGCCGCGCTCCAGCGCCTGCTTCAACGCATCCTGAGCCGCACGCAATGCCTTCTCGACATCGGAGATCTTGCCGTCCTCGATCGTCACCGCTAACGCCCATAGGCTTGCCACGACCTCGCGCAGGGCATCATCGGTACGTGCGGCCTCGAGCTGTCGGGCAACGCTGTGGAGGCCGAGATATTGTCCGGGCTCCGGCGTAAACATCTCGGGCGCGATCATCAGCGCGTCGAGCGCGGCATACACGTCGGAATTCTTGTTGGCGTCGAGCGCGAGAATGCGGCGCTGCTCGATCAGTGCACGTGCCAGCGGCTTGGTGAAAAGCCGTTCGGGCAGCCGCATGTTGAACGGTTCGCTTGTGGCCTCATTGCCGGCCTCGTCCTTGGCCGTGAGGGTCAGCGTGACCTCGGCGCCGGCATAGGGATCCTCGCTGAGATCCTTCACCGACTGTCCGACGCCGTTGCGGGTCCGCGCATTCGGCAGCGCAAGCGGGAATTGCGGCGGCTGGAACAGCGGACGCGGCGCCGTCCTGGTGTCGCCATCGCCGGCGGCAGCCTTATCGCCGGGAGCAGCCTTCGCCGCATCCTTGGCGTCGTTGGCGTCGTCCTTGGCGCCATCCCGGGCACCGATCGATCGCGGAGCAAACTTCGCCGTGGCACCGGTGACGCCGTAATCGTCCTCGATCCTGTAGGAGAGCTGCAGCGCGCCGCGCGCCTGGCGTTCCGGGTCCTTGGCAAGTGCGATCGTCGGCGGATGGTCCGGTGTTGCCGCAAAGGCCCATTGTGGCTGGCCGGAAGGCGCGCGGACATGCGCCGTGCCGTCGCCGGAGATGGCAAAATGCCTCTCGTTGGTCCCCTTGGGGCTGGCTTCGGTGGGCGCAACCTCCTTGAGGCCGCCGGAGACGGCGACATCCAGGTTGCCGCCTGAGGAGCGCACGATCAGGGTCGAGCCGGCGGGGACGGCGAGCGGGCCGCTGGCGGGCAACGCTGCAGCTTCCTTGTTGGCAGCCGACAGGATGACCGGAGGCTTGCCGGTATACAGCGGGGGCGTGACCCAGGCATCGACCCGAACATTGCTCGCCGCCAAGACCCCGTTCCAGTCGAAGGCGGCGCCAAGCCGCATCGCACGCTCGTCACCGGCGGCGAAGAAGGTCGCAACCAGCATCACCATGACCAGCGCACGCAGCGCCCAGGGGTCGTGAAGCGCGAGCCGCGGGTGCGGCAGACCGGCGCGGATGCGCTTGATGGACGCCAGCGTCCGCTCGCGCTGCGCCTGCCACAGCGCCTGCGCAACCGGGTCTTGCGAGGTCAGCGTGTCCGTGAGCGTGGTGGCCGGGCGGTGACGGATCCCGGAGCCACGGTCGAGCCGCACCAGCGCTTCCGCGCGGGTCGGCCAGCGGAAGCCAATCAACGGGAACAGGGCGGCGACCGCGATCGCGGCGAAAAGGGCGAGACCGATGGCCCGGGCGATGAACGGCAGTGCCAGCCACAGACCGGCCCAGGACACCACCAGGAACAGGCCGACGACGGTCAGAAGGCGCGCCGCATTGGGCCAGGCACGTTCCCACGCGATGGCATAAGTAGCCCGATCGAGGGCCTGCGCCAGCTTCAGCCGCGACAGCGCATCACTGCCGCGGATCGGGTCTGACGGGTCGGGGGTGACGCCGTTCAATCAACTCTCCAGGTTGCCCGGTAGAGAAGAGCCTATCACAACGGCAGCACTGAGGCATCCGTTCCTGTACGGGAGAACCCCCTTTTCCCGCATAACACGAGGACGTGACTGGCCCGGTGCAACCCCGTAATTTCCGCGCGCCATCCCTGAGGGAAACGAAGGAAACGCCATGGACAAGAAGATGCACGACAAGGGCCTGGAAGTCCGCAAAGCGGTGCTGGGCGAAGCCTATGTCAACAATGCCCTGAAGAACGTCGATGATTTCAACCGTCCGTTCCAGGAGATGCTCAACGAATATTGCTGGGGCACGGTGTGGGGACGCGAGGAGCTGCCGCGCAAGACCCGCAGCATGCTCAACATCGCCATGATCGCGATCCTCAACCGCCAGCACGAATTTCGCGCGCATCTCAAGGGCGCGCTGACCAATGGCGTGACGCGCGAGGAGATCCGCGAGATCCTGATGCAGGTCGCGATCTACGGCGGCATGCCGGCCGCGGTCGATAGTTTCCGGATCGCGCGCGAGGTTTTCGCGGATATCGACGGGAAGGCGTAGCCAATTCCTGCTGTCGTCCCGGACAAGCGGAGCGCCGATCCGGGACGACATCGGGGATGGAACGCGCATTTTCCACAACGACAAAGAAGCAACAGAGGAACACCATGGACATCGGATTCATCGGGCTCGGAAACATGGGCTTCCCGATGGCGCGGCGGCTGATCGAGGCTGGGCACAAGCTCGTCGTGTTCGATACGCGAAAGGAGGTCACAGGCGAGCTGGTGGCGCGCGGCGCGACTGCGGCGGCGTCGCCGAAGGACGTCGCCGATCAGGTCGAGACCGTGATGGCGAGTCTGCCTTCGCTGCAGGCTTCGCTCGACGTCGCCACGGGAGCGAACGGCGTGATCGAGGGCAGGCGCGCAAGACGCTTCGTCGATCTCTCCACGGTCGGCTCGACGATGGCAGCGAAGATTCACGGCCTGCTCGCCAAGCGCAACATCGTGCAGATCGACTGCCCCGTCTCCGGCGGCGTCGGCGGCGCCGAGAAGGGCACGCTGGCGGTAATGGTATCAGGACCGAAGGCCGAGTTCGAGCTGCTGAAACCCGCGCTCGACGTCATCGGAAAAGTGTTCTTCATCGGCGAGAAGCCCGGTGCGGCGCAGACCATGAAGCTCGCCAACAATTTCCTGTCGGCTACAGCGATCGTGGCGACCTCGGAAGCGGTGGTGATGGGCGTGAAAGCCGGGCTCGATCCCGCCGTGATGATCGACGTCATCAATGCCGGCTCGGGCATGAACACGGCGAGCCGCGACAAGTTTCCGCGCGCGGTGCTGCCGCGCAGCTTCGATTTCGGTTTCGCCACGGGATTGATGGTGAAGGACGTCCGGCTGGCGCTGGAGGAGATGAAGCAGCTCGGCCTGTCAATGGAAGTCGCGGATGCGGTCGGGCGGTTGTGGGAGACGGTCATCGACGCGGAAGGCGCCGAATCCGACTTCACCGCGGCGATCAAGCCGATCGAGAAGAAGGCCGGAGTCGTCGTCGGCGGACAAAAATAGCGCTCACGGGGGTGAGCACGGTTGCCGCTTGATCTGCCTTCCAAATCAAGCGGTTTTATCCGACGGGCAATCGTTCTGCCGACAACCCCGAGCTACTGTGCATGGGGTTGTTTTGCGGGTTTTGGGTGTGCCCTCACAGCCAGGGCGCAGGCCGATCCATTGCAATGAGCTGTTCCACCTCGATGCGCGGGCGCACCACGGCGTATTGATCGCCCTTCACCAGCACCTCGGGCACCAGCGGGCGCGTGTTGTAGGTGCCGGCCTGGACGGCGCCGTAGGCGCCGGCCGTCATGATGGCGAGCAGGTCGCCGGCCTTCGGCGCCGGCAGCGTGCGGTCGAGCGCGAGATAGTCGCCGGTCTCGCAGACCGGCCCGACAACGTCGGCCATGATCGTGGCGGCGCCCTTGGCCGGCTGCTTCACCGGCAGGATGTCGTGATAGGCCTCATACAGCGTCGGGCGGATCAGGTCGTTCATGGCGGCGTCAATGATGACGAAGTTCTTGCCGTCGCCATGCTTCACATAGATGACCTTGGCAACCAGGATGCCGGCATTGCCGACGATCATGCGGCCCGGCTCGAACATCAGCGTGCAGCCGAGATTGTGGCTGACGCGCTTGACCATGGCGGCATAGGCGTCGGGCGCCGGCGGCGCCTCGCGGTCCATGTAATAGGGGATGCCGAGGCCGCCGCCGAAATCGACATGCGAGATGTCGTGGCCGTCGGCGCGCAGCGTCTGCACGAATTCGGCGAGGATGCGGAACGCGGTCTCCATGTTGGAGAGGTCGGTGATCTGGCTGCCGATATGCACGTCGGTGCCGGTCACTTCGATGCCGGGGAGCCTGGCGGCGCGCGCATAGACCTCGCGGGCATGCGCGATCGGGATGCCGAACTTGTTCTCGGACTTGCCGGTCGAAATCTTGGCATGCGTGCCGGCATCGACGTCCGGATTGACGCGGAGCGAGATCCGCGCGGTCTTGCCCATCTCGGTCGCAAGGCGCGACAACGATTCGAGCTCGGGCTCGGATTCCACGTTGAGGCAGAGGATGTCGGCGGCAAGCGCGGCGCGCAGCTCCTCTTCCGTCTTGCCGACGCCGGAGAACACGATCTTGCTTGCCGGGAAACCGGCAGCCAGCGCGCGCTTCAATTCACCACCGGAGACGACATCGGCGCCGGCACCGAGCCTGGCCAGCGTGCGCAGCACCGACTGGTTGGAATTCGCCTTCATGGCGTAGCAGACCAGCGCCTTCTCGCCGGCGAAGGCATCGGCGAAGACGCGGTAGTGCCGCTCCAGCGTCGCGGTCGAATAGCAATAGAACGGCGTGCCGACGGTGGCGGCAAGCTCGGACAGGTTCACCGCCTCGGCGTGCAGCACGCCGTTGCGGTAGTCGAAATGGTTCATGGCACAGGCTCGGTTGTCCCGGCTTATTTCTTGCCGGGAGGTTCGTCCAGGAGCGGGTCGAGAATAAACGGCTTCTTCCTGCCCTTGGCCGCTGCGGGCGCGGCATCCGCACCGTAGGTGGGATTGAACACGCTCGGCGTCCTCTGAGCTTCGGTCTCGGTATCAAGAGGGGCGGCACCGCTGGCCGTGGACGCGTTGGAGGCGGTCGGCGGCAAGTCCAGAGGGCCCTTGCGGCCACAGCCGGCAAGCGCAAGCGCCGTCAGGCTCAAGACAATGATGGCCCACCCCGAGCCGGTCGGGCGAAACTTTGACGTCACGACGAAATCCCCACTACGCGGGGCGCACCATACAGAGATTGGCGCGCTCTGGCGAGAGCCGGATGACCATGAAACATAAGCGAATTTTGCCCTCAGCCCGATTTTCGCTCTTTTTCCAGCCGCTTCGCCCAGGCCTTGGCCTGGGACGCGACGTTCTTCGGCGCGGTGCCGCCAAAGCTGGTGCGGCTCTTCACCGACGATTCGACCGAGAGCACGCCGAACACGTCCTTGGTGATTTTGGGCTCGATCGCCTGCATCTCCTTGAGCGGCAGCTCGTGCAGCGCGACGCTCCCCTCGGCGGCCTTGGCGACGATGCGGCCGGTGACGTGATGGGCCTCGCGGAACGGCATCTTCAGCGTCCGCACCAGCCAGTCGGCGAGATCGGTCGCGGTGGCGTAGCCCTCGCCCGCGGCCGCTCTCATCTTGGCTTCATCCGGCACGAGGTCGCGGACCATGCCGGTCATCGCGCGGATCGCCAGCGACAGCGCGGCAAAGCCTTCCATGGCACCCTGCTTGTCCTCCTGCATGTCCTTTTGATAGGCGAGCGGCAGACCCTTCATCACGATCAGGAGGCCGTTGAGCGCGCCGATGACGCGACCGGTCTTGGCGCGCACGAGCTCGGCGGCATCAGGATTGCGCTTCTGCGGCATGATCGAGGAGCCCGTGGTGAACTTGTCGCTGAGCCTGACAAGGCCGACCAGCGGCGAGGTCCAGATCACGATCTCCTCGGCAAAGCGCGACATGTGCACGGCGCAGATCGAGGCCGCCGACAGCGTCTCCAGCACGAAGTCGCGATCGGAGACCGCGTCGAGCGAGTTCGCCATCGGGCGGTCGAAGCGGAGCGCCTTGGCGGTGGCGTGGCGGTCGATCGGGAACGAGGTCCCGGCGAGCGCGGCCGCGCCCAGCGGGGATTCGTTCAGCCGCTTGCGCGCATCCTGGAAACGGCCGCGATCACGCGCGGTCATCTCGACATAAGCGAGCAAATGGTGGCCGAAGGTGACGGGCTGCGCCGTCTGCAGATGCGTGAAGCCGGGCATCACGGTGCCGGCATGCTCCAGGGCACGCTCGACCAGCACCTGCTGGAACGCGGCGAGCGCGGCATCGGTCTCGTCGATGACGTCGCGGACGAACAGGCGGAAATCGGTCGCGACCTGATCGTTGCGCGAGCGCGCCGTATGCAGGCGGCCGGCGGCGGGGCCGATCAGCTCCGACAGGCGGCTCTCGACATTCATATGGATGTCCTCGAGCGCGCGTTTGAATTCGAAGCCACCCTTGCCGATCTCTGACAAAATCGTGTCTAGACCCTTGCCGATATTTTTCGCATCAGAGGCCGTGATGATGCCCTGCGTGGCCAGCATCGCAGCGTGGGCCTTGGACGCGGCAATGTCCTGGGCGAAGAGGTGACGATCGACGTCGATGGAGACGTTGATCTCTTCCATGATCTCATCGGGACGTTCCGAGAACCGGCCGCCCCACATCTTGTTGCTCATGATCCCCTGCTCACGCCTTGCCTGTCGCTAGCCACGTTTGCTGGCCTCGGCCACCCGTATTAAGAGGCCCCTGATAGCCATATCTGCGACCGGATGACAAACGATATGCTCGACAATAAGCCCGCCGCCACGCGCCGCATCCCCCTCGTCATCGCCACGGTGGCGATCGGAGGACTGGCCGGCTTCGCCGCGCTGTATGGGCTCGGCCTGGGCCGGTCGCCCAGCGGCGATCCCGCCTGCCGGTCGGCGGTCGCGACCGCGCAGAAGATCGCGCCACTCGCCCATGGCGAGGTGGCGGCACTGACCATGGCGAGCGCCCCGTTGAAACTGCCCGACCTCGCCTTCGAGGATTCAGACGGCAAGCCGAAGAAGCTGTCCGATTTCCGCGGCAAGACACTGCTGGTGAACCTCTGGGCGACCTGGTGCGTGCCCTGCCGCAAGGAGATGCCGGCGCTGGACGAGCTCCAGGGCAAGCTGTCGGGCCCGAATTTCGAAGTGGTGGCGATCAATATCGACACCCGCGACCCGGACAAGCCCAAGACCTTCCTGAAAGAGGCCAACCTGACCCGGCTCGGCTATTTCAGCGACCAGAAAGCCAAAGTTTTCCAGGATCTTAAGGCTATAGGCCGGGCGCTCGGCATGCCGACCTCAGTTCTGGTCGACCCGCAGGGCTGCGAGATCGCGACGATTGCGGGGCCGGCGGAATGGGCGAGCGAGGACGCGCTCAAGCTGATCCGGGCCGCGACGGGCAAGGCCGCAGCATCGCTTTAGGAATTCAGGCGGCGACGTTGAGATTGCCGCCGACGCCGGGGCCGACATTGGCCAGCGAGGGCTGGCCTGCGCCCATCAGCGTCAGGACAGTCGACTTTTCCATGTCCATGTTCTGCTTGGTCAGCGTCGCTGCGATATTCGATTGCAGCGCGCCTTGCTGAGCGGCCAGCATGGTGCTGACCATCGCCATCATGTCCATTACGCGAACCCTCTTACCGGCCGTAACCTAGGCGCGAGAGGTTAACGCGACATGAATTGGCACGAAGCGGATCAGCGCGTCGGAACCGGCTTGGCACCACGGTAGTCGTAGAAGCCGCGCTGGGTCTTGCGGCCGAGCCAACCGGCCTCGACATATTTCACCAGCAGCGGGCACGGGCGGTACTTGGAGTCCGCCAGCCCCTCGTGCAGCACCTGCATGATGGAGAGGCAGGTATCGAGGCCGATGAAATCGGCGAGCTCGAGCGGGCCCATGGGATGGTGGGCCCCGAGTTTCATCGCGGCGTCGATCGCCTCGACATTGCCGACGCCTTCATACAGCGTGTAGATCGCCTCGTTGATCATCGGCAGCAGGATGCGGTTGACGATGAAGGCCGGGAAATCCTCGGAGACCGCGACCTGCTTGCCGAGCTTGCCGACGAATTCCTTGGCGGTCTCGAAGGTGGAGTCGTCGGTGGCGATGCCGCGGATCAGCTCGACCAGCTCCATCAGCGGCACCGGGTTCATGAAGTGAATGCCGATGAAGCGCTCCGGGCGATCGGTGGCGGCGGCAAGCCGCGTGATCGAGATCGAGGACGTATCGGAAGCGACGATCGCCTCCGGCTTCAACACCGCACAGAGCTCGTGGAAGATCTTGCGCTTGACCTCTTCCTTCTCGACCGCGGTCTCGATCACGAGGTCGCAATCGGCGAGATCGTCGAGTTTTTCGGCGGGCGTGATGCGCGCCATCGCCTTGACCTTGTCGTCCTCGCTGACGGCCTTCTTCGAGACCTGGCGCGCCAGATTGCCGTTGATGGTGGCCATGCCCGACTTGAGGCGGTCGGGCGAGATGTCGTTGAGCACCACGTCGAAGCCGGCGAGCGCCGCGACATGCGCGATGCCATTGCCCATCTGACCCGCGCCGATCACGCCGACCTTCTTGATCACTGCCGCCATCATGTCATCCACCGGAACGGCGCGCGACGAGCGCACCCTGCCTATCCCCTTGAGCCGGGAGGTCCGATTTAATCAGAACCTTGGCTCGAAACCTAGATTGGATCGCTTCGAAGGCGTGTCCCACGCCAAAGAAAACGCCTCAGAAATGCAACACCGGCCGGAGTGTATACCTCCGGCCGGTGTTTTCG
This sequence comes from Bradyrhizobium sp. RP6, assembly GCF_003837805.1. Classification (GTDB taxonomy): domain Bacteria; phylum Pseudomonadota; class Alphaproteobacteria; order Rhizobiales; family Xanthobacteraceae; genus Bradyrhizobium. The sequence continues at coordinate 168,477 of NZ_RQIT01000011.1, read as the reverse complement.
ATGCTTTTTACTTGCCGAGCTTGCCGAGTTCAGCCGTCAGCTCCGGAACCGCCTGGTAGAGATCGGCGACCAAGCCGTAATCGGCAACCTGGAAGATCGGTGCGTCCTCGTCCTTGTTGATCGCAACGATCACCTTGGAGTCTTTCATGCCGGCCAGATGCTGGATGGCGCCGGAAATGCCGACGGCGACATAGAGCTCGGGCGCCACGACCTTGCCGGTCTGCCCGACCTGCCAGTCGTTCGGCGCATAGCCCGCATCGACAGCCGCGCGCGAGGCGCCGACGCCGGCGCCGAACTTGTCGGCGAGCGGCTCGATGTATTTGGCGAAGTTCTCGCGGCTCTGCATGGCCCGGCCACCGGAGACGATGATCTTGGCCGAGGTCAGCTCGGGACGATCGCTCTTGGCAACCTCCTCGCCGACGAACGACGACAAGCCTGGATCGGCAGCCGCCGCCACGTTCTCGACCGCGGCGCTGCCACCCTCGCCCGCTGCGGCGAAGGTCGAGGTCCGCACCGTGATGACCTTCTTGGCGTCCTTCGACTTCACCGTCTGGATGGCGTTGCCGGCATAGATCGGGCGCTCGAAGGTATCGGGCGCGACCACCTTGATGATCTCCGAGACCTGCATGACGTCGAGCAGAGCGGCGACGCGGGGCATCACGTTCTTGAAGCGCGAGGTCGCCGGCGCGACGATCGCGTCGTAGCCGGAAGCCAGCGAGACGACCAGCGCAGCGAGCGGCTCGGCGAGATCGTGCGCGTAGAGGTCGCCATCGGCGAGCAGCACCTTCTTGACGCCGGCGAGCTTGGCAGCGGCATCCGCCGCTGCCTTGGCATTCTGGCCGGCGACCAGCACCTCGACGTCCGCGCCGAGCGCGGCAGCCGCGGTCAGGGCCTTGTTGGTCGCATCCTTGAGCGACGCATTGTCGTGTTCGGCAATCAGAAGCGTCGTCATCAGAGCACCCCGGCTTCGTTCTTGAGTTTCGACACCAGCTCGGCGACGTCCTTGACCTTGACGCCCGCCTTGCGGCCCGCCGGTTCGGTCGTCTTGAGAACCTCAAGACGCGCGGTAACGTCGACGCCGTAATCGGCGACGGTCTTCTCCGCGATCGGCTTCTTCTTCGCCTTCATGATGTTGGGCAGCGAGGCGTAGCGCGGCTCGTTGAGACGGAGATCGGTGGTGACGATCGCCGGTCCCTTCAGCTTGACGGTCTGGAGGCCGCCATCGACTTCGCGCGTGACCTTGAAGTCGGACCCTTCGACCTCGAGCTTCGAAGCGAAGGTCGCCTGCGACCAGCCGAGCAGCGCGGCCAGCATCTGGCCGGTCTGGTTCGAGTCGTCGTCGATCGCCTGCTTGCCGAGAATGATAAGGCCCGGCTGCTCGTCTTCCGCAACCTTCTTCAGGATCTTGGCGACGGCGAGAGGCTCGACGGCGCCTTCGGCCTTCACCAGGATGCCGCGGTCGGCGCCCATGGCGAGGCCAGTGCGGATCGTCTCCGATGCCTGCGCAGGTCCGATGGAGACCACCACGACCTCGGTGGCCTTGCCGCCTTCCTTCAGGCGCAGCGCTTCCTCGACTGCGATTTCGTCGAACGGGTTCATGGACATCTTGACGTTGGCGAGTTCAACGCCCGATCCATCGCCCTTGACGCGGACCTTGACGTTGTAATCGACCACCCGCTTTACCGGCACTAAGACCTTCATCGATCCTCTTTCACTCAATTTGGAAGGGGGGTTATCAACTGGCGCGGAACCTAAAGGCCTGATCTGCCCCGGTCAACGCGCGAACGGGTCTAATTTTGGCCTTCTGAAATGCAGGCGCTCGATGGGTCAGCGGTTCTGGCCGGGAACCCAGAGCACGTCGCCAGCGCCATTGCCGTTAGCGGCCCTGCTGGCCACGAACAGGAAGTCGGACAGGCGATTCATATATTGGATGCCAGCCGCACTGACCGGCTCGCCGGGCCGGGCCGCCAGTTCCACGATGACGCGTTCCGCCCTACGGCATATGGTGCGTGCCACATGCAAATGGGCGGCGGCCGGCGTGCCGCCGGGAAGCACGAAGGAGGTCAGCGGCGCGAGCTTCTCGTTGAGCGTGTCGATGTCGCGCTCGAGCCGCTCGACCTGGCTCGTCACCACCCGCAGCCGCTCGGCTTTCCCCTCCCGTTCGGGCACGGCGAGATCGGCGCCGAGATCGAACAGATCATTCTGGATGCGGCCGAGCATCGCATCGAGTTCGGGCATGCCGGAGGTGTGGAGCCTGACCATGCCGATCGCGGCATTGGTCTCGTCGACGGTGCCATAGGCCTCGATGCGCAGATCGTGTTTCGGACGCCGCTCGCCGGTTCCGAGCGCCGTCGTGCCGTCGTCACCGGTCTTCGTGTAGATGCGGTTCAGCACCACCATGCTGGTTTCCTTGATTTTTGGGCATGACCTTGTCGGAAAACCACGGCGCACTTTTCGCTAAAGGCGGCCCTTCGGGTCCGGATCATGACCTACCTCCCCATCGCCCACACCGCGAGCATCGCGATGATGATCGCCACGAACTGAAGCAGCACGCGCCAGCGCATCAGCTTCTGCGAGGTATTGGGCGAGCCGCCGCGCATCATGTTGATGAGCCCGAGCAGCAGCACCAACGCCACGGCGCCGGCTGCCGCCGGCAAAATGAAAGTACTTAGGAGAGATGCCATTGGCCGTAGATAACACCGTGTGCGGCGGTCCGCCATGGTGCCGCGACAGGCTCCGGCGTCATTCCGGGGCGATGGCAGCATCGAACCCGGAATCCATCGGGCCACATAGGCTGCGGCGGAATGGATTTCGGGCCCGCGCTGCGCGCGCCCCGGAATGACAGCGCGGCGCTTCGCGAACTGGCTTTTGGGGCAATAATATCAGATGGTAGCGCGATGATTTCCGATTTGCGCCAATTGCCTGTTCTCTCGATCTCTCCCTGCGCGCAGGGGGAGAGAGCAGCGGTGTAGGTGCCCAGTGAAAGCGATCCGCTACATCTACGTCGTCGCGGTGGATGCGTTCTACACCTTCCTCGCCGATGACGGCTGGGCGATCGCGAGCCACATCGCGCTATCGACGCTGATGGCGTTGTTCCCGTTCCTGATCGTGCTGACCGCGCTCGCCGGCTTCTTCGGCTCCAAGGAACTCGCCGACCAGGCCGCCAGCCTGATGCTCCAGGTCTGGCCCAAGCAAGTCGCCGATTCGATCTCGGGCGAGGTGCATGACGTGCTGACCACCACCCGGACCGGCCTTTTGACCATCGGCGCGGCGCTGTCGGTCTATTTCGCCTCGAACGGCGTCGAGGCGCTGCGGGTCGCGCTCAACCGCGCCTATGCGGTGGTGGAGATGCGAAGCTGGTACTGGCTCCGGCTGGAATCGATTGCCTATACGATCATAGCGGCGTTCACGGCGCTCGCCATGGCGTTCCTGATCGTGCTCGGTCCGCTCATTATCGAGGCGGCGCGGCGCCACATTCCGCTGTTCGTCGAATCCAACGAGAGCATCCTCACCTGGGTGCGCTACGGCATCTCCATCGGCGCGCTGGTGATCGCACTGCTCATCCTGCACGCCTGGCTGCCGGCGGGACGGCGCAGCTTCCTGCAGATATTGCCCGGCATCGTCTTCACCATCGTGGCGTCATTGATCTCGAGCATCGTGTTCGGCCAATACCTGGCGCGCTTCGCCAACAACTACGTGACCATGTATGCGGGCCTCGCCTCGGTGATCATCGCGCTGGTGTTCCTGTATTTCATCGCCGCGATCTTCGTTTACGGCGGTGAGCTCAACGCCGCGATCATCAAATCGCGGCTACCTCACGGCGTGTCGCTTCAAGCAGCGCAGTCGCTAAGGCCCGCGGAGACACAGGCTTGACCAGGAAGGCGTCGGCGCCGGCCGCACGCGAAGCTGCCTCGTCCTCGCCGCGGCCGGACACGCCGATGATCGGGATCCGAGCCAGCGGCGTCGGCAGCGCGCGGATCCGCCTGATGGCCTCGATACCGTCGATACCCGGCAGTACCATGTCCATCAGCACCGCGTCGAACGCGCTCTGCTCCAGCCGGCCGACCGCGTCCTCGCCGCGTCCGATGAACTCGGCATGATGGCCGAGCTCGGTCAGGATCGTGTTGAGCACGACGCGGCCGAACGGATTGTCCTCGACGCTGAGCACGCGAAGGCCCGCGATCGCCGCGGGCTCGCTGCCGCCCTTCGCCTTGCGGCTTTTGCCCGATCCCGTGGCATCCAGCGCCACCGTCAGCGTGAAGGTGGCGCCGCCGCCTCGGCGCGGGGCGACGGCGATATCGCCGCCCATCGCACGCGCCAATTGCTTGACCGAGGAGAGCCCCAAGCCGGCGCCGCCGAAGCGTGAGGCGATGGTGACATTGGCCTGGGTGAACGGGCGGAACAGCCGCTTGATCTCGGCCATGGTGAGGCCGATGCCGCTATCGGACACCGCAAAGGAGACGCCGACCCTGCCCTTGCCTGTTGCTTTGGCCTTGGCGGGACGCCACGGCTCGACTGCGAGCGCCACGCCGCCCTGATCGGTGAATTTCACGGCATTGTCGATCAGGTTCTCGAGCGCGGCGCGCAAGCGGACGGGATCACCGACCACGAGTCCAGGGAGCTTTTCGGAGATCCCGACCTCGGCCTGGAGACCTTTGGCCGCGGCGCGGCCGGCCAGCGAATCGCCGGCGTTGCGGGCGAGCGTCCGCAGGTCGAACAGGTCCTGCCGCAGCGTGCTGCCGCCCTTCGCCGCTCCCTTGCCGGTTCTGGCGGCATCCACGAACAGCGTGGCGAGACTCGCAAGATGCTCGGCGCCGGCCTTGATGGTATCGGCCCACCGGCGCTCCCGTTCGCCGAGATCGGAAGTCGCGAGCAAATCGCTGATCGCAAGAATGCCGGTCAGGGGGGTGCGGACCTCATGGGCAAAGGCGGCCAGCGCCGCCTGGACCACGTCCGGCGCGACCGCCTTGGTGCTGCGCTTGCGCACCTTTCCGGCCGCCTTGGAGCGCTTCCGAGGCAGCTGCCTGGACGTCCGTGTGGTGCGCACTGGACGCGTTTTCGCCGCCATGAATCCCCTTCGAAGTACTCTCTTCGAACCCGCGCGGGCCGAGCATGGCACGGAGGAACCCCCGGAGTCACGGCGACGTTTTGCTAACCCCCAGAGAAACTTAACCTAATCCCAACAGCTGGCGGATGCGGGCGGGCATGATGCCGGCCGCGCGCAATTCGCGCAAACCGGTCGACCGGCTCGATTTCGACAGCTTCCGGCCTGCCTCATCGCGAATCAGCCGGTGATGGCGGTAGGCGGGCTCGGGCAGGCCGAGCAGGACCTGGAGCAAGCGGTGCACCGAGGTAGCGTAAAACAGGTCCTGGCCCCGCACGATCTCGCTGACGCCCTGGAGCGCGTCGTCGACCACAACCGACAGATGGTAGCTGGTCGGCGTCTCCTTGCGGGCCAGGATCACGTCGCCCCACGCCTCCGGCCGCGCCGGGACGATGCCGCGCTCGCCGTCCGGCCCCTCGCCGAGTTCATTCCAGCTCAGACGGGCGGCACGGCGGCAGGCGGCCTGCATGTCGAGCCGCAGCGCATAGGGCGCGCCCGAGGCGACCAACCGCGCGCGCTCGTCAGCCGAGAGTGATTTGGCGTCGCCGGGATAAAGCGGCGCACCGTCGGGATCGCGCGGCCACGGCCCATGCACCTCGCGCGCGGCGATGAGCCTTGCGATCTCGGCGCGGCTTTCGAAGGCGGGATAGACGAGACCGAGGGCGGAGAGCTTTTCCAGCGCGGCGCGATAATCGGCGAGATGTTCGGACTGCCGCCGCACCGGTGCCTCCCAGATAATGCCGAGCCAGGCGAGGTCCTCGTAGATCGCCGTCTCATAGTCCGGCCGGCAGCGCGCCCCGTCGATGTCCTCGATCCGTAACAGCAACCGGCCGCCGGTCTCTCGCGCGCGCTTGAGGTTGAGCAGCGCGGAATAGGCGTGGCCGAGATGCAGGAAGCCGTTGGGGCTGGGGGCAAATCGGAAAACGGGTGGTGCCATCACATGAATCTCGTCATGGCCGGGCTTGACCCGGCCATCGATCCTCCAAGACTCTGTTACGATAGGAGATGGATGCGCGGGTCAAGCCCGCGCATGACGAGCAGGGCCGCAATGACCATCCACCTCGAAACCCAGTCCGATCTCGAAGAGGCCGTCCACGCGCTGATCAAGCGCGATCCGCGCCTCAAGCCGGTGCTCGAGATCGCGGGCATGCCGGCGCTGCGGCGGCGCGAGCCGGGCTTTACGGGCCTTGCGCACATCGTCTGCGGGCAGCAGCTCTCGACCGCGAGTGCCGCCGCGATCTGGGGTCGGCTGTCGGCCGCGTTCGATCCGTTCGACCATGACACTGTGCGCCGCGCCCGCACCGACCGGCTGGGGCGGCTCGGCCTCTCCGCCGCGAAGATCAAGACGCTGAAGCATCTGGCACGCGAAATCGCCGCCGAGCGGCTGAACCTCGACGTGCTCGCGGAGGAAGATGCCGATGCCGCCCATCACACGCTGATCGCGCTGCCCGGCATCGGCCCCTGGACCGCCGACGTCTACCTGCTGTTCTGCCTCGGCCACGGCGACGCTTGGCCGGCCGGCGACCTCGCCGTGCAGGAGGGCATCCGCATCGGACTCGGTCTGAAGGCGCGGCCGACGGAGAAGCAGATGGCGCCGCTCGCCGAACCCTGGCGTCCGCTGCGCGGCGCGGCCGCGCATCTATGGTGGAGCTATTATCGCGCGGTGAAGAAGCGCGGGGGCGTGCTCGCGGGCCAAGCCTGATCATGACAGATGCGGTGTCCCGGACGCGGTGCGGCACGAAGTGACGCGCCGCAGAGCCGGGACCCATGAGCGTCGCGAGATGGATGCACGGGCCCCGGATCAGCAGCGCAACACTGCGTGTTGCGCTGCGTCCGGGGCACGAGACCCTAACCGCGCAGCCTCGCGCGGTCTGCCCGGGCGCATTCGGCGACGAAGTCTACCACGGCGCGCACCGCCGGAAGCTCGACGAGGTCGGGATGGGCCAGCAGCCATAGATCCGCGACGCTGGCGAGCTTCTGGGGGGCGACGCGCATGAGATCGGAATAGGCTTCGGCGACGAAGCACGAGAGCGCGGAGATTCCGATTCCGGCGCGGACCGCCGCCAGCATGTCTCCCTGGGACGAGCAGCGCATCACCACCCTCGCCTGCCGCGTGATGACGTCGCTCCAGCGCGCGAGCTGCGCATTGGACGTCTGGTCGGCGAAGCCGATGACGCTGTGCTCCTTCCACTCGCCGCGCCGTTCGGGCAAGGACCGCCCGGCGGCATAATCGCGCGAGGCATAAAATCCCGTGCCGAGACGGCCGATCTTGCGGCCGACCAGGTTCTCCTCGCCGCTGTCGAAGGGCCGCAGCACCACGTCTGCCTCGCGACGGCGCACGCTCGCCGGAAACGGATGCGTGATGATCTCGAGCTGAATATGATCGTGTGCACGCAGGAAGGCGGGCAGGCGCGGCATCAGCCAATGCGAGGCCAACGTCGCGCCGATCGACAGCTTGACGATGCCGCGCGCCTTCTGTCCCTTCGCCGCCACCGCGGTCTCGGCCCGTAGCGCCGCCGCCGCCATGGCCTCGGCGTGCTCGCGCAAGGTCCGTCCATCCGCGGTCAGCGCCAGGCCGTCGGCGGCGCGCGCCACCAATCTTGTGCCGAGCTGGGCTTCCAGCGCCGCGGTCTTGCGGCTGACGGTGGGATGGCTGGTGTGCAGGCGGCGGGCGGCGGCGGTGAAGCTGCCGGTATCGGCGACCGCGACGAAGGTCTTGCAAAGGTCCCAATCCATCGGCAGCCCTGTTCATACCTGAATGATCGTCCGTTCATTATTGAACGGCCGGACCGCGCCGTCCAACCTTATAATGGGGATCAAATCCGCGGCCCGGGCGGCCCAATACGCCCGCGCGACAATCAATACGGAAACGCCTCGTCATCCGCCCGCCGGCGGGGCTGCGTTTCGGGAGGACATGATGGCACTGCCCACTCTCTTGAAGGATTCGCTCGAGCTGCCCGTGGTCGGCTCGCCGCTGTTCATCGTCTCCGGCCCGGAACTGGTGATCGCTCAGTGCAAGGCGGGCGTCGTCGGCTCCTTTCCCGCGCTCAATGCCCGCCCGGTCGAGAAGCTCGGCGAATGGCTGAGCCGGATCGAAGACGAGCTCGGCGAGTACAAATCGCGCAATCCCGGCAAGAAGGTCGCGCCCTACGCCGTCAACCAGATCTGCCATGCCTCCAACGACCGGCTGATGAAGGACATGGAGACCTGCGTCAAGCACAAGGCGCCGATCATCATCACCTCGCTGCGGCCGCCGGCGGAGATCGTCGAGGCCGCGCATTCCTATGGCGGGCTGGTGTTCCACGACGTCATCAACGTCAAGCACGCGCGCAAAGCGGCCGAGCAGGGTGTCGACGGCCTGATCCTGGTCTGCGCCGGTGCAGGCGGACACGCCGGCACGCTGTCGCCCTTTGCGCTGGTGCGCGAGGTCAAGCAATGGTTTGACGGCGCCGTCCTGCTGTCGGGCGCGATCAGCGACGGCTATGGCATCGCCTCGGCGCTGACGCTGGGCGCCGACCTCGCCTATATGGGCACGCGCTTCATCGCGACGCAGGAGGCCAACGCCGACGAGGCCTACAAGTCGGCGCTGACGCAGCACTCCGCGCACGACATCGTCTACACCAACCTGTTCACCGGCGTGCACGGCAATTATCTCGGCCCGTCGATCGCTGCCGCCGGCCTCGATCCGGACAACCTCCCCGCCGCCGACAAATCGAAGATGAATTTCGGCTCCGGCGGCAACATGAAATCCAAGGCGTGGCGCGACATCTGGGGATCGGGCCAGGGCATCGGCCAGATCACCGACGTCCCTCCGGTCGCCGAGCTCGTCGACCGCATGAAGGGTGAATTCGATCAGGCGAGGCAGGATTTCCTGATGCGCGCCAGTGCCTAACGACTCGGACCGAAAACAACAACGGGAGGACACCATGAAGCTGGCAGCCGCACTGATCAGCCTGTCGTTGCTGACGCTCGCAACCGGCAGCGCCCATGCCGAAGGCTCCGACGAGATCCGGATCGGGCAGACCCTGCCCTATAGCGGCCCGGCCTCCGGCTTCGGCGCGATCGGCCGGACGCAGGAGGCGTTCTTCGAGAAGGTCAACGCCGAGGGCGGCATCAACGGCCGCAAGGTCAAGTTCATCACGCTGGACGATGCCTACTCGCCGCCGAAGACGGTCGAGCAGACCCGCAAGCTGGTGGAGCAGGACGAGGTGCTGATGCTGTTCGGCTCGCTCGGCACCGCCACCAACAGCGCCGTGCATCGCTACCTCAACGGCAAGAAGGTGCCGCAGCTGTTTGTGCTTTCCGGCGCGACCAAATGGGCCGATCCGCAGAAATATCCATGGACCATGCCCGGCATGGCCGCCTATGAATCCGAAGGCGTCGTCTATGCCAAGCATGTGCTGCGCACCAAGCCGGGCGCCAAGATCGCCATCCTCTCCCAGAACGACGATTTCGGTCGCGACTACGTCGCCGGCTTCAAGCGCGCGCTCGGCAACAAGGCTGCCGGCATGATCGTTGCGGAAGCGACCTACGAGACCAGCGCACCGACGATCAGCTCGCAGCTCTCCACCCTGAAGGCGTCAGGGGCCAACGTGCTGTTCGGCGTCGTGCTCGGCAAGTTCACCTCGCAGATGATCAAGGGCGTCGCCGAGATCGGCTGGAAGCCCGAGCTGTTCTTCGTGCCGACCTCAGCCTCGTCGATCTCGTTCCTGGAGCCGGCGGGGCTCGACAATGCCATCGGCCTGATCTCGTCGAGCAACCAGAAGGACACGATGGACCCGCAATGGGCCAGCGATCCCGGCGTGAGGGAGTACTTCGCCTTCATGAAGCAATACATGCCGAATGCGGACCTCTCCAACTCCAACTACGCGGCCGGCTACCACTACGCGACGCTGCTCATGACCGTGCTGAAGGCGTGCAAGGATGATTTCAGCCGCGAGAACATCATGCACCAGGCCGCCTCGCTGAAGGAGGTGAAGCTCCCGCTGCTGTTGCCCGGCATCAGTGTGAGCACCGGCCCCGACGACTATCTGCCGTTCCAGCAGCTTCAGCTACGGCGGTTCAACGGCAAGAGCTGGGTCGGCTTCGGCGACGTGCTGGACGATCGCTGACTCGAGCGGAACAGGACAGACCATGATCATCAGCGGCGAACGCCGGATCGGCTATGACGAGATCCAGGCGCGCATCAGACGCGCGGCGAGTGGCCTTCGTACCCTCGGCCTTGCCGAAGGCGCCCCGGTCGCCATGATGCTGCGCAATGATTTCGCCCTGTTCGAGGTGGTTGCCGCCTCCGCAGCGCTGGGCAGCCCGGTGGTGCCGATCAACTGGCACCTCAAGGCCGAGGAGGTCCGCTACATCCTGTCCGACAGCGGCGCCAAAATCCTGATCTGCCACACCGACCTGCTGCCGCAAATTCGCGGCGGCATTCCGGAGGATGTCCGCCTGCTCGTGGTCGCGACACCGCCCGAGCTGGCGATCACCTTCGCCATTCCCCATGAGCTGACCGAGATCCCGGCGGAGCTCACCGATTGGGACCGCTGGCGCGACGGCTATCCGGAAATGCAGGAGCCGCCGCGCCGGGCCGCAGCGATGATCTACACCTCGGGGACGACGGGCATGCCGAAAGGCGTGCGGCGCATGCCGATGCAGCCCGAACAGGCGGCGGCCTCCGAACGCGTCGGCGCGATCGCCTACGGCATCAAGCCGCGCGAGGACCAGGTCGTGCTGATCAACGGGCCGATGTATCATTCGGCGCCGCATTCCTACGGCATGATGGCTTTCCGCAACGGCTGCACCATCGTCCTTCAGGCGCGGTTCGACGCCGAGGAGCTGCTGGCGCTGATCGAACGCCACCGTGTGACGCACATCCACATGGTGCCGACCATGTTCGTGCGCTTGCTCCGCCTGCCCGAGGCCGTCAGGCAGCGTTACGACCTGTCGTCCCTGCGCTTCGTCGTGCACGGCGCGGCGCCCTGCTCGCCCGAGGTGAAGCGGGCGATGATCGATTGGTGGGGACCGGTCATCAACGAATATTTCGGCTCGACCGAGACCGGCATCCCGGTGTGGCACTCGGCCGAGGAGGCCCTGAAGAAGCCCGGCACGGTCGGCCGCGCCATCGAAGGCGGCATCGTCAGGATCTTCCGCGAGGACGGCAGCCTCTGCGGCGCCAATGAGATCGGCGAGATCTACATGCGCCAGAGCGCGGTGCCCGATTTCGACTATCACGGCAAGGCGCAGGCGCGCGCCGAGGCCGGGCGCGACGGTCTCGTCAGCGTCGGCGACGTCGGCTATCTCGACGAGGAAGGCTATCTGTTCCTGTGCGACCGCAAGCGCGACATGGTGATCTCGGGTGGCGTCAACATCTATCCTGCCGAGATCGAGAACGTGCTGATCACCATGCGAGGGGTGCGCGATTGCGCCGTGTTCGGCATCCCGGACGCGGAATATGGCGAGCGCTTGTGCGCCTGCGTCGAGCCGGAGCCGGGTGCGCAGCTCTCCGTCACCGCCGTGCAGGCTTTCCTGCGCGAGCGGCTGGCCAACTTCAAGGTGCCGAAGGAAGTCCAGTTCCTGGCTGCGCTGCCCCGCGAGGCGACCGGGAAGATCTTCAAGCGCAAGCTGCGCGATCCCTACTGGGCTAACCACAGGCCGGCCGGCGCTTAAATCGTTCCCGGCCGCGTCCACGCGCTTGGAATTCCGCGCCATATTCCGTCCGGGCAGGGCCGCATGCCGGCCTCGCTCGGGTTCGCCGCTTTTGGCGGGCGGCGAAACCGTATAGCGTTCGACCCCAGAGGAAACGCCGCGAAGACGGCCATGAGGTCGCGCATGCTGGACCGGACGCAGGATATTTCGATCGCCGCACAGGCCTGGCTCGACGACTTCGAGCGCAACTTAAGCAGACCTGATCCCGCCACGATGGACCCGCTCTTTCTCGCCGACGGATTCTGGCGCGACGTGCTGGCGCTGAGCTGGAACCTGCAGACAATCGCGGGCCGCGATGCGATCACGCAGGAGCTGGCGGCGCGCGCGCCCAAGGCGACGCCGACCCATTTCGAGATCGCATCGAACCGGGCGCCGCCGCGCTGGGTGATGCGGGCCGGCACCAACTGCATCGAAGCAATCTTCAACTTCGAGACCGCGATCGGCCGCGGCAGCGGCATCATCAGGCTCGTGCCTGATCCTGCGGACGGAGACCGCCTGAAGGCATGGACGCTGCTGACCGCGCTCGATGAGCTCAAGGGCTTCGAGGAGCAGCTCGGCGCCTCGCGGCCCCGCGGCCAGGCCTATTCGCGCGACTTTCGCGGGCCGAACTGGCTCGACCTGCGCAATGCCTCGCGCGACTATGCCGACCGCGATCCGGCCGTGCTGGTGGTCGGCGGCGGCCAGGCCGGGCTCGCGATCGCGGCGCGACTGAAGCAGTTGAAGGTCGACACGCTGATCGTCGATCGCGAGGCGCGGATCGGCGACAATTGGCGCAAGCGCTACCACGCGCTGACGCTGCATAATCAGGTGCAGGTCAATCACCTGCCCTACATGCCCTTCCCGCCGAGCTGGCCGACCTATATCCCCAAGGACAAGCTCGCCAACTGGTTCGAAGCTTACGTCGATGCGATGGAGCTGAACTTCTGGACCGGCACGGAGTTCGAGGGCGGCTCCTACGACGAGGCCGACGGTCACTGGACCGTCACGCTTCGCCGGGCCGACGGCAGCCGGCGCACCATGCATCCGCGCCACATGATTATGGCAACCGGCGTCAGCGGCATCGCCAACATTCCCGAGATCCCGACGCTCGCCAATTTTAGGGGCACGCTGCTGCACTCCAGCCGCTACGAAGACGGCGAGAACTGGACAGGCAAGCGTGCCATCGTCATCGGCACCGGCAACAGCGGTCACGACATCGCGCAGGATCTGTATTCCAGCGGCGCCGAGGTGACGCTGGTGCAGCGCTCGCCGACGCTGGTCACGAACATCGAGCCGTCGGCGCAGCTTGCCTATGCGACCTATAACGAAGGGACGCTCGAGGACAACGATCTGATCGCGGCCTCGATGCCGACGCCCCTTGCGAAGAAGACGCATGTGATGCTGACCGAGAAATCGAAGCAGCTCGACAAGGAGCTGCTTGACGGCCTCGCGCGCGTCGGCTTCAAGCTCGACTTCGGCGAGGCCGGCACCGGCTGGCAGTTCAAGTACCTCACCCGCGGCGGCGGCTATTATTTTAACGTCGGCTGCTCCAACCTGATCGTCGAGGGCAAGATCTGGCTCAGGCAGTTCGACGACATCGAAAGCTTCGTCACCGAAGGGGCGCGGATGAAGGACGGCTCGACCATTACGGCCGATCTCATCGTGCTCTCCACGGGATACAAGCCGCAGGAATATCTGGCGCAAAAACTGTTCGGGGATGCCGTCGCCGACCGGGTCGGCCCGATCTGGGGTTTTGGCGACGGCTTCGAGCTGCGCAACATGTATGCACGGACAAAGCAGCCCGGCCTCTGGTTCATCGCCGGCAGCCTCGCACAATGCCGCATCAACTCGAAATATCTCGCGCTCCAGATCAAGGCGATCGAGGCAGGGATTTTGGGGCGGCACGTGAGCTCGGTTTGAACGCCATCGTCATTGCGAGCGCAGCGAAGCAATCCAGACCAGATCCACGGAAAGATTTTGGATTGGTTCGCTGCGCTCGCAATGACAGCGTGGAGAGGGCGTCGCGCTGACGGTCAAATTGAGGGAGATCACAATGCCAGCCATTCTCGGCAGCGGCGAGCATCGCTACCGTGTCGTCGAAAAGTTCGCGAAACTTCCCGACGGCTGGCAGCTCACCGACGTCGCCTCGGTCGCGGTCGACAGCAAGGATCGCGTCTACGTCTTCAACCGCGGCGCCCATCCGATGGTGGTGCTGGACCGCGACGGCAATTTCCTGCGCAGTTTTGGCGAAGGACTGTTCTCCCGTGCGCATGGCCTGCACATCGATGCCGACGACAATCTCTATTGCACCGATGACGGCGACCACACCGTGCGGAAATGCACCACCGACGGCAAGGTGCTGCTCACGATCGGCATCCCGGCAAAGCCGGCGCCGTTCATGAGCGGCGAGCCGTTCCACCGCTGCACCCACACCGCGCTGTCGCCGAAGGGCGAGATCTACGTCTCCGACGGCTATGGCAATGCGCGCGTGCACAAGTTCACCCCCGGCGGCAAGCTGATCAAAAGCTGGGGCGAGCCGGGCACCGATCCCGGCCAGTTCAACATCGTGCACAATATCGCGACCGATGCCGACGGCTGGGTCTATGTCGCCGACCGCGAGAACCATCGCGTGCAGGTGTTCAACGGCGAGGGCAAGTACGAGACGCAATGGAACAATCTGCATCGGCCCTGCGCGCTGTGCTGCTGCGGCGGGGCCAAGAGCCCGACCTTCGTCATCGGCGAGCTCGGCCCTGGCCTTGCCATCAACCGCAATGTGCCCAATCTCGGCCCCCGGCTGTCGATCGTCGATGCGCAGGGCAAACGCATCGCACGGCTTGGCGGCGAGGAGGGCCCGGGCGTTGCCAGCGGCAAATTCCTCGCGCCGCATGGCATCGCGCTGGATTCGAAAGGCGACATCTATGTCGGCGAGGTCGGCGTCACCAACTGGGAGACCAGCTTTCCGGACGAGGAGATGCCGACCGCGGTGCGCACGACGCGGTGCCTGCAGAAGCTGGAGCGGGTACGGGAGTAGCTGCCGCGGAAGGGTGATCACGACGCCGGGCGGGCGGTTCCGTACGCCCCCGGGATCGCGGCCTTTTGAGCATTCTTGCCACCCCGCCGCCGCATTGCTTGCGCTTGAATAAGTCGCTCAACGGGCTTCACAATCCCGTCACGCTGCATGTAGTATGTCAGTACATGCTGCTTCGCAGCGTATATTGGAGGCCGGGAGCGTTACTTGAACGCACATGTCTCGCAAGGCAGTTGGCCGGTGTTGGTGCTGAATGCGGACTTCCGGCCGCTGAGTTACTACCCACTGTCGTTGTGGTCGTGGCAGGACGCGATCAAGGCGGTGTTCCTCGACCGCGTCAATATCGTCGCTCATTACGATCAGGCGGTCCACAGTCCCACCCTGCAGATGCAGCTGCCGAGCGTCGTCTCGCTCAAATCCTTCGTCAAGCCGACCACCCACCCCGCCTTCACCCGGTTCAACGTCTTCCTGCGCGATCGTTTCGCCTGCCAATATTGCGGCTCGCCCGAAGACCTCACCTTCGATCACATCATTCCGCGCAGCAAAGGCGGCCAGACCACCTGGGAGAACGTGGTCGCGGCGTGCTCGCCGTGTAACCTGCGCAAGGGCAACCTCACCCCGGCGCAGGCAAGGATGTTTCCGCGCCAGAACGCGTTCGCGCCCACCGTGCACCAGTTGCACCGCAACGGCCGTCTCTTCCCGCCGAACTACCTGCACGACAGCTGGCTCGACTATCTGTATTGGGATACGGAGCTGGATCCGTAGGGGCGAGCCTCCGTGCCTTATCCCCGCTGCAAGGCAAGTGTCACGCCGCCGAGCGTGAGCGCCATCGCCATCCATTCACGCAGGCCCAGCGGCTCGCCCAGGATGATGGCGGCGGAGATCATGCCGATCACGGGAACGATCAGCATGCCGGTCGAGGCCGTGGTCGGTGGCAGGCGGCGCAGCGTCTCGAACCAGGTGACGTAGCAGATGCCCATCGGCACCAGCGTCATATAGACGAAGCAGCCGAGCCCCAGCGGGGTCATCGCAGTGATATCAGGACGCTCGAACAGGACGCCGAGGATCAGCATCGCGGCGCAGCCGAGACCGACCTGCCATGCGACGACGACCAGCGGCGGCATCGGCAGCGGCTTGCGGTTGAGCACGTTGCCGAGCGCGAACAGGATGGCGCAGAGCAGCGCCAGCACGATGCCGAGCAGCTTGTCGGCGCCGAACGCAAAGCCGTTGCCGCTCAGAAGCAGCGTGACGCCGGCAATGCCAAGGACGAGCCCGAAAATATCCCTTGCGGCCGGCCGCGTGTGCAGCACCGGCCAGGCGAACAGCATCGCCCAGATCGGCATTGTATAGGCGAGCAGAGCGCCCTCGCTCACGGTCACATACTTCATCGCGACCGTGCCGAGACCCATCCAGGCGAAGACGTTGGTGAAGGTCGCAAACAGCAGCCGCGGGACCGCCTCGCGCGGCACGGCGAATGATTCCTTCCGGCCCAGCACCAGAGCGCCGAGAATGAGCGAGGCGCAGATCCCGGCAAGGCCACGTGCGAACAAGGGCGGCCATTGCTGGAGCAGCAGCTTTATCAGCGGCCAGTTCAACGCCCAGCCGAACGCCGTCACACCGAGGCAGAGAGTGCCGATCGTCCTGTCGTGCCGCGCGGAAACCATGGATAGCGCTTAGCAGGCGGACGCCGGCCGCTCGACCTCGGCTGGTGCATGCGGCCATCGCGCAGGACGGAACCGGACCGCCTGGCGCTCGTTCAAATGGGAGCACACGCGTCGACGCGTGCCGCAGCGCAACCAGGGAGGCCATCATGCCTGCAGCCGAGAAAGATCATGTCTACAAGATCCTGGACCTGGTCGGATCGTCCGAGACCTCGATCGAGGACGCGATCAAGAACGCGATCAGCCGCGCGTCGAAGACCATTCGCGAGATGAAATGGTTCGAGGTGGTGCAGACGCGCGGCCACATCGAGAATGGCGCGGTTCGGCACTATCAGGTGACCTTGCGTGTCGGATTCACGCTGGAAGAATAACATCGGAGCGCGGTGACCTGCACTGATCCCGAATTGTCGTGCGTGCACGGGCGGGATATGACTCGGATAACGGCCGGATCTCCGGCCAATCCGCGAGTGCCGCCGTGACCGACGCAATCAAGCTCGTTCTGTTCGACATGGACAATGTCCTCTGCGCCTATGACAGGGCAAGGCGCGTCACCTACCTGGCAGAGATTGCGGGAGCGACCAGCGAAGCCGTCCACGCGGCGATCTGGACAGCGGATTCGAACTGCTCGGCGATTCCGGCGCGCTCGAGGCCGCCGACTATCTGCGACGCTTTGGCGAACGCATCGGCTATCCCCTCTCGCTCGCGGAGTGGGTGGAGGCACGGCGCCCCTCACTGCAGGCCGATCGCGCGATGCTGGAAATCGCCGGCAGCTTGCGCAAGTCCGTCAATGTTGCCGTCCTGACCAACAACACCACGCTGATCGCCGACCACATCGACACGCTGCTGCCGGAGCTGCGTCCGCTGTTCGGCTCCCGAATCTACGCCTCGGCCCAGTTCAAGAGGGCCAAGCCGGAACCGGACTGCTATCGCCTCTGCCTGTCGGAACTCGACGTGAGGCCGGAAGCCGTCCTGTTCGTCGACGACCTAGTCTAGCGGCCAACGTTGGCGGCGCGCGACAGGCGGGGCTGTTCGCGCATCACCACACGTCCGCGGAGGCTTTCAGGCAAGCTCTGGCGGCGCACGGCGTGCCTCTCGACTGAATCCGCGTTTTCGCGTTTCGTCACACCAGGTGACACGCCGCAAAATGCCCCGCCGCTCCCTCCTTCAGCGCCGGCGCACTCTCCGCGCAGCGCGGCTGGGCGATCGGGCAGCGGGTGTGAAAGTGACAACCCGACGGCGGCTTCATCGGGCTCGGCACGTCGCCCTTGAGACGGATGCGCTCGCGCTTGAGCTTGGGATCGGGGACCGGCACCGCCGACAACAGCGCCCTGGTGTAGGGATGCTGCGGGTTGCGGTAGAGGTCGCTCGCCTTCGCCAGCTCGACGATGCGGCCGAGATACATCACTGCGACGCGATCGGAGATGTGCTCGACCACCGAGAGGTCGTGCGCGACGAACAGATAGGTCAGGTTCAACTCGGCCTGCAGGTCTTCCAGGAGGTTGATGACCTGGGCCTGGATCGACACGTCGAGCGCGGACACCGGCTCGTCGCAGACGATCAGCTTCGGCTCGACCGCGAGCGCTCGCGCGATCACGATGCGCTGGCGCTGGCCGCCCGAGAATTCGTGCGGATAGCGGCGCATGTGCTCGGCCTTGAGCCCGACCTTCACGAGCAGGCTGGCGACGCGCTCCTCGCGCTCCTTGGCCGACGATCCGAGGTTATGGATGATCAAGGCCTCACCGAGGATGGCGCCGACCGTCATGCGGGGATTGAGCGAGGCGAACGGGTCCTGGAACACCAGCTGCATGTTCCGCCGCATCGCGCGCAGATCGTTTCCGCCGAGCTTGCGCACGTCCTGGCCGTCGAAGGTGACCTCGCCGTCGGTCGGCTCGATCAGGCGCAGCACGCAGCGTCCCGTCGTCGACTTGCCGCAACCGGATTCGCCGACGAGACCGAGCGTCTCGCCGCGATTGACCGAGAACGACACGCCGTCGACCGCATAGACGGTGCCGACCTGGCGCGACAGCAGTCCGCCAAGGACAGGGAAGTGTTTCTTCAGGCCGCTGACGCGCAGCAACGGTTCGCTCATGCCGCGCCTCCCAGACTGGCATCTCCCAAGTGACAGGCCATGCGATGGCCAGGCGCGATCTCGCGAAGCAGCGGCTCCTTCTCGCTGCAGACGTTCATGGCGAACTTGCAGCGCGGAGCAAAGCGGCAGCCGACCGGCGGATTGATCAGGATTGGTACCGAGCCGCCGATCGCCTCTAGCCGCGTCTTGTGCTCGCTGTCGAGGTCGATGCGCGGGATCGAGCGGATCAACCCTTGCGTATAGGGATGGCGGGGATCGCCGAAGAGCTCGTCGACGGCAGCCTCCTCCACCACCTTGCCGGCATACATCACGACGACGCGCTGCGCCGTCTCGGCGACGACCCCCATGGCATGGGTGATCAACATCACCGCCATGCCGAAGCGTTCCTTCATGTCCTGCAAGAGGTCGAGGATCTGCGCCTGGATGGTGACGTCGAGCGCGGTGGTCGGCTCGTCGGCGATGATCAGCTTCGGCTTGCAGGCGAGCGCCATCGCGATCATCACGCGCTGGCGCATGCCGCCGGAGAACTGATGCGGATAATTGTGCACGCGGCCTTCGGCATTGGGGATCTGCACCAGCTTCAGCATCTCGATGGTGCGTTCCAGCGCCTGCTTCCTCGTCACCGCCTCGTGGCGGCGCAAGCTCTCGGCAATCTGCTCGCCGATGGTAAGCACCGGATTGAGCGAGGTCATCGGCTCCTGGAAAATGAAGCCGATCTCCTTGGCCCGGATCTCGTCGAGCTGATTGCTCGTCAGCGGCACGAGATCGCGGCCCTCGAAGATGATCTGCCCCGCAGCGATACGGCCCGGCGGCATCGCGATCAGCTTCAGGATCGACATCGCCGTAACGGTCTTGCCGCAGCCGGATTCGCCGACGACGCAGAGCGTCTCGCCCCGGTTGATGGAGATATCGACGCCATCGACGGCCTGCAGGATGCCGTCGTCGGTGGAGAAATGGGTCTTCAGGCCCTTGATCTCGAGCAGCGGCGCCATCAGATCACCCGCCGCGCATCGAGCGCGTCACGCAGGCCGTCGCCGATGAAGTTGATGGCGACCACCGCGATGAAGATCGCGCCGCCCGGAAACAGCGCCCAGTGC
This sequence comes from Bradyrhizobium sp. RP6, assembly GCF_003837805.1. GTDB lineage: Bacteria > Pseudomonadota > Alphaproteobacteria > Rhizobiales > Xanthobacteraceae > Bradyrhizobium. The sequence goes on along the minus strand of NZ_RQIT01000011.1, from coordinate 148,820 downwards.
GGGCCGATGTCGAGGAAGTCCTTGGCATCGTACAACAGCCGTCCCCAGGTCGGGGTATCAGGCGGGAAGCCGAGGCCGAGGAACGACAGCGTCGATTCCGCGATGATGGCAGCGGCGACATCGATGGTGCCGGCGATGATGACCGGGCCGAGCGCATTGGGCAGGATGTGGCGCACTACCTGCCGCACCGGGCTCGCGCCGAGCGCGCGCGCCGCTTCGACGAACTCTTTTTCGCGGATCGACAGGAATTGCGCGCGCACGAGGCGGGCGACCGGCATCCAGCGCAGTCCCCCGATCACGAGCACGATCAGGATGAAGATGCCGCCTTCGGGGCCGAACGCGACCTTCAGCCCGTCGCGGAAGAGATAAATGAGCAGCAGCAGCAGCGGCAGTTGCGGCAGCGACAAGAACAGATCGGTGAGCCACATCAGACCGTGCCCGAGCGCACCGCGCGACATGCCGGCGAGCGCGCCGATCAGCACACCGATAACGACCGAGACCAGCATCGCGGCAAGGCCGACCGCAAGCGAGATGCGTCCGCCATAGATCATGCGGGCGAGGATGTCCTGCCCGAGATCGTCGGTGCCGAACGGATGGGCCAGCGACGGCCCCTGCATGCCTGCGACGATGTCGATCTCGTCGATCCTGACCCGCCAGACGAACGGACCGAATACCACTGCCAGGACCAGAACCAGGAGCAGAAACGCGCTGACCACGGCAAGCTTGTGGCGGCTATAACGCCGCCACGTCTCGCGCCAGGGCGAGTAGACGCGCCGCTCAGCGGAAGGAGATGCGAGGGTCAAGCCAGCCATACAGGACGTCCGCGATGAGATTGAACAGGACCACAAGGCACGCGAAGACGAAGGTGACGGCCATCACCACCGGCGTGTCGTTGGAAAGGATGGACGAGATCAGCAGCGAGCCGATGCCGGGGATGCGGAAGATCTGCTCGGTGACGATGGCGCCGCCGAACACCGCGGGCATTTGCAACGCAATCAGCGTCACGACCGGGATCATGGCGTTGCGCATCACGTGCTTGACTATGACCGTGGCCTGACCAAGTCCCTTCGCACGCGCCGTGGTAACGTAGTCGAGCCTGATGACGTCGAGCATCGCCGAACGCACGAAGCGCGTCATCGACGCCGCCTGGAACAGGCCGAGCACCGCCACCGGCATGATCGCCTGACGGATCATCTCGAGCACCCAGTGAATGCCGGTCGCCTTGATGTCGGTGGTGTAGACGAATGGGAGCCAGTCCAGCGTGACCGAGAAGATCAGGATGAACAGAATGCCGGTGAAGAAGGTGGGCAGCGAGAAACCGACGAAGGCGAGCGTGTTCGCGATCTGGTCGAACAGCGAATACGGCCTCGTCGCGGCATAGACGCCGACGGGGATCGCGATCAGGAGCGCCAGGATCTGCGCCGAGCCGATCACATAGAGCGTGGCCGGCAGGCGCTGGAGGATCAGCTTGTCGACGTCCATCCGGCTGACGAAGGAGAAGCCCCAATCGCCGTGCAGCATGGCGTTGAGCCAGTGCAGGTAGCGGAGGTAAATAGGATCGTCGAGGCCGAACTTGGCCCGAAGCGCGGCCTGCACTTCGGGCGGTACGTTCGGATTCGTCGCCAGCTCAGAGAACGGATCGCCGGGGGCGAGCGCGAGCACGACGAACAGCACGACCGAAATTCCGAGCAGGCTCGGAATCGCGATCAGGAGGCGACGCAGGACGTATTGACTCATGAGGGAAGGCCCCGTCTAGCGCTGGGGGATCATTCCTCGCGGTACCAGTCGAACAGATTGTCGGTTTCGTTGGCCCAGCCCGAGATCACCGGACGCAAATTGTTCGCGGCCGCCTCCACCTTGAGACGATGCATCACGGGGATGAACACCGTGTCTTGCCACATCAGATCGTTGGCCTTGATATAGAGCGCCGCGCGCTTGACCGGATCCATCTCCATATCGGCAGCGTTGATCGCCGCGTCATAGTCCTTGTTGACCCAGCGCGGGAAATTGGTGCCCTGCCACTTGTTCTCCTTGGTCGCGACGCTGGTGGACAGGTAGCGGCGCATGTGCTGCGACGGATCCGGCTGGCTCAGCGGGATCTGGAACATCTCGATATCCGCGTAGAACTTGGGATAGGTGTCGGGATTGGCGACGTCGGAGGAGAAAAAGACCGAGGCGACGACCGACTTCAGCTCGACCTCAATGCCGGCCTTCTGACAGGCCTGTTTGACGATGGCCTGAGTCTTCTGGCGCGGACCGTTGATCGAGGTCTGGTAGAGAATCTTCAGCTTCTTGCCGTCCTTCTCGCGGATGCCGTCGGGACCGGGCTTCCAGCCGGCGTCGTCGAGCATCTTGGCGGCCTTCTCGATGTTGAATTCCCAAGACGTGTTCTTGGACACGAACTTCTCGGGGCCGTTGAGGAAGTTGGAGGTGGTACGGCCGGCGCGGCCGTAGATCGCCTTCTTGACGGACTCGCGATCGACCAGCAGGGACAGCGCCTTGCGCACGACGGGATCCGAGAACAGCGGATGCTTGGTCTTCATCGACGAACGCTCGCCGTCGACCTCGACGTTCGGATCGGTGAAATTGAGCGCGATGAATTCGGTGTCGCCGCCCACGGCATACACCGTCTTGCCCTTCCCGCCCTTTTCCAGGCGCAGCAGCACGTCGTCCTCGACCTGGATATTCCAGCCGAAATCATACTCGCCGGTCTGGATCACGGCGCGTGCAGCCGAAACGGCATCACCGCCGCCCTTCATCTCGATCGTGTCGAAATAGGGCCGGTTGGCCATGTGATAGTCGGGATTGATCACGCCGCGGATGAGATCGCCCGGCTTGAACTCGACGAATTTGTAGGGACCGGTTCCGACTGGAGAAAGGTTGGTCGGCGCTTCCCGCGACTTGCTGCCCGTGTAGTCGGCAAACAGGTGCTTGGGGAGAATCGTGTTCGGGGCTCCGACAAAGGCGTCCGCCCAGAACGGGGTCGGCTTCGGGAAACTGATCTTGACCGTGAGATCGTCGATCTTCTCGACAGTGAGGTCGCGATAGCTTGCGATGGTCACGGCCGCAGTGGCGGGATCCTTGATGTACTGCCACGTGAATACGACATCGTCGGCCGTGAACGGCTTGCCATCATGCCATTTCACGCCGGGTTTCAACCTCCACGTCACCGACTTGCCGTCGGCGGCGAGCAGGCCGTTCTGGATCGAGGGAATTTCGGTCGCCAGCACCAGCTTCATGTTGCCGTCCGGATCCCAGCAGGCGAGCGGTTCGTAGAACAGGCGCGAGCCGTCCTGGTCCTTGGTGCCGGTTGCGAAATGCGGATTGAGCAAGGTCGGCCCCTGCCACCACAACAGCTTCAGCGCACCGCCGCCGCCGCGTTTGGTCGGTTTATAGGTGGACGCGCCTTCCGCCATGGCGACGCCGCCGAGCGCGAGGATCTGGTTGGCCAGCGGTGCGGTCAGGCCAACGGCGGCCATGCGCTGGATGAAGGCGCGGCGGTCCATCCGCCCGTCCTTCACCTGGCCGATCATCGAACGCAGTTCTTTATCCAGCATGGTTGTCCCCCGTCTGGTTCCGACATGGATGCAGGCGGCCGCAGGAGGCGACCGCCGGGTTTGGCTGGCGGTAGATGGCACACCGAATGGGGTGCACGTCAACTGGGACCGTGTGTATGCAAACGGTCTTCTGGCTGTCCGTTGGGCAAAATCGCGTTCCGCAGCCCATCCGTTCGGCAATCCAGCATCAAAACATGCTGGATTGCACGCTGCACTGCGGAAAATTTGTTCGCCGGATCAAACGAAGTATCGAGGCGAAGTTCTATGCAACGGACATGTCGAGCGGCGGCGCGACGTGATCCGGCAGCGGACAGACATAGGGTGTCTTGGCCGTCCGCCTTTGAAGGTCCGCCTTGGCGGCCTTGATCAGCTCCGGTTCCGTCAGCGCCTTGATGCCGAGGCCGGCCATCGCCTTGGCCGCCTGCACCATGGCCTTGTGGGCATGCGGGCTCTTGCCCTGCGCCACCACCTGCCAGGTGTGGAACGGCGTGCCGATCGCAACCGTGGGTGCGTGAACCTGCACGGTCGGCACCACCCAGCTGACGTCGCCGACGTCGGTCGAGCCGACCAACGGGTTGCGCTTGGCGTCGAGCGGCACCAGGAAGTCGGCCAGCGGCCGATCGGTCGGCTCCATGCCGATCGCGTAATAGACGGACGCGATGTCCTTATCGCTGAGCGTCGCGCGGATCTGGCTGGCAAAACCCTTGTCCGCATCGTCGAAATGCGGCGGCCCGAGCTCTTCCATGACCCGGTGCAGCGCCTGCTCTAGTGGCGTGTTCGGCAGGATGTTGGAGACCGCGGAGATGATCTTCATTTCGACTTTGGTCTCGGTCATCAACGCGGCGCCCTGCGCGATCTTGGACACGCGCCCAACCAGCTCGTTCATGCCGGGAAGATCGCGAGCGCGGATCGAATAGCGCACCCGCGCATGCGCCTGCACCACGTTCGGCGCAATGCCGCCGGTATCGAGCAAAGCGTAGTGCACGCGCGCATCGCTCGGCATGTGCTCGCGCATGTAGTTCACACCGACATTCATCAATTCCACCGCGTCGAGCGCCGAGCGGCCGAGATGCGGCGAGGCGGCCGCATGCGAGGTACGGCCGGTGAAGATGAAATCCGCACGTGTGTTGGCGAGCGACGGCGTCACCGCGACTTCCCAGAAGCTGTGCGGATGCCAGGTGATGGCGATGTCGGCGTCCTCGAACGCGCCGGAGCGCACCATGAAGGCCTTGGCCGCGCCGCCTTCTTCGGCAGGGCAGCCGTAATAGCGCACGCGGCCGGGCACCTTGTTCTCGGCCAGCCAGTCCTTCACCGCAGTCGCGGCGAGCAGCGCGGCGGAACCAAGCAGATTGTGACCGCAGCCATGGCCATGGCCGCCGGCCTCGATCGGGCGATGCTCGGCAACACCCGCCTCCTGGCTGAGGCCCGGCAGCGCGTCGTATTCACCCATGAAAGCGATGACCGGACCGCCCTCGCCCCACTCGCCCATTACCGCGGTCGGAATGCCGGCGACGTTCTCGGCGATCCGGAATCCCTGATGGCGCAGCTCGGCGAGATGCTCGGCGGCGGACCGGGCCTCGGTGTAGCAGACCTCAGGCATGCCCCAGACCCTGTCGCTGAGGTCGATGAAGCGTGCCTTGATCGTATCGATGCCACGCCAGATGTCGCTGCGGTTGTCCATGCCTGTCGCCCGTGATCCCAAGGTCAAACGAAGCGGCAATGGTTAGCAGCTTCGCTATGCGGCACCTAGCATCCCGTCGGACAGCAGCCATGCGGCCGGTGCCGGATCGCACCGACGCCCCGAGCACGAGGTATGTTTCATGCCTTTCGAAGATTTCACGCGGCGTTCTCCGGAATAGTTGGCAACGAGGCTTTTAAGACGGCCTGCTCCGGCCTAAATTATGCTTGCTCGTCGTTCCGCAAGCCATGCCGGAGCGATGCTCTCAGCCAGGAGAACTCCATGCCCGCTCTGACCGAATGGAGAGTTCCGCCGGCGAACCAGCCGCGGGCGAGCGACTACAGCTTTGATCTCGACCGCGCCCTCGCATCCATCGTCGGCCTGCACGCCATCGTCCCGCCGGACGCCTTCAGCGCCGAGACTCTGGGCACCGAGCGCGCCGGCAATGGCGTCGTGATCGACGACGGGCTGGTGCTCACGATAGGTTATCTCATCACTGAGGCCGAGACGGTCTGGCTGCACCGCGCCGACGGACGCGTGGTGGAGGGTCATGCGCTCGGCTTCGATTCGGAAACCGGGTTCGGGCTGGTGCAGGCGCTCGGCCATCTCGACGTCGCGCCGCTGCCGCTCGGCTCGTCGGCAGCGACCCGGATCGGCGACCGCGTCGTGGTCGGCGGCGCCGGCGGGCGCACACGCTCGGTCGCGAGCCAAATCGTGGCCAAGCAGGAATTCGCGGGCTACTGGGAATATCTGCTGGACGAGGCCATCTTCACCTGTCCCGCACATCCGAACTGGGGCGGCACCGCCCTTCTCAACGAACGCGGCGAGTTGATCGGCATCGGCTCGCTCCAGCTCGAGCGCGAACGTGACGGCAAGGCCGAGCACGTCAATATGATCGTGCCGATCGACCTCTCGAAGCCGATCCTGGAGGACTTGCGCAATTTCGGCCGCGTCAACAAGCCGGCGCGGCCCTGGCTTGGGCTCTTCTCGACCGAGATCGACGGCCGCGTAGTGGTGATCGGGATCTCCGCCAACGGCCCGGCCGCCCGCGCCGAGCTCAAGACCGGCGACGTCATCCTCGCCGTGGACGGTGACAAGGTCACGAGCCAAACCGCCTTCTACAAGAAAATGTGGGCGCTCGGCACCGCCGGCGTCGACGTGCCACTCACCGTGCATCATGAAGGCGTCACCTTCGACGTCACGGTGACCTCGACCGACCGCTTCAAGCTCCTGAAGGCGCCGAAGCTGCACTGATCCAAAGGCTTGAGGTAGCGGGCGATGACCGAGGCTGTGGTGGACGACATCGTGGCCGTGCTGCCACCGCTGCTCAATGCGCTGGAAGCGCTCGGCTTCTTCCAGCGGCATTTGCACCCGCCCGCCTTCGCCTCGGTGATGAACGCAATCGGCACACCGGACGAGGCGCTGCAAGCGGCACGCGCGGCGATCGGCGACTGGCCTGAACAGTTCGCCGGCTTGCGCGAGCGGATCGATCGTGCCTGCGACGAGGCCCTCGCCGCCTTTGCCGGCATCCGCGAGGTCGAGCGTGGCAATGGCGATCTCGTCGCGGTGTTCCGGGCGCTGCGCCATGTCCCGCGCGCGCAGGAGGCGCTCTATCCGCTGGCGGTGCAGTTTCCGCCCGTGAGCAGCTTCTTTCTCAACGCCGCCAATCGCGAGAATCACGATCTGTTGTCGCGACTGGAAGTCGGCGCGAGCGAGCACACCGGCATCTTCCACGATCACAATGAGCCCGGCAGCCGTGGCGGCTTCTCGGCCTATGTGCCCGAATACTACATGCCTGGCCGGCCGATGCCGCTGGTGATGGCGCTGCATGGCGGCAGCGGCAACGGGCGCGGCTTTCTGTGGAGCTGGCTTCGCGACGCGCGCAGTCTTGGCGCGGTCCTTGTGGCACCGACTGCGACCGGTCCGACCTGGGCGCTGACGGGCAACGACACCGACACGCCGAACCTGATGCGCATCCTCGAGGCGGTGCGCAGCCGCTGGAGCATCGATGCCTCGCGCATGCTTCTGACCGGCATGAGCGACGGCGGGACCTTCTGCTACATCACCGGGCTGGACGGCGCCTCGCCCTTCACCCACCTCGCGCCTGTTGCGGCGACCTTTCATCCGCTGATGGTGGAAATGGCGGATGCAACGCGCCTGCGAGGCCTGCCGGTCTTCATTACTCACGGCAAGCTCGACTGGATGTTTCCAGTGCAGACCGCACGGCAGACGCAGGCGGCGCTCTCCGCCGCCGGCGCCAATGTCACCTATCGCGAGATCGGCGACCTCAGCCACACCTACCCGCGCGAGATCAATGCGGAAGTGCTACAATGGCTGAATGGAGAATGAACGACCTGTCCTTAGATGCGCCGCATGGCAGGGGAACCATCATTCCGGGCGGACGTTATCGCCCGTCACCGGAGGTTCGTCATGCAGACTTTTTTCGGAATGATCCTGGGCGCACTGCTGCTTGCGGGCGGCGTCTACGTCTATGATTCCATGCAGACCTCGTCGGTCGCCAATGGCGAGGTCGCGACCACCAATCGCACCATCGTGAACTGGGATGTCGCCAAGGCCGATTGGGACACATTGCGCGACCGCGCGCACAAGGACTGGGTCCGGATCTCGTCGAAGTAATATCGCCCCGACCATATGAATGAGGCGCCGTCGCGAACTCCGCGGCGGCGCCTTTGTGTCGACTGCGCTCGAAGAGACGCGTCAGTTCATCTTGGCCTTGCGGGCGTCGGCGATGACCTGCTCGAACTCGGCCATGCTGAGCACGCCGGGCACGCGGTACTTGCCGACGATGAAGGAAGGGGTGCCACGGAAACCGAAAGCTTCGGCCTGCTCGTTGTTGCGCTTGAGAATGGCGTCGATGTCCTTGGCGTGGCCGGTGAGATCGCGCTTCAACCGGTCCATGTCGACGCCGGCGGCCGCGAGCAGCTCGTTGATGCGCGGTTCTGTCAGGCGCGAGCTGACGCCCATCATGGCGTCATGGGCCTGATGGTACTTGTCCTGGAATTTCGCCGCCAGCGCAGTCCGCGCCGCCGTGACCGAAACCGGCCCGAGGATCGGCCAGTCCTTCATCACCAGACGCACCTTGCCATCGTCCTGGACCACCTGGTGCAGCTCGGGCTCGAGCTTGCGGCAATAGGGACAATTGTAGTCGGACCATTCGACGATCGTGATGTTGCCGTCGGGATTGCCTGCGACGGGCGTGTCGGGATCGCGCAACACCTTGGCCTCGGTCAGCACCTCGTCATCGCCGGTTGCAGCGCGTGCCGAGCCCACTGCACCGACTGCCAGAGCACCCGCCCCGATCAGCGCCAACGCGGCGCGCCGCGTCGCAACACCATTATTCCAAAATCCGGTCATATCTCGTCCCGTTCCGGCCCCATCTGCGTACATACGCCCGGGAATCGGCGTTTGTTACCGATCATATAGAGTGTTGCGACGATCGTGTCATCGCACCAATAGTGTCACCGCCAGAGGGACCAGGAACGAGGTCACCAAGGCGTTCAGGCTCATGGCGATGCCGGAAAACACGCCGGCAATCTCGTCGACCTGGAACGCGCGCGCGGTGCCGATGCCGTGCGCGGCAAGGCCGGCGGCAAATCCGCGAGCCCGGTAGTCGGTGATGCCGGTGCGGTTCATCAGCGGCGTCACGATGATGGCGCCCATAATGCCGGTGAGGATGACCGCGACCGCCGCCAGCGAAGGATCGGCATGCAGGGATTCGGCGATGCCCATGGCAACGCCGGCGGTGACTGATTTCGGCGCCAGCGACAGCACCACGTCGCGCGGCAGGCCGGCAAGCTCGGCCAGCAGCACGACCGACACCACCGCGGTGACCGAGCCCGCGACCAACGCCACCAGCATCGGAACGATCGATGACACCACGCGCTTGCGGTTCTCGTAGAGCGGGACCGCAAGCGCGACGGTCGCTGGCCCCAGCAGGAAATGCACGAACTGCGCCCCCGCGAAATAAGTCGTGTAGGAGGTGCCGGTCAACAGCAGGAACGCACCGATGATCCACATCGCGTGCAGCACGGGATTGGCCATCGGATGACGCCGCGTCGCCAGCGAGACCGCGTCCGTCGTTGCATAGACCAGCAGCGTCACGGTCAGCCAGAGCAGCGGCGATTGCGAGAGATAAACCCAGAGCGAGAACGGATTGTCCTTCATCGCGCGTCCTGTTGTTTCAGCAGGCGGCTGACGAGGCGAAAGGTCAGCACGGTCGCAAGCAGCGTGAGGACCACAGACAGCGCGAGCACGAGGATGATGGCGATGCCGTGAGACGCGAGCAGATCGAGCTCCTGCACAACGCCAACGCCGGCCGGCACGAATAACAACGAGAGATGGGCCAGCAGGCCCTTGCTCGCCGTCTCGACACCGTCATTGCGCAACGGCCCCTGCGCGAGCACCGCAAAGCGGTCGCGGGCGAGCAGCAGGACCAGAAGCAGCAGCAGACCGAGTACGGGTCCCGGCAACGGCAGGCCGAGACCACGCACGACGGCTTCGCCGATCAGTTGGCAGAGCAGGATGAGGCCGAGACTTGCAAGCATGACCATTGCATCAAGGGATGCGCCGGCACGCTTGTCAATCGCCGCTATCCGTCAGACGTGCGCGGCACGTCCGAGGCCGCAATGCGAGGCAGCATCGCCATCAAGGTCCCGGTCATGGTCGCAATCAGCGTGGTCTTGCCGTCATGTTCGGCAAAGGCCTTGGCCTCGCAGAAGGTCAGCGTGCGGCCGGGCTTGACGACTTCGGCCCTGAAGACGAAGCGGTCGCCCCGCGCCGGTGCAAGCAGCGTGGTCTTGAACTCGACGGTGAGGATGTCAGCCTCACGCGGCATCAGGGTGAAGGCGGCGACGCCGCAGGCATTGTCCAGGCCTGCCGTGATGATGCCGGCGTGGACAAAGCCATTCTGCTGCGTAAAGGCGGACGCGTATGGCATTGCCAGTTCGACCTGGCCCGGCACCAAGGAGACGATCGATATGCCCAGCGTGCGCATCGCCGGCTGGGCGGCGAACATCGCGGTCGCGGCAGTACGGTACTCGGGGATTTTCGGCCCGAATGTGGCCATCGCTCATGCCTCCGCCGGCTCGGAAAGGTGCTTCACGGCGATCTCTCGGATGGCATCGGCGAAGGGAGCGGACTTCCGCAATTGGCGGTCCATGTGCACGCCGGTGATCTCGCACGTCGCTGCGAGTTCGCCGGTCTCGGCATTCGTCATGTCGTGCCGGAAGCGGATCGACTTGTCGCGAAGCTCGAGCAGATGGCTGCGGATCTCGACGATGTCGCCGGCCAGCAGCTCGCGCCGGTAGGCGATGTTCTGCTGCACGGCGGCCATGCCGCGGCCGGAGCTGCGCAGATAGCTCGGCGTCAGGCCCAGGCGGGCGAACAGATTCCAGTTGGCCTCGTCGAACTTGCCGACATACCACATGATGTTCATGTGCCCGACATGATCGCATTGCCACGGATAGACCGTGCCCCGATAGGTCGCCTCCTGCTCCATCGCACTTCCTCCCGCAATTTCGTCTCTGATCGTTGATACGGTAGCGTATCAAACCCGTGTCGCGCTAGCAATACGGCACCGTATCAAGAATCGGCGGGCTTCCTTCATGAGTGACGGCAAGGGCGACGTCTGGGTCGAGGCCGGCTTTGCCGAACTCGCCCGCGCGGGGGTCGAGGGCGTGCGGGTCGAGGTGCTCGCCAAGAACCTTGGCGTCACCAAGGGCGGCTTCTACCGCCGCTTTGCCGACCGCGCCGCGCTGCTCGATGCCATGCTGGAGGGCTGGCGCGAGGGACGCGTCGCCGCAATCGCGCAGCAGACGAGTCTCGACGGGCAGGAACCCCGTGAGCGATTGAGAGCGGTGATCCAGCTCTATTCCGAGCGCCTCAATCCGGAGGGGATGGCAATCGAGCTCGCGATCCGGCAATGGGCCCGCTCGGACCAGAACGCCGCGGCGGCGGTGGCGAACGTCGACGCTGCGCGGCTCAAGCACGTCAGCGAGCTCTATCGCGCGACCGGCCTTGCGGCGGAGGAGGCCGAGGCGCAGGCCTTCTTGTTTTACTGCTTCATCTTCGGCCAGAGCTTGTTGTTCGTCGAGAGCGGTCCGCGCAAGCGGTCGCAGCTCGTGGTGAGATCGGCCGAGAAGCTGCTCGACTAGAGCCTTCCCGTTCCGATGGAATCGGAACGCGGCTCCAGCTTCTTGTTTTGACGTGTTTTCTTGACGCGAACCGCAGTCCACTTCGCTCGAAAACGCTCCAGGCGAAATGGCCGGAGCGCTGCTCCGGCCATCGTAACCAATTCGACGCTCAGGCGGCGCCCTTCAGCTTCTTAGTGCATTCGCTGTAATAGCCGCCGCCCTTCTGGATCCACTTCAAGCCGCCATTACCGTTGGTTGCCTTGTTGGCATTGTACTGGTCGACACAGGTGTGCAGCCGCGCCTTGCCGGGGGTCTCCTTGGCATATTTCGGATCGACTGCGTTCGGATAGACCGCCGGTCCGGCCGGCAGGGCCGGCGCGGCGGCGGGGGCCGCCCCCTTCGCCTGCTTCGGCTCGGCAGGAGCGGCTGGCGCAGCCGGAGCAGCTGCGGTCGGAGCAGCGGCGGGCGTCGCATCGGCACCGCACTGGGCCTTGCGGAAGTCATTCCACTTCATCGTCCCTAGCGAGCCGTCCTTCTTGGCGGCCTGGTATTTCGCGCTGCATTCCTGCGCAGTCAGTGCCTGCGCGGGCGCGCTCGCCAGCAATGCCGCGACACCGGACGCTGCAATCGCGCACAACAATCTCGTCTGAATGATCATCCCTGGGTCTCCTGCTTGGTCTTCCGACGGAAGTGAAACGAACATTGCTATCCTAGCGTGTCGGCCGCTTGCGACAAGGATGCGATCGCCATCGCCGTTAAAATATAGTGGTCCCGTCGCTCAACTCATTCATGTCGCGTTCAGCAATGCAGGCCGACCGTCCAGCCCTTCGTCATTCTTACAAGCAGAGTGCAACACATGACCTTCACGTCTCGCCTCGCCGTCGTCGCCCTCGCCTCCCTGCTCGCCACCGGCACCGCCTTGGCACAGACCGCAGCGCCGGCAGCCAAGACCGAGACAAGGACCGAAACAAAGACCGATGCCGCTGCCACCGCCGACAAGAAGGCGCCGAAGGAGCGTTCGGCCGAGTCGCTCGAATGCTCCAAGCAGGCGGACGCCAAGGGATTGAAGGGCAAGGAGCGCAGAAAGTTTCGCCGTGAGTGCAAGAAGGAGGCGAAGTCCGGCAGCGTCGCTCCTGCCGTTCCTGCCGCCCCCGCATCAGACAAGAAGTAAGTCCGTCACGATCCTCCGCGAGCATTCGCGAGAGGCGCGCGCATTGCGGCATGACGAGCCTGCAATTGTGCGCCACCCGCCGATTTGCGATAAGGTGGTGTGAAGCAGATCACCGCCTCCCTGACGTTCGAATGGCCGAGCCGTGCCAGCATATTGAGCACGATGGAGACGCTCGTCATCGGCACCGCCGGCGGCCTGGTGTTTCTCGTCGCGAACCTTCCCGGCGGGCTGATCTCGGGTTCGATGATCGCGGTCGGGATCGCGGCAATCGCCGGCCGCCAGCTGACGCTGCCGCCGATCCTGACCCAGACCGTGCTGGTGCTGCTCGGCATCTCGCTGGGCTCGGTGGTCTCGCGCCATCTGCTTCAGCAGGTCGGCGCCTATCCCCTCACCATCGGGCTGCTTGCGCTCGCCACCTTCTGCTCGACGTTCGGCTCGAGCTATTACCTCCAGCGCATCCATGGCTGGGACCGCACCTCGGCTTTCCTGGCCGGCAGCCCCGGCGCGCTGTCGCAGATCACGATCCTGGCGGTCGAGCGCGGCGCCGACCTGCCGGGCATTGCGGTGGTGCAGACCATGCGCGTCATCATCCTGACCGGCGCGCTGCCGATGGTGCTGGCGATTGCAGGCGTGGCGTCCTCCGCCGCGCCGTCCCTGACGACGACGATCGCCTCCCCGCTCGACCTCCTTGAACTGGCCGCGGCCTCGCTGGCCGCTGCGCTGGTCTTGCGGCTGATCAAGTTTCCGGCGAGCTGGATGTTCGGCGCGATGATCGCCTCCAGTGTGCTGCATGGTGCCGGATGGGTCGAGGGCGGCCTGCCGGACTGGGTGCGCGGCGTGGCGCTGATCGGTATCGGCGCGCTGATCGGCAGCCGTTTCGCGCGGATGCGAATCAAGACGCTCGCCGGCCACCTCAGCGCGGCACTGGGCTCGTTTGCCGTGGCCATCGCCGTCTCCGCCATCTTCGTCGGGATCGTGGCGCTGACCACGCAGGTCAAGTTCTCCGACGTCGTCGTCGCCTTCGCGCCGGGCGCGATGGATGCGATGCTGGCCCTGGCGCTGACATTGCACATCGACCCGATCTTCGTCGGCGCCCATCACTTGTCGCGTTTCGTCTTCGTGACCATCGCAACGCCGGGCATCGTGCATCTGTTCGGGCGCACGCAGGACGATGTGGATGACTAGGCCTTAGCGCTTCGTGGTCCGCACAAATCCCCACGCGGCGATCGCGGCCATCAGCAGCGAGATCAGCACGTTGTAGCCGGCGAGCGAAAGGCCGAGAAAGCGCCACTGCACCTCGTCGCAGCGCACCACCTTGACGGTGTCGAGCTTCGACAGCAGATCAGCAGCGCTGCCGAGATTGACGACAGGGCCGGAGCAATCGGTCGGCCCTTTCCAGAATCCCCATTCGACGCCGGCATGATAGGTGCCGAGGCCGGCATTAGCGAGCGTGGCCAGGGTGAGGATCGCGAGCCCCGCCAGCAGCAGCGGCCGCGGCGCGCCGCTCCTTGCCGCCAGCGCCGTGAGCGCGCCGAGCGGAATCGCGAGGTAATAGGCGTAGCGCTGCTCCAGGCACAGCGGACAGGGCAGGATCTCCAGCACGAGCTGGAAGAACCAGGCGCCGGCGATAGTGACTGCGGCGATCAGCGTGACCAGCAGCGAGGCGGTCAGCGCCGGGCCCGCACTGGCCTGCTTGAACGCTGGTATGGCAGCACTCTGGGTCGTCACGTCAGCCTCTTTCCGGTGGATCGCAGCCTTAAAGCCTCTAGCCCCGCCCCATGCGGCTGTCGAGAACGGCCGGGATCACTTTGGCGCGGGTTGACCCCGCTTTGTCCATGGCTATAGTCCGCCGGCTTCGCGACGCCCCCCTCAGGGCCGACCGAGGGCCCCTGTGGCGGAACTGGTAGACGCGCTCGACTCAAAATCGAGTTCCGCAAGGAGTGCTGGTTCGATTCCGGCCAGGGGCACCAGCCTTCGCTGCTTCGCAGCTACGGCTAGGCAAGCCACGCACAACTCCATCCGGGCGAAGCGGCGAAGGCTTGAGCCTCCCCTAAATCAGTGAACACCTATAGCTTAGGATAGTGAGAGGTGTCAGATGGCGAAACGGCAGCGGCGGACTTATTCGGACGAGTACAAGCGGCAGGCAGTTGATCTGGTTTTGTCGAGCGGCCGTTCGGCGAAGTCGGTGTCGAAGGAGCTTGGGCTCGATGGCTCGGTGCTGAGCCGATGGGTGGCCGAGCAGGGCACGGCGAGAGCCGACGGCAGCGCCGAGGCCCCCACACGGCAAGCGGCGGTGCCGTCGGCGGACCAGGCGGACGTGATTGCGCGGTTGCAGCGGGAGAACGAACAGTTGCGGATGGAGCGCGACATTTTAAAAAAGTCGATCGCGATCTTTACTGGACCCCGGACATGAGGTTCCGCTTCATCGAAGATCGCCGCGCGGACTATCCGGTCAAGATCATGTGCCGTGTGCTCGGCGTCTCGCCCGCGGGCTACTACGCGATCCCGCCCGGAAAGCCCTCGGGTCGTGGCCTTTGACAAGGCTCCACTGCCGGTCGACGTCGCCGATCGCACTTTCCGACGCCTGCTGACGCTGGTTGGCAGCCTCGATCCGCACGGAAACGCCGACCGCCGCCTCGCCGACATCAACCGCGTGGCGACCTGCGACTTGTGGCGCTGACTGGCAGGATGAGCGGGCACACGTCAATTTTCAAGCAACAGGACAGGCCCGTACGGCCTCGCGACGCATCACGCCCGAGCCTTGTGCTTCTCTGGACGCCCCTTCGTTGGAAAGGGCGCAGGGAAGACCGGGCGCCAGGACCACACGCTTTTGCCGTACGCGAATCGCACCGGTCGTGTGCGCGCCGCTCAACCGCTCACGAGCCAAGCCCGCCCTGCGATTGCGTGCGCGCCGATTCGCTCCACGCCCACCGCCACCCGGCCCGCGCAACGTGACGATCGCGAAACGCGCCTATTCTTGGACCGGGGTGAGCGACACATACGATATTTCCGAATTTCGGTCAATAAGAATTTCTAAGTCACGATGCAGCGAGCGTTCGGACAGACCTCGTTCCGGCTGAGAATCATCTTCTGCAGCCCGATGGCTTCATTCTTGCCCCGCGTGTCTCCGCATCGTCATTGCGAACGCAGCGACGCAATCCAGGAATGCATCCGCGGAGATAGTCTGGATTGCTTCGTCTCAAGAGCTCCTCGCAATGACGAGGAGGAGAAATTGCGCGTCCGACTGCCGTGCCGACGCGGAGACGCCCAGGAGCGAAGTGGCACCTGCTGCTCGAGCGTCGAACTGTCGATAGGGAATAGATACCGTACCGCCGCGAGGCATTCGACTTCTCACGGCCGCTCCCTATATCCTCTCGCAAACGATGGATGCAGCGGACAGCTTTGATGGCCAGGCGACGCACGACGGACAGGGACGCCAACGACCTTCCCCGCTATTTCGTCTGGGTTCGAGGGCTCGAAGGGCCCGAGCCGCAGAAATGGACCGCGATGGATTTCGGCATCGACGAGTGGAAGCGACCGCTCGTGCTGGCGTATCTGGAGCTGCCGGAAGACGAACGGGCCCTCTCGCTGTCAGTACTGGCCCGGCGCTATCCGCCGCCGCGGGTGGATCTTTCGTGAGCGGGGCTAAGGTGTGTACTCACAAACGTCGGCTCTGCAAGGCAAAGCGGAAGTCACCAGCTTGAGCGTAATCGGCGGCTTGTGACCCACAAGCGACTTGCCCACGTTTCAAAGAGGCGCCTTCGCCCTCATCAAAACGAACAGGTGAGAACCGGCGGCGATCAGCGAGAAAATGACCACCCCTAATTCAGCACCGTGCACATGTTGCGGCGCATATGTTGAAGCCAGCCAAATGAAGAGTCGGACGGCCGCCATGAAGGCAATCATCCCCCACATAGCGAGCCATTTTGGGGCGTACCAAATTGGCTCGCCGTTGGGCCCCCATTGCATAGCAACGCGCTCGCTCGCGATACGCGGGCCAAGATAAAGGTTTGCCCCGACGACCACCGCGATGGCGAAGCCAAAGACGTAGTCTGCTGGCACCATGCTTTCCGCCTTCCAAATACCAGCCCAGAATATCCAAAGGCGGAGAAGCAGTCCATTCTTGTTCAGGTGGAATTGCTCGCATCTACTTCCTTATGGTTGCGGGATTATTGACTTGACGTTACGACCGCTTGTGGCCCAGCTCGGACATCTGGTGAGATGCCTTAATGGGCCGGTATCAGAGGCAGAGCTGACCACATACGCGCCCCGAGTGCTGCGCGGACCATGAGCACGCGCTCCAGCCTGGGCGCGACGCTACGACTGTCCATCCGCGCCTGGCGCCGGACCGAGCTATCGCCGCCCCCATGATTATGGGTGTCGCGGCATCCGCGCTGCGGTTAAGCTTGGCTCGCGCCGCGGGGGACACGCGGATCGCGGGACGATGATCATGACCGAACAGGGCGAGACGGGTGAAGCCATCACCATCCTCCTCGTCGAGGACGATGCGCCGACCTGCTGGCGGCTCCAGGATGCGCTGGTCAAGGCCGGTTACGAGGTGCGCAGCGCCGGCACGCTCGCGGAGGCGCGGCAGGCCCTGAGCGTCGGCGCGCCGTGCGTGCTGCTGACTGATTTGCGGCTGCCCGACGGCCACGGCATCGAGCTGATCCGTGAGACCCGGCAGTGCTTTCCGGACACCGAGATCATGGTGATCTCCGCGCTGGGCGACGAGGAAAGCGTGATCTCCGCGATTACGGTCGGCGCCACCGGCTACCTGCTCAAGGACGCCTTCCCCACCGACATCGCCACCACCGTGCGCGACCTGGTCGCGGGACATTCGCCGATCTCGGCCTCGATCGCCCGCTTCATCGTGCGCAGGACGCAGGGTGCCGCACAGAATTCGGCGGAGCCGCCGCGCGGGCCCGCGCTCAACACGGCGAGGCTGACCCCGCGCGAGATCGACATCCTGTGGGGCATTGCGAAGGGCTTCAGCTATGCCGAGATCGCGAGCCATCTCGGCCTGTCCAGGCAGACCGTGCCCGGCCACATCAAGAACATCTATCGCAAGCTCGAAGTGCACACGCGCAGCGAAGCGGTGTTCGAGGCGGTGCAGCAGGGCCTGATCAAGCTGTGAGCGAGCTCGCGGCGAAGGCACCTACGGAGGCACCGGCCAAACCCGCGCGGCGCCGGCTGCTGGCCTCGCGCCTCGTGCCCTATCTGCTGCTCCAGGCGCTGATCGTGATCGCCACCGTTCTCGGCTTGCGGCTGCTCCAGCCGAGCGACCCCGAGGATTTTGCGCTCAGCGGATTCGCGCTGCGGGAGGACGGGCTGACACGCGCCGTGGCGCTGCCGCATTTCACATCGTCGCGCTACGCCCTGGCCGACCCGCCGTTCTACACCGGCGCCTTCACCTTCCGGGGCGGCGAGGCGGCCTCGGGCTGGTCGGTGTTCCTGCCGCGCTTCAGCAACGCGGTGGAGGTCGCCGTCAACGGCGTCGTCGTGCTCGACTCCCGGCGCGACGCCAACGCCAACCGGCCCGACCGCAACACGCCGCAGATCGCACTCATTCCCACTTCGCTGCTGCGCGAGGGCGGCAATGAGATCACGGTACGGCTGTTCGTGTGGGGACCGCTCAAGGGCTTTCTCGACACCGTCTATGTGGGCCCGGACGCCGCCCTGCGCCCGGCCTATGAGACACGCACGCTGCTGTTCGTCACGCTGCCGGTGGTATTCTCCGCCTGGCAGGCGATCCTGGCCGTCATCCTTGCGATCATGTGGCTGATGCGGCGTCACGAGCCGGTCTATGGCGTGCTGGCCGCAGCGATGGTGCTCGGCGTGGTGCAGGCATTCGCGCCGCCGCCGGTGCCGCCGGCCACCGTATCCCGGCTCGCCGCGGTGCTGCTGGCGTCCGCGCCGATCGAGAGCGCGCTGATCGTCGTGTTCGGCGTGCTGTTCTTCGGCTGGCGCTGGCCGCGCTACGGCACGCTGCTGTTCGTGCCCGGCGTCGTCGTGTTCGTGGTCGGGCTGATCGGGGGCCCGCCGCTGCCGCGCATTCTCTTCCTGGTGCTCGGCATTCCCACCGTCGGGCTCTGCCTGTTCCTGATGGCCTGCGTCACCGCAACCGCGGTGGTGCGGCGGCAGGACGCGGCGAGCTTCACGATCGGCTGCGCGGTGACCATCGTGCTGGTCTGCTGGATCCAGGACATGCTCACCGTGCTCGAGATCGCGACCAACGACCGCATCTTCGTCTCGCGCCTGTCCTATTCGGCGATGCTGGTCGCGATCGGTGCCGGGCTGACCTGGCGCTTTGCCCGCGCGTTGAACCAGGTCGACAGCTTTGCCGGCCAGCTCGTGACACGGGTGCGCGAAGCCGAGGAACGGCTGAAGGCGAGCTTTGCCCGCGAGGAGGAGCGCGCCCGAGCCGCTGCGCTCGCCAACGAGCGCACGCGCCTGATGCGAGACCTGCATGACGGCCTCGGCGGCCAGCTCGTGAGCATCGTCGCACTGTCCGAGCGCGGCAATGAGGGCGCGACCATCACGGATGCCGCCCGCGCTGCGCTGAAGGATCTGCGCCTCGTCATCGACTCCATGGACGACATCGGCGGCGACCTGATGCTCGCGCTCGGCTCCTGGCGCGAGCGCGCCACGGCCCAGTTGCGGCCGCACGACATCGCGCTCGACTGGCGCGTGGCGACGCCGCAGGGCCTGCCGCTGCATCCCGAGCTCAGGCCATGGCACGTCATCCAGATCGTGCGCATCCTCGACGAGGCCGTGACCAACGCGGTCAAGCACGCACAGGCCCGCCACGTCGCGGTCACCATCGAGACGCGTGACGGTCCCCAGGGTCCCTACGGCTTGATCAGCGTCACGGATGACGGGAGCGGCTTTGCGCTGGCCGGCAATTGCGAGGCCGCGGGCGCGGGGCAGACCGCGCGGGGCCTGCGCAACATGAGAAACCGCGCCGCGCGCTGCGGCGCAGTGCTCGACCTGAGCTCGGATACCTCGGGCACACGCGTGCGGCTGCAATTGCCGCAGCGTTTTCCCGACAGCGACATGGCCGCGGGCTGAAAGGCCCCCTCCCCGAACGTGTGGGGCGCACGGAGAGAGGGCACGGGCCGGATAATTTACCTGCGGAGGACGGGGGGTGTTCGTCCGCAGGCTCCGTTGGCCCGAAGCGATGCAATCAATTCAATCGAACGGAAATATCAGCGCACGCCGACCCGATTGACCGGGCCGCCGCGATTCATCGGCGTGCCGGCGCGCACGCCGACGCCGGGCGCGCCGACACCGGGGGTCGCGACGGCAGCCCGCGCGACCGGCGCTCCCACCACCACGGCGCCGGTCGGCCGCACCACGCAACCCTTGGGCACCCCGACGGTCTTGCAATAGACCACCGCCTGCGCCGGGCTCGTGCCCAGCGACACCATCGCCGCGCCCGCCAGGGCCATGATCGTCAGCCCGGCGCTCAGCGCTCCAGCTCTCTTCGACATCTTGCTCTCCTGCTTCCCGTTCGGCGTCCCGATGCAATCACCGGGTTTCGCAGCCGAGGTGAAGCCTGAATGGCAAAAGTCGGCGCGCGGATACATGCCATGAAGATGGGGGTCCCGCGGCCGGGAGGATCGGCCGGTGCCATGAACATGGCATGGACCCGCGCCGGGACTTCGCGAGATGGTCCGGCCGCGTGATCCCGGTCGGGACCAACGACGATTCGAAAGAGGTGCTTTATGAAGATTTCGGTTCTTGCCGCGCTGCTGCTCGCTGCTGCCGCCCTGCCGGCTGCCGCGCAGTCCGGCCCATCGATCCAGGAGCAAATGGCCTGCCGCGGCGACGCCAGCAAATTCTGCGCCGAACATATCGGCAAGCCGCCGCAGATGAATGCCTGCCTGCGCGAGAACAAGTCGAAACTCTCGGACTCCTGCCGCAAGGTCGTTGAATCGCGCGGAGGCTAGTCATTCGTCCTTCTCCACCTTGGAGAAGGCAGTGAGGGCGGCGCTCTGCCGCCCTCTCGAGAGACTGCTTCGGCATTGGGAGAGGCCTCGGCGCACGCCTCGTCCTTCGAGCCGAGGGAGGAGCCTTCAACTGAAGGCGCCGCTACTCCTGCATCATCTCGCCGCTGCCGCCGAACTCGGCAGGAAAATCCTTCAGCTTGGGCAGGCCATCGCGCATCGGCAGCACGGTCTCGGCATAGTTGACGTGGACGCCGGGCGCGAACGCGAGCGTCGGGATGGTGGCGGCGAAGACGTCGACCAGACCGAGCGGCGGATGGTTGGTCATGAGATGGCCGCCGCACTTCCTGCAATATTTGCGCTGGCTCAGCGGCGTCTTGACGAAGGTCTCGACATTCTGAGCGCCTTCGGTGATGCGCACCGCTTCGGGCTTCCAGAGGCTGAAGGCGTTGACCGGACCGCCCGACCAGGAGCGGCAGGAGCGGCAATGGCAATAGCCCATCGCCTCCGGTGCACCCGTGACCTCGACCGTGACCGCGCCACAGAAGCAGTTTCCGACATGTTTCATTTGGGCGTCTCCGTTTTCAGAAGGATCGATGTCGCGCGTCCTCCTTTCGGTGGACGCGCGGAACGAGGCTCAGACTATACTGACCGGCGCCAAGGAATAAGCATGGAGACGCGTTGCCTGTACTGCCGGTACTCGTCGCCGAAGAGATCGATGAGATCGCTCTCCTCCAGCGCGATGCCAACGAAGATGTAGAGGGTGGTCACGGCCGCGAACAGCAGATGGCCCGCGGTCATGGTCGGCGCCGCCCAGAACGCGATGATGAAACCGAGATAGATCGGATGGCGGACGAACTTGTAGAGCAGCGGCGTCTTGAAGCGGGGCGGCGCCGTCTCCTTGCCGACGAGATGGTTGGTGACCTGGTGCAAGCCGAACAATTCGAAATGGTTGATGATGAAGGTCGAGGTGAACACCAGCACCCAGCCGGCGAAGGACAGCGTGACCAGCGTCACGGCAAGATCCGCATCCTCGACGTTCCATACGACCGACGGCAGCGGGCGCCACTGCCAGAACAGGAGCAGCAATGACAGGCTCGCGAACAGCACATAAGTCGAGCGCTCAACCGGCTTGGGCACCAATTGCGTCCACCAGGCCTTGAACTGCTTGCGTGCCATCACGCTGTGCTGGAGGGCGAACAGCGTCATCAGGAGGAGATTGATGATGAGGGCCTCGACCGTCGGCGTGTTGCTTCCGGTGTCGATGGTCTTGGGCACCATCACCCCCATGACGAAGCCGATCGCGTAGAGAATGGTGACGAAAAACACGAGGTATGCCGCAATTCCGTACAGAAAGGCGATGAACTTGAAGATGCGAGAGCCCGTCACCTCCGGGCCGATGGAATGAACCTGTTGATCAATTTGGGTCATGAAATGCTCCGTTGTGCCGAGACATCGACACTGTTTGGTCGTCGCACCATGCCGGATCGGAGGTCCCGGGACGTTCGCGGACGGTTGATTTTCGCCTGAGACGACTTTGATTTTTGCTTGAGACGACGAAAACGTGCGATTTCGCTTTGAAAACAACGTGATCGACGGCGACCTGCGGGAGCTCACTTGCGACGGGGCAGCCGTTCCATTGCAGCCGCAAGTGTTCGATCTCTTGCTGTATCTGGTCACGCAACGCGCGCGTGTGGTCAGCAAGGGTGACCTGATCAGCCAGATCTGGAGCGACCGCATCGTCTCGGGTTCCGCCCTGAACAGCCGGATCAACGCCGTGCGCAAGGCGATTGGCGACGACGGCGCGACCCAGCGGCTGATCAAGACCATTCCGCGCAAGGGCTTTCGCTTCGTCGGTGAGGTCCGGGAAGAAGCGGCAGCATCCCCCGCGCGGCCGGGAACCGTGCCCACTCCCCCGCGCGTGGCGGACCGCCCGGCGATCGCGGTGCTCGCCTTCGAAAACATGAGCGGCGATCCCGCGCAGGACTATTTCGGCGACGGGATCAGCGAAGACATCCTCACCGCGCTGTCGAAGCAGCGCTGGTTCATGGTGATCGCCCGCAACTCGTCCTTCACCTACAAGGGGCGCCCAGTCCACGTCAGGCAGATCGCCGAGGAGCTCGGCGTCCGCTACATCGTCGAAGGCAGCGTGCGCAAGGCGGACAGCCGGGTGCGCATCACCGCGCAGCTCAACGACGCCGTATCAGGAAGTCAACTCTGGGCCGAGCGCTATGACCGCGAGCTCGTCGATGTCTTCGCCGTGCAGGACGAGATCACCAACGCGATCGCCGCGGCGATCGAGCCGCAGATCCACGCGGCAGAGAATTTTCGCGCCCATCGCAAGCCGCCGGCGAGCCTGGACGCCTGGGACCTCTTGATGCGCGCGCTGTCGCATTACTGGCGCGTGACCCGGCAGGATCACGGTGCCGCACGGGCACTGCTCGAGCGCGCGATTGCAATCGATCCGAATTACGGCCAGGCGCTGTCGGTGCTGGCCGTGAACGATATGTTCGGCGTGCATCTCGGCTGGGCCGAGCTGGCCGCGGTTGCACCCGTCGCGGAAGCCGCCGCGCTCGCCGCGGTACGCTGCGACCATGAGGACGCCTGGGCGCATGCCGCGCTCGGCAGCGTCTGCTTCTCGACACGCAGGCTCGCGGATGCGCTGTCCGAGTTCGAGCAGGCGCTCGCGCTCAATCCGAACTTCTCGCTGGCGCAGGGCTATTACGCGCTTGCGCTGTCCTATGCCGGACGTTCCCAGGATGCGTTCGAGGCCGCGCAACGGGCGATCCGGCTGTCGCCGCGCGATCCGTCGCTGGCGATCTACCACGGCATCGCCGCCTATGCGCGCTTCACCGAGCGGCATTATGACGAGGCCATGGCGCTGGCGCGCGAGGCGATCCGCCATCGCGGCGACCTCACCGGCGCCTACCGCGTGCTCGCGGTCTCCGCCGGCATGACGGGCGACGAAATGCTTGCGGAGATGGCGCTCAGCGAGCTCCGTCGCACCCAACCGGGCATCTCGCTGCACTGGATCGCGACGCAACTGCCGTGGGCCAATGACGGGGATCGCGAACACTATCTGGAGGGATTTCGGCGGGCGGGGTTGCTGTGACAGTTCTTGCCCTCCCCTGGAGGGTAGGCGCTACGTTCTCTTCCGGCGCAGGTGGACGATGACGTCGAGCCGCGCGATCTCGTGGCCGGGAAGCGCCTCGGGCACTTTTGTGAAGGCCAGGCCGTTGGTAACGTCGACCAGCATATCCTCGCCTTCGAGATAAAAGTGCGGATGCACGGACGTGTCAGTGTCGAAGAACGACTTGATGCCGTCGGCCGCGATCCGGCGCAGCAGGCCGGCTTCGGTGAACTGGTTCAGCGTGTTGTAGACGGTCGCGAGCGACAGATACGCGTTCGTCGCCATCGCCTCTTCGTAGAGGCTCTCCGCGGTGACGTGACGATGGCCGCCCAGGAACAGCAATTGGCCGAGCGCCAGGCGCTGGCGCGTCGGACGCAGGCCGGCATTGTTCAGCAATTGCAGGCAGTGCTGCACGCCCGCCGCCGACGAGAGATCGAGGCCGGCGGCATCAGGCCCGCTATCGTCACCCGCAGGGATAGTCGTGGCCTGAATGTCCATCGATCGTCTCGCAGCTCAAGGAAACGGGACGCACAGTGCCGCGTCCCGCCAGTTGCCATTCGATCGCAAAAGCCGCGGCTCGGCTTTGATCCGGATCAAATTCGCAGCGATCCGCCCCTGACCGATCCGGGGGGCGCGGCTCTTTCCGAGGACGATATTTCGTACCGCGGACAAATTGAAGGAAGCTGCTTGCGGAGCTGCAGCGGGCAGTCGGGCGCAGAATGACGGCCTGATGCTTTTGGTCGCAGGCGCAGGCTTGTGCAATCACGACCGGCATTGCCGCGAGGCCGCCTAGTCGCCCGGCGCGAGCCAGCCTGACGTCGCAGAGGGACCCGCGGCAGAAACAGGACGCGCTGTACATTTTTTGTGCGAACACTGTCGAGACTTTCATCTTGCGGCGCCGAACGAGACTGTGTGAGCCTCGATATCGGATGGGGACTGGGATGGGCCGACCGTCGCTTTGCGCGCCAGGACGTTGCGAAGCGTTCACGGCTGGCCTCGCTTGAGAAAGATACGACATGTCAAAACGAGTGTTGCTTGGTCTTCTCCTGGCTTGCGGCCTCACGGCCCCGGCGCTGGCGCAAGCGCCGAAAACAGGAGGCACGATCAATGCCGTGATCCAGCCCGAGCCACCCGGCCTGATGCTTGCGCAGATCCAGAACGGTCCGACCCAGATGGTGTCGGGCAACATCTTCGAAGGCCTGCTGCGCTACAGCCCCAAGCTCGAGCCGCAGCCGGAGCTTGCCGAGAGCTGGAGCGTCAGCGAGGATGCCAAGACCTACACCTTCAAGCTCAAGAAGGGCGTGACCTGGCATGACGGCAAGCCTTTCACCGCCGCCGACGTTCTGTTTTCGATCGAGATGCTGAAGCAGACCCACGCGCGCGCCCGCAACAATCTCGCGCAGGTCGAGAAGGTCGAGGCGCCCGACGATCACACGGTGGTGTTCACGCTGAAACAGCCGTTCGGCCCGTTCCTCGGCATCTTCGAGGTCGGCTCGATGCCGATGGTGCCGAAGCATCTCTATGAAGGCACAGACTGGAAGACCAATCCCTACAACAATGCCCCTGTAGGCACCGGTCCCTTCATGTTCAAGGAATGGCAGAAGGGCTCGTTCATCCGCCTGGTCAAGAACCCGAACTACCACGAGAAGGGCAAGCCCTATCTCGACGAGATCTACTGGCAGGTCATTCCCGACGCCGCGGCGCGCTCGGTGGCGTACGAGACCGGCAAGGTCGACGTGCTGCCCGGCGGTTCGGTCGAAAATTTCGACGTTCCGCGGCTGTCCAAGCTGAAGGACACCTGCGTCACCGGCGCCGGCTGGGAGTTCTTCTCGCCACTGGCCTGGCTGTGGCTGAACAACCGCCAGGGGCCGCTCGCGGACAAGCGAGTGCGGCAGGCGATCATGTACGCGATCGACCGCGACTTCGCCAAGGACGTGATCTGGAACGGGCTCGGCAAGGTCGCGACCGGCCCGTCAGCCTCGACCATCAAGTACTACACCGACGACGTGAAGAAATATCCGTACGATCCGGCCAAGGCCAAGGCGCTGCTGAAGGAAGCCGGCTACAAGGGCGAGAAGATCCGCATGCAGCCGCTCGCCTATGGCGAGACCTGGCAGCGCTGGGGTGAAGCGGTGAAGCAGAACCTCCAGGACGTCGGCATGACCATCGAGACGATCGCCACCGACGTTGCCGGCGGCAACCAGAAGATCGCCGACTGGGACTACGACATCGCCTTCACCTATCTGTACCAGTACGGCGATCCCGCGCTCGGGGTGGGGCGCAACTACGTCTCCAGCGCCATCGCCAAGGGCCAGGTGTTCAACAACGTCGAGGGCTATTCCAACCCGGAGATCGACAAGCTGTTCGCCGAAGGCGCGATTGCGACACCGGATTCCAAGCGCAAGGAGATCTACGAGAAGGCGCAGAAGATCCTGGTCGAGGACGTGCCGGTGGCCTGGATGCTCGAGCTGCAATTCCCGACCATCATGCGCTGCAAGGTCAAGAACCTGATCACCACGGGGATCGGGGTCAATGACGGCTTCAAGGACGCATGGCTCGACAAGTGACGAAGTGCATGCGACACCGCGATGAAATCTCACTCGCGGCGTCGCGCTCCAGGGTACGAGCTGATTCACGATGAAATCATATCGAGACGCTGAGGCATCGGCGGTGCCCGCCTCTCCCATAGGGACAGGTCGGATCGCATCGTCAGATGAGGTCCGGGTGAGGGGTTGCACTCCCTCGTGGGGCCAGATCCCCCTCACCCGCGCCTTCGGCGCGACCTCTCCCCGTCGGGAAGTGGTCTTCCTCGCGGCGAGACCGCCTCAATCAACCGGCATACGAGTCTAGATGCTCTCCTTCGTTGCTCAGCGTGTCGTGAAGGGCGTGATCGTCCTGCTTGCGATCGTCGTCCTCAATTTCTTCCTGATTCGCCTCGCGCCCGGCGACCCCGCGGTGGTGATGGCGGGCGAGGCTGGCGCCAGCGATCAGGTCTTCGTCAAGCAGCTCAAGGAGAAGTTCGGGCTCGACAAGCCGTTGCCCGAACAGCTCTTCATTTACGTCAAGGGCGTCGTGACGCTCGACCTCGGCTTCTCCTTCCGCCAGCAGGCCCCGGTCGCGAAGCTGATCGGCGAGCGGCTGCCGGCGACGCTGCTGCTGACACTGACCGCCTTCGCGATCTCGCTCGCGCTCGGCATCCTGTTCGGCACCTTCGCGGCGCGCTTTGCCGGCACCTTCCTCGACACCGGCATCACCGTGTTCGCGCTGATCTTCTACGCCATGCCGATCTTCTGGGTGGCACTGATGGGCATCCTGCTGTTCTCGGTCACCTTCGACTGGCTGCCGAGCTTCGGCTACGACACGGTCGGCGGCAACTATACGGGCCTTGCCCATGCGATCGACGTCGGCAAACACCTGATCATGCCGGCAATGACCCTCGGCCTGTTCTTCATGGCGACCTATACCCGTATGACGCGCGCCTCGATGCTGGAGGTGAAACGCCTCGACTTCGTCAAGACCGCGCGTGCAAAGGGTCTCTCCGACGCCGTGATCCAGCGCCGACACGTGCTGCGCAACGCGCTGCTTCCCGTCGTGACGCTTGCCGGCGTCCATTCGGGCACGCTGATCGGCGGCGCCGTCATCACCGAGACCGTGTTCGCCTGGCCGGGCATCGGGCGCCTGATGTACGACGCGCTGCTGCAGCGCGACTACAATCTGCTGCTCGGCGTCTTCGTGATCTGCTCCGCCATGGTGCTGATCTTCAACCTCATCACCGACCTGGTCTACCGGCTGGTCGACCCACGCATCGAATTCGCCTCATGAAACAGTTCTGGAAATCGATGTTGAGAAGCCCAAGCGGCGTCATCGGGCTCATCATCCTGCTGCTTGCGATCTCCGTCGCGGTGTTCGGACCAATGCTGTTCCCGAATTCGCCATGGCGCATGGTGCAGCGGCCGTTCCTGCCGCCCTTCACGCTTTCGACCGTGCCGCTCGGCACCGATGCGCTCGGCCGCGACGTGTTCGCCGGCATGATCTTCGGCGCCCGCGTCTCGCTGCTGGTCGGTCTCGTCTCCACGCTGGTCGCACTGATCGTCGGCGTCCCGATCGGCGCCATGGCCGGCTATTTCGGCGGCAAGGTCGACGACGCCTTGATGCGATTCACCGAGTTCTTCCAGACCATTCCGAGCTTCGCGCTCGCGATCGTTCTGGTCGCGATCCTGCAGCCCTCGATCTATTCGATCGTGGCCTCGATCGCGGTGGTGAGCTGGCCGCCGGTGGCCCGCCTCGTCCGCGGCGAGGTGCTGTCGCTGCGTACGCGCGAATATGTTCAGGCCGCGGTTGTAACCGGCCAGAGCAACAGCTGGATCATCCTGCGCGAGATCCTGCCGAACGCGTTGTCGCCTGTGATCGTGCTGGCCTCGCTGATGGTGGCGACCGCCATCCTCCTGGAATCCTCGCTGTCGTTCCTCGGCCTCGGCGATCCCAATCTGATCTCCTGGGGCTACATGGTCGGCGCCGGCCGCACCGTGATCCGGCAGGCCTGGTGGATCACGGTGTTCCCCGGCGTCGCCATCCTGATCTCGGTGCTCGGGCTCAACCTGATCGGCGAAGGCCTCAACGACGCGCTCAATCCGCGCCTGTCGCGGGAGGGCCGCTGATGATGACCGCCCCGCCCGCCGTCTCCATCAGGAACCTGCGAATCGCGCTGCCCAAGGGCGCCGAGCGTCCGTTCGCGGTCGACGGCGTCTCGCTGGATTTGCGGCCCGGCAGGATCGTCTGCGTGGTCGGCGAGTCCGGCTCCGGCAAGTCGATGTGCGCGCATGCGCTGATGGGCCTGTTGCCGGACACCGTGTCGGTCGCCTCCGGCGAGATCCAGTTCGAAGGCCGCGACCTGCTCAAGTTAGATGACGACGGCTGGCGCGATCTGCGCGGCCGCCGGCTGGCGATGATCTTCCAGGAGCCGATGACCGCGCTCAATCCGTTGATGCGGATCGGCGACCAGATGGCGGAGATGTTCGAGGCGCACGGCCTGCTCACGCCGAAAGAGCGCCGCGCAAAAGCACTCGCTCTGGCACGCGAGGTCGGCCTGCCCGACCCCGAGCGAATCGTGCGCGCCTACCCGCATCAGCTCTCCGGCGGCCAGCGCCAGCGCGCCATGATCGCGATGGCGCTCGCGCTCGAGCCCGCGGTTCTGGTTGCGGACGAGCCGACGACCGCGCTCGACGTCACCACGCAGGCCCAGATCCTCAAGCTGATCCGCAATCTCCAGCGCAACCGCAACATGGCGGTGATGTTCATCACGCACGATTTCGGCGTGGTCGCCGACATCGCCGACCAGGTCGTGGTGCTCAGGCACGGCAAGGTCGTCGAGGAAGGCCCCGCCTCTGCCGTCTTCAACGAGCCGCAGCACGACTACACCAAGGCATTGCTTGCCGCCGTACCGTCGATCGATCCGCCGCCGCGAAAGCCTCTCGACGACCAGGCCCGGGCTGTCGAGGTGATCGGGCTGGACAAGACCTATGTCACCTCGGGCGGCTGGTTCCGCGAGGACCGCCGCGTCGATGCGGCGCGCGCGGTCAACTTCAACATCCTCAAGGGCGAGACGCTCGGCCTTGTCGGCGAATCCGGCTCCGGCAAATCGTCCGTGGCACGCCTCGTGATGCGGCTGATCGAGGCCGATCGCGGCACGGTGCGGATCGGCGAGACCGACCTGACCTCGCTTTCAGGCAAGGCGCTGCGCGCCGAGCGTCATCGCATCCAGATGATCTTCCAGGATCCGTTCGCCTCGCTCAATCCGCGCCGCAAGGTCGGTCACATCATCGCCGACGGTCCGATCGCGGCCGGCATTGATCCAGAGGTCGCCTTCGACCGCGCCCGCGATCTCCTCAAGATGGTCGGCCTGGACGCCGGCGCCCTCGAGCGCTATCCGCACGAGTTCTCCGGCGGCCAGCGCCAGCGCATCGGTATTGCGCGAGCGCTTGCGCTCGAGCCGGAGATCATCGTCGCCGACGAGGCCGTCTCCGCGCTCGACGTCTCGGTCCAGGCGCAGGTATTGAAGCTGCTCGAAGACCTCAAGGCGCGCCTCGGTCTGTCGATGCTGTTCATCACCCACGACTTACGCGTCGCAGCCCAGATCTGCGACCGCATCGCGGTGATGCAACGCGGTGCCATCGTCGAACTGAAGCCGACCGCGCAGCTATTCGCCGCGCCCGAGCATGCCTATACGCGCGAGTTGCTCGCGGCGGTGCCGGGACGGAAGGAGCAAGCGCCGGCGGCCTGAGGGGCTGGTCGGGCGGATTCACCGGATTTCGAGATCGTTCCAAAAACTTGCACGCCGCAAGAGGCGAAACATATTCGATCCAGCAGCATTTGCTTCGTGAGACTTTCCTTGCTGACGAGCGCAAGGACGGGCCGACACCGGCATTCCTCGCCGGGTGCCGAAGCTGCGCAACTGAGATGAAGCGGTGGACGGCCTTGCAACCCAGCGCGTGAGAAACACCGGGCCGTTGGGATGCCGCAGTGCGGTCACGCGCTTTTTATTCGGTCGTGACTGCGGCGCCGCTTCAAGGTCGAAGGCGGCACCATAGATGTTCATTGAATGATCGGCGTCAGCTCATGACAGACTCATGAGTTGAAAATTCGGAGCCAAATATGGGCGAAGTTATTCGATTTGTCTCGAAATCCGAGCGCGAGCGAGCGCGTCTCATTCAGGAAGCGCGCGCCATCTACGACAGCATCTTCCCTCCAGCTGATCCGGCCAGCGACGAGCAGGACGGACCGGCGGTCGGTCGCACGTTCATCGGCCGCGATCGGGAGTAACGTATCGTGATCAAGATCATCGCCGTGCTTTGCAGTCTCGCCTCTCCCGCCAATTGCCACGAGCAGGTCGTCACCACTTCGGACTTTGCGCAGATCTCGGTGCAGTCCTGCCTGATGGGCGCGCCGCAACTCGCCGAATGGATGAACCAGCATCCGGCCGAGCGACTGGCTGCATGGCGCTGCGTGATCGGCAACCAGGGCGGCAGAGGCATCTGAGGCCGAAGGCCAAGCCGCATCTCCTCGCCGCCATCGGATGGACCCGGATCAGCGCCAAGGCGCGATGCGATTGGGGTAAATCGTCATAGCGCTTTGGGCTATGCTTGAGCATCGGAAAACCGCTGCACGCTTTTCGGATCTTGCTGTAGTGCATTGCGTTCAGCGACTTCCCTGGACGCAAGCAGCATGACCGGCCCCGAACTGAAGCAGCTTCGCAACGACCTCTCCGATGCCCTTGAGCGGAAGCTCACTGCGGCCGACATGGCCAAGCTTTGCGGATTGCCGGAGACAGGGGGCGCCGATACCATCCGGCGCTGGGAGATCAGCGGCCCGACGCCAGCGGCGACCAGGGTCCTGCGCGTGCTCGCGATGGCGAGCGAGCGCTATCCGATCCTGGAGAAGTTCGACATCTTCGATCGTCATGACGTGCGTGAGGAAGACCGGCCGGCAAAGCGCGCGGCCTTTCGCGAACAGATGCGCGATGAGGTGCGGCGGCGTCTTGGTTAACGAGAGGCGCGCGCAAGTTACCTGGGAGGTGCGAAGTTAAGCCTTCCTTCACCACTTCTTAAGTCGCCATTAAGCACGAAAATCATTTACACCCCAACAAGTTAGGTTGGCTGTCGCTGTGCCACGCATGTGACAGCATTTTCATCAAAAGCGAGCTATCTGCAAAACCAACGACGGCGCAGGAAATCGCGCCTGCCGGGGACCTTACGTGTTGGAGTTCAAGACGATGAAGAAAATTCTGTTCGCGACCGTGGCGCTGCTCGCGATGGGCGCGGCCGCGCCGGCCGTCGGCGCCGATCTCGGCAACCGCAATTACTACAAGACGCCCGCGCCGGCCTACGCCGCGCCGATCTACAATTGGACGGGGTTCTATCTCGGCGCCCACGTCGGTGGCGCGTTCTCCAGCGACAACAATTTCAACGGCCTTTCCACCGGCAACAACGGCAACGGCCGCTTCCTCGGCGGCGTGCAGATCGGCGCGGACTGGCAGTTCAACCCGAATTTCGTTGTCGGTATCGAAGGCCAGTATTCCTGGCTCTCGGGCAGCGTCGGCGCAGTGTTCCCGGGCGGCATCGCCTATACCAACGACCAGCGCGGCCTCGGCTCGATCACCGGCCGCGTCGGCTATACATGGGGTCCCGGCCTGCTCTATGTGAAGGGCGGCTACGCCTATTCGGACAACAATGAGAAGGTGACTGTGGGCGGCGTGCCGACCGGCTTCATCATCGACGGCGATCACCGCAACGGCTACACAATCGGCGCCGGCCTGGAATACATGTTCGCCCCGAACTGGTCGGCCAAGGCCGAGTACCAGTACTACAATTTCGGCGACGCGCACTTCACGGCGGGCCCGCTGGTGGGCACCGGCAGTTTCACCACCGACGACCATACTTTCAAGGCAGGCGTCAACTACCGCTTCAACTGGGCAAGCCCGACTGTGGCGCGCTACTGATCGGTTATCAAAACCTTATCACGATGAAGGGCCGGCCTCGTTGCCGGCTCTTCTTTTTTCGCTCTGCGGAACATGCGCAACCAATTGCGCCAAGTGCGATTTTTTAACCGGTGCTGCCGATACTGCCGTCACAAGCAGAAGCAAGAACATTGGGGGAATTTTCGATGGCGATCCGTCTGGGCCTTGGCCGCTTCCTTGGCCGTTTCCGTCCTCGTTTCAAGATGCCGAAATGGGGCGTGCGCGGCAGCCTGTTCGCGGCCTTCGCGGTGATCGCGGGCATGGGTCTCGTGATCGCGGCCGGCGCCGGCCTGGCGCTGCAGAATCTCGGCGGACGCATGACTGAACTGAGCGGGCGGGACATTCCGCGCCTTTCCGCCAGCCTGCAATTGTCGGCACTGAGCGCGAGCCTTGCGGCGCAGGGGCCGGCCCTGCTTGCGGCGCAAAGCGAGGACGCCCTGAATGAGCGCACCAAAAAGCTCCTGGAATTGCAGGAGCAGACGCAGCGGAAGCTCAACGAGATCATCGAGTTCGGCGGCGACAAGAGCGTCGTCTCAGGGCTCAGCGACACGATGAAGAGCATCAACGAGGCGGCCCAGAGCCTGGCGAAGGCCGCCCGCGAACGGCTCGATATCGCGGCCCTCCATGAGAAGCAGTACGATGCGCTTCGCAACGCGCAGGGCGCGTTCGTCGGCGCTGCGAGCCCGGCGATGCTGGACGCGCAGACCCGCGTCAACGCCATTCTCGGCTCAGCCGACCTGTCCGCCGCAGATGCAACCGAAGCCGCGCAGACCGTCGGTCAGCTCGGCAACGTCGTCGCCAGCGGCAACCTCGCCGCCGCCAACATGAGCGCGGCGCTATCGGCGAGCACGAGCGACAAGCTCGACGACATCCAGAAGGAATTCAAGACGGCACAGGGACGCCTGCGGTCCAACCTCGACCTGTTGCCGGACAACCAGGGCAACAAGATGCTGCGCGAGACGGCGGAAAAGCTGCTCGCGCTCGGCACCGGCAAGACCGGCGTGTTCAATCTGCGCGAGAAGGAGCTCGACTCCATCGACTATGGCCAGACCATCCTGGACGAGACCCGCAAGCTCAATGTCGGCCTCGGCATCAGCGTGCAGCAGCTCGTCGACGGCGTGCAGAAGGAGACCAACGCCTCGACCTTGCAGGCGCGGCAGGAGATCTCGCTCGCGACGTCGGTCATGCTGGCGCTGGGCGGGCTGATGCTGGTCGGCTCGGCGCTGTTCGTCTGGCTCTATGTCGGCCGCAACATCCTGCGCC
Source organism: Bradyrhizobium sp. RP6 (assembly GCF_003837805.1). GTDB lineage: Bacteria > Pseudomonadota > Alphaproteobacteria > Rhizobiales > Xanthobacteraceae > Bradyrhizobium. Next base: position 115,411 of record NZ_RQIT01000011.1, on the reverse strand, counting down.
GGATCGGCGCCTTGCATCAATCGATGCAGCTGCTCGCGAACGGCGATCTCGAAACCGAGATCTACCGCTCGAAGAACCACAACGACGAGATCTCGGTGATGGCGAACACGCTGCAAGTGTTCCGGGAGAGCATGATCGAGGCTCGCGCCCTGACGAGCGAGCAGGACAAGGACCGTATCGCCAAGGCCGAGCGTGCCGCGCGCATGGAAGCGAAGATCGCCGAATTCGAGAGCACGGTGCGCTCCGCGCTTGAAAATCTGGCGCAGTCGGCCAATTCGATGCAATCGACCGCGCAGAACATGTCGAGCACCGCCGACCAGTCCAACGCGCTGGTGAACGCGGTCGCCTCCGCCGCGGAGGAAACCTCGGTCAACGTGCAGACCGTGTCGGCCGGAACCGAGCAGCTGTCCTCCTCGATCCAGGAGATCAGCCGCCAGGTCGTGACCTCGGCCGAGATCGCCAAGAAGGCCGTCGATGAAGCGGGAGCGACCGACGCCACCGTGCAGAGCCTCGCCGACAGCGCGAGCCGCATCAGCGTCGTCGTCGACCTAATCCAGACCATCGCCTCGCAGACCAACCTGCTCGCGCTCAACGCCACCATCGAGGCCGCGCGCGCGGGCGAGGCGGGTCGCGGCTTCGCGGTAGTCGCCTCCGAAGTGAAAAGTCTGGCGAGCCAGACCGCCAAGGCGACCGACGAGATCCGCACCCAGATCGCCAGCATGCAGGAGGTCACGACCTCCGCGGTCGGCGCCATCCAGGGCATCGGCCGGATCATCGGCGAGATCAACGACGTCACCACGACGATTGCAGCCGCGGTCGAGGAACAGGGCGCCGCCACCCGCGAAATCGCCCGCAACATCCAGCACGCTGCCGGCGGCACCAGCGAGGTCTCCAGCAACATCGTCGGCGTCTCCACCGCGTCCGCCGAGGCCGGCGCTGCGGCCACCGAAGTGCTGAGCGCCTCGGACGCGCTGAGGCGCGAGGCCGATATGCTGCGCGGGGAGATCGACACCTTCCTCAACGACATGCGGGCGGCTTGATTGTCATTCCGGGGCGCCTCGAAGAGGCTAACCCGGAATGGCGGCAGTTTTGACGCTCTATCCGGGCTGCGGAAAACGGCCTGGTATGACCGCCATGCGGTCGCCGCCCAGCATCCTTTTTCGGCTGGCGCCCCGCGCGCACTGGGTTTAAGCCGGTAGCATGAGCTCGAAAACCGACATCGCACAGTCCTCGGCCGAGGCCCTGCGCTACCCCTGGGAACAGCACCCCGGCCCCGAAGAGGTCGTGGAGGTGCGGCCCGGCGTGTTATGGGCGCGGCTGAAACTGCCGTTCCGCCTCAACCACGTGAACATCTACCTGCTCGCCGATGGCGACGGTTATGCGATGATCGATGCCGGATTCGGCAACGAGGAGACGATCGAGGCCTGGACCAAGCTGTTCGATGGACCGCTGAAGGGCGTCAACATCACGCGGCTGATCGTCACCCACTCCCACCCCGACCATGTCGGTCTCGCCGGGTGGATCGTCGAGCGTTTCAACTGCCCGCTGGTGATGTCGCAGGTCGAATATCTGCAATCGGTCTATCACCAGAACCGCGGCACCGAGGAACGGCGCGAGGCGCAGCGGCTGTTCTTCCGCCGCCATGGCATGGATGAGTCGCTGACCGAAAAGCTGCTCGGCCGCGGCCAGGATTATCTGAAGCGCGTCTCGGTGCTGCCGCCGTCCTACCGCCGCATCTCGCATGGCGACGACGTCGTGATCGGCACGCGCCGCTTCAAGGTGATCACCGGCGGCGGCCACGCGCTCGACCAGGTGATGCTGTATTGCGCCGACGACAAGCTGTTCCTCTCCGCCGACCAGGTGCTGAGCAAGATTTCGCCGAATGTCAGCGTCTGGGCGGTCGAGCCCGACCAGAACTCGCTCGGCGAATATCTGGCCTCGCTCGCCAGCCTCACTACGACTCTTCCCTACGACGTGCTGGTGCTGCCCGGCCACGGTGTGCCGTTCTACGGATTGAAGACCCGCATCAAGCAGCTCGCCGACCACCACGAAGAGCGCTGCCGGCTGATCGCGGAAGCCTGCCGCGAGGTGCCGCAAACCTCGCGCGCCCTGGTGCCCGTCGTGTTCAACAAGCACGTGCTGGACGAGCACCAGATGGGCTTTGCCGCAGGCGAGCTCGTCGCCCACGTCAACTACATGCTGGTCGAGGGCCGTCTGACGGCCGAGATGCAAGACGGCGTGCTGCAGTTTCGGACAACGTGAGGGCGCCAGCTCACTTCATGTTCGCGATCGCGTGCAGCGCCGCGATGTAGCCGAACGGTCCCAGCCCGCAGATCACGCCGGTCGCCACGAACGAGATCCTGGAGTGCCGGTGGTATTCGTCGCGGGCGTGGATGTTGGAGATGTGGACCTCGAGCACCGGACCCTCGAACGTCTTGATCGCGTCCATGATCGAGACCGAGGTGAAGGAGAGACCGGCCGGGTTGATGATGATGGCGTCGGCGTCCTGCCGCGCCGATTGGATCAGATCGACGAGCACGCCCTCGTGGTTGGACTGGTGGAAGGCGAGCTTGAGCCCGAGCTTGGCGGCGACATCCTCGCAGCTCGCGTTGACCTCTGCGAGCGTCGTCGTGCCGTAGATGTGCGGCTCGCGGATGCCGAGCATATTGAGATTGGGTCCATTGAGAATCATGACACGCTTCATCGGGCTTCCTTTCGCATGGGCTGTCCGGTTGATGGGCGCGCTGCTCCAGCCGGGTGAGGCTACGGCGTCGACGCCGCCAGATCCGCCATCATGGATGGAGCGCGCGCCATGGACAAAATGTCCACGGCAGCCCCGCCTCCCGACCAGTCCGGTTCCCGGCCCGGCAGTCCCCGTGTTAGGCGCTTGATCCAAATCAACAATCGCGGCCGGACCGGCGGTTATCAATTGGCACGCTCGCCTTGCCTCAAATGTGTGCTGGCGCATAGACATTGGAGCTCGAAAAGCTCTAAAAATTGAGCGGCCGTCATGGCCGGGTTCCGTTGCGGGTTTTGCCGATGGATTACAACCAGTTCTTCGATTCCGCCCTCGATCGTCTCCACACCGAGCGGCGCTATCGCGTTTTCGCCGACCTCGAACGCACGGCCGGCCGGTTTCCGCACGCGGTCTGGCACTCGTCCAAGGGCAAGCGCGACGTCGTGATCTGGTGCTCGAACGACTATCTCGGCATGGGCCAGCACCCGAAGGTGGTCGGCGCCATGGTCGAGACCGCGACGCGCGTCGGCACCGGTGCCGGCGGCACCCGTAACATTGCGGGCACGCACCATCCGCTGGTTCAGCTCGAAGCCGAGCTCGCCGATCTCCACGGCAAGGAAGCCGCGCTGCTGTTCACCTCGGGCTATGTCTCGAACCAGACCGGCATCCCGACAATCGCAAAGCTGATTCCGAATTGCCTGATCCTGTCGGACGAGCTCAACCACAATTCGATGATCGAGGGCATCCGGCAGTCCGGCTGCGAGAGGGTCGTGTTCCGCCACAACGATCTTGCCCATCTCGAGGAGCTGTTGAAGGCGGCCGGCCCCAATCGGCCGAAGCTGATCGTCTGCGAGAGCCTCTATTCCATGGACGGCGACGTCGCCCCGCTCGCCAGGATCTGCGATCTCGCCGAGAAGTATGGCGCGATGACCTATGTCGACGAAGTCCACGCCGTCGGCATGTACGGCCCGCGCGGCGGCGGCATCGCCGAGCGTGACGGCGTGATGCACCGCATCGACATTCTCGAGGGCACGCTGGCAAAGGCGTTCGGCTGTCTCGGCGGCTACATCGCCGCCAATGGCCAGATCATCGACGCCGTGCGCTCCTACGCGCCGGGCTTCATCTTCACCACCGCGCTGCCGCCGGCGGTCTGCTCGGCGGCGACCGCCGCGATCAAGCACCTGAAGACCTCGAGCTGGGAGCGCGAACGCCACCAGGACCGCGCCGCCCGCGTCAAGGCGATCCTCAATGCCGCCGGCCTGCCGGTGATGTCGAGCGACACCCACATCGTACCGCTGTTCGTCGGCGGCCCCGAGAAGTGCAAGCAGGCCTCCGACCTCTTGCTCGAAGAGCACGGTATCTACATCCAGCCGATCAACTACCCGACCGTCGCCAAGGGCACCGAGCGCCTGCGCATCACGCCCTCGCCCTATCACGACGACGGTCTGATCGATCAGCTCGCCGAAGCGCTGCTCCTAGTCTGGGAACGCCTCAGCCTGCCGCTGCGCGAAAAGTCGCTGGCAGCGGAGTAGGGTTCTTACCCTGCCCTGGAGGAAGGGTGGGCGCCCGTGGGTGCACGCTCGCACCTTAACGACAACCCCGGTTCCTCCCCCGGGCGCGGCATTTCGCTGTCGCCTACACCCGTCCAACGCGCTAGGCTTGCAGGGAAAATGAGCTCGGGCGCTGGCAGCGCCCAGGGAGAAGCACGCTCACCATGCTGCACGACTGGGGCGTGATCGCCGCCGCGTTCGGTTATATCGGCTTCCTGTTCCTGGTGGCGAGCCACGGCGACCGCCGGTCGGCGGCCGGGCCCGGCCGCGCCTCCGGGCTGATCTACCCGCTGTCGCTGGCGATCTACTGCACCTCCTGGACCTTCTTCGGCTCGGTCGGTTTCGCCACCCGCACCTCGACCGACTTCCTCGCCATCTATCTCGGCCCGATCCTGATGATTGGGCTCGGGGCCGGCGTACTTCGCCGCGTGATCCAGCTGGCGAAGGCCCACAACATCACCTCGATCGCCGATTTCATCGGCGCGCGCTACGGCAAAAGCCAGGCGGTAGCCGCCACCGTGGCGCTGATCGCCATCATCGGCTCGGTGCCCTACATCGCGCTCCAGCTCAAGGCGGTGGCCTCCTCGCTCGAAACGATCCTGACCGAAGACCAGGCCTTCTCCCACATCCCGCTCGTCGGCGACGTGGCGCTGATGGTGACGCTGTCGATGGCTGCCTTCGCCGTGCTGTTCGGCACGCGGCAGACCGACGCCACCGAGCACCAGCACGGCCTAATGCTCGCAGTCGCGACCGAATCCATCATCAAGCTGATCGCCTTCCTCGCCGCCGGCATCTTCGTCACCTTCTGGATGTTCTCGCCGCAGGAGCTGATCGAGCGCGCGATGAAGACGCCGGAGGCGGTGCGCGCCATCAACTATTCGCCGTCGATCGGCAATTTCCTGACCATGACGCTGCTGTCGCTGTGCGCCATCATGCTGCTGCCGCGCCAGTTCCACGTCAGCGTGGTGGAGAATTCGTCCGATGCGGAGGTCGGTCGGGCGCGATGGCTGTTCCCGCTCTACCTCGTCGCCATCAATCTGTTCGTGATTCCGATCGCGCTTGCCGGACTCGTGACGTTCCCATTCGGTACCGCCGATCCCGACATGTACGTGCTGGCCCTGCCGATGGAGGGCGGCGCAGACCTGCTCAGCGTCGTCGTCTTCGTCGGCGGCCTTTCGGCAGCGACCGCGATGGTGATCGTCGAATGCGTCGCGCTCTCCATCATGGTTTCGAACGATCTCGTGGTGCCCCTGGTGCTGCAGCGGCGGCCGGAAGGGCGCACCGGCGGTGCCGATTTCAGCAACTTCCTGCTGCGCTCGCGGCGGCTCGCGATCTTCGCCATCATGGTGATGGCCTATTTCTACTATCGCGCGCTCGGCAGTACCCAGCTCGCGGCCATCGGCCTGCTCTCCTTTGCCGCCATCGCACAGCTTGCACCAAGCTTCTTCGGCGGGCTTTTGTGGCGGCGCGCGACCGCGCGCGGCGCCATCGGCGGCATGGGTGTCGGCTTCGCCGTGTGGCTCTATACGCTGTTCATGCCGAGCTTCATGGATTCCTCGACCACGGGAATCCTGCTGCTCCAGCACGGCCCGTTCGGCATCGAAGCACTGCGGCCGCAGGCGCTGTTCGGCGCCGACCTGCCGCCGCTGATGCACGGCGTCATCTGGTCGCTGTCGCTCAACATCCTGACCTATGTGCTGCTGTCGCTGGCGCGAAGGCCCTCGTCGATCGAGCTGCTGCAGGCCGACCTGTTCGTGCCCAATACGCTCGCGCCAATCTCCCCGAGCTTCCGCCGCTGGCGCACCAGCGTCACCGTGCAGGACATCCAGACAACGGTCGCGCAATATCTCGGCCCCGACCGCGCCAGGCAATCCTTCGAGGCCTTCTCGGCACGGCGAAACGTGCGGCTGGAGCCCGGGGCGCCTGCCGATTTCGAGCTGTTGCAGCACGCCGAGCACCTGATTGCCTCCTCCATCGGCGCCGCCTCGTCCCGCCTCGTGATGTCGCTGCTGCTGCGCAAGCGCACGGTCTCCGCCAAGGCCGCGCTGAAGCTGCTCGACGATTCCCACGCGGCGCTGCATTTCAACCGCGAGATCCTCCAGACCGCGCTCAACCACGTGCGCCAGGGCATCGCCGTGTTCGATGCCGATCTGCAACTGATCTGCTCCAACCGGCAGTTCGGCGATCTCCTCAACGTTCCCCCGCATTTGATCCAGTTCGGCACGCCGCTTCGCGAGATCCTGGAATTCATCGGGGTGGGTGATCCGGACGATCCGACCGAACGCGAGGCGGCGCTGGAGCGGCGCCTCGCCGCCTACACCACCGACAGCGAGCCCTATCTCGAACGCCTGCCGGAACGGCACATGGTAATCGAGGTGCTCACCAACCACATGCCCGGCGGCGGCTTCGTCATCACCTTCACCGACGTCACGCCCACGTTCGAAGCCGCGGAAGCGCTGGAGCGCGCCAATGCGACGCTGGAAAAACGCGTGCGCGACCGCACCGAAGAGCTGACACGGCTGAACTCCGAGCTGGCGCAGGCAAAGAGCGCGGCGGAGGACGCCAGCATCTCCAAGACGCGCTTCCTCGCCGCTGCCAGCCACGACATCCTGCAGCCGCTGAACGCGGCGCGGCTCTATGTCACCAGCCTCGTCGAGCGCCAGCACGATGGCGAAGAGACCCGGCTGGTCGAGAACATCGACGAATCCCTGCAGGCGATCGAGGAGATCCTCGGTGCGCTGCTCGACATCTCCAGGCTCGACGCCGGCGCGATGACGACCTCGATCTCGAGCTTCAAGATGGCCGACCTGATGCGCTCGCTTGAGATCGAGTTCGCGCCGATCGCGCGCGCCAAGAGCCTGGAGCTCACCTTCGTGCCTTGCTCGCTGCCGGTCGAGTCGGACCGGCTCTTGCTGCGGCGCCTGCTCCAGAACCTGATCTCGAACGCGATCAAGTACACCCCGCGCGGCCGCGTGCTGGTCGGCTGCCGCCGCCGCGGCACCTCGCTCAGGATCTGCGTCTACGACACCGGCGTCGGCATTCCCCTGGTCAAGCGCGGCGAGATCTTCAAGGAATTCCATCGCCTGGAGCAGGGGGCGCGGATCGCGCGCGGCCTGGGTCTGGGGTTATCGATCGTGGAGCGGCTGGCACGCGTGCTCAAGCACGGCATTGCCATCGACGCCACTGCCAGCGGCGGCTCGGTATTCTCCGTGACGGTGCCGACGGCGAAGGCGATCACCCACACCGCGGCCGTGACCAGCGCAACGCCGCTGGCGCGCACGCCGATCTCGGGCGCGCTGATCGTCTGCATCGAGAACGATGCGGCGATCCTCGACGGCATGCGCACGCTCTTGAAGGCCTGGGACGCCGAGGTGATCGCGGTCGCCGACCCCGAAGGTGCGATCGCCGCAATCGAAACAGCCGGAAGACGCGTGACCGGCCTGCTTGTCGATTATCACCTCGATCGGGGCAACGGCATCGCCGCCATCCGCGAGATCCGCCGCCGCTTCGGCGATGGCATCCCCGCAATCCTGATCACCGCCGACCGCAGCCCCGCCGTGCAGGTCGCCGCGCGGGACGAGAAGATCGCGGTGCTCAACAAGCCCGTGAAGCCGGCTTCGCTCCGTGCCCTGCTGGGTCAGTGGCGCACGCAGCAGATGGTGGCGGCGGAGTGAGATTCGCAAATCAGTAGTCGGTCGATACGCTCAGCGCGCGCCACGTCTCCAATTCCTCGAGACGAAGCTTATCCGCCGCCGCGATGGCGTTCACGGCGTCGCTGCCGAGCGCAATTCGCAAGGGCGGCCGATCCATGTCGACGAGCTTCAGCACGACGGCTGCAGCCTTGGCGGGGTCGCCGGGCTGGCGGCCATCGTAATCGCGCTGCATCCTGACGGCGGCGCCAACGACCGCGTCGTACTCCGGCCGTCCCTCGCCGGCCGCATGCGCGGCCCGGGCAAAGCCGGTGCGAAAGCCGCCGGGCTCGACGATCGTCACGCTCACGCCGATCAACGCCATCTCGCGCGCCAGCGATTCCGAAAAGCCCTCGATCCCCCATTTCGCGGCCGAATAGCCGGCGCGGGCCGGAGCACCAATGCGCCCGCCGACGGATGAGACCTGCACGATGTGCCCGCGGTGCTGCCGACGCAGCACGGGAATCGCGGCCTTGGTGACGATGATGGTGCCGATCAGGTTGACCTCGATCTGATGACGGAACGTCGTCAGGCTGGTGTCCTCGACCGATCCGAGATCGCCGTAACCGGCGTTGTTCACGACCACATCGACACCGCCAAATGTCTGCACCGCCAAGCCGACCGCTGCTTGCGCTGCCGCCTCGTCCGTCACGTCGAGGGTTGCAAGCCGAAGCCTTTCGCCGAAGCGCTCAAGCAACGGTTCGAGTGGCGCTGGATCCCGGGCCAACGCAAGCACGCGATCTCCCGTCGTGAGCGCGGCTTCCACGATCGCCCGGCCAAGCCCGCGCGAGCTGCCGCTGATGAACCAAGTCTTGGACATGACGGTCTCCGGATGGCCTCAGGGCGCCAGGCGCGTGAAGACGTAATCGCGGCTCTTGGCGCGGGCCTCGTGGCAGGCGAAGCAGGTGCGATGCTGGGCCTCGTCCACCGGCCTGCCGTTGATGAAGCGGCCGAAGCCCCAGCCGCCGGTGGCGGCGTATTTCCTGGAATCCTTGACCATCACCTGGACCGTGGTGGCGGCGCCGGGAATCGTTGCGGACGCGAACTCCGGCGATTGCTTCCGCTTCCAGGCGCGCTTGACCAGGATAGTGCCGTCCGGGAACGGGAGTTTCCCGGCCTGATAGGCGTCGATTGCGGTCTGGTTGCCGACCACAGCGCGAAGCTCGTCGAGCGGCGCCGCCTCTTCGGCCGGCGCGACCAGCTCCCACTGCTTGTAGCCTTTCGGAATCGTGACACCGAAGATCGGCGATGCATCCGCCGCGCTCTGATCCGCCGGCCCCTCTGCGGAGGCGATCGTGACGAGATACGGCACGCAGGTCAGGAGCACGACCAGCAGGACCACAGTCAGCACGATCATCGTGGCGTAGAAAGACCTTTTCTTTTCAGGTTCGGTTGGCGACATGACGTTCTTCAAGCTGGGATCAACAGGGCGATCCTCGATCCGGCCGGGCTGGACCGAGGTGCTGACAAATGCTCAAGCGCCGTCGGCGTCGAGCACGGCCTTGGCAAATGCTTGCGGTGCTTCCTGCGGCAGATTATGGCCAATGCCGCCAGTGATCAGGCGAAACTCGTATCGGCCCGAGAATTTCTTGGCGTAGACGCTCGGGTCGGGATGCGGCGCGCCATTGGCGTCACCTTCCATCGTAATCGTCGGCACCTCGATCTGCGGAGCTGCCGCGAGCTTCTTTTCGATATCCTCGTATTTCGCCTCGCCCTGGGCAAGCCCAAGCCGCCAGCGGTAATTGTGGATCGTGATCGCGACATGATCCTTGTTGTCGAGCGCCGCCGCGCTTCGATTGAAGGTGGCATCGTCGAACCTCCACTGGGGCGAGGCGAGCTTCCAGATCAGCTTGGCGAAATCGTGCGTGTACTTCTCGTATCCGGCGCGACCGCGCTCGGTCGCGAAGTAGAACTGGTACCACCATTGCAGCTCCGCCTGCGGCGGCAACGGCGCGCTGCCGGCAGCCTGGCTGGAGATCAGATAGCCGCTGACCGACACCAGCGCACGGCAGCGGTCCGGCCACAGCGCGGCGATGATGTCGGCGGTGCGCGCACCCCAGTCGAAGCCGGCGACGACGGCTTTCTTGATATCGAGCTTGTCCATCAGCGCGATGATGTCGGCGGCCATCGCCGCAGGCTCGCCATTGCGCGGCGTCTCGCCAGAGAGGAAGTGCGTCGTGCCGTAGCCGCGCAGATAAGGGATGATCACGCGATAGCCGGCCTTCGCCAGGATCGGCGCGACATCGATGAAGGCATGAATGTCGTAGGGCCATCCGTGCAGCAGGATCGCGACGGGACCGTTCGGGGGGCCCACCTCCGCATAACCGACGTTGAGAACGCCGGCGTCGATCTGCTTGATCGCGCCGAAGGACGCATTCGATACCGAGGATCGCAGCGGTTCGGTCTCGGCACGCGCGAGATCGATCACGCCGAGACCGACGGCGACGGCTCCTGTGGCGATGCCGAGAAACTGGCGGCGGTGCTCATCGATGATCTGCTTCATGGTGTTGCTACCTCCTGGTGGTTGATGATGGTGCGTCAGACCAGCGCGACCGTGACGTCGACGTTGTCACGGACGGCCTTGGAGTATGGGCAGGTTCGATGCGCTTCATCGACGATGCCGCGTGCGATCTCGCGATCGAGACCCGGCAGGCTGACATTGAGGCGCGCCCGCAGCGAGTAGGCGCCCTCGTCGAGCACGAGATCGATCTCCGCGTCGATCGCGCATTTCCTGGGAAGGATCACCTTCCGCTTGCGCGCCGCGAGTTCCATGGCACCTTCGAAGCAGGCCGACCAGCCTGCCGCAAACAACTGCTCGGGATTGGTGCCGATGCCAGTCCCGCCCGGCGGCGACAGCCTGACGTCAAGGCGACCGTCGGAACTGCGCGACATGCCGTCGTGCCGCCCGCCGCTGGTGTGCGTCCGGGCCGTGTAGAGCAGTTTCGCCGCCTGGGTCATGAAAGTCTCCTTGCCGTCGCGCAACTGACTATCAGCGGCGCGCCCGGGAGACGCGTTTGGTGTTGTGAGAAGTTGTGAGGCCGGCGGAGAACCTGTTACGAGGCCTGCAAACGCGGTCTGATGCCGATGCAAAGCCGGCCTTGCTGGATCGCTGCCTGCTGGCTATCCGGGTTCCCAATGAGCAAGATTTCGCGATGACCACGCCGATCGGGCCAAGATTCTCGTTCGGACCATTCACCGTGGCGCCACATGAAAGGCTCGTGACGCGCGACGGCGTTGCGGTGCCGCTGGGCGCGAAGGCCTTTGACGCGCTGATCGCGCTGATGTCGCGGCCGAACGAGGTCGTCAGCAAATGGGATCTGATGGCACTGGTGTGGCCCGGCATCACCGTCGAAGAGGCCAATCTGCGCTTTCACATCGCAGCCCTTCGCAAGGCGCTCGGCGACGGCAAGGACGGCGCGCGATATATCACCACGCTCTCCGGCCGCGGCTATTGCTTTGTGGCGCCGATCTCGCAAGTGGAGCTTCCGGCACTGCGGCGCACCTCACCGCGGATGGAATTGCCTCCGGTCAAGCTGCCGAACCGGCTGCAACGGATGGTCGGACGCGACGAGGAGATCGCCGCCATCTCCGACAAGCTCCTCAACTCGCGCTTCGTCACGATCGCCGGGCCAGGCGGCGTCGGCAAGACCGCCGTCGCGGTGGCGATCGCCCACGACCTGCTCGAGACATTCTCCGATGCCGCGCACTTCGTGGACCTTGCCGCACTCAGCGATCCCGATCTCGTGATCACCTCGATCCTGCTGATGCTTGGCTTGCCGGCCGAGACCGACGATGCCCTGCCCGCGCTGCTCGCGCATGTCAGGGACAAGCGGATGCTGCTGATCCTCGACAATTGCGAGCATGTCATCGCCGCAGCGGCGCCGCTGGCCTCGGAGATCTTCCACGCTGCGCCGGATGTCCATATCCTCGCCACCAGCCGCGAAGCCCTGCGGGTGGAGGGCGAGCAGGTCTATCGACTGGCACCACTCGCGGTTCCGCCCGACGGCTCGGGTCTGACGGTCGCCGCGGCACAGACCTACCCCGCACTTCAACTCTTCCTCGAACGTGCCATGGCCGGCGGCGCGCAGATCGCGCTCGACGACGCCAATGCCGCGATCATCGCGCGGATCTGCCGCAAGCTTGACGGCATGGCCCTGGCGATCGAGCTCGCCGCCGGCCGGGTCGAAGCTTACGGCCTGGAGCAGACCGCCGCGCTGCTCGACGAACGCCTCAATCTGCTCTGGCAGGGCCAACGCACCGCGCCGCCGCGGCAGAAGACCTTGCAGGCGACACTGGACTGGAGCTACGGGCTCCTGTCAGACATCGAGCGCCTCGTGCTGCGGAGGCTGGCGGTCTTTGTAGGCCACTTCACCATGGACGCGGCACTCGAGGTCGTGCCGGATGAACGCGCCGATCGCTCCCACCTGTTCGGCGCCATCGACAGTCTCGTTGCCAAATCGATGGTCGCACCGCGGCCGATCGGCGCGATGATGCGCTACCGTCTGCTCGATACCACGCGCGCCTATCTGCTCGAGATAGCGCCAGACGACGCCGCGCTCGCCGCCCGTCACGCGAGCTACTACCGGCGATGGCTGGAACAGGCCGGCAGGACGTGGGCTGCAACGCCGAACGCCGACGAACGAGCGATCCACTTCTCCGCGCTTCACAACGTGCGTGCCGCGCTGGACTGGTGTTTTGGCGCGGGGGGCGACGCCAGGACCGGCATTGCGCTCGCCGCCGCGGCAGCGCCGATCTTCCTCGCGATGTCGCTCTTGACCGAATGCCGGCGCTGGTCGGAACGTGCGCTGCTTGCGATTGCTCCCTCCTCGCGCGGCAGCGCCGAGGAAATGCACATCCAGGCTGCCCTCGGACTGACCCTGATGTTCACGCGCGGCGGCAGCGAGGCGGCGCGCATGGCCTTGAGCAGGAGCCTTGCGATCGCCGAGGCGCGCGGCGACGCGCCGAACCAGCTCCAGCTGCTCGGCCGCATGCACATCTTCCACGAACGGATGGGACGGTTCGACACCGCGCTTGGCTACGCGCAGCAGAGCCTTGCGGTCGCGAGAGCGCTCGGCGATCCCGGCTCGATCGCCCTTGCCCATTCGCTCCTCGGAGTCTCGCTCCACCTGGCCGGCGAGCATCGCGACGCGCTGGAGATGGCGGAGGCCGCCTGGCAAGCGCCGGGGACAGAACGAATCAGCACGATTAACGGCTTCGATCATCGCAACCGGGCCGGCATCACGCTGGCGCGCGAACTCTGGCTGCAGGGCCGGCCCGCGGACGCACTGCAACTGGCGCAGCAGACGGTCGCCGACGCCGCGGAGATGGAGCACCCGATCACGCTCTGCATCGCGCTGATCTGGGCGGTCTCGATCTCGCTCTGGGGCGGCGATCTCGACGGCGCGGAAGAGAGCATCGACCAGTTCATCGCACACGCCGAATCCCGGTCGATGGGTCCCTATCTCGTGGTGGGCCGCGGCGTGAAAGGCGAGCTGGCGATCCGGCGGGGAGACGCCGCGCATGGCGTCGAGACGATCAGGGCTTGCCTGCGCGAGCTCCACGAGGCCGGCTACGAACTGCTCACCACGACCTTCAACATCGCGCTGGTTCAAGGCTTGCTGGCGCTTGGACAGATCGAGCAGAGCGCGCGCCTGATCGACGATGCGATCCGGCTCGTCGAACAGAGCGGCGATCATCTCTACATGCCGGAATTGCTGCGGATAAAAGGCAGAGTTCTGTTGTCGCGGCCCGAGCCCGACGCCGAGCAGGCAGAAGCCCACTTCATGCAATCGCTGGATCTCAGTCGCCGGCAAGGCGCCACGGCCTGGGCGCTGCGCGCTGCGATCGATCTCGCCGGGCTGTTTGCCGGACGCGGGCAGCGCGACGAGGCGAAGCGATGGCTCCAATCGGCGCTCGAGGGCTTTGCCGAGGGCTCCGATACGGCGGATATCAGAGCGGCCAGCGTGCTCCTGGCCACGTTGTAGCGAATCACCCCGTAGGCGTGCCCTGCTTCGTCGCTGCGCTCCTCGCAATGACGCAAGGTGAACCGCTGTCGACCTCAAACCAGCATCTGGACTCGCAGACATGGCTCCGCCCTTCTCCCGGCGCGTTTCGCCCGAGTTTTGCGCTTCGCGTCACGCCCTTGGAAGAAAGGGCGCAGGGAAGGCCGGGTGCTGACAGGCACCCGCGGTCCGCTGCGCGAAATGCACACGCAGAAAGAGCCGCACAGCAGCATACAGGTGAAGCCGAACACACGGCCTTCCCTGCGCGATGGTCGGACGGCTTATGCCGCGCTTTCCCGGGAGCCGAGTTCCCTCTGGCCTCCCTGGCCCTCACGAAAGTCACCGACACCGCGCCGGTTGGCGCAGATGCCGCATCCGCAAGCGCTTGACCGTAGCAACGACGGCCAGGACCACACGGTTTTGCCGTTACGCGCGAGCGCCGTTCGTACAACGCGGCTTGCGAGGCGCTCACGGGCTCGGCTCGATCCAACACCCCGCCCTGCGTCCCACATCCGCGACGGCGCCATGCGTCCACCGCAACGCGATCCGCGGCTCGTGACGACGTACGACCGCCCCTTTCGCCGGATCAGGGTGCGGCGATATATACGGCAAATCCGAATTTTTGTAAACCAGAATATCTTGGTCGAGACGGGTTGACCCAACCGTTGCTGTTTTGCCCCGCGGGCAACGCAAGAACTTGGGGCGCCAGGTCACGTTGCTTTGAAGGAATGCGCACTCGGTGTCCGCTCATCCTCCAACACCGGCGCAAAATCGGACATCGTCGGACGTCCGGGTTGGGCCAAATCCAGACTCGTGTAGCTCAGCAAAATTGGTTCCCGGTCTACCGATCAGGTCCGCCGGTGGATTCAAGCTGGATTAAGGCTTGGCGGGTCTTCGGACCTCAACCTTCTCACCCACCTCGATTACCATGAGATCTTCACCGAGTTCCAATGGACCTGAGTAAGTCTTCCGCGTCGGTGGAATTACATCTTGCTCGGTTGCATTTGGCATCACGAGGTGTGAATAGACCGCGAGCTTCGGCTTTGCCCGCCCGAACACCTCGCCCGCCTGTTCTGGAGTGGTGTGATGGGCGATAATGCTCGCGGTTCGGTCTGGCGGGATTCCGATCCGCTGGAATGTCTCAAGCGAAGCAACCTCGTGAATCAACAGGTCAACATTTTGGGCATGTCGGATGAGGTTCTCAGACAGACGGGTGTCTCCGGAGAGGACAACCGAGCGGCCGGAATAATCGATGCGGTAGCCAAACGCCGGCTTCACCGGCGTGTGGTCTACCTCGAAGGCGGTGATCTTTACGCCATTGTTTTCATAGACAAGTCCCTCGCTGATGTCCTTGGCGAGAATGACCACACCGTCTGGCGCCGCACGGTCGTCGTATAGTCGAATCCGGATGTCATATTCGAACGCCTGCTCGAGAAACGACATCATGCGCACCGTCCCCCTTGGTCCCCACACCTCCAATGGCCGATCCCTCCCAGGCCGTCCAAAAAGCCAGCCGGTCAGCCACAGATCTGGAAAGCCAACCACGTGATCCGAGTGCAAGTGGGTAAGAAAAACGCCGTTGATATCATGCCAAAACACGTTGACCTGAGTGAGCCGCTGAAGAGCACCGCGGCCGGCGTCGAAAATGAACTTCTGCCCACCCGCTTCGACGAGGATGCTCGGGCCGAACCGGTTCATAACAGGCGGAGGGCATCCTGTCCCTAAGAGCGTAACTTTGATCTCTTGCGCTTGGGCGGACACAGGGAGAATAGCGAGCAAGCTTGCAAAGAGTGTGATGCAGGAAAAACAGAAAACCGACCTCTTGGAAGTCGCCATGACTGACTCCACGAACCGCTGAATAAAAACGGCATTCGCGCCAGGCAAATTTCGTATTTCAACCAGTAGTGTTGCAAACGATCGGGCGCGCGTCAATCATCGCGCTGTGAGGTCGGCTTCGGGTCAAAAGCTATCCTCGGAGGGCGAGATCTCAATGGTCGGCTGAGGGCCACAAGGCGACGTGGGGCCCTCTTGCCAAAGCACGCGATGCAGATAATTCGAGTGATTTGAGCAAGAGTGCTTGCAGATTTCTATGCGAACGGATGGTGATGGTCTGGATCATTGCCATTGCACTCTTAGGCTTTTGTTGGTGGCGCGTAAAAAACGCTCGCAACCGGGCCGCTGAGCTCGCAGCAACGGGGATTTTGCGCTCGCCCTTATACTGGCTGTCGAACGCGCTGGTTTGCCTGCTGCTAGCGCTGGTGCTGTACATTGCGCACATCCACAATCAATCGCCAGTTCCGGCTTTCCTTTGGTTTGCCACCGTTGCGATCAGCGTATCCTTGCTTTTCCTGCGCCGCGCGTTGAGGTGGCGCTACCCAATGTAGTTTAGAGGCCAATTACTGGCTATCAACATTGGTATTCTTCGTGGATGGCGGGTCGATAATGCTTAAGGGTACAGGATCCGCTACGTCCGCTTATGCCCCCCTTGGCGGCGTGGAAGCTGACGTTTCGTGAGGTCCGAGAAGGGTCCAAAATGCGAAGAACTCAGGTTGAGCAAATCCGGTCTGCTCTGACGCAGTGAGCGGACCTCCGGCAGACAAGGCGCAACTTCGCAGATGGGCCACAAGCGGACTTCGCGTCTAGACGAACCCGGTTGCGCTAATCGGTGGCGTTTTGGCCTTGTAAAAATCGCGAGAATAAGCCGCCGGTACGGAAAATGTTAGCTGCCGGTCAAGCGTCCTCGCCAAATCAGCGGCACTCTCTGGTCGATGCAAGTACACTGTCCAGGAGACGCCGCAATGACCACGACGCACCGCACTACATGGCTGGAATGGACATCCGCATCGACCGGGCATGTCACCAGCTTCATCTGGAAGCGTTGGGATGCTTTTCAGGAGCGCCGTGAAAGCCAGAAATTGAGCGCTGCTTTGTCCGAGTTGAGTGATAGAGAACTGATGGATATCGGCACCACGCGCGGCGAGATCGACTACGTCGCCTCGCACCGAGGTATTGACCCTCGAGGCATCCGATCCGGTGAATGGCTGCGATATCTGCCAACTGTGGACGGCGAGGTAGGACCGACTGACTTTCGGTAGAGGTCACGAGCGCTGGCTTGCCGCGCCGGAAGTCCGTTCTGGTCTTCCACAGACACCAGACATTGGAGCGGCAAGACAGAAGGGGCCATTTCCGGATGTAAGCATCGCAACAACAGAGCGACGAAGCCTCTTGCTTTAACGAAACTGAGCAATTGATTCCAATGGTGGACCAGACCATCAATCGCAGGATTGCTCGGCGGTGGTCGACGTATCACGTCATACTGCCTGGAATGAAACAGCGGACACGAGGATGTCCGTCGATGTAGTGCTTCCAGACCATGGTCCGTCCGGCAAGATTGGGTTGCTTGATGACGGCGCCATCTGGCACGAGCACCCATTCGTCGTCGATGCGAACGCGATATTGTCCGTGATCGGACTTCCAATCCGGTTCGGAGACGACGTAGGCGTCGGAATCCTCACAGCACTTCCCGAACTCGCTTTCCAGACTCTCGAACCAGGGCTTCAGCGGGGAATTCGCATGGCGCCCATCATCTCGCGCAAGTATCGCGGTCGACGGCAGCAGCAGCAGACAAATTGGAACCGCCATGTGCTTCATCGCTTTGATCGCCAGCATTTCGTCCCCTCGGCCATCTCAGTCTCGAATCAGCGCCGCTGGCGTTGTGGGCAAGGAGCGCAGGAACACGAAGCGGGAGGTCACTGGTATCTCCGCGTCGGCGCGACCATCCTGGCCGATCAGAATGAGACCCGCTCCCCCATTTGCCACGGTCAGGATGACCTCTTCACCAGCCCATGTCCGGATCGGGTTCATCCCGACGACGAGAAACTCACCTACGGGCTGGTCCAGATATTGAAGTCTGAGCTGCGGAGCGATTTCGGGCGGTGCAAGCCCGAAGCCCAGTTGCTGCGCGACTTCGTAGATTTTCCGCAATGGCACCGTCTCACCCCTAAAGCCCAGATCGGCCGCGGTCACTGTTAGAAGTGTTACCGCCGTTCTGGTGCCGCTGAGCGTAAACGCAGGTCGGGCAAGAGCCGCCGCGGCCGAGCTACCGACGCCGCAACCAATCGCACTCAGCGCGGTGAGGAGAGCAAACGTATCCGGGAACGTCCCGATGCTGATCGTTTTCCATTCAGCAACATCCGAAACGGACGTTACTGGACCCGTGCGTGTCGGGACAACGGGCGCCGCCTTGAGCACTAGCTGCCTCTGCAACACATCGCGCGCCGAGCATTGAGCGTGAGCGCGGTTCGCAGAGGCGAGAACGCATACGACCCAGATCAAGAGCCTCGGTGCAGTGGCAAACCACGTCAGTGCAGCCATCTGCCGCATGATATCCCTCCCTCGTGACGCGAGATCCGCAAGCAGTTCATACAGTTCAGCCGCGCACGAGGATGCGCCGAGGTCACGAGAAGCGCTTTACAGGCGCCTTCCATTCTTCTTACCGTCGGCTTACATATCGGCTCCACGGGTGCGATCGTACTGCGGGAGGATGCATTTGCTTTACTCCTTTTCGGATTTCACGCTGGATACGGAACGGCGGGAGCTGCGGCAAGGAGCCGAGACAATCTCTATCGCGCCGCAGGTCTTCGACCTTCTGAACTATTTGATCCGGAACAGGGAACGTGTCGTCAGTAAGGACGACCTCATCGCTGGCGTCTGGAATGGTCGCATCGTCTCGGAAGCCGCTCTGACGACGCGCATCAATGCCGCTCGGAGCGCCATCGGCGACACCGGCGAGAAACAGCAGTTGATCAAAACATTGCCGCGCAAAGGTTTTCGCTTCGTGGGTGCAGTGCAAGAAACCGGGAGCTCCGCAATAGAGACGGTTGGCTCAGTCGAGCGAGCCGGCGACATGCCGCCGCGCCTATCCATCGTCGTGCTACCCTTCGCGAACCTGAGCGATGATCGTGAGCAGGACTATTTTGTGGATGGTGTAGCCGAGAGTTTGACCACAGACTTGTCGCGCATCGCTGGTTCATTTGTAATCGCACGGAACAGCGCCGTCTCATATAAGCGTAGGGCAGTCGATGTACGGCAAGTCGGCCGCGAATTAAACGTTCGCTACGTGCTCGAAGGTTCAGTGCAACGCAGCGGCAAGCGGCTTCGGATGAACGTGCAATTGATCGATGCTGAGAGCGGCCGGCATCTTTGGGCCGAGCGCTTCGAGAAGCCTGTCGTCGACCTGTTCGACATGCAGGACGAAATCGTTTCGAGGCTCGCCAATACGTTAGGTCGCCAGCTCATCGAGGCTGAGGCGCGACGAGCCGAGCGTACGCTGCACCCTGATGCGATGGATTTGTACTTCCAAGGCCGGGCCTGGTTGATGAAGGGATTTAGCCCTGAATGCGTAACGCAAGCGCGGAGCTTCTTCGAACGCTCTCTAGCGTGCGACCCCGGCAACGTCGAGGCAATGATTGGCCTGGCAAATGCTGATACGGCAGTTGCGACCAGCTTTACGACGGATGACGGGCCTGCGCGGCTTGCAGCGGCCGAGGCAATGGTGAATAGGGCATTGTCGATCAGGCCGAACCGTACTTCGGCCCACTTGGCTCGGGGTTGGGTCCAGATCTTTACGAACCGGGCCGCCCAAGCTATCCGTGAATTTGAGCATGTGTTGGCGCTCGATTCGAATATAGCCAACGCTCATGCAGCCCTTGGTTTTGCCAAATTCTATATGGGGCGCGCCGCCGAGACTGAAGGCCACATACTCCAGGCTCTACGTCTCTCCCCTCGCGACATCGATGCCTATCAATGGGCGTGTTTTGTAGGCGTGGCCAAGCTACAGCTGGGTTCGAACGTCGAAGCGGTCAGCTGGCTACGACGAAGCACTGAGGCGAACCGCAACTTTCCTCTCGCTCATTTGGCGCTCGCCGCTGCGTTAGGCCTGACCGGCGCGCTCGATGAGGCGCGAACTGCTGCAAGAACGGGACTCGCGCTCAACTCAGGTTTCACAATCCGTCGCTTCGTCACTGCTCAACAAAGCGACAATCCAGCTTTCCTTGCTGGGGTCGAGCGCGCGTGTGAAGGCTTCCGTCTCGCTGGCGTGCCGGAAGGGTGAAGGGCGCTTCCGGTCACGACCAGGTCCGCGACCCGCGTCAGAGACGCGCGTAAGTTCCCCGTTTGAATACCAGCATGGCGTCCCGAACAGTTTGGAATCTGGACTCGTCTCTATGTTGACATGGATCTTGGTGGCCTCGTCCACTGTGTACGTCCCGGTGCCGGCCGCCTCCTCCGGCGAGAGATGCGCAGAATCACCTAGTGCGTATTTCGGCGCATCGAGGAGGCGCAACTTCCGCTTCGGGTCAAACCAGCACGCTCTGAACGAGCCGAATGATTCCGCTTCGCTCTCCAGACCGGGCATCCGCGAGCGCAATGGCAGTGTAGCCCGGCCCTACCCCGTCGGCGTGCCCTGCTTCCACTGGCCGCCGGCGATCTTTGCGGCGGCAATCACGGCCTGGGTGCGGCTCTCGACGCCGAGCTTTTGCAGGATCGCCGAGACATGCGCCTTGATGGTGGCCTCGGAGACGCCGAGCTCATAGGCGATCTGCTTGTTGAGAAGGCCCTCCGATAGCATCATGAGGACCCGGACCTGCTGCGGCGTCAGCGTCACCAGGCGGTCGCGCAGGCGAGTCATATCGGGATCGGCCGCGGCGGACAGATCGGTGTCGGCGGGAACCCAGACGTCGCCCTCCATCACCTTGAGGATGGCGTCACGCAACGTCTCGACCCCGAACCGCTTTGGAATGAAACCGGACGCACCGAAATCGAGCGAGCGGCGGATCGTGGCGCTGTCGTCCGAGGCTGAGACGATCACGACCGGAATCGCCGGATATTGCGCGCGCAGATAGATCAGGCCGGAAAAGCCGGAGATTCCGGGCATCGAGAGGTCGAGCAGGATCAGGTCGACGTCCGAGGTCTGCTCCAGCAGCCCGGTCAGGTCCTCGAAGGATCCGGCCTCGTCGATCCTGGCCGACGGGAGAACGCCCGCCACCGCCTGTCGCAGCGCATCGCGGAACAGGGGATGGTCATCGGCGATGACGAGGTGGGTCGAGGGAGCGTTCATCGTTCTCTTGCTGTCGTTCGCGCCGGCCGGCGAACAGATCCGGATGCGTCAATTCTTCCCCGAGCGGCGGTGGCATGCAAGTGCACATTATCCCCTTGCTGCAAATGGGTTAATCCCCACGGGTTCGCGCCGGTGCCGGATACCACACCATCTGCTGCGCGCCAGTGCGCAAGGCCGAAAGTCGTATTGGGGCGAGTTTCACGCGGATGTTACCTTGTCGCCAAGGCCCAGGCTGATCCGGCATGTCCGGACATCTGGGGCGCGAGGAAACGATTTCATTTCGGGGAGCAACTAAACATGTCGACACTGGCTGTGTCTCAAGCGCGCGCGGGGGGGATGACGAAGGACGAAAGGTTCGTCATTCTCGCCTCCTCGCTCGGTACCGTGTTCGAGTGGTACGACTTCTATCTCTACGGCTCGCTGGCAAGCATCATCGGCGCGCAGTTCTTCTCGGCCTATCCGCCGGCAACCCGCGACATCTTCGCGCTGCTGGCGTTCGCCGCAGGCTTCCTGGTGCGTCCGTTCGGCGCGATCGTGTTCGGCCGCATCGGCGACATCGTCGGCCGCAAATACACCTTCCTCGTCACCATCCTGATCATGGGTCTGTCGACCTTCATCGTCGGCCTGTTGCCCAATGCGGCCACCATCGGCATCGCGGCCCCGATCATCCTGATCGTCCTGCGCCTCGCCCAGGGCCTGGCGCTCGGCGGCGAATACGGCGGTGCGGCGACCTATGTCGCGGAACATGCGCCGAACGGCAAGCGCGGCTACTACACCTCCTTCATCCAGACCACGGCGACTCTCGGCCTGTTCCTGTCGCTGCTGGTGATCCTGTTCACCCGCACCGCGACAGGCGAAGCGGACTTCGCTGCCTGGGGCTGGCGCATCCCGTTCCTGGTCTCGGTGCTGCTGCTCGGCATCTCGGTCTGGATCCGGCTTCGTCTCAACGAATCGCCGATCTTCCAGAAGATGAAGGAAGAGGGGAAGGGTTCGAAGGCACCGCTGACCGAAGCCTTCGGCAACTGGCAGAACGGCAAGCTCGTGCTGCTCGCCCTGCTCGGCGGCGTCATGGGCCAGGGCGTGGTCTGGTACACCGGCCAGTTCTACGCGCTGTTCTTCCTGCAATCGATCCTGAAGGTCGACGGCTATACCGCCAACCTGCTGATCGCCTGGTCGCTGCTGCTCGGCACCGGCTTCTTCATCGTGTTCGGCATGCTGTCCGATAAGATCGGCCGCAAGCCGATCATTCTCGGCGGCTGCCTGATCGCAGCGCTGACCTTCTTCCCGATCTTCAAGATGATCACCACCAACGCCAACCCGGCGCTGGAGAAGGCCATCGAGCAGACCAAGGTGGAAGTGGTGGCCGATCCCGCGGGCTGCGGCGACCTGTTCAACCCGGTCGGCACCCGCGTGTTCAGCGCACCTTGCGACACCGCGCGCGCCTTCCTGTCGCAGTCGTCGGTCAAGTACTCGACAACCTCCGGCGCGGCCGGGTCAGGCGTAAAGGTCGTGATCAACGGCAAGGAGGTGCCCTACACGAACGCCAAGGACAGCAACCCGGCGGTTCTCGCTGCGGTGCAGGCGGCGGGCTATCCGAAGGCGGGCGACGCCGGCATCGTGAAGATGTCGCATCCGCTCGACATCTTCCGTCCGCAGGTGGCGGCGATCATCGGGCTGCTGTTCATCCTGGTGCTGTTCGTCACGATGGTGTACGGCCCGATCGCGGCGATGCTGGTCGAACTGTTCCCGACCCGCATCCGCTACACCTCGATGTCGCTGCCGTACCACATCGGCAATGGCTGGTTCGGCGGCCTCTTGCCGGCGACCGCCTTCGCCATCGTGGCCTCGACCGGCGACATCTATGCCGGCCTCTGGTACCCGATCATCTTCGCGTCCATCACCGTCGTGATCGGTTTCCTCTTCCTGCCCGAGACCAAGGACGTCGACATCAAGGCGACCTGATCTACAGCAGCGATCGACGACACGAACCGGCCGCGGTCTCCGCGGCCGGTTTTGTTTTGAGCGCTTACTGATTGCTGCCGATGAATTGCAGCACGACCTCGCGGCGGTGCGGGTGCTTGCGATGCTCGATCAGATAGATCGCCTGCCAGGTGCCGAGCGCGAGCCTGCCGTTCAGGACCGGGACCTGGAGCGAGGTCCCCGTCAGCATCGTCTTGATGTGCGCGGGCATGTCGTCGGGTCCCTCTGTGTCATGGGTCCACCCGGCGTTCTCCGGTGCGAGCCGTGACAGCGCCGTGGCGAGGTCGACCAGCACGGAAGGGTCGGCGTTCTCCTGAATGGTCAGCGAGGCCGAGGTGTGGCGGATGAACAGCGTCAGCGCGCCATCGCGCGCGTGAACGTCCTTGATGAACTTCGTCGCTTGCGCGGTGAGATCGACGAAGTCTCGCCCGGGCGTCGGCACCGTCAACAGGGCGGTACTGATGACCGTGGCCTGCACGGTCGATGGCACCGAACGCGTCAGCTGTTTCCCAGGCGTCATTCAAGCTCTCAAATCTTCCCCGACACGTCCTTCTGCACGCGGTTGGCCATGTCGATCAGCCGCCGCCAGGCTTTTTCCAGGAACGACATCACGCGATCGACGTCCTGGTCGCTCGGCAGCGGGATCTCGATCTTGCGCTCGCCCTCGGCGGTCTTGGGCTCCGCCTTCTTCAACTGGTCGGATTTCGGCAGCGCCTCGTCGACCTTGCCCGACACCGTCGGCCCAGCCGCGAGTTGTCCCTTCAGCCTCTCGACCTCGGCCTGGAGCCTGCCGATCTCGGCGTCCAGTGCGGTCCGCTCGTCGGGCACCGCGTAGCAGGCCCAGCCGGCGTCGTTCTTGGCGCAGGTCGATACCGTGCCGGTGCGCGTGTCGAGCCGCAGCACGCCCTCGGGGATGGGAGTCATGCTGTAGCGACCGTTTTCGCCGTCGGGCCCGGATTGCGCGGCCACGAGGCCGCCGCTAACGATCATCACCGCGGCCGCGCCCGCAAGCCATGATGTTGTGGATGACATCGCTGGTCTCATCGCCCTCTCCGCCACGGCGCTACTGCGGCTTCTGCGCAATTCTACACCGCCATCAAGCAATCCGCCGCCAAAAACCGGCCTCTGAAATCAACGAACACGATGGCTGCTTTGATCCAGGCAGTGCGGCGAAAGGACAGCTGCATCCGCCGATCGCGAGGAGACCTGCTGCGGTGCGGCGTCACGCTGTGTGCAGCGCTGTCGCACACGCCGATATCGCCAAATAAATCAGACACATAACCGAAAGCGACGCAATCGTGACTTGGCTTGACTTGATTATGGGCCATCAGTATGGTCCGCGCGGCTTTTGAGGGTGGCGGGCGTAATTTCCATTTGGCCGCAGCGTTTCGGGTCTTTGTCGCATGGCACAGAGCACGGGACACGGTGAGAATGGAGATCGCGATAGATCGTCCGAGGAAGCTGCGCTTTCCGATCGGCTCGGAAATCTTGATCAGCGGTTGTCCGAATTTCGCGACCGCAGGGCCAAGACCGAGCAACCCGCAGGTGACGATGGAGACAAAGCGGCCAGAGCCTCGGCGATGGCGCTTGGTTTTCGGTTATCCTCCGAGTTGGTCGCCGGTGTCGCTGTCGGAGCGGGGATTGGCTGGGGGTTCGACCGTTTGCTGTCGACGTCGCCTTTCGGATTCATCGTGTTCCTGCTGCTGGGCTTCGTCGCCGGCGTGGTGAATGTGGTGAGATCGGCAGGCGCGGGTCAAAACAGGCGCGGTGGTTCTTAAAGCTGGTCCCACCAGGAGAGGAATGATCGTGCCGGCCTCGCCGGTACGGGCCGGCCCGGCCGGCAGACCGAGACACGCCGGCATTGCCCGGCAGACCAAGAGACGCCGCGCTGATGAAAATCGATCCGATCCACCAGTTCAACATCGAGCCTCTCTTCACCCTGGGCCATATCGGCAATCACACGATCGCCTTCACCAATTCGTCGCTCTACATGCTGGTGGCGGTGGCGATCATCTCGATCCTGATGCTTGCCAGCGGCACGCAGCTGGTTCCCGGGCGCCTGCAGTCGGTCGCCGAAATCTCCTACGAATTCGTCGCCTCGACCATCCGTTCGACGGCCGGCGCGGAAGGCATGAAGTTCTTCCCGCTGATCTTCTCACTGTTCATGTTCATCTGCGTCTCGAACCTGGTGGGCATCATTCCTTATACCTTCACGGTCTCGAGCCATTTGATCGTCACCGCGGCGCTCGCGTTGTTGGTGTTCTTCACGGTCCTGATCTACGGCATCTACAAGAACGGCCTGAAATTCTTCAAGATTTTCGTTCCCCACGGCGTCCCCATCTACATCCTGCCGCTGGTCATGTTCATCGAGATCCTGTCGTTCTTCCTGCGGCCGGTCTCCCACAGCGTTCGTCTCTTCGCCAACATGCTGGCCGGCCACATCGCGTTGAAGGTGTTCGCGGGCTTCGTCGCCATGCTCGGTTTCTCGCTCGGCGCCGTCGGCTGGGTCGGCGGCGTACTGCCGCTGGCGCTCACGGTCGCGCTGACCTCGCTCGAGATCCTGGTCGCGTTCCTCCAGGCCTACGTGTTCGCGATCCTGACCTGCATCTACCTCAACGACGCCATTCATCCGGGACACTGAACGGTCCGGGGAATTTCCACCCACAACCCCATCTTTCTTCCAAGGAGTCTAAAATGGATCCGGCAGCAGCAAAACTTATTGGCGCGGGCATCGCGTGCATCGGCATGGGCGGTGCGGGCGTCGGCGTGGGCGTGATCTTCGGCAACTACCTCGCCGCAGCCGTGCGCAACCCGTCGGCCGCTCAGGGCCAGTTCGGCAACCTGATCTTCGGCTTCGCCGTGACCGAAGCGCTCGGCATCTTCTCGCTGCTGATCGCGCTGCTGCTGCTGTTCGTTCCGCTCTGAGGACGACGTTTTTCGCGCCGTTCCCATTCCTTGGGACGGCGCGTGTGACAGCAACAGGAGAACTCCATGGCTGAGAGTCATGGCGGCGCGAAAGGTCCGACGGCGGGAGCTCACACCGAGGCTGACGGTGGTCACCACGGTGGCGGTTTTCCGCCGTTCGAGAGCAGCAGCTTTGCTTCACAGCTGGTGTCGCTCGCGATCTTCTTCGTCCTGCTTTACGTGATCGTGTCCAAGCTCGCCCTGCCGCGCGTCGGCGGTGCGATCGAGGCGCGTCAGAACAAGATCGAGGGCGACCTCGCCGAAGCGCAGAAGCTGAGGGACCAGTCCGACGCGGCGCTGAAGGCCTATGAAAGCGAGCTCGCTGCGGCGCGCACGCGGGCGCAGGCGATCGGCAACGAATCCCGCGACAAGGCGAATGCGCAGGCCGAAGTCGAGCGCAAGGCGCTGGAAGAACAATTGGCGGCCAAGCTCGCCGGGGCGGAGAAGACCATCGCCTCGACCCGCGCGGCCGCCATGAGCAACGTCCGCGGCATCGCGGCCGATGCGGCAGGTCAGATCGTGCAGCAGCTCACCGGCGTCGTTCCGGACGCCGCGTCGGTCAATGCCGCGGTCGATGCGTCCTTGAAGGGTTAGTCGAGATGTTCTTCGAACCTGAATTTTGGGTCGCCGTCGCCTTCGTGATCCTGATGGTCGTGTTCGGCTATCTCGGGGTCTTCAAGACGGCGATGACGGCGCTGGATCATCGCGCCGAACGCATCAAGGCCGAGCTCGACGACGCCGCGCGCCTCAGGCAGGAGGCGGCCAAGGTGCTCGCCGACTACAAGGCGCGCAGTGCCACGGCCGAACGCGAGGCTGCCGACATCATCGCCAACGCCAAGGCCGAAGCCGAGCGCATCGCGACCGAGGCCAAGGCGAAGATGGAAGACTTCGTGGCCCGCCGGACCAAGACCGCGGAGAGCAAGATCGCGCTCGCCGAGGCCCAGGCGCTGGCCGACGTCCGCGCCGCCGCCGCGGAAGCCGCCGTCCAGGCCGCTTCCACGATCCTGTCGCAGTCGGTCAGAGGCCAGGTCGCCGACGACCTCCTCGCCAAGGGCATCAACGAAGTCAGGCAGAAGCTGAACTGAGGAATTTTGCCTTCACAACCAAAAAGCCGGCGCGATGAGCGGCGGCTTTTTTGTTTGTCGGGTAACAACACCCACAATCGCGGTGTCGTCACACGCGGGGGCGGGTGATCCAGTACGCCAAGGCTTTCGGTTCAAGCACCGTGGCCTCTGGAATACTGGATTGCCCGCCTTCGCAGGCAATGACAGCCGAGATTGCCGCAAGACTTCAGGCTACTTCTTCTTCCGCGCCTTCGGCTCGGGCGAGAGCGCCTGCGGGTCGAAGCCGACATAGAAAATATAGCTATCGGCCGCCGCGGGCGCCGGCACCGGATAGGTCATGTCCTCGGCGACGAAGGTGAAGGGCACGCTGCCGCCCTCGGTCATCTCGACCGTGGTCCGGTAGGCCTTCGAGGCGATCACCTTCTCGCCGACGCCGCCCTGCACCACGGCGATGCGGAGCGGCACCTCGACGGAGGCAGGCGCACCGGCGGGACCGGCAATGACGCGACCCTGGATCCCGATCCGGGCCGTGATGCCGGCGCTGCTACGGGAACATTCGCGCGCCATCTTGGTGATCGAGGCCTGGAAACGGATCTCATTGCCGACGGCAGGCTTGCCGCCGGCGCCAACCGCATAGGTCGAGGCCCCCGCGCGCACCGTGACCTGCGGGCAATCGAGGTCATCATCGGCCGGTTGGCCGGGCGTAGGCGCCGGCTTGGGCTCGGCCGGCTCGTCGGACTTGCCCCCGAACAGGCTCTTGAAGCGGTCGGTCAGTGACTGGGCCGCCGCCGGTGAGACCGAGGCGAGTTCGATCGACAATGTCAGCGCGATCGCCGTTCCCAGCTGCAACGCGTTCCGCGATGACCGAAGCTCCTGCACCATCGACGCCCGTACTCCATGACAATTGTCCGGCCGATCGCCGGCCGGGGCATGCGGGTTATATCGCCAAAATCGGCGAACCCAAGGCAGCAAAAGAGGGATTCGGCCGCACGAATCGGGCAGCTCAGCCGCGCAAATCCTCGTGCAGCAGGCCGAACAGCAGGTGATCCTGCCAGACCCCGTTGATGCAGAGATATCGGCGCGCCAGGCCCTCGCGCGAGAAGCCGCACTTCTCCAGCACCCGGATCGACGGCGCATTGGTGGGGATGCAGGCCGCCTCGACCCGGTGCAGATTGAGCTCGCCGAACAGCGTCGGCAGCAGCACCCGCAGCGCGGCCGTCATGTAGCCGCGATGGGCATGAGGCTGGCCGACCCAATAGCCGATCGTGCCGGCCTGCACGATGCCGCGCCGGACATTGGCCAGCGTGATACCGCCGACCAGGGCCCCGTCGAGCTCTCGGAAGATCAGAAAGGGATAGGATCGGTCCGCGGCAATGTCTTCGGAATAGCGGCGCAGGCGGCGCCGGAAGCCGGACCGGGTGAGATCGTCCGAGGGCCAGATCGGCTCCCAGGGCGTGAGATAGTCGCGGCTGGTTTCCCGCAAATGGGCCCATTGCAGGAAGTCCGACATTTGCGGCGCGCGCAGGAGCAACCCGTTGCCGCGCGGCGCGAGGGTGGCGGGTCCACTGGATGGCAGGCGAAAGAGGGCCATGGTGATGCTTTCCGGGGCTGGGCGCCCTTGGGACGGCTCTCCTAGTGCAGCCGCGCCTTGGCACGTGCCCGGGTCAATCCTTCCGCGAAAGATACCGCGGTGTCCAGACCCCTGCCGCTGCCCAACGCGACAACGGCGGGCCGGCTCCGCGACAGCAGCGCACGCGCCGCGTCCCTTGTCGATTCGACGCTGACGGCATCGATCCGGGCCACCAGTTCCTGCGCCGTCTGCGGCCGCCCGTAGGCGAGCACATGCCGGGCGAGTTGCTCGGCACGGGAGGAGCAGCTCTCCAGTGCCATCAGGAGACCCGCCTTCATCTGCGCCTTGGCCCGCGCGATCTCGGCCTCGGTCAGCGTCTCCACCGAATCATTCATGACGTCGACCACGACCTCCATCATCTCCGGCGCGTCGGCCGGGTCGGTGCCGGTGTAGAGGCCGAAGAAGCCGGTGTCGGTATAGGGCGCGTGGAAGGTGTAGATGGAGTAGCAGAGACCGCGCTTCTCGCGCACCTCCTGGAACAGTCGCGACGACATTCCGCCGCCGAGGATGTTGGTGAAGACCTGGAGCGAGAACAGCGACGGATCGCTCTGCGGCACGCCTTCCAGCGCCAGCGTCAGATGCGCCTGCTCGAGCTCGCGATGCACCACCTTGTTGCCGCCCTTGCCGAATTGAGCGATTTGCGGCTTCGGCCCCGGCGTCCCCTCGAAACTGGCAAAGCGTCTCTCGACCTCGGCGACCACCTGGCCGTGATCGACCGCGCCGGCCGCCGCCACCACCATGTCAGGCCCGCGATAATGCGTCGAGAGGTAGCCGCGCAGCATGTCGCGGTTGAAGGTGCGCAGCGTCTTGGCCGTGCCGAGCAGGGAGCGACCCATCGGCTGGTCGGGATAGCAGAGCTCGTTCAGATGCTCGAACACGACGTCGTCGGGCGTATCCTGCGCGGCACCGATCTCCTGCACGATGACGTTCTTCTCGCGCTCCAGCTCGTCGGGCTCGAAGGCGGGATTGGCGAGGATGTCGGCGAGCACATCGAGCGCGAGCGGCACGTCGGCCTTGAGCACCCGTGCGTAATAGGACGTGGTCTCGGTCGAGGTACCGGCATTGAGGTCGCCGCCGACCGCCTCGATCTCCTCGACGATCTCGCGCGAGGAACGCTTGGTCGTGCCCTTGAACGCCATGTGCTCGAGCAGGTGCGAGATGCCGTGCTCGTTCGGCTTCTCGTCGCGTCCGCCGACGCCGGCCCAAACGCCGAGCGCCGCAGTCTCGAGATGGGGCATCTCGTCGGTGACGACGGTCAGGCCGGAGGCAAGTTTGGTCATCTCGACGCTCATCCGGCAACTCCTTGCTTTGCGGCGCGGCTGACCGACAGCACGAACCGCTCGACCTCGGCCTGATCGTTCTTCATCACCCTCATGTGTTCGGATTTGGTCATCAAGCCGTCGAGCCAGACGGGCAGTTGCGGCCGCTGGCCGCAGGCCGTCTCGACGGCATCGGGGAATTTGGCCGGATGGGCCGTGGAGAGCACGATGCTCGGCACCCTCGTGTCGGTGGTGTCGCGGTCCGCGACAGCGAGCGCCACTGCCGTATGGGGATCGACCAGTTCGCCTGCTTCGCGCCAGGCGGCGCGGATCGCAGCCGCAGTCTCGGTCTCGTCGGCGCGCCCTGCATCAAACTCCTCGCGGATCGCGGCAAGCGTCGCATCGGGCAGCACGAAACGTCCGGACTGCTTCAGCGACTCCATCAGACGGCGCACGCCTGCTGCATCGCGCCGGCTCGCCTCGAACAGCAGCCGCTCGAAATTCGACGATATCTGGATGTCCATCGACGGCGACGCCGTCGCGTGCACCTCACGCACCTCGTAGATACCGGTCTTCAGCGTCCGCGCCAGGATGTCGTTGACGTTGGCGGCGATGCGCAGGGTGCGCACCGGCAGCCCCATGCGCTTGGCGACGTAGCCGGCGAAGATATCGCCGAAATTTCCTGTCGGCACGACGAAATCGACCGCGCGCGCCGGCGCACCGACGGCAACGGCGGAGGTGAAATAGTAGACCACCTGGGCGACGATGCGCGCCCAATTGATGGAATTGACGCCGGACAGCGAGGTCGCATCGCGGAAGCGATGGTTGTTGAACATCCCCTTCACGATGGCCTGGCAGTCGTCGAAGGTGCCCTCTACGGCGAGCGCATGGACGTTGGCCGCGCCTGCCGAGGTGATCATCCGCCGCTGCACCTCGGAGATGCGGTCGTGCGGAAACAGCACGATGAGATCGACATTCTCGAGTCCCGCAAAGGCCTCGACCGCGGCGCCGCCGGTGTCGCCGGAGGTGGCGACCACGATGGTGGTGCGCTGGCCGCGCTTGGCGAGCACGTGGTCCATCAGCCGCGAGATCAGCTGCATCGCCACGTCCTTGAAGGCGAGCGTCGGACCGTGGAACAGCTCGAGCACGAACTGGTGCGGCGACATCTGGCGCAGCGGCACCACCGCGGGATGCCGGAAGGTGGCATAGGCCTCGTTCGCCATACGACCGAGCTCGGCATCCGTGATCTCGCCGCCGGCGAAGGGACGAATCACATCGACCGCAACCTCCCAATAGGGGCGGCCGAAGAAGCCGGCGATCATCTCGGTCGGGAGCTGCGGCCACGTTGCCGGCACATACAGGCCACCGTCGCGGGCAAGCCCGGTCAGCATCACGTCACAGAAGCCGAGTTCGGGGGCCTCGCCCCGGGTCGAGATATAACGAGTCAAACTGCCCTCCAAAGGCCGGGCCGAACCGAGGCCCGGTCCCTAAGCCTTTGATTTTACGAAATTACTTGATAACAGCCAGAGGCTTTGGGCTACCATAAAGTGTTTTGCGGCATCGGGAAACCGCTTCCGGCGCTTCCCCGTCCATTGAAAAAGGGCTGCGGCATTGCCGCAGCCCTTCTCTTGGAAGGTCTGTCGTTGTGTGCAGACCGGTTTGCTTCGTCGGGGTCGCCGCCCGTCAAAACTGTTCTGGCAAGCTTTCGTCGCCCGTCACGAAATCGTCAAGGGCCAAAACCGTGCCGGCGGAAGAATGTTCCTATTTTTCCCGCAATGCCTCGGGCGCCCATGAGGCAGTACAGCCGAGGTCTATTTCCAACTGCGACTTTTTCCCGAAAGATTGTCCGCTGCAGGAACGAATACAGCCACAGCCGATTGTGTCCGCGGATGGGTGTCAGCCCGTTGTCCATGCATTGCCCGGCCAACGGCGGCGTCGATCCGTCGACCGAACCGCTGCATCCTGGAGCAGCCGGTTCGGTCTCCGGCAAAAGGTCAGTTCATCCCGATTTCCACTGCGATCCGGATCAGGTCGGAGTGGTTCTTGGCGCCCAGCTTCTGCTTGAGCAGGGATGTGGTGTTGGCCACGGTTTTGTAAGAGATGCCGAGCGCCTCGGCGACCTCGACGATCTTGTCGCCGCGTCCAAGCAGGCGGAGGATTTCGAGTTCCCGCGGGGTCATCTGCGAGGCCGGATTGGCTTTGATCGCCGCACCGGAAAACGTCACGGCTTCCGCAAGCTGCGGCGAGATGAAATTGTCTCCCGCGACCACCTTGCGCACCGCTTTGAGCAGCATCCGGGGATCGTCGCCCTTGGAGACATAGCCCTGCGCTCCAAGCTCGACGGCCCGTACCACAAAAGCCGGATCGTCGTTCATGCTGAACATGATGATCTTGGCGTCGGGATCGTCCTTGCGGATGCGTCGCATCAGCTCGAAGCCGGAGACATCGGGCAGGCTGATGTCGATCACGGTGACGTCGGGCCGTTTGCTGACATAGGCGCGATGACCGGATTTGGCGTCGCTCGCCTCGTCAATGCGAATTGAATGGTCGGATGCGAACAGGGTGCGGCAACCGGAGAGCACCACGGGATGGTCGTCGACGATCAGGACCCTGGTCGCCAGCTTGGCGGTATCTTGCATCGCGCACTCTCTTGTTTTCCGACTCATAGACCGGCGGGAACAAATGGAAAGAGTAAATTCCGCCGATGCGCGTTAGAATTGGCCTAATGTGGCAACGACTTTCGTTCAGGACGCAACTGTTTGTTCCGCTCGGCGCCAGCTTTCTGGCGGCGCTGATCCTGGCGGGCGTGCTGCTCCAGACATTCGCAACAGGCCAATTGGCGGCGGAGAACGAGCCGAGACGGCGTTCGACAGAGGCGATCGCCGCCGCGCTCAACCATAGCCTGCGCACATCGGACAATCCACGGCAGACGCTCGAGGCCTTTGTCCATTCTTTGGACACCTCCTCCGATATCCAATTCCGCGCGCTGGATGCAGATCCCGCGCCGTCACCGAAGGACGGCCTGCACAAGCCGCATGGCGTGCCGCAATGGTTCATCGACCTTCTCGCCGTCTCCGACATGGATGCGGCATCCCCCGTGACGATCGACGGCAGACGCATCGGCGATATCGTATTCCTGCAGGATATGTCGGCTGATCTGTTCGAGAAATGGATCGGCTTTCTCGCGCTCACCAGCCTGGTTGCCGTGCTGATGATTCTTACCGGCACGATCGCCTATGTCTTGGCGGGATCGGTCTTGCGTCCCTTACAAGATCTCGGCAAAGGTCTCACGCGAATACGACGGGGCGACTACACCAGGCCGATTCCCGTCGGGGGTCCGCCGGAAATACGGCAAGGCTGCGAAGAGGCGAATGCGCTGGCTGCAACGCTGGCGCAATTGAGCCAGGACTATCGCGATCTGCTGCACCGCCTGGTGTCGCTCCAGGACGACGAGCGGCGCGATCTCGCCCGCGAATTGCACGACGAACTCGGACCGCTGCTGTTCAGCATCCGCGCCAGCACGATCGCGCTGGTCGAGGCTGCGCCGCCAGTGGGACATTTCGGCAGTTCGGTACAGGACCTGCTGCAATCGGTCGAGGCGCTCCAGCAGACCAATCGCCGTATCCTCGATCGGCTGCGGCCGCTCTATATCGAGGAGCTGGGCCTGTCGACCAGCGTGCAGACGCTGCTCCGGACCTTTCGCAATCAGGCACCGCATATCGTCCTGACCGACACGATCGACGCTGATCTGAACGTGATTGGCGGGGCGTTGGCCCAAACTGTCTATCGGCTGATCCAGGAGGCACTGACCAACGTGCTGCGCCATGCCAATGCCAGCAGCGCCCATGTACGGGCGACCGTCGCCAGCGAGACGCTCGCCATCGAGATCTCCGACGACGGCGGCGGCTTTCCTGCGGGCAACGTCTTCGGCCGGGGCTTGACCGGCATGCAAGAGCGCGTGCGCGCGCTCAGCGGATCGCTGTCCCTGTTGCGCGTGGATGAGCGAACTTACGTCCGCTGCCGTCTT
This sequence comes from Bradyrhizobium sp. RP6, assembly GCF_003837805.1. Classification (GTDB taxonomy): domain Bacteria; phylum Pseudomonadota; class Alphaproteobacteria; order Rhizobiales; family Xanthobacteraceae; genus Bradyrhizobium. The sequence goes on along the minus strand of NZ_RQIT01000011.1, from coordinate 81,392 downwards.
CCTCTCGAGACGCGGGACCCGTCGTGATCAGGCTAGACTAGCATACGCAGCCATTATGCGCGTTCTGGCGCGCGGGCTCGCATACCGTGCTGCGGATCTTGCCTTCCGGGCTGAAGCGAAACGAGGCCTGAATGCGCAGCGCGCCGGCGACGGAATATTCGAGATCGACGCCGTGGGGCGCCGGATGGATTTCCTCCAGCCCGAAACCTACCGACGAGAAGGCGCTGAGCCGCGGCTGCCAATAGGCTTCGAGCTCGCCCCGTCCCTGATATCGCTGCGTGCCGTTGCACGTGCATTCGAGCTGGGCGTCGTCGGCATAGAGGTCGAGCAGCGCCGTGAGGTCGCCCTTCCGGCAGGCGTCCACCCAATCGACGATAATTCCCATCTGGTCGAAATCGCTCACGCCGCAATCCTGTCTGCCGCGGAAAGTACCAGCGGCTTAGGACCACATTCGTGAATACGCGCTGAATAATAAACTCCGGGCGATACCGGGTTCCCTCGAGATAATCCGGATAGGCTCAGCTCTGCCGCCGGCCTCTTGCCCACACGGCGAAGGCGATCAGAACGGCGCCTGCAAGCGTGAACCAGGTTATGGCATATTGCAGGTGGTCGTCCTTCAGATTCACGTCGAGCGGCCCCGGACGCGGAATGCCATTCGCAGGCGAAGGATGTTCGAGATCGAGATAGAAGGGCGCGACCGCGCCCCAGCCGAGCGCACTTGCGATTCCCAGATGATCGCGCACGAACCAGAGCCGCTTGTCGCGATTCTCCGCCGGCGTCAGCCAGCCTGGCGCCTCGGGAAAGCGCAGATAGCCGGTGAGCGCCACCGGCTGGCCCGTGACGAGCTTCTTCACGGCGCGATCCTCGACACCGCGATCCTGCATCGTGTTCTCGACGAAGCCCGCATCGATCACGACCGTCTCGCCCGTGGGCAGTCGCGCCGGCAGGAACGCCCAGGTACCCGGGCCGGAAGCGTCCTTGCGCACCGCAGAGCCGGAGGAATACACCATCGCATCGGGCAGGGCTGCGTAGGTGGCGGTGAAGCTGACGCGGCGGAATTCATCGCGAGCAGGATTCAGCGCGGTCCACGCCGCCGGCGGCGGCAGTGCGACGGGCGCCGCCGCAAGCCGCTCGGTGAGCGCTGCTATCAGCTCGTGCTTGGCGGTCCGGCGCTGCAGCTGCCAGACACCGAGCGCGCCGAATGCGGCCGTCAGGAACAGCGTGAACAGCGCGAAGCCGCCCACGCGGGCCTTGCGTCCAGGCTCGTTCATTTCTCGCGATCGATCAACCGCCCCGGCGCCGCCTTGTGATGGAACTGCAGCGCGATCAGCAGCGACTTCATCGCACGCAGCGGCAGCAGCGTGGTGGCGAGGATCAGCGGCAGCCAGAGCGCCGCATGCAGCCAGAACGGCGGCTGGTACTTGACCTCGACAACGAGCGCGCAGCCGACCACGATGGCGCCGGCGAGCATGATGATGAAGATCGCCGGACCGTCGCCGGTATCGATGAAGGCGTAGTCGAGGCCGCAACGGTCGCACGCCGGCGCGAGCGTCAGGAAGCCCGCATAAAGCTTGCCCTGGCCGCAACGCGGGCATTTGCAGGCAAGCCCGCGCATCGCGCTTTGCAGGACGGTGGTTTCGGACTGGGCTGTGCCGGCGGTGTCGTTCATGATGGCGGACTCTATCACAGTTTCCGCCGAACGTTCGGCGGCCGGCAAGCAAAAGGGCGGCCCTGCGGCCGCCCTTTCTGATCGGTTCGATGCAACTTAGTGCGCGGCGTGGGCCATGGTCTCGGCGCCGCGTCCCCATACGTAAATGCAGAGGAACAGGAACAGCCAGACCACGTCGACGAAGTGCCAGTACCAGGCGGCAAATTCGAAGCCGAGATGCTGCTTCGGCGTGAAATGGCCGGCATAGGCGCGGAACAGGCAGACCAGCAGGAAGATGGTGCCGACCAGCACGTGGAAGCCGTGGAAGCCGGTCGCCATGAAGAACGTCGCGCCGTAGACATTGCCGGCGAAGGAGAACGCCGCGTGGCTGTACTCATAGGCCTGCACGCAAGTGAACGCCGCACCGAGCACGACGGTGAGGATCAGTCCGTATTTCAGGCCCTGGCGGTCGTTCTCGAGCAGCGCATGGTGCGCCCAGGTCACGGTGGTGCCAGAGGTGAGCAGGATCAGCGTGTTCAGGAGCGGCAGATGCCAGGGATCGAACGTCTCGATGCCCTTCGGCGGCCAGGTGCCGGGGACCGAGCAGGCGCCGGGCTGGGTGCCGAGGCCGCAGCCGAACACCGCATCGCGGGTGGCATGGACAGCATCGGCCGGAAACAGCGCGGCATTGAAATAGGCCCAGAACCAGGCGACGAAGAACATCACCTCGGAGGCGATGAACAGGATCATGCCGTAACGGTGATGCAGCTGCACCACACGGGTGTGGTCGCCCTTGTACTGAGCTTCCTTGATCACGTCGGCCCACCAGCTCGCCATGGTGTAGAGCACACCCACGGTGCCGACGCCGAACACGATCGGCGCGGCAGAGAACATGTGGTGCATCCAGGCGATCGCGCCGACCGCCATGATGAAGGCCGAGAGCGAGCCGACGGCCGGCCAGGGAGAGGGATCGACCAGGTGATAGTCGTGATGCTTGGTGTGCGCCGTAGCCATTCCGTCTCTCTCCTCAATCCCGTGCCTGTCAGGCACTTATCCCCTTGTTCCGACCGTCTGAGCGTGAGCCCGGCGGTCAGAGATTTCCCTTGCGTTTGTCATCCTCGCTAGCGGCGAGCGGCTTCACCACCGGATCGCGCACCGGATAGAACGTGTAGGACAGCGTGATCGTGCTCAGCCTGTCATTCTCGTGGTCGTCGACGATCGACGGATCGACGTAGAACACGACCGGCATCTCGCGCTTCTCGCCGGGCGCCATGGTCTGCTCGGTGAAGCAGAAGCAGTTGATCTTCTGGAAATAGGAGCCGACCGTCAGCGGCGCGACGTTGTAGGCGGCCTGGCCCGCAGTGGTGCGCGCGGCCTGATTGGTCACGGTGTAGAAGACGGTCACGACCTGGCCGATATTGACCTCGATCTCGCTCTGCTCAGGCTCGAACTTCCAGGGCAGGCCGGCCGCGACGTTGGAATCGAAGCGCACCGAGATCTTCCGCGCGATCGGGCCACTGGCCGGCGCAGAGGTCGCGACCTGCGTCGTGCCGTTGAATCCGGTGGCGCGGCAGAACCAGTTGTAGAACGGCACCGCTGCGTAGGAAGCACCGACCATCAGCGCGACCACACCGCCGCAGATCGAAGCGACCAGCGCGTCGCGGCCAAGGCCACTGAAACCAAGGCTCCCGAAACCAAGGCCACCGAGACGGCTCTTGGCGGCGGTCCGGCTCTGATCCTGCGATATGGTCGGCTCGTGATCCATGTTTCCTACATCGGCCGCACTAGTACCGCCGGTCCCTTGACCATGGTGACGGCGAAGAACAGCAGCACGAGCACGCCGAGCGCGAGCGCGATTGCGATCGAACGCTGACGACGGCTCTTCTGCTGCGCCTCGGTGAGGACGATTCCATCTGGCTCGGGTTTGTCAGCCATTCCTGCCTCATGCGCCCCCAACCATCGGAGCAAGCGCCCGGTACACGACCTCGGCCAGCAGGGTCGCGAACAGCGCGAACAGATACAGGATCGAGAAGGCAAACAGCTTGCGGGTCGCGCGCAGCGACTGGCTGCGTTCGCGGCGCATATAGACGTTGATCGCGAGCACCAGCATGCCGGCGCCGAGGATCAGCGAGACGATGCCGTAGACGGCATCGAAATAGCCGAGCGCCCAGGGCGCCGCGGCGACCGCGATCAACACGATGGTGTAGAGCAGGATCTGGAGACGGGTCGCGTCGGGCCCGGCGACGTTGGGCAGCATCGGAACGCCTGCGCGCGCGTAGTCGTCGGAGCGGAACAGCGCCAGCGCCCAGAAATGCGGCGGGGTCCAGAAGAAGATGATGGCGAACAGCAGCAGCGGCTCGACGTCGACCGTGCCCGTCACCGCAGCCCAGGCCACCACCGGCGGCAGCGCGCCGGCGGCGCCGCCGATCACGATGTTCTGCGCGGTCCAGCGCTTGAGGCACATCGTATAGATCACGACGTAGAAGAAGATGGTGAAGGCAAGCAGCGCGCCGGCGATCCAGTTGACGAGGATGCCGAGTGTCATCACCGAAAAGAAGGCGAGCGTCATGCCGAACGCCATGGCTTCGGGACGGGTGATGCGGCCGCGCGGGAGCGGCCGGTTCGCCGTGCGCGACATCTTGGAGTCGATATCGCCTTCGAGCGCCATGTTGAGCGCTCCGGAGGCGCCGGCACCGACCGCGATGCAGAGCAGCGAGGTGATCGCCAGCACGGGGTGGAAATGCCCGGGCGCCATCGCCATCCCGACCAGCGCGGTAAAGATGACCAGCGACATCACCCGGGGCTTGAGCAGCGCGAGATAGTCGCCAACCTCCGCTTCGGAGATGCGGGGATTGATGTCGATGGCGTTCTGGTCGAGGACGGACACTTAGATCTACTCGCTTCGTTATAGCGCCGCGGCGCCCGTCACGGGCGCCGCGGAAGATTTGCTTACTGCACGCGGGGCAGCACTTCGAACTGGTGGAAGGGCGGAGGCGAGGACAGCGTCCACTCCAGCGTGGTCGCGCCGGCACCCCAGGGGTTGTTGCCGGCCGGCACCTTGCGGGCGAAGGCGTCGATCACGCAGTAGAGGAAGATCAGCACGCCGAAGCCGGAGATGTAGGAGCCGATCGAAGAGACCAAGTTCCAGCCGGCGAAGGCATCGGGATAGTCGACGTAGCGGCGCGGCATGCCCGACAGGCCGAGGAAGTGCTGCGGGAAAAACACCATGTTGACGCCGATGAAGGTGACCCAGAAGTGCGCCTTGGCCAAAGCCTCGTTGTACATGTAGCCCGACATCTTCGGGAACCAGTAGTACCAGCCGGCGAAGATCGCGAACACCGCACCGAGCGACAGCACGTAGTGGAAGTGCGCGACGACGTAGTAGGTATCCTGCAGCACGCGATCGACACCCGCGTTCGCCAGCACGACACCGGTGACGCCGCCGATCGTGAACAGGAAGATGAAGCCCACTGCCCAGATCATCGGGGCGCGGAATTCGATCGAGCCGCCCCACATGGTGGCGATCCAGGAGAAGATCTTCACGCCGGTCGGAACCGCGATGACCATCGTGGCCGCGACGAAGTAGGCCTGCGTCGCCGAGGACATGCCGACCGTGTACATGTGGTGCGCCCACACCACGAAGCCGATACCGCCGATCGCGACCATGGCGTAGGCCATGCCGAGATAGCCGAACACGGGCTTGCGCGAGAAGGTCGAGACGATCTGGCTGATCATGCCAAAGCCGGGCAGGATCAGGATGTACACCTCGGGGTGACCGAAGAACCAGAACAGATGCTGGAACAGCACGGGGTCGCCGCCGCCGTCGGGGGCGAAGAACGTCGTGCCGAAATTGCGGTCGGTGAGCAGCATGGTGATCGCACCGGCGAGCACCGGCAACGACAACAACAGCAGGAACACCGTCACCAGGATCGACCATACGAACAGCGGCATCTTGTGCAGGGTCATGCCCGGCGCGCGCATGTTGAAGATGGTGGTGATGAAGTTGATGGCGCCGAGGATCGACGAGGCGCCCGCCAGATGCAGTGACAGGATCGCGAAGTCGACGGCCGGGCCCGGATGGCCGGAGCTCGACAGCGGCGCGTACATGGTCCAGCCGGCGCCGACGCCGTTGGCCCCCGGCTCGCCCTCGACGAAGGTCGACATCAGGAGCAGCGCGAAGGACGCCGGGAGCAGCCAGAACGAGATGTTGTTCATGCGCGGGAACGCCATGTCGGGTGCGCCGATCATCAACGGCACGAACCAGTTGCCGAAGCCGCCGATCATCGCTGGCATGACCATGAAGAAGATCATGATCAGGCCGTGGGAGGTCACGAACACATTGTAGGTGTGCGTCTCGTGGAAGATCTGCACGCCGGGGTACATCAGCTCAGCACGAATCGCGATCGACATCGCGGCACCGATGATGCCGGCGATGACCGCGAAGATGAGGTACATCGTGCCGATGTCCTTGTGGTTGGTCGAGTAGACGTAGCGGCGCCATCCGGTCGGATGGGCGTGCTCGTCATGTCCGTGGTCTTGGGCGTGATCGCCGTGTGCCGCTGCGCTCGTTGCCATTTTCAAATCCTGCCTTGCGTCCCGTTCGGACCTTGGGAGGTCCCGCCCCTTTTTTCGCTTTCAGTCCCTCAAGCCGTCACCCGACGCTCACTGCGTCGGGCCGGCCGCGGAGGCGTAGGTGCTGGTGCCGCCGCTCGCAAATTTCTTCTTCGCCGTCTCGACCCAGGAGGCGAACTCCTGGTCGTTCACCACGCGCACGGCGATCGGCATGAAAGCGTGATCCTTGCCGCACAGTTCCGAGCACTGACCGTAGTACACGCCCGTCTTGGTGGCCTTGAACCAGGTCTCGTTCAGGCGGCCCGGAATGGCGTCGATCTTGATGCCGAAAGCCGGCACCGCGAAGGCGTGGATGACGTCGGCGCCGGTGGTCTGGACGCGAATCACCTTGTTGACCGGCACCACCATCTCGTTGTCGACGCCGAGCAGGCGGGGCTGCTTGTCCTGTGCCATCAGCGAGTCGAACTCGAACTTGCCGTTGTCGGGATAGGCATAGGACCAGTACCACTGCTTGCCGGTCGCCTTGATGGTCAGATCCGCCTTCGGCACGTCGAGCTCCAGGAACAGAAGCCGGAACGACGGCACCGAGATGCCGACCAGGATCAGCACCGGCACGAGTGTCCAGGCCACCTCGATCAGCGTGTTGTGCGTGGTCCGCGACGGCACCGGATTGGCCTTCGCGTTGAACTTGATGACCACGATCACGAGCAGCGCCAGGACGAAAAGCGTGATCAGGGTGATCAGCACGAACAGGAAATTGTGGAACCAGATGATGTTGTCCATCACCGGGGAACCGGACTGCTGAAGCGTCCACTCCCACGCCGCCGGTTGCCCGAGCTCGGCGAATGCCGCACCACCCGTCGCCAGCGTGATGCCAGCCGCCGCCAAGGCGATGGTGGCCAATCCCAGCAATTGCCGGCCCACCCGACCCATCGACATCCTCATGCCGTTCGCACTCCCCTTACGAAATCACCCCAAGTGCATTCCCCTGCTTCCGGGAAACGCTTATTCGATCCGCCAGTCCGACAAACCGCCACGCAAGAATACCTCTAAGAGGAATTGGGGCCAGATCGCTAGAACGCGAAATCAAGCCTCTCAAATCATAATTCTTGATCTATCGCAATGCAGTCTTGAGCCCGGTCTGTCAGCCATCACCGGCAAGATATTTCCTAGAAACATCAAACAAAAATACCGTTTCCCGGGATGCCGCGGCTTGACAGCGGAATTGCCCGCGGTAGGCACTGGCGGATGGCCGCGCAGGAGCCTGATTCGCGCGGGCGGCGGCGGCGCGAGGCGGCGTGGAATTTGCTTGGGAATCGCCTTCAAGACGCCGTCATTCCCGTATCACTCCGCCAGATCAGTCCGCCAAGCGCGAGCGACCCAGGCGAGCAGAGGGACAGACCCGATGGGGCTTTCGAGATCGATGGCAAAGCCGGCTAACGGCCTCCCGGCGCTGGCCGCCCTGCTGGCTGCAATCATCCTTCTGGCACTCCCCGGCCTCGCCCATGCGCAGGGCGCGGTCCGCTCCGTCCATGGCGACTGGCAGATTCGCTGCGACACCCCGCCCGGCGCCCAGACCGAGCAATGTGCCCTGATCCAGAGCGTGGTGGCGGAAGACCGCTCCAACGCCGGCCTGACCGTGATCGTGCTCAAGACCGCCGACCAAAAGAGCCGCTTGATGCGCGTGGTCGCCCCGCTCGGGGTCCTCCTGCCCTCCGGCCTGGGCCTCAAGCTCGACAACCAGGACGTCGGCCGCGCCGGGTTCGTCAGATGCCTGCCCAACGGCTGCGTGGCGGAAGTGGTGATGGACGACAAGCTGCTCGGCCAGCTCCGCAGCGCGAAGACCGCAACCTTCATCATCTTCGAGACCCCCGAGGAAGGCATTGGCTTCCCGCTCAGCCTGAACGGGCTCGGCGAGGGCTACGACAAGCTGCCGTAGCGTCGGATGGGGCGCCGGTGAGCGATCCTATTGTTTCCGTAATGTGAGGCTTGGCGCCTCGCGGAACCGGCGCGAAACCATTATCTTGCCTCACAGCCCCCCGATAATGGACGGACGCATGACCAACCCTGCAACAACCTCCCTGCTCGACCGTGCCAATCTCGACCGCGACCAGGTTCGCAACGAGGTCGCGCGCGGGCTTTCGGGCGCCGACGACGGTGAATTGTTTCTGGAGTACAGCCAGACCGAAGCGCTGATGTTCGACAATGGGCGGCTGAAGCAGGCGACCTACGACACCTCGCAGGGTTTCGGCCTGCGCGCCGTCAAGGACGACGCGGTCGGCTACGCCCATTCCTCCGACGTGTCGCTGCCGGCGCTGATTCGCGCGGCCGACGCGGTCGCAGCCGTGCGCGGCGGCTATTCGGGCAGCTTCGCGGCGCCGCCCCCGCACACCAATGTGCGGCTCTATGGCGATGACAATCCGCTTGATGCGCCCGGTTTCGAGACCAAGGTCAAGCTGCTCGCCGAGATCGACGCTTACCTGCGCGACAAGGATCCGCGGGTGCGGCAGGTCAGCGTGAGTCTCGGTGCGACCTGGCAGGTCGTCGAGATCCTGCGCCCCGACGGCGAGAGCTATCGCGACATCCGTCCGCTGGTACGCGTCAACATTTCCGTCGTGGCCGGCCAAGGCGACCGCCAGGAGAGCGGCAGCAAGGGCTATGGCGGCCGTGCGGGCTATGCCGAATTCATCGAGAGCAGGAACTGGCGCGAGGCCGCCGACGGTGCGCTGCGCGAAGCGCTCGTCAACCTGGAATCGATCCCTGCCCCCGCCGGCGAGATGGACGTCGTGCTCGGCGCCGGCTGGCCCGGCGTGATGCTGCATGAAGCGGTCGGCCATGGCCTGGAGGGCGACTTCAACCGCAAGAAGACGTCCGCATTTGCCGGCCTGATGGGCCAGCAGGTCGCGGCCAAGGGCGTCACCGTGGTCGATGACGGCACCATCGCCTCGCGGCGCGGCTCGCTGTCGATCGACGACGAGGGCACGCCGACCAACCGCACCGTGCTGATCGAGGACGGCATCCTCGTCGGCTACATGCAGGATCGCCAGAACGCGCGGCTCATGAACATGAAGCCGACCGGCAACGGCCGTCGCCAGGGTTATGCCCATGTGCCGATGCCGCGCATGACCAACACCTACATGCTCGCGGGCGACCGCGATCCGGCCGAGATCCTCGCCTCGGTCAAGAACGGCGTTTTCGCTGCGAATTTCGGCGGCGGCCAGGTCGACATCACCTCGGGCAAGTACGTGTTCCAGTGCACCGAGGCCTACAAGATCGAGAATGGCAAGCTGGGAGCGCCGCTGAAGGGCGCCATGCTGATCGGCAACGGGCCGACCGACCTGCATCGCATCCGTATGGTCGGCAACGACCTTGCGCTCGATACCGGCATCGGGACCTGCGGCAAGAACGGTCAGGGCGTGCCGGTCGGTGTCGGCCAGCCGTCGCTGCTGATGGAACGCATCACGGTGGGTGGAACGGGCGCATGAGCGTTGAGAAAGCAACTGTCACTCCGAAGCGGAAAAGCAGCGGCTGGAGCGGACAACTCGTGCAGCTCGCCGGCATCGTGGCCGCGGTCTTCATCGCCAAGGGCGCGCTCGCCGAGCCGTTCTACGTGCCGTCGGGCTCGATGGAGCCGACGCTGTTGATTGGCGACGCGCTGCTCGCCTCGAAATTTCCCTATGGCTACGGCACCTCGTCGCTGCCTATTCAGATCAGCCTGCCCGAGAGCGGACGGGTCTTCGCGGAGACGCCGAAGCTCGGTGACGTCGTCGTATTCCGCTGGCCCGGCGACCGCTCGCAGGCCTGGGTCAAACGCGTCGTGGGGCTGCCCGGCGACCGGATCCAGATGCGGCAGGGCCAGCTCTTCATCAACGACCGTCCGGCCGAGCTGAAGCCCGACGGCGTCGGCGCCGCCGAGGACGACCATGGCGGCAGCGAGCCCGCCTATCGCTATGTCGAGACACTGCCGAACGGCGTCTCGCATCTGATCTTCAAGATGCGCGAGAACGGCCCGCTCGACAACACGCCCGAAGTGACGGTGCCGGCCGGGCATCTCTTCGTGCTCGGAGACAACCGCGACAATTCCGCCGACAGCCGCGTGCCGCTGCGCGCCGGCGGCGTCGGCCTGTTGCCGATCGACAACCTGATCGGCCGTGCCGATGCCGTGCTCGGCTCCTGGGATCTCGGCATGCGCGGCCAGCCGGTGTGGACCTGGCTGTCCGGGTTCAGGCTGGCACGGTTCTTCACCGCGGTGCATTGACCTGCATCTTTCCTGCCAGCGGGAGAGCGGGAGCAGCAGCGATGAACCGCGACGAATTCGTCGCTTCTGTTCTGCAGAATCACATCAACGCCGCGATCATCGACGAACTCCGTCGTCTCGCGCTGTCTGACGCGTGGCTTGTCGCCGGCTGCCTGGCGCAGACGGCGTGGAATGTGCTCACGGGCCGCCCGGTCGATCATGGCATCGCCGATTACGACGTGTTCTATTTCGATCCCGACACCTCGTGGGAAGCGGAAGACTCGGTCATCCGCAGGCTGCAAGCAGGGCTCGCGCATCTCGGCGCCAGGATCGAGATCCGCAACCAGGCGCGCGTGCATTTGTGGTATCCGGACAAACACGGCCTGCCCTATCCACCGTTGACCCGCGCGACGGACGGCATCGACCGCTTCCTGACGAAGAATACGCAGCTGGGTATCCGGCGCGCCGGCGGGGACTTCGAGGTCTATGCGCCGCACGGGTTCGACGACATCGCGAAGTTGATCGTGCGACCGAACAGGGCGCCGAATTTTTCCGCAGCCAATTACGAGGCGAAGGCCGCGCGATGGAAGGCGCTATGGCCGGAGCTCACGGTGATGGCGGCGGAGTGAGCTCGTGTCCCGACAAGGCGCGCGGCGAAGCGGCGCGGCGAAGCGGCGCGGCGCAGAGCCGGGAGCCATCGTGCAAGGATTGCTGGGTCGTAATGGGCCCCGGTTCAGCAGCGCATCACTTGTACTGCGCGCGCCCGGGCACAAGTACGAGCATCACCGCACCACGCCCGACGTGAATCCCGCCTTGCGGCGCGGCGGCTTGATTTCCTTTTTCAGGTAGCAGCGCGCCTCGCGTCCGGTGTAGCCGGGACGGGCGTAGGTGAAAGCGCGGCACTTGTTGTCGGCGGTGCACGCGGCCTTGCAGGTCTCCACGCTCTCCCCGTCCTTCAGGTCGAAATTGCGCAAGTCCCCGCCAGGGCGGTCGATCGACGTCTCGACGCCCTCGACGCGCGGCTCGATCACGCCGGCGCCGCGCACCCCGGAGATGCAGCAACTTCCCGGCACGCGCGGCGGCACGGTGTTCTTCAGCCAGCAGACCGCCGAGCCGCCTTCGACGTCGGGATAGCTGAAGCTCCAGGAGCGGCAGCGGCGATCACGCTCGCACAGCAGCGCGCAATCCTCGGGATCGCCCGACGTGACCGGCGTGCTGAAGTAATCGCCGCCGGGCCGATCGAACGCCGTCTGGGCAGGCGCCGGCACGCTCGCAAATGCAAGCCAAAGCAGCGTTACACATGCCGCGACGCTGGCCATGACGGCCCCGGACAGGCGGCCCTTTCCCATCAAAACAGCTTTCGAGTTATTGACGACGCTCAGGTTTTTCCGGCCGGCCATTTGATCGCCGCAAACCTGTATGGGCGATGAACGGCTCAAATCCCGATCGTTGGCCTAAAGCATGATCCGGAAAAGTGTGAAGCGGTTTTCCGAGAAGATCATGCGCAAACAAGCTCTAGAACGCGTACTCCGCATAGACCGGTTCCACCGAGCCCTTCCAGGGACCGTTGAACTTCTCCAGCATCTCCTCCGCCGGCGTCCGGCCGGAATCGATAATGCGATCGAGCGGCTCAAGGTGCCGGGTCTCGTCGCGGCCAAGCTGGTCGATCCGGCCGCGCCGGCGCAGGCCGGCATGGGCCAGAACGAGGCATTCCTTGGCGATCTCGAACAGATAGCGGTCCTTGATCCGCGACTTGAACCCGAAGCGCGGCACGTCATCGCGCAAGGCCTGACGCTCATGCGCGGTCCAGTGCTTCACCATGTCCCAGGCGGCGTCGAGCGAAACGTCGTCGTAGAGCAGCCCGACCCAGAACGCCGGCAGCGCCGGTAAACGGCCCCACGGACCGCCGTCGGAGCCGCGCATTTCGAGATAGCGCTTGAGCCGCACTTCCGGGAAGATCGTCGAGAGATGGTTGGCCCAGTCCGACAGCGTCGGACGCTCGCCGGGAAGATTGTTGTTGCGGCCGTCGAAGAACGCGCGGAACGAAGAGCCCGACACGTCGATGTACTCCTCGCCGCGCTTGACGAAATACATGGGCACGTCGAGCGCGTAGTCGACATAGCGCTCGAATCCCATACCGTCCTCGAACGCCCAAGGCATCATGCCGGAACGGGCATTGTCGGTGTCGCGCCAGATCTCGGACCGGAAGGAGAGGAAGCCATTCGGCCTGCCCTCGGTAAACGGCGAGTTGGCGAACAGCGCAGTCGCGACCGGCTGCAGCGCGAGCGAAACGCGCAGCTTCTTGACCATGTCGGCTTCGGAGGAAAAGTCGAGATTCGTCTGAACCGTGCAGGTCCGGTACATCATGTCGAGGCCGTACTGACCGACCTTCGGCATGTAATTGGTCATGATCTTGTAGCGGCCCTTGGGCATCACCGGAATATCGGCGCGCGACCAGGACGGCGTCATGCCGAGCCCGAGAAAGCCGATGCCGAGCGGCGTTGCGATCTCGCGCACCTGTGCCAGATGCGCCATCAACTCGCTCTGGGTCTGGTGCACATTCTCGACCGGCGCGCCGGACAGCTCGAACTGTCCGCCAGGCTCGAGCGAGATCGCGCCGCCACCGGTGACGTCGTAGAGGCCGATGATGTTGCCCTTCTCCATGATCGGCTCCCAGCCGAGCAGGAGCTTCATGCCTTCGAGCAGCGCGCCGATACCGCGTGCACCTTCGTACGGCACCGGACGGTGGCCTTCGAGCGTGAACGGCGTCTTCTCGTGCTCCGTGCCCATGCGGAATTCGGACGGATCCTTGCAGCCCGCCTCGAACCACGCGACGAGTTCGTCGCGCGATTGCAGCGGTGTCATATCGATCTGGTCTCGCGCCATATCAAACTCTAATCAAAAGGCGCTTCGACCGAACGCGCGCGGGTGACAGGGATGGCCCGCGAACCCACCGGTTGCACGGACGAACGGGTTTGCCGCGCGATCATCGCGACGGCATGCTTTCGTTGACGGCGGCGGCCGGCAGTTTCATCTCGCCGCACGAGCAGCCCAGGCGATCGAGCAGATTGCTGAGCTTGACGGCATCGGCATCGGACAGTTTCGAACCGACATATTTCTCGATCGCGGCCGAATAGGCGCCCCACATCCGCTTCTGCAACTCGCGGCCGGCTTCCGTGATCTCGACGAACTGGCCGCGCTTATCGATCTTGCATTCGCGCCGCAAGGCGAGGCCCTCGTCGACCAGGCGGTCGATCAGCCGCGAGGTAGAATATTGAGGAATCAACATCTGCCGCTCGAGCTCGACCGGCCGCAGCTCGCCCGAGGGCGCCCGCGACAATTCGAGCAGCGCGTCATACCAGGCCAGCGGTGGGAAGCCGGCCTTCTTCAGGTCCTGCTCGACGCAATCGAGCACGCGGCTCTGCACCCGCATCAGGCGGATCCAGGCGGCTGTTGCCTCGGTCGATGGTCTGCGTTTCATGGTTCCGCTCAAGCTCGTCGCCCGTCTCTTACTCCATTCGATGCACCTGCATCAATATTGACTATTTCAAGCAGGTGCATGTAGTTGCCCTTTCGGCCGAACCAAGCATCCGGCGGATGAAATTCCGTGAAACCGCACGATCTGACCGGTGCCTGCTCGCTGTCCCCACATCGCCCTCCTGCAAGCCGGCCTGCCCTGCGAGTTGGTCGCGGTCGAATCGGCGCCAAGAAGCTCGAAACGGATGGGGATTATCTAATGCTGAACCCTAGGGCCAGGTCCCTGCGCTGGGCCTCGACAGCGGTGAGATCGTGACCGAAGGCCCGGTGATTGTCCAGATGACCGCCCTCAGGCCTCAGCCGAGGCGCTGGCGCTGGCCCGCGACAACTCCGACCATCACGAGCTGAATTTCCTCACCTCCGAGGAGCGCGAGAGCTTCCGTCCGCTGTTCGCAGAAAACGATCGGGGAGGCGACGAAGAAACCGGATCGATCCAACTCTTTGCCTGCACCATTCGCAGAATCCGAAGATCCGAGATGCACTGACGTCAATTTTACGAGCATTGTCAGGGTTAACGATAACTCTGCGTCGTGCACTCCGCGGCCGTCACAATCCTTGTGAGAGTATTCCACTTGGCTCAGCTTCAGCTAGGGAACACGACGCAGACCACTGGACCGGAAAGCTATTGTGACGGCTGTACTCCTTCTCCTGCTCGCGAGCGCAATCACTGGCTTGGCGACAGGACTAATCTTCCGAGTCTGGACTCTGTTGCTGGTCTCGCCGGCCACCGCGATCCTTGCCGCCACGGTCCTTCAGACCTCAGGCTTTGGATTTTGGGCGGGCATTCCAATCGTCGTCGGCTGCCTGATTGCCGGCCAGCTCGCCTATTTGGCAGCGACGTTCTACCTGCACAGCGGGGAGCTCTCAATGCAGGACGACATCGACGGCGTGCCAGGCAAGCACGGCCATCCCGACATCAAGAACGAGAACGAGTAGGACCAGGCCGACCCAAGAGGGAATTTTCCTGCGACGCCGGAGGAACCCGCGGCGCGGCCACGACCGACCCAGCAGCAATAGGGGGGCGTATCTTACCGCAACGCCGGCTGCGCTGTCTTGAGACACCTTGGAGATCATTGCGGGACACCTTCAATGCCAAATGGGCCATCCGGTGGATCATCAGCAAGAGCGGTGCCGGCCGGATCGCGGCCGCGACGGGAAGCGTGACACGGAAACGCGTCAACATTGCGAACCATGTGATCGGCGACGTCGAAGGAACATCTCCAGGAGACAGTCGCCTCATTAACCTGATCGTTATGGCGACCGCCGGCGCGCGCTCGCGATGCTTGGTTAGCCGACACCGGTCACGCCGCAGCGCGATTGCACCTTCATGATCCACCACAGATCATCTCGGCCGTAGTCGAGAGCAAGGAAGGACAGGTAGTCCTGCCGAAACGAAGGCGCTGGAAAGCCGGCCCTCGCTGGCGAAACGGTATCGAGCCGCACATTCTCTCCATTCGGAGACGAAAGATAAAAAGGCCGGATCAATGATCCGGCCTTTGCTGTTCTTGGATGTGTAGCCCGGGCTAAAGGTAATCCTAGGCCGCCGCCTTCTTCGGCGCGAAGCGTCCGTAGAAGGTCTCGCCCTTCGCAGCCATCTCCTCGAGCAGCTTCGGCGGGGTGAAGCGCGACCCGTACTTCGCCTCCAGCTTGTGGCAGAGCTCGACGAACTTCTTCGTGCCCATGAAGTCGATGTAGGACAGCGTGCCGCCGGTGAACGGCGCAAAGCCGAAGCCGAGGATCGAGCCGACATCGGCCTCGCGCGGATCGGTGATGACGTGGTCCTCGACCGTGCGCGCGGCCTCCACCGCCTGCACCACCAGGAAGCGCTGCTTCAGCTCCTCGACATCAAGCGTGTCAGGATCGAGCTGCTTCGGCTGCAGCGCTGACAAGCCTGGCCACAGGCTCTTCTGGCCTTTGCCCTTCTCAGGGTAATCATAAAAGCCCTTGCTGTTCTTGCGGCCGAGCCGGCCCTGCTTCTCGACCATCTCCACCATCAGCTTCTTCTGCTCGGGATTGATCGCGTTGGGGCCGAGATCGGCTTCGGTCGCCTTCATGATCTTCAGACCGAGGTCGAGCGCGACCTCATCCGAGAGCGAGAGCGGGCCGACCGGCATGCCGGCCATCTTGGCGCAGTTCTCGATCATTGCCGGCGGCACGCCCTCCAGGAACATCTCGTTGCCCTCGGCGACGTAGCGGCCGACGCAGCGATTGGCGAAGAAGCCGCGAGAGTCGTTCACGACGATCGGCGTCTTGCCGATCTGGCGGACGTAGTCGAGCGCGGTCGCAAGCGCGACATCGCCGGTGTTCTTGCCGAGGATGATTTCGACCAGCATCATCTTCTCGACCGGCGAGAAGAAGTGGATGCCGATGAACTTGCCCTGGTCCTTGAAGCTCTCTGCCAGCGAGGTGATCGGCAGCGTCGAGGTGTTCGACGCGAAGATCACGTCCGGCTTCAGATATTCCTGCGCCTTGGCAAAGGTGTCCGCCTTGACCTTGCGGTCCTCGAACACGGCCTCGATGACGAGGTCGACGTCCTTCAGCGCGGCATAGTCCGCGGTCGGCGTGATGCGCGCGAGCAGGGCTTCGGCATCGGTGGGCTTGGCGCGGCCCTTTTTGATCTGCTCCTCGATCACCTTCTGCGCATGCGCCTTCCCCTTGTCGGCACTCTCCTGGTCGCGATCGATCAGGACGACGTCGAGGCCGGCGCGGGCCGAGACGTAGCCGACGCTCGCGCCCATGAAGCCGGCGCCGATCACGGCGATCTTCTTCACCTTGGTCGGGGCTACGTCCTTGGGACGGCGCGCGCCCTTGTTGAGCTCCTGCATCGACAGGAACAGGCTGCGGATCATCGCGGCCGCTTCCTTCGAGCGCAGCACCGAGGTGAAGTAGCGCGACTCCACGCGCAGCGCGGCGTCGATCGGCAGCTGCAGGCCCTCATAGACGCAGCTCATGATCGCGCGGGCGGCGGGATAGTTGTCGTAGGTCTCGCGGCGGTAGATGGCGTTGCCGGCCGGGAACATCATCATGCCGGCCTTGGAGAACACTGGACCGCCCGGAAGCTTGAAGCCCTTCTCGTCCCAGGGCGCGACGGCCTTGCCGCCGCCCTTGATCCAGTCCTTGGCGGCCTTGACGAGGTCAGCGGCAGGAACGACGGCATGGATCAGGTTCAGCGCCTTGGCCTTCTCGACCGTAACAGGATCGCCCTTGAGCAGGATCGTCATCGCGTCCTGCGGCGGCACCAGACGCGGCACGCGCTGCGTGCCGCCGGCGCCCGGGAACAGGCCGACCTTGACCTCGGGCAGGCCGAGCCGCGTCTTGGGATTCTCCGCCGCGACACGATAGTGGCAGCACAGCGTGATCTCGAAACCGCCGCCGAGCGCGAGCCCGTTGATCGCGGCCGCCCACGGCTTGCCCGATGTCTCGATCGAGCGCAGCACCTGCGAGAAGCGACGGCTCTGGTCGAACAGCATCTGGTTCGCGGCGGTCTCTCCCTGTTCCTTGAAGACCTTCGCATAGGCCTGGTTCATGCCTTCAAGCATCGACAGATCGGCGCCGGCGCAGAAGGCCTCCTTGGCGGAGGTGATGACGACGCCCTTGACCGCGGCGTCCGCCGTGGTCGCCTTGACGATCGCCTCGAGCTCGTTGGTCGAGGTCTCGTCGAGCACGTTCATCGAACGGCCCGGGATGTCCCAGGTGACGAGCGCGATACCGTCGGAATCGGTCTCAACCTTGAAGTTCTTGTACGACATGTTGGTTGCTCCCTGACTTTAGACGCGCTCGATGATGGTCGCGGTGCCCATGCCGCCGCCGATGCACAGCGTGACGAGGGCGGTGGACTTGTTGGTGCGCTCGAGCTCGTCGAGCACGGTGCCGAGGATCATCGCGCCGGTAGCACCGAGCGGATGGCCGAGCGCGATGGCGCCGCCATTGACGTTGATCTTGGCATTGTCGATGTCGAAAGCCTGGATGTAGCGCAGCACGACCGAGGCGAAAGCCTCGTTGAGCTCGAACAGGTCGATGTCGGACTTCTTCATGCCCGAGCGCGCGAACAGCTTTTCGGTGACGTCGACCGGACCGGTCAGCATCATCGCCGGCTCGGAGCCGATGTTGGCAAACGCACGGATTTTCGCGCGCGGCTTCAGGCCGTACTTCGCGCCCGCTTCCTTGCTGCCGAGCAGCACGGCGCCGGCGCCGTCGACGATGCCTGACGAATTGCCGGCGTGGTGCACGTAATTGACGCGCTCGATCTCGGGGTGCGACTGGATCGCGACGCCGTCGAAGCCGCCCATCTGTGCCATCATCGTGAACGAGGGCTGCAGCTGCGCCAGCGACTGCATCGTGGTCGAGGGACGCATGTGCTCGTCCTTGGCGAGGATGGTGAGGCCGTTGATGTCCTTCACCGGCACCACGGACTTGTCGAAGCGGCCCTCGTCCCAGGCCTTGCCCGCGCGCTGCTGGCTCTGCACCGCGTAGGCGTCGACGTCGTCGCGCGAGAAGCCGTATTTGGTCGCGATCAGATCGGCCGACACGCCCTGCGGCATGAAATAGGCCGGCACCGCGATCGAGGGGTCCACCGGCCAGGCGCCGCCGGAGGCGCCGATGCCGACACGGCTCATCGATTCGGCGCCGCCGCCGATCACCAATTCATGCTGGCCGCTCATGATCTGCGCGGCGGCAAAGTTCACGGCATCGAGGCCGGAAGCGCAGAAGCGGCTGATCTGCACGCCGGGCACGGCTTCGCCGAGGCCGGCCTTCAGCGCGGCGAAGCGCGCGATGTCGGAACCGGCTTCACCAACGGGATCGACCACGCCGAGCACGACGTCGTCGACGGAATCTTCCGGAAGGTTGTTGCGGTCCTTCAGCGCCTTCAGCGGTACGGTGGCCAGCGCGAGGGCAGTGACCTCGTGCAGCGCGCCGTCCGGCTTGCCGCGGCCGCGCGGGGTGCGAACGTGGTCGTAGATGAATGCCTCAGGCATGACGCCCTCCTGTGATGTTCAGATGCGTTGGGAGCAGGCGGCGGGAGCAGGCCTCAGAAGGCTTCCGCCGGCAATTCCATGATGGTGGCGCAGCCGGCCTGGATGCGCGCGAGATTGGCCGCAGTCTCCGGCAGCATCCGCTCCATGAAGAAGCGGCCGGTGACGAGCTTGGTCGAGAGATAGGGCGTCGCCCCGCTCTCGGCAATCTTGGCCTGCGTCACCTTGGCCATCTTCGCCCACATATAGCCGAGCGCGACGAAGCCGAAGAGATGCAGGTAGTCGGTTGCGGCAGCGCCCGCATTGTCCGGCTTCGCCATCGCATTCTGCATCAGCCAGGTCGTGGCCTGCTGGAGATGGCCGAGCGAGGTCGAGAGCGTCGTGATGAAGGGCTTGAGCGCCTCGTCGCCGCCGTTCTCCTTGGCGAAGGCCATGACCTCGCCGAAGAAAGCCATGATGGCGCGGCCACCGTCGCGCGGCAGCTTGCGGCCGACGAGGTCGAGCGCCTGGATGCCGTTGGCGCCTTCATAGATCATCGCGATGCGCGCATCGCGCACGAACTGCTCCATGCCCTGCTCGGCGATGTAGCCGTGGCCACCATACATCTGCTGCGCCTGCACCGCATTGGCGAAGCCGTAGTCTGTGAGGAAGCCCTTCAGCACTGGCGTCATCAGGCCCATGTGGTCGTCGGCGACCTGGCGGTCCTTGGGATCCTCGGAGCGGTGGGCGACGTCGCTCTTCAGCGCGGTCCAGATCACGAAGGCCCGCGCGGCCTCGTTGAAGGCGCGGATCGAGAGCAGCGTGCGGCGCACGTCGGGATGCACGATGATCGGATCGGCCGGCTTGTCCGGCGCCTTGGCGCCCGTCAGCGAACGACCCTGGATGCGCTCGCGGGCATAGGCGACCGCGTTCTGATAGGCGACCTCGGACTGCGCGAGCCCCTGCACGGCGACGCCGAGGCGGGCCTCGTTCATCATCACGAACATGCCCTGCATGCCCTTGTTCTCTTCGCCGATCAGCCAGCCGGTGGCGTTGTCGTAGTTCATCACGCAGGTCGAATTGCCGTGGATGCCCATCTTGTGTTCGATCGAGCCGCAGACGACGCCGTTGCGCTGCCCCACCGAACCATCGGCGTTGACGAGGAACTTCGGCACCACGAACAGCGACACGCCCTTGATGCCGGCGGGTGCGCCCTCGATGCGGGCGAGCACGAGATGGATGATGTTGTCGGCGAGATCGTGCTCGCCGGCCGAAATGAAGATCTTCGTGCCCGTGATCCTGAAGCTGCCGTCGGTCTGGCGCACCGCCTTGGTGCGGAGCATGCCGAGGTCAGTGCCGCAATGCGGCTCGGTGAGGTTCATGGTGCCGGTCCACTCGCCCGCCACCATCTTCGGCACATAGGTCTTCTTCTGCTCGGGCGTGCCGTGCACCAGCAGCGCCGCAGTCGCACCCATCGTCAGGCCGCCATACATCGACAACGCCATGTTGGCGGAGATCTGGAATTCGTTGACCGCCTGGCTCAGCGTCACCGGCAGGCCCTGGCCGCCATATTCCGTCGGTGCCGACAGGCCGAGCCAGCCGCCCTCAGCGACCTGCTTGAAGGCCTCCTTGAAGCCCTTCGGTGTCGTGACGCTGCCGTCGTCAGCGCGCTTGCAGCCTTCGAGATCGCCGACGCGGTTGAGCGGCTGCAGCACCTCCTCAGCGAGCTTGGCGGCTTCGCCGAGAATGGCTTCGCGCACGTCGCTCGAGGCGTCGGAGAAGCCCGGCAGATTGTCGTAGCGGTCGATCTGGAAGACGTCGTTGAGCAGGAAGTTCACGTCTTCGACGGGGGCTTTGTAGATCGGCATGAGATTCTCCCGGCACGGCCTGAAGGGATGATGTTGGGCTTATGATTGGGCGGCAGCAAGCTGCTCCGCCATCAGGCGGTGCAGCATGTTGATCGCCTTGAGCGGACGCACCATCACCTTGAAATGGGTGATGCGTCCCTCGGGATCGAAGCTGATGATGTCGACGCCGTTGATCTCGATGCCGTCGATCATGGTCTTGAATTCGAGCACGGCGCCGTTGTCGCTGCGCCATTCGCCGACATAGGTGAAGCCCGGGCCGCCGAGCACCTTCTCGGCGCTGGCGAGGTATTTGAAGGTGATGTCGCGACCGCGCTGCGGCGTGTGAACGACGGGGCTTTCGAACACGGCATCGGGGTGCAGAAGATCCCAGAGCGCGGTGCGGTCATGAGACTTCATGTAGGCGTACCAGGAATCGAGGCCGGTCATTCTCGGGTGCCTCCCTAAAGGGCTTTCCAGGAGCCTTGGCAAAAACGCGAAAACAACCCCATGCACAGTAGCGAGATGGTTGATTCCGCTGGGTTTTCGGGACGGGTCTTTCGCCCGGCCCTTCCGCCGCCTCATATGCACATTGACGCATATGCGCCGATGCGCATAAAGTCAAGCCACAAGGTCGAGAACAGGAGACCGGTCATGGCACTGGGCGACGCAATCCTCGCATGCCTGACGGAACGTCCGATGACGGGCTACGAGCTCGCCAAGACGTTCGACTCCTCGATCGGCTTCTTCTGGAAGGCCGACCACCAGCAGATCTACCGCGAGCTCTCCAAGCTGCGCGACCGCGGCTACATCCAGGGCCGCGAGGTCGTGCAGTCCGGCAAGCCCAATAAGCTGATCTATACGCTGACTCCCGAGGGCCGAACAGCACTGCGGCACTGGGCCGCGCGGCCAAGCACGCCGCCCTCGATCAAGGACGACCTCCTGGTGCGGCTGCATGCGCTCGACAGCATCGACATCGAGCCCATGCGCACCGACCTGATGGCCCGCCTGGAGCACCACCGCGACCGCCACGCCAATTACGAGCGCATCCTGAAGAAGCGCTTTCCGGACGGCACGGCGGAAGGCCGGCTCGACCTCGGCAATTTGCTGCTGCTCCAGCTCGGCGCCCGCCACGAGCAGATGGTGGCTGATTTCTGCGAGGAGGCGCTGGAAGCGCTGTCGGCCATGAGCGGCAAGGCCACGGTGGTGCCGATCGAGGATGGCAAGCGCGAGGGGAAGGGGTGAGGGGCCAGGATTGCTGCGTCATGGCCGGGCTCGTCCCGGCCATCCACCGATCTTGCTTTCATCACCGAAGAACGTGGATGCCCGGGACAAGCTCCGGGCATGACGGTGTCAGTGTCCCCAGTTCCCCCGCCCAACTTTAAGACACTCGCGCCGCATTCCTTAACTCGTTATTTACCGTAACAGGAAAAAGTCGGTTTTCGAGGCAGACGACCCGCGCCAAATTCGATTGTCTTTGCAACCGGGGCGCGTGGGAAGGCTGGAGGCGCCGGGTGGGGCGCCGGAGTCGGAACCGGACAGAGTCATGAATTCGCGCGTATCGTGGAGTGTTGACGGCATCGATCCATCCGTCCGGGAGCGGGCCGAAGCTGCTGCGCGCAGAGCCGGCATGTCACTCAACGATTGGCTGAACTCGACGCTCGGCGAGACGGCATCCCCCAACTTCCGCGGACCTTACGAGCAGCGTCCGCAGCACATGCCGCAAGGACCGAGCCAGGAAAGCCGCGAAGTCGCCGATATCCACCAGCGGCTCGACGCGATCACCCAGCAGATCGAACGGATTTCCAAGCCCGCCCCGCGCCAGGACTCTTCAAGACCAGACGTCTCGCGCGAGCAGGGCGTCGCGCGTCAGCTCAACGATGCGATCTCGCGGCTCGATGCGCGCCTGTCGCAAATCTCCCGCCCGCAGCGGCAACCGCAGCAGCCGCAGTCCCCCCGCCCCGCGCCGGGCGAGACGCACCAGCGCCAGGCCGATGCGGTCGAGCGCGCGGCCGCGCAGGTCTATCGCAGCTCACCGCCCCTGAGCCCGGCTTCGTTCGACGTTGCGGTCGCCGAGATCACCGCACGCCAGAGCGAGCTCGACGGCTTTGCGCCGAGGCACATGCCGCCGCGCGCCGCGCCGTCGCTTGCGCCCGCGGCTCCTTACGCGCCCCCCATGGCGCCGCCCGCGCCTGCCTATGCTCCGCCGCCACCGCAGCCGGGGCCGGATTTCTCATCGCTCGAGCGTCACCTGCTCAAGATTACGAGCCAGATCGAGTCGCTGCAGCGTCCCGACAATACCGAGCAGGCGATCAACGCCTTCCGCAGCGAGCTAGCCGAAATCCGTGCCGCCATCACCGAGGCGATGCCGCGGCGCGCGATCGAATCGATCGAGAACGAGATCCGCTCGCTGCACCGCCGGATCGACGAGACGCGGTCCAACGGCACCGACGGCCAGGTCCTCTCGGGCATCGAGCATGCGCTGTCCGACATCAAGCAGGTGCTGCGCACGCTGACGCCGGCCGAGCAGCTCACCGGCTATGACGAGGCGATCCGCAATCTCGGCGCGAAGCTCGATCTGATCCTGCGCGCCAATGACGATCCCTCGACGGTGCAGCAGCTCGAAGGCGCGATCTCGGCGCTGCGCGGCATCGTCTCGAACGTGGCTTCCAACGAGGCGCTGGCACGGCTTTCCGAGGACGTGCAGCTGCTGTCGTCCAAGGTCGACCAGATCACCCGCGCCTCCGGCCACGCCGACAGCTTCGCGGTGCTGGAGCAGCGCATCGCCGCGCTCACCGCGGCGCTCGAAACCCGCGAGCGGCCTCAGCCGTCCGAGAGCACCGAGCACCTCGAAGCCGCGATCCGCGCGCTGTCGGACCGCTTCGACCGCATGCAGGTCGGCAACGATTCCGCCTCCACCTTCGCGCATCTCGAACAGCGCGTCTCCTATCTGCTGGAGCGGATCGAAGCCGCCTCCGATCCGCACAACGGCAATCTGAGCCGAGTCGAGGACGGGCTGCACGACATCCTGCGGCACCTGGAGCGGCAGCAGGCGACCTATGCCGCGCTGGCCGAGAGCCGCAACTCCGCTCCGTCGGCGGATTCCGGCATGGTCGATCTCGTCAAGCGCGAGCTCGCCGACATCCGCTTCAGCCAGTCCGAAACCAACCGTACCACACAGGACTCACTGGAAGCGGTCCACAGCGCACTCGGCCATGTCGTCGATCGCCTCTCCATGATCGAAGGCGACCTGCGCACGGTACGCACCGCGCCGCCGGCTCCCGCGCCACAGCCGATGTCCATGCCGATGGCCGCGCCCATGCAGCCCGCGCCGATCGCGCGCGAGCCGCAGCAGCAAGCACAGCAGCCAAAATACGATCCGAAGCCCGAGCTTCCGAATCCGGCCGCGGCGCAAGCCGCCTTCGCCGCCGCGCCGCGCGAATTCCACGCTGCTGCCCCCACGCCGCCGCCGGTTCCGCCGCGCGCGATCAGCGAAATTCTGGAGCCGCATACGGCGCCGCGCACCGCGCTCGCGCCGGAATTGCCGCCGGATCACCCGCTCGAGCCGGGCACGCGGCCGGGCGGACGCCTCGCCACGCCGTCTGAGCGCATTGCCGCCTCCGAGAGCGCGATCAGCGGAATTCCCGCCGCGCCGAAAGAGCCGGTGTCGTCGTCGAGCTTCATCGCGGCCGCGCGCCGCGCCGCGCAAGCCGCGGCCGCGCAGCCCGAGAAAACCGGCCGCGCCACCAAGGCAGGGGCTGACCGGTCCAAGGAAAAGGCCAAGGACGGCGGCTCGACCATCACTTCGAAGATCCGCTCGCTGCTGGTCGGCGCGAGCGTGGTCGTGATCGTGCTCGGCACCTTCAAGATGGCGATGAACCTGCTCGAAGGCGGCAGCCCGCCGCCGGCGCCGCAGGCCATGGACGAAACGTCCAGCCAGCCGGCGCCGCTGGCCCCGCCGCCCTCGGTCGAGACCAGGCCCGCCACGCCCGAGCAGGTCACGCCGTCGATGACGTCGCCGACGCCGATCGGACGGCAATCCCAGATCAACGCCGCGCCGCCGCCCGCCGCCATTCCGGGCAACTCGGCCTCCGTCGAGATCCCGCCAGCGCCTGCCGCGGCCCCGCCGCCGGCCTCCAGCGACGTCACCGGCGCGCTGTCGGGCACGGGCCGCGCCAAGCTCGGCCTCGTCCAGGTGCCGCCGAGCGAGAGGCTGCCTGACGGCATCGGCGGCCCAGCCTTGCGCACCGCCGCGATGAAGGGCGATGCAACCGCGGCCTACGAGGTCGGCGTGCGCTTTGCGGAAGGAAAGGGCGTCGCCACGAATTACGACGAAGCGGCGAAGTGGTACGACCGCGCGGCGCAGGCCGGCGTGGTGCCCGCGATCTTCCGCCTCGGCACGCTCTACGAAAAAGGCCTTGGCGTGAAGAAGGACGCCGACATCGCCCGCCGCTACTACACCCAGGCCGCCGAGCGCGGCAACGCCAAGGCGATGCACAATCTCGCGGTGCTCGACGCCGACGGTGGTGGCCGCGGCGCCAACTACAAGAGCGCGGCGCAATGGTTCCGCAAGGCGGCCGATCGCGGCGTCGCCGACAGCCAGTTCAACCTCGGCATCCTCTATGCCCGCGGCATAGGCGTCGAGCAGAACCTCGCCGAATCCTACAAATGGTTCAGCCTGGCGGCCGCGCAGGGCGATGCGGACGCGGCCGGCAAGCGCGACGACGTCGCCAAGCGTCTCGACCCGCAATCACTCGCCGCCGCCAAGCTCGCGATCCAGACTTTCAGCGCCGAGCCGCAGCCGGATGACGCGGTCAACGTCGCGACGCCCGCCGGCGGCTGGGACACCGCGCCGCAGGCAAGCGCGAAGCCGGCGCCGAAGCAAGTCGCCACCAAGCGCTCGGCCTCGGCGGCGCAGTAAGGTAACGAGGAAGGTCGGGCGGCGGTTCGCGGTGCCCACCTCTCCCCGACGGGGAGAGGTGAACCGAGACGCTGGCTCGCGCCGATCCAACCAATCAATCGCAGCCATTCACCACGCGCGAAGTTCCCGGTCCCGCCCACCAGGGAATTCCGCTATTGAGGGGCGCGGCAATCGTTCCGTCCTTTCCGCGAGCATTCCGCGTTGGTCGATCCGTCTCGCCGGTGCGTGGCTCAATGCAGCTTTACCTCCCGATCGCCGATCTTCCGGTCAACGTCTTCCTGGTGCTCGCCATGGGGGCCGCGGTCGGCTTCGTCTCCGGCATGTTCGGAATCGGCGGCGGCTTCCTGATGACGCCGCTGCTGATCTTCATCGGCATCACGCCGGCGGTGGCGGTTGCCTCCGTTGCGAGCCACATCGCGGCCTCGTCCTTTTCCGGCGCCCTATCCTACTGGCGACGGCGCGCGATCGATCCGGCGCTGGCAAGCGTCCTGCTCTGCGGCGGCGTGACCGGCACGGCGCTCGGCGTCTGGACGTTCACGCAGCTGCGCGCGCTGGGCCAGCTCGATCTGATGATCGCGCTGTCCTATGTCGTGCTGCTCACCACCGTCGGCAGCCTGATGTTCTCGGAAGGATTGCGCGCGTTGATGCGGACCCGGCGCGGCGCGCTGCCGCCGCGGCGCACGCACAATTGGATCCACGGCCTGCCGCTGAAGATGCGGTTCAAGCGCTCGAAGATCTATCTCTCGGTCATCCCCGTGGTGGTCGTCGGCATCGTGATCGGCTTCATCGGCGCCATCATGGGCATCGGCGGCGGCTTCATCCTGGTGCCGGTCATGATCTATCTGTTACGGGTGCCGACCTCGACGGTGATCGGAACCTCGATGGTGCTGACGCTGGTCACGATGCTGTTCGCGACCATGCTGCACGCCGTGACCAACCACCTCGTCGACGCGGTACTGGCCCTGATCCTGATGGTCGGCGGCGTCACCGGCGCGCAGTTCGGCGCCCGGGCCGGCCAGAAGATCCGCGGCGAGCAGCTGCGGTTGCTGCTCGGCCTTTTGATCCTCTCGGTCGGCGTCCGCTTCGCGATCGAGCTGGTGATCCAGCCCTCGGATCTCTTCACCATTCGCGAGCTGGGAGTGAGCGGATGACGCGCGCGCTTCTCGCCCTCCTTATCGTCCTGCTGCTCGCCGGCGCTGCGCGGGCCGAGCGGCTGATCGTGTCGGTCTCCAACCATCGCGTCACGGTGACGCCGAACTATTCCGGCGAGGAGCTGGTGCTGTTCGGCTCGGTCGAGAGGGACGCCGCGACGCCGCCCGACCGCACGGCCTACGATCTCGTCGTCACCGTGATGGGCCCGCGCGCCGACATGGTGACGCGGCGCAAGGAGCGCACCTTCGGCATCTGGATCAATACCGACTACCGGCAGTTCCTGCAGGTGCCGAGCTATCTGGCACTCTTCGCCAACCGCCCCTTCGATGCCATCACCTCGCCCGAGATCGCACGGCGGCAGCAGATCGGGCTCAACAACGTGCTGCTGACCCAGCGGGTCGGCGGCGATTACGCCGACGTGGTGCCGAACGATGCGTTCCGCTCGGCCTTCATTCGCTTGCGCACCCAGCGCGGCCTCTATCGCGAGGATGGAAGCGCGGTGACGTTCCTGACCCCGACGCTGTTCCGCACCGGCATTCCACTGCCCGCGGAGGTGCCGATCGGGACCTATCAAATTGAGATCAAGCTGTTTGCGAACGGCGCATTCATCGGCAAGACCGAGACCGCGTTCGAGATCGTCAAGGTCGGCTTCGAGCAGTTCGTCGCCACTACCGCACGGCAGAACGGGTTCCTGTACGGTCTCGCCACGGTGGCGATGGCGCTGATGACAGGGTGGATGGCCTCGATAGTGTTCAGGAAAGACTAGCCGCACACTCCGTCATTGCGAAGACGCACCACTCTCTCCTCTCGTCATCGCCCGGCTTGACCGGGCAATCCAGTATCCAAGAGACCCTCGTTGGATAGCTCGCCGTCACAACAACCGCCTCGGCGTACTGGATGCCCGGTCAAGCCGGGGCATGACAGTTGAGATTGTGGCGGCTTCCTCACGCCGCTCCCTTCGCCGGCCGCGTCACCAGATAGATGCCGAGCGCGACCGGAACGATGCCGAGCAGGTCCCGCGCCTCGACGTGCTCGCCGAGCACGAGGAACGCGAACAGCATGCCGAGCGGCGGCATCAGGAAATGATAGGCGCTGGCGGCGGTGGCGCCGCACACCTTCAGCAGATGAAACCAGAGCCAGTAGGCGAGGATCGAGCCGCCGAGCACGAGGAAGGCGAAGGCACCGATCAGGCTCGGCGTGTAGTCGATCGCGTTGACATCGGCGAAGGTGAGCGCGACCGGTGCCAGCACGATGCCCGCGGCGAGGTTCTGCACGCCGTTGCCGATCCACAAGGACCCCTTCGGCGCCAGCAGCTTGAACAGGATGGTGCCGGAAACGAGCGAGGCCAGCGAGGCGAGCGTGAAGACGATGCCGTGCAGGGAATCGGTGCCGACCGATAGGCGATGCCAGACGATCGCCGTCACGCCGATCACGCCGAGCAGGAGGCCGCTCGCCTTGCGCCAGGTCATGCCTTCGCCGAGCAGAATCGCGGCGAGCGCCGCCGTGAACACCGGGTTGGCCGAGACGATCAGTCCGCCGAGGCCGGCGGAGACCGATTGCAACCCGGTGTAGCCGAGGCCGAGATAGAGCGCGTTGTTGGCGATGCCGAGCACGGCGAAGACGGCGGCGTCGCGCCAGGACAATGACCAATCGTCGCCGCGGATCAGCGTCGCAACGAGAATCAGGATGCCGGCCAGCGAGAAGCGGGCCGCGAGCAGGATCAGGGGCGGGCAATGGGTGACGCCGATCTTGCCGGCGACGAAGGCATAGCTCCAGAGCAGGCAGAACAGGCCGATGGCGAACGGCAATGTGGTGAAGCGGCTGCGGGGCGCGGGAAGCGAGGTGGCGAGCGACATGGGGGCATTCTCGGATGTTTTTTCTTGCCCTCGATCTAGAGGGATCGCTTGTCATTTGGAAATTAAATGATTAGCTCCACTTCAGTGGATTTTCGAATGGAGACGGCCGTGCTCGATCTCGACCTCCTGCGCAGCTTCGTCTCGGTGGTCGAGGCCGGCGGCTTTACCCGCGCCGGCGCCCGCGTCCACCGCACGCAGTCGACCGTGAGCCAGCAGATCAAGCGGCTGGAGGAGGATGTCGGCCAGCAGCTGCTGCACCGCGACGGCAAGGACGTGCGCCCGACCGAGGCCGGCGAGCGGCTTCTGTCCTATGCGCGGCGGTTGCTCACACTCGCCGAGGAGGCGCGCGACGTGCTGCGCAAGCCTGGCGGCGAAGGCGCGATCCGGCTCGGCATCCCCGAGGATTTCGCGGCGTACCGGCTGCCCAGATTGCTGGGTGCGTTCTCGCGCTCGCATCCGGGCCTGCGGCTCGACGTGCGCGCCGACCAGAGCAAGCACCTGGCGCGCGATCTCGAACGCGGCGAACTCGATCTTGCGCTCTACAAGCGCGAGGCCGGCGGAAAGGACGCGATCGCGGTGTGGCCGGAACGGGTCCACTGGGTCACCAGCAAGAGCCATCCCGTCGACGTCAACGTGCCGTCGGTGCCGCTGATCGGCTTTCCGCTCGGCTGCCTCTATCGCGCCGGCGCCATCCACGCGCTGGAAAGCGCGGGCCGCGCTTGGCACACCGCCTATACCTCATCGAATCTCGCCGGCATCCAGGCCGCCGTTGCCGCCGGCATGGGCTTGAGCATCCTGTCGGAGATGTCGATCCAGTCCGAGCACCGCGTGCTGACGGCGAAGGAGGGCTTTGCGCCGATCAACAAGACCGAGCTCGCACTGATGGCTGCGCCGGATGCCAGCCCGGCAACGCTGCGGCTTGCGAATCGTCTCGCCGAGTTTTGCGATACGGTGCAGACGAAGGCGGCTTGAGTTCGCCGGATCTCGGGCGGCTTTCAATTCGCCGCGGACAGCAGCTTGTCGCCGCACGCATTTGCGTAGAACTTGCCGCCGCATTGCCGCTTGATCGCAGCGCAGCGGGCTGCGGGCGACGCTTTCTGCGGGACCGTGAAGCCGCAGCTGAGACCGTCGGCGCTGCGACCGGATTTGCCGGCGGCAAACGCCGCACTGGTGACGCTGATGCAGACGACGAGCAGGGCCGCAGCGGCGATTTCGATCGGCAGTCGCGTCAGCAGTCGTGTCAGCGGTCTCATGGGGCGGCTCCTCCACACTGATGGCTGAATCTTTCGTAATCTAGCACCGAATCCCCGGTTTCTCCGTGCTCGCCCGGGTTCCCAACTCGGCCCGTTCCTTGCATAAATTCGCGCCAGCGCAGTGCACGACCGCACGGGCGGCAGTTCCGGTGCAAGGGCAGGACGCGTAGATTGGTAAGAGTTCTTTCGACCCAGGAAGTGACGGCTTTGCAGGATACATCGTTCCAACCCAGTTTTCCGGCCCCCGGACAGCCCATCGACGAACTCGCGCTGGCTGAGATCAAGGGCGCGATCCTGGCGAAGCTGCGCCTTGCCATCGGCAAGGACGCGGGCATGGCGACCAAGCACGACTGGTACCAGGCCGCCGCACTGGCTCTGCGCGACCGCATCGTGCATCGTTGGCTCACGGTCGAGAAGCACAGCTACGATGCCGGGCGCAAACGGGTCTATTATCTCTCGCTCGAATTCCTCATCGGCCGCCTGTTCACCGATGCGCTCAACAACATGGGGCTGCTGAAGATCTTCGAGGTCGCGCTCGGCGATCTCGGCGTTTCGTTGTCCGAGCTGCGCAAATGCGAGCCGGACGCGGCGCTCGGCAACGGCGGCCTCGGCCGGCTCGCCGCCTGCTTCATGGAGAGCATGGCGACGCTCTCGATCCCCGCGATCGGCTACGGCATCCGCTATGATTACGGCCTGTTCCGCCAGATCATCAACCAAGGCTGGCAGCAGGAATATCCCGACGAATGGCTGAGCTTCGGCAATCCCTGGGAATTGCAGCGGCCGGAGGTGATCTACGACATCAATTTCGGCGGCGGCGTCGAGCATGTCGACGACAAGGGCCGCGACCGCGCCATCTGGCATCCGGGCGAGACCGTGCAGGCGATCGCCTATGACACGCCGATCGTCGGCTGGCGCGGCCAGCACGTCAATGCGCTGCGGCTGTGGTCGGCACGCTCACCCGATCCGCTGAAGCTCGACGCCTTCAACAAGGGCGATTATGTCAGCGCCAGCGCCGAGCAATCGCGCGCGGAGGCGATCTGCAAGTTCCTCTATCCGAACGACGAGAGCCCAGCGGGACGCGAGCTGCGACTGCGCCAGGAATATTTCTTCGTCTCGGCCTCGCTGCAGGACCTGGTGAAACGGCACCTCGCCTCCGACGGCCAGCTCCGCAGCCTCGCGAGCAAGGTCGCGGTGCAGCTCAACGACACCCATCCGAGCCTCGCCGTCACCGAGTTGATGCGGATCCTCGTCGACTTGCACAATTTCCGCTGGGACGAGGCGTGGAAAATCACCGTCGCCGCGCTCTCCTACACCAACCACACGCTGCTGCCCGAGGCGCTGGAGACCTGGCCGGTCGAGCTGTTCGAACGCCTCCTGCCGCGGCATCTGGAGATCATCTACCGCATCAACGTGCAGCATCTGGCCCTTGCGGAGGCGCGCTGCCCCGGCGACATCGACTTCCGCGCCTCGGTCTCGCTGATCGACGAGAAGAGCGGCCGCCGGGTGCGCATGGGCCAGCTCGCCTTCGTCGGCTCGCACCGCATCAACGGCGTCTCGGCGATGCATTCCGACCTGATGCGCGAGACCGTGTTCCACGATCTCAACCATCTCTATCCCGGCCGCATCACCAACAAGACCAACGGCATCACCTTCCGGCGCTGGCTGATGCTGGCAAACCCGAAGCTGACCGACCTGTTGCGCGAGACCTGCGGCGATGCCGTGCTCGACGACCCCACCCAGCTCTCGCTGATCGAGGCGCGCGCCAGCGACGTCGAGTTCCAGAAGAAATTCCGCGGCGTCAAGCACCACAACAAGACGGCCTTGGCGCGCCTGATCGGCGAGAGGCTCGGCATCAAGGTCGATCCGAGCGCGCTGTTCGACGTGCAGATCAAGCGCATCCACGAGTACAAGCGCCAGCTGCTCAACGTCATCGAGACCGTCGCGCTCTACCAGTCGATCAAGGACGAGCCAAACGGCAATTGGGTGCCGCGGGTGAAGATCTTCGCCGGCAAGGCGGCGGCGAGCTATCGCTACGCCAAGCTGATCATCAAGCTGATCAACGACGTCGCCGAAATCGTCAACAACGATCCCGCGATCGACGGCAAGCTCAAGGTCGTGTTCCTGCCCGACTACAATGTCAGCCTCGCCGAAGTGATCATTCCCGCAGCCGATCTCTCCGAGCAGATCTCCACCGCCGGCATGGAAGCCTCCGGCACCGGCAACATGAAGCTGGCGCTCAACGGCGCCATCACCATCGGCACGCTCGACGGCGCCAATATCGAGATCCGCGACCATGTCGGCGCGGAGAACATCGCGATCTTCGGCATGGAGGCCGGCGACGTGATGATCCGCCGCAAACAGGGGCTGGACGCCTCCGACGTGATCCGCAATTCGCCGAAGCTGCAGCGCGCCATCAACGCGATCGGTGCCGGCGAGTTCTCGCCCGGCGAGCCCGGCCGCTTCGAATCCATCGCGCATGCGCTGCGCTATCTCGACCATTACATGGTCAGCGCCGATTTCGATTCCTATTACGAGGCGCAGCGTGCGGTCGATGCGCGCTGGCTGGTCTCGTCGGCATGGATACGCGCCTCCATCCTCAACGTCGCGCGCATGGCCTGGTTCTCCTCGGACCGCACCATCCGCGAATATGCCGAGGAGATCTGGAACGTGCCGGTCAACCCGACCACGCCGCTGCTGCCGAATCTGCGCGACGCCGCGGGCTGATTTTCCGCGGCGTGGAAGCGGCGTTACCTGCGAGGTTATTGCATCTCGGCAAACGGATGATGATATGATCGTCATCATCCCCAGCCGGCGCCGGGTGATAGCGGCGCCGCAACCTCAACCACTGTCATTGCGAGCGCAGCGAAGCAATCCAGACTGTCTCCGCGAAAAGACTCTGGATTGCTTCGCTGCGCTCGCAATGACGCCGGGACGCATCGAGGACCGACAATGCACGCCAAGCTCCCGCACCCGTTCGACGACGCCACCCGCGTCACCGCCGGCGACTCCAGCTGGCAGGGGCACACCAGCGACTACTATTGGGCTTTCGTCGGCCCGTTCGGCGGCGCCACCGCCGCGACCATTTTGCGGGCGCTGATCGAGCATCCGCAAGCCGCCGGCGATCCGCTCGCCCTCACCGTCAATTACTGCGCGCCGATCGCCAAGGGCCCGTTCGATCTCGACGTGCGGCTGGTGAAGGCCAACCGCTCCAGCCAGCACTGGAGCGTCGAGCTCAGCCAGGGCGGCGGCGAGGTCGCAACGCTCGCCACCGCGGTGTTCGCCGAGCGCCGGCCGTCCTGGGAGCACAGGGTGGCGAAGGCCCCGGACGCCAAGCCGTTCGAGGAGACGCTGCCGTTCCCCAAGATTTCGGCGTCCTGGGCCAACCAGTACGAATTCCGCTTCGTCGAGGGCGAGATGCGGATCGGCCCGCCGCAGGCCGAGCTTGCCAGCACCTATTCGAAGATCTGGATCAGCGACCGGACGCCGCGCAAGCTCGACATGCTGTCGTTGATGTCGATGTCGGACGCCTTCTTCGGCCGCATCTTCCACGCCCGGCGCGAACTGGTGCCATTCGGCACGGTGTCGCTGACGACCTATTTCCACACCGACAGCGCAGAGCTCGCGAGCGAAGACATCACCCGCGTGCTCGCGACGGCCGATTCCAAGATCATGCACAAGAGCTATGCCGACCAGAACGCCGAGCTCTGGTCGCCGAACGGCAGGCTGCTCGCAACCACGACGCAGATCGCCTATTTCAAGGCGTGAGCTTTCTCCCCAGCGTCGTCCCCGAGAACGCGGGGACGACGCCGAGTATGTGCTTTGCGCTCGTGCGACAAACAAAAATGGGCGGCCTTGCGGCCGCCCTTTTGCATTGACGACAGAGCGCTTACTCCGCTGCCAGCTTCAAGTCCGGCGCGGCAGCGCGCACCTCGGCGTCGACCTGGGCTTCGAACTTGGCGAAGTTCTTCTGGAACATGCCGACCAGCGCGCGGGCGGTCTTGTCGAACTCGTCCTTGTCCTTCCAGGTGTTGACCGGGTTGAGGATCTCGCTCGGCACGCCCGGCAGCGCGGTCGGGACCGCGAAGCCGAAATATTTGTCGGTGCGGAATTCGACGTTGCGCAGGCTTCCGTCGAGTGCGGCAGTGAGCAGCGCGCGCGTCACCTTGATCGGCATGCGCGAGCCCACACCATATTTGCCGCCGGTCCAGCCGGTGTTGACCAGCCAGCAGTCGACATTGTGCTGGGCAATGAGGTCGCGCAGCATGTTGCCGTAGACGGAGGGGTCGAGCGGCAGGAAGGGCGAACCGAAGCAGGTGGAGAATTCCGGCTGCGGCTCGTTGCCGAGACCGCGCTCGGTGCCGGCGACCTTGGCGGTGTAGCCGGAGAGGAAGTGATACATCGCCTGGGCCGGCGACAGCTTTGCGATCGGCGGCAGCACGCCGAAGGCGTCGGCGGCGAGCATCACCACGTTCTTCGGCTGCGGCGCGCGGCCGGTGCGCGAGGCGTTCGGGATGAAGTCGAGCGGGTAGGCCGAGCGCGTGTTCTCGGTCTTGGAGCCGTCGTCGAAATCGACCACGCGGGTGTCTTCGTCGAGCACGCAGTTCTCGAGCACCGCGCCGAAGCGCGTCGAGGCCGCATAGATCTCCGGCTCGGCTTCCTTCGAGAGCTTGATGCACTTGGCGTAGCAGCCGCCCTCGAAATTGAAGACGCCGTTCGGGCCCCAGCCGTGCTCGTCGTCGCCGATCAGCGTGCGGTTCGGATCGGCCGACAGCGTGGTCTTGCCGGTGCCCGACAGGCCGAAGAAGATCGCGGTATCGCCCTTGGCGCCGACATTGGCCGAGCAGTGCATCGGCATCACGCCGCGCTCCGGCAGATAATAGTTCAGCGTGGTGAAGACTGACTTCTTCATCTCGCCGGCATAATAAGACCCGCCGATCAGGACGATCTTGCGGGCGAAATCGATCGCGACGACGTTCTCCGAGCGCACGCCGTGGCGTTTAGGATCGGCGCGGAAGCTCGGCATGTCGATGATGGTGAGCTCCGGCACGAAGGTCGACAGCTCGATCGCCTCGGGGCGGATCAACAGCGTGCGGATGAACAGCGAGTGCCAGGCGAGCTCGGTGAAGACGCGCGTCTTGATCCGGTAGGCCGGATCGGCACCACCGTAGAGATCCTGCGCAAACAGCTTCTTGCCTTCGGCGTGCTTGAGGAAGTCCTGGTAGAGCGTCTCGAACTGCTCCGCGGTGATTGACTGGTTGCCGGCCCACCACATCTTCTTGTCGGTGGTGGCGTCACGCACCGTGAACTTGTCCTTCGGGCTGCGCCCGGTGAACTCGCCCGTGTCGGCGCAGAGTGCACCGTCGGCGGACAGCACCGCCTCACCCGCCGCGAGCGAGTATTGATAGAGTTGCGGCGCACCGAGATTCCAGTGCACCTGCTTGAGATTCTTTAAGCCGAATTTATCGACGCCGAAGGCACCGTTGCGCACGCCCGTCTCTTGCACGAAAGAATCCTCCTAGAACCCGCGACACTCAGCGCGACAAGTTTAGCGCCACCGCGGTCATCTTCATCAATGGGCCGTTCGGCCTCGGCTGAACGACCTAATACTGATGAACGCTGGCGTTGCCAAGCTGATCCCGCAGGATTTGGTTTATTCAAGGAGCGCGCCAAGCGTCGCGCATGTCAGCTCTGAGCGGGCGCATCAAGAAAAGTACGAATGATCGCGCAACCAAAGACGCGTTTGCGCGTTACTTCCGGTTATTGCGTCGCACAATCCGTGCAGCGGCTTCCTATCTTACCTCGCCCTCGCCGATTAGCGCGAACGGTCCCCACATCGCGGGATAGGCGTTGCGTGGTGACGATGGGTCGTCGAGATAGGTCAGCATCGCCCGGCGCAAGGCTTCGGAACGACCGATCCTTGGTTCGTTCTTGAGCAGCGCAAACGTCGCTGTGGTCAGGCGGGTGGCAGCTTCCGAATCCACGGCCCAATGCGAAACCAGCAGCGCGCGGGCACCTGCGTAGAAGAATGAGCGTGCCAATCCCGACAGCGCCTCCGCACCGGGCTTGTCGCCCGCGATGGTGTTGCAGGCCGACAGCACCACCCAATCGGCGTTGAGCTTGAGCTGGGCCACTTCGCTCGCGGTGAGTAGACCGTCGTCGAGCTCCGACGGCTCCTCCGGAATGGAGAGTGCGAGCGAGGGCTCGCCCAGTCCCTTGACGTCGCCGGCAACGAGGCCGTGGGTGGCGAAGTAGATGATGCCGTATTGGGCAAGCGCTGCACGCTTCAACGTCGTTTCGCTGGCATCGCGTCCGAGATGGATATCGGCCGCGGCGGCGCCGACGTCCCTCGCCACCGCATTCAATTCGTCGGCGGTGTCGGGCAGCTGCGGCAGCGCCTGCGCCAGCCGCGCGCGATCGACGCCAGCGCCGCGCCAGAACTCGGCGTAGGCCATCGTTGCGATGCCGCGCGCGGCGATCTTGCCGCTTGCGGCGCGCCGGTCGGCAGGACTTTCGGCTGCAGGGTTGAACACGGGATCGCCGAACCCCGTCATCGGCTTGACGCCGTGATCCCTGCGGGCAAAGGCACGCAGCGATTTCAGGCTGATCACCGACGGCAGCACCGAGACGGCCTGACGCCGCAGCAGCCAGGCGGCGTCGCGATAGCCTTCTGGCCGGTCCGGGATCGCCGATTGCGGCTTCTCCGCGACCAGCAGATGAAACGGCAGTGCGGTCAGCGCGGCCGACGGCACGATCAGCAGGCTGCGCTTGTCCTTCGTCAGCGCCTCGACGGGGCCGAGCAGCGCGACATAGAGCTCGTTCGCGAGCGCAAGATCGAACAATCCCGATTTGCCGGAGGCATCGCGCCCTTTGCCGACATCCAGGCCCCTGCGGAAGGCGGCCACCTTCTGCGCCAGCGCATCCGCTCCGAGCGGAATCTCCTTCCAGTCGACGCCGTCGCGCGTGATCGCCACGACATAGCTCCGACTGTCGACGACGGAATAGATCACCATCGCCTCGTCGGCCGAGAGCAGCGGCTGGATCTCCTTCACGGTCAGCGGCTGCGGGTTGGAGAGCGAGGCATAGTCGGGAAACTCGATTGCGAGCGTCTTCTGCAATCCATTGCGCGCGCTCGCGATCGCCGCGATCCGCGCGCGGCTGCGCTGCTCGGCCGCGACGTCGCGCTGCGCCGGCGGCGTCGACACCGCAGCGACGATCGTCTTGTCGAGCGCGTCGGATTCGGCCGCGAGATCCTGATCCCTGCGTACGAGCTCGGCGAGCCGGTCGCTGCCGGCGGCGAGCCGTACCGCGAGCTTGTTCACGGCGGAAGCGGCAGCGGATTGCGTGCCGCGCTGGATCGCACCGAGCGCATCGTCGAGCGCCTTCTCGCTCGCTGGCAGCGATTGCTGCCGAGCAGCGAACAGGATCGGCAGCGCGACACGCAGCTGGGCACGATTGGCGGCGAGCGTCTTCTGTGCGAACGGCAGAGCGTCCGCAGTCCGTCCCGTCGCCTGAAGGAAATGGGCGAGATTGCTCGTCGAAGTCGCGACATCGGGATGATCCGGTCCGAGTGCACGCTCGCGGATCGCCAGCGCGCGACGATAAAGCGGCTCGGCATCGGCATGGCGCTGCTGGTGCTCGTAGAGCCTGGCGAGATTGTTGAGCGAGCGCGCGACGTCGGGGTGTTCCGGCCCCAGCACCTTCTCACGGATCGCGAGCGAGCGCTTGATCGGCGCTTCGGCATCGGCGTCGCGATTGAGGTCGCGATCGACCTGACCGATATTGTTGAGGACGGTCGCGACCGCGGGATGCTCGGGCCCGGCTGCTTTCCAAAAGATCGCGAGCGCACGCCGGAACAGCGGCTCGGCGTCGGCAAAGCGCTCCTGCTTCACGTAGAGCGTGGCGAGGTTGTTCAGGGCCCGGCCGACATCGGGATGCTCGCGCGGCAGGCTCTTTTCGCTGACGACGAGCGCGCGCTTGAACAGCGGTTCGGCTTCGGTGAAGCGGCCCTGTCGCTGATACAGCGCGGCGAGATTGTTCAGCTCAGGCGCGATCAAGCCGGTGTCGAGGCCGAGCGACTTTTCCATCAGCGCAATGGCGCGCTTGTAGACCGGCTCGGCCAGATCGTCGCGGCCCTGGCCGGCATGGACCTGGCCGAGATTGTTGAGCGCGGCGGACAGTTCGCGACCGTCGTTGGCCTTCTCCAGGCTCGCGACCATGGCCTGCGCCAAGGGCAACGCTTCCGCATATTTGCCGGCTTGATTGAGTGCGTTGATCCGCGCCCCCTGTGCGGCGAGATCGCCCTTCTGGGCGGGGGCCGCGGTGGCAAGCAACGTGGTGATCGCGAGCGCCAGACCCGCGGCCCATGCCATACGATGTCCCGTCATGGCCCCTCTCGCTGCGAGCCCGAAAACCTTCACGGTCATGGGTCGCAGCGACGGGTAGCCGCGTTCAAGTCGTCGCGCCCTTGTCCATCTTCTTGCGCGCTTCGGCAGCGAGGCGGACCAGCATCTTGCGCAAACCCGTGCCGTCCGTCACCCGCTCCGGGAAGTCCAGCCGCAGTGTGGTTTGGCCGTCCTGCATGTCGAGGCCCTCAGGATCGCAGCCGGTGCAGCGCCAGTCGCCCTCGGTGGCGCCGAGGAGCATTGTTGCATAGAGGTTCATGGCCTCGCGATGGTCGGCATTCATGTGCTCGACGGCGCCCTCCTCCGCCGCCAGCAGGTCCTCGGCGCCGGTGAGGTCCGTGAGAAACTGATCGGGCCTGAGGTCGACGATGCGGCCGAAGCCCGCGACCAGATGGGTTCCCGTGGGCCGGATCAAGAAGAAGGCAAAATCCTTAAACGAAACAAAGCCCTCCGCCGATGGATGGGCAATGAGATACCGTCGCCGCACCAGATCCTTGTCGCTATCGGCCTCCTCCGCCCGGCCGGTCAGCATGATCCGGGCGCCTTCCAGGGGATCACCGGCCACGCGCTCGTCCAGCATCAGCGAGACCCGGCTGTCCGCGAGGACATTCCTTGTGTGCACGGCGAGGCGCGAGATCAGCAGGATCGGCGATCCATCCGGGTGGCTGGCGAGGTTGACGAGGGAACAATAGGGATCGCCGCTGCCACTCATCAGCGTCGCCAGGGCCCCCTGCCGGGACCGCCGCAGCAGCGATTTGGCGAGCTTTCCGGGGTCGAAATCGGGGGGCGGCTGCATCGGCTTTCTCAGGTCAGGTGGTTGCATGAGGGGCCTTCTTTCGGGTAAACGAGAGTCCGGTTATGGGTCGAGATGCGGCGAATCTGCCGTGTTTCGTGGAACTTGGTCACACTTCAGCCCAGCTTGCATTGCTCGGTGACAAGGTTTCGAACGCCAACTTCGGCACCCATGTATGCGGCGCATCACTGGATTGCTCGCCGTTTCAAGCCACGACCCAAACGGAAAGCAGAAAGCAGAGGCTCATGCCCACAATCGCTTTGGTCGACGACGACCGCAACATTCTCACATCCGTCTCGATCGCGCTGGAAGCCGAAGGCTACCGCATCATGACTTACACCGACGGCGCCTCGGCCCTCGACGGTTTCCGCACCACCCAGCCCGATCTTGCCATCCTCGACATCAAGATGCCGCGCATGGACGGCATGGAGACCTTGCGCCGTCTGAGGCAGAAATCCGACCTGCCGGTGATCTTCCTCACCTCCAAGGACGAAGAGATCGACGAACTGTTCGGCCTCAAGATGGGCGCCGACGACTTCATCCGCAAACCGTTCTCGCAGCGCCTCCTGGTCGAGCGCGTCAAGGCGGTGCTGCGCCGCTCGGCGCCGAAGGACCCGACCGTCGCGCCGAAGGAGAACGATGCCAAGGCGCTCGATCGCGGGCTGCTGCGCATGGATCCGGAACGCCATACCTGCACCTGGAAGAACGAGCCGGTAACGCTGACCGTCACCGAATTCCTGATCCTGCAGGCGCTCGCGACCCGGCCCGGCGTGGTGAAGAGCCGCAACGCGCTGATGGACGCCGCCTATGACGACCAGGTCTATGTCGACGACCGCACCATCGACAGCCACATCAAGCGGCTGCGCAAGAAGTTCAAGGTGGTCGACAATGAATTCGAGATGATCGAGACGCTCTACGGCGTCGGCTACCGCTTCAAGGAAGCCTGAGGCTCAGGCAGCTTCACGAAGACGAGAGCATCGCCGGTTCTGATTCCATAGGGACCGGGATCGCTCCAGAGCGCGATGAGATCATCACGCTTCAGATTATCGTTTGAGCATGATCCTTTCGGAAAACCGCTACACACTTTTCCGGATCATGCTCTAGGATGCGGGGACCTTCTCGCAAGCTGTCCTAACGCGGGCGTAAGCATTGCTGGACCGAACGCAGCCTGATCCAAACCAGAGCGCCGGGGATATCGCATCCGACGGCGTTCCGGAGCAGTTTGCCGAAGACAAGCCGCAGGGCTGGCGGCCGCTGAACTGGCTGAAACGCGCCGGGCAGTTCTTTTTCGCGTTGTCCTTCTCGAGCCTGACCCGCCGCATCGTCTCGCTCAACCTCGCCGGCCTCGTCGCGCTGGTGGCGAGCATCTTGTACCTGTCGCAATTCCGCGCCGGCTTGATCGATGCGCGCGCGCAGAGCCTTTTGGTGCAGGCCGAGATCATCGCCGGCGCGATCGCGGCCTCCGCGACCGTGCAGACCAACGCCATCACCATCGATCCCGACAGGCTGCTCGACCTCAAGCCGGGCGAGACCTATGGCGGCTCGGACGAATATTCGCCGCTGGACTTTCCGATCAATCCGGAGCGCGTGGCGCCGGTGCTGCGCACCCTGATCTCGCCGACCAAGACGCGCGCCCGCATCTACGATCCAAACGGCAGCCTGCTGCTCGACAGCCGCAACCTCGAAAACGTGCTGCGCTTCGATCTGCCGCCTCCGGCCGAGAAGCCCGGGATCGTCGAGCGCGGCATGATCGCGGTTCGCACCTGGCTGAACCGGGGCGACCTGCCGCTCTATCGCGAGCTTGGGCCCGAGAACGGCAATGGTTATGCCGAGGTGGGCGACGCTCTGCAGGGCCAGAAGCGCTCGATGGTGCGGGTCAATGCACGCGGCGAGGTGATCGTGTCGGTCGCGGTCCCGGTGCTGCGCTCGCGCGCGATCCACGGCGCGCTGATGCTGTCGACGCAAGGGGACGACATCGACCAGATGGTCACCGCCGAGCGCCTCGCCATCCTGAAGGTCGGCGGCGTCGCCGCCGCCGTCATGATCATGCTGTCGCTGCTGCTCGCGAGCACGATCGCCGGACCCGTGCGCCGGCTCGCCGACAGCGCCGAGCGCGTCCGCCGCCGCATCAAGGCCCGCATCGAGATTCCGGACTTCACGCGCCGCCGCGACGAGATCGGCCACCTCTCCGGCGCGCTGCGCGACATGACCAGCGCGCTCTACAGCCGCATCGAGGCGATCGAGATGTTCGCCGCCGACGTCGCCCATGAGTTGAAGAACCCGCTGACCTCGCTGCGCTCGGCGGTCGAGACGCTGCCGCTGGCGCGCAACGAGAACAGCCGCGCGCGCCTGCTCGAAGTGATCGAGCACGACGTCAAGCGGCTCGACCGGCTGATCTCCGACATCTCCGACGCCAGCCGCCTCGATGCCGAATTGCAGCGCCAGGATGCGATCCCGGTCGATCTGCGCCGCCTGCTGACGACGCTGGTGTCCGTCGCCAATGAAACCAAGCTCGGCCACGACGTCGCGGTCGAGACGCGCTTCGAGGGCCGCAGCCCGAACGACACCTTCTCCGTGACCGGCCATGATTCACGGCTCGGGCAAGTGGTCTCCAACCTGCTCTCCAATGCGCAATCGTTCTCGGAAGCCGGCAGCAAGGTGCGCCTCACCTGCCGCCGCGTGCGCGGCGAGATCGAGATCGTGGTCGACGACGACGGCCCCGGCATTCGCGACGACGCGCTGGAGCGCATCTTCGAGCGCTTCTACACCGACCGTCCGCATCAGGGCTTTGGCCAGAATTCCGGCCTTGGCCTGTCGATCTCCAAGCAGATCGTCGACGCCCATGGCGGACGCATCTGGGCGGAGAACCGTCCTGGCCCGCTGGATGCCGACGGCGCTCCGACGGTTGCCGGCGCGCGCTTCGTGGTGAGGCTGCCGGCGCTATGAGCGACGACGGGTCCAGCGTTCACGCCTCCGCCGTCAAGGTCGGATCTCTGGCGGTGCTGATCCGCGGGCCCTCGGGCTCCGGCAAGTCGCGCCTTGCCTTTGATTTGATCATGGCGGGACGCTCGGGCGTGGTGGAAAGGGCCGTTCTGGTCGGCGATGACCGTGTCCATCTGGCGACAGTCGGCCACGAAATTGAGGTGCGGCCCGCGCCGGTCCTGGCCGGCCTGATCGAGATCCGGGGCCTGGGGATCCGCCGCTGCGACTTCGTGGAGCATGCGACTGTCGGTCTCGTGGTCGATCTGGACGCGGCGGATGCGGAGCGCCTGCCACCGGCGGAATCC
Organism: Bradyrhizobium sp. RP6; assembly: GCF_003837805.1. GTDB lineage: Bacteria > Pseudomonadota > Alphaproteobacteria > Rhizobiales > Xanthobacteraceae > Bradyrhizobium. The sequence goes on along the minus strand of NZ_RQIT01000011.1, from coordinate 38,938 downwards.
CTGAAGACAAGCATTTTTGGTGTCGAATTACCGCGAGTCGCGGTCGGCCGCGGCTATTCGCCCCTCCCCCTGGTTGTTGCAGTCTTGACTACTACCAAGAGTTCATCCTCCGTTAACCTTTCCGGCGATTGTTTGAAGGGAAATTGTAACCATATCAACCCCAGTATCGCGACCGAATAGACCGGCGCAGCTCCCCTTATCCATCCGTCTAGATTCAGGGAGATACGCAACATCCCCCCTTGCGCGGGGGCTCTGGATGGTCAAAGTGGCGCGTTCGTGCGGTGCACCAAAAGCGCCCGCGAGGAGTTTTCCGATGATTGGTCTAGTACTTGTGACCCACGGGCGCCTTGCCGACGAATTCAAGGCGGCGCTTGAACATGTCATGGGCCCACAAAAGCAAATCGAAGCGATCACGATCGGCGCCGAAGACGATTCCGATCTCTGCCGAAGCGACATCATCGAGGCGGTCAATCGCGTCGATTCCGGCGACGGCGTTGCGATCCTCACCGACATGTTCGGCGGCACGCCATCCAACCTTGCAATATCCTGCATGAGCCGGCCCAAGGTCGAAGTGCTCGCGGGGATCAACCTTCCCATGCTGGTGAAGCTCGCCAAGGTACGCGAGGAGCGTTCGCTGCCCGACGCGATCGCGATGGCTCAGGAAGCGGGCCGCAAATACGTCACCATCGCCAGCCGCGTGCTCGCCGGCAAATGAGCGAGGAGGCGCCACAAGCGGGGACAGGCGTGCCCGCGGGCGCGATTGCCAAGGATCTTCTGATCATCAACAAGCGCGGCCTGCACGCCCGCGCCTCCGCGAAGTTCGTCCAGGCGGTCGAGCGCTTCGATGCGCAGGTGTGGGTGACGCGCGGCGGCGAGACCGTCGGCGGCACCTCGATCATGGGCCTGATGATGCTCGCCGCCGGTCCCGGCACGACGATCACGGTATCCGCCGCCGGCACGGATGCCGAAGCCGCGCTCGCAGCGATCACCGAGCTCGTCGAGAGCAAGTTCAACGAGGAAGGGATTTAGCCCATCGTCATTCCGGTTCGATGCGCAGCATCGAACCCGGAATCTCGAGGTTCTCAGGTGCGCAATCGCGCACCGTAGTTCACGCTTCGCGTGCCCCGGAACGACGATAACCCTCACTTCGCCGGCGGCGCGATGTAGATGTTCCAGCTCATCGACGGGCCCGCTTTGCCGTGGGTGAAGCGGCGCGTCGTCATCACGATGCGCTCGGCGTTCGGCGCGGTCTCGGACACCCATTTCTCGAACTTGGGCAGGCGTTCGTCGGTCGGGTCGAACACGCCGATGAAGCCGTACTTCTTGGCGTCGTCACGCGAGGTCAGCCCGGAATCCCAGGCTTCGATCGGCAGCAGCGCGGCCGGATGATCCGGACTGTAGAACACCAGCGGCTGGATCGACTCCATGGTGCCGGCGACAACGGCCCAGCGCGAGGCGAAGCGCGCGTGCCAGGCCTGGGTCAGCTCGCGCGCCAGCTCCGAGCGCGCGCCATAGGTCGCGGTGTTGCCGGCATTGGCCGCCATCTCGCGCGCGGCGATCCAGGGCGAAGCGGCAAGCGTCGTGGCACTGAGCACGAGCCAGGTCGCGGCGATGTTGAACAGCACGGCGCTCTGCACCCGCAATGCAGGAATCGCGACCAGCGCGAGCGGGACCAGGAAGAACAGCGAGATGCCCCAATCGGTCTTCATGTAGATGCTGAAGACCAGCGCGCCGAGCGGCGGGCCGACGGCGACGATGACCTGTATGATCCAGACGTTCAGCGCCTGCGAAACATTGACGCCCGGATTGCCGCCGCGTGCCCAGGCACGCGTGACGATGCGCGAAGGCGCGCGCAGCAGCAGCTTGACCCAGGGCGGCACCAGCGCCATGGCCAGCGCCGCGAGCGCCACCGGCAATGCGAGCAGCCCGAGATTGTGCAGCACATAGCCGGCGACGAGCTGATGCACCTGACCGCTGTCCTGGAGGCTGTAGGTGTCGCCGGCATAGGTCAGCGGCACGAAATGCGCGTCCGCCAGCCAGACGATGTGCGGGATCATCGCCGCGACCATCGTCACGATCGCCACCCACGGCGCGGGCGACGACAGGAATCGCAACCGGTCGGGATGGATCAGCGCGGCAAGCCCGATGGCGCCGATCATGGTCAGCACCCAATATTTGGTCATCAGCGCCAGCGCGCCGGCAAGGCCGAGCAGGAGTCCGGATTGCCAGGTCCGCTTCTCGAATGCGTTGAGATAGGCGAGCACCAGGAGCGGCAGCGTGACGAGCTGAAGCAGGTCCGGGTTGTACTTGAAGCCCTTGAAATTGAAGATCGGGTAGAGCGCGATCATCACGACGACGAGGAACGCACGGCGCGCATCGACCACACGCAAGCTCACGAGCCAGCAGATCACCATGCCGACGCTCACCGTCGCCATCGCGAGCGCATAGGTCGCCCAGTCCGCCGCCGGGAACGCCTTGAACCAGAGACCGGCCACCCAGCCCGACAGCGGCGGATGCTTGCCGTAACCCCAGAGGAATTGCTGGCCCCAGCCATAGGCTTCCGCGACGTCCATGTGAACGTCCTGCGCTGCCTTGAGATTGATCAGGATGAAGGTCCAGAGCACCGCATGCAGGATGGCGAGCTGGATCACCAGCCACAGGCGCGCCTCTGGCCGGATCGCGCAGGCAACCAGCCAGGCCCGGAAGCGGTTGTAACTCAAGCGGGTCTTCGCCCGCGCTCTGACGGATGGGATCGAGGTGGTCGAGATGGGCCTGGACATGGGCCTTGCGTAGCGCGTTTTGGCCTGCCCTGGAATCAGCTTGGCGTGAAGAAAGACCCTGAAAATACAGCAATATGGTTGCCGCACGGGAATGTGAGTGGTATCCCGCGCCCATGACGACCGTCCCCATTTCCAACATCCGCAATTTCTCCATCGTCGCCCATATCGACCATGGAAAATCGACGCTGGCCGACCGCCTGATCCAGATGACCGGCGGCCTCTCCGACCGCGAGATGGCGGGCAAGGAGCAGGTGCTCGATTCCATGGACATCGAGCGCGAGCGCGGCATCACCATCAAGGCGCAGACGGTGCGCCTTCAGTACCGCGCCAAGGACGGCAAGGACTACATCTTCAACCTGATGGACACGCCCGGCCATGTCGACTTCGCCTACGAAGTCTCGCGGTCACTGGCTGCGTGCGAAGGTTCCCTCCTGGTGGTCGACGCCAGCCAGGGCGTCGAGGCGCAGACGCTCGCCAACGTCTACCAGGCGCTCGACAACAATCACGAGATCGTCCCGGTCCTGAACAAGGTCGACCTGCCCGCCGCCGAGCCGGAGAAGGTCAAGCAGCAGATCGAGGACGTCATCGGCATCGACGCTTCGGATGCGGTGATGATCTCGGCCAAGACCGGCCTCGGCGTCCCCGACGTGCTGGAGGCCATCGTCACGCGCCTGCCGCCGCCGAAGGGCGATCGCGACGCCACGCTGAAAGCCCTGCTGGTCGACAGCTGGTACGACGTCTATCTCGGCGTCGTCGTCCTGGTGCGCATCGTCGACGGCACCATGAAGAAGGGCCAGCGCGTGCGCATGATGGGCACGGGCGCGGCCTACGATGTCGAGCGGGTCGGCTTCTTCACGCCGAAGATGCAGCAGGTCGACGAGCTCGGCCCCGGCGAGATCGGCTTCATCACCGCCGCGATCAAGGAAGTGGCCGACACCCGCGTCGGCGACACCATCACCGACGACAGGAAACCTGTTACGGAGATGCTGCCGGGCTTCAAGCCGGCGATCCCCGTGGTGTTCTGCGGCCTGTTCCCGGTCGATGCCGACGACTTCGAAACGCTGCGCGCGGCGATGGGCAAGCTGCGCCTGAACGATGCCAGCTTCTCCTTCGAGATGGAGACCTCCGCCGCGCTCGGCTTCGGCTTCCGCTGCGGCTTCCTCGGCCTGTTGCACCTCGAGATCATCCAGGAGCGGCTGTCGCGCGAATTCGACCTCAACCTGATCGCGACGGCGCCGAGCGTCATCTACAAGATGAAGCTGACCGACGGCAGCGAGCTCGAGATCCACAATCCCGTCGACATGCCCGACGTGGTGAAGATCGCCGAGATCCAGGAGCCCTGGATCGAGGCCACGATCATGACGCCCGACGAATATCTCGGCAGCGTGCTGAAGCTGTGCCAGGACCGCCGCGGCTCGCAGAAGGAGCTCACCTATGTCGGCTCCCGCGCCATGGTGAAGTACGACCTGCCGCTCAACGAGGTCGTGTTCGACTTCTACGACCGCCTGAAGTCGGTCTCTAAGGGCTACGCCTCGTTCGACTATCACCTGACCGACTACAAGCCGGCCGATCTCGTCAAGATGCAGATCCTGGTCAATGCCGAGCCGGTCGATGCGCTCTCGATGCTGGTCCACCGCACCCGCGCCGAAGGCCGCGGCCGCGCCATGGTCGAGAAGATGAAGGAGCTGATCCCGCCGCACATGTTCCAGATTCCGATCCAGGCGGCGATCGGCGGCAAGGTGATCGCCCGCGAGACGGTGCGCGCGCTGCGCAAGGACGTCACCGCAAAATGCTACGGCGGCGACATCACGCGTAAGCGAAAACTTCTGGAGAAGCAGAAGGAAGGCAAGAAGAAGATGCGGCAGTTCGGCAAGGTCGACATCCCGCAGGAGGCGTTCATTGCCGCGCTGAAGGTGGATAGCTGAGGCGACGCTCGGGACGGGCCGGCCCGGTCTCCGGGGCCGGCAAACAGGGCGCTCTCCAGCGCCGCAAACAAAAAAGTGCGAAAACAACCCCATGCACAGTAGCCGCCCCGTTGGCGGCATTGCGTTTTTCCGATTTTACGAAGTCGGCTTGACCCGTCGGGCAAAACAGGGGTATGGTGGCATCATCTCAGGGTGCGTGATGCAGGCATTCCGTCAACAGTCCGCTTCCTGAACGATCACACCTTCTTCGCCTCGACGTATCGCGCAAAATTGTCGAGGATCGCCTGCCAGCCGCCCTGCTGCTGCTCGACCGAGTGCGTGGTTTCGGCGTCGAAGACGACGCGGACGACAACGCCGTTCGGGCCGGGTACGAACTCGACCTCGGCCTTCCGATCGCCGAACGCGTATTCGATCCGCTTGTGTTCGACGATTTTCGTGTAGGTGCCGGCGAAGTCGAAGCCCATGCTGCCGTCCTTGGCTTCCATCCGGGACGAGAAAGCGCCGCCTTCCCGCAGGTCGACCGTCGCCCTGGTCGTATGCCAGTCGTCGGACGCCGCATTCCACTTCACGATGTCGGCGGGCGTCGTATAGGCGTGCCAGACCCGATCGATGGGGGCTGCGACGGTGGTTTCGACAGTGATCCTCATGGGCATTGCTCCAGTTCGATTTCAGAGAGTCGAGGGGATGACATAGCTTCCCGACGGGGCCTTCAGCGGCCCTTCCGGGATGTCTCCAACCAAGGACGGGCAGGACCCGTCCGTGCCGACATGGTCCAGCCGTCAATATTCAGAAAAAATTGCGGCTGGAATAGCTCGGAGGAGAGATGAGCTCTTGCGGAAACCCATCGCCCAAGCGGACGATCAGACGCTACGGGCAGCGGACTTCGAAGTAAGTCTTGCCTCCCCGCTCAAAGCCTGCTCCCTCGTAGAAGCGGAGCGTGCTTTCTCGTTTCGAGCCCGTCGCCAATAGAACCTTGTAGCAATCGGCCTGCCAGCCGATTTCCAGGGCACGCGCAAGAACCCGTCGGCCAAGCCCGTGGCGACGGTAGTCGGCATGGGTGACGACGTTCTCGATCACTCCGTACGGCCGGCCGCCTCGCGACAGAAGCGACCAGCAGTTCCGCTGCCTGCGCCACGATCACCGTCGTGAAGCCGGATGCTAGCAAGTGCGACCAGACCCGCTGGGCATCGGCCCTCTCCAACGCAGGATCGTGCGGATGCAGGTGCCGGTAGAGGCTCAACACCTCGGGCAGATCATGTTCGACGGCAGCGCGGATGATGGCTTCGGTCATCTACTGGCCCCAAGGATCGCGTCGCTGGCGATAATATCAGAAACCGGCAATTGTTCTCGCGAGGCGACGTACAAACGCTCCGCGCGCCTTGCCCTTCGCGGCCCGATAGGCCACCATCCCCCGCGCGCATCACCAACAAAACCAACAGCGCGAGGAAACGCATGATCAAACCGTCACGCTTCGACTATGGCTGGGTCGTTGTCGCCGCGGGCGCGCTGATGACTTGCGTCGGGTTCGGCACGATGCTGTCGCTGGCGGTGTTCCTGCAGCCGATCTCGGAAGCGATGGGCTGGTCGCGCGCAGGCGTGTCGGCGGCGGCGACGCTGGATTTCCTCTGCATGGGATTTGCCGCGTTCCTGTGGGGCACGCTGTCGGATCGGTTCGGCACCCGCATCGTGGTTCTCGCAGGCAGCGTTCTGCTGGGGCTCGGCCTCGTCACCGCGAGCCAGGCAACAAGCCTGTGGCAGTTCCAGCTTTGCTTCGGTGTGCTGATCGGGATCGCCGCCGGCAGCTTCTACGCGCCGATGATGGCGCTCGCGAGCGCCTGGATCGAGAAGAACCGCAGCCTTGCGGTGGCGCTGGTCTCCGCCGGCATGGGCGTCTCGCCGGTGACGATCGCGCCGACCGCGAGCTGGCTGATCACGACCTATGACTGGCGCACCGCGATGCTGATGATCGGCATCGCTTCGTGGGCGCTGCTGATCCCAGCCTGCTTCCTGGTGCGTCCGGCGCCGGCATCTGCCGGTCCTGCGACGGCGGACGCGGCGCCGGGGATCGACCTCACAGCGGCGCAGGCGCTGCGCACGCCGCAGTTCGTCGCGCTTGCGGCCGCGCATTTCGCCTGCTGTGCGGCGCATTCCGGCCCGATCTTCCACATGGTGTCCTACGCAATGGTGTGCGGCATCGCGCCGCTCACGGCGGTGACGGTCTATAGCGTCGCCGGCGTCTCCGGCCTCGGCGGACGCCTGCTGCTGGGCGCACTGGCCGATCGCATCGGTGCAAAGCCGGTGCTGGTCGGCGGGTTGTTCGTGCAGGCGATGTGCATCGCGACCTATCTTGCGGTGGCGCAACTCGGCGAATTCTACGCGCTCTCGGTGGTGTTCGGCCTCGCCTATGGCGGGGTGATGCCGCTCTATGCGGTGCTGGTGCGCGAATTCTTCGGCGCGCGCATCATGGGCACCGTGTTCGGCGCCGTGTCGGCCTTCGCCAGCCTCGGCATGGCGCTCGGTCCCTGGGCCGGCGGGCTCGTGTTCGACAATTTCCAGCGCTACACATGGCTGCACGCCGGCTCGTTCGCGATCGGGCTCGCCGCCGTCGCGGTGGCGCTGAGTTTTCCGACGCGGCGCCGGTCATCGCTCGGTTTGGGCCGCGCCGCGGCCTGACGCCAGCAATTGGGTCGGCGCGCCATCACGCGCCTCTACTCGGCTCCTCTTTGCGCGATCCTGACCCCGTCGGCGATCCGGTCGCTCGGGTGCAGCACGACGCGGTCGCCCGCGGCGAGTCCCGCGACAACTTCGGCCACCCGGCTGCTGCGGTGGCCGATCTGGACGAGTGCCGTCCTGGCGCGGCCGTTGTCGTTGACGAAGACGGCCCACTGATCGCCTCTCCGGAACAGGGCACTCACCGGCACGGTCAGAGCGTCCGGAGCGCTCCAGATCGTCACGTGGACGATGACGCGATAATCGTGTCCGAGCGAGGCCCATGTCTCGGGCGGGTCGGCGAAATCGATGGTGACCCGGACGCGCTGCTCCTCGATGCCGAGTGCGGAGACCTTGAGGAAACCGGCGGGATCCACACGGACCACCTTTCCCCTGATGGACGGTCCGCCCCAGCCGTCGATCCGCACCGGCGCACCGACCTTGATCTGGACGGCGTCGGTCGAGAGCAGGTCGGCGACGACCTCGAGATCGAGCGGGTTGCCGATATCAACCAGCGGCGTTCCCGGCAGGACCGTGGTCTCGCTGTCCTGGATGATCTTCAGCACCCGTCCGCTCGCAGGCGCCAGCACACGGATGCAGCACATCGGCTCCGCCGATGGCGCGGCGTTGGCCGGATCCATCAACCGCGCCGCAAGACTCGTGCGGACCGCGCGACGCATCTCGACCTGGGCCTTGGCGCTCGCCAGGGCGGCCTCGCTGGTGGCGACCTCGAATTTCGCCTTGTCGTGGGCCTGGGCGGAAACGGACTGGGTGCGCAACAAGGTCTGCGCCCGCTGGAATTCGGTCCTGGCAAAATCCAGCGCGGCTTCGATCCGCTTCACCTCGGCTTCCTGCTGCAGAATGGATGCATCCGCAGCCAGGACCTCGGCCTGGAGCTGGTCGCGCGAGCGCACATCGATGAAGCCCGGCAGCGCCGGCTGCATCAACGCGACGACGGTCTGATTGGCGATCACCTCGTCGCCGACATGGAGCGAAGGTCCGCGCTCGCCGAGCGGATGCGAGATCCTGAGGATCTTTCCTGCGATCGGCGCCGAGACGGTGTAGACGTGGCGCACGCGTGTCTTGCCATCGTCGTCAGCCGTGACCTCGATCGGTCCCTTCGCCACGGTCGCGAGATCGACCAGGACCGGCCGCGGCCAGGCGAACCAGGCCAGCCCTCCTGCAATCGCGGCCAGAAGCGCGGCGCCGATGATACGTTTGGTCCAGTTGGCGGGCATGGCTAGTCTCGCGTCTTGAGGACCGCGACCAGGTCCAGCTTGTCGATTCGTTCGCGGATGACCGCCGCGGAGGCGATGGCCGCCAGCACCACGACGGAGGTCGCGATGACATAGGTGGAATGCTCGACGACGAGGCGGACGCGCATCAATTCGCCGGCCAGATTCGTCTTCATCACCCATGCAAGCCCATAACCCATCAGCCAGCCGGGCGGCTGGGCGATCGCGGTGAGGATGGCGAGTTCCAGGAGGAGGATGCGCAGCACCTCGCCGCGCGTGAAGCCGAGCACGCGCAGGCTCGCCAGCTCCCGCGCCCGCTCGGACAGCGAGATCCGGGCGTTGTTGTAGACCACGCCGAACGCGATCACGGCCGCGAGCCCGGTGTAGATGCTCGCCATCGTGGTGACGAGCAGCGCGACCGTCTTGCGGAAGTTCGCCAGCGACGCGCGCTGCAGCGCCACGCCGCCAACCGTCGGCATCGACTTCACCGCCGCGTAGAAATCCTCCGCCCGGTTGCCGTCGAGGCTGAGATTCGCGCTGTTCACGGCGGGCGCCTCGCGCATCAGCCTGCGAAGCGCCTCGATGTCCATCATCCCCCTGATGCCGAAATAATCCTCGACGGTGGCCACGACCGGCATCGTCACGGTGCGGCGGGCGCCCTCCAGCAGATCGAGCTCGACGGTGTCGCCGGGCCCGACGTGGAGGATATGAGCGAGCATGCCGGAGATCGCGAGGCCCGTCTGCGGCAGCGCGACCGGCCGGAGGTCAGCGTCGATGATGCGCCTGAGATCGGCGTCGGTGGGCCTGCCGCTGATGGCGATCCGCCGTTCGACGTTGCCGTGGCGAATGCGGACCGGCACCTCGCGGAACGGCTCTGCGGCGAGAACGCCCGGAAGCCGGCGCACCTGCTCCACCACGTTCGCGACCCGCTTCTCGGCGAAGCCGATGGTTGCGTCCTGCCGATCGGCGAGAAAATAAGTCACGTCGATCAGGTGTTCCATCGAGTCGCGCGTGAACAGCGACACGACCAGGATCGCCGTGGCGGACGCCATGCCGAACGCGGTGAATGCGGCGCGGACGGGGTGCCGGGCAATGTTGCGGATCATCATGAGCGTTGGCTGCGACACGAACTGATCGAGTTGGATGCTTGCCGGCAGCAGTCGGCGATAGACCGGCGGGGCCGGCGGCTGCATGGCGACGGCCGGCGGCAGCTTCACCACCTCGCGCAGCGCCCGCAGCGCACCGATGGCGGCGGCCGCCGCGCTGAGCGCGCCCGCGGTGACGTACAGGTCCGGCGCCTTCGCGAACACCAGGAACGGGAAATGGAAGAAGTCGCCGAACAGAGCCGTGACGCGCAATCCGAGCCAGGTCCCGGCAATGCCGCCGAGGACGATTCCGATCGCGACGATCAGGGCCACGAACTTCAGATATTGCAGCATGACGCCGCCGTCGGAATAGCCCAGCGCCTTGAACAGGCCGATCTGCTCGCGCTCCAGCGCGACCATCCGGGTCAAGGTGAGATTGACCAGGAACGCGGCCACCAGCAGAAAGATCGGCGGCAAGGTGCGGCTCATGTTGTCGAGCATGTCGAGCTCATGATCGAGCCAGGCGTGCGAGGTCTGGTCCTTCCGCCCATGGGCCGCCTGGCCGCCATACGGATCGAGCAACGCGTCGAGCCGCGCGATCACCTCGCGCTCCGACGCGCCGGGCTGCAGCTTGACCGATACCGCCGAGAAGGCGCCATCGAGATCGTAGACGCCGGCGAGCGCTTTTTCCGACATCCAGACGATGGCGTAACGGCGATCGTCCGGCATCAGGTCCCCCGGGCCGACGGTGAAGACGAACTCGGGTGACAGCGCCGTGCCGACGATGACGAGCTCGCGCTTCCTGCCGTTCAGGATCGCCGAGAACCGCGCCCCTTCCGAGAAGCCGTGGGCGCGGGCGAACGGCTCGTTGACGACGACTTCTTCGGAACGCCCGGGCTCCGGCAGGCGCCCGGAGCGCATATAGAGCCGATTGAGACGCGGCTCGCCGTAGTCCGGCAGCGAAACGAAGTGCGCGCTGGCGGGCGCGGAAAAGCCGGGAATGTCGAGCAGCGCGGGCTTGGCGATGCGGGTGTCGACGGCGGCGACGCCGGGGATCTCGCCGATCCTGCCGGCGAGCGCCTTGGGTGCGCGCTTGGCCTGCGCAAACACGTCGCCGAAGCCGTAGCGTTCGTAATAGGCGATCCGCGTCTCCTCGAGCGATCGATGCGAACCGACCGCGAGCACCAGCGTTGCAACGCCGCCTCCGACCACCAGCGCGACGGCGAGGACCTGCGCCCAGAGCCGCCTGACGTCGCGAAGCAGCTTGATGTCGAGCGCCCTCATGGCCGTCACCAGGTGAGCTCGGCGGCATCCCGCCGGGTCTCATTGCGCTGGATCCGGGAGATTCGTCCGTCGGCGAAGAACAGCACCCTGTCGGCGACCTCCTGGATGCTGGCATTGTGGGTGATGATGAGCGTGGTGGTTCCGAGCTGCCGGTTGACGCCAAGCAGCGCATCGATGACGCGAATGCCGGTCTTCGAGTCCAGCGCGCCGGTCGGCTCGTCGCAGAGCAGCACCGCCGGGCGCTTCGCGATCGCGCGGGCAATGGCGACGCGCTGCTGCTCGCCACCGGAGAGCTGGGCGGGGAAATGATGCATCCGCTCCTCCAGCCCGACCAGCGCGAGCGCCTCGGCGGGCCGCATCGGGCTTCTGGCGACCTCGGTGACCAGCGCGACGTTTTCATACGCGGTGAGGCTCGGCACCAGATTGTAGAACTGAAAGACGAAGCCGACATGGTCGCGGCGATACTTCGTCAGCTCACGGTCCTGAAGATCGGTCAGGTCGAGATCGCGGAAGTAGAGCCTGCCGCTGGTCGGCCGGTCGAGACCGCCCATGATGTTGAGCAATGTCGTCTTGCCGCTGCCGGACGGGCCGAGCAGCACGACCACCTCCTTCTCGGCGATCTCCAGATCGACGTTTCTGAGCGCATGCACCATCACCTCGCCTGCGACGTAGGTCTTGGTCAGCGCCTTGGCGGTGAAGACAGGCTCGCTCATCGAAGTGCCTGCGCATTCGTGTTCAGGTTACAACGGCCGGAGATCAGGAAACACGCCACGATCGATTGCGGCGAGCGATATCGCCAGGGCGCTCATCAGGATGAGCCCCAAGAGAGTGAGCAGCGTCTGCGATGCCAGGCTGCTCGAGCCCAGGCTGAGCAGGGCATGAGCCGCAAAGGACAACAGGACGCTCGCGCAGTAGACCGCCAGTGAATATTCGCCGCACCGTATCAGCGGCAGCAGCGCCCTGGCTTTCAGGATGCTGGCATTGCTCGGAAGAAAGCGCCAGCAGAGCAGCGCGAGCGCGGCAAAATGCAACAATCGCAAGATGTCGAGATTGGTCTTGTCGACGGGATAAATCAGACGCGACAGCCATCCCGGCACGTAGGCTTCGATCGCGTGGATCTGCCAGCCCAGGGTGATCACGAACGAGAACAGCAGGTAGCCCGCCGCCAGAGCGGCAAGAGCCCGGGAGTTGAGAACGGCAAGCTGCCAGTCGCCGCGGTTTGCCCCCCACCAGATGCCGATCACGAACAGCAACTGCCAGTTCAGCGGATTGAAATAGAGTTGCCCCCTCGGATAGGCCGGGATGTACCAGTCAAACTGATGGGCGAGAACGTAGAGAGCGACGGACCCGGTCAGGGCCAGCGGCCAGGCGCCTATCGTCAACGGCAGGATGAGGACGAGCGCGAAATGCAGTATGACCATCAGCAGCAGAGGGTCGAGATTGACCGGAGAATAGCGCAGCAGCGCCACCTGAAGCAGTGTTTCCGCGGGCTCTTGCAGCAGGATGGCCAAATTGGCGTGATCGAACATGCCGGGCTGCCATGCCGCGACAAACGACACTTCGGCCAGCAACAGCACGACCGTCATGATCTGCGCGACATAGATTTCGAACGAACGCCGCAACATGCGTAAGCTCGCGGCCGCAAAGCCGGACCGACGCAGCAGGTCGCCGTAGACGATACCGGACGCAAGGCCCGACAGAAATACGAGAATCTCCGCCGCGTCGCTGAAGCCGAAATTCTTGGGCGTGAACCTGTTCAGATAGCTTTCCGGAATGTGATTGATGTAGATCCACCACAAGGAAAGGCCGCGGAAGAGGTCGATCCGAAGATCCCGTTTCATCAAAGCCGGCGGTATGGTCGCGATCGATCTCACTCTGCGCCCTGCCTTTCCTGATTGGTGCGCCTCCCAAATGCTTCATTGGCCAGCTCGGCGAGCTGATCGCAGGATCAGCCGTGACGATAGGTCCCGCCGGTCGAGCCCTGCCGGAGAATTCGGCTCAGGCGCGGTATGAAAGCCGGGACGTCCGCGGCATACTTCGCATAGGCTTCGCCGAACTCCGTCCTGGCGTCCCGCTCCTCGTCTCTCGCGAGCTTTACGTACATGACGGTCAAGACCGGAAACATCGCCAGCGTGAGGATGGTCGGCCATTGCAGCAGGAAGCCGAACATCACCAGGACGAAGCCGACATATTGCGGATGCCGGACGTAACTGTAAGGCCCGGTGGTCGCGAGGCTCCGGGTCTGCTGCGCGTCGTACAGCACTCTCCAGGCGGCGGCGATGAGTAGGAACCCTGCGCCGATGAAGATGAAGCTCAGGACGTGGAACGGACCGGCGTGCGGATTGGTCTTCCAGCCGAACATCATCTCGAGCAGATGGCCGGCATCATGCGAGAACCAGTCGACGCTCGGATAGCGCGACTGCAGCCAGCCCGACAGGAAGTAGATGGTGAGCGGGAAGCCGTACATCTCGACGAACAGCGCCACCAGGAACGCACTGAACGCGCCGAACGAGCGCCAGTCGCGCGAGGTCTGCGGCTTGAAGAAACTGTAGGCGAACAGGATGAAGACCGCCGAATTGACGACGACGAGACTCCAGAGACCATAGGCCGGCGCAGCGTCGTGCATCACACGCTCCTCTGATCGTCCGGCCGGCCGCCGCCGTGATGGTGGCCGTGCCCGCCATGCATGAAGACGTGCATGAGCGGACAGGCGAGCAGGGGCAGCCAGACCAGAAGCCCGAGCACGTGGGCCCGGTGTTCGGTGAACAGCAGCGCGCCGGCAATGCCCAGGAATCCCATCAGGGCGAGGCCGGCCTTGGCCTTGGTGGACATGCGCTCCTGCGGGCGCTCCTGAAACCCGGAATGGTCTTGCACCGTCACGGCACGCTCCTGCGGCTATCGGAAGCCTAGCGGCGCGATCGTCACCATCGTTGATTCACATCAAGTTTCCGACAGGTCCTCACTTGCCCTGCATCATCGGCGGCCGCGGTCACGCGTGATTTGCGAACGTTCTTTGCTTGAGCTTTCTCAAAGTGGAACCTTCCACTGCCTCTTATGATGCCTCTTTCTACAACCCGGGAGAATGGACATGATCACGAAGAAGCTCTTGGTCGCGTTCGGCGTCGTTTCGCTGCTGGCTGCGCCGGCGATGGCTCAGACCACGGATAAGGAAAAGAACGGTCACCACTACAGCGGTGGGCCGAAGACGGAAGTCCCTCACCACATGGGCAAGAAGGAAACGACCGGCGCCTCGACCAAGGCGAAGTCAGGCGGCCATCATTACACCGGCGGCCCCGCCACTTCGACGCCTCACCACATGGGCGACAAGACCAAGTAGGCCTGACCTGAGCCGATGTGTGACGGTGAAAGTCTGATTCTCTGTCGTCATCCTCACGCACCCACACGGCACGACCCGGGATGACAACGGCATTGCCTTGATCCCAACAGCGGAATGGACCACGATCGCGTCTCTTACTCCTCACGATAGAAGGAGCGAGGACAAGCGCGATGAACGCAACTCCCGGATCCGGGCTGGTCGAACGTGCCCGCGCCATCGTGCCGATGATTGCACGCGAGGCCGACGAGATCGAGCGGACGCGACGGCTGACGCCGGGCGTCGTGGCCGCGCTGATCGAGAACGGGCTCTACCGGGCGCTACTGCCGCAGAGCCTCGGCGGCGCGCAAGCTCCGCCGGAAGTCTTCATGCAGATGCTGGAGGAAATCGCCAAGGCGGATGCGTCCACCGCCTGGTGTCTCGGCCAGTGCAGTGTCTGCGCGATGATCGCAGCCTGGCTCGACCACGGCACCGCGCAGGAAATATTCAACACCCCGCCCGGAATCCTCGCCTGGGGCGCGATCGCACATGAGGCGCGTGCGGTCGAGGGCGGCTATCGCGTCACCGCGCGCTGGGACTTTGCCTCGGGCTCGCGGCAGGCGAGCTGGCTGGGCGCGCATGTCCGCATCGTCGGCGCTGACGGCGTGCCGCGCAAGAATGCCGATGGATCGCCGGAAGTGCGCACCATCCTGTTTCCTGTAGCGCGCGCGACCTTGCACGACGTCTGGCAGGCGATCGGGCTCGCCGGCACCGGCACGGATTCCTACGAGGTGAACGAGCTCTTCATCCCCGAGCGCTTCACGGCGTTTCGCGACGCGCCGACCGCGCTCCGCGAGACAGGCGCGCTCTACAGGATCGGCACCGGCTCGACCTTCAGCCTCGGCTTTGCCGCGGTATCGCTCGGCGTCGCGCGCGCCACGCTGGATGCGGCTATCGCGCTGGCGCGGGAGAAGCACCAATCGCTGGCGGCTGGCGCCATGCGCGACAACCAGGCCATCCAGGGGCTGATCGGCCGCACCGAGGGTGATTTGCGCGCCGCCCGCGCCTATCTCTATGCGGCTGCAGGCGCGATGTGGCGCGACCTCGCTGCGACCGGGGAATTCAGCGCGGCACATCGCAGCGCGGTCCGCCTCGCCGCGACCTGGACCATCCATCAATCCGCACGCGTGGTCGACGCCGCCTATCACATGGCCGGCGCGACCGCGGTGTTCCGCAGCCATCCGTTCGAGCGCCGGTTCCGCGACATGCACGCCATCGCGCAGCAGATCCAGGCGCGCGACACGCATTATGAGGTTGTGGGGAAGGCGATCTTGGCGGGGAGTTGATGGCGGCCCAAACGGTGCTGCGCTCCCTCCCCCGCTTGCGGAGGAGGGCTGGGGAGAGGGTGTCTCCTCCGGGCGAGGCCCCCTAGAGGAGAGAGCCCTGACCCGCTCCCTCACATTGAGATATTTGCGAGCGCGAACGAATGGCTCTGAAGGAGCACCGCCGCTCACGCGACCAGCGCGGCGTCCTCGTCGCCATCGATGCCGCGCTGCGCCGCGAGCAGGCTGATGATCTCCGCATTCGGCCGGGCCTTGCTGAACAGAAAGCCCTGGCCCTCGTGGCAGCCTTCCGCCCTGAGACAGCTGAGCTCGGCTTCGGTCTCGACGCCTTCGGCCGTGATCGTGACGCCGAGGCCCTTGCCGAGGCTGACGATGGAGCGGATGATCGCCTGGGCCTCGCGGTTGGCCCCGAGATCGCGCACGAAGGACTGGTCGATCTTGATCTTGTCGAAGGGGAAGCTGCGCAGATAGCTGAGGCTGGAATAGCCGGTGCCGAAATCGTCCATCGAGATGCGCACGCCGAGCGCACGCAGCGCGTGCAGCGTCGCCAGCACCTGCGCGCTCTTCTCCAGGAGCAGCGTCTCGGTGATCTCGAGCTCGAGCCGCCGCGGCGGTAGGCCGGAATGTTTCAGCGCGTCCGTCACCATCGAGAGCAGATTGCCGCTGCGGAACTGGAGCGGCGACAGGTTGACGGCGACGCGGACGTCGTCGGGCCAGGCCGCAGCATCGAGGCACGCCCGGCGCAGCATCAGCCCGCCGAGCGGATTGATCAGGCCGGTGTCCTCGGCAACCGGGATGAACTCGGCCGGAGAGACCATGCCGCGCTCGGCATGCGGCCAGCGCACCAGCGCCTCGAAGCCGGTGATGCGGCCGCCCTGGAGATCGATCAGCGGCTGGTAATAGGGACGGAGCACGTCGTTCTGGATCGCGTCGCGCAGCTCGACCTCGATCTTGCGGCGGCTCTGCGCCTTCGCATCGAGCGCGGCCTCGAAGAAGGCGAAGGTGCCGCGCGCATCCAGCTTGGCCCGCGACAGCGCCATGTCGGCGCTCTTGAGCAGCTTCTCGGAATCTTCGCCGTCACCCGGCGCCATCGCGATCCCGATCGAGGCGCCGATCACCACGGAATGGCCGTCGAGCAGATAGGGATCGGCGATGGCCTCGAGCAGCCGCTTGGCCAGTATCACCGCGTCCTCGGGGCGCGCCAGCCCGCTCTGCACGATCGCGAACTCGTCGGAGTTGAGGCGCGCCAGCGCATCCTCCTCGCGCAGGGTGGAGCGCAGCCGCTTGGCGACGCCGCGCAGGAGCTTGTCGCCGACCGCATGCCCCAGCGTGTCGTTGACCGCCTTGAAATTGTCGAGCCCGAGTATCAGCAGCGCGACCTTCTCGGCGCCGCGCCGCGTGTGCAGCAGCATCTCGTCCATCTCCTGCCGTAGCAGGCTGCGATTGGGAAGGCCGGTCAGGGCGTCATGCTGGGCCATGAAGGCGAGCCGCGCCTCGGCGCGCTTGCGCTCGGTGATGTCCATCAGCGCGAGCAGCACCGCGGGCCGCTCGGCATAGGTCAGTTCGCGGGAGTAGATCGCAAGATCGATCAAGGCGCCATCGGCCTTGACGTGCTTCCAGGTGCGCCCGGCCTGCTCCTCGCTGGAGCGCTCGGCGGTCCAGGGCGGCTCGCTGTCGAAGGCCTGCAGGGAGCGGATCTTCAGTTTCTCGAATTCGGCCCGGCTGTAGCCGTAATGCGCCACCGCGGCGTCGTTGACGGCGATGATGCGCTCGTCATCCAGCGCGCAGACGATCATGGGCACGGGATTGCCGTCGAACAGCAGGCGGAACGAGGCCTCGCGCTGCTTCAATTCGGTGATGTCGACGCGCAGGCCGACGACGCCTCCATCGTCGGTCAGGCGTTCGTCGATCAGGATGACGCGGCCGTCCGACAGCCTCTGCTCGTGGCGCGCACCGGGCTGATAGAGCTTTTGCAGACGTTCGGCGATCCACTCGTCCTCATGGCCGATGGCCTCGGGATAGTCGCCGCGGGCGACGCCGATGCGCAGCGTGTCTTCGAGGCGCGCGCCTTCCTCGAACAGATCGGCGGTCTTGCTGTAGATCTCGGCGTATTTCTTGTTCCAGAGGACGTAGCGGCCTTCGGCATCGAGGAACACGATGCCCTGCGGCAGGATATCGATGGCCTGGCGCAGGCGTTCATGGGATTTGCGCGCTTCCGCAATCGCGGCTTCTGCCTCGGCGCGGCTGCGCAGGACTTCGTCGCGCTCGACAAGGTCTCGGGTCGCGCACGCGAAACGCGGCTTGCGCGCCTTTCTGCCGGCGCGGGCAGGCACGTTTTGCTTTCGCTTTTTTGTTCTTCGAGACCCCAAACTCAACTTCACTCGTCCCAGTCGTTCCGGCGGCCGCAAGTCTTGAGGCAAGTGTCTGAAAAAAAAGTAATCTTGCCCCGGCCGCGGTCCGCGCGAGGCGGAGCCTGCTGCCTCTTTGCGCGGCGCGGCTGCGGCGGCAAGCACGGTCGCACTCAGTCCGGCTCCGCAATCAATGGGCGACCCGGCGCAAAATTGCGCGCGCGCTTAAATCCGTTCCGAAATCGCCACGCGATTGCATGCGGTCCGCGGATATTCCTCCCTCCGCGCACGAATTTTGGTCAATGCGGGATACGGTTATTGCGGCGTTAAGAAGCGGCAATTTGAGACGCGATTTGGGGCCCGTGCGCCGTGATGTTGCGATCCGCTCAATGCCTCGTTCTTAACCCTGATGCCGCATTGGGCTATAAGGACGTCAGCATGAGTCGCCGCAGCATCACACTCCTCCTGCTCTCGCTTGCTCTCCTTGCTGCCAGCGGTGCGCTGGCCCAGGACAAGGGCAGCATCAACCCGAAGCCGCTGCCGCCGCTCGCCAATCCGAACGACCCCGATCTCGCCGCCAAGGAACTGTTCGCGCGAAAGCTGCTGCCGTCGAAAGGGCCGGCCCATGTCATCGGCTCATACGCCAAGGGCTGCATCGGCGGCGCGGAGCAGATTCCGGTCAACGGGGACTATTGGCAGGTGATGCGGCTGTCGCGCAATCGCAGCTACGGCCACCCGGACATGATCGCACTGATCAAGCGGCTCGCGGCGAAAGCGCACAAGGACGCGGGATGGCCCGGCATCCTGGTCGGCGACATCGCCCAGCCGCGCGGCGGGCCGGCGCTGTCCGGCCATGCCAGCCACCAGATCGGCCTCGATGCGGACATCTGGCTGACCCCGATGCCGAACCGCCGGCTCTCGCGCGAGGAGCGCGAGGACATGTCGGCCGTGATGATGGTGCGCCAGGACCGGCTCGACGTCGATCCCAAGGTGTTCACGCCTGGCCATGTGCTGGTGCTGCGCGATGCGGCGCGGGAGCCCGCCGTGCAGCGCATCTTCGTCAACGCCGCGATCAAGAAGGCGTTGTGCCGCGAAGCCAAGGGCGATCGCGCCTGGCTGTCGAAGATCCGGCCATGGTGGGGCCACGACTACCACTTCCACATCCGCATGCGCTGCCCGCCGGGGGCCGGCGAATGCGAGGGCCAGCCGTCACAGGCCGAGGACGAAGGCTGCAAACCCGCCGATCTCGCCTACTGGTTCTCCGACGCGGTGCTGCACCCCAAACCGCCGCCGGAGCCGCCAAAGCCGAAGCCGCCGATGACGCTGGCGCAGATGCCCGCGGCCTGCAAGGCGGTGCTGCACGCAGGCGACGCGAAGCCGTAAGCTGCGCCGCCGCCTCATCCACCGCCGTCGTCCCGGGCCGCGAAGCGAGCCCCCCGGATGACGAACTCGTTGGTTGGTTCGCGTCGTCATCATGCGTTAGGATCGTGCTGCCGCCGAGCCGTAAGCCCGCGGCATCTGGGGATGTGCATCCCATCTTTTGACAAGCCTGACTGCAAGCCTCGCGCCGGTCGCGTGGCCAACGATGGGATTTCACATGCGCGCCCTCATCTTCCTCACTGCGCTCACAATCAGCGCGACTTCCGCTTTTGCCGCCGAGGAGCCCAGCGGCTGCGACAAGTTCAAATGGCCGATCGAGCGCGAGCGCGCCGCGCTCATGGCACCGGACCGCACCAGGCTCGCCTCGGGAAGCGAGCAGGCGGCATTGCCGTCCTCGGCCGTCACGCTGGAGTTGGTTGTCCCGAGTGAAGCAAGGCTGCCGATGAGGCCAGAGCGCGCGCCAAAGGACGGCACCTTTGCCGGATTCACCAGCGTCAAATCCGCCAAGGCCGGGCTCTACACGATCAGCCTGTCCACTGGCGCCTGGGTCGACGTGGTCCAGGATGGGCATGCCCTCAAGCCCGTGGCCTTCAGCGGCGCGACCGATTGCGAGGGCATCCGCAAGATCATAAAATACCAGCTTTCGGCGCAACCCTTTCTGCTCCAGGTCAGCGGCGCCAGGGACAATTCGGTCTCGATCGCAATCCTGCCGGCGCAATAGGCGCCGTTAAACTGACCAAACGGTCGCCCTTTGACCTGACGCCTCGGCCTGCTATGTTTGCCTGGAGCGATATCCCTGCCGGTCGTAAGCCGCTGCCGGGCCGCGTGGAGCAGCGCTTCCACCCGTCGCATCGACCCACCCAACGCCGGACTTGCGCGTGCATCTTGCGCGCGCGGACTCGCACGGAGCGCTCCCCATGTTACGCATTTCAGGACTTTTCACTGCCTTCATGATCCTCGCTGGCGCGGCCCTCTCGCCCGCCGCCGCCGAGGACAAGACCATCACCGTGTTCGCCGCCGCCTCGATGAAGAACGCGCTGGACGAGATCGACGCCGCCTACACCGCCAAGACCGGCATCAAGTTCAGCGTCAGCTATGCCGCAAGCTCGGTGCTCGCCAAGCAGATCGAGCAGGGCGCGCCGGCCGACGTGTTCGTCTCGGCCGATACCGACTGGATGGACTACGCGATCGCCAAGAAGACCATCAACGAACCTTCCAGAGTCAACCTGCTCGGCAACAGCATCGTGCTGATCGCGCCGAAGGATGCCAGGATCGACGACGTCAACATCGCGCAAGGCTTCGATCTCGCCAAGCTCGCCGGCAACGGCAGGATCGCGACCGGCGACGTGAAGTCCGTGCCAGTCGGCAAATATGCCAGGGCCGCGCTGGAGAAGCTCGGCGCCTGGCAGGCCGCGGAGCCGAAATTCGCCATGACCGAGAGCGTCCGCGCCGCGCTGACGCTGGTCGCCCGCGGCGAAGCCAGTCTCGGCATCGTCTACGCGACCGATGCCAAGGTCGAGCCCGGCGTGAAGACCATCGGCACCTTCCCGGCGGCTTCGCATCCCGCGATCGTCTATCCCGTCGCCGCGACCAAGACCGCGAAGGGTGAGACCAGCGGCTATCTGGCCTTCCTGCGCTCCTCGGCGGCCAAGTCCATTTTTGAAAAGTACGGCTTCAGGTTCCTGGTCAGTCCCACGACTTGATGCCTGCGGCTTGATGTCCGAGATTTCTCCTGCTGAATGGACGGCGATCCTGCTCTCGCTCAGGGTCGCCATCATTGCAACGCTGGTGGCGACGCCGTTCGGCATCGCGTTGGCGTGGCTGCTCGCGCGGCGTGATTTCTGGGGCAAATCGCTGCTCGACGCCATCGTGCATCTGCCTCTGGTGCTGCCGCCCGTCGTCACCGGCTATCTGCTCCTGCTGACGTTCGGCCGCCGCGGCCTCGTCGGCGGCTTCCTCGCCGACCATCTCGGCATCGTCTTTTCATTCCGCTGGACCGGCGCGGCGCTGGCCTGCGGCGTGATGTCGTTTCCGCTGCTGGTGCGCCCGATGCGGCTGTCGATCGAGGCCATCGATCGCCGGCTCGAACAGGCCGCCGAGACACTCGGCGCCGCACCGTGGAAAGTGTTCTTTACGGTGACGCTGCCGCTGGCGCTGCCCGGCGTGCTCGCCGGCATGGTTCTCGGCTTCGCCAAGGCGATCGGCGAGTTCGGCGCGACGATCACCTTCGTCTCCAACATTCCCGGCGAGACCCAGACGATCTCCTCGGCGATCTATTCGCTGATCCAGACGCCGGACGGCGATGCCGCGGCGGGACGGCTGGTGATCGTCTCGATCGTGCTGGCGCTGGGCGCATTGATCGCCGCCGAGTGGTTCGCCCGCCGCGCCACCGCGCGCCTGCACGGAAACTGAACATGCTGCGCGTCGACATCGAAAAGCAGCTTGGCGAATTCTCGCTGCATGCTTCCTTCGCCAGCGAAGGCCGTGCCATCGGCCTGTTCGGCGCCTCGGGCGCCGGCAAGACGTCACTGGTCAACATGATTGCAGGACTGTTGCGGCCCGACCGCGGCACCATCGTGATCGACGGCGAAACCGTCGACGACACCGCGGCCGGCATCCATGTCCCGGCCTGGCGCCGCCGCATCGGCTATGTGTTCCAGGACGCGCGGCTGTTTCCGCATCTCAACGTCGCGCAGAATCTCGACTATGGACGGCGGATGAACCGCCTGCCGCCCGATCCCTTCCAGCACAAGCGCATCATCGACCTGCTCGACATCGGTGCGCTGCTCGATCGCCGTCCCGGCAAGCTCTCGGGCGGCGAGCGCCAGCGCGTCGCGCTCGGACGCGCGCTGTTGTCGAAGCCGCGGCTGCTGCTGCTCGACGAGCCGCTCGGCGCGCTCGACGAGGGCCGCAAGCTCGAGATCCTGCCCTATCTGGTGCGGCTGCGGGATGAAGCCAACGTGCCGATGGTCTATGTCAGCCACGACGGCGCCGAGCTGCGCCAGCTCGCGACGCAGATCGTCCTGCTGAAGCAGGGCCGCGTGACGTCGTTCGGCGGAGTGAAGGTGCTGACGTGAGGCGGCGGTAGCCCGGATTTCGCTGCTGCGCTCCATCCGGCCACCGTGCTCCTTTTCAGCTACCAGCCGCGATCGACATTGCGAACCTCGCCCGTTCGGGCATCGACGTCGACTTCCATCCAGCGGCCCGCACGGTCCCGACCCTCGATCTCCCATTCATCGCCAAGGAAATTCGTGTGCGAGACCGTCACAACGCCGAGATCGCTCGCGACGTCGAGCGCGACCTGCATCGAGATCTGATCGCCGGTGTCATAGGCCATCGCCGGCGCCGCTGCGCCGAGGCCGATGGCGACGATGGCGGGCAAGATGAATCTGCGCATGGAACTGCTCCTGTCAAAAACGGTGATTGTCACGCGGAAAACGAGCGGCGCCGCGGAGCGTTCCGGGTTCCGCAGTCACGAGGCTGCGCGAATCTTCAGCGGTTGCGGCGATTTGGTGGCGGTTGTCTAGTGAAAGGTGCGCCAACATCTACAGAGCGACGTGCGGTTAACTCGCGTGCCCGAACGCGACGCAGCACGAAGTGATGCGTTGCAGAGCCGGGGCCCACAGTCATGGGTCCCAGCTCTGCGGAGCAGAGTTTCACGCTGCACCGCGTCCGGGACACGAGAGCGTCTATACCCCCGCCACCGAGGTCCACAGCTCCGCGAGCTTCTTCCGCAGCGCCTGCGCGCGCGTCAGCGGCTCGGGCGTCTCGTCTTCTTCCGGCAGACGCAAGCCGACGAGATTGACGCGGCCGCCGGAGATCGAGCGCGCGACGAGGACGATCTCGTCCAGGGCGAGCTCGGCGCCCTCCTTCGGCGCGCGGTCGAGATGGACGTCGAAATAGTCGGCCAGGGTCAGCTTGCCTTCGTCTTCACCGACCTTGACGCCGTAGATCTCGGCGAGCTCGGCGAGCGTGTGCTCGCCGGAAACCATGAAGTCGCCGAGCAGATGCGGATCCGGCGCCGTGCCCGGTTGCATGTCGACGAAGAAGCGGTCGAGCGACTCGGCCTTTTCCGGCGGGGCCAGCAGATAGATGTAGTCGCCGGGCGCAATCGGGTCGGCTTCCACCGGCGTCAGGATGTTCTCGTTGCGGATCACCAGCGTCGGCTTGGACCAGGACGGGATCAGGCCGCGGCGGAAATACAGGCTCTTGGGCCGCACCGGGTAGCCGACCAGCTGCTGCTCGAGCTGGCCGGGCAGGTCGAGTTCGACGCGCCGCGGGCCGCGCTCTGCGCGCGGCAGCGCCACGTGCAGCTTGCGGGCGGCAGGCGCCAGCGTCCAGCCCTGCAGCAGGAGCGAGATGATGACGACGACGAAGGCGACGTCGAAATAGAGATAGGCCTTCGGCAGCCCGACCAGCATCGGGATCGAGGCCAGGAAGATCGCGACCGCACCGCGCAAGCCCGTCCAGGCGATGAAGATCTTCTCGCGCCAGTTGAAGCGGAACGGCGAAAGGCACACGAACACCGCGAGCGGCCGCGCCACCAGCATCAGCACGAGCGCAACGGCGATGGCCGGCAACACGGTGGTGCCGAGCCGGCTCGGCGAGACCAAGAGGCCGAGCAGCACGAACATCACGATCTGCGCCAGCCAGGTCGCCGCATCGAGGAAGGTCACCACCGAATTATGCGCGCGCGTCGGCCGGTTGCCGATGATGATGCCGGCGAGATAGACCGCGAGGAAGCCGGAGGCGTGCATGATCTGCGAACCGCCGAAGATCACGAGCGCGCCCGTGGTCACGAACGGGGCGTGCAGGCCCTGCGGCAGCGCCACCTGGTTGAGAGCGATCACGACCAGGCGTCCGCCGATGACACCGACGATGGCGCCAAGGACCGCCTCCTGAACGAACTCCACCAGCACGTGGCCGGGCGAGCTCGAGCCGATCGAGATGTATTCCACCAGCATGAGCGTGAGGAAGATCGCGAAGGGATCGTTGGTGCCGGATTCCGCCTCCAGCGTCGCGCCGACGCGCGGGCGCAGACGCAGGCCCTGGGTGTGCACCAAGAGGAACACGGCGGCCGCGTCGGTCGAGGCCACCACGGCGCCGACCAGCAGCGACTCCGTCCAGTTCAGGTCGAGCGCGTATTTCGCGAATGGCGCCGTGATCAGCGCGGTCAGCAGCACGCCGGCGGTCGCGAGCACCACGGACGGCGCGAGCACGGTGCGGATGCTGGCAAAGCGCGTGCGCAGGCCGCCATCGAACAGGATCAGGGCGAGCGCGACGGAGCCGACCAGATAGGTGGTGCGGACGTCGTCGAACTGGAGCTGGCCAGGGCCGGAATCGCCGGCGAGCATGCCGATCGCAAGAAAGACGAGCAGCAGGGGCGCGCCGAAGCGCAGCGCGAGCAAGCTTGAGAGGATGCCGGCCATGACGAGGACGGCGCCGAGTAATATGGCGAGACTGACGGAGTCGAGGGAGGCCATCCACCTTCCGGGTACAAATCGCTGGAATTGCATCCTTATCGTCGGCGGACTCGCGCGCCAACCCATTTTCTGCGGCTCGCGGCGATCTGGCCGCATTTTACGGCCTTAACGCGCTTCACTTCGCGGTGTATCGATG
This sequence comes from Bradyrhizobium sp. RP6, assembly GCF_003837805.1. Classification (GTDB taxonomy): domain Bacteria; phylum Pseudomonadota; class Alphaproteobacteria; order Rhizobiales; family Xanthobacteraceae; genus Bradyrhizobium. The sequence continues at coordinate 13,917 of NZ_RQIT01000011.1, read as the reverse complement.
GCCGGCCGCGCCCTATATGGGATTCTCAGGCTCCCCGAATCAATTCGCCCCGCGTGCCGACGAGACCGATGGACATGGACCTCAAAGACTTCATGGAGTTCGTGCAGACGACCGCACGCAGCGTCGGGGCGGAAATCTCCTCACCCTGGTTCTACCTGCAATTCGGTCTGATCCTGGCCGCGGCCGGCATCGCCTATGCCGCGGAGGCCGCGATTCGCAGCCGCGTCGACATGACCTCGCTGGCGATGCGCTGGCCGCTGCCGCTCCGCCACTTCGCCCGGGTGATGGTCTCCAGCGCCTCGACGGCGGTGTTCACGCTGCTCGTGATCATCTCGCGCGTGGTGATGTACCACGCGACCTGGCCGAGCCGCAGCTATCTCTTGATGGTCGCGGCCAAGCTGGGCTTCGCCTGGCTCGTGATCCGGCTCGTGACCTCGGTGCTGCGCAACGCCTTCATCGTCAAGCTGGTGTCGATCACGGCGTGGCTCGTCGCCGCGCTCTCCATCCTCGGCCAGCTCGACGCGACGGTCGACGTGCTCGATTCCTTCGCGATCGTGCTCGGCGGCCTCAGGCTGACCCCACTGCTGGCACTCAAGGCCGGTGCGCTCCTCCTCATCGCACTCTGGGCCACCAACATCGCGAGCAACTTTGCCGAGAGCCGGATCAACGCGACCACCGATCTGACGCCGTCGGTGCAGGTGCTGCTGGTGAAGATCATCCGCATCGGGCTTCTTGCCATCGCAATCGTCATTGCGCTCGGTGCCGTCGGGATCGACCTGTCGGCGCTCGCGGTGTTCTCCGGCGCGGTCGGCGTCGGCATCGGTATCGGCCTGCAGAAGATCGTGGCCAATTTCATCTCGGGCATCATCCTGCTCGCCGACAAGTCGGTGAAGCCCGGCGATCTCGTCACCATCGGCGACAACACCGGACGGATCAGCGCGATGAAGACGCGCTATATTTCCGTCGCCGCCGGCGACGGCCGCGAATTCCTGGTGCCGAACGAGGACCTGGTGACGCAGAAGGTCGTCAACTGGACCTATACCGACAAGAACACGCTGGTGAAGATCGCCTTCGGCACCAATTACGATGCCGACCCCCGTCTTGTCTGCACGCTCGCCGCCGAGACCGCCGCCGCCCATCCGCGCGCGCAGAAGGGCAAGCCGCCGACCTGCGTCCTGACCGAGTTCGCGGAAGCCGGGATGAAGTTCTCGCTGACCTTCTGGATCGCGGACCCCGACGGCATGGACAAGGTCAAGAGCGACGTGATGCTGGAGCTGTGGGATGCGTTCAAGCGCGAGGGCATCCGGGTTCCCTACCCCGTCCGTGAAATCCGCATCCGCGGCGGCGCCCTGCCGGTAGAAACCGCCGTGGAAGTCCCGAATTAGGACGCTTTCGCACCCAGGGCCGGTAGGCTCGGCTTGCATGAAGGCCGCCAATCATTAAATTGGGGCCTGAAATCAAGCCTTTCCACCGACATCGAGGAAGACCGCATCCGCATGAGCTACGTCGAAGCCACCGATACCTCCCTGCGCAAGACCGGACAGATCAAGCTGCATGGACCGAGCGCCTTCGCCGGCATGCGCAAGGCGGGCGCGCTGGTGGCAAAATGCCTCGACGAGCTCACTGACATCGTCGGGCCGGGCGTGCCGACCTCCAGAATCGACGAATTTGTCCGCGACTTCGCCTTCAGCCATGGCGCCTATCCGGCGACGCTGATGTATCGCGGCTACCGCTACTCGACTTGCACCTCGCTCAACCACGTGGTCTGCCACGGCATGCCCGGCGACCGTCCGCTGAAGGAAGGCGACATCGTCAACATCGACGTCACCTTCATCGTCGACGGCTGGTATGGCGATTCCAGCCGGATGTATGCGATCGGCCCGATCGCGCGCAAGGCCGAGCGGCTGATCGAAGTCACCTATGAAGCGATGATGCGCGGCATCGCCGCCGTGAAGCCCGGCGCCACCACCGGCGACATCGGCCACGCCATCCAGAGCTTCGTGGAGCCGCAGGGCATGAGCGTGGTGCGCGATTTCTGCGGCCACGGCCTCGGGCGCATGTTCCACGACGAGCCGAACATCATCCATGTCGGCCGGCCCGGCGAGGGCGTCCAGCTCAAGCCCGGCATGTTCTTCACCATCGAGCCGATGATCAATCTCGGCAAGCCGCATGTGAAGATTCTCTCCGACGGCTGGACCGCGGTCACCCGCGACCGCTCGCTGTCGGCGCAGTTCGAGCACTCGGTCGGCGTCACCGCGACGGGCGTCGAGATCTTCACGCTGTCGGAGCGGCACGGCGAGAAGCAGATCGGGTGATTGCCGACACCATTCCTTCTCCGTCGTCATTCCGGGGCGTGACGAAGTCGCGAGCCCGGAATCTCGAGATTCTCAGGTGCGCAATTGCGCATCGTAGTTCGGTGCTTCGGACCGCCCTATCGCCGGCGGCGGAATGATGATGGCGTCCTCTTGTAGGTCGCGACGAACGCGTCGTTGAAGCGCCGAACGCTGCGGAATCCCGCGGCGAAGGCGATCTCCGCCAACGTCATGTCGGTCTGGTCGATCAGACGCTTGGCTTCCTGCACGCGCCGCGTTGCCGCGATCTCGCTGGGGCTCGCCCCGGCATGACGCATGAAAAGACGCAGGAGATGGCGCGGCCCGACGCCAAGCGCATCGGCGAGATCCGTCATCGACGCCCGATCCAGAAAACCGTCGTGGATCAGCCGCATGCCGCGCGCGACGGTGGTGGCCGTTCCCATCCAGGCCGGCGAGCCGGGCGCAGCTTCCGGCCGGCAGCGCAGGCACGGGCGAAAGCCCGCCCGCTCGGCGGCCGCCGCGGTCGCATAGAAGGTGACGTTCTCCGAGCGCGCCGGCCGAACCGGACACACCGGCCGGCAATAGATCCGCGTCGAGCGGACGCCGGAGAAGAACAGGCCGTCGAAGGCGCGCGCCCGCGCGAGCCGCGCCCGGTCGCAGGTTTCCCAATCGAGATGCGGTGGCAGCGTTTGCCGATGCGCAGAGCCTGTCGTCATGGCGAAATCATAATTTCAAGGCCGGCCGCCGAGTAGCTGAAATCGGACTCGACCGGGCGATGAGGTCCGAATTCAGCCAGCCCGCATCGCCGCTCCCGATCATGGTGTTGACAGATCCCGGAGCAGATCGCATGAGCATACAGGCGCAACAGACGACGTCAGGGCAGACCCGTCTCGCATTCGAGATCGGGCTCCTGCTGCTTCTCTCCCTGATCTGGGGCGGCTCGTTCACGCTCATCAAGATTGCGATCCCGACGATTCCGCCGTTCACGATGGTCGCCGCACGGGTGACGATCGCGGCCGTTCTCCTGATCCCGATCACGCTCGCGCGGGGACACGCCCTGCCGCGCCAGGGGGCGGTCTGGGCCGCTTTCGTCGTGCAAGGGCTGTTGCAGAGCGCGCTGCCGTTCACCCTGATCAGCTGGGGCGAGGCGCATATCACAAGCGGCCTCGCGGGCGTGCTCAATGCGACCCCGCCGATATTCGTGCTTGCGATCGCGATGACGACCGGGCGCGGACGACAGGCGATCGGCGGCCGAAAGATCATCGGTGTCGCTCTCGGCCTTGCAGGCGTTGCCATGACCATGGGGGTCAACGCGCTCTCGGGGAGAGCCACCGCTGCGCCGCTGGCACAGGCAGCCATCCTCGCTGCAAGCTTCTGCTACGCGCTCGCGCCGATCTGGGGGCAGCGGTTCGCGAGCCTTCCCGCGATCGTCGCGGCAGCCGGCGCGATGAGCTGCGCCGCGGCCCTGATGCTGCCCATAGCCGCTGTCCTCGACCGGCCCTGGACGCTGGCGCCGACGAGACCGGCGATCGCGGCGGTGCTTGGCCTTTCGATCGTCTGCACTGCGCTGGCAATGGTGATCTATTTCCGCCTGATCCGCACGCTGGGCCCGCTCGGCACGACGAGCGGCAGCTATCTGCGCGCGGGCTTCGCCGTGGCACTCGGGACCACGCTCCTTGGCGAGAGCTTCACCTGGTCGATGCTAGCCGGCATGACGCTCATCATCATGGGAGTCATAGCGGTGACCACACCCATGCGGAAGCCATGAGGTGACTACAATTGCCGATTGAAAAATTCCCCCGACGGGGCAATGCTGGCAGCCGATGCCCGCCAAGCCGGACCACGACAAGAGCAATCCTGAGGACGCGCCGCACTATCACGGCCATCGCGAGCGGCTGCGCGAGCGCTTCTACAGTGCCGGCGCGGATGCGCTCACCGACTACGAGCTGCTCGAGATGGCGCTGTTTCCGGCGCTGCCGCGGCGCGACACCAAGCCGCTGGCGAAGACACTGATCAAGACGTTCGGCTCCTTCGCCGAGGTCGTGCATGCGCCGGTGGCGCGGCTGCGCGAGGTCGACGGTATCGGCGAATCCGCGATCAACCAGCTGAAGCTGATCGCCGCGGCGGCGCATCGCGTCGCCAAGGGCGGGGTCAACAGCCGCAATGCGCTGTCGTCCTGGAACGAGGTGATCGACTATTGCCGCGCCAGCATGGCGTTTGCCGACAAGGAGCAATTCCGCCTGCTCTTTCTCGACAAGCGCAGCCAGCTGATCGCCGACGAGGTGCAGCAGACCGGCACGGTCGACCACACGCCGGTCTATCCGCGCGAGGTGATCAAGCGCGCGCTCGAGCTCTCCGCGACCGCGCTGATCCTGGTGCACAACCACCCCTCGGGCGATCCGTCACCCTCGCAGGCCGACATCCAGATGACGAAGGCGATCATCGATATCGCAAAGCCGCTCGGGATCGCCGTGCACGACCACATCATCGTCGGCAAGAGTGGCCACGCGAGCCTGCGTGGGCTGCGGTTGATCTAGGCCAAGTCAGAACGCTTGGTTCTTGGCAGCGTTCAAGTGGTCTTCCGCGGCTGTGATGCCGGCGAATGCCTTGAGCGTCAGAGCGGTCGGTTGCGGCTTCCATGCAGCGACCAGCCTTTCTGCATTCTCCAGTTCCGGCTTGGACAACATGGAAGCCATCTCGGTGACATTCTTGGCCGGCGCCACCTTCGAGAGCTTGAAATAGGCATACGACAGGGACAGATCCCTCGGCGTGCCCTTTCCTGCGGAGTACACCCGGGACAGGCTGAAGAGGGCGCTAGGGAGGCCCTGGTCGCCTGCCTTCTACCACCATTTCAGCGCTTCTTCCGAATTCCCTTGCCGGTCATACATGAGAGCGACGTCGTGCTGGGCACGCGCGTAACCGGCCTTGGCGGCAACAAGCTTGTACTTCAATGCCTGATCCGGATCCGTTGCGACGACGCCGACGCCTTGCCCGTCATAATAGCAGCCGAGCTTATAGGCTCCGAGCGGATCATTGGCCGCAGCCGATTTTTGAAACCACTCGAATGCCTGGCTGCGATCCTGCGGTGTGCCGATGCCGTTATTGTGCATCATGCCGACATGATATTGCGCTTCGGCATCTCCGCGATTGGCCAACGCTACCATCGCATTGAAGGTGCGGCTGTCATTGGCGCTGGCGGGCATCGCGAAAAGCAAAAGGCACGAAAAAGCAAGGGCAACGGATTTCATGTCAAAGCCCTATCGAGTATGAACCAATCTGTCTTGGTCGCTCAGACGGAGAAAAAGTTCGAAATCCGACAAAACTCCATAATCGGCGATTTTTGGCCTGCCCGAGTCCGTCCAGTTAGGGCTCCACCCAGCGCTGCACCGCTTCGACCGTGTCTGCAGGCGTTGTGTTGAAGCAGATCGCAGCATCCGGCGCCATGCGGTGAACGAGGTTGAGAACCTTCTCGAACAGCACGAGGCGCTCCTTCGGCTCGCGCAGGCCGGCGCCGATGACGATGCAGTCGAAGCTCTCATCCTGCAGCGCCGCCGTAACGGCGGCTTCTGCTGTCGCGTCGAGATCGATCAGGCAGCTCGTGACATCAAAGCCGAGATCGCGCAGGCGCAACAGCTGCGCCTCGATATAGCCGCGCACGAGCTCCGGCGTGACCTGAAGCGCGCTGTAGTCCGCATTGCCGGGTTCGATACCGATCGCGAGGACGCGCTTGGCCATGCAGGACTCCTTGCCGGACCGTCTCATTGTTAACGGATGGAGAGCCGTGCCGGTTCCCGCAACGGCGGTCGCACCGCGGTTGATGTTCTACCGGTGATTTTACATCGGCGCTGTAAGCCATTTCACATACGCCGGGCCGGCGGACTGCCAGATTCTCGGAGTTCACGCTGCAGTCACGGCGATCACGGCAGCCGGTTCACTTCGGCTTGCACGAAGAGTCGAGAATTCATTCAATTTGCGGGAGCGAAAAATGATTTCATTCGAGAATCTGAAGAACCAGTATGAGCGGAATTGGGCCGGTCTCGAGATCCGGCCGGAACGCCTCGCCGAGGTGAACGCCGTGGCCCGCAAGGCTCTCAACGGCAAGGCGACATACCAGCAGATCGAGCGGTTGACGGGCGTTCCGTGGTACTTTGCCGCGCTCTGCCACTACCGCGAATCCAACTTCGATTTCGACACCTATCTCGGCAACGGCCAGTCACTCCACCGCGTGACGACGATCGTTCCGAAAGGGCGCGGACCATTCGGCACGTTCGTGGACGGCGCCGTGGACGCGTTCAGAATCCAGAACTTCATTGGCGCGCACGATTGGGGCATCGCGCGGATGCTGTTCCGGCTCGAGGCGTTCAACGGCTTCGGCTACCAGGCCAAGAGCGTCAATTCGCCCTATCTCTATGGCGGCTCGACGCTGTACGGCCCGCCAGAGGCAAGGGCGGGAAAGTACGTCCGTGACCATGTGTTCGACGCCAGTCACGTCGATTCGCAGCTCGGCACGGCGGTGATCCTGCATGCGATGATGTCTCTCGATTCCTCGATCACGATCGACGGCAGCCCGCAGTTCGCCGGCCGCACCGAGCCCGAGGACGAGCTGGCCTCGACGGTCACCCTCATGCAGCAGGCGCTCAACACGCTCGGCACCAATCCGCCGCTCGCCGAGGACGGCATCAGCGGACCAAAGACCAGGGCCGCCGTCTCGCAGTTTCAGCAACAGAACGGCCTGAGGGATACCGGGCTTCTCGATGCGGCCACGGTCGCCGCGATCACGCGCGCGACGCAGTCTGGAGGCCCAGTGCAGGCGATCGACCTGTCGCAGATCCTGAAGCGGCTGGAGGACCTCGCGCAATTGCTGCGACCGTCAGCCGGCGGCGCGACGCTGCCAGCGGTCGTGCCGAGCAACACATTGCCTGCCACGAACGACCCGCTCAGCCTGTTCGAACGGCTTTTCTCCCTCATCAACAAGAAGGCGCCCGTGCCCGCACCAGTCACCCCGACGAGCCCCGCCCCCGTCGATCAGCTGAAGCAGGTCGTCGACCTGCTCAGCACCCTGCTCAACACGGGCGGCGGCAAGCCCATGCTGGGCCAGGTCAACGGCGCACTCGGCGAGACCATCGGCAAGCTGCTCGACGGCAAGAAGACCGCGCTCGGTATCGGCGGCTCGCTGCTCACCGCGCTGCTCTCGTCGGTGACGGCAAGCCCCAATGCAGGCGGGCTTGCCGGACTGCTCGGAACGATCGTGACTGCCGTGCCCGGCCTCAGCCAGTTCGCGATGCCGATCTCGCTCGCGCTCGCCGTCTGGGGCGTGCTCGGCAAGATGGAGAAATGGGCGCAAGGCACCGCGCCGCCGCCGAAGCTGACGACGTAACCTGCGGCCATCCTTCGAGACGCCCGTCTCCGGCGGGCCCTCAGGATGAGGTCGCGTTACGCGGCAAGATATCAGACACTCATGGTGAGGAGCCGCCAAAGCGGGCGTCTCCGGACGATGCTTCGCATCGCCGGGCGAAACATGCAGGCCGGGTACGCCCGCGGCGCCTATTGACGAAGCATGATCAGGGGATCGGCGGTGTCGGGGACACGACGCCACTGCGCGTGGTCGTCGGCCTCGAACTGCCAGGCCTCACCCGATTTCGACATCAGGATGATCTGGCCGCGCTCGAGACGCCATTGCGTCGGATTGAACTGCGCAATCACCGCGTCGCATCTCGGCTTGAGGAAGACCTGGAAATTGTCCGGGTCCGCTTCGGTGTTGGTCAGAGTCAGCCCGCAGACCGGCTGGCCGTTGCCGCGCACCATCGACCAGTCGCCGATCATCTGGTCCATCGACTTTGCCATCGAACGCGCGGCGGCGAGATCCTGCAGGATGTAGACGCCTTCGCCCTGCCGCAGGCCCTCGAAGATGCCGGCCTCGACCTCCGTGAAGTCGATCACGGCCTCGCCGGCCGCGTCCTGCAGGCGGACGATGTCGAGGCCCCTGACGTTCCAGGCGACGATGTCTTTCGTGAAAGGCAGCGCCGTCTTGCAGGCCGGCTCCAGCTCCAGCTTGAAGCCTTGCGCCGCCGCATCGCTCTTCAGCGTGACGACGCAGGTCTTGCTGCGCTCGGTGGTCGAGAGCTCCCACTGGCCGGGCATCTGCTTCTTCAGGCTGGTCGCATCCTGTGCATGCGCGATGCCGATCGGGGTCAAGCAGGCCGCGACGGCGCCGATCGCGGCCAAAGAGGCCGCGACGGCGGATGCAACGGCCCGAAGAGCTCTCATCAGCGCCCCTTGACCGGCGTTTCCGCAACCGGCGTCAGCGGCGCCTTGCCGGCGAACCAGGCCTTGAGATTGTCGACCACGAGCTGATCCATGGCGTTGCGCGTCACCACCGAGGCCGAACCGATATGCGGCAGCAGCACGACGTTCTGCATGGTCTTGAGCTCGTCAGGCACGTTCGGCTCGGCGGCGAACACGTCGAGGCCGGCGGCGAGAATGGTGCCTGATTTCAGCGCCTGGATCAGCGCCGGCTCGTCCACCACCGAGCCACGCGCGACATTGACCAGCACGCCGCGCGGGCCGAGCGCCTTCAGCACCTCGGCATTGATCATCTTGTTCGTAGCGGCGCCGCCGGGCACGATCACCATCAGCGTGTCCACCGCCTTCGCCATCTCGATCAGGTCGGGGTAATGCTTGTACGAGACGTCCTTGGACGGATTGCGCGAGTGGTAGACCACCGGCACCAGCGAGGCATCGAGACGGCGCGCGATGGCCTGGCCGATCCGGCCCATGCCGACGATGCCGACCTTGCGGTCGCGCAGCGAGCCGACGCTGAGCGGATAGTTCTGCGTCTGCCAGAGGCCGGAGCGGACGTAACGGTCGGCCTTGATGAACTCGCGCAAGGTGGCGATCAGAAGACCCATCGCGACGTCGGCGACCTCCTCGGTCAGCACGTCGGGCGTGTTGGTGACGACGATATTGTTCTCGGCCGCGTATTTGGCGTCGACATGGTCGTAGCCGACGCCGAAGCTCGCCACCATCTCCAGCTTCGGCAGCTGTGACAGCGAATCCCTGTCCGCGCGCACGGTGTGATAGGTCACCGCGACGCCGCGGATCTTGTCGCGGACCGCCGGCGTCAGGCGCTCGAGATCGCCGCGCGTCTCCGCCTTGTGCACGACGAAATGATCGGAAAAGCCGTTCTCGAGGATCGGCCGCACCGGCCCATAGATCAGAAGGTCGATCTTTTCGGACGAAATCGAACCGGCAGCCATCAGTCTTCCTTTCCAAGCGCGCTCTCATGCCAGCGCCGTAAAACGAGATGGGAAACTAGCGCCAGCACCCCATAGATGACAATCCCGGCCAGCGACAGCAAAAGCAGCGCTGCGAACATGCGGGGTATGTTCAAGCGATAGCCGGACTCGGCGATTCTGTAGGCGAGGCCGGAGCCGGCGCCCGCTGTTCCCGCCGCGATCTCGGCCACGACCGCGCCGATCAGCGACAGGCCGCCGGCGATGCGCAGGCCTCCGAGAATGTAGGGCAGTGCCGCGGGCAGCTTGAGAAGGCGCAGCGTCTGTGGCGGCGAGGCACCATAGAGCTGGAACAGGCCGGCGAGATTGCGATCCACCGAATTCAGCCCGAGCGTGGTGTTGGACAGCACCGGGAAAAACGCGACGATGAAGGCGCAGACCACGACCGCGGTCTGCTGCTCCAGGTAGATCAGGAGCAGCGGCGCGATCGCGATCACAGGCGTCACCTGCAGGACGATGGCATAGGGGAACAGCGAGTATTCCACCCATTTCGACTGGTTGAACACAAGCGCAAGCGCAATGCCGCCGACGCTGGCGGCGAGGAACCCCTCGAGCGTGGTCAGGAGCGTGGTGGCGAGCGATTGTGACAGCACCGTCCAGTCCTTGATCAGCGTCAGGACGATGACGGACGGCGCCGGCAGCACGTAAGGCGGGATTCCCTTGATGCGGACCACGAGTTCCCAGGCGACGAGACCGGCCGCGAACACGATGACGGGCAGCACGAAGCGCATCGCGCGCTGCGCGCCGGACGATCTCACGGTGATGGGAGCTTGCGCGCTCATAACGTCGACTGTCCCGAATACGACGGGGCCAGCGCGGCCGACACTCTTCGGCAATAATCGGAATAGGCGGCCGAGGTGCGAAACTCCTCCCCGCGCGGCTCGACCGTCTCGACGCGGATATCAGCCTGGATGCGGCCGGGCCGGGCCGTCATCACCACCACGCGCTGCGATAGATAGACGGATTCGAACACCGAATGGGTGACGAAGATGACGGTCTTGCCAAGGCGGCGCCACAGCACGAGCAGATCGTTGTTGAGGCGGAAGCGCGTGATCTCGTCGAGCGCTGCGAACGGCTCATCCATCAGCAGAATGTCGGGATCGGTGACGAGCGCGCGCGCCAGCGACACCCGCATCTTCATGCCGCCGGAGAGCTCGCGCGGATAGGCATCGGCGAAATCGGCGAGCCCGACGCTGGCGAGCGCCGCGTCGGCACGCGCGCGCGCGTCCGCCTTCGGCACGCCTGCGAGCCTCAAGGGCAGCCGCACGTTCTCACGGACGCTGGTCCAGGGCATCAGGGTCGGCTCCTGAAACACGAAGCCGATGCCGTGCCCTGGTCGAAGATGGCCCGGCTGCACCGAGCCCTCGTGACGTGCCACCCGCACAGTGCCCGATGACGGCGCACTGAGCCCTGCGATGATGCGCAGCGCCGTCGACTTGCCGCAGCCGGACGGGCCGAGCAACGAGATGAACTCGCCCTTGCGGACAGTAAGGTCGAACGGACCGAGTGCCGTGACGCCGTTGTCATAGGCCTTCGTCACGCCGCGCAGGCTGACGGCAAGAGCCGTCAGGCTGGCCTCGACGGCAGACGAGGTCTTGGGCTCGGTCATTGATTGAAGACTGCAGCGTTTCGGGCGCCCTTCACCTCTCCCCATCGGGGAGAGGTCGGCGCGCAGCGCCGGATGAGCGGGATCAGGGGCCACGAGGGAGCGCAACCCCGCACCCGCATCGCATGTGGCGATGCGACATAGCCGAAGCTTTGCTTCGGCGTTCTTAAGAACGGCTGCCAAGGGCGGCCTACACCTCTCCCTTCGGGAGAGGTGTAGGCCGCCGAGCCACCTTCGCCGAATCGCAGCATGCGTTACGGCTTGTTCGGGCGCAGCTCGATGCCGACGCCCTTGTTGATGAAACGCAGCGTATAGGACTTGCGGAAGTCGAGATCCGCCTTCACCACGCCGGCCTTCACCATCTTGTTGAAGAAGGAGGTGTAGCGCTCGTCGCTCATCGCGCCGATGCCGTTCTTCAGGCTGTCGCCGGAATCGACGATGCCGTGTTCCTTCATCTTGGCGACGGAATAGGCGAGCAGATCGTCCGTCATTTCCGGATTGAGGCTCTTGATCAGCGCATTTCCGGCGGAATTTTCGCGATAGATGTAATTGTACCAGCCGATCATGGAGGCATCGACGAAGCGCTGGACCAGATCGGGCTTCTTCTCGATGATGTCGCGGCGCGTCTCGATCAGGGTCGAATAGGTGTTGAAACCGTAGTCGGCGAGCAGCAGCACGTTGGGCTTGAAGCCGGCGGCCTTCTCCACCGCAAAAGGCTCGGAGGTGACGTAACCCTGCATGGCGCTCTTGGGATTGGCGATGAAGGGCTGCGGATTGAAATTGTAGGGACGGACGTTCTTCTCGCTGAAACCATATTCTGACTTCAGCCACTGGAAGTAGCTGGTCATGCCCTCCTTGGAGACGAACAGCGTCAGCGGCTTGAGATCCTCGATCTTCGTGACCTTGGCGTCTGGATGCGTCAGCATCACCTGCGGATCCTTCTGGAAGATCGCGGCGATGGTCACGACGGGGACGTTGTTGGCGACGGCGTCGAACGACATCAGCGTATTCGCGGCCATGAAGAAATCGATCTTGCCGGCGATCAGCAGCATGCGGTTGTTCTCGTTGGGGCCGCCGGGGACGATTGTGACGTCGAGCCCGTATTTCTTGTAGGTGCCGTCGGCGACCGCCTGGAAGAAGCCGCCATGCTCGGCCTCGGCGACCCAGTTGGTGCCGAAGGTGACCTTGTCGAGCGTCTCGGCGCGCGCCGGTGCAAGGGAGGCGAAAGCGGCCAGCAAGCCCGCCGTTAACGCTCGCCGCAGATGAGAGGGGGTCATGATGGCACTCCGTCGATCGTGGCTGGCCCAATCGTGTCTGGCTCAAGTGAAGGCAACGCGATAAAACCGCATGACATCAGGGGACGCGAGCCGGCCAGGCCCGTGTCCCCTGATACCCCAAATTACGTGACAAATTCGGGCAAAGAAACCTTGAAGACGCTCTCCCGCGACTGGATCGATATCGACTGGGCCGATGCGGGGCCTGCGGAGGTGTCGCGCTGGATCGCGGTGCTGCCGCTGGCGGCGACCGAGCAGCACGGTCCGCATCTGCCGCTCACGACCGACGTGCTGATCGCGCGGGCCTATCTCGCGCGCGTACGCGAGCTGCTGCCTGAGAGCATTCCCGCCGGATTTCTTCCGGTTGAGCCGGTCGGGGTCTCCACCGAGCATATCGACTATCCGGGCACGCAGACGCTGCCGACCGAAATTGCGCTGAAGAAATGGACAGGGATCGGCGAGGACGTTGCGCGCCGTGGCGTGAGGAAGCTCGTCATCGTCACCAGCCATGGCGGCAACAGCGCGGCGATGATGCTGGTGGCGCAGGACCTTCGCGCGCATCACAAGCTGTTCGTGGTGACGACGTCATGGTCGCGGCTCTCAGGCGCGGACAGACTGTTCCCGGCCGAGGAAGTGCGCCATGGCATTCACGGCGGCGCGGTCGAGACCTCGATCATGCTGGCGCGCTATCCGGACCAGGTGCGCATAGACGCGATCGCGGATTTCCCCGCGAGCAGCGTCGCGATGGAGAAGCAGTATCGCTGGCTCTCGACGCAGCGCCCCGCGCCATTTGCCTGGCAGGCGCAGGATCTCAATCCCAGCGGCGCGGTCGGCAATGCGACGCTGGCAGTCCCTGAGAAGGGGGAGCAGCTGCTCGATCAGGGTGCGCGCGCCTTTTGCGAACTGCTGAGCGAAGTCGATAACTTCGACGTGAACAGGCTCGCCAAAGGCCCTCTCGGCTAGCCGACATCCTCCTGGATTCATTCGGGAAAGATCGAATCTCCGCGGCAACATTTGCGATCTTCGAACCGGATGCGAGGAGCGCCCGTCCAACTGGGCACACGGGCCACAAAGGACCGCCTCAACCCGGATGGAGTTTCACATGTCGATCAAGACCAAGATTGCCGCCGCAGCCCTCGCCGCCCTCGCCGTCACCGGCAGCATCGTGTCCACCACCTCGCAGGCCGAAGCCAAGCAGCCCGGCTGGGTCTGGGGTGTGGGCGCCGGCATTGCCACCGCCGCCGTCGTCGGCTCCACGATCGCTGCCAGCAACGACCCCTATTATCACGGCTATCACCGCTGCGGCTGGGTCGCCCAGTACAACGCCTTCGGCCAGTACGTCGGCCGCGTTCGTACCTGCTACTGATTTGAGTATCTGAGGCCGATCTCCCACGTGGATCCCGCGTCCCGACACGGGCGCCTCATCCACCCCG
>NZ_RQIT01000010.1 GCF_003837805.1 Bradyrhizobium sp. RP6 | reverse complement strand
CCCCCAGAGGAGAGAACCCTCACCCGGCGCTTCGCGCCGACCTCTCCCGCAAGCGGGAGAGGTGGAGCCGGCGGCACCGCCCATGCCGTCAGATAGATCTCGCTGCAGTCACCTCAGACCGCATCCGCGCGCAGCAACGTATCCACGGTGATCGTACCCCGTGCGCGGGAGACGCAGGCGCAGATCTTCTGGTTGGCTTGCTTCTGGTGGTCGCTGAAGAAGACGTCGCGATGGTCGATCTCGCCGTCGACGTCGACCACGTCGATGGCGCAGAGGCCGCATTCGCCGCGCTTGCAATCGGATATCACCTCAAAGCCGCTGGCGTTGAGCACGTCCAGCATCGAGCGCTCGCGCGGGATCTCGATCTCGATATTCGAGTCCTTCAATCGCACGCGAAACGTTTCGGTCGGCAGCGTGCCGCTGGAGCCGAAGGTCTCGTAGCGGAGATCGGGGAGCGGATGGCCGGCGCCGATCCAGGCATGACGCGCGGCGTCGAGCATCCGCATCGGGCCGCAAAACAGGCCCAGCGTTCCTTGCGGCAATGAGGCGAACAGGGCGTCGAGATCGAGCCGGCTGCCTTCGTCGCTGACATGAACGACGAGGCGGTCGCCGAGCATCGCGGCGAGGTCGTCGAGATAGGCGGCTTCGTGGCGCGAGCGCACCGCATAGTGCAGCATGACGTTTGCCCCGCGCCTCGCCAGCGCCTGCGCGGCGCCGAGGATCGGGGTGATGCCGATGCCGCCGGCAATCAGGCAATAATTGGCGCGGGTCCAGTCGACCGCGAGCAGCGAGGCGGGCTGGGTGATGTCGAGCCGCGCGCCCGGCTGCAAGGACCACATGTAGCGCGAGCCGCCACGGGAATCCTCGGCGCGGCGCACCGCGATCCTGAAGCCGTGCGAAGCGCCCTCGCCGACCAGCGAATAGGACCGTGTCTCGGGCAGGCCGTCGATGGTCACGCTGACATTGATGTGGCTGCCGACCGGATAGGCCGTGACGTCGAGCTGATCCGGCCTGATCAGGAACTCGCGGATTCCGGGCGCAAGGTCGCGGGTGGAGACGAGCGTTGCAGGAATCCAGGTTTCGATGAAGCGCATGGTGACGGCCCTCAATCGGTTGCGGTCTTGATCAGCGCGAGCGCCGGCAACAGGTCGAGATGGGTCCGGTTGCGCAGCGCGAGCCGCAGGTTTCGCACCGCGAGCCGGGCATGCTCACGCATGATGGCCTCGGCCCGTGCGCCTTCGCGATTCTCGATGGCGTCGATCACGACGCGATGATGCTCCTGGGCGATGATCAGGATCTGCTGCGCCTCGGGCAATGCCGATTGCGCCATCACGAAGCCGCTGGGCGAGGCAAACGGCAGCGCCGAAGCGCGGTCGATCTGGCGGATCAGGGGTGGGCTGCGCGACAGCTCCGTGAGCACCGCGTGGAAGCGCGCGTTCAACGTGACATAGGACGAGAAGGCATCGACCGATATCGGCACCTGGCGGAGCAATTCGTCGATCGCCGCAAGGCATTCCTTCAGCGGCTCCAGTTCGCGCGCGGAGACGCCGCGTTCGGCGGCGAATCGCGCAGCCAGGCCTTCTAGCGTGCCGCGCAGCTCGATGGAGTCGGAAATGTCGCGTTCCGAAAACGCCTTCACCATGAAGCCGCCGGAGGGGATCGCCTCCAGGAGGCCCTCCTCCTCCAGCCGCACCAGCGCCATGCGCACCGGCGTGCGCGAGGCGCCTGTTGTCTCCACCGCCTGAAGCTCGGAGATGCGCTCGCCCGGGCGCAACGCCCCCGACAGGATCTGGTCGCGCAGCGCGAGCTGCGCCTTCACGGTCTGCGAGACAGAGCGGTCGACCTCGCGCTCCGCCATGTTCCTACTCCGCGGCCTGGAGGTGTTGCGGCGCATTCTCCCTGGCAATCATCTTGTCGATCAGCTTGCGCGACCACATCGCGCCGGCGTCGATGTTGAGATTGTAGAAGATGCGATCGGGGTTCTCGTCCATGGCGCGCTGCTGTGCTTCCAGAATCAGCTCGTCCTCGCGGAAGATGCCGGAGACACCCTCGCGGATCTCGGTGGTGATGCGCTGCTCGCCGATACGGTAGTTGCGGACGAAGGCCCAGAAATAGTGGCAGGTCTTCTCGGTCTCCGGCGTGATGGTGTTGAGCACGAAACCGTTGACGCCTTGCGAGCGGTCGCCTTCCGGCGCGCCGCTGCCACTAGGTGCCACGCCGACGTCGATCGCGATCGTGCATGGGGCCTCGAAACGGATGATCTGCCAGCGATCGACGAGGCCGGGCTTGCCGAGCTGCCTGGCCCAGAACGGCGGCGGCTCGATGTTCCGCATCCAGCGCGTCACCGTCACCGTCTTCTCGCCATGGGTGACGTCGAACGGAGCTTCGGCGACCGCCTCGTTGCCGATCGATGAGCCGTGAACGAAAGTCTCGTGGGTTAGGTCCATGAGATTATCGAGCACGAGGCGGTAGTCGCATTTGACGTGAATGGTCTTGCCGTCCCCGGCCCAGGCCGGATCGTGATTCCAGTGCATGTCCGGCACCAGCGCGGGATCGGCCAGCGCAGGATCGCCCATCCAAAGCCAGACGTAGCGGTGACGCTCGACCACGGGATAGGCGCGGACGCAGGCCGACGGATTGATAGTCTCCTGCGAGGGCATGAAGGTGCAGCGGCCCTGCGCGTTGAACTTGAGGCCGTGATAGCCGCAGACGACGGTGTCGCCTTCGAGCCGACCCTTGGACAAAGGCACCAGGCGGTGCCAGCAGGCATCCTCCAGCGCGGCCACCGCACCGTCTGCCTTTCGATACATCACGACATGCTTGCCGCAGATCGTCCGCGGCAGCAGCGCCGCCTTCACCTCGGCGTCCCAGGCCGCGGCGTACCAGGCATTCATCGGGAAGGGTTTTGGCATTGGTCTCACTCCCACGGCTTATGTATGCGTTATGTATACAATAGCTGAGAGAATGAATCGTTCAAGTCCCAAATTCCCCTTATCATATTACCTTTCCTTATTGCAGTGTATACAGCACCTCTCAGAACGGCATTTTTGAGATTGAGGTTCTGCGCCTCCGCGGCGTCATGGCCGGGCTCATATGCAATTGTTCAGTTGCTTTGCGCTTTACCCGCCGAACACCTTGGCCAGCCCGGCCTGGGCCTCTTCCTGAATCCGCTTCAGGTGCTCGGTGCTACGGAAGCTCTCGGCGTAGATCTTGTAGACGTCCTCGGTGCCGGACGGCCTTGCGGCGAACCAGCCGAAATCGGTTTCGACCTTGATGCCGCCGAACGGCTGGCCGTTGCCGGGCGCCTTGCTCAGCGTCGCACGCACCGGATCGCCGGCGAGATCCTTCAGACCGAGCTGCTCGGGCGTGACCGATTTCAGGATCGCCTTCTGCGGCCCGGTGGCGGCAACGTCGATGCGCGCGTAATGGGGCATGCCGAACTCGGCGGTGAGCTCGCCAAAGAGCTGGCTGGGGTCGCGGCCGGTCTTGGCCATGATCTCGGCAGCGAGCAGGCCGAGGATGATGCCGTCCTTATCGGTGGTCCACACCCCGCCGTCGCGGCGCAGGAACGAGGCCCCTGCGCTCTCCTCGCCGCCGAAGCCGAAGCCGCCGGTGAGGAGGCCGTCGACGAACCATTTGAAGCCGACCGGCGTCTCGACCAGCCTGCGGCCGAGCTTTTTGGCGACGCGGTCGATGATCGAGCTCGACACCACGGTCTTGCCGATCGCGGCGTCCTTGCCCCAGTGCGGGCGGTGCGCGAACAAATAGGAGATCGCGGTCGCCAGGTAATGGTTCGGATTCATCAGGCCGCCGGTGCGCGTCACGATGCCGTGACGATCGGCATCGGTGTCGTTGGCAAAGGCGACGTCGAAGCGGTCGCGCATCGCGATCAGGCTCGCCATGGCGTAAGGCGAGGAGCAATCCATGCGGATCTTGCCGTCCCAGTCCACTGTCATGAAGCGGAAGGTCGGGTCGATCGCCTCGTTCACCACCGTGGCCTTCAGGCCGTAGCGCTCGATGATCGGATGCCAGTAATGCACGGCGGCACCGCCGAGCGGATCGATGCCGATGCTGACGCCGGCGGACTTGACGAGGTCGAGATCGACGACATTGCCGAGATCGGCGACGTAGGGCGTGATGAAGTCGCAGGCATGGACGTTCGCGGCCTTGCGCGCCTTGGCGTAGTCGATTCGTTTCACGCCCTTGAGGCCGTCGGCGAGATAGGCATTGGCGCGCTTCTCGACCACGCCCGTGACGTCGGTATCGGCGGGGCCGCCATGTGGCGGATTGTATTTGTAGCCGCCGTCCTCCGGCGGATTGTGCGACGGCGTGATGACGACGCCGTCGGCGAGGCCGCTGGCGCGGCCCTTGTTGTAGGTGAGGATGGCGTGCGAGATGACGGGCGTCGGCGTGTAGCCGCCGTCCTTGTCGATCATGACATCGACGCCGTTGGCGGCGAACACCTCGACGGCGCTGACCAGCGCCGGCTCGGCCAGCGCATGGGTGTCGATGCCGATGAAGAGCGGCCCCGTCAGCCCCTTTTCTGCTCTGTAGTCACAAATCGCTTGCGTGGTCGCGAGGATGTGGCCTTCATTGAAGGTGTTCTTGAACGAGGTGCCGCGATGGCCCGACGTGCCGAACGCCACGCGCTGCGCCGGATCCGATGCATCCGGCTTGCCGGCGAAGTAGGCCGTGACCAGCCGCGGAATGTTGGTGAGCGCGTCCGGCGAGGCCTGCTTGCCCGCCGCGGGATGAACATCAGCCACTGAAATATCCTCGTCCTATCGTCACGGAAATAGCGGGACAGCATAGCATTGGCCGCGCCCCCGCCAAGGCCACAACACGCGCGACCGGGAAGGCGTTCCTTGGGGGTGAGCGCCCGCGCGCGACAGTGACCGCGCGCCAATGGCCGGTTTGTTAACTCCGGAGCTCTATGACGAGCTTATGCTGCGGGATCGGGCACGCTTCAATCTCGGCGCGACGTGGAGACACGTGGCGGTCGCCCTGCTTTTGTCGGCCCCGATCGGCGCACATGCGAGCGACGGCGATATCGACGGCCCGCACACGATTTCGACGATCGCCAACACCGGGACCGAGCTCGGCGCCGGCGAAACGGCGTCATCCCGGGCCACGATCCGGAAGATCATCGAGAGAGAAACCGCAAACACCAATCTATCGGCCGACGTCGCCGAAGCCCTCGTCTTCATCGAAAGCGGCTACAACCCGGCGGTCATCGGCAGCGCCGGCGAAATCGGCCTGATGCAGGTGCGGCCCGAGACGGCGGCGATGCTGGGCTTCCGCGGAAGCAATGCGGAACTCGCAGAATTGGACGTCAATATCCATTACGGGGTGCTCTATCTCAGCCGGGCCTGGCGTCTGGCGGGCGGGGACCTCTGCCGCGCCCTGATGAAGTACCGGGCAGGTCACGGCGAAGAAGAGATGACCGCGCGGTCGCAGGTCTATTGCAACCGAGCCCGTAACCGTCTCCTCGCCATGAACGCGATGCCGGCAGGGACCGCAGCTGCGGCTGCTCCGGATCCTGCGCCCCCCGTCGCTGCTGCGGCCCCGGCAAAACCGGCGAGCCGCCCGAAGATGCCGGTGCAGCCCAAAACGGTCTATGCCCGCTATCGTCAGGGCACCGCGGCCGCCAGCCGCGCCTATTGGGCCGCGCACGAGGCCCGGATCAGCCAAATCAAGGCACGCATTGGAGCCAGATGGAAGCGCGTCGCATCGCGTTGAGGGCGAGCCGGCTTGCCCCGCCGCGAGCTCCGCATCTACTGTGTGTCGCAAGAGTCCGCATCCGGGAGGTGGCGCCATGGAGGTCATACTACTCGGCACCGGTGGCCCGCGCCCGGACCCGCGCCGGATGGCGACGACCACGCTGATCAGGCTCGGCGACGAGAACATCCTGTTCGACGCGGGTCGCGGCGTCGTGGTGCAGCTCAGCAAGGCCGGCGTGCCGCTCGGCACCATCAACGCGGTCTTTCTCACGCACCATCATTTCGACCACATCGGCGACCTCTACGATGTGATGCTGAATTCATGGATGCAGGGGCGCAAGGACGAGCTGCGTATCTATGGACCGCCGGATACCGAGCGGCTCGTCAGCACGCTGATCACGCAGGTCTACGACAAGGACATCATTTGGCGGGACAAGGGCGAGCCCAGCTTCGGCGGCTGGAAGCCTGTCGTCGGAAGGGACATCGCACCGGGTCCAGTTCTCGACACCGGCCGCTGGAAGATCAGCACCGAGCTGGTCTCGCATGGCGACGGCCTCGACATGCCGCCGGCCTTCCTCGCGCGATGGATGTGTCTCGGCTACCGCTTCGAGGCAGAGGGCAAGATTATTGCGATTTCCGGCGACACCGTCCCTTGCCCCGGGCTCCAGCGGCTGGCCGAGGGCGCCGACCTGCTGGTGCAGTGCTGCTTTCTCGCAACGCCCGAGATCAACAACGAGCACCTCCGCCGCCTTGCGAAATACACGATCGCCTGCGGTGACACGGTCGGCAAGGTCGCGGCCAAGGCCGGCGTCAGGAAGCTCGCGCTGACCCACCACCGGCCGCGCAACGATGATGCCATGTTGGCCGCCCTGCTTGAGGATGTCCGACGCGACTATTCAGGTCCGGTCGTGCTCGGCGAGGATCTCACGCGCATCGAGGTCTGAGGACCATCGATCAGCGCGCCCCTCGGCCTCAGGACGATCCGACCTCGATCCGGAACGACAAGCGCTCTTCCCCACCCGGCGCGATATGCATCAGGCCCGGCTTGTCGGTGAACTCGCCCTCGAAGCCGGCGGGACTGGCATGGCCGCGCCAGGGCTCGATGCAGAGGAACGGCGCACCTGACGGTTTCGACCAGATGCCGAGCTCGCGGAAGCCGCGCCAGGACATTTTCAGCCACGGCCCGGTCGAAGGACCCTGCCCCGCGGCATAGCGGACCCAAGTGCTCTCGATCCGGTCGAAGATGATGGCGTCGTCGGTGAACAGGGACTCGGACAGAGGAAGCGAGTTGCCCTTGACCGGGCTCGGCTCCGCCGCCGGCCGCAGCAGTCCACCATCGAGACGGCGGACGGGAGACGACTCCGCGCGCGCGAAGGTAAGCGCATAACTCTCCTTTGCCACGCCGGGCTGCAGCGGCCAGTTGAAGGCGGGATGGCCCCCGATCGAGGCCGGCAGCGTCTCCTTGCCGGTGTTGGCGATCGTGAGCGTCAGGTCGAGACCGGTGTCATCGATGGCGTAGGCGACGGCGAGCCGGAACGCGAACGGATAGAGCGCGCGCGTCGCCTCATTGTCATCGAGCACCAGGGTGCAGCGGCTCTCGCCGCGTTCCGCCCACGCAAAGCGGCTGTCGCGGGCAAAGCCGTGCTGGGTCATCCGATATGCCTTGCCCCGGTGCCGCAATTCGTCCTTGGCAAGGCGCCCGACGATCGGAAACAGCAGCGGCGCGTGGCGCGGCCATTCCGGTCCTGCCTGCCAAACGAATTCGATGCCGCTGTCGTCCTTCAGCGAGCACAGCTCGGCACCGTGCGCCTTGATGGTTGCCTTGAGGGAGCCGCTGCGGAGAGAGTAGGTGTCGTCGGTCATGCCCGACGTCTACACCCCCAACCCACCCGCAGCAAGGCAGCGCCGATCATGCGTTTCGAACGTTTTGGCGCCGATCGAGCGCTACGTCATATTTCCGTACCCAACGATTGCTCTGTTGGCTTGATCACCGTCTGCCTCCCCGAGGCCGACCCGACCTGAAAGCCGATGAACTCCCATGGTAGCCAATTGAAGTTCTTCATCAACGGCCGCTTTCTGTCGCAAAAGCTCACCGGCGTTCAGCGTTATGCCGCTGAAATGGTCAAGGCGATCGACGTACTCCTGGCGTCGGAGCAGACGCCTGCCCCGCTGCGCAACGCCGAATGGCAATTGCTGACGCCAGCGGATGCAAGCGAGACCCTTCATCTCGATCGGATCAAGATCCGCGCGGTCGGCCGGTTGCATGGGCACGCTTGGGATCAGATCGATCTCGCACGCGCCGCTGCCGGAGGCCGCTTGATCAGTCTGGCCAATTCCGGTCCCGTCTTCCATGGCGACCACATTGTCGTGCTCCACGACGCCCAGGTCTTTCGCAGACCGGACTTCTTCAACTGGCGCTACTTGACCGTTCATCGCACGATGGGGCGGCTGCTCGCCCGCCACGCAACCATCGCAACGGTGTCGGCATTTTCCCGCGGAGAACTTGCTGACGTGCTGAATCTATCAGCATCGAGCATTCCGGTCTTTCCCAACAGCGCCGAACATTTCGCCGCCACGAAGCCTGACCCCGGCATCCTTGCGCGACTGGGCATTCAGCCGCAACAATTCTTCCTCTTCGTGGGCTCGAAGACCAAGAACAAGAATCTCTCGGTCGCGATCCGCGCCGTCCAGTTGCTCGAGCGGGCCGACGTTCCACTGGTCATCGTCGGAGGCGATAACAGCAAGGTCTTTCAGGACAATTCGGGCGAAGGGGTTTCCGGCCTGCTGCTTGCCGGACGTCTGACGGACAGCGAGATCGCAGCTCTCTATGCGCATGCATCGGCATTCGTGTTTCCCTCGCTCTACGAGGGATTCGGCGTGCCGCCGCTCGAAGCCATGATCTTCGGCTGTCCGGTCATCGCCTCGATGGCTGATGCCGTCGTCGAGACGTGCGGTGACGCGGCTGCGTATTTTCGCGCCACCGATGCCGAAGCGCTGAAGCAGCTTATGCTCGAAAGACTGGCAATCGGTGCGATCTCTGACCAGGAACGCATGCGGCAGCAGAATCGCCTTGCCTTCTATTCCTGGAAGAAGTCGGCGAAGGCTCTGCTCGATCATCTCGAACGACCAGCACGAATCGCCAGCGCCGCTTGAAGCTCGACGCAGTTCGCCTATTGCGCGCAATGGTTCTTGCACAAACGTTTTGCAAGTCGCGGCTCCTAGCATTGTTCCACGAGAACTTTTTCGTTCGTGCACCGATCGCGGCGCAACAACACCACATCGCTGCCCCAATATCGCTACGTATTCGAGGAACTGTGCCGTCATCAGTGAAGCTCAGAACAGGGATACACGATGTCCGGCTCTCCGACGCAGCCCTATCCAAGACAGACGATGAAAGTGCTGCACGTCGCCGAGACGATTCGTGGCGGGATTGCGAGCTACCTGAATGAGTTACATCCTCAGCAACAGACGAGTTTCGGCGCCGAGAACATACATTATGTCGTGCCCTCGGATCATCGACGCGATCTCGCCGCGGTCGATGACAATCAGATTACGACGTTCGAGCGATCCGGACGCAGCATCGCCGGGCTATTCCAGATGTTGCGCGCAAGCATGCAAGCGCTGGATGCCTTCAGACCGGACGTGGTGCACCTGCATTCCTCGTTTGCAGGCCTCGTGCTCCGGCCTGCGCTGGCGGCCCGCTCGGGCGGACCGCGCGTCGTCTATTGTCCGCACGGCTGGGCGTTTTCGCGCGAGACCGGCCGCCTCAGTCACGTGGTGACAAAGGCGGCGGAGAACCTTCTCGCGCGCACGTCGGACCGGATCATCTGCATCTCCGGCGACGAATTCAACGAGGCGGTCCGCGCGGGAATTCCCGCCGACCGCCTCACCCTCGTCCACAATGGCATCTCGAAGAGCCGCACGCTGCAGCCCGTTGCGGCGGAATGGACTTCCAAGAAGGTCAAGGTCCTGTTCATCGGTCGTCTGGACCGGCAGAAGGGCTTTGATCTCCTGATCGAAGCGGCACGCTCGCTCGAGGACGTCCTCGACGTCCGCATCGTCGGCGCCTCCGTCGTCAACAAATACGAAGGCCCGACGGTCCCCTCCAACGTGTCCCTGCTGGGCTGGCTGGACAGGCCAACCATCGAGACCCAGCTTGAGGCCGCCGACCTCGTCGTGATCCCGTCACGATGGGAAGCCTTTGGCCTCGTTGCCCTAGAGGCGATGCGCGCCGCCAAGCCCATTCTGGCGTTCCGCAGCGGCGCATTGCCCGAGATCGTCGTCGATGGCGTCACCGGCGTGCTGTGCGAGCCCGTCGCCGTTCAGCCGCTCGTCGACGGCTTCCGGCGAGCATTGGATCTCGATCTCAAGGTGCTGGGACAGCGCGGCTACGACCGGTTCAAGCAGCTGTATGACGTTCAGAAGACGCATGGACAATTGCAGCAGGTCTATGTCGAGCTCCTTCAGGACGACCGGACGCCGATTGCAACGAAGGCGGGGCTGCAATCGGATCTCTCAAAGTGACGATCAGCATGCACGCTTGCCCTCGCAGATGCCGGAGATCGCGATGGCGATCCACCAAGCCCGGTTTGGTGTCACCGCCAGTGTATCGCGCGTGAGCATGAACTAGACCATGACACGCCCACGCACCTTGGTTCGCGACAGTGTCCGCCTCGCGGCCTTCATCTCGTCCATTCTTCTGTCGGTCCCTGCCTGCGCTCAGCATGCTCAACCGCTCGATGCTCGATTCCTGCTGGGTGTCGGCACGCATCAGGGGCTGGGCGGGCCGGTGAGCGCGCGCGGGTACGTGCCGGCAGAGAACATCGCCCAGATCAAGCAACTCGGCTTCAACTCCTTCCGCGACGATTTCCCCTGGTCCGATTTCGAGACGCCAGGACGCCGGATGGGTTTCACGCCCAAACTCGGCAGGCTGGAGGCGCAAGTCAGGTCCGGCGTCGCGCGGCCGCTCCTGATCCTTGCGTTCGGCCATCATCTCGTTCCGAATTCCTCACCACCGACGACCGATGAAGCCCGGCAGCGGTTTGCCGACTATGCTGCGGCCGCGGCGCAATCGGTCGTGGCGCAACACCCGCTGTTCGAGCTCTGGAACGAATGGAACCTGGCGGCAAAGAAAGATGCCGCATTCTCACCGGAAAACTATCTGGCACTCGCGGAGGCCACACGCCCGGCGGTCAAGCGGGTTGCGCCGAACGCGCCTTTCCTGGTCGGGGCGCTCGGCGACGATCCGGGCTGGACGTGGACCGAGAAGATGTTGCGAACCGGCATTCTCCAGTACGCGGACGGCGCTTCGGTCCATCTCTACAATTTCTGCATGGGCCCAAGCAAACGCACCTCCGCCGAGATCATCGATCGGCTCACCGCGTTCCACCGGCTCGTGGGTCAGGCGAGCGGAAACCCCGACTTTCCGATCTATGTCACCGAGACCGGCTGGACCACGGCCACCAACAAATGCGACGTCAGCGAGCAGGCCCAGGCCGACAATACGGCACAGCTCATCCTGTGGGCGTCGACCGCGGCACGCTGGCTCAAGGGCGTCTGGCTCTATGAGCTCAAGGACAGCGGAAAGAATCCATCGGATCTGGAGCACAATTTCGGCCTCTACCGTTTCGACAACTCGCCAAAACCCGTCGCCTGCGCGGCCCAGGGCGCCTGGGCTTTCATTCGCTCCAGCCTGAGTGCCGAGCGACGAGAGCTCGCCAGCGGCGTCGTGTCGATCAATGCATCCACGGCGTCCGGCGGCAGAGTTGCAGTCTGGTCCGAGGCCCCGGACCGACGTTACGAAATCCGGCTTAAGGGAGAACAGGAAGGAGCGACTTTTGCGATGCCGTGCGATTCCACCGCAAGACCGGCATCCGGGGCCTGGATTCCGGTTTCGAGCACACCGGTTCTCATTGCAGTCAACAACGGTTCCATACCCGGCCTGGAGATACGGCCGGCGCGATAGGCGCGATTTTGCAAACATGAGGTTACGCGATGAAAGTTCTTTTGACGTCCACGCTTTATCCGACACCTCAGGCACCAAAGATCGTTGGCGGTGCAGAGATCTTCGCGCGACGTTTCGCCGAAGGCCTGGTGCAACGCGGAGACGAGGTCGAGGTGATACGGGCCGCGTCTGCCCCCCAACAGGCTCGCGAATCCTGCAACGGCATCGACATCTATTCCGCGCCGGTACAGAACATCTATCTGCCTTTCACCGAGCAGAAGAACGTCGCGCTGCGCAGCATCTGGCACGCGGTCGATGACTGGCAGATGCAGGCGCCCCTGATCGCGGAGCGAGTCCGGGCCTTCAAGCCGGACGTAATGCACTCGAACAATTTGTCGGGTCTCACCACCGCGATCTGGCGCGTTGCCGCCCACCTCGGCGTCCCGGTGCTCCATACGCTTCACGACTATTATCTGACCTGTCCGCGCTGCTCGCGCTTCGACAAGGGACGCGCCTGCGAGCACACCTGCACGAGCTGCGG
This sequence comes from Bradyrhizobium sp. RP6, assembly GCF_003837805.1. Taxonomy (GTDB): domain Bacteria; phylum Pseudomonadota; class Alphaproteobacteria; order Rhizobiales; family Xanthobacteraceae; genus Bradyrhizobium. Next base: position 195,517 of record NZ_RQIT01000010.1, on the reverse strand, counting down.
AATTCTGAGCTATCATCGCAAGCGCGCCACGCATTGGCTCAGTGCCGTGGTCGGCGTGAGTGAGCGCGTCCTGTCCATTCATACCGACATGGGCATGTTCACCGAGACGCCGATCCGTACCGTGATCCGCAACGCCTCGACCGAGCCGCCGCGTGAGCCCTATCCTCGTCCAATCTGCACCACGGAAGTGACGTTCGGGTTCATCGGTCGCCTCACGGAGGAAAAGGGCATCGACAACCTGATGCGAGCACTTGCCATGCTGCCCCATGATCGCATCCGGATGCTGATCGCCGGTCGCGTCAGCGACGAGGAGCAACGACGCCTCAGGGCGCTCGCTCCAGACGCGCGCATCGAGTTCATGGGCTTCGTGTCGCCGGACGATTTCTACAGGCAAGTCGACGTGGTGGTCGCGCCATCCATCTGGCACGATCCCGGTCCACTCGTCGTCGCAGACGCCAAGGCAGCTGGCAGGCCGCTGCTCGGAACGCCCTTTGGCGGCATGCCCGAGGTCATCGAGCACGGCGTGACGGGCTGGCTGACCGAAGCCGATCCGCAATCCCTGGCCGGCAGCATGCTCGCAATCGCGGCGGATCCGCACAAGATCGACGAGATCAGCCGGCGCCTCATCGCGGATACCAACAAATGGGTATTTGCCGACGTGCTGTCTTCATACAAGAACCTGTATGAGCAATTGCGCCAGCAACGGATGTCGCGCCTGCACGCAGCAACGGCCGACGCGCCGCTGGGACGGACCGTCGGCAAGGGGCGCCTCATTCCGAGATGACACGCCTCCTGGCGATGGCGGGCTACTTCTATCAAAGCGCCGCGGCGATCATCCTGATCTTCGCGGTCAGTCATCTGCTGCCCGCCGCCGACTACACCAATTTTTCCCTGGCACTGGCCTCGAGCCAATTGCTCTGCGTCCTGATGTTCGAGTGGCTGCAGCTCGCCGGACTGCGCTTTCTGGCGGCAGCAAGGGAGAACGAAGCGGCTCGATTGAGGTGGTCGCTCTTTGCGGCAGGCCTGTCGAGTGCGGGCGCGCTTATCTTGGTCGGGAGCTGCGCATCCTTGGCCAGCGTGCTCCCGACAGGGATCGTCGCACTGGGCCTCGGCATATCCGTGCTTCAGGGCTTGACGGATCTCTATTTCCTGTCGGTCCGTCTGTCCGATCGGTTGGGCATCGCGTCCTCTCTTCTTGCGCTTCGTGCCACCGGCCTTCTGACCGGGGCCGCCGCCGGCGCAGCGAGCTCAGGAACGGCCGAAGCGGCGCTGCTCGGCGTTGCCGCCGGCCACACGCTGGGCCTCCTCGCCGGGCTGGCGGCCTATCGCACACCCCTGGAGCGCGCTTCGCTGCCGACGATGCTGGCCGACTGGAAGGAGTTCTCCCGCTATGGCATGCTCGCGGCGGCTGCGTCCGTCATCCATCTGTCGGTGCCGGTGCTGCTCCGCTTCATCGTCATCGGCCGGCTGGGCGCGACGGGGGCCGGCGCCGGATTTTCGATCGCGCTCGACCTGCTGCAACGTCCCTTCTGGGTCCTCAATGCGGCGATCCATACCGTGAGCTATCCCGAAGTGGTCAAGGATTTCGAGCACGGGACCGACGCAAAATCAGTGCAATCTGCGCGCCGCATGTTCGAGTTCATGATCTGCACGACCCTCGTCCTGCTCGGCGGATTGGTTGGCTTCATTCCAGATGCCGCGCGTATCCTGGTGCCCCGGGAGAGCCTGGATGGATTCCTGCAGACGGCGCCGGCGATCGCCGCCTTCTATTTCCTGCATACCCATTTGCAGGCGACGATAGCTGTTGTCCCCCACCTCGAGAAGCTGGCGACCAGGCTGGTCCTGGTCGCCGCCGGCCAGCTCGCCCTCGTTGTCGTCCTCTCCCTGGTCGCAGTGTCGGCCGGCCTGTCGCCACGAGGGGCGGTGGGCTGTGCTTCGCTGGCCACCCTCGCAACGATTCTGGTCGCACTCGGTCCTACGCTGCGGTTTGAGGCATTCCCGCGCTGGTCTTTGGTCGTGCAGGCGCTGGTGGCCGCAATCCTGATCGGATCACTCGGTTCGATGCCGACGGAGCCCGCGGCATGGCTTGCCGGCAAGATCATGATCGCCGCGCTTGCAACGGCGATTATCGCATGGCGCGGGGACTTTCTCATGCTGGCCCGCCGCGGCTGATCTGCCGCACCCGTATGTCTGCCAGTCAGATCCAATTTTCCGAGCGGGAACCGGCCTGCCGTGTCAGCTCCCGCAGCGGGTGGGTGTGCCATCACGCAATCAACACAACCCTACCGGGTGTATCCTACAGTTTAGCCGCTCACAGAAACGGCATCTGCAAACGTCCTGTGCAGTCATATCGATCGCACGAACGCGCGGAGGAAAGTCCGTAGGATTGCGGACGCGCGCCGAATCCGTTTGCCTACATTACGCGCTGCAAGCGCCGCATCGTTCCTTTCCGAACCTGTCGCGTGGATCCAATCGGCACGGCCTGCGCATACATTCAGCAGTGAGATTGACAAAATTCTTGAAAGCGCCTTTCTCACGCCATCCTGCTCCGGCATCGCAATCAACATTCTGCTGCAACAGAGCAAGCCTGTTCCTGCACAAGGAACCCGTTTCGCTCGCTATTTGTAGCTTTGTTTTTATCTGAAATTCACACTCGCCAGAGAAGCTTGAACGCAAATCCCTGCGAGCAATTTGGTTCGCGCTGAAATCGAGTGTGCAATGTCTGATCAAGCAATCCTGTCCGCCAGCGGCTTCATCAACTCCATCGGCGTCAACGCGCATGCCGGCTTCGGATGGACCGGCTACAACAATCTCGCGATGATGATCGACGACCTGGAATATCTCGGCGTCACCAATCTCCGCGACGCAATGGGAACCAGCCCGGCCGCGCAGCCGGTGGTCGAGGGGCTCGCCGCTGCCGGTTACAAGTTCGACTTCCTCGTATCGTCCGCGCTGCCGCAGTCGGGGGCGGCCGGACTTCAGAAGTATATCGCGTCGCTCGAGAAGTTCGCGGCGAGCCACCCGGGCAGCATCAGCGCCATCGAGGGTCTCAACGAGGCCAATCACCAGCCCTTCAGCTACAATGGCAGCTCGAGCCTCACCGCCGCGGCCCAATTCCAGAGCGCGCTCTATCAGGCCGTCAATGCCAACGCCGCGCTCGGCAGCATCCCCGTCTACAATCTGTCACTGGCCTACAACGATCCCCAGGGCTACAGCCAGCTCGGCAACATGTCGGGCTCGGTCGACTACGCCAATGCCCACGCCTATGTCAGCACCGGCCTGACGCCCGGCAGCTCCATCGCGGCAACGCTCAGCGCCGTCATGTCCGCGGCACCGGGAAAGCCCGTCGTCATCACCGAGACCGGCTATACCACGCAGGCCAACACCCAGTATCTCGGCGTCAACGAGACGGTGCAGGCCAAATCGATCCTAAACACGCTGGTCGATGCCTACAAGGCCGGTGTCAGCGCGACCTATCTCTACGAGCTGTTCGACCGCGACTCCTCCGCGGGCAACACGAATCCCGAGGCCAACTTCGGATTGTTCAACTCCGACGGGACGCCCAAGCTCGCCGCGACCGCTATTCATAACCTGACGACCATTCTGGCCGACGACGGCAAGGGCGGCCTGCAGCCGACCGATCCGTTGAACTACACCCTGAGCAACATGCCGGCCTCGGGCAACAGCATGGTGCTCGGCAAGAGCAATGGGGCTTACGAACTGGTCGTGTGGGCCGAGCCGAAGCTCTGGAACGATGCCACCGATACCGAGGTCACCAACAGCGCCCGGACGGTCACGGTGGATCTCGGCGGCGTGCATCATACGGTGAAGGTGTACGATACGCTGACGGGAACCACGGCGATCGCCAGCTATACCGACGTCAGCACGATCACGATTCCGGTCAGCGATCACCCGCTGATCATCGAGATCGACGCGCCCCCGACAACGCCGCCTCCCGTGGACACCCGGATCAGCGTCAGCGGTACGGCCGCCGGGATCGTGCCGCAACTGTCCGACCTGAGCGAGTCGACGGCGCTGCAGAGCATCACGTTGACGGATTCGCATGTCCTGCCGGTCGCCTCGAAAGCGACGATGGACTACATCATTGCCCATTACGGCAGCGCGCTGTCCAAGATCCAGGGCGGATACTCGTTCTCCGTGACGAACACGGCCGCGACCTGGACCAACACGAAGACCTACGACGCCAGCGGCAAGCTACTGTCGAATTCCGACACCGGCCTCAATTCGAGCGGGCAGCCGACCTCGACCACCGTCGCCTACAGCGATGGTTCCCAGGACCTGATCAGCTACACCAATGGCGTGAAGACGAAGTTCGTTCATGTCGGAACCGACGCAACCCGGACAACCGACAGCTACAACACGGCCGGAACCCTTGTGAGCGAAGTCGTGCAGAAGTCCGACGGCTATTACTCCACCACGCTCTACACGAACGGCGTGAAGACCGCCGCCTACGTCAAGAATGCCGACCGCTCGCAGGACAATTACACCTACAATATCACTGGGAAGAGCTTCACCACGCAGGTGCAGCATCTCGACGCCTCGGGGAAGGTCGTCTCGGTCACACGTAGCCATGCCGACGGCTCGCTGGATTCGACGCAGGTCTACAACAGCGACGGCAGCAGCGTGATCACGTTGTACAGCGCCACTGGCGTCAAGCTGGTCGAGACCAGCTATCATGCCGACAAAAGCAAGGATGTCTGGACCTACAACATCAAGGACCAGAACTATACGACCCAGCACGACGTCTACGATTCGACCGGATTCCTCACGACCCTGACGCGCCTGCATGCCGATGGCAGCCTGGCCTTCGAGCTGATGCAGACCGCCGACGGCACCAAGACGACCAACTGGTACAATGCTGCCGGCAGCCTCACCAGCGAGGTGGTCCAAAAGGCCGACGGCTTCGCCTCGACAACCCTCTACAGCAACGGCGTCAAGACGAAAGTTTACATCAAGAACGCCGACGGTAGTCTGGACAATTATGCCTATGGCATCACCGGCCAGAGCTACACCACGCTGATCCAGCACATCGATCCGGCCGGCAAGGTCACGTCCGTCACCCGCAAGCACGCGGATGGCACGCTCGACTATACCCAGGTCGTCAATAACGACGGGAGCAGCGTCGTCACCATCTATGACTCGACGGGAGTACGGACGAAACAATCCGAGTACCACGCTGATGGCAGCAAGGACGTCTTCCTCTTCAACATCACCGGCCAGAACTACACGACCGAACACGACGTCTACGATGCAACCGGCTTCCTTACGACGCTGATCCGGAAGCACGCGGACGGCAGCATGGCGTTCAAGCTGGTGCAGAGCAAGGATGGAACCAAGACAACGGACTGGTACGATGCCAAGGGGGTCCTCACCAGCGAGGTGATCACGAAGGCCGACGGTTACAGCTCGACAACGGTCTATACCAACGGCCTGAAAGCTGCGGCCTACATCACCAATGCCGACCTGAGCCAAGACAATTACACCTACAACATCACCGGCCAGAGCTATGCCACGCAGCACCAGCATCTCGATCCGACGGGCAAGACGACGGAGGTGACCCGCTGGCACGCCGACGGCACGCTCGACTATACCCAGGTCGTCGGCAGCGACGGTGGCAGCGTCGTGACCAATTACGACGCTTCAGGCCTCAAGAAGACACAAACCGACTATCACTCCGACGGCTCGAGGGATGTCTATCTCTTCAACGTCATCGGTCAGAACTACACGAAAGAGCACGATACCTACGATACCACCGGTTTCCTCACGCACATCGTGCGGACCCACGCCGACGACAGCCTGGCATTCACCCTTGTGCAGAGCGCCGACGGCACCAAGACCTCGGGCTGGTATGATGCCAAAGGAATTATCACCAGCGAGGTGACGACCAAGAGCGACGGCTACAGTTCCACCACGGTCTACACCGGCGGTATCGAGACCGCTGCCTATATCAAGAACGCCGACGGCACGTCGGACAACTGGAACTACAACATCACGGGCCAGTCCTACACGACGCAGCACCAGCACCTCGATGCCTCGGGCAATATCGTCGAGATCACAAGGACCCACGCGGACGGCACTCTGGACTATACCCAGGTCATCAACAATGACGGCAGCAAGCTGACCGACATCTATAACAGCGCCGGCATCAAGACCCAGGAGATCGCCAGCCACGCCGACGGCTCGAGGGACGTCTTCCTGTTCAACTTCAACGGACAGGCCGGCACGACGCAGCACGAGAACTACAACACCGCCAACGCACTGCAGTTCATCGATCAGACCAAGACCGACGGTACCCATAACGTCACGGCCGTTGGGAGCGGCGTGACGATCCAAGGCGGAGCCGGCAACGACGTGTTCTCGGCCGCGCCGAATTCGACCACCATCACCTACGATCACGGCCAGGACCAGATCCTCAACTTCCAGGCCGGCGACGCCACGACTCACGACGTGATCCAGATCTCGAAGCTGCTGGCGGCAGACTACAGTCACCTGCAGATGACGCAGTCCGGGACGAATGCGCTTATCACGTTCTCGGCCAACGACTCGATCCTTCTTAAGAACGTCTATGTCAGCAGCCTGACGAGCCACGACTTCGTATTCGTCTAAAGTCGCGGCAGATGGGCATCCATCGAGGCAGCGAGGGATGGGGGAACCCCCGTCCCTCGCACAGCAAGCAGGCAAGGACCGCCTTCGGCCTACTCACCTGACACGACCGCACCGACTCCCGGCTCGTTCAAAGGCTCATCAGCACTGCACATGATCGGCGGTGGTTGCGAACTTGCGTCACAATTACTGTCTAAAGAGACCTTCTCGTTGCTGCAGGGATATCGACGCCGACATGGAAGTCCGCGGACCAAAGCGATTCGTTCTTCTCGACTTCTACCGGTTCATCGCCGCGCTGGGCGTCTTCATCTTTCATCTGAAGAATATCGACAAAGGCATCTCGCCGGCCTGGAACGGCTCTTACGGCCTGTTTGTCGACATGTTCTTCATCCTGTCCGGCTTCGTGATCTCCTATTCCTATCCCGCGACCTCGACAGGCCCGCGCACCTATGTGCGCTTCCTCGTCAGGCGGATCGCGCGAATTTATCCCTTGCATCTGCTCACATTATTGATATTCGCGGTCCTTGCTCTCGTGGGCATATCCGGTCCGACCTCGCACGTGAGCTGGCTGGATTTCCTTCACAACCTTCTCCTCGTGCAGGCGTGGGGCGTCACAGATCACCTCAGCTTCAACTCGCCGGCCTGGTCCATCAGCGCCGAGCTGTTCTGTTACGTTCTATTCCCACTGTTTATGCTGCTCGCCGGCAGGGTCTCGCCGCTGACGCTCGCGATCATCGTCGCGCTCTGTTACGGAATCCTCGCTCACGCTCACCTGCCGATCTGGCAGGAACGCTCGCAGATGTACGGGGCCACCTTCGATTTCGGGATGTTGCGGGCCCTTCCGAGCTTCCTGAACGGGATTCTCCTGACCGTCCTGTTCAGGCTCTCGAGCGACTATCGCAGGAAGCCCGTCGCATTCGCCGGAATAGCGCTGTTCGCCGGCTCGGTCCTGATCCTCAACCTCTATGCCAAGCCCGACCTTGCAATCATATTGTTCTCTCTCGCGATCCTCGTTACAGCCACCGGAGAGAGCGCCTTCGCCCGGTTTCCCGGCTCTGACTGGCTTGGCCGCCTCGGCAACACGTCATACGCGATCTACATGGTTCACGAAGTGCTGCTGATCCTGCTTTTCAAGCCGGCGTGGCACTATTTCGGACTTCAACCAAGCATGTTTCCAGTGTTTGCTTTGGTCTGCTGCATCATTCTGACAGTCGTCGCCGACGTGACGTATCACTACGTCGAGAATCCCGCTCGAAAACTGATCAACCGGCTTGCGCCGGGCGATGCGAGGTCGGTCCACATCCCGAAGGCCGAGCCGCTCGATCTTTCGGAGACCCGACAAGCGGCCAATGCGAGCTAAAGCATGATCCGGAAAAGTGCGCAGCGGTTTTCCGAAAAGATCATGCTTAAACAACAACCTAAAGCGCGATGACGATTCATCCTGATCGCATCGCTTTAGGTGTCTGCAGGGCGGATCTTGCAGCTAGGTTCTCGACGATCGCCGCACACGGCTCAGGATTTCCTGGCATATCCGCACCACGGCCGGCCGGGCGATCGCGACAACAACGACGAGATAAACCGAAGAACCAAGCAGCACGAGCGCGGCGAGACGCAGCCATGGCGACGTGGCCGGCATCGCAACGGAGGCACCGGCCACCGCGCATGCCATCACCGCGGAGCCCGCAAGTGCGGGCATCAGCGCCGCGGCATAAGGCCTGATACCGAGCGACAGGATCCGCATCGAGGCTCCGGCGGATAGCGGATACAGCAACAGGGCGCGAGCGACGTAGCCGACAGCAATCGCGATAAGGCCAAACGGCGCAGCGAGGATGAAGATTGCTATGTTCGAAACCGCGTAGATCAGCGTCAGCCAGGTTTGCCAGTGCGGTTTGCCGAACGCCAGGATAACGGAGTGATTGTAGAGGCCAATCGTGGTCAGGAATCCGGTGATCGACATGATCGCGAGCAGAGGCGCGGCCTCGCTCCACTTGGACCCGAAGAAAGCAGTGATCAGATCCGGCGCCAGAACGGCTATGCCGGCGAAGATCGGGGCCGTCAGCAGCGACGTGTACATGACGAAGGCAACCAGCGTCGAACGCGATGCTTCGCGGTCATGCTGGAGGCCAGCGATGGTCGCAAAGAACACGCGGTTCAACGCATTCCCAATCACGGTACTCACGGCATTGACCAGGCGCTTGGCCAGGCTGTACAAGCCGGCGCCGGCGGCGCCGGTATACCAGGTAACGAAAATCAGATCGGAATTGGCATTGGCGAAGTTCGTGATTCCCGTCAGCGCCACGTAGCGCGCATAGCTCAGGAGTTCGACAACAGCCTGCCGGCTGACCCGGAGCCGAGGGCGCCAGGGCGTCAGGATCCAAAGGCTGACCAGCGAGATCAACGACGTCGAAACGAGCTGTCCGACTAGCGCAACGACCCCGTACCCCTGGATCGCCAGCCCGATCCCAACCGCCCCGCCAACCGAGATTGAAGAAAGCGAGCGGATGGCGAGGGATCGAAACAGTTGATTGCGCATCAACCAGGCTTCGTGCGTCCGTGACAGGCCCTGTACGGCCACCACGATGCAGAACCCCTTGAGAACGATGGCAATGTCCGAAAGACCCGAGAATCGTTCGATCGCGCCGCTCGAGGCGAACAGTGCGAGCGCTGCAAACAAGGAGAGGCCCGCAATGAGCCAGAACGAGGCAGTGTAATCCTCGTCCTTCGGCTCGGCACGCGCTTGGACCGCTATCGCGATGCTCTCGATCAGGACTGCCCGGCAGAATTCGAGCGCCAGCGCCCCCGTTGCCACGATGCCGAGAATCTGCGGCGACAGGAGCCGCGCCATGATCATGTAGATCGCGAGCGTGAGAGCCTGCCCGACTGCGGAATCGAGTGCGGACCAAATGACGCCCGAAACGATCGAGCGAGGCTTGATATTCTCGTGGCGCAATTGGAGGCCTGTCACAATTTCCGGTTAGGCCGACTTTCGTCGTTGAGCCATTGGCTGCAATGGTCCAATAGTCGCCTTGTTTACGAGGACACTACGGCAAGAAAGCAGCTACAATCCGAGGCAGCATGAATTTTCGGACCAATCTACGACGGTTGATGAACGAGGTCGGTTGCGACTTTATTCATCAGCTGCCGTATCCGCACGTGGACTTGTTCTTCTGGCGTCCCGACGACGGAACGATAAATTTCGGTGACTATCTTTCGGTCGTCGTCGTTGATCATCTCTTGCGGCATTTCGGCTATACGCTCGTCGACGAGGTGCCGCGGCAAGCGCGCTTGTTCGCGATCGGCTCCGTGCTCCATTACGCGCGAAATGACGATGTGATCTGGGGCAGCGGCGTGAACGGGCGCCCCGGCCAGGACGACCTCAATCGGCGCGTGCAGAACCTGGATGTGCGAGCGGTGCGCGGCCCGCGTACACGGGAGGTTTTGCGGCGCCGGGGCATCGCGGTACCCGAAGTGTTCGGGGACCCTGCGTTGCTGCTCCCTCAGCTGTTTCCGAATCGCTTTCGCCCCACTGCCAAGAAGCCGTGGGTGTTCGTTCCGAATTTGCACGATTTGAGTCTCATCGACCGTGGCGCCGATACGGTGGTCTCACCACTGGGATCATGGAACCGACGAATTGATGCCATTCTCGAAGCGGAGCTGGTTCTGGCAAGCTCGCTCCACGGCATCATTGTCGCCGAGGCATTCGGGATACCGGCGCGCTATGTGCGTCTGAGCAGCGGAGAATCCGAGTTCAAGTATCGTGACTATTACGAGGGCACCGGCCGGTTTGCCGTCGAGTTTGCCTCGAGCATTGACGAAGGTCGCGAGATGGGTGGGGCTGCGCGCCTCAACTTCGATCATCGTGCCTTGATGAGTGCATTCCCGATCGACCTCTGGAGCGGAAACAGCTGATATGGCCAAGCGCCTCCGCGTTGCCATCTACGCACCGCATTTCGCGGAATACTCCTACCGGCTCGCGTCGGGATTGGCTCGCCACTGCGACGTCCGGCTGGCACTCAACCGCAAAGACGCGAACCAGCAATGGGAACTGGCCGATATCGCCGTGACAGCTCCATTCGAGACGAGAATTCGCGATCTGAGCCTGCGCCGCGGCGGCGCGATCGGCATCCCGGCCTCCTTCCTGGACATAATTTCCTTTCGTCCCGACGTGATTCATTGTCACGAAGTTCCGGAGATCTACACGTCCAGGCTGATCCAGCTTCTTCGTCCGCTCGGCATTCCGCTGGTGTTGACCGTTCACGATGCGATCCCGCATTCGGAAGGCGGCTCCGGTACGTCGCCGCGTGAAGATGCATGGCGGGCTCGCATGCGGGCGGCAGCATCCGTCGTCACCACGCATGGTGAGAGCTGCATCGCCGATTTTCGCCGCGCCTCGCCCGACTTCAAGGGCGAAACGGTCTCCAGCATGCACGGCGTGCTCATGGTTCCGCCGGCCGGGAGTGCAGTCACGGCGCCTGAAGCTGCTCGCATCCTGTTTTTTGGGCGGATGTGGGCTTACAAAGGTCTCGACGTTTTCATCGATGCGCTCGACATGTTGGCTAGGCGCGGTGTGGCCCATGAAGCGATCGTCGCCGGCCGCGGCCCCGAGATGACACGGCTCGGCGCGCGGATGGAGGCAATGCCGACGGTCAAGACCATCAACGCCTACATCTCGCCTGCCGATACCGGGCGACTGTTTCAGTCCGCGACCGTGGTCGCCCTGCCCTACAAGGATGCAACGCAGAGCGGCGTGCTTGCATCTGCCTATGGCAACTCCCGGCCCGTCGTTGCCAGCGCGACCGGCGGCATTCCCGACGTCGTGACTGATGGCGTCAACGGGCTGCTGGTCCCGCCCGGCGATGCCACGGCACTGGCCGACGCGCTCGAACGGGTGCTGACCTCCAAGCCTCTGGCCGAGACATTGACCGAAGGCGCACGGCAAACCGCGGCCGGCCTCCTCAACTGGGATCGCATCGCTGAAGGTCTGCTGGGGTCCTATCACAAGCTCGCCGGTCGCACCGTGAGCTGAGCGCGGCCGGCGCCCTCAAACCGATTGCTCGATCTGCGGCCGGGAGAACATGCTGCGGATCGCGCCGTCCAGCAATCGCCTTAGCCTGACCTCGATCAGCTCATAGCTGATCGCGCTGGCAACCAGCGACATCACCAGCCCAAGCCCGATGAAGGCGGTCCACAGCAGCCAGCGGTCGACGCCGGCGGCGACCAGCTTCAGGCCGATCACCTGCAGGGGGAACAGCACGAAGGGGTGCACCAGATAGAGGCTGTAGCTGATCTTGCCGACATATTGCAGCGCCGGTAGGCTCAGAGCCCTGCCGAGGCCCGAGTCCGGAGCGAGCACCATGCCGAACAGCAGAAATCCGGGAACGAGCCCGACGAAGGGATGAAACAGCACCAGGCTCGCATACAGCGCAACTCCGCAAGCAAGGCCCGCGAGCAGGCCGATGCGTCCCGGAATCGAGATGCGGAATCCCATGGCGCTGAACAGCATGCCGATGCAGAAGAAGGCAGTGATCGGCCAGTGCATCAGGCAGGCGATGCCAAGCAGGATCAGGGGCGCCGCCAGCAATCTGCCACCGGTGCGCCACATCGAGAACGTCAGCGCAAACCAGATGTAGAACGCCCACTCGTATGTCAATGTCCAGGCGTTCTGCTGGGCGATGGGCAGGCCGAGCGCGTCCTGCACGAAGAACAGATTGGCCGCAAAAATCGCGAGGTAGCTGCTCAGATCGATGCCGCGAAAGAACTTGTAGGCCACGATCGGACCGATCGCGAACAGCGCAAGATGCAGCACGACGAACACCGGCATGATGCGCAGGACGCGGTCGAAGAAGAACCGTGACAGCGACCCATGCCGCACCAGGCTCGCCGGGATCAGGAATCCGCTGATCATGAAGAACAGTTCGACGCCGTGCCCGCCGACATTGATCATCGATTGCAGCCACGGCCAGAGCGGCGGCAGGAAGCCTGGATCCGGGATGTCGTACATGCCCCCCTTCGGCATGTCGTAGAAATGATCCATCAGCACGCTCAGCGCAGCGATCGCGCGAAGGCCCTGGACCGAAGGAAGGAACGATCCATCATAGGCGGCGCCCGGCTGGTGAGGTGCCTTGATCACTCTGCGGCACCCTGGGTGCTGAGCACTGGCTCAAGGACGAGGGGCTTTCTTCGCGCGGAGCGGAATCTTTGCCCGAAGGAAATGCTGGGTTTCTCGATGAACGTGTATGTCATCCAACTGACGAGGATCGACAATGCCAGGATGACGACCAGGAAGATCGACCATCCGAGCGGTCCGTCGCCGAACCATACCAGGCGATGGACGTAGACGATCGCGAACGGCGACATCAGGTAGACCGAATAGCTGATCACGCCGACGAATGCCATCGGGCGCCAGGCCATACGTTCGCCGAACAGGGCAAAGCCGATGAAGACAAGCGCCGCGCAGATATACGCCGATCCGATCGAATAACTGTAGAAGAAGTTCTCGTGATAGACGCCTCCGAAACGCCGATCGGACAGGGTGGCGGCGAAGACCGCATACAGAAGCGTGCAGACGGTCACATGGGTCCATCGCAGCTTGCCGCCAATGACGGTGTCGCGGATGATCTTGCCCAGGAACATCGCCGAGAGATTCAAGCCGACCTCCATCACCGACGAGACTGCCCTGCTCTCAACGAAAAGTGCAGCTGTGGTTCCCACCAGCGCAGCGGCAACGACGATGGTCACCGCCGTGAAGCGCCGGTTGAGTAGGCCCATCGCAAAGAGAATGGTGCATCCGACGTAGAACAAGAGCTCGATCGCCAGCGTCCAATAGAACACCCAGAGATTCGGGACGTTCACGAAAGTCTGCAACATCGTCACGTTAGCGGCGATCTGCCCCAGCGGAAAACTCTTCGAATCCAGCAGCTGCACCGACACGAGCCCGACAACGATCGAAGTCCAATAAGCCGGATAGAGCCGGAAAAAGCGGCTGATCGTAAAGTCGCGCACAGGCGTGGCGCTGTCCGGGAAGCTGAACGGGATGACGAAGCCGCTGACGAAGAAGAACAACACGACGCCGAACCGGCCAAAGTTCATGTAGTAGCCGAATATGTCATGGAGGGGCCCGTAATAGACACCCGTCGGGTGCTTTTCCAGGATAACCTCGAACACGTGCTGGATCAGGACGGCCAGCACGGCAATGCCGCGCAGTGTGTCGATGAATGCGAGCCGTTTATGCATTGTTCGTTCTCACCTGCTTCCGCTCGCCGCCGGTACATCCGGGCGGAAGCCTTCTAATGACGGCATCGGTGGCCGTACGATGATTGGCACGGCGTCGCCCGCCCGCGCCGTGGCCGTGCGCCGCGAGAACACCTCGCTGAAGCTCAACGCGATAATCAGCAGGCCGGACGCCGGGCCGTAGTTCAGAACGGTGATCGTGAACAAGTTGACGACGAAGATCAGCGTCAGCTTGTAGACGTCGGTCGTGCCGAACGTCGCCCGGAATACCATCACCATGAATGCGACGAACGGGAGTCCGAACATCAGATACGTGCCGATGTAGAAATTGTCGACGGGAACCCAGAAGGGGGCGAGCGGCGAGAACAGCTTCTGCGGATAGTTGAAGCAGCCCACGCCGCAGCCGGTCACGAGACCAACGGGCATGAGCTGGCTCAGGTAGACGAACGGCAGTTGCCAGCTGTTGTTGATGCGATCGACGATGCTGAACAGGGTCGTGTGCGGCACCGCGGCGGTACCGGAAGCAAGCACGATCATGAAGAACGGCACCAGGATCGCGGCAAACGACCACAACGCAATGTTCCGTATCGCGGAGAAGCGCGACTTCTCCGGCAGCATCCGCACGAACACCAGCAGAATCAAGTAGAGCACGAGGACGATCATGGTCGTCTTGCTGGTCGTCAGACGGATGATGTAGACCGCAAGAGAGCCGTACAGAAGGCACCACATCGTGCTCTTACGGATCGACGTAATTGCGAAGGACACGAGTATGAAGAAGGCCGCCATGGTACTTTCGGCAGCAAAACCCGTGAGACGCTGATCGTCACCGCCATAGGCCCACCATAAGCGACCCGCCTCACGAACGGCGCCGAAGGACTCATATTTGTATCCGACCCAGGGCATGAAGTAGAATTTCGTCAGCAGCACGCCGATCAGCGAGAGGTAGAACGTCGCGGCGATGACCGACAGCAACTTCTTGTAGGAGCCCAGACTGGTATCGCAGAAACAGAATCCGACGAACACCGGGAGCATCATCTTAAACGACGACATCGCCGCGTTGACCGTCCCCAGCATGAAGTAGCCGAGCACCAGCGACAGCATGATCTGCACGAAGACAACTGCCGCCATGATACTGCGATTGCGCAAGATGCAATGCACGATGAACTGGACCAGGCACAGCAGCGCAATGCCATCCGGCACGAACCAAAGCGCGTCCAAATGCATGATGCTGGTGTAGTACCGCATCATACCGCCGAAGGCATCCCGGACCAGATAGGCTGCGAGCGCGATCGCCTCGATATTGAGGCTGATCAGCATCATCCTGCGGGGTTGCAGCGCGAAGGTGCTCATGCGCGGCTCAGTTGCTCAGCCGCGCCGATCGGGCGGGGGATGGCGCAAAATCCGGGGGGCTTCCGAATGCATTTCGCAGGAGCCTGCCGCCGGGAATTTCGACGTAGAGATAGGTGAGGTGCGAAACCGCCAGCACGGCAGCCAGTGAAACGACGAGATTGAGCGTAGCCGGCAGGCCTGCCCAGATCGAATCCAGGGCGGCGATTCGCCCCGCTCCCACGCCCCGCACGAAATATTCAGCCAGCAGCACCACGAGCGCATGCACCATATAGATGGAGTACGAGCGGCGCCCCAGCCAGATCAGCGGCTTGGCCACCAGGATCCGCGGCATTAACAGCGCATCCGGAAAGGCGAGCAAGCTGCCGAGGAAGATCGCGAACATCACTGGTGCGAGGAAAGTCGCCGCAGGATTGGTCTCCGCCAGGGACACCAGGACGACGCTCGCGATCATGGCGACGAATTGCAGCACGCCCTGCACGGCAGCGCCCGGCTTTGCCCGCAGGCGATCGACGATCTTCACCATCAGCACGCCAAGGAAAAAGCCGACGAAGCAGCGCAGAAGGCCGAAATCCGTCTGAAGCTCGAGGCTCCTCTTTTCGAGCACGAAGATGATGAAGACCAGACTTCCGACCGCGAGAAGCCCGGAGAGCACATAGAACCACGATAGCGAGCCCATGCGCAGGGCAAAGAGAACGATCAGACCAAACACGAAATAAGTGTAGAACTCGACGCTGATGCTCCAGCTCGGCGCATTCCAGCTGAGATAGTCGATGAAGCCCATCGAATGCAGCAGCAGAACATTGAGGCTGAACGAATAGGCGTTGTTCACCTCGAAGACCGTCGGTGCGGCGACCATGACGCCCGCCATGACCAGGCCGATGCGCAGCAGGCGAAAGACGAGGTTTGCGAGCAGCATGACGATATGCAGCGGGTAGACTCGCGCAAGGCGCCGTATCATGAATTCGCGCAGCGAGAAGCGCGTGAAGTCGTTCTCGATGTAGCTCAACGCCATGACCATTCCGCTGAGAACAAAGAACAGATCGACCAGCAGCCATGCACTCCTGAAGAAGGAGCAGTTGATCCAGGCGTTGTGCGGGAATGCCGCGAGAAAGGTCGGCATCAGCAGCAGATGGTGGATCACCACCGAAGTCGCGGCGATCCCCCGGATACTGTCGAGCGGCTGGACATGCGCCTTCTCACGATCAACCAACTCCGTCACATCAACATTCCGTTGCTGTTGCATCGCAGCAGTGTGTATCAGGTCTCGCGCCTGTTCAATCTCTGTGATCGCGGACTGGCAGTCGATGCATGACGCCCGACGATAATTTCAAGGCTCGCAGATTTTTCGGACATGCGGGCGCCAAGTTCATGCCACTTTCATCCGATGCGCGCCTGCTTCGGCGCGCAAGCCGATCCGGATGTGATGATTGCGAGTATTTGCGTGCAAAGTGTGCGCGAAGTTCGGCACTGTTACGATCGATGCTCTTCGCAGCACACTGATCTGTCCGGGTGCAGATGTCGCACGAAAAAATCTCTCGCCCCGGGGGAACAATAAGCGCGCATCACCACTTGTGTCGGTTTTGCGACGAGCGGCCGTGTGCCCGATATGTTTTCAGTTTGCAACATTCCTGAGCGCGACTTGCCGGTCTCGCAGGCATTGTAAAACTTTCTTTTGCAACCGGCGAGAAAGCGGGCAACGCCGTTGGCTTGCCGACGGCGCTTCTCAGCTTTTGCGTCGCACAAAATGATGACACAGTTTCCTGCCAAGTTTCACCTGTTCTCCTATTGCAACAGAAGCAAGGAACATTGATGGGCCGCGGACTAACATGTCGTCATGCGCAGCCGCGATGGCTAGCGATTGTCTTGATTGGTTCTGCGCTGACCGTGTCGGGCGCCGGTGCTTGCCGCGCGCAGTGCGTCGAATTCTCGGACCGCGCCTCGCAACTCGAACTCGACACCTTCGTGAAGTCGCCCTCCTCGCTCCTGGAGCGGCTGCGCAATGACAAGGAGAAGTTGCGGTATTGGCTCGCGCGCTACGTCGCCACAAATCCGTCGGTGCTGCCCTCCGTGCAGACGCTAATCTCGGCCTCGGCCTCAACCGATCGCTCGTCCATCGGCGCTGCGCTGCGCATTGCCGAAGCACGTTGCACGTCGACCAAGCCGGACGCCTCGCGCAAGATCAGGGATTTTGTGCAGCGGATCGGTGATCTCAACGTGCAGGCCGGTTATTCCGGCGCAGGAGACGACAGCTCCGGCGTCCAGGTCCAATCGCAAATCAAGACCTCGCCGCAGCCGGGCCGCGGCGGAGCACTGCTCGAGGGCGAGTGGAGAACCAAGCTGGCCGATCCATTCAAGCCCGTCCCCCTTCCGAACTGATCCATGATCGTCAAAGGCAGCAAATTAGCACATGTACCAGCCTAGGGAACATTTCCAGTCGGGGCACCGATTCGGCATTGAATTCGGCGGGGCGGTCCTCAGCTTCGAGCGCGTGGCCGACGTCCTTCGCCGCCAATGGCCGATCATCGCGGTCTGTACGGGAGCTTCGCTGGCCCTGGTGATCGTCTACCTGGCCATGGCGCAGCCCATGTATACGGCAAATGCCCGCATCATGATGGATACGCGGCAGACTCAGGTTCTGGACAAGGACAGCAACGCCAGCAGCGCCCTGATCGACACGGGCTACGTCGACAGCCAGGTGGAGATCATCAACTCGGACGACCTCATTCTGTCCGTCGTCCGCCGCCTGAAGCTGACAGAAGACCCGGAGTTCAACGGCTCCAAGCCCGGCCTGCTCTCTATCATCATCGGCAAGCTGACATCGCTATTCGGCTCCGGCGAACCAGCAAGCCAGGAGCGAATCGAACATGCGGTCGTCCAGCAGGTTCAGAAGAATCTGCGTACGGAGCGCGTGCTGACGACATATGTGCTGTCGCTGAGCTATAAAGCGCGGAGCCCCGACAAGGCCGCCAAGATCGCCAACGCGATCGCCAATGCCTATCTCGTCGGCGCCCTGGAGGCCAAATATCAGTCCACCAAGCGGGCCACCGAATGGCTGCAGCAGCGCAGCCTCGAGCTGAGCGAGCAGGCATCGGCCAGCGATCGCGCCGTCCAGACTTTCAAGGCCGAGAACAACATCGTCGGAACCAGCCGCGGCCTGATGTCCGAGCAGCAATTGTCGGACCTCAACACGCAGCTGGTTCAGGCGCGGGCTGCGACCGCCGAAGCCAAGGCCCGGCTTGACCGGATCGACACGATCTCCGATCAGGATGTTGCGCAATCAACCGTGACGGACGCCCTCAACAACTCGGTGATCACCCGTCTGCGCGCTCAATATCTCGACCTGCAGGCCCAATATTCCGACTGGTCCAGGCGCTACGGCAAGACCCACCTTGCGGCGGTCAATCTGGCCAACAAGATGGACGAGCTGCGCAAGAACATCGCCGACGAGGTGCGTCGGATCGCAGATGCCTATCGCAGCGACTACGAGATCGCGAAGAGCCGCGAGGCATCGCTCGAGAAGAACGTGAAGGAGCTCGTCGCCCAGGCCGGCAACAAGGGCCAGGCCGAGGTCAAGCTGCGCGATCTCGAAAGTGCCGCCGACACCTACCGCAATCTCTACAACAACTTCCTGGAAAAGCTGCAGAGCGCGACGCAGAACCAGAGCTTTCCCCTCAGCGAGGCCCGCCTCATCAGCACCGCCACCAAGCCGGACCGCAAGAGCTCGCCGCGAACGGTCCTCGCCCTCGTGGGCGGCATGGTGGGCGGTCTCTGTCTCGGCTTCGGCGTCGCATTTGCGCGTGAACTGCTGAGCGACGTGTTGCGGACCCCCGGCGAGGTCGAGGACGAGCTCGGCGTGAAGTGCCTCGGCGTCCTGCCCGATATTCGTCCACCCGCGAAGGCCGGCGCATCCGATCTGTCTCGCTACGTCGTCGATCATCCATTCTCGCGGTTTGCGGAGACGTTGCGCAACATCAAGGTGTCCATCGACGTTGCCCGCCTGACCCGCGAGATCAAGGTGATCGGCATCGTCTCTTCCCTTCCCAAGGAAGGAAAAACGACTGTCGCCGCGAATTTCGCACAGTTGGTCGCTCTGACGGGGCACCGCACGGTTCTGATCGACGGCGATCTGCACACGCGCTCGCTGACGAGAGAGCTCGCGCCCAACGCCAAGAGCGGACTGGTGGAGGCGCTCAACGACCCCGCGAGCCTCGGCTACCACGTGCAGCGAAGCAAGGAAACGGGACTGGATTTCCTTCCCTCCGTCGTGGCCTCTCGCATGGTGAATTCGGCCGACGTCATTGGATCGAAGGCGATGGCCGAGTTGCTCAAGGTGCTGAGAGAGCACTATGAGTACATCGTGATCGATCTCGCCCCGGTGATGCCGGTGGCGGATTCGAAGGCTGTCAGCTTCCTGATCGATGCCATGGTCTACGTCATCGAATGGGGGCAGACAACACGAAGCGCTCTCCAGGAATCGGTTTCCGGGTCAGAAGTCCTCCAGAAGAAGCTGCTCGGCGCCGTGCTCAACCGCGCCAACCCGAAAATGCTCAAGCGCATCGAGGCTTACAAGGGCAAGCACCACAACAGCTATTACGTCGAGCATGCCTGAGCGGAGGCGCGGCGCCGCGCCTCCCGCTCGCGCGGATGGATGAGGAGTTCGGTCGGGCGCCGTGGTCCACCCTCCTCGACCGGGGGAGCTCGAATTGCGCCGATGCGGAGCATCCCCCGCGCAAGCGGGGTGAGCAAGCTCAGCACTGCATGAGAGCAGAACCCTCGGGCTTCAATCAGCAGGGATCGTGTTTCAGCCAGACTGGCGTCAGACGCTGGCGGCCCACAGACCCGCGTCCCTTGCTGCGGGGGAGACCCCTCTCTCGATCGGGAAGCGCCGAGCGGACCTTGATCCCGCTGCGCGCCCGCACGCGATCTCCGTATTCGTCCGGAATCCACAACTTGCAGTTATTGCTCTAGCCAAAAGCAAGGATTGACGACAAAGATGGTGGCCAGGACAGTGCGGCCATTGGCGACCAGCCGGCGACAAACGAGACAAGGCCCTGATGCCTCAAATCGCCGAAACTTTAGGCATCTTTCATTCTCGGTTCCCAGAGGCTAAGCTCGCCTCATACTCGGCAGTTCCTTTCCGGTGGCTCGGATGCTGATCGCCCTTACGATTTTGACGATTTGGGTTCTGCTCAACATTCTCTTCGTGTTGATCGTAGTTCCCCCGCGCAAGCCGCTTCGACAACCTATGACGACGACGCTCTCGCCGGCGCCCATCGACCCAAGCCGGCGCGAGATCGAGCAGGACGAACCTTTTTCGATCCGCCACGTCATCGTCTCCGTTGCAATGGGGGCCTTTTTCGTGCTCGTGCCGCCGCTGCTCGCCCTGCGCGATGCCATCATGCGGATCTTTGGCAGGCCGCCGCGCAATGGAACCTGAGCCTTCGGGTCGGAGGCTCCGGTTCTTCAGAGATCGAGCCGACTAGTAGGCTTCCTGGAACATCACTGCGGAAGCTGTGCGGGCCATGATCTTCAGGTCGAGCCAGATGTTCCAGTTGCTGACGTACCAGACGTCGTACTCGACACGTTTCTCCATGAGATCGATCGTCGGCGTTTCTCCCCTGAATCCGTTCACCTGGGCCCAGCCCGTCAGACCCGGCTTCATGTGATGGCGGTAGACGTACTTGCTGATGAGCTCGTCGTAGTAATTGTCATGAGCGAGCGCGTGCGGGCGCGGTCCAACCAGTGACATGTCGCCGCGCAACACGTTCCAGAGCTGCGGCAGCTCGTCGATGCTCGTCATGCGCAGGAAGCGCCCGATCTTGGTGACCCGAGCATCCCTCTTGGTCGCCTGCGTCACCGTCTCGCCGTTTTCACTGACGGTCATCGTCCGAAATTTCCAGATTTCGAACGGCCTGCCGTTGAAGCCCCGACGCGACTGCCGGAATATGACGGTTCCGGGGGAATCCAGCTTGATCAGCACGGCAACGGTCAGCAGCAGCGGCGTCAGCATCACAAGCGCGAACAGAGCGACACCGACGTCGAGACAGCGCTTTTGCAGCCGCTCGAGAATTGTGAGCGGCGGTCGCTGGATCTCAACCGCTACGGTTCCGCTGACGGGCAGAAAGGGACGGGTCACCAGATCAGCGACCGAGTCGTCCGGCAGCAGGCGAATGGGCTGGGGGACGGCACGCAAATATGGCCCCAATTTGCGCAGCATCGGCAATTCGTTCCAGTCGAGCGCAAGCAGATATTCGTCGACATCAGCCGAGCGCGACTGACGGATGACGTCGCGGATCTGCCGCTCCCAGTGCCCGTCATCCTGGTCGGCTCCGAGCACGAAATGGCGCATGACGTCGAAGCCATTCCTGCGCAGATCCTTGAAGCGGTTCGAGGTGAAGTCGAGCGGCTTCAGGCTGAGCAGGATCACCTTGCGATCGACCAACCGGCTTCTCGCAAAGCTCGTGCCGAACACGGCCTGCCAGCCGAAGCGGAGGCTGATCAAGCCAAGCCCGCCGATCACGCCGAACACGATGACGGTTCCGCGCGATAGATTGTCGGTCGATTTCAGCAGGAAGGCCGCAACGGCAAGGATCGTGAGCGACGTCAGCCAGATAAACACCGCCATTCGAAGCTGCCACACGAGATTGAGCAGGCGGTGCGTGGAATAGACGTCCCGGAAATAGGCAATCCCGACGAACACCACGCCGACGAACAATCCGGCTCCCACCGATGCGCCGTCGGGAGACGAAGCGACGGCCATTCCATACAGCGAAGCACCCGCCGCATAGCTCAACAGGATCAACAGAAGATCAGCACCGATGACGAAGATCTGGAACGGCCTCTGAAGAGCGCTGCCGCGCGCAGATGACAGCACATGAGCATTCTCAGAACCATAAGTTGCAACAGCCATTCGAACCTCTGCTTATCGAGAGAGTGCCTGACGCTCATCGTGATGCTGAAGACTCGTCACTTCCCCGCATGGAAAGTGTTGATTGATCGCAGCGACATTGTGGCGCTGCACTCAAAACTTTTGCGGCGCACGGACAATGCGTCGTGTTGAAATGCGCAGCGAAATTCGGCGCCCTGAAAATGTCGTCACAGTGCTGACATATGAGCGGACGGACTGCCCTATTTTGAATCAAGTTCCGCATCGGATGAAAGGCCAGTCGTTAGCATCAACGCTTCTTCGCTCAACTTTGAGGCGCTGCGTTGCTCCCCGAAGGCACAATCGAGGTCGAAACGAGAATTTCCTGGGCCTTCTATCTGTGGCTGCATGCAAAAATTCGTGCCGAGTCATGCAGACTTGCCGCACGCTTCGGGGCAGCGATGCAATTCCTGCGAACCGCTGTCGTTCCTGAAGCCGCAACAAGGCCGGCAAAAAATGCCGCGCCCTTCTTTTGGCGTGATCAGGTCGGAGAACGACGACGCGGCCCCACCGAATTTGCGTTGTTCGTGTTGGATGGAAGCTCTCCGGTGCCGGCGACTTGGGGACATTTTTCGACCACCCGACCGATTGAGCGCCATGAAATCTCTCGCGCGACCACGCCCGCCCATTCCCAAACCGCAATTGCCGGACGGAGTGCGCATCTATGCGATCTCGGATATTCACGGCTGCGCACACTTGCTTCAGCCCATGCTGCGGGTGATCGACGCCGACGTCGAGCGTAGCCGGCCGCGCTATGCTGTCGAAGTCTACATGGGCGATTACATCGATCGCGGCCCGGATACGCGCTCCACCCTCGACATCCTGGTCGAGCGGAGCCGCAGGGGAAATGCGGTTTTCCTCAAGGGCAACCACGAGGCCTTTCTGGTGAGGGTGTTCGAAGACCCTTCACTGTTCGAGGACTGGATTGCCTTCGGCGGGACCCAGACATTGATGTCCTACGGACTGGCCCCGCCAGATCTCAAGCGCGACGAGCCGGCATCGATCCTGCGCGACTTGATTCGCGCGATGCCGACCGAACATCTGGAATTCCTGGACAATCTGCGGTTGAGCTTCTGTTGCGGGGACTTCTTTTTCGTCCACGCCGGCGTTCGGCCGGGCGTCCCGTTGGCCGAGCAGACGGAGCGCGATCTGCTCTGGATTCGCGAGGAATTCCTGCGGAGCGAGGAGCAGTTCGGCAAGTATATTGTCCATGGTCATACGCCGGTGCGCAGCGCGGAATTCCTGACCAACCGCGTCAACATCGACACCGGCGCCTACGCGACCGGCAACCTCACCCTGATGAGCATTCAGGGAAGCCGCATGCTCGCGGTGTGAGCGCGGACGCGGCGGGCCGGCCCTGGCGATACGCTTCGTTAGTTGAGCAAGCGGGGCTTCTCCACCCGGCCCCGGGCACGGGTTTCGGCCATCCAATCGTTCCAGGCCCGCTCGTGTTTGATGTAGAGCTCGAGCCAACGCTCGTCCTCGCGAACACAAGGCTCCGCCTCAGCACCAGCGCTCAAGCGGGCATCCGGATTGTCCAAGGTTTCGAATTCGATCGTCTCCGAGATCTTCAACCCAACAAGCACACGTTGTCCGGCGCCATCGACGATGTAGCGCCGAGGCGCGTCCTTCTTGGGTTCACTCATACGTCATGCCCCATTCTTTTCGGCGAGCCCCCAGATGCCCGCGCGCCAATCAGACCTTACCTAAAAGGCTCGCCGGGCATGGCCGAACGTCGAGGTGGGAGTCGGCTGGGCCGCCCGACGCGAGGTGCCGCGAGATGAGCTCGCAGGTCCTCGTTGGCCGCGCCAGGTGCGCAGTGCGTATCCCAAGATGAGGCCTGTGCCGAATATGGAAGCGGAGACAAGTGCAGAAGCCATAGGAGTCGTCCCGGATATTGCAGGACTTATCAAGGCCAAGCAGTGTGTCGACATCATGGTTCTCGGCGATTCCTGGCGCCGAAAGATTGTTCAGGCGTGATCTCTCGTGCGCATGCAGTGCCGCCCTGCGAGCCTGCCGTGCATCTCGTCTCGGCAGCCCCGCTCCAAATCCTTCTGTAAGGGCCACGCTCTATATAGAGAGGTGTACGCATATAGCGGAGGTGCTCGCGGCCTGCTGCCGTCGAGCAGATGCCTCTTCCTCGGTCGTCAAATTTAGGACAACCGAGCCAGCCCATGCCCTTGCAACCATTTGGAACCCGTCGCATTATTTCGCATCTCACTCACGAGGGATTCAATCCAATGCACCTCCGCCGCCTAATTCCATCCATTGCGCTGTCTGCCCTCGGCCTCAGCTTGACCGTATCGGTGGCTTCAGCCGCCGAGCTCGCCCTTGCTCCGGCGCATCAGCGGGCGGCCCACATTCAAGGCGGAGTTGTGCTATGGGATGACGTCTACCCGCCCGCAATTTACGGCCCCCAGCTTCGCCCGGTCGAGGAAGTCGCAGCCATGAAGGCGCAGGCGCGCCCGGTGTCCCAGCGCTGGTGGGGGTATTGGTACGTCCGGTAGGAGACCGAAGCGAATTGACTTGGGCGACTTTGCGCTAAACACCAAAGGCGCTGGATTGACCGGGGAGCGGTCGCCGGATTTGAGCCAGCGCATTCTCCAAGGCTGCTTCTCGTCATTTTGGCTCGGGGCCGTATCGCCCACAGGCCTCGCAAGTGCCAGCAGGCCGGCTTGCAACCCGAAGACATAGACCGACGGATCGTGCTTGAGGTGGTCATGCGCAGTACGTCGTGGCGCGCGACTTCACCGCTCCGGCCTGGGGTCGGCTCTGGCTCACAGATATCACCTGCATCCCGACTGAAATGGCTGGCTGCATCCGGCTGCCGTCCTCGACCTTCTCAAGACCGCACGCCTGCGCGACCAAGTGCGCTCGAACCCGCATCATCCGCACCGACGATTTCGATCCGTCAGCAGCGGTCCGCTGCCGGATTGATCAATCATTCCGATTGCGGGGTGCCGCGCGAAGAACGTCGCTCTCGGCAAAGCAATTAGAAGGCGAATGCGGGTAAGATCGAAGCGGGGGCATTCTTGAAGCAGGGTCAGGGAGAGCCGCCATCTTTTCGTTGCGGATTTCAGTATCAGCAATCATAGGTTTTAGAGACTCAGCTGGCGGCGCAAAGCTTCACGCTCGTCGAGAAGTTCTCGTAGTCGTCGAGCATTGTCAGATTGCGTCTCCTGCCACTCGATCCGGTCCTCGGCAGTCCACAGGTAAGACTCGCAATTCAACCGAGCCTTCTCTGCCCTATCAAACTCCGTGAAGAGTCTGATGTCGCGCTCAACCTGGTCCAGCTGTTCCTGGAGAGTTCTTGGCATCAGCCGTCCCCTCGGCTCTGCCTCTAGTCCATTTCGATTTTCCGTGTATTCGGCGTAGCGATCAACAGGCATTCACTCGCCTCGGGCGCATGGATCGTCGCTCAGACATCACCACAGGTTGCATTTCCAGGTCCAGATATCCTTATTTCTCGATTGAGGTCAAACGAGGACGGCGGCGACGCAACCTTTGATCTGGAACGGGTCGCTGGATCCGGACCACGAGGGCAACAAGATTGCTGCAGATTTCTCGATCTGAGTACAGATCCCAAGAGCCGCATCCATACTTAAGGTTGAATTCCTAATTGATTGCAGCTCAGACGTAAGCCGGTCCGTAAGCGCTCTGGAATAAGGCGTCGCGCAGCATCCGTCCGGTCGTCGATACGCCACGGCCCAAGCGCCGAAAACTGCGAGCCGCTACTGCTCATATGGACCTCCGCGATGAAGTCGGCCTAAACGCCCGAGCTTATTGATGCATCGCCAAACCGGCAATCGCTGCATGGTTGGCACATCAACGCCCTTTGGTCAGCCAGGTTGTTCCGGATCGGCATCACGATCTGCACGTGTCGACCGGAAGACGGCGCATGATCAGGAATCTGAGGCCCGTGGCTCAAGCCAATCAGCGGCGCGGACCGGATTGCTCCGAGATTGCATTGCAGGACCTGTTCCCGCCGGACGCGAGGCGATCGCGCACGACCCGCGCAGGCTCGCCAATTGCCACGACCTCGGGAGGAACGTCCTCGAGTACGGTGCTCCGCGCGCCGACGACGGCGCCTCTGCCCACCTTCACGCCCGGCGAAACAAACACGTCGCTGGCGATCCAAACCTGATCGCCGACCGTGATCGGAGCGGTGATGTAGCTGAACGCGAGGTCGGCCATGTCATGCGATCCCGTGCAGAGATAGGATCGCTGCGAAATGACCGAATGAGAACCGATTGAAATACAATCCAGGCTGTACAGCTCGACGTGATCACCAACCCAGGAATAGTCCCCTATCTCAGTCTTCCAGGGGTAGGTCACGCGCACGGTCGGGCGCAGCAGCACCTTGCGGCCGATCTTTGCTCCGAACAGGCGCAACAGAAAGCGCCGCCATGCAAAAAAGGGCTGAGGCGAAAGTGCAAAGAGTGTCGATTGAACGACCTGCCAAAGCACCACGACGACCGCTCCCCGTCCGCGAAACCCCGGCGGCACACGAAACTGATCCAGCTTCTGAAACTCGCGCATTCTGGTAAGTTCGGCCGAGGGAGGGAGGACTATGTTTCACCGATCGTCTATGGCGGATGTGTGGGTCGTCAGGTAGGCCTCATAGGCGCGCCTCATCCCGGCCTCCAACGGAGTCCTGGCCTGCCACCCGAGCGTTGAGAGACGACTGACATCAAGCAGCTTGCGCGGCGTTCCGTCAGGGCGTGTCGGATCGAAGACGATGTCTCCTCGATAATCGACGATACCGGCGATCATACGGGCGAGCTCAGCGATGGTGATGTCGCTGCCAGTCCCGATGTTGATCGGCCGCTCGTTGGAATAGTTCTTCATCAGGTGAATACAGGCGTCCGCCATGTCGTCAACGAAGAGAAACTCGCGACGCGGCGAACCGCTCCCCCAGACGACGACGCTCTTGCTTCCGGCGACCTTGGCCTCGTGAAAGCGTCGGATCAGGGCCGCTGCGACATGGCTATATTCCGGGTGATAGTTGTCCCCGGGGCCATAGAGATTGCTCGGCATCACGCTAATGAAGTCAGAGCCATATTGGCGCCGATAGGCCTCTGCCATCTTGATGCCGGCGATCTTGGCGATCGCATAGGGCTCGTTGGTCGGCTCGAGCAGGCCAGTCAAGATCGAGTCTTCGCGCAACGGCTGAGGCGCAAATTTTGGATAGATGCAGGATGAACCGAGAAACATCAGCTTCTCGGCACCGCTCGTATGCGCAGCGTGGATGACGTTAGCCGCGATTGCAATGTTCTCGTAGATGAACTCGGCGCGAAGCTTGTCGTTCGCCGAAATTCCTCCCACCTTGGCCGCTGCGACGAACACGGCCTGCGGCCGCATCCTTGCGAACCAATCGAACACCTGAGCCTGGTTTGTCAGGTCGATTTCGGTTCGCTTCGCGGTGAGCAACCGTACGTCTTCTTGCGCCAGCCGGCGCACGAGCGCAGCGCCGACCATCCCCCGATGCCCGGCGACGTAGACGCTTTTGCCTTTCAGATCAAACTTTGTGGCTGGCACTCGATCGCTCCCGCCTTGCATCCTTCAGATCGCTTGCCACCATCTCGTGCACGAGCTGGCCGAACGTCCGCTTCGGCTTCCAGCCCAGCATCTTGTTCGCTTTGCTCGCATCGCCAACCAGAATGTCCACCTCGGTTGGCCGAAAATAGGTCGGGTCGATTCGAACCACCGTCTTGCCGCTGCTTCTGTCGATACCAATCTCATCAACGCCCTTGCCGCGCCATTCGATCTCTCGTCCCACCTCCCTGAAGGAAAGTTCAACCATCTCGCGCACCGAGCGGGTCTCGCCAGTGGCAAGCACGAAATCGTCCGGCTTATCCGCCTGCATGATCAAGTGCATCCCTTCGACATAGTCTTTGGCATGCCCCCAGTCTCGTTTCGCCTCGAGATTGCCCAGGTAAAGCGTATCCTCGATCCCGACCTCGATGCGGGCCACGGCGCGCGTGATCTTGCGGGTCACGAACGTTTCACCGCGGATGGGACTCTCGTGGTTGAACAGGATGCCGTTGCTGGCAAACATCCCGTAGGCCTCGCGGTAGTTGACCGTGATCCAGTATCCGTAGAGCTTCGCGACACCATAGGGCGAGCGCGGATAGAACGGTGTCGTCTCCCTCTGCGGTATCTCCTGCACCAGCCCATACAGCTCGGACGTGGATGCCTGGTAGAACCGCGTCTCCTTCTCCATGCCCAGGATGCGGATCGCCTCTAAGAGCCTCAGTACCCCGATTGCATCGGCGTTCGCGGTGTATTCAGGACTCTCGAAACTGACACCGACATGGCTCTGCGCCGCCAGATTATAGATCTCCGTCGGCTTGATCTGCTGCACAAGCCTGATCAGATTGGTGGAATCCGTCATGTCGCCGTAGTGCATCAGGAACGGCACCTCACCAACATGCGGATCCCGGTACAGATGATCGACACGAGCGGTGTTGAAGGAAGACGAACGCCGCTTGATACCATGAACGACATAGCCGAGCGATATGAGGTGCTCGGCAAGATACGCGCCGTCTTGTCCAGTAACGCCCGTAATTAGCGCAACACGTCCACTCATATGCGAAAACCTACCGTTCACCGCCGGAATTGGAAACAAATACGACGATGGAATGGCTCGACCGCCGGAGACATCTAGAAGCGACCTTCCATGCAGGTCAATCGTAGCAGGGACTGATCATTAACGCAGGAGACATCCTGACGTGGCCCGTCAGGACAGAGGAAGAGCGTCATTGATCGATGCCGCCGGCTTCTCGGAAACCACACCCGGCCCGTGTTCGGATCTGCCCGGCCGTCCGCAAATCGAACTTATGCTCGCAATCCAGCGACGCACGATGGTACGGCGGTCCCAACGCTCGATGGAACGCTTTCGTCCCTCTGCACCGAGCCTCTCGCAAAGAGACGGATCTTCGGCCAAGTGAAGAATGGCATCTGCAAGCGATCGAACGTCTCCCGCCGGGACGAGCAAGCCGGCACCCTGCACTTCGGCAGCAAGCCCCGTGCCCCCTTCTGCCATCGCGACGACGGGACGGGCGGACGCAAACATCGCCCCCAGCTTGGACGGCAATACAAGATCGGCCGCCTCCGCCCTCTGCGGGACGACATGAAGGTCAGCCGTCGCCAGCAATTCGTTGAAACTTTCGTTCGGCTGCAGTCCCAGGAAATGAATTCTCGGATTGTCGGAGGCCATCTCCACCAGCCTTGCCTTGTGTGGCCCCTCGCCTGCGAGGATGAAATGCAGTCGCGGATTGCGCCGAAGAAGAGCGGCGGCTCCGACGAGGAGGTCAAGCCCCTGCTTGGCCGACATGGTCCCGGAGTAGAGAGCCACGATGTCATCTTCGTCGATATTCAGGGACGTGCGATATCTGGTCTGCTTTGGGCGGGGAAATATCGCATCCGTGTCGATCCAGTTTCGGATCTCGGTCGTTCTTTGCGGATCAACGTTTTTGTCCCACAAGCGCTCCACCATTTGCGGACAGATGCTGGAAACGCAATCAAACGATCTGAGGACCGCCGCTTCCGCCTTGAGCATCACCTTCCGTAGGGAAGCATTCCGGAGCAGTCCCAGTCCGTATGCGGCATCAATTTCGAAGTCCTGCACATGAAGCCACGACTTTGCACCGATGCGACGAGCAACAAAGGAAGCAAATCGGGCCGACATCAACGACGGCGCGACGGAGATTATGATGTCGGGCCGCCAGGAATACGCATCGATCAGCACCGGCACCAAGCTTGTCAGTGCGAAGGACAGGTGATGAATCAGACGCTTTGCACCAGTCGGCTGCTTGGGAACGTAGATCGGCGCTCGCATGACGCCGACGTCCCCCATCATCGAGCGCCTGAAATAGGAGGCATTCAAACCGGCGGGGATGCTCCAGGCCGGATAGTAGGGAGGCGCCGTAACGACCCTCACCTCGTGGCCCTCGGCAACAAGGCTTTCGCAAAGCTCCGTATTGTATTTGGCAACGCCGATGAGATCGGGAGCGTAATTGATGCCGACCAAAAGAATACGCATTCAATCCAAATCCTGAACGATAACTCGTATCCAAAAAAACCCGAGACAGCCAAGGATCACCGCTTTGGCTTCGCAGCCTCCGCTGAAACGATCGCTGCCGCGGCGGCTAATTGCCGCTTGAACTCCGGTGCGAAATCGAGGGGACTACGCTAGGTAAGGCCCGCCAAAATCGTCGGAAAGAAAAACTTCGCTCCGACACGCCACGCTTCTGCCGATCTTGGCAGCCTGACCGAACTCGGCCCCGCAGTCCGTGAACCTCCGGGCCCGTACGTGCGCTTGCGCAAGGCACCAGTCTGTCGCTCCCCGCTCTTTCGCTTGCGAGGTGGTGGCAGCTCTCATTAACGGAGTAAAGAAAGGATCATTTTAATGATGAACGCGTACCGTCAAGAGCCGTCAAGCGCGACAAGCAATGCAAGCTCTCCGTGAACGTCCCGCCTAGTAAGCCCGGCGAAGTATCGGGCTGGTCTCCGCTATACAGACCCGATCCCAATACCAGCCGTAGGGAGTTTCCACGCGGACTTGAGGACAACGCCGCCGCGGTACATAGCGGTATGGATATGGTTGAGCCCAGAAGGTGATCGGTACTACGTGTTCGGCCGGCGTTGGGACGACGGGTGCCGGCAACTGCATCGCAGCGATTGCCTGCGGCCCGGCCAACAAGACCATTGCCGATACCAACAACCCCAACCGCCGGATAGTCTGCTTCGCCATCACCTTCCCCTGCGCTCGCCCACCGGCCACGAAATGCGCCAAATCAGAATATTTCAAAATTCAGCCGGATATCGAGCAGATTGTTTATCAACGGGATCGGAAAAAGGCAACGGACCAAAGCGTACTCATCCACCAGCCCGGGATGTCGAATCGGGGCCGCTAGAAGGCGCCGGCTCCCTCCTTTTCCGGCGCGCGCCGGTACTCGCCCCTGATGAATTGTGTGCTGACAGCCTGAAACAGCGGGGCGTTCTCCCTTCCAAGACCCGCGAAGACCAGGATATCGCGCAGGGCTCGCCACCGACTTTCGTCGTATTCGCCTATTCGGGCGCCGACAGGCAGCACCAGCGACCGCTGCTGCTCCAATTCGAACCTGACTCGCTCGGGAGCGAGGCCCGCCCGGTCAAAATCGACAATGATCGGAATCGCCCGGCTGTAATCGGCATAGGCAAATTGCCACCCCCGAACCAAGCCGTGCAACAGATCGGCAATTGCGGACGGCCGCTCTCGAATCAGATCGTTGCTGGCGAAATAAACCTGCCCAGGCACGTGGATTGCGTAGTCCTGAGGTTTCATAACGCTCAATTGGACGTAGTCCGCGCTTGTCTGGCTAGGCTGCTGATCGATCGGGACAACGATCGCGTCCACATCCCCGGATCTCAGTGCCTGGAAGTCGGCCCGGTCGGAAACCTTGACGATCTGGCTCCGTGGCAATCGAAGCCTGGCCATCATGGCGTCAAAGACGACTTCTGCCTCACTCCCCTCGCGGCAACCGATGCGCTTGCCGATGAGGTCAGCCGGCCGATGGAAGCCCGACCGCTCCAGCGCGAAAATTGCCACCGAGGTGTCAAGGAAGCTGGCTGCAAAGGCAGTGACAGGAGCCCCTCGCCAAACCGCAAGCAGGAACTTCTGGCCCGTCGTCACCCCGATTGCATTCTCCCTCGCAACCGTTTCGACGAAATTGGGATCGTCTGGAAGGGCTCTCATTGCGACGCCTCGCTTGAAATAGCCCTCCTTGGCGGCAATCATCTCCCCCGCGAAGCGAGCGGAGTAGGATCCATCCAGGAAGAAGCTGGCGTGAAACGAGGAATCGGCGGGGGTGTGGACGGGCGTAACGTCAGGAATCAAGGCGAAGACAACAAGTCCGGTTGCGGACAGCGCCGCGAGACCGATCGCCACCCGGCGCGTCACCGTTGATCCCGATCGCCGTCGTCGGTGACGCATGAACGTATTCCCTTCCGACCTTCGAATTTTGTGTTCTAAATGGCAGAATTAGGATAATGAGAGCACAAGAAGTAAGGTTATTTTTTCATTCGACTTGTTTCGGCTGCGGCCATTCCTGATAGCACCCAACCCGATCTTCCTTTTCCTGAGTTTATACTATGACGATTGCATCGGCTCGCCCGACTTCCGCCGCGGACAGTCCGGTAGAAATTCACGTTCTCGATGAGGCGAATCCGGCACGTGCAAGTTTAGTCGTACGATGGTGGCGACCCAAAATTGTTGAACTGCTGGCTCTCGTGGCCGACGCTATCATCATCGTGGCAAGCGGCGCTGGCTGTGCCGCCGGATATCAGATCTATGCGCGGCCGGAGCACGACCAACTCGACGTCTACACCGCGCTCAGCCTCCTGGTTGCGCTCAACTTTGTACTTCTGATCAAGGTTCAGCACGGCTACGCTCTCAGGAACTTTACTGACCTGCCGCGGCTATTCAAAAAGACGCTGGCCACGTGGACCGCCTTGTTCGGTGCCCTGATCGTTATCACCTTCGCCATAAAGGCCAGCAGTCAAATCTCGCGCGGCACGATAATCTCGTTCTACCTTGTCGCTCCAGTTCTCCTTCTGCTGGCGAAGGCAGCCATTGCGCGCTTTGTCACGACCGCCTTGCGGAACGGCGCCTTCGCCAGGCGCCGCGCCGTGGCGATCGCCGAGCGCGGGTTGATATCATCGGAGGCAATGGCAGGACTTACGCAGCATGGCTACCGGATCACGCGGGTCATGGAGCTCCGCCCGGAGTGCCTGACCTTATCATCGCTGATCCCGTCGATCGGTCCACGCCTTGACGACTTTATCGCCTACGCACGAGAGAACCAGATCGAACAGGTGTTTTTGCTGCTCAGGTGGGATCATTGGCACGCGATCGACAAGATCGCCGACGCATTGAGAATCCTTCCGGTACCGGTAAATCTCGTCTCCGATCCCGATGTCTCGAGATTCTTGCGCTACCCGGTCACGACCGCCGGAAGCAGCATGATTGCAGAGATTCGGCGCGCACCAATTTCGCGGCAAGAACAAGCTCTCAAACGCACGTTCGACCTGATCGGCGCCAGCCTCGGCCTGCTGGTGTTCGCACCGGTCATGCTGATGACCGCGATCCTGATCAAATGCACATCGAACGGCCCGGTACTCTTTCGGCAAACCCGGAACGGTTTCAACGGTCGCGCCTTCAAGATCTACAAGTTTCGGACGATGCGCGTATTGGAAGATGGACCGATCATTCTGCAGGCGCGCAGGGACGATCCTCGCGTAACTCCGGTCGGCAAATGGTTACGCAAGACCTCGATCGACGAACTGCCGCAGCTCTTCAATGTCCTGCAGGGCGACATGTCGCTGGTCGGCCCCCGCCCGCACGCGGCTGCGCACAATTCGGAGTATGAGCAAGTCATCAGCAACTACGCGTTTCGCCAACACGTCAAACCAGGCATCACCGGCTGGGCCCAGGTCAACGGCTATCGCGGCGAAACGCTGACTGTCGGCATGATGAAATCCAGGGTCGACCTGGACTTGTGGTACATCAACAACTGGAGCATCTGGCTCGACGCAAAGATCATCCTGCGCACCGTGGTACAAGTGACTCGCGATCCCGTGGCCTACTGATGGTCTTACCCCCCGCCAGTAGAAGCAGCCCGTTCATGACACCAATCGCATGGGCGCGCGCCTGATCGTAGATTCGTTCACCCAGAATGAGAATCAGGCAATTAACTTTGTCCTCAAACAAGCTCGCATCAGGGCTCCGCATCATCCTATAACGTCGTGCAATCAGGGCACCATCGCTAAGGCCCTAGCGCCCGCTAGCAGCAATCCAATTTCAGGAAGATGAAAACCTACCTCATCAAATATTTCGTTCTGGGCAGCGAGCAGGTCATCTTCAGCTTCTCCAATTTCTTCTACCTGGCGGTAGTCGCGCGCCGGCTGCCGCTGGCCGAATTCGCCGAGCTGAGCCTGGGATATACCTGCTATCTCATTCTCATCGGCGCTCATCACGCGGTCATCTGCGACCCCATCATCGCGACTGGAATCAGCGCACAGGACGGTCAACAATCATTGTTGCGGCGACTGTGGACGGTCAATGTATCCTTTTGCTGCCTGGCACTGGCCGCAGGATGCGCATTCGTCTTGAACAGCAGCACTCACGAGATGCAAACGCTCACGGTTGTAGCTCTAGCTTGCCTGTTCTTCAGCTTTGCCGGTCCGGTCCAATTCGTTCGGCGAATTATGCACATTCAGGGACACGTGCAAGCATCCGCCATCGCAGCGGCGGCGTACGCGACAGTCCTAATCGTCTCAGCCTGGATGCTGCCTCACGTCAAACTGGAATCGCACTTTGCATATACCGTACCCTTCATTCTCGGCAATCTGGTCTTCCTTGTCTCAGCTTGGCGAAACATCCCACGCAGGCACAACGACACCCAGACCATCTCCCTGAAGTCCCATTTCCGGGCGGGATACTCGTTCCTGATCAACAATCTCCTCGGTCTGGCGACGACAAATATCTATCCGTTCGTCTTCGTGTTTCTGAACTCGCCTGAAGCCGTTGCAAGCTATCGACTGATGTTCGCCGTGATATCCCCATTCGCCCAGTTGCTTGGCGGGCTCTCAGGGTTCATCACGCCGCGCATTGCAGTCGCGAAGATCAGCCAGATCGAAACCCCTCACCTGCTCATCCTGGCTCTGATCGTCTTCGCTCCGCTTCCGTTGGCCGTCATGGCAATTTGGTTCGGCAACGACGCGGCCTCTCTCATCTTCGGAACCAAGTATGTCGCGCTCGGGGGATCCATCCCCGTTGCCTTGATCTCGACGAGCTTCGCCCTCGCACTCGCGACCGTGAGCATGTGGCTAAGGGCCAATCACCGGCTCGGCTTGATGCAGGCCGGCGGCTTGATCTCCGCGGCGATAACCGCCGTCATCGCGATTCCCAGTTGCCTGGCTCTTGGAGTTACCGGTGCGTTCGTGTCGTTGGCAATTGCCAATGGCGCCGCGGCGCTTTGGGTAGCATTCAAGGGAACCTCGGGCCGTATCCGGGCGCAACCCGTTTAGTCTAGCCGCTTACTTCTGAGACGTCTCGGGCATCGACCCGCGGCGAATTGAGGGGGGCGCAGGAATATAGACGGCGCGTTTGGTGAGGAGGAGCATGACCGCCGAAGCCAAGACGGTAGAGCTATGGATTGCCCATTCCGACCACCCGACCTGGAACGGGCCGCGAAGCAGGATCATGCAAAGCATCGGCGAAAGACAGAGAATGAAGTAGAGCGGCGACAGCCTTTGGGCGGCGAAGCCGCGACGCTCTACGCGATCGAGAACATAGACGATCGCGACGGACATCAGCATCGCCCCAACAATTCCGAAGCTGAAATAGCCCTCGATCGGCGGCGGAGCCGAAACGTTATCGGTACCAAAGCCTTTCAGGATGAAAATGTAGTCATGCATGATCTCGCCGACTGTTCTTCCCTTCCCCGCCCAAAGGTCGCGCGGAACGAAGAACAGCAGTGCCCCCATGATGTTCGATCCCCATTCCAAGCCCTTCATTTCGACCCACATGATGGCATAGCAGAACAGGTCGAGGCCTGAGAAATCAGGATGAACGAAGAACTGGGAGAAGGGCCGCTGATCGAGAGAGACGTTTGCGTACCGGAAAATGGATCCAAATATGGGCGACGCCAGCAATCCGGCGAAATAGGTGACGAGAAACAGACGAACGTTTCTTGGACCAAATATTGCAAGCACGCAGAATACGATCAATGTCGAGGAGCGAAAACGTGCGGAAATGAGCGGATTGTTGATGAAGAGACCCGCCAGAAGCAGAACTGCAAAGCACGTCACCCAGCCCGTGTTCCGGCGAGCCAAGGCGACACTGGCACCGATAACAGGAGCAACCAGGGTGAATGGCCGGAAGAATGCCGTGACCAGAATGTTGATCATCTTGCTTTCGCCAACCACCGAACCGAAGGCCTCGCGATTCACCTGGAGCAATGACGGGCCAAGATAACCAACCAATCCGAGCGATACGACGATCGAGGCAGCTGCCAGAAGGGTGTAGTTCGGGTTTGGCTCCGCGGCGAGGCTCCTGTCCAGAAACCGGTTAGGGCGGGGTTCGGGAGTTCGAAAGGGACGATAGATGACGAAGCAGAGACCCACGATCGTCATGAATGCGCAAAGGAGACTGGCCGGCACAACGAGACTTACATCAGCCAGAATTGGATCGAAGTCGTTTCCGATCTGCTGAAGAGGCGCCACCGCCAGAAACAGGAGGTTGAAAACGAAGAAGACAACGAACAGCAGGTAAGATCTAGCCAGAGCGATCTTCAAGCCGAACAAGGAAACAATGCCGTTCACCCCGAGTATCATGGCTGCGATCAACGAAGCACGCGGGCTCGACCAAGCCTGGGTGAACGAGAGAAGCAGGTAGGCTCCGGCCGAGCCGATCACGACATAGTCGAAGAC
Organism: Bradyrhizobium sp. RP6; assembly: GCF_003837805.1. Taxonomy (GTDB): domain Bacteria; phylum Pseudomonadota; class Alphaproteobacteria; order Rhizobiales; family Xanthobacteraceae; genus Bradyrhizobium. The sequence continues at coordinate 158,913 of NZ_RQIT01000010.1, read as the reverse complement.
GCTCTTCGGCGTCACATACAACTGGGAGGCGGCTGCACTACGCGAGAACTGGTTCATAACCTAAAAACATTAGAGTTCGCCAAGCTCCACATTGCGGCGCCGGCTCTGGAAAGAGCGCATCCAACCGCTCTTCAGCCCCGGTGCAGATCGTACAATACATATCTCGGTCGCGTTAACGCTTCGAACTCGCTCACCTTGCGGCCAAAACTCAGGTGAGATATCCTTGTAATATATAGAAGATATCAACGGAATACTTACTTGAATGTCCTTTTCTCCGGCCCGGATTAACGCCGACCTTAAGCTGCACGCGCGTATGGACCGGCGCCAGCTTCTTTCCGCCAGCATCCTCCTCGCAGGAGCATCTTCAATGCCGGCCCCGGTGGCCGCCGCGACGAGTTCAGGAGCGAAGAGGAAGAAAGTTTACGCGCATTGGCATTGGTTCCCGACCTCGTTTGATAACTGGCCGGCGGATAAAGACCAGTATGCTGATTATCTGTCGCCGGACGGCACCCAAGGTAAACTTCGGGCCGAGGGCGGCTTCGTGCGCGAACGCCCCCTGCCTCGACCTCCGCGCCCGGAGGCAAACTGGGCTGTGCTTGACATGCTTGATGAGATCAAAGCCGCGCATCACATCGGGCTCGATGGCTTCCTGTTCAACATGGGGGGTATAGACGACGGCTCCCCGTACATGATCCATTTGCGCAACATGCTTGAGGCCGCCCAACAGGGCCCGCCGGGATTCGAAGTCATACTATCGATCGATACCGTAATTCTGGTGAAGACACCGGTCGATGCGATTGCCGACGCAATCCTCAAGCTGGCGCGGAATTCCCATGTTGCGCGCCAATCCGACGGCCGACTGATCCTAGGGGCTTTTTCTCCCGAGCAGTGGGACGTTGGCCGATGGAAGGAACTGTTGCAACGACTGACGTCAAGCGGAGAGAAGGTTTTCTTCTACCCTACATTTCTCGATGTGCGCAGAACGATCGATTTCATGGAATTGATCGATGGTGCCTCGATGTGGGGGGTCGACAAATTGAGCGACGTCCCTCTCCTCAAGAAGGTAGGAAAGTTGGCCAAACAGGCCGGGAAGGTCTGGGCATCCGTGGTGTGGCCTCAGGACTTCCGGCCGCACAATCGCTGGTTCTCGGAATGCCACAACAGTGAATTGTTCCGAGCTTCATGGGCCGCGGCAATGGAAATCGGCTCCGACGCGGTCAACATCGCCACCTGGAACGACTATTCCGAAGGATCCGAAATTCGACCGTCAACCAGCATTCAGTACGCTTTCTATGATCTCGCTGCGTTCTATATCGCGTGGTTCAAGAACGGTACGATGCCGCCGATCACTGAAGACGTGCTCTACTATTTTCACCGAATCGAATCCACCGAGGCGGCCGGAACTGGCTCCGCTCAGCCGTTCAGGTTCGCAACAAATCTGGTCAGTCGCTTTGCCGATCCGCCTCAGAATGACATCGAGCTGCTTGCGTTCTTGAAGGAGCCGGGCGAGCTCACGATAGCGACCGCGAAGGGCTCAAAGAGCATGAAGGCGAAAGCTGGAATCACCTCGTTTCGAATTCCGTTGGTGCCAGGCAAGGTGAGTTTTCGGCTCAGCCGTGGCGACGCCAATGTCATAGACCTCCCGAGCGCGTTCGAAATTCGTGAGACCTCGGCCTATCAGGATTTGCTGTATCACGGCGGGTCGTCGTCCCGTCCGCCGGTCTAGAATATTCCGGTCGTGGTTCGGACGAACACTGCCTAGGTATTTGGCCGTCATTTCTCTTGAACGCACCAGCGTCAGTGGGTCCCATGCATTCAACTTTCTTCCCGGAATTAGCTGCTGGCGGATTCTCCAGGATCGACGGCACGATTGCGTTTTACCAACGCGTGAACGCCCTCGCGACGCCGAGCACCAGAATGATCGATTTCGGCGCAGGCCGCGGCGCGATCCACGAAGACGCCAGCTCGGAGTACCGGCGCAATCTCTGCAATTTCAAGGGACGCGTTGCCCAAGTCATCGGATTGGACGTCGACGAAGCCGTCTTCACCAATCCGTCCCTGGACGAGGCGATGCTCCTGGATCCGACGGGACGTGCGCCACTGCCTGCCAATTGCGCCGACATCATCCTGTCGGATTGCACATTCGAGCATATTCCGGATCCGGCCCAAAGCACCGCCGAGATGGACAGGCTTCTGAAGCCCGGCGGCTGGATCTGCGCGCGAACCCCAAACAGGTACGGCTACATCGCATTAGCCAACCGCCTCATCCCGAGCGGAATAAGCCGCAGCATACTCAGCTCGGCACAACCCGAGCGCAAGGATGAGGACATCTTTCCGGCGGTCTATCGTTTGAATACGCCGGCTACGCTACGGAGGTATTTCCCACCCGCGCGTTTCGACCATTTTGTATATGCTTGGGATGCAGAGCCAGCCTACCACGCCAACAACCGCGGTCTTTACCGCGCGTTCCAACTCGTTCAGTCGCTTACGCCTCACGCCTTCAAGACCGTCTTGATGGTTTTCATCCGGAAGAAGCTCGACTGTCCGGCGGAAGCCGCCTAGCTGGTGCGCTGGTGAATTCGTGTCCTCGAGGCGATACGCTATCGAAATAAACCTTAAAGCCGAGATCTTGACCAAACCGCAGCACTTTCGGTTATTTTGGGTGGCGCGAGGAACGACTATGCTGAAGATTGCTATTCAAGTTTTATTTCTTTTCTTCCCCTGGAGAATCCGCCGGCTGGTCCTCAACGCGATCCCCGGTTTTTCGATCCATCGCGACGCGCGGATCGGTCTGTCCTTGATTCTGGCCGACGAATGCGTCCTGGAAGCGAAGACCTACATCGGTCATCTCAACTATATCGGCCGGCTTGATCGGTTGCAGATGGATGAAGATGCGGTCATCGGCAATCTGAACTGGATCGGTGGACTGTCAACTCGCCTGAATTCGCCGGCCTTCCGAAACAGAACGAAACGGCGTTCGGATCTTATTATGCGCAAGGCAAGTCTGGTGATGAGCCAGCATTACATTGATTGCACAGACCGGATCGAGTTTCGTCAGTTCTGCGGTCTGGCCGGATTCCGCAGCCAGTTGTTGACCCACGGGGTCAATCCAATGTCTGCTCGGCAAACATGCTCTCCAATCACGATAGGAGCCTACACGATGATCGGCACCGGCGTGATCATTCTGCAGGGCGTCACCATCCCGGACTATTGCGTTGTGGCTTCGGGCGCAGTTGTAACTCACGTCGCGCCCCAAGAATACTCGATGATCGGTGGCAATCCCGCGGTTCACCAGCGGGACATACCCAAGACCGCAAAGATTTTTCACCGAACCGCCTTCACAGTCACGTAGTGCTCGGACGCGGCTCGCAGGTGCGTCCCGGGCTCGCCCTGTGTGTCGCACACGGTGACCTGTTCTCTACCGTCCGGTTAGGGCGACATTGGGGATCCGTGCCGCTGCCTTGCCAAGAATGCGCTCGCCATCGATTATTCTTTTGCCGACATGCTGAAGGACCGACGACTCCGTGCCCGGTAAAATGATCGTTGTGGCGGGTCCACTTCCTCCGCCGGTTCATGGCGCTGCTCTCATCACCAAGCGGGCGGCCGACACTCTGCGCGCTGCTGGATTTCAACTCGCGTTCGGCGACACATCACCAGGCAATGCTCCCAATCGGTGGCGGCATCATTTCAATCGCGCACGAGCATACGCCCGATGCGGACGAGCTATCATTCGCCACTCCGAGGCCCCGACACTCTACCTTTCTCTGTCCGGCGGATATGGTCTGCTCTATGACCTCTTGATGGTCGCCCTCGCGCGGTGGTTAGGAAAGACGATCGCGTTCCATCATCACAGCTTTGCATACCTGACGAAGCGCAGCCCTATCTTGGCGTCCATCGTTCGCATGGCCGGCACCAACCAGCTTCATATTACGCTCTGTCCCAGGATGGCGACGACACTTTCGGAGCTGTACGGCAAGCATCTGAGGACGGTCGTCATCTCCAACCTAGCGTTTATCGATTTGCCCGCGGTCGAACTGCGGAACTGTGGCCGGAAATTCAGCTCGATCGGCTATCTATCGAACATCTCGCTCGAAAAGGGTATCGACCGATTTCTCGACCTGATGGCTCGACTGCGAGAGAGCGGATCCAGCCTGACGGCACGAATCGCTGGTCCCTGCTCCGATCTCGAAATCGAGCGCTACATCAAGCGTCGCGCGAGCGAGATCGGTGGAATAGAGTACGTGGGGCCCGTATACGATGACGCCAAGGTCCACTTTCTCTCCTCGATAGACGCTCTGATATTTCCGACGAGATACGTCAACGAAGCGCAGCCCGTGGTGATCTATGAGGCGCAGATGGCAGGCATCATCGTCGCTGCCTCCAGCCGCGGATGCATCGCCAACATGGTACCGGAAGAATTGCTGCTCGATCCGAGCGCGTCGGATCTCGACGGGATCGCGAAACAAATCCTCGCGTGGGAGAAGTCGGTCGCTGACTTTCAAACCGCCCTGAACGAGGCCGACCGTAATCGCGCAGGGCTGCTCGTTCAGCGCGAAGACGACGCGAGAAAGTTCGTGGACCTTTTCGAGGTCCCTGCGATCAGATGAGCAGAGCGCGCGGCAAGTTCATTTTTGAAATAGTGAATATCGAAAGGTCGACATCTTCATCGTTCCCAGAATCGTGTCGACGCGCTGATAGCCGTAGACGGTCGCATCCTTGCAGTGATCGCTATGGTAATAGCAGATCTTGACTCTGATCATTCGAGAGCAGTTGTTCTTGACGCTCACGATATGATCCATCAGCTCTCCGTTCTGGACATGCCCTTTGGCAGCCGCCTCAACATTGAGGCAGGGCCGATTGGCGCCGTCACGGATGACGGGCGATTCCGACGTGTCGGCGGCGCCCTGCATCGTGAATTTTGACTTGGTGCTTTGTGCGTGAGCCGATGGAACGTTCTGGATCAATGTCCAGGCCGGAGCCATGCAGATCAGCAGGACAAGCCGAAAGAGCGATCGAATCATTGCCGCCACATCCTTTCAGGCAGATCGACTCCCGGCACAGTGGCCTTCACGCCGTCATATGCCAGCCGCTTCGCAAAAGCTTCACGGGCGATCAGGCGAACGCCTGCGAGGCTCGCCAGCAATCTATCCCTCTGAGGCCAGCCGACTCCCGTCAGGTTGCGTGCCGCATCATCGGTGAACTCGCTTTCGACCATGCCGGCGAACTCGGCAACGACCTTTTGCTGCAGCTGTTCCCCAAGCAGTGGAAATACCGCAAGCGCCAACCTGTTGCGACGGAGCGCGATCCAGCCTTCGTATGGTCCAGCGGCGTACGACTGTTCAAGATAGCGAATATTTCCTGCGTCGAAGCCGTCGCGCTCGTTCCTCACCCAGTACAGCAACAGCCAAAGAAAAGCGTCGGCTGGATCGAGCATCAACGACGACTTCAGCTTGTTCTCCGCGGCCGCCAGTTTGCGATCCAGGTCCTGGGAACCCTTTCCCAACATGGCCTCCTCGGCCGAGCGAAGCGCAATCAGCGCTCGGGCTCGTATCAGATTGGGGTAGGGAAGGCTCGATGGCGAGTCCGCGTCCATACGAACCGCAATCGAATCCACGGTCCCCGGCTTGAGCTGTTCACCGACCAAGATGTGCGTGGCCACGGAGCTGACCTGCAGATCGGCCCAGAACGATGGCAACACGATCAGTGACCAGGTTACTCCAACGATACCCGTCAGAAGCAATACGCCCCTGCAGCATCTCCGCCAGATCTCGCCCATGCTAATCGACGTAGCCGTAGCGGGCATAGTTCTTCTTGTAATAGTAACGGCTGTGATAGGACTCGTAGCGAGCAAGGCGCTTCGTATCTGCCTTGTTGAGAACGACGCCAAGTAGCTTGTCTTGGATTTCCTGAGAACCACGCAGATTGTGCCTGACGACATCCATCAGGGTCTTGCCCCACTCCACAACGAATATGTAGGAGTCGACGAACGTCGACGTCACGCGCACGTCCACTACCGGCGCCATCGGCGGCATGTCGAGCACGATGTAATCGAACTTGTCCCTCAGCTCGCTAATCAGGCCATGCATCATCTTGGATGCCAATATCTCATTCGTATGAAGAAGCTTGGAGGTCGTACCTGCAGCCAAGATCGAGAGCCCCGTCTGCGCATCAACCGTCAACGCTTGCTCCAGTTTAGCCTTATGCGCGAGGATCTCGACCAAACCAGACTCCGCGTCTGGCGTCAGCGCGCGAGAGAGCGAGGGATTGCGGAGATCGCAATCGATCAGGAGGACGCGCGCACCGCCATGGGCCATCAATTGCGCCAGGTTGGCAGACAGCGTGCTTTTGCCTTCATTCGGAAGAGTCGACGTAACCGCCAGCACGCGGTTCTCTCGAACGATCGAGTTCAGATCGACTGCCACCTTCGTCGAGCGCACCGCTTCGGAGAAGCGCGAGAGAGGATGATCAACGACATAACGCAGCAATCTGGGCGTTGCGTCCTTGGTCGCAGCTGCGTTCACTGTCGGCAGCAGCGCTATGCAACTCGCGCCGAGCACCTCTTCGACCTGCTGTGTCGTCCTGAACACCCGGTCCATCATTTCACGCACGATCGCTAGGACGAAGCTCAGCACCAGACCGCCAAAAAGAGCCACCCCCAGTACGATAAGAGTCTTTGGATAGCTCTTGACCAGCGGTGTCGTTGCTGCACTGATCACGCGCGCTTCACTGATGGGGAACGATTGCTGCTGGACCGATTCCATGTAGCGCTGCAGGAAATTGTCGTACATCGCCTGATACGACTGCGCATTGCTATCGAGCTCGCGTAGCCGAACCTGCGCCTGATTGGTGAGCTGGGACTCCGAGACCACGGTGGCCAAACTAGCCTTGATGCTTTCCTCGCGCGTGACGGCGATATCATAGTCGCTCTTATAAGATTCCTGAATGCGCTTGAGCTCGTCGATCATGTTCCGCTTGATCTCGTCCATTTGGCGACGCAGATTCACCGCGGCAAGATGATCGTGGCCATACTTGGCGGCCCAGATCGCTTCCTTGGCGGCCATATCGACATACTGGCCGCGCAGCTTGACGATGGTCTCGTTCCGAAGAGCATCCGCCACTGCCGCGTCCGGGATTTCGCGCTTCAGAATATCGTTGATGCGGTCCAGCCGCGCCCTGGCCTCGGCCGTCGAGGCGTGCGCCCCAACCAGCTGGCTATTCACTTCGGCGAGCTGTTGCTCGTTCATCAAGCGCCCGCCGGTATCGACAATGTTGTTGGCTGTCTTGAAATCGACAACCGCCTTCTGTGCCGCGGATGCCTGAGCGCGCAACTCCTTGATGCGATCCTGCAACCAGACGCTGGCGCGACGCGTTGATTGGTACTTGGCTTCCAGTTGGTCAACAATGTAGGCGTCAGCGATCGCATTGGCGATCTGCGCCGCTTTCGCTGGATCACGCGAGGTGAAGCCGATCTCCATGACGTATGTGAGACCGAGACGCTTGATGGTACGATTGCTCTCAAAACGTTGCAGAGCTTTGCGTTGCAATCTGAACTCGGAACCGGCACGGCCACTGGAAAACAGATCGGAAAAGAAATTGCCGATCGACCCGATCAAGCTTCCGCCGTTGCCGAGGAACTCCGGATCTTCCGTCAGATGCAGGTCACGAATGACCGCCAAGCTGATGTTCTCGGACTTGAGAATTTCAACCTGCGTTTCCACCGACGCCGAGTCAGGGGCCACGTCACCGAGCATCGATTGCTGCTGGAACAATTGTACTTTGCGAGTGTCGATGACGATCGACGCCGTAGAGGTGAATTGCGGAGCTTCGGTAAAGAGATAGAGAAGCGCCAAGATCACAGAGGCGGATATGATCGCGACAATTGTTGGGAACTGATGCCGGATGACATCCAAATGCAGAGTCAGCGATTGAAACGGGGAGCCTTGAGTCTCGGCGAATTCGCGATTGATCTCTGAGGTGGACTTGTTCAGCTGCAACATCCGGTAAATCCTGAAATCAATCAATGCCCGTACTTGGGCCGACAAGCGCGCGGCGACGTGATTTCACGTGTCCGCAAATCACGCATAGTCATCGAAGCATGGGCGCACCACGTGCTTCACGGGCAGTATATCGTGCAAGTCATCGCGGAAGATCAAAGGCAGCGCGTGACACGCTGCCTTGGTTTATTTTCTCTAAGGGGATGCCGGCGCAAGAGGCCCGGACGTTATTGCGTCGGACTGACCGCAGGATAGGCGGTCGAGGGAGTCACTGAACCCGTATAAGTCGTCACACTGTTCGGGTAGTGCAGGCCACCAAAGCTCTGGGCACCGGAGCCGCTGCCACCAAAGGCAAATCCGAAGCCGGTCGTCGGGCCCCCACCACCGGAGCCACCCCCCCCGGCACCGCCAGCCGCAGCGATTGCAACATCACCGGTTGCGGCCTGATAGGCAGCAATCACGTCCGGATTGTTCGTTCCGGCGACGGCGGCCTGAATCTCATTGGCAAACGCTTGATCGGTCTGTGCCGCCATGCGGGCGACCTGGGCAAGTCCAGCGACGATCGCGCGCAACTGGTCCTTCGATGTCGCCGGGTTCTTCAGCAGTTCGATCAGACCCGGCACTGTCGTCGGATCCGACGCTCCAAGGTCGCGGACGCGCGAAATCAACTGCGGACCGCCATCAGGATATTGCTGCAAAAGCGTTGCAGGAGATCCCTTGAAATCGGAAATGATCTGAGCCTGCAGTTGCCGGCTGGGCGGATAAACAGCCGCGCTGGCGGCGGAGGATATCGAGCTTGCGATCGCAATCACCACAGCGGCTCGAACCGTAAACCTGATAAGGTTCATAATTTCCTCAAGAACTAGTTTGCCTTTATGGCCCGAACGAAACGATGGGAAAGTAGTCGAAAGAGGCAGTCCTGTCCACCAATTCTAAAGGAATAGTTAAGGCCCAAGTACCTGGAAAGAAGACTGTTTTGGCGATCCCGAAGTGCGAGCACGGGTCGACAGCGCATTTGCCGCAGCCCCTTTCGGCTCGACGCTCCCCTCGGCGGAGTGAAAGGATTGCGCCAGGCCGCCCCCGAAAAGCGCAAAGAAGGGGATGCTGTAACCTGGTATCTGCAACGTGAAATCGAGGCCGGAATGGAGCAACGCCAGCAGCGCAGTGCCGATGGCAGCCAGGGGAATCGAAGCGTCACGCTTGCGGCTGAACACCCCGCGCGCAAGCACCGTGAGCATGACCGCCCAACCGGCCGCCAGGAGAAGCGTCATCGGACTTCCGGCCTCCAAAGCGACCTCCAGAGGGGTCGAATGGGCTGCATTCCAGGTGCCGCGCATAGAAATATTCGGGCTGCGGAAGGCTGGAAAGGCCGACTGGAAAGTCCCCATCCCAGTACCGAACCAGGGGGTATCGGCGATGATGAGCAGCGAGGACTTCCACCCCTCAAGCCGGCCACTATCGGTCAGCCCCTGGCTATCGAAGCGGCCCACGACGCGACCACCGAGCAATTCCAAGAGAACGAGAGCGACCAAGGCGGCGGCCGCCAAGGCCATCCAGACGCCGGTGCGCGGTCGAAGGTCCTTCCGGAGGAAGACGACAAAGACGAAGATCAGGGAGAGGAGCGAAACAGCCACGCCCGCCCGCGAGCCAGTCATGAACATCGCCATGACGCAGATCAGGAGCGCGGCGAATTTCAGAGCTAGCGAAGCCTGGGGAATTTTAGCCAGATCGCGGGAGAGATTGCTCCATCTGAAGCGTCCTCCGGGAAGGTGGCGGCGCACGTCCGTAAGAAGCAGAAGCATCCAGATGACCGCACATGAGCCGAAATAGGCAGCGGCGGTATTGCGGTTGATGAACGTGCCGGTGACGCTGCTGAGATAGGCGGTCTTGTCGCGCCACAGAATCATGGTCGGTTCGATGAGGAACGAGAGGACGCCATATGCAGCGTAGAAGCTGCCTGAGAGCGCGATCACCAGCATTACCTGGCGTGCACGCCTCGCGTCGGCGCCAATGACGAGCCCCCCCAGAATAGCCAAGATGTTTGCAAGTGGCGCCCCCACAGCAAAGAAAGCTTCGTACCTGACAATCGAGGCCGATGGCGCAACGGCTGTATCGAGCAGCGAGCCGAGTTGCTTCCAGATCGGATGATATGGCGCAATCCACGGGCTGTCAGACAGCTGTTCGTGCAGCGCGAAGCCGTAAGCGGCGACAACGATGAGGATGCCTGCGATGATCCAGAGATGGGGACGACGCAGGGCGTTCGCTGGCGCAAATATCAGGGCAATTCCCAGACAAGCGCACCAGAAGGCAATGGCCAGATTGTTGGTCGACCCAAACGGGAACGGCGCACTCGCTATAACAAAGAACAGCACACAGCTGGATACGAGATCGGCCGACCAGCGAATGTTCATCGAAACACGGCCCATCGCTTTCGTCTGAGGCCCCCCAGTGGAGAATACATTAGAGCGGATGATCCCGCAGGCGTCCAGCAAGAGCCGCACTCGGAGGTGGATGATCCATTCTGAACCGTATCCCGCCTACAGAGGTTAATTTCCGGCGTCAACTCATCCGGGAGCACGGTTAAAGAGGGAGAACGTTCTGCCGGCCCTGCTCCGCAATGCGTCCCGATCCTGACGGCCTCGAGTTCGTTAACAGGACGGTTCGCCCCAAGCGCGGATCTCATCCGATGAAGGGGCTGGACGGTCCCAATTTCAATCGTCTACGCTGGATTTCCGCAACGTGGTCCGGTAGTGCTTCGCCCGCACCGCATCTCCAGGCTTGCGAAAGCCCACGTCGCCAATTGCCGGCAGACTGTTTCCGGGAGAATTCCTGCTTCCGATCGAACGTTTCCACGAAGTTCTTATGTCAGACGACCAGCGTTGCTGGCCGTCGCTCTGCGAGGGTAAATTGAATATTGACGTCATCTTAGCGACACGTGGCAGACCGGCGGACGTTCAAGTTCTTCTAGACCAGCTTCGACTTCAAGAACGCGCGCCTGATAGCGTCATGCTTGTGGGCGCTGAACCCAAGGATTTGCCGGATGCTGCCGCCGTCCCGAATGATCCGAGCGTGCACCGACTGGTTTCTCCTCGGCCGGGACTGACGTCGCAGAGAAACCACGGCGTACAAACGGCCAAGAAGATAAGCACTCCCGAGGCCTGGCTTGCGAAGATCATCGTCTTCTTCGACGATGACTTCAGGCCCGCAGCCGATTGGCTGCAGAAATGCGAAGCGCTGTTTGCTGCAAGTCCACAGGTCCTCGCCGTTACGGGAGCGGTGATCATGGACGGGGCAAGAGGCAGCATCGCAATCACCGAGGATCAGGCTTCCGATGCGCTGGCGCTGCCTCGGGCGAGCGATCAGACCGGATACAGCAAGTCGAAGGAGGGCCTGTACGGGTGCAATATGGCCTTCAGAGCGACAGTCTTCGACCAATGTGCATTCGACGAGAATCTGCCGCTCTATGGCTGGCTCGAGGATACGGATTTTTCCGGACAGATCAGGAAGTTCTCGGACATCCATCGAGCTAAAAGCTTGATCGGTGTTCATCTCGGGTCAAAGTCTGGACGGGTCAGTGGCTACAAATATGGTTACTCGCAACTCGCCAATCCGCTCTACCTTGCGCGAAAAGGAACAATTACCCTCGGAAAATGCGCATACTTTTGGACACGAGCGCTCGCGTCCAACGCGCTGCGCTCGCTTCGCGAGCATCCGATGATCGACTATCGAGGCAGGCTTGCCGGAAACATGGCTGCAGTGGCCGATTTGATTGCCGGTTCAATTCATCCAACCAACATCTTGTCTTTCCGCCGCTAGAACGCATTGCGCGCTACGCTCATCACGACCGGGACACGAGTACCAAATCATGATTGACGATAACCTCATTTACGATCTCGGCGCCCATAAGGGTGAAGACACCGGGTTCTACCTCAAAAAGGGATTCAAGGTCGTTGCCATCGAAGCTGTACCGGAATTTTGTACCACACTTGGCCAGCAGTTTTCCCAGCAGGTTGCCACAGGGCAACTGAAGATTCTCAACCTGGCCGTCGCCAAGACGCCGGGGAATATCGACTTCTACGTCAACACGGAGCACTCGGTCTGGGGAACGGCAAATCTCGAGTGGGTCAAGCGAAACCAGATGCTGGGCGCAGCGAGCGTGCAACAGATAACGGTTAAAGCCGAGCGGCTGGCCGATATCATGCGCGACCACGGTATTCCCAGATATTGCAAGATCGATATCGAAGGAAACGATTTTGACGCGTTGTCATCGCTCGAGAACATTTCCGAACCCCCGCGATTCGTGTCGATCGAGTCCGAGAAGAAGAATTGGAATGATCTCGTAAGGGAGTTCGAACTGCTCAGGAGCCTGGGCTATTCCAAATACAAAATTGTAGATCAGAGCCTCGTCTCCCTGCAGGAGCCGCCTCAGCCGGCGACCGAAGGCTGTTTCCAGGCGCACAGATTCGAACAAGGCAGCAGCGGACTGTTCGGCAACGAATTGCCAGGGCGGTGGATGGACATGTTTGAAGCGCTTGAGGTCTACAAGGGGATCTTCCGCGGCTATGCGCTGGCGGGAGACGCAGGCATCTTCCAGGGGCGCAAGAGCCTATTCCGAATGCTTGGCGGGCTTCAGGCAGCGCTGGTGCGCGCGGCCGGGCGAAAGGATTACCGCTTCCCGGACTTTCCTCCAGCTGGTTGGTACGACACGCACGCAGCGCGATAGCGCGCCGAGAGCAGATCAGATCGGGAAAGCACCAGCCCATTTGCCGAGGCCGATTGCTCCTTGCCTGGTTCTGTTCGGATTCGCGGGCTCGCATTTCCGACAACCGTCAACCACAACGGTCGTTGTTCGCCTCGGCTGCCTTGCCTGGACTAAAGAGAGCAATCGATTGAATAAATCCTAACATCCACATTCAGGCGGCTGTTTCGCGTCTGCGCGCGAAAGGCATAGAATGGCCCAAGACTATCGCTTCCGGAATCGAGTTTTATTCCGGGGGTCAATTCGTCGGGCGGGACCAGAAGACCAATGTGGCGGTTGATGGCGGAGATCTCGATCCGCCCCTCGCCTTCCGCAAAATGCCCACCGAGCTGGGTCACGGTGACCTTCGGCAGACCGCGGCGTTGATGGCAGACCTCCTCCTCCCAGAGCTTGGTCTGTTTCACCAGCGGCTGGCCCGCGCCATCGGGAACGACGATATCGGGAAAAGACGGGCGCAGCATGCCGAAGAACCTGCTCTCCTTGGAGTTCGCCGAGAGACGGACGGTCAGGGACAGCTCGCCCTTGGCCCCCCTCAGGCGCGACAGGATCGGAGAATCAGGCTCGGCAGAGACCATCAAGTCTATGCGATGGCGGACGCCCAGCTCTGCGGCAGCGCCGAGAGCCGTCCCGACCGGTGCAAACCCGAAGGCGACAGGAACCAGTGCCAGAAGACGCCAGAATGCTCGAAAGCGCATGAAGCCCTTGCAACATTGCGGGGGGACTGATGACTGGCGCGCCATGCTCAGTGGCGCCTTGATCCAAATCCCCAACTCGCAGCCCAGGCAGAACCAGTTCCATTGCTAAACGAAAATGGCACCGGGACAAAGGCCCGGTGCCATCGGTTCTGGGTCGATCAAGTGGCGCTTACGGCGCCAGCTTGATGTTGTTGCGGAAGATCAGGGCATCGTTGGAGAGGTTCACGGCATCGCTGCCGGTCGCCATGATCACGCGCAGATAGCTCAGGAACTTGGCAACCTCGACGTTGCGCGAGTTCGAGACGTAGATGATGTCCTGGTTCTTCATCATGACCTTGGTGGCGAGGAAGAAGCCGCCCGGATCGCGGAAGTTCACGTTGAAGATGACCGGGATCGTCTCTGACGTGTACTTGCTCACGTCGATGCCGAGTTGGGCAGCGACCTCGCGCGGCTCGCGGCGATAGAGATACACCGCGGCCGGATCCGCTTGGCCGTCCAACAGACCGCCGGCCTTGCCGACCGCTTCGCCGAGGTTGATGCGCCAGGCATCGAAGTTGAACTCGCCGCTCTGGCCGCTGGCGCCGAACGCCAGGAACTTCTGCTGTTCGCGATAGACGTAGATGCTGTCGTCCGGGCGAACATAGACGTTGTTTTCGGGCGCCATCACGAGATTTTCGAACGGCACGGTCGCCCGCTTGCCGCCGCGCTCCAGCATGACCCAGGTCTCGAAGCCCTGGCCCTTGATTCCGCCGGCACGGGTGATCGCGTCGAGCACGCGGTCCTTGGCGCCCGCCGCGCTGGCCGGATAACGCGCGGGCGAATTGACCTCGCCGAGCACGCTGATGAGCTGGGTGCGCTGTGAAGACATCGCCACGACCGCCTGCGGCTCGATGGCTCGGTTGCCGATCTTCTCGATGATCGAGCGCTGGATCTGGACCGCTGTAAGGCCCGCGGCTTTGACTTGACCGGCATAGGGCACCGTAATGAAGCCGTCATTGTCCACCGCCTGATCCGGGATGGTCACGAAGTTACCCGGACGAACGCCGGCTTCCGCCGGGATGAACAGACCGCCTGCCGCGGCTTCGAAGATGGTGACGCTGACGACGTCGCCGATGCCGAACACGATGCTGGCGGGCGGACGGCGATCGGTGAACACGCCCGCGAGCCCCTTGGGCTCATGGGTGTGCAGGATCTTTACGGTCGCCGGATTGAGCGGCACCAGCTCGTAGGCCGGCGCATTTTCAGTCTGGACCTTGTTGTTAACGTCGTCCGTCAGCGGGCCCGAACCGGGATTAGTCGAACAGGCCGCGAGCGCCAAGGCGGCCACCAGAAGCGCAGGCTTCAAAACATAGGTTTTGGCGATAGATGACATGAATAGCGCCCGAGAGTCCCCAATTGACGTAGTTGGTACGGCCTAGGGGGTGGTGCGACAAGCGCTCCCGGTGGTTAACGGAGCGATCCGTTGGCTACTGTTGCCTTCAAGCCACTCTTTGGGGCTTGGTTTAACCCTTTGTGACTATTTGTTGTATTTCATGTGCCCGGCCGGCGGGCAAAATGCGCAACTTGAGGCCTAAAGCATGTTGGGCGCAGGCGTCGCCGCCCCTTGTTCCGGCCAAGCCCATTCAGGATAGGACTTCCGCGTGTCTGGCCTCCTTCTGATCCCGCTGTTGGCAGGTTCCCTCCTCGGCGCCGCTGGTCGGCCATGGAGCCCTGCCGCCCCCTGCCCTGGCGGCCCAGAATCGTCGTGCCGCGAAGCGCCACTTGTTGCGATCGCCCAACCGGACTCCTCCTCCGTCTGGAAACTCACCCGGACCCAGGGGGCCAAGGACGGCGAGAGCTTCGCCGCCATCATGAAGACCGCGGATACGGCCCAGTCGGACCCGGACTTTGCCGGCCTGATCGTCCGCTGTGCGCCAAAGGGCAAGATCGACGTGATGGTGGCCTTGATCCGGCCCTTCCCGCCGCGGAGCCGCCCTAAGGTCAGGATCGCTGCGACCGGCGGCGGCACCTTGACCTTCGACGCTCGCATGGCGGCCGCAGGCGCTACCGTGCTGCTACCGGACGAGGTCTCTGCCTTTGCCGCGGGCAAGTGGCAGACAGCGGCCTCGCTGTCCGTGGCGGTCAGCGAAGGCGACAGCGAGATCAGAGGCGTAGTAGTGCTGAACGGGCTGCGAGAGGCTTATCATTCGCTGCTGGCAAGTTGCAGCCAATAGGCCAAATTTAGCCATACAACTTAAGGGTCTTTTTAGGGAGGGGAACCTAGGGTCCGGAGCACGGAGAGTGTTTCGGATGATCGCGTTTTTGATTTTCAGCTTTCTCGTCGGTGCCGTGCTGGGCCAACGCTTTCGGGTCCTGGTGCTGCTGCCGTTGACCTTTGTCATGGTGCTCGCCGCCATCCCGGTCGGCTTGCTGATCGATCTCACCGTGCTCGAGAGCCTGAAAGGCATGGTGTTCGCAGCCATCGCCCTGCAGGGCGGCTATCTCTTCGGGTCCGGGGCCCGCTTTGGCCTTGCTGCCGCGCGTGCCGGGCGCGTATTCGCCCGCCCAGTCAAGTCCGTGCGCTGATGACGCCGGGCTGACGTTGCCATGAGTCTTTCGTAGGGCGCGCAAAAGCCAGCTTTGTCTGCCTCCAAAGACCTCTGCTTGAAAACGCACCGCTCGCTTGTATGGTGGCCTGACCGTTTCAGGATTCCCTTCGAGCGCCGTTTGTCCTTCGCTTATTTTACCCTCATCGTTTCCATCGTTTCCGCTTCCGCTCTCGAAATCGCCGGCGTCAAGTTCGGGGCACAGCTCGCGACGATGGCCGCAGCACTGAGCTTGCTGGCGGCCGCCTCGAGCACGCGCAAGGCCGGCTACGATCACTACGTTCGCGCGACCTCGGGGGGCCGGTGGATCCTGACCGCCATTCCGCTGTTCATCGCAGTCCAACTCGTCCCTCTTCCGCTGAGCTGGGCGCATCCGATCTGGGCCAGCGCTCACGACGTCCTCGGCGGTCTGCCGCTCGGGCCGATCACAGCCGATATCGGCTTGACGCTGAACGCGCTGCTGCTGGCGCTTGCGGCGATCTCGTTGCTCGGTGTCACCGTCCTAGTCGTGCGCAACCGCAGCCGTGCCCAGCTGATCCTCTTTGTGCTGAGTGGCGTAGCCGCGATTGCAGCCTTGATTTTCGACTTGCATCGGCTGTTTCCGGCGTTTGCTGCAGAGGTACCGCATGACCTCACTGCGACCTTGGCCGGCCTTGGCCTCATGCTCAATTTGGCGGTCATTCAGCTCGCCGCTGAACGGGCTGAAACGCATCACTCGGTGCTGCGCTCGGTCGCGATCGGCCTTTGCGGCATGGTCGGAGCTTTGGTCAGCGCCGCTGCGGTCTTTGGGTTTTCCGGAACGAACAGCGCAATCGCAGCGGCTTTCGGCGTTGTGCTGATGCTGCTGATCCTCGTCATCCGCAGATTGGCCCTGTCACCATTGGCCGCGAGCGCATTGTCGGTGGCAGCCCTGGTCGGCGCCGCGATCGTGCTCACCTTCCTGTTCGAGAAGAGCTCCGGACCGGTCCTGATGCGGCTCGTCCCGGAAATGGGAGCCGAGACCAAGGCCGCCCTCGAGCGCATGTTGGCCGACACGCGCTGGTTCGGCGCTGGTGCCGGGACGTTTGCTGCGGTGGGCAGGATCTATCAGAGCGATGCCGGAGCTGTCTTGACCGCGCCCTCGGCGGCCATGGCCGTCTTTGCCGGGATGGGATGGATCGGCTTGGCTGCCATGATAGCGGTGAGCCTGATCGCTTTGGTCCGCCTGTTCTTCGGGGCTCTGCAGCGCGGACGCGACTCGTTCTTTCCCGCGGCAGCCGCGGCCTGCGTTCTGTTTGCGCTCGTGCAGAGCTTTGCGGGTCCAGGATTGCTTCGCCCGGCAGCAATCCTGTGTCTCGCGGTGATCGTGGGGCTGGGGCTGTCGCAGAGCGTCAGCCAATCCTCCCGATGAAGTCCGGCCGTTCTCACACGGCGCGATCGCCGAGGGAGGCCCAGTAGTTCGGGTTCTTGGGCGATTGAATGCGGACCCAGCGATAGGGCTTCTTCGACCAGGACATGATGTGGCCGGAGAGATTGTCCAGCACGAGATCGCCTGAGAAGGTCCGCACCACGACCACGAGATGATGCTCGCCCCAGGAGGTCACGACCTCGCTGAGCAGCACCGAACGCGCCGGGAAGCCCTTGGCGATCAGATCGTGGCGTTTTGTCACAGCGTAGTCGTTGCAGTCGCCGCTCGCGGGATGCAGTAGCCACTTTTCGCCGCGCAGTCCTTCCAGGTTGGGTTCGGGACGGATCGCGCCGTTGACCCGCTTGTTGACCTCTTGCATCTGCACCAGGCGTTGGGCCGTAAGCTTCAGGCGGCCGCCGCGGAAGACGATCTGTTGCGGCCGCGGTTTGCACTCGTCCTTGTACTTCAGGCAAAAGATGGTGAAAGCCATCGGCGCCAGCGTCGGCTGGTCGAACTTGATGTACTGGATGGCACCGCGCAGCCCCATGGGCGCGCCGACGAACGCGGCTTCCGCATTCTGCTGCACCCCCGCAGCAACGACGATTGCGGCCACAGCCGCCAGGAATTTCACGACTTTGCGCATGTTGCGCTCCCCGTTCTTGTTGGGGAGACGCTACGCCAGACACCTTGAAATACGGCTCAAACGCCGCGCGACCCTTTAATCAAAATGCGGGCTAAGCGGTCGGAAATAATTAAGAATACCGAAGTGTGACTTTTCTGCTAAGAGCGGTCGCGATGATCCGCTCGTGACGCTAGAAGCGATTCGACCGACCTGATGGGCTTTTCCAGCCATTTTCGAAAGAAGACCAAACCTCGGCTTCCCGACGGCGTTCGCGTCTATGCGATCGGCGACGTGCACGGCCGTGCCGATTTGCTTCGATCGCTGTTAACCGTGATCGACGTCGATCTCGCCCGCTCGGCCCCCGAACGCGCCATTCAGGTCTTTCTCGGTGACTATGTCGATCGCGGCCCGGACTCACGCGCCGTTCTTGATCTCTTGATTGAACGCTCGAAATCGCACGAGACGGTTTGTCTGAAAGGCAACCACGAGGTCTTCCTGCTCGAGGTCCTCAAGAACCCGGCCCGCCTGCAGGAGTGGCGCCATTATGGCGGCCTGCTGACCCTGGTCTCCTACGGCATCACGCCGACCATGAATCCGTCCGCGGAGCAGCAGGTCGAACTGATCGAGGGACTGAAACGCGCGCTGCCGCCGGAGCACTTGGCCTTCCTCCAGCAATTGCCCTCCTCCTTTACCTGCGGCGACTTCTTTTTCGTCCATGCCGGCGTCAAGCCGGGCGTCGCGCTCGATCGCCAGAAGGATGAGGATCTGCTCTGGATCCGCGAGGAATTCCTGACCTCCGAGGAGCGCTTCGGCAAATATGTCGTTCACGGCCATACGCCGGTCAGCACGCCCGATATCCGTCCGAACCGCATCAACATCGACACCGGCGCCTACGCGACCGGAAACTTGACGCTGCTGACCATCCAGGGCGATAGTCTGCTGGCAATCTAAGCGCTCTGGCCAGACCTCGGTCCCGTCGTCGGGCCCGCCCGCACAGGCCTCGTCAATTCCTCCATGACCCGCATGATCCTGCTTCGCGTCGTCGGCATCTGCACAGCAATCCTGCTGGCGCTTCACGCCGGCATGGCGTTCTACGGCGATCTGACAAGGCCGAATTTTCGCGCCAGCGATCTGTTCTCGGGCGAGCCTCCGCCCGAGAAGGCGAAGCTGGCAGCCGCAGCTGGCTTGGCCGCGTTTTCATGGGATGGCGATCTGCTTGCGAACTACGCGGCGGCGATGGCCGCTGACGCTCTTCAAGGTCCGCCGACCGCGGCGGGCGGCAGGGCCAGCGAGAACAAAGCAGCTCAGGCCGCCGTCTTGGCTGCCTTGAAAGTCTCACCGATCCGGCCCGCGCTGTGGCTCACGCTCGGCACGCTACAGGCCCAATCCGGCGAAGCGGCCACGCCGGCGGTGAAGATGTCCTACTTGACCGGATCGGTGCCGATCGACATTGCCTTCTCTCGCGTCCGGACCGTGACGTCGAGCGCGGCGGCGACCGATGAGGAGATCAAGCTCCTGGCGCAATCCGACATTCGGGCGGCGCTGGCCAGGCGCTCGCGTTACGAGCCTCTGCTGATCGCGGCCTATGTGCAGGCAACGCCGCAAGGCAAATCGTTGCTGCTGGAGACGACGAAGATTGCCGATCCCAAATTCAACGAGATCTTGCGGCGGTACTGAGCCCGCTCCAGCCTTGTGGCTATCGCTTCCGGGGCTGCAGCCAATTCCTCAGCGTACCGATTTCGGATTGACGGGTACAAAGTCCTCATCGCGCCGCGGCTGATCGGATCGCCCCTTGTAGACGAACATGCCCTTCTTGGTCGTGACGATGTCGCCTCGCTGCAGGCTTTCATCGTTGAGCAGGCTCTCGGTCGCGACAAGGTCCGGATCTACCGGAATGGGCTTGGAGAGCTCGGGATGCTCCCGCCGCTCGCGCAAGACTTCCTTGGCGCGGCGCCGTGCGTCCTCGATCCGCTGGCGCCATTCGTCGCGCGTGACTTCCGGCTCGCTGGATGGAAGATAGTCGTTGAGCGAGGGCGCCAGTTCGGTCTGAGCGAGACCCAAGGCCGGACAGGCGAGACCAAGGCCGAGTACACCGGCGATGGTTGCGACGGTCCGAGACAGCTTCCCAAATCGCTTTTCACAGTGGCCACGTCGACCCGTTCGCACGCTGATCACTCCCTGACAGAGCGACAAGGACGACCATTGGCCAATGTCCTCGTCTTCCACGCCTCAGCCTATACCTTTGTCGATGGCAGGAAAGCCCGTTTCGCGGACGAGCTTCCCTTTGGACTTTCCATGAAAAATCGAAAAACAACCCCATGCACAGTAGCCGGCACCAGTTGGATCAAGGAGTTACAGTTTTCCGAAATGGCAGTTGACCGGTCGGGCAAAACAGGGGCAGAATGGCATGGTCCGGAGAGAGGTCGACCGGATGACCGAAGGACCTGAGATTCGCGTCACGGGATCGGTCAAGGGCAGACGGCTCCGCTCTAAGACCTCATTAGGTCATTGCTGCTAACTTTCGGCATCCGCCCATGGAGTTGCTGAGAATGCGCGCAAGTCCCGTAATGCTGGCAGGTATCGTCGCTGCGGCTTGCGCCATATCTGGCCCGGCGGCGCACGCCAGCCCCCTCTGCATCAAGGAACGGCCGCCGTTCGCCTTATCGCAGGACACGGTCAGATGGACGATGTCGATCGAACCCGGAGCCGACTGCATCCAGGGGCTCCGTTGGTCGTACATGCAGATCTTCAACGTCTCGGTCGTGAGCGGACCATCGCGAGGGCAACTGGCAGTGGTCGGGTCCGGCTTCCGCTATTCGGCCGAAAGCACGACGCGCGGTGCCGACAGGTTCACGCTGCTGATCTCGGGCAAGAACCGGCACGACCCCGGTACCTCGACCCTGGAGGTCGAGGTCAACCCGCAATAGCTTGTCTCACAGCGCCGCCGAAGCGGCTAATAGCGGCTCGACCCGCTGCCCCGGGTTCTGTTCCCGTGATAGGGCCGGGCGCGTCCGCCGCTCGTGACCGGCGGCTCGATCCGGCTCGGAATATTCCGAGTCGCGTTGGGAGGCGCGGGCTGCGAGGGGTTGACGATGATCACGTTGCGATTGGGTGTCGAGGTGTCATTGACGCCCTGGGCCCAAGCGCTGGCAGGCACGGCGAACGCGAGTATGATCAAGACCAATCGTTTCATGCGAAATCTCCCGATCAAGAACGTCAGGGAGGCGAACACCGTTCCTTCACGGCCGCTTGACAGTTCGTTACGTGACCTCACCTGGGCACGGCAACCAGCTTGCCATCCCTCCAAACGCCTTGGGCGGCCCTTCCGGCAGGAAGGCTCCCCGTCACGTTCCGGACTGCGGTCGGCCGGGACGCAGCTGGGGTGGTCTGCGCTTTTTTCGTCGGGGTCGTGATGATGCTGGAGCTGGTGGTGTTGGCCTGATCCTTGGTCCCTTGGGCAGAAGCGGACTGAACCAGGAAGGCCAAAAACATGGTTGCTGTCAAAACGCCGCGCATGGTCAAACACCGGAATGAGGAGCCGGGCGAAATGTCACAGGTTTCCACCCAAAAGCAAGCGCTTCGAGACGATCGCGCAGGACCTTTGCAGGGCGGCATAGAGCGCTCGCCCCGGCCGAGGGGAGCCGGGGTGAAAAGCCTGGCGAAACAGCAGTATCCGGGCTAGTTGATCGGCCTTGATGACCGAGACCGGCGACACAGCAGCCAACGCCTCGAAGGCGCAAGAGATCGAGGCCGGACTCGTCCGCCTGCTTTCGGGGCGGATCCGCGAGATCTCCGACGATCCGCGGCAGATGCGGGATGTCGTCTACGAGTTGGCCCGCGTCAAGCTTCTGGAACAATTCACCCCCGCCAGTGCGTGGGAAGCACGAGAGCTCCAGCAGGTCCTCGAACGCGCCATTCAGGAGGTCGAACGGTCCTTTGAGCGAGGCGGAACTTCCTCATCAGCAAAGGCGAGTGCCACCATCGCGTCGAATTCTCCGCAAGTCGATGCCCCTCCGCAGGCGCGTGTTACTCCCCCGCCCATTCCATCGTCGCCTGCTTTGGCTTCCCCGACCCCTTCCATGGCTGCGGAAACGGCACGTCATCCTGTCGCATCGCCGAGGTTGCCCGAGCATCCCAAACAGAAGGGGGCCTTCAATTCTCTCATTCGATTGACCGCCATCCTCCTGCTCGTTGCGGGCGCCGGGACCGCGATCGTCTCTTGGCCACGGCTGAAGACACAACTGACCGCATTGTCGCAGGTAGCGCCGCCGTCCGAGCGGGCGAAGCCTTCGGAGCCTCAACCGACCACGATTCCAAGTCCCTCGCTGGGCGAGACCTTGGAACGAACGCCGGAGACCCCAAAGGAGCCAGCGCCGGTTGCGCAACCCTCGATGCCTTTGCCGACGACGTTCGGCGTCTACGCCTTGAGTGAGGGCCAACTCCATGAGCTCAAGCCGGTGCCCGGAAAGATTCCGGACCGGCGCGTCGCGATCTCGGCAGCCATCAACGCGCCGAGCGTGACCACACTGATGGATGGCGACGTCAGGTTCATCGTGTTCAGGCCCGATGGGGGCGTCGACGCGAGCGGGACCGAAGTTCGGGTCGTCGCGAAAGTTTCCCGGGCGTTGGGCGTCGATGCCAGCGGGAAAGCCGCCATGGTCAACGCCGGCGATTCCTGGGTCATCCGCAGCATGTCGTACCCCTACAAGGTAGGTCCGATCGAACAGCAGTCGCGAATGCTATTGCTCCAGCCGGAGCAGGACGGCTTTACGCTCGCTCCCGGCCGCTACATCGTCGTGGTCAAGGGGATGGGCTACGACTTCACGGTCGCCGGAACAGTCACTGATCCCAATCAATGCGTCGAACGCATCAATGCGGCGAACGGCGCCTTCTACTCGCCATGTCCGCCGCCACGGCGGTAGAGCTTGAGGTCTGATTTTCTCAGAACCGAAACGCTCGATCGCTACATCGACGCATTTCTTCAAGCGAACCGGCATCCACTTCGCTCGACCACTCGCCTACTTCTTATTTGGCCGGCTTGTTGTCCTTTGGCGCATCCGCCGGCATGTCGTCGACCTTGCCGTTGTTGGCGACGCATTTCTGGAAGTAATCGCGCTGATCCTTGCCTGTTCCCTTGGCGCTGCCGGCCGCGGGATTGCCGATTTGTCTGGGCGGAAAGGCTTTGGCGACCGCAGCATCGCATGCGCGCGCGACTTCGGCGGTGATGGCTGAGGCCGTCGCCGGCGCAGTCAGTGTCAAAACACCTGCCAATCCAACCAACCTCTGTAGATTTTTGACCGGCACCTCGTCTCTCCTTCAATTCCGTGAATGCTTGCCGGAACCATATCAAAAAGGATCGCAGCACCAAACCGCAAACCGATGCTGAACTGTAACGCGGTCGACCCCGGGTGATCCGCGCATCTCGAAGGATGGAGGCAGAGCGCAGCAAGACCCCAAGTACTAGCTGTTGAGCTGCGGCGGCTTGAAGTCCGGGAAACGCGTGAGCATTGCGGACTTGACGAACTTCAGGTGAGCAATGGTGCTTGTCAGCTCCTTGAGCCGGCGCTGGCCGTTCGAGATGTCGGCCGCGAAGAGATCCTGATGATAATTGTCGAGCGGCTCCCGCTCGAGATATTCATCGGTCCCGTTTCCGAAGGTGACGGATGCACGCGCGAGGGCATCGTCAACGCGCCGGTTCAGCCCGGCCTGCTCCCTCTCCGCCTCCTGCAATGCCGTTTCGATCGCCGCCAGGACGGCACCGATCCGCACGCGGTCGGTCTCCGCATCACGCTCGACGGAGCGGGCTTTGAAGCCCTTGTCCTCGCGGCGGGAGCCGAGAAGACTGTGTGCACGCGCTCTCAGGAACAGCTGAAACATTTGGGCCATCCCGCATTCGAGATCTGGGCCGCTACCATCGGTCAGGCATAGTTAACAAAGCTTAAAGCTTGCACCCGCCCGGCCGGCTTTGTGCGATCCAGACCAGCCAAGCCTCTTCCTGCCTGGAATCAAGCTGGAGCCATCGAACTTCGTCCGCGGCGGCAGCCCGTAATCTCCCTCGTTCATGTTGAGGGCGGCGGAAGATCTTGGGCATGGGTGGACATAAGGTGGAAGCCGAATCCCGTATCCCTCTCGGCAAGCGGCAAGCGCACGGTGACCGAGCACGTCTGCTCTTCGCATTGATGAAGACTGCTTCGACGGATTTCGAATGCGGTCGCTGCCCGGTTGCGGACGACATTAACGAAACATCCGTGGTTATACGGAGCGTCATTCACCAACTTCATCCCGGTAAGGTTGAGAGGTTAGCTTAATCCGCGTTGTTTGTTGCGAACTTTCACGCTTTCCTTATCCATCTCTCGCACCGGGCTCCCCCAAAGCCCGGCCCCGCCCAAGCAAAGCCGTCGAGCGAATATGGGTCCGCTTGGCGGCTTTGTCGTTGTGTCGACGAGAGGATCGTTTGGTTATGGCGCGCAGGCCCTGGTCGTTCAAGGAAGACCGCCGGCTCATGGAGTTGGCGAAGTCTTCAGCCTCGCTGGAACAAGCCGCGAAAATTCTCGGGCGCTCGCCCGATGCGATCAAGCGCATGGCGTTACGGCTTGGCCTTTCGTTGAAGTCGAAGACGGGCAAGAAGACCTGACTTCGGCGCGGCAGCGCACGCCGCTCGCCGCGCTCCGCGCAGCCTGTCGCTCGGCCTGCGACGTCGAATCGCCAGAACGTATCACGTTGAAAGCAGGCGTGTGCGAGCGGCGCCTTTAACGATACTTTCGGCTTTCGAACCTGACGGGCGACCAACCTTGTATGTTGGCGTCATGCGCAGGAATCACATCATAGCAGCTGCGAGCATCTGTCTTGCGCTGATCGTCTATGCCACCCTGGCGAGACTGGCGGGTAGACCCGCACTCATGGGGCATCACGAGGCCTATTGGGTCGTCGTGATCGAGCGCTTCAGCGCCTACGGGCTGCTCGGCTTCCTGCTTTCCTTCCTGCTACCCGGACGGCTCGTACTCGCCTGCTCTCTCGTCGTCACGGTCGCTATGGGGCTGGAGCTGATGCAGGCGTTCATACCCGACCGCGATCCGGGCTTCCTCGACGTGTTGCAGAAGGCGGCAGGAGGCACCGTAGGCGTCATGCTCGCCCAGATGATCTTGGCGTTCTTGCCCAGACCACCTTCCTGAGGCGGCCGGCTCAAGCCACCCCACGCCTGTTGTGGAGCTCGGACGGATCCAGGAGTTCGGCCATCTGCCGATGGGTTTCGTCCAGCGCCTCAATGGCGTAATCGAGATCGAAATTCGCCTCACGAATGGATGCGAAGAATTTGACCGTCAGTATCTGATCGAGTTTGACGCGCGTTGCCCCATCGCGACTCCTGCGGCGATCGAGCGACAAACGGATGGCGCGGTCCCGGGCCTCCATTGCGCCGCAGCCGCAAAGCGCGCCGAGTTCGTCGTATGTCATCCAGATTTGAGGCATGTTCTTCCACCACGCTTGATCGGCCGCAATACTAGCTCTCGCTTCTAAAGGCAGCATTGCTTCAGCGCGGCCGCGGCGTGACTTCGGGACAACAATGTCAATGCAATGCTAATCGCGGCGGTAGAGCATGATCCGGGAAAGTGTAGGACGGTTCTCCGAAGAGACCATGCTCGAACAATAACCTGAAGCGCGATGACGATTCATCCCAATCTCATCGCGCTCTAGGTGCGAGCTCTTGTGAAGCTGCGCGGATCGTCGGCGATCTGCGTCTTACTTGGGCAAACCCGCCGTGAATGGTTGCCGCGGGCGGGAGCGGCCGTCGAGCCCCTTGGGCAGCTTGTCGGCCTTGAGCTTCACGACCGCGCTCCGGTCGGCTTCAGCCGGCGCATCTTCCTGGCTGTAGATCAGCGTCACCTCGAACTTCACGTCAGGCGCTTCCCGGGCCGTTCCCGAACAGGTCGCCATCGCGCCGGTATACACGCCGGAGAGCTCGACCTCGACTTCGTCGAACCCGAACACGGTCGGCGGGCCGTCGGCATGTCGCCGTGTGGTGAGAACGGCCGTGAAACGCTGGTCGTCATGGAACTGATAGGAGCCGCCATAGGTGAAGAAGCTGTCACTGCCGGAGATCCGACCCTGGGCCACATGCACGATTCCGGTGCCTTGCGCTTGCGCGGTTCTGAACCACGCCGCGTATTTGCCCTCTTTCAGCATGGAAAGATCCACCCATGAATTCCATGCGTATTTGCAACGAGCCGTGGGGCCGCGACAATGACCGCGGTGGTGAGCATTCCGCCACGGTTAACGCCGTGCAAAGTCAATCCGTCAAATTTCCGCTGGCGCAGGCGGCGGCGCCCGCAGCAGGATCAGAACAATTCTATGCCGTCGTCCGCCGTCTCGACTGCCTCGACCGGGCGCACGGCGGCGATCGACCCCAGCCCGAAGGTTTGCAGGAACTCCCGGTGCACGTCGCGCTCGCGTTCCATCGTGTAGCGCGCAAAGAGCTGGTCAAGCACCGCCTCGTCCTGCGCTTGCGGCCGCGGCTTCTGCGCGGCTGCGCTCGCGGTCTCGAGCCGGGCCGCGACCGTGGGCAACGCCGCGGAGCCTTCGCCTAGCGTGGTCATCAGGCCTTGCGCCGAATTCATCAGGCCCTCGAATTCCGCACCTTCATCGACGAGCCGGCTCATCAGCTTGCCGAGCCGCTCATTGCCGGCCTCGATCTCGCGCAGCGCCTGGAGGATCTGCGGTTCGAGCTTGGCGAGTTGCGTGGGATCGCCCTGCAAGCGGAGTACCTTCAGCTCCCCGGCCGACCGCTCGATGCCGTCGAGCACAGGCCTCAAACGCCCTGCTCCCACCGAGACCTGGTCGGCGGTTGCCTTGAGCTCGTTGGCAATGACGACGAAAGCGCTGCCGCGGCTGCCGAGATGGCTTGCCTTGAGGCCCGCATTCATTCCGATCAGCGTGATGTCGATTGTCGCCTCGGCCAGCCCGGCGATCGCCTGGCGAAATTTCGCCAGCGTATCCTCAACGATCGCGAGCGCCTCGTCGACCGAGCGGCCCGCACCCTCGCAGGTGGCGATCAGGGTCGATGCGTGCGCCAGCGTCTCCTTGATGCGTGTCAGGAACGACGACGAGCTGCCATCCTCGCCGCCAAACAACGTGCGGCCGTGGCCGACGACGCTGCCCGCATCGTTCAGGATGGCGGTCAGCGCGCGAACGATCTGGCCGATGTCGCCGCCGAACTCGCGCTGGGCATCCCTGAGCTGGGCCGCCTGCAACTGGCAGATCGCACGTGCGCCGTCATCGCTCGCGACCGGTTCGGGCACGAGGCTCGGGGCGGGTCCAGAGACAAGGCCGAGGCCGTGGGAGACGTGCTCGAGACGCTGACGCGTGCTGTCGCCCGCCTGCAGGGAAATAATGGCGCTGCCGACCGCCTCGGCGATCTTCCTGGTGCTGGAACTTGCACGATCGGCCAGATGGCTGCTGTTGCGGCGCTGATCATGCAATCCGGCATAGGCGGAGCCAAGTTCGACGCTCTCGGCCGCCAGTTGATTCCGGTAGCGGCTCTCGAACTCCTTCTGCCGGCCCGATGCGGTAGCGACCGCCTCGAACAGGCGCTCCTGATCCCGCGCGCAGCCTTCGATCGCGCCCTGCACGGCCTTGCCGAGATCATAAGCTTCCTGCGTGAAGGCGAGAAAACCCTCGCGATCGCTGTCGAGCGAGGCTGCCTCGATCCGCGCGCTGCGGGCGATGATGGTGATCATCTGGATGTGCTTGAACAGCGGCTTGAGCAAGGCAGACGCCTCCGCCGTGCTCTTGCCGATCGCATCAAGCAGGGCGGTTTCGGCCGGCAGCGCCTGCGCCAGATCGCTGAGCCGCGTGGCGATCTCCTGTAGCGCGGTCGCGGCGCCCTCGATCTCTGCACCGGAGAGTTCCGAGGAAAGCGTTGCGAGGCCCTGGTTCAACTCCTTGAAGATGAGATGCCCGCGTCCGAGCTCTTGACCGACCCGCGCGAACACGTCCTCGATGCGGGAGGAGACGTCCTCGGTCGCGGCGATCGCCTCGGCAAGCGTGTCGGCGGGAATGACGGACATTGCGCTCACCCTGCCACCGCAACATGCCCGGCCTGATACCAGAGCATGATTTCGCGCGGGATATGGTTCAGCGAGACGACCTTCTCGACACCGCCGTGAGCGATGGCTTCCTTGGGCATGCCGAACACCACGCAGCTCTCTTCATCCTGTGCCCGCGTCGAGGCGCCGAGCTTGCGCATCTCCAGCATTCCGCGCGCGCCATCGTCGCCCATGCCGGTCATGATCACGCCGAGCGCGTTGGCGCCGGCATTTTGGGCCGCCGAGCGGAACAACACGTCGACGGACGGACGATGCCGGGACACCGGCGGCCCATCCTTGATCGCGATCTGGTAGCGCAGGCCGATGCGCTGGAGCAGCATGTGGCGGGCTCCCGGCGCGATATAGGCGCAACCCGGCAGCACCGGTTCGCCGTCCTCGGCCTCCTTGACCCGGATCTGGCAGACGCCGTCGAGACGCCTGGCAAAGGCGGCGGTGAAGCCTGCCGGCATGTGCTGGACGATGACGATGGGCGGACAGTGCGGCGGCAGCATTTCAAGAACGTCGTTGAGCGCTTCGGTGCCGCCCGTCGAGGCACCGATGCACACGATGCGTTCCGTGGTCGGCCGGACCTTGCCCTGGACCGGCGGCGGGATGATGGCATCGGCGGTCAGCTTCTTCTCGATTGCGCGACGCTCCGCACGCGGGCGCACCCGGGCGCGGGCGGCCGACTTCACGGCTTCACGCAGCCGCGCGGAGCATTCGAGCAGTGCCTGGCGCGTGTCGATCTTCGGCTTCGGCACGATGTCGACTGCCCCCGCCTCGAACGCCTCGAACATCACGTTCGAGCCCTCCTCGGTCAGCGACGAGCAGATGATCACCGGTATCGGACGTTGCGCCATGATCTTGCGCAGGAAGGTCATGCCGTCCATGCGCGGCATTTCGAGGTCGAGGATGATGACGTCAGGCAGCTCCTTCTCGAGCCGCTTGGCCGCCACGAACGGATCGGACGCGGTCGCCATCACTTCGATATCAGGATCTTCACTCAAGATCGTCAGCAGGATTTGGCGCACCGACGCCGAATCGTCCACGATCAGCACGCGAACTTTCTCCCTCGGCATTCTGGTTGCACTCCGGCTAGACCTGGAAGATGGTTGGCTGAATCTGCTTCAGCCCAGGCACGGCACTGTGAATCATCGATTCCGAATGCCCGACCAGCAGATAGCCGCCCGGACGCAGATGGCTGCACAATTGCTCCACCACCTTGCGCTGGGTCTCGCGCTCGAAATAGATCAGGACGTTGCGGCAGAAGATGATATCGACGTCACGGTCGACGGGATAGGACTTGTCCATGAGGTTCATCCTCATGAAGTGCGTCATGCGCCGTAGCTCAGGCACGATCCGCACTTCGCCGCGCGACTTGTCGCGAGACGACGAAAAATACCGTTTCACGAACTGCTCCGGCACGGGGGCGAGCACATCGCGGTTGTAGATCGCCATCCTGGCGAGGCGCAGCACCGCGGTCGAGATGTCGGTCCCGAGAATGCGGTACTGGAAGCGCGATCCGCTGCGCGTCATGTCGTCCAGCACCATCGCGGTCGTGTAGGCTTCCATGCCGGTGGAGCTCGCCGAGCTCCAGATCTTCAGGTTGGCGTTTCTCCGTCCGCGGACTTTGAGCAGGGCGGGAATCGCAATCTCGCGCAAGAAGGTGAAGTGCTGCGGCTCGCGGAAAAAGTCGGTCTTGTTGGTCGTCACCACATCGATGAGATGAGTAAGCTCGGTGTCGAAATGATCCGCCTCGAACAGGTTTTCGACATATTCATTGAGATCGGAGAAATTCAGCGCGCGCACGCGCTTGTGCAGCCGCCCCTCCAGCATCAACCGCTTGCCCTGAGGCAGCTTGATGCCGACCTGGCCCTCGATCAATTCGGCGATGGTCCGGAAGTGGCGCTCGGACAGGTGCACGGCCGTATCCTGCATCGCAGGCATCATGGCCGCCTGCCCCGAGCCGGGACGGCCACCTGCATTGCATAACCGGCCATTCGGAGCATCTTAAATCCTACACTTTAACTAAAATTGCCGAAGACGGATCGGCCCGCCGATGGGGGCCGATCCGTCGGAATCCTAGCGCTGGAAATCCGCGTCCCGATCGTCCTCGCCGTCATTCATGTCGAACGCGAATCCGCCGCCGCCGGCAGCCTTCACGGCACGCGCCGGCTTGCCCAGCGGCTTTCTCGCCGGACGCTCGACCGCCGCCATGGTGGCCGCCTTGGCGCGCAGCTGATTGACCGCCCGGTCAATCGGCGCGGCGTGAGCTTTTCCACCCTGTTCGATGCGGAAGTAGGCGATGGTCGACTGGAGTTGTTCGGCCTGCGAGGCGAGCTCCTCCGAGGTCGAGGACACCTGCTCGGATGCGCTGGCGTTCTGCTGGCCGACCTTGTCGAGCTGCTGGATCGCCTGGTTGATCTGGGCCGAGCCCACGTCCTGCTCGCGGCAAGCCGCGGTAATCTCTTCGACGAGTTCGGCCGTCTTCTTGATGTCCGGAACGAGCTTGGACAGCATGGCGCCGGCCTCCTGCGCGACCTTGACGGTGTCGACCGAGAGCGTTCCGATCTCGGCCGCAGCCGCCTGGCTGCGCTCGGCGAGCTTGCGCACCTCGGAGGCGACCACCGCAAAGCCCTTGCCGTGCTCGCCTGCGCGCGCGGCTTCCACTGCCGCGTTGAGCGCAAGCAGATCGGTCTGGCGCGCGATCTCCTGCACGATCGTGATCTTCTCGGCAATGGTCTGCATCGCGCTGACGGCGCGGCCGACCGCTGCGCCGCTGGCTTCGGCATCCTTGGCCGACTGCGCGGCGATCTTCTCGGTCTGGTTGGCGTTGTCCGCGTTCTGCTTCACGTTGGAAGCCATCTCCTCCATCGAGGAGGAGGCTTCCTCGGCAGAGGAGGCCTGCTCGGTCGCTCCCTGCGAAAGCTGCTCGGCACTGGCGGAGAGCTCCTGGCTGCCGGCGGAGACGTTCTGCGCGGCAGTGAGAGCTTCGGACACGATCTGGCGGAGCTTCTCGACCATGCGTTCGAGCGCAAGGCCGAGCGTATCCTTGTCCGACAGCGGCTTGGCCTCGACCGTGAGGTTGCCCTGGGCGATCTCGTTGGCGACGGCGGCGGTCTGATTGAGATTGACGGTCATCGCATTCAGCGACTTGATGAGGTCGCCGATTTCATCATTGCTGGATGAATCGATCTTTTGGCTGAGATCGCCGATCGCCACTGCATCGGCAAGGCCGACCGCATTGGAAAGCGAACGGCTGATATTCAGAGCCATCCAGACCGCGGCAGCGATGGCGATGACGAGCGAGGCGAGGATCAGGGAAACGAGAATCAGGGTGGCGTGGCTTCCGTCGACTTTGGCCTGCTCGCTCTCCGCGGCCATCTGCTTCTTCACATAATTGATGTAGTCGCTCGCCGCCGTGAGTGCCGGCGTGGAGGCCTTCAGGCCCTCGGTCATCGACCGCTCTGTCGCCCTGGCCTTGTCCTGTTTGGCGAGCGCAAGCGTCTGATCCTGTACCGCGTTGGAGTTCGCGTAGGCAATGGCGAAAGTCTCGATCATTTTCCTGCCGGTCTCGCTCGCGCTGGAATAGACCTCGTCCTTCACTTTCATCGCGCGTTCGCGCAGTTGAGCGATCTGGCCGATGAACTTGTCCTGGTCGGCTTCCGCCGCGAGGATAGTGTTCTTCTCGGCCCGCACCTGAAGCAGGACGGCCTCCTGAAGTTCGCCAACCTTGGCCAGCCGGCCGGCACGGGCAGACAGATGCTCGGCCGTCGCGACCATGTCGTTCAGCTTCAGATACGCGACCCCGCCGGCGATCATGGACAGCAGGATGACGACGCCGAAGGCGGTGGCAAGCTTGGCTTTGACGGTGACTCTCATGTCAGTCTCGTTGGTTCGAATTGGGGTGTTTACGCGTGATCACGCTTCACTCTTACTCAGGCGGCGCGAGGCGCGTCCGCGCCTGCATCGCGCCCTGCCGGGATCTTGTCGTTGGCCATCAGCTTGGCGAGGTCGAAGATCACGACGAACTTCTCGCCTTTGCGACCGATGCCGGCGGCATAGTCGGACTGCCATTTGCCGCCGATTTCGGGGATGGGCTCGATCGCCTGCTCGTCGATGTCGGTGACTTCGAACACGCAGTCGGCGACGAAGCCGACGCCGACCAGGCGGTCCTTCATCGGCACGTCGAGGATGATGATGCGGGTGGCTTCGGTAGACGGCACGCCCGGCAGCCCGAGCTTGGTCCGGAGGTCGACGATCGGATAGCCGCTGCCGCGCACGTCGATCATGCCGAGCAGGAAGTTCGGGGCGTGCGGAAGCCGCGAGATCGGCCGCATGTCGAGGATCTCACGGACATTGCGGATGCTGATGCCGAACGTCTCGCCGGCGAGCCCGAGCGTCAGATATTGCGAGGTTGCGGCCATGATGCAGTCCAAGGATCCGGAGGTTGGCAAATGAATGCGGTCCGGCATAACGGCCGGACCGGCTGATCAACGCTGGAAGTCGGCGTCGCGGTCGTCTTCGCCGTCATGCATGTCGAAGGCGAAGCCACCACCGCCACCGGCGACCTTCATCGCGCGTGCCGGTCTGCGGACGGGGGCCGGCTTCTTCGTCTCGCGATCCACAGCCGCCATATGCGCAGCCTTGGCCCGGAGCTGACCGACGGCGCGGTCGATCGGCTCGGCCGCAGCATTCGCCTTGCGTGCCGTGTGCTCGATCCGGAAGAACGAGATGGTGGACTGGAGCTGCTCGGCCTGCGAGGCGAGTTCCTCCGAGGTCGAGGACACCTGCTCGGATGCGCTGGCGTTCTGCTGGCCGACCTTGTCGAGCTGCTGGATGGCCTGATTGATCTGGGCTGAGCCCACGTCCTGCTCGCGGCAGGCCGCGGTGATCTCCTGCACCAGCTCCGCGGTCTTCTTGATGTCGGGCACGAGCTTGGACAGCATCTCGCCCGCCTCCTGCGCGACCTTGACGCTCTCGGTGGAGAGCGTGCCGATGTCTGCCGCGGCCGCCTGGCTGCGCTCGGCGAGCTTGCGCACCTCGGAGGCGACCACCGCAAAGCCCTTGCCGTGCTCGCCGGCGCGCGCCGCTTCCACTGCCGCATTGAGCGCGAGCAGATCGGTCTGGCGCGCGATCTCCTGCACGATCGTGATCTTCTCGGCGATGGTCTGCATCGCCTCGACGGCACGACCGACGGCGACGCCGCTGGCCTCGGCGTCCTTGGCCGATTGCGCCGCAATCTTCTCGGTCTGGTTGGCGTTGTCGGCGTTCTGTTTCACGTTGGAGGCCATCTCCTCCATCGAGGAGGAGGCTTCCTCGGCGGACGATGCCTGCTCGGTCGCGCCCTGGGAGAGCTGCTCGGCGCTGGCGGACAGCTCCTGGCTGCCGGCCGAGACGTTCTGCGCCGCCGTGATCGCCTCGGTGACGATCTGCCGGAGCTTCTCGACCATCACGTTCAGCGACCTGACGAGATCTCCGATCTCATCATTGCTCGCCGAGGGGATGGTCCGGCTGAGATCACCCTCCGCGACCGCGCCCGCAAGGCCAACAGCCCTTCCAAGCGAACGGCTGATCGAGATGGAAATCCACAGCGCAGCCCCGATCGCAACCGCCAGCGAGACGCCGATCAGCATCGTCAGCAAGAGTTGGGCCTGGTGCCCCTCTGCCTTGGACTGGACAGCCTGCTCGGCCATCTGCTTCTTCGTGTTGACGACATAGGCCCCCATGGCTTCCATCGCGTCCGCGACGACCTTGCGACCGTCGCCCATCGAGCGCTCCATGGCCTTGGTCTTGTCGGTCTTCGCAAGCCGAAGCGTCTCTTCCTGGTACGTATTCATCTTGGCGTAGGTGGCTGCAAAGCTGTCGAGCAGCTTCCGGCCCCCCTCGCTGGCGAGCGCGTAGACCTCGTCCCTGGTCTTCGTCGCTTCGTCCCGAAGCCTCGCGGCCTCAGCGGCAAACTGCTCGGCCTGAGCTTCCGTTCCAAGAACTGCGTTCTTTTCGGCGCGCAGCTGAAGCAGAATATCCTTTTCGATCTGCGTCGCCTTCTCCATCCGGTTTGCACGCAGGACCATGCTGTCGGCGGTGGCCATCATATCGCCGAGCTTCATGTACGACACGCCGCCCGCGAGCCCGGACAGGACGATGACCAAACCGAACGCGGTGGCAAGCTTTGCCTTGACGGTAAATCTCATTTTCCAGCCCCTACAGATCTCGCCCCCGAGACCTCATTTCAATTCAGAATGCGTTCCATGTTGGGAACGATGACGAACTCTTCACGCCACTTCGCGATGAAGCGAATGAACTCCGGCTTCCAGTGCATGCCGACGCGTGGCGTCTGCTGCACATCCGTCTGCGCGATTTCCGTGACTTCGTAGACCTTGTCGGCGGTGAGGCCGACCAGAACCGGTTCGCCGTCGAGATCGAGTTCGATGACGACGATGCGCGTGTCGGCCGAGTCGTCGAGCTGCGGCATGCCGAAGCGAATGCGCAGGTCGGCGAGCGGAATGACGTTACCACGCACGTTGATCACGCTGGGAACGAAGGCGCGCGCACCCGCCACCTTGGTCACGGGGACGGGATCTATGATCTCGCGCACGAGACCGGCGTCGAGTGCAAATTTCTCCTCGCCGAGGCCGATCATCACGACCTGCATTGCGCCGCTCTGATGCTCGCTGGCCAAACTCCCGTTCATCACGCCGCCTCGTTGATATGCTGCTTCTCGAACTTCGACTGCGCCAGCGAGACCAGCTGCGCGACGTCGAGGATCAGAGCCGCCGTGCCGTCACCGAGGATCGTCGCGCCGGAGAAAATCGTGACGTCGGAGTGCAGCTTGGAGAGCGACTTGATCACGGTCTGGTGGTTGCCGATGATCTGGTCGGCGACGAGGCCGACGCGGGTCTCGCCTGTCGAGATGATGATGGTCTTCTGGTGCTTGTCGGGCGAGCCCGACGAGGACATGATCTCGCGCAGCCGCAAGAACGGGACGAGGTTGCCGCGCACGTTGAGGAAGTTGCGGCCGCGCGAACGTTCGTCCTCGGCCGTCAGCTCGACGCACTCCTCCACCGCCGACAGCGGAATGATGTAGCGGCCCTCGCCGACGCGGATCAGGAGGCCTTCGATGATCGCGAGCGTCAAGGGCAGGCGCAGCGTCACGGTGGTGCCCTGGCCCGGCTTGGTCGACAAATCGATCGAGCCGCGCATGTTCTCGATGGTGCGCTTGACCACGTCCATGCCGACGCCGCGGCCCGACAACGCCGAGATCGTCTGGGCGGTCGAGAAGCCGGGATGGAACAGGAATTGGTGGATCTCGTGATCGGTCAGCACGGCGCCGGCCGCGATCAGCCCCTGCTCTTCCGCCTTCGCGCGGATCCGCGCGGTGTTGAGACCGCCGCCATTGTCCTTCACGGTGACCAGCACCTGCGCGCCGGAATGCACGGCGGCGAGCTCGATGCGGCCCTGCTCGGTCTTGCCATTTGCAGCGCGCGTGGCGTTGTCTTCGATGCCGTGGTCGATGGCATTGCGGATGAGGTGCACCAGCGGATCGGCCAGGCACTCGATCATGGTCTTGTCGAGCTCGGTGTCCTCGCCCGAGGTGACGAATTCGACCGGCTTGGACAGATCGCGCGACAGATCGTGCACGAGGCGACGGAAGCGGCCGAACAGCGAGCCGATCGGCACCATGCGCGCACCCATCGTGGTGTCGCGCAATGACGAGGCGAGGCGCTCGATCTCTTCGGCGATCATCTTGATCGAGAGGTCGGAGCCGGAGGCGGCGAGCTGGGTCAGCCGCGCCTGCGCGATCACGAGTTCGCCGACGCGGTCCATCAGCTCGTCGAGACGTTCGGCCTGGACGCGAACGGTGGCGATGCCGCGCTCCTGCTTGGCGTCCTCGCGGCGCGCGGGTGCCGCCTCGCGCTTGATCTCCGGCTTCGGCTCGGATTGGGGCTCCGCCCTGGCGGCGGGCTGCTCGGCGACAGCCTCCGCCATCGGTGCAGCCGCTTCAGCGATCGGCTCCTCGTCGAGCAATTGAAACAGCGGAGCCGGCGCGGGCGCTTCAACATGTTCCAAAGGCGAGAGCGTCAACTTCAACTCGTCCTGGACGAACATGAAGACGTCGTCGATCGCGTCCTTGTCGCAGGCCGCGTGCAGCTTGACGTCCCACTTCAGATAGCAGTCTTCCGGCTCCATCTCATCGAGGAACGGTACGCCGTCGGTGACGGGCACGACGAAGCACGGGCCGAGTTTGCAGAGATCTTCCAAAAGGTCGAGTGGATTCGAGCCGTTGCGCAGGATATGGGATTCGAATTCCAGATAGAGGTGCCAGCCGGCCTGCTTGCTGCCGGCAGGAGCCAGCGACGGCGCCTCGGCGATCTCGACGACCGGAGCGTCAGACCTGTCGGCCGAGACGAAGCGCTTGAGATCGTCGAGAATGGCTTCGCCGATAATGTCGTCGGTCGACTGCGGATCCTCGATCAACGCGCGGATGTAATCCTTGGCGGCGAGCGCGACCGAGATCAGCTCCTGCGTCGGCTTGATCTCACCCTTGCGGACGCGGTCGAAGGCGGTCTCGAATTCGTGGGTGAAGGAGGCGACCTTGTCGAAACCGAACATGGCGCCCGACCCCTTGATCGTGTGCAGGGCGCGGAAGGCGGAATCGACCAGCTCGCGGTCGTCGGGACGCTGGCCGAGATCGAGCAAGGCCCCTTCGAGAACCTCAAAGAGCTCACTGGCTTCCTGACGAAAGACCTCGGTCGGGTCCATTGCGCTCATGTGCGCACCAACTTGCCGACCACGGCAAGCAGCTGTTCGGGCTTGAAGGGTTTGGTGATCCAGCCGGTGGCGCCGGCGCTCTTGGCTTCCTGCTTCACCGTGTCGTTGGATTCGGTGGTCAGGAACACGATGGGCATGCCGACCGCGCTCGGCAGCTTGCGCAGTGCGCGGATCAGCTCCAGCCCGTTCATGACGGGCATGTTGAGGTCGGTGATCACGAGATCGAGCTTGCCGGCTTGCGCCTTGGCGAGCCCTTGCGCACCGTCGCCGGCCTCGATCACGTTGTGACCGGCCGGCTCCAGTACGACCTTGATCATTTGGCGAATGCTGGGGGAATCGTCGACGGTAAGAATCGTGGCCATCAGGTGCCATCTTTCTTTTGCGGGAAGTGCTGATCGATCATCGCCTCGCTTGTGAAGCCAGCGCGGCGAAGGGTGTTGCGCAGAGATTGGGAGAATGACGTGAGCACCACCGAACGGCCTTGGGCCTCGCCCGTCTTGGCGGTCGACAGCAGAAGCTGGATCGAGGTCACGTCGGCCTTGTCGACGCTCGAGCAGTCGATCTCGAGTCGCTCCTGGCGTCCGAAGGCCTCGCGAATGAGCTCATAGACGCTGCGAATGGCCGCAATGCTGCAATCGGCGGGTAACCGCAACGACCACTTCGGCTCCGTCGGATTGAGCGCCATCGCTGCACCCGCCCTTTGCTAAAATTCCGCTACTCGTTTGACGCGAATCGAGTGAGCAAACTCCTAACGCGGGCATCCGTACAACTACGGGTCACATTCGCCGGGAATTCGCGCAGTTGCGTGCAACGCGCATACCCTGCTGACCTCTCATGCGGAGCGCGCATCTCTGCGGCGCGTCGCTTCCATGCGGCGCGCATTTGCTTCGCGTTAAATTTGCTCAGGCTATGGCTTGGGTTCGTGCCTTTGCCAGCGAAGAGAGCCCCGGCCGCCGATGCTGACCCAAGCGCTGCTGGTTGATGACAGCCGCTCTGTCCTCAACTTCCTGAAACGTCACATCGAGGCTGATGGTCTGGTCGAGGCCACCACCTTCCTCGATCCCGTGGAGGCGCTGGCCTGCGCGCAGGAGCGCGTCTTCGATCTGGTGCTGGTGGACTACGAGATGCCGCATATGGACGGCATCAGCTTCATCCGCAGCTTCCGCAGGCTTGCCGGCTGCGCCGACATCCCGATCGCGATGATCACCTCGCGACAGACTGATGACGTCAAGATGGAAGCGCTGCAGGCCGGTGCAACGGATTTCCTGCCCAAGGCGCCGCAAAGCCTCGAGATGACGGTGCGTCTTCGGAATTTGATTCAGCTTGGTGCAGCCGTACGCAAGCTCAACGACCGCGCCGCGCATCTCGCCAGCGAAGTCGCGGCAGCGACACGAAAGCTCGGCGAGCGCGAGGAGGAGATCATCCTGCGGCTCGCGCTCGCGGTCGAATACCGCGACAACGATACCGGCGAGCACACGCTGCGGGTCGCCAAATACAGCCGTATCATCGCCGACCAGCTCGGCCTGCCGGCCCGGCTGTGCCGCGACATCTATCTGGCCGCTCCCCTGCACGATGTCGGAAAGGTCGCAATTCCCGACAAAATTCTGCTCAAGCCAGGAAAGCTCACCGACGAGGAGATGGCGGTGATCCGGATGCATGCGACGATCGGCGAGCGGATCCTGGCCGATTCGAGCTGCGAGCTGATCCAGCTCGGCGCGCAAATTGCCGCAGGCCATCACGAGCGCTGGGACGGCGCGGGCTATCCGAACGGCCTCAAGGCGCATGAAATCCCGGTCGCTGCGCGCGTGGTTGCAGTTGCCGACGTCTTCGACGCCCTGACGACGCGGCGGCCGTACAAGGAGCCGATGCCGCTCGAGGTGGCGCGCAGCTACCTGGCGGAGAACGCGGGTCGGCAGTTCGATCCGGCCTGCGTCGAGGCCTTCCTGTCGCGCTGGGACGAGGTGGTCGAGATCGCCGCGGGTCAACAGACGGCTCCTTTTCAGAGGACCGAGGCCCCCCTCGCTCCCGTCATCGAGCGTGCGGCGGAGAGCGGTTCGATCGAGGGCCGTTCGGCCGAGGCCGGCCCGACCGCCTGACACGAGCAATCCACCAACATCTTGCTACGGCTCCATTTTTCTCCGGTCGCCGGTTTGAACCTGTTGCTGCTAAAGTGGCACCAATAACCAAGAGTGATTCTGGTCACACTTGCCAGGGCGCCCTGCTGCTAGGCATCGAACCAGGACGGGCACCGGTAGAGCATCGTCGAATTGGATGAGAATTCCCATGAAAAGCCTGATTGGCGCCTTCGTCGGCGCGTTCTGCCTTGCGGCCCCCGCTTTGGCGCAGACTCCCGTCGCGATCGTCGAGGACGTTCAAGGCAAGGTCGATGGGATCGCGTTCATGGACTATGTGGCGCCGGGCAAGATCATCAAGCTCGGGCCCAAGGCCACCATCACGCTCAGCTATCTCAAATCCTGCCAGCGCGAGACGATCAGCGAAGGTGTTGTCCTGGTCGGCACCGAGCAGAGCACCGTTCAGCTGGGCGAGGTCAAACGGGAGAAGGTGCCCTGCGATTCCAACGCGGCAAAACTATCGGAGCGCGAGGCCAACCAGAGTGCCGCGACCACCTTCCGCACCGTGCGGTCGGACGCGAAGAGCGCCCCGGCCAAGCTGCCGACGCTCTACGGGGTCGCCCCGCTGGTGCAGGCCAGGAGCGGGAGCACGCTGGTGATCGAGCGCACCGACGGCAAGGAGCCCACGATCACCGTGCCGCTCAGGAACGAAACCATGGTTGGCGGCAAGTTCTATGACTTCGCCAAGGCCGGGAAGTCGCTGACGCCCGGCGGCAGCTATCTCGCCATTCTCGGCGCCAAGCGCTACGCCTTCCAGATCGACGCCAGCGCCACGTCATCGCCGACGCCGATCGTCGGCCGCCTGCTGCGGCTCGAATAGGCGGCTCCGCGAAGGCGCGATGCAGCGGATCGGCAGGCGGGACATCGTTGCGACCATCCTGATTGCGCTTCTTGCGGGCGCGATCTTCACGTTACCGCCGCTTCGGACGCTGCAAGGTCTCTCCCTCGACATCCTCACGGCGCTGCGCGGCAAGGTCATTGGCGACCGCCGTGATCCCGTCACGTCGCCGGTCGTCGTGGTGGCGATCGACGGGGAGACCTACGACACCCCGCCCTTCAGGGGATCGCCGACCCAGACCTGGACGCGCGAGATCGGCCGGGTGCTCGGAAGCATCTCCGAAGGCGGGGCCAAGGTGATCGGCTTCGACGTCATCTTCAAGAACTCGATCGAGCAGTCCGAGATTCCATTCGGCGACGGGCCGCTCGGCGCCCGCATGCGGGGATTCGACCGGGACTATCTGTTAGCTCTGCGGCAGATCTCCGACACCGGCAAGCTGGTACTTGGCGAAATCCTGAGCAACGACCATCCAGAACCACCCTACCGTGCGCAGCAACTGGCGGTGCGAAACAATGTCCGCGCGCTCAACGTCTACACCGACGCGGACGACGTGATCAGGCGGATGCCCCTCACCTTCCCCATCGACGGCAGGCCGGTGCCCGCGATGGCCGTCGAGCTCGCCGCGCGCGCACTCGGCACGAAGTTCGAGATTGCGCCATCCGGTGCGGGCGAGCTGGCCCGCTACGCAATCCCGGGCGTCGTGCCGAACACGCTGACGCTGAATTTTCGCGGCCGTAGCCGCGACGTTCCGACCTTCTCTCTCGCCGATCTGCGGGCCTGCGTCGAAAAAGGCGACCGCGATTTTTTTCGGCGCGCCTTCGATGGCAAGATCGTTCTGCTCGGCACCGTCCTCAATTTCGAGGACCGCAAGCTCACCTCGATGCGGCTGTCGGGCGCATATGACGGCACGCCCGCGCCACGATGCGCCCTGCCCGCCCCCGCCAGCACCTCGCCAAAGGCCCGTAGCGAGATCGCAGGCGTGTTCGTGCATGCCACTGCGGTCCGAAACCTGATCGAGCAAGACGCGGTGACCGAGCTCGGCTTTGCCGCGCGGGCCGTTCTCACGATTGCGCTCGCGGCGATCATCGCCTGCGCGGCCTGCATGCTCGCACCTGTCGGCGCGGTGACCGCCTGGCTCGCCGTCGTCGCCGTTTACACAGCCTTCGCCGTCGGTGCGTTCGCACATGCGCTGGCGCTGCCTGTGGCTGAACCCGCCCTGGCAAGCCTCGCCGCGCTGGCAATGATGATCGGCTATCGTTTCGTGCTGGCCGATCGCGACGAGCGTTTCCTGCGCAAGAGCTTCGCCTATTATCTCGCGCCCGAGGTCATCGACGCCATGGTGACGTCCGGCAAGATGCCGGCGCTCGGCGGCGAGATGCGCAACGTCACCATGTTCTTCTCCGACCTCAGCGGCTTCTCCTCGATCGCAGAGACCATCACGCCGGTCGAGCTGGTCACGCTGATGAACGAATATCTCTCCGCCATGACCGACATCATCGAAAGCCATGGCGGCTACGTCGACAAATATATCG
Source organism: Bradyrhizobium sp. RP6 (assembly GCF_003837805.1). Taxonomy (GTDB): domain Bacteria; phylum Pseudomonadota; class Alphaproteobacteria; order Rhizobiales; family Xanthobacteraceae; genus Bradyrhizobium. The sequence goes on along the minus strand of NZ_RQIT01000010.1, from coordinate 117,518 downwards.
GCGATTCCATCGTCGCCATGTTCGGCGCGCCGGCCGACGATCCTGCGCACGCCGTCAATGCAGTTCGTGCCGCGCTGAAATGCCACGGGAAGCTGGCGGAGCTCAATGCCGGCAATCCCGCCTTCGCCGGCCACGGCCTGTCGCATCGCATCGGACTCAACAGCGGCGAAGCCGTGGTCGGCAATATCGGCTCGCGGCGCCGTTTCAACTACACCGTGATGAGCGACACCGTGAACGTCGCCTCGCGGCTCGAGGGCGCCAACAAATATTACGGCACCGCGATCATGGCCTCGGAAACCACGATGGCGCAGACCGGCGACACCTTCGCCTGGCGCGAGCTCGATGCGATCAGAGTCCAGGGGCGCGGCGAGGCGATCAGGGTGTTCGAGCCGCTGGCGGAGAAGGGCGCAGAGACTCCCGCGCAGGCGAAGATCTCCACCGCGTATGCGGAGGGGCTGGCCTGCTGGCGGGCACGGGAGTTTGCGAAGGCGGCTGTTGCGTTCGACGGCGTAGCGATGATCGATCCTGCGTCAGCTCGGTTCGCCAAGCGTGCGAAAGTGCTAACGGAGACTCCGCCGCCGCCGGACTGGACACCGGTCAATACGCTGGAAGGAAAGTAGCGCGGCTCACCAAGTGCGCCTTCTTCCCCTTTCCTCTTGTGGGAGAAGGATGGCAGCACTCATGTTAGCGAGATCATTCCCTAGAACGGCAGCCCCACGTAATTCTCCGCAAGCAGGCGCTGCGCCGTCTCGGACGAGAGCAGATAGTCCAGCTCCGTCTGCTGAAGCCGGTCCTCGTATTCGAGCCGGTCGGGAAAACGGTGCAGCATCATCGTCATCCACCAGGAGAAGCGTTGCGCTTTCCAGATCCGCGCGAGCGCCTTGGCGGAATAGCCTTTGAGACCGGAATCGTCGCCGCCCTGATAATGCGCGAGCAAGGCATGGTAGAGATAGTAGATGTCGGAAGCGGCGCTGTTCAGCCCGCGCGCGCCGGTCGGCGGCACGATGTGCGCGGCATCGCCGGCGAGGAACAGCCGGCCATAACTCATCGGCTCGGCGACGAAACTGCGCAACGGCGCGATGCTCTTCTCGATCGAAGGTCCCGTGATCAGACGGCCGGCGACCTCCTCCGGCAGGCGGCGCTTCAGCTCGGCCCAGAACGCATCGTCGCTCCAGTCCTCCACCTTGTCCGTCAATGGCACCTGGATGTAGTAGCGGCTGAGCACCTGCGAGCGCAGGGAGCAGAGCGCAAAGCCGCGCTCGTGCTTCACATAGATCAGCTCGGGCGACACCGGCTTCGTGCGCGACAGCACCCCCAGCCAGCCGAACGGATAGACCTTCTCGTATTCGCGCAGCATGTCCTTCGGGATCGACTTGCGGCTGACTCCGTGAAAGCCATCGGCGCCGACGATGTAGTCGCAATCGATGCGGACAATGTCGTCATTCGAGCGATAGGTCACGTAGGGCCGGTCCGACGTCAGATCGTGCGGCGTCACATCCTCGGCATTGTGCACGACCTTGCCGCCGAGCCGGTCGCGCGCCTCATAGAGATCGCGCGTCAGCTCGGTCTGGCCGTAGACCAGTACCGAATTGCCGCCGGAATGCTTGTGCAGATCAATCTTGGAGAGCACGCCGTCATGGGCGATCTCGAAGCCCCGGTGGATCTCGCCCTCGCGATCCATCCGCTCGCCGCACTGCGCCTCGCGCATCAGCTTGGCAAACCCGTGCTCGAGCACGCCGGCGCGGATGCGGGCGAGCACGTGATCGCGGCTGTATTTCTCCAGCACGATGGTGTCGATGCCCTTCAGGTGCAGAAGCTGGGACAGCAACAACCCGGATGGCCCGCCGCCGATGATACAGACCTGAACTTTCATTTTTGCATCCTCCCGTCGGCACTTTTTTGCAGATTCACCGCTGCAAACCGATGGAGGGTTTTGCCTTTGTCTTGTACTATTCGAACATGAGAAGCGCAGCCCCGGCCCCGGCGATCCGGGTCTACAATCTATTCGGCGAGTCCGGCGACCTGCCCGACGTCGTGCATTGCGAGACGATCGCGTCCCGCTCGGTGCTGCACGACTGGACCCTGGCCGTGCACCGCCATGCCCGGCTGCACCAGGTCCTGCTGATCGAGCGCGGCGGCGGCGAAGCGACGCTCGACGGGCGCGTGGTGCCGCTGAGGCCGATGCAGATCGTCAACGTGCCTGTCGGCCACGTCCACGGCTTCCGCTTCGAGCCGGATACCCAGGGCTGGGTGCTGACCATCGCGGCGGAGATTCTGGATGAGGCGTTGCTCGCCGCCGAGGGCCTGCGCGGTGCGCTGTCGCGATCGGCCGTGGCGCGCGGCACGCCGCAGATCCGCGCCACGATGAAGCAGATCTTCGCCGAACACGCCGCCCGCGATTTCGGCCGCGCGCATGTGCTTCGCGCCCTGTCGTCGGCCATGATCGGGCTCGTGGCCCGCGCGCTCACGGGCGAGAGCGGCGGCAATAGCACTGCCGAATCCGGCCTATTCCGCCGCTTCGAGGCGCTGCTCGAACAGCACCATCTCGAGCGCTGGAGCGTCGCCGACTATGCCGAGGCGCTGTCGGTGACGCCGACGCATCTCAACCGGATCACGCGATCGGCAACCGGCGACACCGCCTCGCATTTGATCCTCAACCGGCTGATCCGCGAGGCGCGGCGCAACCTCGTCTACACCAACCTGCCGGTCTCGACGATCGCCTACGCGCTCGGCTTCGAGGACCCCGCTTATTTCAGCCGCGTCTATGCCGCCGCCACGGGACTGTCGCCGCGCGCGTTTCGTGCGCAGCTGCATGGCGACGAAGGCTGAGGCATCGGACGAAAGACCCTGGGCACATGTGGCCGACGCCCACGCTGCGAACCGCGATGACCCTCATTGCCACTTACCTTCGTATATAGCGTCCCATCCTTTGGATAGAGGCCCTTTACCTCCGTACAATTGAGCAGGGGATGCGCACGCCTTAGCGTCACTGCATTCGGCGCCCTGGCGCTGGTGGCATGGAACCTCCCTAACCTCGGCGCAAGGCGGCCGACCCTGTCCGGCCGTCTGCGCCGCTTTTTCGGCAAGCCATCGGCGCCTTCAGTATTTTCCGGCCGACAGATCGCGCCATTTCGGCTGGATCCGTCAGCTTTCGTGTCGAACTGGGATTTGTGCATAATGTCTTCGTTTGGGAAGATCGCACTCTTTATCGATGGCTCCAGTCTCTACGCCACCTCCAAGGCGCTCGGCTTCGACATCGATTACAGGCGGTTGCTCGGCGAGTTTCAAGGCCGGGGTACGCTGCTGCGCGCCTTTTACTACACGACCGTCATCGAGGATCAGGAGTTTTCGTCAATCCGACCGCTGATCGATTGGCTCGACTACAACGGATACACTGTCGTCACCAAGCTCACCAGGGAGTTCGTTGACGCCACCACCGGCCGCCGCAAGGTGAGGGGCAGCATGAATGTCGACCTCGCCGTGAGCGCGATGGAAGTCGCCGAACACGTTGATCAAATCGCGCTGTTCTCGGGTGATGGCGACTTTCGGTCGCTGGTTGAAGCCCTGCAACGCCGCGGTGTCCGCGTGACGGTCGTCTCCACACTCTCAACTCAGCCGCCGATGGTCGCCGACGACCTGCGCCGGCAGGCGGACGTATTCATTGATTTGGTGGAGCTGAAAGCAAAAGTGGGGCGCGATCCGGTCGACCGGCCGGGATCGCGCGAGGTGCGGCAACCACCGCAAGCCCTCGCGCGCGGATCCATCGATCGGAGCGACCGGGTGGAATGAACCCGGGACGGCCCTGGCACCTCACACGTCGAAGAACACCGTCTCCTCGGGCCCCTGCAAATTGATCGTGAAGGAATACACGGCCTTGCCGGCACGCTCGCTACGCTTTGCGATCAGCGTCGAGCGACGTGTCGGCTGCTCGATCAGGTTGAGCACGGGATCGGCGGCGTTGGCCGCCTCTTCGTCCGAGAAGTACAGCCGCGTGTTGAGGCCGATATTGATGCCGCGCGCGACGATCCAGACATTGATGTGCGGCGCGCATTTGCGGCCCGCCTTGTCGGTGATCGCGCCCGGCTTGATGGTCTCGAAGGTGACGAGGCCGCTCTCGAAGTCGGAACCTGCCCGGCCCCAGCCGCGAAACTCCTGCTCCAGCGCGCCTGCCGAGCGATCGGCCGGATGGTTGTAGCGGCCAGCCGCATTGGCCTGCCAGACCTCCAGCAGCACGTCGCGCAGCGGCGTGCCGGTGCCGTCGAGCACCTTGCCTTCCAGCGTGATGCGTTCACCCTTGGTGTTCGGCGTCACGAGCACGTTGGAGAAGTTCTTCTCGAAAATGTCGAAGCCGGCCATCGCCGGGATCAGGCCGATATGGACGTAGGGCCCGGCCGTCTGCGAGGCGGTTTCCTTGAGATAGTTGAGCGGCTGCGGCATGGCTCAGTTCCCCTCGGGACGATTTTCGAAATAGGTGGAGCGCTGGCCGCGCAGGACAATGTCGAAGCGGTAGGCGAGCGAATCGAACGGCGACGAGGCGTTGAGGTCGAGCGGCGCCACAAGGCGATCGAGCGCATCCTTGTCCGGGATCGTCGTCAGGATCGGGCAGACCGGGATCAAGGGATCGCCCTCGAAATACATCTGCGTGATCAGCCGCTGCGCGAAACCTGAGCCGAACACCGAGAAATGGATGTGGGCCGGGCGCCAGCTGTTGACGTAGTTGCGCCAGGGATAGGGCCCCGGCTTCACGGTGCGGAAATAGTAGTAGCCGGTCTCGTCGGTCAGCGCGCGGCCACAACCACCGAAATTCGGGTCGATCGGCGCCAGATACGTATCTTTCTTGTGCCGGTAGCGGCCGCCGGCATTGGCCTGCCAGAACTCGACCAGCGTGTTCGGAACGCCCCGGCCGGTCTCGTCCAGCACGCGGCCATGGACGATGATGCGCTCGCCGATCGGATCGCCGTCCTTGGCGTAGTTGCGGATCAAATCGTTGTCGAGCGGGCCGAGATCATTGTGGCCGAACACCGGCCCGGTGATCTCCGAGACCGAGTTCTCCAGAGACAGCAGGGCTTGCCGCTGCGAGCGCAGCACCGAGGATTTGTACCCCGGCGCATACGCCTGCGGATGGATGGAACGGTCGCGTTGGAAGAAGCCGCCGTCGCCAAGCGGCGGCGTAAAGGGCTCGGGACGATTGAGGCGGGGATCCCGCAAGGCTGGCGCCTGGGCGTTCATCGGCGTTGTCTCTCCCTGTGGCGCCCGAGTCCGGGCGCGCAGCTTGTCGGGGAGATCATGGAACGGTCTATTCTCAAGATAAATAGATCGATTATAATGAATTCCATGAAGGAAATCGATCATTTGGCCCTCGACGGCCACGCCCTCGCATTGTTCCTCGCCGTGCTGGAGGAAGGCTCGGTGACGGCGGCGGCAACACGGCTTGGCCTGACGCAATCGGCGGTCAGCCACGGATTGAACAAGCTGCGGCGGATTGCCGGCGATCCCCTGTTCGCCAAATCCGGCCGCGGCATCGTCGCCACGGCGCATGCCCAGGCGCTCGCCACGAAGGCGCGCGCGTTGATCGACGAGATGCGCAGCTTTGCCGGCGGCGTCACCTTCGCGCCGGCGCAGGCCCAGCTGTCGCTGACCATCGCCGCCAACGACTTCCAGCGCGACCTGCTGCTGCCGCGGTTCTTCGATCACGTCGCCGCACAAGTGAAGAGCTTGAACCTTCGCGTGATCCCCTCGCAGTCGCCTTCGCCCGCGATGCTGCGTGAAAACCGCTGCGATCTCCTGATCACACCGCTGCCGCCGTCGGGCGTCGATATCGTGCAGAAGCGGCTGCTGAGTGATCACTACGTCTGCTACTACGACGCAAAGGCACGTGCTGCGCCGGCCAGCCGCAACGCCTATCTCGCGGCGCGTCACATCACCGTGGTCTACACCGACAACGAGCGGCTGGACTTCGATCGCCGGCTGGCCGCGAACGGGCTTCACCGCGACATCGCGATCTCCGTGCCGAGCTTCTCCGGCGTGCCGTCCTTCCTGCGTGGATCGCAGATGCTTGCGAGCATGCCGAGCCTTTTGGCGTCCGGCGTGATGCGCGGTTTCGCGCATACGCGAATTCCATTGGCCTCCCGCACGCGAACGCTGGCCGAGCTGCCGATGTTCATGGTCTGGCACCAGCGCTATCAGAAGGATCCGGCCCATCGCTGGATCAGGAGCCAGCTCGAGACTGTCGCGGCGACGGTTGCCGCCTGAACGACGGCCCCTCCGCCGCAAAACCTGATTCCCGCCAGACCCACTGGTTGCGCACCGGGAGCCACGCTAAAATCCCCCCATGACAGTGACCGACATTGCGAGCCGGACCTACAATCACAGCTGGCGGCTGGATCCCATCATCCGCAGCCTGCTGGATACCGACTTCTACAAGCTATTGATGTTACATATGATTCGGGAGGACTACCCGAATCAACAGGTGACCTTCTCGGTTATCAACCGCTCGCGTCATGTGCGACTTGCCGAAATCATCGACGAGGGCGAGCTACGCGCCCAGCTCGACCACGCCCGCACCATCCGCTTCTCCAAGAAAGAGCTGATCTGGCTTGCCGGTAACACCTTCTACGGCAAGACCCATATGTTTTCGGCCGACTTCATCCGCTGGCTAGCGGAATTCCGTCTGCCCGAATACGAGCTGCGCAAGGTCGAGGGCCAGTACGAGCTGCATTTCCACGGCCCCTGGACCCACACCACGATGTGGGAGATTCCGGCGCTGGCAATCCTCAACGAGCTGCGCTCGCGCGCGGCGATGAAGGGCCGCGGCCGCTTCGAGCTCGACGTGCTCTATGCCCGCGCCAAGGCCAAGCTGTGGACCAAAGTGGAACGGCTGCGCAAGCTCGAGAGCCTGCGACTCTCCGACTTCGGCACCCGCCGCCGACACGGCTTCCTCTGGCAGCGCTGGTGCGTGGAGGCGGTGAAGGAAGGCTTGGGCTCATCCTTCATCGGCACGTCCAACGTGCTGCTCGCGATGGACAATGATCTCGAAGCGATCGGCACCAACGCCCATGAGCTGCCGATGGTCGCGGCCGCGCTCGCCAGGGACGACGGGGAATTGCGCTGGGCGCCCTACCGCGTTCTCGACCAGTGGCGCCAGACCTATGGCGGCAATCTCCTGATCGCACTGCCCGACGCCTTCGGCACCAAGGCCTTCCTGCGCGATGCGCCGGAATGGGTCGCCGACTGGACCGGCTTCCGTCCCGACAGCGCGCCGCCGATCCAGGCCGGCGAGGAGATCATCGCCTGGTGGGACAAGAAGGGCCGCAACCCCAGGGACAAGCTTCTCGTCTTTTCCGACGCGATGGACGTCGGCTCGATCGAGGAGACTTACCACCACTTCACCGGGCGCGTCCGACTCTCCTTCGGCTGGGGCACCAACCTCACCAATGACTTCGTCGGCTGCACGCCGGACGGCTCGTTCAACCTCGATCCGATCTCGCTGGTCTGCAAGGTCTCGTCCGTCGACGGCCATCCGGCCGTCAAGCTCTCCGACAATCCGGAGAAGGCGACCGGCCTTCCCTCGGAGATCGAGCGTTACCTGCGCGTGTTCGGCGACGCGGGCCGCGTGCGCAAGCCGGTGCTGGTCTAGCCGCCCCCCCTCTCTCAGGTAAACCGCGCACCATGGAATGCGCTGCATTGGTTCGCCGATGCCGCGCCTCCCGGTTCGCCGGCATTTGAAGCGATTTGCGGGCGCCTGCTTCACAACGGCTTCACCCTGCGACGGAGTCCCCCGCGCCTTTCAGGTCGAGTTAAGCAACCATCTCGTGTACTTCGCGTTGCAGCGCAACGCTTCGTTGGGATCGTTGATCGACTTGGGGTATTAGGTGTTTCGCAGAACAGCGACGTCGGCGAAGGGACACAGCTTCCTTCACGTCATCAAGCTCGTCTCGCCTTTCGTGATGGTCGTCGTGCTCCAGGCGGCGATCGCGGGATTCAGCCTCGAGGTGATGTCGTCGGTCCGCGCCTATGTCGCCGGCGAAGCACTATGGTCGCGCTCGCAGAAGAATGCCGTCTACTTTCTCAATCTCTACCTGCATTCGGGTGAGGCAAGCCAGTTCACGCAATACCAGGCCTCGCTCGCCGTTCCGATCGGAGACGAGTTCGCGCGCTGGGCGCTCGAGCGCGATCCGGTCGACGTTGAAGCCGCCCGCATCGGCCTCCTGCAAGGCGGCAATCATCCCGATGACGTACCGGGATTGATCTGGCTGTATCGTTACTTCGGCCACGTCAGCTTCCTCCAGGACGCAATTCGTGAGTGGGCTGCCACCGACCCGATGCTGCTGGAGCTCAGCATCTTTGGCGAGGTCATCCGGTCCGAGCTGGAGAACGGGCCCATTCAAGACGACGGCCGCCTGGCATTCCTGTCGTCGCGGCTTTCTGAACTCAATGCTCAATTCACCGTGCACGCCAACCGGTTCTCCACCGTCCTCGGCGAGGGCTCCCGCGCCATCAAGGTGACGCTGACCTGCATCAACATCGTCACCGCCGCGACGCTGATCCTGCTTCTGATCTGGCATACGCGGCAGCTGGTGCTGCAACGGCAGGCGTTCGAAAACGCCTTGTGTGCCGAGAAGGAGCGCCTGGCCTGGCAGGCCTCGCACGACTCGCTAACCGGCCTGTCGAACCGTCGCGCCTTCGAGGCGCGCCTGCAAAGCGAGCTGGACAATGCCGCGGCGGGTGCGCTCGGCCTGATCCTGCTCGACCTCGACCAGTTCAAGAGCGTCAACGATAGCTGCGGCCACCTTGCCGGCGACCGCCTGCTCCGCGAGGTCTCGCGCCTCCTGCAACAGAACCGGCATGAGCATGATCTGGTGGCCCGGCTCGGCGGCGACGAATTCGGGCTGATCCTGCCGCAATGTTCGCCCTTCGATGCCGTCGACATTGCCGAGCAGCTGCGCAGATCGCTTGAGCTGCTCAGTTTCGCCTGGGACGATCGTTGCTTTGCGGTGACCGCCAGCATCGGCGTGACCTGCATCGCCGACCGCAACATCACGCTCGAGGATGCGATGCGGCGCGCGGATGCTGCCTGCTATCGCGCCAAGGAAATGGGACGCAACCGCGTTCAGGTCGAGAGCAAAAGTTCGGGCGCCGTCGCCGCCGCCCCCCGCCTGCGGGAAGCTGCGCGCGCCTGACGCAGCTGGCCGCTGTCACCGCGGAGGCAGCGCTCTCTGATTCTTGGTCCCGCCATCGCCTTCCAGCGCGACGGTCAGTTTCAACCGGGACAAGGGATCACGCCGCGGTCCGCCGCTCCTGCGCGTACCGCACCAGCGCGGCGAAGCGGTAGATGCCGTGCACGAACTTGCCGTAGGGCATGGTGATGAACAACGCGAACACAGCGCCGAGATGCAGCGCGAGCAGCGGCCCCATCGCGCCTGTCTCGCGCAGGACGAGCAGCAGCATTCCGGTGGCGCCGGTCAGGAACAGCATGGCGATGAAGCCGACATCCATCCCGTAACGGCTCTCGTCAAGCAGCGCGGGATCGCGCCGCATCTTGGCCATGAACAGGCCGACCGGCCCGATGATCAAACCGATACCACCGAGCGTGCCAAGCGCTACGGGCAGGTCCCACCACGGATATGGCGCCTCGCGCCCGAACAGATAGTGATACAGCGTCGCCACCGCCGTCGCGGCGAAGCAGAACAGGAAGCCGTAGAAGGTCAGGTGGTGATAGAGCTTGCGCCGGTCGGTCGGCTTGTCGTCCTCGTTGTAGCAGCCGACGCCGCCGCCATGGAGATAGCGCAGCTCGCCCGCGTCGCGGATCGCCTGAAAGATCGAGCCGCCGTCGGCGCGGCCGCCAATGGGTGCGCCAATGTCGCGCCAGAAGGCGCGCACGCTCATGGCGAGAGCCAGGATGGCGTAGAGGAATGCGGCGCTGAACAACGCCGCCATCACATTGTGCGGCATCAGCCTGTAGAACGCGCCCGGCCCTGTATGGACACCGAACAGCACGCTGGTGCCGTTCAGGGCGGCGAAGCCGAGGATGAAGGCGGCCATGCTGAGCGCGGCGATGACGCTGATTACGAGGCCGTTGCGCGCGAACGCGCCGGACAGCGCCTGCGGCCAGGCATAGGCCGCATAGGATTCCGCGCGCGCGACCGCCAGCGTCTTGGGAACATTGACGTTGAACTCGTGCGGCGGGGAGAACTGGCAGTCGACGTAGCAGGCGCCGCAGCCATGGCAGAGATTGGCGAGATAGTTGAGATCGCCGTCGGAGAAGGCGCGGCGCATTTCCATGGCCGGAAACACCGCGCACAGGCCCTCGCAATAGCGGCAGGAATTGCAGACCGTCATCAGGCGGTCGGCTTCGTCGAGAATCCTAGTTCCGTGCATGTTTTGCCGCTTCCCGTCCCGCGATCCGCCCGAACACGCTGCCGATCGTCATGCCCATGCCGGCGGCATAACCCTTGCCGAGCACGTTGCCGGCCATGATCTCGCCTGCCGCGAACATGTTGCCTGACGGCTTGCCGCCCTTCATCAGCATCCGCGCCTCCTTGTTCACGCGCGTGCCGAGATAGGTGAAGGTGATGCCGGGCCGCACCGGATAGGCGAGATAAGGCGGCGTCTCGATCCGGCGCGCCCAGTGCGTCTTCGGCGGCGTGATGCCTTCGGTACGGCAGTCGTCCAGGATCGTGTGATCGAAAGTGCCGAACCGGACCGCGGCGTTGAACTCGGTGATGGTCTTCTCCAGCGCGGCCGGATCGAGCTCGAGCTTGCCGGCGAGCTCCGCCACCGTCTGCCCGGCGATCGGTGGAAACAGCGTTGGCATGAAGCTGGTGACAACCGTGGAATCGAAGATGATGTAGGCGATCTGGTCGGGCTGCGCTGCGACCAGCCGCCCCCAGATCGCGTAACGCTTCGGCCAGATGTCCTCGCCCTCGTCGTAGAAGCGCTGCGCGTGCTTGTTGACGACGATGCCGAACACGACCGAGTCGTGTCGCGTGATGATGCCGCCGTCGAATTTCGGCGCGCGGGCGTCGATCGCGACCGCATGGCACTGCGTGGGATCGCCGACCTCCTGCACGCCCTTGTCGAGCAGCATCTTCAGGATCGAGCCACGATTGTAGGGGGTGCCGCGGATCAGGAAGTTGTCGGCGACCTCGCCCCAATATTGCTTCAGCCATTCGATGTTGGCCTCGAATCCGCCGGCGGCGGCGACCAGCGAGGTCGCGCGGACCTCGGTCTCGCCCTTGATCGGCCGCTTGAGGCGGGCAGCGAGGAACATGCCGTGCTCGATCACGAGGTCGGTAACCTCGGCGTCATATTCGACCTCGACGCCGAGCCGTTCGGCGGTGAGATAGAGCGCGTTGAGCATCGCCCGGCCGCCGCCAAGGAAGAAGGAGTTGGTGCGGCCGAGGCTCAGCGTGCCGCCGAGCGAAGGCTGCCAGCGCACGCCCTGCTCCACGATCCAGTTCAGGATGTCCTTGGATTCGCGGATCATGTGGCGCGCCAGCACCTCGTCGGTCTGTCCGCCGGTGACGCGCAGCAGGTCCTCCCGGAATTCCTCCTCGGTATAGGGACCGGTCAGGATTTCGGTCGCGGCATCATGGGCGCAGCGCATGTTACGGGTGTGGCGGGTGTTGCCGCCGCGATAGAATTTTGGTGCTCCTTCGAGGACGAGCACCGAGGCGCCGGCGCGCCGGGCGCTGATCGCCGCGCAAAGCGCCGCATTGCCGCCGCCGATCACCAGCACGTCGTACTTGCTGCTCATACCGTCTGCCCGATGCGGCGAGGTTGGAGACATTCCACCCGCCGAGCGGCCTCGATCAACCTGATCCCGCCATTGCGCACTTTTGTATACAAAGATATACATATCAGGCGCAAGCGGCATCTTGCATGGACAGCATGCGCATCGAGGGATCATGGCCAGACGCCCGGCAAAGACAGACGCATCGGTTTCGCGCGGCGCAGGCCTGGCGCTCGGTGAAGCCGTGTTCCGCTCGCTTTGCGCAGCCCTTCAGGCCGGCAGCTATCGCGCGGGCGACCGGCTGCGGGAGGAGGAGGTTGCCCAGCGGCTGAAGGTCAGCCGCACTCCGGTTCGCGAAGCGCTGGGCCGGCTCGCCGCGCGCGGCTTCGTCGAACCCGCCGCCGGCCGCGGGCTGATCGTGCGCAATCTCGACATCTCAGAGGTGCTCGAGCTCTACGCCATGCGCGAGATCATGGAAGGCGCCGCCGCACGCCTCGCCGCTGAGCACGCCTCAACAACGGAGATCGACGCGCTCCGAGATATCGAGCAGGCTTTTGTCGAGGCGCCCGGAACCGACACCGCCGAGATGGCGCGACTCAACCGCGCCTTCCACGAGGCCATCTGCCGCGCCGCGCGCAACCGCTATCTCGACAACGCTTCGCGGGAATTGCAGGACTGGATCGCGCTGCTCGGCCCGACCACCTTCACCGTATCGGGCCGTCCCTCGACCAGTCACGGCGAGCACCGAGGCATCATCGAGGCCATCGCCGCGCGCGACGGCGACAAGGCCGAACAGTTCGCGCGCGCGCATATCCGGGAAGCGCTGCGCTGCCGGCTCAAGTTGCTGCAAAAGCAGTAGGCGTCAGCTCAAGCCTCGAACATTCGCGTCACCAGCCAATAGCCACCAAGCAGGCCGATCACCGCGGACATGGCGTAGACCAGCCTCGCCGCGCGCGCCGGCTCATCCCGACCGACTAGGGTGATCCGGTCCATCAGGCCAAGCACCGGCAGCATCAGCGCGACGATCGCGATCTGCCCGATCTCGACGCCAAGGTTGAAGGCGGCCAGCGCCGGGACGATCGCGTCCGGCGGCAAACCAATCTCCCGAAGCACGCCGGCGAAACCGAAGCCGTGAATCAGGCCGAACAGGAAAGCCAGGCGCCAGCGCTTGTCGACGTCTCGCGAGAAGAAGTTCTCGACCGCCACGAACACGATCGAGGCCGCGATCGCCGGCTCCACGATGCGGCTCGGGATGACCAGGACATTCAACGCCGCGAGCGACAATGTCAGGGAATGAGCGACGGTGAAGGCGGTGACGATCTTGACGACCGGCATCAGCCGGCGCGCCCATAGAACGATTGCTGCCAGGAATGCGACGTGATCGTAGCCGAGGAAGATGTGCTCGATGCCGGTCAGGAGATAGCGCCACATGGTCGAGGACAGCGACGGCGGCTCCTTCGAGAGCGTGACCGTGATATTGTCGGCGTCGAGCAAGGCCTGCGACTCGGACTTGCCCTGCGCGACCAGCATGACCTGACGCGCAGCCTTGTCCTTTTCCGTCAGCACGGTGGAGCGGTAGACGATATCGCCGGCCATGTTCGCGCAGGCAAAGCTGTTGCGATAGACGATGCCGTCACCGTCGGGCAAAATCGCAGCACTGCCCGGGGCACAGGCCGTGCCGCCCCCTGTCACGGCCATATGCGTATCGAGATAGGCAAGGATTGCGGCGCCGGCCGCTTCGACGGCCGCGGGATCGACCGCGTCCTGCTTTGCGTCATACGCCCTGGTGCCGATCAGGCGATCGACATCGCTGCCCTTCAATCCGAGCTCTACCTTCACGATGCGATCGGCGGTCAGCGCCACGCGCGCCGTGACGAGGTTGACCTGATGCGCCTCGGCCGGACGACCGATGCCGAGCAGAATCGCAAGCCACAGCAGAAGCGGCCACTTCACGATCCCGCTCCGTCGCCGTCACGCCAGCACATCCGCCACGACCGCCTTGAGGACATCCCGGACATCGGCTGGCTTCAGCCGGACCTGTAGTCCGCGCTGGCCACCATTGAGATAGACGAGGTCATGCGCAAGCGCGCTCTGCTCGATCACCGCGCCGACCTGCTTGCGCTGGCCGAACGGGCTGATGCCGCCGACCTTGTAGCCGGTGATGCGTTCGGCCTCGGCCGGCTTCATCATCTGCGCCGACTTGCCACCTGCGGCCGCGGCGAGCTTCTTCATCGAGACTTCTTGGTCGGAAGGGACGACCACGCAGACCGGCTTGCCGTCGACCTGCGCCATCAGCGTCTTCAGGACCCGCGCCGGGTCCTCACCGAGCGCGGCGGCGGCCTGGAGCCCGATGCTCTCGGCGTCGGGATCGTACTCATAGGCGTGAACGGTGAAGGCAACACCGGCGGCGTCAAGCGCGCGCGTGGCTGGGGTGACTTTGGACATGGACGGTGTTTACCACCGTCATGGCGGGGAACGAAGCGGTGACAGTTGAGGTGCAATGACCCGCGACAAATTCAGGTGTCGTCCCCGCGCACGCGGGGACCCATAACCCTAGGGAGGAATCTGGCGAAGACTCGTGCTCCGGGACTTCGACCGTCCATAATCGTGAGATCACGCGGTATGGGTCCCCGCGTGCGCGGGGACGACACCGAGGGCGCTGCGGGCGCCGTAACGCCTCAGGCTACCTTCCCCTACTCCGCCGCGTCCCGCATCTCGGCGCGCTCCGCCCTGGCTGCGCAGAACTTGAATTCCGGGATCTTGCCGAACGGATCGAGCGCCGGATTGGTGAGCAGGTTCGCTGCCGCCTCGGCGTAGCAGAACGGCATGAACACCATGTTCTCGGGCACGTCACGGTCGGAGCGGACCTTGACCTCGACCGCGCCGCGGCGGGTCTCCAGGCGGATGAAATCGCCGGGCGCGAGCTTCTTCTTCCGCATGTCCTTCGGCGACATGAAGGCGACCGCCTCCGGCTCGATCTGGTCGAGCACCTGGGCGCGGCGCGTCATCGAGCCGGTGTGCCAGTGCTCCAGCACGCGGCCGGTCGACAGCACCATAGGATATTCATCGTCCGGAATCTCGTCCGGCGGGATCACCTTGGCCGGCACGATCTTGCCGCGGCCGCTCGCAGTCGGGAAGCCGGTCGTGAAGATGATCTCGTTGCCGGGCTTGTCAGGAGCGTCGGCCGGATAGGTGACCGCGCCTTCGCGCACCAGCCGCTCCCAGCTGATGTTCTTCAGCGACGGCATCAGCTCCGCCATCTCGGTGTAAACGTCGCCGGGCCCGGCATAATTCCAGGGCAGGCCCATGCGCTTGCCGATCTCCTGGATGATCCAGAGATCCTGCCGCGCATCGCCCGGCGGCTTGATCACCTGGCGCGCCAGCTGCACGCGGCGGTCGGTGTTGGTGAACGAGCCCTCCTTCTCGGCGAAGGCCGAGGCCGGCAGGACCACGTCGGCGTGGAACGCGGTTTCGGTGACGAAGAGATCCTGCACCACGAGATGATCGAGCATCGCAAGCGCTTCGCGGGCATGCTGGAGATCGGGATCGGACATCGCGGGGTTCTCGCCCTCGATATACATGCCCTTGATCTCGCCGGCATGGATCGCGTTCATGATCTCGACCACGGTCAGGCCGCGCACCGGATCGAGATCCTGCTGCCACAGCTTCTCGAAAGCACCACGCATGTCGTCGCGGCCGACCGGCTGGTAATCCGGCAGGAACATCGGGATCAGGCCGGCATCGGAGGCGCCCTGCACGTTGTTTTGGCCGCGCAGCGGATGCAGGCCGGTGCCGGCACGGCCGACCTGGCCGGTGATCAGCGCGAGCGCAATCAGGCAGCGCGCATTGTCGGTGCCGTGGACGTGCTGGCTGATGCCCATGCCCCAGAAGATGATAGACGATTTTGCCCGCGCATAGGTGCGCGCCACCTCGCGCAGCGTCTGCGCCGGGATGCCGCAGATCGGCTCCATCTTCTCCGGCGTGAACTCCTTGATCTTCTCCTTGAGGTCCTCGAAGCCTTCCGTATAGCCGGCGATGTACTGGTCGTCGGTCAGGCCCTCGGTGATGATCGTGTTGATCATCGCGTTCAGCATGGCAACGTCCGAGCCGGGCTTGAACTGCAGATGCCTGGTCGCGTGGCGCGATAGCGTCTGCCGCCGCGGATCCATCACGAACAGCTTGGCGCCGTTCTGCTTGACCGCGTTCTTGATGAAGGTCGCGGCGACCGGATGGTTCACGGTCGGGTTGGCGCCGATCACCCAGATCACTTCGGCATCCATCGCGGCAGAGAACGGCGCGGACACCGCGCCCGAACTCAAGCCTTCGAACAGCGCCGCCACCGACGAGGCGTGGCACAGCCGGGTGCAATGGTCGACGTTGTTCGAGCCGAAGCCGGTGCGCACCAGCTTCTGGAACAGATAGGCCTCTTCGTTCGAGCCCTTGGCCGAACCGAAGCCGGCCAGCGCCTTCACACCCTTCTCGTCGCGGATCTTGACGAGCCCCCTGGCCGCGATGTCGAGCGCTTCCTCCCAGCTCGCCTCGCGGAAATGGGTGAACGGATTGGCCGGGTCGACCTGGTCGTTGGCGTCCTTCTTTGCGTTCGGCAGGCGAACCAGCGGCTTGGTCAGCCGATGCGGATGATGGATATAGTCGAAGCCGAAACGACCCTTCACGCAAAGACGATTATGATTGGCGGGGCCGTCGCGGCCCTCGGCATAGATCACCTTCTCGTCCTTGACCTCGTAGGTCACCTGGCAGCCGACGCCGCAGAACGGGCAGAGCGAGTCGACCTTCCTGTCGGCATAGGTCACGCGAGTCTGCTTCTCATCCAGCATCACAGCCGGCATCAAGGCGCCGGTCGGGCAGGCCTGCACGCATTCGCCGCAGGCGACGCAGGTGGACTCGCCCATGGGATCGTCGAAGTCGAACACGATCTTGGCGCCGGCATTGCGGTAGGCCATGCCGATGACGTCGTTGACCTGGACCTCGCGGCAGGCGCGCACGCACAGGCCGCACTGGATGCAGGCATCGAGATTGACGCGCATCGCCGGATGGCTGGCGTCGGTCGCCCAGCGCTCGGCTGCGGGGAAACGGCTCTCGGTGACGCCTGTCGTCTCGGCCCAATGCCAGAATTTGGAATCGGGATCGTGCGAGGTCTCGCGCGCCGGCTGGTCGGCGACGAGCAGCTCCATCACCATCTTTTGCGCCGACACCGCGCGCGCGGACTCGGTCTTCACCTTCATGCCGACCGACGGGGTGCGCTTGCAGGACGCCGCCAAGACGCGCTCGCCCTCGATCTCGACCATGCAGGCGCGGCAATTGCCGTCGGGGCGATAGTCCGGCGCCGGCGAATAACAGAGATGCGGAATGTCGCGGCCCTGGCGCTTTGCGACCTGCCAGATGGTCTCGCCGGGCTTGGCCTCGACCTGCTTGCCGTCGAGTTCGAACGTAATCTTGGTCATTCGGCGGCTTCCTTGAACTCGTCAGGGAAATATTTGATCACGGAAGACAGCGGGTTCGATGCCGCCTGTCCGAGCCCGCAGATCGAGGCATCGCGCATCGCCTGGCCCAATTCTTCGAGCAAGGCACGGTTCCAGACCGGCTTTTGCATCAGCAGCGCCGCCTTCTGGGTTCCGACCCGGCACGGCGTGCACTGGCCGCAGCTCTCGTCCTCGAAGAACTTCATCAGGTTCAGTGCGGCCGACCGCACGCTGTCCTTGTGCGACAGGATTACGATCGCAGCCGAGCCGATGAAGCAGCCGTATTTCTCCAGCGTGCCGAAATCGAGCGGGATGCCATCCATCGACGCGGGCAAAATGCCGCCGGAGGCACCGCCCGGCAGGTAGGCGTAGAACTGATGGCCATCGGCCATGCCGCCGCAATATTCCTCGATCAGCTCACGCACGGTAATCCCGGCCGGCGCGAGCTTCATGCCGGGATTCTTGACGCGGCCCGACACCGAGAAGCTGCGCAGCCCATGACGCTCGTGACGACCATGGCCCTTCCACCAGTCGGCGCCCTTCTCGACGATGTCGCGCACCCACCACAACGTCTCGATGTTGTTGATCAGCGTCGGCAGCCCGAACAGGCCGACCTGGAAAGGATAAGGCGGCTTGTGCCTGGGCAGGCCGCGCTTGCCTTCGATGCTCTCCAGCAGCGAGGATTCCTCGCCGCAGATGTAGGCGCCGGCGCCGCGCCGCATGTGCAGCGTCGGCCCCCCCGGCGGCAGCTTTGCGATCTCGCGCCGCAGGATCTCGCGCGCGGCCGGATATTCGTCGCGCAGATAAATGTAGACGTCGGAGGCCTGCACCACATGCGCCCCGATCAGCATGCCCTCGATGAAACGGTGCGGATCGGTTTCCAGATAGTAGCGGTCCTTGAACGTGCCGGGCTCGCCCTCGTCGCCATTGATCGCCATCAGCCGCGGCCCGGGCTCGCCGAGCACCGCGCGCCATTTGCGCCCGGTGGGGAAGCCGGCGCCGCCGAGGCCGCGCAGCGAGGCGTCGTCGAGTGCCTTCAGCAGATCGTCCTTTGGCAGCTCGCCGGAGCGCAGGCGGCCCAGCAGCTTGTAGCCGCCGCCGGCGACATAGCGGTCGTAGTCGACATATTCGGGCAGATGCGCGTGAGTCTCGCCAGCCTTGGCCGCCGCCATCACATGGGCGACGGTGGCGTGATCGACGAAGTTGTGACCGACTTCCGCCGCGGGCGCAGCATCACAACGACCGACGCAGGGCGCGCGCACGACGCGGATGCCCGGTCCAGCCTTGCTTTGCAGATCTTGCAACAGCCTCTCGCCGCCGAGCATGGCGCAGGTCAGCGAATCGCAGACGCGGATCGTCAGCGGCGCAATGTCAGGCTCGCCCTCCTTCACCACGTCGAAATGCGCGTAGAACGTCGCGGTCTCGAACACCTCGGCGAAGGCGAGCTTCATCTCGTCGGCGAGCGCCGCCAGATGGGCAGCCGAGATCTGGTGGTACTTGTCCTGGATCAGGTGCAGATATTCGATCAAAAGGTCGCGCCGCCGCGGCCTGTCGCCGAGCAATAGCTCGATCTCGTGCGCGGACGCAGGGTCGACCTGCCGCCCCTTGGGGGTGGCCTTGGCGCGTCGGCGTCCCTCGCCGGGATGCTCGAACGGGCGGACCTGGTGCACGTCGTGACTCATCGATTCGTCTCGCCCTCGTCGTTTAGAACGGCTCCAGTTCTAGCCACTGGCATGCCAGATGCCAAGAAAATTATCATTCTCACGGAAGCAGTTAAGCGCGCAGCCCAAGGGCACCTCTGGATCGCTGCCCGGACGCGGTCTCGCCTTCGTCCAACGCGCCAACTGACAGAACGAAGCCTGAATTGGTTTGGAGATCAATAAAGGCTTCCCATGCTGCGATAGCGAAATCGTATCGAGCTTCCGCTCCGAAGCTGCGGCGGGAGCGCGCATAGTGCGCTCCCGCTCCCGATGAAGGTGCGATCAGAAAATCTTGACCGCACTCTCCAGCGTCTTCCACACGCCCCAGACCAAGGGAACACCGACGAAGGCCCAGAATAACGCCGCCCTGGCGTCGAGCCCGCCAAGGCCGATGCCGTAGGAGCCACGCGGCCCCGCGGCTGCAGCGCTGGCGCTCGCCGCCTGCAACTTGGCGACATCGGCGTCCTTCATGTGCCACTTCGAATCGACCGGCTTGATCAGATAGTTGCAGATCAGGCCTGCGACCAGCATCGCGCAGAGGATGTACATGGTGGTGTTGTAGAGCTGGTCGCGGGGAACGCCGGCCGCGAGCTGGAACTCGCGGATGTAGTTCACCACGACCGGGCCGATGATGCCCGCCGTCGACCATGCCGTCAGCAGCCGGCCGTGGATGGCGCCGACGAACTGGGTGCCGAACATGTCGGCGAGATAGGCCGGCACGGTGGCGAAGCCGCCACCATACATCGAGAGAATGATGCCAAAGCCCAGCACGAACAGCAGCTTCGAGCCCATCGCCGCGAAGGTCGGCGCCAGCGCGTAAAGCACGATGCCGAGGACGAAGAACGTGTAGTAGGTGTTCTTGCGGCCCATGAGGTCCGACATCGAAGCCCAGAAGAACCGGCCGCCGATGTTGAACAATGACAAGAGACCGGCGAAGCCCGCAGCGATTGCTGCGATCGCTGCTTTCTGTTCAACCGAAAGTTGGCTGAAGGTCAGCTCCGGATGCCCGATCAGCTTGCCCGCGAATATCTCCTGGAGCATGGGCGAGGCCATGCCGATCACGCCGATACCCGCGGAGACGTTCAGGCAGAGCACCCACCAGATCAGCCAGAATTGCGGCGTCTTGTGCGCGTTGTCGAGGTGCACGTGGTGCTCGGTGATCATCGACTTCTTCTCACTCGGCGGCGTCCAGCCCTCGGGCTTCCAGCCGGCCGGCGTCACGCGATAGGCGAAGGCGCCGATCATCATGAAGACAAAATAAACCACCCCCATCGTGACGAAGGCCTCCCAGACACCGACGGAGCTGGGCGTCTTGAAGTAGTTGATCAAGAGATTGGCCAGGGGCGCTCCGATCATGGCACCGCCGCCGAATCCCATGATGGCCATGCCGGTCGCCATGCCGCGGCGGTCCGGAAACCATTTGATCAAGGTCGACACCGGGGAGATGTAGCCGAGCCCAAGTCCGACGCCGCCGATCACGCCGCAGCCAAGCCACATGATCCAGAGCTGGTGGACGTAGACGCCGAAGGCGCCGATCAGAAGCCCGCCGCCCCAGCAGCAGGCGGCGACGACGCCAGCCTTGCGCGGACCGGCGCGCTCGAGCCAGCCACCCCAGATCGCGGCGGAGACGCCGAGCAGGACAAAGAACAGCGTGTACATCCACCCGAGGCTCGCGACCTTCCAGTCGCAGCTCGTTGTGAACAGCTCCTGCCACAGCGTCATGTCCGGACAGGCCTTCGGCGCGGTGATGCCGATCGCACGCGACAGCGGCAGCCAGAACACCGAGAAGCCGTAGGCCATACCGATGCACAGATGGATGCACAGCGCCGCCGGCGGTACCAGCCAGCGATTGAAACCGGCCGTCGCGATCGTGCGTTCACGATCGAGCAAGCCGGAAGCACCAACCGGTGCAAGAACGGTATCGGCAGTCGTCATAAGCATTCCCTCCCAAGCGCGGCCTTGCCGGCACATCGGTTTGAGACCGGCCGTGCGTGCCTTGCGGCCGCGCATGACAGGTCGGACTTCATGTCGAAGTGGAAGGTCTGGTGCGCATCGCGCCATGTGCGCCGAACAAGCAGCTCATCGCGAGTGATGCCCCTTCGCCTCGCAAGCAGCGTTGCCATGACGGCTTCGCGCCCTCGTTCCCCCTCAACACCCTGCCTTGAGATGAGCAACGCGCGTGCCAGTCGTCGCGCCATGATGATTCAACGACTTCCCGCATTGCAATATATTGCAGAGGACAGAATGTCCCGAGGTCCTCGGACAAAATGTCCAATCAGCTCGCTTCCGGCAGCCACACCGTGAATGTGCTTCCAGAACCGACGCGGCTCTCGGCCGTGATCTGTCCGCCTTGGCGCTTGATCAGCGTTTGGCTGATGGAGAGGCCGAGCCCCGTGCCTTGCCGTCGTTTCGTGGTGTAGAAGGGGTCGAATATCTTCTCGATCACCTCAGTGCTCATGCCGATGCCGGTGTCCGAGACCTCGATGGCGACGCCTTGATGGCCGTCGCGCTCGGCATCGAAGGAGCGGAGCGTCAGGGTTCCGCCGTCCGGCATGGCGTGAATCGCGTTGACGATGAGATTGACCAGGACCTGCTGCAGCTCGCTGCGGTTCATTAGCACCAGCCGGCTGGCGCGGTCGTCCCTGACCACGGCGATCTCGGTCTTGTTCAGAAGATGCTGCACCAGCGGCAGACAGTCGGAAATGACGCTGGCCGGCGCATGTCGCTCGACATAACCGGCATATTCCTCCGGCCTTGCAAACTGCAACAGCTTGGTCACGATCTGGCTGATGCGGTGAATCTGCTCGTCGAGCAGGCGAAACTCGACCTTCGCCTTGTCGGCATCGGCCCCGAACACGCTGCGGATGACGTCGAGATTGCCCTGCATCACCGCGATCGGATTGTTGATCTCGTGCGCAACGCCGGCGGTGATCTCGCCGATCGCAGCCAGCTTCTCGGACATGATGAGCTGCTTGGTGGTTGCCTCGAGCTTGAGATTGGCGTGCTCGAGGTCCCGGGTGCGCTCCCGCACGCGGACATTCAGTTCCTCATTCCATTCCCGGAGCTGTCGGTCGCGTTCCTGGATCTGGTCGAGCAGGCTGTCGAGATGAACCGCGACGCGGCCGATCTCGTCACCCAGCACCGGCATCTTGGTGCGGGCGGAGAGGTTGCCGCGCTCCACCTCGGTGATCGTCGCCGTGACGCGCTCCAGCGGCATGAAGATGGAGGTCGCCCAGCGCAGGAAGATCGGTACGGTCGCGGCGGTGATCGTGATGAACGCTGCGATGATGATCACCAATGTCTGGTATTTGGCTTCGCTGAACGGCTTCTCCAGAAAGCCGACATAGAGCATGCCGACCCGCTTGCCGTAACTGTCGACCAGCGGTTCGTAGGCGGAGATGTACCAGTCATTGACCACGAAAGCGCTGTCGAGCCAGGTGCGCCCCTCGCCCAGCACGGCCGAGCGCACCGCCGCCGACACGCGCGTGCCGAGCGCGCGCCGTCCCTCGAACAGGCGGACATTGGTCGATATCCGCACGTCGTCCAGGAACAGCGTCGCGGTGCCCTGGCTGCCCTCCGGCAGGCTCGCCGCGCGATAGACGAGATCGTTGATCGTGTCGATGAATTCGAGATTCTGGTTGAGCAGGGTGCCGCCGACCAGCGCAGCGGCGCCACCGTCGGGTAGCATCGCCCGACTCGCCGCATGCACGACCATGCCGCGCGTCTCCGTGCTACGGTCGGTCGGCACCGCGTTCGGAGTCGGCACGAGGTCCAATCGCGCGCGCCCGGCCAGGGCCGGCGAGATGGCGGCGAGCTCGTCATTGCCGAAAATGTCGACGCCGGTCGCAGGGACCTCGCCCGACAGCGCCGATGTGATGATCGGCCAGTCACTCCTCGGTCGATGCTGCAACGGCGGCGACGAGGCCAGGACGTCGCCGCGACCGTTTATCAGATACAGGAAATCGAGACCGGTTTCCTTGCGGGTCTCCTCGAGCAGATCCTGCAGGGAGCCGCGGGCATCCGGCGCCAGCACCTCGTGGAAGCGAGCCGACAGGCTGAGCGCCCGGATCTGAACGCCGGTCTTTTCCAGGATGCGGGCGAGATATTGGTGGGCGATGGTGAGATCGCCGTTCACCTTGGAGATCAGGGCCGCATCGAATTTCGCGTTCCACCGATAGATCGCAACACCGAGCAGGAGCGGCAGGATGACCAACATCGGCAGCAGCGCGATCGCGAGCAACCGGAATCGGACGGAGCGTCCCCGCACGGGCTCGCCGGTGCGGCCGGCCGCATCAGACATCCCACAACGCGCATTTGCGGTCGATGGTCTTGCGCGAGATACCGAGGCGCCGGGCCGCCTCCTCGCGATTGCCATTGACCTCCTTCAGCACGCCGAGAATGTGACGGCGCTCGAGTTCTGCGAGACTGTCGGCAGGCGCCGACTGACCGTTATTGCGGGGACCCGCGAAATCGTCGGGGAAGGCGCCGAGGATCAGCGTGCGCTCGATCAGATTGCGCAGCTCGCGCACATTGCCCGGCCAGTCATAGCTTGCGAGCGCCGCCCGCACCGAGGCGTCGATCGGCACCGGCGGCATGCCGAGCTGCACCGACAGCTTGCTCATGAAGATGGTGGCGAGCTCCTGCACGTCATCGCCGCGATCCTTCAGGAGCGGCAGGCGGATCTGCATCACATTGAGCCGGTAGAACAGATCGGCGCGGAAGCGGCCCTTTTCGACCTCCTGCTGAAGCTCGGCATTGGTCGCGAAGATGAAGCGCAGGTCGACCGGAACTTCACGCTCGGAGCCAACCGGACGGACGCGGCGATCTTCGAGCACGCGGAGCAGCTTGCTCTGCATCGGCAGCGGCAGCTCCCCGATCTCGTCGAGGAACAGTGTGCCGCCATGCGCATACAGGAACAGGCCCTCGCGGCCCGAATCGGCGCCGGTAAAGGCACCTTTGATGTGTCCGAACAGCTCGGCCTCGATCATTTCGGGCGGGATCGCCGCGCAATTCACGGGCACGAAGGGCTTGTCGGCGCGGTCGGACAGCGAGTGGATCGAGCGCGCTGCCACTTCCTTGCCGGTGCCGGATTCACCGGTGAGGAGAACCGAGGTCGGCAGGCGTGCGACGCGCGCGATGGTCTCACGCACGCGCAGCGTCGCTGTCGACTGTCCGATCAGATTGTCGCGCAGAAAGGTGCGGTCGGACGAGGCACGCAGAGCGTAGCGCAGGACAAAATTCTCGCGCTGGAGGCGGACGCGGTCGAGGCATCGTGCCACCGCGTTGAGGATCTGGTTGGAGCGGAACGGCTTGAGCACGAAATCGGCCGCACCGGCGCGCAGGGCCTGGATCGCGGTGTCGAGGTCGGCATAAGCGGTGATGAGGATCGCGTCCGCGAAAAAGCCGACGGCGCGCTGCTCGGCGAGCCAGTCGACGCCGTTCTTGCCGGGCATGATGTTGTCGAGAATGACGACGTCGTAGCGGTTGGAATCGAGCTTGCGCGAGGCCTGGTCGGTATCGGCCGCCTCGTCCACCAGCTTGCAGCGCGGCGCAAGCGTGCGCACAAGGAAATTGCGCATGCCCGGCTCGTCGTCGACGATCAGGATGGAGGCCTGCGCCAGCGCGCTGAACTCCGGCCCTGCAGCCGTCTTGCCGGGCTTGACGACAGGCTCGCGTCCCACCGCGGGACTTGCGGCTGCGCTTGCCCTCGATGTTGAGAAAGTCATGCCCGATGTCTTAGGTTTGAGAGTCTTAGGTTTGAGATCATCCACCGCAATAATCGGTCTTTCGCATTGCAGCGAAACACCGGCCGTTTCCCCGCAGGCCGCAGCATAGTCAAGCGTCGCCGCCGTGAACATTCGCCCTTCTACGGGGCGCCGCTCTTTTCGACCAGGAACACGATGCGCGCCTCGTTGCGCTCGGTGATCTCGACCTTGTCGCCGGTCTCGCGGATCAGGTTCGGAATGTCAATCACCGACAACGGATCGGTGCAATGAACCTCGAGCTGATCACCCGGCTGCAAAGGCTTGAGCGCCTTGCGCGTCTTCAGGGCGGGCAGCGGGCATTTCAGTCCGGTGAGATCGAGCATGGTTCTGGTCATGGCTGCAACATGGCGGGACCGATCGATCGCGTCAACGCAAAGGCGCCTAGAGCAGATCGGCGTAGGACACGAAACCGACGACCTGCCCCGGCTCGACATTGGTGATGTCCTCGCCGAG
Source organism: Bradyrhizobium sp. RP6 (assembly GCF_003837805.1). Taxonomy (GTDB): domain Bacteria; phylum Pseudomonadota; class Alphaproteobacteria; order Rhizobiales; family Xanthobacteraceae; genus Bradyrhizobium. Next base: position 92,389 of record NZ_RQIT01000010.1, on the reverse strand, counting down.
TTCGACGAGGCCGTCGGTCTCGACCAGCGAGGACAACAGTCCGGCCCCTTCGCGCGGAAACTTGATCGCCTCGAGCCCGCCGTCCTGCGCGCGCCGCAGCGAGGCCCGCACATATTCGCGCCGGCCTGCCTTCTTCTTGTAAGTGAACGCCGCCCGCAGCGGGATGGGCGTCAGCGGCTCCGGCAAGCCACCCGCGAGCGCCAAGACCGTCGGTCGCACCACATGGACGAACGTCACGAAGCTCGCGACGGGATTGCCGGGCAATCCGATCAGCGGCGTGCCGTCGATGATGCCCATCGCCACGGGACGGCCGGGCTTGATCGCCATCCGCCACAGCACCAGCGAGCCGATGCTCTCCACCGCCGCCTTGACGTGATCCTCCTCTCCGGTCGAGACGCCGCCGGTGGTGAGGATCAAATCATGGTCACCTGCGACCTGCTTCAGGCCGCTCGCAAGCGACGTCCGCTCGTCGCGCAGAATGCCGAGGTCGCTGACCTCGCAGCCGAGCCGCCGCAGCATCGCCATCAGCATGAAACGGTTGGAATCGAACAGCTGCGAGGCGCCGCGCGGCTCGCCCGGCGAGGCCAATTCGTCGCCGGTCGAGAACACGGCGACACGGATGCGCCTGACGACGTCGAGCCTTGTCAGGCCGAACGCGGCAGCAAGGGCGACATGCTGCGGTCGCAAGCGCTGGCCGGCGCGGAGCGCGACGTGCCCCTTCGGAATGTCCTCGCCTGCGGGACGGACATTGGCTCCAGGCTTCAGCCCCGGCGGCAGCACGATCCTGCCGGAATCATCGATGCGGACGTCCTCCTGCATGAAGACGGTCTCCGCATCCGGCGGCATCGGCGCGCCTGTGAAGATGCGCGCGGTGTGACCGGGCTTGATCGGCGCTTGCACAAGACCGCCGGCCTGGATGCGACCGTCGAGCGGAAACGCCCGTTCGGCGCTGTCCGGAAGGTCGGCGTTGCGCAGGGCGTAGCCGTCGACGGCAGAGTTGGTGAACGGCGGCAGCGGCAAAGGTGCGGCCACATCGTGCGCGAGCACGCGCCCGTCGGCATCGACCAGCGCCACGGTTTCGAGATCGACAATCGCGTTGACGCGCGTCGTGATGAGGCGAACGGCCTCGTCGACCGACATCATCGGGCCGCCAAAGGCAAAGCAATCGTCCGATAGTTGCGCCATGGTGCCTCGTCAGCGTATGGCGGTGCTTCTCGCCACCGCTTCCTCGACCGGCATCGCCGCCCGGAGCAGCAACGCGGCTACGGCGGGGATATCATCGAGATGGACGGTCGGCAGCCGGGTTTCAACCGCCGCATCGGTCGCGATACCGGCAATTCCGGGATCGTCGGGAAACAGCAACGGCTTGCCATTGCCGGCGCGGTGCACCTCGATCTTGCGATGCGGCTCCCGCTTGAAGCCCTCGACCACGACGAGATCGACCGCGGAGAGCTTGCTCAATAATTCCGGCAGCCGCGGCTCCGCCGCGCCGCGCAATTCATGCATCAAGGCCCAGCGATTCGACGAGGCCACCAGCACCTCCGCCGCACCAGCCTCGCGATGGCGCCAGGAATCCTTGCCGGGCACGTCGACGTCGAACTGGTGATGCGCATGCTTGATGACGGAGACGCGCAGGCCCTGCGCGTTGAAATGCGGGATCAACCGCGTCAACAGCGTGGTCTTTCCCGCACCGCTCCATCCTGCAAGGCCGATGACTTTCATGCCCTTCGATCTCCGCCAACGGCTCGCTGGCCGATGGAACCTCCGGCCCCTCCCCCCGTCATTGCGAGCGCAGCGAAGCAATCCAGACTGCCGCCGCGGAAAGATGCTGGATTGCTTCGCTGCGCTCGCAATGACGAGCGGAGGCATTTTGCCCATTCCCAACCATGCTTATATCGGCTTGACCCGAATGTCATGCTAACCTCGCCGCCATGATGAAGATCGACAAAGCCCCGGTGCCCCTGATCATCCCGAACCCCGACGACCCGCGCCTGACCCAGAGCGTGATCGGGACCGACCAGACCGGCGCCAGGGTAGAGATCAAGGTCCCGATGGAGCGGCCACTGACGCTCTACCTGAATGCCCAGGAGATCGTCACCATGATGACGATCGGCGATTACCCCGAATATCTGGCGCTCGGCTATCTCCTGAACCAAAACATGCTGAAATATAACGACGTGGTCACCGAGGTCGAGTACGACGACGACCTCCAGGTGGTCGTCGTGCGCACCTCACATCACACCAATTTCGAGGCCAAGCTGAAGAAGCGCACGCAGACCTCGGGCTGCGCGCAAGGCACCGCCTTTGGTGATCTGCTGGAGGCGGTCGAGAGCGTCGCGCTGCCGAAGGCCGAGCTGCGCACCTCCTGGCTCTACCAGCTGACGCAGACCATCAATACCATGCCCTCGCTCTATCTCGAAGCCGGCGCGATCCATGGCTGCGTGTTGTGCAAGGAAGGCACCCCGCTCTGCTACACCGAGGACGTCGGTCGCCACAACGCCGTCGACAAGATCGCGGGCTGGATGTACCGCCACGGCGTCGAACCTGGCGACAAGATCCTCTACACCACCGGACGTCTCACCTCGGAGATGGTGATCAAGACCGTCCGCATGGGCATTCCGATTCTGGTGTCGCGCTCCGGCTTCACCGCCTGGGGCGTCGATCTCGCAAGGCAGGTCGGGCTGACGCTGGTGGGACGCACCCGCGGAAAGCGCTTCATTGCGCTCGCGGGCGGGGAGCGCATCGTCTACGACCAGAACCTTGCTTATGTCGAGGAGGAGTCGGCCAAGCACAAGCGCAAGGGTGAAGGTGGTGACGACTAGGATTCCGGCAACGAGCGTTCCGTCGACTCTTGGCGTGCTGCTCGCCGGCGGCCTCGCACGGCGCATGGGCGGCGGCGACAAGCCGATGCGCACCATTGGCGGGCGCACCATCCTGGAGCGCGTGATCGCGCGCCTTTCGCCCCAGTGCAGCGGGCTGATCCTCAACGCGAACGGCGATCCCGCCCGCTTTGCTGCGTTCGGACTGCAGGTCGTCGCCGACGACGTGCCCGGCTTTCCCGGCCCCCTCGCCGGCATCCTCGCTGCGCTCGACTGGGCCGCGACGAACCGGCCGCAAATCGAATGGGTGCTCAGCGCCGCCGGCGACTGCCCGTTCCTGCCGCGCGATCTCGTCGCACGGCTGCATGACGCACGCGCGCGTGAGCATGCGCAGCTTGCGGTCGCCGCGTCAGGCCAGCAGTCGCATCCGGTGATCGGCCTGTGGCGCGTCGCCTTGCGCGACGAGCTGCGCCACGCGCTGGTCGTCGAGGACCTCCGCAAGATCGACCGCTGGACCGCACGTTATCCGCTCGCAACTGTGACGTGGCCGGCAGAGCCGCTCGATCCGTTCTTCAACGCCAACACGGCCGAGGACATCTCCGAGGCCGAGCGGCTGGCGGCGCTGGATGAGGCATTCTAGCAGCTTCAAGATTTCGGAAACTCGTTGAGCAGCTGCGCCCAGATGATCGCGAACGCGATGAGGCCGCAGAGGCCGACGACAATGGTGAACCGTGGCAAGCGTCCGATCGCAACCAGCAGCCAGGCCGGCAGGAAGAACAGCACGAAGATCATACCCAGCGGAAACACCGCGAGCCATTGAAAGCCGCTGCCGTCCCCGGGCGGGACATGAGCGATGAAGTAGAAGGTGTAGAGCCAGAACAGCGTGCCGGCCGCTGCGACGAGTGCAGCAATCTTGCGAAAATTTGCGGCTGTTGACGCGGTCATGATCTGGCTCACGTCCCTTGGTCGCAGCGGCGGCCGTCAGAGTTCATGCCCCTTGAACCGGACGGGAGCGCGCCGCTGAGACCGCCAGCGGCACCGACCAAGCCCATAACCATAAACCCTCTCGTGTGGTCCTTTCTTCCAGCCGGATCTTGGCGCGCGAGGCCTCCAGCAACGCGCTATGCGGGCCGGAATCCGGCCCGCTCCAGCGCCGCGCGCGCCTCGCCCGAGCCGAGTGCATCGAGAAAGGCCCGCACGGCAGGCCGGTCTTTGCGTGCGGTCACCAGTGCGAAGTCATAATGCTCTTCCGCCAGTGGAATAAAGCCGAGGCCGACTGCATGGGCGACCGGCGCGATGGTCATGCCCCAGTCGGCGCGATGCTGGGCGACGGCCGCCGCAACCGCATTGTGCGAACGTGGCTGGTTCCAGTAGCCCTCCGGCCGCACGCCGCCGAGCAGCCGGTCGATCAGGATACGTGTGCCGGCGCCCTGGTTGCGGTTGACCATGATGCAGGTGGAGTCAGCGAGCGCGGCAGCAACAGCGTCCTCTGCGCTCAGACCCTCGAAACGTTCGTCGCCCTTGCGGAAGACGATGCCCTGCATCCGCCGCCAGCCGGCGACGAGCTCGAGTCCTTCGACGAGATAAGGTGTGTTGTAGGTCTCGCTTCGATCGTCGAACAGGTGGATCGGCGCGAGGTCGCATTCGCCGCGCCTAGCCGCCGCAAGCCCGCCGAGGCTGCCGACCGCGATTGAGCGCACCGTCAGGCCGGCATGCGCGAGCGGTGCAGTAACGAGATCGAGGCCGGTGCAATGGCTGCCGACGATAACGAGATCGGGCACGCGCACATGCGGCGTGAACAGCGTCACCTCGGCTTCAGCCCCGGCCGGCATCTGATCCGCCAGCGCATCGATGCGCAGAAAGCCATCGGCCTGCGCAAATGACGTGATCGCGCCAGACCCCTTGCCGGAGGGATAGGCGATCAGGCGACCCTTGCCCTCGACCAGCGAGACCATGACGAATTCGGTGCGACCGAGCTCGGAGGCGATGCGCACCGGCACGGTCGCGTTGACCTTGGCGTCGGAGCGCGGCGGCAGGCCGGCCATCTTGCGCAGCACCGGCACGATCATGTCGTGGAAGGTGAACATCGCCGAGGTCGGAAAGCCCGGCAGGATCACCACCGGCTTGCCATCGCACACCGCAAGGCACAGCGGCTTGCCGGGCTTGAGCGCAACGCCATGCGCAATGATGCCGGGTGCGCCGAGTCGGCCGATGATGCGATGGGAGAGATCGCCCGCGCCTTTCGACGTACCGCCCGACAAAACAAGCATGTCGGAGTCCGCAAGCACGCGGCGCATGGCCGCTTCGAGCCTGGCTTCATCGTCGGGAATTGCACCGAGGAAGACGGCCTCGCCGCCATTCTCGTCGACCGCGGCCGCGACGATGGCGCCGTTCGTATCGTAGATTTCGGCAGGCGCGAGCGGCTCGCCGGGCTGGACCAGTTCGTCGCCGGTGGAGATCACGGCAACCCGCGGCTTGCGCACGACACTCACCTCGGCAATGCCGCAAGCCGCCAGCATGCCGATCTCGCGCGAGCCGATGAGAGTGCCGGCGCGTAGCAGCGCCTCGCCGCGCGCGATATCGGATCCGGCGTACGAGACGAATTGCCCCGGCGAGACGGCGCGACGGACGTCGATCGCATCGAGGGCTGCCGGCTGGGTGTGCTCGACCATGACCACGGCATCGGCGCCGCGCGGCAGCGGAGCGCCGGTGGCAATCGGCGTCGCGGTCGCGGCCGCCACCTGCAGCGTCGGCGCGGTGCCACAATGAATCGTCTCGCCATTCAGCGCGAGGCGCACGGGCGCGCCCTCGCCGGCCGCCGCGAGATCTGAGGAGCGCACCGCAAAACCGTCAACATTGGAGCGGTCGAATGGCGGCACGTCAATCGGTGCGGTGACGTCTTCTGCGAGCGCGGCACCGAGTGAAGCCGCGAGCTTACGCGTTTCGCTCGGAAGCACGCGCGGAAACAAGGCCGCCTCGAAGCGCGCCAGGGCTTCCTCGCGCGAGAGGATCTTGAGAAACTGCTCCTGCTCGAGCGCGCTGCGGTCTGGTGATTTCGGGATCATCGTCATGCCGGGACCCATATCATTCCCGCATCAGATGGGCATCGACCGGCGTACCTGCCGCATATCCCTCGTGACTGGCGGGAATGAGCAGCCACGCGTCCGCACGGGTTATGGCCTGAAGCGGCCATTCGCCCACGGCAAGCGGCATCCAGGCGCGAGGTTCCCCGGCCAGCAAGGCGATCTCGGCGATTCCGACGCCGGATGCGATTTTTCGCGCAAGCGGCAAGGTCACCCGTCGGCGCGGCCGGCGCGCCGACAGACGATCGACCAGCGGCAGCACGAGCGCGAGCCACACCGCAAGCGCATGATCGGGCGAGCCGGGCAAGGCGACGACGGGAACCTGTCCGAGCCGTCCGATGGCGGCGGTGCGTCCGGGCTGCAACGCAAGGCCGTGCGCCAGCACCGTACCGCGCCGGGCCAGGGCCGTGATGGCAGCGTCCTGGCGGCCCACCGCGCTGCCGCCGATCGTCAGCAGGAGATCGCAAGAGGGCGCATCGAGCACATCGGCAATCGATGCTTCGTCGCGTGCCCGAGCTTGACGCGCTTCCACGTCGAGTCCCGCCGCCCGCGCGAGCCCGGCGATGAAATGCATCGTTGCCGTTGCGCCCGGCACATTGACAACGTGCAGCCGGGGCCGCCGCACGCCGAGCTTCTCCAGACCGGCAACGCGCGCGATCAAGAGATCAGCCGCACCGACCGGATAGCCCTCGGCGCCGGCAGGCGCACCTTCCGCGATGTCGCTGCCGGCGCGCCGGACGCCCTGTCCGGGCACGCCCTCCGCCAGCACCTGCGCGAGCGGTCCCGACACCTCCACGGCATCGGCATCGAGCACACAGTCGGATCCCGCCGGCATCGCTTCGCCGGCCTCGACCCACACCGGCACGCTTGTCAAAGGCAGCGGCGAGTATGAGGATGCGCCGACGAGATCGTTGGCGCATAGCGCCCAGCCGTCCGCCGCGGCAATGTCGCGCGAAGGATAGGCGGCAAGCTGCGGAGGGCCCGCCGCGATGCAGCCGATCGATTCTGCGCACGGCACCTGCACCGGCGCGACGGGATCAACGCCTCGCAGTAACGCGGCGAGGGCGGTGTCGAGCGGCGTCAGCGATGGCGGCAGGCGCTGGGTCATGCGCCATGATGGACCATGCATCGCCCGGTTTGGCAACCGCCGGTGATGCGCGCCTCAACCGCCCGACCTGTCCGAGTTGGGGAAGAACAGCTGCTGCCCGTCGACCTTGTAGCCGGCGATCGCCGTCTGCCCCTCCGGCGATGTCAGCCAGTCGATGAAGGTCTGCCCGAGGTCTTTCTTCACGTTCGGGAACTTCGCAGGGTTGACCAGCATCACGCCGTACTGGTTGAGCAGCCGCCTGTCGCCTTCGACGACGATGTCGAGATCGCCGCGATCCTTGAAGGCGATCCAGCTGCCGCGGTCCGACAGCACATAGGCATTCGCGGCGCGCGCCGCGTGAAGCGCCGAGGCCATGCCCTGCCCGGCCTCGCGATACCAGGGTCCCTTGGCGCCAGCGATGTCGATGCCGGCCACGATCCAGAGCGCGAGTTCCGCGGCGTGGGTCCCCGACCGATCGCCGCGCGTCACGAACGGCGCGCCCTTGGCTTCGATCGCCTTCAGCGCCGTTGCGATGTCCTTGCCCTTCACGCCCGCGGGGTCGCTCTTCGGCCCTATCAGCACATAATCGTTGTACATCACGTCGTAGCGCTTCACGCCGAGACCATCGGCGACGAACTTCTCCTCCTGGGCCCGCGCATGCATCAGCACGACGTCGACCTCGCCCCGTCGCGCCCCGTCGAGCACTTCGTCGGCGCGCCGCGCGATCACGGTGACCTCGATGCCGGCCTTGTCGCGGAAGATCGGCAGCAGATAATCGAGCAGGCCGGACTCCTGCGTCGCCGTGGTCGTGGCGAGGACGATGCCGCGGTCCTCCGCGGACGACGCCGCAACGCCCGCGGCAAGCCCGCAGAGAAGCGCAAATACAACGGACAGGCGGCCCATGATCGGGGTTCCCCTCAGCTATGACTCGATCATGATGATGAGCGATTGCGCCGCACTCGTGACGCGTTTTCGCGCGGCATGATCGGGAAATTTCGGCAAGGCCGCCGAGCGCACCGCGCGAGCGATTGATTCAGGATCATTCACCAAAGCAGAAATCGCGCGTGCGGGATGTATTGCAAAGCAGCGAGATGATCGGGCATGGTTCCCGCCGACAAAAAATCTGAAATGCAGAATTCCACCTGCGTCGGGCGTCAAAAAGAAGCAATAATTTGCATAGGAATGCAGGATGGAATTCCTGACGACCAGCGAAGCCGCCGACTATCTTCGGCTCGGCGAGCGCAAGCTTTACGAACTCGTCACCACCGGTTCGATCCCCTGCACCAAGGTGACGGGGAAATGGCTCTTCCCGCGGCACGAACTCGACCTCTGGGTCCTGTCGGGACTGGCGCGTCCGGCCGGCATGTTGATCGCGGAGCCGCCGCCAGTCGTCGGCGGCAGCCAGGACGAACTGTTGGATTGGAGCCTGCGCGAATCCGGCTCTGGCCTGGGATCGATGAGCGAGGGCAGCGCGCGCGGGCTCGAGCGCCTGCAGCGCAACGAGGTGATGGCCGCGGCGGTGCACTTCCACGCCTTGAACCCCTCCGACAGTCTCGCCAGCGACGCCAGTATCGAAGTCCTGCGGGCCGCGCCGGACCTGCATGACGCCGTGCTGGTCGCGTTCGTGCGCCGTGAAGAAGGGCTGGTGCTGCCACACGGCAATCCCAAGCGGCTGCACAGCCTGACCGATGTGCTCGCACTCGGCGCCCGGATGGCGATGCGGCAACAGGGCACGGGCGCGCAGATGCTGCTCGACGTGCTCCTGAAGCGCGCGGGCGCCTCGACGCGCGATTTGCACCGCATCGAAACGGCGGCCCTGACCGGCCCGGATCTTGCCGAACTGGTCCGCGCCGGCCAGGCCGATTGCGGCATCGCGACCCGCGCGGCGGCGCGCTCGGCCGGTCTCGATTTCGTGCCGCTGGTCTGGGAGAACCTCGACCTCGCGATGCGGCAACGCAGCTATTTCCGCCCTGCCATGCAGACCGTGCTCCGCTTCCTGAACGAGCGGCGGCTGCGCCAGCGCGCCGACGAGCTGACCGGCTACGATCCCTCGCCTGCAGGACTGATCCGCTTCGCGGCCTGACGTTGACGCCCGCCCCCGAATAGTTGCAAAAGAAACCAATTCAGCCGGGCCGTACCCGGACGCAACACCGGCCAACGAGCCGGCTCAGGGGAGGACAAACGTGAATCCAACCAGATTTGGTCTGCCGGTCGCGGCCGCCATGACGGCGGCCTTGCTGTCGGGCACGGCGTCGGCACAGGTGTCCGACGACGTCGTCAAGATCGGCGTGCTCACCGACATGAACGGCCCCGCCTCCGCGCCGACCGGCCAGGGCTCGGTGACGGCGGCGCAGATGGCGATCGACGATTTCGGCGGCACCGTGCTCGGCAAGCCGATCAGCATCGTGATCGGCGACCACCAGCTCAAGGCCGATATCGGCGGCACGATCGCGCGGCGCTGGTACGACGTCGACCAGGTCGATCTGATCGTCGACGTGCCGGTCTCCGCCGTCGGCCTCGCGGTGCAGAACGTCGCCAACGAGAAGAAGCGGCTGTTCATCACGCATTCCACGGGCACCGCGGATTTCCACGGCAAGTTCTGCTCGCCTTACGCGATCCAATGGGTGTTCGACACTCGCGCGCTCGCGGTCGGCACCGCGGATGCGGTGGTCAAGCGCGGCGGCGACAGCTGGTTCTTCATCACCGACGACTACGCCTTCGGCCATTCGCTGGAGCGCGATGCGTCCGCCGTCGTCACCGCCAATGGCGGCAAGGTGCTGGGCTCGGTGCGGCCGCCGCTGGCAACCCCCGACCTCTCCTCCTTCGTGCTGCAGGCCCAGGCCTCCAAGGCCAAGATCATCGGCATTGCCGCCGGTCCCCCCAACAACATGAACGAGATCAAGACCGGCTCGGAATTCGGCGTGTTCAAGGGCGGCCAGCAGATGGCGGCGCTGCTCGCGCTGATCACCGACATCCACGGCCTCGGCCTGCAGGCGGCGCAAGGCCTGCTCCTGACTACCTCGTTCTACTGGGACATGGACGACAAGACCCGCGAATGGTCGAAGCGCTATTTCGCCAAGTTGAACAAGATGCCGTCGATGTGGCAGGCCGGCGTCTATTCCAGCGTGATGCACTATCTCAACGCCATCAAGGAGACCGGCACCGACGATCCGCTCAAGGTGGCCGCCAAGATGCGCGAGAAGCCGATCGAGGATTTCTTCGCCCGCAACGGCAAACTGCGCGAGGACAATCTGATGGTGCACGACCTCTGGCTGGTGCAGGTGAAGACGCCGGAGGAGAGCAAATATCCGTGGGACTATTACAAGATCCTCACCACCATCTCCGGCGACAAGGCGTTCGGGCCACCAGACCCGGCCTGTGCGCTGGTGAAGAAATGATGGTGGCGAGTGGCGAATGGGGAGTAGCGAATGGGGACGCCTCCATTCGCTATTCGCAACTCGCCACTCGCTATTTCACCACGGCGATCTCGCGAAAGTATTTCATCACGCCCGGATGGATCAGCTCCATCTTCGGTGCCGCCGCGACCGTGTTTGCGGCCGTGGTCTCGCAGGCCTGTGCGAGCCTCTTGCAGAACGTCACTTCTGCGCCGTGCAGCGTCTTCGCGAGGCGGTAGGCGACATCATCAGGCAGGTCCTCGCGCGTGAGGACAAAGCTCCAGGAGCCGAGCGAGGCGATCGGCTCCGTCTGCTTCGGGTAGGAGCCGGCCGGCACGGTGAGCGGCTTCAGGAACGCATGCCTGGCGCGGATGCGCGTGACCTCTTCGGCACTGGGCGCGATGAAGCGCGCGCCTGCCGGGCTCGATGCCACCGCGGCAAAGCCGGGCCAGCCGATGCCGGCGCCCCACAGCGCGGCGACGCGGCCGTCCTCGACCATCGCCGGGCCGTCGCCGGCGCGGTCGAGATAAACAGCCTTGAAGTCCTCGTCCTGCTTCAGGCCGAGCCCGTCCAGCACATAGCGCGCCAGGATCGGCAGGCCCGAGCCTCTCGCCCCGAAGGCAACCGGCTGGCCGACGAGATCGCGGATCGTCCTGTAGGGACTGTCCGCACGCACCACGAATAGGCCGGGGTTGGAATAGATCGCGGTCAGAATCTTCAATCGCACCGGCGCGCGGCCGATGCCGGCGAAGGCCTCATAGGCCGGCTCGCCCGCGACCAGCGCGAGATCGAGTTCGCCTTTCTCGAGCAGCGGGATGTTCTCGTTGCTGCCCCTGGTGTTGCGCGGGACGATGGAGACTTGCGGATCGGCCGCGTTCATCACCTCCGCGAAGGCGTTGCCATAGAGCGGAAAGCCGCCGCCGGGCGTCGCGGTGCCGAGGCTGATTGTCTGGCTGATCGTCTGGCTGGTCGTCGTGGTCGGAATGGCCGTGCCTCCGGTCTGGGCGGCAGCGGGGCTTGCGAGCAGCGCCGCACCGAGAAGGGTCATCGCGAATCTCATGGTCGCTCCTGGCGGACCTGCGTCAACACCGACTTGCGACGATATAGGCAGCGACCCGATTTTGTGAAAGCATGCAGCCAACGACAATAAAGCAATGGGAGACGTCATGGTGCGAATTTTGCGTCACGGTTTGTTCGGGCTCGCAGTCCTCTTAGGTCTTTTCAGCACCACCCCTCCCGCCTCCGCCGCCTATCCCGACCGTCCCGTGCACTGGCTGATCGGCTTCGCCGCCGGCGGCCCGGTCGACATCGTGGCGCGGATCATGGCGCAATGGCTGTCGGAGCGGCTCGGGCAGCAGGTCATCGTCGAGAACCGCACCGGCTCCGGCGGCAACATCGCCGCCGCCGCCGCGATCAACTCGCCGCCGGACGGCTACACCCTGCTGTTCGTCGCGCCCAACAACGCGATCTCGACCTCGCTCTACAAGAAGCTGCCGTTCGACTTCCTGCGCGACACCGTGCCGGTGGCCAGCATCATGCAGCTCACCAACATGCTGGTCGTCTCCAACGCGTTCCCGCCGAAGTCGGTCAAGGAGTTCATCGACTATTGCAAGGCCAACCCCGGCAAGGTCTCCTATGCCTCGTCCGGCAACGGCACCTCGGTGCACATGTCGGCCGAGCTGTTCAAGGTGATGACGAAGTGCGACATGGTGCACGTGCCCTATCGCGGCTCGGCCATCGCCTTCCCCGACATCATCTCCAACAAGGTGCAGCTGATCTTCGACAATCTGCCCTCGGCCATGGAGCAGGTGAAGGGCGGCAACGTCCGCGCGCTGGGCGTGACCTCGCCGCAGCGCTGGCCGAGCGTGCCCGACGTGCCCGCGATCGCCGAGACCGTGCCGGGCTTCGAATCGGTCGGCTTCTACGGCATCTCCGCGCCGAAGGGCACGCCGCCCGAGGTGATCGAGGTCCTCAACAAGGCCGTCGGCGAAGCGCTGAAGGACCCGAAGCTGGTGGCCAAGCTCGCCGAGACCGGCGGCATCCCCAAGCCGATGACGCCGGCCGAGTTCGGCAAGCTGGTCGCGGACGAGACCGAGAAATGGCGCAAGGTGGTCGAGTTCGCCGGGGTCTCGGTGGACTAGGCGGCAGGCCGCCGAGCGCGGCCGCATGACATTTGAGGGGGGCCAACTAGGCCCTCTCAAACAAAGTTGCGAAAACAACCCCATGCACAGTAGACGAGGCCAGTGATTTCAAGGGGTTACCGCCCGACTCGAAAAAAACCTCCGAAAAAGCGGTTTGCTCCGTCGGGCAAAACAGGGTTATACAGGCATCGTCGCTAATTTCGGCTATTCAAAAATGCTCTATGATGGTGTAGCGGCGTTCCCCGCCGCGAGAGCCAGCATTGCACCCCCGCCTCCGTCCCTGTAAACGAACCGCGCACCGTTGCCGGCCGCCTTCCTGCGGCCGCCTCGCGGCGGGGCCTGTAGCTCAATGGTTAGAGCCGGCCGCTCATAACGGTCTGGTTGCAGGTTCGAGTCCTGCCGGGCCCACCACGCTTCGCTCTTCGGGCTACGCGTGGCGCAGCCGAGCGGAGAACGGCGGGCGAAGCGTGGTGTCCGGCGTAGCTGGAGCGCAGCGGAAGCGAAGACGGACTGTGGAGGCGAGTTCGGCTGAGCAGGCTAACGCCACAGATCAAAGTAAGCATGTGAAGGCCGTCGCCCCGGAGCTAACGGTCGAAAGCGGTTCGTGCTTGCAACTCCAAGAACCTTTTCGATGAATCTGCGACCATGACCACCTTTGCTCAAGCCGCGGAGAAAGCGGCTCGTAGGCTACGGTGGCTGCCCGTCATTGCAGCTATTGCCGCAGTTATGACTGCGACTCCCCTTGCGTGGGACAGTAAGAACTTTGGCACGTTTGTGCTTGTCATCTCAGTCTACTTGCCCGTGTTGGCACTAGTTGTCCTCGGCCTCTGCATCTGGGCGGGAGTTGAAAGGAAATCACCTCGAGCGCGTTCGATCGTAATCTCGCTGGTGATCATGCTCACGCTGATCGGCGGAACATTCTGGGCAGTGCCGCCGCTGAAGGATGAACTTCGATTTCTGTCTGTGTCTCTCACTCACAACGACGCTGCGAGGGTTCGCAGACAAAGACGCGATCATTCTGGATTGGGAAAGCTGGGGGATGGTAGGCATGGAAAATGACGCTTACCTCGTCTCGAACCCAAGCGACACTCTTGCCGAGGACGATGGAGCTTCGGAGTGGCTCCGCCACGTCGGATCGAGTTGCGAAGTCGTGGCTTCGAAGCGGATGCGCCGCGGAATCTTTATAGTCACGACTTACAATTGTCCGCTTCGATGAGCAACGGCCAAGCGAGAACGTCAGAAACTTCGCCGTCCGCGACAACCAGGTAATTTGATGTCGTTGCGGCGATCTGATTTCCCGTTGCTTTACATGGCTCACATATCGATCGATCTGGTTGGCTAAGCGAAGCCAACTTCTAGCCAACTCTCCAAGCATCCGACTTTTGGTGCCATCCTGTGTTTCCCGTGCCAATCGATAGCAGTCTGCTGATTGATCTCTGCAATAGTTTGAGGTCTGCAAGGTGCGATCTCCAACATCGGCATCCTGATCGACGACGTCACGTCTTCATCGTCGACAATACGTCGCAATGAATATCGGAAGTGGAAAGACCAGGCGTCGGCCTCCAACCGCGGATGCGCGTGAAGGTTCTAGAGCCGCTTCTTTCTCAAGGCCTCAAGGCGGCCCCTCTCAGCACGGCCGCCTGCGATGCGAACGGGACGCGACAATCAGTCCACCGGATGGTTTGTCGATCATCAAGTTCGATCTTCCGTAGCTTGGACGATCGCGTCTCGCCCTGACCGGAGGAATGCGGTTGAATTGGTCGGCGCACACGCATCATTGGACGCTTGAGACCGGTTCATCGGTATGGCTCATGGCCGCCGCGAAAGGCCAGACTGCCCCGCCTCGCGGCGTGGACCTGCCGATTCTTCTAGGAGACGGAACGGTCCTCAAGACGTTGGTGAGTGACTCTTCAGCCTGTCGGATCGTGATCGAGCTGGACAGCAGCCATCTTCGGCGCTTGGCACCCGGGCCAGGCAAACCTTTAAATCCCACCCGTTTCCCCAGTTCGTGCTGGATCGTTCAGCGCCGACTATAGAGCAGGCGATCATCGGGTGGGCTCTTCCTTGATCATGGGCCCAATGCTTCCGCGCCCGCAGAACCAGCAGGCGAATAGAAGCAAAGGCAGGTCAATGAGGTTCGGGACATTCAGGAGCAGCGCCAATTTCTCAGGAAGCTGCGGCACAAAGATGAATTGAAGCGATCTGCCGCTCACCATTGCGTTGGCTGTGGAACTGCCGCACCGTCGGCGGCAAGTCTTGTCAGGTTCATGTAAAGAATGGCCTATTGCAGATGATCGTCAACGTGGCCGCACAAGCGCTGATTGCAAACCTTCGTATGTAGACGTCATTTTCTTCGTGCGCTGTTAGCTCTGACCTGTGTATTGCCAGAGCATACGAGAGGGCGAGGATGATTACGGCAGCACGGGAAGCAGTCGACCTGCTAATTCAAGCCGCGAGCAGTTGGCAGTTCGACGATACTCTCGACGGATTGCGTGATCGAGAGTGGATGGCGCTGCGCTTTCTCGCGCGCGCGAACAGATTCTCGCGAACACCCTCCGGATTAGCCCAGTTCGTCGGCACAAGTCGTGCTACCGCTTCTCAGACAGTCAAGCGTCTCGAAGACAAGGGCTACCTTCAGCGCCGAAATTCTGATCAAGACAAGCGCTCGGTGATCCTTGATGTAACTCCGCGAGGAGAAAAGCTCCTTTTAACGGATCCAATTACGCAGCTCGTTCACGCGATTGCTGCGCTTGAACTTGGCGCAAAAAACTTTCGTGATTTGCTTCGCCAGATATTGGAGCAACTGGACGCGCGCCGTGATCGTCACCATGCGGATAATTGCAGAAAGTGCATTTTCCTAGGTGAGGCAACCTCCAACCGTGCGAGCAGAAAGCAGCCTGAATATACGTGCAGATTCTTTCGGGCCGATGTCGACGCATCCGAAATCGATCTTCTGTGCTTCAATTTCGAGCGTAGAGAGAGCGGCGCTTTCCCCGTCTAGTTCTCGGGCAAGGATGCATCCGGGCCCCGGAGCGCCTGGGAGTCCGGGGCCATAACCTCAGCAACGTCGTGGCGGCGCCGCTCGGCTACGTTGGCTAATCTATGAAGCTTTTATGAAGATGCGTTGAGGTGGCGCAAGGGTCGCGGAACTCATTGCCAAGACGGGCGCCCATTTGAGCGATTGGAATTACGGTGACAGTGCACTAAATGGCCGGCGCATGCCGCTTCGCACCGATTGAATGTACTGTCACCGCCGAGTCCAAACCTATAGCTTCCGATACGTAACATGCGCCGTCGCGAAAGGGATGCCCGCACGCCCGGCGCTTCCGCGAACGATGCAGGCGCGATCATCGATCGCGTAGAACCAGTCATCGAAGTTCAGCTTGAACGACTTGCCATCGCCTTGAGGCGTATCGCGCGTGTACGTCCAATGGAATGCACAACCGGCCTGCTCGCCGGTGGCTTCGCCTTCCAGGCGGTTCTCATGGCCGGTGTATCGACCTTCGTCCAGCTTGTGAATCGTCCAGCGCAGCGTGTCGCTGTGACCGTCATCGAAGGTGTAGGTTTCGGTCAGGACGACAGTATCGGTGTCCGCGTCGAGCTCGCCATGAGCCGTGATCGTCGCCCGCTTCAGAAGCCCGCCGACGAGGCTTTCGACCACCGCCCAGCCTTCCAAGCGGCCAACGAAGAACCGCTCAGGGAGAAACACCGGTGTGGTGCCGGCGAACGCGTCTATGGCCATGGCTTTTCCTCCGAAACCGATGACCACTCAAGTCGCCTCTCGGCCCCGGGTTCCGCAGCAAAGACCCGCCTAGCCCGGTCGCGTGCTTGCGGCGCATGCAGACCGCGTCAACCCCTCGCGTTCTCCACAGCCCTTGGGAACACGTGGACAAGCCCAGCCCTACCGTTTGGGAATCCCTGACCCGTGCTAACCGCCGGGAACGAGCGGGCGGGCGGACGGATTCGTCCCGGCGAGGAGCGGTTCTCATGCTGATGACGAAGGAAAGACGGCCGGCGATCCGCACGCTGCGCGGATGGGCCGTCAATGTGCTGCAAGAGGCTGGCGCCATCCACGAATGCGAGGAGCACGGCTGGGCCAGGGATCGTGCCGACCCGCACGCTCGGACACGCGCGCTCGCGCTTGCGCGGAAGCATCCGCCGGACGGCGTCTCCGCGGATCAGGCCGTCGCGGAGATCAACGATGTCCTCGATTCGATCGGCGATGCGTGTCCGGAGTGTCCGGACGAGAGCCTTTGAGGCCTGCGGCAAGGAGCTTCGCGTACGACTACGAAGTAGCGTCCGGCGTCACCGGATGCTTCATGCCGATTTCCGCCGCGCCGCTGAGGCCTGCTTCTTCGCGGACGTCTCCTTGGCGGCCGCCTTCTTGCCTGCGATCGGCATCAGCATCTCCTTCTGGCCGGCCGCCGCCTTCCTCGGCTTCTTCGCCGGCTTGACCGCCTTCGCAGGCGCGGCCTGCTTCCCGGCTTCCTTCCCGACGCTGCGCCGCAGCGCTTCCATGAGGTCGACGACGTTCTCGCCCTTCGGCCGCTCCTTCGGCCGGATGACCTTGCCGGCGCGCTTTTCGTTGATCAGCTCGATCAGCGCGGTCTTGTAATGGTCCTCGAACTTCTCGGGAGCGAATCGTCCAGCCTTCTGGTTGACGATGTGCCTGGCGAGATCGAGCATGTCCTTGGTGACTTTCACATCCTGGATGTCGTCGAAATAGTCCTGCTCGCTGCGCACCTCGTAGGGATAGCGCAGGAGGGTACCGACGAGGCCCTTGTCCATCGGCTCCAGCGCGATGATGTGCTCGCGGTTGGTCAGCACCACCCGCCCGATCGCGACCTTGTCCATCTCGCGGATGGTCTCGCGGATCACCGCGAAGGCGTCATGGCCGACCTTGCCGTCGGGCCGGATGTAATAGGGGCGGATCAGATAGCGGGGGTCGATGTCCGACCGGGCGACGAACTCGTCGATCTCGATGGTGCGCGTGGACTCCAGCGCGATCTCCTCGAGCTCCTCCTTGGACACCTCGATGTATTGGCCCTTCTCGAGCTCATAGCCCTTGACGATGTCCTCGTTCGGCACCTCGTCGCCGGTGTCCGCATCGACTTTCACGTATTTGATGCGGTGGCCGGTCTGCCGGTTGAGCTGGTTGAACGAGATCTTCTCGCTCTCGGACGTGGCCGGATAGAGCGCCACGGGACAGGTGACGAGGGACAGTCTCAGGAAGCCTTTCCAGTTGGCGCGCGGGGCCATGTACGCAGAACTCCGGTTCGAGGCGGCTCGGATTCAAGACGAACGGCCGGCCTGGGTTCCGACATGGCTTGTGCAGAAAAACGCGGGACGCGAGCTGGCCGAGCGCAGCCGGCCTGGGCGGGATCGGTTTCGGCCGGAAGCGGGCCCGCATCCGGCACATCCCGTGAACGGACGCGCCTCGCCCTCACCCCTCCACCCGCCACAGCCTCCACCTTTCCGGCACGCCCTTGAGCCGGTGCACGCCGTGATCCCTCAGGCTGATCGCGGACTGCGCCGTCATCAGCTCCTTCACCGCGCTCGACACCAGCACCTCGCCCGCGCGCGCCTTTGCGGCGACGCGGGTGCCGATGTGGAAGGCGAGGCCGACCATTTCGCCGCCGCTGATGGTGTATTCGCCGGCGTGCAGGCCGACCCGGATCTCGAGGCCGAGCGTGCGCATGGCCTTCTGGATCGCGGTCGCGCAGGCGATGCCGGCGGCGGGCTTCTTGAAGGTCGCGAGCACGCCGTCGCCGGTGGTCACGACCTCCTTGCCGCCGCACGTCTTCAGCTCCTTGCGAACGGCGGCGTAATAGTGGCCCATCACCTTGGTCCAGCGCGCATCGCCGAGCTTGGCGGCCTTCGCGGTGGAGCCGACGATGTCGACGATCAGGATGGTGGCGAGCGCCTGCTTGAGCTCGGTGCCGCGCGCGGCCGAAGGACGCCGGTTGGCGATGGGGCCGGTCAGCGGCTCGTAGCGATGATTGCGGCGCCGCGCGATCGCGGCCTTGGTGTAGTCCTGCGCGCGCTGCGCGGTGCCGCAACGAACCGTCTTCTCCTGCGGCAGACGCGACCAGTAGACCTTGCGGCCGGCACCGGCGCCATGCACCTCCACCGCGCCCCACTTCAGGAAGACCGCCGAGCCAACGCGCCTGACGCACCACGCCTTCGACGTGTACCCGGAGACGTTGGACTGATGGACACCGATGCGAAGGAATTTCGGCATGAACGTGCGGCCAAGGACCGTTTGCGTCGCTTTCGCAAAAGCTAGTCGCACAACCCGGCGTTGGCAACCGGACTCCCGTCCCGCCCTCCGCCTGCAGAGCAATCGCATGTGGAAGCGAGGTCCCTTATGGCCATGCTTCGAGACGCACGCCGTTGGCGGGCCTCAGGATGAGGATGGAGTGCGCGGCAGCAGTTTCAACGGGCACCGATGCGCCTGGCCTCCGCCTGAACGAGATGCCATTTGCGATTGCCCTGCACTGCGCCCGCCAGCGGGCAATCTAAATTCCTCTGCCGCCGCCCTGTTGGCCGATCGTGCAGCGCCACCCGGCCAGACGTTCGGCCGGATGCTGCGCCATCCATTCGGCGAGCTGCGGCGCGCCGATCAGGCAGGACTGCATCGTGACGTCGGCGAAGTCCGAGGTCGTGACGATCTGTTCATGACAGTCCGTCGGAGATGACAGGCTGCAGAGCACGGCGATGATCCTGATCATCTCACACGAGCTCCTGCGGCCAATCGTATTCGGGCCTGGCCGCCGGGCGCGTCGCCGGTTTGGCGGCGTCGACGCTGGAGGCCTTTTCGGCGCGCCGCTGATAGTCATCGGCCAGCAGCTTCAGCCGGGTCGCGACCACCTCGTCGGTCATGCTCATCGCAGCGCGCAGCAGGCTCTGCGCCGTTTCCATGTATTGCTTGCCTCGTCGTGACATCTGCAGGGTCATAGCATCCTCGCGCGGTTCTCTGGAGAAACGTCGATGGCGATAGGGACACGGCCGAACCAGTCGCGGTCGTCCCGGCGGCGGGTCGCGAGACGTTCGACGCACTTCTTCGAGCAGAGCGAGTTGCGCCACGCGTAATACCTGACAAGACCGAATCGGCCGTCGCAGACGGCACAGCGTCCGGTTTGGCCATGAAGATTTGCGGAGCAGGTTGGCATTGACGTCTCCTCTCGTTGTCGCGCCTGATGTCGCCGATCACCTCTTCTGTTGCACCGGGGCTTGCCTCGCCTCCCGATGACGCGGGCGGCACTCGTCGTCTAAAGCGCAATGCGATCAGGATCATCATCGCGCTTTAGGTGATTGTTTAAGCATGATCTTTTCGGAAAACCGCTGTGCACTTTTCCGGATCATGCTTTAGGCCGCCAACGAAGCCAGCTTACGAGAGCTGCGCGGCGATCTCTTTCACCAAGGCGTCCTCAATTGCGCATCCGCACGACGCCCGGCCCGGCACATGAGGGGGCCGGCAAACGCCCGCTTGCACGGCGTCCATCGACCGGAGGAGGCGCAGTCAAAAGCGATGTGCTATCCTCCCGCGGGGCGGCGGGAGAGAGAACCCAGAGAGAACCCATGGCAACGAGTGTCAAGCAAATGCTGGAAGCTGCCAACGCGGCGGTCCCGAAGATCACGTCGGAGCAGGCGGCCGAGATGATCAGAAGCGGCAACACGCTGGTCGTCGACGTTCGCGATGCGCCGGAAGTCGCCGCCAGTGGCAAGATCGCCGGGGCCGTGAACGTCTCGCGCGGGATGCTGGAGTTTCGCGCCGATCCGGAGTCGCCCTATCACGACAAGGCGTTCGACAAGACCAAGACCGTCATCCTCTATTGCGCGTCCGGCGGCAGATCGGCGCTGGCCGGGAAGGTGCTGAAGGATATGGGCTACGACAAGGTCTACAACGTCGGCGGGTTCAAGGATTGGTCCGGGGCGGTCGAGAAATAGGCGGAACAGGCAGCGCGGTTCCCGTTTCCTGGCGCTCGCATATCACGGCCATGAACGATTGATCCGGGGGGCGCGGACCTTGGTGCCGCGCGCCCCGAATGGCACTTCCTGCGGCAAGGCGCGTTGCGGTCCTTTCGAGGAGGTGCAGATGACCAAGACGAAGGCTTCCGACGCGAAAGTCGCAAGGACGGGAACACAGCCCACGCTCAATCCCGGCGATGAAGCCCCGCCCGGAACCATGGGCACCGGCGAAGACATCTGTCCCGAGTGCCACGGCAAGGGGCGTATCGACGGCGCGCCTTGCGCGACCTGCGGCGGGAGCGGCACCGTCATTCGGGCCATTGGCGGCGCCTGACCTTGCTGCGTCGATCGGGACTTCATCTTCGTAGCAACGATTGGCCGTCACGCGTGTTCTCCTCACCTGGAACACAGTGAGGCGCGCCATGGGCAAGGATAGCGAACTGAAGCCCGACGACTTCCCGATCGTAGCCGACAAGGACAAGCTGAAGACCCACAAGGGCGAGCACGTCGCCGAGGCCGAATCGGAGCAGATTGCCGATGAGATCGCCGACCGGCTGAACGAGCACGCGCACCAGGAAGAGCAGGATCGCTGGTCGGCGTAGCGGCAGCCCGCCGCGCCCCGCAGGATTTGGAACGACCAGGCGTTCCCGCGCATTGGCCCGCGCCGGATCCCCACGTGATCCGGCAATGGCGGCCCCGGCACGAACCGCCCCCGGACGGCCGGGGCCGCCTGATCGCGAGCGAAAGGAGCGAACATGAAAGCGCTTGTTCTGGCAGGGCTCATTGCAGCTCTCGCGTCTCAACCTTCCGCGTTCGCCCAAGGCGGCGCGGGTGCCTCCAGAACCGGATCGAGCATCGATGCAACCGGAACAGGCGGCACGACGGGCGCGGGCGCGTCGGGCCTCAACACGTCATCGGACGCCAACAGCGGCGGCTCGAGCGCACCGGCGAAATCAAAGACGGAGCGCCCCGGGGACAATGACACCAGGCAAAGCCAGGGCGGCCAGATGAAGGCACCGGGGGCCGGCACGATGGGAACGAACCGCAAATAGGGGCGGAAGCTCGCGCCCTCACTCCGGATACGCGAACAGATCGATCGGCTCGTTGAAGCCGCGCACCTCGTGCCGGCCGACATGCTCAAGCGCGAACTCTTTCTCCACCAGTTCGGCGAAGGCACGCGACAGCAGCACCTTCTTGCCGATCGTCTTGGTCAGCGCCTCGAGGCGGGAGGCCATGTTGACGGCCGGGCCGATCACGGTGAAGTCGAGCCGGCTGGTCGATCCGATATTGCCGTACATGACGTCGCCGACATGGACGCCGATGCCGTAGTTCAGCGGCGCGCGGCCGGTGCCGCTGTTCCGCTCGTTCAGCGCAGCCATGGCCTGCCGGGCCTCGGCCACGGCATGCAGCAGGTTCGCGCAGGCGTCGGGCGCGCTGAGCGGGAAGATCGCGAGCAGTCCGTCGCCGATGAATTTCAGGATCTCGCCGCCGTGTCGCGCAATCGGCTCCGACATCGCGTCGAAATAGTCGTTGAGCAGGTCGATGACGTCGTCGCGCGGCCAGTTGTCGGAAATCTTGGTGAAATCCCTGAGGTCGCAGATCATGATCGCGGCGCGGACCGTCGTGCCGGTGCCGCGCCTCGTGGCGCCGGCAAGGATCAGCTCGCCGGCATGGGAGCCGACATAGGTCTCCAGCAGCGTCCGTGCCAGCCGGTTCTTGATACGGATCTCGCTGACCAGCGCCAGCACCGGCAGCAGCTTCTTAAGGCCCGCGATATGCGCATCGTCGAAGCCGCCGGGCCGGTCGGTCGCGAAGGTGACGATGTGGCGCTTGCCGAGCGTATGGTAGAGCGGCCAGGCGACATAATCGGTGAGGCCCCTGGCGCGCATCTCGTCATAGAGGGCGTGCTTGCGGCCGAGCGAGGGATCCTGCTCGAGCCTCTCCCGCAGCTCGGTGGCGCCGTCATGGATCTCGTGGGCGGCGCTGCCGATATATTCGGGCCGCTCGCGAACTTCATAGTCGACCAGCGCAATCTCGGCCTCGCGGCTCCCGTCGGACCACATCATGCGGGCGCCCAGCCATTGCGGGTGATTGATCAACACGTGGAGCGTCGCACGCTTCACGGGAATGCCGTCCTGCTGCAGGCGGATGCACATCTGCGCGAAGATGTCGTCGATGAAGCGCTCGTCGCGCGTGCCGTTGGTCAGCCAGTCGATGACGCCGTCGGCAGGCGTGGGGGCATGGTTGTCTGGCGCGTTCATATCCTGCCCCTCAAGCTGCGGTCTGCTACCGAAGCAGATATCACGCCCCGGGCGGGCGGCGTCAACCTGACCAATTGCATGGGCAGCGGGAGAGCGCCGCAGCGGCGGCCTAAGCGAGCAGCCGGATCGATCCCAGCACGGCGACGCCCGACGCGAGCGCAAGCATCACCGGCTCCGTCAGCTCGACTTTCAGTGTGCCTTGGCCGGGAACCGTAAAATTCTCGCCATCGAGACGGATGCGGCATTCGCCGCGCGCGGCGTAGACGAGATGGGTGCCCACCGCGAGCGGCCGCTCGCCGGGCTCCCTGAGCGCGAGGAGATCAATCTCCGCCGCACCGCGCCGCGCCATCAGGTTCACGACCTCGACCGGACCGGCCTCGAGCTCGGTGACGATCTCGAGCTCGCCGGTGAAGCGCACGGTCGTGAAAGGTTCACGTTCGTCGAATTCCTGCGTGGGCGACTTCAGTACGAGCCCGCGCCCATCGACGACCATCTGCAAGCGGTCGATACCGGGCATGTAGGAGAAGGGACCGGGCGCCGCGATCGGCGTCGAGGCAAAGCGCCACAGCAGGCTGTCCCAGCTCTTCTGCGCCGCATCGTCCCGATGAGCGTCCGCAATGTCGGTGAAGATGCCGCCGCCGTTCTTCCAGGGTGAGCGGGTGTAGTCGTCAGGTTTGAGCAGCGTGGTTTTCATGTCCACATCATGCGCGGGATGGACCGGCTTTGCCACCGGTTTTCACGGCAGCCACTGGAGCCCGAATTGGGTGTACGCCGCTATTTCGACGCCAATGCTGCCACCGGTCGCCAGGCGTTATCAGGCGACGTCGCGGCGAACTGCCGGCAACGGTCACGCATCAGCTCTGCCGGACGATCGCAGCCGCGCTGTTTCAACACCATCTCGAAGTCGGCGAGCGCGTCGGCGAACCGCCGCGCACGATAGGCGGAGAGACCGCGCTCGTAATCCGCGATCCAGCCGATCGTGTCGCCAGCGGCCGTTTCGCCCGCGATCCCGATCAGCTCGTGGACGGAGATCCCCTCCTCGCGTCCGTAGACCGCGATGCTGTCGATCTCGCGCGTGATGACGGCACCGCGCGCCAGACGTTCGGTCCTCGCGCCGATCAGGATCTGCGTGCCATAGGATTTGTTGGCGCCTTCGAGCCGGCTGGCGACGTTCACGGCATCGCCGATCACGGTGTAGTTCAGCCGCAGCTCCGAGCCGATATTGCCGACCAGCATGCGGCCCGAATTGATGCCGATACGGATCTGGAGCGGCTGCCCGAGATCGTCGACGAGACCCGATTCTTCGATCGCCCTCCGGCAGGCGAGCGCCGCGCGACAGCATCGCGCGGCGTGATCGTCTTGCGGCTGCGGCGCGCCCCAGAACGCCATCACGGCGTCCCCGATGAACTTGTCGATGGTCCCGCCATTGGCGACGATGATCTCCGAGGTGATATCGAGATAGCGCGACAGCAGCGGCACCACGCGATCGCCCAGCCGCTCGGACAGCCCCGTAAAGCCGGCAATGTCGATGAACATCACGCTGAGCTCCTGGACGCTGCCGCCGGGCCTCGCCTCGACGCCCTGGCGCAGCAAGCCGCGGACGAGGTCCGCCGGGATGAACTTGCGGAAGGCGGACAATCCGGCCGCCATCTCTGCAATCGCGCCCGACAGGCTCGCGATTTCCCTGAGCCGCGACGGATGGCGGCGGACCTGCTCCAGCGCGAAGGCCTCGACATGGCGCAGCTCGCCGGCAACGCGTGACAGCGGCGCGGCGATGACTGAGCGCGCCAGCACCGCCGAGGCCAGCGCCGCGAGCACGGCGCCGACGGCAAGGCCGAGGATCAGACGCCGCAGCGTCGTCTCGACCGGCCCGAGAAATTCGGCCTCGGGGATCACGGTCGCGAGCGACCAGCCGGGAAACGGCAGCGGCGTCAGCGCGACTTCATAGGTAGCGCCGCCCGACGTGAGCCGGCTCCGCCAGGCCTCCCTGCCGCCGGCCTCGCCCGCCTTGTGAAGCGCCAGGCGCGCGAGCGGCAGCAGCGCCGTGTCGCCGCGCGCCGGATGAAGCTCGTCGGCATCCTTGTCCGGCGCGGCGACGAGCTCGCCGCTGCCATCGACGATGAAGGCGGTCCCCGTGCGCCCGACCTCGAGCTGCGACAGGAATCGCGCGAGCCTGGTGTATTCGATGACGACGGCCAGTACGCCTTGCCGCTCCTGATAGACGTCGATCGGTCCTGCAAAGGCGATCGACGGCCGCACGCCGGTCGCATGGTCCAGCACCCTGAACCATTGCGGATCATCCGCGGTCAGCCCGGCCTTGAACCAGGCCTGGTCGGCGACGCGGAATCCGGTCGGCTCGAACCGGCGGTTGGCGAACTCGATGTCGCCGGGCACCACGTCATATTCATCGACGCGGCGCTGGCCGGCATGGTCGGTCAGCGAGATCTCCATCATCTCCAGCCGGCGATCGCCGAGCTTGTGCGCGGCGAAGAAGGAGCCGTCGGGCCAGCCGAACGCGACCCAGGAAATCGTCGCCTGCGACTGCAATTGCGAGAGAAAGACGAACTCGCGCTTGTCGGCCTCGCGGGTATCGAGCACGTTCTGGAGGAACAGCGTGCGGATGGCGGTGCGGGCGGCGCGCGCCTCGTCGACGATCGCCGACACCTCCTTGCGCACCGCCGCCACGATCTGCTCGTTGATGGTGGAGGCGAGCTGCCGGCTGGTCGCTTCCGCCGTGCGCCACCACAACAGGCTGCAGAGGGCGGACGTCAGCAGGATTGCCGCCAGGACCAGCGCGGAGACCGCAAGGCGGATGCTGACCGTCAGCCCTGCGATCGCGCGAAGCCGTCGTTCGGGATCGACATTCATCGCTGCTTTCGCGCCTCGTCGCGAGTCACTGACATTCTTACGCCGCCGATGCCCGTTCGTTACGTCTGGCAGGAGCGAGCGCGCGCAGCCAATGCCCGCTGGCTACCATCTCGATAGAATCTGGGCATTGGCTTCGCGCCGCCGCTTGCCCGCTAATCGCCGCTCGAGCGCACCGCCCGTGCGCCCGATCCAATCGGTCTCACGGACTCGTGAGCAGCCTGCCGGTAACGCAGGTGGCGAGCGGAGCGAAAGAGATCATGCGCAGCCGCCTGTCAGGCGATGCCATCTCGAACAGGAGAATTCGATGTCTGCCAAACATGCTGTCACCTCCCTCGTCCTCGCCGGCGCGATGTCGACCGCGCTTGCGACCCTTGCCGCCGCCGGGCCACTGACCAAGGCAGAGGGCGATGCGGCCGTCGCCGCCAAGAAGGAAAAGTGCTTCGGCGTCGCACTGAAGGGCCAGAACGATTGCGCGGCAGGTCCGGGCACGACCTGCCAGGGCACCTCGACCGTCGACTTCCAGGGCAACGCCTGGAAATTCGTGCAGGGCGGCACCTGCACCAGCATCGAGCTGCCGAACGGCAAGAAGGGTTCGCTGAAGCCGGTGTAACGGCCGGCGGGGCATCGCCAGCAAGCACGAACGGAGCAGCACGATGAGCACGGAGATCAAGTCGACCGGATCTGCGGCCGTGCCGCTCCGCTTCGTGATGCCCATCGGCGGCGTCGCCGGGACGAGCTTCAAGCCGGAGCATCTCCCTGATATCCTGGAGGCGGGACCTCGGCGCGGCTTCTTCGAGGTCCACGCCGAGAACTACATGGGCGCCGGCGGCCCGCCGCATCGTGCGCTGGAGGCGATCCGCCGCGACCATCCGCTCTCGCTGCATGGCGTGTGCATGTCGATCGGCGGGCCCAAGCCGCTCGACAAGGCGCATCTGGCGCGCTTCCGCGGCCTGGTCGCACGCTATCAGCCGGCGCTGGTCTCCGAGCATCTCGCCTGGTCGACGCATGAGACCAGCTTCTTCAACGATCTTCTGCCCCTGCCCTATACCGGAGCGACGCTCGCTTGCGTTTGCGATCACATCGACCAGGTGCAGGAGGCGATCCGCCGTCCGCTGCTGCTGGAAAACCCCTCGACCTATGTCGCGTTTCGCGAATCCTCGATGAGCGAGACCGAGTTCATTCGCGCCGTCGCAGAGCGCACCGGTTGCGGCCTGCTGCTCGACGTCAACAATGTGTTCGTCTCCGCCACCAACCAGGGATTCTCGGCGCTGGAATACCTCGCGGACTTCCCGCTGTCGCGCGTCGGGGAAATTCATCTCGCGGGCCATGCCGAGCAGGCCGATGAAGAAGGTGACCTGCTGTTGATCGATAGCCACGATGGCCCGGTCGCCGACGCTGTCTGGACGCTCTACGAGATCGTGATCCGGCGCCGCGGCGCGGTGCCGACGCTGATCGAATGGGACAGCAAGATACCGGACTGGCCGGTGCTGCAGGCGGAAGCCTTCGCGGCCCAGGCGATCCTCGACCGTCATCAGTCCGCCGCGCCCGCAGGAGACCGTCGTGCCGCCTGAACCCGGCCTGTCCTTCACCGCTTCGTTCGCGCCGGCGCTGCTGGATCCGGCGCGCAGCACGCCCGACGGCCTGACCGGCCCGAACGGCAAGGCCGCCGGCCGACGCTACGACGTCTACCGCAACAACGTCACCGTCAGCCTGATCGACGCGCTGGCCGCAATCTATCCGGCAGTCCAGCGCATCACCGGCGCCGACTTCTTCCGCGCCATGGCGCGTTCCCACGTCCGGAGCAACCCACCGGCATCGCCGCTGCTGTTCGAGTACGGCCGCGATTTCCCGGAGTTCATCGCGCGGTATGAGCATGCGCTGGCCATGCCCTGGCTCCCCGACGTCGCCCGCATCGAACGCGCCTGGCTCGATGCCTATCACGCTGCCGACGCGCTTCCGCTGTCGCCGGCCCGGCTGTCGGCGGTGACGCCCGATCGATTGGCCGATCTGGTGTTCGTTCCACACCCGGCCGCACGATGCCTGCGCTCGCAATACGCGGCCGTGACGATCTTTGCCGCCAACCGCGACGATGCACCGGTCACGCGCATCGATGCCTCCACGCCGGAGGATGCCCTGATCACGCGCCCCGAATGCGACGTCGCCGTGCGCCGCCTCCCGCCGGGCGGTGCAGTGTTCGCAGACTGCCTGATCTCGGGACGGCCGCTCGGCGAGGCCGCGGCGTCGGCGCTGGAAGCCTCGAGCGAATTCGACATCGCCGCGAACATCGCCGGACTGATCGAGGCCGGCGCCTTCACCTCGCTCGCTTGCGGAGACCAATGAATGATCACGGACCAGCACATGAGCACCGACAGCGGCCCGCTCTCGCCAGGACTGCTCGTCGAGAGGGCCAATCATCTGGTCCAAATGATTGTCGTCCCTTCGCTGGTGCAGCTCGTGCTGCGTATCGCGCTGGCCGTGCCGTTCTGGCGCTCGGGCATCCTCAAATGGGACGGCTTCCTCAGGCTCAACGACACCGCCGTGACGCTGTTCAGTGACGAGTTCATGCTGCATCTGCCGGGTGGGCCTTACCACTTTCCGGCGCCGACGGTGATGGCCTTCCTGTCGGGTTCGGGCGAGATCATGTTCCCGGTCCTGCTGGTGCTGGGACTGGGCACGCGGTTCGCAGCGCTGGGACTGCTGTTCATGACGCTGATCGTGGAGCTCACAGTGCCAGACGGCTGGCCGATCCACCTCACCTGGGCCGCTATGGCGCTCGGCATCATGGCCTACGGGCCGGGGCACATTTCGCTCGATCATCTGATCTGTCGCGCGCGTTCGCCGGAGCGATAGGCACACGATCTTGTCTATCCACAAGCACGCCGTCATCCTGAGGTGCGCGCTCTTGCGCGCCTCGAAGGATAGGCTGCAAGCGCCCGTAGCTCATCCTTCGAGGCTCACTTTGCAATGCAAGTGCGCTGGCCGCCGCCGACGATGAGGATGCGACGCCCCTTTTCAGGCGTTCCGTACCCGGGGGTTGCCCAGCGATTCCGCGCTCGGCGGACGAATGTAACGGTCCGGCTTGCTATCGGTCTCCGCCATCTCAGCCACCCGGCCTCCTGCCGCCGTCATAGACCTTCATGCCGGCCGCGATCGAGATCGGTCTCGGTCGCCTCGGTCAGGCGCGCCATCATCATGTAGAAGCCGAGCGCGACGATCGACGATCTCCTGGTCACTGAAGTGTTTTCTCGCGGCTGCTAAGGTCGCCTCCGCCACGCGGACGTTCTCGACCGCCTCGCGAAGACGACGTAAGGACCGAGGCCAAACCATGCTAACCTGAAGCCGTATCCGAACCTTCAGGGAGGCAAGCATGCCCGACACTGACAAGGTCTTCGCCGGCTCGATCCCCAGACTCTACGACGAATATCTCGTTCCGATGATCTTCGCCGTCTACGCCGAGGACATCGCAAGACGCGTCGCGGCGCTCTCACCCTCCGCGCTGCTGGAGATCGCGGCCGGCACCGGGGCGGTGACGCGCGCCGTGGCAGCGGCGCTGCCGCGCGGCATCCGCTACGTTGCGACCGATCTGAACGAACCGATGCTCGCGGTCGCCGCACAGCGGCAGGCGGGTGATGATCGCATCACCTGGCGCCAGGCGGACGGAATGGACCTGCCCTTCGCCGATGCCGAGTTCGACGTGGTCTGCTGCCAGTTCGGCGCGATGTTCTTTCCGGACCGGATCAGGGCGTACGGAGAGGTGAAGCGAGTGCTGAAGGGCGACGGCACGTTCGTCTTCAACGTCTGGGATCGCATCGAGGACAATGTGCTCGCGCAGGAAGCAACGGTCGCGCTCGAAGAGCTGTTTCCAGACGATCCACCTCGTTTCATGGTGCGGACGCCGCACGGCTATTGCGACAAGTCCGTCATCAGAAGCGACCTCGAACGGGCGGGCTTCCGTGACATATTGATCGAAACCCGACCTGAAATCAGCCGCGCGCCGTCGGCCGAATACGCCGCCATTGCGCTCTGCCAGGGCACGCCGCTGCGCAGCGAGATCGAGGCAAGGGATGCCGGCAAGCTTCAGGCGGCGACCGATATCGTTGCCGAGGCGATCCGGACGCGCCATGGGCCCGGCCCGGTCGAGGGCAAGATCCAGGCTATCGTGATCGAGGCACGCGGGTAGTTGCGCGGAGCGTAATCCACTGCGCCACCGGGTTCGCCTTCAAGACCAACGGCGCGCGCATGCATCGGGCCGGCAGGCGCAGAGCTGCGGCCTCCCGATCACCGCCATAACAGAATCTCGCAGTCCCTAACACCGGCCGGTCCGATCGGCGCCGGGCGACGGTCTGCGCGTTTTCCGCGCGCTTTCCACGGCTCCTCGGAGGCTAACGACCTATAACAACCCATAACGAGCAATTTCCGGCGGCCCGCGCCAGTTTGGTCGCAGGACGAGCGGCCAGCCACCCCTGCGAGCACATTGGGCAGCGTTGGGACACGGAGCCGCGAAGCCTCGAGCCTGCAACCCATGAGGAGTTCCGGAGATGACCGATAACCAGATCGTTGATTCAAGTTTCACCGCCATCATCAACGCACCGATCGACCGGATCGACCTCCCCGAATGGTGCTTCAACCTGCCGGAACGCGAATATCAGGGTTGCTCGCCCGCGCACATCGCCGCGGGCTTCACGACGGCGCCGGACGGCAAGCGGATGTCCATCAATGTCGAGATCATCGGCGGCAGCCTCATGGTGCAACACTATGTCGAGACGCTGGGCGAGAAGGACCATCTGATCCTCGATTCCACCTCCGACGTGTTCACGCCCAATGGACGCACCACCATTCACGTGACCTGGGAGTTGAGCGTGAAGGAGATCGAGCCCGGCAAGTGCGAGTTCACCAACCGCGTAAGGTCGTACGCGACGGACAAGTTCATGTCGTTCATCGGCAAGCAGGGCATTCCGTTCGACCTGTTTCGCGCCCAGCGCCAGCCCGCCTCGATCGCTCACAATCAGGGCGAAACGCCATTGTTCGCTGCAAGCATCGAGCGCGCGGCCCTGGCGAACGCCTGACGACGGAGAGTCCCATGACCGACCTATCCTACGACAAGACCGTCACGGCGCTCCTGGTGGTCGATCCCTACAACGACTTCATTTCGGAAGGCGGCAAGATCTGGCCGCGGATCAGGGCCATCGCCGAATCGAACAATTGCGTTCCACACATGCAACAGGTCCTGCAGGCCGCGCGCGACGCGAAGCTTCGCGTCGTCTACGCCATGCACCATCGCTACCGCGAAGGCGATTATGCATCCTGGAAGTACATTGCGCCGATCCAGCGGAGAGCGTGGAGGAACAGGAGCTTCGAATTCGGCACCTGGGGCGGCGAATTCCGCGCCGAGTTCGTGCCCGCACCCGGCGAGATCGTCGCCAGCGAGCATTGGTGCTCCAGTGGCTTCGCCAATACCGATCTGGATCTCCAGCTGAAGCGGCACGGCATCCAGCGGCTCATCGTCATCGGACTGGTCGCGCACACCTGCATCGAAGCGACGGTCCGCTTTGCTGCCGAACTCGGCTACGACGTCACGGTCGTCAGGGATGCGGTTGCCGATTACTCCGAAGAGATGATGCACGCAGCGCTCGACATCAACATGCCCAACTACGCCAGCGCGATCGTGACGACGGACGAGGTCGTCGCGGCGCTGTCGTCAAACCGGGCGATCACCGCTGCCGTGTGATCTTGATCCGACGAAAGCCCGGGACGGTTGAACCGGATCGGGCGGCATTCGCGCGGAAATGCCTGCGCACCGACGCGGGCAACAAGCCCGAATGCGACCGAACATCCCTCGCAACATCACATGGAGACAGCAGTGAGCCGGCAGATCACGATCGAGAAGTCGCTGCCAGGATTCTGGACCGCCACATTCAACAATCCGCCCATCAACCTGATCGATCCGGACACGATCGGCGAACTGCAGGCGCTGGTTGCGGCGCTCGAAACCGATGCGCATGTGAAGGTTGTGGTATTCCGGAGTGCCGACCCTGATTTCTTCCTCGCGCATTGGGACGTGCTTGCCGACAAGACCAAGGTCGCGGCGATGCCGCCCGGTCCGACCGGAATGCACCCGTGGATCGACGTGCTCGTGCGGCTGTCGCGGGCGCCGGTCGCCTCCATTGCCGAGATCCGTGGCCGCGCACGCGGTGCGGGGAGCGAATTCGTCCTCGCCTGCGATATGCGCTTCGCCAGTCGCGAGCGCGCGATCCTGGGGCAGTTCGAGGTCGGGCTCGGCTCGGTGCCCGGCGGAAATCCGATGGCGCGGCTGGCCGGCCTGATGGGACGCGGGCGCGGGCTGGAGGTGATCTTGGGCGCCGACGATTTTTCAGCCGACCTCGCCGAGCGCTACGGCTACGTCAATAGAGCCCTGCCGGACAGTGAGATCGAGGCATTCGTCGATGCGTTCGCACGCCGCCTCGCCTCGTTCGAAAAGCACGCGCTGGTCGGTGCCAAGGCCCTGATGAACGACGTCACGCTCCCTGCGGACGGCGTCTTTCCGGCGGCGCTGTCGGCCTTCTTCAGCTCGGCATCTCACCCAGCCAGCCGCGCGCGTGCGGCGGCTCTGGTCGAACGCGGCCTCCAGCTCCGTTCCGACATTGAGCTGCGGCTGGGCCAGGCGGTGGCCGACCTCGGATGATGTCACAGCGACGATGCGCGCGGCGCATTCCTACCAGAAGCCGCGCTGCATCGGCTGCGCCGGCTGATAGTACTGGTATTGGCTGCGCCGGCGCGGATTGGCCGGCTGCACGTAGGGATCGCGCTGCTGGAAGAAGAAGAAGCCGTTCCCGCCGTTGTCCCAGCCATCGTCGCTCGCGATCATGGCAGGCGCGGTCGGCTTGCGCGTGATGAAACCGCCCTGCGGCTCGTTGCTCAGCACGGCGACGAACTCGGTGCGGTAGTTGGTCTCGCTGCTGAGGGGCTCGTCCGAGACGATGATCGACGAGCGCGGCAACGCAGTCGGCCCGATGCGATCCCACACGTCTTGCGGGATGGTGATGCGGTCGAGCGCGTTCCTCGCCTCGTCGCCGTTCTCGATCGTGACCACGTTCCAGCGCAGGCCGGTATCGGTCTTCGCCATCGCGGTGAAGACATGCGTACCCAGCGGCTGGTCGGGATTGCGGATCGTGACGGGAACCTCGATGCTGGTGTCGAACACCTCGCCGCCGCCATCGGGCGCCGGCTTGTGCGTGTTCCGCCGCACGTAGAGCTTCTGCGTCGCGCGGCTGATGTAGACCGAGACCGGCTCGCCTGCGAGCTTCGCGTCGGTCGCCGCCTTCACGGCGTCGGCTTTCCGGGTCGCGGCCGCCTTCGCGGCTTCCTTCGTGGCGGCCACTGCATCGCGCTTCGGCTGTGCGGCGGCCCTGGCGGCATCGAGCTGTGTCGTCGCGTCGGCAGCCTTGGCCGCCGCCTTTTGCTTCAGCTCCTCGGCCTTGGCGCGGGCCTGATCGGTCCTGGCGTTCGCGAGCGTCTTTTCGGCGAGGGCGAGCTCGGCATCGGCGCGGGCCTTCTGCTGTTCCAGCTTGCGCAGCGCGGCGGGAAGCGAGGCAGCTTCCTTCGCGGCGGCAGAAGCAGCCTTCCTGGCCGCATCGGCGGCCCGCGTGGCCTCCTCGGCCTCGGCGGAGAGCTTGTCGGCCAGGCCGGGCGCGGCCGCGATGGCGTCCGGCTTCGGCACGAACAGCGAGGGGTGGGAGAAGTCGGCCGGGGCCGCGTCGTGCGGCGAGATGATCACGCGCATCCCGATATTCGTCTTGTCGAACAGGTTCTCGGCAAAGCCGAACGGCATGCGCACGCAGCCATGCGAGGCGGCATAGCCGGGCAGCGGTCCGCCATGCAGCGCGATACCGTTCCAGGTGATGCGCAGCATGTTCGGCATCCAGGCATCGTCATACATGGTCGAGCGGTGGTCCTTGTCCTTCTCGACGATGGCGAACACGCCGGCCGGCGTCTCGCGGCCCGTCGTCCCGGTCGACACCGGCGCGCGCATGATCCAGCCGTCGGCATCGTAGAAAGTGACCTGCTGGCTCTTGATCGACACGATCGCCATGATCGGCTCGCCGGCCACACGCGGCGCCACGGCCTCGACCGCCTGACGCGGCTGCTTGGCGGCGGTTGCGGGCGTCGCCGCCAATGCGACCATTGACGCCAACGCCACAATTCCGGGAGGCCCCCAACGCCGCATCGCCACGGTGGAACGCGCCGTCGTCAGTCGGTTTTTCATGCCATCCTCGGTCGAATTGCCAGTCCGCCTGTGTCGATCACGCGTCAGATTGGAATCATTGGATTAAGAAATCGCAGCCGCCTTACGTTCCGTCTGTGGCGAGATTCGGCACGTTCCGGCGATAAATCACTCATATACGACGGTTTGCGCAGGCGGAAGGCGGCCTTCGGCCGGGACTTGCCCGAACCTGGCGTCGATCACTGCGGCAGAATGTCCAAGTCACCTTTTGGTGCAGCCGTATGGGCCGACACCGCCCGCTACGCACCTTCAGGTTATTGTTCGAGCATGAACTCCGCGGAAACGCGTTGCGCGTTTGTCGCGAGGGAAAACCGCTGCGCACTTTTCCGGATCATGCTCGAGCTAAACGCCGAGCGCCTTGCGGTTCGACGTTCGCAGGAAACGCAGCGACAACGTTCGCACGTTCGCAACATTCAGCAGCCAGGCCGCAGCTGCATAGGCGAGGCCGCCGGCGAGACTGACGACGGCGAGCGACACGAAGCCGGTGCCGCCCGCCTGCGACCGCGCAATCAGGATCGCGACCGCCATCGCGGCTGCGGAGACGGCGACGCCGGCGAGACGATTGAACTCGAACGGGACCGGGTAGGCCCGATGCATCAAGACGGCGGCAACGAGGAAGCCGATCGCCTCGGTCGCCAGCGTCGCCAGGGCCGCGCCGTAAAGGCCGTAGCCGGGGATCAGCGCGAACATCAGGGCGACGCTGATCACCAGCGTGAGAAAGGATTGCGCCGCCAGCATGAAGGGCCGTTCGGCGAGCTGGAAGCTGATCTGCACGTAGAACTGATTGGCGATGCCGAAGAAACGGGCGAGCACCAGCGTCGGCAGCAGCGCCGAGACGCCGGCGCGGAAGTCGATGCCGACGAGCGTGCCGGCCACCTGGTCCGCGGCGAGCGCGAGCCAGACCGCAACGGGCGCAACGACGACGAGCAGGAGCTCGAGGCTTTCGGTCAGCCGCTCCCGCGTCGTCTCGCCGTTCTTCTCGGCCAACGACCGGAACACCAGCGGCACGGTTGCTGCGGCAACGCTGGATGCGATCATGACCATGAACTGGCGTGGCAGATCGGCCGCAACGCCGAAGATGCCGGCAGCGTCCTTGCCGAGCAAATAGGCGACAATGAGCCGGTCGCAGGCCGAATAGACGGCAACGGAAAGCCCTGCCAGCGTCAGCGGCAGGCCGTAGCGCGCCAGCTGCATGAACTGGCTGCGCTGGAATCGCGCGATCCTGGTGCGGTCGCCGACGAGGTTCAGGATGATGCCGGCGAGCGACCCGAGACCAAACGCGGCGAGCAACCCCAATCCACCCCAGCCGAGCCAGATGGCAAGGAGACCGAAGCCGACGCTGGAGACGCTGCGCACGATCGAGATCGCCGCGAAGCGGTAGGGGCGCAATTTGGCGCGCTCGAACTCCTGGCCGACATCGACCGCGTTCGCCATGATCGCGACGAACATGCTGGCGAGCAGCAGCTCGACACTGACGTCGCTGCGGAACAGGACAACCAGCGGGGTGGTGGCGCAGAGCACCGCGGCCGTGAGGGCGAAGGCGACCATCGCCGTGCCGCGGAAATCGACCTCCGCCGACATCGCCTGATAGCGGGACACCGACAGCTTGATCCAGGCGAAGAAGATCGCGCCCAGAATGCCCGCAAGGCTGATGCCGACGACATAGAGGCCGTACTCGGCCGGACTCAGAAGCCGCGTATAGGCGGTGACCGCGAAAAAGCCCACCGCCGCAGGCAGGATGTAGGCGACCAGGTAAATCGAGAAATGGCGGTTCAGCATGCGAGCACGGGACCGTTGGCGGTCATCAGGATTAACGAGACGTTAAGGCAGTTGGACTTTGGTGTGACAATCGGATTGTGCGGCTGGCATCGGCGAAGATAGCCGCACAAGCCCGCAAATCGGACCGCGAATGGAGCGCGCGGGCGGTTATCGCGCGTTAGCGTTAAATTTGCCCTGTCCTTGAAGCGGCCGGCGTGATCACAGAAAAGAAGCAATGATGGCGAAGCGTCGCTCGACTCCTCCGATGCCCTGAAGTGACCGACATGGACGTTGCCGAACCAACCCGGGTGAAACCGGCCTCGCTGCCTTGTCGCGGCACCAACGTGCCTACGGTTCCTTCGGATTTCGGCGCAGGAGGCCGCGACAGGATGGTCCTCAACCTCTTTTTCGAAGAACGGGACGACCGCTGGTTTCCCGGCGACCGTCATCTCCGGCCGCTGCTGCGGCGTTTGCTGCTGGGCAAGTCCTTCATCAGCGGACAGCGGCGCGTCCTGCTCAATCTGTGCGCGGGCCTCGATCGGCTCGGCATCCGTTACCGCGTCAACGACTATCACTACATCCGGAAGCATCCCGAGGAACTTGCCTGCATCATCGGCCGGCCGTTCGTGCTCGACTGGTTCAAGTGGAAGAACCCGCTCCTGCTCGGCGTCGCCATGTATGACCATCCGATCGATGCGCCGGAGAGCCTGAAGGACCTCGATGTGAGGTGCGTGCTGGTGCCGTGCGCGTGGTATGCCGACATGTTCCGTCCGCACTGGCCCCACGTCGGTGCCTGGCCCGTCGGCATCGAGACCGATCTATGGACACCCGCGCCGGCGGATCAGAAGAGCGTCGACGTGCTGCTCTACGACAAGGTCCGCTGGGATCAAGCACGGTACGAGCGAGAGCTGATCGAGCCGATCCGCAGGCATCTCGCGGCGAGCGGCCGTACCGTCGAGGTGATCCGCTACGGGCACTACAAGGAAGACGACTACAAGGCCGCGCTGGCGCGTTGCCGCAGCATGGTCTTCCTCTGCGAGCACGAAAGCCAGGGCATCGCCTGCCAGCAGGCGCTGTCGAGCGGCGTTCCTGTCTTTGCCTGGGACCGTGGCGGACCGTGGCAGGATCCGAAATATTTTCCGGACAAGGTGAGGTTCGAAGGCGACGTGTCCTCCGTTCCCTATTTCGACGGACGCTGTGGCATGACCTTCACCGATGCGAGCGGGTTCGCCGCGGGCTGGGACCGCTTCTGGTCGCACGTCGGCGCGGGGGACTTCGCGCCGCGCGACTATGTGCTGGACCACCTGACGCTCGAGAAGGGCGCGCTTCACTATTACGAGATCGCCGAAGCGGCGATGCAGCGTCACGCGTGACCAGGATCGACCGACGCGAATTTCTCCTCGGCAGCGCGGCGAGCCTCGCGGCGGGCGCATCGGCGTCCGCAGTGCCGGCGTCGAGACGCGCCCAGCGCCGTCCCGGCTTTGGCGCTGCGGCGACGCTCTGGGACCTGCAAGCCGATCCCAGGCTCGGCGAGGCCATCAGCACCTATTGCACCCAGGTGGTGCCGGTGCTCGAGCTGAAATGGCCGATGTTGCGGCCGGACGCGCATACGTTTGCCTTCGAACGCGCCGACGCGATCCTGGATTTCGCGCGAGACAACGATCTGACGATGCGCGGCCACGCGCTCGCCTGGTATCACGACATTCCGGACTGGACCAAGCAGATCAAGACCACCAAGGGCGTCGAGCGCGCGTATCGCGACCACGTCGGCACCGTGGTGTCCTACTACAAGGACAAGCTGACGTCGTGGGATGTCGTCAACGAGCCGATCCCGGACAATCCCCGCGGTACGAAGGACCGGCGCGACACGTTCTGGACACAGCATCTGGGTCAAGGCTGGATTCCATTGGCG
Source organism: Bradyrhizobium sp. RP6 (assembly GCF_003837805.1). GTDB lineage: Bacteria > Pseudomonadota > Alphaproteobacteria > Rhizobiales > Xanthobacteraceae > Bradyrhizobium. Next base: position 54,813 of record NZ_RQIT01000010.1, on the reverse strand, counting down.
TTCCGCACGGCGGCCGCCGCCGACCCCTCGGTCAAGCTCGCGATCAACGAATATGACATCGAGTCGGCGAAAGACTCGTTCATCGCCAAGCGGGCAGCCTACCGCAACCTCATCATGGACCTGCTCGATCAGGGTGTTCCGCTGCACGCGGTGGGGCTGCAATCGCATCTGCACGCCGAGCTCGAGATCGACACGCACGGGCTCGCCGCGTTCGTGGCCGAGCTGCGCTCCTGGGGGCTCGAGGTGCTGGTCACCGAGCTCGACGTCGACGACCAGAAGCTGGCGGGCAATCCGGCAGAGCGCGACGCCATCGTCGCCAAGCGCGTCGACGATCTGCTGACGGCGATCTCGGCCAGCGGCCCGGTGCGCTCGATCCTGACCTGGGGCATCTCGGACCGTTACAGCTGGATCAACGGCACCTTCTCCCGCAAGGACAAGCAGCCGAACCGTCCGCTGCCGCTCGACGGCGAGTTCAAGCCGAAGCCGTTCATGGACGTTATCGGCAAGTTCACGAGGGACGCCTGAGGCGCTGGTCCTCAGCGTGTCCTCGGCGTTTCGAACGCGGGCGCATCTCCGATGTGATCGGGAGCAAGGCCCGGACTGCGACGGTCGCGCGAAGAGAGGCGGAACACGTCACGAATGTCGTCGACCGAGGTCGACGAATAGGACTGGATGCAGAGCGCCACCTGCTCGGGCGAAGCAGCCCGCATCATCGCTTCGATGGCCGGACGGTCGAGTGGCGTATCGTCCCAGTGCGAGGCTGCGATGCTGTCTTCAGTGACCCGATGCCTCGCCAGATGTTCCGGCGAGTTCGCGACGAAGTTCCCGTAAAGCAGATATTCGGAGAACTTCTTCTTCCGGCACAGCGCCAGAGCCCAGCTCAAGCCCGTCGCCGACTTGATGGCGTCGGTCATCGCGCGCGCGGTGTCCTTGTCCCAGACCAGCGCGTTGCCGACATAATCGTCCGCCGGGAACGAGCGCTGCTCGATCCCCAGAAGTTGATCCACGGTGCGGAGCCACACGCCATGCACCGGGTGGTCGGCGCCGATCGCCTTGCGCGTGACGTAGAGCGGCGCCTTCTCGTCGCCGGCATATCGGCTGACGTCGAATTCGCGGAAGAACAGATTGTCCGAATCCAGGATGCAGACGCGCTGCTCGGACGCATTGAGAACGCCTGCGATCTTCAGGATCTGCTGGATGTGCCAGCCATGCACGGGCGACGACAGCAGCGAGAGCCAGACACGCCGGCTGCTGAGGAACTGGAGGGCCGGCGGCACCGCGAACAGCCATTTCGGCAGGTAGTGCGAGGCCGGAACGATGACCCTCTTGTCGGAGGCGAACCGCGCGAACAGCGGAACGTCCTCATCGTTAACGAGAACATAATGCCGCTTATATCCCGAGAGCCAGGTGTCGATGCTCTCGCTGAGCAGCGAAAAGCGCTCGATATCCTTGGCGTAGCTGGCAGTCAGCAGGGCGACGGAATGCATGGCGCGCGCTCGAATGGCAATCAGGCCGCACTCATAGCGCCAATGTGGGGCGTTGGAAACTTGCGATCGCAATCAAGGTAAAATGAAACGAAGTATTAGCCATCCGCCGGCAGCCCCTGCTCCAGCCTACGAAAGCGCAGCGGTGCCAGCGCTGATGCTCGCTGCCACCAGTCGGCGACGCGGTCGTCGAGGCCGGTGGTGCCGCGGCCATGGCCGGGGAAGATCCGGATCTGCTGGATCGCCTCAGCTTCGAACCCCCTGCCCCTGCGCGCGATCCTGAGGGCGACGCCTTCGCGATCCCGCCGCGTCAGCGGCACCAGGAGGCGGCCGCGCGGGCGGAGCGACTGAAGCCAGAGCAGGTGCGGCTGCGGGAAGCCGGCATGGACGATGATGACGTCGGCGGGCTCGCCGACGTCCTTGCATCCGTCGCCGTTGACGACCGTGACGTTGCGATATCGGCGCAAGTGGTTCGCCGCCCGGGCTGCGAGCCGCCCGTCGCATTCGACCGCATGTACGTCGTCCTTTGGGCCGACGATCACCGACAGCACCGCCGAGAAATAACCAAGACCACAGCCGACCTGCACGACGCGCTCCTTCTCGCTGACGTCGAGCACGTCGATGAGATGCGCCCACAGGCTCGGCAAGCCGGTGTCGAGCTTGCGGCGGGCGTCGATCGCGACCAGCACATTGTCGTAGAGATGAACCGGATCCGCGTCGGGCGTCAGCCGGTAGCTGCGCGCCGCCTCGCTCTTGATGCGCCAGGGCCCCCTCGGCAGAAAATCCTCGCGCGGAACAGTGGCAAGCGCCTCGAGCAGGCGGGGCGAGGAAATCCGCTCGCGCCTGGCAATCCTCTCCACGTAGCGCGCACGCGCGGCGGCAAGATCGCGCATGTCACAGATCGGCCTGTTCGCCCACGGGCGCGTCGGTCCCAAGCTCGGCCACCAGCTGCATCGCCTGCGTCAGGTCCGGCGTGCAAAGACCTTCGCTGAACTTGCCCACGACGGGCACGAGCAGAAGACTTGCGTGCTCGCGCCTGCCGGCCTCGAGCAACAAGCGCGCGAGGCTGACGGCGGTACGAAGCTCCCAGGACAGCGCACCCTGCTTGCGCGCTGTCGCAAGCGACTGCGCGAACAGCTCCTCGGCCTCCTGCACCGAGGCCGGATCGCCATCCGACAGGGTAATCTCGCCTTGAAGGCGATAGACCTCGGCGAGATAGGAATGATCACCGGTCCGCCGCGCGGTTGCAAGCGCGCCGTCCAGCGCGCGCAAGGCGGCATCCCGCATCCCAACCTTGGCATAGGCTTCCGCGAGCAGGCAGCGGAACCAGCAGCCGGCGAGCCAGGAATCCATCGCCTCGTACTCGTCGAGGCCCAAGCGCATCTGGCTGAGGCCCTCGTCGGTCTCGCCGAGCTGCGTCAGCGCCCAGCCGCGCAGGATCGTCGCCTGCTGCTTCCAGTGCAGGAAATTGTGCTCGCTGGCGATGATCATGGCGCGGTTGGCGTGGTCGCGCGTACCCTCGACGTCGCGCAGATGCTGGCAGAGATAGGCGCCGAACACGAGCGCAAAGGCGAGCGTGAAGGGATGGCGGATCTTCTCGGCATTGGCGATCGCCTGCTCGCTGTGCTCGCGCGCCGCGTCGGGCCGTCCGAGAAACCAGAGCAGATAACCGAGATAGGACAGCGAGACGACGCCGGGATCGGTGCCGTGCCGCACCATGAGGTCGGAGTGCAAATCGGGGCTGTAGAGATTGATGCAGCGGTGCAGATGATGCTGCGAGGCGGCAAAGCGGCCGCGATAGAGCATGGTCATCGCGATCGAACGGTGCGCTTCGATCAAATATCCGGTCTGCTGCGCCGGCCGCGAGCGCTCGTTCAGCCGCTGCCGCTTGGCGAATTTCAACAGCTCGACGCTGAGATCGTGCGCGCGGGTGAGATCGGCGCGGATGAAGTGGCACACCCAGAGTCCGCGAGTGGCTGCGAAGACCTTTTCGTCGTCATCGAGCTGATGACCGAGCTCCAGCGCGCGGATGTAGTTCTCCTCGACTTCCTGCACCGCATAGCCCTTGGCGGCAATCAGCGCGTTGCCCAGCGCGATGCGCAGCTCGAGCTCCATCTCGTCGGCCCCCGGTATGCCCGCGTTGGCGTGCACGACGCCGAGGCCGCGGCGCAGATGGCCGATCGCCTCCAGATTGGCGCCGTTCCTCGCCGCCTGCTTGCCGGCCTTGAGCCAGAAGCCGGCGGCGCCCTCGCTCTGGCCGGATTCGGTCAGGTGATAGGCGAGCAGCTCCGGCTCGCGCTCGGACTTCTCCGGATACATTTCGGAAAGCACCTGGGCGATCCGGGAATGCAGCTTGCGCCGCTCGCTGTGCAACAGGCTCGCATGCGCGGCGTTCTGGATCATCACGTGCTTGAAGGAGTAGAGCGCGTCCGGCGGGTGGCCGCGGCGCATGATCAGCCCTGCGTCCTCCAGATGATTGAGCGCCGCCACGATCTGCTCGGCCGGCGTGTTGGCGACGGCGTGCAGCGTCTCGTAGGAGAACTCGCGGCCTACCGTGGCGCCGATCTGCGCGATGCGCTTGAACGGTCCCATCCGGTCGAGCCGCGCCATCAGAGAGTCGGTCAGGGTTGCCGGGATTGCGAGCTGCCGCCATGGCCCGGACAGCACGTAGCGCCCGTGCCGCTCGGTCAGGAGGTCGGATTCGAGAACTGTCTTGGTCAGCTCTTCCAGAAACAGCGGCACGCCGTCGGTCTTGACGATGATCTCCTCGACGACCTCCTTGGGCAGCTCGCGTCCTGCCACGCGCTCGACCAGCGTCGTGCGCAATTGCCGGCTCAGGCGGTTCAGGACCACGGTGGTGATGTGCGAATGCGCGCTCCAGCTCGGCTGGAATTCGGAGCGCGCGGTGATGATGACCAGGATCGGCCGATTCTGCACGCGGTCGACCAGAAGATCGATCACCTTCCGGGACGTCGGGTCGATCCAGTGCAGGTCCTCGAACGCGATCACCAGCGGCATTTCGCGCGCAAGACCGAGGAAATGGTCGACCAGCGCCACAACCGTCGCATCCTTCTGCTGCTGCGGCGACAGTTCGAGCGGCGGATAGCGGTCTCCGGTCGGTATCGACAGCAGCGCGGCAAACAGCGGAGTGACCTGCTGGATGTCGCCATGAGCGGCGGCGATCGCGGTCTCGAGGCCCGCCAGCGACAGCGCGGACGGATCCTCACGATCGAGGCCGAGCGAGAATTTGAGCTGATCGACGAACGGATGGAACGCCGTGGAGGTGTAGTAAGGCGAGCACTGGAGCGAAACTTGTCCGTGGCGGTCGCCCGATATCCGCTCGAAGATTTCCTGGATGATGCGCGACTTGCCGATGCCGGGCTCGCCGAACTTGACCACGACCTGGCCGTCGCCGTCCTTGGCCTGCTGCCAGCGCCCCATCAACAGCGAGATCTCCTCCTCGCGGTTGACGAGCGGCGTCAACCGCGAGCCCATCGCGGCGGCGAAGCGGGTCTCCATCCGCGAGGCGCGCACCACATGCCAGGCCTGTGCCTTCTCGGCGATCCCCTTCAGGACATGGACGCCAAGATTGCGGTAATCGAACTTCCCCTTCAGCAATGACTGCGTCGAAGCGGAGATCACCACACCGTTTGGCGGCGCCAGGGCCTGCAGGCGCGCAGCGAGATTGACGGTCTCCCCGACCGCGGAGTCGCGTTCTTCGGTGCCCTGTCCGACGAGGTCGCCGACCACGACGAGGCCGGTCGCGATTCCGATGCGGACGGCGGGTGAGTGGCCGAGCGCACCGCGCGGCTCGACCGCGTGCGCCATCGACAGCACGCGCACGATCTCGAGCCCGGCGCGCACCGCGCGCTCGGCATCATCCTCATGTGCGGTCGGATAGCCGAAATAGACCAGGATACCGTCGCCGACGAAACGGGCGGCGAAGCCCTCATAATGCTTGACCACGCGGACGCAGGTTTCGCGGAAGCCCGCAATCATGTCGCGGACGTCTTCGGGATCGAACTGCGCGGACAGCGAGGTGGAATCCACCATGTCGCAGAACATCGTGGTGAGCTGGCGCCGTTCGGCTCCGACGTCCGCCCGTGCTTGCGGACGCACCGCCTCGGTTGGCGCCTCCGCCGTTTCCGCTCGAAACAGCGCCGCCATCGCCCGCTGGATCCGCTTGCGATCGCCGAGCGGCAATCCGAGTTCGGCCAGGTCGGATTCGGTCAGGTCCCCGATCACGTCGAGATCGAGACGGTGCTGCGCGAAGAGATCGGTGTAGTGACCGAGGCCGATACCGTCGAGCCAGCGCTTCAGCTCGCCTTCCGTCCCCGTGCCCGGTTCATTCTCCAGCATGGTGATTCTGCCCGACCATCACTCCGTCGAAGGGCTCCGATGCCCCTCAACCACAGATTTTGGGGCTCAAACTTCACCTCAGACTGGACCCGTTCCCCAACTTCTTGGAAGAATAGCTCAATCGGATCAAAAGGGAATGGCGTTGTCGGACATTGCATCCGGAGCGAACGAAGGATCAGCCGGTACGACGGCCGAAACGAAAATATTCGCGCATATCAGCGGCCTTCTCGAATTCTACGCGCGCAGGACAGCGGCGGCGCCCGCACTCCTCGCCCCTGGCCGGCCGGTTCTCAACTACCGCGCCCTTGGCAACCGGACGCAGTATCTGATCCGGACGCTGCGCGGGCTCGGCATCGCGCCCGCGGACCGCATTGCAGTTGCGCTGCCGCGTGGCGCCGACAGCGCACTGGCGTTGATCGCGGTCGCGTCGGCCGCCGTTTGCGTCCCCGTCAACCCGGATCTGACGGCGGACGAGCTGCAACGCTAGTTCAGCGAACTGAAGCTGGCGGCGCTGGTGACCCAGACCGACATGAACTCCGCGAGCCGCGACGTCGCCAGGGCGTTCGATATCGCGGTGATCGATTTCGTGCCGGGGCCGCAAGACGATCTCGGCGGCTGCGCGTTCATCGGCCCGTCGGTCGGGCCGGCGAGCACGAGCGGCCCCTCGCGCGGGGACGACGATGCGTTCATCCTGTTGACGTCGGGAACGGCGGCGCGGCCGAAGATGGTGCCGCTGACGCATCGCAATGTCTGCCTGTCCGCTTACAATGCCGGCCATGTGCTGTCGCTCACGTCGCGCGATCGCCTGCTCAACGTCCTCCCGCTGTTTCATGCCATGGCTTGATCTCCGGCCTTCTCACTGCGCTGGCCGCTGGCTCCAGCGTGATCTGCACCGATGGCTTCGATTCTTCGTCCTTCTTCGGCTGGATGCGGGAGCTGCAACCGACCTGGTACACGGCGGTGCCGACCATTCATCGCGCATTGCTGACGGCGGCGGAGGCGAACCCGGACCATGCCCGACCGTCGTCGCTGCGCGTGATCCGCTCGGCCTCGGCCTCGCTCGCGCCTGCGATTCTTCGAGGGCTGGAGGCGACGTTCGGCGTTCCCGTGCTCGAGACCTACGGGATGACGGAGGCGGCCTCGCAGATCGCGGCCAATCCGTTCGAGCTGCGGAAGGTCGGATCGGTCGGCCGCGCCGCCGGCCCCGAGATCGCGATCATGGACGAGACGGGCCGCACGCTTGCGAGCGGCGCGCGCGGCGAGATCATGCTGCGCGGGCCAAACATGAGCCGCGGCTATTGCAATGACGAGGCGGCGACGCAGGCTGCGTTCCGCCATGGCTGGTTTCGGACCGGCGACCTCGGCTATCTCGATGCCGACGGCTATCTCTTCATCGTGGCCGCATCAAGGATGTCATCAACCGCGGCGGTCAGAAGATATCGCCGCTGGAGGTGGAAGAAGTTCTGCTCGGCCATCCGGCGGTGCTGGAGGCCGGCGTATTCGCCATCCCGCACCAAAAGCTCGGCGAGAACGTCGCCGCCGTCGTGGTGCTGCGGCCGAATTCCGAGGCCACCTCCGAACAGCTACGCCAGTTCGCACGAAAGCGGCTCGCAGCCTACAAGGTACCGAGCCTGATCCGCAGCGTCGCGGCGCTGCCGAAAGGCGCCAGCGGCAAGGTTCAACGCAATGTGCTGGCCGGACTCATTGCAGCAGTTGACGGCAGGGACGAGACCCGGCTGCCGCGCAATGCGCTGGAGACCCAGCTCGCCGAAATCTGGGCGGGCCTGTTGGAGTTGCCGCAGGTCGGCGTCGACCAGGACGTCTTCGCGCTCGGCGTCGACTCGCTCGCAGTGACGCAGATGCGCTCGCGCCTGCGCGAACGCTTCAATGTCGACTTCTCGTTCGAGGACATCTTCGATTGCACCACGGTCGCAGCACTTGCGGCCCGGATCGATACCGCCGCAAGCCGGCGCGAGACGGCGCTGCCGGCCTGGCACCGCGCTGCGGGCGCAGATGCACCGCTGTCGTTCTAGCAGCAGCGGATGTACGTGCTCTCGCGGCTCGACCCGACCCGCTACAATTACAATGTCGTCGAAGTGGCGCTTCTCAGCGGCCCGGTCGACGTCGCCGCGCTTTCTGCGAGCCTCACTGCGATCTGTGCGCGCCATGAGGCGCTGCGCACGGTCTTCATCGAACGTCTGGGCGAGCCGGTGCAGCTTGTGCAGTCATCGCCGTCGCAGTTCGAGCGCATCGAGCTCAAGCCCTGCCCTGCGGACAAGCGGCTCGCGGCTGTCCGGCGCGAGGCGCTCAAGCTCGCACAACATCCGTTCGACCTGTCCCACGAGCCGCCGCTGAAGGTCGCACTGCTGTCGTTCGACGAGCACAGCCATGCGCTGGTGGTCAACGTCCATCACCTCGTCACCGACGGCTGGTCGCAGCGGCTGTTCTGGGAGGATCTCGCCGTCCATTACGCCGCGGCGCGCATGAAGCGTCCGGTCACGCTGCCTTCGCCTGCCTTCCAGTATCGCGACTTCGCGCTCTGGCAGCAGAGCTGGGCGCAGACGCCGGCGGCGAAGGAGCAGCTCGATTATTGGAGGGCCCAGCTCCACGGCGTCACCACACTGCCGCTGCGAACCGACAGGCCTAGGCCACGGATCTGGAGCGGTCACGGCGCGCGCCACTATCTCGAACTTTCCAAGACGCTGTCGGGTGACCTGCGCGCACTGAGCCAGACCCAGGGCGTCACACCGTTCATGACGCTGCTGGCCGCCTTCCAGTGCCTGTTGTTCCGCCACACCTCGCATGAGGACGTCGCGACGGGATCGCTGATCGCCAACCCAGGCGTCAGACTGGACGGAGAATTTGCGCGGAGCGGGCCCCGTCTTCGACGGCGAAGCGCGCCCGGGCGCATCCACCGGCCACCATCCGGTCAGCCTCGAGCGTGAACTGGTCGGCCGGCTCACGGCGTTCGCCGGCCGGCACAATTGCACGCTGTTCATGTGCCTGCTCACCGGCCTGAAGGGCATGCTGCTGGCGCGGACGGGCCGCACCGACATCGCGGTCGCGACCTCCATGGCCAATCGTGCCCAGCCGGACACCGACCGCATCATCGGCCCGTTCGAGAACACGGTGATCGTCCGTACGACAATCACGCCGGAGCTGTCGTTCGCACAAGCCCTGATGCGGGTGCGCCAGAGCGTGCTCGATGCGCATGCGCGGCACGAGTTGCCGTTCAACATCCTGGCCGACCATCTGGAGCAGGAGGGGATCGATCCGGCCTCGCTGCTGCAGGTCTACTTCACGCTGCAGAATCCGCTGCGCCAGCCGCTCGATCTGCCGGATCTCGCAACAGCGTCGATCGGCAACATCGCGCGCGAAGGCCAGCCGGTGCTGCCGATCGACCAGACCCGGCTGTCGCTGATGCTCAAGGAGCGGCCGACCGGCATCACCGGCTCATGCAACTACAAGCGCGAGTTGCTCGAGGGCCGAGTGGTCGGCGAGTGGATGGAGGATCTCGTCGCGCTGCTGACGGCGGCCATCGCTCAACCCAACACACCGCTCGGCCGGCTGTACGGATTCACGGCCAAGCCTGTGAATGATCAAGTTGCGTCTTGATTATTTGGTGTCGCCGCGCAAGATTATTCCCGCGGTTTTGATTTGGACGACTATTTTCAACCGGGGGAGTATTATGGGTTTCATCAAATTTACCAAGGGCACCTCGTTGAGCGACAAGGACCGCAAGGCCCTCCAGAAGCTGCTGACCGACGAGAAGAAGAAGCTGCAGTCGGCACTGAAGGAGGTCGACGCCAGTCTTTCCATCCTGGGTGAGTCGAAGAAGGCCAAGAAGAAGAAGAAGTAAAATTCGCCGGCCGGGACGCTGCAGAAATCTCCAGACTTCAATGTTCGGCTTTCAGTTTTCGGACTTTGACTTTCGGTCTTTAGTTTTCGATTTTTAGTTTTCGGTCGTGGCCGCTCGCTGGTCGAGTTGGGGTCTCGCACAAGCTTGCGCCTGTAAACCGGCCTGCAGATCGACAAGAATTCGCCTGGGTGGATCGTTAGGAACAGTCCACTTGGTGATTCTTGCTCAGTTGAATTTTCCGTCGGGACCGGGGATTGGCCTCGCCTGACGCCATGGGCCCAATTGATGGCGGACGACAGAATTGAACTCTTTGTCGGGCTGATCGAGACCTTTGACGCCCCGGGCGCGGCCGAGGCGTGCCGGCGCCTGCTCTCGGTCGACGAACGGGCCCGGGCCGATCGATTCATGTTCGAGCGGCACCGACGGCAATACATCTTCGCACACGCCATGCTGCGCCTCGCGCTATCGCAGGTCGCCCGCAACGTCGCCCCCTCCGACTGGTCCTTTGCCGCGGGCCGCTATGGGCGGCCGTTTGTCGCAGCGCCTGTCACCTCGACCGCGCTGCATTTCAGCCTGTCGCATGCCGACGGCTGCGTCGCCTGCGTGGTGTCGCGGCATGAGGCCGTCGGCGTCGACGTCGAAGCCGTGTCGCGGCGCGTCGCCCCGCTGTCCACCGCGCTCCGCTTCTTTGCCCCGGAGGAGGTCGAAACGCTGCGCGGACTGCCGGAGCCCGCGGCCATCGAGCGCTTCTTCGACTATTGGACGCTCAAGGAGGCCTATCTGAAGGCCAGGGGCTTTGGACTCAATCTGCCGCTCGACGCCTTCGCGATGCAGGTGTCGGGCAAGGCCATCGAGATCAGCTTCAAGCCGGACATCGTCGACGATCCGGACGGCTGGCGCTTCTCGCTGTGCTCGCCATCGCCCTCGCACCGCCTCGCGATCGCCGACGGCTCCCGTGCGGCCGGCGGCCTTCCCATCAGCCGCCACGCCTGGCCGCTCCAGCAAGCGGCTGAATGATGCCGCCGCGGCTGCGCGTGTTTCCCGCGATTTCACGCAACCGCGATCCCAAGGCCTATATCGGCGAGCTGATGCGGGTGGCCCGATTCGCCGACCGCAACGGCTTCGAAGGCATCCTGCTGTTCGAAGGCAATGACGTGTTCGTCGAGCCCTGGGCGATGGCCCAGCACATCATCGCAGAGACGACGCGGAGCTCGCCGCTGATCGCCGTCAATCCGGTCTATATGCACCCGTTCACGGCCACGAAATTCGTTTCGTCCTTTGCGCAGCTCTATGGCCGCAAGGTCTATCTCAACATGATCACGGGGACGGCGATCAGCGACTTGCAGGGACTGGGCGACGACCAGTCGCATGCCGATCGTTACGTTCGGCTCGGTGAATTCGTCGCGCTGATGCGCCAGTTGCTGGCAAGCCCGCGGCCGGTGAATTTCGAAGGCCGGTTCTACCGCGCCAGCAATCTGCAACTTCGTCCGCGCCTGCCCGCGGAGCTGATGCCGGAGTTCTTGATCGCCGGCCAATCCGAGGCGGCCCAGCGCATCGCGAAGGAGACCGGCTGCATCAAGATGCAGATGCTGCCGCCCGATCTCGATCGCGGGCTCGACGTATCAGGCTTGAACTTTGGAATATTCGCGCGCGAGGGACGGGACGAGGCTCGGCAGGCCGCAAAGGCGCGCTTCCGCGACAATCCAGATGATCGCGAGCTGCTCGCGCTCACCGTAGAGAACAGCGACTCCGTGTGGAAGCGGCGGCTCTATGAGGGCCAGAGCGGCGAGCTTCAGGACAACGGCTACTGGCTGCTGCCGTTCCTGACTTTCCAGGCCGACTGCCCATATCTCGTCGGCAGCTACGAGGAGATCGGCGCGAAGCTGAAGGAGTTTGCGGCGAACGGCCTGACCACGATCATGCTCGACATGGTCGCGGACGAGACCGAGATGCGGCATGTCGGCAAGGCGCTCGCGGCGAGCGGGATGTTTTGAAGCCTTCTCCCTCCCCCGCGAGCGGCAGGGCAATCGCATATGGGAAACGCGGCGGGAAACTCGCCTGTGGCCATCCTTCGAGACGCCCGCCTCCGGCGGGCCCTCAGGATGAGCGCGCGTTTTGCGGCGAGATATCAGAGCCTCATGGTGAGGAGCCCACCAAAGCGGGCGTCTCGAACCATGCGGGCCCGGCTCGTCCGGCGGCCCCCACTGCCATATGCGATTGTCCTGCCGCGAGCGGGGAGAGGCGGACGCCTCACCTTGCTTCCTCGAATCCCGCCAGCACCGACGTCAGGTTCGCGCCAAGGATATCCGAGAGATAGCCGCCTTCCTGTACGAACACGGTCGGCAGGCCCATCCTCGCGATGGCCTGGCCGATGCGGCGGAAGCCGGGCGTGGTGATGGCCAATCCCTTCAGCGGGTCGTGCTCGGAGGCATCGAGACCGAGCGCGATGACGAGCGCTCCGGGCGCATACGACTCGATCGCCCTGCGCGCGAGGTCCAGCGCCTGCATGTAGCCGTCATCGCCGGTGCCGATGGCGAGGGGAATGTTGAGATTGGTGCCGAGACCGGGCCCTTCGCCCCGCTCATGCGCATAGCCCCACACGTAAGGATAGTACGCAACGGGGTCGGCATGGATCGAGATCGTGTAGACGTCGGGCCGAGCATAAAAAATGCCTTGCGTGCCGTTGCCGTGATGGACATCGACGTCGAGGATCACGACGCGCTCGTGCTTCTGTCGCAGATGCGCCGCCGCGATCGCGCTGTTGTTGAGGAAGCAGAAGCCGCCGGCCATGTCGCGATAGGCGTGATGGCCGGGCGGACGGCAGAGCGCGTAGGTCGCGTCCTCGCCGTCCATCACCATCTGCGCGGCCGTGACTGCGACATCGGTCGCGGCACAGACCGCCGCCCACGTGCCCGGCCCGATCGGCGCCGCGGTGTCGGCAGTGTGCCAGCCGAGCTTGCCGACGATGTGGGTGGGATAGGTTGCGGCATGGCGCACCGGATGGATGTTACCGATCATCTCCGGGCCGGAATCCCCGAGCGCCGTCCAGGCGTCCCAGGCCTCGCTCAGGAACGACAGATATTCCGGGCTGTGGATGCGCGCGCGGGGCCCCTGCCCGAACTTGGTCGGCTCGACCAGCTGATGCTTGCCGTCCTTCAATCCCTTGAGCAGGCGGTCGGCGCGCTCGGGCTGCTCGGTGGTGCGCTTGACGACACCGCGAACCAGGAAGAATTGCGGATCGTGGCTGCGGTGCAGTTCGGTATGGACGGCTTTCACTCAAACACTCCGTGATCGCATGCTCTAAGGGTTGCCACAGATTTCTTGATCCCTGCGGCGGCCGGATGCAAGCAAGAAGAATGCCGCCCTCACCCCCACCGTTCTGCACGCCAAGGAGACCGCCTTTGAACGGCCGGGCTCAGCAGCGTCCGCGCTGGAGGCAGTGCTCGCGCCCCTGCTGGTCAGTGCGGAAGGACTCGATGAAGCCACCCTGGCGCTGAGTGACGAAGACGGTCTTGCCGTCGCTGCCGCCGAAGGCGAGGTTGGTCGGCTCCTTGCCCTTCAGCGCGACCTCCCGCTCGACGGCGCCACTGGGCTTCATCAGCGCGATCGTGCCTTTGAGAATGCGCGCGACATAGAGACGGCCGGCAACGTCGGTGCGCAGACCGTCGACGGTGTCGGGCTGAAACGACTTGACGAGTTTTGCCCCGGTGAGCTCGTTGCCGTTGATCGCATAGGACCAGATCTGGCCGCTGCTGGACTCGCCAACATAGAGCGTCCTGCCGTCCGGGCTGAGATCGATGCCGTTTGTGGTGCCCATCGCGCGCGGCGCAGCCATGACCCGGCCCTGCACCGTACCGTCGGCTTCCTTGGCGATGCGCCAGATGTGTCCCTGGCGGCCCTTCCAGTTCGGATCGCTCGCATAGATCGTGCCGTCGCGCGCGATGGTGATGTCGTTCGGCTGGTTCATGTCGCCGGCGTGAAACCAGACGGCCGGCTCGGTCGCGCCCTTCGGAATCGCGAAGATGTTGTGCTTCTTGTAGTCGGCAATGAACATGGTGCCGTTCCGATCGAAACGGATGGCATTGCCGACGCTGCCTTCGGGCAGCACCGTGAATGGCTCCGACGCCGCGCCGCCGGCCGGCAGCCTGCCGATGGTGCCGGGCTTGCCGAGATTGACCACGTAGAGGTTGCCGTCGAGATCAGCGGCCGGCCCTTCGATGCCGAACGTGTATTCGCCCGCAGGCGTCACCTGCACGCTTTCGAACAGCTTGGTGTCGGCCCGGGCGGACGCGGTCGCAATGACGAGAACAACGCTACCGCACAGGCACCAGAAATTCCTGCCGGATGTAATAGCCATCGCCGTCGGTGCACTCGCCATTCAGATAGGGATCGGCCGGCCGAAAGAAGCGGCTGAAGCCGGGTTTGTCTACAGCGCGCTTTTGTGTCACGACAACGACCTTGGCGGCCGGTATTTCGCCGCATTCCTTGTTCGTCCTGCCATAGAATTTGCGCTGCGGCGGACCGGATTTGATCCGCATCCGCGTGCCCGGAACCATTTTCGCAACGAGCAGATCCGCCGCATCCAGCAGACGTTTGTAGCCGGGCTCGGTCTTCGGCAGGCTCTCGCCGCCTGGCGGCATCAGTTTCTCCGCGCCAAGGCCGCGCAGGCGCGTGCGCAGCCTGCCGGCGTCGGGATCGCCCGGATAGATCCAGCCGTCTTGCGACAGCATGAAGCGGAGCACGGCCCCGTCCTTCTCCGTCTCCGATTGGCCCGGCGTCAGACCGAAATCGGAGTGACAGCCGACACAATGCTTCTCGACGAGACCCTTGCGCAGCATTGTGAGCCGGGCGCTGTTCTGCGCGTCCCCGGCGACGAACGCCGCGAGTTGGTCGATCATGGCCTGGCTGCGCATGTCGCAGGGGAGCGGCTGAGGCCCATCGCCCGCGGCGCGGTCGATGCGGATCACGGTCTTGTTCTTGTCCTCGACCAGCCAGATCGCGCCGTCCTCGGCCACCGTCATGCCGACCGGGGCGCCTTGCGGCCGCGCGCCATTGACACGATGCCAACCTGCAATCAGTTCCTGGAACGGCGCAGCGGCGACCTCGCCGGTATCGGTCTGGAAGCTGCGGGTCGGGTCGGCTGCGCAACTGACGTGATAGCGCACCGGTGCCGGGGCAGGTTTGGGAAAGCCGTGATCGTCGATGTCATAGACGAGCAGGCGGCTGCCGGTCGGCCGATAGCCGTGCAGGCCGACCAGCAGCTTGCCATCAAGCTCCGGGAATTTGCCGCCGTGATAGTACATCATCGCGAGCGGCGCACCGTGTGGCGGCAGCAGCGAGAGCGGCGCCTTGTAGAGCGCGTTGGCCGTGCAGAGCGATTTGTAGATCCCCGATTGCAGCACGAGCCTGAATTCGGGACTCGGCGTCGACAGGTCGTAGCAATAGGGCCAGCCATAATGCCTGCCCTGCTCGACCGCGTTGATCTCCTCGTTCGGCTTTAAGATGTCAGGCAGATCGCGACCGTTCTCGGCCTGCAGGAAGGCGTAACCGGCATCCGGAAACATCGGGTGCAGCACCAGCGCCATCGAATTGCGCAAGCCGCGCGCATAGACGGTGTGCGGCGGATCGGGATCGCCAGGCTTCAATGCCGGGAAGACGCCGCCTGCGGGCGGCGTATACAGCCAGATCGATGCCATCGCCGACGCGCCCTCGGCGGCCGCGCAAGGCCTCGTGATCGGTGCGGGCGTAACGCAGTCGTCGCTATGCGAGCCGATATTGACGAAGAGCCGCCCATTCCTGTCAAAAACGAACGGCTTGAGCGGGTGCGCGCTCTCGTCGATCCTGGTCCTGTCGGGCAAGCTGATCCGCCGGCCGGGCATGTGGCGGATGATGGTCTCTACCGTGCCGCGCGGATTGTCGGCGAGCGGATCGAAACGGAAGATCGTCTCCGCGGTCGAGGCATAGAGCTTCCGGTCGGGGCCGATCACCAGCCCGAACGGATATTCGACATCGGTCAATAGCTCGTTGAAACGCCGACCCTGTGGCGCGTGCGGGTCGAGCAGCAGCAGCCGTCCATCGGCGTGACCCCAGCCGCCCATGTCGGCCACTACGAACAGGTCGCGGCCCGGCACCTGGACGATCGCACGCGGAAATTTGAGATGATCCTCTTCGCTGGCGACGAGGCCGGCGCAAAACTCCGCCTTCATGTCGATCTGGATCCGGGGAAAAGCGAGATCGCCGCTGCCGCAAACGTCCGCGCCGATCGCATAGCCGCTCTTCCTGATCGGTTCGGACGAAGCCGGAACGAAGCCGAGCAGCACGCCGGCCAACACCGCAGCAACCAAGCGCAGATCTCGCCGTTCGCCTGCGAATGTAAACTGGTTCACGGTGGCTCCCCTCTTCCCGGGACGCTTGTTCCATGACGACCGTGCTGCGTCCAGTCATCACCCGCCTGTGATCAAACCCGTTGCGGCATTGGTGGCGACCAACCTCCGTAAATTCCCTTACCGGGCTCGACCCGAATGTTTCGCGAATGCCAGAGGTGGTATCAATCTGCCATCCCAATCGCTTTCTACAGGAGGCGTTCATGGTCCAGGTCTATTTTCACTGCTCCAACACCGAGGGCACGCTGATCGACCGCTATGGCGCCGTCGTCGCCAATCTGACCGAGGCGCGCGACCACGCCGCCCAGATCATGAACTCGATGATCCAGACCCCCGGTGCCGAAGACTGGCGCGACTGGGTGATCCATGTCAGCGACGACGATGGCGAGGAGATTTTCGATCTCCCCTTCACCGCCATGCTCGGCAAGCCGCATTGAGGTGATGCCATGTTGATCGCTTCCCTGAGCCTCCTCCGCCAGCCCCTGAGCTTCGTCGCCGTCAAATGGCAGACGCTGATCCGTGTCGCGGGCAACCCCTACCGCCCCGAGCTGCACTACATGCGCGGGCCTGGTCCGAAATGGCACGCCAAGCATCAGGCCGGCCGGCTGGACCGCATGCGCTGAGCGCTGTCGGGTTCACCGCTTTCCCACCGATCTTCCTAGCATCGTCATGGCCGGGCTTGTCCCGGCCATCCACGTTCTGGGATGCAAAGACGTGGATGCCCGGGTCAAGCCCGGGCATGACGAGATTGCGGAGCAGCCCCTCCCTCACCTCCCCGTAAACATCGCCTTGCGCTTCTCGATGAAGGCATTGCGGCCTTCGACGGCGTCTGCGCTCTTGCGGATCGTGGCCTGGAGTTCGATCTCGCGGCGGAACTGCGCCTCGTAGGTCGCATGCTCGCTCTCCTCGATCAGCGCGCGCGTTGCGACCAGGGCGCGCGTCGGTCCCTCGGCGAGGCGGCGGGCCAGACCCAGCGCCTCGTCCATCAGCTTGGCATCGTCGACGACCTGCCGCACCAGCCCAATCTCCTGGGCGCGTTCCGCCGTCAGCGGCTCGTTCAGCAGCATCAGTTCGAGCGAGCGCTGCCGGCCGACCAGCCGCGGCAGCAGCCAGGTCGAGCCGAGATCGGGCACCAGCGCGATACGGCTGAACACCTGGATGAAGCTCGCCGACCGCGCCGCAACGATGATGTCGCCGGCCATCGCCAGGCTAAAGCCGCCGCCCGCCGCCACGCCATTGACGGCGACCACGACGGGCACGCGGCACTCGCGCAAGGCCTTGAAGGCCGGCCAGTAGAAGCGCATGACGCCAGCGGCGATATCCTCGCCGAGCGCCTCCGAGGCCTTCAGGTTCTGGCCCGAGCAGAAGCCGCGCCCGGCTCCGGTCAGGATGAGGGCGCGGACGTCCTCCTTCGTCGTCATCTCCGCGACGGCGGCGGCGAGCGCGCCGAGCAGGTCCGGCGTCATTGCGTTCAGGCTCGCCGGCTCGTCGAGGGTCAATATCCCGACCGCGCCATCCCGCGCCTGTTTCACACCAGCCATGCCGCGCCTCCCTTTTGATGTTCTCGTTGACCGCAATGTGCCATGGTCCGCGCGCTTCGCCAATTGCGGAGCAAGTCAGCGCAACGAAGCCATCATAAAATACAGCACAGAACATCAAGACGACATCATGCCTCATCAGTTCAGCCTGAACCAAAACGTCCGCAAGCTCGCCGTCACCTCCAAGGGCGGCATCGTCGCCTCGCAATCGCGGCGAGCGGCCGAAGTGGGGGCACAGGTGCTCGCGGCGGGCGGCGACTGCGTGGACGCGATCGTGGCAACCACCATGGCGCTGAACGTGCTGGAGCCCTGGAACAGCGGCATCGGCGGCGGCGGTGCGATGGTGCTCTACCGCGCCAAGGAAAATCGCTATGAGGTGATCGACTACGGCATGTGTGCGCCACAGAGTCTGCGTGCTGCCGACTACCCGCTCAGCGGCGAAGGCGCAGCCTCCGATCTCTTTCCCTGGCCGCGGGTGAAGGACGATCGCAACATCCACGGCCCCGGTTCGATCGCCGTGCCTGGCGTCGTCGCCGGGATGGAAGAGGCGCATCGCCGCTACGCCAGAATGCCGTGGAAGGATCTGGTCGCGCCGGCAGCCAGTCTCGCCGGCGAAGGCCTGCTGGTCGATTGGTGGACCACGGTGACGATCTCGGGCTCGGCCGCCGATCTCAGGCGCTATCCCGCGAGCGCGGCGGCATTCCTGAAGGACGGGCTGCCACCGAGCGCGCCATGGGGTATCAAGGCCGAGACGCGGCTGCCGCAGGATACGCTGAAGGCAACGCTGTCGCATCTCGCCGACGCCGGACCGCGCGATTTCTATCAGGGTGATCTCGCCAGGAGCATCGCCTCCGACATCAAGGCCGACGGCGGTTCGCTGTCGGTCGAGGACCTCGCCGCCTTCGGCGCGCAACTGCGCGAGCCGCTGGCGATCCCGTATCGCGGCGGCAAGGTGTTTGCGACGCCGGAGCTCACGGCCGGCCCGACCATGGCGCATGCGCTGCGCCTGCTGCAGCAGAATTTGAAGCCGGCAGGCACGCCGGACGCGGCCGCCTATGCCGAATATGCGCTCGCCCTGCAGGCTGCCTTCCGCGAGCGGCTCAAGGACATGGGCGATGCCGACGGCAAGCGCTCGCTCGGTGCCGAATATCTGGCGCCCGCCTGCACCACGCATTTCTCCGTGGTTGACCGCCACGGCAACATCGCCGCGGTGACGCAGACGCTGCTCTCGTCGTTCGGCTCGAGATACGTCACGCCGCACACCGGCATCGCCATGAACAACGGCATCATGTGGTTCGATCCGACGCCGGGCACGACCAACTCGCTTGCGCCCGGCAAGCGCTGCCTCTGCAACTACACGCCCGTCATCGCGGAGACGAAGGATGGCAAGCGGCTCGCGGTCGGCGCCTCCGGCGGCCGCCGCATCCTTCCGGCGGTGACGCAGCTCGTGTCCTTTGCGATGGATTTCGGCATGGATCTCGATGCCGCCATTCACCAGCCGCGCATTGACGCCAGCGAGGGCGCAATCGTGATTGGCGATGCGCGGCTGCCGGCTGAGGTGCGCAAAGCCCTGGCCGCACGCTTCGACTATGAAGAGAGCCGCGTGCAGACGTTGCCGCAGAAATTCGCCTGCCCGAGCGTGGTGATGCGCGAGGGCGACACGAATTCCGGCGCGGTCGAGATCTTCCAGCCTTGGGCCGATGCGGTGGCGGAAGGCTGAGGGACGCACCGCTGCGAGATAATGCCAGCGCGCGTTGAGCCGATGCGCGCTTGCGCATCAGCGCGAGCGTCACGACTCCTCCACATTTGCAGGGAACCTAGCTGCACATCGTTCGTTCATTGAATGGACAAGTGCGCTCGCCCCACTGGAGGACACAATGAAGAAACTTGCGCTCGCCGCGTCGCTGATCGTTGCGGCTGGCCTCACACTGACAAGCCCTGTACTGGCCAAGGGCGGCCATGGTGGCGGTCATGGTCATGGTCATAAGATGGGCCATCATTACCATGGCACGCCGCCCGGATGGCACCATGGGCGCAAGGTCGGCTGGCGCGGTTACGGCTGCCCGCCCGGCCTGTGGAAGCAGGCTCGCTGCTGAGGCTTGATCCGAAACGCAGCAAGGCGTCGCCCTAGAAGCGGGCGGCGCCTTCTTCATATGCCGAGCCGGTCGCGCACGCGGCCCGCGATCACTGCGGTCGTCACGCCAACGGGCCAGAACGCGTGCATCGGGATCGGCTTGATGCCGGTGATGGGCATATCGATCTCCGCCTTCGGCCCGCCGATCAGACGGCGGGCGAGCTGCGCGCCCATCGCGGTCGAGAGCGCAACGCCGCGGCCGTTGCAGCCGAGCGAGATCAGGATGTTTTCCGCGGGCTCATGCACGTGGGGGTAATGATCCGCGGTGATAGCGAGGCGGCTATTCCAGCCGTGCGTCCAGGCGACGCCCTTCAGCTGCGGCCACAGTCTCTCGGCATATCGCATCAGATAGGCGACGTCGTCGGGCGATTTGATCCAGCGCATCGGACCGCGCCCGCCCATCAACAGGCGGTTCTGCTGATCGATGCGGTAGTAGACCGTGATGTGGCCGCTCTCGTAGAGCACGGGACGGGTCGGCATGATCGAGCGGGCGACAGCGTCAGGCAGCGGCGCGGTGGCGGCGACCGAGGAGAACATGGGCACGATGGTGCGGCGGAGCGCCGGCCAGAGATCATCGGTGAAGCCGTTGGTGGCGAGCAGCACTTTTTCCGCGTGCACCACCGCGCGTGGCGTCTCGATGCGCCAGCGCGAGCCGTCGCGGCGCAGCGACAATGCCGGTGTCTCGCCAAAGACCTTTGCGCCGGCGGAGATTGCCGCGCGCGCGAGACCGCGGGCGTAGCTCAGCGGATGCAGGTCACCACCGCTTCTATCCAGCATGGCCCCGATGTAACGATCGGTGCCGGTCATCTCGCGGAGCTGCTCGCGATTGAGATATGTCACCGGCATGCCGCGGCGGATGCATTGCTGCGCGGTCTTCTCGATCGCGGCGGCGCTCGCTTCGTTGTAGGCCGCGCGTAGCGTGCCGTTCTGGCGCGCCTCGCACGGGATCTGGAAGCGGCGGATCAGATCATGCGTGAAGTTGGTGGTGCCGTAGGCGAATTCGATCATGCGGCGACCGAGCTCCGCGCCGAAATCGGCTTCGATCTGATCGGGGTCGTGCTTCAGGCCCGGATTGGTGTGGCCGCCGTTGTTGCCCGACGCGCCCCAGCCGGGCTCCTGCGCTTCCAGCACGATCGCCTCGACACCCTGCTCGGCGAGATGCAACGCGGTGGACAGGCCGGTGTAGCCGCCGCCGACGATCGCGACGGAAACATTTTTGTCGACGTCGAGCGGCGGCGTGGCAACCGGCGCGACGGCGGTGTCGGCATAGAGCGAGGGCGGCAGAGGCAGGCGCGTCATGGCGAGGTCCGGTCAGAGCGGATGCAGCACACGGCGCAGGAAGTCCTGCGTGCGCGGATGCTGCGGCTGATTGAGCAGCGCCTTGGCCGGCCCCTGCTCGACGATGACGCCGCCGTCGATGAACAGCACACGGTCGGCGACGTCGCGGGCAAAGCCCATCTCGTGGGTGACGACGACCATGGTCATACCGTCGTCGGCGAGCTTGCGCATGACGCCAAGCACGTCGCCGACGAGCTCGGGGTCGAGCGCCGAGGTCGGCTCGTCGAACAGGATTGCCTTGGGCTGCATCGCAAGTGCACGCGCGATCGCGACGCGCTGCTGTTGGCCGCCGGAGAGCTGCGGCGGATGCGCGTCGGCCTTTTCCGCGAGTCCGACCTGGGCGAGCAGCGCGCGGCCGCGCTCGAATGCGGCGGCGCGCGGCTCCTTCTTCACGTAGAGCGGTCCCTCGACCACGTTCTCCAGCACCGTGCGATGCGGGAACAGATTGAAGCGCTGAAACACCATCGAGACCTGGGTGCGGATGTTCACGATCGAGGGCGACTCACGGTCGACCTTCAGGCCCTCGACGCTGATCTCGCCGCGGTCATAGCTCTCCAGTCCGTTGATGCAACGCAGGATGGTCGACTTGCCGGAGCCGGAGGGCCCGATGATGCAGACCACCTCGCCCTTCTGGACAGAGTCCGTGATGCCCTTGAGCACCTCGACCTTGCCGAAGCTCTTGTGGACGTCGTTCAGCTCGATCATCGCTTGCCGGCCCGCTTCTCGAAGTGACGGACCAAGAGGATCAGCGGAATGCTCATGGTGAGATACATCAGCGCCACCAGCGTGAACACGCTGGTGTTCTTGAAGGTCGAGGACGCGATCAGCTTGCCTTGCAGCGCGAGCTCGGCGACCGTGATGGTCGAAGCTTGCGAGGAGTCTTTCAGCATCATGATCATGACATTGCCGTAGGGCGGCAGCACGATGCGCACGGCCTGCGGCAGCACCACGCGCCGCATGGTGAGCCACCAGCCCATGCCGATCGACTGCGCCGCCTCGATCTGGCCCTTGTCGATCGCCTCGATGCCGGCGCGGAAATTCTCGGCCTGGTAGGCCGAATAGGCGATGCCGAGCCCGAGGATCGCGGCCTGCAGCGCCGACAGCGTGACGCCGAGATCGGGCATCACGAAATAGAGGTAGAACAACAGCACGATGATCGGGATGCCGCGGATCACGTTGATCAGGCTGGCGCTGAGCATCGACAGCGCCTTGATGCCGGAGACCCGCATCATCGCCCAGACGAGGCCCAGCACCGTCGAGAGCAGCAGCGAGCCGATCGTGACGACGATCGTCAGCGCGACGCCATTCATCAGGATCGGGAAGAACTCGACGGCGTCGTGCCAGAAGCCTTTCATCGGGCAGCCTTCATCGATCAGACGCTGACGATCAACCCTGCGCCTTCAGGCCCCATTTATCGAGGATCTTGTCGATGGTGCCGTTGGCTTTGAGCTTCGCGAGCGAGACATTGATCTTGCCGAGCAGCGCGGTCTCGCCCTTGCGCACGCCGATGCCGACCGAGCCGACCGTGACCGGCTTGTAGCCGTCGACCAGGCGCACCTCGGGGAAGCCGCCCTGCTTCAGATTGTAGGCGAGGATCGGATAATCGGCGTAGCCGGCCTTGAGGCGGCCGGTGTTCACGTCGCGCAGGATGTCGGGAATGGTGTCGTAGGCCTTCACTTCGGCGAACAGGCCGGTCTTCTTCAGCGCGTCGACGAAGGCGGTGCCGACCTGGGCGCCGACCGTCTCGCCCTTCAGATCGTCCTGCGTGGCGTAGGCCTTGGTGTCGCTCTTCGGCACCACGAGGCCCTCGCCGTAGCTGTAGATCGGGTCGGAGAAGTCGACGACCTCCTTGCGCGGCGGCGTGATGAACATCGCAGCCGCAATGATGTCGATCTTGCTCGATGTCAGCGACGGGATCAGTGCCGAAAACTGCATCGGCTCGATCTGCACGTTGAAGCCGGCATCCTTGCCGACCTCGGTGATGAGATCGACCATGATGCCCTGGATGGTGTTGGTCTTGGTGTCGAGGAAGGTGAAGGGAATGCCCGTGGGCGTCGAGCCGACCTTCAGCACTTGTTGCGCCGAAGCCGGCACTGCTGCGGCAATCGCGAGCGCCGCGACTGCGGCCTGAACAAAACGCTTCATCGCATTCCCCCTTTGGGTCCGGCCGGTGGCGGCGCTCGCGATTGTCGTGATCAGACGTTGCGAGCCAAGCCATTTCGGCCTATTTTCACCAATATGAAAATTTGGTCACACTTTCGCGATCGATGCAAGCGGTTTTCATGCACATGAAGGAAGCGGTTGGCGTGAGCGGTGGCAAAAGAATGCGCAAACCTGCCGCCGCAAAGCCGGCCAGGAAAAAGCCGGCCAAGGTGAAAGCCGTCGCCAAAGTGGCCGAGCCGGCGATGGACGTCGCCGTCGGCCGCCGCATCAGGGATCTCAGGCGGGTCAGGCAATTCTCGCTGGAAACGGTTGCTGCGCGGACGGACCTGTCGATCGGCTTCCTCAGCCAGATCGAGCGCGGGCTGTCCTCGCCGTCGCTGCGCGTGCTGGCAACGCTCGCCGACATGCTCGGCGTCGGGATCGCCGCGCTGTTCGGCGCGAGCCCGAGCGCCGACGGCGCATCCGACCAGGTGGTGACGCGCGGCCTGCAACGCCCGGAGTTGAAGCTCTGGCGCACCGGCGTGTCAAAACAGTTGCTGAGCCCGGCCAGCGCCGACAACAAGCTCAACCTGTTCCTGGTGCATCTGGAGCCCGGCGGCTCCACCGGGGACGAACTCTACACTCATGATGGTGAAGAAGCCGGCCTCGTGCTCGAAGGCGAGATGATGCTGACGGTCGACAGCGAGACGTGGTCGCTGAAGAGCGGCGACAGTTTTCGCTTCGCGAGCCGAAGGCCGCACCGGTTTTCAAATCCGGCGAACGATGCGAAGTCCGTGGTGCTGTGGGTGAATTGCGTGACGGGGGCCGGGTAGCGCTGTTCGCAACGTAACCACCCGTCATTGCGAGGAGCCCTTGCGACGAAGCAAATCCAGACTGTCACCGCGGACAGTTACTGGATTGCTTCGCTGCGCTCGCAATGACGTGGATAGAGTCTAGCCGAACCGGTGCTTGTACCGATCCACCGTCAGCGCGCTGACGTCGATGTCCGGCTTCCTGCCCGACAGCATGTCGGCGAGCACGCGGCCCGAGCCGCAGGACATGGTCCAGCCGAGCGTGCCGTGGCCGGTGTTGAGGAGGAGATTGGCGTAGTGCGTCGGGCCGATCACGGGCGGGCCGTCCGGCGTCATCGGGCGCAGGCCGCTCCAGAACGTCGCCTTGGCGAGATCGCCGCCGCGCGGGAACAGGTCGGTCAGCGAATGATCGAGCGTGGCGCGGCGCGCATCGTAGAGCTTGTCCGAGAAGCCCGAGATTTCGGCGGTGCCGCCGACGCGGATGCGATCGCCGAGGCGGGTGATCGCGACCTTGTAGCTCTCGTCCATCACGGTCGATTCCGGCGCGCCGGAGGCGTCGTTGATCGGCACCGTGATCGAATAGCCCTTCACCGGATAGACCGGCAGCGAGATGCCGAGCGGCGCGACCATCTGCGACGAATAGCTGCCGAGCGCGAGCACGTAACTATCTGCCTGCAACAGGCCGGCACTGGTCGCGACGCCGCTGACGCGCGCGCCGTCGGTGACGATGCGATCGATGCCGGTGTTGAACATGAAGCGCACGCCGAGCGCCTGGGCGTGCTTGGCGAGTGACTGCGTGAACATGTGGCAGTCGCCGGTCTCGTCCTGCGGCAGACGAAGGCCGCCGACGAACTTTTCCTTCACGCCGCCGAGCGCCGGCTCGACAGCAATGCAGCCCTCGCGGCTCAGCACCTCGAAGGGCACGCCGTATTGCTTGAGCACCGCGATGTCTTCGCCGGTGCCGTCGAGCTGCGCCTGGTAGCGGAACAGCTGCAGCGTGCCTTGCGCGCGATCGTCATACTGGATGCCGATGTCGCGGCGCAGGTCGCGCAGGCAATCGCGGCTGTATTCCGCGATCGGAATCATCCGGCTCTTGTTGACGGCGTAGCGCTCGCTGGTGCAGTTGCGCAGCATCTTGAGCAGCCAGACCCACATGACAGGATCGAGCTTCGGCCGGATCACCAGCGGGCCGTGCTTCATCAAGAGCCACTTGACCGCCTTCACCGGCACGCCGGGGCCGGCCCAGGGCGAGGAATAGCCCGGCGACACCTCGCCGGCATTGGCGAAAGAGGTCTCCAGTGCCGGCTCGGGCTGACGGTCGACGACCGTCACGTCATGACCGGCACGTGCGAGGTAGTAGGCAGAGGTGACACCGATGACACCGCTGCCGAGGATCAGAACTTTCACGCTTCGTCAAACTCCCGCGGCATCACGCTCGCCGCTGCAAGGAAACAACTCGCAACGGCGAGAGCAATTATCAGGCCACCTTCTTGATGGCGTCGCCGAGGATCGAGACCATCTGGTCGATGTGGCTCTTCTCGACGATGAGCGGAGGCGACATCGCGACGGAGTCGCCGCCGGTGCGAAGATAGAGGCCGCTGTTGAAGCATTCGACCAGCATGTCATAGCCGCGCGCGCCGACCGCGCCGTCGCGCGGTGCGAGCTCGACCGCACCCATCAGGCCGCAGTTGCGGATGTCGACCACGTTCGGCAGCCCCTTCAGCGAATGCAGCGCATCGCGCCAGTATTCGGCGAGCGAGGCACCGCGCGTGAGCAGGCCCTCGTCCTTGTAGATGTCGAGGGTCGCGATGCCGGCGGCACACGCCACCGGATGCGCCGAATAGGTGTAGCCGTGGAACAGCTCGATCTGGTTCTCCGGGCCGTTCATCATGCCGTCGTAGATCTTGCGGCTGGCGAACACCGCGCCGCAGGGCACGGTGCCGTTGGTGATGCCCTTGGCGGTCGTCATCAGGTCCGGCGTGACGCCGAAGAAGTTGGCGGCGAACGGCGTGCCAAGGCGGCCGAATCCGGTGATGACCTCGTCGAAAATCAAGAGGATGCCGTGCTTGTCGCAGATCGCGCGCAGGCGCTGGAGATAGTTCTTGGGCGGCGGCAGCACCGCGGTCGAACCCGGCACCGGCTCGACGATGACGGCGGCGATCGTCTCGGCGCCGTGCAGGGCGACCAGACGCTCGAGATCGTCGGCGAGCTCGGCGCCATGCTCGGGCAGGTCCTTAGCGAAGGCATTGCGGGTGAGATCATGGGTGTGGCGGATGTGATCGACGCCCGGCAGCAGGGTGGTGAAGGCGCGGCGGTTGGCGACCATGCCGCCGACCGAGGTGCCGCCGAAGCCGACACCGTGATAGCCGCGCTCGCGGCCGATCAGGCGGGTGCGGCTCGCCTGTCCGTTGGCGCGGTGATAGGCGAGCGCGATCTTCAGCGCGGTGTCGACCGACTCGGAGCCGGAATTGGTGAAGAAGACGCGGTCGAGACCCTTCGGGGCGATCTCGGCGAGACGCTCGGCGAAGTCGAATGCCAGCGGATGGCCCATCTGGAACGACGGCGCGAAGTCCAGCGTCATCAGCTGGCGCTCGACGGCGGCAGCGATCTGCTTGCGGCCGTGGCCGGCATTGACGCACCAGAGGCCGGCCGAGCCGTCGATCACCTGGCGGCCGTCGACACTGGTGTAGTACATGCCCTCGGCCGAGGAAAACAGACGCGGCGACTTCTTGAACTGCCGGTTGGCCGTGAACGGCATCCAGTACGAATCGGTCTTGATGGTGTTCGGAATCTGATGAAGGGTCACGGCCGCGCTCCTTTGCTGACCCCATAGCTGAGCCACGGTTTCGGAACCGCAACAAGTCCTTTTCTGGCGACCTGCAAGCCATTGATTCGACTGGGGCTGCCGGTGCATATTTGCGCGATCCGCAACACCTGCAACAGGGCTTGGGCTATGAGCGTCGACATCGGTGGACGGCTGCGATTCATCCGGGCGCGCCACAAGCTGTCGCAGCGCGAGCTGGCCAAGCGCGCGGGCGTCACCAATTCGACGATCTCGCTGATCGAATCCAACCAGATGAACCCCTCGGTCGGGGCGCTCAAGCGCATCCTCGACGGCATCCCGATGGGACTCGCCGAGTTCTTCGCGCTGGAGCCGGAGTCCAGGCGCAAGATCTTCTACCGTGCCGAGGAGCTGACGGAGGTCGGCAAGAAGCCGATCTCCTACCGGCAGGTCGGCGACAATCTGTTCGGCCGTAGCCTGCAGATCCTGAAGGAGCGCTATGAGCCCGGCAGCGACACCGGCCGCGTCCACCTCGTCCATGAGGGCGAGGAAGGCGGCATCGTGATCTCTGGCAAGCTCGAGGTCACCGTCGAGGACGAGCGCCGCATCCTCAATCCCGGCGATGCCTATTATTTCGAGAGCCGCCGTCCGCATCGCTTCCGCTGCGTCGGCGGCAAGCCGTGCGAGGTGATCTCGGCCTGCACGCCGCCGACGTTCTGAAGGCGCGACAAGATATCCGGACTCTTACGGACTCACCGGTTTCTTACGGAGCTTGAGCCATCTCAATTTCCGCGGGCCGCACCGCTATATATTGCGAACCATAGCCGAGCAGCCTGGCGCAAAAGGTGCTGAGGTTATCGCCCGGATGCCGAGGCACTCCGGGGCCGCTTCGTAACAGGGCTCGCAGATGAAGATCACGCTCGCCAATGCAGAAGCTGCGCTCGACGAAGTCCAGCGCGACGCCGACAAGCTCCATTCGCGCGAGTTGCGCAAGGCCATCGCCGAATACATCGAAACGCAGCGAGAGGCGCTCAAGGCGATCCGCAAGAAGCTGCATTAACGAGACGCGGCGGAGCGAGAAGATTCCGCCCCGCCCTATCCCTCAAAGCTGCGTCAGCAACTCCTCGATCCGGATCGGAAAGCGGCGGACGCGCACGCCGGTTGCGTGCCAGACCGCGTTGGCGACCGCACCGGCGCTGCCGGTGATGCCAATCTCGCCGACGCCCTTGATGCCGAGCGCATTCACATGCGGATCGTGCTCCTCGACCGTGATCACGTCGAATGGCGGCACGTCGGCATTCACCGGGATGTGGTACTCACCGAGATTGGCGTTCATGATCCGTCCGCTGCGCCGGTCGGTGATGGCCTCCTCGTGCAGCGCGAACGACATGCCCCAGATCATGCCGCCGAACAGTTGGCTCTGCACCATGCGCGGATTGACGATGCGCCCGGCCGCGAAGGCCCCGACCATGCGGGTGACGCGGACCTGGCCGAGCTCGGGATCGACCTTCACTTCCGCGAACACCGCGCCGTGGGCGTGCATCGCATATTCCTCCATCGCGGCAGGGTTCGGCGCGCCGGTGCCGCGCGCCTCGACCTCGGCGACGCCGGCTCGCGCCAGGATCTCGGAATAGCTCTCGCTGCGGCTCTCGTCGTCGCGACGGATCAACCTGCCATCGCGCGCGATCACGCCGGCATTGCCGGCGCCGAACAACGGCGAGCGTTCGTCATTGGTGGCGAGATCGGCGAGCCTGGCAATCACGGCCGCTCCGGCACTGTGGATCGCCGCACCGGCGGTGGCCGTGTGCGCCGAGCCACCGGCAATGCCGGCATCCGGCAGGTCTGACGTCCCCGCCTTGAACTCCACGCGGTCGACATCGAGGCCAAGACCGTCGGCGGCGATCTGGGCGAGCGCCGTCCAGGCGCCCTGCCCCATATCGTGCGCGCCGATTTCCATCACGCCGGAGCCGTCGCGGCGGATCGCCGCCCGGGCTTCGGCCTGGAACATCAGCGCCGGGAAGGTCGCGGTCCCCATGCCCCAGCCGACCAGAAGGCCGGCATCGTCGCGCATCTGCCGCGGCTGCAGCAACCGCTTCGCCCAGCCGAAGCGCGCTGCGCCCTGCTCGTAACAGGCTCGCAGCGCCTTGGAGGAGAACGGTCTGCCCGTCATCGGCTCGACCTCGGCGTAGTTCTTCAGGCGGAAGGCCAGCGGATCCATGCCGCAGGCCCAGGCCATCTCGTCGATCGCGCTTTCGAGCGTGATCGAGCCGGTCGCCTCACCCGGCGCGCGCATGAACAGCGGCGTGCCGGTGTTGACGCGCACGGCGTCATGCGAGGTGCGGATCGCAGGCGCCGCATAGAGCGTGTGCGAGGCATCGGCGGCCGGCTCGTAGAAATCGTCGAACGTGCTCGACACGGTCCGCGCATGGTGATCGAGCGCGGTCAGACGTCCCTCGCCATCGGCGCCAATGCGTAGTCTCTGACGCGTCGGCGCGCGATGGCCGACCGGGCCGTACATCTGCTCACGGCGCAGCACCAGTTTGACCGGCTTGCCGACGAGCTTGGCGGCCATGATACCGAGGACCGGCGGACCGCCCATCAGCCCCTTGGAGCCGAAGCCGCCGCCGAGGAAGGGACTGCGAATGTGGATCTTGTCGTGCGCGATGCCGAACAGTTCGGCAATGCGCGCCAGCGACAGCATCAGACCCTGGGTCGGCATGTCCACGGACAGCCTGTCGCCATCCCATTGAACCACGATCGCATGCGGCTCCATCGCGTTGTGATATTGCGGCGGCGTCTCGTAAGTCGCGTCGATCCGCTTCTCGGCCGAGGCAAGGCCCGCCTCGACATCGCCGCGGTGATTTTCGGCGGGGTTTCCGACGCCGACAACGGGCGGCACGAAACTCTCGCCGGCGTCGAGGCCGACCAGCGGAGGCAGGGTCTCGTAGCGAGGCGCCAGCAGCGCCGCGCCTTCCGTGGCCGCCTCCAGCGTCTCCGCGATCACGACCGCGATAGGCTGGTTGGCGTAACGGACTTCGTTGCTGTGCAACGCTTCCATCCGGAACACGAACGGATTGGTCTTGATCTCCGGATCGATCGCGAGCTGCGGCTTGTGGTCCGGCGTCATGACGTCGACGACGCCGGGATGGCGCTTGGCCGCGGCGACATTAAGCGAAGTCACGCGGCCACGCGCGATGCTGGATACGGCGATCACCGCGAACAGCATGCCGGGCGGATGATTGTCGGCGGCATAGGTCGCCTGTCCCGTGACCTTGAGGATGCCGTCACGGCGGGTCAGCGGCTGGCCGATATTCGAGCCGTGCCTGAGATGGGCGGGCGCGCTGGTGAGGTTGAGCTCAGGCATGGATGGCTCCGGAGATCGAGGCAAAGGGAGAGGCCGGCAGCGCGGGGATACGCGCAGGCGTGCCGGCGGCCGCGAGTAGCAGCGCGCGCACGACGATACGGCGCGCGAGCTCGATCTTGAAGGCATTGTCGCCGGACGGTTTTGCGCCCTCGAGCGCCCGCCAGGCCGCCTCCTGGAACGCGTCTGCCGTGGGCGCGACATTCCTGAGCACGTCCTCCGCCGCGCGAGCGCGCCAGGGCTTTGCGGCGACACCACCGAGTGCAAGCCGCGCCTCCGCGATCTTGCCGTTCTCGATCCGCAGAGCGGCGGCCGCCGAGACGATGGCGAAGGCATAAGACGTTCTCTCGCGCACCTTCAGATAGCGCGCATGCGACGCAAACGCGCGCGCCGCCGGCGGCAGGCGCACCGCGACGATGAGATCGCCGGGCTCGAGCGCGGACTCGCGCTCGGGCGCATCGTCCGGCAGGCGATGCAGTTGATCCAGCGCGATCTCGCGCCGGCCATTGCTGCCCTCGATCTCGACGACGGCGTCGAGCGCGACCAGCGGGACGCAGAAGTCGGACGGATGCGTGGCGATGCAGCTCTCGCTCCAGCCGAGCACGGCATGGCTGCGGTTCTCGCCGTCGCGGGCGTCGCAGCCGCTCCCGGCCTCGCGCTTGTTGCAGCGGCTGGCGGTGTCGTAGAAATACGCGCAGCGTGTCCGTTGCAACAGATTACCGCCGACGGTTGCGGCATTGCGCAACTGAGCTGACGCGCCGGAGAGCAGGGCTTCGGCGACGGCCGGATAGGATTTTGCAAAGGTCGCGTCATGCGCGAGATCGGCGTTGCTGACGAGTGCGCCGATACGCACACTGCCGTCGGCGAGAGTCTCGATTTGGTCGAGGCCATCGAGATGCGTGACATCGACCAGCCGATCCGGACGGCTGACGCCGCCCTTCATCAGATCGAGCAGATTGGTGCCGGCGGCAAGGAAGACAGCGCCGGGCTGAGCGGCGGCGGCGACCGCTTCTGCAACCGAGGCCGGCCTGACATAATCGAACGGTTTCATGCGGAGCGCCTCTGGTTGGATTCGTCCATCTGTCCTTGGGCGTCGAGCACGGCATCGACGATGCCGGCATAGGCGCCGCAGCGGCAGAGATTGCCGCTCATGCATTCGCGGACGCGTTCAGGGTCATTGCCGGTCTGGCCTTCGCGCATCATGCCGATCGCGCTCATGATCTGGCCGGGCGTGCAGAAGCCGCACTGAAAGCCGTCATGGGCGATGAAGGCAGCCTGTACCGGGTGAAGCTGGTCGCCGCGTGCGACACCTTCGATGGTGAGGATGTCGGCGCCGTCGTGGCTGATCGCGAGCGCGAGGCAGGAATTGATGCGCTTACCGTCGACGAGGATGGTGCAGGCGCCGCACTGGCCGCGGTCGCATCCCTTCTTGGTTCCGGTCAGATGGAGGCGCTCACGCAGGAGATCGAGCAGCGTGACGCGCGGATCGTCGAGAACGAAATCGCGCCGCGCACCGTTCACGGTGAGGCTGATGGAGTGGTTCATACAAGGCTCCCATCAGATATGGACATGAGTCATCGCCCAGCGCGCCACCGCCGTGACCGCTGTCGAATAGCGCCGCCCGAACATGATGCGGCCGGCGCTCGAACGAAGATACGGAGGCGGCCTCCGCTTAACAAGGGCCGCCCGGAAAAATCTGGAATTCGTCAAAAGCGCGTGCGTCACCAACGCGATGCAGCGCCCCAAGGGTTCAAGAAGGGTTCAATCTAACCAATTCGTGATCTACATTGCGCGCCATGGACGACCAGACCGACCAGACCCGAAAGCCCCGCGCCGACGCCGTGCGCAATCGCGAGCGCGTGCTCGAAGCGGCGAAGCTGGTGTTCAATGCGGGCGGTTCGGAGGCGAGCCTGGAAGCAGTGGCAAAGCGCGCCGGCGTCGGCATCGGCACGCTGTATCGGCATTTCCCGACGCGCGAGGCATTGTTCGAGGCGGTGTACCGGCGCGAGGTCGAGCAGCTCAGCGAGCTCGCCGAGCAATTGAAGAATGCGAAGGATCCGGTCGAGGCGCTGCGGCGCTGGCTGCGCTCGGGAGTCGAGTTTGTTGCGACCAAGAAGGGGATGATGGCGGCACTGGCGCTCGCGGTGCAGAGCGGGTCGGAGCTGCATGCCTTCTCCTTCGAGCGTCTGACCAAGGCGATCGGCTCGCTGCTGGACCGTGCGGTTGCAGCCGGCGAGATGCGCGCCGACATCAACCCCGAGGATCTGCTGCGCGCCTTCTTCGGCATGTGCTACGTGCACGACCAGCCCGGCTGGCAGGCGACGGCGCTGCGCCTGCTCGACGTGTTCGTCGACGGCTTGAGGGTGCAGGCCGCTATGAAAGCCAGGCCGCGCGCCATCGCCAAACCTGGGAAGAAGGTCGCGAAGCAAAAGCGATAACCGGCGGCGGCAAGGTCACCACAGCCTAAGGCCGGGCAGGCGGCCTAAGTCGCAAAACCCGGGCCGGTCTTCGTCGCGCTCATCCGCGCGCGAATCAGCAGCAGAACGACGATGCCGATGTTCAGCGCATTCCACGCCACGCCGTTCGCGAACGCCGCGGCATAGGAGCCGGTGGCATCGAAGATGACGCCCGACACCCAGCCGCCGAAGGACATGCCGAACACGGAGGCGAAGATCACGATGCCGACGCGCGTCGCCGCCTCGCTCGCCGGCATCGCCTCACGCACGATGATGGCGTAGCTCGGCACGATGCCGCCCTGGAACAGGCCGAACATCGCGGAGATCAGATACAGCGAGGTCAGGCTGTCGAAGAACAGATAGAACACCAGCGCGAAC
The DNA here is from genome assembly GCF_003837805.1 of Bradyrhizobium sp. RP6. Classification (GTDB taxonomy): domain Bacteria; phylum Pseudomonadota; class Alphaproteobacteria; order Rhizobiales; family Xanthobacteraceae; genus Bradyrhizobium. The sequence goes on along the minus strand of NZ_RQIT01000010.1, from coordinate 21,787 downwards.
CCCTGCGCCAGCGATCCGACGAGCAGCGTGCGGATGCCGCCGATCTTGTCGGCGAGATAGCCGGAGCCGATCCGGCTGATGATGCCGCAGCCCATCATCAAGGACAGCATCTCGGCGCCCCGCGCCACGCCATAGCCGAGATCGCCGCAATAGGCCACGATATGCACCTGCGGCATCGCCATGGCGACGCAGCAGGAGATGCTGGCGATCGAGAGCAGCACGGTCAGCGTGTTGGTCGACAGCCTGAGATCGACCCGCGGCGGCGGTGCGTTGGCATGATCGTGGAGGGTGTCGCGCCCCATCTGCGCCCGCAGAATCAGCACCAGCACCGTCATCAGGCCGGCGCAGACGATGCCGATGCCGATATGGGTGTAGCGCCAGCCGATCTCCTGCGTGCCCCAACTCACAATCGGCGGCCACATCGTGCCGGCGACATAGTTGCCGCTGGCGACGATGGTCACCGCCAATCCGCGATAGCGCTCGAACCAGTGCGAGGCTTCGGCCATCAGCGGCGCGAAGGTCGCGGAGGTGCCGAGCCCGATGAGGAAGTAGGCCGCCACGAACTGCCAGAGGTGGCTGGACAGGCCCGCGAGCACGTTGGCGACGCCGAGGAAGGCGATGCTGATCGCCATGGCCGGCACGATGCCGAACCGGTCGGTGATCTTGCCGGCGATCACGCCACCCAGCCCGAAGCCGAACATCATGAGGGTGAAGGCCAGCGACACCGCGCCGCGCGTGGCGCCGAATTCGGCCTGCACTACGGGAATCACGACCACGACCGCCCACATGCCGACGGCGCCGATCGAGCCGATCACAAGTGCAATGACGAGCCGCATCCAGGCCTGACGGGAATCAGGGCTGAATGATTGAGGCGTCTGTCCTGGATGATTTGGCGCGTGCACGGGCCGGAACATGGCCCGCGGATCGCCGCAGGGTCAAGCATTGTGGCGCGATATTGGGCATGCGCGGTGCACTGCGGTAAGAAGGCGCTTGGCGACCGCGCAATTTGCCACTAGTTTGCAATTCGCGTGTGCACCTTTGCCGCGCGGAGAGCCATGCCGGCGGAATGTTGCTGCGATTGACGCGATCGATGCGGATCAGGGTGGGGCGGATCATCGCCCTCGCCTACCTGTTCTGCGTGCTCGCGCCGGCTGCGGCGCTTGCCTGGGGCGATGGTCCTGCGCCGTGCCTTGACGACGCACTCCTCGCAGATCGCGTGCCGGCGCATCACCAGATGCCGACCAGCCATCTGCATGGCGATGCCTCGCACGAACACGCGGGAACCCACGCTCACCACCAGACGGCCGCGCAGGACGCGCCTGCTCCGCATCATCACGGCGACGCGGGAACAGTGGGACCGTGCTGCGCCATGATGTGCGTGAGCGCGCTGCCGGCCGATCTGCCCGGCGTCGCCACGCCGATGCTGCCCGTCTCCGCCTGTGCGCCCGAACTCGTGGCCAGCCTGCACAGCGCGGCGCCGCCCGTGCACTACCGCCCCCCCATCGCCTGATCTGACGCGACGATTTCGGGCCGAGCGCGCTTTTGCGCGCGCGAACCTGTGGTCTCCAGATCAGGGATGAGTGATGTTCACGCTTTCGGGGGCGAAGTCCGCCGCATCTGCGGTGGGTGGACGCCAGTTTCGATTGAATTCGCTGCTGCTGGCCCTTGCTGCGCTGGGGCTGTCCGGCTGCATGCCGGCAACGACACAAGTCGCCAGCGCCGATCCCGCAGATCCGGCGGCAAAAGTGGCACGCATCGGCTACCGCTCGACCATTGCGCCCTATACCAGCCTGCGCCCTGCGACGCCGGCGCCATGGCGAGGCCGCAACGACGCTGTGACGCCGCAGCCGAAGCAAGACCGGTAGGAACGCGCCATGACACGCCATCTTGCGCCGGGCCTGCTCGTCCTCATTGCGCTCAGCGTTTCCGGCTGCGCCGCGTTCTGGCCCGACGGCGGGATGACTGCCGTCTCGGATCTGACGAGCCAGACCATCAACAAGGACGTCGCCTTCGTGCGAACGGCCGAGGGCGCCAGCGCGGTCGACGCGCGCGTTCGCCAGCTGTTGTCGCGGACGCTGAGCGCGGATGCCGCCGTGCAGATCGCGCTGCTCAACAACAAGGGACTGCAAGCCGTTTATAACGAGCTGGCGCTGGCCGAGACCGATCTCGTCGAGCAGAGCCTGCCGCCCAATCCGGTGTTCGCGGTTTCGCGCATCACGGGCAACGGCGCCAGCGAGATCGAGCGCCAGGTGGTCGGCGACATCCTCGCGCTGGCCACCCTGCCGTTCCGCTCCGATATCGCCCGCGACCGCTTCCGCGGAGCGCAGTTACGCGCGGCCCTGGCGACGCTGCGACTCGCCGCCGACGTCCGCCGCGCCTATATCCGCACTGTTGCCGCCAATGAGATGGTCGCGCTGCTGACGGACGCGAAGGCCACGGCGGAATCCACCGCGCAGCTCGCGGTCAAGCTCGGCGAAACCGGCTCGCTCAACAAGCTCGACCAGGCCCGCGAGCAGGTGTTCTATGCCGAAACCACCGCCGACCTCGCAACAGCGCGTCAGGCGGCGACGAGCGCGCGCGAAAGGCTGGCGCGCCTGATGGGGCTGTGGGACGACGGTCTCGACTTCCGCCTCCCCGATCAAATGCCGCCGCTGCCGCGTCGGCCGCAGGCCTTGCCCTCGATCGAGGTCGATGCCGTGGCGCACCGCATCGACCTGCAGATTGCACGGCTTGAGCTGGCGGCGCTGGCGAAAGCCCTGAACCTCACCGAGGCGACGCGCTTCGTGACACTGCTCGATCTCGCCGGCATCTCCCGGCGCACCCAGGATCCGGAAGGGCCGCCGTTCCGCGAACGCGGCTTCGACGTGCAGTTCCAGATCCCGATCTTCGACGGCGGCGAGGTGCGGGTGCGGCAGGCCGCCGAAACCTACAATCTCGCCTTCAACCGCCTGACCGAGCGCGCGGTGAATGTTCGCTCCGAAGCGCGCGATGCCTATCGTGTCTATCGCTCCACCTACGACATCGCCGGCCATTACCAGCGCGAGATCATCCCCTTGCGGAAGATCATCACCGAGGAGATGCAGCTGCGCTTCTCCAGCATGCAGGTCGACATTTTCGCGCTCCTCACCGAGGCGCGACAGCGCCTGGCGTCGCTGCGCGGCGCGATCGATGCCAGGCAACGGTTCTTTCTCGCCCAGGCCGATTTGCAGACTGCCGTCAACGGCGGCGGCGTGCCGACGGCCGGCGGCGACAGTCCAACCACCATCGCCGCGGCAGCGCCTGCCGCCGGCGGCCACTGAGATGGAGGCCAGCATGTTTTCCCGGCGAGGATTCTTAGGCAGCGCGGCGCTTGCCGGCGCGTCGGCCATCAGCGGCCGTGTGCAAGCCGCTTCGATTCCGGAAGCGCCCACCATGGACAAGGTGGTGATGCAGCCGCCGCTGCATCCGATCAGCGGGCCCGACTACCGGCCAGTGGTCACGCTGAACGGCTGGTCGTTGCCGTTCCGCATGAACGGCGACTGGAAGGAATTCCATCTCGTCGCCGAACCGGTGGTGCGGGAATTCGCCGAGGGCATGAAGGTGAATCTGTGGGGCTACAATGGCCAGTCGCCGGGCCCGACCATCGAAGCGGTCGAGGGCGACAAGCTCCGCATCTTCGTCACCAACAGACTGCCCGAATACACCACCGTGCACTGGCACGGCATGATCATTCCGAGCGGCATGGACGGTGTCGGCGGACTGACCCAGCCGCACATCCAGCCGGGCAAGACCTTCGTCTACGAATTCGAGATGAAGAAAAGCGGAACCTTCATGTACCACCCGCATTCCGACGAGATGGTGCAGATGGCGATGGGCATGATGGGCATGGTCGTCGTGCATCCGCGCGACCAGAGCTTCCGACCGGTCGACAGAGACTTCGTCTTCGTGATGAGCACCTACCGCGTCGACCCCGGCACCTATCTGCCGCATGTCAACGAGATGACCGACTTCAACATGTGGACCTGGAATGCGCGGGTATTTCCCGGCATCGATTCCCTGCCGGTCCGGCTCGGCGACAAGGTGCGCGTGCGCATCGGCAATCTCAGCATGACCAACCATCCGATCCATCTGCATGGCCACAGCTTTGCGGTGACCTGCACCGACGGCGGCTGGATCCCGGAGAGCGCACAGATCCCCGAAACGACCACCGACGTGCCGGTCGGCGCTGTCAGGGTGTTCGACGTGCTCGCCGACAATCCCGGCGATTGGGCGTTCCACTGCCACAAGTCGCACCACACCATGAACGCGATGGGACACGATGTGCGCAATCTCATCGGCGTGTCGCGCAAAGACCTCGCCAAGGCCGTCGGCAAGCTTGCGCCTGACGGCATGGCCATGGGCTCGACCGGCATGGCCATGGGCAACATGGAGATGCCTGCGCCCGACAACACGCTGCCGATGATGACCGGCACCGGCCAGTTCGGGCCGATCGAGATGGGCGGCATGTTCACGGTGATGAAGATCCGCGAGGACCTCGCGCGCGACGATTACCGCGATCCCGGGCCGTACAAATTCCCGCGAGGCACCGTCGCCTACGAAGTGGCCGCACCCGCCATCGAGCCGGCTCGGCAGAAGCCGGGAGCGCCGATGAAGAACATGAAGATGTGAGCGTTTCAATGAACGAACAACCGGAGACCAGGATGAAGACCACTATCACGCTCGGCCTCGCACTGGCTGCGCTTTCGACCGCGCCGGCCCTTGCCCATGACAAGCACGGGCACGCGACCTTTTCGGCCGGCGAGCCCGGCGATCCCAAGAAGCCCGCACGCACCATCGAAATTCTGATGAATGAGATGGACTACACGCCCGCGAAAATCGAGGTGAAGCGCGGCGAGCAGATCCGATTCGTGCTGCGCAACGTCGGCAAGGAGGACCACGAATTCCTGCTGGCCACGACCAAGGAGAACCTCGCGCATGCGGATCAGATGAAGAAGCATCCGCACATGGAGCACGACGAGCCCAATGCGGCGCGGCTTGCTCCAAAAAAGACGGCCGAGATCCTCTGGAAGTTCAGCAAGCGCGGCACCTTCGAATATTCGTGCCTCATTCCCGACCATCGCGAATACGGCATGGTCGGCCAGGTCACCGTGAAGTAAGCAATGGAGACTCTCATGAACCGCATCATTGGTATCGTTGCTGCACTGGCACTGAGCATTGGCCTTGCGACCGTAACGCTCGCAGCCGAGGGCGCCGTGATCAGCGGCGAGGTCAAGAAGATCGACGAGGGCGCCGGCAAGATCACGCTCAAGCACGGACCGGCGAAGAGCCTCGGCATGGAGGAGCCGATGACCATGGTCTATCGCGTCAAGGATCCCGCCATGCTCAAGCAGGTGAAGGTCGGCGACAAGATCACCTTCGAGGCCGAGGAAGCGGCGTCGGGGTACACCGTGACCAAGATGCAGAAGGCGAAGTAGGGCCTTGCCCCCTGCCCCGTCATTCCGGGATGGTCCGCAGGACCAGACCCGGAATCTCGAGATTCTCAGGTGCGCAATTGCGCACCGTAGTTCGGTGCTTCGCACCGCCCCGGAATGACGGGCAAAACGCCAGCTCCCCTTCCCACCCCCTCCGTTAACCCTTTGCTAACCATACACCCGGCAAGAATTGCCGGGTGAAGTCGAGTGTCGTCGGCCGCGTTTAGAACGGGAGCTCCCGTGGACGCCAGTGCGGTGCCTCACTTTCGGAACGGCGGCCCATCGGCCGCCGCGCAGACGTTTGGGGCGCGCGGACGGCAGTCCCGCGGGGAGGCAGCTACCATGGTCGACGTCACGGCGGGACAGGGCGTAGGCAGCGCGAAGCCCGGCATTCCCTCCCTCAACGAGATCGTCACCATCCTCAAGCGCGGAGATATCGCGCTGGCGCTCGGCGTCCTCACCATCCTGGTGGTGCTGATCCTGCCGCTGCCCGCGATCGTGCTGGATCTGTTCCTGGCGATCTCGATCACGCTCTCGATCCTGATCCTGATGACATCGTTGTTCATCCAGGCGCCATTGGAATTCTCGGCCTTCCCAACCGTCCTGCTGATCTCGACCATGCTGCGCCTGTCGCTCAACATGGCCTCGACCCGCCTGATCCTGTCGCATGGGCACGAGGGCACGGCCGCTGCCGGCCACGTCATCGAAGCCTTCGGCAACTTCGTGATGGGCGGCAATTTCGTCATCGGCATCATCGTCTTTGCCATCCTGATCATCGTCAACTTCGTCGTCATCACCAAAGGTTCGGGCCGCATCGCCGAGGTCGCCGCGCGCTTCCACCTCGACGCCATGCCCGGCAAGCAGATGGCGATTGACGCCGACCTCTCCGCCGGCCTGATCGACGAGAAGGTCGCCAAGGAGCGACGCAAGGAGCTGGAGGACGAGAGCGGCTTCTTCGGCGCCATGGACGGTGCCTCCAAGTTCGTCCGGGGCGACGCCATCGCCGGCCTGCTGGTCGTCTTCATCAATGTCGTCGGCGGCATGATCATCGGCGTGGCGCAGCAGGGCATGTCCTTCGCCGACGCCGGCCGCACCTACACGCTCCTGACGGTCGGCGACGGTCTCGTCACCCAGGTGCCGGCGCTGATCGTCTCGACCGCGGCCGGCCTGCTCGTCTCCAAGGCCGGTGTGTCCGGCGCCGCCGACAAGGCGCTGATGAAGCAGTTCTCCGGCTATCCGCAGGCGCTCGCGATGTCCTCGGCGGTGATGCTGGTGCTGGCGGCGCTGCCGGGCATTCCGACCCTACCCTTCCTGGCGCTCGGCGCCGGCGCCGGCGCGCTGGCCTGGAACGCCCGCAACCGCAACCGGGTCACCGCCAAGGCCGAGGCAGCCGCCAAGGCCGCGCCCGCGCCAGGTCAGCCCGGTGCACCGGGGGCCGCTGCGACCGAAGAGCCGATCTCGGCAGCGCTCAAGATCGACGACCTCAAGATCGAGCTTGGCTATGCACTGCTGCAGCTCGTCAACGGTCCCGACGGCACCGACCGTCTCACCGAGCAGATCAAGGCGCTGCGCCGTTCGCTCGCGATCGAAATGGGTTTCGTGATGCCGGCGGTGCGCATCCTCGACAACGTCCAGCTCGAGGCCAACACCTACATCATCAAGATCAAGGAGGTCGACGCCGGCACCGGCAAGATCTGGCCGAACCAGTTCATGGTCATGGATCCCGGCGGCAGCCAGGTGCAGGTGCCCGGCATCCACACCACCGAGCCGACCTTCGGCCTGCCCGCGACCTGGGTCGACGCCAGCCTCAAGGAAGAAGCCTCTCTCAAGGGCTACACCGTGGTCGACGCAGCGACCGTGCTCTCGACCCACCTCACCGAGTTGCTCAAGGCCAACATGTCGGACCTGCTCTCCTATGGCGAGGTGCAGAAGCTGCTCAAGGAGTTGCCGAAGGAGCAGAGCGAGCTGGTCAAGGACATCGTCCCCGGACAGGTCACGGTCTCCGGCATCCAGCGCGTGCTGCAACTGCTGCTCGCCGAGCGCATCTCGATCCGCGATCTCTCGACCATCCTCGAAGGCATCGCCGATTCGCTCGCCTTCTCGCGCAACCCCGCCACCATGGTCGAGCACGTCCGCGCCCGCCTGGCGCGGCAAATCTGCGCGCAGAACACCTCCTACAACGGCTATCTGCCGCTGATCGCGCTGTCGGCGCGGTGGGAGCAGGCCTTTGCCGAATCCATCATCGGCCAGGGCGAGGAGCGCAGCCTCGCGATGCAGCCCTCGAAACTGTCGGAGTTCATGACCGCTGTGCGCGAGGCGTTCGAGCGCGCCGCCCGCGAAGGCGAGGCCCCGGTGCTGGTCACGTCTGCGGCAATTCGTCCGTTCGTCCGCTCTCTGGTGGAGCGCTTCAGGGCCCAGACGACCGTGCTGTCGCAGGCAGAAATCCACCCCAGGGCGAGGCTGAAAACGGTCGGAAGCATCTGATTTGCCTTAAGAAGCCGTGTGTTTTTCAGCCACAGGCAAATGGTTTTTGAGTTCCTGGCGCCTTGTCGACCCAATGCTGGCGCGGCACCCGAATTGCAGGCCAAGCACTTGAAATAATTAAGTGATTTAACGATCGACGATCATTCTTGCTCGCGAGCTTTCACGTCGCGTCACGCCCTTGTGATCGCCCCTTGGGAACGAATCCCGCCAATACTACGTTGTTGGGCACCGGAAGCATGAACCTGCCTGAACTGGCTGGCGACTACTTCGGGTAGATGGCGGCAGGAGGCTTCCATGAACCACTCGATCTACAGCGCAGATCGCTCGACCCATTTGAAAATCGTGGTCGTAGCCCTCGTCGCGGGGATCGCGGTGGCAGGCCTCGGCATTACGGCGCGTTCGGGCTCCGATGAAGGTTTGACCCAGACCGCCCGCGTCATCAAGGCCGGCAAGCCGGTCGTTGTCACCAGTTCGGACGCATCCCTTGTTCGATAAGGAGATCTAGAGTTTCAGGAATTCACGCGGCTCTTTACCAGCCCCCCAAAGTCGCCACGTGGATATGTAGACGACCCCAACCCCAAGTCGACTACAGAAAGCGCCCGCCCCCCACGGGCGCTTTCTCATGTCTGGAATAGTGTTTGCGTGGCCGGTGTGGGGCCAGCAGTCCTACAAATTCCGCTGTCATGCCCCGCCACCGCGGTCTCGCCTTCGGCGAGCCCGATGACAGGCTCCAGCGGGAATCCAGTACGCTGCGGCCTCTCCGTATCCCACTATCGTCCCCGGAATACTGGATCGCTCGCTTTCGCCGGCGATGACACCGTATCTTTGGCAGCTACCGCCCCCCATAAGTCGGCGGCGGTGCCTGCACGGTCGGCGCTGCGGCAGCGAACAGCTCGTCCCTGCTGCCGGTCAGCGGCGGATAGATGCGCTTGCGGTTGATGGTCGCTTTCGTCGCCTTGGCAGCCGCGCCGGTCGTCCTCACCTCGCGATCCCAGCCTTCCGTATAGAGCGCGCCCCAGCCGCCGAGATCGAGCACGGTGACGTACCAGTCGATCCGTAGCGGCAGCATCGGCAGGCCGACGAGATCGGCCACCACGTTGTGGCCGGCGAAGCGGCCCATGGGGCGGGCGAACTGACAGGACATCACGGTCGGATGCAACCCGTCGATCACGCTCGAGGCAACGTCGCCGGCCGCGAACACGCCGCCGACATCCGCAACCCGCATGTAGGGATCGACCAGGAGCCGCCCGAGGCGATCGCGTCCGCCCGGAAAGTTCGCGGCTAAGGGGCTTGCACGCATGCCGGCACACCAGATCACCGTCTGCGCCGCAACGAACTCGCCCGAGTTCAGATGCACGCCGGCCGCCTCGACCGAGGCGACGCGCACGCCGAGCCGGGTCTCCACATCGAGCGAAGCCAGCGCTGTCTCTATGACGGGACGCGCGTGCGCGCCGATGGTGGCGCCGACCGCTGGGTTGGGATCGACCAGGATGATGCGGTGGCTGCCGGTGATGCCCGCACGCGCCAACCGGTCAGGCATCTCGGTTGCGACCTCGATGCCGGTGAAGCCGGCGCCGACCACCGCCACCGTTGAACGCCCCGGAGACGACGCACTGCGTCCGAGCGAAACCAGATGATCCTCGAGGCGGAGCGCCGCGGCATAGGTGTCGACGTCGAAGGCGTGCGCGGCAAGGCCGGGAATGTCGGGGCGCATCACCTCGCTGCCGAGCGCCAGCACGAGGCGGTCGTAGTGCAGCGTCTCCGCACCGGCGCTGGTGACGAGCGAGATTTCGCGCCGGGCCGGATCGATGGCTTCGACCTCGCCGAGGCCGTGGCTGACACCGACCGGATCGAGCAGTCGCGGCAGCGGCAGCGCGACCTCCCCGAGATCGGCCTCGTAGTTGCGCACGCGGATATTGTGATAGGGGTTGCGGTCGATGACACGGATCTCGATGTCGCGGTCGCTCGCGCCGATCTCGTCTCGCTTGCGCGCAGCGCCGATGGCCGCCCACAGGCCTGCAAATCCGGCACCGAGCACGACGATACGCGCCATGTCTGCCTGCGCACCTTCCAGAGGATCCTGCGGCCTCCCCGCCTGGACAGACTAGCTCAACGGCCGGTCTCGACCAAATGGGGCAGCGCCCGCGCCGCCGCACGAAATCGCGACTTACGCCTCGCGCAGCTCCGACGGCGTCGCCCCGAAGCGCTTGCGAAAGGCGCGATTGAAATAGGACAGATCGGAGAAGCCGGAGGAATGCGCGATGTCGCTGATCTTGCGCGCCCTGGCGCGGGGATCACTGAGCAGCTTGCGCGCCTGGAGCAGGCGCTGCTCCAGCACGAATTCGGTAAAGGTCGTGCCGGCCTGCTCGAACAGGCGCTGTGCCTGGCGCGGACTCAGTCCTGAGCGCGTCGCGACCTCGGACAGGCAGAGATCGTTGCGGCCGAGCGAGGCCATCACGTCGGCGCGCATCAGATCGAGGCGAGCCGCCGCCTGCCCGCGGCCGCGTGCGCGGCTTGCATGCTCCGCATCGGTACCGAGCAGGAGACCGACGAGATCGACCATATGCTGCGCGGTCAGGCGCTGGCCCACCGCATCGAGATGCGGCGCGTGGTTGGCGGCGAGCGCATGGTAGCGGAAGATGGTCTCGGCGATCGCGCCGTCGGAGAGCACCTGCGAGAGCTTCTCCTCGGCGCGCGGATTGATGTCGAGCAGCGCACGGCGCGGCATGCGAATGCTGGTGAAGCGGTTCTCGTCGGTGTGGCCGACGGTGCCGGTGATGCCCATGTCGACGAGCACCATCTGGGCAGGCGTGAGCTCCACGGTATGCCCGTTCTGTCCGACGCGAACGAGCCCCGCATGTGCCGCGATCAGGACGAAGTCGTCGCTGCCGTCGGCAAGATGACTCTGGGTACGGGAATATTGCGCGGAGGCGCCTTCGGGAATGGCGAGCACGATGTTGTCGATGACGCTGATCTGGAGCCGGCAATCGATGCTGTCGCCATGGCTCGGCCCGATGTCGAGGCCGCAGCGACCAAAGGCCCGCTCGCGCCAATCTTCGAACGCCGGGCCGTGCGGCAGCCCGGCATATTGATGAACGAAGATGCCCGGCGTTCTCGCTGCATCCATCTGATTCTCTCGCCCTCTCCGGCATCGCCGACTTCAAATTCTGGGGATTTGACGCGGCGAATTGCGGAGAGGTTCAAATCGAGGGCGGATTCGGGGAGACTTGTCGAAATGCGACGACCGGATGGACCGCGGCGACAAGGCGCGCCCTTCCTGACCGAATGGAGCGCAGCTCCATCCGGTACGATGCTTCGATGCTTACTTCGTCGCGGGCGCCTGCGGCTGCGTGGGCGGCACGGTCTCGATCAGCTTGCCGGAAAATACCGGGGCCGAGGTGGGCTCGCCATTCGGCGAGCCACCGGCCTGCTCGACGGTGACGGCGAAGGTTGCGCCATTGACGACCTCGGCATCGTAGGAGGCAAGCAGCGGACGCGCGGTGAAATCGCTCGCGCCGATGACGCCGAGCGAGCGCGGACGCGGCAGCTTGTCCGAGATCAGCCAGAGCTCGAAACTCTTGCCCGGCTCCGGGGTTGCGCCGACTTTCCGCACCGTGAAATTCCGTGTCGCGCCGTCGATGGTGAGGATGAAGGCGGGGCCGCCGCCCTGGCCCTGCAGCAGCGCGACATATTGCGCGGAGGCGGTGAGCGGGGCGGCCGGCGTCTTCACCTCCACCGTCTGGATGCGGGGCGCAGGACGCAAGGCGCCCGGCAGCGCATCGGGCTGGAATATCTGAAGCGACAGCGTCACGAGCAGCGCGGCCGCGAGCGCGCCGACGCCGGACGCAATATAGCGCCAGCGCTTCACGCGCCCTTCGAGGCGGATCACGTCACCATCGACGACCGGCGTCAGCTGTGCGCGCAAAACACTGATATCCGGAGCATGGACCTGCGGAATGAATTGCGGCGCGATGTCCGGGATGGCATCGGGTTCGGGGCGCGACGACCCGGGCTGCTCCGCGGCGGGATGCGATGTCTGCGGGGGCCCGTTCTCCACGGGAGATTCCGACGTCGCAGCTTCCTCCGCGGGCAGGTCCGGCATGGGCGCAGGCGGCGGCGAAGCTTCGGCAGGTGCAGGCGGCTCCTGCGCAAGCGCGGTGCGCGCGATTTCGGACTTGATGTTCTCCCACACGACCGGACGGGGCTCGACCGAGCCGACCATCTGGTTTAGCGCGCCGAGTCGATAGGACCAGGATTGCACGATATCGGCGAACGCCTCGTCCTCCGCCATCATGGCCTCGACCTGCGCACGCTCATCGGCGTCGAGCGTACCGAGCGCGTATTCCGCGGCGAGCGCGATATGGTCCTCCGTGTAGGCCATCACGCTCCTTCACCTCTCGCCAACGGGGAGAGGTGGACTGTCGTTGCCGCCCTGGTTCGTGCCGCTCTCATCATCCTCTAAAGCCCGAGGCACTCCCGTATATCCAGCATACTGCGCCGGAGCCACGTCTTCACCGTGTTGACGGGCGCGGCGAATTTCTCCGCCAATTGCTCGCGGCTCCAGCCGTTGTAATAGGCGAGAAGCACGAGCCTCTGGCGGTCCGGCTCGAGCCGGCCGATACATTCCAGGAGCCGCTTCAGCTCCTCGGTCATCTCGCGGCGCGCCAGCGGATCGGGACTCTCGGCCGCGACCTCCATCGCCTGAGGCTCTTCCTCGATGGAGACTTCCGACTTCTTGCGCACGATGTCGATTGCACGGTTGCGCGCGATCGAGGCCATCCACGTGATCGGCGACGACAAGGCGGAATTGAACTGGCCGGCGCGGTTCCAGATCTTGACGTAGGTCTCCTGAATGACCTCCTCTGCGAGATCCTGTCGGCGCAAGATACGGAGCACGACGCCATAGAGTTTCGCGCGCGTGGCGGCGTAGAGGCGTTCGAACGCGGCCTGATCGCCCTTCGCCACCGCCTCGATCAACCCGACCAGCTCTGCTGGCGTCAGCATTCAGCCCCCCAACGCGCGGCCCCGTCTTCGCCTCTCCCCGACGGGGAGAGGTCGATTTGCGCAGCAAATCGGGGGAGGGGCGCAGGGCAACGAGGACCGTCACCCCTCACCCGGCGCTCCACGCCGACCTCTCCCAAGGGAGAGGTGGGCACCGCCCTCGCTGGCACAGCATTCATTGCTGCCACCATAGCGCGCGGCAAAGCCGACCACCAAGGGGCGCGGCGCCACGCTGTGGACAGCACATACGAAAACCCGGACCTTGCAGGTCCGGGCTTGGCGCATTCCAATGTGGTCCGGCTGCGAGGGGCTCAGGCAACCGCGCCGATGCGGGCACGCATCAGGCCGATGCTGTCGAGGTCGGCCTGCTCACGGGCGTTTTCTTCGGCGCGCTCGCGAGCCTGGTCGCGCTCGTCCAGGAGCTCGACCTTCTTCAGCTCCTCGAAGGCCTCGGCCAGTGCGGCCTTGGCTTCGTCGAGCTGGCCCTTCAGCTCGTCGGCCGAGCGGGTCAGGTTCTCGCGGCGCTGGATCGCGGCTTTGGCATAGGTCGGATAGGCGAAGTGGGAGGGATCGTTGATCCCGGCACGCTCCTGCTCGGTCTGGATCTCGCGTTCGAGATCGACCGACATTCGCTGGAAATCGGCGATCATTGTCTCGATCTGGGTGACCCGGCGGCGCTTCTCGTCGACCTGAAACTTCTTCAGGCGGATGAGGGTATCTCGTGACTTCATCGACTCGTACTCCCCAGAAGTCCCCTCGCTGCACGTGGGACGGCACCGGTCGCCCCAGAGGCCCGATTGAGGCCAAGACCGGCTCTGCTACTCTGTGGGAACGGATGATGACCTGACAAAGTTAGCGTTCCGTTTCCAAATTACCGAGGATCTGCGCCAATTGGCCGTAGCCGTCCGCGAGCGAGGCATTTTCGTCCTTGCGCTGGCGCAGGAAGGCCTCCAAGGGCTCATGCAGGCGGATCGCCTCGTCGACCTCGGGGCTGGAGCCGGCCCGGTAGGCTCCGAGACGGATCAATTCCTCCATGTCGGCATAGGTCGCCATCACCTGGCGCGCCCGCTGGATGACGGGCCAGAACTGCGGATCCGCCGATTTCGGCATGGTGCGCGAGACGGATTTGAGGATGTTGATCGCAGGATAGCGGCCACGCTCGGCGATCGAGCGCTGCATCACGATATGGCCGTCCAGGATGCCGCGGACGGCATCCGCGATCGGCTCATTGTGGTCGTCGCCGTCGACCAGCACCGTGAAGATCGCGGTGATGGCCCCCTCCCCCAGGCCCGGCCCGGCACGCTCCAAGAGCTTCGGCAACTCGGTGAAGACGGTCGGCGTGTAACCCTTGGCGGTCGGCGGCTCGCCGGCGGACAGGCCGATCTCGCGCTGGGCCATGGCAAAGCGCGTCACCGAGTCCATCAGACAGAGCACGTCCTTGTCCTCGTCGCGAAAATATTCGGCGACCGCGAGCGTCAGATAGGCCGCCTGGCGGCGCATCAGCGCGGGCTCGTCGGAGGTCGCGACCACTACGACCGAACGCGCGAGGCCCTCCTCGCCGAGATCGTCCTGCAGGAATTCCTGCACCTCACGGCCGCGTTCGCCGATCAGGCCGATGACACTGACATCGGCATCGACGTTGCGCGCGAGCATCGACAGCAGCACCGACTTGCCGACGCCGGACCCTGCGAAGATGCCCATGCGCTGGCCGCGGCAGCAGGTGAGAAAGGTGTTCATCGCCCGCACGCCGAGATCGAGCGGGGCGCCGACGCGCTTGCGCGAATGCGCCGGCGGCGGCGTATTGCGGAACGGCATCGGCGAAGAACCCTGCGGCAGCGGCCCCTTGCCGTCGATCGGCTCGCCCAGCGCGTTGACGACGCGGCCGAGCCAGGCTGCGGACGGCCGCACTTGGTTGGCGGCATTGGCAATCACCGCCTTGCAGCCGCGGCGCACACCGTCGAGACCCGCGAACGGCATCACGACAGCATTGTTGCCGGAGAAGCCGATCACCTCACAGGGAATGGTGCGGTTGGCGCCGGTCTCGATCACGAGCCGCGCACCGACCGACATCGCGTGAATCGGACCGGCCACCTCGACCATCAGTCCGCGGACGCCAACCACGCGGCCATAGATATTGACGCCGTCGATGTCGCCGATCTGTTCGGCAAGAGCCTTCATCGGGAGCGCGCCTTCATGTGAGGGGCCTTCATGACGTGGTCGCCTTCTTCACGGTGAAAGCCTTAAGTTTCGCCACATTTCTGAACGGCGCTTAACCTCGTGTTTACCCGCATCATTAATCATTGCGTCACTGTCTTTGTGACTGAGCGTGACTCCCCTTCAGAAGAAGGCTGAGTCGCGGGAGTCGGTTAGGCCCGTCTCTTAAAGTGGAGCTTGAACGGAATCGGGTAACGAAAGCTGCTTCATACGCAAGACCTTAGGGCGATTCGACAAAAATTGCACCGTAGGGACTTGCGTTCCAGAATCAGAGTTTGTTAACCATCTGTCGTCAGGATCCGAATCAGTTGTTCAAAGGCGTTTTGTTGAGTGCCGCGAATGCGGCCGACCTGACGCCCAGGAGCGGCGACTATGGGGAACTGGCATGCGCGTTTTGCTGATTGAAGATGACAGCGCCGTCGCGCAGTCGATCGAGCTGATGCTGAAGTCGGAGAGCTTCAACGTCTACACGACCGATTTGGGGGAAGAAGGCGTCGATCTCGGTAAACTATACGATTACGACATTATTCTTCTCGACCTCAACCTGCCCGACATGTCCGGCTATGACGTGCTCAAGCAGCTCCGGGTCTCCAAGATCAAGACACCGATTCTGATCCTCTCCGGCCTCGCCGGCATCGAGGACAAGGTCAAGGGTCTCGGCGTCGGCGCCGACGACTACATGACCAAGCCCTTCCACAAGGACGAGCTGGTGGCCCGCATCCACGCGATCGTGCGCCGCTCCAAGGGCCACGCCCAGTCGGTCATCCAGACCGGCGACCTCGTCGTCAACCTCGACACCAAGACGGTGGAAGTCGGCGGCCAGCGCGTGCATCTGACCGGCAAGGAATATCAGATGCTGGAGCTCCTCTCGCTCCGCAAGGGCACGACCCTCACCAAGGAAATGTTCCTCAACCACCTCTATGGCGGCATGGACGAGCCGGAGCTGAAGATCATCGACGTCTTCATCTGCAAGCTGCGCAAGAAGCTGGCGAACGCCTCCGAAGGCCGCAACTTCATCGAAACCGTGTGGGGCCGCGGCTACGTGCTGCGCGAGCCGCACGAGCACGAAGAGCGCATTCCCGCCTGATCTCCTGGGTTACGTCGCGAGCCCATGAGGCTCGCTCCTCCCAGCCTGGACCCCGCCGCGAATGGCGGGGTTTTTGTTTTTGGGGCGTATTCTCCCTCTCCCGCTTGCTTGCGAAATCGGTGCGGCAGCCGCTGCTGATACGACTTCATCCCTCTCTAACGTTTGAACCACTACCCTTCCCCTGCCGACGAATGGTCGCTGCACAATGGGGGAACGATGATCCTGCAATCACTCGCCGGCCTGCCCGCCTTCTTGGTCTATTTCTGCACCGGGCTGATCGCGATCGTGGCCTATCTGTTCGTCTACACCCGCATCACGGCACATAACGAGTTCCAGCTCATCCGCGACAACGAACCGGCCGCGGCCATCGCGCTCGGCCTCAGCCTTCTCGGCTTCGTGGCACCGCTGGTGAGCGCCATCGCGCATTCGGCCAACGTGCTGGACTGCCTGATCTGGGCGACGATCGCGCTGGTCGTGCAGGTCATCGTGTTCTTCCTCGTCAAGGTCCCGGTCCCCAGCCTGTCGGAGCGGATCTCCGCCGGCGAGCTTGCCCCGGCGATCTGGCTCGGCCTGTCCTCGCTCGCCGCGGGGCTCCTCAACGCCGCCAGCATGATCTACTGAGATGGCCGACAAACCTGCCAAAAAGGAGTTCGGCAAGCGCCGGCCGGTGGCCGAGCCGCCGCCGCGGCCTCCGGTGAAGCGCTCCGGCCATGTCGCCCTCCTCGTGATGGGCACGATCGCGGTGGGCACCACCGCCTACACGCTGATGCCGCGGCAGACCTGCGAGCCTTCTCCCGGCGCCGTACCGGGCCAGACGACGACGACATGCAGCAGCAGTTCGTCAGGCGGCAGCAGCTCGCGCTGGTCGTCACGATCGAGCTTCTTCAGCAGCGATTCCTCGAGCCACTCCTCGACGGGAACGTCGTCCGACTCGGGCTCCCATAGCGTGAGCCGCGGCGGCTTCGGCTCGTTCGGCCATGGCTTCTCCGGCGGCGGCTAGCGCATGATCCGGAAAAGTGGCCACCGGTTTTCCATCGCGACGAACGCGAAACGCGTTTGCGCGGAGATCGTGCGCAGGCAATAACATGCAGCGCATCACCTGCCCCGAGCGCGACGACTGGCGGCAGACCGCCGAGCAATGCGGCTTTTCCTTCCACACCATCGACGGCGAGCGCTATTGGGACGAAAGCGCCTATTACGGCTTCACGCTCGACGAGATCGAGCGCGGCATCGAGACGCCGACCGGCGAGATCGAGGCGATGTGTCTGGAGCTTGCCGGCCGTGTCATCGGCGACGAGCGCCAGTTGCGGCGCTTGAAGATCCCGGAAGCGTTCTGGAGCCTGATCGCAGAGAGCTGGGAACGCGACGACCGCAGCCTTTACGGCCGGCTCGATCTGAAGTTCGACGGCAAGGCGCCGGCAAAGCTGCTCGAATACAACGCGGACACGCCGACCTCGATCTTCGAGGCCGCGGTGTTTCAATGGACCTGGCTCGAACAGGCGATCGAACGCCGCATCATCCCGGCCCGCGCCGATCAGTTCAACTCCATCCACGAGCGGCTGATCGCGGCATGGAAGGAGATCGCGGCCGGCCGTCACGTCCACCTCACCGGCACCACCGGCAACGACGAGGACGCCGGCACGCTCGCCTATCTCGAAGACGCCGCGCGCCAGGCGGGGCTCTCGACCACGCTGCTTGACATCGAGCACGTCGGCTGGCGCGACGAGACTGGCGGCTTCGTCGATCTCGACGATGGCGACATTGCGCTCGCCTTCAAGCTCTATCCCTGGGAGTGGATGTTCCAGGACGCGTTCGGTGCCAAGCTCAAGGACGCAACCACGCGCTGGATCGAGCCGCCGTGGAAGGCGGTGCTCTCCAACAAGGGCATCCTGCCGCTGCTCTGGGAGATGTTTCCGAACCATCCCAATCTGCTGCCGGCCTTCTTCGAGGACGATCCGCGCGCCGCGGAGCTCGGAACGTCCTACGTCCGCAAGCCTCTGCTGTCGCGCGAAGGCGCCAACGTCACGCTGGTGTCCGGCGGAATGCCGCTCGACGAGCAAGCGGGTCCCTATGGCGCCGAAGGTTTCGTGCGCCAGTCATTGTCACCGCTTCCGAACTTCTCCGGCTTCTATCCGGTGGTGGGAAGCTGGCTGGTGAACCACGAGCCGTGCGGCCTCTCGATCCGCGAGGACGAAAGTCCGATCACGGGAAACGGTTCGCGGTTTCTGCCACATGCGATTTTGTGAGGGCTCGTCGTTCCGGGCGCGACAAAGTCGCGAGCCCGGAATGATGGAGAGCTCACCTCGCCGCTGCCACCTTCAATATCGGCGGCATCAATCCGCCCATCGGCCGGCCCGAGCGCGCGGTATTGAGCTGATAGAGACCGCGACGGTCGGTCATGGGGCGGAACGCATCAGTGATGCCGACGACGGACTCGGCAGCGCCAAGCAGCAGCGCGCCGTCGGGCTCCATCGCCTTCGCCATCCGCTCGAAGATCACCGCCTTGGTGTCCTGATCGAAATAGATCAGCACGTTGCGGCAGAAGATCACGTCGAACGTGCCGAGATGCGAGAAGTCCTGCAACAGGTTGAGCTGGCGGAACTGCACCATCGCGCGAATGTCGGCATTGAGCTGCCAGAGCTCGCCGACTTGCGTGAAGTACTTCATCAGGTGCTGGATCGGCAGGCCGCGCTGCACCTCGAACTGGCTGTAAACGCCGGCCTTGGACTTCTCCAGCACCTCCTGCGACAGATCGGTGGCGACGATCTCGATGCGCCAGCCGGCGAGGGCCGCGCCCATCTCCTTCACGCACATTGCGATCGAATAAGGCTCCTGCCCCGTCGACGACGCCGCCGACCAGATCCGCAAGCTCTTGCGCGCCGCGCGGGCCTGGATCAGGCCCGGCAGGATGGTCTCGCGCAGATGGTCGAACGGAATCTTGTCGCGGTAGAAGAAAGTCTCGTTCGTGGTCATCGCTTCGACCACGTCGGTCGCAAGCCGGCCGTCGCCGTTCCTGATCTTCAGCACGAGATCGGGGATGCCTGATAGGCTTGCCTTTCGGGCGAGCGGCAGCAGCCGGCTTTCGACCAGGTACTGCTTGTCGGCCGAGAGATCGAGGCCGGAGCGCTCCTTCAGGAACTTGCGCAGATAGTCGTAATCCGTCGGCGTCACGAGCGGTCTCCCGCGAACAGACGGTTGACCTTGGCGCCGATCTGGTTGAGCGGCAGGATCGCCGCGCAGATGCCGGCATTGGCCGCCGCCCCCGGCATGCCCCAGACCACGCTGGAGGCTTCGTCCTGTGCGATGACGCTGCCACCGGCGGCGACGATGTCCTTGCCGCCGCGCATGCCGTCCGAGCCCATGCCCGTCAGGATCACGGAGAGGATATTGCCATGCCAGACGTCGATGGCCGAGGTGAAGAGCGGATCGACCGCGGGCTTGCAGAAATTGACGGCCGGCCCGTCATCGAGCGAGATCGCGACATCCGCGCCGCTGCGCACGACGCGCATGTGCTTGCCGCCGGGCGCCAGGTAGATCCGTCCCGCCTTCACCGGCTCGCCGTCGACTGCCTCGCTCGCCGGCCGGCGGCTCGAGCGGGCCAGATGCTCGGCAAGGATGGTGGTGAAGGTCGGCGGCATGTGCTGGGTGATCAGCACCGGGAAGCGGTCGATGACCGGGCCGAGCTCGGTGACGAGCGACATCAGCGCCTGAGGACCGCCTGTCGAGGAACCGATCAACAGCACCTTCGGCGCCTGGGTCGAGAACGGACGCGTCGACAGCGATCCTGACGGGGCATGCACGGCTGGAGCGGGCACAGGTACGGCAGGCCGCGCAACAGGACCGCGCGCGGCCGGAGCCGGGCTTGCGGGCGCCAGCGGCGGGCTCGCAACCGCAGCTTTGCGACGCAGCCGCGCGCCGAGATGGCGGATCTTCTGAATCAAGTCGTGGTGAAAGATATCGGCGGCCGATGCCTCGCGCGTCGACTCCGGCTTCGGGATGTAGTCGGCCGCGCCGAGGGACAGCGCCTTGAAGCTGATCTCCGCGTTGCGGCGGGTCAGCGTCGAGGCCATGATGATGACGAGATCGCGCTTCTTCGCCAGCAGCTGCGGCAGCGCCGAAAGGCCGTCGAGATCGGGCATTTCGATGTCGAGCACGGCAACGTCGGGGTTGATGCGCTCGAGCTGGTTGACCGCCTCGAGCCCGGTGCGCAAGGAGGCCGCGACCTCCATGTCGTGCTCGGCACCGACCCAGCGCGAGATCAGACCGCGGATGACGACGGAGTCGTCGACGATCATCACCCGCAGAGGCCCGGCTTCGCGCGGCGAGCCCGTGGTCGAATTACCTGCGAACGCAACACTCATTACTCACCAACACAGACTGAAACGGTTCAGTTGAAAACTAGCTCCGAAGGATCCGTTCGCCCTCCGGACGATCGCTCAGATCAGGCCGACTTCCTGGAATTTCGCCGTCACGATGTCCTTGTCGAACGGCTTCATGATGTATTCGTTGGCGCCGGCGTGCAGCGCGCGCGCGATATGCGCGACGTCGTTCTCTGTGGTGCAGAACACCACCTTGGGCTGGTCGCCGCCGGGCATGCGCCTGAGATGGCCGAGGAATTCGTAGCCGTCCATCACCGGCATGTTCCAGTCGAGCAGCACCGCATCGGGCAGCCCGCGCTTGCAAGCCTCCAGCGCCTTCTCACCATCTTCGGCTTCGAGGATCTGAAAGTCGAGGCCCTCCAGGATCCGGCGCGCAACCTTGCGGATGACGCTGGAATCGTCAACGACGAGACAAGTTCGCATGTGAACCTCTGCTTCCTCCCCTTTGCGGGGGCACTTCCAGTTGCAAGTCCGTCGGCGGCAGCGCCGCCCTATCAGGCCGCCATCATCTCGGGTGCGAGCTCGAGGACGCGATCGACGTCGAGGACGACCATGAGCTGGCCGTCGAGGCGGTGGACGCCGCCGGCGAGCTTGGCCATGCGGGGGTCGAGGTTGACCGGGTTCTCCTCCTTGCCGTCCTCGGGCAGGCGCAGCACCTCGCCGATCTGGTCGATCAAGAGGCCATAGGATTCGCCGCGCAGGTCGACGCCGACCGCCATCGGCACCTTGCCGTCCTCGGCCCTGGGCAGGCCGAGACGGGCGCGCATGTCGACCACGGTGACGATGCGGCCGCGCAGGTTCAACACGCCCGCGATCTCGCGCGAGGACAGGGGAACGCGGGTGACGCGCTCGGGCATGAACACGTCCTGGACGCGGGAGATCGGCAGGCCGAACAGCTGGCCGCCGATCATCGCGGTGACGTATTCCACCATGGCGCCTTCGCTTACTTGCGTCTTGCTGGTCATCGCTTGTCTCCTGATCCTGCGTTTTGGTTGAGCATGATCTTGTCGGAAAACCGCTTCACACTTTTCCGGATCATGCTCTTAAGCCGCGGCCCGGCTCAGCTCGGAAGCGCCGGCGGCGCCCGCGGTCTGCTCCTTCAGCGCCGCGATCAGGCCGGGACGGTCGAACTTGGCGACATAGTCGTGGAAGCCGGCCTGACGGCCGCGCTC